>OW818675.1:115000-3199950 GCA_942493095.1 Candidatus Electronema halotolerans | reverse complement strand
GGAGCAGCAGCACCACAAGCAGCGGCAGCGAGAGCCACGCGCCTGCGGCCAGATCAAAAAGCAGGCCCCAGCCTGCGGCGGCCAGCAGACTAAAATTCCAGGCAAGGTTGGCGGCGGAATGAACAAGAAGCGCAAGGCGGGTCAGCCAAGAAACGCAAAGATAGGTGCCGAGAAATAATAACAAAGCACCATAGCGGCTGGTCAGAATGCCAGCAAGTGTTCTTCTGATCTTCATAAAAGCTCCCAAAATCTCCGGGTTGCGGTAATTGCAGCTTGCAGCGGCAGTGTTTTTTTCTGTTATCAGACCATGATAACCAGCCAGTTCGTTTTTTGCCAGCCCTCTTTTTCAGGAACCGCTCTGTCAGCGGGCCGCTATATCCTTTTGACTTGCCACGCGGCAAAGGGTACACTGGGCCAGTTTTTCCCGAATCATTCCTTACTTCATCCCAGTTTGACACCGTGGCAGCCCAGCATCAGTACGACGAATCCAAGATCAAAACCCTCAGTTCGCTTGAGCACATCCGCAAGCGGCCCGGCATGTACATTGGCCGCCTTGGCAATGGTTCTGACCCAGACGACGGCATCTATATCCTCCTCAAAGAGGTGGTCGACAACGCAGTTGATGAGTTCATCATGGGCTGCGGCAAGCGGGTCGAGATTGCTGTTGATGCGGCGGGCCGCTGCTGTGTGCGCGACTATGGCCGGGGCATTCCGCTCGGCAAGGTGGTGGAATGCGTGTCCATGATCAACACTGGCGCGAAATACAACACCGAGGTTTTCCAGTTTTCGGTCGGCTTGAACGGCGTGGGCACCAAGGCGGTCAATGCCCTGTCTGAGCAGTTCATGGTCTGTTCGCACCGGGAGGGCCGCTTCAAGAAGGCGATTTTTGCTCATGGTGTGCTGGCGCAGGAGGAGGAAGGGGAAAGCGGCGAGCCGAACGGCACCTTGGTGGAATTTTTGCCGGACAAGGAGCTGTTTCCTGAGTTCATTTTTGATCTCAGCTATATTGAGCAGCGACTCTGGCGGTATGCCTATCTCAATGCCGGGCTTCGCCTGCGCCTGAACTGGGCGGATGAGCCGGGCAGGGAATACTTTTCCAAAAAAGGTCTGCCCGACATGCTGGATAAAGAATTGGACAACAACGGCATTTATCCGGCCATTGAATCTGCTCAGACCGCCTTGGAATTTGTCTTCACCCACACTGAGGAATACACTGAAACCTATTATTCCTTTGTCAATGGCACCTACACATCCGAGGGCGGCACCCATCTTTCCGCTTTCCGTGAGGGCATTCTCAAGGGGGTGAACGAGTTTTCCGGCAAAAAATACACAGGCCAAGATGTGCGCGACGGCTTGGTCGGCATCCTCGCGGTCAAGGTGCAGGAGCCGGTCTTTGAGTCGCAGACCAAGAACAAGCTCGGCAACACCGACATCCGGCCTTGGCTTGTCAATGCAGTGCGGGAAGCCGTGGCCACCCATCTCTACAAGCACCCGGAAACAGCGGAGCTGCTGCTTGCCAAGGCCCAGCGCAATGAGCGGGTGCGCAAGGAATTGCAAACTGTGCGCAAGGAGGCCAAGGCGCAGGCTAAAAAGGTTGCTTTCAAAATACCGCAGCTCAAGGACTGCAAATATCATCCGCAGCCGGGCAAGCCGTCCAAGCCGGGCGAGGAAAACATGCTCTTCATCACCGAAGGGCAGTCTGCGGCAGGCTCAATCGTCTCCTCCCGCGATCCGCTTATTCAGGCCGTGTTCTCGCTCAAGGGCAAGCCAATGAATGTCTTTGGTCAGCGGCTGGACTTACTCTATAAAAATGAGGAAATGTACGCCCTGATGCGGAGCCTGAATGTGGAGGAGTCGGTTGCTGGTCTCCGCTTTGACAAAGTCATTCTTGCCACAGATGCGGATGTCGATGGCCTGCATATCCGCAATCTGCTCCTGACTTTTTTCCTTCATTATTTTGACCTGCTCATCAGGCAGGGCCATGTCTATATTTTGGAGACCCCGATCTTCCGGGTGCGGAACAGGAAGCAGACGATTTACTGCTACTCGGAGCGGGAAAAGGATGAGGCTGTGCGCAGCTTGAAGAGCGGCAGCAGCAATGCTGAAGTGACCCGTTTCAAGGGCTTGGGCGAGATTTCGCCGCCAGAGTTCAAGCAGTTCATTGGCCCGGAAATGCGCCTGCAACCGGTGCGGCTTGACAGTTTGGCCGAAGTGCGTCCGATAATGGAATTCTACATGGGCAAGAACACGCCTGTCCGCCGCCGTTACATTATGGAGCACCTGAGCTTGCGGCCAGAGTGAGCAGGTTATTCCTTTGACAGGCGCAACCGTGTCCTGAGCCTGTCAAAGGGCTGTTGGAATGACTATCAGGGCGCATAGGCGGTCTTGCGGTATTCGCTTCCGCTCCAGTATTCACCGAAATACTCCTCCACCAGCCAGCGCACCCCAAGAATCAGCAGGGATTTGTCATCACCGGAGATGACAGAGCGCGACTCCAGCGGTGAGAGCGGCTGCTTCATCTTGACCCGGCCTGCGAGCAGCTCCCGGCGGAACATATCGACATTGTACAGAGCAAGGATGAACTGCTGCATCTGCGCCCGCGTTGGCCGGAAACCGGCCCGGACCTTGGGATGCTGGAGCAGCTGAAGGAGCTGATCGTTGAAGCGGTTGTATTCAGTCAGCCCTTGCGATTGCAGATACTCCGGCACAGTCTGCTTGGGGCCAAAGGTGAAGCCCTTGCAGTGCGGCTCCCGGACAAGGACAAACTGCTCAGTCACTGTGCCGTCAACCCGGCGCGAGGCCCCGCGTCCGGCAGGATAAGCCCGGCAGACCGTGGGCCGGTCCTCATAAACGCTGCACCCGTCATCCTTGACAAAAACGCAGCTCGCCCTGCCGTCATCAACCATAGTCAGGAAGCAGTGGGGAAAACGCATGCCCTCCTCCCATTCCACGATCACGTAGCGTTCAAGAAAGGCTGCTGAATCCAGCTTGAGCCGTTTTTTCAGGCGCAGCACATCATACGGGGTGAGCACCACATCAATCTGACGGCAGCAGTCGTTGAAGCAGGGCACCTCGGCATGACAGGAAAAGGTGAAGGTCTCGCTGCCGCTCATTGGGCGGTAAGGGTCTTGATTGGCCATCGTGCATCCTTTGTTGATAAAAAAAGGTAATTGACTAATTCTGAAGGATATTTTTATGGATCAAGCACAGAGCGGCACTCCGGGCTTCCGTCACTTCATGCAATTATAGCACCAAAACACAGGAGCAGCTATTGACTTCGACGGCAGACAGCTGCATTAAAACAACAGCAACTGCTTGCCCGCACTTCTTTTCTTAGATTTTTTCTTCGACAGGAGCGGACTGTTGAGCAGTTCCGCCGGAATTTCGGCAAGAAAGTGGGAAGGTGTCTGGCGTTGGATACCGGCAAAGCCCTGCCGTTCGCCTGCGCTGCACAGATAGAGGGTTTCCGCAGCGCGGGTCAGGCCGACAAAGAAGAGCCGCCGCTCCTCAGCAAGATGTTCCTGCTCTGCTGCTGAGTCGAGGGCGGCGCGGGGAGTCAGCGGCAGCAGCCCCTCTTCGCAGCCAGTGACAAAGACCGCCTTGAACTCCAAGCCCTTGGCTGCGTGGAGAGTGGCAAGCAGCACAGCCTCGGCCCGCTCATCATAGATGACGCTGTTCTCGTGGCGGCGAAGATGTTCGGCAAAGGCTGGCAGGGATACGGCGGATGCAGCCATGTTACGGAAACGGATACTATCGGAATCATCCTTGTTCAGGCCGCAATTGGCTGTGATGCGGTCAACCGCAGCAACAGGTGCTTCCTGAGCAAGCTGGGCAGCAAATTCCGCCGTTTTGGCGAGACAATTCCGCAACAATTCCGGCAAAGAATCTACAGCCAGTAAGTCCGCCAGCGGTGAACGGCTGTTCTCCTGTTCTGCCAAGACCTGTTCAGCCGCAGCAAGCAATTCTTTGCTGACCTCATCGTTTTCCAAAAGAACGAGCAGTTCCGCCTGATCAATCCGTTCCGCAGCCAGCAATATCCAATAATAGAGAATCTTGGTTTCACCGCTCAGATAAAAAGGCTGTAGATCAACCGCCTGACAGGGAATGGTGCGCTCGGCCAAGGCTTGGGCAATAAGCGGCATTTGCCGGGCGGTGCGGCAGAGAATGGCTATCTCGGATAGGGCAAGCCCGCCTTCAGCCCCGGCCAGCCGGTCAATCTCCCGGTGCGAGGTGCCGCCGATGAGCTGCTGAATTTGCTCGGCAACAAATCTGGCCTCAGCAGCAGCGGTGGCAGCGGCATGACGATAGAGCAGTGCCTGTTTATTGCTGGCCGCCTTGCCAAAGCTCTGTTTTGTATCGGGTGGATAATTGTTGGCAATCACTGCCACCGCTGCTTCCAGAATCGCTGCGCCGCTGCGGTAGTTGGCAGTCAGATGATGGCGTTCCGGCTGCTCCTCTTCGGCGAAACGGCGGAACCAGGCCGGATTCGCGCCCCGGAAACCGTAAATGGCCTGATCTGGGTCGCCGATGGCAAAGATTGAAGCAGTTTCCGCCAAGAGGCGGACTAATTCGTATTGGGCGGCATTAAGGTCTTGAAATTCATCCACGAGCAAATGCGCGACAGCCGCCCGCAGCTCGGCGGCAAACTCGCTGTCTCCGTGCAAAAGGGCGGTGCAGGCCGGAACTGCCTCGTCCAGATCAAGCAAATTGTGTGCGCGGAGATAGGCAAAATAAGGCCGCAACGGGTCATCTTCAGCATAGTTTTCCGGCAAGACCGGCTGCTCTGCCAAAAACAGCCCTGCCTGCCGCTGGAGCTTGTTCCGTTCGCGCTCGGAGAGCTGCGGATATTGGCGGAGGAAAATCCGCTGCCGCATCGCTGGCCCGACCAAAGCAAGCTCAGGCTGATGCTGCCGCAACCAGTGCAGGCAGAAACCGTGGAAGGTGTCCACCCAAACTGGCGCATTGTCTGTTGCCGCAGCCAACCGCTGGCGGATTTCCTCAGCCGCCTTGTTGGTGAAAGTGATGACTGCCAGCGGCCCTTGGCCGTTATCCAGCAGACGCACAGCCCGCTGGACAAGGGTGTGCGTCTTGCCAGTACCCGGCCCGGCCTGCACGAGAATCTTGGCAGCCTGACTTGCAACCGCTGCCTGCTGCTCCGGGTTGAGCAACTTTTTTCCTTCTGACTGTAAAGCCGTCGCCGTATCGCGTTTACGGAAAACAGTCTTCTGCGCTGCTTTCTTAGCGCGGGGTTTGGCCGGACGCAGGCCAAAAAGATTCATCTGCCCGCCCAGTTCTGCCTGCTCATTTTCGGCAAAAACGCGGATCACGCCGAATTCGCCGTCAAAGCCGGGCTTGCGGATGACTTGCTTTTCGCGCACCCGCTTGATTGCCTCAGCCAAGAGCGGCGAAACGACGGCAATCTCCGGCAGCGGCGTTGCCAGCAGAAGACGGAATTCCGAGCCGAAGGTATTGATCAGCTTGGCATAAGCAGTTTCCACTTTTTTGGTGGCCGGGCCGCAGTTGAACAGCTCGCCGAGCAGCTCTGGCAGGGGAATCAGGCTGTGAACTGCTGGCGAGCCGGTCGGCCAAAGCGCAGTCTCGCGGTCAGCCAACTCCATCACCCGATACAGCACCCCGACAGTCAGCGGTCTGCCGCATTCCGGGCAGATGCCTTTGGCGGCCACGGTCTGGGCAGGTTCAAAACAGACCCCGCATTTGCGATGGCCGTCGCAGTGGTACTTGCCCTCTTCAGGATAAAATTCAATCGTGGCTTGGAAACGCTGCCTGCCTGCTGCGTCCTGCGGCTGGCGCAGTGCCTGCTGCAAAGCGAAAAAATCAAGTTCTGTGTCAAAGATATTGCAGTTCCGGCCCAGTTTGCTCGGCGAGTGGCAGTCTGAATTGGAAATGAGCGAGAAGCGGTCCAAGGCCGAGATGTGGCGGTTCATTTCCGGGTCTGAGGAAAGCCCGGTTTCCAAGGCGAAAATTTCGCTGCTCAGGTCGCCGAAGCATTCCTCAATGCTGTCAAAGCCGGATTTGGAGCCGAAGAGGGAGAACCACGGGGTCCAGATATGGGCGGGAACGAGGAATCCTTCTGGAGCCTGTTCAAGGAGGACAGCGAGCAGCTTTTCCGCGTCCAAGCCGAGGATGGGCCTGCCGTCGGCCTCCAGATTGCCGATGCCGGCCAGCACGCTGTTGATCCGGCGCACGGCCTCGAAATCCGGGGCATAAAGAATGCTGTGGATTTTGCGCACCTTGCCGCCGCGCTTGTAGATTGAGCTGATTTCCGCGCTGAGAAGGAAGCGGATGCGCGAGCAGTCTGCTTGCAGGCCGGGCGGCAGAAGCGCAGTTAATTCAGCGGCAGAGGGCGGCTGTTTGAGGCGGAACAGGCCCGGCTCTGCTGGTTCGAGATGCTCGCACAGATGGGCGAACCAGCCCGGATGGGTGAAATCGCCAGTGGCGACAAGGTCAATGCCCTTGACTGCCGCCCAAGCCGCCAAGCCGGGCAGGGTGCTGCTCTTGCTGGTGGCGCGGGAGTACTGCGAATGGGTGTGGAGGTCGGCGATGTAGGGCATGGGAAAGTGTGGATGCAAGTTGGAAAGGGGGCAATTCCAATGGACTTTGAAGCGATGGAAGCGGCAAAATGGACTGAGATGGTCGTTGAATTTCGTTGTCCGCTTTTGTTGCACTCAAGCAGAACTACATGGAGGCATCATTTTTTTTGAAAAAATTAAATATGAATAAAATTGCGAAAAGTATTCCAAAAGACCAGTCTATAAAACCACCCTTTTTATATGCAGCTAATACAAAAAAACTACAAAAAATCATGGATGATATTTTTGGATATATTTTGTAAAAAAATAAAAAAATTGCCCCAGCAATTGCCATAAAAATGGTACTTTGGTAAATTTTCTCCATTTCATATTTATAATTAGCATACAGAAAGAAAAATAAAATAATCAATGTTACTATTAAAATAGATGCTATAATTTGAATCTCTTTTTTCTGTTGCTCGATTTTCTCTTCGAGTTGTCCATTTTTATTCCTTTCAACTTGCAATTCAAATGATAGCTTCTTTTCGTTCTCGTTCATAATTGCAGATATGGAGTTGGATTTATATGTGTATATTTAATATTAGTTACGTAGGGATGCTTGACCGGAATCCTCCATATTTCAAACCATCTTATCATCAGGTGAATCTGCTTGTGACACCTTAAACAGGTACGTCCTGAGTCGATCATATATCTCTGTGAATTCTTTGAGTGCTATCGAAGACTCGACTGAAACAATCTCCCCCGCATTACTCAGCGATTCGAGCATGATTTTTACTTCAGATTGAACGGGCTTATCTCCTTTGTTCATGGTGACATGAATATATTGCGTTGGATTGCAATGAGCGAACTGATTACGGATGTGCATCAGCCGGTGAAAATCTTTGGGATCAATTTTCGGCCAATTCCGTATTGACCGCAAGTGTAAAAATAATTTCACTTTTGCCGAAAAAGATACAATTGTATTGTTGAAAACAATATCCCGGACAAAGGATTCTTGTTCTTTAGGTACGCCAATCTCTCTCGTCAGGATACTTGTAAGATTATCCTCAAGCGCATTGAAACGATCTACGACAAAGACTAAATCTTCTCGATCCTTGAATGCCTTCAGATTCGGACGAACATTGCTCATTGGTATATTATTTTGTAATTTAAATAGTTTAGCAGGCCTGCTTGAGTGAAACGAAATCAAACAATTTGAGCCAAAGTCTCGTAGGATGCGTTCTCGCATCATTTCTTTTTCGCCCGCTTACCCATTTCCAGCCCTGCCGCACACTATTCCTGAATGAATACCAAAGGCGACACATTGAATCTGGTGCTTAATGCTTTTATCTGCCTGATATCCAAATTTCTCTTCCCCTGCAAAACCTCTAACACCACCCCTTGGCTGCATCTCATCAAGCGAAGGATTGCTCTTCACCGTCTGTCTTGAGCGGATTGATCACCTTCAGCCATTCAAAATCTTCAAAGTCAACGGTATTCACCGTGTACAATCCGGCAATCTCATGATCTTTCAATGTCGCGGCAAGCACCACATCAAACATCTTTTTGCGTGTTGTGACTGTTTTCAACAGCGTCAGAAACGTTTGCATCTGCGTTTCCTTATGGGAAAGAACAAGAACTCCAGTGTCAAGATAATCCTGCACAACATCTGCTGCTTCTTGAATTGACAGAGGCCTCCGCAGCATCTGTCGTGTCATGACATTGATAAACTCTGTCAGCACCTGCGTTGAAAGACAAACAGACAACTGCCCGTCCGCATCATACTCATTGAACATGCGTTCGATGAACTGGGCAGCTTGCTGATGAAATTCAGAATCTGAATTATGGGCATAAACCAGCAGGTTCGTATCAATTGCAAAGAGCATGTGTCTTCTTACCCTCGTTCAGCATAGATTTCATCACGATCACAAGCAACTTCCTGCCCAAGATGAAACTTGCGTACTTTAAATGATTTCCGTCGAGACGTGCTGGAGATGCTGGACTGTATATCCTCTTTCAATGACCTCAAAATAAGCTCAATAAGCTGTATGCGCTCTGCCAGCGGCGCATGTTGAATCTGAGCAAGCATATCTTTGGCAATCATAAACAATACTCCGTTACATAGAAACAATAAAATCTCTCCGCTTTCGTTTCACAGAAACAGACCTCACGCACCCGGCGATTCTGCACCGCGCCTCCCTTCTTCCAAATAAAACCGAGCTTCAGGAGGAATAATCTCCGATCGTATGCGCGATTTCGGAATTCCCATTTTTATCAGCTCTTCATCAAGCATATCTTCCGTGTCGTTCCGCTGAATAACCACATCTCCGTCAGATATATCAATATGAACAGCGCACTCATGAATTCGTTTGTGCTTCTGCCATCCTACCCAAACGGCCATGTACCGCATCCGTACATCATCAAAGATAAGTTCTATCTGCGAATCGTTCGTTTTTAAAGATTCATAAGATGCCAGAAACTTTTTCACACACTGCCTGTAGAATTCTTCGGAATTTTCCATATCAAAGGCTCCTCTCCGGTTAATGAATAGACAATAACAGGAATCCTCATCGCTTCAAGCGTAACCCGCCCCACCTCTCGGCTGAGGATATTTTCGGCTGCATGAAGCGGGACGGCCAGCCACAATCTCCTGTCCGGTTCCTGCTGTTGGAGAAAAATATTGTACACACTGTACTTGCCGACAGCATCCTCAAAATCGGCAACCTGAGACGTGCGCAGAAAGCTCTTGATTTCGACAACAATCTTTTCATGCTTACGTTCAGCGGCTATCACCCTCTCCGCTCCCAAATCTGCTAACAATTTAGGATCAGTTCCGAATATGTACGGATCGTGCGTGACACTCCACCCTTCTTGTATAAGCAAGTATTTTACAACATCATGATAACTATCTCTTCGTGACATGGTTATGCTTATTAGCTGCCTTATCCAAAAAGATAATGCTTGCGGACAGGTTCTTTAATCTCCCAGACGCAATCCATTCCTTCAGGAAAAGTGACAAGATCGCCTTTGCTGATCTGTACCGGCTCGCCATTTGCAGGCGTGACAACAACGCTGCCTTCGAGGAAATAGCAGGTCTCCTGCTCGTCATAATGCCACGGAAAGCTGGATGCCTCTTTTGTCCAAATTGCCCAGCTCCGCACTCCGAGCTGCTGCAACCTGTGCTCGGCAGGATTCTTTTCCACGTGAATCGTATTCATCTCGTTGGATATGGATGGTATTTTGTTCGAGGGTTCAAGAGGAGGGCAGGAATTCACTCCCAGCAGCAGCGACCTGTTCAGTTGGGGGAATGGTGCTCTCCCGGCAAGAAGTAGTTATGAAGCGCAACTGCCGAATTTATTTCGGCTGGCCATGCTTGTCAAGAGAGAAATTGCAGAGTTGCGCAGAGCTGCTTGAGGCGGAACCAGCTTGGATGGGATGAAATCGCCAGTGGCAACAAGGTCGATGCCCTTGCCTGCCGCGCACACCGGCAATGACGGCAAGCCTGACAGACCATATTTGGGACGCATATATTGGCCGTAAAAAATAACGCTCAACAGGGCGATGACCCGAAAAAAAAGTTGCTTAATTGTAAAAATAGTGATACCTCTTCGGGTGACGCAGCACGTTTTGTCAAAATAATTAAACTATGAACCGCCCTGTTTCCCCAGCAAACCAAGTGATTGCTCGTTTGCTGGCAGCTGGCCATGAAGTTTTGGGGCTGGCCGCCGCAATCTGTCTGCTGTTACGCCTTGCCGTCATCGATTGTTACGGCAGCAGAAGAGCAGCCCTCTTGGACAAGCGCGGCTGGAAATGGATTGGCATCAACTGAGCCTGCGGACAGAGCAGAGCCTCCTTTCTTTCTCAGCATGGTGTGATTGCATGAAAAAACAGCAAGTTGCCTGGCAGCGGCACTGACCGTTCTCTTTGTGGCCGCTCCGCTTCTTGATGGTGAAGAAAATCAGCCCAGTGTGCAGCAGCAGTTGCAAGGTGCTGCCAGGCGGATGCGGGAAAAATGCAGCATCACTTTTTTAATTGACAAAGGCGGATGAAGCATGGAACAGAAACTGAATTGCTGGGAGATTGAGCAGTGCGGTCTGGAGCCGGGCGGCAGCAACACTGCCGAGCGCGGGGTCTGCCCTGCGGCGGCGGAGCAGCGGGCGGACGGCATTCACGACGGCAAAAACGCGGGCCGCTGCTGCTGGGTCATTCCAGGCACACTCTGTCGCGGTGAGGTGCAGGGCAGCTATGCCGAGAAAGTCGCCGCTTGTCAGGAATGCCATTTTTATAAAACTGTCCGCAAAGATGAGCAGCACCGCTTCAAAGTCTTTTCCGTGATCACCTATGAAATGCGCCGCAAGGCGGCTGATTAACCTGTCGCTGCCGACAGAAAAGATAATTCGGAAGATGAAATTTTTCAGGATGACAGCCAGTTTTCTGCTGCTGTTGGCTTTTGCCGCCTCAGCTCATGCCCATGCCGTTGTTCTCTGGTGCTATGTGGAGAAAGGCCGGGTTTATGTCGAAGGCTCGTTCATGGGCGGCAACAAAAAAGTGCAGAATGGCACGATCTTTGTCGTCAATGACAAAGGAGAAAAAAAACTTGCAGGCAGAACTGACAAGGAGGGCAAGTTTGACTTTGTCCCGCCCTGTCAAGGCGACATGACCATCATTCTGCAAGTGGATGAATCGCATGAGGCGGATTTTGACCTGACTAAAGAGGATTTTCTCGCAGCCGCCGCTGAGGAGCAGGCTGCTGCGGGTCAGAAAAAAACAGCAGCGCAATGAAATGCGGCTGCTGCAAATCAACCTGTATAATAATAGAAGGAGAATGAAGAAATGAAGAATCAGACCAAGGGAACACTGACCGTGCTTGCCGCATCCCTGCTGCTTGCCGCCGCTTCCTCAGCTTCGGCTTTGGAAATCCAGTCTGGCAGCGACAAGGTGCAGCTCCAGCTCTACGGTGCAATAAACCGGGCTGTCATGTATGCTGATGACGGCAATCAGGAAAAGTTCTTTCATGTTGACAACACCAACTCAGAGACCCTTATCGGCCTGACCGGGGAGGTGGCGGCAACCCAGTGCCTGAACGTGGGCGGCAATCTTGAGTATGTCTGGCAGAGCAATCCATCCAATGCCGTGTCTATGGATGAGGAGAGCATTGCCGGTGAATTCGATGCACAATTGGTTGAGCTGTATCTTGAAGGCCAGCTCGGCAAGGTCTCGCTCGGCAAGGGCGAGATGGCCTCTGATGTCAGCTCGGAGCACGATCTGTCCGGCACTGACATTGTCGGCAATGTCGGTTTTGGTGATGTCGGCGGCGGTTTGAGCTTCTTTGATGCGGCGGCGAAAGCGTACAGCGAGGATTTCACCGTGGAGTCTGTGACCAACGGCGGCATTTCTTCCGAAGGTCTGGGCAAGGCCAACCGGGTTCGCTACGACACGCCCAGCTTTGGCGGCTTCACTCTCAGCGGAGCGATAGGCGAGGATGAGATCGGCGATGTTGCCTTGGAGTATGCCGGTGAATTTAACGGCAACCAGTTGGAAGCTGAAGTCGCTTGGTCCAATGCGGACGAGGGCTGGAGCCAGATCAACGGCTCCGTTTCCGTGCTCTTTTCCACCGGCTTGAACCTCACGGTCGCGGCTTCAACCATTGATGTGAGCGACATGCCAGCGAACGGCGATGACCCGACCTTCTTCTACGGCAAGCTCGGCTACACATTTGCCCAGCCCATTGGCTCAACATCCATTTCTATTGATTACGGCGTGTTTGAAAATGCCGCCGCCTTTGACATTGGCCAGGAGGCCAGCGGCTATGGGCTGCAGTTTGTCCAAGAGCTGGCTGACTGGAACACCCAGCTTTATGCGGGCTGCCGCACCTTGTCGCTGGAGGATGACACCAAGGCTGATTATGAGGATGTTACTTTGGTCATGGCCGGTGTGCGCTTGAGCTTCTGAGAGCCGCAGAACTGGCAGAGGGCGGAGCCTGCGCGCTTCGCCCTCTCAGCTTTCTTCAGCTTCAGAGACCAGCATCTGCTGGGTAAACCGCTCCTCGCAGGAAAGCAGCCGCTCTTTGGCCGTATCTGCGAGGACTTGCCGGGCCGTTGCCACATCTTTGCAAATCTGCGCGGCCAGCTCGTCTGCCGAGCCGAACTTGATCTCTCCGCGCAGATGGCGGAGCAGATTGAGCTGAATCGGCTGGTCGTAAATATCAGTGTTAAAATCAAAAATATGAGTTTCCGCCACCAGCCCGCCGCCGCCGAAAGTGGGATTGTGGCCAATATTGGAAATGCTGCCATAGGTCTTGCCGCCGCAGAGCACCTGGGTGACATAAACGCCTTTTTTCGGGCAGAGGTCTTCGGCGGAAAGATGCAGATTGGCAGTGGGAAAACCTAACTGCCTGCCTCGCTGCCTGCCCCGCTGGACTGTGCCGTGAATATGATAGCAGCGGCCCAGCAGCCTGCAAGCCTCCTCCATCCGACCTTCCATGACCAACTGTCGGATGCGGGTGCTGGAAACCGGCAGCCCGTCCTCATAATGGGCCTCAACCACAGTGACAGGAAAGCCCCTTTCCTCCCCCTGCTGCCGGAGAAAATCAATATTTCCCTCCCGGCCCCGGCCAAAGGCGTAGTCATAGCCAACCACCAGCTCATGCACGCCGATCAGGCCGAAGAGCACTGTTTCGACAAAATCAGTGGCCGTGGTCCGGGCAAACTGACGGCTGAAGGGAATGATGATCAGCGCGTCAACGCCAGCCATGCGGATCAGCTCAATTTTCTGATTGATGCAGGAAATCAGGGGAATGCCTTCTGGCCGCAGCACTTTCAGCGGATGAGGATCAAAGGTGATGGCAACCGAGGTGCCGCCAATGCGCCGTGCCCGGAGCGCGACTTCACTGAAAAGAAGCTGATGGCCAATATGCACACCGTCAAAGTTGCCAATCGTGACAACCGGGCGGTGAAAGGGCCGGGTGATTTCCTGCAAGTCAGTGTAAAGCTGCATGGCTGGGCATGGTTGTAGTTGAGGTTCTGCGTTCTTGAAACCTGTCAACCACCCCGTCAGGCTGCGCCTGCCCCAAAGGAGGGGGTGGTCTGCTTTGGCAACTTTTCTTTTTGCTCAGGCCGCTGCGAACTCTGGGCCGCTGCTGATCCACTGCCGCAGCTTGATCAGTTCCTTGGCCCATTCATCAGAGGCCCGGAGCAGCAGGAAGCGGCGGAAAAGGGCGTTGACCAAATCAATGCCCTCTTCGATCAGGGAAATGCGTTCGAGAATCTGCCCTTCCAGTCCGGCCCGGTCATCGCCGCCATCATCCGCGCCCGCTGTGGCAGGCAGTTTCATGCTGCGGAATTCCATTGTGGCGGCGGTCAAAGTGAAGCCGTATTCGCGCTCGTCACGGATGATTTTGAGCCGGGCCTGCTCAGGCCTCTTGCCCAAGGCCAGACCAGCGCGAGCCTCGCGCAGTTCAGTCATCTGGCCCCGGCAGACCAGCTTCTCGCACTCCGCCCCTTCGCCGAATTCAAGCAGCATGTGTTTTTCAAAGAGCACTGACACTTCGCTCCGGTCCGGCAGCATGACGCTGCCGCCGCGCTCCTCGGAACTGCACCAGAGCCAGATCAGGAACTCCTGGCCGAGAAAACGTTTTTCTTCTATCAGATCAAGCAGGTCCATTGTGTTTTCTCCGGGTCAGATAAGCAGGGAAGGCTGAAGGGTGTCCAACTTGGCCGCAGTGGTCTCATCAACAAGCTGCAAGGCCGTGTTCCACGGCACCTGCATGACTAAGGACAGGCCAAAGGTTTCTTTGAACAGCTCTTCGAGCAGAGCCAGCGGCTTGCGGCTGTTGGAAAAGAAAATCGCCCGGCCCTGCGGCACATTCCAGCAGAAATCATAGACTGCGGGCACCGGCGGCGATTTGCGCATCAGCTCGGCCTTGAGCCGCTCCTTGATCTCCAGCCGAACGCTGCGGCTCAAGCGGCGCAGATCCTGTTCCTCTTTAATCCGCGCCTCCTCCTTGGCCGCGAATTTCTTCAGCACTGCCGCAGAAACCCGCCGCTCATCCACGCGCATGGACAGAGCCACATAGTCGCCTGCGGCATAGGAACCGTAAGCGAAGTTGGAGTCGAACATGTCGCCGACCGAAACCCAGCCCAGAGAAAATTCATCAAGGGTCTCGTCAATATCCTTGAAACTGTGCTTTGCCACCTGCTCGGCAATGAAATCCCACGGATTGCCGGGCAGCTCGCCCTCCACCGTGAAGCGGGTGAACGAGGCTGTGCCTGCTAATAAACCCATCTGTTTGTGTCCTTTTTCATGAAAATGCGTTGTGCTGCCGCTGAAGGCGGCCTGTAAGAAATCTGCGCCAAACCTTATAACAAAGCGGCGCGGCAGGCAATAGAGAAGTGGCAGGGCAACGTTTTCGCTTTCATTGCGGTTCATCCTCCCACGCGACTGGCTCCACAGAACCTGCTTCCGTTTGCGGCAGCAGATCAGCCAGCAGCTCGGCAATGGTTTTGCCCAGAAGCGGATGGCGCAGGTTTGGGGCGATCTCGGCCAGCGGCGCGAGGACAAAGAGGCGTTCCTGCATTTTTGGATGGGGCAGGACAAGCTCTGCTGTCCGCAGAACATGCTGATCAATCAGGAGCAGATCAAGATCAAGGGTTCGGTCCTGATGCCCCTGCTGTTCTGGCGAGCGGACTCTGCCGAAACGCTGCTCAATCGCCAGCAGCACCTCCAGCAGGGCTGCCGGGCTGAGGGAGCTGCGCAGCAGACCGGCGGCATTGATGAACCAATGCGGACTGCTCATGCCGACCGGCTTGGTCCTACAGGGCTGGGAGAGCTGCTGCAGGCGTATTTCTGGATGCTGACCCAAGACCTGCCAGGCAGCCAAGAGCAGCTTGCGGGACTGGCCAAGATTGGAGCCAAGGCCAATGCAGATCAGGGGGCTGGCATCCATTCGCGCTCAATGCAACTTTTGCCCGTTACGCGTTTGCTCGTAATTGAGCGCAGATTCCCGTTCCTTCTGCGCCGCCTCAAAATTCGGATTGATGCTGAGGGCTTTGTCAAAATCAGCAATAGCCTGCTCGGCACTGGAATTGGAAAAATAGGCTTGGGCAAAATAGCCGCGCCCCCGGTTGTAGCGGGCTTCAGCGCAGTCAGGATTGAGACGGACTATCTCATCAAAATTCTTGATTGCCGCCTCAGCATCGGCAAGGCGGTTGTTGTCCGTCTTGCTGAAATAGGCTCTGGTCAAGTAGAGATTGCCGCGCATTTTATAGGTTTCGACAAACATGTTTCTTTCCAGTTCCGCAGCCTTGTCCAAATCCGTCACCGCCTGATCAAGCTGACCGGCGGCGAGATAGGCGGCCCCGCGCATGTAATGCGCATCCGCATCATTGGGACGCATCTGCGCCGCCTTGGTCAGATCCGGGATGGCATTGCTATAGTCTTTGGCACTGAAGCGGGCCATGCCCCGTTCAAAATAGACTGGAGCAAAATTGGGATGCTGGGACGCGATCTGGTTGTATTCCTCAATCGGCAGCAAGGGGCTGCTGTTCTGGCCGTGGCTGGCCGCCGGGCTGCTGATAATGGCCAGACCGAGCGCGGCTGGCCAGAAAAACGTTTTTTTCATCTTCACACCTTGTTTGCTGGTTGCAGAATGCCGTTCATCATCATGTCCGCCGGGCATTGTAGCAGCAACCTTAGAAAAATACCACTGTCACCAAAATAAACAGGGGAATCAGAATCGCTCCTGACCAAGCCATGTAGCCAAAGAAGCTCGGCATCCTGACTCCGTTCTCCTCGGCAATGGCCTTGACCATGAAATTGGGGCCATTGCCAATATAGGTGTTGGCTCCCATGAAGACCGCGCCGCAGGAAATCGCCACCAGCAGGCGGGCCGCTTCAGCACCGCCAACGGCAAGGAATTCAGCCAGATATTTCTGTCCTTCCACACTGACCCCAAGATGGCCGCAGGCAGTGGCGGCAAAGGTCAGATAGGTCGGGGCGTTGTCAAGAAAGCTGGACAGCAGGCCGGTTGCCCAGAAAAAATGCCACGGCTCGTTCAGGCCCAGTTCCTTGCCGTGCGTGTTGAGGACCATGAGCGGGGCAATCATGGTGATGAAAATGCCTGCAAAAAGGATGGCCACCTCAATGATCGGAGTAAAAGAAAACCGGTTGCATCTGCGAATGCCCTTTCTGGTGGTGAAATAGGCAGCCAGCGCAATTCCGGCCATCAGACCCTCCTGCATGCCAAAGGGCCATTCGCCGCCCCAGCCTTCGCCTTTGCCAAGAATGACCAGCACAATTCCGGCCAAGAACAAGAAATTGTGCCAGCCAAGAATGCGCAGCGGCTCGTGCCGCATCGCCTCATCGACGCTGTGCCGTTTCTTCTCGCGGTTGAAGACAAAATGATCGAGACAATAGGCGGTAAGAAGCAGGCCGCCGTTGACAAACAGCCATTCCTTCCAAAGCCGCAGGGTCCAGCTAAAATGAACGCCTTTCAGAAAGCCGAGGAACAGGGGCGGGTCGCCGAGCGGGGTGAGCAGGCCGCCGCAGTTGGAAACAATGAAGATAAAGAAGACAACAAGATGCACCTTCTGCTCCCGCTTCTCGTTAGCCCTGATAAAAGGACGGATCAGGACCATGGATGCGCCGGTGGTGCCGATAAAGCTGGAGCTGACCGCCCCAATGAGCAGCATGACCGTGTTGGAAAGCGGGCTGCCTGCCAAAGAGCCTTTGATATAGATTCCACCGGAAATGATGAACAGCGCGCCCAGCAGAACGATGAAGGGCAGATATTCATACAAGATGGCGTGATACAGGGCCACCCAGCCCGCATGACCAAAATTGAGCAGCAGATAGACAGCAAAGATGAGCGCGAACGAGCCGCTGATGATGGCCCGGTTGCGGTTGTGCTCCCACCAGTGATGAACCACGAGCGGCAGGACGGCAATGCAGCCCAGCAGCATGGCAAAGGGGAAAATCCAGACAGGCGAAATGGCCAGTCCGTGGCCGCCGCCCTCTGAGGCGAACAGCAGCGTGGGCGTGCAGAGCAGCAGGACAAGAGCGGCAGGAAGACTGCGTGAACAGCGGGACATTGTTGCAATCAGGTTGAAGAGTTGCGGTCAGATTCCTTGGAAAGGACATTGTCGTTCAGCATGGCGCATCATCATTACCATATTCTCCTTGAGAGCGCAAACGAAAGAGACATGATGGATGGTTCAGAAATCGTAACGAGCATCAGAAAAAGGACTCCAGCCCCTTGACTTTTCCGCTGCTGATTTTATTATTTCCGCCGGTTGCTTCCTTTGCTGGAAACTCTGCGCCTTGCCAGAGCATCCCGGCTCCGGCTGCACAGGTCCCGTTCCGCGCCTGCGGAAAACTGCTGCGAGACTTTCTGCAACCCCTGCCCTGATATCGCTGCATCCCAGTTTTTCCAGCGGGAATCTTTTTCGTTCAACAAAACGATCTGAGGAGATTGCCCATGATCAACGTTGAAAAACTGACCAGAAAATACGGGGACTTCACAGCGGTCAACAATGTCTCGTTCGAGATCAGCCCCGGTGAAATTGTCGGTCTGCTCGGCCACAACGGCGCAGGCAAGACCACGGTCATGAAGATGATGACTGGCTATCTGGAACCCACCGCAGGCAGCATCCGCATTGACAGCCTGAGCATCAGCAGTGACCGGCGGAAAATCCAGGAAAAGATTGGCTACCTGCCGGAAAACTGCCCAGCTTACGCGGAGATGAGCATTCTCGGCTATCTTGACTACTGCGCCGCCCTGCACGGCATCGCCGAGAAAGAACGGCCCGCTCTGGTGCGGGAGGCAGTGGAGCGCACTGCCTTGGCGGCAAAGGCGGCAGAACCGATTGCCACCCTGTCACGCGGCTACCGGCAGCGGGTCGGCGTGGCTCAAGCCATCCTCCACAAGCCGGAAATCCTCATCCTTGACGAGCCGACCAACGGCCTTGATCCGACCCAGATTCTTCAGATGCGCAGCCTGATCACCGAGCTGGCCAAGACCGCCACCGTGATCATTTCCACCCATATTCTCCAAGAGGTGCAGGCAATTTGCGGCAGGGTGATCATCATTAAAAACGGCTGCGTCGCTCTGGATGCCCGTCTTGACGAACTGCGCCAGAGCGGCAGGCTGCTGGTCAGCACCAAGGCAGAGCAGGAGCAGGCTCTGCGGCTGTTCAGCTCTCTGCCGCAGGTCGCCAAGGCAGCTGCTGCCGGGAAAAGTGCTTTTGCCTTGGAGCTGCACAACGGCATCGACAACAAAGAGGCTGCCGCTGCCATTGCCAAGGCAGTGCAGGAGCAGAACTGGCCGCTTTATGCCCTGCATTTTGAGACCAGAACCTTGGAAACAGTGTTCGCCGAGATCAGCGGCTGAAAGGAGGAAAACGCAATGAGCACGATTTTACGTGTCGCCAAAAAGGAGTTTGGCGCATTTTTCAGCAGTCCGGCAGCCTTTATTGTCCTGGGCGCATTTTTGGCAGTCTCCCTGTTCGTCTTTTTCTGGGTTGAGACCTTCTTCTCCAGAAATATCGCTGACATTCGCCCGCTGTTCGAGTGGATGCCCGTGCTGCTGATCTTTCTTTCCGCCGCCATCACCATGCGGATCTGGGCGGAGGAACGGCGGGCCGGAACCTTGGAATTTCTCCTGACCGCGCCGGTGCGGCCTCTCTCTTTGGTCTTGGGAAAATTTCTCGCCTGCCTCGGCCTGATTGCCTTGGCCCTGCTCCTGACCCTGCCGCTCGCCATCACAGTGAGTTTTTTGGGGCCGCTGGACTGGGGGCCGGTTATAGGCGGTTATGTGGCCGCGCTCTGCCTATCTGCGGCATACATTGCCATCGGTCTTTTTGTCAGCATCAAGTCAGAGAGCCAGATTGTCAGCCTGATCGCTGCGTCGCTGATCTGCGGCCTGCTTTACATGATAGGTTCTGACACCCTGTCCGCCTTTTTTGGCAACCAAGGCGCGGAACTCCTGCAACTGCTCGGCTCCGGCTCGCGCTTCAAATCCATCACACGCGGGGTGATCGACCTGCGCGATATTTACTATTATATCTGCATCACGGCAATTTTTCTCAGCCTCAACATCTACGGCTTGGAGAAAATCCGCTGGGCGGACAATCCAACCAGCAGCCATCATAAGAGCTGGCAAATCGCCATCGGCCTGCTGATTGCCAACTTCTTGGCAGCCAACTTCTGGCTGGCCCCGCTCAACAGCATCCGCGCTGACATAACCAAGGGGCATATCTATTCCATTTCTGAGGCCACGCGCAGCTATCTCCACCAGCTCCGCGAGCCGCTGCTGATCCGAGGCTATTTCTCGGCCCAGACCCATCCTTTGCTGGCTCCCTTGGTGCCGCGTCTGCGCGACCTGCTGGCAGAATACGCTGTCGCAGGCGGCGACAAGGTGCGGGTGGAATTTGTTGATCCAGCAGAACACCCGGACTTGGAAAAGGAAGCAGGCCAGAAGTACGGCATCCAGCCTGTGCCCTTCCAGACCGCGAGCAAGTATCAGGCCTCGGTCACTAACTCCTATTTTGACATCTTGATTCGTTACGGCGACCAGTTTGAGACGCTCGGCTTCCGCGACCTCATCGAAGTCAAGGCCCAGGACGAGCGCAATCTTGATGTTGACCTGCGCAACCCTGAGTATGACATCACGCGGGCCATCAAGAAGGTACTCTACAGTTACCAAGGCGGCGGCGACCTGTTCAGCTCGATCAGCAAGCCCGTGACCCTGACCGGCTATTTCTCACCTGATGAGCTGCTGCCGGAGGAGCTGCGCAAGCTCAAGGCTGATCTGCTTGATCTGGCCAAGGATTTGAAAGCAGAAAGCAATGGCCGCTTCAGCTACAGCGTGGCTGACCCGGATGCGGACAACGGCAAGACAGCTCAGAAAATCAAGGAGGAATTCGGCTTCCAGCCCATGACCGCCAGTCTTTTTGACCGGAACACCTTCTGGTTCTACATCACCTTGGCCAGCGGCGAGCAGGTGCTGGAAATTCCCCTGCCCGACGATTTGGCCAAAGAAAGCCTGCGCCAGTCCTTGCAAGCCGGGCTGAAGCGTTTTGCCAGCGGTTTTGCCAAGACCGTGGCTCTGAACGTGCCGGAGAGCAGTCCGCCCATGCCCCAGTTCGGGATGCCGGGACATGGTCTCCCCTTTACTGCGTTGAAGGATGTGCTCTCGCAGGAGCATGTCGTCAAAGACACGGATTTGCGCAAAGGTCAGGTGCCGAGCGAGGCTGACCTGCTGCTTCTGGCTGCGCCGGAAAATCTGGACGAGCAGCAGCTTTTTGCGGTTGATCAGTTCCTCATGCAGGGCGGCACGGTGATCATTGCCGCCTCGCCCTATAAGATCAATTTGGACGGTGCTTTGTCCATTGCCCCGGAAAAAACCGGGCTGGAAGACTGGCTGGCCCATTACGGCATCAGTATGGATAAAAAGCTGGTGCTTGATCTGCAGAACAGTCCCTTTCCAGTGCCTGCGGAGCGGCAGATCGGCGGCTTCACGGTGCGCGAGACGCATTTAGTCAAGTATCCGTATTTTGCTGACATCCGCCCGGATGGCATGAACGAGGACAGCGGTCTCACAGTCGGCCTGAATCAAATCACCCTGAACTGGGCCTCGCCGATCAGCATTGATCAGGCCAAGAACAAAGGCCGCAAGGTCATCCGCCTCCTGGAAAGCTCGGACAAGAGCTGGCTTTCCTCTTCCACTGAGATTCAGCCGGATTTTGACCGCTACCCTGACTTGGGCTTTGCGATTGAGGGCAAACAGGAAAAGCATCTGCTGGCAGCGGCAGTGGAAGGCAGCTTTGCTTCCTATTTTGCTGGCAAACCCTCGCCCTTGCTGCAACAGGATGACAAGGCCGAGGAAAAGCCGAAATCAGATGGTGATAAAAAGGATGACAAGGAGAAAAAAGAACAGGTGATCATCCGCCAGTTGGACAAGTCGCCAGACACAGCCCGGATCATTCTCTTTGCCTCCAGCAGTTTCCTCAGCGACCCGATTCTTGGCATCAGCTCCAGCGTCATGCGCAGCAGTTATTTAGCTCCGGTGCAGCTTGCGGCCAATGCGGTTGACTGGTCGCTCGAAGACCGGGGTCTGCTCGCCATCCGGGGACGCGGCCATTTCTCCCGCACCCTTGCGCCGATGAGCAAGCAGAAGCAGATGGTCATTGAGTATCTCAATTATGCCTTGGCCCTGCTCGGACTGGCTCTGATCTGGCTGATCAGGCAGCAGCTCCAGCAGCGGACCAAGCGGGCGCAACTCGCCTTTCTGCAACCGATTTCTGGGAGGGTATGACCATGATTCAACGTCTGATATATGCGGCAGCGGCCCTGCTTGTTCTCCAACTGGGCGCGGCTCTTTTCTTGCAAGTGCGCAGCAGCTCCGGCCTGAATGCGGCCCAGCCGAACGCCCTTTTCCTTGCCTTCAGTCCTGACAAGATCAGCACGGTGCAGATCAGCGCGGGCGACGGCAAGAAGGTCACTCTGCGCAAAAAGGACAAGAGCTGGCTGCTGCCGGATGCTTTTTCCGCGCCTGCGAACAGCAGCCAGGTTGAAAGTCTGCTGAAGAAAATCGCGGCAGCCAAGCAAGGGCTGGCTGTGGCCTCGACTGAGGGGGCGGCCAAACGCTTCCAGACAGCGGACAAGGACTTCAACCGCCATCTCGTCTTCAAGGAAGGCGACAAGATCGTTGCTGATTTCTATCTCGGCAAGTCGGCAGGACTGCGGCAGAGCTACGCCCGCGTCAATGGGCAGGCTGCGGTCTTCACCATTCCGGTCAGCGACTTTGACGCAGAGGCGACAGCAGACGGCTGGTTGGATAAGACCGTTGCCCGCCTGAACCGGGAGGAGCTGAAGCAGGTGACGACAGGGGATATTTCCCTGACCCGCAAGGACAAGGACTGGCTCTTGGACGGCGCGGCGGAGGGCGAAGCCTCCAAGGATGAGGTGGACAAGCTGCTCAACACGATCACCGGCCTGAGTGTCGAGGCCGTGCTTGATCCGGCGAAAGCGGCCCCGCTCTTCCAGCAGGCCCCGGCTGTGCAGTTTGTCGTTACTAAGAATGACGGCAGCACAGTGACGTATAACTTAGCCAAGGACAAGGATGAGTATGTCCTCAAGATGTCGAACAGCGAGCTGTATTTCAAGGTCGGCAAGTGGCAGGCTGAGGAGCTGACCAAGGTGAAGCGGGAGAGTTTGCTGGTGAAGAAGGCGGAGGCTGCATCAGTTCCTGCCGCTGCTCCTTCAGGGCAGACAGAGCAAGCAGAGCAGACTTCTCCAGTTCCGGCAGCACAGGAAAGCAACGTTGCTCCTTCGCAAGAACCGGCAGATGCTGCGCCGCCTGTTCCGCAGGAGGAGAGCAATACGGTTGAATAAGGACGGTCAAACGACATTGCAAAAAGGAAGGCATCTCTTGGAAAGGAGGTGCCTTTTTTGTTTCCTTGCGACACAACGGCGGGCTGCTGGCCTCAACTGCTAATGTTTCAGCAGCAGCTCGCAGCAGGCATCGCCCACGCCGTCCCGGTCGCTGTCCTTCTGATTTATGTTGGCGACGAGCGGGCAGTTGTCGCAGACATCGCCGATATGATCCTTGTCGCTGTCCTCCTGCTGCGGGTTGTAGATGTACGGGCAGTTGTCAATGAGATCAGGGGAGGTTCCCTGGCGGCGATTGCCGTGTCAGCCCCGCAGCAGGAAGCTGCTATGGCAGCGGCACGGCCTCATCCAGCTTCCTGATCAGCAGGCCAGTGAGGATTTTTGGATAAAAGAAGGTGGATTTGTGGGGCATGATCTCGCCGCTGTCCGCCACCCGCAGCACCTGCTCAACTTTGGTCGGATTGAGCAGGAAGAGCAGTGGGGTATGGCCGTCATTGACGCTCTCCTTGACCGCCGCATCGAGGGCCTCATCCGGGTCGCTCAAGTAGCTGATCAGCCTGCCCTTGGCGCACTGCTCATGGCTGAGGCCAAGACAGCGGCCCAGCAGCACCTCTGACAGCACCACCACATCCAAGCTGCGCAGCACCTCCGGCTTGTCGGCCAAGCTGGCAAGGGTCTCCTTGGCCGAGGTCAGCAGGAAGGCGCGGTTCTCTCCGGCATGATAAACCCCAAAGGCGGGCAGGCCGCTGGCTGCCGCCTCGTCCATCCGGTTGAAAGTCTCAGCCATCAGGCTCTCCCGGCTGCTCTGCGTGACTTCGGTGACAGTCAGCTCTGTCCGCAGCTTGTCAGCCAGCAGGTCCGCGCTCATCGTGCCGGGCCAGCGGACAAGGCGGTGGGTGGGCAGGACAGACAGGCCCGGATCCTCGCAGCCGCAGAGATACATCATCATGAAGTTGCGCGGATCATCCGCAGGCAGATCAGGATCAGCAGCCAAAGCGCGGCGGCGCAGCTCCAAGGCCGTGGTGTAGCGGTGATGGCCGTCGGCAATATAAACAGGCTTATTCGCAAAGAACTGCCGCACTGTGGCAATGGCCGCCGCGTCCGTGACCCGCCAGAGGCTGTGATTGTTGGCGTTGCTGTCCTTGACCTCCAGCACGGGCGCGCTCTCCTGCGCCTGCTCCAAGGTGCGGATCACCTCCTGCTGCGGATCGGCATAAATGGAAAAGACCTTGCTGAACTGAGCTTGGCAGGTCTCCAGCAGCTTGAGCCGGTCGCTGATCACCCCGGCAAAGGTTTTTTCGTGCGGACGGACGATGCCCTCGCTGAACTCAGCCAGCCCGACCAGACAGACGATGCCCTTGCGGGTCAGCATTTTGCCGTTGGGATGCTGATAATCAATGGCGTAAAGGTAAATGGCAGGCTGTTGGTCACGGACAACAACTTGCTCCTCCACCCACGACATGAAGCGGTCGCGGGCCTGCTGATAGCGGCCATCATCCTCAGTCTCATCCTGCGAGGTGTTGCGCAGGTCAAGGTTGATCATGGAATAGGGATTTTTCTGCCGCAGCTCTTCGCCGTCCTCAGCAGAAATAATGTCATAAGGCGGGGTGATCACATCTTCCAGCCGGGTGATTTTTTCCGGGTTGTAGCGCAGGGCGCGGAACGGGGCAACAGCAGCCATAAAAAGTTTCTCCTGATAAATGAAAAGTGCGTGTCTGGCCAAAAAAATGCCAGGGGCGACAGACTGAGGCAGGCTCCGGTCTTGTTTACCATTTTGCCGGGAAGGGACGCAAGCAGCTTTTTGACCTAACGGCCCTGCTGCGCAGAAAAGCCGCTTGACAGCACAGTCAGGCCGGAAGAGCGCGGCTGAGGCATCTCTGCCCTTTTCCCTGTTTACTTTTGGGCCAACGCATGGTATTTAACTTATTTCTCGATTCATATTGAATGACTCAGTCTGGCCTGTTTTTCCTGCAATCCCGTTCCGGCAGACCATTTTTACCCGGTCTGTCCGCATTTATTCTGGAGTCCTGTCTTATGCGGCTGCATCGTTTCCTTATCAGCGGATTTCTGCTTTCCCTGCTCATCAGCTCGTTCGCGCACAGCAAAACGGCCCCGCCTCCAGAATTTGATGCGGACCGGAACCGTCTGATCGCCTCCATGCTCTGCCATCAGCTGCCTGCCCAGCATTTCTCTCATAAGACCTGCAATGACCGGATGTCACGGGCGGCCTATGATCTGTACCTCAAACAGCTTGATCCGCGCAAACAGTTCCTGCTTGCTTCCGATGTGCAGCAGCTCAATGAATTTGGCGACAAAATCGACGATGAAGTTAAAGAGGGCCATCTTCTCCTGCCTGATGCGGGCCGGGGCCTGCTCAACCGGCGGGCCAAGGAGGTCGGCAAAATGATCAAGGAGATACTGGCGGCTGGTTTTGATCCCAATCGGGAGGAGTCGCTCCAGAGTGATCCTGATAAAATCACTTGGGCGGCCAGCAAGGAAGAGCTGCGTGAACGCTGGCGGCTTTCCCTCAAGCTGGAGACCATTGAAACCTATCTTGAGGAGCGTGACAACGAACAGAAAAAAGATGCTGCCAAAAAGTCGGAAAAAAAGCTGACTCCGCCTGCTGAAGAACGCATCACAGTTGATCAGAAGCTGTGGAAAGCAGCCCTGGAAAAGGTGCGGAAAAAAAATGATCAGTATCTGAGCAGACTGCGGAAAATCAGCCGCCAGGAGCATTGCAACCGCTATTTCGAGGCCATTGCCAAGTCCTTTGATCCGCATACCGACTACATGGCCCCTGAGTCCAAAGAGGATTTTGACATCCACATGAGCGGCTCGCTCGAAGGCATTGGCGCCTTGCTGCGGGAGGATGACGGCCATATCAAAGTGGTGAACATTATTCCCGGCAGTCCGGCAGCGGCGCAGGGCCAGCTCCAAGCTGAGGATATTATCTTGGCAGTGGCGGAAAAGGACGGCGAGCCAGTCGATATTTCCTCAATGAGCATCAGGGAGGCGGTTGCCTATATTCGCGGCCCCAAAGGCACTGAGGTGCGCCTGACGGTTGTTCAGTCTGACGGCAGCCGCTTGGTGATCCCCATCATCCGGGATGTGGTCAAGCTGGAGGAAACCTTCGTCAAATCAACAGTATTGAAGGACGACAAGGGACACAAAATAGGCTATCTGAAGATTCCGACCTTTTATCGGGATTTTTCAGGAGGACAGCACGGTGATGCGTCCCGCAATGTCACGGATGACACCCGCAGCGAGCTGCGCAAGTTGAAAAAGAAGGGCATTGCCGGACTGATCCTTGACCTGCGCAACAATGGCGGCGGCTCCTTGGCTGATGCGGTCGAGGTCTCCGGCCTGTTCCTGCCTGGCGGACCAGTGGTGCAGATCAAAAATTCGGAAGGCCAGATGCTGGTGCTGGAGGATGAGGACAACGGGCTTGTCTATGACGGCCCGATGCTGGTGCTGGTCAATCAGTTTGCCGCCTCAGCTTCAGAAATTCTGGCCGGCGCCCTGCAAGACTATGGCAGAGCGCTGATTGTCGGCGGAGCGCACACGCACGGCAAGGGCACGGTGCAGACGCTGGTTGATCTGAACCGCAACCTGCCTCTGCTCTTCAGAAGGAAATACGACGATCTCGGCGCGCTCAAGATCACGATTCAGAAATTTTACCGAATCACGGGCAGCTCCACCCAGTACAAGGGCATCATCCCGGATGTGGTGCTGCCAAGTATTCTGGATTATTTGGAGACTGGCGAGCAGTATTTGGACAACTCCCTGCCTTGGGACCAGGTGGCCCCGGTCAAATACAAGCCTTGGCACGGAGCCAGGCTCGATTCGAACGAAGCCCGGCTGAAAAGTGCCAGCTACTTGGCGGCCAGCAAAAAATTCCAAAAAATACAGACAGAAAGCCTGCGGGCCAAAGCGCGCAAAGAGGACAGCATGGTGCCGGTGTATTTGGCTGGGGTGCTGCAGGAGCGGAAGGAGCTGAAAGAGGCTGAGAAAATCGGCGGTGTTGATGAGGAGGCGGATGATGAGCCAGGCATTGAGAAAAAAAGTCTGGACGAGGAGCTGGCTGATGATCCGTATGCCGATTTATCCCTCCATCTTATGGACAGTTCCGCTGCTGTGGCGCAGGCAGCCGCTCGGAGCAAAAAATGACATTTTGCTTGCAATCAGCGGTCAATCATGATAGAGCAAGGACTTCACTATAATGAACACAACAGAGGCATTGCGGCATAACGAGGCGAAAATCCTCGCCTTATGGACAGAGCGGGTGCTGGACACCTACATTTCCTCTGACTTTTTCAAAAAGTCGCTCGACCGGTTCGCCAATCCGGTTGGCGGCAATATTCGGGAAGGGCTGACCAAGCTGTTCCAGCTGCTTGTGGCCGGAGCCGATGCGCAGGCCTTTGCTGCACCGCTCGACCAAATCATCCGCATCCGGGCGGTGCAGGAGTTCACGCCGTCGCAGGCGGTCGGGCCGCTGCTGGAGCTGAAAACAGCAGTGCGGCAGGTGTTCTCCGCTGATGAAGACTGCCGGGAACTGCTTGCCGAGGCCGAGCTGCTGCCTTTTGCCTGCGCGGTCGATAAGATGATTTTGCAAGCCTTTGACATCTACATGGATTGCCGGGATCGGCTCCATAAGGCGAGAATCCGGGAGCTGAAAAGCGGCAGCTATATTTTGACAGACGCATCCTGCGCCTCGGCCCTGATTCGGGACAACCTGCGGGAAACGGTCGCGCCAGACAGGCATTGCCCAGTGGACAAAGCATAGATATGCTTTAGATATTCTATCCTTTTCAATCTGAAAAAAGGGAGCGATCAATGAAGTACATCTTCCCCTTGGCTGCGGTCATCGTCTTGGCGGTGATTGCATGGATAGGGTCCGTGATCCCCGGCCTGCAATACCTGTTCGGTGTTGTGGTGCCCTACGCGGCCCTGCTTCTCTTTATCGGCGGCTTCTGCTGGCGGGTCCTCTATTGGGCCAGATCGCCAGTGCCGTTCAGAATCCCGACCACCTGCGGGCAGGGCTATTCCATGCCGTGGGTGAAGCGGGACAAGCTGGAAGCGCCGTTGAGCACCGGTGAAGTGCTGGGCCGGATGTTCATGGAGATTTTCCTCTTCCGCTCCCTCTGGCGCAACACCAAGGCCAGCATCAAGCCTGGCCCGGTTCTGAGCTACAAGGCGACCAGATGGCTCTGGCTTTTCGGCATTCTCTTCCATTACAGCATGTTGATCATCCTGCTCCGTCATCTGCGCCTCTTTGTGGAGCCGGTGCCCTTCCTGATCAGCGGGCTGGATGCCTTGGACGGATTTTCCCTCCATCTGACCCCGGAGCTGTCCATTTATGTCACGGACGCGCTGATCCTCATCGGCCTGCTGGCTCTGCTGCTCCGCCGTTTCCTGATCAAACCGGTGAATTACATCTCCTTGGCCAACGACTATTTCCCGCTTTTCCTCCTGATCGGCATTGCCCTTACCGGCATCCTGATGCGCTACTTCCTGCGTAGCGGTGTTGATATCATTGCCATTAAGAACTTGGCGGTCGGCCTGACCACCTTCAAGCCGGTTGTCCCTGCTGAGATTGCCTCGATATTCTACATACATCTCTTCTTAGTTTCCTGCCTGCTGGCCTACTTCCCCTTTTCCAAGTTGATGCACATGGGCGGGGTTTTTCTCAGTCCGACCCGCAACTTGGCCAATGACAGCAGGATGCGGCGGCACATCAATCCGTGGAACCCGGACATCAAGCCCCATTCTTATGCTGGTTACGAGGACGAATTCCGGGCGGACATGGTTGAGCAGGGCATCCCGGTGGAAAAGGAACTGCCTGAAAAGGCTGACGAATAACAGGTGCATAAGGAATAATCACAATGGCCGTCATAAAAAAGGATGAGCTGGCAAAGAGCGTGGTCGAAGAGCCGACGCTGATGACCGGCTCAATGCCGGAAAAAGAGTGGATGGACATCCCGGCAGTGTTCAAGCCGGGCAACTATGCCTATCCAACCAAGCCGGAAAAACTGGAATATCTCAACAGCCAGCAGGGTGTGAGCTTTCCCAACGCCCGCGCTTGGAATCCAGAAGATGAAGACTGGAAGCTGCCGGAGAACTGGAAGGAGATTATCATCAAGGGGCTGGCAGACCGCCTTGACCGCTTCCGTTCTCTGAAGATTTTCATGGACTGCTGCGTCCGCTGCGGCGCCTGCGCGGACAAATGCCATTTCTTTCTTGGCACGGGCGACCCCAAGAACATGCCGGTGCTGCGGGCCGAGCTGCTGCGCTCGGTCTATCGCCAAGAATTCACCTTGGCAGGCAAGCTGCTCGGCAAAATGGCGGGCGGGCGCGAGATGACCGTTGGCGTGCTGAAAGAGTGGTTCATGTACGCCTATCAATGCACAGAGTGCCGCCGTTGCTCAGTTTTCTGCCCTTACGGCATTGACACTGCCGAGATCACCATGATGCTGCGCGAGCTGCTCCATTTGGTCGGCTGCGGCATCAACTGGGCTATGGAGCCGGTTGCCAACTCGAACCGGACTGGCAACCACATGGGACTGACCCCGCAGGCCTTCAAGGGCAATGTTGAATTTCTCTGCGAGGACATCGAGAATCTGACCGGAGTCAAGGTCAATCCCAGCTTCAACCGCAAGGGCGCGGAAGTGCTGTTCATCACCCCGTCCGCAGATGTGTTTGCCGAGCCGGGCATTTTCACCTGCATGGGCTATCTCCTGCTTTTTGAAGCCATCGGCTTGGATTACACATGGTCAACCTACGCCTCTGAGGGCGGCAACTTTGGCCTCTTCACCTCCAACGAGATGATGAAGAAGCTGAACGCCAAGATGTATGCTGAGGCCAAGCGGCTGGGCGTGAAGTGGATTCTTGGCGGCGAGTGCGGCCACATGTGGCGCGTCATTCATCAGTATATGGACACCATGAACGGCCCGGCAGACTTCCTTGAAGTGCCCAAGTCGCCGCTGACCGGCACCGTCTTTGACAATGCCGCCTCAACCAAGATGGTCCATATCAGCGAGTTCACTGCCGACCTGATCAAGCACGGCAAGATCAAGCTGGACAAGAGCCGCAATGCGCATGTCAAGGCCACCTTCCATGACTCCTGCAACCCGGCCAGAGCGATGGGCCTGCTGGAGGAGCCGCGCTACATCTTGGACAACGTGCTCGACGAATGGCACGAGATGCCGGAAAACACCATCCGCGAGAAAACCTTCTGCTGCGGTTCCGGCACGGCCCTGAACACCGAGGAGATCATGGAGCTGCGGATGCGCTCCGGCCTGCCCCGCGCCAATGCGGTCAAGCATGTCTATGACCAGCATGCCATCAACACCTTGGCCTGCGTCTGCGCCATTGACCGGGCCACCCTGACCACTCTGATGGAATACTGGGTCCCGCAAGTGCAGGTGGCAGGCGTGAGCGAGCTGGTTGGCAATGCGCTGGTTATTGAAGGCGAAAACAGACAGGAACTGACCGAGGGTCTGCGGACGCTGGTCTAAGCAAGAACGGAGGATAATATGTACGACAGCGGCAAAATCATACCGGGACTGTTGATCTTCGTTCTGCTGATCACGTTTCCCTTTTGGTACAACAATCTTATTGGCGATGCTGGTGCAGTGCCGCCAGCTACAAACAATAAGATAGCCGAAAGCCACAAGGCTTTTGATAATATGCTTCAAAGCATGGGTATGAAAAGTTTTCCAAATGGAGCACAACATGCCCTTACTACTGAAGAAATGCGTGCGAAACACATGGATATGATCAAGGATATTCATGTTACCGCCCAAGGTTACGATCCTGCCAAGGCCGGACAGAAGCCGACTATGAGCTGTCTGACTTGCCACGGCACTAAGGAGCAGTTCTGCGATAGCTGTCATGCTCATGCAGCAGTGACGATCCCGGACTGCTGGACTTGTCACCACAAGAAGTAGCGGGACGGTCTTCCGCAGGAAGCGATGATCTTCCCGGCCTCCTGATCATTTTGATCAGGAGGCTTTTTTTCTTTCCAATTCTGTGGTAAAATATCTTTCCTTTGCTTATCAATAAAAATGATCAATTTCATCTGCTTTAATCAAGCAAAGGTATCCCATGAGCGGCAGCACGGCGCAGCAGAAGCGTATTCTTGTTCTCTATTATTCCTTCAGCTCCCAGACCAAAAATCTTGTCCACGCCCTGCTGGACGGCATGGCCGAGTATGAGGCTGAGGTGGTCTGCGAGTACTTGGTTCCGGCCATTCCCCAGCATTTTCCCATTGGCACCATTCCCAAGACGTTCAAAAAGATGATCGTCACCCTGTTCCGGCAGCGCATCCCAATTGAGCCGCTGCCGGAACACTGCTTTGAGCCGTATGATCTGATCATTCTCGCCGGGCCGACGTGGTCCTACAATCCCAGCGGCCCGGTGCTTTCCCTGCTGGATCGGGACGGCCAGCGGCTTTTCGCCCAGCAGAACGTGATTCCGGTCATCTCCTGCCGGGGCTTCTGGCGCCTGCACTGGTGGGGCATCAAGTCACTGCTGAAAAATCTGGGCGCACGGGTGCCAAACGGCATCATTTTCACCCACACCAGCAAGGAGCCGTGGCGGACTATCGGTGTATTTCTCAAGCTGGCCGGAGAAACGCCAGAGCGGATGTCGTGGATGAAAGAGCATTATCCGAAATATGGCCACACCCGCCAGCAACTCAATGAGGCCCGCCGCTTTGGGGAAATAATCGCCAGAGCTGTGACCCAGGACGGGGAGCTGGAGCGGCTGGAATTCAACACCAATCTGGCCATTTACGAGGAGTGAGCTGACACTGAGTCAGGTGGTTGAGCGGAGCCGACACCTCTTCGGCTTCGCTCAGGAAGCGAGACCTTCAGTTCAGCAGCAGCTTGATTGCAGGCAGAATCGTCGGTCTGTCGCCGCACTGCCGAAGCGAAACCGGGAAGGCGGCATCAATGCCAGATGCTGTTTCTGAAACTGCATCGGCGCAGACAGCCTCAGCCTTGCGGTTGTACCATTGGCCAGCATCGCCATTTTGGTCGTAAAAGAGAATTTTATACGAACCGGAGGGAAGCTCGTTGATTGTGTAGTTTCCTTGATAATCAGTTAAAATCAAATCTGTATTCACATAAGAATCATCAGAGGCATTATATGCTTCAACTTGGGCGCATTTCAAGGGTTCTCCATTCAAGCTGACACTGCCAGAGATGACGCTGCTGGTTTCGGCTGCTGCCGGTGCAGCTTGAGCTTGAGCAAGGCTTCTTCTTGCCGCACTGCTCGTCCCTTCCTTCAGTACTGCATCTATCTCATCCTGAACAGTATTTTCTGCCGTTATTGTCACTGGTTCAGCACAGTCTGACATTGGCGCATCCTTGTACCACTGTTCGATATAGCCGTTTCCTATAAATTGCACCTTGTATCTGTGTTCTCCAAACGGCAAAGAACTTACCTCGTACCAGCCATTTTCATCTGTAAATTCAGGTGCTGGCGGAAACCCAGATGTGTCCTCCGCATCATATACATACACTTCCACATCTTGAAGAAGATTGCCGCTGCTGTCCTTCACCGTCCCGGAAATTTTTCCAGTTGCAGCCGCCGCAGAACTTGGCAAGGCCAAGGCGGCAAGCAGAAGCAGCAGGATGGCTGCGGCGGGCCAGCAGTGGCCTTGTTTTTTCATGCTTTTGTTCATTTTTTTCTTCCTGTGTGTTTAGTGAGAAATTTCTTTCACAATTTCATACCATAAGAATGACGAAAAAACAACATGCTTCTGCGGTGCGGGCCAACAGCTCCGGGGCCAGCATATTTGCCAAAATTATTTGACTTTCCGTTCCCAGGCTGTTACATCTGTCCAGCAGAATTTCTCTCTGTCATGTACAATTCGCCGTTTCGCCGTGAGCATCCGTCACCAGCTTGAAGAACAGGAACTGCTCGTTCTTTCCCCTCATGCCTGCTTCAGCAGCAGGTCGCGGGGACGGCTGCGCCATGAGCCGCCCTGTGATCTGCGCACAGTGTTTCAGCGCGACCGGGACCGGATCATCCACTGCAAGACCTTCCGCCGCCTCAAGCACAAAACCCAGGTCTTTCTTGCCCCGACCGGCGACCACTACCGAACCCGCCTCACCCATGTCCTTGAAGTTTCTCAGATTGCCCGCACCATTGCCGTCTGCCTGCACCTGAACGAATATCTGACTGAAGCCATTGCCCTTGGCCATGACCTTGGCCACACGCCTTTTGGCCATGCCGGAGAATACAGCCTCAACCGGCTCCATCCGGGCGGTTTCCGGCACTATGTGCAAAGTCTGCGCGTGGTGGATGTTTTAGAGCAACTAAATCTGACTTGGGAGGTGCGGAATGGCATTGTCAAGCATTCCAAAGGCTACAGCGACATCCTGCCCGATGACCCCAGGCAGCTGCCAGCCACGCTTGAGGGACAGGCAGTGCGGGTTGCTGATATTATTGCCTATCTCAACCATGACATGGATGACGCGCTGCGGGCGGAGATGATCCGGGAGCATGACCTGCCTGACCATCTCCGCCGGGTGGTCGGCGACCGGCCTGACCTGCGCATTGCCGCCATGATGCGCGATCTGATCAACGAGAGCCTGCGGGCTGATGAGGGCCGCCTTCACCTCAGTCCGATGATGCAGGAAGTGATTTGCGGGATGCGCAGTTTCCTCTATGACAACGTCTATCGCAACCGCCTGGTCCACAGAGAATTTGAAAAAGCCCAGAATGTGATCAACGATTTGTACCTGTTTTTTTTGGAGCATGAGTTTCCTGACAGCTCCGAGCCAGTCTGCCCGAAGCGGCAGGCCCCTGCCAGTGCTGAGGAGGAAAAACAGCTCCATCGCACGGTCTGCGACTTCATCGCAGGCATGACAGACCGCTATGCCTTGGATTTGTACAGTCAAATTTTTCTGCCCAAGCCGTGGTCCGTCATGTAGCACGAGGTGGCACACGACCCGAAGTTTTAATTTGCGTCTTGAAGACATTGACAGGAGACAGGGTCTTCTGTTTAAATAATTTTACAGGGATTATTTTTTCAACATCGCTTCAGCTTCGGCCTATCTCATCAAACAGACAGGACTTTCCTGCTGAGACGATGTTTTTTCATACGTAACTTCTCAGATAAAAGGTTGATATTATGGACAGAAGATCTTTTCTTGCCTTGGGTGTGAAAGCAGCCGCCGGAATTCTTGTTGCGCAGGCAGTTCCAGCTTGGGCCTCCATTCCCTCCTCCCGTCCCTGTTCCAGCAAAGGCAAGGGGGGCGACAGAAATTTAGCCTTTTATCACACCCACACCCGCGAATGCCTTGAGATCACCTATTGCCGCAAGGGCAAGTACGACCCCAAAGCACTCCATCAAATCAACCGCTACCTTCGTGATTTCCGCACCGGCGAGGTGCATCCCATTGACCCGGAAGTTTTAGATATTCTTTGGAAAGTCCAGCAGGACATCAGTTGTGACAGCACGTATGAGATCATATCCGGCTACCGTTCGCCAAAAACCAATGAAAAATTGCGGCATCGCAGCGGCGGCGTGGCCAAACGCAGCCTGCACATGCAGGGCAAAGCTTTGGACATCCGCCTCACCGGCAAGAAAACCCGCACCGTGCGGGACTGCGCCATTGCCTTGGAAGCAGGCGGGGTGGGCTATTACGCCAAATCAGATTTTGTTCATGTTGACACAGGCCGGGTGCGCAGATGGTAGGACTGCCAGCAGGGAGAGCCTGTCTCCCTGCTGACAGAAAAGGCTCAGGCCGTGGCTGCTTGCCAGAGCGGCTGCGCCGGACGATCAGACAGATGGCGACCAATCTCCATCAGGCGGCGGTCATTGCAGTTGAGAATGAGTGTGTCCAGGCCGGCCTCAGCAAGCAGGGGCAGCAGCCGCTGATGCAGGGCCGGGCGTTTGGCCGCAGGCAAAAAGGCGGATGCGCTGGACAAGGCTGCAATCGTATGCACCTTTTCCTGGCTTAAAAGCGGCAGGGTGGCAAGGGTTGCCAGCACCGGCTCAAGATCAGGCAGGCCCTGCGGCCCAGGCCGGAACAGCGGATCAAGGTGGAGCCGGGCTAATGGAAAGCCGGTGCAGGCTGCGGTCTCCAGCACTTCCGCCGCGAGCAGCAGGCGGTCATCCGCCGAAAACACGCTCTGACCAGGCTTGGTCAGCAGCACCACCAGACCGGCTCCATACGCTCCAGCTCTTTCCATAGCAGCAGCCAGCGTTGTTGGATCAGCAGTCACGGAATTGACCGTGATGCTGTCCTGATGCTGTTGCAGCAAATCAGGCATGGAGAGAATCTGCGAAGCGACAAAGAGGGGCAGGTCAACCGCTGTTTGGACCGTCTCAATCACCCAAGTCAGCAGGCTGCTGTTCTTCTTGGCCGGGCCAAGGTTCAGGTCCAAGGCATCTGCCCCGGCTTCGGCCTGCCGTCTCGCCATTGCCGCCACAGCGCGGCTGTCGCGTTCCTCAATCGCCCGAAAAAATAAGGGGTTGAGTATCTGCATGTCCTGCCCGACAAAGCGCAGGCATTTTTTCTCACTACCGCTGTTCAAGCGGGAATTTTCCTCGTTAAACTGCATTATGATGTTCTCCTTGTTTTCAGGGGATGCCATGTGACACGCTCAGGTGTTGTTGAGCCTGCCGATAAACAGAGCGGTTTGAAAACAAGGATGCTGGCCGGGCTGCGGATGCAGGGAATGCAGACCGCAGGCACGGCGCAAGGGGCGCAGTGCGGCATGACTTTCTCCTTTCCTCGAAGGGCAAAAGCTGAAAAGTGCGCCATTGGCAGGTTTTCGGACTTGCGGACAAGGCAGGCTTATGCCTGCGGCCTACTGACCGCCGCTTCCCGCGCCAAGGCGCAGTGCTTTTCCTTTTGCAAAGGAGACGGTGTTCGTTTCCGCTTACCGCTGCGGGACAGTTCCGGTTTTGCACCGGATTCCCTGTCGGCTGCCTGCTGGAAGAGTTCTTCTTCCGCAGGACAGCCTGCCGCGCTTCCCATGAAGCGCACCAACGGCTATGATGGTGAAAGCCACTTTATAGGGCGGCTGGCGATTGGTCAAGCGGCAAATGCTGGCAATCCGCTCCAGAAGCAAAGGGGCAGAATCTGCAAGGTGGTCACTTACTGTCAGAGGCATCCTGCCTGACCCGCGCCAGCATCTTTTCCGCCGCCTCGTCCGCGCTCAGGCAGGAGGAGTCAATCAGCAGCGCGTCCTCAGCGATTTGCAGCGGGGCAACTGTGCGCTCGCGGTCGTTCCGGTCCCGTTCGATGATCTGCGCCAGCAGCTCCTGCTCATCCACCTGCTGGCCTTTGGCCCGGAGCTGCCCGGCCCGGCGGCGGCAGCGTTCCTCCGGCGGCGCATCCAAATAGAACTTCCAGGCTGCATTGGGGAAAACCACGGTGCCAGTGTCGCGGCCCTCAGCAACAAGCTCTCCAGCTCGGCCCATTGCCTGCTGCAAGGTGGTCAGCTTGGTCCGCACTGCCGGAATTGCTGAGACCTGCGAAGCCATCATGCCCATTTTCGGGCTGCGGATGGCCTCGCTGACTTCTTCGCCGTGCAGCAGGACGCGGACATCATCGCTCTCATGCAGCGGCGGGAGTATCTGAATGTCAAGCCGGGCGAGCAGGGCGGCGAGCGCATCGGCATCGTCCAAGCTGATGCCTGCCCGCTGGCACTGCAAGCCCACGGCCCGATACATCGCCCCAGTGTCCAGATAGGTCCAGCCCAGACCGGCGGCCACCTTGCGGCTGACCGTGGATTTGCCCACCCCGGACGGCCCGTCAATCGTGACCACCCGCAGCTTTTTCTGACCGCTCATGCCTGCTCCTTGTGCCGCAGGGCCGCAGCGATAAAGGCCCGGAAGAGGGGATGCGGCTGCATGGGCTTGGACTTGAATTCCGGGTGGAACTGGCAGCCAAGGAACCACGGATGCTCGGCCAGCTCGACAATTTCCACCAAGCTGCTGTCCGGCGAAGTGCCGCTGACAGTCAGCCCGGCCTGCTCCAGCCGTTCACGGTAGGCGTTGTTGAACTCATAGCGGTGCCGGTGCCGCTCGCTGATCTCAGCTTGGCCGTAAGCGGCATGGGCGAAGCTGCCTTCCTTGAGCACGCAGGGATAGGCTCCAAGGCGCAGGGTGCCGCCCATGTTCGAGTTCTCGTCCCGCTTCTCTGTCCTGCCGCTGCGGAAATCAAACCACTCCTTCAGCAGATAGATGACCGGATGAGCGGTGGCCGGATTCAGCTCGACCGAATCAGCACCGTTCAGCTCGGCCACGTTGCGGGAGAATTCGACCACGGCCAGCTGCATGCCCAGGCAGATGCCAAAGAAGGGTATTCTGTTCTCACGCGCATGGCGGATGGCCCGGATTTTGCCTTCCATACCCCGGCTGCCAAAGCCGCCCGGCACCAGAATGCCGTCGCATTCTTGCAGCTCGTCTAACGAATCACGGCCTTCCAGCTCGTCAGCAGCAATGTAGCGCAGCTCCACCTTGGCATCGTTGGCCAAGCCGCCATGCACCAAGGCCTCGTGCAGGCTCTTGTAGGCTTCCTTCAATTCCACATATTTGCCAGTGATGCCGATGGTGACGCTGTGGGCCGGACTGCTGATCTTCTCCACCAATTCCTGCCACGCCTTGATGTGGGGCGCGCCAGTCCATATTCCCAGCTTCTGGAGGATGCGGTGGTCTGCGCCCTCCTCGTGCAAACGCAGGGGCAGTTCGTAAATGTTGGCCACGTCAGCGGCGGTGATCACTGATTCCGCCTCAATATTGCAGAACAAAGCAATTTTCTTTTTCAACGAGGCTTCCAGCGGCACCTCAGTGCGGCAGATGAGGATGTCCGGCTGGATACCGGAGGCGAGCAGCTCCTTGACCGAATGCTGGGTCGGCTTGGTCTTGATTTCGCCTGCGGTCTTGATGAAGGGCACCAAGGTCAGGTGGATGTACAGCGAATACTCCCGGCCCAAGTCGCCGCGCAATTGGCGGATGGCCTCGATAAAAGGCAGGCCCTCAATATCGCCGACTGTGCCGCCGATCTCGATGATGGCCACGTCCGCCGTGCCGTCGAGCTGCATCACGGCCCGCTTGATCTCGTCGGTGATGTGCGGGATCATCTGCACGGTGCCGCCAAGATACTCGCCGCGCCGCTCCTTCATGATCACCGAGTAGTAAATCCGCCCGGAGGTGTAGTTGTTCTTCCGGCCCATGACCGCCTTGGTGTAGCGTTCATAATGGCCCATGTCGAGGTCGGTCTCGGCTCCGTCGTCAGTGACATAGACCTCGCCGTGCTGGAAGGGATTCATGGTGCCCGGATCCACGTTGATGTAGGGATCCAGCTTCTGGAAGGTGACGGTCATGCCCCGGCTCTCCAGCAGGGCGCCAATGGAGGCGGCGGCCAGCCCCTTGCCAAGAGACGAAAGCACGCCGCCGGTGATGAAGATAAACTTAGTCTTTTTGCTTGGTTGGATGTCCATTGCTGTCCATAGCTGTCGGTTCGGAAGGAGCCGCCTGATTCGGCTGTCTGCAATGGGAGGAAACAATACTCGGTCTGGAGGGATTTGGCAATATGAGGGAGCAGCGCGGCTGGTGCGGAGCAGGCGGAAACAGGAAGGTGCTGAATCCTGCAAGAACGATGCGGCATATTGAGAAAGCCAGCCCCGCAGGGCTGAGTCGGTTCTTCCCCGACAGCGTTATTGAGCCAGCCCGAAAGCACTGTCGAGTTTATTCTGATACTGCTGTCGGGGATTGGCTCAGGCGATGCTCAGTTTGCAGCCCAGAGCCTCCACCACCTTTCTGATGGTCTCGAACTTGGGCGAGCTGCCCTGCGCCAAGGCTTTGTAGAGATTCTGGCGGCTGAGATTGGCTTTCCGGGCAATCTCGCTGATGCCCTGCGCCTTGGCCACTTGGCCGATGGCCATCAGGAGCTGCTCAGTGTCGCCTTCCTCAAAGGAAACCCTGAGATACTCACGGATCATCTCCGGGCTGTCAAGGTATTCAACCGCGTCCCATTTTCTCGTACTGATCTTATTCATACTCCTGCTCCAAGCTGGCCATGATGGACTTGGCTCGTTCAATGTCTTTGCTTTGGCTGGACTTGTCACCCCCGCAAAGCAGGAAGACAACCTTGCATTCCTTGATGGTGTAATAGGCGCGGAAGCCGGGGCCGAAGAAGAAACGCAGCTCAAACAGCCCCTCGCCCAGACTTTTGTGATCGCCAAAGCTGCCAAGCTGAATCCGGTCAAAGCGGCTGATGATGCGTGCTCTGAAGGTGAGGTCTTTGATGCCAGCCAGCCATTTGTCAAAGACATTGCTTGTCTCTATCTCATACTTCATCCTCTGACTGTCGCATGAAAGAGACAGTTTGTCAAGAGTGATCTGCGCCCCTTCACTGCAAGACCTATGGTTGTTCCCCGACACCGGTATCGGGTTCTCCCCGACACTGCTTTCGGGCCAGCTCGACACCACTATCGGGCCAGCCCGAAAGCACTGTCGAGTTTGTTCCGATACTGCTATCGGGAATTGGCCGCAGTGGGTGCCTGCTGGCTGGCGCGGTGCCGGGCTAATTCATTTAGCAATTGTTGCATCTTCTTGGCACAAGGATGGCACATTGGCAGAAACAGACTCAGACTTTGCTTCCACCAAATTTCCGCTTGGTCCAAGTCACCGCGTTTCTGATATAGGTAAAGCCCACCAGCACCAGTGGACTGCTCAGATGCGGGGCAATATCTTTAAACCAAGCAAGGTTCATGCTTCTGCTCCTACGGTGTGAATGGACCGGGCATGGCGGCCCTCCTGTGAACAAGATGCGCTGCGGGAACAGCGGACTATAGCCCAAGGCTGGAGAAAAGACAAGATGCTGCTGACTCCATCCCTTGCGAAGTCAGGGCAATGGCTTGACGAACACGCAGGAACACGGCATATTGCCCCTTGAACATCACTTTGCCCTTGAACCTGCCCAGCTTTTGTCATGCAGCTTGCGAGTATTGCAGAATTTATTCTCCAGCCTTGGGGCAACGCCGCCGCCCGTTTCCAGATCAGCGGTCACATCGTCCGCAGCCGCACCGGCCTGCATCTCTGCTATGAGCTGCGCGGCAAGGTGGCGGAACTGCTCCTGCCTGCGCCAAGCACTACTCCGAGGCGCAGGGACGGCCTCTGGCAGAGCACCTGCTTTGAATTGTTCATCGCGCCGCAAGGACTGCCCCGGTATTGGGAAGTCAATCTGTCGCCGTCCGGGGATTGGAATGTCTATGCGTTTGCCGACTATCGGGCCGGAATGCGGCAAGAACCTGCTCTGTCCGCCTTGCCCTTCACCGTGCAGCAGCAGGCGGACTGCTGCCGTCTTGCGCTGGACTTTCCCTTGGCCGAACTGATCCGCCCGGAACAGCCTGCGGAACTGGCCGTGAGCGCAGTCCTGCACGACCGCAACGGCCAGCAGAGCTTCCATGCGCTTGCCCACTGCGGCAGCCAACCTGATTTCCATCAGCGGGCAAGTTTCCTGATCACCTTGCCGAAGCCCGCCTGAGTCAGCTGTTCCAGCGGCCTGCGCCGCCTTTTCCGCTTGCAATTCCGTCCATATTGGGCTATCCTTTTGCGCAGTTTTTCAATCCGTTGCCCATCAGGAACATGGCAGAGATGCTGAAGATTCGTTGTATCATCTGAAATTGCCGTCACGGCATCCGGCCCGATTCAGGCTGGGACAAACTGTCGGCGGCTTTTCTCTTCTCCTGATTTCTCCGGCTGCTCAGGCCGACGCATCACAGAGAGCCGTCAGCACCAATTTCATTCTTCCGCTGGCAGCGCGGCCTTGCCGCTGCGGCGGACGCACCAAGGAGATTGACTACATGAACGCAATTGCAGAACAGCCCGGCAAGATCAGCGGCGCAGTGATGGTGATCGGCGGCGGCGTGGCCGGTGTCCAGACCGCCCTTGACCTGACAGAATTAGGCTACAAGGTGTATCTGATTGAGAAGTCCGGGGCTATCGGCGGGGTCATGGCCCGCTTGGACAAGACCTTTCCCACCAATGACTGCTCGCTCTGCATCCTCGCGCCCAAGCTGGTCGAGGCGGGCCGTGATCCCAACATTGAGATTCTCACCCTGTCCGAGCTGGTTGAGCTGAAAGGCGAGCCGGGCAATTTCACGGCCACGATCAAAAAGCAGCCGCGCTATATTGACGAAGAAGTCTGCACAGGCTGCGGCCAATGCACGCTCTACTGTCTCAAGCAGATTGGCAACGATTTCAACGAGAACATGGAGGTCAACCATGCCGCGCATATTGACTATTCGCAGGCCGTGCCGACCTCGTATTATATTGATGCCAAAGCCTGCCTGAAGCTGAACTTTGACACCTGCGGCCTTTGCGCCGTGGCCTGCCAAGCCAATGCGATCCGCTTTGATGACACAGAGAAAACGCTGGAGATTCCAGTCGGCGCAGTGATTCTTGCTCCGGGCTTTGGCCGGATCAGCGACGAGGTCATGGCCAAGTACGGTCTGGGCAAATTCCAAGACGTGGTCACGGCCTTTGAGCATGAGCGGCTGATGTGCGCCTCTGGCCCGACTGGCGGTGAGATTCTCCGCATTTCCGATCACAAGCATCCTAAGAAGATCGCCTTCCTCCAGTGCATCGGCTCCCGCGACGAGACCTGCGGCAACAACTACTGCTCCTCGGTCTGCTGCATGTACGCGATCAAACAGGCCACCTTGGCCCGCGAGCACGATCCGAACTGCGAGATCACCCTCTTTTACATGGACGTGCGCACCCACGGCAAGGGCTTTGATGCGGCCCGCAAGCGGGCGATTGAAGAAGGCAAGTTCCGAGTGATCTATGCCCGTCCGCCCAAGGTCGAGGATGTCTTCGGCGGCGGCCTGATGCTGACGTGGGCAACTGAGGACAGCAAGCATCATTGCGAAAAGTTTGATCTGGTCGTGCTCTCGCAGGGACTGGAGGCACCGGATGAAGCGGACAAGCTGGCTCAGGCCGCTGGCATTGACCTGAACGAGTACCTTTTTGCTGAAACAAACACGTACACCCCGCTGGCGACCAGCAGGCCGGGTGTCTATGTGATCGGTGCGTTCCAAGGGCCGAAAGATATTCCTGATTCTGTCACCCAAGGCGGCGGGGCGGCGGCTCTTTGCGCAGGCCAGCTTGCCGCAGCTCGTGGCAGCGAAACGGTCAAGGCAGTCTTCCCGGACGAGCGCGACATCAGTCAGGAAGAGCCGCGAGTGGGCGTGTTTGTCTGCCACTGCGGCATCAACATCGGCGGCGTGGTTAATGTGCCGGAAGTGGCTGAATATGCCAAGACTCTGCCTCATGTTGCCTACGCCTCGGCCAATATGTATTCCTGCTCGCAGGACGCGCAGCGGGTGCTGACCGAGACTATTCAGGAACACAAGCTCAATCGGCTGGTGGTGGCGGCCTGCACGCCGCGTACTCATGAGCCGCTCTTTCAGGCCACCTTGCGCGAGGCCGGACTGAACCGTTCGCTCTTTGAGATGGCCAATATCCGCGACCAATGTTCTTGGGTGCATATCCATGAGCCGGAACGGGCTACGGAAAAAGCCAAGGATGCGGTGCGCATGGCGGTTGCCAAAGCCTGTCATCTGACCGCGCTGGAGGAGATGCAGCTCCCAGTCACGCCCTCAGCTCTGGTGATCGGAGGCGGTCTGGCAGGCATGACTGCTGCGCTGGCCATTGCTGATCAGGGTTTTGATGTGGCCTTGGTTGAGCGGGGGCAGAGCCTCGGCGGCAAGGCTCTGCTGCTCACCGCTGACCGGCGCGGCAATGATCCCCGGCAGGCCGTGCAGGCGGTGATTGATCGGGTGAACAGTCATGCGCGCATCACTGTGCATACCGAGGCGCAGGTGACGGCCTGCTCCGGCTATGTCGGCAATTTCACCACCACAGTGGAAAGCAAGGGCGCGAGCGAGCTGATTCATCACGGTGTGACTGTGCTTGCCACTGGCGGCAATCCTTATCAGCCCACGCAATATTGCTACGGCCAGTCGCCCAAGATCGTCACCCAGCTTGAATTGGAACAGCGGCTGGTTGCTGATCAGGACGGCCTCAAGGCGGCCAAGCGGGCGGTGATGATTCAGTGCGTCGGCTCGCGGGACGAGGATTTGACCTATTGCAGCCGCGTCTGCTGCGGCCAAGCTCTGAAGAACGCCCTCCGCCTCAAGGCATTGCAGCCGGAGATGCAGATTGTTGTCCTCTACCGCGACATGCGCTCCTACGGCTTCATGGAGGACGACTACCGCAAGGCGCGCCAGCTCGGCGTGATCTTCACCCGCTACAGCTTGGAGCGCAAGCCGGAGGTCAGCGTTGAAGGCGATGCGGTCAAAGTGCGCTATTTTGATCCGCTGCTCGGTGAGGAACTGGAGGCGGATGCCGACCTGCTCGCGCTCTCAACCGGCATCGTCCCGGAAGACCCGACCACGCTGGCCAAAATGCTCAAGGTGCCGGTCACAGCGGAGAAGTTCTTCTTGGAGGCGCATGTCAAGCTCCAGCCGGTGGATCTGCCGGTGGACGGGACCTTTGTCTGCGGTCTGGCCCATTCGCCGCGCTCGATGGATGAGACTGTGGCTCAGGCCCAGGCGGCAGCAGGCCGGGCCAGTCATCCGTTAGCCAAAGGCTCGGTGACTCCGGCTCCGATTGTCTCTCAGATCGACGCGGAGCAGTGCATCGGCTGCGGAGCCTGCGAGAGCTTTTGCCCGTACAAGGCCATTGATATTTATAAGGATGACAACGGCAAGCGCAAGGCCCGCACCATCACCGCCTCCTGCAAGGGCTGCGGCGTGTGCGCGGCCCGCTGTCCGACTATGGCTATCGACATGGGCCGCTTCACCATGAACGGCATCATGGCCCAGATTCACGCCTTTGGTGAGAAGGTCAAGGAGCCTGTGGCAGCGTAAAGCTGGCGGTTTTGTTGTGATGCAGTAATATAGATCAGCCCGGATTGCAGAAGCAGTTCGGGCTCTTTTTTCTTGACAAAATAAGTGGCAGCGGAGATACTGATCAAATTACTTGCATCTCATGAGACTAATGAACATGCTGCAAAGAGTATGAAATTACTATAATTCATCTATAGACAGGATTGGTTTATAGATTTTTTCCTGTTCTGCGACACGGGCAGGCTCTTTCAAATCCACGGCATCAACCTGTCCGTGAGCCACCGACGACGGGGTGCTTACGGTTACTTTATCTGGCTGAATCCCTCGCCTGCTTCACAGACAAAACCCGGCAGAAGGTCCGAGACATGGTCTCGCACAGGGCATAGCCCATTAAAACGTTCCATCTTTGCTTTAACATATAGCATTTTTCAAAAAAATGAAGAACATGAATAAAAAATTCTGGGTACTTATCTTATTGTTGCTTATAACCTGTTCATTCAGGGTTGGATTTGCTGCATCAAGCTTACTATTAAAAATAGTTCCTATCATAAGATCAAAAGTCAAGACAGGTAAATTTATCGATAGTTGTGTATCGAATATGCAATATGAGACCAGCTCTGGTATCAGCGGAAGAACAACAGAAAACTGCGAATATCGCTACAAGAAAGGAGATACAATAAAATTTTTTATTGGCGGACAACCAATAGGGGTAGTACGAGCAGATAAATACGCTTTTGTTAATGATATGAGCAGCTATGAACAAGTAGCCATGATCATGCAAAGCTTAGATTCTGACGGCCTGCCTGATAACGGAATACAGATCAAAACAGATGATGATGAAGCTCTTAAAAACCTCAGCTATTCCATCTATGAAGTTGATCCAAACGACCAAGATTTTAAAAACCAATTTAAAACGTTAGTCGGCAAGGAGTTTAATGCGGATAAGACAGGCAGTATCCAGCATTCTATCAATGCCCCCAAGGCTGAACTGCTAAAAAATCTTGGTATTTATGACTATTATCATGGCAATTCTCCCTTGGCTGGCTGTTTGACAGATTTTCCATGCAATACAGCTATACTTGAAGGTGATGCACCCATGAGTGCTTGGTATAGATTAAAACATTATTTCTGGCATTTTCACGTAGGACCGTTAATGAATCTTCAACATAGTGCCATGATATGGGACTCTCTCGATGTTTTAGAAAGAAAAAAGGAAGCAGAGAAAGATGCAAAGGCTGTAGCAGATGCTTTTGCTGCTATTTCAGCAGTTAATGCAAGTCCTGACAGTGTAAAAGCAGGATTGTTAGAAGGTGGTAAAGATAAAGTAAAGAGCGAATTGCTTTCGATGACCGAGGATGAAATTAAAGAAGAACTCATAGGAGAAGGCCACCTGTGGACTGCCGGTGCTGTTGATGGACTCATGAAAGGAGGCAGGGTGTATGATGCTTGCCGTTGGGAACGCGATATTTCTAAATTAAGTGCTTTGGGCTGTGTCAGTCAATTCTCGCAAGAGGTTTACCAAGTTTACTTAAATGGAATAGCAGCATGGATGCTCTATAGCAAGCAAGACGAGATCGACACATATAGTGCCGCTTTGGATTATCTTAATGCGTATTATAATGCGGCTGGAAAACTTGCGTTTGTAAAACAGCAGGCTGAATATGGGTATCCATCAAATTGGTGGGAACTGAAAAAACATTTCATGAACAATAGAAATATTGACGAGGCGTTGTTTAATAAAATAGTTGCTGATGCTACTGGGTTAGTAGATAGTAAGGTGAAGGATTTGAAAGACAAAGCGATTATTCTTTTACCTTCTCAACAGAATTCATCTACAGATATGATGAATATCCGTATAAAAAAGGTTTCGACCATCAATAACTTCATCGTTGTCTGCGTAGAATTTGAAAATTTATCGACCGATGGACTGATGATAGATACAGGTCAAATACAATTTCGTTCTCTGGGAGAGAACGGCGTTTTTAATAACACAATTTATTCAGGCATCCCTAAAGGAATTGGCGGGAGTAAATTCAACCTATATAACTACGGAGACACGTATAACGGCTGCCTTGCAGAAAAAATGGATAACCCAGATGTAACTAACGATTTTTTGGAGATATCCACATGGGTTCGATATAAAAAATATAAAAACGATCCACTCGGAATACTCCATACAAGTTCGCTGAGTAATACCTATGAATATGGATTGACTCTTGATCAGGAAATTTTACAGAAAGAACTGTCGCTAAATCTGGTTAAAAAATTCCAGACAGCAGAACCTGGGGAACAGGTTTTATTGGAATTAGAAGATGGTGATCTTAGCTTTAATACAGTACCCTACACACCACCATCAGGAACTGAATACGACTGGAGAATTACTTCTCCTGAGGGAATTTCAATTTCAAATAATGGGACAACAGCTTCTTTTGTTGCACCAGAAATTCCACTAGGAACAAATCATGTACTTATCCGAGGAAGAGTAAAAGTCACCACCCCAAGCGGAGAATCTGAAAAAGATCAATTTTTTGTAAGTGTCGTTTCAAAAGAAATAGTAACGCCCCAGCCCCCAAAGAATTTAGCTCTTACCGCGAACGATTCAGCGGTTGTTTATCTAAGCTGGGATGCATCACCTTTTGCAGATGGATATACAGTCTATATTTCCGATAAAAGAGGAATAGACCCTGAAGATTTCGATTCACATCCAAATGGTTTTACAATAAAAACAACAGCAACAAATGCGAGTTTCCAAGGTATAGCGGGAAAAACGTATTTTGCTGTCGTAACATCAACTATTGGTTCCTCTGAAAGCGTTCCTTGGACAGAAGAAAAGCTCACCATAACAATACAGAAACCTACAATCCCAACGGTAACTTCTCCGACAGGAAGAATCTGGATGGACCGCAATCTCGGTGCTTCGCGAGTGGCAACGAGTATGACGGATACAGAGGCGTTTGGCGATCTTTATCAGTGGGGCAGACTTTCTGACGGGCATGAAAAACGAACAAGCGGAACAACTTCAACGCTCATTTCTACCGATCATCCGGGACATGATAAATTTATAACATCAGATGTCAGTCCTTATGATTGGAGAAGTCCGCAAAATAATAACCTGTGGCAAGGCGTAAACGGCGTAAATAATCCTTGTCCTGACGGATTCAGACTGCCGACTAAAGATGAATGGCAAGTTGAGATAAATTCTTGGAGTTCAAAAGATGCTGCTGGCGCGTTCGCGTCTCCTTTAAAGATCGTTGCATCAGGCAGTCGTTCACACACAGATGGAGAAATAACCGGTCAAGGTGTCTATGGTTTTTACTGGACCAGCATCGGTTATGATTGTCTTGGTTATAATATCTCCTATTCTTACGCCTTGAATTTCACCACCAGTGAAGCATACTTAAATGATATAATTCTTCGTGCGGGGGGAGCATCTGTTCGCTGCATCAAGGATTGAGTGTTAGCTCGTTCAAGCCGAAGCCGGTAACGTTTCTTCCAGCACCTGATGCAGGACATGTGGAGAAGTGTTCTCCCATTGCAGAATCGGCTTCATATTTTTTCCTCGCAAGCAAACTGCCAAATCTCACTGAAAGCTCTCAGACGACAAAAAATTTTTCAACCCACAATGCTGCTCAATCGGAATGAAATCTCTGTCATTGTGAAGCAGAGGCAGATTGTATTCGATGGCTGTGGATGCAATCATGCAGTCCACCGGCTTTCTGACAGTGATGCCTTTCTTCCGCAGAGAACGATATATCTCGGCTGCCCGCAGAAAAACAGACTGACGCATCGGCAGAAAAATTAAATTTTCCAGCATTTCCCGTGTGCGCTCAAACTCCGCGTCATTTCTGATTCCCTGAAGAATCTCTGTCAGAATAACACCGCAAAGACAAACATCTTCCCGGTTGACAATAAGCTGCTCAAGGGCCGCAACATGCGGGCAGGCGCGGGCTGCAAAGAAATTTATCCAGACGCTGGTGTCAACCAAAACCATCATGCGTCACGTCCCTGCCGCCATTCCTCCAAGCTACCCTGCCAATGAACACGCCCCTTCAATTGCAGAATTTCCATTTGATTCTCACGCCTGAGCAGCTCGCGCAATGCGTAATCAATTAAGGCCGCTTGTGTTTTGATTCCTGTTCGCTCCATGCAGCGGCGGACCAATTCGTTGTCAGATATTTTATCTATTTGTTCCATGATGCTTTCCTTGGCAAATATTTTGGATATGGCTGATGTGCTTACCTGTTTATTATAGATCGATATTCTCTATCTATCAAGAACAACGGATTCCGCTCTTTGAGATGGCCAATATCCGCGACCAATGTTCTTGGGTGCATATACACGAGCCGGAGCGGGCGACTGCGAAAGCTAAAGATGCTGTGCGCATGGCCGTGGCCAAAGCCTGTCATCTGACCGCGTTGCAAGAGATGCAGCTCCCGGTCACGCCCTCGGCACTGGTGGTCGGCGGCGGCTTGGCAGGCATGACAGCAGCCTTGGCCATTGCTGATCAGGGCTTTGATGTCGCCTTGATCGAGCGCGGAACTCAGCTCGGCGGCAAGGCCCTGCTGCTCACGGCTGACCGGCGCGGCAATGATCCCAAGCAGGCCGTGCAGTCGGTGATTGATCGGGTCAACAGTCATGCGCGCATCACTGTGCATACCGAGGCGCAGGTGACGGCCTGTTCCGGCTATGTCGGCAACTTCACCACCACGGTAGAAAGCAAGGGCGCGAGCGAGCTGATTCACCACGGAGTGACGGTTTTAGCGACAGGCGGCAATCCTTATCAGCCGACGCAATATTGCTACGGCCAGTCACCGAAGATCGTCACCCAGCTTGAGCTGGAGCAGCGGCTGGTTGCGGAGCAGGACGGCCTCAAGGCGGCCAAACGGGCGGTGATGATTCAGTGCGTCGGCTCGCGGGACGAGGATTTGACCTATTGCAGCCGGGTCTGCTGCGGCCAAGCTCTGAAGAACGCCCTGCGCCTCAAGGCTCTTCAGCCGGAAATGCAGATTGTGATTCTTTACCGAGACATGCGTTCCTACGGCTTTATGGAAGATGATTACCGCAAAGCGCGCCAACTCGGCGTGATTTTCACCCGCTACAGCTTGGAGCGCAAGCCGGAAGTCAGTGTCGATGGCGATGCGGTTAAGGTGCGCTACTTTGACCCGCTGCTCGGCGAGGAGTTGGAAGCGGATACCGATCTGCTCGCTCTGTCAACCGGCATAGTCCCGGAAGACCCGACCGCGCTGGCCAAGATGCTGAAAGTGCCGGTCACGGCGGAAAAATTCTTCTTGGAAGCGCATGTCAAGCTCCAGCCGGTTGACCTGCCGGTGGACGGGACTTTTGTCTGCGGTCTGGCCCATTCGCCGCGCTCGATGGACGAGACTGTGGCTCAGGCCCAGGCGGCAGCAGGCCGGGCCAGTCATCCGTTAGCCAAAGGCTCGGTGACTCCGGCCCCGATTGTCTCTCAGATCGACGCGGAGCAGTGCATCGGCTGCGGAGCCTGCGAGAGCTTCTGTCCGTACAAGGCCATTGATATCTATAAGGATGACAACGGCAAGCGCAAGGCCCGCACCATCACCGCCTCCTGCAAGGGCTGCGGCGTGTGCGCGGCCCGCTGTCCGACTATGGCCATTGACATGGGCCGCTTCACTATGAACGGCATCATGGCTCAGATTCACGCCTTTGGTGAGGAAGTGAAGGAGCCTGCGACGGTGTAACGCTGGCGGTTTCGTTGTGATGCGGAGAGTGATCAGCCCGGATTGCAGAAGCAGTTCGGGCTGTTTTGGTTTGACAGCATCCCATTTTAGCTGTATTTTTTTTACTTCCAGCATGGGGATGGCTTGTTGCGATCACGCATTCATTGGAGGTGAAGAGACATGATTACAGTGTATAAGCAGGAAATTGCAGAATGGCTCCTGATGGAATATCATGCTGCCCTGCACACGGTGCGCGAAAAAATACGTCTTTTTGAGCAAAAATACAACCAGCCGTGGAGCGAGTTCAAACAGCAGGTTGAACATGCCGCGCAAGATGATTTTTCACAGTGGGATGATTACATTGAATGGAAAGCGCAGATGAAAATATTCAACGAGCTTTGCGGAAAAATCGAAGAGGTCAAGCATGGAAATTTTGAGATTGCTTGACTCAGAAAATTGGATAAGCAGATACGAGATTCAGGAATACAGAAGATGGGCAGGTGGATTTTACCGCAAAATTAAAATTGTGTTTGCCGATGAGTCTGTCTTGTTTGCAAGGGAATATGCAGACGAGTCAAAGCGTATAGCAAGAACTTGAATTTACCCGCAAAAATAATGCGATCCGATTGAGAAACGCATGACTGACATCACAGCCCCTGAGCATCCCCAAAGCCGCCTGCATCGGCTCTTTGACCGCAACTTCCTGGACTACACCGCCTACGTCATCCGCGAGCGGGCCATCCCAGACATTGACGACGGCCTGAAGCCGGTGCAGCGGCGCATCTTGCAGACTTTGCGCAACATGGATGATGGTCGCTATCACAAGGTGGCCAACGTGGTCGGCGAGACCATGAAGCTGCACCCGCACGGCGACCAGTCCATCTTTGCCGCCTTGGTCAATCTGGCCAACAAAGAGCTGCTGATAGACCGGCAGGGCAACTTTGGCAATGTCTTCACCGGCGACCAAGCCAGCGCGGCCCGCTATATTGAATGCCGCCTCACCCCGCTGGCCCGTGAGACCCTGTTCAATCCTGACCTGACCTCCTTTGTTGATTCCTATGATGGCCGGATGCAGGAGCCAGTCACCCTGCCTGCCAAATTGCCCCTGCTCCTGCTGCTCGGTGCGGAAGGCATCGCCGTCGGCATGGCCACCAAGATCATGCCGCATAACTTTGGCGAGCTGCTCCAAGCACAGATTGACTATCTGGAAGGCAAGGACTTCATCATCCTGCCTGATTTTCCCGGCGGCGGCATTGTTGATGCGACTGACTATGACCACGGCAATGGCCGTCTGCGCTGCCGGGCGCGGATGAAGCTGGCTGACAAGACCATCACCATCACTGAGCTGCCCGCCAGTCTCACCACTGAGGCCCTGATTGACTCAGTTGAGCGGGCGGCCAAGGCAGGCAAGATCAAGATCACCTCAATCAGCGACTACACCGCCGAAAAGGTGGAGATTGAGATCAAGCTGCCGCGTGGTGTGCATGCGGAAGAGGCAGCGGCAGCCCTTTATGCCTTCACCGACTGCGAACTGAGCGTCTCGCCCAGCTTGGTCCTGATCAAGGACAACATGCCCTGCATTATGGGCGTGGAGGAGGTGCTGCGCCACAACACGGACAAGCTACGCCGTGATCTGGAAGAGGAGCTGCGCATTGAGCGGGGCCGCCTGCTTGACCGCCTCCATGCCTGCACGCTGGAGCAAATCTTCATCGAGGAGCGGCTCTACAAGCGGATTGAGGAGGAAGGCAGCGCCAAGGCCGTGACAGAGGCGGTTCGTCATGCCTTGGAACCGTTTGCGGCGCGGCTGATCCGCCAGCCGAGCAAGGAGGACATTGAGCGGCTTTTAGATATTCGCATCAAGCGCATCTCCCGCTATGACCTTGCCAAGCAGGAAAAGGAAATCCGCAAGCTGGAGCAGGACATTGCCAAGATCGACCGCCATTTGCAGGATGTGACGCTTTTTGCGAAAAACTGCCTGCGCAGTCTGCTCGACAAATACGGACCGCAGCATCCGCGCAAGAGTGAGCTGAAAGCCTTTGATCAAGTCGATGCGCGGGAGGCGGCCATCTCCAATCTGCTGGCAGTCTATGACCGGGCTACAGGTTTTCTTGGCCATAAGGTGAGCACGGCCCAGCCAGAGTTTGAAGACCCCTGCTCAGAACTGGACCGTCTCCTGCTCATCTTCCGCGACGGCCTCTACAAGGTGATTCCAGTGCCGGACAAGCTCTTTGTCGGCAGCGAGCTGATCTGGGCCGGGGCCTTGCGCAAGGATTTGGTCTTCAACATCATTTATCGGGCCGGGGCAGTCAATCTGAGCTACGTCAAACGCTTTCGCGCTCCCAAGTTCATCCTGAACAAGGAATACCGGCTCTTTGAGGAGCATAAGCGTTCGCTCATCCAGATGCTGGCCGTGGGTGAGAGCGGCATCCGGGCGCGGGTCAGCCTTGCGCCCTCAGCACGGGCGCGCAGCAATGCCTTGGAGATTGATTTTGACGAATATCTGATCAAGGGCGAGGCGGCCCAAGGCAAGCGGGTCAGCAGCCGGGCTGTGCGCAAGGTGACGGACATCACTGGCCAGCCGAGGAAGGAGGCCGAATCTGCGCCGGTTTTGCCGGGATTATGATGGAAATTATGTAAAATTTCCTTCGCATCAGATGCGGCATGTTTTCAGTTGCGCAGGCGGTCAATCAGCTTGTTGTCCGCTACCGCCCTGCTGCTTTTCTGCCCATTCCAGCACTTGGTCGAATTTGCTTTGGCCGGGCGGCGGGGGTGCAAGCAGGCTGCCGAAGCGTTCCATGTCTGCTGGGCTGCGTTCCTTATGCACGATTTCAAGGCCCTGCACGTCTAATTGCCAGAGGAATTTTACGGCTTGGATGAAGGTGCGGTAGAGGGGGGTGGGTTTGGCATAGTTTTGGAGGAAAAGTTGGTAGCATTTCAAGTCCAAAATTCGCACATGGTCGCTAAAAGGGGAAACGATTTTTTTGCCATCAGGACTGAAGCCAGCCATGTAGGCAATACCTTTGAGCACAGCTAATTCTTTGCCACTGGCTGCATCCCAAATCCGTACGGTATTATCCTCTGAAGTGGAAACAATTTTTTTGTCATCAGGACTGAAAGCTATTCTGCTGAGAGTTTTTTCATTACCTTTCAGAATAGCCAATTCTTTGTTATTGACATCCCAAATCCTAGAGGATGTTTCTCCAAACTCTACACGACTTATTTTTTTATATCCACTGTCAAAGTCTATACTGGGGGCAGTTTTTTCATGCTCTTTGAGATTGGCTAATTCTTTGCCACTGTCCGCATCCCAAATCTGCAAGGTATTACCCTCCAAAGCTAAAACTATTTTTTTGCTGTCAAGACTGAAGGCCACGCTGAGGATACGTGCAGGTTCCTCATAACCTTTATCCTCGGAAGCTAAAACGTTTTGTTTGTCATTAGGACTGAAGGCTGGGCTGAGGACGCTTTCCTCATTTTTTTTGAGAAAGGCAGGTTCTTTGTCACTGGTCACATTCCAAACCCGCACGGTATTGTCCTTGTCCTCATCGGAAGCTGAAACATTTTCTTTATCATCAGGGGGCAGGGAAATGCGTCTTCTTGACCTTCTCACTCTGCTGCGTCTGACAGTTTTCACATGTCCTTTGAGAATGGATAGTTCTTTGCCGCTGTCCGCATCCCAAATCCGTATGGTATAGTCCTTATAGTCCTCGGATGCTGAAACTATTTTTTTGCCGTCAGAACTGAAGGCCATGCTGCGGACAGTTTTTTCCTGCCCTTTGAGTATGAGCGGCTCTTTGCCACTGTCCGCATCCCAAATCCGTACGGTATTGTCTTCAGAAGCTGAAACGATCTTTTTGCCATCAGGACTGAAGGCCACGCTGTTCACACTACTCTCATGTCCTTTGAGGACAGCCAGTTCTTTGCCGCTGTCGACATCCCAAATCCGTACAGTATCCCAAGAGGCTGAAACTATTTTTTTGCCATCAGGACTGAAGCCAGACATGTAGGAAATATCTTTGAGCACAGCTAATTCTTTGCCGCTGTCGACATCCCAAATCCGTACGGTACGGTCCCAAGAGGCTGAAACGATCTTTTTGCCATCAGGACTGAAGGCTGCGCTGCGGACAGAATTCTCATGGCCTGTGAGCAGAGCAACTTGCTGGCCGCTTGCTGCATCCCAAATCCGCACCGTATTGTCGTCGGAAGCGGAGACTATTTTGCTGTTGTCAGGACTGAAGGCCACGCTGTTCACACTACTCTCATGTCCCTTGAGGACAGCCAGTTCTTTGCTGCTGTCGACATCCCAAATCCGTACGGTATTGTCTTCAGGAGCTAAAACGATCTTTTTGCCATCAGGACTGAAGGCCACGCTGTTCACACTACTCTCATGTCCTTTGAGGACAGCCAGTTCTTTGCCGCTGTCGACATCCCAAATCCGTACAGTATCCCAAGAGGCTGAAACTATTTTTTTGCCATCAGGACTGAAGCCAGACATGTAGGAAATACCTTTGAGGACAGCCAGTTCTTTGCTGCTGTCGACATCCCAAATCCGTACGGTATTGTCTTCAGAAGCTGAAACGATCTTTTTGCCATCAGGACTGAAGGCTGCGCTGGTGACAGGATACTCATGGCCTGTGAGCAGAGCGACTTGCTTGCCGCTTGCCGCATCCCAAATCCGCACGGTATGGTCGTCAGAAACGGAAACGATTTTTTCCCCGTCCGGCGAGAAGGCCGCACTGCTGACAGAATTCTCATGCCCTCTGAGCACGGCCAGTTCCGCCAACCCAGAATGGAAGACTACAAGTGAGAAAAGGCTGCCTATGTAGGGAGATTCCATCGCGGTTGCAGTCTCTGGAATTTTTTGGGCTAGCGTCGCCGAGGCAAAGAGTACTGCCTTTTTGTATTCGACATCGCCTTGTCCATTGGCTGTTTTCAACGCAGTCAACGCCTTCTCCTCAAACGCCTTGGCAAGATTGTAATTGGATGCCAGCGTCTGCTGTTCAGCAATTCCTCTTTGCTCAACAGCGTGTCGCCTTTCCTGATCAGCAACAATCTTCTGCCGCTCCGCATCCTGCCACAGCACAAAAAACACCGCCATCACCACGGCAGCAAGCAGCATTCCTGCCGCAGCAGCAATGCCTTTCCGCCTCCGCTGCTTCTTCCGCGCCTCCTCACTCTCCCTGACAAAACCCAGCTCCTCTTCTCCCAAATACCCTGCATGACTGCCCCGCCACTGCAACGCTTCATCCAACGGCAAACCACGCAGCAACGCTCCTTCATCATGGCCGCTTTCCTGCCACTGCCGCAGCAAAACCCGCAGTTTCTCCTGCCAGACAAGAAACTCCCGCTCCGCATCCACCCATTTGCGCAAGGTCTGCCAATGCCGAATCAGAGCCTCATGCACCACCTCAACCTGCTGCCCGGCCTTATCCCCGGACGTGACCAAAAGCCGCTGATCAGCAAGCTGCTTGATCAGTCCGCGCTGCTCTTCCTGAAAATCCGCCAAGGCCGCCACCTGCCGGGTGTCCTCCGTGCCTTGACCAGGCCGCACCAACTTAAGGAAAATCAACTGGACAGATTCCTGCTCCGTTGCCGCAAATCCGGCATACACCGCCTCAGCATGACGGGCCAGAGCCTGCTGCACTCCGCCGCTGTCCTTGTAGGCCGCATGACTGATCTGCCGGAAGGTCTGCTGCTCCCAGAGCTGGGTTAAGCAAAATTCCAGCAGCGGCAGACTGCCCGGCTCATTGCCCACATCCGTAACAATCAGATCAACTAACCCAGCCTCAAAACGGATGCCGAGCAGCTTTGCAGGCTGCTCCACCGCCTGCCGCAGCCCGTGGCTGTCAATCGGCGACAGGAGCAGCGGCGGGCAGGCGTTCAGGGTCTCGGCAAAGCCTGCATCACCGAGCGCGGCTTCGAGAAAATCCGCCCGCAAGGTGATGACCGCCCTGAAACCTTCGGCCTGCTTCGCCTCCAGCAGCAGGCTGACAAAGGCGCGGGCCGCAGCTCTGTCCGTGTTCAGGGTGTAGAGTTCCTCAAACTGATCAACCAGCAGAAGCAGACGGCGGCAGTCGTTTCGGTCAGCAATCCGCCGGAGCAGGTCAGAGAGCAGCATGTCGCCGGAACGCAGATCAGCAGCGCAGAGCCTGCTTTTCTTGATCCGCTCCAGTTCGTCCTCGTAGAGCATGGGAATCAGACAGGCGGCCAGCTCGTGAAAAGGCTGCTGCTTGGGACGGCAGGCACAGATCAGCCAGTCGCCGCTCTGTCGCAGCATGGGCAGCAGTCCGGCAAAGACGAGCGAAGACTTGCCGCTGCCGCTCGCGCCAATAACGGCAGTAAAGGGCTGCGTGTCGATTTTCTCTTTCAGCGTGTCCGCATCCGCCTCCCTGCCAAAGTAGAAACGGGCATCCTTTTCCCGGAACGCTTCCATGCCTCGGTAGGGATTGGCCGGGCGGCTGAACCTGTCCATCTCAGGAAAGGCTTGAATCAGCGCGGCAGCCGGAATCATGTACGAGGCTGCGCTGCTCAAACTGCTCACAGTCATGCCGCAGACCGCATTCTCTCGCACTGACCAAACCGCTGTGCCACTGAAGCCCGGCGCAACGCTGCCGCTGTCCGCATGATGGATTTCTGCCCAGCCTTTGCCTGTCAACCCCTGCAAAACGCCATTGGCCCAGGTGCCGTCCGGGGCAAAGGACGGAAAGCCGAACATGCGCACTTTCCACGCAAAAAAGACGTGCTCCTTTTCGTCAGGCACAACCAGCGGTGCAGGCTGCGCTCCGGCAGGCAAAGGGCTGTCCGGCAGCAACTCCAGCACCGCAATGTCCTCCAGCTCGCCGATGGCAGAATCCTCCTGCACCGGAAACCAGCGCAGAATTTTGGCTTGAACGAAAGGCTGTCCGGCCAGCAGAGGGAAATCAAAAAGAAGCGGAAGATCAGGCTGCTCTACAGCACGCTGCGGGAGGCCAAGAGCATCATTCACTACATGGGCGCAGGTGATGACATGCTGCGGCGTGACGAGAAAGCCCGCACCTTTAGATTCACGCGGGCTGCGGTCGTCAATCAGGATGCGGACAAGGGCGGAATCTAAGGAGAGGGAACGCATGGCCGCATCAGGACTGCCGCTCGTTCTTCCATTTCAGCGAAACTTTGAAGGTGGCCGAGCTGTCGGTCGCGGCAAAGACCACGCCCGCTTTGGCGGAAAAGTTCAGGCCGAATTCCAGCGCGATCTCATCCGGGGTGTTCATCTCCCGGAAGGCGTTCAGCACTGCCTCAGCGGCAGGCTTGATCCGGGCCACGGCCTCAACAAAGCGGGACTCAGCCCTTTCCGGCTCATCGCCGCCGCCTCGGCTCACCCGGCGCATTCCTTCCGCCTCGGACACCTCCGCCTCAACATAGACCGGCTGGCCATCCAGCTCAAATTCAATCAGTTTTTTCATGCTCATTCTCGATAGGTTGCAACAAGCTTATCTTCGTCCTGCACCAATTCTTCACAGATCGCCGTCAGCAGACCCCATAATTCGGCCTGCCGCGAAGCAGGCACAAGCAGCTTGACCAAGCCTATCCGCATATCCACAGTCGAGAGCACGGCCAAGCCCTCGTAGCCCTCCAGCAGAAACCGCAGCAGGCTGATCCGGTCAGGCCGGATGCGGAGATACAAGGTGCGCACAGCGGTTCAAACCTTGAGCGAGGCATCCACCCCGCCAAGCAAATCCTGATATTTCGTCAGCACCGGCGCAACTGCCTCATCAAGGAATTCCTCGGTCTGCTGCGGAGCGCGGCCAGCAAATTCCTGATGATTGCCGATCAGCTCCTCCAGCTCGTCAATTGAATAAGGAATGCGCTGATCTTTGGCCAAGCGGACGAGCAGGTCGTTGTCCAAGCCTTCCTCCTTGACCGCCAGACCGGCGGCCACTGAATGCTCGCGGATGACCTCGTGCATTTCCTGGCGGCTTTCGCCCAGACCGACGCAGGCCATGAGGATTTTTTCCGTTGCCATGAAGGGCAGCTCGGCCCGCAGATGCCGCTCAATCTGCTTGGGATAGACCACCATGCCGCTGGTGATGTTGACGTACAGTTTGAGAATCGCATCTGTGAGCAGAAAGGCTTGGGCCATGTCCATGCGGCGGATGGCTGAGTCGTCCAGCGTCCGCTCAAACCACTGATTGGCGGCAGTGGCGGCAAAGTTGGCAGGCAGGCCCATCAGCTTGCGGGCCAGACCGGTCATCCGCTCGGAGCGCATCGGGTTGCGCTTGTAGGCCATAGCCGAGCTGCCGACCTGCTTCTGCTCAAATGGCTCCTCCTGCACCTTGAGGTTGGAGAGCAGGCGCAGATCAACAGCAAACTTGTGTGCTGAGGCCCCGATTCCTGCCAAGGTCTCGGCAGTTTTCATGTCCAATTTGCGCGGATAGGTCTGACCTGTGACCGGGAAAACTTGGGCAAAGCCGAGCTTGGCCGCCACCAGCCGGTCCAGCTCGCGCACTTTGGCGTGATCACCTTGAAACAGCTCCAGAAAGGTGGCCTGGGTGCCGACCGTGCCTTTTGCGCCCCGCGCCTTGACCTGCTGCTCCAGCAGCTCCACATAGTCCAAATCCATGAGCAGGTCTTGGATATACAGGGTGTTGCGCTTGCCGACCGTGGTCGGCTGGGCAGGCTGATAATGGGTGAAGCCGAGCGTTGCCATGTCCTTGTACGTGCGGCAGAAGGCGGCCAAGTTGGCAATGACGTTGACCAAGGCTTTCTTGATCAGCCGCAAGGCGCGTCTCTGAATAATCAAATCCGTGTTGCAGACCACAAACTGCGAGGTTGCGCCAAGATGAATAATCGCCTCCGCCTTGGGGCATTGCAGGCCGTAGGCGTAAACATGGGCCATGACATCATGGCGGATTTCCTTTTCTTTGGCCGCTGCCGCCGCAAAGTCGATGTCCTCAGCATGAGCCTTCAGCTCATCGACCATTTCCTGGCTGACCATTGCCAAGCCCAGCTCCTGCTGCGCCTCAGCCAAGGCAATCCAGCACTTACGCCACGTGCTGAACTTGAAACGTTCCGAGAACAGCTCCTGCATTGATTGGCTGGTGTAGCGGCTGACCAAAGGCTCCTGATAAATATCGCGATTCATGGTGTTCCTGTCGATGAAAGTTGATCGTAAATTCAGCAGGCGGTATTTAAGCGCAAAACAGGGGAAAAGTCCACAGTCTGGTGCGGCGGGCGAGGGCGATGAAGGCAGATTTCCATCTGCGGGTGATTCAACAGCCTGTAAGCACTGTCCAGCCGATTCAGCAGAAAAAAAAACGCGCCTGCTGTCGGCAGGCGCGTTTTTTCAGGGCAATATGCGCAGAGTTGCTCAGTGCGCGCCGCCGCCCTTCTTGAAGATCATGCCGACCCCGAAACCGGCGGCAAGGGCCACCAAAATGGCAAGGATACCATACACAGCCCGGTTGTCAGAGGCCATCTTCTCCAGCTTGGCAACCACGCCGGTCATCTGCACGGTGATTTGAGTTGCAGAGCGGTCAGTCACTTGGCCATTTCTGGCCGTGATCGTCTCCACTGTGTAGGTGCCCGGAGGGGCTTGGAAAGGCCAGTTCAGGGTGTAGTGGTAGCTGCCGTCGGCCTCAACCTTGACCCCGCCCTCCTCAAAGGCATAGAGCTTTTCCTGCTGCTTGAAGTCGATGAACTCCTGAAACCAGTCGCCCGCAGGCATCTCCTTGCCTTCTTCCGCTTTGATCACGGCCCGCTTCTGAAGAGCTTTGAATCCTGCGCCCTCCGCATCCTGAGCAGTTGGAGTCAGCACCTTGTCCACAGGGCCGGACGTGGCTGCAAGATAGGTTCCAGGCAGATGTTCAAAGATCAGGGTGCCGAGCTTCATCCAGAAGAGGCCCGCCGCCTTGCCCTTGTACTTCAGGTGCATTTCTGCCGGGGCAGCAGTGACTTGGATGATGACATCATCGCCGGGATTGCCCTTGCCGCTGATCTCAACCGGCATGCCGTGATAAAACAGGCTGATATCTATGCTGGCAGGTGAGGCCTGCGTGGTCACTGCCGCGCTTGGCCGGGCGAAAAAGACGACAAGAAACAGTGCCGCGCAGGCTGGGATGAGTGCGTGCATCATTTTCATGTCAGTGTCCTCCGGCGTAAGAAAGAAGATTGGCAGGCTGGAGAACAAGGTCAAAAACTAATTTCACGGTCACGACCAAGACAATGATGGAGAGCAATATCTTGAGCTGATCACCGTGCAGCTTGCGGCCCAGAATGGTGCCGATCTGCGCGCCAAAGACTGAACCCACGAGCAGAAGCAGGGCCAGCAGGAAATCAACCGTCCGGTTGTAATAGGCTTGGAGAAAGGTGACTTCAATGCAGGTGAAGAGAATCTGAAACAGGCTGGTGCCGACCACCACGTGCATGGGCATCCTGAGCATGTAGATCATCACCGGCACCATCAGAAAGCCGCCGCCCACTCCCATGATCGCGGCCAGCACACCGACAAAAAGTCCCAGACCAAAGGGAACAAATGCGGAAAAGGAAACTCCTGACTTTTCAAAGTGAATTTGGAGAGGCAGCTTGGCGAACAGTCCTTTTTTCTTTTCCCCCTCCTTGGCCGCCTCAGCCTTGACTGCGCCGCTTTTGGCCTTTTTCATGGCCATCAGGCTCTCAACAAACATGAAGGAGCCGACTATGCCCAGCATGACCACATAAGTGATCTTGATCAGGAAATCAGCCCCGCCTGTGGCGCGGAGCACCTTGATGAGCTGCACGCCGCCCAAGCCGCCCAAAAAGCCGCCCAGGAGCAGGAACAGGCCCATCTTGTAGTCAACATTGCCCAGCCGCCAGTGGGTGTACATGCCGGAGGTGGAGGCGGCCACAATCTGGTTCGCATCCGTTCCTGCGGCAATGGTCGGCGGAATGCCGATCATCATCAGCAGTGGGGTCATGAGAAAGCCGCCCCCCACGCCGAAGAGGCCGGACAGCAGGCCGACCGTGAGTCCAAGCGCAGTCACCAGCAGAAAATTCACGCTGGTGAGAGCGACAGGCAGATACATGTACATGCTTCCTCTCCTTAGTTTGTATGAAAAATTAATATGTTAAATTGCTTGCGCCGTCAGTGGCCCCTCGGCATTGCCAAGTCAATAAGCACTCAACAGAGGGATTTTAAATAACATTATGTTAAATTTCCGCCTTGGGAAAACACACCGCTCCTGCTGCCGCCTTGTCCGCAACTTGCCGCCGTTTCGGACAAGTTTATCTGCCGCGCAGTTATATTATGTCATTGACCGCTTTTCAAGAAAAAAATGCGTCCGAATCGGAATCGTGAAAAAAAGAGAACAGGGCCGCCGCCAGCTCGGCATAAAAAAAGGCGCAGGATTGCTCCCGCGCCTTTTCTCAAAAGAGGCAGCCTGCTGTTTTTTTTATCAGAACTGGAAGCGGACTCCTGCGCCAAAGCGTCCGTACTCAGCCAGCCCGTCGAATTCATCCACTGCGCTCCGCATTTCCAAAAAGACAGAGGCGTTGAAGGCTTTTGGATCACCATAGACCCGTGCGCCGACATTGGCGATGATATCGATGTCTGTGTCGCCGGAATCATCATCAACATCACCAGAGGTGATCCAACCGCCCAGACCGAGTCCGGCAAAGCCGTTCACATCGCCCGCCTTCCAGTTGCACTGGGCAATGACATCCAGCATCAGCGCGTCGTCGCCGTCATCCCCTTTGACCTGACCGGCCACGCCGACCATGCCCAGCACGGAGAATCGTTCTGTAAGCGGATATTCAACACCGACGCGGCCAAAGGCGTAGTCTGCCGGATCAGTTTGCTTGTAATAACCAAGATCGCCGATGAAGCGGAGCTTGGATTCGACTTTGGGTTCTTCGGGCCAGCAGTCCAGCGTCTGGCATTCCTGCGGGCAGCTTTCAGGATTGTCCTTGCACTCCACCGGGCAGTCATCACAGGTGACAACAGGTTTTGGCGGTTCTTCAGGAAGCTCAGGAAGGCATTGATCAGGAACATCCTTGCACTCATCCGGGCAGTTTTCCGGCTTGGCCGCATCGTCCCGGCAGTCCGCAGGACAGTTTGAGGGATATTTGTCGCAGATATTGCAGTCCAGATCACCGCAGGCTGGCGGACAGTCCGGCCCGTCAGGATGGAGGAGGCACTCCGCCGAACAGTCGTCGCAGCTGTAGCATCTGATATCCTTGCAGATGTCAGGACAGCCTGCGCCGTCAGGATGCTTCTTGCACTCATCCGAGCAGTCGCTGCAAGTCTGACATTCAACATTTTTGCAGACATCCGGGCAGCCCGGCGTGTAGGGATTGCTGCGGCACTCCGGTGTGCAGTCGTCGCAGTTCGTCCGGCAGTCAGGAGATTTGCAGATATCCGGGCAGCCCTTAGAATATGGATTTTGCAGACATTCATCAGAGCAGTCATCGCAGGTGTATTTTTTGCCTCCGGCATGGGCGGCTGTTGCTACTGACAAGAGCAGCAGCATCGCCGCCTGCGACAACAATTTAATTTTCATTTCAGCTCCTTGTTTCATTTCAGTTTCAGTCATTTCTGCTTGCGCGCCAAGCCTCCCACGTGTCAAATACACGAAGATTGGGCGAGTTACCTCGTTACTGTTTATATAACGTTGCTGTCAATCTGGCAAGGTAAAAATTTTAGTACCCAAGCGGTCTAAGCAGCAATTGCAGCATCTTGCATTCTTGGTTACAATAAAAAAAATCAAACTTTCCTCCATCCGCAGACCTTATGTCCTTTTCCCTTTCCCTGCTGGGCAGAAAATACCTCATGGCTCTGACCGGGCTGCTGCTGACTGCTTTCCTGCTGGTTCACGCCGCAGGCAACAGTCTGATATTCAAAAGTAAAACTGCATTCACCCTGTACGCGGAACATCTGCATTCCCTTGGCCCGCTCCTCACAGCGGCGGAGGCATTCCTGCTGGCGGTCTTCCTGCTCCACATCAGCACCGGTCTCAGCCTTGCCCTAGCCAACCGCACCGCCAAAGGCCGCACCTATGCGGTCCGCCGCTCGGCGACCGGTCTGCGGGGCTGGCCCAGCCGCATCATGCCCTTCAGCGGGGCCGCTGTGCTGGCCTTTCTCATTCTCCATCTTGCCACAGTGCGCTTTACTGGTCAGGCCCTGCCGCCCGCCGAAAAAATTAGGCTGGCCTTGACCAATCCCCTGTCCGCAGCCGGATACGCGCTCGGTCTTGCCGCGCTCGGCCTGCACATCAGCCACGGCTTCTGGTCGCTAACCCAAAGTCTGGGCCTCAGTCATCCTCGCTGGAACTGGCTGCTCAAAGGTGTGGCATGGTTGGCCGCCTTTCTCAGCATCAGCGTTTTTGCCGCAGTCATTCTCCTGCATCTCCTGCGGCAAGGAGGCTGAATCCAGCACTTCCGCCCTGTGTCAAGCTCCCCTGCTGTTCAGCACATCTCTGATCAGCCGGGCCATCCTGGCCACTGTCAGCGGCTTGATCGCATAGTGGCGGATGCCCAGGGCCAGCGCGTCTTTTTCCGAGAACGAGGCTGTGTAGCCGGTGCAGAGAATCACCGGCAGATCAGGCCGCGTCTCCAGCATGAGCTTGGCCAGCTCGCAGCCGGTCATGCCCGGCATGGTCTGGTCCGTGATCACCAGATCAAAGGCCGCCGGATTTTCTTGAAATTTCTTCAATGCAGTCAGACTGTTGGTCTCCGCAGTCACTGCATAGCCCAGCGCGCTGAGAATGGACTGACTGATATGGACAATGGCATCCTCATCATCGACAAAGAGAATCCGCTCCGTGCCATTGGGCAGCGGACTCTGCTCATCCGGCACGGCAGGTGCTTTGCTCTCCTCCGGCAGCACAGGCAGAAAAACATGAAACACTGAGCCTTTGCCCAGCTCGCTCGCCACTTCAATGAAGCCCTTGCAGTCTTCCACCACGCCGTGCGTGACCGCCAGCCCCAAGCCGGTGCCTGCCCCCTGCTCCTTAGTGGTGAAATAGGGATCGAAAATCCGGCTTATGGTCCGCTCGTCCATGCCTGCGCCGTCATCCTCAACACTCAGAATGATGAAAAGTCCCGGCTTGAGGCAGGGCGGTCTGTCAGCCAGCTTTTCGGGGGGCAGCCAGACCTGCTTGAGGCTGATGTCGATCCTGCCCTGTCTGCCGCCAATGGCATGAGCGGCATTGGTGCAGAGGTTGAAGACAATCTGCTGAATATTGCTGGGATCAGCCAAAACCAAGCCGCTGTCCTCGTCAATATCCGTGCTGATGCTGATCGAGGTGGGCAGCGAGGAACGCAGCATCTTGACCGCCTCCTTGACCAAAAGATAGATGCGCAGGGGCTGCTTGCGGTACTCGCTCTTGCGACTGAAGGTGAGAATCTGCTTGACTAATTCCGTGGCCCGGTTGCCGGCAATGACCACTTGATCAATGTCAGCGCGGGAATTGCTGCCGTCGGGCAGCTCCATTTTCGCCAGCTCGGCATAGCCAAGGATCGCAGCGAGAATATTGTTGAAATCATGGGCAATGCCTCCGGCCAAGGTGCCGATGGCCTCCATTTTCTGGGCTTGGAACAGCTCCTCTTCCAGCTTTCTCTTGTCTGTGATGTCATGGGCGATATAGACAAAATAGAGGAACTCGTTCTCCGCATTCAGGACCGGCGCGGCGCAGACATGATATGTCCTGCCCACCAATTTATGCTCCATTTCTGTGCAGTGCTTTCTTGAATCATTCATGGCCATGATTCCTGGACAGCCGGGACAAGGCTTGTCCATGCCCCGGAACAGCTTATGGCAGGTCATGCCCAGCAGCTGCTCCGGCGTTTTCTGAAAAAACTCAAAGGTGGTCTGATTGGCCCGGATAATCCGCATTTCCTTGTCCTGCAAGGTGATGATATCAGGAATCGCGTCAAAGGTGTTCTCCCATTCCGCTGTCTTGCGCAGGAGCTGCTCTCTGGCCTTTTTCCGGGCCGTCACATCTTCATAGACTGCGACAATCTTGTTGTCAGACAGGCGATAGACGTAAAATTCAAGGCAGCGGGGGGGATTTTCCTGATCCGCGCCCTTGCTGGTGCAGGAGGAGATGGAGATATGCTCGGCCTCGCCGCTCTCAGCCACCCGCTGAAACACGGCCAGCAGCCCTGATTCGGCCAGACTGGGAAAAATATCTGTCGCCTTTTTTCCGGCAAGATCATCCTCAGCCGTCAGCCGGGCGATGCGCCTGCCCGCAGGATTGATGCTTTTGACGAGGAACTCCTGTCCGTCCGCCTCATAGACGGCAATGCCGTTGGAGATGTTTTCAACAATGCCGCGCAGATGCTTTTTCTGCGCCTGCAGCCTGCCCTCAGCAACGGCCCGCCTGCGCATCTGGCTGCTGCTCTGGAGATAAAAAACGATCATCCCGGCCAAGCCGATCAGGTAGATCAGAACATGGTAGAAGAGGCTGGTTTTGAACTGCCTGCGGAACAAAGCCACGGCATCGTCCATGGGCAGGGTGATGCTGATCCCGCCGCGAATGCTGCCCACTGTGTAGTCCCGCTCAACATGGCATTTGAGGCAGGACGCATCCATGATCGCCGGAATCATGACCCGCATGAAGGTTTTGTCACCCTTGGTGAAAAGTTTCGCCGCATCTTTCACCCCATGCTCAAAGCTGTTCAGGGCGGCCTCCTCCCATGCGTCAGGGCGGTTTTCCTCGTCCAAGGGCCGCAGACTGGTGATGTTGCCGCTGATGTCGCCGCGCTCCTGCTCAATCCTGTAAATCTCGCGGGTCATCTGGGCCGGATTGATCAGGCCGGAGCTGTTCTTGGCCGCACCGAGCACGCCGCCGTGGCTGGAATTCCAAATCTGATGGACATAGTCTTTGCGGATGGCGGTCATGCCGATCTGCTTGCCAATGAACTTGACATTGTTCCATTCATTTTTGGCAAAGAGCCAGAACGAGCTGTTGAGGAGCAGGGTCCAGAAGACAAAGAAGGCCATGCACCAGCAGCGAAACTGCCTCAGGTCAATATCTGCAATATCTGTTGGTTTCATATAAAAAAGCAGAAGAAAACAGGGCGGTTCAGGAGAGCATTGCCGCTCCCCCTGTTTTCACTGTATAATGCCCGTGATAAGAAGTCAAACAGGATTGCTCGCTCTGACCAAGGATGATATTTATGAACTGGTATCTGGCTGTTATTGTCACCGCCCTGATTGCGGCCTGGCTCCTGCATCTGCTCGCCGACCTGCTGGAGCTGCGCGCTCTGCATCCCGCCCTGCCTGCGCAAGGCCGGGATATCTATGATGAGGAGCAGTACCGCCGCTCCCAGGACTACACCAAAGCCAAACTGATTTTCACCCAAGTCCGCAGCACAGTCATACTGCTGGCCACGCTGCTGTTCATCCTGCTCGGCGGCTTCAGCCAGATTGATCAGCATATCCGAAGTGTTGGCCTGAACAGCATCAGCACCGGCCTGCTTTTCATCGGCAGCTTGGCAATGCTCTCTGCTGCTGCCGAGTTGCCCTTTTCCTTATACCGCACCTTTGTCCTTGAAGAACGCTTCGGCTTCAACAAAACCACGGCCAAGACCTTTGTCCTTGATCTGCTCAAAACCGGAGCACTGGCCGTGCTGATCGGCGGGCCGCTGCTGGCCCTGCTGCTTTGGTTCTTTGAGAGCGCAGGCAGTGCGGCTTGGCTCTGGTGCTGGGCCGCAGTGACGCTCTTCAGCCTGCTGATGCAGTTTCTCGCCCCGGCAGTGCTGATGCCGCTATTCAATAAATTCAACCCGCTGGAGGACGGCGAGCTGCGACAGGCTGTGGCTGACTATGCCAAAGCCCACAACTTTGCCATCCAAGGCATCTATGTCATGGACGGCTCCAAACGCTCGGCCAAACTGAACGCCTTTTTCGCCGGTTTTGGCCGGTTCCGGCGGATTGTCTTTTTTGACACCCTGATCAGCAGACTGACTGTGGGCGAAATTGTCGCCGTGCTGGCGCATGAGATGGGTCATTGGCGGCATCGGCATATCGTCAAAATGACCGTTGCCTTGATTGCGCACACCGGCCTGATGTTCTATTTTTTGTCCTTGGTACTTGCCAGCCCGCAGCTCCACGCCGCCTTTGGCATGGAGCAGATTTCGGTTTACGCCGGGCTGACCTTCTTTGTTTTTCTTTATAGTCCGGTTGAGTTGCTGCTCTCCGTGTTCCTCAATATGTTTTCCCGGCGATGCGAATATCAGGCCGATGCCTTTGCCGCCGCCTCCGGCTGGACCAAGGAGCTGATCAGCAGCCTGAAAAAACTCGGCGCAGACAATCTTGTCAACCTAACTCCGCATCCGTTCAAGGTTTTTCTGGAGTATTCCCATCCGCCTTTTTTGGCCAGAATAGCCGCTTTGCAGCGGCTGGAGCAGCGCGAACATGTTTTTGAGTAAAATTTTTTTTACTCAGGGCTTGACGGATATAAAAAACTAAAGTATAAAGAAAACACACTGAGGAGTTAATTGATGGCAGACTGAAATTTATTTTAGAAGGAGGACTAAAGCCATGAAGAATATTTTTGTTGCCGCCGCCTCGCTGCTGGTCGGAGCAGCTCTGTTCGTTTCCGCTTCTGCGGCTGGAGAAATGATGATGTGCGGTGGCACGAGCGCAACAACAACGGCTGAACCGAATATTGCCATTGTCAGCGAGAACGGCGGCACCTGTGGCGGCACTGAAATGGCTTGCGGCGGCGCGGCAATAGCTGCTGCGGATGCGCAGCAAACTGAACGCCGGTCCTACAAGATCACCAACACCGGCAATGTCAAGCTGACCAATATCCGGGTGATTGACGAGCGATTCGCCAACATCAACTGTCAAACAACTGATCTGGAGGTGGGCCAGTCCATGACCTGCGTGGCCCATGATCTGATCAGCGGCACTGAGTTGCAAAAAAGAGGAGCCTGCGCGACTGGCGACCATATCACGGTCAAAGAATCCGGTGTGCAGGTGACAACAAAGGGGGACTGCGACAGCGGAGCTTGAACAGGGAGGACTGTTCAAGAACAAACCGCCAGGCAGGCTGTGGCTGAAGCAGGGAGCTTTGCTCCCTGCTTTTTTATTTGCTTGACAGACAGGGCGCACTTGGTTTTGCTGAACAGCCCGCAATTTTTTTCTATGGCCTGTTCATGAATTTTTGCGTCCTCGGCTCCGGCTCCAGAGGCAATGCCATCTTGGTGGAGTCCGGCTCCACCGCGCTCCTGCTTGATGCTGGTTTCTCCGGCAAGGAAATCCGGCGGCGGCTGGCTCTGCTCAACCGTTCCGCAGAGAAGCTTGCTGCCATCCTGATCAGCCATGAGCACGGCGACCATATCAGCGGGGCCGGAGTACTGTCCCGGCAGCTCAGGCTGCCAGTCTATGCCAACAGCGGCACCCATCAGGCGGCGGCAGCGCGGCTCGGCAGGCTGCATCAGCGGGCTGAGTTTGAGACCGGCACAGACTTTGCGATCAACGGCTTGACCGTTCATCCCTTCCGGGTCTGCCATGACACGGCTGATCCGGTTGGTTTTGTCATTTCTGACGGCAGCAAGGCGCTCTGCTGCTGCACTGACACCGGCAGAATCACCGGCCTGCTCCGTCAGCACGCCCGCCGCTGCCACGCCCTGATTCTGGAAGCCAATTATGATCCGCAGCTCTTGGCTGACGGCCCCTATCCGCCGTACATTCAGCAGCGGGTGCGCTCCGGTCAAGGCCATTTGGCCAATGGTCAAGCAGCCTCTTTATTAGCCGAATTAGCAGCGGATTCCTCTGTGCGGCAGGCGGTCTTAGTCCATCTCAGCCGGGCAAACAACCGGCCTGAATTGGTGCGGGAACGGATTCAGCTGGAATTGCCGCCCAGCCAGCGCGACTTCTCCTTCACCATTGCCGGACAGGACCAGCCCACCAAGCTGTTCACCCTGTGAGCAACAGCGGACTTGCGCTCTCCGTCCTGAAAAAAAAGCGATTGACAACTGAATTTGGGGCACTGTACCCTTACAGGAGAGGAAGCGTGCGCGGTGTTTGCAGCATCCGGCGCATTGATTGAAAGAGAGGAGAAAAAAATGCAGATGAAAAAAAAGAGGATTGCAGTCCGGCTCTGCTTGGCAGCAGCAGGCTGCCTGCTGTTGGCTGCCGCCGCAGGAGCGCAGGAGCAGGAGCCAGCAACATTTAACCCTGCCCAGCAGCAGATACGCAACAGCATTGACTTGATGCTGAACATGAACCCTGCGCCGATGCAGCCTGGCAGCTATCCTATGGCATCGGCCATGTCAGACGCGGTCGGCAAGCTCGATCCGGCGGTGCAGGCCTCCATCAATGAGAAGCTGATGAAAATCATGCAGCAGACCATCCAAGAGACCCTGTCTGATACCCGCTTCATGCAGGAGATGCAGCAGCGGTTCAGCATCATGCCAAGTCCGGCTGTCAAACCGGCTCCTGCTGCCGCGCCCCCGCCGCCCGCTCCTGTTCCTCCGTCTGTGGAGCCGCTTGAGAACAGCGGCGGAGACAAGGAGCAGAAGCAGCCCTGATCAGGCCGGGCGGCTTTCCTGCCGCAAAACATGCAGCAGCAGGCAGCAGAGCAGGCCGAAGCAGACTGCCGCCACCAGCAGGCGCAGTTTGTTCGGCCTGACTGATTGCAGGGGCGGCAGCGGACGTTCAACAATCGTGCTCTGCCCTGCCTGCTGGCCGGGCGTGTCCATCTGGTTCAGCAGAGCGGCCAGCCGCGCCTTGCTGGCTGCAAGTTCATCCTGCAAACGGCTGCTGCTGATTTCCTGCTTTGCCGCCACGTCCTTATTCCGGCCTTGCAGCTGATGGAGCTGCCGCTGCATTGTCGCCACTATCTCCTCCTGCGCGCTGAGAGCGGCAGCCGCCCGCACCACCTGCCTGGCCAGCTCCTCCACAGCCTGACTGTCCGTTGCAGAACCTTTTTCCAGCCGGGCCGTGATCTGGGCAAGCTGCCGCCGCACTGAGGCGACCAGCGGCTCCGACTCATCGTATTTACGCAGCAGCTCCTGTTCATAGAGCTTCAGGCTGAGGAAATCGTCCTTATCCTCCGCATCGCCAGCCAAGGCCGCGAACCGCTGCCGCAATTCGGCCAGAGCAGCGGCTGATTTTTCCTGCTTTGTTTGTTCCGCTGTCAGACGTTCCTCCAGCCCGGCTGCAGCCTGCTGCTCATCCCTTGCCGCTGTTGGCTGACTGACAGTTCGGGGAGCATTTTTCATCAGCATGGCCAGCTTGGTTTCAGCTTGGACAACCTCCTGCTGCGCTTGGGCAAGCTGCTCCTTGAACGCACTGTTTTCGGCTGCGCCGGGAGCATTGACAAGACGGAGCAAGGCATTGACCGTGTCAGCAGCCAGCTTCTGATCAGAATGGCGGAAGCTGATCTCGATCAGGCGGGACTTGCGGCGCAGGCGCACGTTAAGCTGCCGTTGTAGCTGGCGGATGCGCTCATTGTCTGACAAAGCAGGAAAAAGCTGCTCCGGCCCGACCGCAGCCAGTGTTTTTTCCGCCAGCACATTGCCGCGCAGCAGGGCCAGCATGGTTGGCAGGTCCGTGCCCTTGCTGACCGCAATCTGGGCGCGGGCTTCAAACAAGGGTCGTTGCAGCAGCAGCATCAGTGCCGCCGCTGGCAGGGCGGTGAGGAGGAACACAGCCAGCATTCCGGCAACAGGGCGGCGCAACAGCGCGGGCATGATTTTCATGGCAGCATCTCCAAGCAGTCAGAGCGGTTTCTTTGTTTTGCAGCAATCATCAGTCGAACCAGTAAATAACCCGCACTTCATCCGGCGGGCCGGGCAGCAGGCCGACTATAACCAGTAATTTCAGTCGAATTTTACTTTCGGCACTTCCTGCTCACCTTCTGGCAGCTTGAAATATTCCGCTGCCTCAACTCCAGCCAACGCGGCAAAAATCCGCCCGATCACAGTTCGGCGGTACGTGTTGACCGCCTGCACCGCTTCATTGTACCGTTTCCGTTCCACTGCAATCCGGTTTTCTGAGCCTTCCAAGCTGTCCATCAGCTTCAGGTAGGATTCATTGGCCTTGAGATCAGGATAATTTTCCTGAAGCATGAGCAGCCGGGAGATGGCGTTTTCCAGTCCGCCCGCAGCAACGGCCTTTTCTTGGATGGAACCGGCCTGAAAATAACTGGTGCGGGCCTTGGCCAAATTTTCAAAGATATCCTTCTCGTGCTTGGCATAGCCTTTGACTGTCTCGACAAGGTTGGGAATCAGATCAAAGCGTCGCTTGAGCTGGTTTTCCACCTGCGCCCATCGGCTATTGACCTCTTCGTCCAAGGCCACAGCCTTATTGTATTGGCCGATGCCCAATAAGACCACGCCTGCCGAGAGAACAGCAAGCACTCCTAAGATGATCAGAACAGCCTTGATGCCTTTGCTCATGATATATGCTCCATTGAATGAAAGATTGATCACCAGTCGCCGGAATCACCGCCGCCACCAAAATCACCACCGCCACCACTGAAGTCACTGTCGGAACTGCTGCTCCATGAGCTGCTGTCAGAGCTATTGCTCCACGAATCATTGTCGGATGATCTGCTACAGCAAGAACTTTTGTCTTTATCGAAGATGGCGAGGATTATTATTGTCAGTACAATACCAATAAATACCACAATTGCAATCCACATGAAAATCTTCAATCCAAAGTTGACAATCTTGCAGCCTATAGAATAAATCAAACTTGGTTCAGATTCAGGCAGCTCCTTCACGCCGTCGAGCTGCACGTTATAATGCTTGGCAAGAACAGCAAACACCTGCGTGGTCGCTGCTGCAATGCCTTCGCCGTATTCGCCTTTCTTGAAGAATGGCACCATATTTTTTCTGCCGATGCTGCCCAGCAGGCTGTCCGGCAGCGCACCCTCCAGTCCGTAGCCGGTCTCAAAGCGATATTTCCGCTCCTTCAAGGCCACGGTGAGCAGCAGGCCGTTGTCCTTACCTTTTTGACCAAGTTTCCATTGTTCAGCAACGTGAAGCGAAAACGACTCAATATCCTGGCCGTCCAGCGAGCTGACCGTCAGAATGGCCATCTGAGCGGTTGTCTTTTTTTCCAGCTCGCGCAGAGCCGAGGCAAGCTCTCCCTCCAAAGTGGAGTCAATGATGCTGGCAAGATCAACCACTCGCTCAGGAGGGCTGGACGGCACCGCCGGAGTTGCTGCCCGCAGCGCAAGCGGGGCAAGCAGCAAGAAAAGCAGTGTCTGCAAGAGAACAACACGCAGAAAGACAGTTCGCAAATTCATCATGAGGACTCTCCTTGGTTATGATTGATTATTGAATCATAACCCTAATCGCCTTTCCGCAACAGCGCAAGCAGTTTAACTGCTCATTCCACCTCAACAATTTTTCTTGCCTGATTACATCATCACCAGAACATAACCTATGGCAGCATCAGAGCACAGGTTATGCTCTTGCCGAGCTTAACCTATGTTTTCCAGTCGCCATAGCCTATGCTCTGCAAAAGGTCTGAACGGACTGCTCGTCCTTGAAACTGACCAAAGATTACCGGATATACCATTGCCAAGCCGCCAAGATGCCATCCTGAAAGAAAAGCCATGACAGGGCAGCTAAGGACAGGAAGGGGCCGAAGGGAATGCGGGTCTGGCGGTCTTTTTTCTGCACCAGCAGGGCGGCCCCGCCGATAATTGAACCGGAAAGGGAGCTGGCAAAGACCACATAAAGCAGGCTCTGCCAGCCGAGAAAGGCTCCGATCATGGCCAGCAGCTTGATGTCGCCGCCGCCCATGCCGTCCTTGCCAGTGAGCAGGACGTATCCCGCTGCCACGCCATAGAGTATCCCGCCGCCGATAAGCAGGCCCAGACCAGACTGCTGCCAAGTGACATAAGGATGATTGAAAAAGGAGCCGAGAAAGCCAATGACAATGCCGGGCAGACTGATTTTGTCCGGGATGATCTGATGGTGGAGGTCGATGAAGATGACGGCCAGCAGGGCGGCGACAAAGAGGAAATAATACACCAAGGCAAAGGAGGGGCCAAAGTGTCGGCAGAGTGCTCCGGCCAGCAGGGCCATTGCCAGTTCCACCACTGGATACTGCGGCGAAATGGGAGCTTTGCAGGTGCGGCACTTGCCTTGCAGGGCCAGCCAGCTAAAAATGGGAATGTTCTCAAACCAGCGCAGCTTGGTCTGGCACTTGGGGCAGTGCGAGGCGGGAAAAACCACTGACTGGGTTTCATCCGGCAGGCGGAAGATGACCACGTTGAGAAAGGAGCCGACTAATGCGCCAAAAATGAAGCTGTAAATGAGATAAATAGTGTCCATGTCTGCCTCAACTGGGAAGTGTTTTGCTTGAATCAGAAGGCTGTGCGGAGTATTATACTTTAACAGTGGGCAATTGGCCGCCCGATTTTGCGCTTGTTTCTTTTTCGGCAGAAAAACTGCATGGCTGTCGCCAAAAATCCATGTCCTACAAAGACTTTGACCTGAGAGCCGTCACCCAGCAGCTCGGTGTCCGTCTGTTTGAAGAGGAAGGGCTTTTCGCTTCCGTGCCCAGCACCGCAGTCAGCCCGCATTTTCAAGAAATTCTCCACGAAAACGTTCCGCTGGCCCGCGCCATCAACACGGAGAAAGCCCGCTCCGAGCTGATCATTGCCAATGTGCTGGTTGAGGTGCGGAAAATCCTCAAACACCACATCAGCGTCTTTTCCGGCATTGAGTTCAATGTTGACAAGGAAAAGGGCTTGGACGGCCTCTGCGATTTCATCATCAGCGCCTCGCCGGAGCAGCTCATCCTCAACAGTCCGGTCATTACAGTGGTTGAGGCGAAAAATCAGGATATTATTAGCGAGCTGGGACATTGCATCGCGGAAATGGCAGCGGCAAAACTGTTCAATAAAGAAGAGGGTGATGCGGACTTCAGCAGAATTTACGGTGCAGTCACCACTGGCACGGCCTGGCGCTTCCTGAAAATGGAAGGGTGGAATGTCTTCATCGATCTGGATGAATATTTTATTGAAGATGCAGGCAAAATTATCGGCATCCTACTGGCAATGGCGGCCTATAATGCCTGAACGCGCTTTCTGAACAAGGCAGGAACGTCCCTCTGCGTTCCGCACATCCGGCCTGCTGGGCATTGCCCCCTGCCCCGGTTTGGTGCTACAATCTCTGCAAAGACCGGCATGCTGTCCGGCCCGCAACCGTTCTGTCAATGAAAACACCGCAGAGGTGAACTCATGCTTCTCGCCGTTGATGTCGGCAACTCCCATACTGTCATTGGTATTTTCTATAATCAGGCCCTGTTTCATCAGTGGCGGCTGCGGACTGACCGCCGCACCACTGCGGACGAGCTGATTCTTGCCTGCCACACCCTTTTTGCCTTGGACGATCTGTGCAAGGAGGACATCACCGGCTTTGTGGTCTGCTCGGTGGTGCCTGCCTTGGAGCCGGTCTGGCTCAAGTTTGCCGAGCGCTATTTCACCAGCCTGCTCTCGCCGCCGCTGGCAATCTCGCATCAGCTTGACACTGGCCTGCGCATTCTTACGGCCAATCCGACAGAGCTGGGCGCGGACCGGTTGGTCAATGCTGTTGCCGCGTGGGAGTGTTTTGCCACAGCGTTAATTGTGGTCGATCTTGGCACAGCCATCACCTTTGACTGCGTCAGCGACAAAGGCGAATACCTTGGCGGCACCATTCATCCCGGTCTGAGAATCTCGCTGGAGGCCTTGTCAGAACGCACAGCCAAGCTGCCTTGCATTGAGCTGAATGAAAAGCCTGCCGCAGTGATCGGAGCAAGCACGACAGAGGCCATCCGCTCCGGGATGCTGCACGGCTTTGGCGGCCTGATCACCGGGATGACCGAACTGCTGGGGCAGGAAATGCGGGAGCGGGGCGCAGCAGCGGCGGACGGCAAAATCAGCGTCATCGCCACTGGCGGCATGGCCGAACTGATTCTGCCCTACAGTCCGGCAGTGGAGTTTCTTGATCTGGCCCTGACTCTGACCGGCCTGCGCATCCTCCACGAACGCACCTGTCAGGAGATCAGCTGATGCAGCCAGTGATTCTGCCGCCGCGTCTCCAGCCCGGCGACACGGTCGGCATCATTCATCCTGCCGGGCCAATTCGGGACGAAGAGGGTTTTGCCAAGGGCCTGCAAGTGCTGCGCGATTGGGGCCTGCATGTCCGCTGCCAGCCGCCGGAGCAGAGCGGCCCGGACTATCTGGCTGCGGACGACCAGCAGCGGCTGGCTGAACTGCACCGGCTCTGGGCGGACGAGGAGGTCAAGGCTCTGATTGCGGCGCGGGGCGGTTACGGCTGCCTGCGCCTGCTCAACGATGTGGACTGGGATTTTCTCTGCCGTCGGCCCAAATGGCTGATCGGCTTCAGCGACCTGACCGTGCTCCTGAACAGCATCACCGCCCGCTGCGGTGTTGTCACTCTGCACGGCCCAATGATCAGCACTTTGGCCCGTGCTGACCAGCTTTCTTTGGAGCGATTCCGGGAAGTGCTGGCAGGCCGGTTTTTGCCCTGCACCCGGCCTGCTGGCTTGGAAGTGCTGCGCGGCGGCCTTGCGCAAGGACGGCTGCTGGGCGGCAATCTGACCACGCTTTGTCATCTGCTCGGCACGCCGCAGCAGCCGCAGACTGAGGGCTGCATCCTCTTTCTTGAAGACACTGCCGAGCCGCTCTACAAGATTGACCGGATGCTGACTCATCTTGCCTGCGCAGGTCTGTTCAGCAAGATCAACGGCCTGATCATCGGTCTTTTTGATCTTGGCCATGACGACCGCTTGGCAACCCTGCGCCTGAACGAGCAGGTCTGGCAGCGGGTCTTGGAACTGACTGAGACAAGCAGCTTTCCGATCTGGGGCGGCTTTCCTGTCGGCCATCAGCAGGAAAATTTTGCTCTGCCTATTGGCATGGAAGCCGTGATGAACAGCTTGAGCGGCAGCTTGGCATTTCTTCCCCAAACCTGTGCCAGTCCCTGATGCTCTTCACCCGCTTCGCCAAGACCATGACCCTGCTCATGCTCATGCCGCTTGGCTGGGCCTTGAGCCTGCTGCCCCTGCTGATTGTCTGGCCGCACGTCGAATTAAAATTCATGCTGCCTGCGCTGGCGGTCTGGGCAGCCCTGCACATTCTGCCTTTTCCCTTCTTTCTCCGTGCCATCATTCATAAAGTCTGGTTTTTTCCCGGCAAGGGCGAGCCGGTCTTGCAGGAAATGCTGGAATTGATGCTCCTTGGCGTGAACGAGATTCCCAACCCGGTGCAGGCGGAAAAGAAAGGAAAAAATATCCGTCTGCGCTGGCACTGTCAAGCCCCGGACTGGTGTCGGCCAATGGCCTTGGCTGAACTGCGCCGCCAGTACGAGCTGACCCTGAGCTTTGACGCGCCCACGCGCACCGTGACCATGCGGGATCGGATCAGGCCGGTGGATTTCTCCCTCTGCCCGGTGAAAATTCGCACTGGCCTGCTGACCTCGCCGCGTTTTTACTGCTTTGTCCGCAGCGGCGAGCAGTACGGCATCAGCTGCTTTGAACAGACTCCTGCCGAGGACTGGCGCTTCAAGCCGCAGGAGCTGAAAACCCCAATCTTCAACACCATACTCAGGAACGGCTGGAACGTCCGCTTTGCCCTGTACTGAGAGCCGTCCCTCCCACCTTCCATTAAAGAACGCAATGTCTGATATTACTCTGCTTTGGCACGACTATGAAACTTGGGGCCTTGATCCGCGCAAAGACCGGCCTGCCCAGTTCGCGGCCCTGCGCACGGATTTGGAGCTGAACGAACTCGATGATCCGACCGTGCTCTGGTGCCGCTTGGCTGGCGATGCCCTGCCTGACCCAAGAGCGGTCATGCTCACAGGCATTTCACCGCAGGAGGCCGAGCGCAAGGGCCTGAACGAGGCCGCCTTTTTCCGTCACGTTCATAGCGAGCTGTCTCTGCCCGGCACCTGCGGGGTTGGCTACAACAGCCTCCGTTTTGACGACGAGCTGACCCGCTTTGGCTTCTATCGCAACTTTATTGATCCCTACGAGCGCGAGTGGAAGAACGACTGCTCGCGCTGGGACATCATTGACTTAGTCCGCACCGCCCATGCCCTCCGGCCAGAGGAGATTAGCTGGCCCGTGCAGGAGGACGGCAGCACCAGTTTCCGGCTCGATCTGCTCACTGAGGCCAATGGCATTGCCCACAAGGCCCATGATGCCTTGGGCGATGTCCAGGCCACGCTGGAGCTGGCCCGCCTGATCAGACGGCTCAAGCCGCGTTTGTATGAGTATTGCTTTAATCTCCGTCAGAAAGATGAGGCCGCCAAGCTGCTCGACCTCAAGCGGCAGGAGATAGTCCTTCATGTCAGCGGCATGTATCCGGCCAAGAAAGGCTGCATTGCTCCGGTCATTCCCCTGCTCCGGCATCCGCTCAATCAGCGGGAGATCATAGTCTATGACCTGCGCCAAGACCCGCAGATGCTTCTGAGCATGACCCCGGCAGAAATGGCCGAAAATCTTTACGCCCGCAGCGAGGAAATGCCGGAAGATTTTGAGCGGCTGGCCCTGAAAGGGGTGCATGTCAACAAGTCGCCGGTCGTGGCACCGCTGAACACGCTGTCCCCGGAGCTGGCTGAGAAATGGCAGATTGACTGGCCGCAGGCCACGCAGCACCGCCTACAGGTTTTGGCAGACAAGACCCTGCCTCAGCGGCTGGAGGAGCTGTATCGCCGCCGCCCGGAATTTCCGCCGCAGGATGCGGACGCGGCCTTGTACGAAGGGATAATTACTGATGCTGACCGCCGCTTGTGCAACGAGTTGCTGCACAAAAGCCCGGAGCAGCTCGCCGCTTGGCAGCCGCCCTTTGTCGATGAACGCCTGCAAACGCTCTTTTTCCGCTACCGGGCGCGCAACTGGCCGGAAAGCCTTGTGGCCAAAGAGCTGGAGCAGTGGCAGCATTTCTGCGAGGCCCGTCTGCTGGAAGGGCATTTCGGCAATGAGCTGACCTTGGAGCATTTCCGCCAGCTTTTGGAGGAATTAGTCAGCAATGGTCAGGCCGAGCAGCAGCCAGAGCTGTTCAGGCTGCTGACCGAGTGGGTCGGATAGGCAAATATCAAAGATATGCTTTTTCCCCTTGACAGCCGAGCCGCATAACGATATACTCTCTCTCATACATCGCGGGGTGGAGCAGTCTGGTAGCTCGTCGGGCTCATAACCCGAAGGTCATCGGTTCAAATCCGGTCCCCGCTACCATGTAAGAGATCAAGCGGTCTGCATTTAGTTGCAGGCCGCTTTTTTTTGTCCGAAAGCCTGATCAGAGGAGCTGAATCAGCTGGCGCAGCCGATGGACAGAAAGCTGTCCCGGAGCAGTTGCCTGCTCTTCGCTCAGGCAGGCGTAGCTCATATAGCCGCCAAGATAGAGCGTGGCCAAGCGGCTGATGCGGCCCGCCTCGCCCATGCAGAAGGAAATCAGCGAGAAGCCTGCGGCCCGCGCCTCTTCCTGCAGAGCCAGCACCCGCAGCACATCATTGGCGTTCTGCGCCGTGGTGACAATCTTGCCGACATGCGCGCCGCTGGCAATCATCTGATGGAGCAGGTTGGTCAGCTCGGCTGCGGACGGAGTCTCCTTAAAGTCATGCCACGAGAGAATCAGCTTGGTCGGGCTGCCCTCTATAGCCTCCAATAAGCAATGACGGCTGTGCAGAGCAGCCCGCAGCTCCAGATCAACATACTCCGCCCGCAGCCGCACCGCCTCCAGCAGCGGTTCAAGCCGCTCCTCCTCGCTTCCGGCAAACCTGCCGCCTTCCCAGAGCGGCCTGTTGGTGAAAAGCAGCGGCTGGCGCAGGAGGGAACAGCATTTTTCCGGCTCCGGCGCGGTCATGTAGTCGAGGCGGATTTCCAGCACGTCGGCTGAATCCAGCACCTGCTGTGCCTGCTCTTGTATTGCCGCCGCATCTGCTCCAGTCAGGGAAACGCAAATTTTTCCTAATTCCATTGTATTCATTGTTATCATTGTCATTTGTAGGGGCGAAAAATTTTTCGCCCCTACCGTTCCGTGCGGTGCTCGTGCATGACATACCTCCTCTTGGTTGTGAAAAAAATGCCCCAGCGATGGAACGACGAATCCTGCCTGCTTCCATCAGTCCTTCCCCGTATCCAACGCGCCGATGAGATTGCTGATCCGTTCCTCGCCCTGCTCTTGCAGATACGCTTCCAAACCAGTGACGATCTTTTCTGCTGCCGAGGGATCGTAAAAATTGGCTGTGCCGACCTGCACCGCGCTGGCCCCGGCGAGGAGAAATTCAACCGCATCCTCTGCCGTGCTGATGCCGCCAATGCCGATCACCGGAATGGAAACCGCCTGCGCCGTCTGCCAGACCATGCGCAAAGCAATCGGCTTAATCGCCGGGCCGGACAATCCGCCGATGATATTTGCCAAGCGCGGCTTCCGCGTCTTCGCGTTAATGGCCATGCCGATCAGGGTGTTGATCAGCGAGAGCGCATCTGCGCCCGCATCTTCAACCGCTTTTGCCATCACGGTGATGTCCGTAACATTAGGCGAGAGCTTGACAATGACCGGCAGCCGGGCAGCCTTGCGCACTGCCGCTGTCACGGCTGCCGCCATCTCCGGCGATGCGCCAAAGGCTGCTCCGCCTTTTTTCACATTTGGACAAGATATGTTGACCTCAAGCGCACTGATTCCCGGCACTTCGTCCAATCGGCGGGCCAGCTCGCGGTAGTCATCAAGCGAATCGCCAAGAATATTGACAAGCAGCGGTGCGGTCAGTGTTCGCAGATAGGGCATTTTTTCGCTGATGAAGCGGTCAACCCCGACATTCTCCAAGCCGATGGCGTTGAGCATTCCGCAGGCCGTCTCGACAATGCGCGGCGGTGGATTGCCGGGTCTTGGCTCCAAGGAAATGCCTTTGACAATGATGCCGCCGAGCCGGTTCAGATTGACGAACGGCTCAAATTCCTTGGCATAACCAAAGGTGCCAGAGGCGGTCAGCACCGGATTTTGCAAGTCCAGCGGGCCGAGCTTGACCCGCATGTCAGGTTTCAAAGCTGCCATGCCAGTTCCTCCGCCTTGAAGACCGGGCCGTCCGTGCAGACATGCACCTGCCGCCCATCCGCGCCCGGCATGACGCAGCCAAGACAGGCCCCCATACCGCAGGCCATAGCAGTTTCCACCGAGACTTGGCAGGACGTTCCGGCCTGACGGCTTATGCTGACCACGCTGCGCATCATCAGGCTGGGGCCGCAGGTGCAGACTTGTTGCACCTCCGGCAGCACTGCCTCCAGCAAATCGGGAATAAAACCGTGATGACCAAGGCTGCCGTCGTCCGTGGCAAGCTGGACAGCGCAGCCAATTTCAGCGAACAGTTTTGCCAACGGGGCCAGCTCCTCCTGATTTCTCGCACCGAGCAGGGCGTATTTTGGCCCGCGCAGCTCCTGGGCAAGAAAGAGCAGCGGAGCAATGCCCATGCCGCCGCCAATCAGACAGACTGGCTGATCAGCAGCAGTCAAATCAAAGCCCCGGCCCAGCGGCCCCAGCAGGTCGAGCGAATCGCCAACCTTGACTTTGGCAAGCAAAGCCGTGCCCTTGCCGACCACCTTGAAAAGTAGGCTGAGGCTGCCGTCTGCGTTCCGGCTATGGATAGAAAAGGGCCGCCGCAGGAGCGGATCAAGGCTTTCCGCTGTCCTTACCATGACAAACTGGCCTGGCGCGGCCACAGCGGCCAGCTCCGGCGCATGAACCGTGAGCCGGAAAACATCTGCGCTCAGACGGTCATTGGCGAGAATGCGGTTTTGCTGACTGGATTGGGGCATCTGCTCTCTCAGCTGATTTTTCGTGAATTCAAGATGCAGGCGCAACTGCCGCCGGGTTGAAAAAATTGGCAGGTGCCTATAATACCACCTATACTGCTCGGCAACAAGCTCGGCTTGCGAGTGCCTTGGGCATTTGGAAATTGCTCCAATAGCTGCGGACTGCGTCTCATGCCTTATGCAGCCTGACTCAGTCACTTTTCCGGCACCATTGGACAACTGCTGCCGCAGCCGATGCTTTTGTCTTGACATAGTGCCAGCAGGCAGGGTATTTTTCCGTTTGCGCCGAAAAGCTCTTGCAATAAGGCAAAATTGCACTTTTTTCAGCAAAGAAATACCCCCTGCCAGCATGAGGCGGGCAGGGGAGGGATTTCATCAGCAGCGGGTTGATACTGTGAAAAGCAGTCAGGTTACTGTTGAAAATGTGTCCAAGAGTTTCGGGGATTTTTTTGCTCTGCAAAACGCCTCATTAACCATTGCCAACGGCGGTTTTTATTCGCTGCTCGGCCCTTCCGGCTGCGGAAAAACCACGCTGCTGCGCATCATTGGCGGCTTTGAAACGCCAAGTCAAGGCGATGTCTGTTTTGATGGCGTGAGCATTCTCTCTTTGCCGCCCAATAAACGGCATGTCAACACCATCTTCCAGAATTACGCCCTTTTTCCCCATCTCACTGTTTTCGAGAATGTCGCGTTTCCTTTGCGACTGAAGAAAACTGCCGCAGCGGGTATCAAAAAAGCGGTGCAGGAAAATCTTGAACTCGTCCGCATGGAAACCGAGAGCAAGAAATATCCGCGCCAGCTTTCTGGCGGCCAGAAGCAGCGGGTGGCCATTGCCCGCGCCCTGATCAACCAGCCGCGTGTCCTGCTCTTGGACGAACCGCTCTCGGCCTTGGATGCCAAGCTGCGCCAGCACATGCTGCTGGAGCTGGATGCGATTCATGACAAAGTCGGCATCACCTTTATTTACGTCACCCATGATCAGGCCGAGGCCCTGAGCGTCTCGGATCAGGTCTGTGTGCTGAACAAAGGAGAAATTCAGCAGATCGGCAGCCCGGCTGAGATTTATGAAAGCCCGGCCAACGAATTTGTCGCACGCTTCATCGGCGAGACCAATTACCTGCACGGCACGGTTGCGGCTCTGACTGACGAGGAGCATGCGCTTTTCGAGTCGCCTGACTATGGCAGCTTCAGCATCTATTTGGACAAGAAAGTGCAGCCGGGCAGCAAGGTTGCTCTGACGGTGCGGCCTGAGAAAATCCGCATTGCCCCGCAAAAGCCGGACAAGCTGCCGCCGGATGTCAATGTCCTCCACGGCACAGTTGAGGATATGATCTACACCGGCTTTCAGACCAAATATTTCATCCGGGTCAGTCAAAACAAAGAGCCGCTGATTGTGTTCCGCCAGCATGTCCAGTATTTCATGGACGAAAAGCCAATAACTTGGAAAGACAAGGTCTGCCTCTGGTGGAACAGCAAAGACAGCTTCATGGTGGAGGTCAGCAAGTAAATGCGCAAGAATTACGGGCCAATCTATGTCGGGCCGGTTGCCTTCTGGCTCTGCGCCTTCCTGTCCGTGCCCCTGCTCATCACCCTGAGCTACAGTTTCCTGGAAAAAGGCTTGTACGGCGGCGTGGAGCCGCATCTTTCCCTTGCCGCCTACCGCTCGCTCTTCAACACCGCAGTGCTCAAGGTGCTGCTCAACACCATCATCATTGCCGTGCTCTCCACCGCAATGATGGTTGCGCTGGCCTTGCCGACAGCTTATTACATAGCCCGCAGTCCGGTGAAAAATCTGCTCCTGATGCTGATCATCATCCCATTCTGGACCAATTTTCTCATCCGCATTTATGCCTGGATTGCCATTCTCGGCAGCAACGGCCTGATCAACAGCTTTCTCATGGGCGCGGGTTTGACAGACAGTCCGGTGCAGTTTCTCTACAATCGCGGGGCCATTATTCTGGTGATTGTCTATACCACCATTCCTTTCGCCATTTTTCCGCTCTATTCAACCATTGAGAAATTTGACTTCTCACTGATTGAGGCGGCAATGGATTTAGGCGCATCCAAGACTGTTGCCTTGTGGAAGATCATGATTCCCAATATTCGCAGCGGCATCACCACGGCAGTGCTCTTCACGTTCATTCCGACATTCGGCAATTTTGCTGTGCCCAAGTTGGTCGGCGGCACAAGCAGTTGGATGCTGGGCAATCTGATTGAACGCGAGCTGAACATCACCCGCAACTGGCCGCTGGCCTCGTCCATGTCCGTAGTTCTGACTTCAGTGACCATGCTGGCAGTGCTCTTTTTCATGCGCTCGCAGAACAAAAAGGAGAGCAGCCGATGAACAAGCCGGGCAAATTCTCCTTTGGTGTTTTCCTCTTTGTCACCTTATTTCTGCATATCCCGCTGGCCATTTTGGTCATCACGTCGTTCAACAGCTCCAAGTCCATGCGCTGGGAAGGCTTTTCCCTCAAATGGTATCATGAGCTGTTCTACAATTCCGGGCCGCTCTGGCACAGCTTCTGGAACAGTATTATTGTAGCCATAAGTTCTTCGGCAGTAGCAACTGTGATTGGCACTTTGGGAGCAATCGGCCTCTGCTGGTACAGCTTCAGGATGAAAAAGGCAATTCAGACCCTGACCTTTTTTCCGGTCATCCTGCCGGAAATCATCATCGGCGTTTCCATTCTCATCTTCTTCAACAAGATCGGTCTCAATCTCAGTTTGTTTACGGTCTTTCTCGCCCATGTCACCTTTAACATTCCCTTTGTCCTGATGACGGTCATGGCCCGGTTGGAGGAGTTTGATTTTTCCATTGTTGAAGCAGCTTATGATCTGGGAGCCACAGAGCTGGATATGCTCCTGCGGGTGATTTTACCAATCTCCATGCCAGGCATTATTGCCGGGCTGCTGCTGGCAATAACGCTCTCGCTGGAGGACTTTGTCATCACCTTTTTTGTCGCCGGGCCAGGTTCCTCAACCTTGCCCTTGCATATCTTTTCCATGATTCGTTTTGGTGTCTCACCAACCATCAATGCCCTGTCCGTGGTTATTATTGTCGGCACAGCCTTGGTGGCCTTGTCAACCAAGAATCTTTACTCTTCGCTCTTGAAGAGATAACAATTACTTCACTAAAAGGTGGTTTGATGAGAAAGGGAACCTTGCTCATGCTGCTGGCAGCAGCATTTGTCAGCATGGCTGTTTGCGGATGTTCAGAAGGAGAAAAGAAAGAGGCTTCAGCCGAACATAAGGCGGCGCAAACGCCTGCTCCACAACAAGACACAAACAAGACGCTGTACATCTACAACTGGACCTATTACATTCCTGATCAGGTGATCAAAGACTTTGAACAGGAATACAAGGTCAAAGTTGTTTATGATATGTACTCCTCCAATGAGGAGATGTTCACCAAACTGAAGGCGGGCGGCAGCGGCTATGATTTGGTCTTTCCCTCTGGGGATTATGTTTCCATCATGATCAAGGAGAACATGCTGGAAGAGATTGATAAAGCAAAAGTGCCTAACTTCCAGAACATTGATCCAGAGGTGCTGGCTAAGATTCATTTTGATGAAGGGTCAAAGTATTCTGTTCCGTACATGATGGGCGCGGCAGGCGTGGCTGTGAATACCAAGTTTGTCAAAGATTTTGACAAGAGCTGGTCAATCTTCAACCGGGAAGATTTGAAAGGCCGCATGACCATGCTGGACGACATGCGCGAGGTGCTGGGAGCCGCATTGGTGACATTGGGCTATTCAGTCAACACCAAGAACCTTGAGGAGCTGCAAAAGGCAAAGGACTTAGTCAAACAGTGGAAAAAGAACATCGTCAAGTTTGACGCAGAATCCTTTGGCAAAGGCTTTGCTGCGGGTGAATTTTGGGTGGTGCAAGGCTATCAAGAAAATATCTTTCTTGAGTTAGACGATGCAGCCAAGAAAGATGTGGCCTTTTTCATTCCTAAAGAGGGCAGTGCCATGTACATGGACAACATGGTCATGCTCAAGACAGCCAAGAACAAGGACATTGCCTACACCTTCATGAACTATATTCATGAGCCAAAGGTGTATGCCCAGATTGCTGACTTTCTCATGCTGCCGTCCATCAATGTTCCGGCCCGTGACCTGATGCAGGTCAAGCCGAACTATGAGATTGCTGATCTGGCCCGCTCTGAGTTCAAGGAAGATATTGGCGAGTCGCTCAAGGACTACAATCAGGTCTGGCAGGATATTATTGTCGGCGAATAGCTGCGCAATTGCTCACAGGGCTACCCCGTCTGTCCGTTCACCGCGCGCTGACATGACGGGACATACCAAGGGCGGCCACAGGAGGCCGCCCTTACTCCTCTGCCGCCAATCCATGAGTCCGCGCTGATCACGGTCAACTGCGCGGCACTGCCCGGCAATTTGATTGAAAGCAAACTGTTCGGGCGTGAGAAAGAGGCGTGCAGGTATTTAATTCCCGTTCCCAAGGTACGTAGAATCCAACTGCTGAATATGCTTTCCTTCGGAAGGATGCCGTGTTAATCTCACAATATGAAAATACATGCCGAACTCAATTCCAGATTGCCCCGCCTCGAACGAAACAGGCCATTATTTCCTGATGCCTCAACACCTGTCAAAGCAGAGTTGTAAAATTATGATTAACAGGTAATCAGCTGTCAGCTTATGGAATAAAAGCAGTTGGTGTATTTTTTAATGAGGGTTGTGCCATGCCCCCTACACTTCGCGCAAGGAGATAGTCATCAAAGAGTTTGAATCCTCGACATACACACGGAATACACCACACAGCGGCGGAAATACTGAGTTGCTGCGCTCGGAGCTGTTCAGCATCGGACAACTGAAGCGTCACGCGGCACTGCTGGCCGGCCAGCATACAATCGAACCGCGTCCCGGGCCGGACAAATTGCTGCACCGGCTGGCTGACAATGAACGCGTTCTCCTGATGGCGTATGATGTTGTGACAGCAGCAGCACCGGGACAACGGATCGTCCCGGCAGAGGCATGGCTGCTCGACAATTTTTATCTCATTGAACAGCAGATCAGTTTAGCGCGTCGGCATCTGCCGCGCGGGTATAGTCGTCAGTTGCCGCGACTGGCCGACGGCCTGTCAGCCGGTTTTCCCCGCATCTATGACTTGGCTTTGGAGCTGATCTCACACATGGACGGTCGTGTCGACAGCGACAACACCAGCCAATTCATTGCCGCATACCAGACCGTTGAACCCTTAATGCTGGGAGAATTGTGGGCTTTCCCGATCATGCTGCGCCTGGCGCTGCTGGAAAACCTTCGCCGGATCGGGTGGCTTATCGCCCGTCGGCGCGAGGAACTCGACGCGGCCGTCACCTGGGCCGACCGCATGCTCGTCACGGCTGCACGGGAACCGAAACAGCTTATCCAGCTGCTTGCCGAATTCGCCAATGCCGATGTGCCTCTGACCGCGCCGTTTGTGGAGGAATTTTACGAGAGACTCCAGGCGCAGGGGTCTGCTATGTCCTTTGTGCAAGCCTGGGTCGAACAGAAACTCCTCGAACAGGGGGTGACGGCAACGCAGTTGTCGGCAGCGGCCGGACGAACAGCAGCGGCAAACCAGATTTCCATCGCCAACAGCATCGGCAGTCTGCGTTTCATCGGCGCAATGGACTGGAGTGATTTTGTCGAGTCGCAGAGTGTCGTCGAGCAGACATTGCGTGACGACCCGGCAGGGATACATGCCGACCAGGATTTCGCCACCCGCGACCGGTACCGGCATGTCATCGAAGACGTGGCAAAAGGCAGCTCACACAGTGAGTTGGCGGTGGCGCGTCAAGCCGTTGCCTTAGCCCGGACTGCCGCAGAACAATCCGGGACTGATGACCGCACCGCGCATGTCGGTTTTTATCTGATCGATCACGGACGACCGGCACTGGAACAGGCGGTCGGATGTCGTTCGTCATGGAAATCACGAATCCGCCGAGCGAGCCGATCTTTCCGCCTTGGCCTTTTCCTCGGCCCTGTCCTGTTGCTCACCGCCTTGGCGACATCTGTCGTCCTTTCCTCGTTCAACGGACTCGTATCAGGTGTCTGGCGTTTCTGTTTTTTTGCGATCACCGGCATAATCAGCTCCACCGCCTTGGCCGTGCCATTGGTGAACCGATTGGCGACGCTTCTCATGCCGCCTCGCGCCCTGCCGCGATTGGATTTTTCCAAAGGCATTCCATTTGTTCACCGCACTATGGTCATTGTCCCGACTTTGCTGGGCAGTCGGCAGGACGTTGATGATCTTCTCGAAGCCTTGGAAATCCGCTATCTCGGCAATCGCGATCCGCATCTGTTCTTTGCCCTGCTGACGGATTTCCATGATGCGTCCGAACGCACTCTGCCGGACGATGACGCTCTGATCTCCTACGCCCGCAAAGCAATCCAGGTGCTCAACAAGACCTATAGCGAAGATCGCCCGTGCATTTTCTATCTGTTTCACCGCCCCAGGGTTTGGAACCCGTATGAACAAATATGGATGGGATATGAGCGCAAGCGCGGCAAATTGGAGCAGTTCAACAGTGTGCTGCGTGGCGAAGGGCAAACTGCATTCTCTGATATTGTCGGTGATCCTTCCATTTTCCCTTCGATTAAGTATGTCATCACGCTGGATACGGACACGCAACTGCCCCGCGACGCAGCCCGCACTCTGATCGGCAACATTGCCCATCCTCTGAATCGACCTGTTTATGATTCCGACAAGGGGCGCGTTGTCCAAGGCTATGCAATTCTCCAACCCCGCGCTTCGATCAGTCTGATCAGCGCAGGCCAGTCACGGTTCACCAAGCTGTTCGCCGGTGAAGCAGGCCTTGACCCCTACACTCGCGAAATATCAGATGTCTATCAGGATATTTTCGGCGAGGGGTCGTTTGTCGGCAAGGGCATCTATGATGTGGACGCATTTCGTCAGGCCGTGGATGGACGCTTTCCAGAGAATCTCATTCTCAGTCACGATTTGCTGGAAAGCGGTTATGCGCGTTCGGCGTTGGTGACTGATGTTGATCTTCTTGAAGAACACCCGGCCAGTTACGTTATGGAGGCCAGCCGACGACATCGTTGGATACGCGGCGACTGGCAGCTTGCGGGCTGGCTGCTGCCTCGTGTGCTCGGACCGTCCGGCTCATCCGAGTCATGCGGCGCAAAGGCAACGCGGCAATCGAACCCACTCAGCACCTTGTCGGTGTGGAAAATTTTTGACAACCTGCGCCGCAGTCTCGTATCACCGGCACTATTTGCCTTGCTGGTCGGCGGGTGGCTGTTCGGTCCGGGATCGGCATGGTTCTGGACCTTGTTCGTCGCGGCTGTATTATTTCTGCCGTCCTTGCTGGGAGCAGTGATTGAACTCATCCGTAAGCCCGAAGAACGTGCCTGGCCGATGCACCTGATCGTGACCGGCAAATCCACAGGCCGCCCGATTGTGCTTGCTTTGCTGACCATAGTTTTTTTGCCTTATGACACGCTGATTTGCTTAGATGCAATCCTGCGTTCGGGGGTGAGGATGCTGTTCACGCAAAGTGGATTATTGCTCTGGCATTTGCCGTCCTATGCACGACGCAATGCGCGTCGCTCCTGGGCTGATTTTTTTATCGAGATGTGGATTGCACCGGTTCTGGCGGCGGGATTAGGCTTGACGTTGGCATTGATGGCAGGCTGCCTTTCGGCAGAGCTGCTCTTCACCGCGCCCGTCCTGCTGCTCTGGCTGGCATCGCCAATGGTCGGCTGGTGGATCAGTAGGCCGCTATTGTCACCCTCACCGGATTTAAGCGATGAGCAACGGTCATTCCTGCGGATGTCGGCCAGGCGAACCTGGCGTTTCTTTGCGGATTTTGTCGGGCCAGAGGACAACTGGCTGCCGCCCGACAACTTTCAGGAACATCCGGTTCCAACCATTGCCTCGCGGACCTCGCCCACGAATATCGGCATGTCCTTGCTTGCCAACCTGGCCGCATACGATTTCGGTTACATTGCCGCCGGAGAATTCCTGCAGCTGACCGAAAACACCTTGACCACCATGGAAAAGCTGGAGCGTTATTGCGGCCATTTTTACAACTGGTACGACACGCGAACACTGCAACAGCTGCGTCCGCAATATATTTCTTCGGTGGACAGCGGCAATCTGGTCGGCAGCTTAGTCACCCTGCAAGCGGGATTGGTCGAATTAAAAAACCAACCGGTGTTGTCATTAAATGCTTTTTTTGGATTACAGGACACCTTGGAGGTCTTCGCTGAACAGATTTCCTCTTCGCAATATCCTGATCTTGCAAAAAAGATCAAGGTGCTGCTGGATACAGTCCGCTCATACACGCTCACCGGCCAGCCCCGGACACTGGCTGCCGCCGAAATTCTGCTGGATGAGATGCACCGTCTTGGCGGGGAACTGGTTTCGTGCCTGCCGACGGATATTGATACTGACGGAGAGCTTTATTACTGGGCAAAGGCATTTGACCGGCAATTGCAAGCTCTTCGGGATGACCTGAATTTTTTTGCACCGGCAGCGCGGCAGCTCAGTAACATCCCGACATTGGCGGAATTGGCGGAACCAGCCGGATCGACCGAGGAAACCTCAGCCGCAGGAGCGTGCTGTCAGGGCGCGGCGGCTCGGCTCGGCATTATCGACGATCTGGTGCATCGTTGCCGCAATCTTGCGGAAATGGACTTTGAATTTCTCTACGATACGTCACGCTCCCTGCTGACCATAGGTTACGATGCGGGCGAACGGCGGAGCGATCCGGGCTGCTACGACCTGCTGGCATCAGAAGCGCGGCTGACCAGTTTTCTGCTCATCTCACAGGGCCAAGTGCCGCAGAAGCATTGGTTCTCACTCGGTCGCCTGCTGACAAGTCACGGGGGTGATGTGAGCTTGATTTCGTGGAGCGGTTCGATGTTTGAATACCTCATGCCGGCACTGATCATGCCGAGTTACGAGAACACCTTGTTGGCGCAGGCCTGCAAGGCCGCCGTGTCCCGCCAGATAGAATATGGTCGGCAACGCGCTGTGCCGTGGGGCATTTCCGAGTCCTGTTATAATGCCAGGGATATACATCAGGTCTATCAATACAGGGCCTTCGGCGTTCCCGGTTTGGGCCTCAAACGCGGGCTGGGAGACGACTTGGTCATTGCTCCTTACGCCAGCGCACTGGCACTGACAGTGATGCCGCAGGCAGCGTGCCGCAACTTGCAGACGCTGGCAGCCAACGGGTTTCTCGGCAGCTGCGGCTTTTACGATGCCGTGGATTACACGCCGTCCCGGGTGCCGCGAGGGAAGAATCACGCCGTTGTCCGTACCTTCATGGCGCATCATCAAGGAATGAGCCTGCTGTCTTTTGCTCACGTCTTGCTCAACCGGCCGATGCAGCGCCGATTTATGTCCGACCCTCTTGTCCGGGCGACGGAATTATTATTGCAGGAGCGGGTGCCGAAAAAAGAATCCACCCTGCACCCTCATGCAGCGGAAGTGAGTGCCGCCGAGCATCCCTCCCCCGCTGAAGCAGGTGAGATCATGCGCGTCTTTACTGACCCGGACACGCCGACACCTGAAGTTCACCTCTTGTCCAACGGCAGGTACCACGTTATGGCGACCAATGCCGGCGGAGGGTATAGCTGCTGGCGGGATATGGCTGTCACCCGCTGGCGCGAAGACGTGACTTCCGATTGCTGGGGAACATTTATTTATTTGCGGGACCGCGACACCGGTCGTTATTGGTCAACCGCACATCAACCGACTTTGCGCAAGGCTGATCATTACGAGGCGATTTTTGTGCAGGCGCGGGCTGAATACCGGCGCTGCGATCAGGCTGTTGAAGCGTACACCGAGATCAGCGTTTCACCTGAAGACGATGTCGAAATTCGTCGGGTTACGCTTACGAATAAGTCGAGTCGTACCCGTCATATCGAGACGACGAGTTACGCAGAGGTCGTCCTGGCGCCGTTGAATACCGACCTGGCCCACCGTTCTTTCAGCAATCTGTTTGTGCAGACCGAAATTCTTGCCGACCGACAAGCGATCCTCTGCACCCGCCGCCGCCGCACACCGGGAGAGCAGGTGCCGTGGATGTTTCACCTGTTGGCAGCACCCGGCACGATTGCCGACGAGCCGTCTTTCGAGACAGACCGCGCCCGATTTATCGGTCGAGGGCGAACTCCGGCCAACCCGGTGGTCATGGAGAAGACCGGGCCGTCGATGTTGTCAAATACTGATGGTTCGGTGCTTGATCCCATCGTCGCTATCCGCCGCACCATCACCTTGTCTTCCGACGAATCCGCGACCGTGCAGATCATCTCCGGTGTCGCGGACACGCGGGAGGCGGCCTTGGCCTTGCTTGACAAGTATTGCGACCGGCATTTTGTTGAGCGCGCCTTTGACATGGCATGGTTCCAAAGTCAGGAGGTCTTGCGCAACCTGGGCGCAACCGAAGTTGATGCGCAACTCTTCGGCCGCCTGGCCGCTTCAATCATTTACAGCAATGCCCGGTGCCGCGCCGCATCCGGCATCATTGCCCGCAACCGGCTTGGTCAGTCCGGGCTTTGGCGCTTTGCCATTTCAGGGGATCTGCCCATTGTCCTGATACACATCAGCGACATAAACCGCATCAATCTGGTCAAACAGATGCTGCAAGCCCATGCCTATTGGCGGAAGAAAGGATTGATCGCGGATTTGGTGATAGTGAACGAGGATTTTTCCGGCTACCGGGCGGTTCTGCACGACCGGATCATGGGGCTGATCAACGCCGGTCAGGAAGCGCAGATGTTCGAGAAGCCGGGAGGGGTCTTTGTCCGGCGCGCCGATGAGCTTTCCGAAGAAGACCGGGTGTTGTTTCAGACAGTCGCCCGCATTGTCTTCACCGATACCGCCGAGACCTTGATCGAGCAGATGAATCGCCGTGTGTCGCTGAAGCGCATGCCGGATAATCTGGCGCCCTTGCAGCAGCCCGCAGCTGAAACTGTTCATCCGCTGTCAGCCCGCGAACGAATTTTCTACAATGGTTTCGGTGGGTTCACGCCCGATGGCCACGAATACATCATCACCCTTGAACCTGATCAGAATACGCCGGCACCTTGGGTCAATGTCATTGCCAGCCCGCATATCGGCACCGTGGTCAGCGAGAGCGGCAGTGCCTATACCTGGGTGGAAAATGCGCACGAATTCCGCTTGACCGCCTGGCACAACGACCCCATCTGCGACAGCAGCGGCGAGGCGTTCTACATCCGGGACGAGGAAACAGGAGCCTTCTGGTCGCCGATGCCCTTGCCTGCCCGTGGACGGTCCGGGTATGTCTGTCGGCACGGCTTCGGGTACTCCGTGTTCGAGCATGAGGAAGCCGGTATTTCCTCGGAACTGTTCACCTACGTTGCCATGGACGCTCCGGTGAAGTTTGCGGTCATAACACTTCGCAATACGTCAAAACGCCCGCGTCAAGTATCACTGACCGGCTATTGGGAGCTGGTGCTGGGTGAATGGCGGCACACCAATCTGATGCACATTGTCACCGAAACGGATCCGCACAGCGGGGCGCTCTTCGCCCGCAATGCTTACGGTCGCGAATGTGGAGATCGGGTCGTCTTTGTCCAGGTCAGCGAGCTTGCCCGCACGGTGAGCGGAAACCGTACAGGGTTCATCGGCCGCAACGGCACACTGGCCGACCCGGCGGCTATGCGGCGCAAGCGTTTGTCCGGCAGGACAGGGGCCGGTTTGGATCCATGCGCAGCAATCCAGACCCGGATCGAACTGGCCCAAGGCCAGGAGCGTGAGATTGTTTTCATCTTCGGCGCGGCCCGCAACACCGACGAAGCGCAGGATTTCATCCGGCGATTTAGCGGTTCAGCCGGTGCCCGGCTGGCATTGGAATCAGTGTGGGAATACTGGAACCGCACCTTGGGCGCGGTGAACGTGGATACACCGGATGCAGCCTTGAACGTGCTGGCCAACGGCTGGCTGATCTATCAAACCCTGTCCAGCAGGCTCTGGGGCCGGAGCGGGTATTATCAGTCCGGCGGAGCCTATGGTTTCCGCGATCAATTGCAGGACACTATGGCCCTAGTCCATGCAGCCCCGTGGCTCGCCCGCGAGCAGTTGATCCGTTGCGCCGAACGCCAGTTCCTCCAGGGTGATGTGCAGCACTGGTGGCATCCACCCGACGGACAGGGCGTGCGCACCCATTTTTCCGATGACTACCTGTGGCTGCCCTATGCAACCTGTCATTATGTGCTGGCGACCGGCGATACCGGGGTGCTTGACGAGTCAGTGCATTTTCTGGAAGGTCGCGAGCTGAATCCCGAAGAAGAGGCTCATTTCGACTATCCGCAACGCTCGACTGAACAGGCCAGCCTCTATGAGCATTGTGTCCGTGCAATCAAACACGGCTTGCGCCTGGGTGAGCATCAATTACCGCTGATGGGCTGCGGCGACTGGAACGACGGCATGAATCTCGTCGGTCGTGACGGCAAGGGCGAGAGCGTTTGGCTGGGCTGGTTTCTCTACGACAACCTTGGGCTGTTTGCTGATCTGGCACGCAGCCGAAACGATGCGGCCTTTGCTCAAGTCTGCACTGAACAGGCGGCCCTGCTGCGTGCCAACATTGAGGCCAATGCTTGGGACGGCGGCTGGTATCGGCGGGCCTATTTCGATGACGGCACCCCCTTGGGTTCGTCTGTCAACGACGAATGCCGGATTGATTCCATCAGCCAGAGCTGGGCAGTCATTTCCGGCGGCGGCGACCCCGGACGTGCCGAGCAGGCCATGAAGGCGGTGGATAAACATCTGGTGCAACGCGATGCGCAGTTAATCCGGCTGCTGACCCCGCCCTTTGACACCTCGGATCTTGAACCCGGCTATATCAAAGGCTACGTGCCCGGTGTGCGCGAGAACGGCGGCCAATATACCCATGCCGCGATCTGGACCGCGATGGCCTTTGCCATGATGGGTGACAGGAAACGCGCCTGGGAACTGTTCGCCATGATCAATCCTGTCAACCACGGCAGCGGGCCTGCGGAAGTCGAACGCTATAAGGTCGAGCCGTATGTCATGGGCGCGGATATATACGGGGCGCCGCCGCACACCGGTCGAGGCGGCTGGACCTGGTACACCGGAGCAGCAAGTTGGATGTACCGGCTGACCGTGGAAACACTCCTGGGGCTGCGGCGGGAAGGGGATCACCTCCTCATTGCACCGTGCATCCCAGACCATTGGGAGTCCTATAAAATCCATTACCGTTATCGTGAGACGGTGTATCACATCACCATCAGGAGCGCGGATGAAACGTCGGAGCAGGCGATCCGGGTGACAGCCGATGGCATCGTGCTGGATAATACCGAGCAGCGGCAGGCTATGCTCCCTCTTGTGGACGACCGCCGGGAGCATCACGTCGAGGTGATTATGGGCTTGCAGGCTCCTCAAGCCTGACAGCGTTTGCAAAAAAGCACATATCCATTCTTCTTTCTTCCATCTAAGGCAACATGGAACAGAGCGAGCAACGCATGATATCTTCAGAAATCCGTTATCGGCGGCTTTTTGAAGCGGCCAGAGACGGAATTCTGATCCTTGATGCCAAGACCGGGAAGATTGCAGACGTGAATCCCTTTTTGATAGAAATGCTGGGGTATTCCCGTGAGGATTTCTTAGGGAAAAATCTTTGGGAGATCGGGGCATTCAAAGATATTGACGCATCAAAGTCCGCGTTCTCTGAATTGAAGCAGAAAAGATATGTCCGCTACAATGATCTGCCGCTTGAGACCAAAGACGGACGGCTGATTGCGGTGGAGTTTGTCAGCAATGTCTATCTTGCCGGGCAGGATGAAGTGATTCAATGCAACATCCGCGACTAGAATTATACAACCCCGGAAATTATCGGAGAGCCTGTATAACTCCTATCGCTCCTTTGCAAGAAGCATTCATTCGTTGAATATCTCCTGCAACTCATCTGTTAGCGAACAAAACTCTTTGCGCAGCTATCAATAACTCTTTGTTGATAGGTATTAACCTTTTGTTGATAGCATTCATTTTTTTGGAGTCCGCCAACAATCCTTTGGCAGGAAGAAACACTTCTTGCGCAGCTATCAAAACTTCTCTGTTGATGAACAACAACCTTTGCGTGATAAACAACATTCCTTTGTTGCCTTGCTGCGCAGGTCTTGCGGCTCTCAGCGAAGACGGTGTTTTTTCTGATGCTCGTTCCGCTGGCGGTTCAGTTTGATCAGGAAGTTGATGTACTCGCTGAAATCCTTGTTGTCAGGAAGGGGATAGTTGCGTGAATCGTAGGCAAGGCCGCTGGGTTGCACCAGTTCCTCAAAACGATATTGCAAAAAGCGGTAATGGTGCTTTTGCGAGAGCTTCAGACCTTGCTGATGGACATCTTCAAACTTCGCATCCCCTTGCTGCTGGAGAAACTTGGCGTAGAAATAGAGCGACTCCACATGATAGTACCTGATATGCCAGAGATGATCCGCCGCATCTTGATAGAGTTCATCCGCCTTTTCCGCATCTTCCTCAATAAAGGCCAGCATCAGCTCTTTCAGCCCTCTGGTGTAGGGATTGACGATGACCAGAGGTTCTATAACCTCTTTTGGCAGCGGTTTCAGCTTGGCACGGGTGTAGCTGGTTTGCATCCGCTCAATATGATTTTTTTCATGCAGCCCAGCAAGGTAGGCATCAATCCTCTCTAAGGGCCGCTGACCAAGATTGCTCAGTACTTCAAAGCTCCAAAAACAATTCTGACCGACGTCTACCAAATGTGATTTGTATTCACCGAGATATAGCAGTGCATCAGGATAAAGAATGAGGGGAACATGATGTTGGGCGTAATATTCTGCTGCCCATAGTGCCTCACCTTCCATTTCATAAATATCACGAGCATATTTAGCTATAAGTTTTTCTTTGAGAGCAAATCTGTCCAACAACTTAATCTGCTCCAACGGTAGCAAACGTTGAAGTTCTGAAAATGATTGCAGAAAATAACCATTGTAATATTTAGCCCATAGCAGGATTACATCGACAGATTGCCGTTCTTTGTCTTGAAACAAGTGCATCTTGCTCGAAAGTTTACTGATAAATCCGTCTAACGAACAAATGCCAGTAAATAAATCTACTAATTTAGCAAGATACACCAGCAGTTCTTCCTTATCTGCCTCAAAGCGATCGCAATACTTGATGGCAGCAAGAAAATTTCCCTGTTGACGACTGAAGTTCTCTAGGGCCTTACTTTCCTCATCTGTTATTAGTTTCTGAGCCAGCGCAAAGGCTAACCTTCGGTTGTAGGTAAAGGCATTGTGATAAAGCTGGGCAAAGGTAACTGATCACAGGGTGTCTCTAAAAAACACTGGCGCTTGGCATCGCAACTGGATAAATTGTGAGCAGTAATTTTTTCCGCAGGAGAAAGCTGTGACCGCCCCGTTCCATCGTGAAAATTTTGAGATAAGCGAGGAAGACCTTGCCGCTACACCTCCTGCGGTGCGGAAGCTGCTGTCTTTTTTGATCGCTGAGGTAACGCGGCTGAGAAAACGGGTCGAAGAGCTTGAGGCGAAACTCGGCGAAGATTCCTCGAACTCGAACAGGCCGCCTTCTTCCGACTCTCCGTTTACAGAAAAACGGCAGAGAGATCAGGCGGGGAAGCCCCGGAAAAAGCGGCGTGGATATCGTCAGGAGCTGATGCCGCCGACAGAAACGCAAAAAATGTATCCTTCCGCCTGCTCCTGCGGTTGCGGCAAATTCAAAAACATACGGTCATATTATACGCATCAGCATATTGAACTGCCGGAAATCGTGATGCAGGTCAGGCATTTCCTTCTTTATAAAGGGGAATGCGCCGCCTGCGGCAAAACCGTCAGAGGCTGTGTTCCCGATGAATTCAGAACCGGTTTCGGGGCGCGGTTCACCGCGCTGGTTGCCGAACTGAGCGGCATGGACGGCAGCAGCCGGGGAACTGTGCGGAAGTTCATCCGTTCCGTGCTCGGCGTTCCTATCAGCGCCGGGGCGGTGCAGAAGATCATTGACCTAGCTCCGGCGGCTGTCGCGCCGCACTATGAGGCCGTCCGGGCTGCCGTCACAAGCGGGGATATCGGACATGTTGATGAAACAACGTGGAAAACTGGCGGCAGGCTGCGCTGGTTATGGGTTATGGCGAACCGGCAGGCCGCGTTCTTCATGATTCATCCGAAACGCTCTAAGGAAGCCTTTGAAGAACTGATCGGCGCTTGGAACGGTATTCTCATCAGCGACGGATACAACGTGTACCAAAAATGGGTCGGCAAGCGGCAGACTTGCCTCGCGCATCTTATCCGCCGGGCAGACGGCCTTGCGGAGCGCGCTGACCCTGAACTGGCTGCCTGCGGCAAATGGTCCGCTGCGGAACTGCGGCGGCTCTGCCGCATGGCGAAAGACCCGCCGACCAAAGGTGAATGGTCCGCATTTTATGCCCGGCTCTGCCGACTTATCCTACGCTGGCGCGATTGCGACAGTGATGCGGGGAGGTTTGTCCGTCATATTGACAAGGAAATGGAGGCGTTGTTCACTTTCTTGCTCGAAGAAGGCGTAGAGCCGACAAATAATCCAGCGGAACGGATGCTCCGCTTCGGCGTGCTGTGGCGCAAACGGAGTCAGGGCACTGACAGCGACAAGGGAAACCGCTGGGTTGAACGAATCCTTTCCCTCCGGCAGACATGCCTGCTTCGGGGAAAATCCACTTTCGAGGTGCTCACCGAGGCCATGCGCTGCTATTTCAGAGGACAGATGCCGGATTTAAGCTGGGTCTGAGCGGTACCCTGTGATCGCTTACGGGCAAAGTCTTCCCGCTTCTTCAGCATGGCTTGGGCAAATCTGCCAACCATCGACTGGAGTTTGAGCTGGCCGCTGTTGTTCTCCAGCATGGACTTGTCCTCCAAAGCCTTGAGCAGCCTGTCTGTGATCAGGGATAGAGGCAGTTTGTCTTTCTTTTCCGCTGTGCTGGTCAACCGCTTGAACTTCTCCAGCTCAATGCCGTCCGGGAATAAAGAAAGCAGCTCAAAGGTCATTTTCTCCTCCGCATTCAAACGGCGGTAGGAATAGAGGATGGAGGCATAAATGGAGTCCCTCCGTTCAATATTGCTGTCCGGGCCGCTGGCAAAGACTTCCAGCTCATCGGCGCAGACCTTGCCGAACAGGTTCTCTTCCAGCTCCTTCCGCAGCGTCTCCAAGCTCTTGCCCTTGGGTAGCTGACCTGTGATCAGCGTGATGGCCTGCGGATTGTTGTCCAACTGCCTGCTGAGAATATCTTGGCGCAGCAACTCCTGTTCCTGCTCCGGCACATTGAATTTAGCAGTGAACAGCTCGGCTGCCTCGTCCGTGGTCAGGCGGCGCATCTGGTGAACTTGCTCGCATTCCAAGCCCAGCAGCTCTCTGGACGTGACCAGCACTTTGGCGTAGTTGGCAATCCTGCTGAGAATCTTTTTGATCTCGTCCTGCTCCTCAAGATAGAGCAGCGGTTCAAAGTTGTCGAAAATGATCAGGCGGTCTTTGCCGTCGTGATGGTCGCGGAGATGCTGCCACAGGTCTTCGGCCAGCTCCAGTCCAAAGACCGCAGCGGCCTTGAACTGAAACTGCTTGCTGTCTGTGACCGGCTCGCAGTCGATAAAGTGGATGCCGCCTCTGAACAGGTGCCGATCAGCCAAGGCAGCGGCAATCTTCTTCACTGTGTGCGTCTTGCCAATGCCGCCCGCGCCCTTGACAGTGAGCAGCTCGCCTTCGTCCAGCTCCATGAGCTTGCGGCAGATATGCTCCAAGTCATCGCTGCGTCCCACAAAGCCCTTTAGCTTCTGGCGGTCGATGCTTTCAGGAAGATCGGTCTTTTTGTGCTCAAAATCACGTTTCCCATTCAGGGCGCAGAGCTGGAAAGCAGCCTTGTTCAATATCCGGCTCTTGTCGTCGCAGTCTATATTCTTCTTGGTGAAAAGCTGATACAGCACATTACGGAGCTGCTTTTCATTCTCCACCGGCAGCAAAAAGGCAGGCAAAGTCAGTTCATCAAGCAACGTGTCTTCCGGCAATTGATCGATAAAGAGGAACAGTCCGGCAAGCTGCCTGCTGCCGATGTTGTCGTCAAGTTCTTTAAAACTGATCGTGTCTTTGCAGAGATATTCGTTCTCGATCACCAGTTTATTTTTACTGACCTTGCTCAATATCAGCAAATAGGCATCGTCTTGGAACTTATTGAGGTTCTCAATGCTCAGGCTGCGCTGCTCAATCGGGCAGGAAATCTTCTTCTTGATGATCTCGATATCAGTAGTGTCCGGTTAGGTTTTTGCATAAAATTTTACGCTGGATGTCGTGGAGTAAGTTCCGCTGTTATTTCGTCCAGCCGCCATTAATTCATTCTGAATATTTGACCGTATCAGTCTGATATTTTGAACAGAAACTTGTTCATTGAAGTTTTTCCGGCAATACATTGCCATTAACAGGTATGTGATCAATCCGCCGAGCATCTGAACAGTGAGACCGTATCTGCTTCGGGCAATCAGATGATAAACATGCAGATGCTGTTTCCACCAATTGAAAAACGTTTCGATATTCCAGCGCAGCTTATAAATTTCCGCAACCTGTTCCGCTGTCAGATCAAACCTGTTCGTTGCGACATAATATTTTACTCCTTCAACCAGATACCCGATGACCCGAACCGGCAACTCGGTCCGATTTTTTGCCGTGCCGAGATGCGCCGATGAATCTTGAAAGACATTGCTGCCCGGTTTGACGCAATTTTCTTTGATAATACTCTTTATTGTGCAGGCTTTGATGCGGCAGACAAAATTTTTTCCCGCTTTTTGAAGCGAATCGAACAGAATATGAGATTGATACCCCCTGTCCATCACTCCTGTCTGCCCTGCGGCGAGAATTTGCTCGACAAAAGGACGCTCTCCCGCCTTGCCTTCAGTCAAATGGAATCCGGTCGGAATGCCCCGGTTGATATCGAACCCGAAATGACCCTTGGCTTTCTTGGATTTTTTCCTGTAATCAGCCCAGTGCATGGAAAGAACCGTATCAATCAGCGAGCCGTCGATTGCGACAAGCTCGCCGAGTGCCTGAAAGTCAGCCGGAAGCGTTGCGCGGGCCTGCTTTGAGAGTTCATTGAAAACATGCTGAAGCTGCTCAAGTCCCCGATTATTAACAGCTTCTGAAAAACTGCTCCGGCTGATGCCTCCATCCGGCGCAATGAATTCCTTCGCAAAGTCATTCCTGTTGAGATCGGAAACAAGATGCCGCGCCGAATCATGCTCCTGCAAATGAAACCAGATCAGGGCATTGAGCTGATGCTCGAACGTCATTTGCAAAGGCCGGTCTCCCCGTGACTTCAACACAGGAGTGCTGCGCAAAATATCGCGCAGAGGCAGACAGAACTCATCATACGTTCGGGACGTGATTTTTTTCTTCACAACAAGCGGCTTCACTAGGCATCTCCCTGTTATTGTTGATTACAGGAAGATAATGAAACCTCACGGTCACGCTGTCAAGCGGACAGTCTGTTGTTCACAGATTCGCTTGCAAAAAACTAACCAGACACTGCTGATCTCGATATAGGGATTCCAGTTCTGCGGTTCATTCAACGGATTGGCAGCAAGCAGAATGATCTTTTCCGGCTCCTTGACCGCTGCCCGTCGTTGCACCAGGACGGGAGTCAGATGATCGGGAAGATCGTAGAGCTGTACAGCGTTCTTGCCGAAGGCAAAAGCCTGCTCAATGCTCTTGCCAAAGCCCAAGGCATTGTAAAAACCAGCGGCAAACTCCACCGCCGCATCGTCACCAACGGCTTTTTTCATCCCGATGACATACGGAATATGCTGCGAGATGGCCTCGGCTTGGACATGAGAATGACAGGAGTTCAGGAGCACACAGGCAACGTGCTCTGCGCACAGGGCGAACAATGAGGCAAGGGCCTCAGAGGGAACTAAGACCGCCTTGCCCTGTTCATCCTCAACCAATATCCCTTCCTCTTCGCCGTGGCCGCAGAAATGAACAATGTCGGGTTCGTGTTCCAGCAGCTCCTGCTGAAGATCGTGAATCCTGACGGCAGGGGCTGATTTGAAGATGAACTGACTGCCATATTTAGTCCGCCTCAATCTGTCTTGGATTTCCCGAAGCTCTTTGTCAAGGCGCAGGCGGCTGGTATCTTGGGGATTAGCAGAGAAAATAAGGATTTTTCTTTCGGCGTTCATCGGATTGTCAGGCAGTTTGTCCATTGCGGATGTGAGCGAAAACGGCGAGCATTGTTTAGCGCATTCTTACCATACTCCTGCAAAAAAATCCCTTTTCCTGTACGCATCCTTTCCAAACAAAAGCCTACCCTGCCAAAGCCATGAGCCGGGCAATATCTGCCATACGCCCGGCGAAAAACGGCCTGTTCATATTACTGCTCTGACTTCAACACCGACAGAAACGCCGACTGCGGAATATCGACATTGCCGACAGTCTTCATCCGCTTCTTACCCGCCTTCTGCTTTTCCAACAACTTGCGCTTGCGGCTGATGTCGCCGCCATAGCATTTGGCCGTGACATCCTTGCGCATGGCCGAGATGTTTGTCCGGGCAATGACGTTGCCGCCAATGGCCGCCTGAATAGCAATCTTGAACATCTGCCGGGGAATCTCGTCCTTGAGGCTTTCGCACGCCTTGAGGCCGCGCTCGCGAGAACGCTGCCGATGGGTGAGCTGAGAGAGCGCATCCACCCGTTCGCCATTGACCAAAATATCCAGCTTGACCAGATCACTGGGCCGGTAATCCAGCAGTTCATAATCAAAGGAACCATAGCCTTGAGTGATGGACTTGAGCTTGTCGTAGAAGTCATAAATCACCTCGGCCAGCGGCAGCTCGCAAGTCATCTCAATTCGGCCCGGTGTGGGATAATGGTAGTGGATATTCTCGCCGCGCCGTTCCATGCAGAGGGTCATCAAGGTGCCCATGTAGCGGTCAGGGATGAGAATCGTGGCCTTGATGTACGGCTCCTCAATCCGCTCAATCGAGCCGGGATCAGGAAAAAACGAAGGGTTGTCGATCATCTTCTCCACGCCGTTCTGGAGATACACGGCATAGCGCACAGAAGGCACGGTCAGAATGATCGAGATGTCAAACTCGCGCTCAATCCGCTCCTGCACTACTTCCAAGTGGAGCAGGCCAAGGAAGCCGCAGCGGAAGCCGAAGCCAAGTGCGGCGGATGAGTCCTTCTGAAAGGTCAGGGCCGCATCGTTGAGCTGGAGCTTTTCCAAAGCCGTGGCTAAGTCCTCGTAGTCGTCCGCAGAAATGGGATATATTGAGGAGAAGACCACCTGCTGGGCCTCCTTGAAGCCGGGCAGTGCCTTTGGGCAGGGTGCGGCTTTATGGGTGATGGTGTCGCCAGGCTTGGTGTCAGCAACGGTTTTCACGCCCGCAATGATGTAGCCGATCTGACCTGCGCTCAGGCTCTCACGCGGGGTGCGAACGAGCAGGTACTGGCCCAATTCCTCGACGCGGTACTCGGACTTATTGTGCATAAAGGTGATCAGGTCGCCAGTGCGGATGGTGCCGTTGACAATCCGCACCGAGATGACCGTGCCCCGGTAGGCATCATAGTTGGCATCAAAAATCAGAGCTTCCAGCGGCGCATTGGGGTCGCCTTTGGGCGGCGGCAGGTGCTGGACGATAGCCTCAAGTATGTCCTCAACACCTTTGCCCGTCTTAGCCGAGCAGAGCTGGATGGTGTCCGATCCCAAGCCCAAGTCATGACTGATCTCTTCAGCCACCTTTTCCGGTTCAGCCGCAGGCAGGTCGATCTTGTTGATCACCGGGATGATCTCCAAGTCGTTCTCCATCGCCAAGTAGAGGTTGGCCAAGGTCTGGGCCTCCACGCCTTGGGCCGCATCCACCAGCAGCAGCGCGCCCTCGCAGGCTGCTAAAGCACGGGAGACCTCGTAGCTGAAATCCACGTGGCCGGGCGTGTCAACCAAATTCAGGTAATACTGCTGGCCGTCCTTGGCCTTGTAGGGCATGCAGATGGTCTGGCTCTTGATGGTGATGCCGCGCTCGCGTTCAATGTCCATGTTGTCCAAGAGCTGGTCCTTGAACTCCCGTGCTGTGACCAGGCCGCAGAGCTGAATCATCCGGTCGGACAAGGTTGACTTGCCGTGGTCGATATGGGCAATGACGCTGAAATTCCGTATATTTTTCATATTTGCTTGTATGTTGGTTGAAAAAGGTTTACTTTGAATCCCTGAAGAACAGGGTTGTATAAATATAATGAATTGTAAACTTTTTCAAGCAATACAGTGCGGCTCAGGTTTTTCCTTTGTATTGCGTGATTTTTTCAGCAGAATGCGGTAAGCTGGCTCCATCAGGCTTTCCTGCCGAACACGGTGCCGTTTATGAGCGAAAACAAGGAAAACAACATTGTTGAGGCAGAACTGAAGGAGAAGCAGGTTTACCACCCTGTGATGCTGGTTGCGTCCCCTGCGGACGAGCAGCTCCCTGCGGTCAGCAACCCGGCCCTGCACCGCTATTTGCAGGAGATCAGCCAGTACGAGCTGCTTTCCCGCGAGGAGACCGAGGAGCTGTCCATCCGCTTCCGCGAAACCGGCGACCCGGAGGCGGCCTACCGTTTGGTTTCCTCCAACCTGCGGCTGGTGGTCAAGGTGGCCATGGATTTCCAGAAATACTGGATGCAGAACTTCATGGACTTGGTCCAGGAAGGCAATGTCGGGCTGGTGCAGGCGACCAAAAAATTTGATCCCTACCGGGGGGTCAAGTTCTCGTATTATGCTGCCTATTGGATTCGGGCCTATATCCTCAAGTTCATCATGGACAACTGGCGGCTGGTGAAGATTGGCACCACCCAGAACCAGCGGCGGCTCTTTTTCAGCCTGAATAAGGAAAAAAAGCTGTTGGAGGCGCAAGGCTTCAAGCCGGATGTCAAGCTGCTGGCCCAGCGTCTTCAGGTCAAGGAAAGCGAAGTGGTGGAGATGGGCCAGCGTATGGACAGCTGGGAAGTCTCCTTGGAAGCTCCGGTGCTGGGCGATTCAGAGGACGAGCAAAAAAATTTCTATCCAGCCAGCGGCCCGGCGGTTGAGGATATTGTGGCCGGTCATGAAATTCGCGACCGGGTCTTCAATCTTCTCAACGAGATCGAAGGGATGCTCAATGAAAAAGAGCTGCTGATACTCAACAGCCGCCTGCTCAGTGATGAGCCGGAGACTCTCCAGACCATTGCTGACCGCTTTCAGATTTCGCGGGAGCGGGTCCGGCAAATTGAGGCCAATCTCTTGAAAAAGCTGAAAGACATATTTGAAAAAGAACTGCCTGATGCCCGCGACTTTCTTGCCGCCGGGCAGGCTGATTCAGTCAGCGCAGAGTTCCACTGAACCTTCTATCATAAGCCGACAATGAACGTTCCCCTGTTAGACCTGCACCCGCAGATTGCGGCCCTTCGTGAGGAAATCCTCCACGCTGTCACTGAAGTTATCGACTCGACCCGCTACATTCTCGGCCCCAAGGTCGTGAAGCTGGAAGAGGAAGTCGCAGCCTATTGCAGCGCGGGCGCGGGCATTGGCGTGTCGAGCGGCACGGATGCCCTGCTGGCCGCCTTGATGGCTTTAGAAATCGGGCCGGGCGATCAGGTGCTGACCACGCCTTACAGCTTTTTTGCCACGGTCGGGGCCATTCTTCGAGTTGGGGCGCAGCCGGTCTTTGCGGATATTGAAGCGGACACTTTCAATATTGACCCTGAGCAGATGGCTGAGATTCTGGCAGAAGATGCCAAGCAGGGCCGGAAGATCAAAGCTATTATTCCGGTGCATCTCTTTGGTCAGTGCGCGAACATGAGCCGGATCATGGCTTTGGCCGAGCAATATAACATCCCGGTGATTGAGGATGCAGCCCAGGCAATCGGCGCGGAATATCCCATGCTGGCGCAGGACGGCAGCACGGTCTGGCGCAGGGCTGGGGCAATGGGGCTGGCAGGCTGTTTCTCCTTTTTTCCGTCAAAGAATCTTGGCTGTCTTGGCGACGGCGGCATGATTGTCACCTCGGACAGCAGCTTTGCTGAGACCCTGCGCTGCTATCGCAATCACGGAGCCAAGCCGAAATACTATCACGCCAAAATTGGCGGCAACTTCCGCCTTGATCCCATTCAGGCTGCGGTTCTCAGCGTCAAGCTGCCCCATCTGGAGCAATGGCACCGGCAGCGGCAAGCCAACAGTCAAGCCTATCACGAGCTGTTCGCCCAAGCCGGTCTGACAGACAATCCAGTGATTTTGCCCAAGGCGGTTCATGCGGCCAGCCCGGAAGCGGCTGCGCATCATCACCATATTTACAACCAGTTTGTCATCCGTGCCCCGCGCCGTGATGCCCTGCGCCAGCTTATGCACGAGCAGGGCGTGGGCTGCGAGGTCTATTACCCGGTTTGCCTGCACAAGCAGGACTGCATGAAACAGCATGGCTGCAACGGGCTGTCCCTGCCGATAGCCGAGCAGGCGGCTCAAGATTCCTTGGCCCTGCCCATCTATCCTGAACTGAGCCGGGCACAGCAGGAATATGCCGTCCAAGTCATTGCAGACTTTTACCGCTCCTGAACCTGATTAAACAAGACAGTTTTCCTGCCGCCGCCTTTCCGACGACAGGAATTTTATTTTCTTCCGCAACAAACGAACGAGAAAGAGTGCCGCATCATGGTTGAACGCATCCCCATGTCCAAGAAAGGATTCCTCCAGCTCAAAAAAGAACTGGAGCGGCTGGAAAAAACAGAACGGCCCGACGTGGTCAAGGCGATTGAGACAGCCCGCGCTCATGGCGATCTGAGCGAGAATGCCGAGTATCATGCGGCCAAGGAGCGGCAGAGCCTGATTGAGGGCCGGATACTGGAGCTGAAAGATAAAACGAGTCGCGCTGAAGTGATTGACTGCACCAAAGTCAGCACAGCGCGGGCTGTTTTCGGCACAGTTATCAAACTGATGGACATGGACACGGATGAGGAAGTCACCTACCAGCTCTTGGGGCCGGAAGAGGCGGATGTGAAAAGCGGCTCCATCTCAGTGCTTGCGCCGCTGGGACGCTCCATTCTGGGCAAGGCGGTGGGCGATGAGGTGCAGGTCAAAACACCGGGCGGTCTGCGCGAATTCGAGGTGATCGACATTCAGGCCGGAACCTTCTGCTGAAATGCTCCTGATTCCATGAACAAATTGCTGGAGATCCTTTTTCCTGATCAGCTAGAAACCTCTTGGCTGGCCGCCGCCGCCCGCAGCCTGCTTCTGCTCTGTCTCGTGGTCTGCACAATCTCCATTGCCGCTGCTGGAAAAAAGGCAGGCTATACTGGCTATCTCGGCGAACGATTTTTCCATCTGGTGAACCTGCCCTTTCACGAGGCAGGCCATGTTTTTTTTCAAATTGGCGGCAGCTTTCTGCACTCGCTGGGCGGCACCTTGGGCCAGCTGCTCATGCCGCTGATCTGCCTGATCACGCTCCTGCTCCGCACCCGCGATGCTTTTGGCGCAAGCGTCTGCTTCTGGTGGTTTGGCCAGAATTTTGCTGACATTGCCCCGTACATCAATGATGCGCGAGCCGGAGTCCTGCCCCTGCTCGGCGGCAACACGGGCCAAAGTTCACCTTATGGCTTTCATGACTGGGAATACCTGCTCACCGAGACCGGCCTGCGCCAGCAGGACACGGCCATTGCCCAAGCCAGCCATCTGCTTGCTGTTCTCCTGATGTGCGCGGCCCTGGCATGGGGCGGATTGATTCTCTTCAAGCAGTTCAAGAGCATTACTGAATAATTACAAGCCATCATGCGCATCCAGCCTGTTATTCTTGCCGGCGGCACCGGCACCCGTCTCTGGCCGCTTTCCCGCGAGCTGTACCCCAAGCAGCTGCTCTGTCTGATTGGCGAGCATTCCCTGCTCCAGACCACCTTGCTCCGGGTCAGCCTGCTGCCGGAAGTGCTGCCGCCGGTGATTGTGGTCGGCGAGGAGCACCGCTTTCTCACCAAGAGCCAAGTTGAGGAGCTGCATCTTTTTGCTGATTATCAGATTCTTTTGGAGCCGCTGGGCAAGGACACGGCACCGGCAGTCTGCGGCGCGGCCCTGCATCTCCGCCAGCAGGCACAGGAGGACATCCTGCTCTTAGTTCTGCCTGCGGATCACCTCATTGCCCGGCCTGATGATTTTGTTCAGGCTGTGGCCAGAGCAAGTGCTCAGGCGGAACAGGGCTGGCTGACCACCTTTGGCATCATCCCGGATCGGCCTGAAACTGGCTACGGCTACATCCGCCGGGCTGCGGACGGCTCAGTGGAATCCTTTGTCGAGAAGCCTGATTCAGCCACAGCAGAGCAGTATCTTGCCCAAGGCGGCTGGCTTTGGAACAGCGGCATGTTCGCCTTCCCGGCAGACAAGCTGCTGGCTGAGTTCCGTGCTCATGCCCCGGAAATTCTTCGCTGCATGGAAACGGCGGTGAAGCAGGGCCGCAAGGACGGCGTTTTTTTCCGCTTTGATGAACAAGCCATGCAGCAATCGCCTGCCAAGTCTGTGGATTATGCCCTGATGGAGAAGACCGCCTGCGCGGCGGCAGTGGAGGCGGATTTTGGCTGGAGCGACATTGGCTCTTGGAGCGCGCTGCACGAGGTGGCGGACAAGGATGCGCAAGGCAATGTGGTCAGCGGCGACGTGCTGCTGGAGGATGCGGCCAACTGTCTGATTCGTGCAGAACATAAGCTGGTGGCCGCAGTCGGCCTGCGCGACACCTTGGTGGTCGAGACAGCGGACGCAGTGCTGATTGCGCCGCTGAACCGCTCGCAGGACATCAAGAAGATTGTCAATCAACTCAAAGAAAAGCAGCGGGACGAATTTCGTAGTCATTGCACCGTGTATCGGCCTTGGGGCAGCTACACCACTTTGGAGCTGCATGACCGCTTTCAGATCAAGCGGATCACTGTTGCCCCCGGTGCCCGGCTTTCCTCGCAGATGCACCATCATCGCCACGAGCACTGGGTGGTGGTGCGCGGCACGGCCAAGGTGGAAAACGGCGGCCAAAGCCTGCTGCTTCGCGAGGACGAGTCAACTTATATTCCGCTCGGCACGGTCCATCGACTGGAAAATCCCGGCGTGATTCCACTGGAGCTGATCGAGATTCAGATCGGCAGCTATCTGGGCGAGGATGACATTGTCCGCTTTGATGATGTCTATGGCAGGGCGAACTGATTTTTTAGAGATGCAGCTATGATTTGTGACAATATAGAGCAGATTCGCAGCACGGTCCGTGAAGCGGCTTTGCGCACTGGCAGAAATCCTGATGCAGTGAAAATAGTGGCTGTGTCCAAGCATGTTTCCGCTGCCCGGGTGGCAGCGGCGCATTCCTGCGGCCAGATTATGTTTGGGGAAAACTATCTCCAAGAGGCAGCGGAAAAAATCAGCCAGGCGGCAGAGCCGTTGGAATGGCATTTTATCGGCCATTTGCAGAGCAACAAGGCTGCCGCAGCTGTTGAGCTGTTTCAGATGATTCAGACTGTTGACCGGCTGAAAATCGCTGCCGCCTTGAACAGTCATGCCGAACAGCTCGGCAAGCACCTGGATGTGCTGGTCCAAGTCAATGTGGGCAAGGAGCCGCAGAAATCCGGGGCACTGCCGGAGAACACTGAAGAGCTGCTCCGGGACATGCAGCCGCTGGCCCATCTGCGGGTGCGTGGCCTGATGACCATGCCGCCTTATGACCACGAACCAGAGAAAAGCCGTCTCTGGTTCCGCACCGTGAAGCAGCTTTCCGTGCAGTTGGCCGAAGAGGAGCTGTTTTATGACAACAGCGCAGTGGAGTTGTCAATGGGCTTGTCTGGAGATTTTGTCGTCGCTGTTGAGGAAGGGGCAACCATGATCCGCATCGGCACGGCGATTTTTGGGGAAAGAAGCTGACTCAGGTCAGCAGCCTGCGCAGTTTCTTAAACTCCGCGAAATTGGTCCTGATGCTGGTTTATCCACTGTTCCAGCACCGGTATGCGCTCCTCGCAGCCTGGATGAAAGCTGGGGCGCAGCCACGCCAGGCCGGAGCGCAAGACTGCCCAAGCCATGCCAGCTTGGCCGAAAAAAAAACGGAACAGGCTGCGCAGCGTGGCCATGAGTCTGCTGGGACGCAGGCAGCCATCCTGCCGCAGCAGGGAAAAAAGCAGCCAAAAATAGATGACAGCGCAGACAGCAGTTACCAGCGGCAGGGCGAGAACCCGCCGCAACCATCCGCCGCCGACTGCCAAATACAGATCAAAGCAGACGGCTCTGTGCTCAATTTCCTCAGCTGCGTGCCAGCTCCAGAGCAGAGCCACGCCGCTGTCAGCAGCAGCCAGAATCTGCGGTTTTTCCAGCAGGTGCAGGCCGATGACTGCTGTCCAGTGCTCGCAGCCGCAGACCAAGGCCAGCTGATTCAGCGGTGAAATGCGTTGCTGCGCCTGATTCGCAAACCAGTTTGCTGCCTGCTGGGCGCGGCTTGTCCAGCCAAAGGATTCCAGAATGGCATTGCACTGACGATGCTGGCTGGTATGGACGGCCTCTTGGGCGAGAAAATCCTTGACTGAGCGGTTCAAGTCCGCCGGGAGCTGGTTTGCGCATTGCATCTGCATCATGTTGCGGACTGCGTTGATAAAGAAACGCTCCGCCTGAGGAACCATCAGCGAGCAGGCGTTGAATACATGGGTGGCTGACGGGTCGTTGTTCAGCCAGTGCCGCCGCATTCCGCTGCTCCAATCTGTCGCAGGCAGTCTTGGTGTTATGTCAGGCATAATCAATTATATTGCGTATTGCGGCCTGCTGCGCTTGAGACCGCCATTGTCTCGTGCTCATGCTGATTCTCTTGTGAAACGGGAAAACAAGAGGAAGGCTGCTTCTCTATTCGGGCAGATTAAGACACGATTACGGCTGTGTCAATGGAATTGTCAGCACTGGTGCGGCATCAGCATTCTCAGGTAGAAGAATGTGTTTCCTGAACTGTGAAAAAGACTTCTGAAGAAAGGAAGGGTATAGATGAAAATAGCAATGATCGGCACTGGCTACGTCGGCCTTGTCACTGGCACCTGTTTTGCTGAATTCGGCCACGATGTGGTCTGTGTGGATAAAATCCAAGATAAGATCGACCGGCTGCGGCAGGGGCAGATTCCGATCTATGAACCGGGCTTAGATGTCATGGTGGCCAAAAATGTCGCTGAGGGCCGTCTCCGTTTCACGGCCAAGCTGGAGGAAGCGGTGCCAGAGGCTGAGGCGGTGTTTATTGCGGTGGGCACACCCTCCTCCCGGCGCGGTGACGGCTACGCTGATCTGAGCTACATCTATGCGGCAGCCAAGGAAATTGCGGCCAGCCTGCGCGGCTATACGGTGATTGTTGACAAAAGCACGGTGCCGGTGGGCACGGCCCGGCAGGTGGCCCGAATCATCCGGGAGGCCAATCCAGAGGCGGACTTTGACGTGGCCTCCAATCCTGAATTTCTCCGTGAAGGCGCGGCCATTGCTGATTTCATGCGCCCAGACCGGGTGGTGATCGGCGTGGAGTCAGAGCGGTCAGAGCAAGTGCTGCGGGAGATTTACAAACCGCTCTATCTGCGGGAAACCCCGGTTGTCAGCACCTCTGTTGAAACAGCCGAGCTGACCAAGTATGCGGCCAATGCCTTCTTGGCCGTGAAGATCAGCTTCATCAACGAGATTGCTGCCGTGTGCGAGGCGGTCGGCGCAGATGTTGCCGCCTTGGCCAAAGGCATTGGCATGGACGGCAGGATTGGCAGCAAATTCCTCCATCCTGGCCCTGGCTATGGCGGCTCCTGCTTCCCAAAGGACACCTTGGCCCTGATGCGCTTGGTGCAGGAATACGGGGAAAGCCTGCGGATTGTCGAGGCGGCGGTTGAGGTCAACTCGGCCCAGAAGGCCCGGATGGTCAAGAAGATCAGAGACGCGGTCGGCGGCAGCGAACATGGCAAGGTCATTGCGGTGCTTGGCCTGACCTTCAAGCCGGAGACCGACGACATGCGCGATGCTCCGGCCATCACCATACTCCCGGCCCTGTTGGAGAAAGGGGCGAACATCCGCGCTCATGATCCCAAGGGTATGGAAGAGGCGAAGAAATATCTGCCTGAAGGCATTGTGTATGCGGACAATGCCTACACAGCCTGCGAAGGCGCGGATGCAGTGGTGCTGATGACCGAATGGAATCAGTACCGCGCCCTTGATCTGGAGCGGCTCAAAAAGATCATGCGCGAGCCGGTCTTCATTGACCTGCGCAATGTCTATGATCCTGAGGTAATGAAGGCGCAGGGCTTCCGCTATGTCGGCGTGGGCAGAACGTGATGCCGCATTCCGCCTTGTCCCGGTGACACATCATTCCCCGCCCAAACTTCAAGACTTCAGCCAAGGGGCGATCCAGCGGCACATTGTGCAGCAGGGCCTGACCCACTGGCTGACCCTTTATCCTTCCGCCCTTGCTCTGCCGCTCGGTTTTGCCGCCTATCTTTTCAATACGCCAGCCCTGTATCTCGGCCTGATCGGCGGCCTTGCCCTTGGCGCAGGCAGCGCGGTGGTCAACATCTTTTTCCGGTCTGAGGCCCTTTCCGCCCGCTACCTGCGGGAACTGACCAAAGCAACCAATGCCCAGAAAATGCAAATGCTGGAGCACCTGCGCAGCGGTCTTGCCCAAGGCCGGAACATCCCCGGCGCAGAGAGCTATGCCGAGCAGGGCTTGGAGCAGTTTGAGCGGATGCGGCTCAGATTTGACAAGCTGCGCTCGCTCCTGGCAGCCAAGTTCCAGCAGGGCGAGCTGTCCTACAGCCGCTTCCTTGGCGCGGCGGAGCAGGTCTATCTTGGCAGCTTGGACAATCTCCAGCGCATTGTTTCCCTGCTGGAAAGCGCAGGCGGCATTGATGCGGACTACATTGAACGGCGGCTGGCCAATCTGGAGCAGTTGCGCAGTGAGGCGGACCGCAAGGAGCGGCAGACCCTGCTCCGGCGGCGGCAGCTGCGCACCAAGCAACTGGAGCAGATCAACGAGCTGCTCACCGCCAATGAGGAGGCCATGACTGCCTTGGAAGAGACCGTGGCCTCAGTGGCGGCCATGTCTGCGAACACCGCTTTTGCCCAAGGCGACTTTGACACCGCCATTGCCCAGCTTCAGCAGGTGGCGGCCCGCGCCAAGCAGTACGCATAAGAGGCTGCGGGCGGTCTGCCGCGCAGTCTGAATCATAGATCAGGAGGAAAATATATGACGCAGACGATGCAGAGCGCCGCCTTGGTCAAGGTGGATGAGCAGCAACTGAGCAAAGAGCTTGGCTTGGTCGATCCGGCCCAGCCCCCGGTCAGTGCTGGAAGCGACCCGGAGCTGGAAAAGATGGCGGTTGAGTTTGTCAGCAAGGTGCTGTCCTTCAACCCGGCAGATGACTCGCAGGTGGAAGTCCGGCAGCAGAACATTGCCGCAGTTGACAATCTCGGTGCCAAGGCCCAGAAGGACTCGGCCCTGCGCAGCGCCATGCTCAAGGAGCCGATCCGCAAGCTGGCCCAGAAGGGCGAGGACGGCGGCGCGGTGGCCAATGCCTTGGTTGACCTGAACGTGAAGGTGGAGGAGCTGGATCCGGGCAACTTTGACTTGGAGCCAGGCTGGTTTGGCCGCCTGCTCGGCATGATTCCCGGCCTCGGCAGCCCGCTCAAACGCTACTTTCTCCAGTTCGAGAGCGCGCAGACCGTGCTTGACGCGATTTTCCGCTCCCTCCAAGGCGGCGCCGACACCCTCAAGCGGGACAATATCACCCTGATTGAAGACCAGAAGCAGCTCCGTCTGGCCACCCACAAGCTGCGCAAGTCAATTGAGCTGGGCAGGCTGGTGGATGAGAAGCTCAATCAGGTTGTGGAGCAGGAGCTTCCCTCAGACGACCCGCGCAGCAATTTCATCAAAGAGGAGCTGCTCTTCCCGCTCCGGCAGCGGGTCATGGACTTGCAGCAGCAGCTGGCCGTCAACCAGCAGGCGGTCTTGGCGATTGAAATCATAGTCCGCAACAACAAAGAGCTGATCCGGGGTGTGAGCCGGGCTGTGAATGTGACCATCAATGCCCTCAATGTGGCCGTGACAGTGGCTCTGGCTCTGGCCAATCAGCGCATTGTCCTGAAGAAGATTGAAGCGGTCAATAAAACCACCAACAAGCTGATCGGCGAAACCGCCCGCAAGCTCAAGGAGCAGGGCACCGAGATTCATAAGCAGGCTGCCACCAGTCAGCTTGACATCCAAGTGCTCAAGCAGGCTTTTACTGACATCCATGCCGCGCTGAACGACATTGCCCGCTTCCGGCAGGAGGCCCTGCCCCAGATGGCCCGCAATGTCTTGGAAATGGACAAGCTGACCAACACCACCGAAGACGCAATCAGGAAGCTGGAGCAGGGCAATCAGGCCAGCCCAGCCATGTATCTTGACATCGAATAAGGAGAACAAAGTATGAAGAAAGGCATCACTCTGCTGACCGCACTCGCTGCATTCCTGCTGCTTGCCGGCCAAGCTCTGGCAGGCGGCTCCTACCGCATCGCTTGGTCGCACTACACCGGCTGGGAGCCGTGGGCCTACATTCAGGAGTCCGGCATCATGGACAAGTGGGCCAAGAAGGAAGGCTTGGACAAGGTGGAGATAGTCTTAGTCAACGACTACGTGGAAAGCATCAACATGTACACTGCCGGTCAGTTTGACGGCTGCGTGATGACCAACATGGACGCGCTCACCATTCCGGCTGTCGGCGGAGTGGATTCCACGGCCCTGATCATCGGCGACTTCTCCAACGGCAATGACGGCATCGTGGCCATGAACGCCAGCGCAGTCAAGGACTTGGCCGGACGCAAGATGCGGTTGGTCCAGCTTTCAGTCTCCCACTACCTGCTGGCCCGCGCCTTGGCCATGAATGGCATGACAGAACGGGACCTGAGCTTGGTCAACACCAGCGACGCGGACATTGCCTCGCTCTTTGTCTCTGAGGCGACTAAAAACCCCAAAGCGGCGGTGACAACATGGAATCCGCTCCTGATGCAGGTGCGCAATGTCAAAGGCGCAAACCTGATCTTTGACTCCTCCAATATTCCCGGCGAGATCATTGACTGTCTGGTGATCAGAAGCGATGCCCCGGAGGCCCTGAAGAAGGCGCTCACAGGGGCGTGGTATGAGGTCATGAGCATCATGAGCAGCCCGGAGAAGAGCAAGGAGGCTCTGGAGGTGATGGCCAAGTCGGCAGGCGGCACCTTGGCCGAGTTCAAGTCCCAGCTCAAGGCCACCAAGATGTTCTATGCGCCTGCTGAGGCGGCTGCCTTTGCCCAGAATGATCAGGTGAAAAAGACTATGGAATATGTCCGCAGCTTCAGCTTTGACCACGGTCTCTACGGCGACGGCGCGCCGAGCAAGGACTTGGTCGGCATCGCCTTCCCGGACGGCTCAGTCATGGGCGACAAAAACAATGTCAAGCTCCGCTTTGACAAAACCTTCATGCAGATGGCGGCAGACAGCAAGCTCTGAGCCAAAGGACGCGGCCCTGTCTCCCAAGCGCAGGGCTGCGTCAAAGCTTGCCGCAGCCCCGCCTGAGCAGCTTGGCCCTTTGGTAAGCGATCACCGTATGTCGCTCATGCAGATTCAGGAAGAGGCCAAGGCGATGGCGGCGGGGCTGATTTGCAATCTGTCCTCTGCCGGAACATTCACACTTCAGCAGGAGCATCATGTTGTTTTCCCCAGCCGAACTGCTCACCTATAGCGGCCCGCCCCTGATCGGTGCCTTCATCGGCTACCTGACCAACAAGGTGGCCATCAAAATGCTCTTCCGACCCCTGAAGCCGTGGCATGTCTTTGGCCTGCGAGTGCCGCTCACCCCAGGCATCATCCCTGCAAAACGTCATGAGCTGGCTGAAAACATCGGAGCTATGGTCGGCGGCCAGCTCCTCACGCCGCAGGATATTGGCGAGGCCCTGTCTGCGGAACGCTTTCAGGAGCACCTGCGCCGGATCATCAGCAACCGGGTGCAGGACCTTCTCAGCCGCGACCTTGGCCCGCTGCTCAATCTGGTGCCGCAGCGTTTCCGGGTCCATGCCAGAATCGGCCTGCGTGCCCTCAAGCACCGGCTGCGCCACGATGTCGTGGCCTATCTTGGCTCGCCCACCTTTGCCGGAGCAGCCAGCAGCCTGCTGCACGAGCAGCTTGCCAGCCGTTCGCTCAACGAGCTGCTCCGGGCTGAAGACCGGCAGGGCCTGTATGTCCTGTTAGACAAGCTGATTGAAGGGCTGCTGCACGAGCCAAGCACGGCAAAGCGGCTCGGCGGCTGGCTGGATCAGTCCCTGACAGAGGCGGCAGTGTCCGGCAAGACCTTGGCCGACTTCCTGCCTGCCGAACTGCGGCAGCAGCTCTCCGCTGTTGTGGCCGAGCAGACACCGCAGATGCTCGCTCATGCCGCCCTCATTTTGGCCGAAGCACCGGTGCGGAAGCGAGTTGCCCAAGCGATCAAGAACGGGGTTGATCATTTTATTGACAGCCTCGGCCCAATGGCGGCTATGGCCAAAGGCTTCATCAACATGGAGACGTTGGATGAGGTCATCCACAAGTGGCTGGCCGAGCGGGAAGGTGATCTGGAGGACTGGCTGCGGCAGCCGGAGATTCAGGAGCGGACTGCCCAAGCCCTGAGCCAGCAGGCGCAAGCCTTTTTCACCACCCGGCTGGCTGATCTGCTGGGCAAGATCGGGCCGGAACAGCAGCAGCAGCTTTGTCAGCAGGCCGCCGCCCGCCTGCTGGCCTTTCTGGCTGACCAGGAGATGCGGCAGTCCCTCACCGCCGCCCTGCGGGAGCAGATTGAGGAGCTGCTGGAGCATGGGCAGGTCTCGCTCGCCGCCTTGGCCGACAAAGTGCTGCCAGAGGGCCGACAGAAGCTGGAGCAGGTGCTGACGAATGAGCTGCTGGCCCTGACCGGCTCTGCGCCGCTGCACCAGCTCATCGGCAAACTGATCAACACCCTGCTTGATCAGCTCGCCACCCGGCCTGCCGGAATGCTGCATGACCTGCTGCCAGCGGACGTGCGCGGCGGCATCACTGACTATCTAGTCCTGACCGCCAACCGCCTGCTGGTCCGCGAAGTGCCGGGCCTGACCGAATCGCTCCGCATTCAGGAATTAGTCAGGAACAAGGTTGATTCGCTCGACCTGCTGCGCTTGGAACGCCTGCTGCTCTCGATCATGGAGGAGCAGTTCAAGTACATCAACCTCTTCGGCGCGCTCCTCGGCTTCCTGATCGGCCTGCTCAACCTTGTCTTGATGCAGTTCTCCTGAGCACGGTTCTGCGCTTGCTCAATCACTGATCCATCCACCAGTTTTTGATAAGGAGCCTGTCCATGTCCATCCCGTTCACCTCTGATCAGCTTGCCAGCTTGTCCGCCCAGATTGACCGGCAACTTGCCGAGCTGCAAGCCGATCCGTCAACCGCTGTCCATAAAGGCGGCAGGCAAGATAAGCAGGAGAATCCCGAACTCCTGCCTGTGCAGTGGCGGGTCATTGAGAAGATCACCAAGGAGGAGCCGCGCAGCTTCTGGCAGCGGTTTAAGAAAGCAGCCCATAATGATCTCTGCAAAGAAGATGGGGTGCTGAATACGCAGTGGCGGAAGTGGGGCGACCTGAGCAATGAGGCCGTGCTGAAGTCATTCGGTGCGCTCCTCGTGGGAATGGGCTTTTCCGGCAATGCCTTGCAGGTGCTGGCCGTGGCCTTGGCTGTAATTGTCATCCATCTTGGCTGCACGGCCATCTGCAAGGAGGCTTGATCATGCCCGCCGAACTGATGCTCAATTTCCCTGATTCGACGCAGGTCTCTGTTCATCTCCACATCCCGGAGGATGAATATGCGGACATGACCTCGGCCTTTGCCTTTGTCAATCCGCTCGCTGACAAAGACATGGAGGAAATCCGCTGGTATCTGGAGGACTACGGCACCGGCTACCGGGCCGAGCCGGATGATGAGCGGGCCGACAGGGCGAAGGAGCAACTGCGCCGCTGGGGAACCGCTCTGTTCGAGGCGGTGTTCAAGGCGGATGACAAGGCCTACGAACTGTACCGCAATTTCCGGGACGAGGAGGAAAAAGGCCGTCTGCTGACCATTGCCGCCGATCATCCGGCGGTGCTTTCCCTGCCTTGGGAGCTGATTCGTCCATCTACTGGTGTTTTTCTCTTCGGCGAGACCCCGCGCATTTCCATCCGCCGCCGTCTGCCTATGGCTGGAGAGGGACGCAGGCCCCATAAGCGCAATCCCAAGCCGGTGCTGCGTCTGCTCTTCATTGTCAGCCGCCCGGAAGATGCCGGATTCATCAATCCCCGCACTGATCCGCAGGCCGTGCTGGATGCGCTGGAGCAACAGAAACAGCAGCGGGTGGAGGTGGAATTCCTCCACCCGGCCACACTCTCGGCACTCGAAGAGCGACTGCGCGATGAGGATCTGCCTGCAGTCGATATCATCCATTTTGACGGGCACGGGGTCTTTGATCGCAGCGGCAAGCTGGGCAGGGAGGCGGCAAAGACGCATGTCCCGGAGTACATGAAGGAACTGCTCCTTGAGGCGGAAAGCAAAGGAGAGACAGCGGCGGCTCCCAAGCACACCGGCTATCTGCTCTTTGAGGATGAGCAGGGCAAAAAAGCTTTGGTGGAAGCCCGCCTGCTGGGCGAGCTGTTCCACCGCCAGCGTGTCGGCTTAGTCGTCCTGTCCGCCTGTCAGTCAGCGGCAATGGATGCCGAGGATGCCATGAGCAGTGTGGCGGCCTGGCTCACCCATGCCGGTATTCCCGGTGTGCTGGCTATGACGCACAAGGTCTTGGTCGCCACTGCCGGGCTGCTCTTTGCCCGCTTCTACAGCAGCCTGTTCCGAGGCGAGCCGGTGGGCAAGGCTCTGGATGATGCCCGTGCCGCCTTGTACTTTGATCCCAAGCGGGGTGAACGGCGGCGCGGTGCAGGCGGCAATCAGAGCGTGACCCTGGAGCTGCACGACTGGTTCCTGCCCGCCCTGTATCAGACCGGGCCGAATCGTCCGTTGTTGAGCCGGGAGGAGGGGAGCGAAGTCCCGGCACCGGACAAAAAGCATAACCTGCCCAAGATGCAGGAGTCGGGTTTCTTCGGCAGAACCCGCGAACTCTGGCAAATTGAGCGTGCCCTGACTGTGCAGGGAACCCGCCGCTTTTCCGTCACCGGCTTCGGCGGACAGGGCAAGACCTATCTTGCCTTGGAGGCGGGGTACTGGCTGCTGCGCACCGGGCTGTTTAAGCGGGTCTGCTTTGTCAGTTTTGCCGGTTTTCAAGGCGTTGATCCTGTGGGTGTGACAATCAGCACCTTGGCAACTGTGCTGGATCAGAGCCTGCCGGATGCGGAGGCTGCTGAGGCGGCCTTGAAGCGTATTCCGACCTTGCTGATTCTCGACAACCTGGAGAGCTTGGCCGACGGGGATGGTCTGCCTGAGTTACTGAGCGCGGTGACCCGTTGGTCAGAGGCCGGGGAGAGCCGTGTCCTGCTCACCTCCCGCCAGCCGGATTTCAATCATCCCGACTATCCTGCCGCAGGCAGCTTCCGCCATCAATGCCTGCCCCTCAAGGGTTTAGGGGAACAGGATGCCTTGGACTGGTTCGGCGAGCTGATACGCCTGCCGCCGGAACCGAAATTCGGGATGCCGCAGCGCAGTGCCCTGGTCAATCTGTTTCAGCAGGTGGATTTTCATCCGCTCTCCATCGGTCTGCTGGCGCAGCAGCTCAAGGAACGCCGCCCGGCGGAGTTGGGGGAGCGGCTGGAAGCCCTGCTGGAGGCGCAGCCCGCTGACCGGGAAGATCGTTCTCTGCTGGCTTCGCTGGAGCTGTCTTTGGAACGACTGCCGGAGCGGTGCAGGAAATGGCTGCCGAGGTTGGGGGTGTTTCAGGGGGGAGGGTTGGAAGAAATAGTGATGAATGTGGCAGGAATGAAGGACTATCCCTCAGAGTGGTCTATTCTACGACATCACCTGATACTCTCCGGGTTGATACGGGCAGAGCATATACCGGGCGTGACGAATATCTGGCTGTGTTTCCACCCAACCTTGACTCCAGCCCTGTGGGAAAAGTTGAGTGCAAAGGAGCTGGCAGGATTGCGGGAACGTTGTTGGCAAATATATCACGAAATTTCCAGTGCAATGTATGAGTTAGACAAGACGATGCCTCAGGCTGCTCGTGCTGTAGTTCAATACGAGCTGCCCAACCTACTCTGGACTGTCCATGCCGTTTTGCATGAAGATAAGATTGAAGAGGGTGCGTACTTTGCTGACAAGGTCAACTACTTTCTTCAAGCCTTCGGGATGCAACGGGAGCAGCAGGCTTTAGCTGAAACAGTCGGTAAAACTGGCGGAGATGTTGGCTCGCAGGCATGGTTTGTCACCCGCAGTAATTTCGGTGATAAGCTTTTCTATGGAGGCCATCCCGCAAAAGCGGAAATTATCTTTCAAAATATCTTAGTCGGCTTAGGGGAGTCTCCCAGTTATAATCGCTGCATGACTTTGCATAGGATAGGTCGCTGCTATCATGCACAGGAGCAGTTTGCTGTAGCTGAACAACAATACCGGCAAGGACTGATTGAGCTGGCTCAGTTAGAACAAAGCGGAGAGGTACAGGAACAAATCGGCTTTTGTTTGACTGATTTGGCCGATGTGATAGGTCGCCAAGGCCGCTACGAGGAATCTAAGGGAGTCTATCAAGAGGGATTAAGGATGGCTGAAGAGCAGGGCAATACACGGGGTATGGCTGTAAGCAAAATGCAGATAGGAACATTTTTCTTACGGCAAGGTAAATTGGCTGAGGCGGTTGAACAGTTGCAGGATGCCTTGCCGCTTTGGCAAAGTATAAACGAACCTATATCCGAGGCTGCAGTTTGGAATCAGCTTGGCATACTCTATCATAAAGGGCAACAATTGGAAGCGGCAGAGCGGGCTTATCGACAATCAGCTAAACTATTCGAGAAATGGGGCGGAGATGATGGGAAAATTAAGGCGGGATCAACTTGGAATCAGCTCGGCAGGATCTGTGATGATTCAGGTCGTCTTTCAGAGGCCGAGCAGTGGTATCGCAAGGCATTAAATTCGTTCCAAGGTGCGGCAGATCGGCCCCATGCCGCTTTAGTTCTTTGTAACATTGCCATACTGTTGACTCAAGACTCAGCTCGTTTGGACGAAGCCTACCGCTTTGCTGAGGAAGCATTGGTCATTTCTGAAACTTTGGACCCAGCAGCAGCGGAGATATGGAAGTGCTACGAGCTGCTGGCACAAATTGTTGCACGACAGGGAAAAGGTAACCAAGCTGCTGTGTACAGAGCCAAGAGCAGGCAGGCTTATTTCGCTTTTCCCGGCTGGCGGCAGCAACTTTGGGACAATGAGAACGTGATTGCAGGAGTAGTGCAGGCAAGCGCAGACCCATTCTTGCAAAAGAAGCTGGAGCCGTTTTGGGACAAAGTAGTTAAAAGGGACGCTAACCTTGCCACCGCCATCCGGCACATCTTCAGCGGCGGACGCGATGAAGCCGCCCTCTGTGAGCCGTTGGATTATAAGGATGCTGCCATCATCCGGGCCATTCTGGAGGACATTGCCGGGCAGGCGTAGGTGCGGGTTCAGCGGCATGGAGGCGTAGCGTTTTTGCCTATGCAGGCATGGCGCAATACGGTATGCAGGCATAGGGCAGTACGGTATGCTGGCATAGAGGAATACGCCATGCCTGCATAGGCCGATACGGTATCGAGGCATACCGCTTTTCACCATGCCTCCATGCCCTGCAACAGCGTGGGGCCGCCGTCATCCGGGCCATGCAAGACAGGGGTGTGCGAGAATACTGAAAAAAAAATAGGAGAACAGACGTATGTTTCAACTGCAACTGCATGTTGACCCGAAGACGGAGCAACGCCTGAAAACGATTCTGGCGCATACTGAAGATGAAGAGACTTTTGCCCGGAATATCATTGCCTACCAAATCAGCGAAATACGGAAAAGCCTGCTCAGTATCCGGCTTGAACTGAGAAAGTTCGAGGCCGAGCACGGGCAGTCAACGGAGCAGTTTTACCGGCAGTACGAACAGGGCCTGACCGATGACAGTGAAGAGACCATGCTCTGGGCCGGACTCTATGAAATGCTGCTGGACAATGAGCGTCGGCTGCTGGAGCTTGCATGATTTCGGATTACTTCATGGAAGTTGAGCAGGTGCTTCAGGAGTTCCCGAACATACAGAGTTCAACGCTCAGGAAAAAGCAGTATAACAGCAGACAGGGCTGCATCAGCGGATATGTAGAGTTTGATACCGGCTGTCGTCTTGAATTTATGGAGCTTAAAGATACCGACAGATCGGCAAAGATCAAATATCGCTATCAGTATATGGATCAGCGGAATGCCTGCCTCTTTCGCTACGACAATGCGCCGCATCATCCTGATGTGGCAACGCATCCTCATCATAAACATGATAAGGATGAGGTCAGGGAAAGTTGTGAGCCTACCTTGTACGACGTGCTGCTGGAAATCGCGGAACAGGAAAAGTGAAACAGGAGAACAGACATGTCCCGTCAGGAAGTGATCAGCATGGTCAATCAGTTGTCTGAAAGCCAGCTCACCAAGGTGGCTGAGTACATTAAACAGTTCTTTGAGAAAACAAAAGAACGGGCATCAGCCTTGGATGCGGAGCAGGAGGGGCTGCTTGACCTGCTCAACAGCACCATCGACAGCGGCAGAGGAGATTTTGCCGAGCAGCATGACCATTACCTCTATGGAAAGCCGAAACAATGAACGAAACTGTCTTCATGGACACCGCTTTTCTGCTGGCGGTGATTGACACATCCGACAGGCATCATGGCAACGCAGCAGAATGTTACAGGAAAATGGTTGGCAGGAAATGCTCGGTCGTCACCACTGAAGCGGTTTTGATAGAGATCGGTAATGGTTTATCAAAGCGGAAGTGGCGGCAGGCGGCGCACAGATGGATAACTGGCATAGAAAAAAGCAAAACGGTCTTTACAGTGGTGCCCGTGAGTTCAGCCCTGCTTGCCAGAGCGGTGCAACTATACGGTGAAAGGCCGGACGTTGCTTGGCCGATTGCCTGTCCTTTGTCGTCATGCAAGAACGCAATATAAGGAGAGCGTTGACCCTTGACCGTCATTTTGAACAGGCCGGATTCACAACCTGCATGGATATTGACTGATGCGGCGCAGGGGCACCAGTCCTGCCCGGAATATCATTGCCTGCGCAGCGACACCTCCCGTCCTTTTGCCAAGCCTGCCACAGGCCGGATTGCGGTCAAGGTGATCAATCACCTCGGTGATGAGGTGATGAAGGTCTTTCGGGTCTGAGCGGCCCTGTTGACTGAATCCTGTCTTGACAGGGCATATATGACCATGCTACTATGACCATAGTAATATTATTTCCCCCTGACAGGAGAATGCCATGCTGGAGACTGTCTCGAAATCCCGTTTCAAGGCAAAAGCCCTTGAATACTTCCGCCAAGTGGAGCAGCAGCGAAAACCTCTGATCATCACCGATCATGGACGGCCTGTGCTGCAAATCACTCCCTTTGAGGAGCAGCCGCAGGCGGTGCTGGAGGAGCTGCGCGGCTCTGTCCTGCGCTATGACGACCCGCTTGAGCCAGTGGGCATTGCAGACTGGGACGCATTGCAATGATTGTCCTCGACACCCATGTCTGGCTTTGGTGGATCAGCAGCCCGGAGAAGCTGGCACCTGATGCGGCGCAGGCCATCAGTGAGGCCATGCAGGAGAACGGCATTGTCATTTCCTCCATCTCCGCGTGGGAGCTGGCCCTGCTGGTTGAGAAAGGCAGGCTGTCCCTGTCCATAGCAGTGCAGGACTGGGTGCGGAAGACGGAAAGCCTGCCCTTTGTCCGTTTCGCGCCCATCGACAACACCATTGCCCTGCGCTCTGTCGCCCTGCCCGCCGATCCAGCAGACCGCATCATTGCCGCCACTGCGCTGGTCATGGGCCTGCCGCTGGTGACCAAGGACGAAAAGCTGCGCTCCTGCCCGACCCTGCGCACCATCTGGTGAATCTGTAGATGCTGTTCAAGTTCCAGCAGGAAAAAATAGAGGCGCCGGTGCATTATCTACGTCACGAGCTGTCAGGCTCAAGGGGCGACACGGCATCCGGCTCCCCTCCCACTCCTGCAACGGCTTGAGCGGCGCGGGCACAACCTATTGCTGCTCTGGTGACGATGGCAGGGCCTCAATCTTCAGCTTGCCGAGCAGCGCGCCAATGGCAACCTGTCCTTCCACATCAGCGCGGGTGAAGCGGATATGATAAATGTCTGCTGGCAGCTGATTGATGGTGGTGTCCAAACTTATCCATTGCCCTTGGATGCAGACCTCATTCCACGCATGATAATAAAAGGCATCCCGTTGCAGAGTGACTCCGGCGGCAATCCCGGTGGGAATGCCGAGGCTGCGGCTCAGGGCGGCGAACAAGGCCGCGTGCTCGTTGCAGTCGCCAAGGCCGCTCTCCAACGTGGTCAAAGCATCAGGCAGGCCGATCACAGGCCGCTTTTCCAGATAGTTGTACACCCAGTCTGTCAGCAGTTTGACCTGCTTGACCGGATCCGTCTCATCGCCGACAATCTCCTTGGCCTTGTTAATAATCTTGACATCATCAACCTGCACATAACGGCTGCGTTGCAGATATTCCGGCGCAGCGCACTGTTCCGTGCCTTCTGCCTGGGGCGGGAAGCTCTCCTGGCGCAGCGTCAGCCTGCCGTCGGCAAACTGCTGCCGTCCGCCGTTCAGCTCCACTTCCGCCTCTGCCGGAAAATCAAGCTGATAGTGCGCCGCAGGGCTGTCTTTTGGCGGCAGCTTGCCTGAATACTTGACTGCCACGGCTGCCAGCAGCTCATCGCCGCTGTCCTGAATGTCCATAGCCTTGAATTGCGGCTCCGCCTCAAAAACAAAGCCTGCGGGCGACTCCTCCTTGATGATTTTCCCTTCATCATCAAGCCAGAAGGTTGTTTTCATGCCGGAATGGGCCTCTGTGAACTCGTGCAGATTATGCACCCGTCCGCCGATCAGCTCCTTGTCCGGCCCATTGTAGGTGATGACCGACTCGCGCTGGCTCAAGGAGAAGGGATCAAAAAAAGGAGCCTTGAGCTTTTCGCCGGTTTTACTCATCTTTTTGAGCAGATAGCCCCGCTGATTGAGCGGCAGGAGCGGCGCGTCCGACAGGGTGACAGAATCTTTGATCACGGCCCGGCCTGTGTCCAAAGTGAAATGGACAGTCCCGCCCTCGGTCCAGCCTTCGGCCTTGGTGCTGTAAAACGGCGAGGAAAAGGTGAAATTGAAGGTTTGCAGTCGCATGCCCTTGTCCAAGTCCGCGTGCAAGTCCATCTGCACTGGCTGGACGCTGTTCAGCACCTTGAGGCGGAGCGAAGCCTGCTGCCGGACGCGGAAGCCGCCGTTCTCAATCGGGCGGAAATCCTCCATCACCCAGCCAATCCGCTTGTCATACAATTTAACGCCGTAATACTGCTGATATTTGGCCGTAAGCAGGGTCGCCTGCTCGCTGCTGTCCAAAGCGGAGATGAAAAAATCCCGCTTTGCCAGCAGCAGAAGCAGGAGGAGCCAGCAGGAAATGACGGCAATTTTGAAAAGACGGGAACGGGTCATGGCAGCATCAGGGGAAAAGGGCTGAAACGCAGTCGTTTACCAAAATGATAGCGCATAAGCGGCATGGCCGTCAACCTGCTGCTGCTCAAGACTCCAGCGCGGCCAGAATTTTTTTCAAGAGAAGCTGCGGCGCATCCTCCAGTCCCTCCTGCACAGCCAGCACTGGCTGCCCGGCCCGCTCCGTCCGGCGCACTGCTGTCGCATCCGGGAAAAAGGCGGCTGGCTCCTCGCCCAGCTCTGCGCGAAGAAAGGCCCGGTCTTCCTCAGATTGCACCAAATTGCCGACAAAAAAGACCTGCGGAATCCGCACCTGATCAGCCATCTGCTTGATTTTCAGGGCCGTGCGCACCCCGGATTTGGAAGGAATGACCACGATCAGCAGGCAGTCGGCTCCGGCCACTGTGCCCCGGCCCAGATGCTCGACCCCGGCCTCCATGTCAACCAGCACTGCTTCCTTGGCTGTGAGCAGCATTTTCTTGAGCATCTTGCGGAGGACATGGTTTTCCGGGCAGGCGCAGCCGCTCTCGGCGGTCTGCACCGCGCCAAGGACCATCAGCCGGATGCCGTCCTGCTCCAGCATGAAATCCCGCAGCAGGTCATTCACTTCCGGGTTGAGATTGTAAAAAGGCGAGCCTTCAGTCTTTCCGGCCCGTTCGGCCAGCAGCCTGCCCATTTCAGCAATGGGCTTGATCGTGCCCGGATCGCCGATGCCCAGTGTTTGCGCCATGTGCGGACTGGGATCAGCATCAATCACCAAGACCTCACGGCCCTGCTTGCGCAAGGCTCCGGCCAGCAGAGCCATGATCGTGGTTTTGCCGACCCCGCCCTTGCCGCTGACTGCGATTTTCACCGTTGTTCCTCCTGAATTTCTTGCCCTGAGCCGTCAGAATGATTATTGTTAGAGCAGATGCAAATGTTCCGATAATTGACAACCACACGGAGGAATGTACAACATGGAAACAAATTATGCGAGCAATGCTGCCACTGCTGCTGCGGTCAAGGCGCGGCAGGAGGCATCAACCGTCTTTTTGGCCAAGGTCTTCAACTGGATGGCCGCTGGGCTGGGACTGACCGGACTGGTCGCGTGGCTGACCGCTTCCACGGGTCTGTTTTTCACCATCCAGCCCCTGTTCCTGCCGCTGATTATAGCGGAAGTAGGTCTGGTCTGGTATCTGTCCGCCCGCATAGATAAAATTCAGCCGGGCACAGCCACTGGCCTGTTTTTCGGCTACGCCTTTCTCAACGGCCTGACCCTGTCGGTGATTTTTCTTGCCTACAGCGGCGCCTCCATTGCCGCCACCTTCCTGATCACGGCAGGCATGTTCCTGTCCATGTCCATTTACGGCATGGTGACCAAGCGCAACTTGGACAGCCTTGGATCGTTCATGTTCATGGGCCTGATCGGCATCATCATCGCCTCGATTGTCAACCTGTTCATTGGCAGCACGGTCTTGGACTTGGCGATCTCCCTGATCGGCGTGATCGTCTTTGTCGGCCTGACTGCCTATGATGTGCAGAAGATCAAGATGATGGGCGAGGAGGGCATTATGAGCCAAGGCGATGCGGCAGTGCGGAAAGGGGCAATCATCGGCGCGCTGGCCCTGTATTTGGATTTCATCAACCTCTTCCTGATGCTGCTCCGCTTTTTCGGCGGTGCCCGCGACTGAAACCACAGCCTGTATTGCTGCGCTGCGGGACTGAACCCCGCCCCTTTGCTTGGGGCGGGGTTGTTTATTTTTCAGGCATCAGGTCTGGGTTCAGAAGCGGAAGCGCAGCCCGCCGCCAAAGCGGCCATAGTCCTCCAGCTCGTCCAATTCATCAGTGGCTGACCGGCCTTCAACAAAGAGGGCCATGTTGGCGGTGCCCGGTGTGCCGGAGATGCGCACCCCAAGCTCGGCAATCAGGTCTGCGCCGCTGTCCTCGCTGGCCACGTCGTCATCACCAGAGGTCATCCATGCGCCAATGCCCGCAGCCATGAAAAAGGGCGACTGCACTGCTCCCCGGCGTGAGCACAGGAAAAAGTTGTACTGGAGAAGAAAGTCCATGACAAGGGCATCTTCCCCGGCATCACCGTCCGCCTTGCCTGCCCCGCCAAGCAAGGCCATGAAAGAGTACTGTTGGTTGAGGTCATAGGCCACGCCCAATCGGCCCATGCCGTAGTCGGCATCTTCCTTCTGATTCAGATAGCTGGCATCGGCGATGAAATGGAAATCTGAGCAGCAGGAGGCGGCAGGCTGCGGCTCCTTGACCCGCACCACTTCCTTCTGGACCACAGGCCGGTCAACATAGACGGTTCTGGTCGGCCCCTGCACCTCAACTTCCTGAATCACCGGCTTGTCAACATACTTGTACTTGATCACCGGCTTTTCGATGTACTGGGTCGGGCCGGGCACCTGCACTTCCTTCACAACCTCTTTGACCACAGGTCGGTCAACGTATTTGACCACCGGCTTTTCAATGTACTGGGTCGGGCCGGGCACCTGCACTTCTTTCACAACCTCTTTGACCACAGGCCGGTCAACATACTTGACCACCTCTTTTGGCACATAGACGGTCGGGCCAGGGACATTGACAGGCCGGTCAACGTATTTAATCACCGGCTTTTCAATGTACTGGGTCGGGCCGGGCACAGGCACCTTGACCTCTTTGACCACAGGTCGATCAACATATTTGACGACTTCCTTGGGCACGTAAACGGTTGGTCCTGGTACAGGAACTTTCACTTCTTTGACCACTTCTTTGGGCACATAGACGGTCGGACCAGGCACCTTGACTTCCCGCACCACTTCCTTGATCACCGGCTCACAGGGCTGCGGCCCAGTCTCTTTCAGGGACAGATTGCCGCAGGCCAAGGGCACGGCAAAGGTGTAGCGCTGGCCGTTCCTGTCAATAAAAAATTCAAAGACCGTCAGCGGAGCATTGCCGCCCCAAGTGATATTCTGGGCCACCTTGACCCTGCCCCGCCCGTTGCTGCGGAAGAGCATCCATTCAATGTGCTGGCCGGGCTGATACTCAACAACATTGATCTGGGTCTGCGGATAGCGGGCAATATGATCCCGGACCAAGGGAAAGAGATCAGCATGGCCTGCCGCCCTCATGCCTGCCTGAATGTCGCTGCTCCGCTGCCGCATCATGTCCTTCAGCGCCTCCACTGTCGCCAGCGGCGAGGACACCGGATGCTCGCCTATGCTTCTCAGAACCCCTGCCGCCTGCACCGATATCACAGGTGCTGCCAGCAAAGCCAGCACTGCTGCTGACACCAGAATCTTTTTCTTCATTCGCCCGTTCTCCTTTTGTTGTATTTTTCTCTGCCGGCGCAGACGGGTACTTTCCCAGCTGCATCCAGGTTCACTGCAAGCCCAAAAATTCTTCTCTGCCGATCAGGGCCGCGCCCACGGCATTGCCCACCTCATAATGCTCCGGGAAGCTGACCGCCGTGCGCAGCCGCTCGGCCACCGCAGGCAGGAAGCAGCGCGAAGCTGCGCCAATGCCGATGATCGGAATCTTCACGGCCACGCTGAGGGAAAAGAGCGGATTGTCCTTGCTGGTCAGAAAAGGGGCCGCCTCGCTGGCGGGCCAGACCTTGCGGGCCAGATAGTCAAGAATGATGGTCTCAATAGTCTGCTCGGCTTCAGCCACCACCCGCAGGCAGAGGCTTTCCACGTCCATGTTCATGGCCTTGGCCAGAACCGCCGCCCCGCGCCCGGCCTGCTCCCGGCTGCCAATGTCCAGCCTGCCAAGGACATGCAGGGCATCGGTCGGGGTGAAGCCGATCATCTGAATCTGCTGGCAGTAGGTCAGCCGCTCCAGCCATTTTTCCAGCAAGACCCCGGACATGCCGATCTGCACAGCCAAGGTCTCCGGGTTGGCCGCGCCGTATTCGAGCAGGCTGCGGAGTATCTCATCATGGGCCGCGCTCTCCTCATTCAGTCCCTCAGTCGGCATGACCAAGGCGTTGCGCAGGCCGCAGCCGAGCCAGTCCTCTGGATCAGGCAGATCAGCGGTCGTGGCCAAAGGCTGAACCCGCACCGGGGCCAAGCGAATTTTGGCCTGACCATGCTCCAGCGAGCAGATGACGTGCGAGTCGCCGCCGCCGCCAGCGGTGTACATGTCAATCGCTTCAATATGGGTGCGCCACTGGCCGATCTGGCAGCCTTCCCGGCTCAGAACCGGCATGCCGTTGCGGATCATGCAGACATCTGTGGTTGTGCCGCCGACATCCACGACCAAGGCGATCTGCTCTCCGGCAGTGCAGCCGAAACGGGCTGTGGCTGCCGGGCCGCTGGCCACGGTGATTGCGGCCCGCTGCACGGCCTCATCCAAGCCCGCGCCCCGACCGTTGCCGCAGATGATGGTCACCGGGCAGTTCAAGCCAGCCTTGAGCATGGAAATCTGCACAGAGGAGAGAAAGCCGACCATGAGCGGCATCAGGCGGGCATGAAGGCAGGCAGTGGCGGCTCTGGCGTGCATGCCCGGACTGCCGCTGACCTGATGCGAGCAGAAGACCGGCTTGGGATCAAGGACAGCAATGGCTTCCTCAGCCACCAGCTCATGGGCCGGGTTTTTGATCGACATGGCGCTGCATACGGCGTAGCTGTCAACCTCGCCCCGAATGGCCCGCACTGAATCGACCAGCCCTTCCAAGTCAAGCGGCTCCTCTTCCTCGCCAGTGATCTTGTGGCCGCCCTTCATAAAAACACTGGCTGTCACGGGCAGCTTGAAATGGCGGACATGGCCAAAAACAAGCAGACCGACTCGTGCCCCGCGTCCCTCAACCACCGCGTTGGTGGCCAGCGTGGTCGAGACCGAAAGCCGGTTGACCGCTTCCGGCTCAATCCCGGACTCAGCCAAAAGCCGCGCCAGAACCCGGCCCACGCCAATGCCCAAGTCGTGGTGCGTGGTCGTCTCTTTGACCCAATGCGCCGCCTTGAGCGTGGAATTGCTGATCAGCACCCCGTCTGTGCAGGTGCCGCCTGTGTCAATGCCGATGCAGTAGCTTTCCATCTCTCCGCCTTGTCCTGCTGCAAAACTGTTCAGAAATCATGCCGCGCGCTCAATGCTGCCTGAAAAGAAGCTATTGTAAACCGCTGGCTGCGGATTGTCCAGCGCGGACTGCGCAGACGGCACCGGGCTGCTGTCACTTTTGCCAGCCATCGTAAAATTGCTGTTGTGATCAGTCCTACAGAAAGTTATCTTTTCCAGATATGATTTTCTGCCCCCGGCCTGAGCAAGGGCGCTCCCAAAGTCTGCCTTTTCTTGTCTCTGCCGGAACACCACTCTTTCAGGAGACTTCATGAAATCTCTCGGCATCTGCGCTGGCGCCTCCAGCATTTCCATAGCAGGATTGGAGCAGAACGGCTCCGGCACCACAATCCTTTTTTCCCGTTCCCGCGCCCATGATGGCAACCCGCGCCGCACTCTGCGCGAGCTGCTCGGCCAGATTGACAACCTGCACGCCTTCAAGATTGCGGCCACCGGGCGCAAGTTCAGAGATATGCTGACCTTGTCCAGCATTGCCGAGCCAGAGGCGGTGGAGCGGGCCGCCGCTTTTGTTCTCGATAAAGACCAGCCCTGCCAAGTGATCATCAGCGCGGGCGGCGAGACCACGATGGTCTATCATTTAGACGAAGATGGCAAGGTTGCTGAAATCCACACCGGCAACAAATGCGCTTCAGGAACGGGCGAGTTCTTTCTCCAGCAACTTGGCCGGATGTCGATCACCTTGGACGAAGTCAGCAAGATGGAGCTGCCGGACAAACCCTACAAGGTTTCTGGCCGCTGCTCGGTCTTCTGCAAGAGTGACTGCACTCATGCTCTGAACAAGGGCGTGGCCAAGGCCCAAGTGGTGGCGGGCCTGTCCAAGATGATGGCAGGCAAGGTGCTGGAGCTGCTCAAGAAGCTGCCCAAAGATGCGGTCATGCTGGTCGGCGGCTGTGCGAGCAATAAGGCTATGGTGCATTATCTGCGCGAGGAGCTGCCCAATATGCAGATTTCGGAACAGGCAGCCGTTTTTGAGGCACTTGGCGCGGCTCTCTGGGCCTTGGACAATGACTGCAAACCCTTTGTCTCGTTAGATGCCATGTTTGCCGAGCATCACGCTGGCCTGGCAACCCTGCCGCCTTTGGCCGAGCAGAAAACGCTGGTTGATTTCAAGCATCAGGAGCGCGGCACTGCCGAGGCAGGCGACAGGGCTATTCTCGGCCTTGATGTCGGCTCAACCACCACCAAAGGCGTGCTGCTGCGGCGGCGCGACAAGGCCATCATTGCGGCTGAGTACCTGCGCACTAACGGCGACCCGATTGGCGCATCCAAGAATGTGTATCAGAGTTTGGCAGACCAAGTCAAAGTGCCGATTGTGATTGAAGGCTTGGGCGTGACCGGCTCTGGCCGTCAGATTGCCGGGCTTCATGCTCTGACCGACGGCGTAATCAACGAGATTGTCGCCCATGCCACGGCTGCGGTGCATTTTGACCCGGAGGTTGACACCATCTTTGAAATCGGCGGCCAGGACGCGAAATACACCTATATCACCAATGGCGTGCCGAGCGACTATGCCATGAACGAAGCGTGTAGCGCAGGCACTGGTTCGTTCCTTGAAGAATCGGCCAAAGAGAGCTTGGGCATCAAGGTGACAGATATTGGCGACACTGCGTTCCGGGCTACAGCCCCGCCCAACTTCAGCGACCAGTGCGCCGCCTTTATCGGCTCAGACATTAAGCGGTCAGTGCAGGAGAACGTGCCGCTGGAAGACATTGTTGCTGGCTTGGTCTATTCCATTGGCATGAACTACAACAACCGGGTCAAGGGCAACCGGCCTGTGGGCAAAAAGGTCTTTGTCCAAGGCGGGGTTTGCTACAATCAGGCCGTGCCTGCGGCCTTGGCCGGACTGACCGGCAAGCAGGTGGTGGTGCCGTCCGAGGCTGGCCTGATGGGTGCCTTTGGCGTGGCCTTGGAAGTGGAGCGGCGCATGGAGCAGGGCCTGCTCAAATCCGAGCAGTACGACTTGCAGGAGCTGATCAGCCGGGAGGTGGAATACCAAAAGCCGTTCCGCTGCGGCGGGGGCAAGGACTGTGACCGTGGCTGCGAGATCGCCCGGATCAAGATCAAGGACAAGGTCTATCCTTTTGGCGGCATCTGCAACCGCTACGACAACCTGATTCACAACCGCAAGGTTGAGGCGGGTGACTATGACTTAGTCATCCGACGGGAGCGGCGGGTCTTCCGCGATCTGGCTCCGGCCAGCCCAGAGGACAGGCGGCCAACTGTGGGCATGAACCGCTCCTTCCTGCTCAACACCTTGTTCCCCTTTTTCAACGCCTTTTTTGCCGCCCTCGGCTTCCGCCTGACCCTGCCCTCAGCGCAGGACCCGCGAGGCATGGACCAGCAGGGCGCAGCCTTCTGCTATCCCGTGGAAATCGCCCACAACTACGTGGCTGCTCTGCTGGCTGAAAAGCCGGACTTCATCTTCCTGCCCCAGCTCAAGGGCGTTGATTCCGGCGAAAAAGACATGACCTCCTGCACCTGCGTCTTGGTGCAGAGCGAGCCGTACTATCTGCGCACCGCCTTTCCAGCCTTGGAACACAACAAGAAGGTGCTCTCGCAGGTGCTGGACTTCTCCAAGGGGTATGCTGCTGACCATGCTGCCTTCCGCGACGTGGCCGGGCAGCTTGGCGCGGAGGCGGACAAGGCGGATGCAGCTCTGAAGGCTGCCATTGCCGCCCAAGATGAGTTCACCAAGGACATCCGCGAAATGGGCAGACAGGCCCTGGCTGATCTGGAAAGCGACCCGGAACGCTTTGGCGTGGTGCTGTTCGGCAGGCCCTACAACAGCTTTGCCAGCGCAGCCAACAAGGGCATTCCAGCCAAATTCGCCAGCCGGGGCATCTCGATCATCCCCTTTGACATGCTGCCCTATTGGCAGGAGCAGCTCGCCTCGGACGACAACATGTACTGGGCTATGGGCCAGATCATCCTCAAGGGAGCGCGGTTCGCGGAAAAGCATCCCCAGCTCTACGGGGCCTACATCACCAACTTCTCCTGCGGGCCAGACTCGTTCTTGGTCAGCTTCTTCCGGGAGATCATGGGCCGCAAGCCGTCCCTGACCTTGGAGTTAGACAGCCACACGGCTGACGCGGGCCTGGAAACCCGGATTGAAGCCTTCTTAGACATCATCCGCTATTACCGGGAGATTCAGAAGAAGAGCCAGCCGCTGCGCATCAGGAAAGCTTTCCGGGCTGCCGAGGTAGAGGAGCAGAGCGGCATTGCTGGGGTGCGGACTTCGGACGGCGCCTGGCTGCCGCTGACAAGTTCGCGGGTGCGGATGCTGGTGCCTGCCATGAGCCGCTATTGCACCCCGCTGCTCACAGAGGCCTTTGCCAGAATCGGCATCAAGGCGGAAATCCTTCGCCCTGCGGATGAGGAAGTGCTCAAGCTGGGCCGGGGTCATGCCTCGTGCAAGGAATGCCTGCCCCTGCAAACCACGCTCGGCTCGCTGCTCAACCGGGTCAAGTTCCGCCGCCCGGACGAAGTGCTGATCTACTACATGGCCAGCGCGGAAGGCCCCTGCCGCCTGGGCCAGTATCATGTTTACACCAAGCGGGTGCTGGAACAGCAGCAGATCCCTGATGTGGCCATGTTCACGCCCAGCTCCATGAACGGCTACTGCGACCTGAGCGACGAGTTCCTGCGGGCCGCCTGGCGGGCCATTGTCATCGGCGACATCTTTGACGAGATGTGGTCAACCGTGCTGGCCGGAGCCGAGAATCGGCAGGAGGGCTTAAAGATATTCCATGAGGAATACGAGAAGATTCGGGCCGTGATCAGCAGGCGGTGGCCGGTGATTGCCGGGCAGCTTTCCCGCAGCGCGGCCCGCCTCAGTCAGATCAAGCTGAAAAAGCCTTACTCTGAGCTGCCAAAGCTCTCCTTGGTCGGCGAGATGTATGTCCGCCACGATCCGATCTCCTTGCAGAATCTGATCGAGCGCATGGCAGACCGGGGCTTTGTCGTCCGCACAGCCATGATCAGCGAGTACATCAAGTTCATTGACTGGCTGATCAAGCACGACATTGAGGGCGAGCGCAGCAAGGGCTTTGTCATCAGGGGCTATGTGAAGAAGTACTTTGATCACGCAATCCGCAGGAGGCTGGCTCGGTCCGGGCTGTACTTCTATGACGGCGATGCCCCGATTGAGCCGGTGATTGAGGCGGGCGGCAAGTTTGTCTCGCCCCATTTCACCGTGGAGACCATTGTCACGGTTGGCGCGGCCCTGCACGAAATCCTCCATCCATCCTGCGGGGTGATTTCCATTGGCCCGTTCGGCTGCATGCCTTCGCGGGTGGCCGAGGCAGTGCTGAATGAGAAGTTCACCACCACTGAGAAGAAAGCGGCTCTGGACAATGGCGATGCCCGCCAATGGCAGCCCATTCTTGCCAAGGAGCGCAAGCTGCCCTTTATTGCCATTGAAACCGACGGCAACCCTTTCCCGCAGCTCATCGAGGCCCGGCTGGAGACCTTCTGCCTGCAAGCCCAGCGGCTCAACGAGCAGATGCTGGCCTGCAAAGCTGCCGCTGCCGGAAGTCTTTCGTAGCAGCCTGTTCCTTTTGTTCTCACCGCCATCAGTGATGGTGGTGAGACATGCGCAGGCAAGCCTTGACCTTTTTTCCCAGAGCCGGGACAGCCGTCCCTGCCGCAACCCAAGCAGAGGACCCAATGTCTGAACAGCCCCAAAAAAGCTATTTGACCCTGTGGATCGGCGCGGCCATCATTGCCGCCGTGCTGGTCGGCCTGCTTCTGCCGCACTTGGCGGTGAAGCTGCAACTCGGCGGCGAGATATTTCTCAAGCTGCTGAAAATGATGGTCGTGCCGCTGGTGGTCATGAGTGTCATGAGCGGCATCCTTGGCTTGGGCGATGTGCGCAAGCTGGGCCGTCCCGGCGGCGCGGCGGCGCTCTATTACCTGAGCACCACCATGATTGCAGTCTGCATTGGCATTGTCGTGGTCAATGTCATGCGGCCCGGTGTCGGCACTGTCAGCAAGGAAACAATTGCGGCTGTGCAGGCGGAGCAGGAGCAGCATTCGGTCAAGGCCAAAGTCCGGGACGCGCTGGCCGAGGCAGGCAAGCTGGCCCCGGACGAACTGAGCACGGTGTTCCCTGAACTGACCGAGGAGCGCAAGGCGGCTCCAGAAGTCGGCATGATCCTCAAGAATCTTGTCCTGATGCTCTTCACTGACAATCTGATTCGTTCCGCCGCCAAGATGGAGCTGCTGCCGCTGATTGTCTTCAGCCTTGTCTTTGCGGGCGTGTTGAGCACGATGGGCGCGAGGACGGCGGAACTCCGCTCCCTGATTGAGCAGGTCAATGATGCCCTGATCACCTTTGTTCTTCTCCTGATGAAGCTCGCGCCGCTGGGGATTTTCTGCCTTGTCGCAGCCCGCTTTGGCAAGGCCCAGGCAGACGGCGCGTTCATCGAGGTGATCCGTCAGACCGGCCTGTACTCCCTGACCGTCCTGACCGGCCTGGGCATTCATGCGCTCATTGTTCTGCCGCTGCTCTGCCGGTTCTTTGCCCGGAAGAACCCGTTCCGCTATTTCTACGACATGTCGCAGGCCCTGCTGACCGCCTTTTCCACAGCCAGCTCTTCCGCCACCCTGCCAGTGACAATGGAATGCGCCATCACCAAGGCAGGCGTTTCCAAGCAATCCGCTGACCTTGTCCTGCCCTTGGGGGCGACAGTCAACATGGATGGCACAGCCCTCTATGAAGCAGTGGCCGCAATCTTCATTGCCCAAGCCCTTGGCTTTGACCTCAGTCTGACCCAGCAGATGGTCATTGCTGTCACTGCGACCCTGGCGGCAATCGGCGCGGCAGGCATCCCGGAAGCAGGCTTGGTGACCATGCTGATCGTCCTCAATGCGGTCAATCTGCCGGTGGAGTTCATCGCCCTGATCCTGCCTGTTGACTGGCTCCTTGACCGCTTCAGGACAACCGTGAACGTGTTTGGCGATGCAGTCGGAGCAGCAGTGGTGGACAGGACGATGTGATGCTGCACACTCTCCGGCCTCCGAGCCGCAATAACACTGCAGGAGCACGACCATGAACATCACAGGCTTTGAGAAGATTGCCAAGTACCTTGCTATACCGCTGGTGCTTGTCGGCTTTGTGCTGATGCTGGTCTTCGGCATCCACAGCGAGCTGATCAAGTCCGGGCTGCTGACGCAACTCTCTCAAGAAGACAGCGGCATAGTCGTCAAGCTGCTGCTCCGCCACGGCTTCCAGCTTGGAATGAGCGTGACAGTGCTTGGCTTTGCACTGGCAGCATGGAACAAATACATGGACAAGGTGCAGCCGGTGGATGCGGGCAAGCTGGCTGAGAAGCTGGCTGCCCAGTTAGATACCAAGGATCAGCAGCTTTCCGCCAAGGACGAGCAACTCAAGGCGCTGACTGAAGCCATCACCGCTCTGTCCAAGACCGGCGCGTCTGTTGCCAGCATCAATGCGGCCTTGCAGGAATTGGAGCAGGGCAACACGGCCAAGGCGCAGGCGATCTTTGCTGAGGTGCTGCGCACCAAGGAGGCGGAAGGCAAGCAGGCGAACAAGGAGGCCGCTGCTGCCGCCCGCCACTTGGGCGCATTGGCGTATATGAACAACCCCAAAGAGGCTTTGGCTGCCTACCGCAAGGCAACAAAGCTTGACCCGGACAATGCGGAGGGCTGGAATCAGCTTGGCAATCTGCTTTACCGTACAGGGGAGATTGCGCAGGCCGAAGATGCTTGGCGCAAGGTGCTGGCCTTGGCTGAAGCGCATCAGGACAAGGAGGAGCAGGCAGCGGCTCTCGGCAATCTGGGCAATGTGTATCGGACACGCGGCGACTTGGACAAGGCGGAGGAAATGTACCGGAAAGCTCTGGAGCTTCACCAAGCCTTGGGCAGCAAGGAAGGCTTGGCGCAGGATTACGGCAATCTGGGCAATGTGGCATATACACGGGGCGACTTGGACAAGGCCGAGGAGATGCACAGGAAAGCTCTGGAGCTTGACAAAGCCTTGGGCAGCAAGCAAGGCATGGCAATCAATTACGGCAATCTGGGCAATGTGTATCAGACACGGGGCGACTTGGACAAGGCAGAGGAGATGTACCAGAAAGGTCTGGAGCTTCACCAAGCCTTGGGCAGCAAGGAAGGCATGGCGCAGAATTACGGCAATCTGGGCGTTGTGTATCAGACACGCGGCGACTTGGACAAGGCGGAGGAGATGTACCGGAAAGGTCTGGAGCTGCACCAAGCCTTGGGCAGCAAGGAAGGCATGGCGAACCAATACGCCGGTCTGGGCATTGTGTACAGGACACGCGGCGACTTGGACAAGGCGGAGGAAATGCACCGGAAAGCACTGGAGCTACACCAAGCCTTGGGCAGCAAGGAAGGTATGGCAAACCAGTACGGCAATCTGGGCGTTGTGTATCGGACACGCGGCGACTTGGACAAGGCGGAGGAGATGTACCGGAAAGGTCTGGAGCTTGACGAAGCCTTGGGACGCAAGGAAGGTATGGCAGCGAAGTACGGCAATCTGGGCAATGTGTATCAGACACGCGGCGACTTGGACAAGGCGGAGGAGATGCACAGGAAAGCTCTGGAGCTTGACCAAGCACTGGGCAGCAAGCAAGGTATGGCGCAGAATTACGGCAATCTGGGCAATGTGGCATATACACGCGGCGACTTGGACAAGGCGGAGGAGATGTACCGGAAAGGTCTGGAGCTTGACGAAGCCTTGGGACGCAAGGAAGGTATGGCAGCGAAGTACGGCAATCTGGGCAATGTGTATCAGATACGGGGCGACTTGGACAAGGCGGAGGAGATGTACCGGAAAGCTCTGGAGCTTGACAAAGCCTTGGGCCGCAAGGAAGGCATGGCAGCAGATTACGGCAATCTGGGCAGTGTGTACAAAAAACGCGGCAATCTTGCGCAGGCGGAAGCGGCTTGGCGGAAGAGTCTGAGCCTGTATCAGGCAATGGGAGCAGGACAGCACTATGGTGCCAAGAAGGTGCAGCAGTGGCTGGATGATTTGGCCCAAGAGCGTGCCAAGCAATAAGTAGGGGTAATTCATGAATGACCTCTACTTATTGCCGCCAATCCCCGATAGCAGCATCGAGGTCAGCCCGATCGAGGCTTCGGGCAGAACTCGATCACGTGATCGGGGGAAGCTCGATCACGTGATCGGGCAGGATTCGATCACAGCATCGGGGCAGGGCCGGACGCTCTGGCGCAATTCCTTGCTTTCCCTCTTGACAAATCCCTGCCGCCGTCTTACGCTGCGAGCCTCACCTATTCCGCAATCACGCGGAACGCTTACCCTGTTTGGAGGATCAGCTATGTCGAAAGTAGAATGGCGGCCCTATGTGAACGCTCTGACCAAACCTCGCTCGTACTTGGCGCGGGTCATGCCCAAGGAAACCATTGACTATGCAGACTTGGCCCGGATTCTTTCGGAAAAGAACCCGCTCTGGAGCGCGGACTTGGTGGAAAGCATTCTCCGGGCGCGGGACGAGGAGGTGCTGAATCAGCTTGTCATCGGCAATCAGGTCTCGCTTGAGAACGCCTTCACCTATCACCTCTCCCTTGCCGTGCGCCTGGATTCGGTGGACGACCCGCTGCCTGCGGACAAGAGCTTTGTCAAGGTCCAAGTCTTTGCAGCCAGAGACGCGGTCGAGCGGGTGCAGCAGCAGGTGGAGTTCGAGCGGCTGCCGCCCACGGAAAAGGCTCCGGTGATTGCCGGGGCCGAGGACACAGTCTGGAACCTGGACAATGTCCTCAACCCGCAGGGCCTGCTTCGTCTGACCGGCACCGACCTGCTCTTTGATCCGCATAAACAGGGCGAGCAGTGCCTGATCAGCGGCACCCGCAGCGGCAGCGCCATCCAGAGTCGCTTCGGGCTGGTCAGCAACACCGAAGTGATGGTCATGCCGGATGTGCCGCTCCAGGACGACCCGTGGAACAACGAGTACCGGGTCTCCATCACCACCCATTACACCGAGCACGGCAGCCCGCGCACCGGGGCCTTCAGTCTGCCGCTGCGCACGCCCCTGACCCTGAGCCAGTTCAGTCATCCCAACCCGCCGGAACACGGAATCCTGACCGGCAGCGCGGCTGCGCCCAACGTGGTGGTCACCGGCGGCAGCCTGTCTGCGGACAGCACGGTGCGGGTGGAGGTGATGCAGGATCTCCAGCAGGAGGAGCTGGTCTTCCGCCTTTTGGATATGCAGGAAGACGGGGCCGCAGGGGCCGAGCTGGCTGTGACCCACAACGGCGATTTCACCCTCTCCGGTTTTGCCGGTTCCGCCCTGACCTCGCTCGACCTGACCGTGAACGACTACACCGGCCTCTGGGAGATGATCCGCACGGATTACGGCGGCAGGCTGGTGGACATCCTCCAGATAACCACGGCCTGATGAGCAGCCCGGATGATGACCGACGAGCGGTTCAAAGAGGAGACGGCGCAACGCTGGGATGAGAAGCTCCAGGCACGCTTGCAGCTTGAAAAGGCCGTGGCCCTACAGCGTAACAGCAGCCAGCAGCCATGCTGCTGACCTTGCTGCGCAAACTCTTTGGCCTGCAAGAGCTGCATCCTGTCCTGCGCAAGAATGCGGTGCTGTTTGCCGAGTTCGACCAGGGCAGGCCGCTGGATGAGTACAGCTTCACGGTCTTTGACACTGAGCTGACCGGCCTCCATCGCCGCAAGGATCAGCTCATCGCCATTGGCGCAGTGCGCATCGAACAGTTGCAGATTGCGCCGAGCCACTGCTTTCACAGCCATGTCCGCCCGGACAAGATTCAGCCCAACCTCGCCACCCTGATTCACCGCATCACCCCGGAGCAGCTGGCCCAAGCCCCGCCTCTTGAGGAGGTCCTGCCAGCCTTTGTCGAGTTCTGCGGCAAGAGCCTGTTAGTCGGCCACTTTGTTGATCTGGACATGCACTTTCTCAGCAAGGCGGCTAAGAAGACCCTTGGCGGCAGCCTTGCCAATCCGAGCATTGACACCATGCGCCTGGCCCGCCGCTATCAGGAGGCAGGGAGCAAGGACTTCTACGGCAGCACGGATCAGTCCATGCCCTGCAACTTGGACGCGCTGACTGAGAGCTTCAACCTGCCCAGGTTCAAGCCTCATGACGCGCTCGAAGACGCGCTCCAGACCGCCTACCTCTTTCTCTACTTGGTCAAGAAGTTCCGCCAGGGCGGCATTGCCACACTGAAGGACTTGTACCGGGCCGGGCGCAGCGGCAGATTGTGATCTTCCGCCTCTCTTCCAGCTTGACAGAAGGGTGGAACAGCAGGTAATGTGCAACACCGGACCCGGCTCCGGCACTGAGGAGAGAGTCGCATTCAATCATACAACTCACAAGAGGAGAAAGACGCATGAGCAATGACTCACAAGCGTACTGGCAGGCCAACATCCGGCTGGTTCTCGGCTGTCTGGCTGTCTGGTTTCTGGTGTCTTATGGCTGCGGGATACTCTTGGCCCCGCTACTGAACAGCATTCACATCTTAGGCGGCTATCCGCTCGGCTTCTGGTTTGCCCAGCAGGGGTCCATTTACAGCTTCGTCATCCTCGTCTTCTTCTATGCCTGGCGGATGAACAAGCTTGACAAGAAATTCGGCGTTCAGGAAGACTGAAGGAGCGACAGACTATGGATTTGCAGACAATGACCTATCTGGTGGTCGGCGCGACCTTTGCCCTCTACATCTGGATTGCGATCAAGGCCAGGGCCGGTTCCACCGGCGAATTCTACGTGGCAGGCAAAGGGGTGCATCCGGTCCTCAATGGCATGGCCACTGGCGCGGACTGGATGTCAGCTGCCTCATTCATTTCCATGGCCGGCATGATCGCCTTTGGCGGCTATGACGCTTCGGTCTTCCTGATGGGCTGGACTGGCGGCTACTGCCTCTTAGCCATGCTGCTGGCCCCGTACTTGCGCAAGTACGGCAAGTTCACCGTGCCCGCCTTTATCGGCGACCGCTACTACTCCAGCACAGCCCGTGTTGTCGCGGTCATCTGCTTGATCACAGCCTCGCTGACCTACGTCATCGGCCAGATGAAGGGCATTGGCGTGGCCTTTTCCCGCTTCCTGGAGATGCCCTACGAGTACGGCCTCTTGGTCGGCATGATCATTGTGTTCATCTATGCGGTCATGGGCGGCATGAAGGGCATCACCTACACCCAAATCGCCCAATACTGCGTCCTGATCTTTGCCTACACCGTACCCGCAGTCTTCATCTCCCTCCAGCTCACCGGCAATCCGGTGCCCCAGCTCGGTCTGGGCGCGCAGCTCAATGACGGCTCCAACATGTTCCTGCTCGACAAGCTGAATCAGGTGCTGGTTGAGCTTGGCTTCAACAACTACACCAGTCAGCACGGCAGCACCTTGAACATCTTCCTCTACACCATGACCCTGATGATCGGCACTGCTGGCCTGCCGCACGTCATCACCCGCTTCTTCACGGTGCCCAAGGTTAAGGATGCGCGCTCGTCTGTGGGCTGGTCGTTAGTCTTCATCGCCCTGCTCTACACCACGGCTCCGGCAGTCGGGGCAATGGCCCGGTTCAATCTGCTGGAAACCATCCGGCCCACCAGCACCGCCCAGGCGGCCCAGCAGACCCCGACCGGGCAGTGGCTCAAGGTGGAGGAACGGCCTGTCTGGTTCAAGAACTGGGAGAAGACCGGCCTGCTCAAGTTTGAGGACAAGAACGGCGATGGCCGCATCCAGTATGTCGGCCCTGACTACAAGGGCGCTGAGAATGAGATGGTCACGGTTGACCGCGACATCATGGTCCTTGCCAACCCGGAGATTGCCCACCTGCCCAACTGGGTGATTGCCTTGGTGGCCGCAGGCGGGATTGCCGCTGCGCTTTCCACGGCTGCTGGTCTGCTCTTAGCCATTTCCTCGTCCATCTCGCATGACCTGCTCAAAGGCATTGTCGCCAAAAACATGAGCGACAAAGGCGAGCTGATGGCAGGCCGCATCGCTATGGCCGGAGCCATTGTCGTGGCCGGGTATTTCGGCCTCAATCCGCCCGGCTTTGCAGCTCAGGTCGTGGCTCTTGCCTTTGGCCTGGCAGCCTCGTCCATCTTCCCGGCCTTGATGATGGGCATCTTTGTCAAGCGGATCAACAAGGCAGGCGCGATTGCCGGCATGCTGGCCGGTCTCAGCGTCACCTTGGTGTACATCTTCTGGTTCAAGGGCTGGTTCTTCATGCCGGGCACGGAAATGGCCAAGAATGTGGCTGAGAACTGGCTCCTCGGCATTTCCCCGGAAGCCTTTGGCACCATTGGCGCATTAGTCAACTTTGCGGTTGCCTACGCCGTATCCAGCATCACCCCGCCGCCGCCGGAGCATATTCAGCATCTGGTTGAGGACATCCGGGTGCCGGGCATGGTGATGCGGTAATATTTTTTGCAGCAGGATCAAGGAAGGCGGCATCCCGGAACTGGCCGGGGTGCCGCCTTTTTTTGGCGAGGCAGACAAGGAGCAGCCTGACGTTATGAAAATTCTCAAAAAAGACTTCACTGCCGGAGCACGGGAAGCGGAAGGCATTGCTGTGATCATTGATGTGTTCCGGGCTTTTTCCACGGTCTGCTGCTGTCTGGACGGCGGCGCGGCGCGGGTTCTGCCGGTCGGCGATGTCGGCGAGGCACTGGCTCTGCGGGAACAGGAAGCACTGGCCAAGCCGGTGCTGATCGGGGAACGGGGCGGCAGGAAATTGGACGGCTTTGACTTTGGCAATTCGCCGACCGAGCTGGCCAAGGCCGACCTGCGCCGGAAACATGTCATTCAGACCACCCATGCCGGCACCCAGGGCATTGTCAATGCGACGCAGGCCGATGAAGTGCTGACCGGAGCCTTTGTCAATGCCAGCGCAACAGCCCGCTACATCAGAAGACAATCTCCGGCAACAGTGACCTTGGTCAGAATGGGCTGGCAGGCGGAAACGCCGACTGATGAGGACGATCTTTGCGCTGACTATTTGGAATGCCTGCTCACGGACCAGCCGTTTGACGAGGAGTCGGTCATCCCCCAGCTCAAAGCCTCGCCCTGTTCAGCCCGCTTCTTTGATCCGGCCAAACCGTGGAATCCCAGCTCGGATTTTTATCTCTGCCTGCGCCTGAACGCCTTTGCCTTTGCCGTGGCCGCCCGCCGGGCCGCTGACGGCCTGCTCTCGCTGGTCAAAGCGCCTTGACAGACCTCTGCGCTTGAAGTTATGGCACAAAGGAACAGTCTGTGGTATGCTGCGGGCCGTGACCGAAAGCCGGTCATCAGCAAAGCACCTATAAGCATCCCCACTGCATCATGAATGACATCCCTCAAAAAGGTAAAGTGTATCTTGTCGGCGCAGGTCCCGGCGACCCCGGCCTGATCACCCTGCGCGGCAAATTTCTGCTGGAGCGGGCTGAAGTGGTGATCTATGACCACTTGGCCAATGTCAAGCTGTTGTCCCATGCGCCTGCAACTGCCGAACGGATTTATGTCGGCAAGAAAGGCGGGGTCCAGCATATCATTCCCCAGGAGGGCATCAACCGGCTGCTGGTTGAGCACGGTGCGGCAGGCAGGCGGGTGGTTCGGCTCAAGGGCGGCGATCCCTTCATCTTTGGGCGCGGGGCAGAGGAGATTGAGGAATTAGTCAAGGCGGGCATTGACTTTGAGGTGGTGCCGGGCGTGACTTCGGCCACAGCTGCGGCCACCTACGCGGGCATTCCGATCACCCACCGCGATTACACCGCCTCAGTGGCGTTTGTCACCGGGCATGAGGCGGATGGCAAGGAGAAGTCGAATATTGCTTGGGACAAGCTGGCCACTGGCGCGGGCACGATTGTCGTCTATATGGGAATCAAGAACCTGCCTGTGATCAGCAAGAAATTGATCGACAACGGTCGCGCCCCGGACACGCCCGTGGCCGTGGTGCGCTGGGCCTCGACCCCGCAGCAGCGGTCTGTGGTCGGCACCTTGGCGACCATCACCGAGGTGGTCAAGGCCGCCAAGATTGCCCCGCCTGCCTTGGTGATTGTCGGCGAGGTGGTCAAGCTGCGCCAGACCATTGACTGGTACGAATGCCGCCCTTTGTTCGGCAAGCGGATCGTGGTTACGCGCACCCGCGAGCAGGCCAGCGAATTAGTCGCCAAGCTGGAGGAGTACGGAGCCGAATGCTTGGAATATCCGACCATTCACATTGAGCCGTTAGCTGACTGCTCGGTTATCGACACAGCCCTGAGCAATCTGGCTACCTACCACTGGCTGCTTTTCACCAGCCTGAACGCAGTCATCTATTTTTTCAAGCGGCTGCATGAAAAAGGCTTGGACAGCCGCGCTCTTGCTCCTTGCAAGATCGGCGCGGTCGGCAGGACTACTGCTGACGAGATCGGCAAATACGGTCTCAAGGCGGATCTGATTCCTGACAAATTCACCGGCGAAGAGCTGGCCAAGACCTTGATTGCCGCAGGCGAGGCACAGGGCAAACGGTTCCTGCTCCCCCGCGCTTTGAAGGCAATGGAAACCCTGCCGGAAATGCTGGAGGATGCGGGCGGCTCGGTCACGGCAGCTCCGGTGTATCAGAACGTGCCGCCGCCGGGCCGGAAAGAGGAGCTGCGCCGCCAGCTGCTGGCGCGGGAAATTGACATTGTCACCTTTGCCAGCTCCTCAGCCGTGACCAATTTTCTGACTATGGTTGATGCCCAGGATGAGGCCGAGCTGCATCAGCTCTTGGATGCGGTCAAAATTGCCGCCATTGGCCCGGTCACGGCGGAGACGGTGCGGCAGCACGGACTCAAGGTGGATATCCAGCCGGAACGATACACAATCAGCGATCTGGCCGGGGCAATCGCTGCTTCCTGCGGGAAATATTAAATTTTAAACCTTTTTTGTCAAGTTCAGCTTTTTGGATTGTTATTCCTGCTGCCAGGCATTATACTGAGAGTAGGCCCTCCATGCGGATTTGCCAAGCGCCTCACTATGGCAGCCGCACAACACAGCCTGGGATGAAGAAGAATGAAGATGAAGAAACGCACTGTCCAATTGACAGCAATTTTGATGGTCGGGATGCCTGCCTTTGCGGCGGCATCCTCACCTTGCAGCACTCCTGCCTGCAAGGACAGCGCCGCTGTCAGCAGCCTGCTTCTGGCCGCTGGCATGTACGGAGGCATTGATGCTCCGGGAGAATTCTCCCTGAGCCGCTCGGCAAGCACCTTCAAAAGTCTTGCCAATGTGCAGGGGCCGCTGGAAGGACAGGACATCACGCTGTCCTACGAAGGCACATCAGGAAGCCGCCTTGGTTTCTCCGCAGGCTATCTTTATGCTGATCCTGAAGAAAAACGGGGCGAGGGGCTGTCAAATTTTGACACCTACTTTGACTCGCAGCGGAACACCTTGCTCAACGACAGCGCGGCTCCGTGGTATCTGACCTTCAATCTTGCCAAAGAATTTCAGATCAGCGACAGTCTGGCCTTTGGCGTGGCTTCCAAAGCCACGCTGCTGTCGCCCTCTGCGCTGGCAAGCGGTCAGGAGGATGCGGACAGCAGGGCGGTGTGCATGTCGTTCAATCTGCCTGTCTCCTATGGCAGCTTTCTCACAGTCACACCAGAGCTGCAATGGTCACGCCAGTTGGAGCCAAGCCAGGCGGCAGCAGGCAGCAACCTCTCGGCTGCATCGGCAGCGGATGAGAGTGCTGATGCCTTCTACGGCGGCATGTCCATCACGTTCTCGTATTGACCGACAGAAAGAACGGCAGGAAACCCCAAGGAAGCTGTCTGCACAGACAGCTTCCTTTTTTTTGCGCCTGCGCTTGGAACGTGAATCCAGCACAGTTCAATTCATGCCATTGCTGAATATATGTTGCATTCAAGCTGACCTGTTTGGCTGGCAGGGCAAACTGCTCCGCAGGCTGCTCATGCGGCAGGAGACTTGACGCGACTGTCCATTGCGGCTATGATGGGCCAGTTCTCAGGTTCCGCGCTGCGCGGATGAAAAGGGAATCCGGTGCGAAACCGGAACGGGCCCGCCGCTGTAACCCTGCCTTTCCTTGCTGCGGAAAGGAACTCCGGCAATCTTGTGCGCCACTGTCCAGCCGGACGGGAAGGCCATTGCCGGAGCAGGGGAGTCAGAAGACCTGCCTGAGATGCGGCAGCAGCACCAACGCTGCGGGAATCCTCGTGGACAGGAGATTCTCAAGCTGCATCTGCGCGGATAAGCAAGGGCATCCCCGGATCAATTGTATATTGGTCTGGGGATTTTTCGTTTCTCCCGGACAGAACCTGAACCGAGCGAAGAGATGAAGAAGAAACAGATTGTCCTGCTCTGCCCGCTGTTGCTCTGGATGCAGCCGGTCGCCGCCTCTGTGCTGCTGGACGAAGTGGTGGTCACGGCCTCCCGGGTGGAAGAGAGCCGCAAACAGGTCAGCGCAGCTGTCAGGGTCATTGACCATGAGGAGATTGCTCAGTCTGCCGCAGCCACGGTCGGCGAGCTGCTGGCGCAAACAGGTGCTGCCCAAGTGCGTCAGTATCCGGGCGGACTGACTGCAGTCGGCCTGCGCGGTTTCAGCACCGACACCCACGGCAACGACTTGCAAGGCCATGTCCTGATCCTGCTTGATGGCCGCCGGGCTGGGACTGGCAACGCGGCCAAGCTCCTGACCGACAATGTCGAGCGGATTGAGATCATCCGGGGGCCGGGAGCAGTGCAGTACGGCTCCGCAGGCATGGGCGGAGTGATCAACATCATCACTCGCCAAGGTGAGAAGAACGCCTTGGCCGCCGAGGCTGGGGCTGGCTCCTTTGATGCGGCTGCAGCCAGTCTCAGCGGCACCTGGGTCAAGGAGCACTTCGATTTTGCAGGCAGCGTCTCCCGCTCTGAACAAGGCGACTATGAGACCGGCAGCGGGCAGCTCTATGGCAACACTGCCAGCAGCGAGACCGGCCTCAGCCTCAATGCAGGCTGGTCGTTCACAAAAGAAAACCGTGTTGGCCTGATCATCACGGCCTCGAATCTGGACGATGCAGGCAACCCCGGCTATTTGGCCAGCAATGACTTGGATGACCGGACGGATAAGGAGAATTGGTCGGCTGACCTGAGCTGGCGGGGCAAAGGATCACAGTCCCAGCAGTGGCTGGTCCGCTATTTCTTGGGCAAGGACAACAACAGCTGGCTTGATCCGGCTGCCTCTGATCCAGACGGCTGGGATGACGGCAGCGTCTCGGAAAACACGACCAAGCAGCAGGGCGGGCAAGCCCAGTTCACGAGCGCGTTTGGCTTGGCAACAGTCACTGCCGGAGCGGACTGGCTGTACTATGAAGTCGAAAACACTTGGACACCGCAGGAAACCAGCTACAGCAACCCGGCCCTGTTCCTGCTGGGCAGGACGAGTCTGCTTAAAGACCGCCTGAGCCTTGATGCAGGGCTGCGCTATGACTGGTACAGCACCGAGATGGAGGAACCAGCAGGCCGCAGCCACGACGACAGTCATTTCACGCCGCAGGTCGGCCTGACTTGGCTGGCCACGGATGCCCTCAAACTGCGCGCCCGCTATGCCCAAGGCTTTGTCCTGCCCTCAGCGGATCAGCTTGGCGCGGATTTCAGCAGGTTCGGCACCCGCACTGTGGGCAACCCTGCTCTTGCACCAGAGCAGAGCACGACCTATGAAGCAGGTCTCGACTTCAGCCAAGGCTTTTTCCAAGCCGCGCTCACCTACTTTCACACCGACTTTGAGGACAAGATCATTGTCGCCCCGCTGCCGGACAGCACCCGAAGCTGGCAGAATCTTGGCGATGCGGTCATCTCCGGCCTTGAGGGCCAGTTCTCCCATGACCTCGGCCTGCTGCTCAACTGGAGCTGGTCGGTGCGCCCCTATCTCAATCTGACTGTCCTGACCCAGTATGAGAACAAAAGCACAGGTGAAGACCTTGAGCAGGTCAGCGGCTCAACTCTGGCAGCCGGGCTGGCTGCGGATGACGGCGGCAGGCTCTCCTTTCGCCTCAACGTGGCCTGCATGGGCAGGCAGCTTGTGGAAGACTGGCAGTCCGAGGCCAGCCCCCGGCCTTTGGTCGAGCTGGACTCCAGCATGGTCGCTGATCTGACAGCAGCGTGGCGGTTCTATGAGGACCCGATCTATGGCGCGTTTTCCTTGCGCGGTCGAGCCAGCAATCTCTTAGATGAGGACTACGCCTATGTCAAGGGCTATCCCCTGCCGGGCCGCAGTCTCTTCCTCAGCCTGCGTTGGGAGTATTGAGCCATGAAGCGCCTTGTCCTACTTGCCGCCCTCCTGCTCTGCCTGCTGCCCTTGGAAGACAGCAGCGCAGCCCGGCCCCAGCGGATTGTCTCACTCGGACCAATGAACACCGAGAACGTCTTCCTCCTTGGTGCGGGCGACCGCTTGGTCGGCACTACGACCTACTGCGTCCGCCCGCCAGCGGCCAAGGAGAAAGCCAAGGTCGGCTCGGTGATGCAGTTTTCTGTGGAAAAGCTGCTTGCCCTGCGCCCTGATCTGGTTTTAGCCACCGGCCTGACCTCACCGCCGCAGATGGACAAGCTGCGCCGTCTTGGTCTCAAGGTGGTGCAGTTCAGGCAGCCAGACTCCTTTGCGCAGGTGTGCGGCCATTTCCGCCAGCTTGGCACCTTGCTCGGTCTGGAGGACAAGGCAGAGGAGGTCATTCAACAGGCTCAGGCCAAGGTGGAGGCTATTGCCGCTGCCGCCGCCAAGCTGCCCAAGCAGAAGGTCTTTCTCCAGATCGGAGCCAGTCCTCTTTTTGGTGCGGCCCCAGACTCCTTCACTCAAGACTACATCACCCTGAGCAACAGCAGCAATATCTTGGCCGGGCAGTTCCACGGCACGGTCAGCCGGGAAAAGGTGATCGACCTGAACCCGGATGTCATCCTTATTGCCATGATGGGCAGCGAGAGCGGCGGCCTGGCCCGGCAGGAAAAGGAAACCTGGCAGGGCTTTCCCTTTCTCAGCGCAGTGCAGCGCGGCCAAGTGCATGTTATCAGCCCAAACTTGGTATGCAGCCCCTCGCCCGCCACCTTTGCCAGCACCCTTGCCGTCATTGCCAAGCTGATTCACCCGGACTTGCCGTTGTAGAGACCCTGCCTGCCGCAGTCCTGCAACTGCGCATCGCTGCTCCTTTTACTTGCACCGGAAGGCTGTTGCCTGCTCCAGAGCATAGGCTATGGCAAGGGCTTGACAGTTTACATTCAGTTCAATCTTGCCGCAAAAAAGCCGTCCATCTCTTGACTTGGCAGCGGCGCGAAGCAGCCTTGCCCATCAAGCAGCTCTGCTGCAACTGGCGGGAGCAGGTCGTGGCAATCACTCAGATTACAATCATTTTGCGCAGATAGGAACTGGGCAATGAGCTGCTGGTTTTCTTCCGGCTCAAGGGAGCAGGTGGCATAGACCAGCACCCCGTTTGTTGCCAGCAGCTTTGCCGCTGTCTGGAGCAGGCCGAGCTGCACGGCTTGATGCTTGGCAAAATCGTCCGGCTGCCGGTTCCAGCGGATATCCGGCTGCCTGCGGATCACTCCGGTGCCAGAACAGGGCGCGTCCAAGAGAATGCCGTCAAACGGCGGCGGCGCAGTTGCAGCGAACTCTTCCAAGCGGCCATGAAAAATACTGACCCGGTCCTGTAGCTGCTGGCGGGCCAAGTTTTCGTGCAGAAGGCTGATACGGCGGGCATCCGGCTCCACCGCAGTCAGCGATGCGCCCGCAGGCAGGAGTGCGGCCAGGGCGCAGGTTTTGCCGCCCAAGCCGGCGCAGGCATCCAAATAGCGGCCCTGCTCTTGGAACGGACCAAGCAGAAGGCAGGCGAGCTGGGCTGCCTGATCCTGCACCTGAAACAGTCCTTGGGCAAAACCGGGCAGGGCAGTGACTGGGCCGCGCCAGTCAGGGACAAGCAGGCTGTCCGGCGCGTATCGTCCCGGCACAGTACTGATGCCCTGTTCCGTCAGCCGTTGGACCAGCTCCTCTTTCTTCACACCTGAACTGCGCAGGCAGAGCTGCGGCTCCATGTCATTGATCTGACAGATGGTCTGCGTTTTCTTCACGCCAAACTGCCGCTGCCAGCGTGCAATCAGCCACGCCGGATGATTGATTTCCGGGCCAAAGTCTTCAGGCCGGGGCAGCTCCTCCTTGTGCCGGGCGATATTGCGCAGCAGGCCATTGACAAAACCGAGCAGCCAAGCAGGCTGGCGCATTTTCTTCAGAGCAGCCACTGTCTCATTGACTGCCGCCGTAGCGGGCACCCGCTCCAAGAAACAGAGCTGAAAAATCCCGATCCGCAGGGCGGCCAAGGTCAGCGGCTTCATCTTGGCCAGGGCCGTTTTGCTGAAACGGCTGATGATCTGGTCAAGAACGCCCTGCCGCCGCACTGCGCCCATAACCAGCATCACTGCCAGCTGCCTGTCCTCGCTGCTCAGATTGGCGGCATGGATGATGCTGTCAAGGAACCCCTGCACCGGCCTGCCAGTGCCTGACCAAGCCGTCAGGCAGGCAAGAGCCAGCCGCCGGGCCGCAGGCTTATCTTGGCAAATTTTCATGAAAAAACTGGCAGCCTGTCATATTGCCATAGTTTTGAGAGCATCCCGCTTCAACGGTTCGATCCGGTTGCGGCCATTGTTTTTGGCAATGTAAAGATTCCGGTCAGCTGCCTCGAACAGGTTGTCATATTCAGCCAGCTGCTTGGTGCAGGCCACGCCCAAGGTCACAGTGACCACCGGCACAATGCTGGAGCTGGCATGAGGGATGCTGAGGCCAAGCACGGCTTTGCGGGCGGTTTCAGCAATTTCAATCGCCGCAGGGAGGTCGGTGCGCGGCAGGACAATGACAAATTCCTCGCCGCCGTAGCGGGCCACGCAGTCGCTGCTCCGCCTCGCCTGCCGCCGGAGCGTGTCCGCGATCTGCTGGAGGCATTCATCGCCCGCTTTATGGCCATAAGTGTCGTTGTACCGCTTGAAGTAGTCAACATCACAGATGATCAGCGACAGGGGCGCATCGTGGCTCAACTTGATCCGGTGCAGTTCATTTTCCAAAAGATCGTCAAAATAGCGGCGGTTGAACAGCCCGGTCAGCTCATCCACTGCCGCGCACTGCTCTGCGGCGGAGAGCCGCGTCTCCCGGTTCAGCAGCCAGATCAGGCCGCTTTCAATCAGAAAAAAGGCGAGCACCGCCAGTCCGACAGCAACAGCAAAATTTTTTGCATGCTGAAAGACCTGATCAGAAACATCCTCCCAAATCAGCATGAAGCCAGGCAGTTCCGCATTTGGCTCCTGATCATCATTTTCCGGCAGCGGAAAGTAATAGAGCGAATAAAAGGCGTGGTCATGGTAAACTATTGAGACATTGTCTGTTTTATAATCGCTTTTGATGAAGATATGAGAGAGCATTTCCGCAAGCAGCGGAGAAGTGGCCACTTCGACATAATGATTGGCATTGGGATGGTTTTCAAAATATTTTTTTGTGCTGTCATTCCACATTCTGTTGCGCACATGTTCCTTGTTGAGCAGCACAGCCGCATCAACCCGGAACAGCTTGCCGTACAGCCTGACAATATCCTTGAAAGTGGTGCTGATTTCCACTGCGCCAACATACACTTTTTCATTGCTGCTGGGATTCACAGCCCAGACAGGCGACACGCCCCGAAGCCAGCTATAGGTCTGCCTGTCTCTTGAAAGCAGATAAGGACTGCTTTCAAGAGAGCCAAATTGATAGGTTTTTTGAAAAGGCGGCTTTGTCGGCGCGTTCTGTTCCTGATTTTTTTTCTGATTGTCTGCGTCGTCGGCAGGATGCGGCTGCTCCTTGAGCAGCGCCTTGGTCAAATCGCTGTTGCTGGTGATCAGGGTTGACATCTGCAACATGCTGTTATACGCCATTTTCAGATTGAGCGTGAACTCATCCTGATGCCGCCGCGCCTGCTGCAGCAGGGTGAGGAACATGGTGCTCCGCAAGGAAGTGTATGTGATGAAGAGAAAAATCAGTTCAACAGATACAATGACCACAGAGCTGCACAAGATCATTTTTTTATTTTTTCTGACGGCCTTTCCCACCGGCAGCCGCATATTCAGCTTGCCCTGCCGACAGCGGCAGTGCTTGGCAGCCCAGCGCGTCATACGCGAAATCATATCATTGCAATGCGATAAAATTGAGCAGCAGCATCTTTTTTGCCATTCCAACAAGTACAATAAATTGTACTGTTTTTTTTATTATATTTCAAGCAGGTTTTCCGGCAGCGGCTGCGCTTCAGCCCGTCACCCTCTTCTGGCGGGCCTGCAGCAGAAGAACGGCAATAGCCGCGCCGACCGTGTCAGCCAGAATATCCAAGCAGGAAGGTGAGCGAAAGGGGACAAAGATTTATGACCGGCAGGAAGCGGAGCAGACGCATCTCAGTCAGCAGACTGAGCTGCGTCAGGCCGCAGATGCACTTGGCGGAGCAGTTCGGCAGGATACTGTTTTTTTATTCGGCGCAGAGCAGCACTGATTTGCATGGTCGGAGCGCGGCGCAGCTCTGTTTCCGCCCCGCTTTCATGCTCGGTCAGGCGCAGGCGGCGGCCGCAGAGGGCAAAACTGTGGCTCCAATCCACTTCGATCACCTCCCGGTTTTCATGCACTGGCAGCGGCAGTGGCAGCCCGGCGGCTCCGGCTTGAAAGGCATCGCGCTCCGTGGTCTCCAGCACCCAAGCATCGCCGTCTTGAGTGCTGAACAGGACAAAGACTCCCAGCTCGCGGCAGCTTTCCCGCCGCAGCATGGCGGTCTGCTGCACCTTCTCCACTTCTGCCAAAAGCGAAACCTGCTGATTTGATCTGACCTTTGGCTGCGGCAGCCCGGCCTCGCGCAGCGGCAGACAGCAATGTTTGTATTTTTGGCCTGAACGGCAGGGGCAGGGCTGATTGCGGCTGATTGCGGTCATTGTCTCAGGCGGCCAGATCAATGCAGTCCTGCATTTCCCGCACCGCCTGATCCAAGCCGACAAAGGCGGCCCGGGCAATGATGGCATGACCAATGCTCAACTCCTCAATTACCGGAATAGCGGCGATCCGGCCTGTGGTGCGGTAGTCAAGACCGTGGCCCGCATTGACCCGCAGGCCAGAGGCAAAAGCGGTCTCTGCCGCCTGTTCGAGCAGATGAAATTCCCGGTCCCGCTCCTGCTGACTCTTCGCGTCACAGTAACGGCCTGTGTGCAGCTCGACACAGGCTGCGCCGACATCCAAGGCCGCCTTGATCTGCTCGGCATCAGGATCAACAAAAATGGAGACTGGAATCCCTGCCTCGATCATTCTGCTGACCGTTTTTTTGATTTTTTTCTCGTTGGCAATGATGTCCAAGCCGCCTTCAGTGGTCAGCTCCTGCCGCTTTTCCGGCACCAGCGTGACCAAGTCCGGCAGCACTTCCAAGGCAATGCCGATGATTTCTTTGACTGCCGCCATTTCCAGATTGAGCCGGGTCTTGACAGTCTGGCGGAGCAGGCGCACGTCCCGATCCTGAATATGACGGCGATCCTCCCGCAGATGCACGACGATGCCTTTGGCTCCGGCCAGCTCGCAGATGCCTGCGGCCAGCACCGGGTCTGGTTCCGCTCCGCCTCTGGCCTCTCTGATCGTGGCAATATGGTCAACATTGACAGCAAGCTGCGGCATGATCCGTCCTCCTGAATGAAGATGCTGAATAGCTTGAAAAAGCTGTGTTTCCTTGTCCTGCATGATTTCCGCCTGCTCCTCGGAGGCCTCGTGATCATGGCCCAGCAGATGCAGCAGACCGTGAATGAGCAGCCACGTGAGGTGCTGATGGAGGGGAATCTGTTTTTCTCCGGCTTCCCGCCAGGCCGTGTCTGCCGAAATAAGAATATCACCCAGCTCGCCCTCCATCTCCGCCGGAAAGGAGAGCACATTGGTCGGCCCATCCTTGTGCCGGTAGGTCTGATTGTAGCGGGCCATTTCCTGATCTGTCAGCAGAACCACGCTGACCGCAGCCTCCTGCTGGCCAAGCAGGTCCAGCAGCCGGGCTGTCCGCGCTCGCAGGAACGCATGATTGAGCCGGAAGCGGCTTTGGTCGGCCTGATCAATCAGGTTGATGGTCATGCCCGGCATCCGCCTGTTCTTTGCGGCCTGCTTTTTCGTAGGCAAGGATGATCTGCTGGACCAGCGGATGACGGACCACGTCGCTGCTGTCAAACTGGCAGAAGCTGATGCCTTCAATGTTGCGCAGCACCTGTTTGGCATCAATCAGCCCTGAAGCCTGCCCTCCGGGCAGATCGACCTGGGTGATGTCGCCGGTGATCACGGCCTGCGAGTCAAAGCCAATCCGGGTCAGGAACATCTTCATCTGCTCGCGGGTGGTGTTCTGGGCCTCGTCAAGAATGATGAACCCCTTGTTCAGGGTTCTGCCGCGCATGAAGGCCAACGGCGCGATCTCAATCACCCCGCGCTCAACCAGCTCCGCCGCCTTGTCCGGGCCGAGCATCTCGTTCAGGGCATCGGTGAGCGGGCGCAGGTAGGGATCAACCTTCTGAGCCAAGTCGCCGGGCAGAAAGCCGAGCTTCTCGCCCGCCTCCACAGCAGGCCGGGTGAGAATGATTCGCTGCACCAGCTCCGAAGTCAGGGCGGCCACCGCCATAGCCACAGCTAAATAGGTCTTGCCGGTGCCTGCCGGGCCAATGCCGAAAACTATGCCATTCTCGCGGATGGCCTCGATGTAATTTTTCTGATTGAGTGTTTTTGGCGAGATGATCCGCTTTTTGGCCGTGATGCAGACCTTGTCGAGAAAGATTTCCTCCAAGGCCGCCTCAGGGGAGGCTTCCAAGATTTTCAGGCCAAAGGCCACATCCTGACTGAAAACCGGACAGCCTTTGCGGACTAAGCCGTAGAGCTGGCGGAGCAGAGACGCGGCCAGCTCCACGGCATGGGCCTGCCCTTGAAGCAGCAGGCTGCCGCCCCGCTGATGAATGCGGACTCCGGCAGCCTGTTCAACGGTGTGCAGATTGCGGTTCAGGTCGCCGAACAACACTTGGGCAGCGGCATCATCGCTGAATTCCAGATGCTGTTCAGTTGCCTGATGAAGTCCGGTCTTTCTCTTCAAGGCTGCGGCACCGGATTCATTTTTTCTTGGCCAGTTCCTGATCAAGCATCTTCTGAATGAAGTCCGGGCTGGGCGAATTGACCCGGCGGCCATTGACAAACAGCGTCGGCGTGCCGTTGACTTCGGCCAGACGGGCCGCGCTCAGATCGTTGCTCAACCGCTCCTTGGTGGCCTCGCTGTTCACGTCAGCCTTGAACTTTTTCATGTCCAAGCCAAGGTCTTTGGCCGCCTTTTCAATGGACTCGGCATTCAGCTTGCCTTTGGAGGCGGCGGCAAAGAGCGCGTCGTGCATCTCCCAAAACTTGCCCTGCTGCTGGGCGGCAATGGCGGCCCGGGCCGCAGGCTCGGCCTGCTGATGCATGCCCAAGGGCATGTGTTTGAAGATCACGTTGACAGTGTCAGGATTCCGTTTCAGGACCTCTGCCAAAATCGGCTCAATCCGGCTGCAGAAGGGGCACTGAAAATCAGAGAAGACCACGATGCTCACCGGCGCATCCGCCTTGCCCTTGACTGGGGAGCCGCTGACATCAATATCCTTGGCAAAGGAGATGTCAAGAGCCTTGTAATTCTGATTTTGATCAACAAGATAGAGCATTTCGCCACGCGGGGCGATATCAATGGCCACTGTGCTCTGATCAACTGGAATTTCACCCAGTTCCTGCCCTTCAGCAGAATAGAGATGCACTTTGCTGTCATCACCGAGCACAAAGACAATCCTGCCGTCCAGTGCTTGGACAAAATCAACCGGCTTGGTCTTCATCTTCCATTCCTGCATGACGGTCCACGTCAGCTGATCCGGCTTGCTTGCTGTTGACTGATCAGCCTGCGGGGCTTGGGCTGCGGCAAACTGCCCAGGCAGCAGAAACAGGCAGCACAGTGCAAGAGTCTTCTTCATGGTTTTTTTCCTTGATGCGTGTTGAGAATAATAGAGCTGAAGCAGGCTACAATGACGCTGTCATCTGTCTCTCTCCCGTAAGGTCGGCCCCCCGGTGTTTCCCGTCATTTTGGCGCGTTGCACGGGCAGACACGACCCCTACGGCGGGCGGCAGAAAGAACGCTCATCAAATTATACTGCTTCGGCTATAGAGAGTGTCACTTGGCGGCCATTATACTGCCTGCCCTGCTGTCCAGCAAGCGGAACAGCCGTATTTTTTCCGCCTCAAGCAAGGGCGGCAGGTCAGAACGGGCTTTCCATGCCAGTGAAAATGCCGTTTCTCGCGGCAAGATAGAGTTTTCTGCTGTAGGGCACCGTCTTGATGGAAAAGGTGCCAGGAGGCGCGGCAATGCTGCCCAAGGGCATTCCGGCGAAAGAATAAACATGCACGGCATTGTCCGCCTCAAGAATGAAGACGCGCTGCCGTTCATGCGCGGTCGCGATGTCAATGGGCCGGGCCGCTGTTTTCCATGTTTTGAGGACAGACCAGTCAAGAGAGCCGCCTGCCAGCGACACGCTGACTGCCGTGCAGGCACCGCTCCGGTCAACAAGATGCAGCATTCTGCCTCGTGCTTCAATGGCAAAGGATATCGGCTGGCTGCCGGTTCTGATCGTGCCAAGCTGTTCGCCGACTGCGGAATAGATATGGATGCCGCCGTCCTGTCCCAGCACAAAGACGAATTTCTTGTCCAAGGTCTGGGCGAAATCAAGCGGCTGCACTCCTCCTAAATCCCATGAATTCAATTCTGACCAGGTGTCAAGGAAACGGACTTGGTCTGCAAGGCTGGCCAGTGCGGGCGGAGCTGACAAAAGCAGTGACAGACAGCATGTTAAGACGAGTCGCATTGTTTTTTTGCCGATAAGATCAAGGATTTGATAAAATTTCCCCTGCGCGGGCGTTTTTTTACTATACCCGCTGCGGCCAAGTTAAGCAAGCCGGATTCTTTCTGCTGATTGCAGACCTGAGCTTGTTCAAGTCAAGCAGCCGCTCTTCTCCCTCAGCTATAGCGGAACTGCTGATTTATTTGAATGCAGGCCAGTTAAGGGTGGCGAACATGCAGATGTTGTTTATAATGCCGTCGTAAAAAGACTCCTCTGAGGAGTCATGCGAAAAAACTGCCCAGCAGGGCATTGCCTTACATTCAAGGAGGATGCGATGACAAAAAACATTCAGGGAGCCATCACTGCCATTGTCACCCCGATGCGGGACGGCAACGTTGATGAGGAAAGCTTGGTCAATCTGATCAATTTCCAGATCGAAAGCGGCATCCACGGCTTGGTGCCCTGCGGCACCACCGGCGAGTCCGCCACCCTCAGCTTTGATGAGCACAAGCGGGTCATTGAGCTGACTGTCAAGACTGTGGCGGGCCGGGTGCCGGTCATTGCCGGAGCTGGGGCCAACAACACCCTGGAGGCCATTGAACTGACCGAGTCAGCCAAGGCCAGCGGCGCGGACGCAGTCCTGTCCGTGGTGCCCTATTACAACAAGCCAAGCCAGGACGGGCTGTATCAGCATTTCAAAACCATTGCCGAGGCTGTGAATATTCCCATAGTCCTGTACAATGTGCCGAGCCGGACTGTCACCAACATGGCCCCGGCCACTGTGGCCCGGCTGGCAGAGCTGCCCAATGTCATTGCCATCAAGGAGGCCTGCGGCTGCCTGAATCAGATTTCCGAGATCATCCGGCTCTGCCCCAAGGACTTCATTGTGCTGTCCGGCGATGACTTCACCTCCATGCCCACAGTGCTGATCGGCGGCAAGGGTGTGATTTCCGTGACCTCGAACGTGATGCCCAAGGCTATGGCCGAGCTGATGGAAGCGGCCCTGAATGGTGATTTAGCCAAGGCCAAGGAGCTGCACTACCAGCTTTTCCCGCTCATGAGCACCATGTTCTGCTGCCCCAACCCGGCCCCGGCCAAAAAAGCCTTGCATCTGCTCGGCAAGATCGCCTCGCCGGAGCTGCGCCTGCCCATGACCGAGATGGACGAGGCTTCGCTGAACAAACTGACTGCGGCAATGGAGCAGATCGGCCTGCGTTGATCTGAAGGGGAGAAAAGGCGGGAAGAACAAAGCCCTTCTGACAGGATAGCCTGTCAGAAGGGCTTTTGCGTGAAACTGAAGGAAGAGCATCTTGCTGCTGGTTTCCCGCAATGTTCACGAGAAACCAGCGCATGTTGCCGCAGTGTTTAGTTTCCGTTCAGCAGTACTTCATAGACCGCCGGGAGGTAACTTGCGCCGCTCTTTCCGCCTTTCCCTTGGATGACAAAATCATAAGGGTTCTCATTGCTGTCATTATTGTCAATGCTGACAGTGCATTGTTCTCCTTCCGAAACAGCGGTCGGGGCATATTCCACTGTGAAGGTGACAGCAGATGTTGCGCCCACAGCAATCGGTGTTGTTGGCTGGGTGGTGACTTTGAATGAGGCGCAACCTTCACCATTAAGCACAACATAATCCGGAGCATCGCCGTCCAAGGTCAAATTTGCACCGCCAGTGTTTAGGATAGTGTAGGCTTTGCTCAGAGTTTTACCGACGTTAACTGTGCCGAAGTCGGTGTCATCAGCCACGTCTGGGGTGTCATCGCCATCAGCAATGGAGACGCTGTTTCCCTGAACATCCATCTCAGGGCCGGTTGAGGCTTGGATGACAAAATCATAAGAAGGACCTTCATCGGCATCGTTATTGGCGATGCTGATCCCGCATGTATTCAAGGTGTTGGCTGTCGCTTGTTTGTATGTCACCGTGAAAGTGGTGCTTGCGCCCGCAGCAATCGGTGTTGTTTCCGCCGGCTGGGTGATGGTGAAGAAATTGCAACCAGCAGCAGCATCGTTAGTGACAGGATCAACACCCAAGGTCAGCTCTGCACCGCCAATGTTAAGAATGGTGTAGGTTTTGGTCACATCAGTGCTGGTGGGAACGCCGCCGAAGTCGGTGTCATCAGCCATGTCTGGCGTATCGTCGCCGTCAGCAATGGAGACGCTGTTTCCCTGAACATCCATTTCAGGGCCGGTTGAGGCTTGGATGGTGAAATCATAAGGATTCTCATCGGCATCGTCATTGGCGATGCTGATCCCGCATTTATCCACGGTGTTGACTGTCTCTTGATTGTATGTCACCGTGAAAGTGGTGCTTGCGCCCGCAGCAATCGTTGTTTCTGTCGGCTGGGTGACAGTGAACGCGCCGCAGCCTGCATCACCATCCGCCACCGGTTCAAGCACAACATAATTCGAGTCAGTGCCGTCCAAAGTCAGGTCTGCGCCGCCAATGTTGAGGATGGTGTAGGTTTTGGTCACATCAGTGCTGGTGGGAACGCCGCCAAAGTCGGTGTCATCAGCAGAAGATGGCGTGTCATGACCGTCAGCAATGGAGACACTGTTTCCCTGAACATCGATCTCAGGAAGCGCAACTTGGATGGCAAAATCATAAGGATTCTCATCGGCATCATTATTTGCGATGCTGACCTTGCATGGTGTTCCATTTTCATCACCAGTCGGAGTGTACGTCACAACGAATGTGGTGTTGCCGCCCGCAGCAATCGGGCTTGTCGGCGGGGCGGTGACGCTGAAATCGTCACAGCTTCCATCACCATCTGCAAACTCAACAAGATCAACAAGCGGAGTGCCACTCAGAGTCAAGTCTCCACCACCAGTATTGAGGATGGTGTAGGTTTTGGCCGACCCGCTGCCTGCGGTAAAGAGAGTGTCATCAGCAGCAGATGGCGTGGTGTCTCCGTCAGTGATCGAGACGGTCTTCCCTTGCACATCCATCTCTGGGACAGTTGAACCTTGGATGACAAAATCGTAAGGATTTTCATTGTCGTCATCGTTGGCGATGCTTATCTGGCATTTATCCAAGCTGCCGGATGCGGCTTGATTGTACGTCACCGTGAAGGTGGTGTTTTTAGTCGCAGCAATCGGGCTTGTCGGCTGGGTGGTAACACTGAAAGCGTCGCAGCCTTTATCATCAGTCGCAACTGGATTAAGCTTAACAAGCGGCGTGCCGTTCAGTGTCAAGTCTGCATCACCAGTATTGAGGATGGTGTAGGTTTTGACTGCATCAGTGCTGGTCTCAACGCCGCCGAAGTCTGTGCCATCATCAACAGATGGCGTGGCACTGCCGTCAGCAATGGAGGTGTTGTCTGCTCCGCCCTGAACATCAATCTCCTGCGCCGCGAAAGCGTGCGACGCTGTGCCAAGGCCCAACGCTGCAATAAGTGCTGCCGGGGCGAGCAAGCACACCGGCCTGCGGGAATAACTTTTTTTTCCTTTCATCTTTCTTACCTCTGCCTTTTTGAGTTGCTATATAAGACGGTTATAATACCGCCAGATAAAACGTTTTGTAAAACCAAAAAATTTCCTGCCGATGCCGCTTAATCGGGGTGAGTCGCACTTTTGCCGTATATGAATGCACACAGCGGCAATTGACTTGCATCACTGAACATCGTCAGGGCAGCCGCTCTGATGATGTTGATTCACAAATCGATTCTTATCCTCGCCGTTCATATCTCCTTTTCTGACCGCTGGGATAAGTGCTGCCTAACTATAACACCAATCCAGATGCAAGAAAAGCCAAAAACAGCATCCGCGCTGAATATGCCTGCCGCATGAGGCTTGCACATCCGTTGCCTTGGGATAAGCGTTTCTGAACAACACCCGGCAGGCCACTCTGCCACCCTGATGGAATCATTCGCACACACTCTTCTGCTGCAAAGAAAAAAAAGATATTCACTCCTGATTCCTGCCGCCACAAAGCCAGACATGCCAACTGGCTCCAGAGGATCATCAAAACGCAGCACTTGCAGCACGGGCTTCCCATGATCAATGATGATCACAGCCTGCCCGTTCTGCTCTATCTTGCGAAAATATTCAAGTGCCTTTGCTTTGAAGCGAGATTTTGAAACGGTTTCCAGCATAGCATGATCATTTGCATCCTGTCAAGCAGCGGAGAAAAAACAAAAAAGGGCGAACCCGCAGGCCGCCCTTCATCGTGCTTCAAGCTCTTATTGCAGCCACCTTACTTCGGCGCAATGCCCAGCTCCTTCTCCTTCTCATGCACTGCAAGACGGGTCTTGATGACCGTGTCCGGGATCAGGGACATGGAGTCAATGCCCTCTTCAACCAAGAAGGTGGCAAAGTCCGGGAAATCGGACGGCCCCTGGCCGCAGATGCCGATCTTGCGCCCGCGCCGCTTGGCAGTCTTGATCACCATGCGGATCATTTCTTTGACCGCATCATGGCGCTCGTCCGCAATGCCGGTCAGGATGCCGGAGTCGCGGTCTAAGCCGTAAGTGAGCTGGGTCAGATCGTTGGAGCCGATGGAGAAGCCGTCAAAGATGTCAGCGAACGCATCCGCGCAGATGACGTTGCTCGGAATCTCGCACATCACGTACAGCTCCAAGCCGTTTTCGTAAGCGATCACAGGGTACCGCTCAGACCCAGCTTAAATCCGGCATCTGTCCTCTGAAATAGCAGCGCATGGCCTCGGTGAGCACCTCGAAAGTGGATTTTCCCCGAAGCAGGCATGTCTGCCGGAGGGAAAGGATTCGTTCAACCCAGCGGTTTCCCTTGTCGCTGTCAGTGCCCTGACTCCGTTTGCGCCACAGTACGCCGAAGCGGAGCATCCGTTCCGCTGGATTATTTGTCGGCGCTACGCCTTCTTCGAGCAAGAAAGTGAACAACGCCTCCATTTCCTTGTCAATATGACGGACAAACCTCCCCGCATCACTGTCGCAATCGCGCCAGCGTAGGATAAGTCGGCAGAGCCGGGCATAAAATGCGGACTGTTCGCCTTCAGTCGGCGGGTCTTTCGCCATGCGGCAGAGCCGCCGCAGTTCCGCAGCGGCCCATTTTCCGCAGGCGGCGAGTTCAGGGTCAGCGCGTTCCGCAAGGCCGTCGGCACGGCGGATCAGGTGCGCGAGGCAAGTTTGCCGCTTGCCGACCCATTTTTGGTACACGTTGTATCCGTCGCTGATGAGAATGCCGTTCCAAGCGCCGATCAGTTCTTCAAACGCTTCCTTGGAGCGTTTCGGATGAATCATGAAGAACGCGGCCTGCCGGTTCGCCATAACCCATAACCAGCGCAGTCTGCCGCCAGTTTTCCACGTCGTTTCATCAATATGCCCGACATCCCCGCTTGTGACGGCAGCCCGGACGGCCTCATAGTGCGGCGCGACAGCCGCCGAAGCCCGGTCAATGATCTTCTGCACCGCCCCGGCGCTGATAGGAACGCCGAGCACGGAACGGATGAACTTCCGCACAGTTCCCCGGCTGCTGCCGTCCATGCCGCTCAGTTCGGCAACCAGCGCGGTGAACCGCGCCCCGAAACCGGTTCTGAATTCATCGGGAACACAGCCTCTGACGGTTTTGCCGCAGGCGGCGCATTCCCCTTTATAAAGAAGGAAATGCCTGACCTGCATCACGATTTCCGGCAGTTCAATATGCTGATGCGTATAATATGACCGTATGTTTTTGAATTTGCCGCAACCGCACGAGCAGGCGGAAGGATACATTTTTTGCGTTTCTGTCGGCGGCATCAGCTCCTGACGATATCCACGCCGCTTTTTCCGGGGCTTCCCCGCCTGATCTCTCTGCCGTTTTTCTGTAAACGGAGAGTCGGAAGAAGGCGGCCTGTTCGAGTTCGAGGAATCTTCGCCGAGTTTCGCCTCAAGCTCTTCGACCCGTTTTCTCAGCCGCGTTACCTCAGCGATCAAAAAAGACAGCAGCTTCCGCACCGCAGGAGGTGTAGCGGCAAGGTCTTCCTCGCTTATCTCAAAATTTTCACAATGGAACGGGGCGGTCACAGCTTTCTCCTGCGGAAAAAATTACTGCTCACAATTTATCCAGTTGCGATGCCAAGCGCCAGTGTTTTTTAGAGACACCCTGTGATCAGTTACCAATGCCCAGCTCCTTCTCCTTCTCATGCACTGCAAGACGGGTCTTGATGACCGTGTCCGGGATCAGGGACATGGAGTCAATGCCCTCCTCAACCAAGAAGGTGGCGAAGTCCGGGAAATCGGACGGCCCCTGGCCGCAGATGCCGATCTTGCGCCCGCGCCGCTTGGCAGTCTTGATCACCATGCGGATCATTTCTTTGACCGCCTCATGACGCTCGTCCGCAATGCCGGTCAGGATGCCGGAGTCGCGGTCTAAGCCGTAAGTGAGCTGAGTCAAATCGTTGGAGCCGATGGAGAAGCCATCAAAGATGTCAGCGAACGCATCCGCGCAGATGACGTTGCTCGGAATCTCGCACATCACGTACAGCTCCAAACCGTTCTCGCCCTGGACCAAGCCGCATTCGCGCATCACCTCAATGACCTTTTTGCCCTCTTCCGGGGTGCGGCAGAAAGGAACCATCAGCTTGATATTGGTCAGGCCCATGTCATTACGGGCCTTGAGCAGGCCTTGGCACTCCAGCTCAAAGGCAGGCCGGTACTTGGGATCGTAGTAGCGGGACGCGCCGCGCCCGCCAGCCAATCATCGGGTTTTCCTCGTTCGGAAAGCTCGTAAAACCCTACCGCAGAAGGCCGCAACTATTTTCTGACCAATGGAAAACGCCTCTTGACCGGAGTGGAAAAGAGAAATGGTTTGGTTAGAAGATAGGATTTTTCCGCAACCACTCAACAAAATCAGAGAACATCATCTCCTCAGTCAGCACCATGCTGGTCTTGTCGTCCAGATGAAGATGCGGAATATTCTCACCAGCGTGTTCTTTGCCGATCTTGCCGTATTTCATTCGTATAGCCCGTGGATCAGGGGCATTGTCAAAGCCTGCCTCCACCCGACTTCCTTGTAAAACGTAATACCGGTATTTGCGCACCTTATCGCTGAACAGCTCGGTGATCAGAATCTTGCATGAATCGTATTCCCCATGAAGATGGAGGATAGCGCGTTCCGGTGTAAAATCTGTCTCATGCGCACAGTTCTCAAAGATGTCTGCCGCTGTTTTTACGACAGCAGCAAAATATTCTGCAACTTTTTCGTCCAATCATTTATTCCTTTCTCGCAGAATTCCCAATCAGCTAAATCAGACTCCCAGAGTTTGCTGATACTGCTCTCAATTTGATTGATGTATTCCTCGTCCTCAGCTATGCGCTGGGAAAAGGTTTTGTAATCGCAGCTGTATTTGAGCCGGAACAGCTTTTCTTTCTTCTTCAGGCCAGCAATCTTAGCGGCAATCTCATCAATCAGATAGCGTTGCAGCGCGGCATCAACTGCAGACTGAAGGTCATCATGAAAAGAAGGCAGCAGTTCGGCGTAGCTGCTGTTGATAGTTATTGAATTCGCAATGTTTGCTTTCATATATCATCTTTTTCCAGCTAACCTATTAAATTCGATTCGGCTATTTGGCCAATCAATTTTCATCATCCGTTCTGGTCGGTCATGTATTGCTGACTGACGATCTATCCGGGTTTTCTGCTTTGCTATGCTGAGATTGCCTATGCTGACGAAACGATAAACATACCCTTTAAGGAAATCTTGCTTGTCCCAAAAGGCCTTACCTATTTCCTGACAATAAGAAAGAAGGCAGCGAGTTCCTCTTAACTGCTGAACAATTTCATTTGGCTTGCCTTTCCTATATTTCATCTCAATGCACAGTATAACTTTTTTCTGTGCGGTTTCTGCTGCGATAATGAAATCAGCCCGTTTACATTCTCCTCTTGAGCCAGTAAAAAATGAATCAGGCGAGTCAAAGTTATCTGCTTTGATGACAAGGACGTTATCTGGCACTCCTGCAATGGTGACTAAACCTTTGGGAGATTGTGGGTCACTTAATGTGACATACAACTTTCCATTTCTATCCTCGGTAGACACTTTTATTTCATCTTTTACCATCAGACCAAGGAGTTCAATATCTGTCATGCTTCACTCCTCTCCCCAGACAATTTCTTCTTGAATTCTATTGATGGATTCAATAGTTGTATCGAAACTACGTGCTTGAATGCCAAGTTCAGGATCTATATCGGCAGGTACTAATGTTTGACAGCGGGTTTTACGCTGCCCTCCATCTAGCTTTACCATTGATTCTTCAGCAATATAAACTCTGACTTGATCGGAAGAAATAAGTTCATCTTTGCGATATCCTTCCCGGTCAGCAATATTTTTTAGATGCTGCTTGTCATGATTAAGCATGATCAGCGTGTTCAGTTCTTTGATAATATAGTCACTGTGGGTCGTAATAAAAACTTTAATGCCAAGATTGATTAATCTCGCGAACAGCCTTGCCACTCGCCGCTGATTTTCCGGGTGCAAATTAAGTTCTGGCTCATCTACCATCAGCAGATCACCAGGCCGCGCCATGTGTTTTAAATAAAAACCGATATCCAGCAATGAACGTACTGCACTTGAGCTTTCATCCATCGTTAGTTTAACTCTTTTACCTTTTGGTATATAATACAGCTCATCATTCTTTGTAACTCGATATTCGCCGCCGATAATATCAGAAAAATTAATTATCACATCCGGGTGTTGTTCATCAATAAAGCTGCTTTTTTTTGCTAACGTTTCAATTTGTCGAGTAAAGTCAACGTTATCCTTCACTGGAAGCGCATAATCTTGATATGTTTTAAAAAGGAGATCAACCGGATTGACCGATTGATCTGTTTTCGTCATCTCTTCGAGAAGACGATTGCGGGCAAAATTCAGTTCCTTGCGAAAGATGGCCGCGCCTGTCCTCTCCGCGCTGGCAATGAACGGGTTTGGAAACAACTGCCCAAAAATAATTTCTTTCAGTGCGTTGCCAATAACTTTTTTGATCACGTCTTGCGGCAGTCTAACCCGGCCTTTCTCCACAAGCAAAGTGACAACCACATCAGAGCTGGTCTCCTCCTTTGTAATAAAGAACAGTTCTTTGCTTGCTGCCTTCATGCGCCGCTCATATTTTCCAAAAGGTTTTATATGATCTGCGGCAACAGTCACAGCGAATGAGCTCTCTTTGAATCTGTCCTTTGGAGCTGCAAAAATTGTTGGCAAAAAATTTGTATATCTTGCACACCCGTCAGACAATATATGTTCAGCATTATTAATATAATTATTGATATCTATATGTGTCACACCATCAGTCATCAATTCACTTACATTTTTTGATTCGACATTAATAGACAGCACTTCATGCCAAGTAGATAAAAAACCATAAAGCGCATAGGTGGCATAGGTTTTTCCTGTATTATTGCTGCCACATATAATTGTCATCTCTCCAAGCATGAACTCTGCCTGCTTCAACGCGCCAAGATTTCTAATTTTTATTTTCATGATACCTTTGTTGGCATTTTCGTAAAAATGACCTTGATTTCCTTCTGTTCCATCGAAAAGCAGAAAAGGGCGAGATACAACCCCGCCCTTTCTCATCCTTCGCTACCGCCGCCGTTTACTCCGGCGCGATGCCCAGCTCCTTTTCCTTCTCATGCACAGCCAAACGGGTCTTGATGACCGTGTCCGGGATCAGGGACATGGAGTCAATGCCCTCTTCAACCAAGAAGGTGGCAAAGTCCGGGAAGTCGGACGGCCCTTGGCCGCAGATGCCGATCTTCCGCCCGCGCCGCTTGGCAGTCTTGATCACCATGCGGATCATTTCTTTGACCGCCTCATGGCGCTCGTCCGCAATGCCGGTCAGGATGCCGGAGTCGCGGTCAAGGCCGTAAGTGAGCTGAGTCAAATCGTTGGAGCCGATGGAGAAGCCATCAAAAATGTCAGCGAACGCATCCGCGCAGATGACGTTGCTCGGAATCTCGCACATCACGTACAGCTCCAAGCCGTTCTCGCCCTGCACTAAGCCGCATTCACGCATGACCTCAATGACCTTTTTACCCTCTTCCGGGGTGCGGCAGAAAGGAACCATCAGCTTGATATTGGTCAGGCCCATGTCATTACGGGCCTTGAGCAGGCCTTGGCACTCCAGCTCAAAGGCAGGCCGGTACTTGGGATCGTAGTAGCGGGACGCGCCGCGCCAGCCGATCATCGGGTTTTCCTCTTCCGGCTCGTAGAAATGACCGCCTGCAAGGTTGGCGTACTCATTGCTCTTGAAGTCAGAAAGGCGGACAATGACATCTTTCGGATAGAAACCAGCAGCAATCCGGCCCACGCCTTCGGCCACCTTGTCGATAAAGAACTGCTTCTTGTCCGTGTATGCACCAGTCTTCGCATCAATCAGACGGACAACCTCCTGCTTCTCCGGGTCGCTCGATGCCTTCAGCTCCTCGTAGTTGTACAACGCGAGCGGATGCAGGCCAATATGGGAGTTGATGACAAACTCCTCGCGGGCCAAGCCAACGCCGTCGTTGGGAATCTGGCATTCGGAGAAGGCTTTCTCCGGGATGGCCAAGTTCATCATGATCTTGGTCTTGGTCGGCGGCATGCTGCTGAGATCGGTTTTCTGCACCTCATATTTGAGCAGACCTTCATAAACATAGCCAGTCTCGCCCTCAGCGCAGCAGGCTGTGACTTCCTGCCCGGTGACGATCCGCTCCGAGCCGTCGCCGGTGCCGATGACGCAGGGAATGCCCAGCTCGCGGGAAATGATCGCGGCATGGCAGGTGCGACCGCCCCGGTTGGTGACAATGGCGGCAGCAATCTTCATGATCGGCTCCCAGTCAGGATCGGTCATGTCTGTGACCAACACTTCGCCCTTGCGGAACGTGCCAATATCTTTGGCATCCGCAATGCAGTGGGCCACGCCTTGGCCAATCTTGCTGCCGACTGCCAAGCCCTCGGTCAGCACCTTGCCGTGCTCCAGCAGCTTGTAGGTCTCGATCATGCCTTTTTTTGCCTGCGAATGCACGGTCTCAGGCCGGGCTTGGACAATGAACAGTTTGCCAGTGCCGACGTTCACGCCGTCGCCGTCCTTGGCCCACTCGATGTCCATGCCCTTCTTGTAATGCTCCTCGATGATGCAGGCCCAGCTGCCGAGCTGAAGAATCTCATCATCGTTGATTACATAGGCGTTGCGCTCCGCCTCAGTGGTGTCAATGTTCCTGACCGGCTCCGGGCTGGCAGGGTCGTTGTCATAGATCATCTTGATCGCCTTGGAACCGACCTTCTTGCTGACCACAGGCCGCTTGCCCTGCTTCAGGGTCGGCTTGAAGACGTAATACTCGTCCGGGTTGACCGCGCCCTGCACCACGTTCTCGCCCAAGCCCCAAGCACCGGTGATGAAGACCGCATCCTTGAAGCCGGACTCTGTGTCAATGGAGAACATAACGCCGGAGCAGGCCGAGTCAGAGCGCACCATCTTCTGAATGGTGATTGACAGATAAACGTCAAACTGGCCATAGCCCTGATGCTGACGGTAAGAAATCGCCCGATTGGTGAACAGCGAGGCAAAGCACTTGCGGCAGTTCTGAATGATGTTCTCGTAGCCGTGAATGTTCAGATAGGTCTCTTGCTGACCGGCAAACGAGGCATCAGGCAGGTCTTCCGCCGTGGCTGAGGAACGGACAGCCACATCCACGTTCTCGCCATATTCAGCCTCCATCTTCTTGTAGGCCTCAATGATCGCGTCGCGCAGCAGGGGCGGAAACGGGGCGTTGCGGATGATGTTCCGGCATTTCTCGCCGCGCTCGGCCAAGTTGGCCATGTCCTCGGTGTCCAGATCAGAGAGCACCTTCCTGATTTCCTCTTCAACGCCCGCCTCTTTGAGCAGATAGCGGTAGGCGTAGGCAGTGATCGCAAAACCATGCGGGACAGCCACGCCCTTGCCGGTCAGATGCTGATACATCTCGCCCAGCGAGGCATTTTTGCCGCCCACAAGGGGCACATCCTCAATGCCGATCTCATCAAACCAAAGAATCAGTTTTTCATCGTGCGCCTGTCCCATATTTCAATCTCCCTGAACCCGCAGTTATCAGTGTTATGTGTGACCAGCCTGAAGCCGGACGATTTTACTCCTCAAGTAAGGACTTTTATAAAAATTTTTCCGTCCTGTCAACCTTAACCCGTGCAGGACCGCTGATTTTGAGGTAATCTGGCCTGAAAAAACAGAAAGCGGCGCAAGCCTGCAAGGACAACGCAAGGAACAGCATATCATGTGGGATTATACAGACAAGGTGCGGGAGCACTTCATCAATCCGAAAAATGTCGGCGTGCTGGACAAGCCGAGCGGCACTGGCGAGGTCGGCTCTTTGGCCTGCGGCGACGCGCTCAAGCTGACCATTCAGGTGGATGCGGACGGCATCATCACGGACGCAAAATTTAAAACCTTTGGCTGCGCCTCAGCCATTGCCTCCTCCTCGGTGCTGACCGAGCTGATCAAAGGCATGTCGATTGACGAAGCGGCCAAGATCACCAATCAGGACATTGCTGACGCGCTCGGCGGCCTGCCCAAGGAGAAGATGCACTGCTCAGTCATGGGCCGGGAAGCCTTGGAAGCGGCCATTGCCAACTATCGGGGCGTGATCCTGCCTATGGCGCAGGGCAATGTGGTCTGCGAATGCTTTGGCGTGACTGATCTGGAGATCATCCATGCCATCCGTGAATCAAGCCTGCGCTCGGTCGAGGAAATCACCAACTACACCAAGGCGGGCGGCGGCTGCGGCAAGTGCGAAGACCGGCTGCGCGAACTGCTCCAGCAGACCGTGCAGGAGCTGGCAGGGGCAAAGACGGTCCCAGTCAAGACACCGCGCATGACCACCCTCCAGAAAATCAAAAAAATTGAAGAGGTGATCGAACGGGAGATTCGTCCCACCCTGAAAAAGGACGGCGGCGATATTGAGCTGATTGATGTTGAAGGCGATATTGTCACGGTCTCCCTGCGCGGAGCCTGCGCCCGCTGTCAATCCTCATTCACCACGCTCAAGAATTACGTGGAAAAGAAACTGCGCGAGCAGGTGGCCGAAACCCTGATTGTCGAGGAGGCACGCTGATGGACTGCGACGCAAGCAAGGTCATCTACATGGACAACAACGCCACCACCCGGATTGCCCCGGAAGTGCTGGAGGCGATGCTGCCCTTTCTCAGCGACTGCTACGGCAATCCCTCGTCCATGCACAGTTTTGGCGGCCAAGTCGGGCGGGTGGTGGCTGAGGCTCGCGGCCACGTCGCCGAGCTGCTCGGCGCGGAGCCGGAGGAAATCGTTTTCACTAGCTGCGGCACAGAAAGCGACTCCACTGCCATTCTCTCCGCCCTTCAATCCTACCAAGACAAGCGGCAGTTGGTGACCACCAAAGTCGAGCATCCGGCAGTCAAAAATCTCTGCGAGAATCTCGGCCAGCTAACCGGTCATCAGTATCACACAACCCGCCTTGGTGTGGCAGAGGACGGCACCCTCAATATAGACAGCTATTACGAGGCTCTTGCCGACAACACTGCCATCGCTTCAATCATGTGGGCCAACAACGAGACCGGGGTCATCTTTCCGGTGGAGGAGATGGCGGTCATGGCTAAGGAGCGCGGCATCCTTTTCCACACAGATGCAGTGCAGGCCGTGGGCAAGGTGCCAATCAACATGAAGAGCAATCAAATTGATTTTCTCTCCCTGTCCGGCCACAAGCTCCATGCGCCAAAAGGCATTGGCGCGCTCTATGTGCGCAAGGGAACGCCATTTGTTCCATTTTTGCACGGCGGGCATCAGGAAAAGGGCCGCCGGGGCGGCACCGAGAACGTGGCGGCAATTGTCGGCTTGGGCAAGGCCTGTGAGCTTGCCGGGCAGAGGATGGCAGAGGAAAACACGCGGGTCCGTGCTCTGCGCGACAAGCTGGAGCAGGGTCTGCTGGCGGCGGTGCCCAAATCCATGCGCAACGGCCACGCCGAGCAGCGGCTGCCCAACACCAGCAACATCAGCTTTGAGTACGTCGAAGGCGAGGCCATCCTTCTCCACATGAACCGGCATAATATCTGCGCCTCGTCCGGCTCGGCCTGCACCTCCGGTTCGCTGGAACCGTCCCACGTCCTTCGGGCAATGGGCGTGCCCTTCACCGCCGCGCACGGTTCGATCCGCTTCAGTCTCTCAATTTACAACACTGAGGAGGAAGTGGATTTTGTCTTGGCGAAAATGCCGGAAATCATTGCAGGATTGCGGGAAATGTCGCCGTTCTGGCAGGAATGAGCAGCAGCAGGAAAACTGCTCTGGGAGAAATACTTGCGGATTCAGTGCTGAAGCAGGCCGGTATCCGCAAGCATCTGGAAAAGGAGGCTATAAGTTTGGATTCAAATAACTTTTTTCAAAGCAGAAAAAAAAGCGCGTTCTGACAGCATGATAATGCAATTTTTACCATCCTGTAAGAGGCGCATGAATGAGAACGCACACAACTCATCGAAACGCTGTCAGATTAACTGGTTAAGATAGGCAACCCATAACCGTTTTTATGAAAAATCAGCGGCAGATTGCTGAAATCTTTAGGATTCAACATGACTGAAAGAACTGTTCTCATGAGCCTGCTGAAAAGTTGCACTTAGAACTTGAATTCGCATATTTTTTACGAAATCTCTTGAAGTGTTCTGTAAACTTCGATAAGTTTAAAAGTCGGGACTGAAGCGGCAGCTACGAAGGATAATCTCGATATCAAGTCGAAAAAATTGGCATTTTTTGATTTGGACTCGCTTAAAGAGGATAACTTGATGAAATCAAGAACCAGAACAGGTTGTATTATTGGCATGGCTACGGCTGTTTGCCTTGGCTTATGTTTCTCTGCCGCAGGACAGACTGAGAAGCCGGGCAAGAACATTCTACCTATGCTGCGGGGGGCTGAGGCTCCGCTGCCGCCGGAGCTTCAAAAATTAGAAAAGGCAGAGACTGCACATCTGCCGCCGGAGCTTCAGAAGCTGCAAGCGAAGAATTCGAAACTGCCGCCGGAACTTCAGCAGATGGCTAAACAGGCATCTGAGCCACCTTCTCTTCCGAAGGAACCACCGCCAGCGGCTGAAAAACCTGCTGCCGCACCGGCAAAGGTCATAACGGATCCGGCAGCCATGCCGACAGATGACAGCATCCTTTTCAGTCATACATTTCACGTGGAAAAGGCTGGGTTCAACTGCACGGACTGCCACAACAGCATTTTTCAGCAGACCGCAGGCGCGGCCAAGGCAAAGGGCGATTTCAACATGGCCTCTTTAGGCCAAGGCAAATACTGCGGCACCTGCCACGACGGTTCAACCGCCTTTGCAGTCACCGATCAGGATAGCTGCGTCCGCTGTCACGGCACTGACATGAAGCCGCCCAAAGACAGTCGTAATGAGGCTGACAAGGGCAACTGAGCCGCAGCCATTCTGATTCTGAGTGTGATGCTCTTCAGGCCGGATACTTTCTGTCTCCGGCCTTTTTTCATGGGAACCTCGAAAAATTTGAGATAAAGTTTTTTCAGCTTATCAATAGTGTCTTTGACAGTTGAAAATTTCAAATACATAAATTGTTATTTCCTGTTTTTTATTTATTTTGAGCAAACTTCCGTTGAAATATGTTCCTGAATGCGTTTCTTTTTTTTAAATCTTAAATTTTATTAAGAGTTCCGTACCTGTCAATATTGAACGTCAAGTTTCTCAAGCCTATTTTCGCAGCAGCGCGAATGAAACCTGTTCCTCGGAGAATCATATTGCCAGCACGTTGCGCCTGGATGCCGAAGACGTGTTCAATCCGGGAGCGAATTTTTGATCTTGTCCGATTTCCCTGCTTCTCCCATTCGGTCAGTTTCCGGCTTCGTGTTCCTTTGCGGTTCAGATGCTCTCTGTATCCATTCTCGTTCAACCAGTTGAGCTTTTTTTCAGATCTGTATGCCGAATCCGCATAGATATCCCGACTGGTGTTGTCAGGGTCAAGCAGCTCCTCAAAAATATTGCTGTCATGAACCTCGGCGCTGGTCACCGCATATTTTCGGATGAATTTATGCTTCACATCAACAGATATATGATTTTTATAACCAAAAAGCTTCTGCCGTTCTTTTTGGTCCAACGGGCATCAGTATCCTTCTGCGCCTGCTTATTCTCACTCCATCCTTCAGGCTGTTCACCATTCTTGATCTGCTTGTTTTCCTTGCGGCTGTTACGCTGGATCGGGGCGTTGACTATGGAAGCGTCGACTATCTGCCCTTTTCTGGCTTGATATCCATTTTCATCAAGAAATTCGTCAAAAACAGAAAACAGTTCCTCGATTTTTCCTGCTTTGGTCAAAGTTTCACGAAAAAGCCATATCGTTGTCGCATCTGGAACTTTGTCAGCCGCCCGAAGTCCAAGGAATCTGGAAAACGAATATCTGTCAAGAATTTGATATTCCATCCCTTTATCAGAAAGATTGTATAATGATTGCAAAATTAAAATTTTGAACATCATGACTGAATCATAACCTTTAGCTCCAGCATTTGATTTCACAGGCTTTCTTTTTGCTTCTTCAAGAATTGGCCGAAATATTTCCCAGTCAATAGCCTTGTTGATCTTAACTAAAGGATCACCTGCTTTGTCAATTCGGGAAAGACGAATATAAAAATCAAAAAATCCAAGTTGGTTCATCTGTGCATCTCCGGCAGCATGAGTTGAATTGATGCCGAAATTATAACATAATAGACTGAAATTTCAATATTAAAATAAAAAATAACAAAACAAATGCAGCAGAATGGATGTTGTATTTTTCGAGGAACCCTCATGCTTCAGCCAGCTCCTCTGTCCAGCAGCAGGAGTCCCTCCAACAGGACAAAGCGGCCCAATGGAATCAGCTCGCAGGGAAAACAGGCTGTGAAGAGCGAATTGTCGCACAGCCCGCCGGAGAGATAAAGTTTTTCCGGTGATCCGGCAAAACGCCACGCATTGCGGGCAATGCCCCGGACAAATTTTCCTGCCGCTTCCAGCTCGGAAGAGCCAGCAGCCACCGCATCAAAAATGCAGCTCAGGCCGAGTACACCGCAGGTCACGGAAAAGCCGCTGTCCGGCAGCGGCACCTGCGCATAATCAATCCGATAATAGGTGGCTAACAGCTCGATGGTGAACCCCATTGAAGCCCCGCACTCGGCGTTCCAGCCCATGTCCTCCATCTGACCGTTCTTGAAGCGGACAAATTTAATGTCCCGGCTGCCGCAATCAAGAAGAACAAAATCCGGCTCCCCGATCAGCTTCAGGCCGCCTTTGGCCAAAGCGGTCAGCTCGTTGACTGTCCGTCTGCTCCGCCGTTTGGCATTATGGCCAGTGCCAATATCGGCTTGAAAGTCGCGGGGCAGGTCGCGGGCTGGAATGATTCTTGGGGCCGCGTCTCCTTCTGTGTCCAGCACCTTGCAATAGGAGGTGCCAAAATCAGCCAGCAGCACTGCCGCCTCCGCTGCTCGTCACGCCGGACAATTCCAAAAACGCCTCAATTTTTGCCTTGGCACTGGAGCCTGCGCTGACATCGCAGTCAACCCAGAGCGCCTTGGGATGGCGGTCAGCCAGATGCTTGGCCAAGGCGTTCTTGGCGCAGAAGGACTGGGCAAAGAACACTGTCGGCACTGCCGGATTGCAGTGCGCTTCCAGCTCCAAGTCAGCCGGAGTCTTGTTTTCCATGCAGCGGGTCCAGCCATAGACATGCGTCTTGTCCGGGAACAGGGAAAGAATGGAGAAGTCGCGGGGCGGCACGCCCCAGAACCCGGCGGCTGGCTGGCAGGGCGGATGCTTGGGCGAGGACTGGCAGGAGGTCACGCCTTTGGTTATGGTCTGTATTTTTTCCGTCAAGGGCAGGCTGCTCCGGCAGATGGGATAGCCAAAGTCTTTGCTGTCCACATTGCGGACTTTGATCACGGGAATGCTGAGAAGATGTTGCAGCACTGCCGCCACATGCAGGGCGCAGTCGCACTTGCCGGGGCCGATGTCAATATAAATCCGGTCGAGATGCAAATTCAGCGCGTTGAGCAGCACGGTGCGGAGAATGGCGCAATAGACTCTGGGCAGGTGCTTATCAGTTTGATCTATAGGCAGCGGCAGGAGCGGCTCGTCCAAGTCGATGATCTGCGCCTGCTCCTCGTTGAGCTGGCGGATGATCTCCAAGGGCGGCACACCGACAATGCCGATTTGCTCGCTCATTGTTCCATGATAATTATATTCTGAAAAAGCAGCAAGTTACATCACCGCATGCACCCGTCCGCCGAAGTCGTAGGCCTTGGTGGAGACATCATAGTGCATATTGCCGCCCTGCAAGTCAAAGGTGGGACTTGTGATCTTCACATCCACCGGACTGACCAGCGTTTTGCTCTGGTCGTAATAATGGAGCAGCTCGGTGTGCAGCTCCTCCTGCTGGACCGGCTTGATCAAGACCACATCCTTGATCAAGATCAGGTGCTTGTCATCCATCTGGTAGCTGCCCAGCTTGCTGGTCACGGTCAGGGGATCATCGCCTTTTTTGCTGTACACCGCATGAACCGTGGTCATGTCAATTTCCCGATCTGTTTTGCCGGTGCGGGTCTCAGCCGCCTTGACAGTCCATGTCTGCTCGCCCTTGCTGTAAAAGGTCAGGATAACATCATCCATGACAAAACGCTGCTCCTTTTCCGTATAGGCCCGTTCCGCCGCCGAATCATAGCCGCCGCGTGGTTTGAGGAATTCCTCTGCGGGCTGCCGCCAGAGCGGACTGGTCAGAATCAGGCCGAGCGGGATGAGCCAGAGCAGGTTGCGAAGACCAATTCTCATGACCTGCCGCCTTGATTGTAACGGCTGAACACCTCAGCTAAAAGGCCCTTTGCCGCCAAGATCAGCTCGCAAACTTCCCGCACCGCCCCGTGACCGCCGCTGCGTTCGGTCACATAATCAACCCGCTGCCGCAGTTCCGGCGCAGCATTGGCCGGAGCAAAAGCGCAGCCGACCTTGTTCAGCACAGGCAGGTCGAGCCAGTCGTCGCCCATGTAGGCGATCTGCTCCGGCCAGAGACCTGTCTGGGCAATAATTTCGGCGTAAGCAGCCGCCTTGTCTGAGCAGCCTGCGTACAGATGGCTCAGTTTCAAATCCTTGGCCCGCCTGCTCACCGCGTCCGAACTTCTCGCCGTGATGATGCCCGCGCTGATGCCCGCCTCCTGCAAAATGCGCAGGCCAAAACCGTCTTGGGTGTTAAAGCCTTTGATTTCACCGCGCTGCGGGGGGTAAAAAACTGTGCCGTCTGTCAGCACACCATCGACATCCAAGAGCAGCAGCTCAACCTTTTTCGCCTTGTTCAGCGCAGCCTGCCAAGCCGGACTGCGCTGAACCGGCTTTTCCCGCGCTGCGGCCCGCTCGTGCAGAGCTTGGGTCAAGGCGCAGTCTGAGTAATGCTCATTCATTGCTGCTGATTTTGTTGACCGCATTGCGGATTTCCAAGAGCTGGCGGAGCAGCGGCTCAACCTTGTCCAAGGGAATGCTGTTGGGGCCATCGCAGAGGGCCTTGTCCGGCTCAGGATGCACTTCCATGAACAGGCCGTCAATTCCGGCAGCCATTGCCGCTCTGGTCAGGGCAGGGATGAATTTGCGCTGGCCGCCGGACGTGCCGCCCATGCCGCCGGGCAGCTGGACCGAATGGGTTGCGTCAAAAATCACCGGACAGCCAAAGGAACGCATCACGGGCAGGGAGCGCATGTCAACGACCAAATTGTTGTAGCCAAAACAGGAACCCCGTTCAGTGAGCAGGATGCGCTCGTTGCCAGCCGCCCGCACTTTGTCAACTGCATGTTTCATGTCCCACGGGGAGAGGAACTGGCCTTTTTTCAAATTCACGGGCCGACCTGATTTGGCCGCTGCGGCCAGCAGGTCAGTCTGGCGGCAGAGAAAGGCGGGAATTTGAATGATGTCCAAGCACTCCATCGCCAGATCAATCTGGTTGCTCTCATGAACATCAGAGAGCACTGGCACTTTGATTTCCTGGCGGATGCGGCAGAGCTGGCGCAGCCCTTTTTTCAGCCCAGGGCCTCGGAAGGAGTTCAGCGAGGTGCGGTTGGCCTTGTCAAAAGATGCCTTGAAAACGTAAGAAATGCCCAGCCGTTCGCAGACCGCCTTCATCTCCCAGGCAACGTTCCAGCAGAGATCGCCGGATTCCAAGACGCAGGGGCCTGCTATCAGCAGCAGCGGCTGGCCGGGACCGACAAGAATGGGCCTGCTGCCCGGCAGGGTGTTGATGTCAACCAATTTCATAAATAAAGGATGCTCTGATCAGAATTTGTTCGGCTGCGGCAGATGCTCTTTCCCGTAAGAGCGGCCCCTTGTGGTGGCCCGCCCGCCCCGATATTGTATAGCTACGACGGCAGAAAGAACGCTCAAATTATACGGCTCCGGCACTATACAAATTTTGCGCTGCTCAGGCAAGAAAACGAAGCGGAGACAGCTTCTGCTGCCTCCGTTGGATGTGGAAAAAAAATTATCTGCGCCAGTATTCGCGATCCCGTCTGGGCGGCGGCGGCGGGGCATAGCCGTCATCGTCATGCCAGATACGGTTTCCGTCTCTGGGCGGCGGCTCAGGCCGGCAGGAGATGATGTGCTTGCGGCACAGGGTTTCCCGCCATTCGTATTTGAACAGATATTTTTCCGCCGGATGCGGCTGCGGCTTGAAATCATAGACCCGTTCTGAGGAAGAATGTTCCTCCTCGCCATAACCAGTGCCGGGCGCAGCTTCCATGGCAGCAGCGGCAGGCGCATTCCTGCTGTAGCTTCTCCGGCTGCTGTCTCTGCCGCCACCCGGCGCGGAGCTGTAACGGTCATAGACAGGCGGCGGCATTTTCTCAGGGAAAACCGCAACCGCGATCACGCCCATTGCGCTGTAGTCATCCCATGCGCCTGCATAGGAATCGCCTTCCTCGGTGAAATAAAAGCGGTTGATTCTGTCTCGACCGGTACGCCAGCCTTCGTAGGTGCGCTCCTCATAAGGATTGAGCAGGTACATCTGCTCTGAGCTGCGCAGATAAGACTTGCTGCCGGAAATGATGTTGCGGCCATCCACAGCCACAAGCACCCCGACCCGGCGGCTGGTGTTGTTTCTGATGCGGATGCCGTAGCGGGCATTTTTTTTGGCCTCAAGATAGGCCCGGGTGCTGCCGTCGTTGGAACTGGCTGGATAGGCGGGAAAGGTCCAGCCTCGGTCAGAGACAATATCAACACTGACCTGCTGCGCTCCTGCCAGATTTGGCATGAGAAAAACCCATCCTGAGAGCAGGAAAAAAAGAAATTTCAATCGCATGAATCCCTCCTTGCTGTGCTGAAATTTGCAAAGGCGGAATCATTCCGCCTCCTCAAAAAAAAGAAGCGGCCTTGCGCAGGCCGCCTCATGCTGTTTTGTCTTCCTGCCCTGCTACAGCATCAGGCATTGCCAACCACGCTGCTGAACATGGAAATGTCGATGCCAAAGCGGCGGGCTGCGCTTTTCCACTTGAACTCGTCCGGGGTGTGGAAGAGGACGCTGCTGTCGCCCGGCACAGTCAGCCAGGAGTTGTCCAACAGCTCCATTTCCAACTGCCCTGGTCCCCAGCCCGCATAGCCAAGGAGAAAGAGATAGTCCGTCGGCCCCTGCCCTTTGCTGATCTCCTCCAGCAGCTTGGATTCGCGGGACAGGCCGATGTTGGACGTGACGGCCAGACCGCTGCCGATTGGTCGTTCAGAGCTGTAAAGGATGAAACCAGATTCCATCTCCACTGGTCCGCCCGTGTAAACCGGCGGCAGCGGCCCCTGCGGCAGGGGAATATTGGTGCTGAGAAGGATTTCCATCATGGTGATCTCCTGGCTGGGATTGTTGATGGAAACACCCATTGCCCCTTCCCGGCTGTGCGCGCAGATGTAGATCACCTGCTCCCGGAAGCGCGGGTCAGGCATCTGCGGTGTGGCGATAAGGAAATGTCCAGTCAGGTTCTCCATTTGTTCTGCCTCCTTATACCTTTATTGTAGCATCGTTTCTGCTGGAGCGTCAAGCAGGAACTTGCCGGAGACGGCGGCAGAGGCCAGCCTCCTCTTATTTTTTGATCAGCTTGACCGCAGCCAAGAGCAGCGAGGCTCCAGCCACCGCAGTGATCAGCGAGCCAATGAAGCCGTGCTCGACCGAGATGCCGAGCAGGCTGAAGACCCAGCCGCCAATGACTGCGCCGAGAATGCCGACCGCCATGTTGCCGAGCAGGCCGAAGCCCGCCCCTTTCATCAGCTTTCCGGCCAGCCAGCCAGCCAAGGCGCCAATCAGCAGGTGAACAAGCAATGCTGCCATATTTTTCCTCCTCCATGAAGCGGTTATCTTCGCCGCCGTCTTTTTTTCGGGCGGACAGATGATGCTGGCGCAGGTTCGGGCGGCGGAGCCAGCAGCTCCTCTTCCGGCGGCAGGCAGGGCAGTGCCTTGCCGATATATTCTTCTATCGCTGGCAAATGAAAGGCCCCTTCCTCGCAGGCAAAGCTGATGGCAATGCCGCTCTCTCCAGCCCGGCCTGTCCTGCCGATGCGGTGAACATAATCCTCCGGCTCATAGGGCAGGGTGTAGTTGACCACATGGCTGATGCCGTCAATATGGATGCCCCGGCCTGCCACGTCCGTGGCGATCATCACCTCGGTGTCACCGCCCCGGAACTGCTCCAAGCGGGCCATGCGCTTCTGCTGGGGCACGTCGCCGGTCAGCAGCACAGCTTGGATGCCATTGGCCCGCAGCCGCTCGTGCAGTCGGGCCGCCTCGCTCTTCATGTTGGTGAAAACCATGATCCGGGCGTGCTCCTGGCTGCTGATCAGGTTGTAGAGCACCGTGTATTTTTCCTCGCTGGTGACAGTGTAGATGACTTGCTCCACCGTGTCCACTGCCACCTGCTCTGGGTCGCTTTCAATATAAACCGGCTTGACGCACCACTGCGCGGCCAGCCGCCGGACATCCTCATTGACCGTGGCCGAGAAAAGCAGGGTCTGCCGCTGCTCCTTGGCTGGAAGCTGGCCCATGATCCGACGCACGTCCGGGATGAAGCCCATGTCCAGCATCCGGTCGGCCTCGTCAAGCACCATGATCTTGGCCTGAGCCAAACTGACCGCCTTGCGCGACACATAGTCCAACAAACGGCCTGGCGTGGCCACGATCACATCTGCCGTGCCCTGTCTGAGCTGCTGCTCCTGCTTCTGGAAATCAGTGCCGCCATAGACCGCGACAACGCGCAGCTGAGTGTATTTGGCCAAGGCTTGTCCGTCCTTGGTGATCTGCATGACCAATTCTCTGGTCGGGGCGATGATCAGGGCGCGGGGCAGGCCCGGCTGGCGCAGGGGCTGCTGCTCCTTGAGCAGGCGGGTGAACAGGGCGATGAGGAAGACCGCGCTTTTGCCGGTGCCGGTGCCAGCCCTGGCAATCAGGTCCTTGCCTTCCAGCGCGCTGGGCAGAGCTTGTTCCTGAATCGGACTGCAATATTTGAAGTCAAGATCAGCAATGGCGTGCATCAGAGCCAGGGGCAGGGAAAAATCATGAAAACGGCTCTTGCCTGCCACCGGATCAACTGGAAACTGCTCCAGCGTCCATTTCGGCTTTGTTGGTCGATCCGGTCTGCGGCGGCGTTCCTGCCGCTCTGCTGGCACCTGCTGAGGCCGTGCAACTGGCTGCGCTGTTTTCCGCAGCAGCTTCTCTTCCTGTTTGCCAACCGTTTCAGGCTGACGTTTTTTCTTCCCCCGGACAAGCTGACGGAGTTTTTTTCCGGTTCTGGCGAGCAATGCTTTGATCATTGTCAGGCTGCTTCCAGCTCCAAGCCGCAGCGGGTGGTCAAATAGTCGTCAAAGCTCATCCGCTCGTCCACAATCTGATCCGGGAAGATTTCAATGATCCGGTTGGCCACGGTGGAGACAAGCTGATGATCATGCGAGGCAAAAAGCACTGCTTCCGGGTAGGCGGTCAGGGCGTTGTTCAACGAAGTGATGGATTCGAGGTCAAGATGGTTGGTTGGTTCATCAAGAATCAGGACATTGGCCCCGGACAGCATCATCCGCGACAACATGCAGCGCACCCGCTCGCCGCCGGAAAGGACAGAAACCTTTTTCAGGGCCTCTTCGCCGGAAAAGAGCATCCGGCCCAGAAAGCCCCGGACAAAGCTCTCAGTCTCCTGCGGCGGGGCGTACTGGCGCAGCCACGTGACAATGTCCATGCCCTTGTCTTGAAAATACTTGGTGTTCTCTTTGGGAAAATAAGAAGGGGTGATGGTCACGCCCCAGCGCACTGTGCCCTCATCCGGCTCCAGCTCTCCGGCCAGAATCTGAAACAGGGTGGTCTTGGCCAAACCGTTGGAGCCAGCAAAAGCGATCTTGTCACCTTTGCCAACACTGAGGCTGAAATCCTTGAACATGGTCACGCCGTCAACCGTCTTGCTCAGTCCCTCGATTTCCAAAATGATGTCGCCGCAGGGCCGCTCCGGCTTGAAATCAATGTAAGGATATTTGCGCGAGGAAAGCGGCATGTCCTCAATGGTCAGCTTTTCCAAGAGCTTTTTGCGCGAGGTGGCCTGCTTGGCCTTGGAGGCATTGGAGCTGAAACGGCGGATAAAGTCCTTCAAATCCTGCTCCTTAGCCTTCATTTTCTTGTTTTCCATCTCCTTCTGCCGGAACTGGAGCTGACTGGCCTGCTGCCAGAAATCATAGTTGCCAACATAGACCTGAATCTTGCCATAGTCAATATCTGCGGTATGGGTGCAGACCTGATTGAGGAAGTGACGGTCATGCGAGACAATGATGACCGTGTTCTGGAAGCGAGTCAGGAAGTTCTCCAGCCAGGTGATGGTGGCGATGTCAAGCTGGTTGGTCGGCTCGTCGAGCAGAAGAATATCCGGGTTGCCAAACAGAGCCTGCGCCAGCAGCACCCGCACCTTGTCCGTGCCTTCCAGCTCCTTCATTTTTTTCTGGCGCAGCTCCTCGCCAATGCCCACGCCGTTGAGCAGCACTGCGGCCTCAGATTCAGCCTCGTAGCCGTTCATCTCGCCGAAGAGCACTTCCAGCTCGCCGGAGCGAATGCCGTCCTCCTCGGTGAATTCAGCCTTGGCATAGATGGTCTCGCGCTCGGCCTTGATCTGGTACAGTTCTTTGTGGCCCATGATGACTGTGTCCAAAACCGAATGCTCATCAAAAGCGAACTGATCCTGACTGAGCACCGCGATCCGCTTGCCCGAATCCACAATAATGTCTCCCTTATCCGCCTCCAGCTGGCCGGAGAGAATTTTCAGGAAGGTTGACTTGCCTGCGCCGTTGGCCCCGATCAGACCGTAGCAGTTGCCGGGCGTGAATTTGATATTGACATCTTTAAAGATAATTCGTTTGCCATAAGAAAGGGCAATATTGCTTGCAGTGATCATGACGATGCTGTGTGAAAATGTTTCCCGTTTGAAACGATGACAGAGGGAAGAAGGAGAGATGCGACATCAAACCAGCAGGCGCTGTTTCTTGTCGCATTGCGCCATGCTGGAAAACTTTGATCCTTATTCCGTCTGGATCAAAACTTCCTCGCTGGTCTTGTCTGGTTCTTTCTTCCGTTCCAGCTTCTGCTGCTGTTTTTCTTCCTTCTTCTTTTTTTTCGCCAGTTCCTTTTTTCTTTTTTCAAAAGAATAGTTTGTCTTGGCCAAAGAATGCTCCTTGCTGATGTGGTGGATAAACATAAAAAAAAGACCCCGCAGTCAATACGGGGTCTTTCAATGCTGCACAGGACCGTGACTATTTGAGCGGCATCACTTGATCCGCAGCCGGACCTTTAGGCCCGTCAACAACCTCAAAGCTCACCCGTGCGCCCTCTTTCAGGGTTCTGAATCCCTGAGATTGGATGGCACTGTGATGGACAAAAACATCCGGGCCGCCGTCCTCCTGCTGGATGAAACCATAGCCCTTGGCATCGTTGAACCACTTTACTGTGCCTTCTGCCATTTCCTGCTGCTCCTTGCTGTTCGCAGCGCGATTGCCGCGCTGTTTGTTTTATAACTCCCTAAGCCGCCAGAGACAGATAGCGGGCAAGTCACCGTTTTTCTTGCGCTCCAAAAAAATGCGCTCAGAGCACGATCACTTTTTCTGCGGCCAGACCTTTGGGGCCGTTGACCACATCAAAAGAGACCCGCGCACCTTCCGGCAGCGTTCTGAATCCATCGGCCTCAATTGCGCTGTGGTGAACAAAGACATCCTGTCCCCCATCCTGCTGAATAAAACCGAATCCCTTGGCATCGTTGAACCACTTTACTGTGCCTTCAGCCATTTCCAACTGCTCCTTGCTGTTCGCAGCGCAATTGCCGCACTGCTTGAATCATTCAATGCCGACAGAAAAAGAAAAACTGCCGACAGGCAGCCGCTCTCCGCCCAAACAAAAAAAACCGCACCCTCAATGTTGGAGGTCTGTGCGGCTGATTCTGTAATTCGCAAGCTGAAAGAGTGACTGCACAACATGACTCTATAGTATGCTGATCTTGGCCGCCGCGCAAGTTTTTTCTGCTGACCTGAAAAAATATTTTCAGAGAGGGACAGGTGCCTCTGTCGGCCAAGGAATTCTGCCCTTGCGCAGGCAGCGCAGCCGCCCGTGCTCGTCGCAGCCGATCAGGGTGGAACTCAGGCCGCCCGGTGTTATGCCGCCGTCAAGGATCAGGTCGATCTGACTGCCGAAAATTTCTTGCACTTCTGCCGCTGTCACTGCTGCTGGCTGACCGGAGCAATTGGCACTGGTGGCGGTGACAGGCCTGCCAAAGGCTGCTGGCGGACAATTCACCGCGACCAGCACCAATGTATTTTTTTACAGCACGAACACGTTATCTGCGGTTGGCCCTTTGGGGCCATCAGACTGCTTAAAATCCACCCGCTGTCCTTCCCGCAGTGTTTTCAATCCTTCGGTTTGGATTGCGCTGGAATGAACAAAAACATCTCTACTGCCATCGTCTGGCGTAATATAACCTATTCCCCTACTCTCATTGAACCACTTCACTGTGCCTTCTGCCATTTTCTACTCCTCCTTGCTGTTCGCGGTGCAATTTTCGCGCTGCTTGAGTAAGTATCCACCGGTAAAACCGGTGGCTTTAGTTTGTGGGCCGCTCAAAGCGGCATGTTAAAAAGATTTACTGACTGCCATTCGGCAGTCTCCTATCGGAATAACGACAACTGCTTGATACGCTTGTCCTCTCGTTTCTGCTCGCGGATGTAGTTTCGGACAACTTGTTCATCAACTCCGACAGTTGAAACAAAATAACCTCGTGCCTGGAAACTCATGCCTCCGTAGTTTCTCCTTTGTCCGAGGTAAACACGGGCGATGTGAATGGCGCTCTTTCCCTTCATGTAGCTGATCACTGGCGCGACGGCATATTTCGGAGGGATTGCGATCAGCATATGGACATGATCAGGCTGAAGATGACCTTCCAGAATCTTGCTCTCTTTTTGACGGGCAAGATCATGAAAAACCTCACCGAGGTGTCTTCTGAGCTGCAAATAGAGAGATTTTCTCCGGTATTTCGGAATCCAGACCACATGGTACTTGCATTCCCATTTCGAGTGACTTAAACTGGCTATGTTGTTCATTGAAGTCTCCTTCTCGCGACTTTGAGCGGTCCACGAGAACGGAGACTTCTGTATTATTCAGGAAATGTCAAACTGTTTTAGTCCCCCGGCAGAGCCGGGGGTTTACCTAACAGAAATTATTCAATGCTGACAGGCCGCCGCTCTCCGCTCAAACAAAAATACCCTCTCATTTTTAGATGTTCGTGCGGTTGATTCTGTCAATTTGTACAAGAGTGACTGCATAACATACACATATTGTATGTTGCTCTTGGGAATAATTGCAAGTTTTTTTCTGCTTGCCAAGGAAAATATTTTCAGGCAACAGCTTCTGTCGCTGCGGACCAAGGAATTTTGCCCTCCCGCAGGTAACGCAGCCGCCCCTGCTCATCGCAGCCGATCAGAGTGGAGCCTAGCCCGCCCGGCGTTCTGCCGCCATCAATGATCAGGTCGATCTGACTGGAAAAAATTGTTTTCACGTCAGCCGCTGTCACTGCTGCTGGTTGACCGGAGCAATTGGCGCTGGTGGCGGTGATCGGCCCGCCAAAGGCTGCCAGCAAGCGGGCCGCAGTTGGTTCGGGCGATTGACGGATGCCGACTGTGCCGCTGCCGCCGGTGAGCAAGTCCGGCAGATCAGACCGGGCCGGACAGACCACGGTCAGCGGGCCGGGCCAGAAGCGGTTCATCAGCTCTTGCAGGGCATCTGGCACCTGCGCGGCCAAGAGCGGCACTTGGGTCTGATTTTCAACCAAGACCAGCACCGGTTTGGCCGCAGGCCGCTGCTTGACCGCGAAAAGCCGCTGCAAGGCCGTGCTGTTGAAAGGATCAACGCCAAGGCCGTAAGAGGTTTCTGTGGGAAAGGCAAGCAGACCGCCCTGCCGGAGGCATTTTGCCGCCTCCAGCAGAGCAGCTTCAGAAGGGGGCAGAATCACTGGCCCTTGTTTTGCTGGAGGGCCTGATTCTTGGCCACCACCTGCTCCTCCATTTCCTGGCTGAACTGGCGCAGGGCTTCAGTAATATCCTGATCATGCACCGCCAGAATCCGGGCCGCTAAAACTGCCGCGTTCTTGGCCCCGGACTTGCCAATCCCCATTGTCGCCACTGGAATGCCGGGCGGCATCTGCACGGTCGAGAGCAGGGCATCCAAGCCGTTGAGGGGCGAGGCATCAATTGGCACCCCGATCACCGGCAAGACAGTGTGCGCGGCAATCACCCCAGCTAAATGAGCGGACATGCCTGCCCCGGCAATGATGACCTTGAGGCCGCGCCGGGCCGCTGTGCGGGCGTATTCAGCAGTTTGCTCCGGGGTGCGGTGGGCCGAGGAGATAGTGACCTCATGCTTGATGCCGATGCTGCTGAGAAAGTCTGCTGCCGCCTGCATCACCGGCAGATCAGAATCTGAACCCATGACAATGCCCACTGCCGGGCCGCTGTTCTTTTGCAGACGGCGCAGGGCGCGGTAGCCGATGTCGCGGCGGAAATAGCTGCCTTTCCATTTGATTTTATCAACCGCCTTGTAGGCCCGCTCAATGGCCTTGGCAATCGAGGCATCCATTGCGGTCACGCCCAAGACTCTGCCGCCCGCAGTCAGGGTGGTCTGATTCTCAACCGTGGTGCCAGCGTGAAAGATCATCACGTCTTTTAATTTCGAGGCATTGACCAAGCCAGTGATCGGTCTGCCGGTCTTGCAGGCACTTGGATAACCCTCTGAGGCCATGACCACGCAGACTGCCGGGCGCGGGTCAATGGCCAGATCGATATCGTCAAGGGAGCCGTCAATCGCCCGCTCAAAAACATCAACCAAATCCGTCTGCAAACGCATGAGCAGGGGCTGGCATTCAGGATCACCGAAGCGGCAGTTGAATTCCAAGACATTGATCCTGTCGTCCTCATCGATCATCAGACCGGCATAGAGCATGCCCTTGTAGGGACGGCCCTCGGCTGCCATGCCCCGCACGGTCGGCAGCATGACCTCGTGCATGACCCGCATGGTCATGGACTCATCCAAGACCGGCGCAGGCGAGTACGCACCCATGCCGCCGGTGTTCGGCCCCCGGTCGCCTTCAAAAATCGCCTTGTGATCCTGGGAGGACGGCAGGGGCAGGACATTTTCGCCGTCAACAAAGGCAATGAACGACACTTCCTCGCCAGAGAGAAATTCCTCCACCACAATTTTGCCGCCTGCATCGCCAAAGGCCCCTTCATTCATGATCAGATCAACAGCCTGCTTGGCCTCGCTTCTGGTCTGGCAGACCAGCACCCCCTTGCCTGCGGCCAGACCGTCCGCCTTGATCACGCAGGGCGCGCCGATCTTGTCGATGAAGCGTTTGGCTGACTCTGGCCGGTCAAAAGTCTCGTAATCGGCAGTGGGAATGTCATATTTGCGGAGAAAGTCCTTGCAGAAGACCTTGCTGCTCTCCAGTTCCGCCGCTGCCGCTGTGGGGCCGAAGATGCGCAGGCCCTTTTCCTGAAAGCGGTCAGCAATGCCCTTGGCCAGCGCGCTTTCCGGGCCGACCACGGTCATATCGATATTTTCCTTCAGGGCATACTCAAGCAGCGCGTCCACATCATCCGCCGCAATCTTGACGCAGTTGGCTAATTTCCGAATGCCAGCGTTGCCAGGAGCGCAAATGATGGATTTCACCCGCTCCGACTGGCTCAATTTCCACACCAGCGCGTGCTCCCTGCCGCCGGAACCGATGACTAAAACCTTCATGCAAACCTCCTCACAGGTTTAGAGAAAAATCACTGCTGCCGGTCTTTCTGACCAGCGGACAGCCGCCGTCCTCCTCGCTTGGCTTCAACCTAACAAAAAAGAACAGATTTCTCAACAGCAACTGCTTCAGGTTGAGCAAGGATTTTCTGCCTGACCGCCAAGGCGGGCCGCCCGGCCCGCATTGAAACTGATTGCGCAGCCCGGCTTATTCATTGTATGATTTTACGGCCAAAAAACAACGCGAAAAACTCATCCTGCTGCCAAAAGCAAAGGAACAAGACCATGACCCAGCTTATTGAATTTTACGACACCACCCTGCGGGACGGCACTCAGGCCGAGAACTTCAATCTCTCTGTTGACGACAAAATCCGTATCACCAAGCAGTTGGACAAGCTCGGCATTGACTTCATCGAAGGCGGCTGGCCCGGCTCCAACCCGCTGGCAGTGGAGTATTTTGAGAAGATGAAGAGCGTGGAATTGCAACACGCCAAGCTGTCCGCCTTTGGCTCAACCCGGCATTTCCAGAACCCGCCGGACAAAGACCCGAACTTGGCCGCCTTGCTCGCCGCTGAAACCCCGGCTATCACCATCTTCGGCAAGAGCTGGGATATTCATGTCCACGATGCCCTGCGTATCCAGTTGGAGGACAACCTGCAAATCATCGAGGATTCGCTCGCCTATCTGCGGCCTCATGTCCGGCACCTGATCTACGATGCCGAGCATTTCTTTGACGGCTTTAAGAACAACCGGGAATACTGTCTGGCAACGTTGGCCCAGGCGGTAAAGGGTGGGGCCGAGACCTTGGCCCTCTGCGACACCAACGGCGGCACCCTGCCGCACGAGATTCCGGCGATCATCGAGCGGGTGCAGCAGTTCCTGCGCGAGCTGGGCAGCACGGTCAAAATTGGCATCCACCCACACAACGACTCGGAAACTGCTGTGGCCAACGCCCTGCTCGGCGTGTCGCTCGGCGTGCAGCAGGTTCAGGGCACCATCAACGGCTACGGCGAACGCTGCGGCAACGGCAATCTGACCTCAATTATCCCGGCAGTAATCTGCAAAATGGGCTTGGAAGCCGAGGTCGGCAAGAACATTGACCAGCTTTATTTCACCTCGCGCTTTGTCAACGAATTAGCCAATCTGCCGCACAACCGCTATCAGCCCTATGTGGGAGAATCCGCTTTTGCCCATAAGGGCGGGATTCATGTCAGCGCGGTGCAGCGCAATCCCCTGACCTATGAGCATATTGAGCCGGAAAAGGTCGGTAATATCCGCCGCATCCTGATCTCGGATCAGGCCGGAAAATCCAATGTTATGCACAAGGCGGTCAAGTACGGTCTCAACCTCAAGGCCGACGACCCGGCCATGACCAAGATCGTGCAGGAGTTGAAGGAGCTGGAAAATCAGGGCTTTCAGTATGAAGGTGCCGAGGCCAGCTTTGAACTGCTCATGCGGCGGGCGATGGGCATTGAGCAGCAGTTCTTCAAGCTGGAGAGCTTCCGGGTGATGAACAGTCGGCGGCTGACGGACACAGATTCCCTGACCGAGGCCACAGTCCGTCTGACCGTGAACGGTTCTGAGGAGCATACTGCCTCGCTCGGTGACGGTCCGGTCAACGCTTTGGACAAAGCCATGCGCAAGGCATTGCTCCGTTTTTATCCCCGCTTGGAGGAGATGGAGCTGATGGATTACAAGGTGCGGGTGCTGTCCGGCGAGCACGGCACCGGAGCCAAGGTGCGGGTCTTGATCGAGAGTCGGGACGCGGCCAGTCAGTGGGGCACAGTGGGCGTGTCCATCAACATCATTGAGGCGAGCTGGCAGGCGTTGGAAGATGCGGTCAACTACAAGCTGATGAAGGATGCGCGGGAGTAGGGGGCAGCCCCGGTGTTTGGTGTCTCCACGAACGCTTTCTTGGTGCAGACACCAAGCAGGGAAATGCCGTAGGGGTAATTCATGAATTACCCCTACTCCCTTTGGCCGCAATGAGATACAGGAGAACATACCATGAAACACCTTGCCTTCCTCCTTGCCCTGCTGCTGGCAGCGGCAACCGCCCTGGCCGCTGAACCGCCGACCGCGCCCATGCTGCGCATAGAAACCGGCTTCCACACCGCCATGCTCACTCGGATTGCTGCGGATGCCCAAGGCCGCTGGCTTGCCACAGCCTCAGAGGACAAGACCCTGCGCCTCTGGGATATAGAGGATGCCGAGCACCCCGGCCTGCTGCGCACCTTCCGCCTGCCCGGCGGCGCGGGCGATGAGGGCAAGCTCTATGCCGTGGCGATGGACCCGGCAGGCGAGTGGCTGGCAGCGGGAGGCTGGACAGGCTATGAATGGGATAAGAGCGTTTCCATCTACATCCTTGACCGGGCCAGCGGCCGGATGCGGCAGCGCATCGAGGGGCTGGGGGATGCTATCAGCCATCTCTCTGTGTCCCCGGACGGGCGATGGCTTGCAGCCATGATCGGGCGAGCAGGGCTACGTATCTATGATGTACGCGACAGCTTCCGCCTCGCCTTTACCGACCGCGACTACGGCACGGCCAGCTACGGCTGCGCCTTCAGCCCGGACAGCCGCAGCTTAGTCAGCACCTGCTATGACGGCCAGCTCCGCCTCTATCGCGTGGACGGCAAGAGCTTCCGCAAAGACAAGCAGGCCGCTGCTCAAGGCGGCAAGGAACCCTTCAGCATCGCCTTTCATCCTACAGGCGACCGGCTTGCGCTCGGCTTTAACGACAGCACCGCAGTCAGTGTGCTGGATGCAAACAAGCTGAACCAGCTCTATGCTGTGGACACGAGCGGCATCAACAACGGCAATCTTGGCAACGTGGCTTGGTCTGCGGACGGCAGCTTCCTCTTTGCCGGGGGAAAGTATGATGACGGCAGCGGCAACAACCCTGTCCTGCGCTGGGCAGCCAAGGGCCGAGGTCAACGTGAGAGCTGGCAGGCAGCCGATAATACAGTGATGGACCTCAAGCCCCTGCCCGATGGCAGCCTGCTGGTCGGCACTGGCGATCCGGCCCTGCTCGGCTATGACAGGCAAGGCCGGAAGCTCTTTGATGCCCTCCGGCCTGATCTCCCGGATATGCGCAACAAGCTCAGTGACAACTTCCAGGTCAGCATGGACGGCAGCCAAGTCGGCTTGGGCTTAAGCTCTGGCGGCAAGGAACCGGTCTGCTTTGATCTCAGTCAGCGGCAGTTGCGCAAGGGACAATGCGAGGGCAGCCTGACTGCCCCGATCACTGCGGCGGAGGGCCTGAAGATTGAGAACTGGGAGGATAAGGACAACCCGACGCTCAACGGCCAGTTGCTGGCCTTGGAAGATGGTGAAACCTCACTCAGCCTTGCCATTGCCCCGGCTAGCCAGCGTTTCCTTGTTGGAGCACAATGGTCGCTGCGCTGCTTTGACCGCCAAGGCAAGGAACGCTGGCGGCAGCCGGTGCTGGGTGAAGCCTGGGGCGTGAACATCAGCAAGGACGGCAGGCTGGCCGTCGCTGCCTTTGCGGACGGCACCATCCGCTGGTTCCGCCTCACGGACGGCGAGCCGCTGCTTTCCCTCTTTGTCACCAAGGACGCAAGCCAGTGGATAGCCTGGACACCGGGCGGCTGGTATGACAGCAGTCCGGGCGGGGACAGTCTGATCGGCTGGCAGGTCAACAACGGCAAAGACCGGCTGGCCGACTTCTTCCCGGCCAGCCAGTTCCGCGAGCGTTTCTACCGCCCGGATGTGGTCGCTGCCGTGCTGGAGACCCTGGACGAGAGCAAGGCCGTGGCTCAGGCGGATGCGGCCTTGGGACGGACAGGCCGCCTGCGTGAACTCTCGGTCAGGTCACTCCTGCCGCCCGCCATCGATCTGCTCTCACCGGCAGACGGCAGCAGCTTCAGCAGCCCGACCCTGACTCTGCGCTACCGGGTGCGCATCCATGACAACGGCCCGCCGGTCGTCGCCCTTCAGGTGCGGTCGGGAAGCGGGTTCCTTCAGCGTTCCAAGGTGGAGCGGCGCAGCGCGGCGGAATGGGAAGGCAGCGTGGATGTGACCCTGCCTGCCAAGGACATGAAACTCAGCCTGCTGGCCGAGAATACGGAGAGTGCCATGTCGCCGCCCGCTGTCATCAATCTGCACTGGCAGGGCAGCAAAGATGCGCTCAAGCCGGTGCTCTACCTGCTGGCCGTGGGCGTGGATGCCTATGACGCGCCGGAGATCAACTTGGATGACAAGGGCAGGAAGTATCTCAAGCATGCGGCTGACGATGCGCGGGACTTTGCCACCCTGATGATGGAGCAGGCCGGGCCGGGTGAGCGCAAGCTCTACCGCGAGGTCAAGCACCGTGTGCTGACCAATGAGCAGGCGGATCAGGACGCAGTGCTGGAAGGGCTGGAGTGGATTGAGCAGCAGACCACAAACAACGACGTGGCAATGGTCTTTCTCGCCGGGCATGGCAAGCTCGACGCGCACGATGACTACTATTTCCTGCCCAAGGACTTCAAGCCTTGGCATTACACCAGAAGCGGCGTGTCCTGCACGGCCATCAGCAATGCTGTGTCCCGGCTGCACGGCAAGGCTCTGTTCTTTGTTGATACCTGCTATTCCGGCAGGGCAGCCGGGCTGCGCGGCGATGACAAGGTGGATATGACCAAGATCATCAACGACCTGAGCGCGGCGGAGAACGGGGTGATCGTCCTCTCCGCCACCACCGGCCACCAGACAGCGCAGGAGCGGGACGAGTGGGGGCACGGAGCCTTTACCTTGGCTCTGCTTGAGGCCCTGCGCGGCAATGCGGATTACAACGATAAAGACCACGCCATCAGCGTAGCAGAGATCAGAACCTACATCGCTAACCGGGTCAAGACCCTGACCGACGGCAAACAGACTCCGGCAGTGGTCATCCCCAAGGGCGTGCCGGACTTCCCAGTGGTTGTGCTGCCGTGAATGCCGGACGGTATGCCCCCCGTCATACGGGGGTGTATGCGCAGGGGCATACGGAGGCGTATGCGCCTCGGCATACGGGGGTGTATGAGCAGGGGCATACGAGGGTGTATGCGCAGGGGCATACCGGAGGCGATGCGGCAGGGATACTTCATGCCCCTGCCCGCGCTGCCTGCTCATACAGGTCCAGTCTGGCTCGGAAGTCCGCCTTGCGCGCCGCATCAACCTTATCCACGGCCCGCCGCTGCTCTGCCGCCGCCTTGTCCGGCTCTCCCCAGGCAAAGAGGAGCCGGGCCAGCAGGTCGCGGTAATCCGGGTTGTCCGGGGCCAAACTGACAGCGGTCTTGAGTTCATCAATGGCTTGAGGAAGGTCGCGGACAACCCGGCTGTAGCTTGCCGTGCCCGCATCTGCGGACACAGCACTGCTCGGTGGCAGACTGCGCAGGGAAATGCTGCTCTCCTGAACGGTCTCCCCGGTCTGCGGACTGTGCTGCTTCTCATTGTACGTGACATCCGGCTGACTGCCAGCCAGCACGGCAATGACAATGGCCGCGCCGAAGGCGGAGAAGAAAATGCCCGGCGCAGTGCTCTTGATCGTCAGTTCGCTGCTGTTGATCTTACCGTGCAGCTCGCCGCCCTGATCAGCAGTCTGGCCTGCCTGTTGCCCGTTGCTCAGAAAGAGCCGGTAGCCGTAAAAGATGCTCAGTCCGCCCAGCACGAGCACAGCCAGTCGGAAGATGAGCAGATAGATGATGCCGTAGGTGATGATGGATTCCATGCTGAATTCAAGTTCCAAGCGCAGGGGTAATGGTGAATCGCGAGTGATGAGTTGAAAATATATGGCTCTCAAAAGATTTGAAAGCTAAGAGGCTTGCCTTGTGCAACCGCCCGGCCAAAGCAAATTCGACCAAGTGCTGGAGTAGGCCGAGAAGCAGCATAAACGGTGATGGTGAACTGTGAGTGATCAATTAAACAAAAGATTATTATTATAATCTTGAATGAACCTCCAGACAGATGCAGTTAAATTTTCGATGCTTCTCGAAAATGAAATGGTCTTTCTGACAAGTGCAGACAATCTTTGTCTGAATGTCAAATTGAGCCTTTCGATATGACTTGTTTTTCCGCTTCCTTTGCTGACAATTCTATGCCTTTCAGCTGGAAACACGCTCGAATAAGCGGCGAGTCCATCCGTAAAAAATATTCCGTTCTTTTTGCAATCTTCAGAAAGGGAGTCCCACAAGGCGGCTGCTCCTGCATTATCTCTTTTTCCAACATGATACCCGACAATAAGCTTTGTTCTTCTCTCGATAGCAAGCCATATCCAAATATCATTTTCCTTGTCACCAACGAAAGTCCACATTTCATCGGCTTCGATGAAGATTTTTCCGTTGCGGGACATATTGAAAGCCTCTTTTTTGACTTCATTTCGTTTTTTTTTAACATATTCCTGAAGCCATCTTTTTGAGATGGAAACGGCTCTCGCAATCCCAGCCAAGGAGATTCTTTCAACAAGAAGCTTATCAACTATGCGCCATTCAGCATTATATATTGTTTTGTTCTGAGGATTCTCAACGAATTGGCGTGAGCAGTCCTTACATAAAAATTTCTTTTTTCCATTCGCATTTGAGCCATTTTTCACAATGACCGATGAACCACATCTTGGGCATTGCACAGCTTTCTTCTCCATGTTTGTTTTATTCATAATGAAGGCTTAACATGCGCATCCGACGAAGAGCCGATGGGACAGAGAGCATCCCCTGTCGCCAGTATATTATATTTTTCAGCAATTTCAACATATTTTCAACCCATCACTCATGATTCACCATTACCACAATGGCGGTCAAGGTTTTCTGGTGTTTCGCTTTCATTCTTGGATGATACGCGGCAGAGAAACAGCAGCATTGCGCATTCCCTTTGCCTTCAATGCCGGAACACCGTATAGTGGCAGCGCAAAGGCAATCCATCTCCGCTTCATTCCGCTCAATCAGCCCGTTTCTCATGCGCATCCACTACCCAGCCCAGCTTCCCATCACCGCCCGCAAGGATGAAATCATCCGCGCTGTCCAAGAACATCAGGTCGTGGTTGTTGCGGGCGACACCGGCTCCGGCAAGACAACCCAGTTGCCCAAAATGTGCTTGGAAGCGGGCCGGGCAGCAGGCCGGTGTCTGATCGGCTGCACCCAGCCGCGCCGCATTGCTGCGGTCTCTGTCACTGAGCGGGTGCAGGAGGAGCTGGGTGCCGCCGAGCTGGTTGGCTACAAGATTCGTTTCAGCGACCGCACCGGGCCGCAGACCCGGATCAAGTTCATGACTGACGGGGTGCTGCTCGCTGAAACGCAGGGCGACCGCGACCTGCGCCGTTACGACACCCTGATTATTGACGAGGCCCATGAACGCAGCCTGAACATTGACTTTCTCCTCGGCTATTTGCACCAATTGCTGGCCCGGCGGCCCGATCTGAAGCTGCTCATCTCATCTGCGACCATTGACACCGAGAAGTTCAGCAGGCATTTCAGTGATGCGCCGATTATTCAGGTCGAGGGAAGAACCTATCCGGTGACGATGGAATACTGTCCGCCGGGCGCGGATTCGGACGAGGACGACGAGGCCAAAGACCTGAGCGAATTAATCATTGAGCAGGTGCGCCGGGTGATGAGCAAGCCGGGCGGCGATATTCTCATCTTCATGCCCACGGAACGCGACATCCTTGATACTGCCGACGTGCTCAAAAAGCAGTTCCAAGATCAGGCACTGGTGCTGCCGCTCTTTGGCCGTCTCCAAGGCGGCGAGCAGCGGCGCATCTTTCAGCCCGCGCAAGTCCGCAAGATCATTGTCGCCACCAATGTGGCCGAGACCTCGATCACCGTGCCGGGCATCGAGACAGTGATTGACACCGGCCTGGCCCGCATCTCCCGTTACAGCCCGCGTTCCGGCACCACCAGCCTGCCGGTGACGCGGGTCTCGCAGGCGAGCTGCCGCCAGCGGGCTGGCCGCTGCGGGCGCATCGGGCCGGGCCGCTGCATCCGCCTCTATAGCGAGGAGGATTTCCTTTCCCGCCCGGATTTTACCTTACCGGAGATACTGCGCTCCAACTTAGCCGAAGTCATCCTCCAGATGACCGCGCTGCACCTGCCGCCGCCGAGCCAGTTTCCTTTTCTCGATCCGCCCGCATCACAGGCTGTCAGCGAAGCCTACCGCACCTTGCGGGAACTGGGCGCAGTCACGCCGGAGCATCGCCTGACCAAGCGCGGCAGGATCATGGCCCGGCTGCCCATTGATCCGCGTATATCCCGGATGATTATTGAGAGCGCGGACTTGGGCGCGCTGCGGGAAGTGAGCATCATTGCGGCGGCCTTGGCTATTCAAGACCCGCGCATTGTCCCGGCGGAGAAGAAGGAGAAGGCGCGGCAGGCGCATCTCCAGTTTGCCGCGCCCGGCTCTGATCTGTTGACGCTGGTGAATATATGGAATGCTTGTAGGGGCGGTTCACGAACCGCCCCTACGGCGGGTGAATTACGCCGCTTCTGCACTGCCAATTTCTGCTCATGGCAGCGAATGCGGGAGTGGTTTGACATCCACGAGCAAATCCTCCGCATTCTCAAGCAGCACGAAGAATTCGGCCCGGCCTTGGCGCGAATGGAGGAGAACGAGGCTGCGCCTGCGCCTCCAGAGGCGGTGCATCAGGCGATCACTGCCGGTTTTCTCCGCAATATTGCCATAAAAAAGGAGAAGAACACTTATCAAATCACTGGCAACCGCGAGGCCGTGATCTTCCCCGGCTCGCATCTCTATAACAAGGGCGGCCAGTGGATTGTGGCGACCGACTTTGTCCAGACCTCGCAGCTCTTTGCCCGCATGGCTGCGAATATCGACGTGAGTTGGCTGGAGCGGCTCGGCGGCGACTTGTGCAAACGCTCCTACTCTGACCCGCACTGGGAGAAGAAGGCCGGGCAAGTCGTGGCCTTGGAAAAGGTGACGCTTTTCGGCCTGATCATTGCGGCGAACCGCAAGGTCAACTATGGCCGCATCAGCCAGCAGACGGCTGAGGAGGCGCGGACGATCTTCATCCGTGAGGCCCTGCTGCCCGGCGAGCTGGAGGGTGCATATCCCTTTTTGCAGCACAATCTCGACCTGCTGCGCCGCTTGGAGGAAATGGAGGAGCGGCTCCGGCGGCGCGGCACGATCACCGATGAGCAGGCCCTGTTTGATTTCTACGACCAGCGGCTTGGCCTCGTTTATGACCGCTTCACCCTCAACCGTTTTCTCCGCAACAAGGCCAAGCAGCGGCAGGCGGGCGGCGAGGCGGATGCCTTTCTGCGCATGAAAGAGGAGGATGTCTGCCGCAAGCAGCCGGACAGCGAGGCGTTGTACCGCTTTCCTGAGACCCTGCAAACGCCGCAGGGCCGCCTCAAGCTGCACTACTGCTTCCAGCCCGGCCAGGAGGATGACGGCGTGACGGTCGATATTCCCGCATCCTGCTGCGCCGCCCTCTCGCCGGTGCAGTTCGAGTGGCTGGTGCCGGGCCTGCTGCCGGACAAGGTCTTGGCCTTGCTCAAGAGTCTGCCCAAGCGTCTGCGCCGCCAGCTTGTGCCCCTGCCCGATGCGGCGGATGCGATTTTGGACAGTCTGGCTGTCGGCCAAGGCTCGCTCTATCCGGCCTTGGAACAGGTGATTCTGCGCCGTTTTCAGATGACCGTGACGCGGGCGGATTGGCAGTTAGACAACTTGCCCCTGCATCTGCGGATGCGTTTCCGCTTGTGCGATGAGAAAGGGCAGACACTTTGCTGCACCCGCACTTTCCAAGAACTGACCGAGCACTGCGCCATGCCAAAGGTCAGTCATGCCAAAGGCGGTGCGCCTGCCAGCAGCACGTCCAAGCTGCCCTCAAGCAGCGGCCTCACGAGCTGGGACTTTGATCCGCCGCCCCAGCCTGTGCCGGTCAAAGATGGACAGAAACATATCACCGGCCTCTATCATCCCGCTCTGTTCCTTGAGGAAAAGAACGGCCAGCCCCAGAGCGCAGCCCTGCGCTACATCCCTGACCCGGAGCAGGCAAGGAGCCTCTGCCAAGCCGGGCTGCGTTTCCTCTACGGCCTCCAGTTTCCCGGTGAGATTCCGGCAATAAACAAGGAATGCAAAGCGGCGGTGACCGGGCAGACCGCTTCGTGGCTCTCGCTCGGCTTGAAGGGCGGTGCGGCGGCAACTGTAGAGCTGCTGCGCAATTGCATCTTGGACAGCTTGTTCCAATTGAACGAGCTGGACGGCCTGCCGAGCAAGGCCCAGTTTGCCGCCACAGTCGCTGCCTTGAAAGAGCAAGGCTTGCGGCGGCAAGCACTGGCAATGCTCAACCAGATTGCTGACTTGCTCGCAACGCGCAGGCAGGTGCAAACCGTGCTTACTCAGTGCCGCCAGCGGAGCGGCAAGATCGGCAGCGGCCAAACCCGCTTTGCCGAATATCAGCAGCTTCTTGAGGGCTTGGTGCCGCAGGACTTTCTTGCCAAGCTGCCTCTGGCCGAGCTGCCTGACCGCAAACGCTGGCTGCTGGCCCTTGCCAAGCGCATTGAGCGGGCCGAGCATGGGCCGCTCAAGGATGACGAGAAGGCGAAGCGGGTGCAGCCCTTTGTGGAGCAGCTTCGGCGGCTGATGCAGGAAAACAGCGGCCCGCGCTGCCCTGCCTGCCACGAGGAGCTGGCCTTGTTCCGCAGGATGACAGAAGAATTCAAGGTCTCGGTCTTTGCCCCGGAAATCGGCACGGCCTTGCCGGTCTCAGAAAAGCGGCTGGATGCTCAGAGGAAAAAGGCCGAGGAGCTGTGTCGGCGGGTGGAGTGAGGGAAGGCGGCGGGAAAAGTCGATGCATGCATACAGAAAATTTCCATGCATGCATGGAAAGATTTTCGATGCTACGTTGGAGACATCCTCCATGCTACGTTTGAGCCTCTCTCCAACGCAGCATGGAGAGTCACTCTATGCTTGCTTTGAGATTTCCTTCATGCATGCATCGAGATTTTCTGCATGGCAGCATGGAGTGGAAGCCCGGCCTTGATGGGCGTATGGACGGGGTGGTGCTGAGGGGGATTTTCTCTGTTGAATTGGGAAGGTGTGCGCTGTAAGCTGGATGATTATACAGTTTTACTTTTGCTAAGGTTTCAACCATGAAGATATTCTGTCACCAATGCGGTAAGCACACAAACCACAACGTGCTGATTCAAGAAAACGTTTCCTCTCCTGATCCCGACGATTCCAAATCGGGTGAAACTCATTACTTCGCTAGGTGCGCCGGTTGTGAGGCGTTTAATTATGCGATTGAAGAATGGTATGACAACAACAGGGACACAGATACCGGTGAGTGGTATCCAATATTGACAACGTATCCACAGGGATCTTCCGAGCTAAAGCCAATAGATGACGTGTACGAACTACCTTTCAAAGTTCGGCTCATTTACAAAGAGATCATCAGTTCTATGAATGCGCAACTTCCAGTTCTCTCTGGCATCGGGTTGCGAGCATTGATTGAGTCGATTTGCAGAGACCAAGGGATTGATGGCCACAACCTCGAACAGCTTATTAACGGGCTGGCGACCAATGGTGTTTTATCAAAAGCACAGGCCGACATTCTTCACACTCACCGATTTCTGGGCAATGCTGCCGCGCATGAAATTACATCTGCAAAACCGCGTGAACTTGTAGCTGCGCTTGAAATCGCGGAAAACATTCTTCGCACAATTTATATATTGCCAGAGCTTTCCAAGCAGGTCACAACAGGGCGCAAAACTCCTGCACATTCTCCGCAATAAGCTGCTGCAAGCGCGGCCCGGCTCGCTGCGCCGCTGTCCTCTATCAGTGTCGCAGAGTGCGAATGAACGGCTTCCTTTGCTCATAGAAAATCGTACGCCGAATTCACCGCCTGCTGGATTCAGCATTTCAAATCAGCACCTCAATCCCCTTCCTCTCCATCAAATCCAACAGCTTCCTTGCTGCCCCGGCAGGCTTCTTCTGCCCTTGCTCCGCTGGCGCAGCCTGACGGGGATGGTTGACAGATTCCTTACGCTCACATCGAACCTGCCGCAGGCCGGAACTTGCATCACCCTCAGTCTTGCCCATAAAAAAACCGGAGGAACCAAGCAGGTTCTTCCGGTTTCTCAATGCTGCCCGCAAGGCAGGTGGAATGCGGACAGAAAAGTCTGTGCGGCTTGGGTCAGGCCACTGAGGCGCAGACCGTGGCCGGATCGTCGAGCATCTCCACCTTGGCTGGAACGGTGAGGGCGGAGCAGGTCAGATGGTCGCCCTTGTCCAAGGCGGTCACGTCAGCGACAATCTCATCAGGAATGTCCAAAGGACAGCCGCGCAGCGTGACTGACGACTTGGTCACGGTCAGGTCGCCGCCCATTTCCACGCCCTTGGCGGTGCCAGTAACCTGCAAAGGCACTTCCAAGCAGACCGGCTTGTTCAGGTCAATTTCCAGAAAATCCACATGCAGGACCCGCTCCACTGCCGGAGCTTTCTGAATTTCCTGAACCATGGCATGACGGCTCTCTTTCTCATCCCCTTCAACATGCAGCGTGACCACCGCGTTGCGGCGGTGGATGAAAAGCAGGTCTTTGTACAGGACTGTCTCATCGAACAGCAGGGGCAGGCTTGGCTCACCCTTGCTGTAAATCACCGCCGGGGTCTTTTTCGCCATGCGCAGCCGACGGCACTCGCCTTTGCCAAACGCCGTCCGCTTTGCAGCCGACATGTTCACCTGAATCATGATCTTGTTCTCCAGTTCATCAAAATATGTCGAGAAACTCTTTTTTCAGCGCAGGCACCAGTCCTGGCTGCAATATCTCTGTCCATCTTCTCTGCGCGGCAAGGCGGCTCAGACAAAGAGGTAGCTGACTGAGTCCTCAGAATGAATGCGGCTGATCGCCTCGCCCAGCAGCTCGCCCACAGAAAGCACTTTAATCTTGGGACAACGTTCGCCTTTGTCGCCCAGAGGGATGGAATTGGTCACCACCAGCGATTTGATTTCCGAATTGTTGATCCGCTCAATGGCTGGCCCGGAAAGCACGGCATGGGCGCAGCAGGCGTGAACTTCTTTCGCCCCTTTTTCCTTGAGCTTGGCCGCCGCGCCGCAAAGGGTGCCTGCGGTATCGACCATGTCATCCAAGAGAATGGCGGTTTTGCCGTTCACGTTGCCGATGACATTCATGGCCTCGCATTCATTGGCCCGCTCGCGCCGCTTGTCAATAATGGCTAAATCCGCATTGAGCCGCTTGGCAAAGGCGCGGGTGCGCTCCACACCGCCCGCATCCGGCGAAACCATGACCACGTCGTCAAAATTCTTGCGGATGTGTTCCAGCATGATCGGGGAGGAATACAGATGATCCACCGGAATGGTGAAAAAACCCTGAATCTGTCCGGCATGAAGGTCCATGCAGAGCACCCTTCTCGTGCCGACCGCCATCAGCATTTCCGCCACCACCTTGGCGGTGATGGGCACCCGTGGCCGGATTTTCCGGTCTTGGCGGGCATAGCCGTAATAGGGCAGAACAGCGGTGATCCGCCGCGCTGAAGCCCGGCGCAGCGCATCAACGATGATCACCAGCTCCATCAGGTGATCGTTGACCGGGGTGCAGGTGGGCTGGATGACAAAGACATCCGTGCCCCGCACATTTTCGCCGATCTCAACGGAAATCTCGCCGTCGCTGAACTTCCGCACCTCGGCACTGGAGAGCGGCATGTCCAAATAATTGCAGATTTCCCGCGCAATCTCCGGGTTGGCGTTGCCGGTGAATACCTTCATTATATTGGGCATTTCAATTCCTTATCGCACTGCTTCCTGCGCAAAGATGGCTGGGGTGGGAGGATTCGAACCCCCGAATGCAAGGATCAAAACCTTGTGTCTTACCGCTTGACGACACCCCATGCCTGTCAATCTTGCGAATTTTCGCTGCGGACAGGGCCGTTCCTACAGCAACGGCGCAACAAGAAAAGTCTGTCCGTATTCTTTTTTCAATTCGTGGCAGCATTGTTCAGCCTGTTTTGCTGTGTGGTCGGCAAACAGGCCAAAGACTGTGGAGCCTGATCCAGACATCAAAGCTCCCTTGGCTCCGGCAGCTAAAAGCCGTTTTTTCAAGGTGCTGATCGTGCTGTGCCGGGCCGCAGTGACTGCCTCCAAATCATTGAACAGCTCCGGCGGCAGATGCCGCTGTGCTTGCGATAAAGGATTTGACAATGTAAACGGTGCGGCGGCTTCTGTCAATGCAATTCGTCCAGAAATTTGGGCAAAAGTTTGATAGGCCCACTTGGTTGAAACCGCGATGCCCGGATTGACTAACAGCACCTTGCAGCCGCGCAGCGGTGCAGCCGCTTCCAGCCGCTCGCCGATGCCTGTGGCCCACGCTGCCGGGTAATCATAGATGAACAGGGGCACGTCCGCACCAAGCTGCAAGCCCATTTCTGCCAGCTCCTCAGCAGAACAGCCAGCGGCAAGGAGCTGATTCAGTCCTTTCAGCACTGCCGCCGCATCGCTGGACCCGCCGCCCAACCCTGCCGCCATCGGGATGCGTTTGTGCAGGATTATTTGCAATCCCTGATTTTCTTTACCGCTGTGGGCCAGAAAGAGTCGGGCGGCCCGGAAAGCGATATTCTGCTCATCCTTTGGCAGGTCTGTGCCCGGACAGGAGAGCGAAATCCCCGGCTTGTCGGCCAAAGACAGCTCCAGCTCGTCATACAGAGCAACCTTCTGCATGAGCGTTTCCAGCTCATGGTAGCCGTCAGGCCGCCTGCCGAGAATCTTCAGATAGAGATTGATTTTGGCCGGTGCTTGCAGGGTGATCATCTGGTGCAAGGAGAACTGCGGATGGATGGCACTGCGTTCAGAAAATGCTGAGGGAAATGACGCGACTGTCCGTGCAATGCGCCGAAATACCGTCATAACCCAGGACGCCCCGGAGTGTCATTGTGACCCTGCCTGTTTTCGTGCCAGAAAAATCAGGCAGTTGCCAAACGTTTTCTGGAAACCTCCTCTGATTCGGCTCGGTTTTGCCTCATTTTGGAGGAGGTTTTATCAAATAACAACGCAGATTCAAGGAGATATTCCAACAGTGCGCACGTATCCAAAATTACAAGAAATTTCACCACGAGCCGCATGACGACGCAAAGTCAACTGGCTGAATATATACTTGAGAAAATTTTTCCGCAACACCTTTTTTTTCCGCAACCTGACGCATCCGGCCTCCCCTTGTCCTTCCGGCTCCCTTTCACACGAAACCACGCACCGCAGGGTGGACAAGCGTCTTTTTGCTTGCCCACCAATCTGCTGGCAATGTCAGGACGGGCAGCTCTCGTCTGCTGTGCCGGCCTGCTTCATCCTGCGGGCGTGCATGGCCGCCTCGATTCCGGCCACGCAGCCTTCGCCCACAGCCTTGGCCATCTGATAGGGTGTGCCGGTGATGTCTCCGGCAGCGTAAATGCCTGGAATATTGGTTTCCTGCTTCCGGTTGACCTCAATATGCTTGAACTGTTCCATATCCATCTGCACACCGAGCTGCGCGGCAAGCTGCAGCGCGCCTTTGGCCCCAAGCTCGATGAACACGCCGTCAACCTTGACCGTTCCGCCGTTGTCCAAAAGGACCGCCTCCACCCCCTTTTCACTGCCTTGAATTTCCTGCACCCGGCGGCCTGCCAGCAGCTCCACCGCGCTCTGCTCCAGCCGCTGGCGCAGCTCTGCCGACACATTCAGGGCTTCCGCAGCTAAATAGACTTTGCCAGCATAATCAAGCAGGGTCAGGGCACCGTCAATGGCCGCGCTGCTGCTGCCGACCACCAGCACGGTTGCGCCCCGGAAAAAATTGGCATCGCAGTCAACACAATAGCTCACGCCCCGGCCAGCAAACTCGCTCTCGCCCGGCACCTTGAGCTTGCTTTTGGCCATGCCCATTGCCAGAATCAGGCTGCGGCTGCGGGCGATTCTGCCGCTTTCCAGCTCCACGGCAAAAAGGCCGTCCTCCTCCTGGCTGATCTTGAGCAGGTCTTCCGGCAGCACCTCAGCCCCAAACCGCCGCACCTGGGTCAAGCCTGCTTCCAAGAGCTGCCGCCCGTCGGCAACCCCTTCAATGCAGGCGTAATTCTCCACATGGGCCGGGTAGAGCGCGCTGCTGGCAATCCGGCCCAAGAGCAGGACGTGGGTTTTCCTGCGGGCCGCGTGAATGGCTGCTTGGATGCCGGCAGGGCCTGCGCCGACAATGATCACGTCATAGCTTGAGCTTGCATCTGTCATAAAAATCTCCCGTTGTCTTTCTGGATGATTTCCCTTTCTTGCGCCTGAGCGAAAAACAGCGGACAAAGCACTTGCTTTTCTTCCCGGCTATGTACACTATATTGAGATGGGGGTCGACACAATTCTCAGAAGCCGCTATAATTTGTCAGAAACATTCCGGCCCGCCGCTGTTTCCTGCTGACAGCGCGGCAGCGTGCTCCCCCGGATTCGATCTCGGCCTTTGGATCATGCCAAAAATTCAACCACTTACCATTGCAGAGCAAACTTCATGAATCTCACTGTTTTCAGCATGATGGCCAATGCCGGGCTTGTTGTCAAGCTGGTCATGCTCACCCTGCTGCTGTTTTCTGTGATTTCTTGGTGGATCATCATTGCCAAATATCTGCTTTTTCGTCGTTCCAGCCGGGCCTCTGACGATTTCCTCGCTGATTTCTGGGAATCAAAAACCTTGAACAATGCCTATGAATCAGCCAAGGCGGCTGTGGACAGCCCGGAGGCGGCAGTCTTTGTTTCCGGCTTCAATGAGCTGCGCAAAATCAGCGCGGCCCGCAACGAACGGGCGGAAAAGCCAGAAACTTTGCAAACAAAGCTGGCCGTCTTGGACAATCTCAAGCGGGCGGTGCGCAAGGCCCAGCTCATTGAACTGGAGCGGCTGGAGCGTTCTTTGGCCTTTCTCGCCACTGCGGGCAGCGCAACCCCGTTTATCGGTCTTTTCGGCACAGTCTGGGGCATCTTGGTCTCTTTCCAAGAGATCGGCGCACGAGGCGGGGCATCGCTGTCCGTGGTAGCGCCCGGCATTTCTGAAGCCTTGGTCGCCACTGCCGCCGGACTGGCCGTGGCCATTCCCGCAGTGATCTTCTATAATTTCTACTCCAAGAAAGTGCTTGATTTTGAAGGAGAAATAGAAAACTTTTCTTCTGACTTCCTCAATTTGATCGAACGCGACATGCTGACCAGAGCATAGCCGCTGTCCATCCAGCCAACGCACACTGAAATAATCAGTCATGGGAATGGGAACTTTGGGCGGCAGAGACCGCCGGAGACTGGCGGCGGAGATCAATGTGACTCCGCTGGTGGATGTCATGCTGGTGCTGCTGATCATTTTCATGGTCACTGCGCCCATGATGACCCAAGGCATTGACATCAACCTGCCGAAAATCACTGCTGAGGCCCTGCCGCAGAAAGGGGATCCTTTGATGGTGATCGTCAGTGCTGACGGGAAAATTGCCGTTGGCAACGATAACGTGGTGATTAGCCTGTCCATGCTTTTTTCAGAGCTGGAAAAATATTCTCCAGACAAAAAAGAGGAGCCGATTTACCTTCAGGCGGACACGGATGTGCCTTATGGCAAGGTGGTGGAGGTCATGTCGCAGATTAAACGGGCTGGTTTCACCAAATTGGGCATGGTGACTTCGCCGGATGAAGACAATGCAGGAGGTGCGGACAAATGAGCGTAATGCGGCGTGATGAATGGGAGCTTTTTCTGGCCCAGCGCGATGACGGCGCTGGCTGGCAGTGGCCGCTGAATCTGGCAGTGGCCCTCCATCTTGCCCTGTTTGGCAGCGCGGCAGTGTTGCAGAACCTGACCGACAGCAGGCCTAAATTCAATTTGGAAAACATTGTCACGGTCGATTTGATCAGCATGAATGAATCCGGCCCTGCCCCCCCGGCAGCCAAAGAGGCCGCGCCAGTCACTGAGCCGCCCCCTGTTGCGGAACCTGCGCCGGAGCCGGAACCGGAACCGGCCCGGCCTGTTGCGAAAACGGTGGAGATCATCCGGCCTCATAATGCGGTGAAAAAGGCGGTTGCCCCGCCGCCCAAGCCTGTGGTGGAGAGCAAGCCGGAGCCGCCTTTGCCGGTGGTGGTTGAAAAGACCGTGGAAAAGGTGGAAGTCAAGACAGCGGTAGCTCCTGAGCCGGAAAAACCGGCCCCGCAGCAGACAGTGGCAAAGATTGAGGTCATCAAACCGGCGCAGGCGGTCAAGAAAGCAGTGGCAGCACCGCAGGCTGCGCCCAAGGAGGCTGTTTCGCTCAACCCGGAGAAGCAGAAAGCTGCGCCTCCGGTGCAAAAAGAAGCGGTTGCTGAACAAGCTAAGAAAAAGGAAGCGGCGGCGCGGCAGGCTGAAGAGCTGCAGCTTGCCGAGGCTAAGAAAAAAGAGGTGCAGGTTAAAGCAGCCAAATTGGCGGAAGAAAAAAAGGCTGCTGCGGAAAAAGCGCGGCAGGTCGAGCAGGCGAAAATCGCTGAAGCCAAGAAAAAAGAGGCGCAGGTCAAGGCGGCTCAATTGGCGGAAGAAAAAAAGGCTGCTGCGGAAAAAGCGCGGCAGGTCGAGCAGGCGAAAATCGCTGAAGCTAAGAAGAAAGAGGCGCAGGTTAAAGCGGCTAAATTGGCGGAAGAGAAAAAGGCTGCCGCTGAAAAGGCTGAAAAAGCGGCGGCGGCTCGCAGACAGTTGGCCGAGCAGAAACGGCGCGAGGCCTTGGCAGAGGCGAAACGGATTGAACAGGAAGCCCAGCAGGCCCAGCAGGCGGCGGCGCAGGCCAGAGCACAGTTAGCCCGTGCTCTCCAGGAAGATGCGGCGGTCAAATCGGTCGTGGCCGCAGTTCACGGCAGCGGCCCAGCTTCAGCGGCTGGCACCGGCGGCAATGGCCGGGGTGCAGGCTCCAGTCCTGCTGTCTTGAATCGCTATGCTGCATCCTTGAATGATAAAATCAGCAGCTGCTGGAAGCTGCCGGAATTGATGGCGGCCAGCAAGGGCCTGAAAACCGTGGTTGCCTTGACCGTCAGCAAAAAAGGGGCGATTGACGATATAAAAATTGAGAAAAAATCCGGCGATGCCCTGTTTGACCAGTCTGTGCTCAAGGCCCTGCGCAGTGCCGAGCCCTTGCCTGACTTCCCGGCTCTGATTCGGGAGCCAAAGCTGGAATTTGAACTGAACTTCACGCCTAAAGGCTTGACATAATTTTCTTTTTATAAAACCATGCACACAACAGACCGCAGTTCCTGGATGTCCGCGCTCTTCCATTTTTTCCTTGTCCTGCTGCTGCTCTGTTTCAGCTCGCCTGCGGCGGCAAAGCGCATCGAGCTGGATATTGCCAGCTCCGGGGTGCGCAAGCTGGCCGTGGCAGTGCCGCCGTTCACTGGCGGCAGCGCAGGAAGGGATATTGCCAAGATGCTGATCAAGGGTCTTGATTTTCACGGCTTCATCCGTATTGTTGACGCAGGCCAGGCTGGACCTGACAAAGACTGGCGCGGCAGCGGCGCAGATTATGTGGTGCTTGGCAAGGTCTCTGATCAGGGCGGCAAAATGGTTGTCGAAGGCGCGCTCTTGGATGTGCCTGCCAACAAAACCCTTCCTGCCAGACGCTTCAGCGGCCCGGCCTCGCAGCAGGACGAGCTGGCCCTGCAGCTTGCCGATGCCCTGGTCGAGGACTTCACCGGCGAACCCGGCATCAGCCGCACCTCCATCGCCTTTGTCTCTGATGCCTCCGGCAGCAAGGAAATCTATATTGCCGATGTGCTGGGCCGTCATGTCCGTCGGATAACCCGGCACAACAATCTCTGTGTCTCGCCGCGTTTTTCCCCGGATGGCCGCCTGCTGGCCTATTCCTCCTATCATCGCGGCAACCAGAATCTGTACATCACCGATCTGAACCAGAGCCAGCTGACCAAGGCCCTGTCGCGGCGGGAAGGCATGAATCTGGCTCCAGCCTTTGCCCCGGATGGCAGAAGCATGATCGTCACCCTGAGCAAGGACGGCAATCCTGATCTTTATCGGCTTGACATGCAGGGGCAGATTCAGGATCGCCTGACGCAGCGCTCCGGCATCAACGTTTCCCCCTCCTATTCCCCGGATGGCAAGTCCATTGCCTTTGTTTCCGACCGCAGCGGCAGGCCGCAGGTCTATCTGATGAACCTGCGCAGCGGCAGCACCCGCCTGCTGACCTTGCAGGGGAAGGAAAATGTGGAGCCGTCCTGGTCGCCTAAAGGCGATAAAATCGCCTACACCAGCTTGAACGGCGGTCATTATCATATTTTCACCATTTCCGCCGAGGGCGGCTCGCCGACCCGGATCACCTCCAGCTATGGCGATTACGAGTCGCCATCCTGGTCGCCGGACGGCAGACAGATCGCCTTTTCCCGGAAAAAAAACGGTCAGATGGAAATCTGCGCCATCATGGCCAACGGCCAAGGCGAGCGGGTCCTTTTCCGGCTGCCCGGCAGTCAGTCCTATCCGCGCTGGTCGCCGCGCTCCAGATGAACGAACGGTTCTGTTAATTTTTTCTTATATGATCAGCTATGAACGGGTTCAAAATCACGGCGGCGGCAGGCTGTTCCCTCCTGCTGCTCTGTCAGTGCGCAAGTCAGGATGATGTGCGGCGGCTCAACTACCAGCTCCGCACCGTCAATCAGCAGGTCAAGAGTGTTGAGTCGAAGACGGCGAAAAAAATCAAAGAGGTTGAATCCCAAGCTCTGGATCAGCTGCTCAAGGACACGGCCAATTCTGTCAACCGGCTGGAAACTGTGGCTGATGAGGCCCGGCAGCTCCGCTCGGTGAATCAGGAGAACCTTGAGCGTTTCAATCAGTACAAGGCTGAGACAGAGGACAAAATCGCCTCGCTCTATGCGGCGATTGAGCAGACGCAGGCCGAAAACAGCCAGTTGGCCAAGTCAAACGAGGAGCTGGTCCGTTCCTTGGAACTAAAGATTGACGAGCTGTCAAGCGGTCTTGAAACACGCAGCCAGCATAAGGTGCAGGAGGCGGCAGAAAAAGCCAGAGCGGCGGAGCGGCGGGCAAAAGAGGCGGCGGAACGGGCGGCAGCGGCCCGGAGAAAAGCTGATCTGGCTCTGCAAGAGGCGGAAACGGGCGGAACAGGCAGCTTTGCTGTCCAGACCCCGCCTGAGCCAGCGCCTGAGCCAGCCCCTGCAACCGTCCTGCACCCGGACAGTAAAAAGGTGCGCAAGGAGAGCGGCGGGGAAACAGTGGTTCCAGTGGTTCACTACCAAGAGCCAAAAGATGATGAGCCAGTGGTCATTCCCGGTTCCAGCAGCTCTGCCGCCCGACCGGATGACAAATTGATGGAGCAGGGCATGAGCCGCTTCAAAGCCAAAGAGTATCAGTCGGCCTACAAGGTCTTTGAGCAGTTTCTTGGCGGGCAGCCTGACAAACGGGAGGCGGCCAAGGCCCAGTATCTGATGGGAGAATGCCTGTTCAATCAGGGCGAATATGATTTGGCCATCCTTGATTACCAGAAGGTGATCTCCAATTATGCCGATGATCCGCACATCTCAGCGGCTCTGCTGCGGCAGGGCATGGCCTTTGAAAAGCTGACCGACAAGGAGACGGCCAAGGTGGTCTATGCCAAGCTGCTTGCTGATCATCCCCGGAGCCGTGAGGCCAAGGTGGCGCGGGAGCGGCTGGAAAATCTGAACAACTGATGCCTGCCAAGCAGCGGCTCGACCTGCTCCTGACAGAGCGCGGTCTGGCTGCGGATCAGGCAGCGGCCCAAGCCTTGATCGGCGCAGGCCAGGTGCTGGTCAACACCCGTTCCGACTGCAAGGCGGGCAGCTTAGTGGCAGCGGACTGCGAGATCAGGCTCAGGAAAAAAGCATCCGCCTATGTCAGCCGGAGCGGCGAGAAATTGGCCGGAGGACTGCGCGAGCTGGCCCTTGACCCCAGCGGCTGGGTCTGCGCTGACATCGGGGCCTCAACCGGCGGCTTCACTGACTGCCTGCTCCAGCATGGGGCTGCCAAGGTCTATAGTGTTGATGTCGGCTATGGCCTGCTGGCATGGAAGCTGCGCCAAGATCAGCGGGTCACGGTTCTGGAGCGCACCAATGCCCGTTTCCTCAGCCGGGAGCAAATTCCTGAAGCATTGGACCTTGCCGTCCTTGACGCATCCTTTATTTCGCTTCAGCTCCTGCTGCCGCCGCTCCTGCCGCTGTTCTGCAACGGCGCGAGGATACTCGCCTTGGTCAAGCCGCAGTTTGAGCTGCCCAAGGGCAAGGTCGGCGCGGGCGGCATCGTCCGGGAGAGCAGCCTGCATCAGGAGGCCATGACCGCAATCAGGCGGGCAGGCGAGGAACTGGGTCTGACCTGCGTCCGCAGCACTGCCGCCGCAGTCTGCGGGGCCAAGGGCAATCAGGAATTTCTATTGTATTTCACATCAGGACAGTATAATGAAACAAAGGGGGATTGCAATGCAACACCGAACTCTGCTGGCAGTGATGCTGATGCTGCTGGCAGCGACGATGCTGGCTTCAGTTGTGGCAGCGGCTGAGTTTGTCTCTGTGAGCAAGGACGGAGTGAATCTCCGCTCCGGCCCGACCACTGATTCGGCAGTGCTTTTTGAACTGCCTGCCGGGTATCCGCTCGAAATTCTGGAACGGAAGGGAGACTGGCTCAATGTCCGCGATTATGAAAACGATCAAGGCTGGATCTATGCCTCGCTGACCTCCAGCACCCCTTATGTGATCGTCAAGGTCAGCAGAGGCAATGTCCGCTCCGGCCCCGGCACTGACTATGATCAGGTCGGCAAGGTGGTTCGTGATGTCATCCTCCAGAAAGTTGAGCAGAAGGGAGACTGGCTGAAAATCCATCATCCACAGCTCACTGGCTGGATTCACAAAAGTTTGGTCTGGCCCTGATGCCGCATCAGGGCGGGAGAGCAGCATGAAGTTCTGCGGGCGCATTTTTTTCCGTCCGGTGTGGTTGCTTATTGCAGCGCAGTTCTGGGGCGGCCATTGCCGCGCCGAGCTGCTCGGTTCGCCTTACCCTGATATCCAAAAGCATTTCAATCAGCTTCTCACCACCAATGCCTGTCCAAGCTGTGATCTGCGCGGCGCGGTCATGAATCATCTCAATCTGGCCAAAGCGGATTTGCAGGGCGCGAACCTGACTGGAGCGCAGCTCAATTTCACCTGTTTGACTTCGGCCAATCTGAGGGATGCTGATCTGCACGGCGCATGGCTGATCGGAGCCGACTTGGCTGGAGCTGACCTGAACGGCACGATTTTAGAAGGCGACGCAGTCAAAACATGGCCGGGAAAAGGTGCAAACAGGATTGACAAGAAACAGGCCGCAACAGATATTCCTGATCTCTTCGCTGATTGGCAGACAGCAGCAGCGGAGATGGCCCGGCGTTCTGTTGATGAGGTGCCAGTGATCGAAGTTGTGCCGCCTGTGCCCAGCACGGCTGAGGAAATCCGCTTCTGGCAGTATCTGCTCGGCCTGAGACAGGCGGCGGAGCAGCCGTCTTCTTCCGCTTCTGTTTCAGCAGAACAATCCCGGACCGGACAAGCCAGCGCAAAGCACAAATAGCTGTTGACAGGCGCAGGCGGTTCCGCTATAGTTTCATTCCATTTATTCAACTATTAAGCAAGCAGCAAGGAGCTTTCATGGCTAATCATGCTTCAGCAGCAAAACGGGACCGGCAGTCCAAGGTGCGCCGTCTGCGCAACCGGATGAACAAATCAAGAATGCACACTGCCATTCGCCACTTGGAGGATGCCTTGGCCTCAGGCGCAAACGAGGCTGCGCAGGAAGCCTTGAAAAAAGTTGCGCCGATCATCCAGAAGACGGCCAGCAAGGGCACGATTCACAAGAACACTGCCGCCCGCAAGATTTCCCGGCTGACCAAGCGCGTCAACCTGATGACAGCTGCCGCCTGAACCGGCTGGCATCCGCAAATTCAGGACTGTCGGCCACGGAAGCGCACTGCTTCTGTGGCTTTTTCTTTTTCCGCAGATTGATCATGTATTTTCCTGAGCTGAAAGCGTTCTCTGAGCTGATGGAGCAGGCCGGATTAGTTCCGCTGCATCGGACGGTGATCGCGGATTTGGAAACACCCTTGACCATCTTTGCCAAAACAGCAGGCAAAGAGCGGCACGCCTTTCTCTTTGAATCCATGACCGGCGGGGAAAAATGGGGCCGCTACTCCTTCATCGGTCTTGACCCGCTGCTGACCTTTTCCTCCAAAGGCGGCCAAGTCACGCTGACCCGCAGCGGCCAGGAGGAGGAAATCCGGGAGAATGTCAATCCGCTCAAGGAGCTGCGCGAGCTGCTCAAGGTCTTCAATGCCAGCACTGCGCCGGGCCTGCCTCGTTTCTACGGCGGTCTGGTTGGTTTTCTTGGCTATGACATGATTCGCTTTATTGAAGAAATCCCGGACAGCCATGTGCCGATGAATATTCCTGATTCCTCCTTCATCGTGCCTCGGCTGGTCCTGATTTATGATTCAGTCGGCCAGAAACTGACTGTGGTCTGCAATGTGGTGCCAAAGGCAGGCAAGGACGCTACGGCATTGCACGCCGACGGCTGCGCCCGGATTGAAGCGGTGCTGGAGCAGCTCCGGCAGCCTGTGCCAGCAGCTCTCTTGTCCTCCGCAGGCTGCGAGCCGCATCAGTTCCGCTCCAACATGGATGAGTCAACCTTCTGCCGCATGGTTGAGCAGGCCAAAGAGCATATTTTAGCAGGCGACATCATTCAGGTAGTGCTGTCACAGCGGTTTCAGAGTAAGACCCAGCTTGACCCCTTCCTGCTCTACCGTTGCCTGCGGCATGTCAATCCCAGCCCCTATCTCTTTTATCTCCGCTTGGATGATCTCTTCCTGATCGGTTCTTCGCCGGAAATTCTCGTGCGCTTGGAGGATGACGAGATTGAGCTGCGTCCGATTGCCGGGACCCGAAAGCGCGGTGCCAATGCAGAGGAAGACACGGCATTGGCCGAAGAGCTGCTTGCTGACCCCAAGGAGCGGGCCGAGCATCTGATGCTGGTTGATCTGGGCCGCAACGATACAGGCCGGGTGGCGGAGCGCGGCCACGTTGAGGTGCGCGACCTGATGGTGGTCGAGCAGTACAGCCATGTCATGCACATCGTCTCTGGCGTGCATGGTCGTCTGGCCGAGGGCAAAGATCAGTTTGACGTGCTGGAAGCCTGTTTTCCGGCAGGCACGGTCAGCGGCGCGCCCAAGATTCAGGCCATGAAAATCATTGACGAGCTGGAGCCGGACCGGCGCGGGCCGTATGCAGGCGCGGTCGGTTATTTCGGATTTTCCGGCAACATGGACTTCTGCATCACCATCCGCACTTTTGTCATGCAGGGTGATAATCTCTGGATTCAGGCCGGGGCAGGCATTGTCGCCGACTCAGTGCCGGAAACGGAATTTGAGGAAACTGTCAACAAGGCCCGCGCTTTGCGCCGGGCTGTCGAACTTGCCGAGCAGGGGCTGCCGCTGTGATGATCGTCATTATTGACAACTACGACTCGTTCACCTTCAATATTGTTCAGACCTTGGCCGCTGCGCCGCCAGATGCGCCGCAAAACTGGCAGCCGCCGGAAATCCGGGTCTTCCGCAATGACAAGATCACGGTGCAGGAATTTGAGGCCATGCGGCCCGACCGCCTGCTGATCTCGCCTGGCCCCTGCACACCCAAGGAGGCGGGTATTTCCGTGGCCGCGATTCAGCATTTCAGCGGCAAGATTCCCATTCTCGGTGTCTGTCTTGGCCATCAGTCCATTGGCGAGGCTTTTGGCGGCAAAGTGATCCGGGCGGGCCGGGTCATGCACGGCAAAACCAGCCCGATGTTCCACGACGGCAAGGGCGTGTTCACCAGCTTGGCCAATCCCTTTGAAGGAATGCGCTATCATTCTTTGGTGGTTGAGGAAAGCACCATGCCGGACTGTCTCGAAGCAACCTGCCACACCGATCAGGGCGAGCTGATGGGCCTGCGCCACAAGACTTTGGCCGTGGAAGGAGTGCAGTTTCATCCTGAGTCCATCATGACCAAGGCCGGACTGGTGCTGCTGCATAATTTTCTGCGGCAGGATTATCCTGCGTTGATGCGGAAGGAATAATGGATTTTCCCAACAGAATTCGGTGAACAGAGATGAAACAAGTCGCTTCGCTAAAATACGGAGTGGTTTTCAAGAAGGCTTTCTGCGACCCGGAGATTTTCACGGCCTTTGCCCGCGATATGATCGGTCGGCCTGTCAGCATTGAGCATGTGGAGACAGAAAAGGAATTCGATCCGCCCCTCGGCTATGTCAAGCCCCGCTTTGATCTTTTCGCGGAAGACACCGAGCACCGGCTGATTGTTGATATTCAGCACGCCCGAACCAACGATCACTACGACCGCTTTCTCTATTACCACTGCGCGGCGTTATTGGAGCAAGTGGCGAGTTCCAAGAATTATCGCCCGCCCTTGACCGTATATACCGTGGTAGTTCTGACCTCTGGCGACCGTCACCAGCGGGACATTGCGGTGATTGATTTTGATTCCCGTGATTTGACCGGACAGCCGCTTCAGGAACTTTCCCATAAGGTGATTTATCTCTGCCCGAAATATGTTTCCGACGCAACGCCGGAGCCGTACCGAGAATGGCTGCGGGCCATCAACGCAACGACACCCTTGATGAAGAGGTGGACGAGAGCCTGTACGGTCAGGCGGTGATTCAGAAATTGTTCGAGGCCATTCGGCGGGATCAGCTGTCGCCGGAGGAGCGGGCCAGAATGATTGAGGAATATCATCAAGAGGAACTCCAGCAGACCAAATTTGAGGAGGGCATTAAAGAGGGGGCAAAGAAGGAAAAGCTGCTGATTGCCAAGAATCTGCTGCGGAAGGGCGTTGCCCCTGAACTCGTGGCCGAGGCAACCGGTTTGTCGGTGGCGGAAATCGCTGCGCTGGAGGAAAATTTCAACAGACCGGGCAGATAAGGAGATGCAGGGCAGGGTAACGAGACGCGCATGAATCTGACGCTTCAGCTTGCTGACAACAATCTGCTCCTCAACCTTGCCAGCCAGCCGCCGCTGTCCATCGACCTGACTGATGCACTGCGCAGCGGGTTAGAGGACTGCTACGAAACCTACGCCGACCTGCGTCAATCTGGAGACAACGCCGCCCTGCTTGCACTTGGTGAACGGCTGGCTGAGTTAATTTTCAACGGCAATCCGCAGCTTCTCCGGCAATGGCTGGATGCGCCCGGCACGCGGCAGCTCATTGTTCTTGCTGAGGCAGATGATGACGAACTGCTCCTGCGGCTGCCGTGGGAGATTCTCGCCGCAGACAGCCAATTTCTTGCTGCTGCTCCTCAGCCTTTTGAAGTGCTCCGGCGCGCTGGTCAACCAGCACCCACATTGCGCCAGCCGCAATACCGCGATCTGACCTTAGTTTTCATGGCCGCTGACCCGGAACTGAGCAGCGGTCTCAGCTATGAAGCGGAAGAGCGGGCCATTTTCGCCGCTGCCCGCACCTGTCGCACGCTCAATCTGATTGTCGATGAATCCGGCAGTCTGGACGGGCTGCGCAGTCGCCTTCTTGACACCGCTCATTGCGATGTCCTCCATCTTTCCTGTCACGGCAGCTTTGACCCGGAACGCGGTTTTGTCCTGCATCTCGAAGACCGGCAATTCGGCCTCCTGCCTGCGACGGCCCATGATTTCATTCCCCTGCGCGACCAGTTCAGCACTCTTTTTCTCTCAGCCTGCCACAGCGCGGAACACCGCGACCATCGTTCGCTGCTGGTTGAACTGGCCCGCCTCGGTATTGCCAATCTTGTCGGCTGGGACGGAGCTGTAGCAGACGAGGACGCGACCCGTTTTGCCCAGCATTTTTATCAGGCCCTGCAATTTGAGGAAACTGTGCCCGCAGCCTGCGCTCTTGCCCGGCAGGCCATGCTCCGGGAAGGCTGCCCGTACTGGCATTCCGCCCGCTGCTGTCTCGGCCCGGCAGGCGGCCTGCCCCTGATTTCGCGGCGGCAGCCGAAAAGTCCCAAGCGCGGCGGGCGGCCCTGCCATGAGCTGTTGGACAACAAAAAAGGGGAAGTGCAGGTTGCCAGCCGGGAAACTTTTGTCGGCAGACGCTGGCAGACCAAGGAGGCTCTGCAAGCCTTTGCCGAGCAGCGGCCCGTGCTGCTCTACGGCATTGGCGGCACGGGCAAATCCAGCTTGGCGGCCCGGATTGTTGACCGGCTGGAGCCGCGCTGCAAGGCCGCTGTCCTGTATCGCCATTATCAGGCCATTGATCTGCTGGAAGTGCTGCAAGATGCTGCGCGGGATGCGGAGATTGATTTTGCTGGGCTGTTAGCCAAGGTGCAGGCGGATCCGGGCAGGCTGAAAGGCATTCTCCTGAGCCTGCTGGAAGGGATCTTTGATCAGCAGCCCATAGTTTTGGTGGCAGACGATCTGGAGCAGCACATTCTGGAGCCGCTGCCTACGCAAGGAGACAAGGCCGAGGTCAAGCGGGAATATCAACCTGTTTTCAAGGCATTGATTGAAGCGTTTGCCGAAGCGGACACCGACTCGCGCCTGCTGCTCACCTCCCGCTGCTGCTTCACTCTGCGCAACCGCCACGGCGAGGATTTGTGCGCCAAGCTGCGGGCAATCAATGTGCCGGACATGACTGTGGCCGAGCAGGAAAAGCACTGGCTGGCTTTGCTCCAGCGCGACGGGAGCCAAGAGCGGGATAAGGTTCAGGATGCGCAGTATCTGGAGCGGATTTTTGCCGCAGCGCAGGGCAATCCCGGTTTGCAGGCCGTGCTTTTTCCGCCGCTGCTCAAGGGCGAGTTGGCCGCGTTGGACAGTGCTTTGCAGCGAATTGCCGCCTCGCAAGCCGAGCTGGAAGCAGCATCGCCTGCGGATGAAGTTGACAAGTATTTTCAGCGCATTGCCTTGGAGGTTTACAGTCGGGCACTGCGCAACAGCGAACGTGAGTTCCTGCGTCTGCTGACTCTGTTTGAGGTGCCGGTGCCGGAAGAGCTGCTCCTGCAAGCTGGTCCAAAGGCCGGAATTGCTGATCCGGCAGCAGCCCTGCAACGGTTGGACAACTTCGGCCTGCTCTGTCATTGGCAGGGCCGGGATGTGGACGGCCATATTTCCTGCTATGGTTTGGCAAGGAAGGTGGTGGAGCCGCTGGGCCGGGAGGATAGAAATTTTCTGGCCAAGATTTGCGCGCCGCTGCTCTGGCGGATTTGGTTCAAGGATTTTTTGGCAGAGTATGCGGTGCCGGAAACAGAGACTCTCAAGGAGAGTATTGACTTTATTCGCGCTAATCATTTTTCCGCCGAATATGCAGGAGAACTGCCGCTCTCCAGCGAGACAGACCAGCGGCGCATTGCCGCTTTGCATCGGCTTTGCATTAGGAACTGTGCAGCAGATTGGGAGGAAATCGGCTTTGATGCAGATACGTTTATCAATTATCTTGAGCTGTCGCTTTCACTTCATGTTTTTGAAAAATTACGGGTGAGTGGCTATGCTTTAGAGGGGTTATCTGTCTTTCAGTTTACCGAACTGTATAAAGTTTTTGATGAAGAGCGCGATAAAAAGAAAAAAGAAGCAGAAAAAGAGTCTCAAGGTATTCTTTTTTTGATGTTCAGTCAATTTTCGGGAAGAGGAGAACTGCTCAGGCAGGCATATTTTCTGTATTTTGGCGAACTGGACAAAACCACAGAGAAACTTTTGCAGGACGCTGATCTGGCAGATGAAGAAAACCGGCTGGACACAGCTCTGCAATTGGCAAAAACAGATAAAGAAAGAGCTATCTATCTCGGCAACTACGCCCTCTTTCTGAAGAATCAGAAGCAAGATTACGCAGCAGCGGAAGCGATGTACGAGCGGGCGGTGGAGGCTGACCCGAATCATGCGCGCAATCTCGGCAACTACGCCACTTTTCTTTGGCAGCAGAAGCAAGATTACGCAGCAGCGGAAGCCATGTACGAGCGGGCTATAGAAGCTGACCCAAATCATGCGAACAATCTCGGCAACTACGCTGTCTTTCTGGAGAATCAGAAGCAAGATTACGCAGCGGCGGAAGCGATGTACGAGCGGGCGGTGGAGGCTGACCCGAATCATGCGAACATTCTCGGCAACTACGCCCTCTTTCTGAAGAATCAGAAGCAAGATTACGCAGCGGCGGAAGCGATGTACGAGCGGGCTGTGGAGGCTGACCCGAATCATGCGAACACTCTCGGCAACTACGCTCTCTTTCTGGCGAATCAGAAGCAAGATTACGCAGCAGCGGAAGCCATGTACAAGCGGGCTGTGGAGGCTGACCCGAATCATGCGAACAATCTCGACAACTACGCCTATTTTTTGCATTTTCAGAAGCAAGATTACGCAGCGGCGGAAGCGATGTACGAGCGGGCTGTGGAGGCTGACCCGAATCATGCGCGCAATCTCGGCAGATACGCCTATTTTTTGCATTTTCAGAAGCAAGATTACGCAGCGGCGGAAGCGATGTACGAGCGGGCTGTGGAGGCTGACCCGAATCATGCGAACAATCTCGGCAACTACGCAAATTTTCTTTGGCAGCAGAAGCAAGATTACGCAGCAGCGGAAGCCATGTACGAGCGGGCTGTGGAGGCTGACCCGAAAGATGCAAACAATCTTGGCAACTACGCCAAACTTCTTTTCGTGCAAGGCAATCGCAGCAAGGCTGTCGAAATGCTGGAACAGGCAGAGCAGCATCAGGAAAAAGAAGCCCCGGATTTAGCTGTAGAACTGGCCTTCTACCGCTACGCCCACTGCCAGCCCCAGACTCTCAGCCCTCTGAAAAAACTCCTGCTGGACGGGGTGCGCTCCCTTGGCTGGAACTTGACAGACAATGTCCGCAGGGCCGAGCAGGACGGCCATCCCAACCCTGCGCTGCTGGCCGCCCTTGCTGAGGTCATCAGCGGCAATCAGCCCATAGAAACCCTTGAGAAATTCGAGGAATGGAGTATTGTTGAACCAGATGCCTGAAGGCAGATTGAAAGCGCAGCGCGCATTCAGAGTGCTTATCGGCGCGAGTGCCCTGAGCGAAGTCGAAGGGCTGTACTGCCAAGAAAAACAAAAGATTGCCAGCCGGAGGAATGCAGGCATGTCCATGACATTTGAACAGGTGGTGGAAACAATCCGACATTTTTCTCCAAGACAGCGGAAAATACTTGCTGATTTGATACATAGCTGGGACATTGAAGCTGTGCGGCACGAAATTTCCAGAGATGCAAAAGATTCTTTAGCAATGTTTCGCCGAGGCGAGCTGAAACCTCAGTCAGCGCAGGATGCGATCAAAGAACTTCGGGAATACATGAACAAAGAGGAATGAGACGCGAGCTGGTTGTAACCCCAAAGTTCAAGCGAGCTTTCAGCAAATTTGTCCGCCGCGACAAGAAACTGCTGAAGAGCATTGAAATGACTCTTGAACAAATGCAGGAAGATATTTTCTCATCATCACTGAATACGCATAAACTGAGCGGAACATTGGAAGGGCTGCGCGCATGTAGTTGCGGCTATGATTGCCGAATTGTGTTCTCGCTCGAACAAAGCGCGGATGTTGAAGTCATTGTTCTGCTTGATATAGGCAAGCATGATCAAGTTTATTAACTTCTTCGGAGCAGATACCCTGAAAAGAGAATTGGACAAAAGCCATGACTGAAATAGAATTTCGCCTGCCCAAAGACAAGCCGGAACTGGAAGCTGCTGTGGCAGAATTCATTCAGAGCGAGTTGCAGCAGACTGCGCAGTTCACCCCAGCACCGCCGCCGGATGGCGAGCATAAAGGGCCGGGCGATGTAATCTGGCAGCTTGTCGTGATCGCAGCCACAATTGAAGGCTCGCTTCAGTTTGCCGAACGAGTTAAGCGCATGGAGCGGGTCAAAAAGCTGCTCGCAGCAATTCAGACGAACGGAAAACCTGTCTATCTCAAGATTCGCGGCAAGGTCACTGATCTGTCCAAACTGTCTGTGGACAAAATCATGGACCTGCTGGCCGGGGACAACGATGAACAGCAGTAGCAGCGCATTCTCTTCGGGGCCGCTAAGGTCATAAGCACTGGACCGGCGAAAGTCCGGCTGAAGCACGGAGAAAGATGCGCCAGAACTTTGGCACCCCGCTAAGTTTACGTTGACGAGTTTTCTTTCTTCTGCTTTATTGCGCAAAGCCTTGAGCCAAACAACCACGTTGACGCAATCCTCATCCTGTCCATAAGGAAATCAAACGCTATGAAAGACCTCAACATGCTGGTGCAGCAGAGAACTTTGTGAAGGCGGAATATACATCAGACGCAAAACAGACAGGTCGTCTGCATATTGTCGGCATTGGCCCGGGCGACCCGGAGCTGATGACCTGCAAGGCAGTGCGGATATTGGAGCAGTGCCGCGTCTGGGCCGCGCCCAAGGCTAAGGAGGACGGCAGCAGCAGTGCCTTGCAGATTGCAGCGGCAATGGTCGGCCTTGCCGACAAGACTGTGCTGGAACTCTGCTTTCCAATGAAGAAAATTCGTCTCGGCTGTGGGCCAGACCCGGAAGCGGCGCAGGGCTGGCAGCGGGCGGCGCAAAAGGTGCTTGCTCACCTTGAGCAGGGGCAGGACGTGGCCTTTCCCACGCTCGGCGATCCAGGGCTGTACTCCACTGCCTTTTACCTGCTTGCCACCTTGCACGAGCTGCGGCCCGGCCTGCCCGTGACCATTGTGCCGGGCATCACGGCCATGTCAGCTTGCTCGGCCCAAGTCGGCAGCCCGCTGGGCTTGGGCGATGACGTGCTCACCGTGGTGCCAGCCGCCTTTGACGACGAGCGGCTGCGCGGTATTCTCCTCAATTCAGACGCGGTGGTGTTGATGAAGATGTTCCGCCAGCTTCCCCGTCTGATCAGTCTCTTGGACGAACTCGGCCTGACTGACAAGGCGGTGCTGGTTGAACGCTGCGGCCTGCCTGATCAGCGCATTTACAACAATATCCGCGAGGCGCAGGGCCGCGATCTCCATTATTTCTCCACCATGATTCTGCGGAAAAAGCAGGTCAGCACAGCAAGCACATGAAGCAGCCAATTATCTTTCTTGGAGCTGGGCCGGGCGACCCGGAACTGATCACCCTCAAAGGCCGCCGCCTCTTGGATGCGGCAGACGTGATCGTCTATGCAGGCAGCTTGGTCAATCCAGCCCTGTTGGATGGGGTGCAGGCGGAAATTCACGACTCTGCCGGAATGACCTTGGATGAGGTGCTGGCCGTGCTGACTGCGGCTTGGCAGGCGGACAAGAAGGTGGTGCGTCTGCACACTGGCGATCCAGCTCTGTACGGGGCCATCCGCGAGCAGATGCAGCGGCTTGAGCAGGAGGGCATCCCTTATGAAGTGGTGCCGGGAGTCAGCTCGGCCTTTGCCGCCGCCGCCGCGCTCAAGGCGGAACTGACTGTGCCGGAGATCACCCAGACCGTGATTTTCACCCGCATCAGCGGACGCACGCCAGTGCCGGAAGCAGAGTCGCTGCCCAAGCTGGCGGCAATTCGGGCCTCGCTCTGCATTTTCCTGTCTGTGGGCATGATTGAGCAGGTTGCTGCCGAGCTGGTTGCAGGCGGTTATCCAGCCGAGACAAGCGCGGCAGTGGTGGAAAAGGCTTCCTGGCCGGATGAGCGCATTATCCAAGGCTCATTAGCAGACATTGCCGCCAAGGTGCAGGCGGCAGGCATCCGCAAAACGGCAATGATTCTGGTGGGAGCTGCATTATCAGATGAAGCGGCTGCCGCCTCACGCCTTTATGATGCTGGATTCAGTCATGGCTGCCGCCAACAGAGGAGGTGAGATGTCGGTTGCCTGCATGTCTTCTTCCAACATCAGGATGAGCTGGCCTTCCTGTCCGTCAAGACAGAATTCCGCAAAGGAAAGTATCTCGGAACCTGTTTTAAATCTTGCATTTTCTGTCTCACATCCCGCTGCCAGATCAGCAGCATGGCGATGAGCAGCAGTGCTGCAACAGTCATGGTCAGTCGGGTTCGCATGCGGCGAAGATAGCACAGCGGCTTTGACGGAGACAGAAAAATTCTGCTAGGCAATGTCGCGTCACAGGATAAAATCAAGAAAAAGATGCTGAAACGGATAATCATTAAAGGCTTCAAGTCCATTAAAGAAATGGACATTGAGCTGCGCAATCTGAATGTCCTCATTGGGGCGAACGGGGCTGGAAAGAGCAACTTTGTCTCATTTTTCAAGATGCTCAACGAGATGATGGCGGAGCGGCTTCAGCAGCACATTGGCATGTCCGGGCGTGCGCAGTCCCTACTGCACTTTGGCCCCAAGATGACACCGCAGATGGAGGCCAAGCTGGAATTTGAAGTGGACAGCAGCAAGAACATCTATGAAATGCGCTTGATTCATGCAACGGGAGATACACTTGTTTTTGCTGAAGAGATTCTGAGCTTCTTTTCATCTGGGCATCCATCTCCAAAGAAGATTTCATTAGCCGCAGGACATCGTGAAACACGGATGCTCTCACTGGCAAACTCAGCAAAGGACATTAGCTCATTTCATAAAATGGAGGTGCGGGGGTTAATCCATCTGCTCACTCGTTGCCGGGTCTATCATTTTCATGACACCTCGCCCACGGCGCGGATTCACCAATACTGTTATATCGCCGATGACTACTGGCTGATGCCTGATGCGGGCAACTTGGCCGCTCTGCTTTACAGACTGCGCCATGAAAAAGACGGTGCTGCGTATCATCCAATTGTCAGGACAGTCAGTCTCATCGCCCCGTTTTTTGATGACTTTGATCTGGAGCCAACCGGTCCGGGCAAACGGGAGATCATGCTGAATTGGCGGGGAAAAGGGTCTGATCAGGTCTTCGGCCCCCACCAGCTTTCAGATGGCACCCTGCGCGCTATCTGTCTGATCACGCTGCTCATGCAGCCAGCAAATGAACTGCCTGATCTGATCATTGTTGACGAGCCTGAACTCGGCCTGCATCCTTATGCTCTCAATGTCATAGCCTCCTTGTTCCGCCGGGCTTCGCAGCACACGCAAGTGCTTGTCAGCACCCAGTCAAGCACCTTCCTCAACAGCTTTGAGGCGGAAGATGTGATTGTGACGAATCGGAAAGGCAATGAATCGCAGTTCAGACGGCTTGATCCGAAAGAACTGGAGGCATGGCTTGAAGATTACAGCCTTGGCGAAGTCTGGGAGAAAAACATTATCACCGGCGGAGGGCCGCACTGATGGCCCGGCTGTATCTTTTCGCCGAAGGGCAGACAGAGCAGACCTTTGCCGACACAGTGCTCAAACCGTATCTTGCTGCTTTCGGAGTGTTCATGCAGGGGCCGATTCTCATCGCTCATGCAAGAAAAAGGGGCAAAGTGCATCGGGGCGGCGTACTCAAGTACGCGCCGGTCAAGGCTGACATCCTGCGCTTTGCAGCTCAGGAAAAGGCTGATGATGTGTTTTTCACCACCATGATTGACCTCTATGCCCTTCCTGATGATTTTCCCGGCTGGAACGAGGCGGAACGACTGCGCAATTCACCAGTGGAACGTGTTGCGCTGCTTGAGCAGGCTTTTGCCGATGACATTGGCGATTCGCGCTTTGTCCCTTATGTCCAGTTGCATGAGTATGAGGCGTGTCTGTTTGCTGAACCTGCACAATTTGCCCTTTTCTATCCGCAGGATGCAAAGGCAATTGCCGCACTTCAAGCCATTGCGGATGACTTTGCCTCACCGGAACTGATTGATGACGGCCTGGCAACAGCTCCCAGCAAACGCATCATCGCCCAGCTTCCTGATTACAAATATGCAAAGTCTGTCATAGGGCCGCAGGTGGCTGAATTGATCGGCTTGAATGCAATTCGCGAGAAGTGCCCTCATTTTGCTGAATGGCTGTCGCGGCTCGAACAGCTCGATCACAAACAGCTTTAAACCAACCCTGCCATGTCTTCTCCACCCAAATTCCTTGGCATTCATGCCTCGCCGCCTGCGTGGCTGCGCTGGCTGCTGCCCCTGATCCCCTTTCTCCTCCTGATCATCGTCTATGGCACCGCTTCAACCCTGCGCCATCGGGAAAATCCCTCAGACAAGCTCCTGCCGCCCGCCTCCAAAATGATTGCGGCCATGCAGCGGGCCGCCTTTGAGGAGAACAAGCGCACTGGCGAGTATCAGCTCTGGACAGATACGGGCGCAAGCCTGCGGCGCATCGGCATCGGCTTGGGCGCATCAGCCTTCTGCGGCCTGTTCTGCGGTCTTTTCCTCGGCCTTTTTGTCGGCATGGAGCAGCTCTTTTTTCCCTTTCTTACCTTTGTCTCGATCATCCCGCCGCTGGCCATTCTGCCAGTTCTTTTCATTGTTTTTGGCGTGGATGAGCTGGCCAAGGTGATGCTGATTTTCATCGGCACCTTTCCCCTCATCACCCGCGACATCCATTTGGCCGTGAAAAAGATTCCCCGCCAGCAGATCATCAAAGCCTGCACCTTGGGCATCTCGCAGTTCAGCCTTGCCTTCCGCATCATCCTGCCGCAAATCCTGCCCCGCCTGATTCAGACCGTGCGGATCAGCATGGGGCCTGCTTGGCTTTTTCTTATTGCGGCGGAAGCGATTGCCGCCACCAGAGGCCTTGGCTACCGCATCTTCTTAGTCCGCCGCTACTTGGCTATGGATATCATCATTCCCTACGTCCTCTGGATTGTCGTGATCGGCGCGACAGTTGACTTTTTCCTGCGTCTCCTGCTCAGGATGCGCTATGCGTGGTATTTGGAATCGCAGGAGTGAACAGACATGAGACAGACCATGCAAGGGATCATCAACCTGATCGGCAGGATGCTGCTTGCCTCAGTCTTTCTTCAGACCGCGCTGTGCAACAAGATTCCAGAGTTCCAGCATGTGGCGGAACAGATGGCGCAGGAAGGCGTGCCGTTTCCCAAGTTCATGCTGGCCGGGGCAATCGTGTTCCTGCTCGCAGGCAGCCTGTCGCTGATGGCCGGTTTCAGAGCTAAGACAGGGGCGGTGCTGCTCCTGATCTTCACCATCTCAGGCACCTATTACTTTCATCATTTCTGGACCTTCACTGAGCCTGCGCAGATGCAGGAACATCTGAAATCATTTATGAAGAACCTGTCAATTATTGGCGGTCTGCTGATGATCATCGCCAACGGCCCCGGCGCATTGAGCCTTGATGCTGAACATGCTGAAAAAGAGTTATGAACCCGGACGAACTGCGCAGTGCAAGCTGCCTGTTTTTGCAGAACGTGTGCAAGAGCTATGGCCGCAAGGTGGTGCTGGACAACATTGATCTGGCTGTGGCTGAAGGCGAGATTGTCACCGTGGTCGGGCCGTCCGGCTGCGGCAAGACCACCCTGCTCCGCCTCGTGCTGGGACAGGAGATGCCCACCTCCGGCACCCTGCTGATTGACGGCCAGCCCTGCGGCTTTGCTGACCGCAGCCGGGGCATAGTCTATCAGAAGTATTCCCTGTTTCCGCACCTGAACGTGCTTGACAACGTGCTGGTCGGCCCGCGCCTGTCCTGCGGCTTTTTTGAATGGCGGCGGCGCAGGAAGGAATTTCAAGACGAGGCCATGCGCTATTTGGCCCGAATCGGCTTGAAGGAGCACTGGCGCAAGCATCCGCACAAGCTGTCCGGCGGGATGCGGCAGCGGGTGGCCATTGCTCAGTCGCTGATCATGAGGCCGAAAATCCTGCTCATGGACGAGCCGTTCGGCGCGCTCGACCCTGGCTCACGGGAGAACATGCAGGTCTTCCTGCTGGAGCTGTGGGAGGAATTCGGCATGACCATTTTCTTTGTCACTCATGACTTGGAGGAGGCGGTCTTCCTTGGCACCCGGATTGTCGTGCTTTCCCAGCATTACACTGACAGGCACGACGAAGGGCAGGAAGTAGAGCACGGCTCACGCATTGTCTCGGATCATGCCCTGCCCAAGACAGCGCAGTCAACCCTTGTCAAGACTGCTGCCGACTTTGGCGGCCTGATTCAGCGCATCCGCAAGGAAGGATTTGATCCCGGCTATTTGCAGCGCACAGAGAGCTTCAACCTCACGCACCCTCATTCCTTCCAGACCCTGCGGGAAGAGGAGCGCGGCGAAGCCGCTTGACAGCGCAGCCAGAGTTCCTTGCCAAGAGTGTGGATTCAAGTTGTAAGTGCGCCCGGCGGGGAAGGCTATGTGGATGATGGGGATGATGGGGATGATGGGGAAGAGCAGGGAGCTGGCCGAAGTTTGGAGGGAGTGCTGCTCCGTGCTCACTTGCACCGGAACTCCTTCAGATTTTTTTTCACCAATCCAAAAGGTTGCGATAGATCAGCCCAAGGCATCGCCTTGGGCGGACCTGCCTTGCCGGAAGAGGCGACTGCGCCAATGAACAGGCCGCCGCCCTCATAAAAGAATTTCCCATCTGCGTTCAGATTTTTTCCACAATTCAGATAAGATGCTTTGCTGCTGCAACGATAGGATGCCGTTGCCTGCGGTGAAGCACGGCAAATTATCTTGCCGCAAGTCCCGTTGCTTTGATACAATCTGCTCTGGCAGCAGAATGCTGCCGCTTTGACCCATGACAGGAGAATGACAATGGCAGCAACCCAGGATAAACAGGCGGAAGGACGACAGAAAAGCGTTGACAGCGCGATCAGCCAGATTCATCGGCAGTTCGGCAAAGGCTCAATCATGCGCCTTGGCGAGCATGAGCGGCTCAACATTCCGGTCATCTCCACCGGCACCTTGGGCATTGACCTTGCCTTGGGCGTGGGCGGCCTGCCTCGCGGGCGGGTGACGGAAATCTACGGCCCGGAATCAAGCGGCAAGACCACGCTGGCCCTGCACGTCATTGCCGAGGCCCAGCGGGCAGGCGGCAATGCGGCCTTCATCGACGCGGAACATGCCCTTGACACCACCTATGCGGAAAAATTGGGCGTGGATGTTGACAACCTGCTGGTCTCACAGCCGGATTTCGGCGAGCAGGCTCTGGAAATCTGCGAAATTCTCATGCGCAGCGGCGGGCTGGATGTGATTGTCATTGACTCGGTGGCAGCTTTAGTGCCAAAAGCGGAGATTGACGGCAATGTCGGCGATATGCATGTTGGCCTCCAAGCCCGGCTGATGTCTCAAGCCATGCGCAAGTTCACCAGCGTGATTCAGAAAACCAATACGGTGTTGATTTTCATCAATCAGATCAGGATGAAAATCGGGGTGATGTTCGGATGCTTTCATTATAACGCACGGGTGGTGCTTGCTGACGGCACAACAGAAAAAATAGGCAAAATTGTCAACCAGAAGATGCCTCTTGAAGTCATATCCTATGATGTGACAACGGGTGCCTTTGAGCCGCGCCGCATTGTCAACTGGTTCAATAACGGCCCCGCCGAGCTGTTTCTCCAATTCACAGTGGATGCTAACAGCGGCAATGGACATCATACCTTTGGTTGCACAACTAATCATCTGCTGCTTTCCGAATACGGATACAAATCAGCAGGAGAACTGAAGGTTGGTGATCGCTTGATGACAATGGTTGAACACTATCTTTCGCCAGTTCAGGAAGAAGTCGTGTTTGGCTCTATTCTTGGAGATGGTAGTTTGCGACAGGTAAGTGATTACAACACTGCGCTTCGCATTGGACATGGTCAGGCTCAAGATGCTTACTGTCTTTGGAAACAATCGCTTTTTGAGGGGTTGATCGGCTCGGAGACAACAAATATGAGAGGCGGTCACAGTTTTGATACCATCCCAATGTATGAACTGACCAAACTGAGCCAAGAAAATTATGCCGAAACTGGTAAGAATCCCTCACAGGCATTGATTGATCATCTCACTCCGCTTGCAGTTGCCATTTGGTATATGGATGATGGCACTTTTGACAGTGAACGGGAGAATCGCTGCTCAATTTGCTGTGCGGGATTTTCGCTGGAGAAGCAGCAGGCTTTGGTGCGCTGGTTTCATCAGCGCGGAATCATGGCCACGCTCACGGCGCGTGGTTTGATCAATTTCGGTGTTCAGGAAACGCCGAAATTTCATGCAATGATTGCTCCCTACGTGCATCCGTCAATGGAATACAAACTATTGCCTAAGTTACGCGGGCAATTTGTCCCGTTCGAGTGCACTGCCCAGCGTGTCTTGAAAGCTGTTCCTATGCCTATTCTCGATATCCATGAAAAACCTGAAACCAGAGACATGAACCGGTTCGACTTGGAAGTGGAAGGCAATCATTGCTATCTTGTTGACGGCGTGGTGGTGCATAACTCTCCAGAAACCACCACTGGCGGCAATGCCCTCAAATTCTACAGCTCGGTGCGCCTTGACATCCGCCGCATTGGCCAGATCAAGGACGGGCAGGAGATGATCGGCAACCGCACCAGAGTCAAGGTGGTCAAAAATAAGGTTGCGCCGCCTTTCAAGGAATCCGAATTTGACATCATCTACGGCGAGGGCATTTCCCGGACAGGAGATCTCCTTGATTTGGCAGTGGATCGGAAGATCGTTGACAAGAGTGGGGCTTGGTATTCCTATAATGACGAGCGCATCGGTCAAGGCCGGGAGAACTCAAAGACGTTCCTGAAGGAGCATCCTGAAATGCTGCTGGAAATTGATCAAAAGGTGCGCCAGCAGTGCATTCCGGCTGTTGGTTCGGCTGCTTCAGAGGTCTATGCGGATGAAATCCTACCGGAGGACGGGGCCGGAGACAGCCTCTACGATGAATAGGGCATGGAGCTGATTCTGATTGCCGCTGTGGCTGCCAACAGAGTCATTGGCAGCAGGAGCACCAACACCATTCCGTGGCAGGTACCGGGCGAGCAGGCCCGCTTCAAGGAGACTACTTGGGGCCACTGTCTGCTCATGGGCCGGAAGACGTGGGATTCGATAGGCCGCGCCCTGCCTGGACGGCACAGCATTGTGGTGACGCGCAACAACGGTTTCACGGCCCAAGGCGGCGAGGTCGCTCTGTCGCTGGCTGACGGCATTGCTGCGGCCCGGCGCAGGCAGGCGGCCAAGCTCTTCATCATTGGCGGCGAGCAGATATTCCGTCTGGCCCTGCCGCAGGCGGACACGCTGCTGCTGTCCCGGCTTGAGCAGGAATTTCCAGGCGACGTGTTCTTCCCCGCTTTTGCTTCTCCCCCCTTTCAGCTCACCAAGACCGAGGCAGTTGCCGGGCCAGTGCCATACACGATTGAGACTTGGCAGTGGCAAAGTCAGCCAGCGTGAATTTCAAGCGCGTCATGCTGCCGCCACAGCTTAAAAATCAATATTTCAGTCTTGCAAAAGGAGGAGACTATGGCTGATTATTGCGTTGTCACAACAGATGAAGGACTGTTCGATTTGCTGGCAAAGCATATTGGCGCGCAAGATTGCGGCGACAAGGTTTTCTGCATCGACAATCCTTATGAAGCTGCGTACTACATGTACTTTGAGCTTCCTGAGCTGCTCTTTGTCAATTTCTCTGATGATGGCATTGACAGTTTTGTCCTGCTGGAAGCGGTGATGGAAGACCCTTGGCTGCTCAACAGCGGCATCATTGCAATTTGCGAAACTGCCGCTGATGCGAAACGCATTGAGAAAATTCAAGGCGAAGGGGTCAACATCATCGTCATTGTTGACAGAAAGCAGATCAAGCGGTCTCTTTCGACCATCATGTCGATCATCCGCAACAACCGCCGCATTCTTTTTCAGCGCGGTCTGAGCATGGATATTATGGAGTATATCTCCGGCTCATTCCGGCTGAAAAACGATCTGCTCGAAGTGCAGTGCTACACCAATCTTGTCTGCAATTTCCTTTTTAATGCGAAGCGGATCGATAAAGCCAAGAAAATGGATTTGCAGATCGCTCTGACGGAAATGCTGCTCAACGCCGTTGAACATGGAAACTGCAATATCAGTTTCGAGGAGAAAACGCAATGCCTGCAGCATGGAAAAATGATTGATGAGCTGATTCAGGAGCGGGTTCTTGACCCGGAAGTGAAAAAAAGGCGGGTCTTGTTCGAGTACAGCATCAATGCGTTCATAGCTCATTTTCATGTTACTGATGAAGGACAAGGTTTTGACTGGCGTTCCTTCACTGATGTCTCGCTTGAGCTGCCTAACGGACGCGGCATCATCATCACCAGAAGCCTGACCAGCAATTTATCCTATAATGACAAAGGAAATTCTGTCACCTTTGAATTTGTTTGCAATCAGGATGAATCCAGCCTGATCCCAAGCCTGTTTGTCAATATTGAGGCAAGAAAGATCAGCGAGGGAGAAATTATATTTCATCAGGGTGAGCCAAGCAGTTATCTCTATTACATCGTCAGCGGTCGATATGATGTTGTTGTGGATGGCAAAGTTGTCTCATGCCTCAACTCTGACGACATGTTCATGGGAGAGATGTCCTTCCTGCTCAACAATCATCGCAGCGCGACCGTGCGGGCGCAGACAGAAGGCCGACTGATAGAGGTTTCAAAACGAGAATTCGTGCAGGTGATCAAAGAAAAGCCGCATTATGTTTTATTTTTGACAAGACTGCTGGCCCAGCGCATCCAGCGCATCAATCAGAAGACAGCCTCAAGCCTGAACGGCATCCCGTATTTTTCCATATAACTTCATGCGTCCGGCAGCAAGGAAGGCGGGCCGGACCTGCGCTTGACGAGACAGCAAGGTCAGGAGTCTGCAAGAAATACAGGGAAAATATAATTTGACAGCAGCAAGGCGGCTGAGTACAATATGTCCCTTCACATCAATGCACCGGCCTCAGTCTGCCCGCATTTCAACATGCCGCAGCCTCTGCTGTCCATGAACCTATTGCCCGCCCAGCTGGAGTTCCACTGAGGACAGAGGCTGGATATCCAATCAATCAGACCCATCAGAAATCATCATGAGCAAAAGAACCTTTCAGCCCAGCAATATCAAACGCGCCCGCACCCACGGTTTCCGCGCCCGCATGAAAACCCGCTCCGGTCAGGCAATCATCCGGCGGCGGCGGGCCAAAGGACGGAAGCGGCTCTCCGCCTGAACCGCATGAAGCGGTTCGCCCTGCCCAAATCCTGTCTGCTCAGAAAGACCAGAGAATACAACTTGGTCTATCAAAAAGGCAGGCGGCTGCGCGGCTCCGGTTTTGCGTTGATTTTTCTTGCCAATGCGCTGCCGCACAGCCGTTTGGGCATCAGCGTTCCGGGCAAAACCGGCTGCGCGGTGCGCCGCAATCGGATCAAACGGCTCATCCGCGAAACCTTCCGCCTGCACCGGCAGATATTTCCGCTGGCCAGCGACATTGTTGTGGCGGTGCGGCCTGAATTTTCCCTCACAGGCATGGATGCTGTCCGCGCCGCAGTCGCCCGGCTGACCGGAAGGCCGGAGCAGAGTCATGCGCAGCCGCAGCCATAGTCTGGCAGCGGCCTTCTGCCTGCTGCTGGTGCGGGGCTATCAGCTCTGCATTTCCCCGCTGTTTCCGCCCTGCTGCCGCTACATCCCCACCTGTTCTGAGTATGCGGCGCAGGCTGTGGTCCGCCACGGCGCGCTGCGGGGCAGCCTGCTGGCGGTGCGGCGCATCCTGCGCTGCCATCCTTTTGCCGCTGGCGGCTATGATCCTGTGGAATAGTTCCGCTGCCGGATTCCCATTCCGGCATTTTTTTCAACAGAACCTGCATAATGGACACCTACCGGGCTTTATTGGCCATCATTCTTTCCATGTTCATCCTGCTGGGCTGGCAGTATTTTTTCACGCCGCCCCAGCCGCCTGCGCCTGCTGAACAGCAGCAGAGCCAGCAGGCCGCCGCTCCGGCAGTCCAGTCTGAGCCTGCGCCGACTGCCGCAGCCAAATCTGCTCCGCCGGTCGTGGCAGTTGATCCTAAAGCCCGCGACATTGTCGTGGAAACACCGCTCTACAAGGCGGTCTTTTTTGAGCAGGGCGGCGGTCTGAAGAGTTTCAAGCTGAAAAAATACCGGACAGCGCAAAAAGAGGCTGCGCCGCTGATGGAGTTAGTCACAGTCAGCAATCCGGCAGAACTGCCCATGACCTTCACCTTGGATGGCGGCGCAGCAGCAGTTCTGCCTCCTTTCATCGCCGAGAAAACAGTCGTCAGCCTGAGAGAGGGCGATAAGGACAAGTCCCTGATCATGCGGGCTGATATGGGGGATGGAATCACGATTGAGCGCAAGCTGACCTTTCATGCTGACAACTACCTGATCGGTAGCGTCTGCACCGTCAGCAACAGCGGCCCGGCGGCAGTGCAGATGACTCCGGCCCTGTCCATGAGCAACGGCCCGTTTCAGGGCGGCAGCGGCAGCGGCAGGCTGTTCAGCGGCCCGGCAGTGTATATGAACCGCCAGCTCCATGAAATCAAACTGAAAGACCTGAGCAATGGGCCGTTAGTTTTTCAAGGCGAGGTGAGCTGGGCGGCTGACATGGACAGCTATTTCATGCTCACCCTGCTGCCGGAGAAAAGCAGCCAGCGCACTGTGACCATCAGCCAGGTCGGTGCAGAGCATATCCGCACCGTGCTGGCGGAAAACAAGACAGAATTAGCTGCGGGCACGACCAAGGTCTTGGAGCATGAAGGCTATTTTGGCCCGAAAAAGCTGTCCTATCTGAAAGAGGTGGGCTATGATCTGGCTGAGACCATCAACTTTGGCTGGTTTGACCTCCTTGCCAAGCCCATGCTCCTGCTGCTCAACTTTTTCCACCGTATTTTCGGCAATTACGGCATTGCCATCATCCTTGTGACCTGCTTGGTCAAGGGGGCCTTCTGGCCGATCACGCACAAGGGCATGAAGTCGATGCGCAATATGCAGAAGATTCAGCCCAAGATGGCCAAAATTCGGGAAAAGCACAAGGATGATCCGGCCCGGATGAATCAGGAGATGATGGCCCTGTATAAAACGTACAAGGTCAATCCGCTTGGCGGCTGTCTGCCCATGCTGATTCAGATTCCCTTTTTCTTCGCCCTGTACCGGGTGCTGATGGCGGCCATTGAGCTGCGCCATGCGCCGTTCATGCTCTGGATCAACGATCTTTCCGCCCCGGACCGCCTGATGATCGGAGTTGACATTCCCTATCTGCACGGCATTCCGGTGCTGACCCTGTTGATGGGCATCACCATGTTTTTTCAACAGAAAATGACTCCGACCACAGCGGATCCGCAGCAGGCCAAAATCATGCAGTTCATGCCGGTCATTTTCACAGTCATGTTCATCAACTTCGCCTCCGGCTTGGTGCTGTACTGGTTTGTGAGCAACCTGCTCTCCATCCTTCAACAGCAGCTGATCAACCGGCAGACCGCGCCTGCGGCCTCGCCGAACTGAGGAGCATCATCATGGCACAGGAACAAAATTTTTACGGCGGCACAGTCGCGGACGCGATTGCCAGTGCCTGCAAGGACTTGGCTGCCTCGCAGGAAGAACTGAACATTGAGGTGCTGGAAACCGGCTCGCCCGGCATTTTCGGTCTTTGCCGGAAAAAGGCCCGCATCCGGGTGCGGCGCAAGGATGGGCGGCAGCCGCCTGCGGCAAAAGTTGCAGTTGAACCGGATGCGGCAGTGCCTGGTGAGGACGCAGCGCCTGCCTTGGCAGAAACGCCGCAGAAGAAAAAGAAAAGGCCGCCACGGGAGAGAAAAAAATCCTCTCCGCCCGCACCAGCAGCGGCAGAGGAAAAGACTGCCGCCGCGCCGCCGCCGGAGCCGACACCGTATCTTCCGCCGCCAGCAGAGGCCTTGGAAGCGGTGCGGCAAGATATTGTCCGCCTGCTGGAGCTGATGGGCTGTCCGTCGTCAACCGTGACCGTGGAGCTGGAAAACCAGACCGTGCTCTGCAAAGTCAGCGGCGAGCATCAGGAGGTGCTGACCGGGCAGGACGGCAGAACTTTGGACAGCCTCCAGTATCTGCTGCGGAAGATGACCTCCAAGCTGCTGCCGGAGCGGACCAATCTCTCTTTGGAGGTCGGCGATTACCGCGAGCAGCGCATGGAGGCCCTGAAAGAGCAGGTGCTGGAGCTGGCTGCCAAGGTGCGCGAGACCGGCATGACCCAAGCTGTCCCGGCCCTTAATCCCTCGGAGCGGCGGATGGTGCATATTCTGCTGCAAGAAGACAAGGAAGTGCGCAGCCGCTCGGTCGGCGACGGCCTGTTCAAAAAGGTGCTGATCTACAAGCCCGGCAAAAAAAAGCCCTATCGCAAGGGCGGCAAAGGGCGGAAGAATGACAACAGCCCGGTTCAAAACTGAGGACACCATTGCCGCCATTGCCACGGCTCCGGGCAGCGGCGGCATCGGCATCATCCGCCTGAGCGGGCCGCTGGCGGAACAGATTCTGCGGCAGCTCTTTCGTCCCCATCGTCCGCAGTCAGCTTGGCAAAGCCATCGGTTCTGCTATGGGAACATTGTTGACCGCAGCGGAATGGTCTTGGACGAGGCAATGGCGGTGCTGATGCGGGCACCGCACAGCTACACCCGCGAAAATGTGGTGGAAATTCAGAGCCACGGCAGCTGGCCAGTTTTGCAGGCCATTCTTGCCGAGGTGCTGGCTGCCGGGGCGCGGCCTGCCGAGCCGGGCGAGTTCACCAAGCGGGCATTTCTTGCCGGGCGGATTGACCTCACCCGCGCCGAAGCGGTGATTGACCTGATCGAGGCCCGCACTGCTGCCAGTGCCCAACTTGCTGCCGAGCATCTGCAAGGCGCGCTCCACAGTCAGATCAGCGCAATCCGCGATGCCTTGGTTGAAATGCTGGCCTTGATCGAGGTGGCGATTGATTTTCCTGATGATGCCGCCGAGATTCTCCCTGTAGATCAGCTTATCAGCCAATTGCGCAGTCAGGTTAACGAGCCTTTGCAAAACCTGCTGGCTTTAGCCGGGCAGGGCAAGGTCTTGCGCGAGGGCATCCGGGCGGTGATTGCCGGGCGGCCCAATGTCGGCAAGTCCAGTTTGCTCAATGCCCTGCTGCGTGAAGAGCGTGCCTTAGTTGCTGATCTGCCCGGCACCACCCGCGACACCATTGAGGAGTTGATTTCAGTGCGCGGTATTCCTGTTCATCTGGTTGATACGGCAGGTATTCGTGATCATGCCGATGCTGTGGAAGGACTGGGCATTGAGCGGGCGCGGCGCAAGATGGAGCAGGCTGACTTGGTTCTACTGGTTATAGATGCGGCGCAGGAGCTGACCGCGCTTGACCGGCAGCTTTATCAGTCGGTTGGCGGCAAAAAGCGGCTTGTGGTGCTGAACAAGATTGATGCTGCCGCGCCGGAGCTGGCAGAGCAGATCAGCCTTGAATTTGTGCAAGAAACACAGGTGCTGACAGCGGCCAAGCGCGGTCAAGGCATTGAGGCATTGTTGGATGCGATCTGGCAGGCGGCAATGGGCAGCAGCGAGGGCATGGATGAGCAGCCCGCCTGTGCGCCCAATCTTCGCCATGCGATGATTTTAGAAAAGGCTCTGGCAGCCTGTCAGCAGCTTGAGCAAACCCTGCTGGCGCAGCAGCCTGCTGATTTAATTGCGGTTGATCTCCAGACAGTGCTGGATTATCTTGCTGATATTGTCGGCCTGACCACACCGGATGATGTGCTGGATGCGGTGTTTTCCAAGTTTTGTATTGGGAAGTAGGCACTCTCACGCTGGAGCAGCAGGAATGAGAAAAACTACAACAGTAACTCTCAGAGGACGGTGTGACGAAATTAGGTGAGCATTTTTTAACTTTTAAGCAATTCAGCGACAGGCTTGGTGGATGGACACGATTGGGCATCGCTGTTTCAACCTTATGGGCTGTTTGTGTTCTTGTCTACTCCATTTACGCGTACAAGACGGCACAGAATAATTATGATTCAAATTTTGTTTGCATAGAAACAGTTTACATAAAAACCACACCAAAATTAAAGGAAATACCAGAAGGTTCCTCTGATTTATTAACGCAGTTGTTAGAAGAGATAAACAATAGAATAAAACGTGGGGAATGGCGAGTACCAGTTCACAATAAACATTATAATTATAGTTACTTTTTCAAACTTACACTTCTTCCTATCGTTGTTTTATGGTTATTGGGCTTCTTAAACATCCCGCTTTCTAAGTGGGTTTTAAGAGGTTTTTTAAAAAAATAAAAATTGTTTGACACTATGAAAAGACTTATCCTCCTTAGCTTGCTGTTCCTCATTCCGTCATCTGTATTGGCCGTTGAAATATCTGTAGGCACTACAAATTTATCAATTCCATCACCTGTCGGCTATTCGCTTATCACAAGCGACATGCAACCTTATGTAAAACTGACCGAACGGTTTGTGCCTCCAATGAATGAACAATTTGCGAAATTTCTCCCGGAAGCGGATGCAGCCATAGCCGCCCGTGGTGAAATTCCACAGTCCCATCGACATTTTTCTGTTCAGACTGCAAAGGCACTTATACAGCCGTTCATCTCAAATAATGACTTCGCACAATTCAAGCGGAAGATAAAGACGCAAAACGAAGACATTTTTAAGAAAGCAGAACTACAGATGCCTGACTGGTTAGAAAAAATTAACAAAGGTATCGCCATGGATTACAACGTAGATTTAGGCATTTCTATTGATCGACCGTTGCCCCTTCCGTCACATTCCGAAACGGAACGAAGTCTGGCATACTCGACATTCGTTAAATACAAGATCAATGACGAAGAAGGGAAACCATCTTTTTTTGAGGGAATAGTGACAGCTACTCTTGTGCATGTTCAGGGTAAGGTGCTATTTTTGTATGTTAATGCAGAAAAGTCAGGACTTGATTGGTGCAGAACCGAATCCAGTAAATGGGCAGATGCTGTTATCGCTGCAAATCCGTCTACAGGAGATATAGCTGCCAGAGAGAGCAAACATTCCCAAGGTGATTTCGATTGGGAAAAAATTTTTGTAAAAGGAACTTTAGGCGCGATCATGGGAGGTATTCTCGGGATAATAGGATATTTCTCAAAAAGAAGAAATGTTCCCGGTAAGGAACAAAAAAAAGGAAAAATAGATGGGAAAAGCAGTGATAGAAAAGAGGAAAGGTTATGTGTTTGCGGCAATTGTGAATACCTCATCAGTAAGAATTCAGATGGATTCTGCCCAGAATGCGGACATCGCTTAGAAGAATAGTTCTGCCTCAGTAAAACTCTTCAATTAAATCAAAGTCCTGCATAAGGTGAAAAAATGGCCACAATTGAGACAAGAAGCAGAATTTACAGTGTCATCGAGGCAATGCCGATAGAAAAACTGGACGCAGTCGTGGCTTTTCTGGAAGATTTGCAGCGCAGCAGCGAGGAGGAAACAGCCCTTCTGCTTGGCGATGCCAGTTTCATTCGGGATTACCGCGAGGCAAAGGAGGACATCCGCAGTGACAGGACAGTGAATCTGAAAGCAATTCGGCGCAATGTATGAGATAGAGAAGACCGTTTTTGTTGAAGTGATTGGCTTTCGGGGCGATGTGTACAAATGAAAACGGCGTTCTCCCGCGCTCCAGCATGGGAACGAAAAATAAACAAACTGCAAAAAAGGAGGGCAATATATGTTATTAGAAGAAAGAGTCGCCTTAGTTACTGGTGCAAGCAGAGGAATTGGAAGGGCAACAGCGAAAATGTTTGCCAAAGAAGGCGCACAAGTTGCTGTCAATTATCTGCAAAATGAAGAAGCTGCGCAGGCAGTGGTTCGTGAGATTCAAGAGGCTGGCGGCACGGCAATGGCTGTTCAGGCGGATGTGACACAAAACGACCACGTTCACCGTATGATCACGCAGGTTCAAGAGAAGTTCGGAGCAATTGACACGCTCGTGCTCAATGCGGGATTAAGTTTTCCAGTTGTTCCCTTTCTTGATTACACGTGGAAGGACTTTGAAACAAAACTGAGCGGGGAATTAAAGGCTGCCTTTCTCTGTTGTCAAGAAGTTGTTCCGTCAATGGTTTCTCAGAAGCGGGGCTGTATTATTTCCATTTCCAGCACGCTTTCACGGTTTCCGAGCCAAGGATTTTGTGCCCACAGTTCAGCCAAATCTGCCCTTGATGCATTTATCAAATCGCTGGCATTGGAGCTTGGGCCGCACGGGATTCGCGTGAATTCCATTGCTCCCGGCCTTACAATGACTGATGCCACAGACTTTCTGCCTGATGAGCAGAAACAGATGATGGCCGAGATGACTCCGTTACGGCGTAACGCCCAACCTGAAGATATTGCCGGAGCGATTCTCTTGTTAGCGAGTAATTATGCTGATTTTATCACAGCGAATTACCTTCCTGTGTGTGGAGGTATGCTGATGGTGTAAAGATTTTGGTTGCGTTTCCAAGCTATAGCTTTGAAATGCAACCAGATGCCGCAGCCGTTACACCATTCATTCACGAATCTGCTGCGTCGCATTTTTCCCCTCGTTTCCACGCTCCAGCGTGGGAACGCACCCCGCGCATCGCATGAACGAATAAAACATGGGCCGCAGTCGTTGCACCATTTACGAACCTGCTGCACCGCATTTTTGACCTGAACAGTCATCAACTGACTGCCTCTGTTCACCGAGACTACGAGGAACCTCAGAAATTTGATGCTTCAGGCATCTATTGTTATTTCTGCACCTCCCAACTGCTGATGATGGTGACAATATCCTCCTGATCTTTTTTGGAGAGGAAATCACCTGTGCTGTCCTGATCAGCACGGGCAGCCATGTTTTTGACTGTGGTCGCCCATTCCTCTTTGCTTTTCGTTGCCTTCTGCACCCGCTCCAGATTATGGCAGGCTCCGCATTTGCGGGACACCAGCGGATGGGCCACACCGAAGGAGCTGGCCTGCCCGTTCCCATTCTCCTCCTCAGTCATGGGATGGCTGAGATAATCAAGAATAATTTTTCTCTCCTTCTCTGAAAGAAAATCAGGATCACCGGTGATCTCGATCATGCTGTTGATGGTCTCCACCCACTGCTCGCGGCTTTTCTCAAAACGGCTCCGCAGCACCCGGTCCAAGGCATGGCAGCCTGCACTGCATTTGCGGGCCACCAATCTTCGGGCCTCATTCATCTCATCGTCAGACATATCCCCTGCTGTTGTCACGGTGCTGCTCGGCTTTAGCTTCCGGTCAGCAAGAAAGGCGATAATGTCCTCTTTTTCCTGTTCCGAGATGAAATCAGGCAGCCCCATGATTTTCATCATGTACTCAACAGTTTCAGCCCATCTGTCTGGAGTCATGTCCACACTGAAGACCTTGTCCAAGCTGTGACACTTGTTGCATTTGACGTTGACCAAGTCCCGGCCCCGCTCCACGCTCGTGCGCTGCGGCACGGTTTTGCGGAGCTGATTCAGATATTCGCTGATCAGCTTGATGTCTGATTCACTGATGTTGGGGTCAAAACCAGCCATTTTGGTGACTGTGGCGGACCAGTCCGTGGTGCTGGTGGTGTAAACCCGTTCAAGGCTGTGGCATTTGCTGCATTTCTTGCTCAACACCGCCTGACCGGTTTCCACGCTGACAATATTGCTGTCCGCCGCGTTGAGCAGCTCGCTCAGGCCGCCTTCATGCAGGGCGTAATACTTGGCTGCAATGCCGGTCAGACCAAAGGAAAGGGCAAAAAGTGAAATCCCCAGAAGCAGGAGCCGAGTGCTGATCTGCGCCTTGCGCCGGGCAATCACCGCCCTGATGACTAACAGCGGCACCAAGAGCAGGGCGAGGATGATGTACAGTAGCTGCGGCGAGTCAGCAGCCACGGTCTCCTCAAAACTTCCGGCAGTGAAAATAAGATAGGCCAGCAGCCCGGCAAAAAGGAAAAGAAAGACTGAGCCGAGCGCATTGCGGAAGGCGCTCCTGTTGTCCGTCGGCTCTCTGATTTCCATCTTGCTGTTCATTTCCAGCATGATCAGCACGGTGACAGCGGCAATGACCAACAGCAGCACTGCCAGCATGGATGAAAACTGATGATACATGGTCCCTTCCTTTTTTTTCAAGCTGCCTGCCTGCTGCGCAGGAAAAAAACATCCTCTTAAATTCTATCGCGTCTCAGGCGGCAATTCAACTGCCGAGTCTGGGCAGCGAATCCGCTTTTCTTTTTCCGCAAAGACAAAATGACTGTCATGCTCCGGCTGATGGCAGGTTTTGCAGACCTGCTCACCCGGCTGGCGGTGCGGCACCGGGGTTTCGGTCGGATCCGCATCATGGGCGGCAGCAGGCCCGTGGCAGCTTTCGCAGCTCACCCGGCGGAACTGCTCCGGCAGCCGGAGCAGCAGTTTGTTTTCCTTGATTTCAGCTGCTCCTGCCGGGTCAGGCAGGGTGACATGGCAGACCACGCAGTCCGGGTTGAACTGCTGCTTTTTTGCCTCCAAGGCCGCCATGCTCCGGGCATGGCCGGTCTGCTGCCAGAAAGCCGCCTGCGCCGCATGACAGTCAGCGCAGCTCTGCCAGCCCGCCAGACTGCGCAGAGCATCTGCCGCTGTTGTCGGCTGGTCTGCTTTTTCGGCCTTGCTGAAGGCGTTGATGCGCTGCGCGGTTCTGTCCATAATGGCCAGCACTGCCGGGTCTTCAGGCAGTTCCGATTCAAGGGGGATGAAGCGGGCCGTAAAGCGGGACAGGCTTTTGTCCGGCGGCTTCTGCTGCCGCAGCATGGTGTTGATTCTGTTCTTTGCCGCCTGCTTGTCAGCCAGCAGCAGCTGCCAGTCCTTGTCCCTGCTCAGGTCCCAATTTTCGTGCTTCTCCCGAAAGCGGCTCATCTGGAGAATAATCCGGTCCAAACGGCTCTGCTCCATGCGGATCGCGCTCAGGTCCTGCTGATCCCATTTGCCCGCCGCAGTCCAGACTATGCGCAGCAGTCCCAGACTCTTGCCACGCGGCCCGGTCTGGGCAAAGACAGTCTGATTGACCATGACCGGATAGGCTGTGGCCGCACCCGGGCCAGAGTGGAGCAGCAGATTGATCTCAGGATGCGCCTTGGCAATCTTCTTATTCACCGTCTCAGGGCAGCTTGACAGAAGAATGATCATGTCCGCCTTGTCCCGCACTTGGGCAAGTGCCTTGGGCAGGGTCTGCTCCCACGGCAGCAGGGCATAATGTTCTTGATCAGCAGGGGCCAGCCGGGTTTTCTCATTGGTGAGGCCGAGCACGGCCACAGACAGCCCGGCAGTCTTGGTAAGCAGCCACGGGGTGAAAACTGGCTGGTTCTGCTGGCGGTCAACAAGATTCATGGACAGCCACGTGAGCTGGCCTGTGTCCTGGAACTGTCTGAGCAGCTCCACTCCGCCTGCCAAGTCATGCGCCCCGACTCCAGCCGCTTGACAGCGCATGACCTGCATGGCCGCAGCAAGGCCTTGCGCAGCGATCTTGGCCTGCTCCTCCTGCCCAGCTGGCAGCCGGGTTTCTTTGAAGAGCAGTCCGCCGCTGTCCAAATACAGAAAGGGCAGCTGCTCTGCTGCGGCAATCTGGCTGATCTGGGCGGCTTTGCGGGACATGCCGCCGCGCTGCTTGGCACTGCACCCGCAGGGTTCAGTCTCCCCGCGCACATCATTGCTGTAAAAGAGGAGGAATTCAGCCGCCCTGACCGGGGCAGTCATCAGGAGGAGGAACAGGGCCAGCAGCGCGGCGCGTTGCAAAGGATGCGGCATGGCGGATTGTGCAGGTTTGCATAAGGATGAAAACACCAGCAGACGGCTGGCGCAGCTTGTTCTTATAGTATCATAGACACAGAAGATAGGAAACTGTTCCGCATGGCCGATGGTCAGGAAAAAACAACAGGCTGCCAGGCTGCTTGACAGGAGAGGGGAAATCACGTATATAATTTATATTTCCTCTTTTTATCTGTCTGCATTTCACCATTCCTTTGCCATGAACAAAGACAATAAGCAGGCCGCCCTGCCCATGCCCGGTTCCAATCTGGCAGGCCGGGGCATCGCCCTGATGCCGTATCAGCCCTATCAGCTGCGCGGCGTGCTGTTTGCGCGGGACAAGTTCCGCAGCTATTATTCTGTGGAGACCAAGCAGACCTATCTGCTCCCAGAAGGCTATGAGGTGAATGAAAATCCGCCCATGCCCGCCAACAGGGCACTCAATCAGGTGATGATTGAGGAGTCGTTTGAACGCTTTGACAAGTCAACCTCCTTGGATGCCAACGTGGCTGTCGGCACGGGCGTGTTCAGCATCAGCGCCAATCTCAGCAGCTCCAATCAGGTGCGCAGCGATGAGGAGGCCTATTATGCCCTGCGCAGCTCCTTCATTCCCCTGTGGACCATCTTTCTGCCCAGCAGTGTCGGCGCGCCGTTCAAAGAGCTGGAAGACGACATCCCGGCCCCGTACAGCCCGGACAAGCGGCGGGCCTTTGATGCCTTTTTCGCCAAGCACGGCACTCATTACATCAAAAGGGTCTGGGTGGGCGGCAAGGCGGATTTGTCCTTCACCATCGCCAAATCAGCCAACATGTCCAAGGCGGACATTCAGGCCGGTCTTTCCGCCAGCTACGGAGCGGCGGGCAGCGGCAGCGCCAGCAGTCAGGCGCAGGAGAAAAAGGAGCAGCTGCAAGACAATTCTGAATGCGTGGTCTCTGGCAAGGGCGGCAATGAACTGCTGCTCGCCGCTCTCAGCAGCTTGGATGAGGCAAAGTACAATGAATGGGTGAACTCGATCACCGAAAATCCGCAGGTCATTGAGCTGGAAGTCGAGGGCCTCTGGAATCTGATTGAGGATGAAGACAAGGCCAAGGCTCTCCAAGCGGCCTATGCCGCAGCCACCACCTTCACCCCGATTTCCTCCATGCTGCGGATGCGGTATGATCTCAAAGACAGTCTTGGCAACAATCTGAAGGACAACGTTCTTTTCATTCGCCGGGCCAAGTATTCAGCCTATCATATTGGCAAAAGCCAGTCCAAGCCGCAACAGCGGGTCAATAACCTCTGGCCCGCCTTGGCTGAAGCCGGGATCATGGAAATTGACGCAGTGCTGGAATGCTCCGGCCTGCTGGGCGAGGATGGCAGCGATCTCAGCGGCAGTGCCTATTTTTTTGCAGCAGTGTCTGGTTAGTTTTTTGCAAGCGAATCTGTGAACAACAGACTGTCCGCTTGACAGCGTGACCGTGAGGTTTCATTATCTTCCTGTAATCAACAATAACAGGGAGATGCCTAGTGAAGCCGCTTGTTGTGAAGAAAAAAATCACGTCCCGAACGTATGATGAGTTCTGTCTGCCTCTGCGCGATATTTTGCGCAGCACTCCTGTGTTGAAGTCACGGGGAGACCGGCCTTTGCAAATGACGTTCGAGCATCAGCTCAATGCCCTGATCTGGTTTCATTTGCAGGAGCATGATTCGGCGCGGCATCTTGTTTCCGATCTCAACAGGAATGACTTTGCGAAGGAATTCATTGCGCCGGATGGAGGCATCAGCCGGAGCAGTTTTTCAGAAGCTGTTAATAATCGGGGACTTGAGCAGCTTCAGCATGTTTTCAATGAACTCTCAAAGCAGGCCCGCGCAACGCTTCCGGCTGACTTTCAGGCACTCGGCGAGCTTGTCGCAATCGACGGCTCGCTGATTGATACGGTTCTTTCCATGCACTGGGCTGATTACAGGAAAAAATCCAAGAAAGCCAAGGGTCATTTCGGGTTCGATATCAACCGGGGCATTCCGACCGGATTCCATTTGACTGAAGGCAAGGCGGGAGAGCGTCCTTTTGTCGAGCAAATTCTCGCCGCAGGGCAGACAGGAGTGATGGACAGGGGGTATCAATCTCATATTCTGTTCGATTCGCTTCAAAAAGCGGGAAAAAATTTTGTCTGCCGCATCAAAGCCTGCACAATAAAGAGTATTATCAAAGAAAATTGCGTCAAACCGGGCAGCAATGTCTTTCAAGATTCATCGGCGCATCTCGGCACGGCAAAAAATCGGACCGAGTTGCCGGTTCGGGTCATCGGGTATCTGGTTGAAGGAGTAAAATATTATGTCGCAACGAACAGGTTTGATCTGACAGCGGAACAGGTTGCGGAAATTTATAAGCTGCGCTGGAATATCGAAACGTTTTTCAATTGGTGGAAACAGCATCTGCATGTTTATCATCTGATTGCCCGAAGCAGATACGGTCTCACTGTTCAGATGCTCGGCGGATTGATCACATACCTGTTAATGGCAATGTATTGCCGGAAAAACTTCAATGAACAAGTTTCTGTTCAAAATATCAGACTGATACGGTCAAATATTCAGAATGAATTAATGGCGGCTGGACGAAATAACAGCGGAACTTACTCCACGACATCCAGCGTAAAATTTTATGCAAAAACCTAACCGGACACTACTGATTTTTTTGACGAGGGCAGCTGCGTGCTCATGGATTTGCAGAGCGGCATAATTGCGCCTGGATATCCCAAGACCATCAGCGAGGCTCTGCCCGGTGTCGGCTTCACTCGGATTGATGCGGCCCTGAATGCCGGGCCGGATTTTGTCTATCTGTTCATGGGCAATCAGTATCTGTGCTACAATCATGCGGCAAAGCAGGTGGAGGAGGGCTATCCCCAGCTCATCAGCCGCCGCTGGGCAGGGGTCACCTTTGACCGGATTGATGCCGCCACCTACTGGGGCAACGGCAAAGTCTATTTTTTCCGGGGCGATCAGCATATCCGCTATGACCTGACGATGTACCGGGCTGATCCGGGTTATCCCAAGAGCATCATCGGCAGTTATGTTGAAGACATGAAGTTTTTTGAGTAGGCTGACAAAATTCTCTTGCAAGGAAAGCTGCTATGAAAGAAGCTCAGGATAAAACAGCACAAGCTGAAAAAACGCTGAAAAAGTATGTCTGGGGCAGCGCGGGCATTGGTCTGTTCCCCATTCCCTTTGTTGATCTGGTCGCTGTCACCGCCCTACAGCTCAAGCTGATTCACGCCTTGGCCGCGCTTTACGAAGTGAAGTTCTCCGAACACCGGAGCAGGGCACTGCTCTCGGCCCTGCTTGGCAGTGGCACCTCAATTGTTCATGCGCCAAAGCTGGCAGGTGCGTTCAAACTTCTGCCGGTCAGCGCACCCTTGGCCATGTTGAGCTGCTCCGGCCTGAATGCGGCCACCACCTATGCGGTGGGCAAAGTTTTCATCCTCCATTTTGCCACTGGCGGCACCCTGCTCGACTTTGACCCCAAAGCCATGCAGGAGTATTTCTTTGAGCAATTTTCCGCACAGGCCGTCTCCGCAGAAGCGGCGGATTCCGCTGCCCCGACATCCTATGCGGGCATCAAGCCCTGATGCCACCCCTCATTCTCTTTTCGTTATGGAGACTTAATTGAAACGCACTGTTTTGTTTCTCTGCCTTGCCGCAGGATTGACTGCCAGTTCCGCCCTTGCCCAGCAACAGCAATCTCAACACTCTGCAAGCACCAGCATGAAGTTCATCGCCATCGGCGATACTCCCTATTCAGCAGAGGAAAATCAGCGCATTCATGAAGAAATTGCTCCGGCCATCAAAGCTGCTGATCCGCCTTTTGTCGTTCATTACGGTGATATCAAAGGCGGCGGCGAAATTTGCACCAAAGAGCTGCTCACTGAGCGGCGGGATGATATTATGAGCCTGCTGCCCGGACGGGTCTTTTACACGCCGGGCGACAACGAGTGGACTGACTGCGACCGGGATTTCCTCCAGCAGCCTGTTTCCGAACTGGCCAGCTTGGATTTGATCCGCCAGCTCTTTTTCGGCCAGCAGATGAACCTGCCGGAAAGCTGGCACTATGCCCGTCAGCCCAACTTCCCGGAAAATGCCCGCTGGATGCAGGACGGCGTGTTTTTTGTGACCGTGCATCTGGTATCCACGAACAATGGTCGTCTGGAGATTCTCCAAGATGACATTGAAGCAGCCTTGGCTTTGGTGGAGGCGCGGGATCAGGCTGACCGCGTCTGGCTGAAGGAATCTTTTGAAGCTGCTCTGAAGGCGGATGCCAAGGCAATGGTGGTCCTGACTCAAGCGGATGTCACAGCCCAGAATGCGGGCGGCCCCTGCACCAGCACCAACCGCATGAACTGCGATGCCTTTCTCAGCTTCCGCGACAATCTGCGCCTCTATGCCCGCAACTTTGCCAAATGGGATGAAGCCCGCAGGCCAGTGCTGCTGGTGCATGGCGACACCACACCCTACTGCATGGACAAGAGCTTCGGCGGCCCGCAGGCACCTAATCTCTGGCGGCTGAACGCTTGGGGCGATTATCAGGCTCCGGCAGATGCGACCGTGATCACGGTGCAGCCGGACAATTCGCAGCAGCCGTTTGCCGCCGAAACCTTGCTGGGGCATCAGGCACCGGCAGGGCAGTGCGAGTGAGAAGATAAAACAGTGACTACTGGGCAAGCCAACATGATGTCTGCTGTCAGCCGGACCAACTGAAATGATCGCTGTCAAAAATCTTGTTTACGAATATTTAGACACCAAGGCCTTGGATCAGGTCTCTTTCGCGATTGATGAAGGAGCGATCACCGCGCTGGTCGGGCCGAACGGAGCTGGAAAAACCACGCTGCTCAAATGCGTTGCCGGACTGACGAAACCAGTCGGCGGCGCGATTGCGGTCGGCGGGATCAATGTGCTGGAAGAGCCGCGCCGCTGCCATGAACTCATGGGCTTTCTCCCTGATTTCTTCGGCTTGTATGACGCGCTCACGGTCCAGCAGTCGTTGGAATATTTTGCCCTTGCCCAGAATCTTGACCGCCGCCTTGCCAAGGAGCGGGCCGCTGAAGTGGCCGAACTGCTCCATCTGAGCGATAAATTCCGCAGCCGGGCCGCGTCGTTGTCGCGGGGAATGCGGCAGCGGTTAGCCATTGGCCAAGCAATGGTCCATTATCCCAAAGTCCTGCTGCTGGACGAGCCTGCCTCTGGGCTGGATCCAGAGGCGCGGATGGCTCTGGCAGAACTGTTCCTGCACCTGAACGCGGAAAAAAAGATGACCCTTGTCGTCTCGTCGCACATCCTTGCCGAGCTGGATCAGTATGCCAATGACATGCTTGTGTTGCGCGAAGGCCGGGTGGTTGAGCACCGTTCTCTTGTCAAAAAAAGCGGCCTGAGAAAAGTGCTGATCCGCTCCGCCAGCGGCCAGGAACGCATTGCGGCAATTGCCCGGCGCATGAACGGGGTGACAGAACTGCGCGAGGAGCAGGACGCAGTCTGCGTTCAGTTCAGCGGCACCGACGAGGAGCTGGCCCTGCTGCTGCGGGAACTGGTGCAGAAAGGCATTGCAGTGACTGAATTTTTCTGCAAAAAAGAAGGGGTGCAGGAGCAGTACCTCGAAACTGTCAAAAAATGAGCGGCCATGATCTGGAATCCTGAATTCAGAAAAAATATTCAGCTTGAACTGAATCCAGTCAAGCTGGTGCTGATGCCGGTTGTCATCGGCATGATGTTCGCTGTTGTCTATCTGAGCGTGGACAATAAGGCTCCAGCCGCGCCGCCGCTGCAACTTGCCGCGCTGATTCTTTTTGCCGCGCTTGTCTTTGTCTGGGGGACAAAAATGGCAGTTGAGTCTCTGATCAGCGAGTTCAACGACCGGACGTGGGACAGCCAGCGGATGACCGCCATTGGCCCGTGGAGTCTGGCGTGGGGCAAGCTCCTCGGCAGCAGCCTGTTTGCCTGGTATGGCGGCCTGTTCTGCCTCTTAGTCTTTGCCGCCAGCACTGCCGCCATTCCAGCGGCGGAAGGGCAGCGGATGCTGAAGATGCTTCTTTTCAGCATTTTTGCTGGTAGCTGCATTCAGACAACCATGCTCGCCTCAATTCTGACAGAATTTGCCAAAAAAAGAGAAGCGGCAAAGATGAGAGTTTCGTCCTATTCGATAGTTGCTCTGCTGCTGCTTATGCAGGTCTCATCCTTTGCGGCTGCCGCCTATAATGTCCAAGAAACTGCGCACTGGTTCGGCATGGATCTGCATCCTTTCGACATCATGCTCTATTCCTCGCTGTTTTTCTGTTTATGGGGAATAGTCGGGATGTATAGGGCCATGCGGAAGGAATTGCAGTTTGAGAGCAGGCCAACAGTCTGGGCCATTTTTCTCATCAGTATGATGATCTATTGCGCTGGTTTCATTCCTCCTGATGCCACGCTCAGTTTCGCTGACCGGCTGCTCATCTGCAGCTGGATTTCGTTTGCCATCGCAGTCATCTCCTTCTATATCATGCTGCTGACAGAGCCTAAGCATCTTGTTGATTTCCGACTGATCCGCAGCCGAGCACAGCAGAAGAACTGGGCCGGACTGATGACAAAAATTCCTGCTTGGCTGATTTCGTTCCTGCTTGCCGCCATGCTCTGCGCAGTCATGCTTATTTTCAACGCGGCTGGGTTGGCTGACCTGAACAAGGAACAGGATTTTTTCATTCAATTCTCTCCACTGGCTCTGCTCCTCTTCTGCCTGCGCGACATTGGCATTGTCCTGTATGTCAATTTCAGTTCAACCAAAAAGAACAGAGATGTGACAGCACTCTTTTATATAGCCATCCTGTATATGCTGGTGCCAAGCCTGCTGCAAATCGCTGAGGCAAAAGTGCTGCTGCCGTGGTTTGTTCCATTTATTGAATCAAATTTCATCAATACCATTCTTCCTGTCGCGGTTCAGGCTGGATTTGTTTTGACCCTTGCTTGGAGGAAGATGAGATGATTTTTCCATGCTGGGAAATTTAATATGCCAGCTCCTGAATTAATTATATATTCGATGAATCTTGCAGCAATATTTTCAGAGTGCAAAAGGGGATATGCTTGAGTAAATACACCTGAACTACCTTGAAATGCTCAATGCTTTTATATTAAAAATAATCAGCTGTTACATGACAATATGATAAAATTGCTCCGCAAGTGTCTGAATTTTTTTTCCCCCATCCCTCTCTCCGGCTGGCTCCTCGGTGGCCTGATCGCAGTGCTGCTGGAATACTTCCTCGGCGACGCGATTTCGTATTATCTCTATCTGCCGAAAATTCCAGTGCTCTTCGGCACACTTGTGATGCTGAAAGACCCGGACCTGATTCCCGGTGTGCTCGGCTATGACCTGCTGATTTATATTCTGCCGACCTTGCTTGTCGCCCGACTCTCCGCGCCGCTGATGAACCGCCTCTCAGCCAGTCTGGAAAAATTGCCGACTTGGGCCGCCACGCTGCTGCATCTGGCCGCCTTTTACGGCATCCTCCACCTCTGGGCAGGCATCAACGACTACCGCATTCTCGTGGTCAAATTGACCCTGATTTCGGTCATTCTCACCCTCAGCCTGAACATCATCAACGGCTGGCAGGGCGAATTTTCCTGCTCGCATCCCGGCTTCATGGCAATCGGCGCCTATGTCTCGTCCGCGCTCACTCTCCGTCTCTTTGCTGACGACAAACTCTTTGGCCCAGCCCTGCTGCCTGCCGCACTTGGGCCGTGGCTTTTCCCGCTGATTCTGCTCATTGGCGGGGCCGCCGCCGCACTCGGCTCGCTGATTGTCGCCATTCCGTCGTTCCGCACTCGCGGCGATTATTTAGCTGTCATTTCATTAGCTTTCATGTTCATTGTCAAAAGCGCGATTGAAAATATGGAGTTCATTGGCGGGCCGCGTGGTCTGGGCAGCCAGCCTGACTACTCCTCCCTGCCCATGATCTTTGCTTGGACCAGCCTCTGCATCTGGATTGTTCACAACTTCACCACTTCGATTTACGGCAAGGCCCTGAACGCGGTGCGCGACAACGAGGCCGCAGCCAGCTCCATGACCATCAACACCCGCCGCACCAAGATGACCGCCTTCATGTTCGGGGCCTTCTGGGCAGGCGTGGCAGGCGGCCTCTTTGCGCACGTGCTCCGCTACATCAACCCAGGCAGCTTTGGCATCCAAAATTTAGCCGAGACCTTGGCAATGGTCTATTTCGGCGGCCTGAACTCAATTGCCGGTTCCGTTGTCGGCGCGGTCAGCATCAGCCTGCTCAGTGAGATGCTCAAACCGCTGGAGCTGTTCAAGTGGATCATCATTCCCCTGCTGCTGATCCTGATCATGATCTTCCGCCCGTATGGATTGATTTCCTTCACAGAGCTGAATGTCCGGCGGCTGATGCGGGCGAGGAAGAAAATTTGCCAAGAAAGTGCGGCGGCTCAGGCAAAGTCCGCCACCTCTTCGCCGTCAATATTGACCGACTGACTGGGCTGATCGGCTGGTGAAGGGAACACAGCCAGCACCGGGGCAATGCTGACGGTCTGCCCGCTTGTTTCCTTGGCCAGCACGTGCAGCAGCCCTTGGTTATTGGCCGCAAGGCCGAGGTCTGCCAACGCATCCAGCTCCTTTGCCGCGCCGTCCGCCAAACTGACCGCAGGCTGAGGGCCGATTTCCTCCAGCTGGGGCAGCAGACTGGGCCGGAGGTCCGGGTCCTGACAGATCAGGAAGGAATAAAGCACCTTGGCCTCAAGATAACGTTTCTCCTGTTTGGCTTTGGCAGCCGCTGCCGCCAGTTTTTCGCTGATCTTGCGCCGTTTGTCCAAAAGAGCCAGCAGGGCGGCCTGCTCCTGCTTCACTTCAGGAAATTGCCGGATCAGCACCTCCAAGTGCTCACGGGCGGCATTGAAAAAATTGCTGCCCACGCTGTCCACAGCTTCCCGGAGCAGTCCTTCTTTCACTGCGTCAATCTTTGCCAGCAGCTCTTCCGCATCCTGCTGCTGTTTGCCGCCCCTGAGCTGGCGCAGCAGCTTGCGGGCCGCGTCATAGTCCTGCTTGGCAAACAGCTTCTCTGCCTGCTCAAACTTGCTGCTGTCGTCCGTGCGCCGCTGCGCCCGGCGGCGAAGGGTGAGCACCTTTTCTGACAGACCAGGGTCAAAGGCTTTGAGGTTGCGCAGCAGCATGGCGGCATTCTCGTGCTCGCCCTGGTCGAGCAGCTCCTTTGCCTGCCGGTACTTGCCCGCAATGTTCAGGTCCCGGTTGATGTTGGAAATCAGGAGGATGAAATCGCTCCTGCTGTCCGGGAACTCGTTGGACAGGTTCCGAGCCAAGTCCTTGGCCTGCTCAAGTTCGCCGCTGCTGATCAGCTTGTAAACCTGAGCGGTCTCCTCCTGTTTTTTCTGTTCGTATTCGGCAAAGACAAGCTGACAGTTGTCGCACCGCTCGTCACCGGTTCGTCGTTTGCATTTGGGACAGATTTTCATTTTTCTTTATGAAGATTCTCTGAGCCTTTTGGAAAATATTCAAAAAACAGTGGTGCCTGCTGCGGCAAGCGGATAAACTGCACCGGTCTTTTTGGGACTCCGGCCTGTTTTCGAGCTGCTGAAAAGCATGGCATATCATAGTTTGAGTGTAACACCTTTCGTCAACGATGGGTAGGACTTGCCGGAAATTTATCCGTTCTGCGCCCGGTGTCCGCATCAGCCTTGGTGATGGTGCCGAGCATACCTCAACATAAGGCACAGCAATATGATCAAAGAAGCAATCGCTCAAATCGTCACCAGTCAAGATTTGAACGAAGCGCAGATGACCGCTGTCATGGAGGAAATCATGACCGGTCAGGCCACGGACGCGCAAATCGGCTCCTTCATCACCGCCCTGCGCATGAAGGGCGAGACCATTGACGAAATCACCGGCGCGGCGCGGGTGATGCGCGAGAAGGCGACCTTTGTTGACACCGGCATTGACCCGGCCAGCGGCCTGCTGATGGACATCGTCGGCACGGGCGGGGACAGCTCCGGCACCTTCAATGTCTCCACCACCACGGCCTTTGTTGTTGCCGGGGTAGGCATTCCTGTGGCCAAGCACGGCAACCGGGCCGTGTCCTCGTCCTGCGGCAGTGCGGATGTGCTGGAGGCTTTGGGCGCAGACCTGACCATGCCGCCGGAGCGGATGGCGGCCTGCGTGCGCACGGTCGGCATTGGCTTCCTCTTTGCGCCCATGCTGCACGGGGCCATGAAATACGCCATTGGCCCACGCCGCGAGCTGGGCATCCGCACCATCTTCAACATCCTTGGCCCGCTGACCAATCCGGCCCGGCCCAATGTCCAGCTCACCGGCGTGTTTGCCAAAGAGCTGCTTGTGCCCATTGCCGAGGTGCTGGCCCGGCTGGGCATGAAACGTGCTTTAGTGGTCTGGGGTGAGGGCGGCATGGACGAGCTGACTGTCACCGGCGCGTCGTATCTTGCTGATGCATACAACGGCACGGTGGAAAGCTATGCGGTCACGCCGGAGGAGCTTGGCTTGCAGCGGGCGGGCTTTGCCGAGATCAAGGGCGGCAAGACCGCAGCAGAGGCGGCGGAGCAGGTGCGGGCGGTGCTTGACGGCGAGCCGGGTGCGAAATTAGACATGGTGCTGCTCAATGCCGGAGCCGCGCTTATGGCGGCGGGCCGGGCTGAGACGCTGCGGGCAGGAATTGACTTGGCGCGGGAAGTGATCAGCAGCGGCGCGGCCTTGCATAAGCTGGAGGACTTTGCCGCCTTTTGCCAGCAGCAGTGAAGAAGTCAATGCTGCCAGCGCATGGGCCGGGGCAGATTGCAGGGAAGGGGCGCACGAGAATGGCAAAGCATCGGCAAAAGCCAGTGCTGGGAAGGCAAAACGGGCAGACAGAACGTCTGCCCGCAAGGATGCTGATTATTGGGGCTGCCAGAGGAGAAAGGCTTTGATGAAGGGATCAAGCCGACCATCAAGCACTGCCTCGACATTGCCCGCCTCCATGCTGGTGCGGTGATCTTTGATCAGCCGGTAGGGCTGGAGCACATAGGAGCGGATCTGGCTGCCCCAGGCGATTTCCTTTTTCTCGCCGTGCAGATTGGCCTGCGCCTCCTCCTTCTCCACCCGCTCCTTTTCATAAAGCCGGGCCATGAGCATCTTCATGGCCATGTCCTTGTTGCGGTGCTGAGACCGTTCATTCTGACACTGGACCACAATCCCGGTCGGCAGATGGGTGATGCGGATGGCTGAGTCGGTCTTGTTGACATGCTGGCCGCCCGCGCCGCTGGCCCGGAAGGTGTCAATGCGCAGCTCCTTTTCATTGATGTCAATGTCAATGGTGTCATCCAGCTCCGGCAGAACCATGACCGAGGCAAAGGAGGTGTGCCGTCGGCCTGATGCGTCAAAAGGCGATATCCGCACCAGCCGGTGAATGCCGACCTCGGAGCGGGTGTAGCCGTAAGCGTTCTTGCCCTTGATCAGCAGGGTGACAGACTTGACCCCGGCCTCGTCGCCGGGCAGATAATCAAGAATGTCGGCGGAAAACTCGTGCAGCTCCGCCCAGCGCAGATACATGCGCAGGAGCATGTCCACCCAGTCCTGGGCCTCGGTGCCGCCCGCGCCCGCATGAATGATAAGCAGGGTATTGCAGCTGTCGTGCTCGCCGTCAAACATGCACTCCAGCTCAACCGCATCCACCTCCTTGGCCAGCCGTTCAAGGGAGGCCTCAACCTCCTGCCGGGTCTGCGCGTCATCTTCCTCAATCGCCATGTCAAAGAGCAGTTCTGTCTCTTCGATATGCTGGAAATGCCGCTCCCAATTCATGACAATATCCTGAAGCTGACCAAGCTGCTTTTGCACTTTTTTGGCATTGGCCTGATCATTCCAGAACTCCGGCTCAAGCGAGTCCGCTTCCAGCCGCTCAATGTCCAACTTCTTGCCATCTAAGTCAAAGATGCTCCTTGAGGACAAGCATTTTCTCCTTCAGCTCCTGAATCTTCTGCCGCGCCTCTGAAATCTCTGTCAGTTCAACCATTGCTGTCTCCTTGTTGATAGGGAATGTTCTTTGTCAATCCGCTGCTGCGGCCAAACATCTGCTCGTAGGCCTCGTTCCGCATCTTGGCCATCCGCTTGAGCGGAAAATTGCGGGGCTGATCGAGCCGGTGCTGCAAAATATACTCATCGCGCAGCAAAGCCGCCACCTTGGCGGTGCTGAAGCCCTTGCAGGTCTTCCATTTGCCGCTGCTCTTCTGGACCGTGAACTGCCACTGGCCATCCTCAGCCTGACTGACACCGATATATTCCTTGGTCATTTTCGCTTCTTTTCTCCCTGCTGCCGCCGCCGTTCTGTCCAGCCCCAGAGCAGGAGGAACGGAATCAGGGCCAGGCAGACATGCCCGAACCAATGACCGAACTGGGTGAAAACAGTCTGGCTGGTCATCAGCGGCACGGTCTCCTGCCAAGCGGCTTGGACAAAGATTGGCGACTCGGAACTGATCAGGCCGGTTGGCCCGACAAAGCCGCTGATGCCGGTGTTGGCCGCCCGGACAAGGCTGCGGCGGTTCTCCACGGCCCGGAACACGGTCATGGCCCACGACTGGTAGGGCGCGCTGGAATGGCCATACCAGGCATCATTGGTCAGGCTGACCAAGAGGTTGGCTCCGGCTGCGGTTGCCCGCTGGGCAATATGGGGGAAGATGGACTCAAAACAGATCAGCACCCCGGCCTTGATCTTGTCAGTCTCCAGCGGGGCTGGCGAGTCGCCGGGCGTGAAATCGCCCACCAGCTCGACCAAGGGCTTGATGAACCAGAGCCAGTCGCGCAGGGGCACATATTCGCCAAAGGGCACTAAATGCTGCTTGTTGTACCTGCCGACCAGCCTGCCCTCCGGGTTGATCATCAGCGCGCTGTTGAAGTATTCCACAGGCTGGAATTTTTTGTCAGGATCAACCGTGAAAAACGGAGCCCCGGTCAGCAGATGCAGATGCTGCTGTTCGGCAAAATCCTTGACCAGGTTCATCAGCGGCTCTCTGACAGGAAAGAACGGCAGGGCGGTTTCCGGCCAGATCAGCAAATCTGCTGTTGTTCCGCCTTCCCGCACCGCCTGCATGGACAAAGAAAGATAGCGGGCAATGGTGTCATCCTTCTTGGCAGGCGACCACTTCTCGTTTTGCTCAATATTGCCTTGGGCCACTGCGACGACTGCCTGCTCCTCTGCCTGGGCTTCGGAAAAGACCTGCCAGTAGCGCATCATGGAATAGCCGCCTGTGCAGTAGAGCAGCATCACAATCATGCTTGCGCAGAGATAATGCCGTCTGCCCGAGGCTGGAGCGCTGCTGAAAATTCGGTCAGCCAGCCAGAAGATCAAGGCGTTGCTCTGGACAACGATGTAGGTGATCAGATGATGACCGCCCAAGTCAGCCGCCTGAATCAGCACAGGCTGATTGTAGAGGCCGTAGCCCAAGTCCATCCAGGGCATGCCGGTGAAAAGCAGGCCGCGCAGCATGTCAAAGCCGACCCAGAGCACAGGCGCAGTCAGAAGAATGACCGTGGAGGAGCCTTTTTCGCCGTTTCTGCGGAACACTAAGAGCGACAGGCAGAGGCAGAAAAAGGCGGTGTAGGCGGACATGTAAAGAACCAGCAGCAGCAGTGCCCCGACCGCGAAAACGGCATGCAGATTGCCATATTTATTGAGAACAATGACGATCCAGTAGAGCAGCCCTGCATGATACATCATGCCGCAGCATAAACCCATGCAGCCGCTTTCAATGGGCCGCAGTGTCTGCGCGGTCCAAAGCAGGGGCGCAATGGCGACAAAAAGCAGCGGCCACCAGCCTGTTGCGCCGGGCATGGCCAACGTCAGCAGCAGGGCGGCGACCGAGGCGGCCAGCAGGGAAAGCTGTTTTCTGTTTTTCATGGTTTGCGGATTCTCACGGTGCGGACCCGGCGCGGGGTGGCGGTCAGCACTTTCAAGGTCAGGGGCGGAGCGGTCACAGTTTCGCCCTGCTTGGGCATCCGGCCCAGAGAGTGGATCAGCAGGCCGCCCACGGATTCATAGGGGCCTTCGGGCAGCTGGCAGGCAAAATGCTCCTCCACCGCCTCAATGTCAATCCGGGCATCAACCACCACAGTCTGCTGATCTACAGCCAGCATCAGCTCCCGCTCCTCCTGATCATGCTCGTCATCAATTTCGCCGACAATCTCCTCCAGCACATCCTCAAGGGTGATCAGGCCCCGGACGCTGCCAAACTCATCCGTGACAATGGCCAGATGATTTTTGCCAGACTGAAAATCACGGAGCAGCTCAGTGATCGGCTTATTTTCGGCCACAAACACCGGCGGATTGAGATACTCCTCCAAAACCATAGTCTTCTTCTGCTCCTGACTGAGCAGGCAGAGCAGGTCTTTGGCATGGATGATGCCGACGATGTTGTCCAAACTGCCCTTGCAGACCGGCACTCTGGTGCAGCCCTCCTCGCAGACCAGCCGGGCCAGCTCAGGCACGGAGCTGCTGACATCAGCGGCAATGATTGCTGCCGCCGGGGTCATGATTTCCACAGCCCTGGTGGCTCGAAAATTAAAAATCGAGTTGATGAGCTGCTCCTCATGGCGGCTGATCAGGCCATGCTCCTCGCCGTCCTCCAGCAGTTCCTGTATTTCATGCTCCAGCTTCTGGGTGCTGTCAGGTGCTCCCCGGAACTTGGCCAAGTCCTTCAGCTGCTGCCAGAAGGATTTCTCCCGGTTTTCCTCGTCTTTATCCGACATCTTGTCTTGTGTTCCGCCTCGGCGGGAAATCATGCGTACCGCATTATATAGCAGCGTCCACGTGTTGAACAGAAATGCAGGCCGCAGCCTCTGGAACAATTCAAACGCCCAAGACAATGCCTTGGGCGGCGGATTCAGCAGGTCTCTTCGATGAAGCGGCAGATTTCCGGGCTGAGGCCCAAGGCCGCGCCCAGCTCATCCAGCCACTGCCGCTCGCTGTCCGTGTCCACCACAATTGCGGACAAGGCCACCGCATACATGGTCTGCGCCAAACGAAGATCGCCGCTGATGCCTTGCGTCAGATCAGCAATTGGCCGGGGATGATGCAGCTCCTCCAGAAGAAACATCTTTTCTTCCTGAGCAAGCTCAGTGCTCCGCAGGCGGTCAAGAATGGCCTTTTCTTCCTCCGCATCCAAGATGCCGTCAGCATGAGCAGCGGCAACCATGACTTGGATCAGGCGGCGGGCCAGCTCCTGCTCATCAAATGTGGCTGGTGCAGGCGCGGCAGGCGCAGGTGTTTGCCTGAAGGCGGCAGCAGAAGGCGGCGGGGGGGGAGGCGTGCTGGACAGCATTCCAGCAGCGGGCGGCGATGCTGAATTCCAGTTCTGAGCTGCAGGCTGCGGCTGAGTCTGCTGCCTGCCGCTGCGAAAAATCTCATAGGCTCCCACACCAAGACCAATGGCGGTCATCAGGCCTTTGCCGGAGGTGAGCTGACCCGTCAGGCCGCCGAGCAACGAGTCTGTAACTGACTGCTGCTTCTTCCTTTTCTTGTTAGCCGTGCTGAACTGGCCGCCGCCGGAACCGATGGTCTCCTGAAGCAGCTTGCCGAGCAGTTTTTCCATATCCATTTGCTTTCTCTCACGATTCAGTATTTTGCCTTCACCTCGATCTGCGGGTTGATCATCACCACACTGTTGCGGATTGCCGCTGACCGCACAGCATAGTGGCCATTATCCGCAACAATGAAGGGCACTTTGCGAGACTGTTCAAAGGCATCGTAGCCTTCCTTGAGATTTTCCCAGAATGCAGTCCAGCGGGAGTCTTTGTGCTCGGCCAGATTCTCCTTGGTCATGCGGAACGGGAAAATATGAACGTTGAAGGCCTGTTGTCCATGCAGAAAGGCCTGATAGGCGAGCAGGTAAATTTCTTCAATCTGTAGATTCCCCATCGCCAGGCAGCCTTGAGAAATGCAGCGGCCATGCACCATGATCAGGCTGCCAGTGCGTTTGTTGGCCCGATCCACGGCATTGGGATAACCGATATCAAAGGAGAGATGAAACCTGCTGGATGGGTTGAGCTGGCCCCAGGACACGGTGTAAAAACCTTCCGGGCTTTGCAGATCACCTTCACGCAGTTTTGGGCCAAGGCCGCCGGAATAGGTGCAGATCGGATATGTTTTAAACAGCTCGAACCTGTCTCCCTGCCGCAGCCAGACTTCAATCTGCTTGGATTGTTTGAAGACCCGGAGAAAGATGGGGCTGCCAAGCTGCATGCCTTTGGCAGCCAGCTGCCGCTCCACTCTGGGCCGGGCATTTGCCATCAATATCTCCGCCTTGGGACTGGCGGGCAGCTCGTCCTGCGCTACAGCCAAGACAGGCAGCAGGAGAACAGTCAGCAGGGCTGGAAGCAGCAGGGAACGCATTGTTTTCATGATGGTTGTCCTGTGGCTCAATTGGCGGCTGGCTGGGCCGTTTTTGCCTGCGCATGGGCAGTGGCGGCGCATTCATTCTTACCAAGATCAAGCAGATCCGCTTCTTCGAGACTCACCTGCTCCCGGCCTGCATTGATCAGGCGGATGCGGGCGTATTCTTCCGGCTGCTGGCGGATGTTCTCCTTGATGAAATGGATGAAATCGGCTTCAGTCCCAATGCTGTAAATATGCTTGTTGCGCTCGATCACCTCGGCCAAGGTTGCCGTAAAGACAGCCCGCGCATCAGCCTCCTGCCAGTTCATGTAATGACCGGGCAGAACCTGGAGGCTGCGGTCAAATTCACGCAAAATCCTGCTGATGGTGGCATACAGCCGCACCGCCCACGCCTCTGCCTGTCCGCCGAGATCGGGTCGGCCCACTGAGGCGAGAAAGACCGTGTCACCGGAGAGCATGTATTTGCCGTCAATAATGTAGGAGGTGGAGCCGGGCGTGTGACCGGGGGTGAAGATTACCTGCACCTGCGGGCCGCCGTTGGCGAAACTGTGGAATTCACCATCAGTAAGCGGAATGAAAGGCAGCTGCGCGCCGCCGAAATCTTCGGCATTGGCATGGAGCGCAGCCCCGCACTGTTCAAGAAGCTGGCTGGAGCCGGAAATATAATCCGCTTGCAGATGGGTTTCAAATATTTTGGTGATTTCCGCTCCCTTTTCTTTGGCAAAGGCAAGGTAGAAATCGACATTGCGGGAGGGATCAAAGAGCATCATTTCCCTGCCGCAAATCAGACCATAAGAGCAGGATGCCTTGCCGGGACGGATGAACTGGTGCAGCTCGTAGCCTTGTCCGGCGGCAACCAATTTCGGCACCAGCATGTTGCCCCAGCTCTTGATGCCGCCTGCAAGATAGGCCACATTGGCAAAACCATGCTTGTCAAGAATTTCAGCCACATATTTTGCTGACCCTTCCTTGGCGCAGGTGATGCGGATACCGGGGCCGCGTGGCACGGCAGCGACCGCCTCCTCTTCAGTCTCCATGAACCTGTAATAGGAGACGTTGCAGAGTTTGAACGGCTTGGAGCTTTCAATGTGGAATCGCGCAAAATCTTTTTCATTGCGGACATCAAGGATCACAACATCTTGTTCGGTTTCCAGCTCGTTGAACAGAGCCGCTGCCGGGCAGCTGAAAATTGCCATCTGAGAACACTCCTGCATGAATGAAAATGGAACAACTCCGGGTTGAAAGACCTGCGGAGAAGAAAATCAATCCTATTGTAGGAAAACAGAGGGGAACAGTCAACGGGAAAGGTTTCAGAAGAGACCAGTCTTCTGTTCGGCCAGCTGGTCGATTTTGTCGAAATCGACCTCCAAATAGAGGGTGATGAACAGATCGCTAAGATTGCCGGCTGTGTGGGGGATCAGCATGTCATGTTTCGCTTCATAGGCGCTGATTGCCTGCTGGAGATCAGCATCGTAATTCTTGTCAATGTCGCCATGATAATAATCCAGCTCTTGAAGCATGAGTTTCAGATATTTGATCCGGTCCTGCTCATCCAGCTTCAGCCATTTTTGATACGCAGTCACAGTCGCGTTGGGAGAGGGGCCGTCCGATGCCAAGCAGGAGGAAAAATCAAGATGGCCGTAAATGCCCCGGAGCGCCCAGAGCACTGCCGCCTCCACCAGTGTCCGCTGCGCGCCATGCAGGCCTTCCCGCAACTTGTTCTGCTTGGCGAAACTCATGCTGCTGTCGCCGTAGCCAAAGCCGATGGAAAATTTATCCGCATTGGTGTAGGTGTTCAAGGTCAGGGTGGTGGCCGCGCCGAGGGTGTTGCTCAAGGCATCGCCCAGATAAACAGTCAGCGACAGACTTCGTGACGCTTTGGACAGGCCATATTCCACTTTCCCTTTGCCATCATTGCCTTTGACCTCAGCTCCGCTGCCAAAACCGCTGTTCAGGTTGTCTGAGGTGTCATTCTGAGTGAACACGCCTTTGACGCGGATGACAGCGGCGGCTTTGTAGTATTTGGCAAGATCATGCAGATAATCGGCAGGCAGGCCGCCGAATTTGTCCTCTTGGAGCAGGCCGGTTGGCAGGGAATAGGGAATGATGATTTTTTTGTTGGAAATGCTCCTGCGGATGACTGCCTCAAAATCATACTTGCCGCCGTCGGCCAGGGGACCGTTTTCTCTGGGCTGACGGAGCAATGCCGCTCTGCTTTCCGAGAGCACCGGAACAGTGCCGTCATAAAAATCATCCACCAGCAGGAGAATGCCTTTCATGTCCGACTGGTTGATCTTCCCGCCCATGCACTTCAAGGTTTCAGTGAGATTGGTCAGAGCAGGCTGGGGGGTTTCGGCAGTGATGTTGGATAGGGCCGTGACACTGGTATTGATACAGCCAGCCAAGGCGAACATGAGGAGAACCGCGCCTGTCAGCCAAGCCGCCTTGATGCAAGGTGTCGTGATCTTCAGACTGCTGGCCCGGCAAAACACAGTTGACTCCTGCCTTAAACGAAAACGGAAATTGTTCTCATCGGAGCTGTGGGAGTGGGAGGAAAGAAGAAAAAGAGATGAGACTGCGGCTCCCGCTTGGAGGAACTTACTGGCAGTTAAGCACTAAGGTGTCAATGTCAATATATTGAAACGCATCGCCGGAGCCATCATTGTAATTGCCATAAAAGACGCATTTCGGCTCCGCAAGATTGTCAACCACAATGTTGCCGTTATCCAGCACATATCCGTTCGTGCTGATCTGCGCTTCCTGTCCAGTTGTTTCCTGTGTTTCTTGGAGGATGCTGTCTTTCTGCCTGAGAACAGACTCCAAACTTGGAGTCACATTCACATCTGGAATCGAGGCAATTCTGATGTCATCCGCGTGGCTCTGCTGAAGCGGGAAGGAGCAGACAGCCACTGCAAGAATAAAAAGCAGTTTTTTCATAATCATCAATTGCAGGAATCGCAGGACTCTGTGATGACATTGATGCCCTGAATTCCACCACTGCTGTTGGATGAAGTCATGCTCACCGAACCGTCAATAACAGCGATCTGAGTTATTCCGTCCGCGCTGCCCTGATAGATGTTGAGGGCCTGCACAGCATTTTCTCCCCCTGAGAGACTGAGGGAAACATCACTTGTCACCGCCACAACCTGGACAGCATTCACATTGTAATTGCCTGCGATAATGTTTATTCCCTGCAAATTACCGCTGCTGTAATTGGATTCCAAGCTCAACTCGCTGTTGATCATCACGCCTTGAAACAGACCGCTGCCAAACGCATCAGCAAACTGATCAAACACTGACATGTCCGCTGCCACAGCTCTGAGAGGACTCAGCAGCTCAAAGGCCAATCCTGCCAAAGAGATGATGATTAAACAAATTTTTCCCTCCATGCTCGGACTCCTTTGACAGTCGGAATATGGCGCAAGTCTCCTCCCTGCTCAACCCGCACTCAGGTCTTCAGCCGCAGTGCTGACAGAAACGGCAATATCCAGCCTGCATGCCATAAGCATTTACAGACCGCTGTCGCCGATCACCACATTGATGCCCTGCTCAGATCCTTGGCTGTTGGACGAAGCCATCTCAACACCCCCGCTGATGGTTGCGCCCTGCATGATCAGCACTGGCAGCTCTGTGCCGCCATTATGCTTGTTATAGTTCAGCGCCTGAGCAGTGTCACTGCTGCCGTTCATCGTCAGACTGACTGTGCCTTCAACAACCGCAACCTGCTGCTGGCTGTCCATTTCACTGCCGATGATCACGTTGCCTGCCATGCGGGCACCATTGCCGGTGGTGTCACCGTCATAATTTGACTCGCTTGCATAGCTGCCAGCGGCCATGCTCTGAGCAATTCCTTCCACAATACCTGCAAAAGGACTGAACGGCTCAGTCGTGGCCATGACTGCCGAAGGGCTGAGGGACAGCCCCAACACTATTGCGACACTCATTTTTTTCCACATCTTGATCTCCTTTTGACTGAGAACAACTGCCAGTTTCCACACCTCCACCTACTTTTAACATAAAACAAAATGCAAAAAATATCAAGGAAAAAACAAAAAAATCCTGGCGGTCTTCACGTGTCACGCATCATTTTTTTCAAACAAAAGCAAACTGATCAGCAGCGCAGCCTTCCTTCCTGTTCTAAAAGCTGTCTGAACACGGCGCAGAACTGCTCCCAGCTGATCTCTTGGTTGATGCCGGGGCAGGACTCGCGGATGGTGCGGAAATTGTTTTCATCGGTCAGAATGCTTGGATGCAGAGGCCACTGGCCGCACCGCCACGGACGGCCCTCATGGATGGTGCAGCCGCTTTCTGGGCTGTAAAAAATGCAGTGATGATCAACTATTTTCATCTGCACCACCGTGCCGGTCACGCGCCAGTATTGTTCCTCCACCTCCTGCCGGGACAGACCGAGCGCACGAATCATCCGCTCCTGATCATCCTGATCAAGCGAGACCGTGGTTTCCCCCTGACAGCAGAAGCCGCAGCGGGCGCAGGTGAAAATATCAGCCAGCCGGGCCGGGTTGGCGGCATTCATCGCTGCTGCCTTTTCCGCCATTCCCAAGGCGGGAGCGGCTTTCTCTCCTGCCAGAGGCCCGCCTTCCGCTTCCGCGCCTTTTCCTCCAGCTCGCTCAATTCATTGCAGAGCGGCTGCTTTTTGCAGTAGGCAGGATAGGTCCACGCATAACCGGCCCGGACCAGCTCCCGGTTGAGCAATTTGCGCCCGCTGCTGACCAAGCCGACCGTGCGGCCATAGCGGTCAATGTCAACAGTCTCCACTGTTGCCTTTTTGCGCAAAATAAACTCCTGCGTGAACTGCGTCGCCTGCGAGCCAAAGCTCTGCCGTTTCTCCGGGCAGTCAACGCCGTAGAGCCGCACCTTGACGACTTCCCGGCCTTTCTGCACATGCAGGGTGTCGCCGTCCGAGACTTTGACCACCTCGCCCTGCCACGTCTGGGCTGAGGCGGAGACAGGCAGGAGCCAGTGCAGACAGCAGAGCCAGCGGACCAATTTCATCATTTTGCTCATTGTAGTAGTTTCCGTTGCTTGTCAGGTGAGACCGTTATGCCAGAACAAGATTTCTGCCGCCAAGAAAGACAACCCAGATCAGGACGGTGAGCCAATGAATGAAAATCGGCATCCAGAGCGACTGGGAGAAGATGTACGACAGACTGCATGTAATGCCCAGACAGAAGACGATGAAAAGAAAATGCGGATTGAGAAACAGTTCCTGTGCGCCGGGATTCACAGTCAGCGCGTTGAGCGGATGCCAGAGCGTGAAGGCTGCGGCACTGAACAGCGTTGTCGCAAGAACAGCTTTTCCGCCTTTTTCTTTGATTTTGTTCGGGATCAGGATGCCGCGAAAAAATGCCTCTTCAAGGAAAACGGGAAAAATGAAGAGGGAGAACGGCAGGATATAGACAATATCCGAATCTAAAATTTGCCAGTGGAAGAGATTGCCGCTCAAGCCGACCGCAGCTGCCAAGCAGGCAAAGCCGATCAGCAGCAGCAGAGACAAATTTATCCTCTGACTGAAAGGACATATCCTGCAACCTGCGAGCAGATTGCTTTTAAGATAAGCAAGCATGGTCAGAGCATAATCTTCAAGGCAACATACGGCACCAGATTGAAGATGATGACCAAGAGCTTGTAATTGGCCAAATACTGAAAATACAGAGGAGCCAGCTCCGCCTCGTTCATACCCAACAGCCTGCTGTGAATTTTTGCTATTGGGCAGCGGAGAAATGTTATGGCCAGCACCGCAATCAGCAGCAAAACAATGTTGATCAGGGTTGCCCAGCCGAAAAATGTCGCAGCAGTTGCAAGGGAATTCATGTTTTCTCCTGTGGCAGGCAGTGTTCATCCAAACAGGCAGACAGACAGACAAGCTGTGAGCCGCCCGGTAGAAAGTGGTCAGTGTCGCTTTGTGATTTTTATTGTAACCCAACTTGCTGCCTATTCATAGAGGCTGAATGCTGATCACCTTCAGCGCGAAGCCTTGTGGTGTGTGACGGCATGAATTTTTTTCGGGAGGAATTGCTGCTCGTCACCCTGTTGCGTGTTGTTTCCCGATAACAACCATGCTGCTCTTTAAGAAAGAGGTTGACAGACACAGAAGGATAAACAATTATTTAGCAATTCTCAAGAGGGAGAATACCAAAAATTCAGCAGCCTGATATAAATATCCGCTTGCCAATTCATGGATATTCATGATAGTATCAGCACGGTTGCAGGCAGCGGCGGCAAGGTGCTGCGGCTGCGGCTGATTTTGACCGCCGACAGGGGCAGCAGGTGCTTGAATGTGGATTTTTTCATCTGAAATCATTAACCTGAGCAAAAGGAGGGTGGAAAGAATTGCTTGTTTTGCAAGCAGCGGAAACAGAACAGCAGGCCAGCTTGATTTGTCGTGCTGCGCAGCCCGTCAGCAGAGGGCTGCAGGAAGGGCTGTGATTCTATCTTTGATGCCGAAAGGCGTTGAGCAAAAGTTTTTTCCTTTGATCGGTTGCCCTCTACCTTTGTGATTCTATCTTTGATGCCGAAAGGCGTTGAGCAAACAGAATACCTGTTATTTTTAATCCAGTCAACCAAGTGATTCTATCTTTGATGCCGAAAGGCGTTGAGCAATTGATAACTATTCTCACAAACGCGCCTTGGGGCTTGTGATTCTATCTTTGATGCCGAAAGGCGTTGAGCACCTGAGTCAGCAGACTTGATTAGCCGTCTTGTAACGGTGATTCTATCTTTGATGCCGAAAGGCGTTGAGCACCGGTTCCATGTACAGCTTCCCGCAGGTGCAGCATGTGATTCTATCTTTGATGCCGAAAGGCGTTGAGCACACGGTGATGGTGAACTGTGAGTGATCAATTAAACAAAAGATTATTATTATAATCTTGAATGAACCTCCAGACAGATGCAGTTAAATTTTCGATGCTTCTCGAAAATGAAATGGTCTTTCTGACAAGTGCAGACAATCTTTGTCTGAATGTCAAATTGAGCCTTTCGATATGACTTGTTTTTCCGCTTCCTTTGCTGACAATTCTATGCCTTTCAGCTGGAAACACGCTCGAATAAGCGGCGAGTCCATCCGTAAAAAATATTCCGTTCTTTTTGCAATCTTCAGAAAGGGAGTCCCACAAGGCGGCTGCTCCTGCATTATCTCTTTTTCCAACATGATACCCGACAATAAGCTTTGTTCTTCTCTCGATAGCAAGCCATATCCAAATATCATTTTCCTTGTCACCAACGAAAGTCCACATTTCATCGGCTTCGATGAAGATTTTTCCGTTGCGGGACATATTGAAAGCCTCTTTTTTGACTTCATTTCGTTTTTTTTTAACATATTCCTGAAGCCATCTTTTTGAGATGGAAACGGCTCTCGCAATCCCAGCCAATGAGATTCTTTCAACAAGAAGCTTATCAACTATGCGCCATTCAGCATCAGATATTGTTTTGTTCTGAGGATTCTCAACGAATTGACGTGAGCAGTCCTTACATAAAAATTTCTTTTTCCCATTCGCATTGGAGCCATTTTTCACAATGACTGATGAACCACATCTTGGGCATTGCACAGCTTTCTTCTCCATGTTTGTTTTTTTCATAATGACGGCTTGACATGCGCATCCGACGAAGAGCCGATGGGACAGAGAGCATCCCTTGCCGCCAGTATATTATATTTTCCATCAATTTCAACATATTTTCAACCCATCACTCACGATTCACCATTACCAGCACACAGCGTAGGCGTAACCTACCACAGACAAGGGCGCGTGATTCTATCTTTGATGCCGAAAGGCGTTGAGCACTTTGCTGTGCTGAGTACCTGAAAGAGTTTGTGGTAGTGATTCTATCTTTGATGCCGAAAGGCGTTGAGCACTCACTGGAGCAGATGTCAGCAAAACAGGGAGTACTGTGATTCTATCTTTGATGCCGAAAGGCGTTGAGCACTTGATAACCATGCCGGAGCAGGCTACAAGATTACGTGATTCTATCTTTGATGCCGAAAGGCGTTGAGCACCCCTATTCTTGGCTCAGTGATCGCCAGCGAAAGGCGTGATTCTATCTTTGATGCCGAAAGGCGTTGAGCACTATGAGGATGTACGCGCAGGTTGAGTCAGAGCGTGAGTGATTCTATCTTTGATGCCGAAAGGCGTTGAGCACACTACCTCGACAGCATCTCCGCGCTGTTGAGGATGTGATTCTATCTTTGATGCCGAAAGGCGTTGAGCACTTTCATGGAAGCATCGAAGATTTTTTTCTTTGCCCCGTGATTCTATCTTTGATGCCGAAAGGCGTTGAGCACCACCCATTGACCCCACTGAATCCAAAGCAACTGCTCGTGATTCTATAGCGGTTACACGCCGAATGGTGATCACCCTGATATATTGATGCTTAATTTAACTTGTTGAATTTATACATACAAAACTTTTGACAAAGCAAAGATATTTGATAGCCGTTCAACCCATAACCGCTATATCTTTGATGCCGAAAGGCGTTGAGCACATTTTCAATTGGAGCATATTGATTTCAAGGCTCCTGTGATTCTATCTTTGATGCCGAAAGGCGTTGAGCACCCTGCATTAACCGCCTGCCTTTGGCAAGCCGATTGTACGTGATTCTATCTTTGATGCCGAAAGGCGTTGAGCAATCATGCTGATCGTTGCTATTGTCGGCGGAAGAACAAGTGATTCTATCTTTGATGCCGAAAGGCGTTGAGCAATAGATCGTTGGCTGCATGTTCTCGTGCCTGTGGTCGGTGATTCTATCTTTGATGCCGAAAGGCGTTGAGCACGTTTGGACTGTTTTGCGGTCTGCGGTCATGATCTTGTGATTCTATCTTTGATGCCGAAAGGCGTTGAGCACATGACGGTTTTATGTATCTTCTTGGCCAAGTGTTGTGATTCTATAGCGGTTATGGGTTGAACGGCTATCAAATATCTTTGCTTTGTCAAAAGTTTTGTATGTATAAATTCAACAAGTTAAATTAAGCATCAATATATCAGGGTGATCACCATTCGGCGTGTAACCGCTATATCTTTGATGCCGAAAGGCGTTGAGCACACAAACTTGGAGGACAGGCCGATCTGCGGGCCGTGTGATTCTATCTTTGATGCCGAAAGGCGTTGAGCACCCGCCGGAACCATCTTCAGGAATGACGATTGTCCGTGATTCTATCTTTGATGCCGAAAGGCGTTGAGCACTCCAAGCAGCTTGCCGAATTTTCCGGGCCTTGGGTGTGATTCTATCTTTGATGCCGAAAGGCGTTGAGCACGTAGAGAGGAAGGCGACATCTGAAAAAACGCCATCCGTGATTCTATCTTTGATGCCGAAAGGCGTTTTCACCGGCTTGAGAGAAACAGCGGCCAAGGTCTTCAAACGCCCTCCAGAAACGAAGAAAGGGGTCAGCTTGATAAGCTGACCCCTTATTATTTCTTGCGTCCCCAACCGGATTTGAACCGGTGTTGTCGGCGTGAAAGGCCGATGTCCTGGACCTGACTAGACGATGGGGACCAGTAATGCACAATGGTGGGTCGTGCGCGATTCGAACGCGCGACTCTCTGCTTAAAAGGCAGATACTCTACCGGCTGAGTTAACGACCCTTCAAGGAGAGTCAATTATATTTGACTTTAGCCTGCCTGTCAAGAGGAAAAGAAAATTTTCTGCCAAGTTTGTTGTCCCCTGCTGCGCTTCCATGCCCGATGTATGCTGGTTTGCGTTTTCTGAACAAGTTCCCTCCACCTGCCAGACAGCGCAACAGTTGCTGTTCACAGAACAGCATCGATGTCGCAACGAACAACAAAAAAGGCCGGAGACTCCTGTCTCCGACCTTGAAAATCGTCACCCTGAATGGCTGCGGATCAGTGACCCTCGGCAGCCTTGAAGTCTTCCTTGGTCATGCCACGGGGCAGGGCTGGTGGCGGTTCAGGTTTAAGCGGCTGAAAGCGATGCTCCTGAACAGTGTGGGGATTGTGGCATTCCGTGCAGGTCCACCACCGTTTTTTTCCTCCCACTTTCCATGAGCCAATACGCTTGCCGTGGATGCCCATGCGCCAATTGCTGTAGGTGTCACCGTGACAGCTGCCGCAGACCTTGTAGGACTCATTAAAGCTGACCTCTTGCCCGCGACGGTCAACAAGGGTGTCACGATTGGCAGCATTATGGCAGTCAAAGCACCAGATGGCTCCCCGGCCATGCTGCAGCTTGCTGGCATCGCTGACAATATCTTGGTGATTCATGATCTGGCGGGGATCATTTTTCTGCGTAGCCGGATCCGCACCAGGATGACAGCCGCTGCACTGCATGGGAGTTTTCAAGCTCTTCGCACGGGGCCTGATGACCGCTTGGGCAAAGTCGCCATCGGTCCGGTCGTTGAAGTGCGGCATTTCTCCAATAGGTTCAGTGCCATAGTAAGGATCACCGTACCAGAGGACTGCCCCGGTGGTGGGGGAACACTTCACATTGGGATAACCGTACTTGGGGACCGCATTATCCACCCTTGCAAGATTGGTGGCATCTTTGATGCTCTCGTAGCACTCATCCGGTGCTGCATTGGCCTTATCTTGCCCGGCCCCGGCCTTGTCTTGCGCAGCAGCCTCGCCAGGCATCTTTTGGAGTGCCAAGCCGCCGATCACTAAGACAAGAAGACCGGAGAAAACCGCTGCTCTCACGTATTTGCTCCCTGAAATCATTTCGCATCTCCACTTGCTTCCACTGTTTTGGTATTCCGCACTTCACCGGTCAACACGCCAAGAGCACCCTTGGTGAGCAAAGTCAGGATAAGAAAGCCGACTGCCCAGATGAACAGGACGTTGAAGATTTCAACAAAGGTTGGATGATACACGGCATATTCACCCAATGAGGTCGGACTGAAGGCCGGAAAGACCAAGACTGCCGGTTTTTCCATCAGGATGGTCATGAAGACCACAAAACAGATCGCTGGCAGGAAACTGTTGTAGCTTTTCCGTATTTTGCTGTTGAGCATCAGGAGGAACGGAAGCACGATCAGGGCCATAGTCAGCCAAAACCACGGGACATAAGCATCCAGACCGTGATGACCAAACATCATGTACTTCAGGGACGCGGCATGATGGGTGCCTGGATACAGCTCCGTAAAAAACTCAGAGGCAAAGACCAGAATGATGATCCCCAGACTCCAGACAATGACCTGCGAAAAGAAGTCAATAACCGAGTCGGCAATATGCAGTTTGCTGTATTTGCGAATCAGGAGGAACAGGATGATGACCAAAGCTGCTCCTGATGCGCCTGCCATGGATAAAAAGGCAAAGGGAAGCACCGCCGTATGCCAGGCCGAGATTGGCGCATTGCTGCTGAGGATGAAGGCGGTGACGATATGAATCAGCGGCCCCCAAACCACGGCCAAGTAGATCAACGGGGTGTAAAACATGGTGTTCAGCGGCTGACCAAGATAGCGCTTGTACAACAGATAGAAAACCGCCACCAAGTTGATGGCCAGGTATGTGTTCAGCACTATGATGTCATAGGTGAGCATTGAATTGGGAAAGTTGAAGATGCCCAATCCAGGAAGCGCATGCCAGAACCGGTCTGGCCGACCCAGGTGATACATGATGAAGTTGAGGCCGATAATGACGAAGGTCAGGGCGATGATCTCGCCAAGAACGGCCAAATGCTTCATGTCTTCGCGCTTATAGATATAAGCGGGAATCACCACCAGCACTGCCGCCGCCGCAATGTGGGCGGTGAAGATGAAGTTGGAGATGAACAGCTCCCAGATGATCTGGTCTGTGGCCCCGGTGACGATGAGGCCCTTGGTCATCTGTACGTAGGTGGTGTACAGCCCCACAAGGACAAAAAAGGAAAGAAAGAGCAGCCAGCCATAGTAGAGGTTTCCTCCTTTGATGGCATAGCTGAAAAATTCACTGGCGAAAGCTCTCGGCTTTTGGGAAGCGGAAGCTATTTGCTGTTTCATAGTCATGATCAATACCTCTCTAATCCATGAAATAGAAGAATTTTGGATCGGTGTTATAATCCTCCTTGAATCGGAACACCTTCTTGGTAGCCAAAACCTTTCTCACTTCGCTTTCAGGATCAAGCAGATTGCCGAATTTTCTTGCCCCCACAGGACAGGCTTCCACGCAGGCCGGATAACGTCCCTCTCTCACCCTCTGCAAACAGAAGATGCATTTTTCCATGACTCCGCGCATGCGAGGACGATTCCCCAAATAATGGGTCTTGGGATTCATCTCCTCATTTGGCAGCACTGGTTCGCCCCAGTTGAAGTGGCGCGCCCAATACGGACAGGCCAATTGGCACATCCGGCAGCCGATGCACCAGTTGTAATCAATAACCACGATGCCATTTTCATCCCTGAAAGTCGCCCGAACCGGACAGGCCTTGACACAGGGCGGGTCTTCACATTGCTGGCACTGCACCGGAAAATAAAAGAAATTGCTTTCCGGGACCAGCTCCGGGTCATAGTAATGCTCAACATCACCGGAAATGCCAACAGCTTTGTCGGCATGGCCGCCGGATTGGATGCCGTAGTCTCCCAAAGGACTGCTGTCGGGATAGCCGTCGTTCAAATTTTCCAATTCAAACGTGTCGTTGCCCCGCTCCATCCGCAAGACCCGAATCCACTCGATTGCGGGATCACGGGACTGATTGTTTTCCCTGACGCAGGCCTCAACGCAGCGGCGGCAGCCGATGCATTTGGAAATATTGAGCGCATAGCCAAACAGCACTCCATCCGGGGCAGGCGTGTTGGCCACTGTGACCTGCTTGTCATACTGCTCGCTGTAGCGTTTTTCCAAGCGGGCAATGGCCTCCTTCTTCTCCTCATCACTCATCAAGCGAAAATGCGTCTGCAATGCTTCGGCTATGCCCGCCGCCTTGGCCGTGGCTGCTGGGACAGCGGCTGTTGCAGCGGCTGCAACACCCACTTTTTTCAGGAAATCACGGCGGGATTCTTTCCCCGTTCCGTCGTCCTGCTCTTCAACCAGCTCTTTCTTTTTCTCCTCCGACATCGTGTGTTGCCTCCGCTATATATGGAATAGAAATATCTTCAAGACACTGTCCGGTAATGGTGGCGCAGGATGCGGTCAAGCATCTGCTGCTTCTCTTCCTGGCTCATGATGACCAGTTTTTTGCCAGCCATGATCTGCTGCTGCCGCAAATTCTCCTCAGCGCAGCGAGCACGGGCGTTCGCCTTGCCGACTTTTCCGGCAGATTTTGTGATTGCTGCTCCAGTCAAACCGGCAGCTGCCACCACACCCAGCGCAGCTGCAGCCCGCTTGAGAAAGACCCGCTTGTCGGCAATCACCTCATCCTGCCCTTTGTGCGTGCTCATGCTCTTCATTCGTTTTTCAGCCATAACGGCCTCCTTGTTTTGTGCTTCAAACTAATCTTATCTTATGCCTTAAAAAGGCAGTCTTTTCAGTTTCATCAGCTCACAGGTGCAGAGGCTCCCAAATACATCCAAGGGGAACATGGAGACCCTTCCGCCTCAATAAATGGCTACTGATTAACTACAAACTACGCAGGCAGTCAAGGAAAAAAGCAGGTATGCCGAAATAAAACGAGAGAAAGGCTCGTTGGTGCTCAGGGGCAGGGCAGCAGCCGCACGGTTCCACGCGGCTGCTCCGGGTCGGCAGTGAGAACTGCGTCCCGCCAGAGGCCAAGCTGGCAAAGCCGCTCAAGATTGGCTGATTTCAGGCCGCGAAACACGGACTGATCCCGGCTGCTGATGCGCAGGCTGATGCGCTGGCCGCTCTTGGCTTGGGCGAGCAGCTTTCTTGTCTGCTTGAGCATGAGCCGGGATTTGACTAATTCGCCAAAGGCTGGATGCCACGGCCCGGCCAAGAGGGAGTCTTCCAGCTCCGGCCCGGCTTGCAGGCCCATGCGCACAGTTCGGATGCCAGCGTGCTCAAAACGTTCTTTCATAAAAGCGGCAAGCAGCACTGCCTTGGCAAGACTGAGCGGCTGGTGCTGGCCCTGCCGGTGCAGCTCGGCCAGCCCGCTGCCGCGCAGCACTAAGAGGGGATACAAACGGACAAAATCAGGCCGCAGAGCAATGACCTGCTCCACGGTGCGGCGCAGGGAAGTCCGGCTGTCGCCCGGCAGACCGAGCAGGAGCTGAATGCCAGTCTCTAATCCGGCCTGCTTCAGCACGACCATCGCCTGCTCTGTGGCAGCGGCGGTGTGGCCGCGCCGGGCTGCTGTCAGCACTACGTCATTCATCGACTGCGCACCCAGCTCGACCGTTGCGACCCGGTGCGCCTTGAGAAAATCGGCCTGTTCCGCATCCATGCAGTCAGGCCGAGTGGAAAGCCGGAGCGACTGCACCTGACCTGTCTCCAGAAAAGGTGCCGCAGCTTGCAGCAGCTCCTGTTGCCGGTCGCAGGGCAGGGCTGTGAAGCTGCCGCCGTAAAAGGCGACCTGCACCGCAGCCTGGCTGTTTTTGCGCCTGTCCAACCACGTCTGAATTTCCTGCCGCACCTCTGCCGTGCTGACTGGGCTGCCCTTCCAGCCGCTGATCCGGTGCTGGTTGCAGAACAGGCAGCGGTGCGGGCAGCCCTCGTGATGGATGAAGACGGGGATGACAAAAAGACCGGACATTAAAGTGCTTCAGAAGAACTCAATGCTCTGGAAGAAGCGGGCGCAGTCCTCTTCCATGTCTTCCTTGCCTTTGATTGCGGTTTTATAGACACAGCCGACTGTGAAGACCTTGTCGATTTTCTCGCCGTCAAAGGCGGTGACAGTTTTTTTGGTCTGCGGCGCGGTCTTCTGAATGATGCGCAGCTCGCCCTTGTCAATCACCTTGCCTGAATACTCGCCTTCAGACCGCATCATTTCTTCCCAGTCCGGGCTGTAGCTGTCCTGACTGAACGGACTCGGCTGCCACCAAGGGCGAATTTGATAATGGGCCGGACTGCCTTTTTGCGGAAACAGTTCCAAGAGCACCAAATCCTCAGCCAGCCGTTTGTCATTGGCATAGCCAAGATGCAGATGGAGGTCAGATTTGCTGGTGATTTTCGGATTGGTGAAATCAAACTGAAAATCCTGCAGCCGCAGCTTGAGATGATCTCCCTGCTGCTCAATCTTGGCCTTCTTGAAAAATGCGGGCAGCTGCTCATCACCCAAGGCAAGATATTCTGCCCAGCTTGTCAAATCGCCATCATAACCGACCGTGATTTCATCGCAGCCTTCCTTGATTCGTTTGAAATAATTTATTTTCAGAGCAGCGGTGTAGTTGTCGTCAAAGATGCAGAGCGCGCCTTTGGGATGCGGCAGACAGTGGCTGGTGACAAAGTAATCATTATGATCACTGTACCAAAGCGAGGAAGTCCATTTGCGGCCCAGCTTGTCCTGCCAGACCTCGGTTCGCTCAGGCTCGCCCAAGCTGATGATGCGGATTTTTTCCGAGCCAAAATATCGGTAATAGGGTACGGCCTTCAGCAGGGTGTCCAGCACTGTTTTGGGCGAGCTGAGAAAGGTCTTGAGCGGCATGTCCGGTGTTTTTTCAATCACCGCCTGCAAATCAAAGTGGGGCGAGCCGCCGCGATAGACATTCTGCTCTGCGGAAAGCGGAATTTTTTTCAGCGTGTAGCTCGGCGCGCTCCACTTTTTAAAGTCAACATCCGGCACCAGCGAGGCAATGCCCTGAATGACAGGCTGGTTGCGCAGATAGGCGCGGAACCGCTTGCCCAGCGGAAAGTTGTTCTCTTTGACCTGCTCAGTCAGTTCATCAGAGAGCTGCTTGTAAAAGGCATCAAGATTGTTCTGGGCCTTTTCCGCCACCTCGGCCACAGGCGCAGGCAGCGGCAGACTGAAAGACCAGTCCCTGACAACAGTCTCATTGGTGCCGTCAATCTCGACCGTGACATTGCGGAAATGAAATTCAGCCTTGTCAGTCAGATTGTCCGCCTCACTGATCGGCACGGCAATATTATAGTTTTCCCCTTGGGTCTTGCGGACGATCACCCCGACCACCTCACCTTGCAGATTCAGGAGCGGGCCGCCGCTGTTGCCGGGCGAGGCAGGCGAGGAAAAGCGGATGTTCTTCCATTTGCCGTATTCTTCCTCATCCGTGAATGAGGCGACCTGTCCGGCCCGGTAGGAAATGCCCTCGCCCAAGGCATTGCCTGCGGAAAAAACCGTGTCGCCCACCTCCAGATGACGGCTGAATGTGAGCGGCACCGCATCTTCTGGATATTCCTGCAAATCAAAGATCGCCATATCCCGCACGGTTGAATACTTGCGGATAGTGGCAATCGGATAGACCTTGCCCTGCGCATCCCTGATGAAAAAATCCTTATGCAGGGAAAAACTGGTCAGACCAAAGACATGCTCTGCTGTCATCAGCTCCTTGTCATTGATGAAAAAGGCAGTGCCGATGCTGTTGTACTTCTCATTCCGCTCTTTGAAACTGAGCTGATCATAAGGAAGGGGCCGGTCATATTGAATTTTGCTGCTTTCCAGCTTTGGCGTGACCACTTCATAAATGCTGTGGTTCAGCTCCTTGAGCAGCTTTTTGTCTAAAAATTCTATGTTGTTGTTTTTTGCCCAAGCCGCTGTGAAGCTGCCAAGCAGTAAAAACAGGGAGAGAAAGACTGCTCTTTGTCGCATTCTGTTCATCATATCTGTGTGAAAAAGTTAGTTGTCGCCGGACCGAGCCTCAAGCTGGCCCCCGTGCTCTTCAAGAAATTTCAAGGCTGCTGCTGCCGCAAGCTGCTCGGCCTCTTTTTTGCTCGACGCTTGGCCTGCGCCGAGCTGCTGGCTGTGGAACTGCGCTGAAACCGTGAAAATCCGGGCATGGGCCGGACCTTCCTCAGCCTCAAGGACATACTGCGGCCCCTCATTGTGCTGCTCCTGGAGCTGCTCCTGCAATCGGCTCTTCGCATCTGCCGAGCAGAGCCGCTCGCCCTGGCGCTCAATCAGCGGGCCAAAGGTCTGCTGGACATAATCATGCGCCACTGCATAGCCGCTGTCAAGGAACATGGCCCCGATCAGGGCCTCATAAGCGCAGCAGAGGATTGAGGCTTTTTCCCGGCCATTGGAGCTGTCCTCGCCCCGGCCCAAGAGCAGATGGCGGCCAAGATCAAGGCGGCGGGCTGCCTCAGCCAAACCGCTTTCATTGACCAAGGCCGAGCGGATGCGGGTGAGCTGCCCTTCCCGCATCTGCGGAAAGCGGAGGAACAGTATATGGCCGACTGCCAAGTCCAGCACTGCGTCGCCGAGAAATTCCAAGGTTTCATTGTGCTTGCCGCAGTCGAGCCGCTCAAAGGCGAAGGAGCTGTGCACCAAGGCAAGCTGGAGCAGACTCGCATCCTTGAAGGTGCGGCCAAGCTGCTCCTGCAGTTCCTTGAGCTGGTCAGCCCGGTTCCAAGTCAGCTCCTCAAGCGTGATTCCCATAATCTTTTTTGCAAAAAAGCGGTCTTTTTTCGGTTTAAGGCCGATTTTCCTCTTGTCAAAGCCCCTCTATATGGAGTATAAAGTATGGCTCATACACAGGGCGACGTAGCCAAGCGGTAAGGCAGAGGTCTGCAAAACCTTTATTCAGCGGTTCGATTCCGCTCGTCGCCTCCAAGAACATGCAAGGCTGGTGAATTTATTTGATTCATCAGCCTTTTTTTCATCCGGCCAGCGGATAGTCGGCTTCCAGATAATGTTTGGCTCCGCTGCGGCTCAAGACGCTGCTGTAGAGACAGAAGCTGCTGACCGGAAAAGGCGGCAGCGAAAGCAGGCTGTGCTGGACGAGAAAGCTGCCAATTTTGTCTGCCGGAGTTCCGCCGCGCAGTCGGGCCAGCGTGACATGCGGCGCGAATTTTCGCTGCTCTGGTTCCAGTCCAATTGCGGTTAAGGCGGATTCAACCTTTCGGTGCAATTGCAGCACGTCATCCGATTTTTCCACACCGGCCCAGAGGGTGTGCGGTGCTTTCCGGGGCGGGAAAAAGCCGATGCCGCGCAGTTGAAGGGAAAAAGCAGGACTGTGGATTTTTGCCAAAGCAGTGCTGATGCTTCTGCACATGGCTCCGTCTGTTGCGCCGATAAAACGCAGCGTGAGATGAAGCTGTTCCGGCGGCACCCAGCGGGCGCCGGGCAGACCGCAGCAGAGCAGCCGCAGCTCCGCCAGCACCGGCTCCGGCAGAGCAAGGGCGACAAACAGACGCATCAGCTCAGTTGTTCAGCGCTGGGACATGGGCACAACCGAGCGGATCGGCTCACCGACATACACCTGCCGGGGCCGTCCAATCTTGGTGTTGGGATCCTGATGCTGCTCCTTCCACTGGGCGATCCAGCCGGGCAGCCTGCCAAGGGCGAACATGACCGTGAACATCTTGGTGGGAATGCCAAGGGCGCGGTAAATGATGCCGGAATAAAAATCCACATTGGGAAAGAGATTGCGTTCAATGAAGTAGTTGTCTCTCAAGGCGACTTCCTCCAGCTGTAGGGCAATGTCCAAGAGCGGATCAGAAATCTTCAGAGCGGTCAGCAAATCGTCGCAGGCATCTTTGATGATACTTGCCCTGGGATCAAAGGTCTTATAGACCCGGTGGCCGAAGCCCGACAGCTTGAAAGGATCGGATTTGTCCTTGGCCTTGTCAATGTATTTCTGGAAATTGCCGTTGTCCTGCTGAATGTCTTCCAGCATGGAAATCACGGCCTCATTCGCCCCGCCGTGCAGCGGCCCCCAGAGAGCATTGATGCCAGCGGCGATGGAGGCATAGAGGTTCACGCCCGAACTGCCGACCAGCCGCACAGTGGAGGTGGAGCAGTTCTGCTCATGATCGGCATGAAGGATGAGCAGCTTGTTCAGGGCCGCCACTGCCTCTGAGCGCACGATATATGGCTCCACCGGACTGTCAAACATCATGTTGAGGAAATTGGCGCAGTAGCTCAGTTCCGGCTTGGGATAAATCAGCGGCTTGCCCATATTTTTCTTGTAGGAGAATGCGGCAATGGTGCGGATTTTGGAAATCAGGCGGGCGGCGGTCAGATCAAGGTCTTTGGTCGGGTCCTCGTTCATCTCCGGGTAGTAGCTGCACAAGCTGTTGACCATCATCGAGAGGATGACCATAGGCGGCGCGCTGGGCGGGAACTGGTCGAAAAAGTGGATCATATCCTCGTGCAGCAGCGAGAAGCGGTTGAGCAGGTGGCGGAAATGCTCGTATTCTTCTGCCGTGGGCAGGTGGCCATGCACAAGGAGATAGGCCACCTCAATGAAGACGCATTTTTCCGCCAAGTCCTCAATGGAATAGCCCCGGTAGCTCAGTCTGCCTTTGCCGCCGTCAAGAAAGGTGATGGTGCTGGTGCAGGAGGCTGTGTTCTTGTAGCCCAAGTCAAGGGTGGTGCATCCGGTTTCCCGCAGCAGATTGCTGATATCGATGGCCTTGTCGTTTTCCGTGCCCTGGACTATGGGCAGAGGGTAGGATTTGCCCTCAATGATGAGGGTGGCACTGTCGCTGCTGATGGTCATGACGGGCACCTCGCTGGTTGCTGTGATTGATTAACGGATGGCTTCTTCCTCCTGCCGGACAGGCGCAGCCAGCGGAAAGATGCGGCGGTGCATTCCTGCTCCCGGTGAGTGCAATGCTGCGCTGCAAGGGTCTGAAGACAGGCGGCGCGGGCTGCTTGCTTGGAGGACATTGCTGTCCGGCCCGCCTTGAGTATTGCATGGAAGCGACGCTCGATTGTACCGCCTTTGCCGGAAAAGATCAAGACGGAGAAAACTTCAAGAAAGAAAAGAAGATGGATGAGATGAAGAAAAAACGGGACCATATTCGCAGACTGATGCGCTATGCCGTGCCGGATGAGGAGATGGAAGCTGCGCTTGATCTGCTGCTGGTCTTCGGCCAGGACCGCACTGCGCTGACTGTGCTGGAGGAATTTTACAGCTTTCTCCCAGAGGCGCGGAACGACTGGGTCAGGGAGCTGCGTCTTGTCGCCCGGCAGCAGGGCCTGTTCCTGCTTGCTGCCGTGGCCTCGGAGGACACGTATTTGTATTTAGTCTCCAGCGAGGGAGTTGAGTTCAACGGCAGCCTGAGCCAAGGCTGGCTGGACAGCGACCTGCTCGATTTTTTCGGCTTTGCTGATGCCAATGCCTTCCAAGAGGCGGTGCGGCACCCGGAAGAGTTCCCGGAATATCAGCCCCTGCAAACAGACACGGATATTTGCCCGGCCTGTCAGGCCGCTACTGGCGAGCTGCATGAGCTGGGCTGTCCAGTGGAAGTTTGCCCGTGGTGCGGGGGCCAGCTCATTCACTGCGACTGCCGCTTTGAGCAGCTCGGCGTGGATGAACTGAGCGAAGCTGACCTGCTCCGTTTTGAAGCCCTGCTGGAGGAGCAGGGCCGCGTCGCCTACTCCCCGGAGCAGCGGCCTTGCTTTGCTGATGACGGAACAGGCGTGATGCTGGATTAAAACAAAGTGTAGATAAACGGCGCAACTGCCGAACCTTGAGAGAGGACGATCAGGGCACCCAAGATCAGAATGACCAAAATGATGGGAGTCAGCCAGAACTTCTTGCGCTCCCGCAGAAATCCCCACAGTTCTTTGAGCAAATCCAGCATGTTTACATCCTCTTCAATAAAGACGGTTTAAATTCTCCGGCTTGGGCTGACTGCTGCTGATCCGATAGCTTTTCTGCCCTATGGCAAAGCTGCGCCGCATTGGGTCTTTGCCCAGCAGCCTGAACACGAGTGCGGTTGGCGTGAAAATCAGCAGAAAGACAATGCCGAGAATAATTCTGGTGTTGATCCAGCCAAGTATATGGCCTAAGAACATCCACGCCCGATTCAACGGGCCAAGCGCTTTGGGCGCAACCGCACTGACTAAGATCAGCCCGACGGCCAGCAGCCACGGCCAGTTCATCAGATGAATGCCCCGCCCTTTGAGCAGCGGAATCAGCAGGCCGAAGAAGACGACAAATCCGCCCGCAAGAATCAGGCCGAATTTGCGCAGTTCTGTTTGTGACAAATTTTCAGTGCTCATAGCGAGGTCCGATCCAGTTAATCCAGGGCAAATTCCTGCATCCACTTTTTGTCATCCTTCCATTCAGGCTGTTCTGACTTGAGGAGCAGATAATTTTCGATCACCAAGCAGTCCATGTTGGTGCGCATGAAGCAGCGAAAAGCATCTTCGGGCGTGCAGACAATTGGCTCGCCGCGCACATTGAAGGAGGTGTTGACCAGCACCGGACAATCGGTTTTCTCCTTGAACGCGCTGGCCAAGGCATGGTAGCGGGGATTAGTTTCCGCATGAATGGTCTGAATGCGGGCCGAGTTATCGACATGAGTGATTGCAGGCAAAGTGGAGCGGGGCACGTTCAGCTTGGCAACGCCAAAGAGCTGCTTTTGCTCCTCAGTCATCGGAATGCGGTGCTCTTCCTTCACATCTGCCACAATCAGCATATAGGGACTGGGCCGGGCCAGATTAAAATAATCAGACACATCCTCAGCCAGCACAGACGGCGCAAAGGGACGGAACGATTCCCTGAATTTGATTTTCAAGTTCATCACTGACTGCATTTTGGCACTGCGCGGATCGCCGATAATTGAACGCCCGCCCAGCGCACGCGGCCCGAATTCCATCCGTCCTTGAAACCAACCAAGAACCTGCTCATCAGCCAGCAGTCCGGCTAATTTCGGCATAAGCTGCGCATCGTCAAGCCGCTCATAGCGTGCGCCTAAAGCATTCAGCCGGGCCTCGATCTCCGCCGCCGCAAAGCGCGGCCCCAGATAAGAGCCGGACATAGAATCATGAACATTGTCTGCTGTCCGCTGGCCTTGGTATTTCTCTTGCCAGACCACCAAAGCTGCTCCGAGCGCACCGCCCGCATCACCTGCCGCAGGCTGAATCCAGATGTCCTTGAACGGCCCTTCCCGAAGCAGCCGACCATTGGCAACGCAGTTCAAGGCCACGCCGCCTGCCATGCAGAGATATTCTACGCCAGTCTCCTTCTGCACAGTTTTGGCAAGTCGGAGGACAATTTCTTCGGTTACATCCTGAATCGACCGGGCAATGTCCATTTCCCGCTGGGTCAGCTGGCCTTCCGGCTTGCGGGCAGGCGCGCCAAAGAGCTTGGCAAAGCGGGCATTGGTCATGGTCAGGCCGGTGGCGTAGTTGAAATAAACCATGTTGAGCCGGAAGGTGCCGTCTTCCTTGAGATCAAGGAGGTTGTCGCGAATCAAATCAACATATTTTGGCTCGCCGTAGGGAGCAAGTCCCATCAGCTTGTATTCGCCGGAATTGACTTTGAAGCCGGTGTAATAGGTGAAAGCGGAATAGAGCAGACCAAGGGAATGGGGAAAATCCATCTCCCAGAGAGCCTGCAAGGTGCTACGGTCTCCCTGCCAGACCGAGGTGGTTGCCCATTCGCCAACGCCATCCAAGCAGAGAACTGCCGCCTTCTCAAAGGGACTGGCAAAGAAGGCTGAAGCCGCATGCGCCTGATGATGTTCTGAAAAGAGCAGATTGGGCAGGGCAGATTGCTTGCAGCCGCACAGCTTGCTCAGTTCTCTTTTCAGCGTGGTCTTGATGTAGAGCTTTTCCTTCATCCAGACCGGCATGGCCGCGATAAAGGAACGGAAACCCTGCGGCGCATAGGTCAGATAGGTTTCCAGCAGCCGCTCAAACTTGACCAAAGGCTTGTCATAGAAAACAACATCGCTGACCTGCTCAATGCTGATGCCCGCCTCTTGCAGACAATACTGAATCGCATGACCGGGAAAACCGGGATCATGCTTTTTGCGGGTGAAGCGTTCTTCCTGAGCAGCGGCAACAATCTTGCCGTCAGCCAGCAGAACTGCCGCACTGTCGTGGTAATAGGCGGAAATGCCGAGAATATAGGTCATGCTTCAGTGCTGCGGACAGCTTTTGTCGTCTTTGATAGGCTGGATGATTTGCTCACAGCAGCCCGCCTTTTTTTGCAGCAAGGCGGAACTTGCAGGTGAGTTTGAAGAAAATATCCCCTGCTGCCGAAAACAGCAAGGAATATTTGCAGGGGAATGGAGGCGCAAGCACTCCCAGATCAAATTGTCAGCGGTCGTTCATCCAATTTGGCCACGGCCTGCATCAGCACGTCGTGGAGCGGAAGAGCTTGGGCGGCAGAGCCTATGCCGGTGGAGGCGCGGCAAGTTCTGATTGCCGGAGCACGCCAGGAGAGCATTTCTGTCACTGCCTCCACATCCCGTTTGCCGCAGGCCTCAGCCTCAACCAACTTGCCCCTGCGGATGCGGATCACGCCCCGCTGCTGGCCGACACCGACCACAACCACATCAGTGGAATGGCCGCCCATGCCGATAAGCTGAAGCAGATCAGCAAGATGCACGGAATCAAGAAAGCTGCTGCCCGAATCTTTGAAGAAAATGCCGGTCAGAATATTCAGCAGGTCTTCAAAACGGAAGGGATGCTCAAGAACCGCTGCTGCGCCGCCGTGATAGGCGGAGCGCTTCAGTTCCTCAGTCAGATTGCTGCTGTAAAGCACCACATGGGTGTCCGAATAGTGGCGGCGGACATGCAGGAGCAGGTCAATGCCGCTTTCTCCGGCAAGCTGGACATTGACCAGCACCAGATGCACCATGAAGCGTTCGAGGATTTCACGGGCCTTGGCTGTGCTGTTGCTGAAGGCGGTCTGATAGCTGCTGCTGTAGGGCAGGAACGCTTCGCGCAGTTCCAGCATGAATTCCTTGTCCCGGTCAACAATCAGAATATTTTTGCGGTTCATGGCGGCCTGCGGCGCGGTTATTCAAAATAGTCAGGCAAATCTTCGCCGTCCCAGTTTTGCGGCAGAATGTCGCTGATTGGAATGTTCCGGCCTATCAGGACTTTCAAGGCCACCAAGTTGACCAAACTCTCCAGTCCCAAGCCGCCATGCTTGCGGAGATGGGTCAGCAGGGTCTTGATTGCGGTCGGCGGATCAACTTTGAAGGCAGTCACCTTGGTGCCGGCAAAGGTCATGATGCTGGTGAAGGAGCGGTCCTGATTCAGGGCGGCAATGCCCTTGGCCAAGGCCTCGGCAGACTCTTCCTGTTCCAGTTCAGCCAAAATTTCATTGACCGCGCCAAGATAATTCTCCTCTTTCTCGCTGGCCACGAGCAGGTCCAAGCCGACATCCAAATTATAGATCCGGTCAACAAAATCTTTAAGCAGCCCGCCTTGAATGATGCCGCCATGCTGCGGGGCGATCATGTCTGGCGGCGGGTCCAGATTGCGGATCCGGGAGACAGCCAGCCGGAGTGCCTCCCGCGAGGGCATGTAGAGCTGATGAAAGGTCTTGATGCCGTCCCAGGAGGCTTCTGTGGCGTACAGATCAGGAGTGTAGGAGAGGCCGCCAAAGAGGTCGCCGGAGAAAAGAATCCGGCTGCGCTCGTCATAATACATCATCGCCCCCCGGAAATGACAGAAGGGCGAGCCGACAAAATGGAGGCGGCAGCCGCCCGGCATGGTGGCCCGGTGGTTGTGATAACTCTCCACCGCCTTGAAGCGGCTGGCCTTGAGGCCGAAAAAATGAATCAGCCGCCACGTGTCTTCTGAAGCGACCGTCATGCACTTGGGATTGAGCTTCTGAATGTAGGCGGCATTGGTGGCCACATCAGGGTCCTGATGATTGATCAGAATGCCGTCAACATGCTCCAAGCCGCCGATGATCGGCACGGTCGCCTTTTGCAGGCAGGTGAGCAGCTCCGGCGGGCCAGGATCGACGATCAGATTAGCCCGCCCCTTGTCATGCGGATAACAGAGGAGATAGACATTGACCTCCAGCAGGGAGTCGGAACGGCTGGCTAACCACCAGACATTTTCTCGCAGTTCAACAGGCTTCATTGGTGTTTGCTCCCATAACCGGCAGAAGATCAAAAAACTGCGGCGCGCAGTCTGACTGATTTCATCTTATCTCATTTGCAAAGCCTTCTCAACTTCCTGCATTGATCTTTCTTCAGCCGACAATCCAGATGGCCAAGTTTTCCGCCTGCCGCACCATCCGGTCCGAGACCCCGCCGAGCAGGCCCTTAGTTGCATCCGCGCCCCGGCGGCCTGCGACAATGGTGCCGCAGCCATGCCGTTCCGCCTGCCGGAGCAGGTCATGCCCGACCTCAAAATCTCGATGCGGCAGGACCGGCGTGATCTGCCGCTTCTCAATCCCGTTGTCCAAAAGAATTTTGGTGTGGGCCTGATAGAGGCAGGTGTCAAAATCCAGATGCTTGGCGCACCAGGTCGCGCCCCACTGCCGCTCAAAATCCTCCAGCGGCGCGGCAGGGGCGGAACCGAACAAGGCATAAGAATGATAGAGAAAAATTTCAGTGTCCGGGCAGCCGCTGAGGATGAATGACAGATGATCCGCAGCCAAGAGCGAGCTGGGACTGCTGTTGACGGCGAGCAGGAAGCGGTTTGAAGCGACATTGCCGTCTAACAGCCAGATCGGTGTTTCGTGACAGCGGGGGAGCAGCTCTGCTGAGACGCTGCCCAGCAGCAGCTCGCCGATCCGGCCCATGCCCCGCCGCCCGATCAGCAGGCTGTCGTGTTTGCCGCGCAGCAGATGCTGATGAATGGAGGCGGCGATCCCAAAAGCCCCTGTGCTGACAGAGCAGGAAAGCCGTTCCTCGCTGAAGCCGTTGCGCAGCAGGCGGTTATTGGCATCTTGAAGATAGCTGCAGAATCGCTTCCGGCGTTCTTCTATCTGGACAGGCGTGGCAGCATACGCCGAAACCACGGCGAGCAGATCAACATGGAAGTCCTGATCATTGCGGAAAAGCCGGATCAAATAGTCAAGACAGCTGGAGCTGTGTACGGAACCATCAACTGCGACTAAAATCTTTCTGTTCATGCCTGCCCTCCTCACTGAATCCGCCGCCCTGTCCCTAAGAAAAGGGCGGCGTATCAAATTGAAGTGAAGTGATTTTTACAATGTGCCGCAAGCAGCAGGGTCTCAGCTTTGCTGTTTCGCAGAGAAACTCTCTGATTTCATTATTATAATACGATAAATAATTAGAAAGCTGAAGCAGAATCTGCTGTTGACAAGCACCTTTTCCATGAGTAAGCTGAAATGAGGAGTTTTTTGCAGAGCCGCAGGGAAAGCCGCAACGACTGGCTTTCCGCAAACAGAACCGCAAGGAGACACAACACTATGCTTGGAAAAAACATGAAAACCATCACCTTGGTCTTTGCCGCCTCATTGGCTTTGGCCCAGACTGCCGCTGCCAGAGAATTTGCTGACATCTACACGGACTGCGGTCTGGGCGCGCTCATTGCCCCCCGCACCCCGGCAGTTGCGGCAGTGACCAATGTCACCTTTGACCTTGGCACCACTGCCATCATTTCCAACGTCTCCTCGCCAGAGACCTGCCAAGGCGGTCAGGCTCTGGCAGCTGCATTCATCAACAATGCCTACGAGCCGCTGGAGGCTGATCTGGCGCGGGGTCAGGGCGAGTATTTGGATTCGCTGGCCGCGCTGGCCGGGGTGAACGAAGAGGGCAAAGCCTCTTTTGCTGCCGGACTGCGCAGGGATTTTGCCAATTCAGTGGCAGCGGCAGAGTATGCTGATCAGAGCCGTTTTGAGAAGGCCGAGAATCTGTACAATCTGGTCTTCCGGCAGCCGGAGAGCAGGAGCTGAAATTATCCGCAGGCGCGCAGCTGCGCCTGTTTTTTTCTGATCGGCAGCCAGATGCGCATTTCTCCCCTTTTGCGGCTTCAGGCTGCCTGTTTTTTTTATGCCCTCCTCTGCCCGCTTTTCTGTTCAGCAACGGCAAATTCCCTGCTCAGTCCAGCGCAGCTTGAACAGCTCGCCCAGCATCCGACTTGGCGCAAGCTGCTCCATTTTGACCGCAAGGCGCAACAGAGCGAAATCCTGAGCAAGGACTTTTTCCTCGCCCCTGAAGGCCGTCACAATGCCAAGGCCGAACTGGCCGCCACTATTGCCGCCTACACTGCGCCGTGGCCCAAGGACGGCGACAGTCATGCCCGCTGCCGCTTTCCGGCCCGCTATTTCTGGCTTTCCCAGCACATCAAGTTGCCAGAATACACGCCTGCGCCGCCGCAATGCAAGACTTTTGTCCGCTGGTCCCTGCCGGACAAGGTCAAATCAGTCAGTCTCTTTTTAGTCAGCGGCTATCTTGGCAATCCGGCATCTGTGTTTGGTCACGCCCTGCTCAAGCTCAATGCCGGGGCGCGGGATGATCAGGCCGGACTTTTTGATCTGACCGTCAGTTACGGTGCCTTGGTGCCGAAGGATGAGCCAGTCCTGCGCTACATTCTCCACGGCTTGGGCGGCGGCTATCAGGCCGGATTCTCAGACCGCTATTTCTACACCCAGGATTTGGTGTATTCCCGGACCGAGTTCCGCGACATCTGGGATTATGAGCTGCGCCTTTCTGACGAGCAGCGCACCTTTTTGGTGCTTCATCTCTGGGAGATTCTGGGCAAGAAATTCACGTATTATTTCCTCGACAAAAACTGCGCCTACCGACTGGCCGAGCTGCTGGAATTAGTCATTGACGAGCCGCTCCTGCAACATGCCAAGGTCTGGTGCGCGCCAGTGGAAATCTTTCATCGTCTTGAAGACATTGACCATGCTGAAAAAGCTGCGGGTCAGCCGGGCCTGATCAGCACGGTGCGCTTCATTCCCTCAGCCCAGCGGCGGCTGCACCATCAGTTCAGTCTGCTCAAGCCAGACGAACAGGCGGCTGCGGAAAAGGTCATCCAGCAAGGGCCAAAGGCGATGGCGGCAGAACTGGCTGGACTGAAGCCAGAGCGGCAGGCCGAAGTCTTGGACACCCTGCTGGCCTATGCCAATTACCGGCTCACTGCTGAACAGCCTAATCCCAGCCCGGCGACCAAGGCCATGAAAAAGCAGCTTCTGCCTGCCCGTTTTCTCCTCCCGCCGAGCAGCGCGGCAGTGGAGGAGCCGCCTGCGCTGGACTCTCCTGCCGCAGGCAACCGCCCCATGCTGACCAGCCTTGGTTTCGGTTACGAACATGGGCAGGGAGCGCATTTGCGCCTGCGCTGGGCACCGTTTATTCAAGAAACCTTGGGACGCAATACCTTGGAGGGGGATGAGCTGGCCATCTTGGATACGGCTGTCGGCGTGGGCGGCAAAGAGGACAGCTTGTTTCTCGACCGGTTAGATATAATACGCATTCGGAAAATTAAAACCAGCACCTTGGCCCTTGAGGAGGACAGCCCTTGGTCGTGGCAGCTCCACAGCGGTCTTATCCAAGAGGACGGTGATTATGATGCGCTCTTTGCCTTTGGAGTCGGCAGGGCATGGAAGATCAGCCCGCAGCTGACTGCTTATCTGATGACTGATGCGGCAGCGCACAGCTTGGAGCCGTATTTCCGTCTCCGGCCTCATGCGGCCCTGCTGGCTGGAACGGGAAATCTCAAGACCCGCCTGCTGGCTGGATTAGAAACGGCTGATTATCAGGGTGATGCCGAACCTTTTCTTGGCGCGGAAATGCAGTGGGGCCTGTCAAGACAGCTCTCCGTGTTTGCCGGACTGGAGCAGCGTGAGGCTGAAGAAAGCAAGGTTTCCCTTGAAATAAAATGGTTCTGGTGAAGCACATTGCCTTACCATCCATCACTTTTCTTGACAGAGATTAACCGCCGGAGTAAAAAGTTTGAAAAATCAATTTGTTTCTTCAGACTCTGTGAAATATAAGCACAGTCAATCATCTGGCGGCGGAAGTCTCGTCCGGCCTGCGGGACGTTCTGCTCGGAATCAACAAGAATCCTCTGCATAAGTTGAGATTGTGCGCGGCGGCGGTTCTGGAAGTTCAGAGCTGCAACACCATGCACTTGAGCAGCTTACCAACCACTTGTTATTTAAAGGCAATATCCCATGCGTCAGCCTTGCTTCTCATACTCACTCGCCAATGATCTTGACCAGCACCCGCTTTTTCCGCCGTCCGTCAAACTCGCCGTAGAAAATTTGCTCCCACGGGCCAAGGTGGAGCTTGCCAGCCGTGATGGCCACCACCACTTCCCGGCCCATGACCTGCCGTTTCAGATGCGCATCCGCGTTATCCTCATATCCGTTGTGCCGGTACTGGCTGACCGGAGCATGGGGAGCCAGCTTTTCCAGCCAGACTTCATAATCATGGTGCAGGCCGAATTCGTCGTCATTGATGAAGACTGAGGCTGTGATGTGCATGGCGTTGACCAAGCACAGCCCTTCCTGAATGCCGGACTCAGCCAGACATTGCTCCGCCTCCGGGGTGATGTTGATGAAGGCCCGCCGGGTCTTGATCTCAAACCAAAGTTCCTTGTGATAACTTTTCATGATTCTGTGCTGTTGCGCAGGGCTGGCAGCAGGCTGGACGGAAAATGCGATCCGCTCGGAATTTTGCTCGCTGACAGCGCGTTTGTGGTGTAAAGGAAAAGACGATCTTGGCCGCCCTCCTCTGCTGCGGAGGGCTGAAGCCGCGTTTTCCCATCCTTGCGCAGCTCATCTTACAGGAAGCGAAGAAAATGTCAAAATCGAACAAGAAGAACAGAAAGATCGTCGAGGTGCTGGGGCCGGTTGACAATCTGGAAAGCTATGTCAAGGCGGACTGGTGGCGGCATCTGTTCAATGCCAACTATCTGCGCACGGACGGCGACGTGGTGGAGGACAGCGACATCACCCAGAACGAGACCGACATCTATCTTGCCGCTCTTAATTTGCCCAAGGAGAGCCGCATCCTTGACCTCTGCTGCGGCCAGGGCCGCCATGCGCTGGAAATTGCCAGCCGGGGCTGGAGCAATGTCAGCGGCTTGGACCGCTCCCATTATCTGATCAGCCGGGCACGCAAGGTGGCCAAAGGCAGGGGCCTGAATGTGGCCTTCAAAGAGGGCGATGCCCGCAGGCTGCCCTTTGCTCCTGACAGCTTTGAGGCAGTGCTGATCGCAGGCAACAGCTTTGGCTATTTTGATTCGAGCAAGGACGACGACCGCATTCTCAAAGAAGTGCTGCGGGTGCTGCGGCCCAGCGGCAAGCTGCTGATCGACATCACGGACGGCGACTACATGCGGGCGCATTTTGAGGCCCGGAGCTGGGAATGGATCGACAAGAACTACTTTGTCTGCCGGGAACGCTCGCTGTCCGAGAATGGGGAGCGGCTGGTTTCCAGAGAGGTGATCACCCATGTCAGCAAGGGCGTGATTGCCGATCAGTTCTATGCCGAGCGGCTCTATTCGCGCAATGATCTTGAGCAGCTGCTGACCAAGGCCGGTTTCACAGCCTGCTGCTGCTGTTCCCAAGTTGCTGCCGAATCAAAGCGGAATCAGGACTTGGGCATGATGGCCCAGCGGGTGGTGGTCACGGCCTGCGCTGAAAAAGCATGGACCGTGGTCGAGAAGAAAGCGGACAGGACAGATGCCGTGGTTGTCCTGCTCGGCGATCCGGGCAAGAGCGATGCGGTCAAGCCGGGCAGCAGCTTTGATGAGGACGACTTCCACACCATCAACCAGCTGAAAAAGGCTCTGGCCGAGCTGCCGGGCTGCACCTTCACCTATTTGGACCGGCACGACACCCTGATTCAGGACTTGAGCAGGCTGCAAGGCAAATGCAGCTATGTCTTCAATCTCTGCGACGAGGGCTTTCAGAACGAGGCCCTCAAGGAGCTGCATGTCCCGGCCCTGCTGGAAATGCTTGGCTTGCACTATTCCGGCGGCAATCCCCAGTGTCTGGCCTATTGCTACGACAAGTCGCTGATCCGGGGCATTGCCAAGGAAATGGACATCCCTGTGCCCCCGGCCTTCATGATCAAGCCGGAAGATATTCAGTTCATTGAGTTTCCGCTCAACTTTCCCGTGATTGTCAAGCCCAACTTCGGCGACTCCAGCTTTGGCATCACCCAAGCCAATGTCTGCCATGATCTGCAAGCCTTGGAAAGCGCAGTGACCGGCATCCGGGACAAGTTCGGCTACAATAACCCGATTTTGGTGGAGGCGTTTCTCACTGGCAAGGACATCAGCGTCGGCATTATCGGCAATCCGGGCAGCTCGTACATGATTCTGCCGGTGATTGAGGAGGATTACTCGGCCCTGCCAGAAGGACTGCCGCGCTTATGCGGCTATGAGGCCAAATGGGACCCCAGTTCGCCCTACTGGAAAATCAAATCAATTCCGGCCAATCTGTCCGAGGATGTGGAGCGCTTTCTTGGAGCAAGCTGCGTCAAGCTCTTTGAACGGCTCAGTTGCCGCGATTACGCCCGTTTTGACTGGCGCATTGACGACAACGGCACGCCCCGGCTGCTGGAGGTCAACCCCAATCCGGGCTGGTGCTGGGACGGCCATTTGGCCAAGATGGCGGCCTTGCAGGGCATTTCCTACAGCCAGATGCTGGGGCATATTCTCGCGGCCTGCCGGAGCAGGCTGCCCGGCGCAGACGGCAGCGCATGAGGATTTGGGACATCAGCCCCGGTTATCTCAACCGGCAGAGTCTGCTGGGCGAGCACCGGGAGCTGCATGCCATCATCTCAATTCTGCTCAATAAAAAGAAAGGCTATGCCCGGCACCCGGAAACCCTGCGCTGGGCAGACTGCCTGCCAGCTCTGGCCTGGCGGCACCAGCAGCTTGCCTGCGAAATGACCTTGCGCGGCTACAAGGAGCAGTCGCCAGTCGCAGTGCCGCCCGGCAGCGAGGCATGGCCTGCGCTTTATCTTGATGAACCGGCAGCTCAGTTCGAGCTGCTTGGGACTAAATATGCGGATCGTGAGCCGGGCCGGATTCCCTTGCCGCGCCATGCCCAGCAGCTCTGGAGCCAGCACAAGTATTCCGTGCTGGCCCGTGATGTGCAGTTGTATAAAGCTATTGGCCGGGAAACAGCCAGCGGCAAGGCCGACTTTGCCGCTCTGTCCCGCCAGCTCAGTGAGCTGCTCCGCCAGCCGCCCAGCATCGGCGGGCTGAGGAATGCTGTGCAGCATCTCTGGGGTCATGTCAATGAGTTCCTGCCCGCGCCGGAGGAAAATCCGGCCTCATGGTCATTGTCCAAGCTGCTGGCAGAAACGCAGCTCCGGGCCACGCTGCATCAGGAGCCGTATTTGCTGGCCTCGACCGCGCTGGGAGAATTGATGGTGTGGATGGAATGCTTGTCTTTCCGCCTTCAAGGATGAAGTGCATGAACCCTGCCGCATCATCTTGGCTAATACGGATGATGCGATATCAAGGCATCGTTTTTTTTGCTGGATGCCACGGGCTGCGGACAGAAATCAAGATGCTTCAATGCAGCTCAAGGGCTGTTTCTCTCCGCAGCAAGGCTCTGTTCAACGTTTTTGAGTTTTCGCTGAAATTCCTGCTTTAAGGCGGCGGCATTAGCGACTTTTTCCACGAGTTGCCGGTATTGCCGCCGTTTTTCGGCAGTCGAAAAATTGCCGCGCTCGATCAATCTTACGATTGCTGAATCGCACTCAACAATTGCTCAACGACATGAGGAAGTCCTTTGCTGGATGAAACTGCCAGACGATCAGCCAGCATAGGCGAAAATTTTTCAATATCTTCTGAAGAAATATTATGCCATATCGGCAGCAGCACTTTTATCCCATTCCGCTCTTTTGCGAATATCCCATCAAGTTCTTTTTGTGGCCACTCTTTTTTCAAAAAAGAATGACTTAACACAACAATCCCATATCTTGATTTTGACAATCCATTATCTATGGAGCGTCTGAGGCTATCACCAACTTTAAGTACTGACTCGTCGTACCATATTTTCAAGCCCTGTTCCTCTAAAGCAGCAGCAAGTGATGCAACAAAATTTTCCTTATCCTCCCATGCGTGGCTGATAAACGCATCCCATTCCCAGTCCTTGCCTCGGATATGATGATCATTAACGGTTACATTTGATCTTGGCAGAATATCTGCCAAATTTTCTGGAAGATCATATTTAATCTTATCGGCAAGCTCTTTGAATCTTCTGGATTTCTCCTTAGCCGCCTCTATCACTGCTGGTGGCCAGCCATTCTTTGATTTTTCGAGGAGCTGCTGTTCATGTTGATGTGCAGCACAAAGAAGAGCTGATTTTTTGAGACGCAAGGTCTCTTCGCTAACTCTATCAGTGATAAAATAACTCCCTGACGCAATTTTTTTCTTAAAAAAATTAACTATGATTGGCAATCGCTTTACTTCATATTCATATGGAGCTTTAGATGCTCCATTATTGATAGCTATTTCATTCCATTCAACGAGCTTGTTGAGCAGTATCTCATACGCCTCCTGATACAACTCCGCATCTTTCATTGATATTTCAATATAAATCAAATTTGAACTCATATCTGCACCTTCTGATTTTTTTGATAACTCTGCTGCGTTATTCTGTAATTTTTGCAATAGTTCTTTATGATTAGCTGCAATTTCACGTAATTTGCCATCTATATCGTCAAGGGAAACCTGTTTTATTCCTAATGTTTTGAAGAAACTGCTTAAAGCAGATTCTGTAACAGCGAGCTTCGTCGCATACTTTTCAAAGATTTCTGGAGGGATACCAAAGGTGTTTATCTGTCTGCCGATAGCATAGTCACCTTGAGCGATGTTCTGTTCTCCGCCGCTGTTTTTAAAAGTTTTACCCATTATTCTTTCATTCTCCATCTACTGCATTAAGATGACTGTTTTTTGTCAGACAGATTTATACAACCTCTCCCGCTCAATATACCCTACCACCCGCCTATCCAATAGCTCTGTTTTTTCGCCCAGCCGCAACTGCGCCCGAATCGCAGTGGATGAAACATCCTCCTTCAGCCGGTTGACGAGCGGAACAAAATTACCGGGCAGCCGCTCCATCGCCTGCCGCATGGCTGGCAGCGGAATGCCGGGCCGTGAAATGACGATGAATTTGGTCAGCTTGAGCAAATCCTGAAAGCGGTTCCAGAGGTGCAGCTCCAGCAACGAATCCGCACCAATGAGGAAATAAAACTGCCCGGCCAGACGCTTGCGCAGCTCCAGCAGGGTGTCAGCCGTGTAGGAAGGTTTGGGCAGCTCAGACTCCAGCAGGGAGACGCTGAAGCGATCATGGTCGGCCAAGGCCAGCTCCAGCATGGCGACCCGCTGCCCGTAAGTCGCTGTCGTCTTTCGCTTATGAGGCGGATCAGGAGCCGGGATGAAGAGCATCTGGGCGAGCCGCAGTTCTTCCGCAGCCTGCTCGGCAATCGCCAGATGGCCGCAATGCACTGGGTCAAAGGTGCCGCCGAACAGCCCGATCCGCTCCATTATTCTTACTGGCGAATCTCGCCCTCACCATAGACCACAAACTTGCGCGTGGTCAGCTCCTCCAGCCCCATCGGGCCGTAGGCGTGCAGCTTGGTGGTGGAAATGCCGATCTCCGCGCCCAAACCAAACTGGCCGCCGTCGTTGAAGCGGCTGGAAGCGTTGATCATTACTGCCGAGGCATCCACTTCGCGCAGGAAACGCTGGCTGGCAGCGTAGGACTCGGTGACAATCACCTCGGTGTGCTGCGAGCCATACTGCTCGATGTAGCGGATGGCCTCATCCATGTCCTCAACCACCCGGACAATCATTTTCAAATCAAGGAATTCGGTGCCCCAGTCGCTGTCCTGCGCCGCGACAATCTCCGGGACGATGGCCCGGCTTCGCTCGCAGCCGCGCAGCTCAACCCCGGCAGCCATCAATTCCTTGGCTGCCGCAGGCAGAAAGCAAGGTGCAGCATCCTTGTGAATCAGCATTCCTTCCAAGGCATTGCAGACACCGGGCCGCTGGGTCTTGCCGTTCATGGTGATACGGATGCCGGTGGCGACATCGCCGCTCTCATCCATGTAGAGATGACACACGCCCTTGTAGTGCTTGAGCACCGGAATTTTAGAATTCTCCGTGACAAAGCGGATCAGGCCCTCGCCGCCTCTGGGGATGATCACGTCAATGAACTGCTCCTGCGCCAGCATGACGTTGATGCCGTAGCGATCAGTGACCGGGATGACTTGGGCCGCCTCGGCAGGTACTTCGTGCGCAGCCAGCACCTCTTGCAGCAGCTTGGCCAAGGCGAGGTTGGAATGAATCGCCTCAGAGCCTCCGCGCAGAAGCACCCCGTTGCCCGCCTTCAGACAGAGGGCGGCGGCATCAATGGTCACGTTGGGCCGCGCCTCGTAGATCATGCCGATCACGCCCAGCGGCACCCGCATCCGGCCCACCGTAATGCCGCTCGGCCTACGCTTCATGTCGTCAACCGTGCCGACCGGGTCTGGCAGGGCCGCAATTTCCTGCAAGCCCTGAATCATGGAGTTGATGACCTTGTCGCTCAGGGTCAGTCGATCAAGCATGGCGGCAGACAGCCCTTTCTCGCGGCCAGCAGCCAAGTCTTTGGCATTTTCGGCCTTGATGGCCTCGCGCTGCGCTTCAAGCTGCTCGGCAGTTTGCAGCAGGATGCTGTTTTTCACCGCAGTCGGCAGGGCGGCGAGCTTGCGGGCTGCTTTGCGGCCCTTTTCCGCCATGTTGATAATAAGCTGTTCGATTTCACTGTTGGTCATGATCTGTTTCCTTATGGATTGGGTGAATTTGCAGTGCCGCTGTTATCACGCAAAATAGGCGGCATGTATTTTTTTGATTAGTTTTTCAGGATCATCCGACGTGTTATGTGTTATCCCACGAGCAATACAGAGAAGATGGATGGTTGACAGAATTTTCAAACACCGAAAGCTCTCTAATAATGAGTAGAGAATAGCTGCAAGTATAGCGATTAATATACCAAGCAATATGAAATGGTGAGATGTGACTAAGGTTGTTTCTGGGCACCACGACAACTTATAGAAAATAATAAAAACATAACATACAGAAATAAAAGAAACATTTCTTGCAAATTGGGACAATCCTGTCACATGTTCTAATCGTATCCTGTCTTTAAAGAATATGCTCAGGTAATCTTGATATTGTTCAGATACTTCATAAATTTTTCCTGATAATTGATTATTATTGAAGAAAAAAGTGACAAGTTTTTTGTATCTAAAAGATTTTTTAGTAGGAAAAAATGGATTAAAGTACTTTTCAGGAGATTTTAACCAAATATCTATACTATACAGCTTGCACCAGCCAAGAAAAAACCAGCTCAGTCCGTTTATCGTGAGACCAAGCGGTGTAGCAAGTAGGAAGGTAATAAGAAAAACAAACACCTTAGTATCTTTTGATAACGTTGTAAGTGACTCAAGTGAATGGCCCAAAAAAGGAAGCGGCACACCTTTGTTCAGAGCAAGCAATACGATTAGAATCACCAAGAAACCAGCAGCACTGTCTGCCAAATATCGCTGATAAGAAAGTCTCAGGCCGTCTTTTGAAATCTGTATTTCTGGTGCAGGCATTTTCCCCTCTCTGTTATTATTGATAAATCCAGTGCTTCCGTATGAAACTCGGTCAGTGGAATGCGTATTTGATCAGTCAGGTCAATGTTGCATCTAAATACAGATTCAAGCGATGTTTCTTCGGATAATCCAATTTCCATTGCAGGTTGGTGCTCTGCGGATTGGGATGGATTTGGAAGCCGCTCAACATGCTGCTCCGCAAAATGTTCCAAATACGCCTGAAACTTTTTGAAATTTTTGGTTGGGCCGGTTTCGCAGGTCATGAATGACACGTTTCAAGCGGCGGCGGAAAGAATAGCAGGCCTGACAGCAGCATGGTATAATAAAATAAGCGGAGCAGTCGCTGCAAGGCTGATCTGCCCACACCACTTCATCTGGGAGAATGCAATGAAAACTCTGACTTGTTCCATTTTGTTCAGCGCGGCGATCTTTTTTACTTCGGCAACAGCGTCTCACGCTTTTCTGCCGCCGCCGCCCGCTTTTGCGCCGCCACCGCCTGCGCCAATGGTCTATCTGCCGCCGCCGCCCTATATGGTCGCGCCAGCTCCACCACCGCCTGTTTTTGTGCCGCCACCGCCGCCTGCGCCAGTGGTCTATCTGCCGCCGCCGCCCTATATGGTCACGCCAGCACCGCCGCCAGCTTACATGGCCCCGCCGCCATTTGTGCTGGAGTTGCCAAGAATTGTCATCACCTTATAACCTCAGCAGCGCGCCAGCTCTGCCATGCAGCCCCAGAGCCGGTGCGCAACTCCGCACCGCAGTTCGTTGCAAAAGAGGATTCAGGGCGACTTGACGTATGACTGAACGCTTTAAGGGCGGAATGAAAGAAATTCAGCAAACCAGCTTTGCATCAGCCCGTCAGCCTGAAGTTTCCCTGATCAGGACATCCTGACACGATATTCTTAAAAAAACATCAGTCATGTAAAGCTGTTGGGGCAAGCGGGGCTGATCGACTTGTTTGCTGGAAAGCAAACTGTTCAAGAACTGAAATCAGACCACGACATTGATTTCCGGCGGCGGGGGCGGCAGCTCGTCCAAGGCGGTAACATCTTTCTTTTTCAGATCAATCTTGCGGCTGCTGGTGCTGACGCTGGCGGAAATCCACTGGAAGAACTTCTTGATGGTTTCAGCGTCAGCCGTGCTCAACTGCACAACAACGTCTGAGATTTCCTTCAGAACCTTGAGTTCCACATCAGGTCCGGCAGCGCAGGCAATGATCATGCCGGGCTTGCTCTTTTGCAGCAGGTCCAAGCCAGGCCGCCAGTCGTCCGTGGGCATGCCGTCGGTCATGAGAAAAACCAGCGGCTTCCAGTCGCCGCGCCGGTCAGGCGTGGTTTTCACCACTTCGCTGTTGATTTTTTCCGCAGTTAGCTGCAACGCCCTGCCTAAAGATGTGACCCCCTGCGCCCGAATATTTGGGACTTGAAAGCTGATCACATCAGTCAGCGGCACAAGCTGTCTGGCATCTGTGTCAAAGGCGATCACGCTGAGACAGGCTGTTTCCAGCGCGTAAGGGTCTTGCCGCAGGGTTGAAATCAGCAGTTGCACGCCATCTTGCACCGCTTGAATCGGCTCGCCGCTCATGGAAGTGGAGCAGTCAAGCAGAAGATAGACAGGCAGCCGTCGCATCGCATTCTCCTGTAGAAATATCAAAAAATGCCGCCCGGTTGCAGGCGGCATTCCGAAATTGGCAGATGTTTGCGCCTCAGTTGGCGTTCAGGCCGTAGTTGGCGCAGGCAGCGGCAAGCCCTCCTGAATAGCCTTGTCCGACCGCAGTGAAACGCCATTCGCCGTCTTTTTTATAGACCTCGCCAAAGACCATTGCCGTTTCCATGGAATAATCTTCAGTCAGATCAAAGCGGACGATCTCCTCGTTGTCGTCGTCATTGACAATGCGGATAAAGGCATTGCTGACCTGACCAAAATTCTGGCCGCGCTGTTCCGCCTCGTAAATCGTGCAGACCACAGCCATTCTGATCACATCCGGGGCGACGCTTTCCAATTTGCGCAGATCAACCTTGACGACCTCGTCGTCACCCTCGCCGCCACCGGTCAAGTTGTCGCCTTGATGCTCAACTGCGCCGTCCGCGCCCTTGAGGTTGTTGTAGAAGATGAAATCCTGCTCGCTGCGGGCCTTGCCTGCCGCATTTAAGAGAAAAACCGAGGCATCAAGATCAAAATCAGCACCATCAGTGGTCCGCTCATCCCAGCCAAGACCGATGAAAATCTTGCTCAGGCCAGGTGCCGCTTTTGACAGAGATATCCTGCCGCCTTTTTCTAAGGTAATGCCCATTTTTTTGCCTCCTTTGGTGCGTTACAGCAATTTAGAAATGATCGGCAGCAGCTTGTCAAAGGTTCTGCCGTTGCCCCATTCGCCAAGGGCTTTGAATTTCCACTCGTTGTCATGCCGGTAGAGCTTGGCGATGACCAGCCCGGTGCGGCTGCCGCCTTCGACGCTCAAGTCGTACTTGGCAATGATTTTCCCAGTTTTTTTATCCTTCAAGGTGCAGAAGGCACTGGGAATGCCGTCAAAGGAATCATTGAGAAAACTGTTGACTGTGAAAACTAAGGTTTTGACATTGTCCGGCACCGCGTTGAGCTGGACAAGAATTTCCTCATTCGGATCGTCATCCCCGCCCCCGCCGGTCAGGTCGTCACCGCTGTGCCGGACTGAGCCGTCCTTGCTTTGCAGCTGCCGGAACCAGACCGCATCCAGCAGGCTTTTATTTTCATCAAACAGGAGGCAGGAGGCATCCAGATCAACATCAACTTCTTTGGTCGTCATGCCAAAGAACGCTTTTTCTTTTCTCTTGCTCCAGCCCAGCCCCAGCAGGGCATCGGTGAGGCTGGGAGCTTCTTTTGCCAATGAGATATTGGCGCCTTTGGAGAGATTGATCGACATGGCAGCACTCCTTGTGAAGTTGGCTTGATTGACTGCGTTGACAGCACCTTGTTTTGCTGAAGAAAAGTTCCACAGCAGACTGCGGCGCGTGACCTTGTTGCTTGAGGAGAAACTCTTGCAAAGGAGATTATCATTCCGGCTCTGCTTGTCAATAGAAAATGTCGCGTTTTCTTTGGCAGAGATATGAAGCTGAGGGACGGCAGCAAATCACAGCAGGGCCTCGGCAGTCAGTTCTCCGGCATAAATCATCCGGGCCGGGCCTTTGAGATAGACGCTGTCAATCCGCCCGCTTTCAGCGGCAAAGGAAATGCTCAGGCGGTCGCCGCCGGAGGTGATGATCTCCACTGGCGAGGCGGCCTGACCAAGCAGGGCGGCAATGATCGCACTGGCTGCCGCGCCAGTGCCGCAGGCCAAGGTTTCATCCTCCACGCCGCGCTCGTAGGTACGCACTTTGAAGGCCGCGCCGCGCTGCTGAACAAAGTTGACATTGGTGCCAGCAGGGGCAAAGGCCTGATGCTGCCGGACCGCCCGGCCAAGGCCGCGCACGTCAGTTTTGTCAATGTTGTCAACAAAGACAACTGCATGAGGCACGCCCGTGTTGATGCTGTGCAATTCCAACGGGGCATTGTTCACCTCAATGGTCTGATGCAGGCGCAGATTGACCGGCTTCGTCATCTTGACCGCCACTTCGGTGCCAGAAATTTCCGCCTCAATGATTCCGGCCAGGGTCTCAAAGCGCATCTTTTCTGGAGCAATGCCCTGCATGAAGGCGAAACGGGCGGCGCAGCGCGCTCCGTTGCCGCACATCTCCGCTGTTGAGCCGTCGGCATTGAAGAACTGCCAGCAAAAGTCGGCCTGCGCAGATGGTTCAAGCAGAATCAGGCCGTCCGCGCCGACAGAAAACTTGCGTCTGCACACAGCAGCAGCCAAAGCGGACATGTCCTCCGGGGCGATCAGCGGCTGGTGGTTGTCAATGAGAATAAAGTCATTGCCAGTGCCGCTCATCTTGACAAAGGGAATGGGGAAATGGGCGATGTTCATAAAAAAATTCAGTTGTATTCATTCAGGACAAGCCGAGTATGCGGCAAGCACTTGACTCTTGATGTATCACTGCCGCATCTGCGCAGCGTTTTGACAAGCGCAGTCCAAACAGCCAGAATCATGGAGGCAGCTTTCTGCTCATGGCACAGAGACACTATGCACAAGAAATCCTATTGTATAGGAGCAGTGCTGGTCTGTGCAAGTGCTTTATTCCCTGTGGAACAGGATGTCAGGTCAGTATGACCGACCAAGCAATCGGGATTGTTGAGACTTTTTTGCGAGATGGACTACAGTGAGGCAGGATGATCTCTGAAGATCGGCAGCGGCGGGCGGTGTTTGTTGCCGCAGAAATTCCTTGCTGGACAGGGGCGAAAATGCTTAATCTGAGGCAACAGCCAAGCTGTCAGAGGCAGGTTTGCAGAATAGATGCTGCTGATGTCAGCGCAACCGTTTCTTTTGCGGAGAGATTCATGTGCAAGTCCATTTTTTTTGCTCTCAGCTGCTTTGTCCTGCTGCTCCTGACAGGATGCCCCAAGCCGCCTTCTTCCCCGCCTCCTCCTTCCGGCCAAGTCTGCGGCGGCTTTCGCGGTGCAGCCTGCCCGGCAGATATGTATTGCTCTTATGAACCCGCTGCCCATTGCGGCATTGGAGATGCGCCGGGCATCTGCAAGCCAAGGCCGGAAATCTGCACCGCAGACTATTCGCCGGTCTGCGGATGCAATGGCAGGACCTACAGCAACGCCTGCGCTGCGGCCCGGGCTGGTGTTTCCGTCAAATATGACGGCCAATGCGAAGGTCAAGGCCGGATGTGCGGCAGCATCGCTGGCATTCCCTGTCCAAACGGAATGATATGCGTTGACATTCCCAACGACGGCTGTGAAAACGGTGCGGAATGCACAGGCACCTGTCAGCCGCAATAAAAAGGACTCAGCCGCAGCCTGTCAGGCTGCGGCTCTTTCTCTGCCATAGCTTTTATCATAATGCTCACTTTGATAAAACTCGCATTTCATGCAGGTGAGCAGCTTCATGACAAAGGTTCCCTGCACCTTGCCGCCGCAGAAGGTGCCGGCAACGCGGGCGCATTGCTGGCCATGCGCTGGCCAAGCTGGACATATCCCTAACCTTTTCACATTGATGCCGCCTTTTTCCCGCCCGCATTTCTTATATTCCCAACAGTTCATCTGTTCCTCCTCGTCTTTTTCTGAAATTTTTTCACCCTCCACGCACAGGCAGAAAGCTTCCTCTCCATAATTTATCTTGCAAGATATATGCCGCAATTGCTTTGAATTGCGTTTTTCTTGCCTGTCCGGCCAAAATGGGATTGATTCTCATTCTGAACAAGTGAACAAACAGACAGCCAAGGGGCGCAGGTAACTTTTACACAGCCTCAAGACATTGCTGAGTATTTTTTACTCATAAGCCAGCTAGGCGTATTGCCGGAGCATGTTGCCGACTGCATGAAGACAAAGGCTGCGGTTTCGACTTCGCGCAACCGCCTTGATAAAAATCTTGCTCCCAACGGGCCGAATTTGTAAGCTGTCTCAGCAGGCAAAGATCACTGTTCCTCCTCAAGGCAGCATGTCCCGGCGCAAACGCAGCACAGCGGAAATTCAGGAAGAATCAAGCGGCAGCATCACGTTCCAGCTCAGTCCGGGCGGCATTGCCGGCATTGGCGTGGTGCTGTTCTGTCTTTTTTTCTGGATATTTCTGCTCGGCATCTGGGCGGGGCAGACCATTCTCCATTCTCCGCAGCAGCTCGCTGCCGCACCGCCAGCGGACAACAGGCAGGCTGACAATGCAGCTCCTGCATATATCGAAAATCCAGCCGTGGAAATCATCCGGCCTGAAGAAAAAAAGAAGCGCATTGCTCCGCTTGGGCAGAAGGCTGTCCGGGAAACGCAGTAAGCGGCATCCGCTCTGCGCGCCAGCCCTTGACCAAAAGCTGACAAAGCGTTACTGTCTTTGTTTATACAGAGCAAAAATCCATTGAAACACAACCAACATCAGCAAACCGTTTTTTCCGTCTCAACGGAGAAACGGCGGCGCATTGCTATGAACACACTCTCAGGGGGAAAACCAGGGGTTTTCATCCGTCCGGCCAGAATGAGCGATGTCAAGGCCATTCACAGCCTGCTCCAGCAGTATGCTGCCAAAGGGCTGCTGCTGGGCCGCTCGATCAGTTCACTCTATGACCAGCTCCGTGATTTTGTCGTCTTTGATCAGGATGGCATCCAAGGGGTCTGCTCACTGCATATTTCTTGGGACAATCTGGCGGAAATCCGCTCCTTGGCGGTGGCGGAAAGCAGGCAGCGGCAGGGCATTGGCAGCGAATTGGTCAGCTCTTGCTTGGACGAGGCCCGCAGCTTGGAAATCAGCCGGGTTTTCACCCTCACCTACCAAGGCCTGTTTTTCCGCAAGCTCGGCTTTGTCCCGATTGAAAAAAGCGAGCTGCCGCACAAAATCTGGAGCGACTGCCTGCAATGCCCCAAATTCCCGGACTGTGATGAAGAGGCGCTGATCTGGACTGATCAGCCTGCCGCAGCCAGTCAATCAATCCCTCACCGGCAAAAAGCCGCCTGATTCCGCCTGCGGAGAACCAAATATGATAGGCAATGTCTTAACGAAAGTTTTTGGCAGCAAGAACGACCGCGAGGTCAAATCGCTGCGCAAGATTGTCGAGCAGGTCAACCGGCTGGAGCCGTCTGTGGAGCCGCTCACCGACAACCAGCTGCGCGGTAAAACCGAGGAGTTCAGAGCGCGCTATGCAAAAGGGGAAACCTTGGATGAGCTGCTGCCTGAAGCCTTTGCCGTCTGCCGCGAGGGCGCGAAGCGGGTGCTGGGTGAGCGGCATTACGATGTCCAGCTTGTCGGCGGCATAGTCCTGCATCAGGGCAGGATTGCCGAGATGAAGACCGGCGAGGGCAAGACCCTGACTTCCACGGCAGCGGTTTATCTCAACGCCATCAGCGGCAAGGGGGTCCATGTTGTCACGGTCAATGACTATCTTGCCGGACGCGACGTGGAGTGGATGGGCCAGCTCTACCATTTCCTTGGCCTGAGCACCGGGGCGATTCTGCACGGCATGGATGATCAGGCCCGCCGGGAGGCATACTCGGCTGATGTGACCTACGGCACCAACAACGAGTTCGGCTTTGATTATCTGCGCGACAACATGAAGTTCTCGTTGGAGGATTTCTGTCAGCGCGGCTTCAATTTCGCCATTGTTGACGAGGTTGACTCGATCCTGATTGACGAGGCCCGCACCCCGCTGATCATCTCCGGTCCGGCAGAGATGTCAACTGACCTGTACCGCAATGTGGATGCGATCATGCCGCGTTTCCAAGAGGAGGAGCACTACACCAAGGATGAGAAGGCCCGGCAGGTTCTGCTCACCGATGAGGGCGTGCTGCTCGCCGAAGAGATGCTGGGCGTGGACAACCTCTACGATCCGAGCAACATCAACTATCTGCATCATGTCAATCAAGCGCTCAAGGCCCATGTTCTTTTTCAACGCGATGTGGATTACATTGTCAAGAACAGCGAGGTGATCATTGTTGACGAGTTCACAGGCCGGACTATGGAGGGCCGCCGCTACTCAGACGGCCTGCATCAGGCCTTGGAGGCCAAGGAAGGGGTCAAGATCGAGAAGGAAAATCAGACCTTGGCTTCGATCACCTTCCAGAACTACTTCCGCATGTATGACAAGCTGGCTGGCATGACCGGCACAGCTGACACCGAGGCAGCGGAATTCAAGAAAATTTACGACCTTGACGTGGTGGTCATTCCCAGCAACCGGCCTGTGGTCCGCATTGATTTCGCCGATGTGATTTACAAGAATCAGGCGGCCAAATACAGGGCTATTGTGCAGGAAATCAAAGACTTGCACGAGAAGGGCCAGCCTGTGCTGGTCGGCACTATTTCTATTGATGTTTCGGAAAAAATTTCCGCCATGCTCAAAAAAGAGAGAATCCCGCATGAGGTGCTCAATGCCAAGCAGCACGATCGGGAGGCGGAAATTGTGGCGCAGGCCGGTCAATTTGGCAAGATCACCATTGCCACCAACATGGCTGGCCGGGGCACGGACATCAAGCTCGGTGAAGGGGTGCGCGAGAAAGGCGGTCTGCATATTCTCGGCACCAGCCGCCATGAGTCCCGGCGCATTGACAACCAGCTCCGGGGCCGTTCAGGCCGTCAGGGTGATCCTGGCTCGTCGCGGTTCTATCTCTCGCTGGAGGACGACCTGCTCCGCATCTTCGGCTCCGACCGTCTGAGCACAATCATGGACAAGCTGGGCATGGAGGAGGATGAGCCGATTGAGCATTCCATGATCTCCAAGGCGATTGAGGGTGCCCAGCGCAAGGTGGAAGGCCACAACTTTGACATCCGCAAGCATCTGCTTGAATACGATGATGTCATGAACAAGCAGCGCGAGGTCATCTACAGCCAGCGGCGGGAAGTGCTGGCCAGCGACAATATCTTTGAGATTGTCAGCGACATGATCGACGATCTGCTTGAGGGACTGCCAGACAGCATTGTCCAGGAGCGCATCCCCTCGGAAGAGTGGAACTGGCCTGCCTTGGAGGAGCGGATGACCGAGCTGTTCGGAGTCGCTCCGGGCTGGCTTGGCGCAGAGGAGCGCTGTGAGCTTGACCGGGACGCGCTGCAAGAAAAACTCCGCGCCGCAGTTGATGTTGCCTATCGCGCCCAGGAAGAGCGCAACGGCGTGGAGCAGATGCGTCACCTAGAACGGATGATTTTGCTCCAAGTGGTTGACACCTTGTGGAAAGAGCATCTGCTCAACATGGATCACCTGAAAGAGGGCATTGGTCTGCGCGGCTATGGCCAGAAAAATCCTTTGGATGAGTACAAGAAAGAAGGATTTGAGATGTTCAACGGCATGATTGGCGCGGTGCGGGAGCAGACGGTCAGCAATTTGATGCATGTCCGCATTGTCCAAGAAGATGAGGTGGCCCGCTTTGAGGAGGAGCAACGCCGCCGCCGGGAGGCGGAGCTGGAGATGCTGCGGGCTTTAGGTGTGGATGGAAACGGTCAGACTGTGCAGCGCGAGGAGGAGAAGATCAGCCGCAATGCTCTCTGCCCCTGCGGTTCTGGCAAGAAATACAAGAAGTGCTGCGGCAGGCTGAACTGAGGGCAAAAAAAATCCCTGACCGGCGAGATTCCGGTCAGGGGACAATTCTTACAGGCTCAACACTGCTTACTGCTTGAGCAGATGATCAGCCAAGGCATCCAGTTCCTGGTCTGAACCGGTGAAAGGCGGCATCATATTGGCTGCCGCTCCCTGAGGCTGGCGGATGAAGTTCATCAGCGTGGTTTTGTCATATTTCTGAGCCAGACCCTTCAGCGATGGCGCGCCTGCGCCGCCAGCATGACAGCTCATGCAGCCTTTATCCTTCAGCACTTGCTCGCCGTTCACCGGTGCGTCTGTCTCGCCTGCGGCAGCAGGCGCAGGCGGAGCTGCAATGCTGCCGGGAACAAATTGCTGATTCATGTACATGTTGTTCCAGACCAAATAGGGCTTTCTTGCCCGTTCGCGTGTGAAGGCACCCATGAAGAAGGCGAGGAACATGGCAAAAGCGGCAAAGGCCAGCGCCTTGCGGCCTTTCTCATGCCCCTGCACCCAGTACAGCGCGCCTCCGATCATAGCCAGCACGCCCAGCGTGATCATGGTGTAAAAAAAGGGCGTGGCCATGCCGTCAGTTATCTGCTGCCACGGATTTGACAACGGAACCACTGTTTTTACCACCTCCGATTTGAGTGCCTCTTCTGTGGCTGACTTCACTTTGAACATGAAGCTGAGGCCGGAAAGCGGCTGCAGGAAAAGCAGAACAGCACCGATTTTGGCCGTGAACAGGTTCATCTTGTTGAAATAGGCCTGCTCCGCCCCTTGGGTTTTCAGGGATTTCCAGTACGTCCAGAGGAAGATGATCAACGTGGCGTTGATCAGCGTGGGCAGCAGGATGTGAATGCTTGACTCCCATAAAATGGGATTGAAAAATGCGTCCCAGCGGAGACCGGTCTCAACCCATTTGCCTGGAAAAAGCATGAAGGCCCAGATGCCGTTGATCAGGAAGCCTGCCATCAAGGCAAAGAAGCCGGTGAGGATGCCAAAAAAAATGTGCATTCCCCGCGAGACCGAATCCCATGTATGATGATAAACAACTGCGAAAATCATCAGCAGGAGAAAATCAGCTCCTTCCAAGAAGAAGGGCCAGAACTGGACTGAATAAAGAAACGCGCCAAACTGGCTCCAGAGGCCGATGGTCAGCACGACAATGGCCACACCCAGCACTCCGTTGATCTTCATCATGTCCGAGAGGAAGCCGGACACGCTTTTAGCCAGCCGGAGATAGTCATCATCTTTCTTTCTCGTCCCCCACCATTCCGCAACAACGGCCAAGACAGAACCTCCGACCGCGAAAAAGGCGAAGAAGACATGGGTCAGAATGACCACCGCCATGATGATGCTGTTGCCAATCACAGGAAATTGCACACCATCTACGTTCACTTTGTTTCTCCTTTTTGGTCAAACCTACAGGTCGGCAAGCCGCTGCCGGAATGCAGGCTCCTGCTTGTTCAGCAGATAGTTTGATAAAACAGAAAACTGTTGTTTTCTAACACTGCTATATGATGCCTGACAAAAAGTCAACTGTTTTTTTTGTCAGTCAGCTTGAGCGGTTGGGACTTGCTTTTTTTTTCTGTCTCATTGTACCACACCGCTGCCGGGAATGGGAAGGCCATAGGGGGCATTAAAATTGGCAGCCCCGCGCCGGTCAAGGCACCTGAATTCGCATGATAAGCGCATGGCCTCTACAGGCGGCTGATATTCAGAAAGATCTTGGAAAAAACAAGACGCAGGTGTATGCTGGAAGCAGCTGCCAAACTGCGGATTGCAAGCTGCAAGCGCAACTTGAATCCACCTGACCTGACCATGCGGAACAATTTGCTGCAAGGGAAAAATCATGGAATTCACCAATCTTCTGCATGAGCCGGTCATGCAGGCCGCCGCCGCCACCCTGTTCACCTGGGGCTGCACTGCTGCCGGGGCAGCCTTGGTTCTGCTGACCAAAACGGTCAATGCCAAATTCATGGACTCCACCCTCGGCTTTGCCGCTGGCGTGATGATTGCGGCCAGTTTCTGGTCCCTGCTGGCTCCAAGCATCGCCATGGCCGAGCACCTTGGCCAGACACCTTGGCTGATCGCTGCGGCAGGCTTCATGGGCGGCGGCCTGTTCATGCGGCTGGCTGACATCCTGCTGCCGCACCTGCATCCCGGCTTGGAGACAGATAAAAAAGAAGGCATCAAGACCTCGTTGCAGCGCAGCACCCTCTTGGTGCTGGCCGTCACCCTGCATAACATTCCCGAAGGACTGGCCGTGGGAGTGGCCTTTGGCGCAGTGGCAGCGGAACTGCCTTCAGCCACCTTTGGCGGTGCTTTGGCCTTGGCAGTGGGCATTGGTCTGCAAAATATTCCTGAAGGCGCGGCAGTTGCTCTGCCACTGCGGCGGGAAGGGATGTCGCGGAGCAAGAGCTTTTTTCTCGGCCAGCTATCCGGTATTGTTGAGCCAATTGCAGGTGTGGCAGGTGCCCTGTTTGTCATCCATATTCAGTTGCTTCTGCCGCTGGCCCTGTCTTTTTCTGCCGGGGCGATGATTTTTCTCGTTGTTGAGGAGCTGATCCCAGAATCGCAGCGTCGGCATGAACACATTGACACAGTCACTATGGCGACCATGCTTGGCTTCACAGTGATGATGATTCTGGATGTGGCTTTGGGCTGATTTTCCTTGTCCGCCGCGATGAACGCCTCTGGAACTGACGAAAAAATTTTCAGTAAGACCATGAAACTGCGTGTTAAAGAAATTCTCAACAGCACTCCGACGGAACAGCACATTGAAATCCAAGGCTGGGTCAAGACCTGCCGTGACTCTGGCAGCCTCTGTTTTGTCGAAATCACGGACGGCTCCTGTCTGACCGGGCTGCAAGTGGTGGCTGAGGCGAATCTGCCCAACTATGAAAGCGAGATCAGACGCTTGAGCACGGGCTGCGCGGTCAAGGTCAGCGGCAGATTGGCCGCCTCGCCTGCCAAAGGTCAGGCCGTGGAGCTGCGGGCGGACAGCCTGAGCATCCTTGGCCTAGCTGACCCGGATAGCTATCCGCTCCAGAAAAAGCGGCACAGCTTTGAATTTCTCCGCTCGATCAGTCACCTGCGCCCGCGCACCAATGCCTTTGGCGCGGTGGCCCGCATCCGCTCAGAACTGAACTTTGCCATCCACCGCTTTTTCCGTGAGCAGGGCTTTTTTCAGGTGCATACGCCGATCATCACCACTTCGGACTGCGAGGGCGCAGGCGAGATGTTCACAGTCACGGCCCTGCCTGCCGACAAAATCCACGGGCTGGAATCCTTTAGCAGCGATTTCTTTGGCCGCCGGGCCGGGCTGACAGTCAGCGGCCAGCTTCAGGCGGAAATTTTTGCCCTCTCACATGGCCGGGTTTATACGTTTGGCCCGACCTTCCGGGCCGAGAATTCCAACACCAGCCGTCACTTGGCTGAGTTCTGGATGCTGGAGCCGGAAATGGCCTTTTGTGATCTAAGCTGCGACATGGAGGTGGCCGAAGCTCTGATCAAAGACTTGGTCGGCACTGTGCTGGCCAACTGCGCTGAGGAGCTGAATCTCTTTGAACGCTTTGTCAGCAAAGGCTTGCTGAAGAAGTTGGAGGCTGTGCAGGCGCAGCCATTCGCCCGCATGAGCTACAGCGAGGCAGTCGCCGCTCTGGAGCAGTCCAGAAAAACGTTTGATTTTCCAGTGCAATGGGGAACAGACCTGCAAGCCGAGCATGAGCGTTTTCTCTGCGAGGAGCTTGCTGGCCGCCCGCTGATTGTCACGGATTATCCGAAAAACATCAAGCCGTTTTACATGCGCCAGAACGATGACGGCAGAACTGTGGCAGCAATGGACATTCTCGTGCCCGGCATTGGCGAACTGGTCGGCGGCAGCCAGCGCGAGGAACGCTTGGCCATGCTGGAAAAACGGATGCGCGAGGCAGGTCTTGATTTGGAGGAATACAGCTGGTATCTGGATTTGCGCCGTTTCGGCTCTGTGCCCCATGCAGGCTTTGGCCTCGGCTTTGAGCGGCTGATCCAATTCGTCACTGGCATGAGCAACATCCGCGATGTGATTCCCTTCCCGCGCACACCCGGCAGCGCACCGTGCTGAGAAAATTCCCATTTGGTCGGATTGTTGTGAATATATTCTCGAATGCTGTTTCGTTGCGGATGACATGCCCGGTAGGGACAATTCATGAATTGTCCCTACCGGGCGGGGGATTCCGAGGCCGAATTCCAAAAGAGGCAAAAAGACAACATCACTGTCCGCCGCGCACCAACCGGACCGCGAGGAAGCTGAAGCGGCCGCCGTAGTAGGAATCGCCGCTGAGGAAACTGACGCCCCACGCATAGTCCGAGTTGGGCGCATAGGGCGAACCGGACCAGACAAAGTATTCTGCCTCAGCATTCGGAAAAGCCTGCTGATTGATCGTCGGTGTTTTTGATCCCTCGTTGCAGTAGCCATCTTTGTTTTTCCCCTTGCTGCAATGAACCAAGGTCTTCAGTTCATCAATGGTCGGCAGCCGCCAATCAGAATATCCTGCATATTCAACATTTTTGAAACGCTTCACCGCCTCATCATGTTTATATCTTTTCACCTCTCCCTCTTCACAATTCACGCCGGACAAGCCTTCCAAACAGCGTTTCCACATCAAGCCGGTTTCAGTGTCCGTGATCGTGCCATCGCCATGATCAATGTATCGCCCGATGGTTCTGCTTCTCTGCGCCGCTGCCGCTGCGGCACAGTCAAGGCAGCGCAAGTCCATCCACTGCTCCATGAAATCAGCCATGCCGAGCCTGCTGCATATAACTTGCTCAATCAGGACAATGCGCTGCTGTTCTCTGCCGACCAGCTTCTTTTTCGGCATACGCAGAACTTGTATTGCCTCATGGACAACGCGGCTGGTCAACAGGCCGTCTGCGGCAAAGCGATGCAGACTCCGTTCCATCTCCTGCCGCCATTTCGCATCCCTGCCGCTCTTGGCAATGATCATCTTGCCTTTGGCCTGAAGGCCCCATTTCATCGGCACCTGCGCGCCTTCAGCCTGGACTTTCTCATGGACGTATTCATACAGATCATCCACCGAAATGAGGTCGTCATCATCCCTGTCCGCCTCGCCGCTGCGGATGCCCTCCAGCAAATGCTTGGTGAACAGGCCGTTCGAGTCGCCCTCCTTTTCCACCGCTGTCTGAAACGCCGTCGAAGCAGTCATGATGAAGGTGCCTTGCCCGCCGGACATGAGCTGGAGCTGGTCATCCACCCCGCCTTTGACAAACTCCGCCCCTGCCGCGCCGCTGTAGCAGCAGTCAAGAATGAGAATCCTCTTCCTTGTGCTGGCAGTGTCAAAGAAACGCTTGATCTGCTCTGCTGCAATGGAGGTCGAGCCGAGTGCCCTCAGCTTGGTGTTCACAGTTGCCAGACAAAGCCGCCCCGCAGCATTTAACTTGCCATGCCCGGAAAAATAGATGAGCACCAAGTCCTCACTGCCAGCGTCATTCAAGACGGTCTCAATCTTATACAGCACCTCATGGCTTGGCGCGTTCTTGAGGACAAGAGTATTCTTCTTGTCAAACAAGCCGCAGTTCGGCGAGATCAGCAGCTCGTGGAGCGCGTCAACGTCGTTCTCCGGGCAGCGCAGCTCAGTCAGGCCCGGCTCTTCCGGGAACTTGCTGGCAGCTATGAGGATTGCGTAGCGTTTTCCTTTCATTTCATTATGGTAGGGGCGAAAAATTTTTCGCCCCTACTGTTCAATGCAAATGCTGCTGCACCGCCTGAAGCGTCTGCTCAATCTGCTCTGGGCGGAGATGCTCGGCCTTGATCTTCAGCTTCTTGCCAGCAACTTCCAGCTCTATTTCCAAGGTCGGCTTGCGCTCAACGTAGGATTTCAGCACTTGCAGCAAGTCTGTGACTACGCCGCCAGAACTCAGCGCAGCCAGCACAATCGCGCCGATGGTGACAGCATCGCCTTTCGTGCCAAGTCCGCCCGCTGTTTCAACCTGCCTTGCGGTCAAGCCAGTTTCCTGAATGATGTCCAGCCGCAGCCTGCCTGTCAGGTCGGCAATGTCCTCAGCAGACAGGCTGCTGTCGTGCAGGGAAAGGGTTGCGTCCATGAAATTCTCCTTTCGTGATGGTTCGGAAGCATTGCAGAACATACCATCATGACTGCGGAAATGACAAGGAATTTCTCGCTGTCTGCAAACACTCACAGCATGATCAGAGCATCACCTTCGCCTTTTCAAGTCCCTCAGTCAAGGAACGCGAGAACGCCACCTTGCCGACCTTCTTTCGCAGCCCGGCCCGACGCAGCTTGAGAATCATGCGCGGCTCAAGGTTGTTGATCACCAAACCAACTCCGTTTCTCTCCAAGTTTCTGCGGATTGCCTCCATCGTCATAATCGCGCTCATGTCGATCATGTTGACCTTGCTCATATCAAGGATTACTGCCCGCACTTCCGGGGCTGCGGCAATATTCTTCAACGCCTTTTGCGCCGAGCCGAAGAAGAGCGGCCCGTTGATCTCATAAATGGAAATAGCCGAGAGCGGGCCGCCCTGCTCTTGGCTCCGGTTTTCCACCTTGGTGGCTGTGGTCAGACTGATGCTCCGTTGAATAAAGATGAACGAGGCCAAGCTCATGCCCACGCCTACGGCAACCACCATGTCAAAGAGCACGGTCAGGGAGAAGCAAATCAGGAGCACGGCTACATCGCTGCCCGGGGCAACCTTGACCGTGCGGATAAAATGCTTGGCCTCGCTCATGTTCCACGCCACCATGAGGAGCAGGGCTGCCATTGAGGCCATTGGGATATAAGCAAGCAGCGGCGCAAGCAGGAGCAGGGAGGCAAGAATGAAAATGCCATGCACCACTGAAGCAATCGGCGTGCGCCCGCCCGCCTTGATGTTGGCCGCTGTCCGGGCAATGGCGGCTGTAGCCGGGATGCCGCCGAACAGCGGGGCAAGCAGGTTGCCGATGCCTTGGCCGATCAGTTCGTCGCTGGAATCATGCTTGGTGCCTGCCATGCCGTCAGCAATTACGGCGCAGAGCAGGGATTCAATTGCCCCAAGCACAGCAATGGCAATGGCTGATGGAAAGAGATTGCGGATCAGCTTCCAGCTCAGGCCGAGCGGCGCGCCGTCCGGGCCGGGCAGATTCCACGGCAGATGAAAGCTCGGCAGGATCGGGGGAATGCCGTTGCCGGTCAGGCCGTTCAGCTCGTAATGAAAGCGGCTGCCAATGGTGGCCACGGTGAAATCAGGGTTGATGCGGCTGCCTGCCCAGGCAAGAATCGAGCCGAGCAGCACCGCCGCCAGATGCCCCGGCACTTTGAGGCGGAAGTTGGGCCAGATCAGCAGCACGGCCAAAGTCAGCACGCCAATAATGCAGTCTTCAGCCCGAATGCTGGGCAGGGCGCGGATGATGGCAGCTGTTTTGGCCACATACTCGCCATGCACTGGCTCCACGCTCAGGCCGAGAAAGTCCTTGATCTGCAAGGTGGCAATGACCACGGCAATGCCAGCGGTGAACCCGATGGTCACCGGATAGGGCACCACCTCGACTAACTTGCCGAGCTTGGCCGCGCCCATGATGATGAGAATGATGCCTGCCATCAGGCCGCTGAGAAGCAGGCCGCCGATGCCGAACTGCTGCACAATGGGCAGGAGGACGACAACAAAGGCGGCAGTCGGGCCGGAAATGTTGATGCTGGAACCGCCGGCAAGGGCGATGACAATGCCGCCGATCATGGCGGTGTACAGGCCGTGCTGCGGCGGCACCCCGCTGGCGATGGCCAGAGCCATTGACAAGGGCAGGGCGATGATGCCGACCGTCAGTCCGGCCAGCACCTCAGATTGAATCTGGGAGAATGAGGGTTTTGCTTTGATCGTGGTGGTGAGGGCGGAAAACATGGTGTTTCATCCTTGCATCTGAATTTTCAAGGCCGACGGGACGGGCTGTCCTGCCGACTGCAATCGTGCTGAAAGGCAGGGAATATAGCGCGGTGCAAACGGACGGGGAAATTGTAAAGAAAATTCTCTTGCCTGGCGCATCTGCCGCCTGCCCGGCGTGAATTGGGCTTGCAAAAATGCGGTTTCGTTTTTAAAGTAGTGTGCTTTCGGGCAATTTCATTGCAGCGGCAGCAGGCAATATCTGCCCTGCTCTCATCTCAACCACGCAAGACAGCTATGGCGCTGATAGTGCAGAAGTTCGGCGGAACCTCGGTCGGTTCCACGGAAAAGATCAAAAATGTGGCCAAGCGGGTGCTGCGGCATCAGCAGCAGGGCCATCAGATGGTGGTGGTGCTGTCAGCCATGTCCGGCCAGACCGACAAACTGCTGGGCATGGCCGCAGAAATGCAGCAGCTTGCTGATCTGCGCGAAACCGACGTGCTCCTCTCCACCGGCGAGCAGGTGACAATTTCTCTGTTTGCGATGGCGGTCAAGGCGGCTGGCAGCGACGCAGTCTCCTTGCTCGGCGATCAGGTGCGGATCATCACTGATGCCATGCACACCAAGGCTCGCATTCTCGAAGTTGAGACTGAGCTGATCCGCAAGCACCTTGACGCAGGCCGCATTGTGGTGGTGGCCGGATTTCAAGGAGTCACTTTGCAAGGCGAGATCACCACCTTGGGCCGGGGCGGCTCCGACACCACCGCCGTGGCCTTGGCTGCCGCGCTCAAGGCGGATTCCTGCGAGATATACACGGACGTTGAGGGCGTTTACACGGCTGACCCCAACATCTGCTCGCAGGCGCGCAAGATTGACATGATCACTTATGACGAAATGCTGGAGCTGGCCAGCCTTGGCGCGAAAGTGTTGGAGATCCGCTCTGTCGGCATGGCCAAACGCTACAGGGTTCCGCTGCATGTTCGTTCCACTTTTTCCGAAAACGAAGGCACTTGGGTTGTCGAAGAGGAGAGAATTATGGAGTCAATGCTGGTTTCCGGCATCACCTACAGCAGAAAAGAGGCCCGCATCACCATCAAAGGCGTGCCGGATCAGCCGGGCGTGGCCTCAAAGATATTTGAGCCGATCTCCAGTTCCGGCATTCTGGTTGACATGATCATTCAGAACACCAGAGAGGGGCAGCTCACTGACATCACCTTCACGGTCATGCGCACTGATTACGCCAGGACTATGGAGATGCTGCAAAAGACTGTCGCCGATATTGGGGCCGAGTCAGTGAAAGGCGACGACTCCATTGCCAAGATTTCCATTGTCGGCGTGGGCATGCGCAATCATTCCGGCATTGCCTCAACCATGTTCCAAGTCATGGCCATTGAAGGCATCAACATCATGATGATCTCCACCTCAGAGATCAAGGTTTCCTGCATCGTTGCCGAGAAATACACGGAGCTGGCCGTGCGCGCCCTGCACACCGCCTTTGCCTTGGATAGAGACAACAACAAGCCGGTGGAGGAGTAGGGGCGGCCCCCTGTGGCTGCCCTGGTGTTGCCCATGCAAACACATCAGCAGAAAGTGGCCGTGGCCACGCTGGGCTGCAAGGTCAACCAGTTTGAGTCTGCCGCCTTTGCCACCGGCTTTCAGGAGCAGGGCTGCGAGATAGTTTCTGCGGCTGGCCCGGCAGACATTGCCGTGATCAACACCTGCGCGGTCACGGCGCGGGCTGGGCAGCAGTCGCGGCAGCTCATCCGCAGGCTGGCCCGCTGCAACCCGGAAGCGCGGCTCGTGCTGACCGGCTGCTACGCCCAGATTGCCGCTGCTGAACTGCCCGATCTGGTGCCGGGCCGTCAGGTGCTCATTATCGGCAATGACAGCAAGCACCTGCTGGTCGAGACCGCCCTGGCTGCCGAGCCGCCCGCCCTGCTTGCAGGCGAGATCAGCGCGGCGCGGCAGATCAGTCTGCTGCCGGTGCGCCGTTTCAGTGGCAGAACCCGCGCCTGTCTCCGCATTCAGGACGGCTGCAACAACTTCTGCGCCTACTGTATTGTTCCCCATGCCAGAGGCCGCAGCCGCAGCCTGCCCTTGGCCGCTGTGCTGGAGCAGGCTCGGATATTTGTTGAGGAAGGTTATTTGGAGCTGATCATCACCGGCATCAACGTGGGCAAGTACGGCCTTGATCTGGTGGAAGGGCAGGACATTTATTCCCTGCTCGACCTGCTCTGCCGCGAGTTTCCGCAGCTCCGCCTTCGCCTCAGCTCGATTGAGCCGACCGAAGTCAATGCGCGGCTGCTGGAACTGCTCACAGCGCACCGGAACTTCATGCCGCATCTCCACATTCCTCTGCAAAGCGGCGACAGCGGCATCTTGGCGCAGATGAAGCGCCGTTACACCGCCGCAACCTTTGCGCAGGCCGTGGAGCGCATTCACGCGGCTGCGCCCCATGCGGCCATTGGCTGCGACATTCTGACCGGCTTTCCCGGTGAAGATGAACAGGCGGCAGCCAATACGCTCCAACTTCTGACGGATTTGCCGATCAGCTATCTGCATGTTTTCCCGTATTCAATCCGGCCCGGCACAGCGGCGGCGGCCTTCCCGGAGCACGTGCCCGGCCCGGTCAAAGAGGAGCGGGCGGCCAGACTGCACGTCCTTGATCAGGAGAAGCGGACTGCCTTTCAGCAGCAACAGCTTGGCACGGTGCAGCGCGTCCTGCTGGAGCGGAGAGACAGGAAGACCGGCCTGCTCAAGGGCTTTTCCGAGAATTACATGCCAGTGCTGTGCAGCGGCCCGGCCAGTCTGATCAGAACCGTGGCGCCAGTGCGGCTGATGGAGCTGCGGGAGGGAGAGGTTTGGGGCGAACGGTCTGACTGAGCTGTCCCGCCAGTCTCCCTGTCGGCCAGCAGCAAGGAACCTTCTTCTCATACGGGAAGGAGCCTGCTCGCAATACGACAAGGAACCTTCTTCTGATACGAGAAGGAGCCTTCGCGTCAGACGGCAAGGCTCCTTTGTTTTGGCAGGCAGGGAGCCTTGCGGCCAGCCGCCTGCCGGAGTGAAAAATTTTTCGTGGTTAATCTAATCCATCGGGAACAGGAGGAGAAACGATGGCAGGAGGATACACCCATGTCACGCTGGTTCAGCTGGCAATTGAGGAGACGCTGCGGCAGGAGCTGCTGCACGAGGAGGCGCGGCAGGCCTTGCAGAAATGGAAAAAGTTCGTCATCGTCGGCTCAATGGGGCCGGATTATCCCTACTTGGACCTTGCCGACAAATCATCCGAGGCGTGGGCCACAGCCATGCACGAGGAGCGGGTGCTGGAATTCCTTCGGGAAGGAGTGCGGCGCGTTCGGGTCATTCAGGAGGAGAACGTCCGCCAGAAATGCACGGCCTGGCTGTTCGGCTTTGCCTCGCACTGCGTGGCTGACGGCGTGGTCCATCCAGTGGTCAATTTGAAGGTCGGCCCTTATGAGCAGAACAAGACGGCGCACCGCTGCTGCGAGATGTCGCAGGATGTGCTGGTTCATGCCAAGCTCGGCTTGGGGGAAGTTGCGCTGAACCGGCAGATATCCCTCAACGTGCAGCTTGCAGCGGATGAACGGGAACGCGACCGGCTGGACCGGGACATTGCCCGGCTCTGGTCAGCCGCCCTGGAGACCGTTTATGCGGACCGGTGGCAGAAGGAACAGCCTTTTTCCCTGTTCTCGGCTTGGGCGTGGATGTCAGCCAAGCTGAAGCAGCTCAGTGGCCAGTCTGACAGCCTGCCCGCGCCTGACCCGGACAAATGGCACCGGGCCATGATCCGAAACATGAAGCTGGCGGAAAGCGGCGGCAGGCTCATGCCCTTTGCCCGTCATGCCGCCGCCAATGCCGGGTTGACCTATCCGGCGGAACCGGAGGCGCAGTATGTTAACGGGTTGGAAGCACCTATAAAAAAACAGATGGACTTTGAGGCGGTCTTCAGCAAGGCACTGCAAGATACGGTGGCCTTCTGGCAGAGCATGTCCTTGGCCCTGCAAGACCGTCCCTCGCCCTTGGACGACATGGCGGGCTGGAATCTGTCCACCGGTTTTGATGCAACAAACCGCAACTGTGTGTTCTGGAGCTGACCATGACCAATCCTGACCGTAAAAAGCTGGTGCGCATCCTTGTCCTTGTCGCAGTGGTTGATCTGCTCATTGCAGGGGGCATTGGTATTTGGTGGCTCAATCGTCCGCAGCAGCAGAATGAGGACAGGCTGGCTGCCAGCCTGATCAATCTGAGCGCGGCGGTTGACGCTTATTTTTCTGGCCCTGATGCAGTGCCGACAGGCAGCGACAAGGAAATTCTCCGCCAGGCCACGGCCCACGACCCCTCGCTGCTTGCCATGTTCAAGCCGTATCGGATTCGGGTGCAGCGGCAGGATCCGTATGCGGTGCTCCTGCTCTGCACAGAGGACGGCAAGCAGGCCATGCTGGAGGATGCGGGCTGCTCGGCCCGCTTGGACCGGCGGGCGGAAAAGGGCGCGCCCTGTGAGTTCACCCTCAAAGTCGGCGCTGGCTGCAAGGTGACGCGGCAGTAACTGCCTAACAAATCCTGGGCAAGTTTTCGCCGCTGGGCAGGTCAACAATGCGCTCGCCGCCAAAGCGGGTTTCGCAGACCACCATGCCGGGATGCTGCGCTGTCACCCTGCCGATCAGAGCAGCATCCTTGCCCAAGGGATGACGGCGCAGCAGTTCCAGCACCTTTTGCTCATCTTCAGGGGCGCAGACAACAACGGCCTTGCCTTCATTGGCCACATTGAGCGCATCCAAGCCCAGTAGATCACAGGCGGCCTCGACTTGGGGCAGCACCGGCACGGCCTGTTCCGTCAGGTGGATTCCTGCCTTGGAGGCTGAGGCGATGTCGCAGAGGGCCGCCGCCAGACCGCCTCTGGTTGGATCACGAAGGCAGCGCAGAGACGGCACCTCGGTCAGCAGCTGGCGCACCATGTCCCAAAGCGGGGCGACATCGCTGGCCAAGGTTGTTGAAAAGCCCAGCTCAGTCCGGCAGCTCAGGACAGCAATGCCGTGGTCGCCGATTGTGCCGCTGACCAGCACCGCATCACCGGGCCGGGCATTGCCAACGTAGGTGTCAATACCGGGCAGTACCCGGCCAAGACCGGTGGTGTTGATGAAAATGCCGTTGCCCTTGCCGCGTTCCACTACTTTGGTGTCACCAGCAGCAAGCACCACGCCGGTTTCCTTGCAGACCGCGAAAAAGGAGGCTGTCACCCGGCGCAGATCAGCAAGCGTGGTTCCTTCCTCGATAATCAAAGCCAGACTGATATGAGTCGGCTGCGCCCCCTGCATGGCAATGTCGTTGATGGTGCCGCAGGCAGCCAGCCTGCCGATGTCACCGCCGGGAAAAAAGAGCGGCGAGACCACGTAGGAATCCGTGCTCATGGCCAAGGTGCCTGCGGCCATGCTGATGCAGGTGCTGTCATCCAAACGGGCGCGCACCGCCTTGTCAAGGTGCGGGAAAATCAGCTCCTCCAAGAGCTGCTGAGTGCGGATGCCGCCGCCGCCGTGGGCAAGGGTGATGATCTCGTTGTTCATGGCTTGTTGCTGCCTTCCAGGCGGGCGTATTTGTAATAGGCGGCGCAGGCTCCCTCGCCGGAAACCATGCAGGCCCCGACCGGTCTGAGCGGGGTGCAGCGGGCCGCAAAGAGCGGGCAGTCTGGCGGGGTGATCAGGCCGCGCAGGACCTCGCCGCAGCGGCAGCGGGGATCAGCCTGCGGCACGGGCAGTTCCTGCTCCAAGGGCAGGGCTGCCGCATCATTATAGGGAGCGCGAATACGCAAGCCGCTGGCCGGGATCATGCCCAAGCCGCGCCATTCCGCATCACAGGGAGCAAAGACTTCCGCGCTTACCGCCAAGGCGGCAGCATTGCCCTCGGCCCTGACGCTGCGGGCATACTGATTTTCCACCTCAGCCCGGCCTTGGCCAAGCTGCTCCAAGAGCATGGCCATACCTTGCAGCATGTCCATCGCTTCAAAACCGGTGATCACGCAGGGAACATGATGCTGCCGGGCCAAAGGCTGATAAGGCTGCTCGCCGATGATGACGCTGACATGGCCGGGACAGAGGAAGCCGTCAATCTGGGTCTCGCTTTGGAGCAAGGCCAGCATGGCCGGAGGAATGACCTTATGGCCGCAGAGCACCGCGTAATTGCTCAGGCCCTGCTGCTGCGCCTCTTGCAACGTCCAAGCAACCGCTGGAATCGTGGTCTCAAAGCCGATGCCGAGAAAGACAATCTGCTTCGAGGGCTGCTGCTGGGCCATGCGCAGGGCCTCCAGCGGCGAATAGACCACGGTCACTGCGCCGCCTTGGGCGCGGGCGTATTCCAGCGATGATTCCGTGCCCGGCACCCTGACCATGTCGCCAAAGGTGGCCACCACGGTCTCAGGCCGCAGGGCCAAGGCGATTGCATGATCAATGTAGGCGTTGGGAGTGACGCAGACTGGGCAGCCTGGCCCGGAGAGCAGGCTGACGTTGTCTGGCAGCAGAGAGCGGAGACCGGTTCGGAAAGCGGCCATCGTGTGCGAGCCGCAGACCTCCATCAGCCGCACCGGGCGGTCTGACTGCCCTGCCGCGTGCCGCAGCCGGTCCAGCTCGCGGCGCAGCAGCTCATTCATGGCCATTCATTTCCCGCATCATGCTGAACCAAGCCGCCGCCTCGTCCGCCGCCCATTTCTGAATGGCAAAGCCGGCATGAATCAGCACATAATCCCCCAGCGCAGGCGCATCAATCAGGGCAACATTGGCCTGCTGCCGCACGCCGTTCAGCTCAACCGTGGCAAGGCTGCCTTGCAAGGCAGTAATTTTAGCAGGCACAGCAAGACACATGGTGTTTCTCTCATATATAGGGTTCCTTGAAAAATGCTGTTTTTACCGAAAGCGTAATCGAATAAGCATCTTTCATCCCAACGACCTGACAATGTCGAAACGCTGATCTTTTTCTGCCGGAGCCAGTTCAAGATGCTGCTTGCACCAAGGACACTGGGCCTTTGCCGCTCCGTCAACGCAGAAGATGCGGCCGCAGGCGCAGAGACCAAAAGCAGAAGGATTGCCGCAGCAGGGACAGCTTGCCTGCCCGATCAGATTATTGAGATCAATGTTTGCCTCCAGTTCATTCACTGCGGCTGACCAGTCAAAATAGCTTTCGTCGATTGGATAGCAGCCAGTCATCCGGTAGCAGCGGTCGCTTTCTCCGCTCCCCTGCAAACCGGCAAAAAGAACCCGTTCATACTTGAGCAGATACGGGGTTCCTTTCTTCTGGCAGCGACCGACAAAGATGGCAAAATCCTCATCAGAACGTGGGGCGTTGTCAGCAAAGGAGAGGATTTTCTCCGCCTTGGCCAAGGAGATCGGCTGATTTCCCTCGCCCTGCTGCTGCACCATGACGCTGCGTGACTGCACCGACATGCTCATCCATTCAATGAACGAGGAAAAATCAGCCCCGCTTTCGCCGCTGTAGGTCAAGACATGATCCGCAAACTGCGATAAAACATTGGTGGCGGCATAGCTGCCCATGCCAATGGCGGTAAGAAAGGCACGTTTGCTGTATTTGCTCTGCCATATTCTGACCGCATCGCTCCAATAATCCGTGGGCTTGCCGTCAGTCATCAGATAAACAATCGGCTTCCAATCGCCTTTGCGCTCCGGCGTGGTCGGCTTGACCTGCCGGTCCATCTCCTCCATCAGGCAGGTCAGGGCGCGGCCAAGGGCGGTGCCGGAACCCAAGGGCAGGCGCGGCGGATAAAAAGTCGGCAGATCAACCAATGGCACCAGCGTTTTTGCTTTGCCAGCAAAGGCGATGACTGAAAGAAACACCGTTTCCAAGGCATGGGGATTCTGGCGCAGCTTGGTGATGAGCTGCTCCAGCCCCTGCTCCAAGTGCTGGAGCGGCTCGCCGAGCATGGAATCGGACACATCAAGGACAAGAAAAACCGGCAGACGGCGCATGACCTTCCTCCTTTAGCAGCTTGCTTGTTCATCGTTTGTTCATCTTGCTTCTGTTACTGTACAAAAGCAAGATGAATTTATTCTTGCATGAGCACATCAACTAAAACAGGAGGAACATCATGAAAAAAGTTATTACAGCCTTGACTTGGAGCGCAGTGCTTGCAGCAGCATTGATCGGAACTGGCTGTGTTCGGCACTGGGATGATGATCATCACGATGACCGGCATGACCGGTATGAACATCATGATGATGACAGATACGACCATAATGAACGTTATGAGTATCGCAGATAGCACGATGTGACCGCTGCTGTCTGGGAAAAATTTTGTAATCAAAGGACAATTTGGATTTCCGCCGGAGGAGGAGGCAGCACGTCCGAGGAGCTGCCGCCAGTGCCAACACTGCGCATCTCCACGCTGGCGGAAACCCATTTGAAGAAGCTGGCAAAGGCGGCACTGTCTGTGGTGTCAAGACTGACCACAGTGTCAGTCAGCCGCTTGAGCTGGTCGAGCTTGGCTTTTGGCCCGGCAGCGCAGGCAATGATCCTGCCGAACTGACAGTTTTTCACCTTAGGCAGGATTTCGTTGTAACGGGCCACATCCGAAGGGCTGCCGTCGGTCATCAGAAAGAGCATGGGCCGCCAGTCGCCCTTGCGTTCGTTGGTGCTGTGAACGATGTCCCGTTTGACCCGGTCAACAATCAGGGCCAAGGCTGCGCCTGTGGAGGTCGGCCCGGATTTGGGACAGGTTATTTCGCCAATCTGCACCTGCGACAGCGGGGTCAGGGGAAAGAGTTCCTTGGCCTGAATATCAAACGTGATGACAGAGAGATGAACAGAGTCAAGGGCGTGCGGGTCTTGGCGCAAGGCGGTGAGCATTGCTTGGAGACCAACGTTGACAGACTGAATCGCCTCGCCGTTCATGGAGCCTGAAGTGTCAATGGCAATATAAATCGGCAACCTGCGGGACATGTTTCCTCCTGCGGATGGGTTGGTGAAAAAATCAGCTCAAGGTCTGCTCATCTGCCTGCCTGCATCGTATAGCTGAACGCGCCCAGACGTTTATACACTTCTTCGGTCGGGGCGATCCAGACCACGCCCGGCCCGGTGAAGGTTTGCAGCAGTCCTTCGCCGCTGGTGACGGACTGAAGCAGGCTTTTGCCTGATTTTTCTGCATGAAAGGCAACGCTGGCGGTTCTGGCAAAGGTAAAGCTGCCATCAACCGAAAGTTTTTCTTTTGGCGCGAGCTGATAGATGAGCAGCTCATCTGTCGGCACGGGTGAGACCAGCACCACCACGCCGCTGCCTTTGATCTGGGTTTGAAAAAGCCCTTCCCCGCCAAACAAGGCACTGGAAATATTGCTTTGCATCTTGGCGCTGACTTCCAGCCCGCCGGAAGCGCAGTAAAACGCGCCCTTGTCAACAATCAGCGCGTCTTCCTCAATATTAAAGAGCGAGTAATGGCCAAAGCTCGGTTCCAAATAGACCTCGCCGGTTCCCCGGATGCGGGACTGAAACAGGGTTTCGCCAGAGGTGAATTTGCGCATCAGGCCCGTGCTCAATCCCTGCTGCATATTTGATTCCAAGTGCAGGTCGCCTTTCATGAAATAGAGCGCGCCCGGCTCGATCAGGACTTCACTCCGCTCCAGCGTGACCCGGATCATCTTGAGGTGAATATCCGCCTGCCTGGCAAGGAACATCTTTTCCGCCACATAAAGATTGTCTGAGCCTTTCAGACTTTTGTACTGGACAACCTCGAACTTTGCTCCGGGAACCTGTTCCGTCTCCACCACGTCAAACAATTCTTTCTCGTTCATGCGCGCTCCTCGTGTTGTTGCAGGGATTCCTGTCTGATGCCGCCGGGTTGAGAAGCAGCTTCCGGTTTTCTCAACCGAGCAGCACCGCCTGATGGTGTCAATTTTTTTATTTGGGCGGGCGCTTTCCCTTTTCAGGCCGTTGCAGTATCATTAAAAATGAAATGCGGCATCATTTTGAGTGAAGACAAGGGGCCGCTGTCCGGCGGCTGAAGATGACTCAAACAAGGAGGAGGATGTTTCATGGAAACCGCGCACGAAGGCCTCAGCGATGCCTATTCCCCAGATGACATTGCCCGCAAGGTTGAGAGCATGGGAGTCAGGAAGGCGCATGTTGACACCCTCTCCCTGCTGGTTTTAGCCATGCTGGCCGGGGCCTTCATCGCCCTTGGCGCGCTCTTCTGCACCGTGGTGATGACCGGCTCCCAACTCGGCTTTGGCGTGACCCGCCTGCTCGGCGGCCTGAGCTTCAGCATGGGCCTGATTCTGGTGGTGGTCGGCGGGGCCGAGCTGTTCACCGGCAACAACCTGCTGACTATGGCTTGGGCCAGCGGCCAGATCAGTGCTGTCAGCCTGCTGCGCAACTGGCTGTATTCCTATATCGGCAATGTGATCGGCGCGCTGATCACGGTGCAGCTTGTGGTGCTGGCCGGAGTCGCCGAGCTGGGCAACGGCGAAGTGGCCAAGACTGCCGTGAACATCGCCGCAGGCAAGGCTGACCTGACCCTCTGCGAAGCCTTTCTCCGGGGCATGCTCTGCAACGCGCTGGTCTGTTTAGCCATCTGGCTGGCAATGGGAGGCCGCAGCGTGGTGGACAAGATCATGGCCATCCTTCTGCCTGTGGCCGCCTTTGTCGCCATCGGCTTTGAGCATTCCATTGCCAACTGGTTCTTCCTGCCCTTTGGCCTGATTTTGGATGACAGCGGCGTGGTTTCCCTGTTTGGCTCGATCACCAACATCATCATGGCCACCGCAGGCAACATTGTCGGCGGCGCAGTGCAGGTCGGGGCTGTCTATTGGGTGGCCTATTCCCGCAATCACCGCCGCAAGCGCAGTGTCTTTTGAACCAGGCTGACCGGCTGGCCGCATTGTTCAGCAGCAAGCCGGTTTCCTCCTTATAGCTGGACCGACTTCTTAGCCACAGAATAGCGTTTGTCGTTCACCCCGTCCTTGGGAATGCCGAAAGCATCCAAGGCCTTGGGCGGGAAGAGCAAATAGATCAGCTCCGCCTCCACCTCTTTGACCTGGTTGCCGTAGAGCGGATAGGTCAGGGTGCGGCTTCCGCCCTGTTTGATCCGGGTGTCAAAGGCCATTGTCTTGGCCTCCCATGACGGCACGCCGATTTTATCACCCGCCTTGAAGGCCTTGAAGAACACGGCCTGCTTGTCCTCCTTGAGCGGTTCGCTCTTGAAATTTTCCCAGACCACATTCCCCTTTGCATCCTTGGCCCGCACTTTGACAAAGGCCATGCGCATCGGATTAGTCGATGGGAAGGTGTGCTCAGTTTTGTTCCGCACGGTCACAACAATCTGCCATTCCCCGTCCTTGCCCTCAGCCTTGACCTCCAGATCAGCGGCCTGCTGTAGCATGGCCAGATCATGGCCGCCCGGAAAGCTGTGCGAGCGGTGGGTCTTGGCCTCTGAACCGGCAGCCGGGCCGCCCTCAGCCTGCGGCATGTGGCAGGTGATGCAGTTGCCAATGCCCTCCTCGGTCATCACGCAGATCGGCACCTCGTGCGGATTGATATACTGGCTGTGGCAGCCCATGCAGACTTGGCCGACAGCAAAGAGCGAGGACGGGCCGGTCTTGTGCGGCGCCTTGGGATTGGCCGGGCGGCTGGTATGGTATGCGCCGTCCTTGTTGAGCTTGTACTGATCAAAGCTCTGGCCTTTGTTGACTGCCTCAATCCGGTGGCAGAAGGTGCAGCCCACGCCTTCAAGCTGGGTCGCATTGCTGCTGTCCGGCTGGGCCGCGCCGCTCATCAGCTCCTTCAGATTGTCGGACATGGGCGCGTGACAGGTCGCGCAGTGGTAGTTGGATGTTTTGCCCTTGTCAGTCAGGAACTTGCTGAAAGCCTGATGCACGGCCTTATGGGCCGAGTCCTTATGCACTGAGGACTTGGCATGAAAGGACTCCTGCCATTCCTTGTAAATCTGCGAATGGCAGCCAGCGCACTGTTCTGCCTGCTGGAACGGCGCGGCTCCCTCTGGCACCTCGTGCGCCTGGGCGGCAGGCAGGTTCATGAGCAGCAGGGCTGCAGCGGCGGGCAGAATGAATCTGGGCTTCATTGTTGCATTCTCCTTGAGGTTGGACAATCTCTTTTGCGGCAATGATGAGAAAACAACATAGTACCGTCATTGCCCTGCGAAAGGCAAGGACAAATCCCTTGGAGGCCGCCGGAGCGGTGCTTGTCTCCTTTCCGCAGTTTGTGACCTGGAGCTGCACGCCGCCCGGCCTAAAGCCCCTTATCTTGACGATCAGGGCAGGCTGCGGATTCCCTGCGATTGTGAGCCAAAATATCGTTGGTGGCAGGATGGGCAGTCACCTTTTGAGACCGCGCTTGAATTGGGTGCATCGGATGAAGAGCTGGAGCATCACGTCAACGAGATTTTCAACCCGGATGACTGGCGGAAATGGCAGGAGATTAAGGCGCGGCGGCGGGCAACAATGACCCGATAGTGGCAAGAATTACGCCAAATGCAATCCAAAACAGACCAATGATAGTTGGGGTGAAATCAGAAAGATGTATATCCTCAAGGAAAAGCTTAATGTTTCTTGCAACTTCACGAATTTTATTTTCTGTTTCTTCATCTATTTTTTCTTCTAAAAACATATATTCCTCTTCTCTCTTGCATAAATAATTAACTGTTTCTTTTATTTTTTCTTGATTTGCATAAATAATTGACAATCTATCATCTATAGATGAATTCTTATTGTCTTCAATGATATCAAGACGAAGAGAAGCTACCCCGCGTGTTTCCTGTATTCCCGTACAGGTTGGGCATGGACGAACCTTTGGTTTTATCCTTGGAAAGGATTGCATCAATTCTCTTATAGGATTTTTGTTAAATTTTTCTTTTGCGGTAGTATATATACTGTGAGCGGCCACGAAAGTTCCTATCGCTTGAAATATTCCACCAGAAAACAAAAGACTCTTACTGCTATATCCATAAATAAAAAAGGAAAGAGCAGGAATTCCTGTCGAACAAATCAAATAACAACGATATTTACAAACCGGTTTCTTAATATATATCCAAACATTTCTTATCCATCTTGCCAGAGAACCATCTTCAATATAGGAAATTAGCGGGTCAGCAATATATGTTGCAGTTAATGTAATTATAAAATAACAAACAACCCAACCTGCTATAACTAAACAAATAGACATGGAGTTTAACGGAATAATTGTAGATATGATTCCTCAGCAGACAACCTTAAAATTCCGGTACGCCTCTTTTGCCCGCTCATAGTCTTCTTTCGGCACCTTTTTCTGTTCATTTTCCCGGATAGTTTTCAGGAAACGGCGGGCCGCCTCTCCTTTCAGCACAGGAGTTTCTTTGATTTTGGTTGCCATGATTTCTTCCTCCATCCTGTCAGTTATCTCCCCGCGTCTTCCTTTACTGTAACATCCCCCGCCGGGCTGGGGCAACCAAGTAATTTTTGCATCATTTTCCTGAAACGATGCTGTTCCGCAAAAAGTTAGCAAAAGTTAGCAAAAGGTTAGCAAACGGATGTTGAATAATATCAGCAACGTTAGCAAGTTTAGCAACTTTAGCAGTGTTTTTGCTTCCGCAGAACAAATCAACGATCAGCGGCGGGCGTGAGCAGTGTTCGCAAAAAGTTAGCAAAAAGTTAGCAAACGGATGTTGAATAATATCAGCAACGTTAGCAAGTTTAGCAACTTTAGCAGTGTTTTTGCTGCCGCAGAACAAATCAACGATCAGGCGCAGGGGTAGGACGGAGAGCGCAAGCCCCCGTATGAAATGCCCGGACTGTCGGCCATAAACCCGGAAGGAGCAGACAAACCTGCGGGTTGCAAGCGGCAGACCGGGCCTGCAAATAATCCTTGCCAAACAGTGCGGCAGTGTTTAAAACCCCTTCTGTCCGAATGATCAACCCTTCCCCGACAACGGCTCAAGATCAGCATGAACAATTTCCAAGAAAAGGCAAATCTCATCTGGCAGGCAGCCGACCTGCTGCGCGGCGACTACAAGCAGGCAGATTATGGCAAGGTCATTCTGCCTATGACGGTTTTGCGGCGGTTAGACTCTGTGCTTGCCCCGACCAAGCAGGCCGTGCTGAACCAGTTGCCCAAGGTCGAGAGCATGTCTGACAAAGCCAAGGATGCGGTGCTGAACAAAGCTGCCGGGTTCAGGTTTCACAATCGCAGCCCCTTTGACTTTGCCAAGCTGGTTGCCGAGCCGGATCATATCGCCGCCAACTTGCGCAGCTATATCAACGGCTTTTCTGCGGAAGCGCGGGAGATACTGGAATATTTCAGCTTCGAGGCCCAAATTGACCGGATGGACGACCCCAAGGCGGATTTGCTCTTTCAGACAGTCAAAACCTTTGCTGAAATTGACCTTTCCGGCATGGACAGCATGGAAATGGGCTATGTCTTTGAAGAGCTGATCCGCAAGTTTGCCGAGCTGTCCAATGAGACCGCAGGAGAGCACTTCACGCCCCGCGAAGTCATCCGGCTGATGGTGGATTTGCTCTTCATCACGGACAGAAATTCACTGACCACAGAGGGCGCGGTGAAAACGCTCTATGACCCGGCCTGCGGCACGGGCGGCATGTTGTCTGTGGCGGAAAGCTATCTGCGCGACCTCAACCCCAAGGCCAAGCTGGAGGTCTTCGGGCAGGAGATCAACCCGGAATCCTATGCGGTCTGCAAGTCAGACATGCTCATCAAGGGCCAAGACCCGGCCCGGATCAAGTTCGGCAACACCTTCACCGCAGACGGGCTGGACGGCGAGCGGTTCGACTATATGCTGTCCAATCCGCCGTTTGGTGTAGATTGGAAAAAAGCCCAGAAGGTCATCAAGGCGGAGCATGAGAACAAAGGCCACGCCGGACGCTTTGGCGCGGGCCTGCCCCGGATCAATGACGGCGCGTTCCTCTTTCTGCAACACATGCTGGCCAAAATGAAGCCCGACGGCAGCCGTATCGGGATTGTCTTCAACGGCTCGCCGCTCTTCACTGGACAGGCTGGCAGCGGAGAAAGCGACATTCGCAAATGGATTATTGAAAACGACTGGCTGGAAGCGGTCATAGCCCTGCCGGATCAGCTTTTCTACAACACCGGCATTGCAACCTATATTTGGATTTTGTCCAATCACAAGAGCGGGGAACGCAAGGGCAAAGTGCAGCTTGTCAATGCGACCGGGGCCAAGGATGAGGAAGCCGTCAAAGAGGGCAGTCTGCCTTTCAACCGCTTCTGGCAGAAGATGCCCCGCAGCTTGGGCAACAAGCGCAAGGCCATTGTCGAGAACGGCACGGAAAAAGGCATTGGTTTTATTGCCAATCTGTACGGCGACTTTCAGGAGAACGAGTTCTGCAAAATCTATCCCAACGCCTTTTTTGGCTATTGGCGGGTCACGGTTGAGCAGCCTTTGCAGAATGCCAAGGGCAAGGCGGCAAAAGACCGGCAGGGCAGGCTCAAACCTGATCCCAAGCTCCGGGATTATGAGAACATTCCTTTTCTGCGCAAGGATGAGCGCGGCAAGCTGGTGCCGCAGACGATTGAGGAATATTTTGCCCGCGAAGTGCTGCCCCATCTGCCGGATGCGTGGATTGATGAAAGCAAGACCAAGACCGGCTATGAAATTAATTTCACCAAGTATTTCTACGAGTTCAAGCCGCTGCGCTCGTTAGATGAAATCCGGGCGGATATTCTTAAGCTGGAAGAAGAAGCGGCGGAGTTGGAAAAGGAGGTGCTGATATGAAGCCTTATCCGAAATACAAAGATTCAGGGGTTGAGTGGATTGGTGAATTACCTGAAGAGTGGGCAGTTGTAAAGGTAAAATACCTTGTAAAAGATCATTCAGGAAATGGCTTTCCTCATGATGAGCAAGGTAATCTTGATGGAGATATACCTTTTTTAAAGGTTAGCGATATTAACGGCAATGAAAAATATGTTGAAAAAGCGAATAATTATGTTTCTAAAGATACCATTGAAAAGCATAATTGGAATCTTATTCCTGTGAATTCACTTGTAACGGCTAAGATCGGTGAATCTTTAAGGAAAAATCATAGAAAAATAATCTTAAAATCGTGTATTATTGATAATAATTGTATTGGAATAGAACCAGATAAGTTGAATTGGAATTTTAATTTCTACCTACATAGCATTATTGATTTTGATTGGTTTGTTAATCCTGGGGCTGTTCCATCCCTTTCTGTTGAGAAATATAAATCTTTTTATTGTGCAATCCCTTGTCTCCAAGAACAAACCACCATTGCCGCTTTCCTTGACCGCAAGACCGCAGAAATAGACAGCCTGATTGCCAAGAAAGAGCGGCAAATCGAGCTGCTCAAGGAATACCGCACCGCATTAATTTCCGAAGCCGTGACTGGCAAGATTGACGTAAGAGACTATGCCTCCGTACAACACAACTCTACGCATTCGTAACATACAAATGCATGCATTTGATCGGATCGAAACCATGCATTTGATTGGCACGAATGCATGCATTTGATTGAATCGAAACCATGCTCAACTGCGTAACGCCTAACCCAAGGCCTGCCAAGAGCACCTTGGTTATCAAGTTCGACCGCAGCGAGGGGTGAACACATTGTCAACTGTCAATTCTCCAATCTCCATCACCAGTGAAGCGTCTTTTGAATCCGCCATAGTCGCCAGCCTGACTGAACGCGGCGGCTATGCGCAGGGCCAGTCTGCGGAGTATGACCCGGAAACCGGCCTGTTCAAGCAGGAGCTGCTTGCCTTCCTGCAATGCACCCAGCCGCACGCTTGGGCGCGTCTTGCCGCCATTCACGGCGACGCGGCAGCAGGCAAGGTGATTCACCGCCTCTGTCAGGAAATGGACTTGCGCGGCTCTCTCGACGTTCTCCGCAACGGCTTCACTGAGTACGGAGTCCGATTCCGCATGGCCTGTTTCAAGCCGGAAAGCGGCCTGAACCCGGACACTGCCGAGCTGTACCGCCAGAACCGTCTTGCCGTGTGCAGGCAGGTCTATTACAGCAGCAAAAACAAGAACTCCGTTGATCTGGTGCTCTCTCTGAACGGGGTGCCGGTGGCCACTGTCGAGCTGAAAAACCAGCTCACCGGTCAGAATGCCAACCACGCCAAACGCCAGTACGCCAGCACCCGCGACAGCAAGGAACTGCTCTTTGCCTTCAAAAAACGGGCCTTGGTGTATTTCGCGGTTGATGCAGATGAAGTTTGGATGACCACCCGGCTGAACGGCTCCCAGACCTTCTGGCTGCCCTTCAATCGCGGCTGTGACCACGGCAAAGGCAATCCGCCGACGCGGGAAGGCTGCAAAACCGCCTATCTCTGGGAGGAAATTCTTGCCAAAGACAGCCTGCTGGAAATCTTGCAGCGATTTGCTCATCTGCATGTTGAAGAAGAGCAGGTGGACAACCGCACTGTGAAAAAGGAAAAGCTGATCTTTCCCCGCTTTCATCAGCTTGATGCAGTGCGGAAAATAACCGCAGATGTCCGGGAGCAGGGCGCGGGCAAAAATTATCTGATTCAGCATTCCGCCGGATCAGGCAAAAGCAACACCATCGCATGGCTGGCCTACCGGCTGGCCAGCCTGCACAATGCCGCAGATGAGCGCATCTTTGACGCGGTGATCTTGGTTACTGACCGCAGGGTCTTGGATCAGCAGTTGCAAAACACGGTCTATCAGTTCGAGCATAAAACCGGCGTGGTGCAGCGAATCGACAAGGGCAGCAGCCAGCTTGCCGAGGCTCTGCAACGCTGCGTGCCGGTCATCATCACCACCTTGCAGAAGTTTCCCTTTGTCCTTGAGGCGGTCAAAGACCTGCCGGAACGCCGCTACGCCGTGCTCATTGATGAGGCCCACAGCTCCCAAGGCGGCGAGGCCAGCAATAAAATGAAAGCCGCGCTCATGGCCAAATCCTTGGAGGAAGCGGAGCAGGCGGAAGCCTCTGACTATGACCCGGAAGATGAAATCCGGGACATGGTGGAGAAAGCCTGCGCTGTCCGGGGCCAACAGAAAAACCTGTCTTTTTTCGCGTTCACCGCCACGCCGAAATTTAAGACCTTGGAGGTCTTTGGCCGGAAGGACAGCCAAGGCAGGCCGCAGCCCTTTCACCTCTATTCGATGCGGCAGGCGATTGAAGAGGGCTTCATTCTCGACGTGCTGGCGCATTACACCACCTATGAGCTGTATTACCGGCTCTCCAAAGCCATTGAAGATGATCCGCAGCTCAACAAAAAGAAAACAGCGCAGGCCATAGGCCGCTTCATCTCGTTGCATCCGCATAATCTGGCCCAGAAAACGGAAATCATCATCAGGCATTTCCGGGAAGTGGTCAGCAAGCAAATAGGCGGCAGAGCCAAGGCCATGCTGGTGACTGGCTCCCGGCTTCATGCCAAACGCTATTTTGATGAGTTCAAACGGCAGCTTGCCGAGAAGCACTGTCACGATATCAAGGTTCTGGTGGCCTTTTCCGGCAAGGTAATTGACGATGATTCCCCGGACGGCGTGACTGAACCGCAGCTCACCGGCTGCCGTGAAAGTGAGCTGCCGACACTCTTTGAACGCGATGAATACAAAATTCTCATCTGCGCCGACAAGTTTCAGACCGGCTTTGATCAGCCGCTCCTGCACACCATGTACGTGGACAAGAAGCTGGCCGGGGTCAAGGCGGTGCAGACTCTTTCCCGCCTCAACCGCACCTGTCCGGGCAAGGAAGACACCTTTGTCTTGGACTTTGCCAATGACCGGGAGACCATTCTGCAATCCTTTCAGCCCTACTATGAGCTGACCGCAGGCAAAGATGAGCCGTCCCCGAATCATCTCTATGACCTGAAAGGCAAGCTGGATGCCAAGCAGATTTACTGGCAGTCTGAAGTTGAGGCGTTCGCCCGCATTTACTTTCAGCCTGCCGCCCGGATGAGCAGCAGGACGCAGGGCGAGCTGAACGCCTGCCTTGATCCGGCTGTTGACCGCTATACGGCCATAGCAAGCCAAGAGGAAAAGGACGAATTCAGGAAGGGGCTGCGCACTTGGTGCAAGCTGTATGCGTTCATGGCCCAGATTATGCCCTTCCATGAGCCGGACTTTGAGAAGTTTTTTGCCTATGCCCGCCTGTTATGCAGCAAGCTGCCCAAGGGCGATTTGTCCGAACAGATGCGGGTGACTGATGAAATTGCCTTGGAATACTACCGCCTGCAAAAGATCAAAGAAGGGGCTATAGAGCTTGCGGCAAACACGGATGGAGAGCTGGACGGAATAACTGAAGCGGGAATCAAGAGGGACAAGGAGGAAAAGGCGGCCCTCTCTGAAATCATCGAGCTGCTCAATGAGCGGTTCGGCACGGAGCTGAATGAAACCGACCGGCTCTTCTTTGATCAGATTGAAACTGGCCTGATGCAGGATCAGACCTTGCAGACACAGGCTGAGGCCAACAGCGTTGACACCTTCAAATATCCCTTTGATGAGCTGTTCGAGAGAATGCTTGTTGAACGCATGGAGCAGAACCAGCAGCTCTTTGAAAAGATATTGGGGAATGAAGAGTTCGGCGGCGTGGTCAGGACATGGATGCGGAACAAGGTCTATGCTCGGATGAATGCAGCGGCAAGATGACCTTGCTTTCCTTCATGGCCTGAATGTTTATATGCAAGCCAGCAGGAAGACAGATGCGCCCGGCTTGCCCGCAAATCCAGAAAGATAAGAAGACGGTTAAACGCTTCTGAAAGCCTGATGGAACTTGTTCTGTTCAAGCCCAAGAATATGCACCAGAAAACTTTTGACCGCTTGAGATATGAAGTATATTTGGCAGATGAACAGTACTTTCAAATTGCGGGAGCACGCCTTAATGCCTTGGGTTGTCTGCTGACCCGAACTGCCGAACAGCTCGGAGCAATTCGCCAGCACGGGTAATTTCTTGCATGATAAAAAAACAGCGGTTCTTCCTCCAGATATTGACAAATTACCCTGTTGTTGTATTATATACATAACCGTGCCCGATCCCCTGTTACAGACATGATCTGTATCACGGTCGGGCCTTCTTGTTTCTGCTGCCCATGCCTTCCCCTCCTGTCGTCAAGCCTCATTTAGAATATTCTGAACTGGTTGCCCGTCTCAAAGAACGGGGAATGGTAACTACTCAGCCTGACAAAAAAGGCCGTTTTCAGAAGTGCTGAAGACGGCCTTACTCGTTTTATACTGCGGCATCGGGGATAAAAGGACTTCCAAGGAAAGCATCTTTGATCGCTTCAAAAATGTTTCTTGAATTTTTACGGACCGTGGAGATATATCCCCGGATACAGGCGAATCGTTCTGCCCCCTCAAGTGTTCGGAAGCAGCCGGAAACCTTCTGCTTGACCTTGATCATCCGCACATCTCTTTCCGCCGCGTTGTTGTCGAACGGAACCCGGAAATCATACATGAATGCGAGGGTCTCCGCCCTGTAATCACGCATCCGTGTCAGCAAATTGAGCGGCGGAGTCTTCTTCACCCGTCCTCGTTTTTTCTCATTAGGCGGAGTGAACGGATTGTCCGCAAAACCCCGTCGGACGATTTCATCATACCGCCGCTCAAATTCTTCGATCTTCTCCGGCGTGAAGCCGTCCCGATCCGGCTTCAGCTTTTCAGCCGCGCCTTTTATTTCAAGCAGCAGCTCGGCCATCTCGTCGGCCCAAACTTGTCCGTACTGTTTTTCTATGAACTTGAGTTCCCGGAGATGATGCGCATTGCACAGCGCATGACCGCAGTTTTCATAGCTGAAGTACGATTTCCAATGATCATGCGTCGCTGTTCCTGTGAACTTTCCAAGGATTCCCGCTGCGTCCATCGCCTCTTTTCCCCGTTTTTCATGCACCGAATAATGGGTGAGGCAGTTCGTCGAAGCGACATGCAGCCAGTGCAGCTTCCCTTTCACGCGGACTCCGCTTTCATCGGCATGTAACACATCGGTATTCATGAGCAGTTTTTCGACTGCTTCCGTTGAAGGACGCACGCATCCGCAAAGCTCTTCCGATGCCTTCAGCAGCGAACCCTCGGAGACGGAATGCCCGGTCAGGTCTTCGATAATCTGCGCAGCCCGTTCAAGCGGAATATGATGCTGGTTCGCGAAATATGCCGCCCAAGTTTTTACCCCCGTGCCGTAACGGATGCCCTGTCCGACGTTTTCCGGGAATTTGCCTCTGTTTTCCGTGCCGCAGCCGGGACAGATTTTTATTTCCGCTCGATGCGAGGTCACTTCAATCCGAATCGCCGGAATATCATAAACCTGCCGTTCCTCCTCTCCGACAGCGACGACATCCGCAAGCGACATTTTGCAAGCCGCGCATTCCTCGGGTTTATACCTCTCCGTAGAATCCGGCGCCGCAGACCGCTCAAGAGTATGCCCTTGATGACCTGGCTGGCCGCCGTTCGGCTTCCTGCCGGACTCTCTCAGACTTTCCGTTCGCTTCGCTTTACCGTATCCATCGCTCGAAGGCGGTTTTCCGCTGTTCCGACTGTTTTTCGACAGCCGGGCCTGCAAATCCTTCAATATCTCGGACTGCTTGGCTGACTGAGCGGCGAGGTTTTCAACCTGCGCAGTTATACTGCTAAACAGGGCGACGACCGCTTCTTCGCCTTCTGCGTATGCAGCACGGACTTCTTTTTCACTAGGAACACTGAAATTCATAACGGCAGCATAATCTTTACCTGTTGATTTTGTCAAGAGGCTTGGCGGATGCCTGAGTAGTTACCTTACCATCCATCACTTTTCTTGACAGAGCTTGAACGCCGGAGTAAAAAGATTGAAAAAACAATTCGTTTATTCAAACTCTGTGAAATATGAGCACGATCAGTCATCTGGCAGAGGAAATCTCGTCCGGCCTGCGGGACGTTTTGCCCGGAATTAACAGGAATCCTCTGCGCAAGTTAAGCTTGTGCGCGGCGGCGGTTTTGGAAGTTCAGAGTTGCAATACTATGGACATGGCGGCTGTCCTTCCGCTGGAAACAGAACGGATTGACATGCGATATCAGTGGTTAAGCCGTTTCCTGAGCACAGACTCAATCGACAATGATGATGTGATGCGGCCTTTCATCCGTCAGGCATTGGAGACGGCCTCCGCTTCGGGAGAAACGCTGATTCTGTGCATTGACCAGACGCAGCTATCCGACCGTTTCGGCATTCTTTCGCTGTCATTGCGCTTCGGCGGTCGGGCCCTGCCTCTGCTATGGCGGGTCCGAAAAGGACAGGGCAATATCGGCTCGGATATCTGCATGGAACTTCTTGAAAAAATAAAATCATTCCTTCCAGAGGGCAGCAGAGTGCTGCTGCTCGGCGACCGTTTTTACGGTCAAGCGCCGCTGATTGCATTCTGCCACCGCAGCGGCTGGGATTATCGGCTCCGCCTCAAGGAAAATCTTAAAGTTTTCAATGAGGCCGGCGATGAGACATCTCTTGCGGACCTTGTTCCTGCTGAAAAGAAAGGTCGCAAGGAACTGCTTATGAAAAATATTTATCTGACAGAACAGCGGGTTCAGACAAATTTAAGCATTCTCCAGGAGCCGGGACATGATGAGCCTTGGCTGCTGGCAGTCGGAGGAACTGAGCCAAATTATTATAAAACACTTGATTACGGCATGCGCTGGGGATGCGAGGCCATGTTCAGCGATTTCAAAACCAGGGGGTTCGGTCTGGAGGACACAAAACTGGAGCGCGCCGACAGAATCGCCAGACTGATGCTGATCCTCTCGGTCGCCATGCACTGGTGCGTACTCGCCGGACTCCGCGACAGGATGCGGAACCCGCTTCTAAGAGAAAAAAAACTGAAAATTTCGGATTTGACGACGTTGCCGACAAGGATGCGGAACAGCATGAGCTGCCGCCAGTCGTCAGAAAAACTTGGAGAAGTGTCTGTTCTTATTTCAAAAGAGGACTCAGGCTGCTCAGAAGATACGCTCAGATGCTCCGTCCCCTGCCTCCCTTGTTTTTTACATTGCGAAAAAGTGATGGATGGTAAGGAGTAGTTACGGGGAATGTTTATTCCCGACGAGGCAAGGGCAATCCGCAAGCTGTCTCAAATCGGATACTACCGGTTAAGCGGTTTCTGGTATCCGTGCAGATGCCCAAAATTTGACGATAACGGCAATTTCCTCAAAGATTCACAGACGGGCCTGCCTGTCCGGGATGACAGATTTCAGGACAATATCAATTTTAACGATATAATCAACCTGTATCTGTTTGATAAAAAACTGCGCCAGCTCATGCTGGACGGGATCGAACGGATTGAAATTTATATGCGCAGCATCATTGCCCATGAAATAGGGAAGATTGATCCGCTCGCCTATGAGAAGGAAGAATTTGTAAATCCAAAAGTCACCGCAACGAAACAGAAAAACGGCAAGGCCGTCAACCACTGGTATGAATGGATGAGCAGGCTTTGCAATTTGATAAACAGCAGCAAGGAAGACTGCATAGTCTGGCACCGGGAAAGAGGGCTGCCTATTCCTTTCTGGGTTGTTATCGAGTGCTGGGATTTCGGTATGATGTCGAAATATTTTGAAAATCTGAACGGTAGATGCCAGCAGAAGATAATTCAACGCATAGGATTCGCAAAACCTTCCACGCTGATAAATTGGCTTGCCGAGATCAATATATTACGCAACAAATGCGCCCATCATGCCAGAATCTGGAACCGTGCCTCCGCAAACCCGATCAGCCTGAAGGGATTTGAAGCAGACCAGTATTTTCAGAGCCTCAATCTCGATCTTAATGCAAGACGCAGAATATACGGGCAGGTGGCGGCTGTCTGGTATCTTGTGAAGAAGATCGGGCCAAGCTCGACTTGGATCAACAAGATTGCCGATCTTGTGGACAGCAAGCCTGCTCTTGATCCCTGCCCCTTCACTGCAATGGGCTTCCCGGACAATTCCGGTTTTCCACGGGAGCTGTTCGGGATTCTCTGAACATGGTCGGTTGCCCTGACAAGGTGCTGCTGGAGGAAAAAACAGATGCCGAGTCCTTTGGGCGTGAAATTCTCCTGCTGGCGGCAATCAAACTGTTTGAGACCGGCAGGCTGTCATCCGGGCGGGCTGCCGAGCTTGCAGGCATGTCCAGAGTGGAATTCCTGCTCAACCTGAACCGCTTCAAGGTCTTTCCTCTGGCGGCGGAACTGGATGAGCTGGAGACGAAACATGCCTGAAGCTGTCAGCAACACCTCGCCGCCGCTCTACCTTCCCTCTGGCCCTTGAGAATCCCGCCCGGATTGTTCTGCTTGATGACTGACATGCTCGCCCGCTGCCGGGTCAGCTCGTTTTTCTCTTCAGCCCGCGATTCCCCACCCCAAGAAATATTTTTTGTGGCAAGAAAGCAGACTCCCCATACCGCGAAAACAGGAAAAAATGTGGGGAATATGGTGGGGAACAAAAAAGGGAGATAAAGCAATTTCTGCTCTATCTCCCTGATTTTGCTTGGTGACCCCAAGGAGAATCGAACTCCTGTTTACGGCGTGAGAGGCCGCTGTCCTAACCGCTAGACGATGGGGCCGCATTCAATGATGCGTGAACGCCTTTTTACAGCATTTGCGCTGCGCTGTCAAGCAGGATTTTCGTCTTTTTCTTTTTTTGCCGCAGGCAGCCTGCCGAACAGGGCGGTGCGCCGCCTGAGATTCTCGGCCAGCTCAGTGGTGATGAAACGGGGCGCGCAACGCCATCGCCAATTATTTTCAGCAGTTCCAGGCGTGTTCATCCGGCAGTCATTGCCAAAGCCGAGCAAGTCCTGCATAGGCAGAATGCAGAGTCCGGCTGGCGAGGTCTGAGCCAAATACAGCATGTCCTCATGAAAGCGGGATGCGTCGTCACTGCGGTTGACACAGACTTTGGCCTGCTGCTTGACTTCCTGCGCCACCTCGCCGCTCAGATACCAGCCCACGGCGGTGTCGTTGTCATGGGTGCCGGTATAAACCACGCAGTTTTTCGGCATGTTCCACGGCAGATAGGCGTTTTCAGGGTCGCCGTCAAAGGCGAAGAGAAGAATTTTCATGCCAGGAAAGCCCATGCTGTCACGGAGCTGCTCCACTTCCGGGGTGATCACGCCCAAGTCCTCAGCAATGACCGGCAGGCTGCCGAGCCGCTCTTCCATGTCCTTGAAAAAGCGAAGGCCCGGCCCTTTTTTCCATTCACCATCAAGGGCAGTGGTCTCTTTGGCCGGAACCGACCAGTAGGCTTCAAAGCCCCGGAAATGGTCAATGCGGATCACATCCACGGCAGAGAGCACCGCCCGCAGCCGCTGCTCCCACCAGTCAAAAAGCCGCTCCTTCACGCCCGCAGTGCGGCTGTGCCAGCGGTACAGGGGATTGCCCCAGAGCTGGCCGGTTTTGCTGAAATAATCTGGCGGCACCCCGGCGACATGCGTGGGACGGCCTGTTTTTGGCGACAGCATGAATATTTCCTGATCAGCCCAGACATCAGCGGAATCAAGGGCCACATAAATCGGCAGGTCGCCGATCAGGCGGATACCGTTGGCTGCCGCATGATCATGCAGCTCCTGCCATTGGCTGAAGAAAAGATGCTGAACAAAGAGATGACGGCGGACTGTCTGGCCCAGCTCCTGTTCCGCCGCCCGCACTGCTTCCGGCTGATGCAGGCGCAGCTCCTCCGGCCAGTCCAGCCACGCCTGACCGTTGAACTGCTCTTTCAAGGCCATGAACAGCGCATAGTCTTTGGCCCAAGGATGCTGCCCGGCAAATTCCGCCAGCAGGCTTTCCTGCTCTTTTGCCGTCATTCTTTGCTGAAACGACTGCCAAGCCAAGGTCAGCAGCGTTTCCTTCCATGCGGTCACTGCTGGAAAATCCACCAAATATTCAGAGAATTCGGCAGGCTGAGGCGGCAGCTCCTTCTCTTGCAGCCAGCCGTCCCGAACCAGCAATTCCGGGCTGATCAGCAGCGGATTGCCAGCAAAGGCCGAGCTGCTCATATACGGAGAATTGCCAGAGGAAAGGCTGGTCGGCCCCAGCGGCAGGACCTGCCAGAAGCTCTGGCCGCCCGCCTTGAGAAAATCAACAAAAACATGGCTGCCCGGACCGAGATCGCCGATGCCGTGTGGGCTGGGCAGGGAGGAAATATGGAGAAGAACACCAGAAGCTCTGCTGGCGCAGAGGCTGCTGTCCGGCTGCGGAGATGCTGCATGTTTGTCAGTCATGGTCATTTGTGGTCAAAAGGGACGGAAGACAGGCAGGAACTGCATCCAGCCTGAAAAACTGGGTTGAAAAATCTTGCTTTGCTTTTTCAGATAAAATATACTATATATAAATATTTTATTCATTACACTGGACGCAGCAGCGTCTTTTTTTATGCCGTCATATTTCTTTCCATACGCCATGCGCAGGGAGGGTGAAAGCAGGTGCTTGCAAGTATTAAGGAAGACCTTCTCAAGGCCGGACAGGGCGAGGGCTGCATCACTTTCAAACATCTTAACAAATTGCTGCCGGATGATGTGAAAGACCCCGGAGCCATTGAAGCTGTTTTTGATTTCCTGAACGCGCATAACATTGAAATTGTTACTGTCGAGGAGTCGGGGCGGAAAAGGACCCTTTCCGGCGAGGAATGGACAGGCAAGGAAGATATGCACGTTGACGAGAGCGACGAGGACGGTCTGGTTGTTTCCGGCGACGAAGATCATGAAGCCGAGGAGACCACGACCACGTATTTACGGGAAATGGGGCAGTTCGAGCTGCTGACCCCGGAGGAGGAGGCCCGGTATTCCAAGGCCATCCGGGAAGGGTTCAGCGCGATTGTCAATGCGGTTCGGGAAGAAAAATCCGGTGTTCCTGAAATGAAAATTCTCAGGGACCGGATTGAGCTGTGGGAACGGCGCGACCCTTCGCTCAAGCCGAAAAAGCAGCAGCTCAATCACATGCGTCAGTGCGTGAAAAAGGCGGCAGGCAAGTATGCGGACAAGCGGGAGCTGCTCGAACTGCACACCCGGCTCGGTGCTTACAGCCGCTCGATTGAGAATGCCAAGGACTGCATGATTCGGGCCAACCTGCGCTTGGTGGTCTCGATTGCCAAACGCTACATGCACCAAGGGCTGACCTTGGCGGATTTGATTCAGGAGGGCAATCTCGGCCTGATGCGGGCCGTGTTCCGCTTTGACTACACCAAGGGCAACAAGTTCTCCACCTATGCTTCGTGGTGGATTCGGCAGGCGATCACGCGGGCGATTTTGGACAAGACCCGCACCATCCGGCTGCCCGTGCATTTTCTCGAATTGCGCAGTCAGTTTTTCAAGGCATTTTATTCGTTGCTCAAGGAGCTGGGCCGGGAGCCAACCCCGACCGAAATCTCCGAGCTGACTGATCTGCCAATGGATAAAATCCTCGCCATTCTGGAGGCATCCCGCGAGCCGATTTCCTTGGAAACTCCGGTTGGTGACGATGATTCCACCCTTGGCGACTTTTTGGAGAATCAGGAGGCTGAGTCGCCCTATGACACGGTTGAGAACCGCGAGCTGGCCGACCGGGTCACTGAAGTGTTAGCCACTCTGACTGAGCGGGAGGAGAAGATCATCCGCCTGCGCTTCGGCATTGGCGAGAAGGCGGAATACACGCTGGAGGAGATTGGCAAGAAATTCAATGTCTCCCGCGAGCGCATCCGCCAAATAGAGAAAAAAGCTCTCAACCGGCTGCGCCACTCCAGCCGCCGGGAAAAACTGCGCTTTTTTCTCGACTGAAGCTGCCCGACGTTTCTGTCCATCTGAAGCCCCTTCTGCGGAAGGGGCTTTTTTTTGCAAGTCATCACAGGGTGTAAATTCACTTTAACGCATTGTTTCAGGTTGCTGTTGCCATGCAAAGCTGACCATCCCGTCTCTTGAATTATCGTTCTTTCTTTTCCTGCACAACTTTTCTGAGCGCAAAGTAAAAGACACCCTCACTAACCTGTGAATATGCAGTCTTGAAGTGGGCCTTGTACAGGTAACGGAAATCACGCATAGTGGTTGTGCCGACCTGTTGCGCGTATTCATCTTGGTCAAGAAATGCCAAAGTTTCCGGTTGAATAATTCGCTTGTTCGCAGGATCAGCCCAAGCCAGAGAGCGGTCTGGAACTGAAGCGAGAAACAGGCCGCCCGGCTTGAGGATGCGCCAGTATTCGCTGAACTCGGCAAAGAAAAACTGGTAATCACCCTGCTGCGCCAGATGCTGGAGGACCTGATAGGCATGAATTTCGTCAAAAGAGCTGTCAGCAAAAGGCAGCGGATGGCTGCGCAGGTCCCAGACCAGATCCGGTTCATGATCTTTGTTCTGATCAAGGCGGATAAGGTTGGAAAACTCTGCCGACATCCCTGCAAGGAGCAGGTCTTTCTTGGCGCGTGAACCAGAACCAAGCAGCAGCTCCGCAGAGCTGTTCCGGTCCACCTTGACCTGCTGTTCCTCAACTTTTTTGAGAGAAAATCCCAGATTGTCCTGAATCCGTTGAACTGTTGCCTTGTTGAGCCGAATTTCCCCGCGTTCCTGTCGCGCAAGAACAGTTTCACAAGCCTTGCGTGCTTCATGGTAACGGCCTGTCCAGTACGCAGCCACTCCTATTTCATCCAAGATGCGCCAGTCGTAAATATCCTTTTCTACAAATAATGTGTCGCTTGGCAACGGAACCGCCGCTGCTTTTTTCGCATAGTTGTATGCTTGGCTGAATTGCTTCCTGTTTCGATAATACGAAGCCAGATCATGCAGCGGCTCGGCACGCTGCGGACACATCTCATGCGCCTTGAGAAAGGCGCGGACCACTTCCTGATCAGATTTTTTGAGCTGCGCACAGAGCCGTGCGGCCCGCAGTTGCGCCACGAAATTTTCCTGATCCCAGCCAAGCATGGCCGCCCGCTGTTGATAATGACGCAGCGCCTGTTCCAGTCGTCCGGCATTGTCATAGGACTGGGCGAGATAAAACTTGCTTCTGGCATCGGTTGGATTTTTCTTGCATTCCGCCTTCAAAAGAGCCGCATCCGCAAGATACTTTTCCGCATCGCTCACGCCCCGCGAGCGCACTCCTTCTCCGGCATGATAGATAATCCATGCCGAATGCAGTTCTCGGCAGGCAACCGGGCCGCCAACGTGTTCCAGATATTCATGCACCACGCCTTTCCATTCCCACTGCGTCCTGCTGACATCAACCAAATTGGACAAGGAGTAGCGCAGCGAGCCGTGGTGCTTTTGCAGCTGGTACGTGACACCGGGTTCCAATTTGGCATGAAACAGGGGGTCAGAGCAGGCCAGCTCTTCGTCCGCATCAATGAACAGCACCCATCCTTGCCATTTTTTTGCATAAACATGCTGGAGGGCCTGATTCCGGTTGAAGCCATAATTCACCCATTTATGATGAAGCACTTCGCCGGGAATGCCGTGCCGCTGCATTTCTTTGCCGATGAACTCTGGTGTGCCGTCTGTCGAGCCGGTGTCAGCAATGATATAATAATCAACAACATCCTTGACCGAGTCAAAAAGCCGCCCCAGCACCGTGGTTTCATTTTTGACGATCATGTTGAGACAAATTTCTGGTTTCATTGCTTTGTTTCTGAAAGTGCTTTGCCTTGCCGTGCAGTTGCCCGGCCAGATGCAGGAGCTGCTTATATGCCTCAACAGCGCAGAGCATCGGCTCAGGAATCCTGCTTCTGCCAGCAGCCGCGCCCCAGATCGCCCCGGCCATTGCCGCGACTGTGTCGGTGTCGCCGCCGCCGCGCCGAATGTATGCCAGCAGTTCGGGCAGAGGCTGCTGCCGAAAGCTGAGGCCCAGCAGCACGGTAGCTGGACAGGAGCGCAGGGCCGTGCTTTCCGTGCCAAGGAGCTGGCGCAGGCGGGCTGGTTCAGGCAGGGCCGGAGCTGCGAGCAGCTTGCTGACTGTCTGCATGGCTTGGGCAAAGTTTGGGTCTTGACACTGCCCAGCCAGTGCTCTGACTGCCTCTGCCGAATCCGCATCCCCAAGAGCATGAACAATGGCTTGGGCGATGAGCTGCGCTCCGGCAAGAGCTGCCGGGTGGGCATGAGTGACGGCTGAAGCCTGCGCAACCGCCTCCGCCAGTTCCTTGGGCTGATCATGATGGAACAGGGCCAGCGGCGCAACCCGCATGGCTGCGCCATTGCCATAGGAGCCGGACGGATGCCGGGCTGTCACTGCGCTCCGCCAGTCTGTCCCGGCCCTGACCTGTCGCAGGACAGCGACGGTGCTGGGGCCATAGCCACGCGACCAGCGATAGCTGGCGGCAAAATCTGCGGCCAGCGCATCTTGATTGACACGGCCATGCCGGAGCAGATGCCGGGCCAGATCAATGCTCATCTGGGTATCATCAGTCCAGCGGCGCAGGCCCTGCCGTGTCCTGCCAAGCAGCCGCCAGAGCAGCCGCTCCAGCAGGCCGCCTTCGTGGCCAGCGCAGAAGGCATCGCCAAGAGCTGCGGCCAGCAGACAGCCTTGAAATTTGTCCAAAAGATCAGGCATGGTTTTGTCGGGAGCGTTGGCAAAAAAGAGAGGTCATTGACATTGTCATTCCGCACAAGGCGAGGAATCTCAACCGCTTGAAACGAGGAAGAGCGCACAACGATTTCTCGCTGTGCTCGAAATGACAGCAACGACGGTTCAGATTGTTCTGCTCCGACTATACCCGGAAGCAGGGCCGGAAACAAGATGCGGGCGGAGCGGCCCTTATTCGGTTGCATATCTTGGCTCTGCCGGTATAATATGCCGGTCTTTCTTGTGTTCAGTCAAAGTCCGCCCTTCCTGCCTCCACGCCGAACTATGGAACTGCCACAGCCGAACCGTTTTTTCCTTCTGCCCTGCACCCTGACCCTTGCCAGTCTGTTCAGCGGCTTTTATTCAATCATCGCCTCGATCAACGGTGACTTTTATCCGGCAGCGGCAGCCATCATTGTCGCTGGAGTCTTTGACGGCCTTGACGGCAGGGTGGCCCGGATGACCGGCTCTGCCTCCGACTTTGGCATGCAGCTAGATTCACTCTGTGATCTGGTCTCCTTTGGCGTGGCCCCAGCCCTGCTCGCCTATCTCTGGGCCTTGCTGCCTTATGGACGCTATGGCTGGCTGGCCGCCTTTCTCTATGTTGCCGCCACTTCCCTGCGTCTGGCCCGCTTCAACACTATTGCCGAGCAGCCGCCAGAGAAGCAGAAGAGCCATGACTTTGTCGGCCTGCCCTGTCCAGCCGCAGCCGGGGCAATTGCCACCTTGGTGATGTTCTTCCGCTTTCTCGGCGCAGAGGATACGGTCAAGCACCTGTCCATCCTCCTGCTGGTCTATCTGCTCTCCTATCTGATGATTTCCGCGCACCGCTACCTGAGTTTCAAAAAAATCAGCATCCCCCGCGAGAAACGTTTTCAGGCTGTGGTCGGCATTATTTTGGCAATGGTCTTTTTAGCCTCTGAACCGCCAGTGACCCTGTTTTTCACTGCCCTTTGCTATGCTGCCTCAGGGCCGCTGCTCGACCTGTATCAATTCATCCAGCGGAAACGGCAGCCGCCCGCTGCCTGATCATCATGCGCATCACCGGCGGCACGGCTAAAGGCCGGAGCATCAGCGGACCAAAAACAGGCTGCAAGCTGATCCGGCCAACCAGCGACCGGGTCCGCGAAGCCCTGTTCAACATCATTGCGGCAAAGGTTCCCGGCAGTAGGGTGCTGGATTTGTACGCAGGCACTGGGAGCCTTGGCATGGAGAGCCTGAGCCGGGGCGCGGCAACGGTTGTTTTTGTTGATCAATCCCGGCAGGCTTTGGAACTGATGCAGAACACGCTCAAACGCAGCTTTGTTGATGCCAAGGCGGCCCTGCTCCAGCTTGATCTTGCCAAGCCGGACAGCATCGCCAAGCTGTCCCGAAGGCTGCCTGCGGAGCTGTATTTTGAGCTGATTTTTCTTGATCCGCCCTACGAACAAGGTCTGGCGGAACATACACTGAAGGCAATTGCCCAATCCTCTCTGCTGGCTGAAGACGGCCTGCTGATTGCGGAAGAGCGTAAAAACGTTCGCCTGCCAGAGCACTGTGGCAGCCTGCGGCTCGCTGATCAGCGCAGCTACGGGGAAACCGGCCTCTGGCTCTACCGACAGAGCTGACTTTACAACGATGACTGAAAAACTGCGCAGTTCTGGTATTGCCATTTATCCCGGCACCTTTGATCCGATCACCAACGGCCATGTGGACATCATCACCCGGTCCCTGCGCATGTTTGAGCGGGTGATTGTCACCATTGCGATCAACCCGAATAAAACACCCCTGTTCAATCTGGAAGAGCGGATCAGCCTGATGCAGCAGTGCTTTGCCGCCAATGACCGGGTGGAGGTGGATACGACCAGCGGTCTGATTGTTGATTACGCGATGCGAAAAAACGCCTGCGCCATTATTCGCGGTCTGCGGGCAGTTTCTGACTTTGACTACGAACTCCAGCTTGCCCTGATGAACCGCAAGCTGGAGCGGCGGGTGGAGACGGTTTTCCTGATGACCGGCTTCCGCTGGATTTATATCAGCTCCTCGATTATCAAAGATGCGGCCCGGCAGGGCGGCGATGTCAGCGGCATGGTTCCGGCTCATGTGCTGGCCGCGCTGAAGGAAAAATTTGACAGATAAGCAGAGCAGAAAGGCTATGAGGCCATAGCTTAAATATTGACGAATCAGGAGTGATTGATGTAAAATGAGTCACTATCATTCATTTATACGGATACACAAAATGACATAGCGCATAGTTAGCTAAAATGCCCTTCCTTCACTGTCTCAACGTAATTTTACGTTGGGATAACAGGGTATTTTTAGCCTTAACAAGGAGTTATGATCATGAAAGTTGAGATTAGGCAGGCTGCTGAATTGTTTCCGTATTTTGTAAAAAATCCCTCCTTGGCTATCGCAATAGTCGCTTTGTCAGTGCCAATAGTTCTGCTTTTCGGTGCTGCAAAATTCTCTTCAGCTTCTGTAGAAGCATTGGTATTTTTTGGCATACTCGGCGTATCTGCTTTAGCATATTCGGCATGGATTGTCTTTTTTGTCAGCAGAGAGCACAATAAATCCAAATAGAAAAGTTTGGGGCGGATGCAGAAGCAAAGTTGGCTGACAGCCGCCCCATCTTTTATACAAGAAGCGATCTCATGCGTTGTCCTGCCTCCTCTGACCGCCGCCGGATTCTGACGGACATTCTCCACTGGGCCGCTGCCCTGAGCGGCATTGCGCTTATTCATCCTTTGCTCAAATTCACCGGGCACACACGCAAATCTGAGCCGCGCTATGTGAAAATCGCCGCGCCCCTGCCGCGCAGCGGAGTTCATGCTGAACGGGATTTTTTTCTCTTTGCGGAACGAACAGACCGCAGCAAGGCGTGGGCAGTGTCGCGCACCTGCACCCATCTCGGCTGCCGGGTCAACTTCCTCGAAGACAAGCAGCTCATCGAATGCCCTTGCCATCAGAGCCGCTTCACCCCGCAGGGCGAGCGGCTGGCCGGGCCTGCGCAACGAAATCTGCCAGTTTTTCCTGTGGAAGTGCAGAAAGACGAAAACGGCAGTGTGACCGGCTACGTGGTGACGGTTTGATGCGCGAGCGGTTCTTGGCAGTGAAAAACTGGCTTCTTTCAGTGCGCTGGGGCGGCCATGCGCTGATCAGCCTCTATATTTCCCTGTTCTCCGGCTTGGTGCTGGGCCTGCAATACAATCCGGCAGAACCCTTCTATTCCACCGCAACCATCCAGCTCACTGCGCCCTTTGGTTTTTTCTGGCGTTCGCTGCATTATTATTCCAGCCAAGTATTTTTTCTCCTCCTGCTGGTCCATTTTGCTGTAGTTATCTGGGAAAACAGTACTCAGTTCAGCCAGACGGCGTGGCTGCGCCTGAGCGCAATTGCGCCAGTCAGCCTTTTGCTTCTTTTCACTGGCTATATCCTCCGGGACGATGCCACTGGCGCGGCAGCCGGAGCAATTGCCGAAAACATTGTCCTTTCCATCCCTCTGCTCGGCAGGCCGCTGAACAAACTCCTCTTTGATGTCAGCGCGGCAGGGGTGCAGAAGGTCTATCTGCATCACCTTGCCGGGCTGATGCTGCTGGGCGGCTTCTGCCTCTGGCCGCATCTCAAACGCTACAGCGCGCTCTGGCGCAACCATGTCCTCCTTGTGCTCCTGCTTCTGGGGGCAGCGGCTGTCCTCAGCACCCCGCTGGAGCCGGAACGCTTTGGCCTGCTCCATATCGGCGGACCGTGGTTCTTCGTTGGCCTGCAAGAACTGCTCCGCCTTCTGCCCGCCTTCTGGGCTGGAGCAGCCGTTCCGGCAGTCCTGACCAGCCTGCTGCTCCTCCTGCCTGCGGCGGGCCGGACAAGACAGGTGACTTTGGCCTTGCTGACAGCCGGACTGGCTGTCTATGTAATCTTGAGCCTTGTCGGTTGGGCCAGCGCATTGTATATTATTTAAAAAACTCTATGACACAATGAAACAAGCAGCTTTGGTTACGGGTGGAGCGGTCAGATTAGGAAGGGCGATGACATTAGCTCTTGCCAAATATGGGTTTGACATAGCTCTCCATTATCATTCATCTCAAAACGATGCCAAGGAAGTAGCTGATATTATAAAAAGTTACGGTCAGAAATGCCTTTTGTTTCATGCCGACTTGAAGTGTGTCCATCTTGACAAATTTATGGAGCAAGTTTATGCTGCATTTCCGTATCTTAATCTTTTGGTCAATTCTGCTTCAGAATACAAAAAAGCATCTTTAATAGAGACAGATTATGATATTTTTGACTCGCAATTTGCCCTTAATCTAAGGGTGCCATTTTTTTTAAGCAAAGAATTTGCAAAACGATGCAAAGATGGAAATATAGTTAATATTATAGACAAGATGACAAAATTTAACAGTTATCATTATATGTCATATCTTCTGACGAAAACAGCTTTGGAAAAGTTGACTCAATCTGCTGCTCTTGAGCTTGCGCCGTACATACGTGTTAATGGAATTTCTCCAGGATTCATTCTCCCTCCAGTTGCAGGAGATACGGAAAACATATTGAAAAGAATCGAAGAAATACCTTTAAAAAGACAAGGGAGTGTAAAAAATATTACACAAACGCTGCTGCATATCATAAAAAATGATTTTATAACTGGTCAGGTTTTCTTCGTGGATGGTGGAGATTCGGTGAACTGCACAGGGAAGAGCTTGGAAATGTTCCATAGTCCGTATATCAATAAATAGAAAGGGGGCAGATTATGAAAACAGTTGTTCATATAACTAACTTGAGATTACGTGCAATTATTGGCATAAATGACTGGGAGCGCTCAGTCAAGCAAGATGTGGTAATCAATATCTGCATTGAATATAATGCAGAAAAAGCCTCCAGAACAGATAAAATAGAAGATGCTTTTAATTATAAGACATTGACTAAACATATTATCCGTGAAGTTGAAGAATCATCTTATCATCTCTTGGAAGCACTTTCTGCCAGAATCATGCATATTATCACTGAAAATACTTTAGTTCTCAAGGCGCGTGTCAAAGTGGAAAAACCAGGGGCGTTGCGTTACAGTGATTCTGTTGGCATTGAAATTTCCACAGACTAAGGAGCAGCATGAACATTGTCATCATTGATGTCGGCTCAAACATTGAGCCTGAATACAACATTTCTCAAGCAAACAGGTTGATTGCTCAAGAGCACACCTTTTTGTTGGCATCATCAATTACCCGAACAAAAGCCATAGGTGATGTTCCTCAGCCTGATTATCTTAATTGCGCTTTCAAAGTGGGCACCTTTTACCATGAAGAAAACTTCAATCTTTTTTTAAAAAAGGTTGAGTCACAATTGGGTAGAATCCGCAGTAAAGACAAGTTTACTCCAAGGACAATTGATCTGGATATCATTGCGTGGAATGGAAAAGTGGTGCATAAAGATTTTTATCAACGTTATTTTGTCAGAAAGTACGCTCTTGAACTTGACCCTGATTTGATATATTGAAGCAGGAATTTATCTTGTTTTCTTCATCAGATAACATCTGTCTTGACAACGAAAAAAATGGCACTTCCCCGCATGACGACAGAAAGTCTTCCTGATATTCAAAATATGGGAGATTCGAGAGGCATCGCGATCAACAAGGTCGGCATTAAAAATTTCCGCCTGCCAGTCTATGTCCAAGACCGGCTCAACAAGGGACAGCACACGGTTGCCGAGTGCAGCATGTATGTCAACTTGCCCAGCGATTTCAAAGGCACCCACATGTCGCGCTTTGCTGAAATCCTGAATGCGGAAGAATTTGCCGTCACCTTGCAGTCGCTCAAGGAGACCTTGTCAAAAATGACGGAAATGCTTCATGCCAGAGACGCTTATCTTGAATTGTCCTTCCGCTACTTCATCAAGAAAAATGCGCCTGTGTCCGGCATAAGCAGCATGATGGATTATAAAGTGACCTTGATGGGCGAGCTGATTGATGGCAGATATGCGATTTTTGTTAAAACAGTCGTTCCTGTCACCAGTCTCTGTCCCTGCTCAAAGGAAATTTCCTGCTATGGCGCGCACAATCAGCGTTCTTATGTCACTGTTACCGTGGAAATAAAACGCTTTGTCTGGATCGAGGAGATCATCAAAATCATTGAGCAGGCAGGCTCCTGTGAAGTCTATGGCATACTCAAGCGGCCTGACGAGAAATATGTCACGGAAAAGGCGTATGAAAATCCAAAATTTGTTGAGGACATCGTCCGGGATATTGCTGTCCGGCTCAATCAGGATGACCGCATCGTCGCCTATGCGATTGAGTCAGAAAATGTCGAATCCATTCACAATCACTCCGCCATTGCGGTCATAACCTGCGATAAACGGATATAATGTGTTGCGGAACATTCTTTCTTTGTGCTATCCTGAAAAGGAGTCTTTTAGAAAACATGTCAACAATTTTTCCACAGGAGTTTTTGATGAAAATCAAGAAAACCATTGCATTGTCGGTTGCTGTGCTGGGATTTTTCTTCCTTGTCACAGCATATCAGGCCGCAGGGCAGGAGAATGCGCTGCAGCAGGATGAACCTGTAGTTGCGGAACAGCAGTCTGTGCTGGATAATGCAGCTCCTGCGGCGGAGCAGCCTCCCCAGACGCAAGATAATCTGTTTAAACTGAAGGACAGCATTGTCGCTGATCTGGAAGAACGGCTGGATGAGGAGAAGTTTGCTCAAGTCAGCGAGCTGAAGGATAAGGACTTTTCAGAAGCCAGCCTGACCGAAGCCCTCAAAACCGCTGGACTAAGTGCTGACGAGATTGGCACCGTGCTCAATATTGTCCAAGAGGACATCAAGCTGGCGCAGGCCGTCAAAGCGGCGGCTCCGGTCGCCTTGGCCGTTGACAAAGCTGAGACGGAAATCAAGACGCAGGAGGAGCTGCTGGAAAAAACGCAGATCGAGGAGGAAAGAAGCAAAATAGCCAAAGATATCCGGCAGCAGCGCAATAAGCTCAAAAAAAATGCACATCAGCTTGCGCAGATCATGGAGGGCGTTGACGGCAGCAAAACCGAACAGGTTGCTCGTGCCTTACAGGAAGCCGGATATGAAGGCGATGATGCTGAAATCATCAGCGAGAGGTTGATGAATCAGGCACTGTTTTCCAAAAAGATCGTCACTCTTGCTGAGATGACCAAGTCTATTGAGACGATCACAGGAGAGCTTAAAACCTATGAGCAGAAGTTGAAAAATGCTGGTTCGGAAGAGCAAAAGAAAAATATTTCTGAATACATCACTGAGCTGAACGAACGGCTGAATAAGGCGAAAAATGATTTTTCTGTGCTCACTACCGGCATTGATTACAACTCCTTTCTTAAAAAAGAAGGCAAGGACGTTGAATGGGATAAAGAGCTGAAGGAAATCTTCTCACCCATCATTGTCGAACTGAAGGAGACCACGGAGCGACCGAGGCAGATGGAGCGGCTCCGCAGTGACATTGCCTATTTGGAAAAACGCCTTCCGCAGGTGCGGCAGGCTTCCGCAGACCTTGCCAAGTTTTTGGAAAAGACTGACGATCAGAAGGTCAAAGAGCGGCTTGAGTCGTGGAAAGACTACTGGGATCAGCTCGAAAAAGAGTTTGCCACCCGACTGGAGGCGAACAAGAATCAGCTCCTTCAGTTAGAAAACGAGCGCAAGTCGCTGCTGTCTTCTTTCAAGGTCTTTTTTGAGTCCTTTGTCAAGCACCGGGGCAAGAGCATGTTCTTCGCCCTGCTGGCCTTTGTCGGCATCTATTTAGCCTTCCGCTTGCTTCAGCGCATCATCTGGAAGATCAGTCCGTTCCACAAGTCGCCCAAGTACATGTTCTGGGCCAACTTGGTGGATGTCATGTTTTATGCGCTCGCCATTCTTGTCGCTACCGGCGGGCTGGTTGCCGTCCTCTTCACCTCTGGCGACTGGTTGATTTTAGCGGTAGTCCTACTGCTTGTCTTCGGCATCATCTGGGGAGCCAAAAACACCCTGCCAGAGTTTGCAGACCAAATCAAACTGCTGCTTGGATTTGGCCCGGTCCGGCACGGCGAAGCGGTCATGGTTGACGGCCTGCCCTATCGAGTCGAAATGATGGGAGTTTACAGTTATCTGAAAAATCCGTTGCTCACCTGCGGCGGCACCCTGCGGCTGCCTTTGAAAGATTTGGTCGGCATGCGTTCAAATCCTTACGATGAGCAAACAGTGGTCTGGTTCCCCTGCAAAGTCGGTGATGTGGTGCTGATCAACGGGAGCATCATGCGCAAAGTGCTGATGATCTCGCCGCAGTATGTCAAACTTGACTGGTACGGCTGCAATATGGATGAATACATGCCCACCAGCACGTTCACGAACAGCACTTTGCTGAGTCTGGCAACGCCGTTCTGGGCAGGCATTAATTTCCATGTGTCCTATCAGCATAGAGAGTATCAGGAAATTGTTGACAAACTCACTCCGTTTTTATGTGAGGAACTCAAAAAATTGCCCTATGCGGAGCATATTATTGACATTGACAATCCGTGGATCGAATTGGGAGCATTGGATGAAAAATCCATGAAGTTCATGGTCTGGATACAGGCGGCTCCTGAACTGGCCTTGAAGTATGACGGCATCAAACGCGCCATACTGCATATCTGTCTGCGGGCTGCCAACACGTATGGCTGGGATATCATCCAGTATAATCATGAAATGCAGGGTGCCCGGGAATATAAGCCGCTCATGCTGAAGCAGGATGATGCTGAAAGCTGAAGCAGTCAGGTCAACAGATGCACAGCATTTTTGTTTGCAAGACAGGAATGCTGTGTAACATGAGCTGCTGAGTCCGGCGTGAGCATCAACCGGCTTGTCAGCTCATGCCTCAGGCAGCAGACAAGGTGCTGTGATGCCTGAATATGCCTGCAACGATCAAACTGTTCCTTCCATCCGCGCCAGCACCGTTTCCCCAGCTCTGACTTTATCCCCAACCTGCACCGCCGCTGCTGTCCCTTGCGGCAGATACAGATCCACCCGCGAACCGAAACGGATCAGGCCAAAGCGTTCCCCAGTCTTGAGCTGATCTCCCGGCTCGGCCCGGCATAAGATGCGGCGGGCGATCAGCCCGGCAATCTGCACCACAGCGTATTCCTGCCCGGAAGCAGGGCTGACAATGACGGCGCAGTATTCATTGTGCAAGACGGCCTTGTCCTTGTCAGCAGCGTAAAAGCGGCCCGGCTGAAAAATAATCCGCCGCACCGTGCCAGCCAAGGGAATGCGGTTGACATGGACATCGAAGACATTCATGAAAATGGAAATTTTGAGCACATTTTTCTTGAGAAAACGGTCGTCAAAAATTTCCTCCACCAGGATGACCTTGCCGTCCGCAGGCGAAACTATGGCGTTCTGCTCGTCCGGCAGGATCCGGTCTGGATCGCGGAAAAAATAGGTGACAAAAATGGTGGCCAGCAATGCCCCCAGTCCGGCGTGCTTGTATTGAAGAATGCTGCAAATCAGGGCGATGAAGGCGCAGAGAAGGATGAAGGGAATGCCTTCTTTGGCTATGGAAAATTCAGATGTTTTCATTCAACATGCTTTGATAAAAAGAAAAAAAGAGGCATGACCGCCTGTCATGCCTCCTGTGAAAGGGCTGTGAGCATAGTTTGCCCAGCTACTTTTTCGGAGCGCGGGCCATGGCAATGGTGCCGGTGCGGACCACCTCTTTGATGCCAATGGGCCGGAGAATGTCGATCACCGCCCTGATCTTGGACTCTGAGCCAGTGACTTCCACTGCATAGGAAGTCGGGCTGACATCCACCACCTTGCCCCGGAAGATGTCAATCACCCGCAGCACCTCGGCTCTGGTGCCAGCCTCGGCCTTGACCCGGATCAGCACCATTTCGCGCTCCACATATTCGCCCTCGCTGATATCCGTCACCTTGATGACATCAATCAATTTGTGGAGCTGCTTGATGATCTGCTCGATGATCGCGTCGCTGCCCCGTGTCACTAAAGTCAGGCTTGACACCTGCGGGTCAAGGGTCACGGCCACGCAGAGGCTCTCGATGTTGAAGCCGCGCCCGCTGAACAGGCCAGTCACCCGCGACAGCGCGCCGGGCTTGTTGCGAAGAAGAACAGAAAGAGTATGTTTCATCATTGCGTCAATCCTTGCAGGAGTTCCTGAGAAAAATGGGTTAGGCCAGCAGCATCTCGGTGGTTGACCGTCCAGCCGGGATCATCGGGAAAACACACTCTTCGCGCTTGATGGCAAAGTCCATGATCACCACCTGATCTTTGATGGCCATAGCCTCTTTGATCACCGGCTCAACCTCGCTCTTGGTTTTGGCCCGCAGACCGACTGCCCCATACGCTTTGGCCAGCTCAACAAAGTCCGGCGTGACTTCCATCGGGGTGCCGGAATAGCGTTTGTTGTAGAACAGCTCCTGCCACTGGCGGACCATGCCCAGATAGTTGTTGTTGAGAATCGCCACCTTGACTGCCGCGCCGTACTGCTTGGCTGTGGCAAGCTCCTGAATGTTCATCTGGATGGAGCCGTCACCGGCAATGTCGATGACGGTCTTGTCCGGGAAGGCGATTTTCGCGCCAATGGCCGCAGGCAGACCATAGCCCATTGTGCCAAGGCCCCCGGAGGTGAGGAATTGGCGCGGATTATTGAATTTATAGAACTGAGCTGTCCACATTTGGTTTTGGCCGACTTCAGTGGTAATAATCGCGTCGCCGCCGGTGAGCCGGTTGATGACCTCGATCACATACTGCGGCTTGATGATGTCGCCCTCGTCGGTATAGGAGAGCGGATGCGTTGAATTCCAATCCTTGACCTGCTCGTTCCAGCTTTGATGCTTTTCGGCAAAAGCGGCCTGGCTGAAATCTGCCGCGCTGTCAAACCAAGCGTTCATGGCGGTCAGCGCCCGTTTGCAGTCCGCAACAAGGGGAATATCAACCTTGACATTTTTAGAAATCGAAGTCGGGTCAATGTCAATGTGGATGATCTCCGCGTCCGGGGCAAAGGTGTCCAACCGTCCAGTGATCCGGTCGTCAAAGCGGGCACCGACCGCAATCAGCAGGTCGCTCTTGGCCACCATCATGTTGGCGGCATAAGTGCCGTGCATGCCCAGCATGCCCATGGAAAGCGGATTGGTGCCAGGGAAGCCGCCCAGACCCATCAGGGTCATTGTGACTGGAATCTGCGTCTTTTCAGCCAGCTCAGTCAGCTCCTTGCTCGCGTTAGAGAGAATGACCCCGCCGCCCACATAGAGCACAGGCTGCTTGGCCTTCATGATGGCCTTGCAGGCTTTGGCAACCTGACCCGGATGCGGCTCCATAGTCGGCTGATAGGTCTTCATCTTGATTTCCTGCTTTTCCGGGTAGGCGATCTTGCTGGCCATCACGTCTTTGGGCAGATCAACAAGAACCGGGCCGGGTCGGCCAGAGGCGGCCAAATAAAAAGCCTCGCGCAGGATCGAAACCAGTTCGTCCGGATTGCTGACCAAATAGTTGTGCTTGGTGCATGGCCGGGTGATGCCAACGATGTCAACCTCTTGGAAGGCATCGTTGCCGATCAGAGCGCGGGGCACTTGGCCGGTCAGCACCACAATCGGGATTGAATCCATGTAGGCGGTGGCAATGCCGGTCACGCCGTTGGTCGCGCCAGGGCCGGAAGTGAGCAGAGCCACACCGACCTTGCCGCTGGCCCGCGCATAGCCGTCTGCGGCATGGACTGCCCCCTGCTCATGACGAACCAGCAGATTCTTGATATCAGAATCCATCAGCTCGTCGTACAGATCAAGGATCACGCCGCCTGGAAAGCCGAAAATGGTGTCAACCCCTTCCTCCTGCAGACACTTGACAATGGCCTGCGCGCCTGTGATTTTGCTCATCGGATGTTCCTTAACGTGGTTATGGATGCCCTGTGCCTGGGCGCAGAGTCTTATGTTCATAATTGAAAGGCAGAGATAAGACTATATAAGCCCGGAAAAACACTGTCAAGGTGAAACAAGGCTGAAAAAAAGGAAAATGACGCGGAGACAGGGGGAAGGGCCGGTGAATTCAAGCTGCAAGGGCAGTCAGAGGCTGGTCCGGCTATTTGCGTTCCTGATCGTGAAACAGCGCCTTGGCCAGCAGCGCGTCCCGGCCATAAATATCCTCATAAAAATGCGCCATGCCGTCCTCGGAAACCCGGACAGTCAGATAAACGATATGCACAGGCAGCGGCTGTCTGAGCACAAAGACGGCCTGCCGCCCGGTGGCGATCTGTTTTTGCAGCTTTTCCTTGGAGATGGTCTGGCCGTCGTTGTTCAAAATCTGCCAGGCCAGATCAAGCGGATGGCTGACCCGGACGCAGCCGTGACTGAAGGCCCGGCGGGCGCGCTGAAACAGGCTGTGTCCGGGCGTGTCATGGAGATAAATGTTTTTCCGGTTGGGAAACATGAACTTGACCGTGCCCAAGGCATTGCCCTTGCCCGGTTCCTGCCGAAGCCGGTACTTGCGGATTCTCGCGCCAATGCGGTGCCAGTTGATGGCTGACGCGGAAATTTCCGGCGCATTCCCGTTCCAGCCTGCGAAGATGCGGATTCGCTGTTTTCTGAGATAGCTTGAATCCTGCTGCATTTTCTTGACAATCTCTTTCTGGGCTATGGACGGCGGAATGTTCCAGTACGGGTTGATTTCAATATAACTCATGGCATGGCTGAAGACCGGGGTTTTGTGATCCTCTTTCCCGACAATCACCGGCATGGTCAGTTCAGGCTGGCCGTTGTTGAGCATGGTCAGATCAAACCCGGCAATATTGACGAGCAGGTGATGGCTGCTGAACTGATGCGGCAGGCCGCGCCAGCGATCCAGATTGAGCCGGATTGTCCTGATCTCCTCCTCCACAGACCTGTTGAGAAGGGCCTGCGTTTTCGTGCCGACCGCGCCGTCCGGCTCCAAGCCGCAGCGGCGTTGAAAGTGCTTGACCGCTTTGACTAACTGTTTGTCATAGATGCCGCGCCGCCTGCCTTCTGCTGAGGCCAGCGGCAGCGCAGACAGGTCGCCGCTGAGATAGAGCCGCTTGGCCAGCAGATCAACCCGCTGATCCGCATCACCCGGTCTGATCGTCGGGCCGCTGGGAATCTTGGGCCAGCCGCCGGCAAAGTCCAGCCGCCGATATTTGGCCAGCAGCGCTTTCAGCGCCTGATATTCCTGATGCTGGGGAGCCTGCTCCGCCAAAAAAATGGCCATGTCAGGGCTGTTCAAACCTTGCAGGGTGAGCTGGGCAATATCTTTGTCCTTGCCCTTCCCGGCACTGCTCAGAGGAAAGGGGGCAGCCTGGCCGAGGTGCATGTCTTTGAGATAGGCACTCAGGACAAGAGTGAGCATGATGTCAAGGCGGGCAAGCCCCTCCACGTCTCTGACATGGAGCAGGGCGGCCAGTTCATGCAGATGGTAGCGGGACGGATCAAGACCGTCCTCATCCGCATGGGTCAAAAAGGCGATCAGAACGCTTGCTTTCTCCTTTGGCCCATATTCTGTCACCCAGTAGGGCTGGACCCCGTTATAGGCATAGAGATCGTTGAGCAGCGCATCCTGCGCCTCGCTGTGCTTGGGGCTGCTGACGCTGAAACGGACGGCAGGCTGATTTTTCAGGAGCCAGAACAAATCCTTGTCAAGTGACGGCGGAGCTTGGAAATGGCCGGCAGGCTGAAGCTGGCCAAGCGGATTGATCATCAGGCTGCTGACAAGACAGAGAAGCAGGTGCGCAGCTTTTTTGAGCAGGACAGAATGAAACAAAAACATATATCTGCCGGCGGCAGCCGGGAAGAAATTGGCGGCATCTGCCGACAGGACAGACGGAAAAAAATTCATAAGCTGCGATACAATTAATTATACCGGGCTGGACGGCCCGGCGCAAGCAGTGCTGCGTCTGCGGGCTGGGTAAATTGCCTGCTGCTTTTTTCCGCATTCATGATTATTATGTGCGGCACAGGCAACATAAACAGCAAACGACCAATCGACCAACAGGTGCAACATGATCAACAAAGTGATTTTAATCGGCAATCTCGGAGCTGACCCGGAAATGCGCCATACTCAGAACGGCATTCCTGTGACGACGTTCAACATCGCTACCTCAGAGTGGCGTAAAGGTCAGGACGGTCAGATGCAGGAGCAGCCAGAATGGCATAAAATTGTCGCATGGGACAAACTTGCAGAAAAATGCAGTGAATACCTGCATAAAGGTTCTAAGGTGTATATTGAAGGCAGACTTCAGACCCGCAAATGGCAGGACAAGGAAGGTCATGACCACTGGACAACTGAAATCGTTGCCAGAGATATGAAGATGCTGACTCCGAAAGGCGGCAGCGGCGGTTATTACGGTGATGATCCCGGACCGGCGGCGGGCGGGCCTCCGGCTGGCGGCGGCTATGACTATGCTGCCGGAGGCGGCGGCACGGGCAGCGATGTGCCTTTCTGAGCCGCATGGCGGAACAGCGGCGGGCAGGCTGCCTTCTGCCGCCGTTGTTTAGCATGAAAACAGCAGGGCCATGATGGACAAAACGCGCATCGTTCTTATAGTATTCCTTACTGAAGTGATCCGCAGAGAACGAGACAGACCAAGAAGAGACGAAGATGGAATACTATAAAATACTTGGCGTTGCCAAAACCGCCAGCGCGGATGAAATCAAAAAAGCCTACCGCAAGCTGGCCTTGAAATATCACCCGGACAAAAATCCGGGCAGCAAGGAGGCTGAGGCCAAATTCAAGGAGATCAACGAAGCCTACGCCGTGCTGTCGGATGAGAAGAAGCGCAAGGAATACGACATGTACGGCGCGGCTGGCTTCCAGCAGCGCTATTCGCAGGAAGACATCTTCCGCAATTTTGATCTCAACGATATTTTCAAGCAGTTCGGCTTCAACATGGGCGGAGGCGGCGGGCGCAGCAGCTTCCGCTTCAGCAGCGGCGGAGGCGGCAATCCTTTTGATTTTTTCAGTCAGGCCGGAGACGGCGGTTGCGGAGGGGGAGGCTGCCGGACCCGCCGTCAGCCGGAAAAAGGGCAGGATCAGACGTATGAGCTGTCTGTCAGCTTAGATGAGGTGCTGCACGGGGCGGAGAAGAACATCAGCCTGCGCCGGAACGGAAGCACCGAGAATGTCTCGGTTAAGGTGCCCAAGGGCATTGAGTCTGGCAAGCGGCTGCGCTTGGGCGGCAAGGGTGCCCCTTCACCGAACGGCGGCCCGCCCGGTGATCTTTATCTCAAGGTGACAGTGCAGCCAGATGCGCAGTTCACCCGCGACGGCGACAATTTGCTGCTGGAAAAGCAGCTTCTTTTCAGCCAGATATGTCTGGGAACCGTAGTGGAAATCCGCACCATTGACGGCAAAAGTCTGAAAATAAAAGTGCCTGCGGGTATGCAGCCGGATGCCAAGCTGCGCATAAAGGGACAGGGCCTGCCGTCCGGGCCAATTGGCGAACGTGGTGATTTGTATGTGAAAATAATTGCTCAAATGCCCAAGCAGCTCACTGAGGAGCAGGAGCGGCTGATCAGCGAACTGAGCAAAACCGGGCTGTGAACAGGAGCGGGAAGCTCGCCGCAATCAACTAATTTTCTGAAGCTTTCTCATGCGCAAAGAGCAGGATTTTTATTTTCACAAGGCAAAGAAGGAAAACTACCCGGCCCGTTCGGTTTATAAATTGGAGGAGGCGCAGAAAAAGTATAAATTTCTCAAGCGCAGGCAGCGGGTGCTTGATTTGGGCTGCCATCCAGGTAGCTGGAGTCTGTACACGGCCAAGATCATTGGCAGCGGCGGGATTGTCGTTGGCGTGGATATTCAGCCCACAGACATTCCAGCCCCAAAAGATCAGGCCGAGCTACACTGGCTCTGTTATGATGTTTATTCGGATGAATTGCTTGCCGAACTGCGCAGACACTGGCCCGGCTTTCATGTTTTGATCAGCGACATGGCCCCGGCAACTACTGGCAGCCGCTTTGCCGACCATCAGCAGTCGCTGCGCTTGGTGCGCCGGGCTGTGGAGCTGGCCGGGCTGCTCCTGCACCAAAACGGCAGCTTGTACTGCAAGGTTTTTCAGGGCGAGGATTTTCCTGCCTTTCTTCAGGAATGCAAACCGCTCTTTGCGAATGTCAAGGTGATCAAGCCGCAAAGTTCCCGCAACGAGAGCCGGGAGGTTTTTGTCTTGGGAAGCGGATTCATAAGAAAAGCAGGCTGATAATCTGAAATGCCCGTTGAGAGCATCTGAAGATGACGGCGGACATGCCGCCGTCATCTTCATCTCTTTACCGATTGAACTTGCCGTCTTCTGTCGATGCCTCCAGCGTCTCGCTCACTTCATAGTAAGTATGGCCGAACACGCTGGCCGCAGCGTTGTACTCATATTTGATTTTAATCTCCCAGCGTGCCAAGCTCTCAAGGGTGAAGTTGCTGGGCAGTTCCATGATCTCTAGCTGCGCTTTGAGGTTTTTCTTCACCATATCCGCATTGAAAGACTGCCTTTTGATGCTGTTGGCCTGCTCCTCCAGCAGATGTTGGACCTGCTTTTTTTGAATCATGATCGAGCCGATCTGCCACGACGGGACACAGATTAAAACTAACACCAGAGTAATCACTATATTACGTACCATGACCGTAGTTCTCCCTTGGTTGAATTGTGCAATTATTTTTACTTCTTCTATTATAAAAGAAGCGTGGCGCGCTTGCCAGAAAATTATTTTAAAAATCGGCAGGGTCAGCACGGCGGCTGCCTGAGAGATGAGTGACCTCGGCCTTTATCTCCATGTGCCCTTCTGCCTGAAAAAATGCGCTTATTGCAGCTTTTACTCGCTGCCAAGTCGCCGGGATTGCCGCCCATATCTTGCCGCTGTCAGCAGGCAACTTCAGCAAATTTCAGCCGCCCGGTCGCTGACCAGCATTTTTTTCGGCGGCGGCACCCCGACCATGCTGCCGCCGGAGACTCTGCGCCATCTGCTGACTGAGTGCCGTCAGCAGTTCCGTTGCATCGAAGAGGCGGAAATTTCAATTGAAGTCAATCCGGCCACTGTTGATCTGTCCGCTCTGCAAACCCTGCGGCTGGCGGGCTGGAACCGCCTGTCCATTGGTGTGCAGTCGTTTCAGAATACGGAGCTGCAACGTTTGGGCCGTCCGCACAGTGCCGCAGATGCAGTGCAGACTGTCTGCTTGGCCCGCAAGGCAGGATTTACAAATATTGGTTTGGACTTGATGTATGCTCTTCCGGGCCAGACCCTGCGAACATGGCAGGCCACGCTTGCGCAAGCCCTGCGGCTCGCGCCCCAGCATCTGTCCATCTACGAGCTGACGATTGAGGCAGGCACTCCTTTTGCCCGCCAGCAGGAACGCGACGAACTGCCGCTGCCGGATGAGGACACTGTGCTGCGGATGCTGGAGGCAACCGGGCAGATGGTCAGCCAAGCAGGTTTCCGCCGCTATGAGATTTCCAACTATGCCCAGCCCGGCTATGAATGCCGCCATAATATCAACTACTGGCGAAATGGCGACTGGATAGGCTTAGGGCCAAGCGCGGTATCCTCTATTGCTGGCACCCGCTGCACCGCAGTTGCTGATGTGGATGAATTCTGCCGCCGGATGGAAACAGGAGAGGATGTCTGGCAGGACAGGGAAACATTAGATCAAGAAGCGGCCTTCCGGGAAACAGTGGTCTTATGCCTGCGGATGACCGCAGGTGTGTCGCTGCTGGAACTGCACCGCCGTTTCGGCATTGATGCTGCAAGCTATTACGGCGAAACGCTGATGCGGCTCATCAAGCTAAGAATGATTGAAATTGTTCAGGAATACCTGCGCCTGACCACAGCGGGCCTGCTGCTTGCCAATACCGTGATGGCTGAATTAGTCTGACCCGGCTGTGCTGTTGAGATAAATCCTCGGCACTCGCTGGCTGATGCCGGTCAGCACCTCGTAGCTGATCGTGCCGAGCTGGGCGGCAATGTCGTCCGCTGTGATGACTTCATCGCCCTGCCTGCCGATCAGCACTGCCTCGTCCCCGTTGTGCGCCTCGCCATTGCCAATATTGACGATTGTTTGATCCATGCAGACCGTGCCGGCCACTGGATACCGCCTGCCGTGCAGCAGCACCTGCCCCTTGTTGGACAGGCCGCGTGGATAACCGTCGCCATAGCCGATTGGCAGGGTGACAGCCCGGCAGTTTTCCGGCGCAGTCCATGTTCCGCCGTAACTGACTGAACTGCCTTTGAAAATCACCTTGAAATACATAACTTTGGCCCGGAAGGACAGGGCAGGCCGCAGCTGCGCTTCAGCTTCGGAATGCTTGGAGGGATGATACCCGTAGAGCATGATGCCTGGCCTGACCATGTCGAGCAGGCTTTCTGGCATTCGCAGGATGGCGGCTGAATTGGCAATATGAAGCAGGGGGTTGGGAAGACTGCGCTGGTCGTAAAAATGGGCGGCCTCCAGAAAGCGTTCAAGCTGAAGGCGGGCAAAGCTGAGGTCTTCACTGTCAGCACCAGCAAAATGGGAGAGCAGGGAAACGACGTTGACCTGCTTTTCCGCCCGCAAGGCCGCCTCAAAAAGCTGCTGCGCGTTGGAATGACGGATGCCGATCCGCATCATGCCAGTGTCAACTTTCAGATGGACATTGACCCGCTTTTTGTAAAAGGCAGCAGATTCGCTGATGAGCTGAAGCGCGTCAACAGAAGCAACCGTGAAATCAATCTGATTTTCAATGAACAGGCCAATCTGAAATTTAGAGAATGGGCCGGAGGTGATGATCGGAATGGTGATCCCGGCCCGACGCAGCTCCAAAGCCTCTTCAATATAGGCGGCACCAAGATAGTCAACCCCTGCCGCAGCCAGATGCGCTCCCACCTGCCGCAGGCCGTGCCCGTAAGCATTGGCCTTGATCATGGCGATGATCTTGCGGCCTGGCACCTTTTCCCGCACCACAGCCAGATTGTCCTGGATGCAGGCCAAATCCACCACTGCGGCGGCCCGACGGTACAGCTCGCTGACATTCTCTTTCATTTGCGGCCGATCTGCCGCAGCCACTGCGTCCAGCCATGCCGACTCGACAACAGCAGCGCCCAGCCAATGGCAAAATAGATCGCGCCGATGATTGCGCCGGGATGGGTCAGTTTGCGCAGGGTGATGCCGAGCACCATCATCAGCACAACCAAGAGCCATGTTTTCCAAGGATAAACTGCGCCAATGCAGGTGCTGTCGCCAAAGCCCATGATCCGGCGCAGCCCTTTCTTGGCGGTCCGGTCCAGCACGGTCAGGGATTTGGCGGTTCCAGCCAGCAGGGCGATGAGCAGCAGGCGCAGGGTCAGGTGCAGGCCCATCCAGCCCAGCCCCCGCTCCATCAGGACTATGCCGACCGCTGTCCAGATGAACGGGGCGGCAAAGAGATGCGCGGAACGACCCACGCCAGGTTTCAATCGTTTTTTCAAGCAGTGCTGTTCCACAATCATGGCGGCATCGGCGCAGGGTAAAGGTGTCAGAGAAAAATGCAGCTGAACAATTCTCTACCGAACCAATCTTCGCGTGTCAAGCTGGAACTGACCTGCCTGCTTTTTATTTTGCCATTCCTGAAAAAAAATCGGCGCTGCTTCTTTTTTACCCTGTTCAGAATCAGAGCAGCATGTTATACAAAAATGGTAATTTTTAATCTGCTTTGACGCGCATTTTTTCATTCTCTGTTCATGCACCACGAACTGTTCAGCTACTTCAGCCTCCCGAATCCGCTCCGCTGGCAGGATATCGTTGATATTCTGATCGTATCCTTCATTGTCCACCGGATCATCCTCCTGATCCGGGGCACCAGGGCCGTGCAGATGCTGGTCGGCGCATTAGTCGTCGCCCTGCTCTATTTTCTTTCCACCACCTTGGACCTGCTGGCCCTCCAGCTTCTGCTCCGCTCGCTGCTCAGTTCCATTCTCCTGATCATTGTCATCATTTTTCAGGATGATATCCGCCGCGCCCTGACTGAAATGGGCAGAACGCCGTTCATGAAGAGCGGCAGGATCGCTGCGGACAGCCTGACCCAGATCATTTCCGCCGCTGTCACACTGTCGCGGCGGCGCATCGGCGCGCTGATCATCATTGAGCGGGAAACCGGTCTCCAAGAATATATTGAAACCGGCTTCATCATTGACAGCAAGCTGGTGCAGGAGCTGCTGGTGGCGATTTTTCACACCAAATCACCTCTGCATGACGGCGCGGTGGTGATCAAGAAAGGCCGCATTCATTCCGCCGCCTGCGTCCTGCCCCTGTCGAAAAATCTCGCGGTTGACAAACGCTACGGCATGAGGCATCGGGCCGCGCTGGGCCTGTCGGAAATGACGGATGCGGTCATCATCACGGTTTCTGAGGAAACGCAGGAAATTTCCATTGTCCAAGGCGGCTGCATCACGCCCATGCGGGATGAGGAAAAGCTGGAGACTGTTCTCAAAGACATTCTGCTGATCCCAAAACAGAAAAATCCTTTCTGGAAAAAATGGAGCAACCGAAAAGTCCGGTCGTGAAACTGAAAAAAAATAATACGCGGAAAAACTGCCAGGAACTGCTGCTGATCTTGGTCTCGCTCGGCCTTGGCATCCTGATCTGGCTGCTGGTGGTGGGCGCGGATCAGATGGACATGACCCTGACCGTGCCAATTGAGATTCTCAACCTGCCGAAACAGCTGGTTATCTACAACCAGTATCAGAAGGAGGTGGAGGTGACGCTGCGCGGCCCCCGCACCATCATGCAGGAAATGCGCAACCGCAATCTCTCCCTGCCGGTTGATCTGTCGCAGGCCGTGCCTGACACGGTGGTCCTCAGCACCGACAGCCTGCCCTTCCAGCTGCCCAGCGGCATTGCTGTGCTGCGGATTCAACCGGCCAGCATCACGCTGTCCATTGACCAACTGGCCCAGCGGAATATTCCTGTGGAAGCGCAGATCAAAGGCAAGGTTGGACTGGGGTATGCGCTCAAAGAGGTCACGCTCTCACCGGACAAGATTCTTGTCTCCGGGCCGCAATCCCTTTTGGAGCAGCAGACGGCCTTGAAAACCGTGCCCATTGATTTGGAAGGCCGGACGCGGTCAGAAACAATCCCTGTCAATCTGGCACTTTCCTCAGAGCTGATGAGCCTGATCGGCGAGACCTCAGTGGCGGCCAAGATCACAGTGCAGGAAAAGTTTGTTGAGAAAATTGTTTACAATATCCCGATCAAGGCTGCCGATGCGGCGGCGCAGGTTTCCTTTGAACCGGACACTGTTTCTGTCTTTGCCAGTCTGCCGGAACGTCTGGCCGCTAATTCTCACAGCCTGTCCCTGCTGTTCACCGCCTCTGTGCAGGTCGGCGATGCGCCGCTGCCGCGCAAAGCTCCAGTGGAGGTCTCCAGTGTGAGCATTTCCGGTCATGAGCCGATTGTCATCAAATCCTACACTCCCCAGGAAGTGAAGGTTCTGGGGAGCAATTGGAAAGCGCCTGACAAGGCGGAGGAGAAAAAACAACGATAGTTTAACTCGTTGCATCTCAATGCTTGGGTCACTGATGACACTTGGCCGCAGGCATGCAGCCCTGACCTTCAGCCTGCGGCACGGGCGGAGGACAGTCAGATGTACGGCATGAGCGTTGATTTTGTTGAAATTCGGACAAAATCAACGCTCGCGCCTGCCCTGCATCTTCTCCTCAAGAAGTGAGCTGTCCCTTACCACGTCACCATGTAGCAGGACAGCGTGCGCCCTTCTTCAAGGTCAAGGCCTTCCATATACCGCTGCATGGATTCTGCCGCCACTTTGCCCTGATAGACCGCCTTGGCCGCTGTCTGCGGGCCGAGCACGTCATCGCCGCCTGCGAAAATCCACGGCACCGAGGTTTGCAGGGTACGGGGATTGACCGAGTACGTGCCCCACGATTCCAGCTTCAAGTCCGTGCCTGCGTCCGCCTCATGCTGCACTGTCTGGCTGATGGCCGGAATGACCGCATCCGCCTCAATGACAAAGTTTGAGCCTTCGATCATCACCGGGCGGCGGCGGCCTGAGTCGTCCGCCTCACCTAGGCTCATCCGCACACACTCCAGCCCGGTCATCTGGCCGTCAGCATCAGCATGAACCTTGACCGGCGCGGCGAGGAACTCGATCCGCACCCCTTCCTCCTCCAAGTGCCGCACTTCTTCTTTTGATGCGGGCATCTCCTCTTTTGTGCGGCGGTAGAGGATGAAGACCTGATCCGAGCCGGTGCGCAAGGCAGTGCGGGCCACGTCAATGGCCACGTTGCCGCCGCCGACCACCACCACTTTTCTGCCGATCTTGACCTCTTCGCCGGTCAGCACCCGCCGCAGGTAATCAACACCGTGCAGCACGCCTTTGGTGTCCTCCTCGCCCTCAATGCCGAGCCGCTTGCCCGCATGAGTACCAATGCCGATGAACACCGCCTCATAGCCGTCTTCGCGCAGCTCCTGCAAGGTTTTGTCCTTGCCAATGGTCACACCGAGTTTGATCTCCACGCCGCAGCTTTTGAGCGAGGCCAGCTCCGCGCCGATGATGTCGCGGGGCAGGCGGTAGTGAGGAATGCCGACGGAGAGCATGCCGCCAAAGACCGGCAAGGCCTCGTAAATCGTGCATTTATAGCCCTGATGAGCAAGGATGTAGGCGGCGGTGATGCCTGCCGGACCAGAGCCGACAATGGCGGCCTTGCGGCCATTGGGCATGGCGCAGGCATGAGCCAGAGACTTGCGGTTGGCCACCATCCAATCGGTCAGATAGCGCTCCAGCATGCCGATGGCCACTGGCTCGCCTTTTTTGCCCCGGACACAGCTTCCCTCGCACTGAAATTCATGCGGACAGACGCGGGAGCAGACCGAGGGCATGGTGCTGGTCTCGCGCACCTTCCAATAGGCTTCCTCAAATTTTTTCTCCCGCAGCAGAGCGATGAAGCCGGGGATGTCATTATGAATCGGGCAGCCCTGCACACAGGCGGGCTTCTTGCATTGCAGACAGCGGTTCGCCTCCAGCAGGGCGGTTTTCTCGTCGTAACCAGCCGTGACTTCTGCGAATCCTTTGATCCGGTCAGCGGGCGTAAGTTCATGAGGATGCTGGCGGGGAATGGCCATCCGTTCTTTGGTGTTCATTGGGTTGCTCCTGAAAATATTTATCGTGCATATTCACAAAAGTGGAATATGTTCAATAACAGCATGAAATGTAAAGACATCAAGAAAAATATTCCACTATTATAACACAATTTCGTTTCAGATTGCTCCCCTTATTCAGCCAGAAACGCAGATGCTTTTCAACTTCTGCTGCGCAGAAACCATTTTTCCACCTCCTGCCGGGAAAAAGTTTTCAGCACTGGGCGGCCATGCGGGCAATGGGAGAAGAATGCGCTGCCGCCCATTGCTTCGAGCAAAGCCAGCATCTCCGGCGGCTGGAGGCGGTTTCCAGCCTTGACTGCCGCCTTGCAGGCCAAGGAGGCAAAGAGCTTGTCAATGCAGTCAGGCAGCTTGGCCGCCAGAGCGGTGAGCATGTCGTCCAGCACCTCCTCGGCAGGCAGATGCGCGACTGCGGCAGGCAGGGCTTTGATCAGCCAGGTGCTGCCGCCAAAAAATTCCGCTGTCAGGCCCAGCTTGGCCACGGTTGCCGCCTCCTGCTCCAGCAGCTCGGCCTGCTCCGGCCCCAGCTCAACAGTGACTGGAAAGAGCAGGCTCTGGCTGGCAGACTGCTGCTCATAATGCTGTTTAAGCTGCTCATAAAGAATGCGCTCGTGGGCAGCGTGCTGATCAATCACCACCAGCTGGTCCTCCAGCTCGCAGAGCAGGTAGAGCTTGGCGAACTGCCCGATCAGCCGCAGCCTGCCTTGCTGTTCCGGCTCAAGCAGCAGAGGAGGGCTGCTCGCGGCGACCGACGTTTCCGGCGGCATGGCAAATTGTTCTCGGAACGGCGGCTGCGGCTCGGCGACGTAGATATTTTGTGGAGGCAGCAGGGACGAAAAATCTTTCGCCCCTACAAGTGTGCAACACTTTTGCTGCAGGGGCAATTCATGAATCGCCCCTGCATCATCGTTCGGCCCAACGGCAAAGAAGCGGGCACGCAGCCGCTCCTGATGCCGTTGCACTGCCGCCTGCACTGCCTGCACCACTGCGGCCTGCACTTCGCCAGCCTTGCGGAAGCGGATTTCCCGTTTGGCCGGATGAACATTGATGTCAGCTGATTCCGGGGCCAGCTCCAGCAGGAGCGCACCAGCAGGCTGCTGCCTTGTCATCAGCAGACCGTGCAGCCCCTCTGCCGCTGCCTGGCGGAGCAGCCGGTCCTGCACAGGCCGCCTGTTGACGCAGAGCCGCAGCGGCACAGCACCGCTCTCTTCCGGCAGGAGCAGCCAGCCTCTGACTGTCACTGCGCCTTCTCCGGTCAGTTCGAGCAGCGTCGCGGCTGGGCAGCGGCAGACAGCCCGCAGCCGCTCTTCCGGGCTGGCCGCAGGCAGATCAAGCACAGTGCGGCTGTCAATGAGCAGGGAAAAGCTGATCTCCGGGCAGGCAAGGGCTTGGCTGCGCACCACTTCCTCAATATGAGCCAGCTCAGTGCGCCTGCTTTTGAGAAACTTGCGCCGGGCCGGAACATTGCTGAACAGGCCGCGCACCTCAACCACGGTGCCATAGGCGCAGCCGTCCTCATGGACATCGTGGAGAATGCCGCTGCGCACTTCAGCCCGGGTGCCGACTCCGCTGTTGCGCAGCCGGGAAAGGATGATCAGCCGTGAGACCGAGGCGATGCTGGGCAGGGCCTCGCCGCGAAAGCCGAGAGTGGTGACAACTTCGAGCTGGCTTGCCTCATGCAGTTTGGAGGTGGCGTGACGTTCCAAGCAGAGCAGCACGTCGTCGTGGTCCATGCCGCAGCCATTGTCCGCCACCCGGATCAGACGGGTGCCGTCGCCCTCCACCTGCATGTCGATCCGGTCGGCCCCGGCATCAAGGGCGTTTTCCAGCAGCTCCTTGACCGCCGAAGCAGGCCGCTCCACAACCTCGCCCGCAGCAATCCGGCTGGCGAGCTGATCTGAGAGAATGCGTATCTTCGACATCTGGTTCCTTGCCTGCGGGTTGATGGATTCCAGCAGGCAGTTTACAGGAAAAGCGGATTCTGTCACAGAAATATGGCATCGTTCACCGCTTGCTTCTTGCGGCGGCAGAGAAAAACAGACTACAATGAGAGCGAAATATAAATCGAAACACAGGAGTTCATGATGAGCCAGCCCGCAGCAGCAGTGGACAAAAAATTAGACAGCTACCTGATGCAGACTGGCATCAAGGACAGGGCGCGGGCACGATCACAGGTGCGGCAGCACTTCTCTTCTCAGGCAGGCAAATATCCTTACGTGCTCTTCCGCAGCAACACCTTGTATCTGTTCACTGTTGACGGCTTGAGCACAGCGGAAACCCTGCCCGGCAGCGATGGTGCGGACTATCTCCGTTTTGACGGCGAACGGATCACCCGCCTTGACCCGCTCTACTATCTTGGCCCGGAAGATGAACAGGACATGGTCGCGGCGGCAGGAGGCTGGGATTCCGGCTTCAGCAGCAATAACAACAACAATAACAATAACAACAATAACAACAATAACAACGGAAACAACAACAACGGCTGAACACGGCAGGAGGCTGGTCTTATGGTCGCAGTGATAGGCAAGAGCATATTTTACCTGCTGCTGACAGCAGGTCTTCAATATGTCGGACTGTGGTTTCGCGACTGGCCCAATTCTGAGCGCGACTTTCTTCAACTTTTCTTCTCCTGCATCATCCCTGTCGGGCTGACAGCGCTGGCCTTCCGGGAATGGCGCAAGATTGGCGCGTTCAAGAAAAGGGCATGGATGGCGGAACATCCTGATTCGTTCAGTCCTGACAAGATTGACTGCTATGTCCGCTTCACCGGCAAAATTGCGGCGGCGCAGACACATCGCCTGCCTTTCAGCGGCAAGGAATGCGCTTATTGCTTGGCAACTGTGGTTGCTGAATGGGAGACAAAAAAGAAAAAACCAGCCAATGGTTTGGAAACGCAGCGCAAGCCCCTGCTGCGTGAACAGTCTGCCGCCGAGCTTGAGCTGACTGACAAGGCCGGGAAGGTGTATGTCAAGGCTGAGGATTTCACCAAGAACTGGCTGGCCCTGCGCAGCACAGAAAAGACGCAGGGAAGCTGTCCGGCAGCGGCAGCCACGCAGGATATGAGGAAATATAAAAGATACCAAGTTGCTGAACAGTTTCTTCTGCAAGGCGACCCTGTCGTGGCGCAGGGCAGATTAGCCTTGAACCGCGATGGCCGTCTGTTCATCAAGCCGACCCGCCGCCTTGAATTTCCTTCCTTTGTCGCTCTTCTGCCCGCCCGGAGCAAGGTGCCTGATTTGCTCCAAACCATTGCCAGCAAAGCCCGCAGCGACGCATGGGACAGACGCATCCGAACAGTGCTGCTGCCTGTCAATGCCCTGCTCCTGTTGTATTTCTGGTTTTGAAAGCAAAAGATGACCGCTGACCGCCGAAATTTTCGGAAAATATCGATGAATTCACACAGCTGATCAAAAAACTCGCTAATATTCTCTTTCAACAGATGCAACCATTGATGAACACTGCTAATATTTCCGCTGTCATTCTTGCTGCCGGCAAAGGCACCCGCATGAAATCGGCCAAGGCCAAAGTGCTGCACGAGCTGTTCTGCAAACCCATGCTCCACCACGTGCTGGATGCGGTCACTGCTGCTGGCATTGAGCAGCCTGCCGTGATTGTCGGCCATCAGCAGGAAGCGGTGCTGGCCTCGCTGCATGAGTACCGCATCAGCCCGGTCATACAGGAAGAGCAGCTTGGCACCGGTCATGCCGTGCTCTGCGCGGAAGCGGCCTGCGCTCAGGCGGCACAGGTGATGATCCTCTGCGGCGACACGCCGCTGATCCGCCCGGAAACCTTGCAGGCCATGCTTGCCCAGCATCTGGCGCAGGGGGCTGCCCTGACCCTGATGAGCACGGAGCTGGACAATCCCTTTGGCTACGGCAGAATCATCAGCAATGCGGAAGGGCAGGTCCTGCGCATTGTTGAGCAGAAGGACGCGGACGAGGCGGAGCAGGCTGTCCGGGAAATCAATGCTGGCATTTATATCGCCGAGCGCGACTTCCTTTTCAAGGCTCTGCGGCAGGTGGGCACAGACAACAGTCAAGGCGAGGTCTATCTGACCGACATAGTCAGCATTGCTGTCCAGCAGGGCAGGCGGACAGAAAAATTCGTCCATAAGCCAGCTCTTGACGTGCTGGGCGTGAATTCACGGGTGGAGCTGGCCCAAGCACATCAAGAGCTGCAATTGCGCCGCAACCGGCAGCTCATGCTGGCAGGCGTGACAATGTATGCCCCGGAAACAGTCTTAGTTGCAGCAGAAAGCACGGTTGGGCAGGATGCGGTCTTGCAGGCTGGCGTGCAGATCAGCGGCCAGTGCGAAATTGGTGCTGGCGTGCTGATTGCGTCTGGAGCGGTGCTGCATGACTGCACGGTCGGCGCAGGAGCCGTGATCGGCGCAAACAGCGTTCTGCGGCATTGCGCAGTGGCGGCAGGAGAGCAGGTGCCGCCCTTGAGCAGACGGACCGGTAGTGTGGAGGCGGCAGGCTGAGGCTTGGACTTTGCTCAACCGCCTTGCTCGGCCTGTTGCTGCTCGCCGCCTTCCTCGGCAAAGACAAGGGCTGCGCCAGAGACCAAGGCTTCAGCGATTTTCCGGCGGGCGGAACTGACCAAGCGCTGCACCGTGCCTCTGGAAACGCCCATTTTTTCTCCGGCCTGCTCCTGAAACAGCCCTTCCAGATCACAAAGCCGCAGAGCCTCCAGCTCATCATGGTGCAGCGGAATCTGTTTCAACTGCCGCAGGGGAATGCCGCTGGGCTTGAAGGCCTGACCTGAGAGAAAGCCGCCTTCGCAGCAGCGTTTTTTACGGGGACGTGGTGACATGAGAGATGAAAGCAGAAAAAGCAAAAATCACGGCGGCGGACTGGATGATCCTCCCAGCCGCGCCGCCGAGCCAATCAATCAGTGGCTGTGATCACCTTGGCAGGTCTGGTCAGGCCGCATGATGGGAAATTTGCCCGCAATCAGGCCGTTGGCCGCCTCGCCCACATTTTGCAGGGCACTCCGGTCCGCATAATAGACCTCAATGCCTGCTTCCGCGAAAAACTGCATGGGCCGTGCGCCAATGCCGCCCACCACAATCGCCTGCACACCCTGCTCGCGCAGCAGGTTGACCGGCCCCATGCAGCCGCCTGAGCTGTGCTCCACGTTGTTGACGGTGTTCACTGAGGCGATCTGATCATCCTGAATGTTGACCAGGGTGAACATGTCGCAATGACCAAAATGGGCTGAAATGCCAGCGGTCAGGCCGCCTGGATTGTCAGAGGGGATGGCAAGGGTCAGTGTTCTGCTCATATCTGTTCTCTCCTGTTGAGGGATTTTTTTGCAACCGTGTCTGCGCGCAACGGCAGAGGCAGGCCGTGCTGTTTTTAAACATATGCACATATATATTTCTTTTCCCTGCCTGCTGTCAAGGGAGAAGTGCCTGGCGGGAAAAATAACCCGGCGCATGGACAAAGGCTGTTGAATGGTGTACTTTTGCAGACTCATTGTCTGAAACGCTGGCAAGGGCGCGCCTGAACGACTGCGCCTTTGGTGCCGCATCTTCTGTATCCCATTCATGCGCCTTCAATTTTTTTTCCCAATCGCTGTCCGGCGATTTGAGCGGACAGGTCTTGTCCTGCTCCTGCTGCTCTGCTCCTGCTCGGCATGGGCAGGGGGCGGAGCAGCAGAGCCAGCTATCACGGACATTCATCTTGCCATTGACAAAGAAAGCCTGCTGCTCTCGGCAGCGGTGCAGGACTGCTTCACCAAGGACATGCTGGAAGGCGTGCATAACGCCATTCCTGTCACCTTCCGCTTCTATCTTGACCTGCGCCGGGTGCGGAGCTACTGGTTCAACGAGCGGGTTGTCAAGCAGGTTGTCAACCACACCCTGAGCTACGATCCGATCAAGCAGGAATATCAAGTGGCTTTTTCAGAGAAACAACAGCCTGAAACGACCCGCTCCTTAGCAGAGGCGGAAAAAATGATGGCGGAACTGCATGAAATCAGGCTGGCTCCGCTGAACAAGCTGGTGAGCGGGCAGAAATACGCTCTGCACCTCAAAACCACGCTGGAGGAAAACACCCTGCCCTTGAGCATTCACTCAATCATTCCCTTCTTTTCCCTCTGGAATTTTGAAACTGACTGGCGGACGGTTCAATTCCGTTACTGAGAGCGATTGCGCTTTTGCCTTTTTTTCTTCCTGCTTGATCCGCTCCCATTGCTCCCGGAGCTGGGCCTCGGAAAGGGTTGTTTCTTGGTCAGCAGCAAAAACATGGGGATGACGGCGGCGCATCTTTTCGCAGGCGGCATTGAGAGCCGCAGCAGCCGAGCAGCCGCCCTGCTCCTCGCAGATGGCCAGCAGCAGAGCCAGAACAAAGTGGAGGTCGCCTGCCTCCTCGCAGATCAAGGCCGGATCGCCCTGATCAATGGCCTCGGCCAGCTCTGCCGCTTCTTCGAGCAGGTATTTCTTCAAACTGGCTGCGGTTTGTTTTTGATCCCACGGACAGCCGCGCTCGGAACGAAGAATGCGGACAATTTCTTCCAGTCGTTGAAAGGCTTGCACAGGCATGATTCCATGAAAGGAGAATTCGATATGACTGAAAAAGTGGTGTTCTTCCGCCCTTATCCCTTGGCAACAGGCCAGAAGATTCACATTGAGGACGGCCCCCGCCGGGGCGACTGGTTAGTCATCGCTGTTGACGAGCGGAAAGTGACCCTCCGCTGCCCGGTTTCAGGGCGGGAATTTGCTTGGGACAGATTCTGCTATTTTGCCGAGGAACAGGAGGCCGAGTTTCCGGCCCGAAGCTAATCAGCAATGCTGATCAAATTGACCGTGTAAACAATCACCTTGCCAGCGAGCGGGTGGTTGTAATCAACTGTGACCGTGTCATTGTTCACGGCTGTGACTGTGGCCGGAACCGGGCAGTTCTGCCCGTCCCGCTCCACATTCAAGGAGAGAATCATGCCCGGCTGCGGCGCAAAGCGGCCTTGGAAGGCAGCCAAAGGAATCCCCTGCACCAATTCCGACTGATGCAGGCCATAGGCATCTTCCGGCTGAACCCGGATCACTCTGCTCTGGCCTGGCTCCATGCCAAAAAGGCAGGCTTCCACTGCCGGGCAGACTGTGCTGCTGCCAATGGCCAAGGTGACTGGCTCGTCAGTCTGCTCGATCAGCTCGCCGCTCTCCAAGGCGGCAGCATAGGTGATGGTGACAGTGTCGGTCAGCGCGACAGGACGCATGGCTTTCCTCAGTGCAGGTTGATCTCGTTGCTTGCCCGCTCTATATAAAAAAATATTTGCGGGCTGGCAAGCCTGCTGACCGCAGATAGCATTGCTTTCTCGTGGCAGGAGGTGTATCGTTGTGCTCTGACACGATAAAAAGGAGGAGAAAAATGTGGAGGAAATCGGCTGACACAAAGGAAGCAGAACCCTGCGTCGGGATGCGGGAAAAGGCGGCCATTTTGGAACAGGGCTTTCATATCTTGAAGGAATTGGAAGAGAGTAAACAGGCCAAGTTCCAATGGCGTGATGAAGAAGGTCCGCAGACAGGAGACAGGAAAGCGCATTCTTCCTAATATTGCTGCAAAAAATAACGTTGCTCAAGGCGGGCGGACAAGCTGCCTGCTCTGCAATAAAACATCCCTGAAGGAGGGAAGGCCATGACGATTCATCTGAATTTTGCTGTCCAATATCTGCTTGCCATTATTGCTGGAATTACCATTCTCGTCATGCCCAGGCTGCTGAATTACATTGTCGCGATTTATCTGATCGTGATTGGGGTGATTGGCATTCTCGGAATCAAAATATAGTAAGGGCGGCCCCCTGTGGCCGTCCGTTTTTTTTCGTCATTGTGGCACGTTGCACGGGCATCCACGGGGGGATGCCCCTACGGCAGGCGGCCTGTCTTGGCTTTGGAATCACTTTGCATGGAACAAGGGCATGGAACTGGAATGCGCTAAATATGGCGAAAAAATGGATGCCGCCACAGCGGCGTGCAGGCATCCGGGCGATTACTGCCAGCACAGAAAATCCTGCATGATTCAGTTCATGGAGCGGGAAAACAGAGAGAAAAACGTTTCGCAAAAAATAGCAGGAGGAGATGATCATGAACAGCATGAGTAAAGGCGCAAGGCAAAGTTTTGCCGCTGTTTTTGCCGCCATGTTCTGGGCCGCAGGCGCGTTTGCCGCCCAACTTGAGCCGCGCATCATTGTCGGCGAGGTTGGTTTTGCCACCCCGGAATCCGTGGAATATTACCCTGCTGAAGATGTCTATTTGGTCAGCAATATCAACGGCAGCTCCGGCGCAGCCGACGGCAATGGCTTTATTTCCAAGCTCAAACCTGATGGCACGGTTGCTGACCTCAAATGGATTGACGGCAGCAAAGAGGGCGTGACCCTGAATGCGCCCAAGGGTTCAGCAGTGACAGGCGGCAATCTCTTTGTTGCTGATCTCAATCAGGTGCAGGTTTTCGAGCTGCCGAGCGGCAGGCAGAAGCAATCCGTCACCATTGATGGCAGCACCTTTCTCAATGGGGTCGCGCCAGGGCCGGACGGCTCGGTCTATGTGACGGACAGCGGTCTGACGGCTGACATGAGTCCGTCCGGCGCAGATGCTGTGTATCAGGTTTGGGCGGACGGCAGGCAGAAGGTCATTGTCAAAGATGCGGCAATGGGGCATCCGAACGGGATATGGGCTGACAATGGCCGCCTTGTCGTGAACACCTTTGGCACAGGCAAGCTGTTCAGCATTGATGCTGCCGGGAAGCGGACCGCCATGCCGACACCGCCCAAAGGCAGTCTGGATGGTTTGATCAAGCTGGACGATGGCCGCTTTGTTGTTTCCAGCTGGGCAGGTGCCGCGCTCTATGCGCTGGACAAAGACGGCAATTTCAAGGTGCTGGCTGATGATTTGGAGTCACCTGCTGATCTTGGCCTTGACACCAAACGTCATCTTTTGCTGGTGCCGCTGTTCAAGCAGAACAAGGTGGTGATGCTGCCGTATTGAGACGAATCGTTCTGTAATTCACATTTTTCACGTTCGTGAAAATTCTACTTGCCTTCCACCGGCGGAGCGGCTATGCTTGCAGTATAAGCAGGCAGTTCTGCCGATCACATTCCGCCAAAGGAGGGCGCGCCGTGGAAACCGAGCTTATTCAATTTGCCGCTGATCTTCTTCAGCATTTGACCTTTGCCCGTCTGACGCTGCTGGCCGGACTGCTGCTTTTTATGAGCGCAGCTTTCAATGCGGACAAGATAGCCGAGCTGATCAACGCCATTGCCAAGCTGCTGCGGAGGAACGATGCTTGATCAGGTGCTGCGGGCCTTTGACCTGCTGATCAGCTCCGGCGAGCTGGGCAATGCTGACAGCCGCAATCTCAACACTCTCAGTCCGCATTTGGATGCGCAGGCCGAGATAGGACGGGCCGAACTGGCGGAGCTGCTTTTCTCCGGCAGCAAGGACAAGGACGGGGCCTGCCGCAGTTTTCTTTCCCGGCTCAAGGCGGGTGCGGCCCAAGCGGCTGAGGAGGCGGAGCGGAGTGGCAGGCCAGAGGCTGCGGCGGTCTTCCGCTCTTTGACTGTGGCCCGGATCAAGGCCAAAGGCGGCGCGCCCCGGCTGCGTTTCTCGGCTGAAGCACCCAAGGAGCTGCCGCAGGTGACGGGGCGGGCCAATCGGGATTATCTGCCGGAAGAGTATTTGCCCGGCAAGGGCTGCAAGCCGGAGGAGATGGACAAGCTGCGGCAGCAGGAACTTCGGCGGCGGCAGGAGCAGGCGGCGGAAAAGCAAAAACCGCTCTGCTGCTTGCTGGAGGGCGGCAGGAAAGAGCTGTACGAGGATGAAGAGTATATTCCTGCCAAGGGTAAGCTGAAACGGATTTGCACGGCCAGTGAGCGGCACTTGCGGGCAGCGGATGAGGAGCAAATCACCACCCGCGAAGCCTTGGCTGACATGCTCGACTGGCTGACGGATGACAAATCCTGTCTTTATGCCTTGCTCGGTGATTACGGCATGGGCAAGACCTTCACCTGCCGTATGTTTGCCCAACGGCTGGCTGAACGTTGCCAGCAGGAGTCAAACCTGCCCAAGCCAGTTTACCTTGATTTGCGCGACGTGCCGACCTTTGTCACCGTAAATGGCAAGACCCGCCAGCCGACTTTGGAGGAGATGCTGGAAACCGTACTTCGTCTGAATGGGCAGGCTGAGGCGTACACAGCTAAAGAGTTGATTGAGGCGGCCCAGCAGGGCAAGCTGCTTTGCATTTTTGACGGCTTGGATGAAAAACTGGTTTTTTACACCGCAGATATGCAGAGCCAGTTTCTCAATGAGCTGTTGCGGGTTTTTCCGCAAGAAGGCCAAGCGCGGGCGAAAGTGCTCATCTCCTGTCGTACTCATCATTTTGAGACGTTGCGGCAGATGGACGGCTTCTTGCTTGGCCTAAACCGGAGCGGTCTGCGCAGCAGCGACTACTGCGCCTTACAGATGCTGCCTTTTTCCAGTGAGCAAATGCTTGCTCTGCTGACCAAACTGCTCGGCAGCGAGGAGGCCGAGCAAATTTTCGCCTTTATTAACAGAGAGAAGTATCTGAAAGATTTGGCTGAACGACCTTTTCTTCTCCGCCAACTATCCCGCATCCTTCCCAAACTACGCGAGCTAAAGAGCCAAGGTAAACCAATTAATGCCGCCGGGTTTTATCAAGCCTTAATTGAGGATTGTCTAAGCCGCGATGAGGAAAAAAATTTGATTAAGCCACGCCACAAGCAACAGCTTTTGAGTGATTTAGCAGCAGAGTTCTGGCAGCATTCCACCCAGCTCTGGAAGATTGACAAACTCAACGACTGGTTCTGCGCTTGGCTACAAAGGCAACCTGCATTAGCTGATCAATACAGCAGCTATAAGAACAGCCAACTTTTAGAAAAAGATTTACGCACCTCCACGTTATTGGTACGTTTCGGCGAGCATAACTTCGGATTTTCCCATTCTTCCATGCAGGAATATTTTCTCAGCCGCTGGCTGATGCGGCAGTTGCAGGAAGATGAATCGTTCCGCATAGACCAGCCGGTTTCCAGCTTGACCAAGCAATTTATTTGTGATAACACGTTCTTGCTGGCTGAACAGGAGCTGGCGCGGCTCAACGAGCGGTTGGTCGCGACCTTGGCCCGACCTTGGTCAGATGCCTCAGATTTGGCGTTAGAGATCATTGAGACATTGGCTACATCGGGTCGCGTATTGCCGGAACTGACTACAGTTGATTTACGAAACGCGCAATTATCTAACAGGTGGATTCGAGGGCTGCGGGGGCAAACGCTCCTGCTTGATCAAGCAAAAGCAATTTGCAGTCATTGGAGAGACTGTCATTTCCAGAAGATTTTGATTGATAAAGCTGATATAACGGAAAGCATATGGATGGATTGTTCGTGGCAATTTTTTTGCAGCACCGCAGAATCTAAGGAATCATTGAACCATTGGGTGACAATTTCTAATTGTCAAGGAGACATAAATTTTCCTTATATTAATATAAGGAATCAAGCCGGTTCGTAGCTATTTTAATAAATTTGAATTCAAAAAAATAGACATTAACTCTTCTACTATCAGACTCTGTAAATAGAAAAATCAAAAGTACATGACCTTCTTCCGCAACAACTATCTGAAAAAAATCATCGGCACAGAAATGAGCTGAAAAATGGCTCATTTTGCCAAGGACGGCAAAACGTGGAAACTTGACGAAACCGGCTGCTTTGAATGGGTGCCAGCCCAGTATTGACCATTTCAGGCCAAGTTGTGCTCCTTGAGCCTTCCTCTTCATCAGCCCGCTGCGCCGTGATTGAGAACAAAAACTCCTTTGGAGTTTCTACAGCCCAAGGCAACGCCTTGGACATTTGGGAATTACCTCAGCAATCTGCCCTGAATGATATGCACCAACAAACCGACCTGAAAAATCTGACCCAAGACGAGCTGGTGGAATATGCCGTCTCGCTGGGCCAACCCGCCTTCCGGGGCCGCCAGCTTCTGCCGTGGATTTACCGGCCCGGCATCACGGACTTTTCCCAGATGACCGACTTGGCCAAAGAGTTCCGGGCGGTGCTGGCCGAACGCGCCTGCATGAGCCGCTTCAGTGAGCCGCTGACAGAAATCTCAGCAGACGGGGCAGTCAAGTTCGGCTTTCACTTGGAAGACGGCCTGATGATTGAATCAGTGCTGATCCCGGAAGAAGACCGAAACACGCTCTGCGTCTCTTCGCAGGTCGGCTGCGCCATGCAATGCCGCTTCTGCCTGACCGGCCAGATGGGCTTCCGCCGCAACCTCAGCCGGGCGGAGATTGTCAATCAAATTTGCGCCGTGCGCGACTGGCTGCTGGAAAATGCGGGCGATGACGAGGGCCTGAAGCTGGGCCTGACCAATCTGGTTTTCATGGGCATGGGCGAACCCTTGGCCAATTTTGACAACCTGCTGGCCGCCTTGTCCATTCTCACTGAGCAGCGCGGCTTGGATTTCTCGGCCCGGCGGATTACGGTCTCCACCTGCGGGCTGGTGCCGCAGATGCTGGAGCTGGGCCGCCAAAGCACGGTCAATCTGGCCGTGTCCCTTCATGCGGCGGACAATGCCACCCGCAGCAGCCTGATGCCGGTCAATGACCGCTGGCCCATCGAAGAGCTTCTGTCAGCCTGCAAAAACTATCCCGGCAAAAAGCGGCAGCGGGTCATGTTTGAATACACCCTGTTCCAAGGCATCAATGACTCAGACGCAGATGCCCGCAAGCTGGCCGCCCTGCTGCGGGATGTTCCCTGCAAGATCAACCTGCTGGCTATGAACGAGGGCGGCGGCCTGAACTATGCCAGTCCGCCTTTTGAACGGCTGCTCCGCTTTCAGCAAATTCTCATGGAGGCGCATTACACGGTGTTCATCAGAAAAAGCCGGGGCGCGGACATCTCCGCCGCCTGCGGTCTGCTGGCAGGCAAGAGCATGGCTGCTTGAGAGGAGGCCCGGAGCAATGCCTTGGGCGTTTTTAAAGCCACGGCAGCAAAACGCTGCTCTTGTATTCCTCCCATTCCTTGCCAAACCGTTGCTCCAGTAGCTGCTCCTCTTCAGGAGCGTACCACCTTCTGCCCGCATAGAAAATGCCGCCGAGCAGAAAGCCCAGCCATGAATTGCCCAAGACTCCAGCCCACGGCAGGACAAGCAGGGCAATGCTCGTATAGAGCGGATGCTTTGCCAGGCGATACGGCCCAGTTGTCATCAATTCTCTTTTGGGTATCTTGGTCAGCATCAGCACCACTGACCAAGCCCAGCCAGTCACTCCGGCGGCAGTCAGCAGGACGGCTGCGGCCTTGACTGCTGGAGGCGGTCCGCCCAGGCTGAAGAACGAGGGCTGCCAGATGTTTGCCAGCAGCCCGGCCAAGGCAAAAGGCAAGGTCAGCAGCCCGATCTTTTTGCCGCTGCCAGATAATTCTAATAAATTCATGATGGTTGTTTATCAACAGAAGAGTGCTGAACCTATGCTCTTCTTTCCTTGTCCAGAGCAAGACTGGCATGGACAAAAGCACTCAGACTCTGCTGCTGCTGGTCAGAAAGCTGCTGAAAGGCGGTGCCGATCAGGACATGATCAAGAAACTCATTTTCTATGATCCAGACAACCTGCATCGGCACTTCGGTCAGGCCGGCCAGATCAGGCAGGCCGCTGATGCCGTGCAGCATGATCTCCCGGCCCCGCCACAGTCCTGCGGCAGCTTCTTTTTCCACAGACATCTGAATGCCGCCTTCACTCATGTTCAAAATCGAGGCGGCAGCGGCATCCTCCATTTCCTGCTGATCAAAGGGCGAGATCAGCGCGGCAATTTTTTTTGGGTCTTTGAAGATGATGCGATGATACCGCCGTTTTTCAGGCTGATATGATGATGTCGTCATTGCTCCCGGCTGGATGGATAAGGTTGAGGGTTCACTGTTTGCGGGGATCAAAGGCTTCCCGCAGGGCTTCGCCGATGAAAATCAAGAGGATCAGCGTGCCGACCAGCACGATGAATGTCGAAAGGGAGAGCCACCATGCTTCGATGTTGGCCTTGCCCTGGGCCAGCAGCTCGCCCAGACTGGGCGTGGAGGGCGGCACGCCCAGACCAAGAAAATCAAGGCTGGTCAGGGCTAAGATGGCCCCGGACATGCGGAAGGGCAGAAAGGTGATCACCGGAGTCATGGCATTGGGCAGCAGGTGCCGCCGCATGATGGTCAGATTGCCCACGCCAAGGGCCTTGGCCGCCTTGACATAGTCCAGATTGCGGCCTTTGAGGAATTCCGCCCGCACATAGTCAGACAGCCCCATCCAGCCGAAGAGCGAGAGCAGAATCAGGAGCAGCAGCGCGCTCGGCTTGAAGATTGAGGCGAAAATGATCAGCAGGTAGAGTTCCGGCATTGCGCTCCAAATTTCGATGAAGCGCTGAAAAACCAGATCAGTGCGTCCGCCAAAATAGCCCTGCACCGCCCCGGCGGCAATGCCGGTCAGGGTGCCGGTCAGGGTCAGGGCAAAGCCGAAGAGCACGGAGAGGCGGAAGCCGTAGATCAGACGGGCCAGCACATCCCGGCCCCGGTCGTCTGTGCCGAGAAGGTGACTTGCTGAGGGCGAAGCCGGAACTGCCTCACCCAGATCAAGATCAATGGAATTGCTGCTGTAGGGATTGGGCGGGAAAAAGACCTTGTTGCCGGGCGTTGTCAGCTTGTCGAGAATGTACGGGTCGCGGTAGTCGGTTTCGGTTGCAAAATCACCGCCAAAGGTGGTTTCCGGGTAGCTTTTGACAATCGGAAAATACCAGCTTCCCTCGTATTTGACCAGAAAGGGCTTGTCATTGCTGAGAAACTCGGCAAAGAGCGAGAGAACAAAGAGGACCGCAAACAGCAGCAGGCTCCAGTAGCCGCGCCGATTTTTCTTGAAATTGCGCCAGCGGCGGCTGGCCAAGGACTGTTTTTTCCGGGCCGTGTTCATTTACAAGGCATCCTGCTGGTCGCAGTCAACCGTGCAGTTGTGCACTTTTTCCCTGCTGAAAATTGTTTCCATTCTGAAGATTGGCCAACAGCGTATTTTTTTGACTGAGTCAAGCTCTGGCGCGATGTCATGCAGCATATCCAAGGCGGTTTGATCCAGATAATCAGGCTGGCAGGTGGGACAGACCCCGGCCATAGACAAGGGGCCGACTGTGAAACGGCTGCCTGCCGCGCTGGTCAGCTCCACAGTGGAATCGCCGCCGCCGGTCAGCAGGGCGGTCATTTCAGGATTGGCTGCCAAGGCAAAATCCGTGCCCCGCACTCCGGCGGTCGCGGTCGGAGTCTGGATGCTGTAGGAATTTTCTCCAGTGATTTTGGCGACAACCGCCCGCAGCCGTCCGAGCAGCAGCCGCAGCTTGGTGTCGCGGCGATTGGTGGCAGGATTATACAAGGACTGATCAATCACCATTTTTGACTGCGGGGTCAGGGTCAGTTTGCTCTTGTCGTTCATCAGCAGGGTGACGCGGCTGTTCTTGGCTGTGATGAGCGTGTCGCCGTCATGCACTGCCACAGGCACGCTTTTATTTAAATGATAGGCGCTGTAGCCGCCCTTGGGAATAAAAATAACCGCTCCCTGCACCCACTGCACCCGGCCCACAGCCTGGCCCTGCTCCTGCTCCTGAAAATTTTCCGCAGGCAGCGCACGGAGTTGAATCGGATCAACATCTGTCTCAGTGGTGAGCATCTGTAGCAGTTCCTCCCGTGAAATGCTGTTCGCCGCTGATTGTCCTGCGCTGGAAAGTAGCAGAATCAGGACAAGACCTGCTGCCGCCACGTTCCTGAACATGTCAATTCGTTTCATCTGCGCCGCTCCAAGCTGTCAAAGCTGATCCTCGGATCGGCCCAGACATAGCTGAGGTCTGAAAGAAGCCGGGATATCAGGCCAAGGATGGTGAAAAAATACAAGGTGCCGAGCACAACTGGATAGTCGCGGTTGAGCACTGACTCGTAGGCCAGCAGGCCCATGCCGTCCAAGGAAAAAATGGTCTCAATCAGCAGGCTGCCAGTGAAAAAGGCGGTGATGAAGGAGCCGGGAAAGCCGGTGATGATTGGAATGATCGCATTGCGGAAGACATGGCCGTACAGCACCTGCCGTTCACTCAGACCCTTGGCACGGGCAGTCAGCACATATTGCTTGCGGATTTCTTCCAAAAAGGAATTCTTGGTCAGCAGGGTCATCACGGCCAGGCTGCCCACTGTCGAGGCTGTGACTGGCAGGACGATATGCCAAAGATAATCCAATATTTTGCCGGTGCAACTGAGCTGCTGCCAGTTATCTGAGACCAAGCCGCGCAGCGGAAAAATGTTCCAGAAGCTGCCGCCGCCAAAGAGGACAATCAGGGCCAGTCCGAGCACAAAGCCGGGAACAGCATAGCCGACCAGAATGACGCTGCTGGTGAAGACATCAAAACGGGAGCCGTCCTGCACTGCCTTGCGGATGCCGAGCGGAATGCAGACTGAATAGACAATGAAAAAGGACCAGAGACCAAGCGACATGGACACGGGCAGCTTGGAAATGACCAGCTCGGTCACATCCTTCTGGTGATAATAGGATTCACCAAAATCAAAGACCAAGTACGAAGCCATCATCTTGAAAAAACGCTGCACTGGCGGCTGGTCAAAGCCGTAGAGCTTTCTCAGCTGCTCAATGCGCTCCTGATCCAAGCCCTGCTTGCCCTGATAGACTCCGGCACTGCCGCCCGCCGCCTCGCCGCCCCGGTGCTCCAGCTGGGCGACCATTTTTTCCACTGGCCCGCCCGGCACAAACTGGGTGACGGCAAAGGTGATCAGCATGATGCCGAACAGAGTCGGAATCATGAGAAGAATGCGCTTGAAGACGTAAAAGCTCACCGCATCATTCCCAGCTCAAAAAATTTTGATGCTGCCAAGACCGCTGCTGTCATCCTCTGGCAGCTCCTCTTCATCTTCTTCAGCCTCCGCCTCCTCTTCCGTCATGCTGTCCGGCTCCTCGCCGGGCAGCAGCTCCTTCTTGCAGAAGAGCAGCATTCCCTCCGGGACCAAGGTCGCAGTCACCAGCTCCCAGCCGTGTCGGCCTTCGGCATTGAGTGCCGCCTCGGTCTCATCCTCATCAATGTACTTGTCGCCCAGCAGCCCGTCCTTCTGGAATTCAATAAGGATAGTTTTATATTGCCATTGCACGATATGTTATTCCTGTTGTTATTTGACAAGTTCGTCATTCTTGAACAGGCCCCTGACCACCCGCCCGTCCGGCTGGGTGACAGCACCCTTGCCGTTGCGTTTGCCAGCCTTGAACATGCCTTTATAGACACTGCCGTCCGGCATGATCAGGGTTCCTTGGCCATTGGGCAGATCATGTTGAAAAGACCCCGTGTATTTTTTTCCGTTCTTATAGGTCAGCGTGCCTTGGCCGGAGAAAAAGCCGCCAGACAGCTCGCCGACATACTTGCTGCCGTCCGGGAAAATATAGGTGCCTTTGCCTTCATACACGTCTTTGGCAAAATCGCCTTCATAAGAGGAGCCGTCTGGATAGGTCAGCAGACCATGTCCCTCCCGTGCGCCATGCCGGAAGGAGCCAGTGTACTGCCTGCCGTCGGCAAAAACATAGGTGCCCTGACCGTCAAATTCGCCGTTCTTGAATTCGCCTTCATAAATTTCGCGGTTGGGCAGCTGGAGAGTGCCCCAGCCCTGCAAGCGGCCCTGTTTGATCTCGCCCTGATACAAGGAGCCATCTGACCGCTCAATGTCCGCTGTGCCGGTGAAGAGCGCAGGCTGATTGTTTTCCCGCAGATAAATCAAGCCGTTTTGGGCAAAGAAGAGTTTTTTCTGGCCTGCCTGAGGCGGACTGCTGATCTTCGGCGCAGGCGGAGCTGGGGCCGGAGTGTCATGCAGCGGCTCGGCCAGCATTGGCTCGCCATCCACGGCGGTCAAGGGGGCAATTTTGATGCTGGCTGCATCAGCAGGTTTCTGCGCCGCCGCCGCTTTTGGCGGTTGAACTGGCCGCCGCCGGGCCGTTGGCTTGCCAAGGTGGAACTCACCTTCATAGAGGACCCGGCCATCCGCCGCAGTCAGGCGGCCTTGACCTTCATACTTGTCTTTATGAAAAAACCCAGCATAGCGGCCGCCATCCGGCAGCTTGAGAAAGCCTTTTCCCTCCCGCAGACCTGCGACAAGGCTGCCCCGGTACAAGCTGCCGTCCGCATAACGGCGGACAATTTCGCCGACCGGCCTGCCTTCCTCGAAATTGCCTTCATAAAAACTGCCGTCCGGCAGGGTCATTCTGCCCCGGCCATAAGGCTGGCCGTCCCGAAAGCTGCCTGCATATTTGCGCCCGTCCGGCCACTTCAGGACTCCTTGGCCATGAAAACGGCCCATGACAAATTCGCCCTGATAGATGCGTCCGTCCGGCTCGACCAGCCTGCCATGCCCGTTGATCACCCCGCGTGCGAACTGGCCCTGATAGGTTCTGCCGTCCTTACTCTTCAAGGTGCCCAGACCCTGAAAGCGGCCTTTGACAAACTGACCAGTGTAGCGCAGCCCGTCAGCCGTGGTCAGAGCACCTTTGCCCCAGAGAAAGCCGTTTTTAAATTCTCCTTCATATTCGCGTCCATCCGCGCTGCGCAGCCTGCCGGTCCCGTTGCGGCAGTCGCCGGACAGACAGGCGGCGGTGCAGGACAGGGGCGGCAGCAGGAGAACTGCGACTGTGATCAGCAGAATGGGAAAACGCATGAAAAAAACCGTCGGAACGGCTGGATTGACAAACAAGGAGCAGACTGCGGCACTTCAGATAATCTGCTCAATTTGGGCGACAAAGTCCTGAGCGGCCTCTGGCTCGCCGATCTCATCAACCAGCATGTTGGTCAGCTCAACCAGCCGGGCTGGCACTGCCGGACCACTCTGCCGCCAAAGATCAATATAATCGTGCATGACCATTCCCGCAACCGGCCCGATGGCTCCGGTCAGGGCCTGCTCAATCCTGTCAAACATGACTTGGAGCTGCGGCGGACAGACTTCCAAGGCCTCTTCCTTTGCCAAGCTGGTGTCCGCTGCCGCCGACTCCGCCTCAGGCTGCAGCTCCGGCGGCAGCGCAGCCGCAGCCCGGCCCGTGATGGTCTTGGCAATCTGGCAGCAGTCAGCATGAGCGGCGCAGAGGACAAGAAAAATCTCGCCGGAAGGAACAAGCTGGGCCACCACGGCATAACGGTCAAAAACAAACTGGGCCATGTTGATCTCAAGCCCGCTCATGCTGCCCATCTGAAAAAGACGGGCCGTATGCAGCCCCAAGGTGTTCAGCAGTTTGGGAGCCAGTTTTTCATGCCCTTTGCCGCAAAGCTGTTTTCCCTTGCTGTTCAGCACACAGGCTCCGGCAACTCCGGGCTGGGCAAAGATTTCCTCCACTAAATTCCACATATTTTTCAGACTCAATGGGCAAGCAAGGCCCGTATTCTGGCTGACAGCTCCGGCAGCGGGGCATTGCCGTCCACCAGCAGGCCAATGATCACGCCTGCCCCCGGCTGAATCAGCAGGGCATCGCCGCTGCGCAGCAGCATCTGAATGCGGTTCGGCCCTTTGACATCGCCGCCCAAGCCTTTGCGCACCTGCAGACTGCACATGATGGTGTATGAGATGAAATTGCAGAACTGGGTGTTATGAGTGGAGCAGGCCGCCACCTTGCCCTTCCGGTTGAGCAGGCAGTAATGCTTCACTGCCGGAATCGCGGTCAGTTCCGCAAGCAGGCGGAGCAGCAGGGGGCTGGACTTCACTTCTTCGGCAAAGGCTTCCTCGCCGGGCAGAGTCTCCGTGACCGAGCCGCTTAGTCCGGCCTTGTCTTGCGCTTGCAGCAAGATGCGGGCCAAAGGCTGATGAATCCGGGTCATGCGATCTTCCGAAGCTCTGACCGAAAAATCAGGTTTTTTCAAGGCCAGCAGGACATGCGCCGCCTCCACCCCGGCCTTGCCATCACAGGCTGCGTCGATCAGCTGACCTTCGCGGAAAAAAAAGCGGCCATTCTTTCCTTTGGCAGCCACTGTCAGGGTGCAGGTGCTCCGCTCATGCTCCAAAAGCTGGAGAAAAGCAGGCAGCGACACCCCGTGCAGGGGCTGGACTCGGAAAGGCTCGCCGCTCATTGCCGCTCAGGAGCGGTAGTCTGCGTTGATCTTGACATAATCACAGCTCAGGTCGCAGGTCAGCACTTCCGCCGCTGCCGCGCCTTGACCAAGACGGACCGTGACTGTGAAGTCCTTTTTTTTCAAGACCTGCGAAGCGGCATGCTCCGCCTCTTGACCCAAACCAAAGCCGTTTTCCACCAAAAGGGCCTCATCAAAGGCAATGGCGACGCGCTCCGGCTGGAACTCAGCTCCAGAACGACCGAGAGCGGCAATGATCCGGCCCCAGTTGGCATCTTCACCAAAAAAAGCAGTCTTCACCAAGGGCGAATTGGCAATGGTGCGGGCCGCATTAACCGCCTCCTCCTGGGTTGCGGCACCTTCCACCCGAATAATCACAAGTTTGGTTGCGCCTTCGCCGTCGCGGACTATCTGCACCGCAAGGTCTTTGAACAGGCCATGCAGAGCCTCAGTGAAGACTGCCAAAGCTTCTGGGCAGTGCTGGTCAAGCAAGGTGTTCCCTGCCGCGCCATTGGCTAAACAGAGGACAGTGTCATTGGTCGAGGTGTCGCCATCGACGGTGATGCGGTTGAAGGACAGCTCGGCCCCGCTGCTGACTGCCGCCTGCAAAGCGGGCTGGGCGATCTTTGCGTCAGTGACGGCAAAGCAGAGCATGGTGGCCATATTGGGCATGATCATGCCGGCCCCTTTGGCGCAGGCCCAGAGGTTGACCTCCCTGTTGTCGATCATCACCGTTGCGGCAGCCGTCTTGGGCACCGTGTCCGTGGTCATGATGGCGCGGGCCAGATCAGCAAAGCCGTCCGGTGACAGAGCGGCAGCCAGATCAGGCATGGCCTTGGCAAACGGCTCCAGCTTGAGCTGCGCCCCGATCACGCCGGTGGAGGCAACTTGAACCAGCTCCTCATCAATGCGCAAGGCTTGGGCAGCCAAGCCGCCCACAGCGCGGGCCATGCTCATGCCCTCTGCGCCTGTGCAGGCATTGGCATTGCCGCTGTTGACCACTATGGCCTGCGCCCGGCCTGAGCGCAGCCGCTCCATGCCGAGCAGGACTGGAGCAGCCTTGACCGTGCTGGTGGTGAACACTCCAGCGGCGGCGGCTGGAGTCTCAGAAAAAATCAGCCCCAGATCAAGCCGGTTCTGATACTTGATGCCTGCCCTGACTGCGGCGGCGGAAAATCCTTTGACCTGCATCTGCTGTCCGCTGGTGTGTGTTTTCTTCTGTTGCGGCATGACCGCTGCTGCTCTCTGTGCTATATTAGCACAGAGCAGGGCTTCTGTACAGCCTGTTAATGATTGTCTTGACCGCAAAATTATAAGGAGATTTTTTATCCGCCGCCGCATTCACGGTCAGCGTAGGCTGCGGGCAGGGCCGCAAGCTGAACTGAGCTGCGGCACGGAGAATTGTTTCCATCCAGCAGCACTTGTGCTACAATTCCGCAAACACCATTATCAGGAGCAATATCATGTCAGATGACAAGAAAAAAAATGAGCGGAAAAACGAAGAGAACGAGACAAAATCTCCAGAGGAGCCTGCGGGCGGAGATCTGACCGCAGAGGAAAAAGAGACTGCTGCACAGGAGGAGCAGGCTGATGGACAGGAGGAGAAAATCCGCTTGATGGAAGGAACTGCAGTCGAGAACATTGATAAAAAAGAAAAAAAAGGCCGTCGGGCGGTCTGGGTCAGTGAAAAGGTCATTGAATACGAGCTTGAGCTGAAGTCCCTGCAAATTGAGCTGATGAAGCTCCAGATGCACATCAAGGAGGCCGGGCTGCGGGTGCTGGTCCTGTTTGAAGGCCGGGACGCGGCAGGCAAGGGCGGCACGATCAAGCGGATCACCGAGTTTCTCAATCCGCGCAATGCCCGCGTGGTGGCCTTGGCCAAACCCAGTGACACTGAGGTGACGCAGTGGTTTTTCCAGCGTTATGTCGCCCATCTGCCGGCAGGCGGGGAGCTGGTCCTCTTTGACCGTTCCTGGTACAACCGGGCCATGGTTGAGCCGGTCATGGATTTCTGCACTGATGAGCAGCACAAGCGTTTTCTCAAGGATGTGCCGCTCTTTGAGCAGATGCTGGTCAAAGACGGCATCATCCTGTTCAAGTTTTATTTTTCTGTTTCCAAACAGGAGCAGGCCCGCCGCTTTGAGGGCCGCAAAAGCGATCCGCTCAAGCAGTACAAGCTCTCGCCGGTTGACAATCTCGCTCAGACCTACTGGGATCAGTACAGCGTCAAAAAATTCCAGATGCTCAACGAATCCAACCGCAGCCTCACGCCGTGGACCATCGTCCGCTCAGATAATAAGAAAAAGGCGCGGATCAACTGCATCAAGCACATTCTTGCCAACATCGACTACCCGGAAAAAACTGCGGCAGAGCAGCTTGTCACTGACCCGGAAATTGTCATCTCCGGCATTGACGAAATTCATCACATGGAAGAATATCTGTTCAAACCGAAACTGCTCCGGGGCTGAGAGCGGAAGGCATTGCCGAAGTCAGCGGCATTCACCTATTGAACAAAGAGGAGGCCATGCTCTCGCTCAGTCTTGTTTTCTGGATATTCATCATCATGTTCGCCCTGATCGGCGCAATGCGCGGCTGGGCCAAGGAGCTGTTAGTCACGGTCAGCATGATTCTGGTGCTCTTCATCATCCAGATTGTTCAGACCTATCTGCCTTGGGCCTCCCAAATGATGTCCAGCAATAATCCCAACACGACCGGACCATTCTGCCTCTGGCTGCTGCTGCTGCTGGCCTTTGCCCTGTTCGGCTATCATATTCCCAGGGTGCATAAAATGGCCGGAACCAAGCTGACAACTTCCCGTGACCGCTTCCAGGACTGGCTGCTGGGCTGCATCATCGGGGCTTTCAACGGATATCTCTTAATCGGCACCATCTGGTTTTATCTTGACATGACCGGTTATCCCTTCCGCGAACAGATGACCCCGCCTTTGGCCGCAACAGCGTCGCAGAATCTCATTGCCTGGCTGCCGCCTGTCTGGCTTGACGTGCCGACAATTTACTTTGCCGTGGCCATTGCCTTCACCATTGTGGTGATAGTCTTTATCTGATCACTTCTGCAACTCATGACAAATCTTTCAGCGCAGCCTCAGAGCAAGTTCGAGGCAACAGGCGGCTATGTCGCCCTGATCGCCCTCTCAACCCTGTTCTACGAACTGAGCCTGATCCGGGTGCTGGATATTCTTTGGTATCCCCATTTTTCCTACATGGTCATCACCTTGGCCCTGCTCGGCTTTGGCATTGCCGGAGTTGTCACCTCAGTGCTGGCCGAGCGACTTGTCTGGCGGCAGCCGCTGGCCGTGCTGCTGACCGTGACTTTGGCAGCAAGCTATGTCGGTGTCTTTATCCTGCTCAGTGTGTTCAAGGTTGATTTCATTGACTTCAAGAGCATCAGCTCCTTGGCTCTGCGAGTCTTTGTCGCTTTCAGCGGCCTGCTGGCACCCTTCTTTCTCAGCGGCCTGATCCTGTCTTTGATTTTCACCGAACATGCGGAACGCTTTGGCAGGCTCTACGCTTGGGACTTGGCCGGAGCCTCGCTCGGCTGCATCTTAGTGCCATTGCTGATTCCCACCTTTGGCGGGCCGGGCCTGCTCTTTGCTGTGGCCGGACTGACCTTGATCGGTGCTGTTCTGCTGCTGCGCCAAAACCGATTCAGGATTCCCCTGCTTTTGCTGGCCATTTTCACAGCAGCATGGCCGTTCATCGGCAAAGGACACAGCGATTATTTAGAAATTCCTTTCCATATGAACAAGCGGGGCATCATCTCCCTGACTGAAAAACCGCCCTTGCTCACGGTTTGGGACCGCATTTCCCGTATTGATCTGATCCGCTACAGCGACCTGTTCACGTGGATCGCTTATGACGGCGGCACCCAGACCAGCTATTTCTATGATTTTGACGGTGATTACCAAAAGCTGCGCCGCGAGCTGCCGCAAAAATCGAACCGCCACTTCTGGGGCCGCTTTGTCTTTGCCTCGCACTGGCTGAAAGAGGGTAGCGGAGCCAAGGTGCTGGTCATTGGCGCGGCAGGCGGGCAGGAAACCAAGGCTGCTGTGGCCTTTGGAGCCAGCGAGGTCGATGCGGTCGAGCTGGTGGGATCGGTAATCCGGCTGGGCAAAGAAAAATATGCGGTTGAACCGTACACCAATCCCAAGGTGAACGCTGTCCAAGGCGAGGGGCGCAGCTTCCTGCGGGCCAGCAACAAATCCTATGACATCATTCAGATGATGTCCAACCACACCTCGGCCAGCATTGCCTCCGGCTCCGGTGCGGTCTCGCCCAATTATCTCCAGACGGTTGAGGCCTATAAAGAATACTTCAGCCATCTGAGCGCAAACGGGGTTCTGCATGTCAATCATCATGTCTGGGCCAAGATGCTGCTCACTGCTGCCAGAGCGTGGAGCGAGATGGGCCGGAAGGACTTTGCCCGTCATGTCCTGATCTACTATTCTGCGGCTTGGGCCAATCTGCCCACCCTGCTGATCAAGATGTCACCGTGGACGCAGGAGGAGTTTGACCGTGTGAACGCGCTGATGCACGGTAAATTCAAGCTGGTCCATAATCCGCTCCAGCCAAAGGCCAGCCACATCGCCCCTGGCTTTTTCACGGGCCAGCTGCCGCCGGAGCTGGAGGCCAATATCCCCTACCGGATTGAGGTGCCGACTGATGACCGGCCTTTTTTCAACCACCTGCGCAAGCATCTGGGGCCGGTTTCCGGCAAAGAGCCGTATGTTGACCGCTCCGTCAGCGTGCTGCTCAACAACTCCATCAAGCATGGGGTGCCGATGGATATTATCCATCTGATCGTCACTGCCGGAGCCGCCTTGGCCTTGGCAGCAGTCTGCCTGTTCGGGCCGCTGCTCTTTTCCGCCACAGGCCGGGCCAAGTGGAGCGGCAAGCCTGCTTTTATCGCCTACTTTGCCTGCCTGGGCGCGGGCTTCATCACCATTGAGCTGATCTTCATTCAGTTCTTTCACAAGCTGGTTGGCTATCCGCTCTACACCTATGCAGGCGTGGTCTTTGCCTTCCTGCTGGCCGCAGGCGCGGGCAGTTGGCTTTGCGATGCCTTGGCCTTATCGCAAAAACGGCTGGCCCGGCTGCTGCCTTTTGTCGGCATTCCGTTCTGCGGCCTCCTCCTGATGCTGCTCAAAACACCGCTGCTCGACTTCTTCCTCCAGTGGCCGACCCCAGTCCGCATTCTCGCCACGGTGCTGCTGATTTTCCCGCTCGGTGTCTTCATGGGCATGCCCTTTGCCCTTGGCATTGCTGGTTCCCATAACAAGGGCCGGGGCGCAGTGGGCTGGGCGTGGGCAGTGAACGGCCTCTGCACCGTGCTCGGCAGTGTCCTGAGTGTGGTTGCCGCCATCTATATCGGCTTCACGATGACAGTTTACGCCGCCTTCCTGCTCTACATGCTCGCCGGGCTGCTCCTGCCGCGCTTTGCTGAGTTGAATCCAGCACCCCTTCAATGAGAAGTTTCACTGAATTAGCAACAAATCTGCTGAATTTGATGGCGCAAAAGGGGATTGAGGTGCTGATTTGAAATGCTGAACCCGGCAGACGGTGAACGCAACGCAAGAATCGGCTTTGAGCCGCAGGATAAATGTGCAGCCATCCTGATCTATGACCTCCTTATCCAAGGCAGGCTTGAATGGTTTCACATAGCCGATCCGAACGCCGGGCGCGTTGACGATATTCTTGTTGCCACAACAGATGGGCAACTGCTTGCCTATCAGGTCAAATGGTCTGATAAGGTTGAATTTATCTCATTTGCCGACTTCATCCGTTCCAGCGGCAAAAACAAAGCGAACCCCAGTCTGATACTGCAACTTGCTGATGGCTGGTCTGCTTTAAAAAAGCAATATCCTGAACGACGAGTTCTGGTTCATCTTATCCACCGTCACCTTCCTTCACCAAAAAAACCTCCAGAAATCAAACTTCCACTTGATGATTCGCCGCCTCGGCAACAAAACTTTCAGGCATTTATTCGCGATTGCTGGCAGGCAAAGAGAGAATGGCTGCACAAAGGTTTATCGGGCATTCCGCAGGGCTGGTCTTCGGCAATAGAGGCTGTGCGGCAGGAAACAGGATTGGACGACGCTGACTTTCTTGCCTTTATTGATGCCAGTTTTCTCTATTTCAACTATCAATTTTCGCAGCAAGATGGGGTAATGTCCCGCTCGGAGGCACAGCGGGAGCAGGATATTGAAGCCATTGCCCGGCTGATTGCCCGACTTGGCGGCGGAGAACGTCGTGTTGCTGAAGTCACTCGAACAGAGCTGCTGAAGGAGTTGAGCTGGGAATCTCGTTTTGAATTCCGCTTCAAACATGAATTCCCGGTCGAGCAAAGCATCTATCAGCCGATCACCGGAACTGTTCAGGAACTGGAAAAGGCTGCGGGTAACTGATCACAGGGTGTCTCTAAAAAACACTGGCGCTTGGCATCGCAACTGGATAAATTGTGAGCAGTAATTTTTTCCGCAGGAGAAAGCTGTGACCGCCCCGTTCCATTGTGAAAATTTTGAGATAAGCGAGGAAGACCTTGCCGCTACACCTCCTGCGGTGCGGAAGCTGCTGTCTTTTTTGATCGCTGAGGTAACGCGGCTGAGAAAACGGGTCGAAGAGCTTGAGGCGAAACTCGGCGAAGATTCCTCGAACTCGAACAGGCCGCCTTCTTCCGACTCTCCGTTTACAGAAAAACGGCAGAGAGATCAGGCGGGGAAGCCCCGGAAAAAGCGGCGTGGATATCGTCAGGAGCTGATGCCGCCGACAGAAACGCAAAAAATGTATCCTTCCGCCTGCTCCTGCGGTTGCGGCAAATTCAAAAACATACGGTCATATTATACGCATCAGCATATTGAACTGCCGGAAATCGTGATGCAGGTCAGGCATTTCCTTCTTTATAAAGGGGAATGCGCCGCCTGCGGCAAAACCGTCAGAGGCTGTGTTCCCGATGAATTCAGAACCGGTTTCGGGGCGCGGTTCACCGCGCTGGTTGCCGAACTGAGCGGCATGGACGGCAGCAGCCGGGGAACTGTGCGGAAGTTCATCCGTTCCGTGCTCGGCGTTCATATCAGTGCCGGGGCGGTGCAGAAGATCATTGACAGGGCTTCGGCGGCTGTCGCGCCGCACTATGAGGCCATTTGGGCTGCCGTCACAAGCGGGGATGTCGGGCATATTGATGAAACGACGTGGAAAACTGGCGGCAGACTGCGCTGGTTATGGGTTATGGCGAACCGGCAGGCCGCGTTCTTCATGATTCATCCGAAACGCTCCAAGGAAGCGTTTGAAGAACTGATCGGCGCTTGGAACGGTATTCTCATCAGCGACGGATACAACGTGTACCAAAAATGGGTCGGCAAGCGGCAGACTTGCCTCGCGCATCTTATCCGCCGGGCAGACGGCCTTGCGGAGCGCGCTGACCCTGAACTGGCTGCCTGCGGAAAATGGGCCGCTGCGGAACTGCGGCGGCTCTGCCGCATGGCGAAAGACCCGCCGACCAAAGGTGAATGGTCCGCATTTTATGCCCGGCTCTGCCGACTTATCCTACGCTGGCGCGATTGCGACAGTGATGCGGGGAGGTTTGTCCGTCATATTGACAAGGAAATGGAGGCGTTGTTCACTTTCTTGCTCGAAGAAGGCGTAGAGCCGACAAATAATCCAGCGGAACGGATGCTCCGCTTCGGCGTGCTGTGGCGCAAACGGAGTCAGGGCACTGACAGCGACAAGGGAAACCGCTGGGTTGAACGAATCCTTTCCCTCCGGCAGACATGCCTGCTTCGGGGAAAATCCACTTTCGAGGTGCTCACCGAGGCCATGCGCTGCTATTTCAGAGGACAGATGCCGGATTTAAGCTGGGTCTGAGCGGTACCCTGTGATCGCTTACGGCTGCGGCACAGTTCAACTCCGGCTATCTGGCCCTGATCGGCCCGCCGGGAACCGGAAAATCCACCACCCTGACGCAGACCTTCCGCTATCGCCCCGGCTACAAAATTATTCGTTACTACGCTTACGTGCCGGAAAGCATCGGGCAGGAAGGCAGAGGCGAAGCTGTTTCTTTTCTGCACGACCTGCATCTGGCCTTGCAGCGACAGGAAATTTACGCCCAAACCGGGAAGCCCTCCCAGCCGAAGACACTGGAGGAATTTCGGGAAGCATTCTCTGCACAATTGAGGAGCCTGCACGAACAATGGCAGCAGGACAAGATCATGACTCTGCTCGTTATTGACGGGCTTGATCATATTGCACGGGAGCAAAGGCCGGTCAGAAGCCTGCTCAATGAGCTGCCGTCACCGGACAATCTCCCTGAAGGAGTGCTGCTGATCCTTGGCAGCCAGACCTTGCAGCTTGCGGATTTCCCTTCCCGCATTCGGCAGCAAGTCGAACAAACAGGGCGGACGCTCACCATGCAGCCGTTGCCCAGACAGGCTGTGGCCGCCATCATTAGCGCATCCCGCTTGCCGGTGCAGCTCAGTTCGGCACAGCAGGAAACAGTGCATCAGCTTGTCAACGGGCATCCGCTGACACTTCGCTATTTACTGGAACGTCTTCGCAATACCGCTGAAGAAAAAATTGATGCCGTTCTTGCCGACACGGTTCCTTATCATGAGAACATAGAGGCAACTTATCGTATTTACTGGGAGCAGCTTGAGAATAATGAGGAACTGAAAGACCTGCTTGCCCTGTTGGCGAGACTGAGAGGGCCGTTCAATCCGAAGGAATGGCTGGGGCGGATGGGAGAGCCTGTCATCAAGGATTTGCTGCGACATGCCCGCCATTATTTTCGTGAAGAGACAGAAACCCGTTGGCATTTCTTTCACAACAGCTTCCGCCAGTTCATCCTTGCACAAACCCGGCGCAATATTTTTGGTGACGAGGATGCGGAAAAAGACAGGGAATATCATCGCCGTCTTGCTGAATTCGCGGCTTCTTCAGAAATTTTTTGGGCATGGGAAGAGCTGTACCATCGGGCAAAGGCGGAAGAATGGGAGGCTGTTCTTCGGCTCGGCACCCAGCAGCATTTCCGCGATCAGTTCATGCGCCTCAGACCTGCAACGGCCATTTTTGAGGATATCAAGCTCTGTTTTGATGCGGCCCGTAAGCAGTATGACGGATTGGCAATCATCCGCGCCCTGCTGATTGAAAAAGAGTTGAGCGACCGAAAAGAGTGTATTGATTCCTCTGACGTGAATTTGCCAAGGCTGCTCCTTGAGCTTCGCGGTTTGGATGAGGCTCTGCATTTTGTCATGGACGGGAATCAGTTGCGGATTGCTGCAAAAGATGCCCTTGATTTCGCCGCGCTGCTCATCGAAAAAGGCGAACTGCGGGCGGCAGAGTCAGTGTTCAATGCAGCCGAACCGCTTGATCTGCTCAATGGCTCAACGGAAATTGGTCATATCAATGGAAACAAGGACACTCTGGACTCTTGGATAAAAATTGCTCACTATTTTCGTCCGCTGGATAATCTGCTGCAAATCATAACGCAGCTTCGGGCTGACACACATTATATGCAGCCCCATGACGCTGCTGATTCTGATTCTTTGCATGAGGAACTCAGGCAGAACGTGCTTGAGAAACTGACCTATGCTGTCTTTAACAGCAATGATGCCGATAAACTTTCCCAACTGAAAGAACAGCTCAAGAGACGTGAAGAGAGTCAATGGCTCCTGCGTAAACTGGATTTCTGGATATGCTCTTTCCGTCCTGATTCCGATAATGCCAAGGAAGCACTTACCCGCATCTTAGAGGAACAAACAACACCAGAGCATGATGATGACACCAAGCTACTGATTTCTCAATTTATTTATCATATCCGCAAGGATAAAGAGACGGTAGCCGAAACAATAGCAAGTATCCGACAGCCTAGGCTGACTCTTGCTGGTGTCATGCACGGAAATGACGGCAGACTCACACCTTTTTTTGCTCGTATCCGTCTCAACCGCTTGCTGGCAATGCTTGGTCGGCCTGAAGACCCGGTGCAGGCAGTGCCTGATGACAAGGTGCAAGAGCATGGTGCTGTTCTGTTTGAACGCTGCTTGGTTATCATCGCCAATATCTGGGGCAGGGCTTGGGCTGGCGAGCTATTGCCCCCGACTATGCTTCTGCACGAATTGCAGCCCGCTTTGCGTTTGTACTATCGCAGGCGGCAGGATACTCGGCAATGGCATTCCTGGTTTGCCTATGAACGATTGGCCAGCGAGTTCTTTTCGTTCCTCATTCGTGCTGTTGCCGAACATGGTCCGGCAGCAGTTCAGGCATTGGAAGCGGAATTTGACCGACTCTGGCAGGAGCAGCCTCAATACTGGCAACCCCGGCTGCAACGAAAAATAGCCTTGGAGCTGTTCCGTCAGGGGTGTTCAAAGGAAAATCTACAAGGGCATCTGGATCGAATTGAATAGCGTTATGGTGTTTGGGACGATGTCGGCACCCTAGCCTCAGAATATGCAGAGCAAATTTTTGCTTGGCTGGAGGCGGGACAGCGGGAAAGGGCAAAGACGCTCTTTCCGAAGATTTTGCAGAACAGCTTTGGTGTGGTTTACGACAAAGACTACCAGTTTTCCTTTTGGGTCGATCTGCTGGCAAAGACTGCGGCGGCACATCCTGAGTTGGTAGAAGAGGATATCCGCAGGTTTGCTGCTGCTCTTGTGACCTTTGTAACAACGTACAGAGGCCGAGGAATCCGTGATGCCGCTGTTGATCTGATAACTTTGGTCGCACAATGGCAGCCGGACTATGCCGTGCAGCTCAAAAACTGGCTTTTGGATCAGCACAGCATTGCTTACGAGGATGCGTTAAGCGGCATATTGACTGCGGCTGCTTCATCTTCCGATGCTTCTATTGAGATGGTCTGCATCCTTGCCTGTCACCTGCTGCTGCCTTTTTCCAATAGCGTTCCCGACAAACTCCCGGCAGTGCTTGCGCAGGCAATCAGCACAAGGAATTCCGAAACTGAAGCTCAGATGCTGCTTGAGTACCTCGAACAAACCGTTGCCACCAAGATATTCCCTTCGCATCGGGCCGGGTGGTGGCGCGGCATTGCCAAAGGTTTGCAGGCTGCTGGTATTGATGCTGAACGTTTCTGCGAAAAGGTGGTGCAGGACGACAAAGAGGAAACCTATGATCACGATATTGCGATCCGCTTGAAAAACGGAGAAGAGCTAAGGAGAAAAGATGTCCTGTTGCGCATCACATCCGGCAACTCTCTTCTGAGTTTTATCAATCAAATTGAAGAACAGAAGTATTTTCGTTGGGAAGAAGCCGTAGAAAAGATTTCTGAAACGATCAATTATACGCAAATTGGGCAGTTGCGCGATACGCTGAAGGGCAATCTTCTGGTGGAAATGTTGCTGGCAGAGCGTCTGAAGGCATTGGGCCATGAAAAAGAAGGCCGGGCATTCCTAAAGGAGCTGGCTGAACGCTCAGACCCGCGAGGATGGGACCGAGATTTCGATGGAGGAATCCGACTGAAGTTGATGCTGGCAATGATCAAGTTTGATGGTGAAGAAGGCCGTAAATACGCCTTTCAACGTTTCGTCAAAGACTATATTGCCCACTGGCATTGGCCAAGAAGATATGTAGAAGGCATTGATGATTTTTTTCCAGTCCTGTTTGCATTCCCACCACTTGATAAAATCTGGCAGGAAATTCGAGAACATGTTTACCAGCTCCACGAGTTCTCTCTTTCTGAAGAGATGCCGCCGCCTGTGTTGGAAAACATTTCTTCATGGCAGACCGTCCTGCTTCAGCTCGTTGCAGACGCAATGAAGATTGAGGTTCCTGAAATCCGCACCGAAGCGCATCTCGCCTTGCACAGGATATGTCTCGCTCCTGCATACGATGTCGCATCAAGTCAGTTACTGCGCAATTTGCTGACTGGCAGTGAAAGCGAGGCACGTCATGCCTTGGCGGTCTGTGAAACCATTTTGGAACAACGACCGGAATACCTTGCCGAGTTTGCTGCTGAATTCAAAACATTGATCAGTTCTCCGAATATGACTATCCGAGCAATGGCGGTGCAGTTGGCACAAGCCTTGAATTTGCCCTTTGCTCTGCCCGCGTTTACGGCGTTGCCGCCCACCTACACCTGGGAGCTGCCAGATTTTCCCACTCAAGAGGAAGCTGTTCCCTTTGAGGCTCTGCCGCAAGGCGGTTCCTTCCCGGATACGAATGATTCCTTGGACATGATTCGTCCGTTTGATTATCTGTTTGACCTGATGAGTAAAGCATCCGACATTCCATTGCAAAATCTGATTGCCCGTGCTGCCATCTTAATGAAAAGCCTCTCTTCGCAGGAAGAATGGAACAAACAGGCTGAAGAAAATATGAGAAACTGGCTGGAAGCGGCGGAACTGAAACTTGTCAATTATCGTCTGCGGCCACAGCAGGCATTAAAAGCCCTGCGCCATGTTATTGCCGAGCTAATTGATGCGGAAAAACTGAGCGGCCAAGATGCGGCATTCCTCATCCAGCTGACCAGAGGTAATGACAAAGTGATGTCCTGCCAGCGTCCTTCTTTGCGTCCAAACGAAATTTTGCTGCCAGGAAAGGAGGAAATTCGGGAGCAGGACTGGCCGAGCTGCTGCACGGATGGCTATGCTTTAATGCCTGAGCAGATCAAAGAAAATGGTCTGATAGCATTGGCTGAACTGACACAAATTCGCCAGATGGATGACGACAAGCAATTTGAATATCGCTTCAGCATGTTAGCTCATCCAGATAAGCGGTTGTTTGACACTCCAATCAATGCACCCTCTTTTTTTCCGACTGAACACTGGTGGACTGCTGAAGAGTATCCGCATTTACACATGCAGTTTGTTCGAGCCGTTGCTGTTTTTGGAAGTCCTCGCGCACGTGAAATTGGCAGCCAGGAATGGCTGGCCTTTAACCCTGAACTGGCTTTAGGATTGGGCTGGAAATCCAGCAAGACCGGCCTTTTCAGTTGGGAGGACGCTGAAGGTTCTCCGATGGTGCAAAGTCTCTGGTGGCAGGACGGTTCCATTCACCGACATAACCGATTTCCAGGCGATGTCTGTGCCGAAGGCTGGCTTGTGCTGGCAACTGCGCAGGCATACGAAATCATCCAGAAGGCTTTTGTCCCGCTTGTCCGGTCAATGTCGGTGTAAGCGATCACAGGGTACCGCTCAGACCCAGCTTAAATCCGGCATCTGTCCTCTGAAATAGCAGCGCATGGCCTCGGTGAGCACCTCGAAAGTGGATTTTCCCCGAAGCAGGCATGTCTGCCGGAGGGAAAGGATTCGTTCAACCCAGCGGTTTCCCTTGTCGCTGTCAGTGCCCTGACTCCGTTTGCGCCACAGCACGCCGAAGCGGAGCATCCGTTCCGCTGGATTATTTGTCGGCTCTACGCCTTCTTCGAGCAAGAAAGTGAACAACGCCTCCATTTCCTTGTCAATATGACGGACAAACCTCCCCGCATCACTGTCGCAATCGCGCCAGCGTAGGATAAGTCGGCAGAGCCGGGCATAAAATGCGGACCATTCACCTTTGGTCGGCGGGTCTTTCGCCATGCGGCAGAGCCGCCGCAGTTCCGCAGCGGCCCATTTGCCGCAGGCGGCCAGTTCAGGGTCAGCGCGCTCCGCAAGGCCGTCTGCCCGGCGGATAAGATGCGCGAGGCAAGTCTGCCGCTTGCCGACCCATTTTTGGTACACGTTGTATCCGTCGCTGATGAGAATACCGTTCCAAGCACCGATCAGTTCTTCAAAGGCTTCCTTAGAGCGTTTCGGATGAATCATGAAGAACGCGGCCTGCCGGTTCGCCATAACCCATAACCAGCGCAGTCTGCCGCCAGTTTTCCACGTCGTTTCATCAATATGCCCGACATCCCCGCTTGTGACGGCAGCCCAAATGGCCTCATAGTGCGGCGCGACAGCCGCCGAAGCCCTGTCAATGATCTTCTGCACCGCCCCGGCACTGATATGAACGCCGAGCACGGAACGGATGAACTTCCGCACAGTTCCCCGGCTGCTGCCGTCCATGCCGCTCAGTTCGGCAACCAGCGCGGTGAACCGCGCCCCGAAACCGGTTCTGAATTCATCGGGAACACAGCCTCTGACGGTTTTGCCGCAGGCGGCGCATTCCCCTTTATAAAGAAGGAAATGCCTGACCTGCATCACGATTTCCGGCAGTTCAATATGCTGATGCGTATAATATGACCGTATGTTTTTGAATTTGCCGCAACCGCAGGAGCAGGCGGAAGGATACATTTTTTGCGTTTCTGTCGGCGGCATCAGCTCCTGACGATATCCACGCCGCTTTTTCCGGGGCTTCCCCGCCTGATCTCTCTGCCGTTTTTCTGTAAACGGAGAGTCGGAAGAAGGCGGCCTGTTCGAGTTCGAGGAATCTTCGCCGAGTTTCGCCTCAAGCTCTTCGACCCGTTTTCTCAGCCGCGTTACCTCAGCGATCAAAAAAGACAGCAGCTTCCGCACCGCAGGAGGTGTAGCGGCAAGGTCTTCCTCGCTTATCTCAAAATTTTCACAATGGAACGGGGCGGTCACAGCTTTCTCCTGCGGAAAAAATTACTGCTCACAATTTATCCAGTTGCGATGCCAAGCGCCAGTGTTTTTTAGAGACACCCTGTGATCAGTTACATGTCGGTGATCAGGACAAACAGCAAAGGAGGTACGTATTCTGCAAGTCAGCAGCAGGCAATCTGAGGCATTCGCCGATACAGGGTAAGCTCCTCGCGGTAGGCAGCACACGCGGCCTGCTCAATGCGCTTGGCAAGGACCAGCAGCCGTCCTTGTCAATTCCACTGCGCTGAAGCAGTTCTGCAGCCAGCAGGACATGCCGATTCCTCTGTACAACGTTTTAAACTGCATATATAGTAACGGCGGCAGCCTGAGCACCCAAGCGTGCTTTATTGATAATTCAGAGCTGAACCGCAGTTGCCTCCATGAAAATCAGCCGCTTTTACTCCATTGACAAGCTGGTGCGCGCAGGCGAGCAACTCGCCGTCGCAGTTGACACGGTCTCTTTTGATCTCTTCGACACCCTGCTCATCCGCCGCATTCATGACCCGGACATGGTCAAGCCTGCTGTGGCCCGCTATATCAGCAACCGGGCCGCCAGCATGGGCATCAGCAAAAGCTGGCCATACATCCTCAAACTGCGCAACCGCTTTGAGAAGGAGCAGCGGCAGGAGACCGGCCAGCAGTTCCCGGACTTTGAGGCCCGCTATCCTGACTACATGGGCCGGGTGGTCACGGCAATCTTTGGTGATACGGCGGATAACGAACTGCTGCTGCAAGAAATCACCGACTATGAACTTGGACTGGAGAATGCGGTCTTGGTGCCCCGCGCCGCCTTGGTCGATTGGCTGCGTGAGCTGAAACGCCAAGGCAAGCGAATACTGATCGTCTCAGACATCTATCTGCCAGCAAGCCATCTGGAGCGGTTGGTGGAACATGCCGGATTCTTAAATCAGGTTGATGCGGTCATCTCTTCAGCAGACAGCTTTTTGGCGAAAGCGTCAGGCCATGCCTTTCCCCTGCTCAAGGAACGCTTCAGCTTGAACTATGACCGCTGGCTGCATGTTGGCGACAATCCCATCTCTGACGGCCTGCGGCCAATGGAGCATGGCATCCAAGCCTTGGTTTTGCGTGACGGCAGGGAAAAGCTGCGCAAGTCGCTCCTCAAACGCTACTGCAACTACTCACTGGGCCAGCCCTTTTACCGAGGCCGCGCTTTGCAGCAGATCATGCTGCCTTTGGAAGCGGAAAATATTCCTCAGCATCCACTTTATGTGAAGGGCTTCAATGTCTTTGCCCCGCTCTTTGCTGGTTTTATTCAAGGAGTGGCTGAACACTGCCTGCGTTCCGGCATCAGGCGGCTCTACTTCTTCTCCCGCGAAGGTTGGCTCTTTGAGCAGGTGTGGAACGAGGTTGCCCCGCGCATGTATGCTGGAGCCACGTTGCCCAAGGTGTCCTACCTCTACGTCAGCAGGATGGCCTTGGCTCCGGCAAGCTGCGCTTACGCAGGGCTTGACCGGGAACATGCGGACATTGTTTTTCTGCCCGCAGGCAACCGCGACTTCCGCGATGTCTGCCGGGTTTTCGGCTTGCAGGCCGCGCCCTTTGCGCCGTTTCTCGCCCAACATGAACTGACAGCGGAAACAGTCCTTTCCCCTGCGCATGAGGGCTTTGTCCCGGAAAACCGCACCCGCTTCAACGAGATGCTGGAAGAGGAGGAAGGCTTTCAGGCGGAAGTGCGACGGCAGACGCTGGCAGCCAATCAGGCCTTGCAGCTCTATCTGGAGGAGCAGAGCTTTTTTGCCCAGCCTGATGTTGCCTTGGTTGATATTGGCTGGCTGGGCACGATTCAGCGCTTCCTGCATCGGGCCATTGCCCACCGCAGTGACGCACCCCGCTGTCATGGTCTGCTCTTCGGAGCCAGCCGGGGCATTGCCTACCCGGAGACCATAAACAACGAGATCAAGGGGATTGTCTATGACCGCGACCGCTTTGACACAGCGGCCTCAGCCATGCTCTGCAACCTTGATCTGTTTGAGGAAATCTGCCGCGCCCCGCATCCTACTCTGCAAGCCTACCGGCTGGCGGACAACGAGGCTGGCTATGAGCTGGTTTTTCGCCACGCTGATGATGCGGCAGGCCAGGCCGAGCAGGCCCACAGCGAGCATTTCCGGCCTTTGCAGGAAGGAATTTTGGCTGGAGCGCGGCAATACGGTACTGCCGCCGCTCTGCTCGGTTTCAGTTTTGCTGAATTGAAGCCGTGGCTCAACTATCTCCTGCTCACCCGCCTCGCCTTTCCCAAGACCAGCGAGATCGAGGAAATCCGGCAGCAGCAGCACTTGGACGACTTTCACGGCCAGCATCAGAGCAAAAAGATGCCCGGCCCGAAACGGCTCTGGGACCGCTCCAGCTTGGCCCTGCGCTGGCGGCCCTTCCTGCGCACCGAGCATTTTTTCCGGCTGATCAGGGAACGGCTGAAGAACTGAGACAGCAGACTCGGAGCGTGCATCCGCATTAAGCCGAGGGGCGGGCAGGAAGCCTGCTTGCCAAATTTCCGCCAAGCGGGTATCTTTGCAAATCCGCAACTGATGCGCGCAATCAGCCCGCAAGAATCTTCCTTTCTCTGAAATCGTGAATACTGCCTGTCCCTTAGTCGCCCTGCTGGGCCGCCCCAATGTGGGCAAATCCACCCTGTTCAACCGCATCACCCGCAGCCGCGACGCGCTGGTTGACTCTCTGCCCGGCGTGACCCGCGACCGGCACTATGCCCGCGCCCAGTGGGAGGAGCGTTCCTTCATGCTGGTTGACACCGGCGGCATTGAGGAGGACGGGGACGAGTTCAGCAGTCATATCCGCAGCCAGGCCATGCAGGCTCTGGAGGAGGCGGACATCATCATTCTCCTGCTTGATGGCCGCCAAGGCGTGATGCCCGGCGACCATGAGCTGGCAGACCTGCTTCGGCGCACCGACAAGACTGTTTTTTTCGCGGTCAACAAGATTGATTCGCCAGATATTGAAACCGAGCTGCTCACGCCTTTCTGGGAGCTGGGCGTGGAGCAGCTCTGGGCCTTATCCGCAGATCACGGCTACGGTTTCAACACCCTGATGCAAGCCTTGGCGGAAAAATTGGACAAAACCGCTACTCCGGCAGAGCTGCCCGAAGGCACAGTCCGGCTGGCCTTTCTGGGCCGTCCGAATGTGGGCAAGTCCTCGATGATCAACGCCATCATGGGTCAGGAGCGGATGATGGTCTCAGATGTGGCCGGCACCACCCGCGATGCCGTTGACACCCTGCTGACCGCCGGGCAGCACAGCTACCTGCTCATCGACACTGCCGGCATCCGGCGCAAGGGCAAGACCACCGACAAGCTGGAAAAATTCTCCGTGCTCAAGGCCCTGCATTCCCTGAGCCGCTGCGACATAGCAGTTGTCCTGATTGACGCAGACGAGGGCATTGCCGAGCAGGACACCAAGATCATCGGCTATACCCAGGAGCAGGGCCGCGCCTTGCTGATTCTGCTCAACAAATGGGACTTGCTTGAGGGTGACAAGAAACGGCAGGAGCAGCTCTTGGAGAAAGTGCGACTGGCAACCAACTTCATTCCTTTTGTTCCTATTTTCAAGGTCTCGGCCAAGACCGGCGCAGGCATCAAGCGGCTTTTCCCGGAAATCGGCAAAATCCATCGCCAGTTCACCCAGCGGTTCCCCACTGCGGCTCTCAACCGGCTCTTGGAGGAGGCCAAAGCCAAGCATGAGCCGCCCATGTATCAGGGCCGCCGCCTGAAACTCTACTACACAGCCCAGATCAGCACCGCCCCGCCCACTTTTGCTGTGATTGCCAATCAGCCCAAAGGCATTCACTTTTCCTATCAGCGCTATCTCACCAATCGCTTCCGGGAAGGACTTGGCTTAGACCGAGTGCCGCTGCGCCTCTTTTTCCGCGAGCGGAGTGGCAGGGATAAGGGCTGATGCTGCGTCAACAACAAATGGCAAAAAATTTCTTGCAAAATCATCAGGCCAGCCTCTATACTCTTTTTAAAGTTCATTCAGCAGGAGTTTCAGGACGTGACCCATTCCACAATTTTTGTCAGTGCAGCATGTCTTTTGCTGCTGGCCGGAAACGTGGAGGCGGAAGAAACATGGGATGATGTCTGGAAGGGTTTGGAAGAATCATTTACCCTCCCGGTCGGCGAATGGCTGGAGGATGTTCAGGACAAAGGCCTGCTGGAGCAGCTTGCCAATCCGTGGAAAATTGATGCCGGACTGACCGCCGCCAAAAACGATAAAAGCAGCTACACGCCGATTGCCAATGCGACCGTTAAATTCACGCCATTGGGTTTCTGGTTTGCGGAAGCTAATTTTTTTCATTACTTGGAGAGAAGCGAACGCAAGCCGTGGGACCCTGATTTTGTCTATCGCTTCGGCTGTGAAGACTGGCGGCCTTATGCCTTGAGCTTGGTGTACAGCAATTACTCAGGCAACCGCTCCAGCAGCGACATTGTGGAAAAATATGATCAGGGAACTTACACCCTGACATGGAATCTGCCTTTGTCCGGTGAATTGGCGCGACCTTTTCTGATAGAAACAGACAAAACGATTGGCTGCAAGGCAAGCATTTTGCATGCACCCAAGTATGTTGATCAAGACGGACAGCTCCAGCGAGATCAGACCCGCCTGAGCCTCAGTTTTGACGCGCCGATCTATGAGGGCTGGTATCTCAGCTTCAATCTGTTTTATTATCTGGACAGCAGTCAGCAGCAACCTTGGAGTCCTGACTACACCTTTGAGTTAGGCTATCGCAATGAATCGTTCACGATAGCGTATAAAAATTATCGGGGAAACCGTTTTCCGTGGCATGACGACATGCCCTATGACGGCGGCTTTGCCGAAGGCGGCATCGGCATCACTTGGCACTGGTGACAGCAAAAAAAATGAGCGGCAAAACAAGAAAAATATATATTGATTATCTGCGGGCTGCGGCAACTGTTGCGGTCATCTTTATTCATTCAACCGCAGCATGGTATGGCAGAATCAGCGAAATTGATCCGATAAGCTGGTGGACAGCCAATCTGCTCAATGCGGGCTCGCGTTTCGCCGTGCCGGTCTTTGTCATGATATCAGGAGCGGTGCTACTGGGCAGACAGATGACTGTAGGTGATTTTTACCGCAAACGGGCAGTCAGGTTAGTGCCGCCGATTCTTTTCTGGTCCATTTTTTATCTGTTGTTCAGGATATATAAAGGCATGGGACAGGAAGAACTGGTCCGTTTCCTGACTGTCGATTTCTGGTCAGAAGGAAGCGCGTATGTGCATCTCTGGTATTTGTCCATGTTTGCCTGCCTGATGCTCTTTGTGCCCTTCATCAACAGTTTCGTGCTCGGCGAAAAACCGTCGCAGACTGATCTCGCTGTTTTTCTCAGTGCAGCAGCCTTGTTTTTTCTTTTGAACACCATTGCTGATCTGGCCAGAGAAACAAGCGGCATCTTCATGTACTGGCATTTGCTCTTTCAGTGGTATATCATCTACTTCATTGCCGGATATTATTTTGATAAATATGGAGAGTCCTTGTCTGTCAAAAGAATCCTCCTTGCCCTGCTGATTGTTCTGACAGTCCTGCTCGGCGCAGGCACAAATTTTTTCCTTATTGAAAAATATCAGATCGTCAAAGACTATCTTGTTTTGAACGACAAAGGAATCATTTCTTTTGTTTTGTCTATGGCAGTTTTTCTTTTTTTCAAAAAATCTGCGCCTGCAAAAGGCATTGCCTTGATTGCCGCAGTCTCTGCAAATTCTTTTGGCATTTATCTGCTCCACCCAATGGTGCTGGATTTACTCTCATCTGTGTTTTACAGATTCAACCTGCCCGGCTATGCGCATATCCCGGCCATTTCTTTGGCAACATTTGCTCTTTCTTATTGCGGCATTGCTGTGATGAGAAAAAATTCCTATCTCCGCCAGATATGCTGAATCCTGAAGATGCCTGAGTTTTATTTCAGCAGATTTGAAAGCCGCCAGCCGCCGCCGCCGCTGCCGGTCCAGCCGGTTGCCGAATTTCTCTGGCAGCTGCTGGCCAGCCTGAATCTTGCGGTCGGCGCGTGGTATATTAGCTGGCGCTGGTGCTACTCCATTGATTATGCCAGCAGCGGCACATGGTTCTCGCTGTGGTGGTTTTCCATCCCATTGGCCGCAGCGGAAACCTGCGCCTATATCGGTCTGGCACTGTTCACCATCAATCTCTGGAAGGTGCAGGACACGCCCCGTCGCAGACCGCCACATTCCATCAAGGAATGTGTGGCCCAGCCAGATCATTATCCAGACCGTCCTCTGAAGGTGGATATATTCTTTCCCACGGTCAATGAGGATGTGGAACTGGTCCGTCTGAGCATCCAAGATGCCAAGCTGATGAGCTATCCGTTTCCGCTGACAATGAAAATTCATGTGCTGGACGATGGCCGTCGGCCAGCCATGCGGCAGGTGGCTGAGGAGGAAGGGGTTGAGTATATTGTCCGCGACAGCAGCATTGGCTTCAAAGCTGGCAATCTTGCTCATGCAATGGAACAGACCAGCGGTGATCTTATAGTCATCTGCGATGCGGACACCCGGCCTTTTCCCACTTTGCTGGAGCACACGCTCGGTTATTTTCGTGATCCTGATGTGGCGTGGGTGCAGACTCCGCAATGGTTTTACGACCTGCCGGAAGGCCGCCCATTGTCTTCGGTCTGGCAAAGCACTTTGGGCCGCTGGCTGGCGCGGGGCATTGAACGCTTGGTCGGGCCGGTGCAGATTGGCCATGATCCCTTGACCAATGATCCCAAGATGTTCTATGATGTGATTCTGAGGCGGCGCAACTGGGTCAACGCGGCGTTCTGCTGCGGCGCAGGCTCCATCCATCGCCGGGATGCGGTCATGGAGGCGGCACTGAAAAACTATTCGGACACTGTCAACAATACGCACAAGCTGGAGCAGAGACTGAACCAAAAAATTAAGCGGTTCTTTGTAAAGCAGAACCTGAATCCAGAAACTGCGGAGAAATATGCGCAGCGACTGGATACAGCAAGAATTATCCCGCTCACTCCGTATAAATTTCACGTGTCTGAAGATATTTACACCTCGATCATTCTCCATAGCGATGCGGATCGACACTGGAAGTCTGTGCAGCATCCTGAAGTGGAAAGCAAGATGCTCTCGCCGCAGGACCTGCAAAGCTGGATGGTGCAGCGGTTCAAATATGCGGGCGGCACCTTGGACATCATGCTGCGGGACCGGATGCTCTTCCGGCGCGGCCTTTCCTTGCGCCAGCGGCTGATGTACGGGGCCACGCTCTGGTCCTATCTCGGCGGAATATGGAACCTGATTTTCCTGCTTGGCCCGATCGTCTATCTGTTCAGCGGCATTTCACCGGTCTCCGCCTACACCCCGGACTTTTTCAAACACATCCTGCCCTTTCTGCTGCTTACAGAATTAGCCTTTATGACAGGCACTTGGGGTTTGAACGGCTTTCCGGGCAAAGCATTGTACCTTGCTTTCTTTTCGGTAAATTTGCGTGCTCTGCTGACCGTGATCAAAGGCGAAAGAATTAAATTCCCGGTCACGCCCAAGGAGCGGCAGGAAGGCAATTTCTTTTATTTGGTCTTGCCGCAGTTCACCATATCCTTGCTGACGTTGACCGGCATGATCTATGCGTGGAGCATGCTTCTCAGCGGCGCAGGGCCGCACACCTGCGGCGGTGTGATCATCAACACCTTCTGGGGCACATACAATATCATCGCTCTCAGCAGGCTGATTCTGGCCGCGTTTTGGAAACCACAGGTATGAGCATTTCATTCAAACAGGGGCTGCTTCAGGCCCGCAGTTACCTTGCCATGATTATTGGCTTAATTTTAGCCAGCGGACTGGTGATCACTTTGGAATTGTGGGATGTTGACTTCACGGTCAGCAAAATTGCCGCATCAGCCTATCATGATGACATTCCCGTGCCGCAGCCTGCACCCCTGAACAGCGAAGAGCGCGAATGGGCGAAGATTGCTTGGCAATATTTTGAAAACAACTGGCAGCAGGAAACTGGTCTGGTCAATTCGGTGCAGGATTATCCAGCCACCACATTGTGGGATACTGCCTCATATATGATGGCCTTGATCAGTGCCTACCGCTTGGAGATCATAGCCCATCATACCTTTGATGACCGGCTGTCGCAGGCTCTGCTTAGTCTTGACCGCCTGCCGCTCTTTGCTGATCAACTGCCCAACAAGTCGTACAATACCCAGACGCTGGCCATGACGGATTACGCCAACAACCCCAGCCCGGAAGGCATTGGCTGGTCAGCCATTGATCTTGCCCGGCTGCTGGTGCCGCTCCATATTATTGTCTGGAATTATCCAGAACACGCAGTGGAGGTGCGGAAACTTCTCCAGCGTTGGCAATGGTCCGCCTTGGTGAAAAACGGGCAGCTCATAGGAGCTGTGGTCAGAAACGGCCAGACTGAGCAGGTGCAGGAAGGGCGGCTGGGCTATGAGCAGTATGCGGCCCGGGCCGCAGCTCTGCTGGGCTTGGATGTCAGCATTGCTGAGAACGCGGAAGCCTATTTGGAGTTTCATCGGCAGCATCATATTGATGTGCCTGCGGACCGCCGTGACGCCAAAACCTTTGATGCGCTCAACTATGTGGTCAGCGAGCCGTATATTCTTGACGGACTTGAATTCGGCGGCGGGCGGGTGATGGGTGAATTTGCCTGGCGCGTGTATCGCGTGCAGGAGGAGCAGCACAAGGCCACCGGCATTCCCACAGCTGTGAGTGAGGATCATATTGATCAGGCCCCTTATTTTGTTTACAACACAGTCTTTGTCAATGGCCAGTTCTGGAAGGCTGTCACAGATGACGGCAAAGATGCCGAACCGTTCAAAACCCTGAGCACCAAAGCGGCCTTTGGCTGGCATGCGCTCTACCGCACAGATTACACCAAGCTGCTCTTAGATAATGTTAAGAACCTGAATGACCCGGAACGCGGCTGGTATGCTGGCATTTACGAAAAAAATGGCAAGCCGAATCAGGTGCTGACCGCCAACACCAACGGAATTGTCTTGGAAAGTCTGGCCGCCATGCAGTTTGGCAGACTGACCAGCTTAAACAGCGGAGTCAAGTAAGCGGCTCTGCTTCAATTCATTGTTTCGTATTAAATCAACTCATTGATCATTATGAAAAAAACAATATTATCAATCAGTTTGCTGCTTGCAGCTGAATCTCTTTTTTCCTTTTCAGCACAAGCCTTCAATCAGGCCGATCTTGACAAACTGCTGGCAAGCAAGCAATGCAGAAAATGCGATCTTTCTGGCGCAAACTTGGAACGACTTGATTTGCAGGATGCCGACTTGACCGGAGCAAACCTGAAAGATGCCTATATCTTTCAGTCAAGCCTGCAAGATGCTGATCTGCAGTCAGCCAACTTGGAGTATGTTTCAATTATTCAAGCGAATTGCAAAGATGCTAATTTCAAGGATGCCAATCTGAACAACAGTCATATCTTTCAATCGCATTTGCAGGATGCTGACTTTCAGAACGCTTCGGCGAAAAAGGCATCTTTTTCTCAGTCAGACTTTTCCTCCACAGATTTCTCAGGCGCAAACTTGTTCGGTCTTCATGCCTCAGCCGTAAATTTTTTACGAGCAATGTTTTTGCAGGCTGATCTGCGGGAAGCATCTGTTGAACAGTCAAATTTCGTCGAGGCAAAGATGCAGTCATGCAATCTGGAGGGAGCACGCTTGCAGGCCGTCAACCTGAACAAGGCGGTGCTGAAAAAAGCCAATTTAAGCAAGGCCAAGTTCGGCGGAGTGAACTTTCTCAAAGCAGATTTGGAAGATGCGAATTTGCAGGATTCCTATGTCAGAGAATCTGAAATGGACATCAAGCTGATTGAGTATGCCAAGAAGAACGGCGCACTGTTTCCGGTCTCCGCATCTGAAAATCAAACCAAGGACAGTGAAAATAAGGAATAGTTTCTTTCACTTCGTATCTCGCCCATTTTTTGCGCTGCCGGGCGAATTATCTTTCCCTCTGTCATTCAATTGTCATGCGCCGAAAAAATTTTCTGCTCCTGTCTTGCAGCGTGTTCCTGTTTTTTTCCGCCTGCACCGGCAATAACAGTCCCTTTGCGCCTGTGAAACTTTCTGACGAAGGCGGAAAAAACAGCGGCAAAAGCGCGTCCGTCTCTTCCAAGCTGGCAGGCATCCGTGAGCGGACTCCTGCGCCGCTGACTGAAGAAGAATTTGAATTGGCAAAGATTGCTTGGAAATTCTTTGAGAAGAATACCCAGGACAACGGCATGTGCAATGCGGTTGACCAATATCCATCAACCACTATGTGGGATACCGCCTCCTACATAGGCGGCTTAGTTTCAGCCTATGAATTGGGGGTGATTGAAAAGCACGAATTCAACATGCGCATGACCAAGCTGATTGGCATGCTCAACCGCCTTGAATTCTTCAACAACGAACTTCCCAACAAAGTTTATCACACCCAGACAGGCGCGAAAGTTGATTACAGCAATCAGCCCGGCGAGGTTGGCTATTCCGCAGTTGACATGGGCCGGATGCTGATCTGGTTTAAAATTGTCAAGGAACGGTACCCCATTCATGCCGCTGCAATTGACAATTTTATCCTGAAATGGAATTTTTCCAATATGATTGATGACACTGGCACTATGTTCTCTGCCATGCTCAAAGATGGAAAAATTCTTTATCTGCAAGAAGGCCGTCTCGGTTATGAAGAATATGCAGCCAAGGGCTTCCAGCTTTGGGGATTTGACACGGAACGGGCTTCAAAACTGGAGCCGTATCAGACCATTCCCATTTATGACATAGAAGTTCCTTACGACAGTCGCGACCCGCGCACCTTGGTGGCTCATAATTATGTCGTCACAGAAAGTTATGTGCTTGATGCCATTGAACTGGGTTGGGATTTGTCATCTGACCGCAGCAGCTCTCAAGAAGTTCACACCGATCAGGTCTTGGCAAACTTTGCCAAGCGGATTTTTGCTGTGCAGGAGGCACGTTACAAGGACACCGGCATTCTCACCGCCCGCACCGAGCATCAGCTTGATCAGCCCCCGTACTTTGTCTATGACACCATTTATAGCGATGGGTACCCTTGGAACACTATGGACCCTGATGGAAAGCTCATGCCGCAGTTCGCTGCCGTGGCACTGAAGGGTGCATTCGGCATTTGGGCTGTCTGGGACATGCCCTACTCGCAGACGCTGCTTGATGCGGTCGGCCATCTGTATGATCCTGAAAAAGGTTTTTATGAGGGGCTGTATGAAAATGGATCGGGCAACATCAATATCTTCACTGCCAACAATAATGGCATCATTTTAGAATGCCTGCTCTATAAAGCGCAGGGCAAAATACTGCGCTTCAATCAGTCGCCGCAGCCGTCCCGCTGGGACAAAACCATGGACGAGTGCCCGCCGGAGGCCCGCGATCGCGCTCAATGCCTGCGTGAGCATACGTGATGCTGTCCTCCCGTTTTCTCTCCTTCAGCTTGATTGCAGTCACCGCTTTGTTCTTTCTGCAAAGCTGCGGTCTTGTCGTGCGTGAAACAAAGAAAGGACTGACTGAGGTGGCAGATTCAGAAATGTTCTGGCAGGGTCGGCACGGCAAGCTGACCGAGCAGGAGATGGAATGGGCAAAAATTGCATGGCAGTATTTTATCAATAATTATAACGCTGAAACAGGGCTGGTGAATGGAGTTGACAGCTTCGTCACTGCCAATGTATGGAATATCGCTGATACTGTGGCGGCAACTGTGTCGGCGCATCGTCTCGGCCTGATTGACAACTACGAATTTGATCACCGCATCACGCCGTTGCTGGAATTCCTCAACAACATGCCCTTGTCTTATGGCCAGCTGCCCAATCTGTTTTATAATGCCAAGAACGGAGAGCAGGAAAGCAATGATGGCTGGTCGGCAGTCGATATTGGCCGTCTGCTGATCTGGCTGCAAATTCTCAGCGATTATGCCCCGCAGTACAGTGAATATATTGACAAGGCCATCTTGCGCTGGAATTTCTGCAAAGTGATCAATGAATGCGGTGAACTGTCAGGAATAAACCGCAACAGCAGCAAAAATCCGCTGCCAGCATCCCCAAAAGAGCCGCTTGGTTATTATGACTATGCGCTCATGGGCTACAAAACGTGGGGCTTTCCTATGTCACACCGGAAAGAGCCTCCGGTCGTCAGCATTTATGATATAGACCTGCCTGCCAGCAAAGAAGACAGCCGCAAGACCGGCATCTCTGATCCCTTGGTCAGCCTGCCTTATCTTTTGCTGGGTTTGGAATTCAACTGGGACACCTTGAACGACCAATTCAGTCCTGATTCCTACAGCAGCAATGCCGCCTTGGCAGATTTGGCTTGGCGCATCTACAAAGTGCAGGAAAAACGCTACCAGTACGAGCGAATTTTCACGGCCCGGACAAATTACCGGCGCAGCAAGCCGCCTTATCTTCTCTACAACTCGATTTTTGCTGACGGCTATGCGTGGAACACGCTGACCCCGGAAGGCGAGCTGCATCCTGATCTGGCCTTGGTGGCCAATTCCGCAGCCTTTGGGATGTGGGCTTTATGGAAAACATCCTATACAGATGGGCTGATGCAGCTTGTCAGTCCGCTGCATGACCCTGAGAAGGGCTGGTTTGAGGGACGGCGGGAAAAAGACGGCGGCTATGAACGCACGGCGACCTGCACCACCAATGCAGTCGTGCTTGAGGTTCTGGCTTATAAGATGTATGGCAAGCTCTACCGCAGTCAACAATCTAAAAGCTATGCTGACATCCTCATGAAGAATGAATTCCGTCGTCCTGCCTGTTCGCCGTTGGATATGAAGGAATGTCGGTCAAGGAAAGAGAAATAAAAAAGGCCATCTGTTCTTCCTGCAAGAACAGATGGCCTTTACAGCTAAGATGCCTTTTTATTCAGGCAGCTTGAAGTGCCGAAGGTATATCTTGATACCATTTGAAAATGCTGTCTAATCGAGTTGCTTTGATAAGTTTTTCCACTTGCTCGCTAATGCCGCAGAGCAGAAGTTTAGCCCGCAATTTTTGAAAAATCACAACAATGGCTCCAAGCCCGCTGCTGTCGGCAAATTCAACCTGCTTCAGATCAATAATAATGGCCTTGACGGTATCCGTTAATTCGTCAAGTTTTTTACATACAGCCTTGATGAAATCTGGAGCGCAGGAAGCATCCAGCCGTGTCTCTTCACAGTGAATTACTGTGCAGTTGTTGATTTGCTCTATTTTCATGATGCTGCCCCCTCTATTGCTTCACCGTGAAGGTGATCGTTGTTGATGATAATGGGAACCTCGAAAAATACCGATTTTTCGAGGTTCCCTAATGATTTTCATATCTATTTATACTAAATCCCATTTTGAGATTCAAGTAAAATTTTTTGTATTTGTTTTTACAAGAAAATAAGCAAAAAACATGCCAAATGATTACGAATAAAATATTCATATTTTCAACATATTAACATAGAACCACAGCGTGGTGACAGGCTATGAGTGGCATTTTTTACTCACGTGCGCATTTTTTCTACACACTCAAATATAATTTCTTCGACGCTGATTTGCTCCATGCACTGAAAGTGCCCCTGCGGACAGTGCGTCTTCAGGCAGGGGCTGCATGGCATAGCTTTGCGCACCACTGCGGCCTGCTCGAAAAACGGGCCGGTGACAACAGGATCAGTGGAGCCGAAGATCGCCACTGAGGGAATGCGCAGAGCGGCGGCAACGTGCATCAGACCGGAATCATTGGTCACAAAGAGCTGACAGCGGGCAATGCAGGCAAGAGCCTGTGCCAGGCTTGTTTTGCCGGTCAAATCCAACACCCGCTGTTTTCCGGCAGCAGCGGCAATCTCTGCTGCCGCCTTCTGGTCGGCGGCTGTGCCGAAAACAACAATTCGCGCCTCAAGAGCGGCAGTCAGCTTTGCCGCCAAGGCAGCGTATTTTGCGCTTGGCCAGCATTTGGCCGGTCCGTATGCTGCGCCGGGGTTGAGTCCCACAAGCGGCCCGCTCCTGTCGCGCCGCAAGTGCCTCAGCATGACCTCAGCATCCTGCTCCGCCGCCGGAGCAAGAAACAGCTCCAAGGCATTCTCACTCCGCTGCAAGCCCAGCCCTGCCAGCATCTCCTGATAATAATGAACTTGATGCTTTTTCTTGATCTCAGGATGCCTGCGCACCCCATGCGTGAGCAGCAGCCCTCTGCCGTCGGTGGTGTAGCCAGCCCGGATCGGGATGCGGGCTAAAAAGGTGATCAGGGCAGCTTCAAAGGCATTTTGGAACAGGATGGCCGCATCGTACTGTTCAGCCCGCAGCTTCGTTGCCAAGCGGAGCTTGCCGCGCAGTCCTTGGTGCCGCCCCTGTCTGTCATAGAGAATAATGCGGTCAAGATGCGGACAGGCGACAAAGACATCCGCCACCCAAGGCAGGGCCAGCAACGTCAGCCGCGCCTCTGGAAAATTGCGGCGGATGGTGCGCAGGGCAGGCGTGGTCATGACTGCATCGCCGATCCAATTGGTGGAACGAATCAGAATATTGCTCGGTTCTACGGTTTTCACAGTGGATTCAAACTGGACAAGAGAATGAAAAAAGGCGGTCGGAAGGCATCCTGAGCAAATCAGCGATTATGCCGACAAACCCGGGTTGATCAGCTCCAGCAGAGCGATTTCTGGAGGGCAGTTGAAGCGCACCGGAAATATGGTCCAGCCAATGCCACGGCTGATGAAGAGTTTTGTCTTATCCGTGACAATCAGGCCGCTGCTGTAGTTCTTGTTATCCACCGGCAGCACTGGCGGGCCGAAAAAGGGCAGCACCACCTGCCCGCCGTGCGTATGGCCGCTCAAAACCAAGGACAGGGGTGTTTTGAAATCAGTGTCAACCGAATCCGGGTTGTGCGAAAGAAGGATCTTGCATTCGTTTTCATCTGATCCAGCGAAAACGTGATCAATTCTGAGCATGTCCTGCCAAAGATCGCCAGCCCCGCCGATCAGAATCCGCTCTTTGCCTTTGGTGATCGCCTTGCATTGATGGCGGAGGTTTTGGCCGCTCCGTTCCAGCCAGTACAGAGAACGTTCCGTATCCGCCCAATGATCATGATTGCCAAGGACTGAGAACACGCCGTGCTTGGCCCGCAGCTTTGACAGAATCGGCCAGACCTGCTCGATTTCTTCTTTTGTGTTCCGTTCATGGACATAATCGCCAGTGCAGGCAATGACATCCGGGCGCAGGGCATTAGTCTGCCGCACAACGCCTTCGATAAAGTCTGCGGAAACGAGCAGGCCAAGATGCAGATCGCTCAGATGGGCGATGGTGAAGCCATGAAAAGCAGGCGGCAGGTCATTGAGCGGAATTTTGTATCTGTTGACCTGAACAAGGCGCGGCTCAATGAACACCGTATAGGTTCCGGCAAAGGCGGCAAGACCATAGACAGCCAAGCGGATGAAATTCCTTCGCTCCATGACTGGTCAATCTTCCTTGAGGGCGGCAATCACCTGCTGCATTTCCCATGCACCAGTCAGTTCCAAGAAAATTTCCTCCAAGTCAACTGCCTGATCGCTCCGGCCCGCTTGGCGGTGCAGCTCCTCCATAGTGCCGACCACCCGCAGGGTTCCATTGGTTATGATGGCGATATGGTGACAGAGTTCCTCAGCGATTTCCAGCGAATGGGTGGAGAGAAAGATGGCTGTACCCTCTTCCGCCTTCTGTTTGAACAGCTCCTTGACGATTCGGGCTGATTTGGGGTCAAGGCCGACCATTGGCTCGTCAATGATCATCAGCGGCTGGTTGAGCATGAAAACCGAAGTCATGATCAACTTCTGGCGCATGCCGTGCGAGTAGCTTTCAATCAGATGATCCTGCCATTTGCCGAGATCAAACAGCTCCAGATAGTGCTGGCTGGCCGTGTTGAACCGCTTCTCCGGGAGCTGGTAGAGGCTGGCAATGAACTTCAGATACTCGTTGCCAGTCAGCTTTTCAAAGAGCCAAGGCCGGTCCGGGACATAACCGGTGTCCTGCTTGCAGGCCAAGGGCTGCTCGGTCAGCGATTTGCCGTTGATCAGCACTGAACCGCTGTCCGGCTGGAGCAGGCCGGTCAGAATCTTGATGGTCGTGGTCTTGCCAGCTCCGTTCGGGCCAAGAAAGCCGAATATTTCCCCGGCTTCCACCTCCAAGCTGATGTTGTTGACAGCTGTGAAGTCGGCAAAGGACTTGGTCAGGTTGTGTATTTGCAGAATGGAATTCATAGCGGTGGTCAGGAAGAAAGGTTATTTGTCTGCGGCCAGCAATTCTTCAGCCTGCTTCGGAAATTTCTGGATCAGCCATCGCAGCAGCTCCAACTGATCACCAACCTTGGCCCGTCTGACTTAGATGAGCAGCTTTTGCGCTGACGGTCTTTCTAAAGTGAGATTGGACGCGCCTTCATTGCATACGGAACACAAGGCCCGCAAATTGGCAGGATCATCAGTGCCGCCTTGAGACTTGTCAATAATATGTCCAATATGCAGCCGCGTTTTTCTCGTTGAATCATACGGATGCGGTTCCCCTGCCACTGCTCCGCACATCTGGCAGGTGAATCCGTTTCTGTCCAGAACCAAGGCTCTTATTTCTTTTGAAATCGACCGTTCAAAAGCTGGTTGAGGTTTGGGGTCGCAGAGAATATACTGCCCCGGCTTGAGATCACTGCGGTCGTTGTGGGTTTGAATCTGATACCCTTCTTCAGTGCGCAATTCTCTGACCCGTCTGGCCCATTCTGTGATGCCTCCAGCAACTTCCCGCAGCTCGTCGGAGTTCATGATCCGGCCAAGATTGGCAAGGAAATGCTGCCTGAGTTTTGTTCGTGCTCCTATGCCTTTTGCTGCCATGCTGTTTTCCTTATGCGGCCAATGCGAACATTTTTCTTTTAGTCAAACTGCGATAAATTTCAGATGCCACGGCATGAGCGACAGGCGGAGGAAAGGCATTGCCGATTTGACGATATGCTGGAGTTTTCCTGCCAACGAACTGCCATTCATCAGGAAAACCTTGAATCCGCACCACCATCCGTATTGTCAGCCTCGGCATCCCAACAAAATCTCTTTCCGGCGGGGCATCTGCCACACCTTTGCCGTCAACTCCCAAGGCGGCCCATGCTTTTTTTGCCCTTGTCGGCCCTAAATCCGCGCCACCATGTTTTTTCGAGCCGCCAACTATGGTCGGGGCGATGTCATCAGCCTGCTTAATCCAGCGGTTCACACCAGTCCAGCCATTCAAGGCCATCTGATCTTGAAGCAAGCCCCCAACAGTCATCGGCTGCGTTTTTCCAGGCTGAGGCCATGACATGACTTCTGACATGTCTTTGCGCAAAGCAGCAATCACCACACGTGGACGAAGCTGTGAAACGCCGTAATCAGAGGCGTTGAGCAGCCGCCATCCTACAGCATATCCCATTTTTTCAAGCTGTCTTTTCAAGCGGAGGCGGTAATCTTCAAAGACTGCGTCCAAGAATCCCCGGACATTCTCCAGCATCACAGCACGAGGTCTGATTTCATCAACAAGCCGCAGTGCTTCTGGAAAAAGATCACGCTCATCCTTGCTGCCAAGCTGCCTGCCTGCCTTGGAAAAGGGCGGGCACGGCACACCGCCTGCCAGCAAATCAACTCCGCGATATGGTCTGCCGTCAAATTCCTTCAAATCATCTTCAAGCACATGCCAGTGCGGACGATTGGCCAGCAGCGTCTTGCAGCATGAATTTTCTATTTCCACCAAAACTTGCGGTTCAAAACCAGCCCGCTCCAAACCAAGAGCCTGCCCGCCTGCTCCAGCACAAATTTCAACGCATCTAAGGTGCATAACAGCTATTTTTTTAGTTTTTCAGTTTGCTTGTGTCGGACACGTTCATTCCGCCGCCGCAGCTCCTCCTCCAATGCCGCCCGCATGACTGCTTCCGGCGCGGGCTGACCTGTCCAGATGCGAAACTGCTCCGCGCCCTGATGCAGAAGCATGGCAAGTCCGTCAATGGTTGTGCAGCCAGCGGCTTTGGCTTCCCGGAGCAGACGGGTCTCCAGCGGCGCATAGACTATATCCATGACCGCAGAAAAGTTCGGCAGCATTGCCGGCGGAATGACACAGCCGTTCAAATCAGGCTCCATGCCGACTGAAGTGGTGTTGATGAAGATATCTCCGGTCTGCCGATCCGCCTCTTGCAATGGGACAAATTCGCAGTTGAGCCAAGCGGCCAAGGTTTGGCCGGGCACTGCGCTCCGATTGGTGATCAGCACATTCGCGCCTGCCTGCTTCAGGCCAAAGGCAACCGCTTTGGCTGCGCCGCCCGCCCCAGCGACAAGAACCCGGCTGCCTTGCAGATTGACCTTGGCAGCGGTCAAGGCTGCATTGGCTCCCAGCCAGTCTGTGTTATACCCCTGAATCCGCACCTTGCCTGCGCTGTCCTGCCGCAGCAGGAGCGTGTTGACCGCGCCGATCTGCGCTGCCACTGGATCGACAGCATCCAAAAAAGGGATGACTGCCTCTTTATGCGGCACGGTCACGCTCACGCCCTGGAAGCCTAAAGCGCGCAGCCCCGGCACAGCTTGGGCTGGATCAGCCACTGACATCGGCACATAGATTCGATTCATGCCCAAACTGGCAAAGGCGGCATTCTGCATGACCGGACTCAAGGAATGACGGACTGGATTGCCAATAATGCCAAAGAGTTCAACACTGCCATCAACAAAAGCCACAATGTTCACCTGATAAAAATCATCCAAAAACAGAACAGGCGGCTGCCCGATTTTCTGCTGTTCCAAAGGGAAGGCACGTCTTATTTATCATACCGTAATTCACGCCCGGATAGTATCAGTAATTATCATAACGGACAACCGGATGGAAAATCAAGATAATCATCTGGTTATACTGAGCACTGGCATGGATTGAACATTCCTGAATTTTTCAGCCACGCTCAACAGGGAGACTGTCCGGCGTTTTGCTGCCGCAACAATAATGCAGCGTTTGTTCATTTTTGTCTTTGACGCAACAAGAACCTGCCCTGCCTCTTTTTCCTGCCTGACCCTGGTTGTGCTTTATTAACCTTCTGAAACTGTTTCGCAAACACGATGCTGTATTATTTGGCACATATCTTGCTGTCACCAAGACAGCAGTACGTGGGCAGCGTGGCGAAATTCCCTGCCCCTGAACAGAGCATGATTCCTCCGCAGGCCATTCAGCAAACAGGAGCAGCGATTATGAACAGCATAGATTTCAACCGGCACCCGTGCTTCAACGCCAAAGTCAAAGGTCAGTACGGCAGAGTCCATCTGCCTGTGGCCCCAAAGTGCAATATTCAGTGCAACTACTGCAACCGCAAATACGACTGCGTCAATGAGTCGCGGCCCGGTGTGACCAGCACGGTCTTGAAGCCGGATCAGGCCCTCTATTACATGGGCAAGGTGCTGGAAAAGGAGCCGCGCATCTCCGTGGCAGGCATTGCCGGGCCGGGCGACCCCTTTGCCAATGCCGAGGAAACTTTGGAAACCATGCGCCTGATCCGCAGAAGTTTTCCTGAGACCATTCTCTGCCTGGCTTCCAATGGTCTCACTTTAGCTCCGCATGTCGAGGAACTGGCGGAAATCGGCGTGTCGCACGTCACCGTGACAGTGAACGGCGTTGATCCGGCAGTGACAGAAAAAATCTATTCCTGGGTGCGGGACGGCAAAGTCCTCTACCGGGGCAGACAGGCAGCAGAGCTGCTTCTTGCCCGCCAGATCGCCGCGATTGAAAAATTGAAGCGGCACGGCATCACGGTCAAGATCAACAGCATCCTGATTCCGGGCATCAATGACGGGCATATCATTGAGATTGCCAAGACCATGCAGAAGCTGGGCGCGGATTTGTTCAACTGCATGGCCATGTTCCCCAATGCGGACACGGTGTTCGAGGACATCCCGGAGCCGTCCAAGGCTGTCATGAACGCGACCCGCAATGAAGCGGAGCAATATCTGCCCCAGATGCGGCACTGCACCCGCTGCCGGGCTGATGCGGTCGGCCTGTTGGATGATGACAAAACTGAAGAGATGCGCGGCTGCCTGAGCGCCTGCGCCCGTCTGCCCAAGCCTGCTGAAGCGGTGCGGCCTTACGTGGCAGTGGCCACGCAGGAGGGTGTCTTGGTGAATCAGCATCTTGGCGAGGCAGTCAAGTTTCAGATCTGGGGTCAGGACGAGCAGGGCGGCTATAAGCTCATCGAGGAAAGGCAGGCCCCGCCTGCTGGAGGAGGAGCGCAGCGCTGGCTCAATCTCAGCCGCATTCTCAGCGACTGCCAAGCCATTCTCGTCAGCGACCTTGGCGACGGGCCGAAAGAGGCCTTGAGCAAGCGGGGCATCAAGCCAGTGGCCATGACCGGTTTTATTGAAAAAGGGCTGGAAGCGGTCTATACTGGCAAGGATTTGGGCCTGCTGCAAGGCCGGATGCGGAAATGCTCCTCCAAACAGGCCTGCGTTGGTGCAGGAACCGGCTGCGGCTGATCAGCAGGAGGGGGCGTGGCGGAAAGGCAGGGACTGAAGACGGTCCCTGCCTTTTTTTGTTGCGCGTTCTGCAAGATGCTGACAAATTGTCACCAAACCGGCACAGGAATCAGCACCACTTGCGCGCCGCAGTCGCCGCTTTTATGGATTTGCACGTGGTCTGCGGGCAGACCGAGCTTGCTGATCAGATGCTCGCGCACCACTGCGGCGCGGGCCTTGGCCAAATCCGGCAGAACATGTTCCGGCAGCTCGGCCTGCGGCATGGGCAGGAGCTGAAGATCAGGCCGGGCCTTGATCTCCGGCAGCATGTCCTTGACAATCGGCAGACCTGCCTTGTTCAATTTTGCCTGCCGCTCCGTCTCTGTGGCAATCAGCCGCTCCATCTCCTTCTGCCGCCGGATATTTTCCGCCGCAACCTTCTGCGCCTCGCTTTGCTGGATATGCGCCAGCAGCGTTTTTGTATCCGCCTCAGCATCATGACAGCCCTGCACGGCCCAGCCAAGATGAGGACGGATGCTGAACAGGGTGCGGATGCTGTTGAGGCCGTTCATAAAATCTGGCACCTTGTCGCCGGGGATGAAGTCGATTTTCCGGGCCTTGGATATGTCCGGGATCATCTTCTCCAGCACAGTCCAAGGCTCGTCCTGACATTGCGAACGGAGCCGTTTGAACTTGTCCGCCGCAGTCGCGCTGATTGTTTCCTCGGCAGCGGCAAAGGGCATGGCTTGCAGCGGCATGGTGAAGGAGCCGTCTTTGTCGGTGAGCAGGGCCAAGGTCAGGGCATAGTCTGACTCAGGCTTGGGAGTGAAACCAGCAAAATCAAGCTGATCTTCACTGTCTTTGACAGTCCGGCTGACTGTGCCGCTCTTCAGGTTGAGCTGGTCTGCCAAGTTTTGCCCGACCTTGACCAAGGGCAGTCGTTCAGCAGTCAGCTGGCTGATTTCTGTCTTATCTCTGCCTGTCGTGCCGCTGAGGCTGAACTGACCGCCGTTCATGGTGCCGCTCAAGGAAAAGTCCGCCGCCTCGCCTGCCTTGAGCGGCGCAACAGTGCCCTGCATGCCGCTGAAACTGTTGAAACTGCCTTTGCTCCAGCTGCATTGCGCCACCGTGACAGGCGGCAGCTCTTGGAACAGAGAAAAAAAGGCGGCAGGCAGGCTGCTCTCTGGTGAGGCGAGCCGGACAGCCGGTTCTTGAAGCGAAAGCTGCTTAACTGCGGCTTTGAAGGGCGACAAGGTCAGCACTGCGCCGCTGCCTGTGGCCTTTTGCCAGCTCAAGCTGTCGCCTTGGCTGCTGCCTGCGGCCAGATCATCAATGCTGAATTGGCCGCTGAAGCGGCTCTCCGGCAAGGCGAACTGGCCGTTGAAGCTCAGGCGGCCCTGTTGCGGGGTGAGGGAAAGGTTCTTGCGGAACAGCCCGGCAACAGCTTTGTTGAAAAGGCGGATGTCCAAATTGCTGCCAGTCAGGCTGGCTGCGCCGCTGCCATCCCGGTTCAGAGTTCCATCAGCCCGAAGACTGCCCTGACCGCCCGTGCCTGCTTTCAAATGCAAGTTATTTTGCTGATTCTGATTCAGGCGCATATTCAGACTGGAGAGCGGCAGCATGGGCCGATTTGCCCCTGCGCCAACCGGCAGCAAAGCAGTGGAATCGCTGATCGCCAGCTCATTGCAGGCAAAACTGGATCGGTTCTCCGGCTGCAGGAAAAAGGCCGGAGCCTGCGCGGCGAAATCAGCCTGCTGCACCCTGAGACTGGCGCAGAGCAAGCTGCGGTCAAGGGCGCAGTCTTCCCCGGTCAGCATCTTGCCGGAAACCAAGGCTGCGCCATTGCCTTGCAGGGCAAAATCGCGTAGCTGCACCGTGCCGCTGGAGAGATTGAGCGCATATCCGTCTTGTGCCGGATTCAAACTGCCCGCCCCGCTGATGTCGAGCCTGCCTTGACTGAAGCGGATTTTGGCAAGATAGCGATTGAGCAAAGCAGCGGCCATGTTGCGCAGAGCCACGCTGCCGGAGACTGCCAGCCCTGCCTCTGCTGCCGTGGCAGTGCCGCTGAGTTCCAGCCTGCCAGAGCCGCCTGCGGTCGCATTCAGCCGGATTGTGCCTGGTTCTTTGCCGTGCAGGCCATTCAGACTCAGGTTCAGGCTGGACAGAGCTAACGGCGCAGTGCCTGCCAGCCGCAGCCCGGCGGTCGAATTTTTGATTTCCAGCTTGTCAGCAGCAAGATGCAGCCGCCCGGCTGGCCGGAGAAAAAAGTCAGTGTCCGAAAAATCCGCCTCCTCGACGCTGAGGCTGGCGCAGCTCAGGCTGCGGTCCAGCGAGCATTCCTTACCAGTCATGAGCTTGCCGGAAACCAAGCCTTGCAGGGCAAAATCGTGTAGCTGCACGGTGCCGCTGGTCAGACTGAGCGCGGCCCCGTCTTGAGCCGGATTCAAGCTGCCCGCGCCGCTGATGTCCAGCCTGCCTTGTCGGATGCGGATATCATTGCCTGACGAAATATAGGGATTGAGGAGATCGGCGGCCATGTTGCGCAGAGATAGGCTGCCGGAAACCGCCAGCCCCGCCTTTGCCGCTGAGGCAGTGCCGCTGAGTTCCAGCCTGCCGGAGCCGCCTGCGGTCGCATTCAGCCGGATGGTGCCTGGTTCTTTGCCGTGCAGGCCATTCAGACTCAGGTTCAGGCTGGACAGAGCTAACGGCGCAGTGCCTGCCAGCCGCAGTCGGGCGGTCGAATTTTTGATTTCCAGCTTGTCAGCAGCAAGATGCAGCCTGCCCGCAGGACGGAGGAAAAAGTCCGTATCTACAAAATCCGCCTCGTCCAAGCTGAGGCTGGCGCAGCGCATGCTGCGGGCGGTGCGGTCAAGAGTGCAGTCTGCGCCCTTCATGCTTTTGCCGGAGAGCAGAGCCGCACCTTTGCGCTGGAGGACAAAATTCCGCAGGGCCACGGTGCCGTCAGAGACATGCAGTTTGCCCTCTTCCAGCCGCAGTGCGCCGCTGAGGTCTGCCCCGCCTTTGAGAAAGCTGATCCGCTCGCGGCTGTCTGCCAAATAGGGGCGGAGCAGGGCGGCCCCGGCATTGCGTAAATTGATGGTGCCGGTCAGATTCAGCCCTTTCGTTCCTTGCTCCGCCTTGCCGCTGATTTCCAAACCGCCCCATTTGCCGATGGCCGCCTGCAAGTCAAGCTGACCGGGCAGGCCGTTCAGGCGCAGGTTCAGGTCAGACAGAGGCAGCATGATCCCGCCCAGCCGCAGCTTGGTGGCAGATTGTTTCAGCTCCAGATCAGCGCAGGCAAAGCCTGTTTTGCCGCCAGCGAGAAAGAAATCCGCATCAGCAATATCCGCCCCTTCCAGCACGGCCTTGCCGCAGACCATGCCGCTGCTGCGGTCAAGGGCGCAGTCTGCTGCTTGCAGGAGCTTGGCAGAGAGCTGCTCGGTCTTGCCCTGCTGGAGGCGGAAATCGTGCAGAGTCACGGCAGCCTTGGTCATGCTGCTGCTCTTGCCTGCTTCCAGCCGCAGTTCACCGGCAATATCTGCCATGCCCTTGCTCAAAGACAGTTTGTCGCCGAGATATGGCTGCAGCAGCTCTGCCGCCGCCGCGTTCTTGAGATTGAGGTCGCCGGAAAGACTGCCCTGCGCTTCAAGGCTGCCTTTGAATGAAAAGACAGATTCCTTGCTGACTGCGGCCAGTGACAGGGCGGAAGCTGTTTTTTGCTCCGCCGACCCGCTGGCCTTGGCATTCTCAAAGCCGGTCAGCTCCAAGTTGATGTCGTTCCATGATGTTGCGCCGCTTTGCACTTGACCTTTGCTTAGAGACAAATTGTCCACCGCCAAACCAATCTGGCCGTAATTGAGCAGGGCCGCTGCCTTGGCCGCAAGCTGCTCCCCGTGCCGGAGCAGTTCCTGCTGGTTTTCCGGCAGAGCAAGCTGCGGCTCCTCCAAGTGCAGTTCCTCAATCGTGTAGATGCTTTTCAGCGGATTGGCCCGGAGCACCAGATTGGCTCGGGATGCGGTCAGCCGGAAAGCCTGCTTGGGCTGCTCCTCAGCATTGGCTGACTGGGCCAGCAGATCAGAAAATGTCAATTCGCCGCTGATTGCCGGGCCTTGGCCGGGCCGATTTTTGTCATGGAGGATGATCTCCAAAAGCGCGTCTGCCCGGCCCGCGCTCAGGCTCAGTTTCTCGGCCAGACTGGGAAAAAGGCCCAGATACTGCAGCGGATCGATTTCATCCAGCTTGAGCGTCAGGCGGGCCTCCTTGCCGCCCTCTTGCTGGCCAATAATCTGGAGCGGGCTGGAATTGACCACCGCGCTCAGGCTCGGCTCGGCTCCCTGCGCGTCCGCAGGCAGAACAAATTCAATGTGTTCGACAAGATGCCGCTTGCCGCTCGGCTGATCCAAGAAATGAACCGTGCTCCGGTGCAAACGCAGGCCATGCACGTGCAGCCAGTCCGGGAGCATATCCAGACCGCTGAACAGGCTGCTGCCTGGCGGCAACGCATTGAAGCTGCCGTCCTCTCGCCGAAGCAGATTGGCCCGCAGCCGGTCAATGCGGACATTATCAAGTACGACTTGACCATGCAGCAAGCCCTCTGGACGGAGCTGGGCATTCAAGGCCGCGATGCGGGCCAGCTCCGGCTCTTCCGGCTGCGCTGCTGCCGGGCCAAGGCTGATTTCGCCCAGATGCAGGGCAAAGGTGAAAGGGGCAAGACTGGCCTGCCCGACTGTGACTGGCCTGCCCAGCTCGCGGGCGAGTTTTCCGGCCAGCTCGCCTTTGATATAGGACGGCAGCAGGTAACGGACTCCGGCAAAATAGCAGAGCAGGAGCATGGGCAGAAGCAGGAGCAGCCAAAACCAGCTTCTGCCGCCGGAGGGGGCGGTTTTCTTGCGGCGGGCCGCTTTTTTGGGAGCCGCTGCTGGCCTGGGCTTGACCGGCTCTGACGGACTGGGAGAGGGAGGCGGTTCGGAACTGATTTGGATTGCTCCGAAATCAGAATTCTGATTTGACTCTGGGAGATGCTGCTCGTCGCTCATGTCGGCTGGTCATCGAAGTTCAGGAGAAGGACTGCTGACTGCGGAAAATTGTACATTTCTGCTCAGATAAATCAAGCGGCAAAAAGCAGGGGCCAGCAAACGCGGCAGTGCTTCTGCCCGTCTCTTGAGGTGCTTGGAAAGCCCGCCCACCTTGACCTCAGCTCTCCTTGTGATTGTGGCAGCAGTGCTCTTTTTCTGTTTCGCAGCAGGAATGGTCATGCCCGCCATCTTTCAACCAGCCTTTGACCGTCTTTGTCAGCGGACGCACAGACAGGGCGAGCAGGACAACAACTGCTGCCAGCATCAGCCATTGCGGCAGCATCCCGCCGTGTTTGCCTGCCATTGCTGCGGCCTTGATGCCAAAGGAAAGATAGATTGCATCCACAGCCAGGCCGCAGAGCACGCTGACCGTGGCAATGGAAAGCAGATGCAAAGCAGTTGCCCGTTTGCCGAGAATGCTGATCAGCACGGTCAGCGAGGTGACATTGGTGGCTGGCCCGGCGAGCAGGAAGACCAAGGCAGTGCCAGGGCTGACTCCTTTGAGGATGAAGGCCGCCGCAATCGGGGTTGAGGCGGAAGCGCAGATGTAGAGCGGAATGCCAACTGCCAGCATCAGGAGCATGGAGGAGAGGCCGCCGCCCAGCCATGTTGGGAAAACTTGGTCTGGGACCAAGGCGGTGATCACTCCGCCTGCAAGAATGCCAATGAAAAACCAGCCTGCAATGTCCGGCCAGAGATCGTTGATCATGTACTGGACACCTGCTTTCAGCTTGTCGGCAAAACCTTGCGGCGCAGGGGCCGGGGCGGCCATTGGCAAGGACAGGCCCAGCGGCTTTGGCGCGGCGGCAGAGGGGAAGGAAATGAGATTTTCCAGCAGTCCGGCCACGGTCGCGGAAATAAAGGCGGAAATGGGCCGGGCCACGGTCATGATCGGATCAAGCAAGGCCCACGTCATGGAAATGGAGTCAATCCCGGATTCCGGGGTGGAAATGAGAAAAGCCATGACCGCGCCCCTGTTTGCCCCTTGTTTTTTCAAGGCCGTTGCCGCAGGCAGCACCCCGCAGGAGCAGAGCGGAATCGGGATGCCGAGCAGGGCCGCCTTGAACACTGAGCTGAAACGGCCTTTGCCCAGATGCGCGGCCACATAGGCGGGTGAGAGAAAAGTCTTGAGCAGGCCGCCGACCAACAGGCCAAAGAGGATGTAGAAGGCGGACTGGTTGAGGAGCTGCCACGAGGCCAGCAGCACCTCGGAAAGAAAGGAGAACATGATCTTTTTCTCTTGCAGGAAGGAACGGATGGCATACGAAAAATTCATCTTGCCGCATTTGGCCACCGCCTGTCAACGCCTAAATCGCCGGAGGCAGGGAATGCCTGCGGCTTGGCTTGACAGGCTGGGGCAAATGACGTACATTTTGCCATCCAGCCATCTCTTTCCATCCTTTAACGAGGCAAAATGCTATGTTCGGCATAGGCTTTCCTGAAATGATCGTCATTCTGGTTGTGGCTCTGCTTGCGGTCGGGCCGGACAAACTGCCGGAGCTGGCCCGCTCTTTAGCCAAAGGAGTCAACGAGTTGCGTGGAGCTATGAATCAGATCAAGGAAAGTTTGAGCGAGGAGACCAAGGATATCCGTTCAGTCAAGGATGATCTGCGCCAGACTGCGGTGCAGATGAAGGACAAGCTGCTGGAGGAGAAACTTGGCGGGCCGCACCAGTCAGTCGATGAGGACGCGGTGATTGAGATGGAGGCGGATTTGGCTGAGGATGACAGTCCCCGTTCGTGGGAGGAGGATGCAGCGACAATCCGGCGGAAGCAGGAGAAAAAGGTGGCGGAGTCAAGTATGGCCGTGGAAGCAAAAGATGCGGCAGGCCCGGCGGAAGAGCGGGTGATTGGGAGAAATCCTGCTGTTTCTGCGCTCTCTGAACAATGATGCAATAAGGCCAAACAAGGAAATGAAATGATAACAATACTGTTTATAATATTTGCTGTTGCATCTTTCTATTGCAAAGCTAAAAAGGAGAATATGTCAAAATTTAAATGGGCAGTTGTCGGCCTGCTGATTTCGGTTGTGCCAATGGCTGGATTGCCTGTTATTTTGAACAATATTGCTAGGAAAAGTGTTGGAGGATTGGGAATTATGGCCGGTGTTGCATGTGTTATATTTCTGAGTGCTGTTCTGCAAAAACAGATTAAAAAATAAAATTATACAGAAATAAATACAAAAGGAGAGATGTTTGAAGAAAAAACTTACAATTGATCTTCTACGTTCAGAAGCCGAAAAATTTTCAGAGATGGGGTCAATCCATAAAGAAGCCTCTCTTTTTGGCGTAACTGACGGAAAGGCCGTTGGCACATATCTGGAGCATAAGTTTCAGGCTTATCTTAATGAAAAGTATTTTTATATCAAAGGAAATTCAGCAAAAGGAATTGATTTCCCAGAACTGCTTGTCGATATAAAGGTTACAAGCAGCAGACAGCCTCAGTCATCTTGTCCGTTTAAATCTGCAAGGCAAAAAATATTCGGTCTTGGATATTCCTTGTTGGTGTTTGTATATGACAAAACCGACGACGATACATCACGTACTGGCAAACTTGATATCATTCATACGATATTCGTCAGCGCAGAAAGAACAGCTGACTTTCAGACGACATTAGGCATAGTTAAAATTATTGAAAATGAAGGAAATAAAGATGACCTTCTTGCATTTTTCTCAGAGAGAATGCTGCCTGTCGATGAAATCGAAGCCGCCTGTATAGCTGAGGAATTGCTGAACAGCGTTCCAAAAATCGGATATCTCACAATATCAAATGCTCTGCAATGGCGACTCCAGTATGCCAGAGTTATTGAAAAAGCTGATGAAGTATCTGGCATCACAAGAGTGCGATAGTGTGTCATGGCAGCAACTTTGCAAAAAAAGGAATTTGGCGATTTTCAAACACCGCTTGGACTGGCTGAACAGGTGGCGCGGTCGGTATTTGAAAAATATTCCTATATACGGTCTGTAGTCGAACCTACCTGCGGAAAGGGCAGTTTTATCAGAGCAGCTATAAAAGCGAAAAAGAATCTTGTATCTGTATATGGATGGGAAATCAACCAAGAATATATAAATTTATCAAAGTCTATTCTTCCTGAAAATAGATCAACAAAATTACATATTGAAAAAAAAGATTTTTTTTCAATTAATTGGGCATCTTTACCAGAAGATATAAAAAAATTTGTGCTGTTTATAGGAAATCCTCCTTGGTTTACCAACTCTGAATCAGGAAAAATCGGCAGCACAAACCTGCCTAAAAAGGAAAATTTTCAAAATTATTCAGGAATTGAAGCAATCACTGGAAAAAGCAATTTTGACGTTTCAGAATGGATGCTGATAAAAGTAGCAGAATACATTTCTGGAAAAGAAGCAGCTATGTCTTTTATTATAAAAACATCTGTTGCAAGGAAAGTTTTCGCTTATATATGCAGCAATAAAATGTTAATAAAAAACGTTGAGATATGCCCTATTGACGCAAGGAAATATTTTGATGTGAGTGTTGATGCCTGTCTGTTTTGCGCGGAGGGCACTCATACAGCTTCAACAGAATACTTTTGTTCAATATATGATTCTTTGTCGGCCCGATGTCCTGTGAAAACTATGGGATATGCTGCTGGCAAATTGATTGCGGATATCAATACGTATAATTCGCTCCGAGATATTGATGCAGGTTCAGAGTTTCCTTGGAGGTCTGGCATCAAGCATGACTGCGCAAAAGTAATGGAGTTTAAGCTGAAGGATGGCAGGCTGATGAACGGTTTTCAGGAGGATGTCGATATTTCGAGAGACTATCTTTATCCAATGTATAAAAGTTCGCACCTTGCACATCATATATTGAAAAAACCAGTGACATACATGCTGGTGACACAGAAAAAGATCGGTGATGAAACTGATTCGATCAAAATTTGTTCTCCTAAAACATGGGCATATTTACAGAAATATGAAGATAAACTTAATTCGAGAAAAAGTTCTATTTACAAAAAATCTCCAAAATTTTCAATATTCGGAGTCGGAGATTACAGCTTCAAACATTGGAAAGTTGCTGTGTCTGGCCTGTATAAAAATATTAATTTCAAGTTGATTGGCCCTTTTCAAGGAAAGCCGGTAGTGTTAGACGATACCTGCTGCATGATGAGCTTTGATTGTAAAGAACAGGCAGATTTTGTTTGCAGATTGCTTTCATCTGATATGGCCGCAAATTTTATTGACTCCATATCTTTTAAAGACAGCAAAAGACCGGCTACAGTGGCGATGTTAAACAGGATAAGTCTTAAAAATCTTGCAAAGTACTTAGGGGAAGAGAAAAAGTATGATTTTTTATTCAAAAACTGCTCGCCAAAGCAGCTTAGTTTGTTTTGAATACATTTATTTTTTCAAATTCTGCTTTTAGAATAATTTTATGCAAGTAAAGAAAGTTTTGACTTTCAAATCCGGTAATTTTCCCAATGGTTCGGTAAATTTCATTCATGATTATGTGAGCGCACCCGCAGTATGCAGCAGTTCTTCATAATCGAAGTCGAATTTATCAGAAGTCAGCTTGATATCCAACTTGGATAAAATCCTATCGAGGAATAATTTGCAGGAATAATATTCAGTTACCTTTCTCATCGAAAATGGCTCGCCCTGATTTTCAACTTTGTCGAAGAAATCGGCTTTTGCAACTGATACGGCGGTCAACGAGCAGTTGAAGTGAAAATGCAGCTTATTTTCACTCCGTGCCTGACAATGCGTGAGGCCGGTATATTGCTTCGCGTCCCGAAAAAGAAATTCTATCTGAAAGCGGGCCTTGTAATATTTATAAATCATCAATCCGTCGAGGTTCACATCAGTTGAGAAAAGAATGGTATAACTGTCGGAACCTTTCCTGCTGACATAAGCAATACGGATGTCACGCTTCAGCGACACACTGTTGACGACAGCTGTATATATAATAATTTCATCGTCTTCATGACAAATGCCAAACCGGTCGCGTTCAAGGTTTTCCCATAGGATTTTTCCATCATATTGCTTTGGCCTGCCCGGCCCAAGCCTCCTCTGCCCGGTGTATAAATACCGTAAGTTCGCATCTCGACGAAGTTTGCTGACGAGGTGCAATTCAGTGTGCTCAACGATGGCATCGGCAAACTTTTTCTTCGCGGCAGCGCCGTCATAGACAAAGTGATCGGCGAGTTCTTTGAGATCATCAGCATGCCTGATCACTTGATCGACATAGAAATTGATTCGACTTTCACTGTCGGGAAAATTTCCCGGAGTCTGTTCGCATTCAAGATGAACAGCCCTGTTCGCGTCAACATCAACAACTGCGAGAGAGCTGATTTCGAGTCCCGGCATCGCCTTGGAAGCGCATCCGTTCCAAAATTTGGAGATATGAGGAGTTTTTTTCCCCGCCTTCGGAATGAAAGAGCAGTCTCCCACGATAATTCGGTAAGGAGAACAAAACTGCTTCGCAAGCTGCTTGTTGAATTTGAAAAAATCAAACTTTTTCTCGAAATGGTTTCGATATGTCTTCTCGGAGAAACGACCGTGGCGGGCCATTGCAAGAAAATTGACACGGCCCGGCAAAGCGACAAAGAGAGTTAAAATATGGATCAAGGCGTTTTTCCTGATGGCCTTGAGCGCCTCTGCACCGTTTAAAATACTTCTGATTTTTTGCTCCATCGCTCTGCGCCTCCGGTGATGATTCACAAGAAATTTCCCGGACAGCAGAAAAGCAAGTAAACAATACTATTGAGTTTTATTCAAGTCTTTTATTCAGCATGGTCGATTTTGAACATCGTTGCGCCTCACGCGCTGAAAAAAATTACCGAACCATTGTTTCCCTTCAGTCATAACTATTCTCAGTCAAAAATACAATCCATTGAAATAGAGTTTCGTCTGCTGTGCAGCTCGCTTAAAGAATTGCCAATCCTTCCTGAGCAAGCTCAGGACTTTGAGCAGGAACTGACCCGCAGGTCTATTTTCAGCACCGCCGCCATTGAGGGAAATCCTCTGCAAGAAGATGAAGTTGCCGAGATAATTTCCAGCCAGATAGGACAAAAATACAAAGAAGAAAAAAAGATTGAGATTAAAAATCTTCAAAAAGCATACAAGGTAATAACTGATATAGCAACTGAAGAAAAATTTGACCTGTCTGAAAATTTTATCAAAAAAATTCATCAGATTATTACGGACAGGCTCTGTTATGATTCATGCGTTCCCGGATACTACCGTAATCATATTGTCAAAGTGGGCGACAGGCAGCACGGCGGGACAGCCACGCCGCCCAAGTGTCTCAAAGATATTGAGACCTTGATGGCGGAGTACATCGCATGGTTCAACGCCGACTGCATCCAGAACCTGCCGCCAATCATCAGAGCAGCTTTGGCGCACTATCATCTGGCCTTAATTCATCCTTTTGGAGACGGCAACGGCAGAACCGCACGACTCATTGAGGCTGCGATATTACGATCAGCAGGAGTTAAATATCTGCCGACCATGCTGTCAAACTACTACTACAGAGAGATAGACGGTTATTTCACTGCTTTTTCGCAATGCAGCAAGAGCAAGGAACATGATATGACTCCGTTTGTGCAATTCGTGCTCAAAGGAGCAGTTGATTCGCTGCACGAGGTCAAAGGCAGGATAACTTCGTATATCCGCACATCAGCTCTCACAAATTATTTTCAGTCCTTACGAATTTCTGGAAAAATCAATGCAAGGCAGCAGGAGCTGCTGGCTCTGCTGCTTCAATCTCCGACAAGTGACTCTGTGACTATCAACAGCATTCAGAACGAACTGCCTTACAGGACGCTTTATGCCGCTGTAAGCTATCAGACGGCGAGAAGAGATTTGATAAAACTGCATGAGTTGAAAGTAGTAAAGACTGCTGAAAATACATTCCAGCTTGACCGGAACATACTGAACGCACTGTAAGCAGCAAGCATTATGATTTCCTATTTGGAGCAGTTCCGCCCGCATCATGAAGAGCTGCGCCGCAGACTGCTCATTTCTATTGCTGCTGTGGCAATCTGCTCCGGGCTGGCATGGCTCTTCATTGACCAAATTGCCGCCTTCTGCATTGAGCCGCTCCGCATTGCCGCGCCACAGTTGGAGAAATTGGTTTACACCAAGCTGACTGATGCCTTTATTTCCTACATCAAGCTGGCCTTGCTGGCTGGAATCATTGCCAGCTTTCCTGTGCTCCTCTATCAGGCATGGATGTTCATCAGTCCCGGACTGCTGGCAAAGGAGCGGCGGCTGGCCCGGCGGATTATTTTCTGGGCCACAGGACTGTTCACCGCAGGCGCACTCTTTGCCTTTTTCATAGTCCTGCCGCGAACCTTGGCGTTTTTCATGAGCTATGCAGACGGCAACCTTCAGCCCATGCCCAAGCTCGGCCTCTACCTGACCTTTGTCGCCCGCATGGTGCTGGCCTTTGCTGTGGCCTTTGAAATTCCCTTTCTCATGGTCATGGCCGCTGCCGCCGGGCTGGTGCAGCGCAACCATTTTCAAAGCAAACGCAAATATTTTTACATAGCTATCATCGGGCTTTCCTTTCTCTTGGCCGCAGGCGACATCACCGCCACCGTGCTTTTAGCCTTGCCGCTTTTCGGACTGTATGAGGCCGGAATTGCGGCCAGCCGGATATTTGTCAAGGAAGCGGCGATCAATCATCAGCAATGAGCAGGCAAATCATCAAAAGCGTCTGCCGGATATGTCATGGCGGCTGCGGTGCCCTGCTCACCGTGGAAAACGGCAGGCTGGTGAAAGTGACCGGCGACCCGGATTCACCGATGAGCAAAGGCTGGATGTGCGTCAAGGGCATGTCCTCGCCGGAGATTGCCAATCATCCTGACCGACTGACGCGCCCGCTGCGCCGCAAAGCAGGCAAGGCTGGAGGCTGGGAGCCGCTCTCTTGGGACGACGCGCTGGACGAAATCAGCAGCCGGATTGCCGCCATCCGCGAGGAAAGCGGCCCGGAGTCCATTGCCCTTGGCCAGGGCACAGGCCGCCACCACTATCTGCACACGGTCCGCTTTGCCAATGCCCTTGGCACGCCCAACTGGTACGAGCCGGGCTTGGCCCAGTGTTTCATTCCCCGGATTTCTGTGGCCAATCTCACCTATGGCGGCTTCACGGTCGGCGACTATTACGGCCCGGTCAAGCCCAAGTGCATTCTTTTCTGGGGCCACAATCCCTTAGTTTCCAGCGCGGACGGCGAGTTGGCCATTGCCGCCAAACGCTGTTTAGATCAGGGCACTGTCGGCATTGCCGTTGACCCGCGCCGCTCGGAAACCGCCCGCCGCGGCCAGCTCTGGCTGCCCCTGCGGCCCGGCACAGATGCGGCCTTGGCTCTGAGCATGATTCATGTCATCATCCGCGAAAGAATCTACGACCAAGACTTTGTTGAACAATGGACCAGCGGCTTTGCCCAGCTTGCCGAGTCGGTGCAGCAGTGCAGACCGGAATGGGGCGAGCAGATCACTGGCGTGCCAGCAGCGCAGATCACTGAGGCAGCCCGGCTCTACGCCAGCAGCAAACCTGCCATTCTTGACTGGGGCCTTGGCATTGAGCAAAATACGAACTGCCTGCAAACAGTGCGGGCAATTGCCTGCCTGCGCGCTTTGAGCGGCAATATTGACGTGCCGGGCGGCGACATCTTGGGCATGAATATTCTTCGGGCTTATCCGGTGCTTGCTCAGAGTCTGCCCGAAGATGCTCGGAAAAAGCGTCTCGGCGCAGACACCTACAAGCTGCTCGGCGGCTGGCGGGCCTTCATGCCCTCAGCCCATATTCCTGCCCTGTTTCATGCTATAGAAAAGCATGAGCCGTATCCGGTCCGGGCATTATTAGTCTTTGGCGGCAATCCGCTGACCACGGTTGCCGAAAGCCGCAAGGTTCATGCGGCCTTGCAGAAATTGGATTTGCTCGTGGTCACTGATTTATTTATGACCCCGACTGCGGCAATGGCGGATTATGTCCTGCCTGCCGCGTTCTGGCCGGAGGTGGAACAGGTGATCGGCTATCCGCTTGTGGCGGAAAATATGGTCTTTGCCCAGCAAAAGGCAGTGCAGCGGGGCGAATGCCGTCAGGATGAATGGATCATGGATGAGCTGGCCAAGCGGCTGGGTCTGCCCGGTGCAGAGGAAAATTTGGAAGATGTCATCCAGCAGCGGCTGGAGCCTGCGGGCATCACGCATCAGCAGCTCAAGGAGCAGGGCTGGCTTTATCCGCCGCACGTTTATTATAAATATCGTGACAAGGGCTTCCGCACCCGCTCGAAAAAAGTCGAGCTGTACAGTTTGGCCTTGGAGCGGCTTGGCTATGATCCCCTGCCGTCCTGTCAAGAGCCGCCGGAAAGTCCGGTCAGCCGCCCTGATCTGGCGCAATCATTTCCCTGTATTTTGATCACCGGGGCACGGCGGCGGGAATTTTTTCACAGCGAGCAGCGGCAGATTAAGTCGCTGCGCAAACTGCGGCCTCATCCGCAAGCCGAGCTGCACCCGGAACAAGCCCGTCAGCACGGCATTGCCACTGGCGATTGTATCCGCATCAGCTCACCACGCGGCAGCATTCGGATGAAAGCCTTGGTGACAGAAAATATCCGACCTGGTGTGGTCAGCATCGAGCACGGCTGGTGGTTCCCGGAGCAGGAGGGACCGGACTTTGGCATCTGGGAATCGAACGCCAATCTGCTCACCAACAGCGGCCCGCCCTACGACCCTGCCTTTGGCACCTATCAACTGCGCGGCCTGCTCTGCCGGGTGGATAAGGAAACAGACCATGATTGAGCGGCTTTCCAAACGGGCCATCCGCTGGGCAGAGGTGCTGGCTGATTTTGCCGCTTTTTTTGCCGCCATCATTATTTCCTACTGGCTGCATCCTGTTTTTGCTGGTTACACGCTGCCGGAAGGGATGGACTATTATTGCCGCCTTGGTCTGGCCGCAGGCTTGCTCGGCACCCTGACCTTTCAGTTCACCGGCCTCTATCGGCACCAGGCCAGTATGATGAATTTGCTCGAAACCCGCAATATCATCAAGACCACCTTGCTGCTCTTCCTGTTCTTAGTCTTATATTCCTTTTTTGCCCGCGCCGCCTATTCCCGCTTTGTCCTCTTTTTTAGTCTTGTTCTGGGATTATTCCTGCTTCTGCTCGACCGCTTCTTTTTTTTCAAACTCAATCAGCATCTTTACCTGCGCGGCATTCATGTCCGCCGCGCTCTGATTTTTGGCACCAGTGAAGCAGGCCGCCTGCTCTTTCAGTCCATCCTGCACACGCCGAAATTAGGTTATGCGCCAATCGGCTTTTTTGATCCTGCGGCGGACTGGAGCCAGCTCCGCGATCTTGGCCCGGCGGACAAGCTCCTCCTGATCCGCGACACGGAAGAGTGTTTGCGAGTTATCAACGAGCAGCAGGTGCGGGATATTTTTCTCAGTCAGCATCTGCATGAAAAACAGCACGACGACTGGCTGGACATCTTCCGGTGCTGTCAAGTGGATTTTCATGTCATGCCTCGTCTCCAGCCGCTCTTCAGCAAGCAGGTGGAACTGAATGTCATCAACGGCATTCCCCTGCTCTCCTTCCGGGAATTTCCAGCGCAGTTCATCCGTGACAGCCTGAAACGCTGCTTTGATCTGGCAATCGCCAGCCAGCTCCTGCTGCTCACTGCCCCGCTCTGGCTGGTCATTGCCATGCTCATCAAGCTGGATTCCAAAGGGCCGGTGCTGTTCCGGCAGGAGCGGATTGGCAAGGACGGTGTGCCGTTCACCATGTATAAATTCCGCACCATGTTCACTCATGCCCCGGCCTTTCATCACTCGCCGGGCACAGGCAGCGATGTCCGAATCACCAAAGCGGGCCGCTGGCTGCGCAAGACCAGTCTGGATGAGCTGCCGCAGCTGCTCAATGTCCTTGAAGGCAGCATGAGCTTGGTTGGCCCGCGCCCGGAGATGGGCTTCATTGTCAACGGCTACAACGAGCTGTGCCGTCAGCGGCTGCGGGTCAAGCCGGGCATCACCGGCATCTGGCAGATCAGCACGGACAGGACGCGGGAAATCCACGAGGATATTTCCTACGACCTCTTTTACGTGGCCAACCGCTCCCTACTCTTGGATGTTCTGATTCTCTTGCGGACGATTCCAGCTCTGTTCTTGATGAAGACCAGCTAAAGTTTCTGCTTGCTATCGAGTTTAGCACAAAAAAATGCGGATCAAACCTGATCCGCACCATTCTTTCACTGCAAGTTTGTCATTCCTATTCAACAAACTCCCCATAGACTTCCTCGTAGCGTTCCTGAAGGCAATCTCGATGACCAAATCCTTCGCAAGCATGTTCAACAATTGCGTAGGCCCGCTCGTAAAAGACTTCTTTCAAATGATGCTTGACAATCAACGCTAATGCATTTTCAAACATGTCTTCCGGCCTTGTATAGAACTCTTCAGTATCTGGGGCATATCGTGAATTGAACCGCGAGATGCTCTCAACATAGGTCAACATCACTTGAACAATCAGCGCAGGATCGTCTGCGAGCTTCTTGAAATCTGTGACTGCTTTTCGTGCGACAGAAAACCTTGCCTTTGGAAAGAAGCCACGGGTCTTGCCATCAATAAATTCCTTTTCGATAATTTCCTGATATTTCTTGACCACATCCTGAGCATCGTTGTTCTGAATGCTGTAGTATTCTTTGACTTGAAGAATTTTCTGGCATAATGTGGAAATCTCTTGAATAAGCTCGGCTTTCGTCTTTTGAGCCAATTGCTTTTTGAGCTGTGTTATGGTGAATTTTTCCATTACGTTCCCTGCAAGCATCTTCGTCTCTGTGATTCCAATATTTTTCAAAAATCAGAGTGCAATCTTGACATACCCCGCCCCAACAGCGAAACAGGCGGGGTTAGTTCATCACATCAGGGGGCAGCCTCTCAGATCATGCAGCAAAACAATGTCCAAGGCCAAACCAAAAATTGGTCAGCGCTGCCGGTCAAGAACAAAATCGGTGCGGCGGTTCAGGGCGTAGTCTGACTCTTCTGAACCAAGGAAAAGCGGCCGCTCCTCGCCAAAGGAAACGGTTTTGATCCGGGAGGGCTTGATTCCCAGATTGACCAAATATATTTTTGCGTTCATGGCCCGTCGCTGCCCCAAGGCCAAGTTGTACTCGTTGGTGCCGCGCTCATCGCAGTTGCCTTCGACAATGACCTTGGCCTTCGCATTCTTCTTCATGTACTGGGCATTGCCTTCCATCTTGGCAATCTGATCATTGCGCACGGTTGACTGATCAAAATCATAGTAAATGGAGCGCATCTGCGATGAAGAGCGGCCATTTTTCTTTTTGTAGGCAACAGGTTTGTCCTCATTGGCAAAAATAGCGGACTTCTCTGTTGGCGCGCTGCCTGCATCGAGCGGTTCCACTGCTGGTCCGGCCTGCTGCGGGTCGTCAGCACCAATGAAACCGGCATCCGTGCCTGCCCCTGGCGCGGCAGGAAGGCTGTCAAACACTGAATAATCGCTGCTGCCAGTGTTCATGTCCGTACCGTCCGTGCCAATGCCGGCAGCAGCTTGGTCAGCTTGGCCATCTGTTGCGCCATAGTCGGAAGAGGCATAATCGTAATACGTGCTTGCGCCATCAGCACCGTCGGGTTTGGCTGCTCCTGTTTTTTGCTGATACGGCTCCACTGGCTTGGGGCCGCACCCTGTGAACAGAGCAAGTGGAAGAGCCATGCAGGCGCAGAGCAGCAGGCGGGTCATGCAGGTGTTCATGGAAAGTCCTTTGAAATGGGGTTGCGCGTGAAAGAAGGAAAGAATAACAGCCTTGTCTAAAATACCTTTTTCCAGCCGCCAGCGTCAAGGAAAAACCTGATTCCGCCTGCATGGTCATGAGGCGGAAAAGCAATGCGGAAGACCCATTTTTCCGGGGCGGAGGAGATTAAGCTGTTGACGAAGCGCGGCGCAGGCTGTAATCATCAAGCTGACAGAGCCTGTCTGCAAGGCCGCGCCGCCTCGCAGACAGATTATCCGCCACCAGAACTTGTTTCAGCCATGTCAGCCGACCAGTCCAAAATTCTTTTTCTTGGCTCGAATGTCCGCATCAGCAATCTGCCTGTCAAAGAGGTCAGCCTGCTGGAGGAGGGCAGCCTGCCCGCCTACGGCTACAATCCGGGTGACAACATTGTCCTGCTGGCCGGGCCGGTGACAGTGGAGAAAGGCAGGCTGGAGCAGTGTCTGACCTGGCTGCATTCCTATCTGACCGGAACCGACCTGTCCCCCCAAGTCAGCTCCCTGTCCTACGGCGCGGAGCGGCAGGTCTATCAGCTCTTCCGTCAACGGCGGAGTCGGCAGGAGGGCGGCAAGGACGGCTGGTTCATGGTCAAGCAGATTCTGCCTGCCGAGGAGCGCGAGGCGATCTCGCCGTCTTTTTCCTTCAGCAAGTATGAATATGCTGTGGTCGGCGGCAACAACGGCATGGTGCTGATCGATGACTCCGGGATGCCGCCGCAGATTTGCGACGAGATGCGCGAGCTGAACCCGGACATGTGGTGCATCGCCTTGGGCATTTCCGTGGCCCATTGGCAGCAGTGGGCCAATCTGCTCGGCGAGCGCTTCACCCTCTTCTGCCGCCTCTCTGATCTGGAGACCACCCGGATGGAGATGGATGCCTCGGTCAACTGGGAAACCATTGTCGCCATGTGCCTGCGCGCCTTGCGCACCCCGGAAGTGGGGCTGTGGGACAGCCGCTGCGGCAGCTTTCTCTGTCACATTGTCATTGAGATGTTTCCTCATGCCATTCTTTATGTCGGGCCGGAGGCGGTTTTTTTCCGCTACCGCAAAGGCAGCCTGCCGGAGAAAAGTTCATCCCGCAAGCGCGGCTCCGTGCCCTGCTATGACTCCATGGTCACGGCCATGCTGACCATGCGCGCCCTGCGCAACCACGGCGTGGATTTCTGCCGCCAGTCCTTTTTCGACTTTTCCAGTCAGATTCTGCATAACTGGAAGCAGCTGGACGATCATGGCTATCATTTTGACAACGGCCTACAGCTGCCGCCTTTGGACTGTCACTTGGCCTGTCCGGGCGATCTGTCCTGTAGCTGCGCGGACGACAGCATTGCCGCTGATCCGACTTTTATCCAGCTGCCTTATTTCACTCCAGAATTTGATCAATCTCTGGAGCTGGCCGCTGCCCAGGCCTGGGGCGAGAAGAAGAAGGCCGCCCTGCGCTCCTTTTTCCGGCACAGTTACTCCTATCCAAAAGAGCATAAGGAGGAAGGCGGCACGCATGTTGGCTATATTGATGTGATCATGTTCGTGCTCCACTGTCTGAAAGAAGAGGTGAACCGGGGTGCTGGCTTTGACACGCTGCCCATTTTTCAGATCGGGCATCTGCGCACCACGGATCCGGCTGAGATTGATCCGGTGATCACCCTGCAGCAGGTCATGGATTCTTACGTCTCCAAGGAGTCGGTCCTGCGGCCTCTCTGCATCGGCGTGTTCGGGCCGCCTGGATCCGGCAAGTCCTTTGCTGTCCGGCAGGTGGCGGATGTGATTGCCAAAGGCTACAGCAGCAGCCCCTTTGTCTTTTTTGAGTTCAATCTGACCCAGTTTGCCAGCCCGGACGAAATCAACGCCGCCATTGACCCGATCCGGGCCGCAGTGGCTCAAGGCAAGGTGCCCATTGCCTTTTGGGACGAATTTGACTGCCGTTACAATGGCAATGAATTCGGATATCTCCGCTACTTCCTGCCCGCCATGCAGGACGGAGTCACTTACGTGCAGGGCATTCCCTATCATATAGGCCGGGCGATCTTTGCCTTTGCCGGCGGGGTCAAGGCGAGCTGGGAGGACATGGAGAAATTGCTTGCGCCGAAAAAGCAGAAGGACCTGCAACGGGCTAAAACCCTGAAAATTCCAGATTTCATGAGCCGCCTGCGGGTGGTGCTTGACATTGACGGCATTGAGGTGCCTGACTATCTGCTCAAGGAAACCGCTTCCGAGGAGGAGCTGGAGGAGCTGCGCCGGGTCCTGCTCAAGCGGGCCTTCATCATTGCCCACCAGATGCAGACCCATTGGAAGAGCGCGGCCCGCAAGACCTCCGGTCTCCTGCTCCGCCTGCTCTTGGCGGATTACAAGTTCGGCGCCCGTTCGATTGAGGCGGTGATCGAGGCCAGCCGGGCCTCGGACCGCTTGGTCTATGGCCTGCCTGAGCTGATCGCGCCAGCCGCCGCCCGCATTCACGCGGTCTGGCGGGTTGATCTGGAACGGAAGATCGATCAGTTCCGCAAGGAAAAAGGACTGCGGGCTGTGTGGTGAATGCAGACGGACTGTTTTTCTGCGGCCAGAAAGGTTGCAGCCGCCTGCGGAATTGTGGTATCTATGGCAGTCCCTGCGGCAACGCAGGGAGAACATCCCTTTTGGGAGCCATTTCTGTCCAAGAATATGGAAGCCAGAGCCAAAAAAATCGCCAGACCCCGTTTTTTTCTTCCTTTCCTCGCCTTGCTTGCCATCGGGCTGGGCCTGCACCTGATCAGCCTGTGCAACAATCTGCTCTTCCATACCTTGGCGGAATTCTTCAGCGTCACGGTTGCCTGCGCAATTTTTATTTTCGCGTGGAACACCCGCCAGATTCAAGAAAATCACTTTTTTCTCCTCATCGGCATTGCCTATCTCTTCATCGGCATGCTCGATCTGGCCCACTGCCTGTCCTACAAGGACATGGCCATTTTTCCGTGGATTGACAGTCAGGATACTTCCAGTCAGCTCTGGATCGCGGCCCGCTGCATGGAAGGCTTCTCGCTGCTGCTGGCCTTTTTTTTTCTGCGGAGAAGAGTGAACACCTGTCTGGCTCTGTCTGGCTATCTGTCAGTCACCGCCATAGTGCTGCTGATCATTTTCGCCTGTCCTGTTTTCCCGGAATGCTATGCTGAAGGCAGCGGGCTGACTGCCTTCAAGAAAAACAGCGAGTATCTTGTCATTCTCCTCTTAGTCGGCTCTCTCCTGCTGCTGCGGAAAAACAGTGCCTGTTTTGATCCGCATGTCCTCCGGCTCATGCAGACAGCAATTCTGCTCACCATTGCCGCAGAGCTGTGTTTCACCCGCTATGTCACGACTTCTGACCTTGCCAACTTTCTGGGCCATTTTTTCCGCATCTTTTCCTTTTATGCCATTTACCGGGCTGTGATCGAAACTGGCCTGACCCAGCCCTACAACATGCTCTTCCGGGAGCTGCACGCGCACCGGGAGGAGCTGGAAGGCAAAGTGCGGGAACGCACGGCAGCCCTCCAGAAAAACACGGACAGTCTGGAGGCTGAGGTGGCGGAACGGCGCAAGGCCGAGGAGGAGCTGCTCTGGGAATTAGCGGTGAACCGGATACTTGCTGAAGTTTCCGATGCCCTGCTCTCGCGCTCGTTTTCCATCGACGAGACCGGCGAGCTGATCGCTAGGGCGGCGCAGGAGCTGACCGGCTGCGAGTCAGCCGAAACCGTGCTCGAAGGCCGGGCGGCTGGACGGCAGTTCAGCCCGGATGCCCTCCATGTTCCGGCCCGCCTTGACAGCCGCATGGCAGGCCGGATCGTGCTGACCGGCAAGCCGGAAGGCTTTCAGGCCCATGACCGGGAAGCCGTGGAGCGGCTGGCCGCAGTCTTCGCCTTGGCCGTGCAGCGGCAGCAGATGGAGGAATCCCTGCGCCGCAGCGAAAGCAAGTACTGGAGCCTGTTCAATGATGCGCCGGACATGATTCATATTGTCAACAAGGAACGCAAGATTGTTGATGTCAATCCGGTTGAGCTGCTGACCTTGGGCTGCGGCAGGGAGGAAGTGGTCGGCGCGCCCCTGCTGGACATCATTCATCCTGATTGCAAGGCCCGGACCGCCCGCGCTCTCGAACAAATTTTCGCTGCGGGTAGCTGTCTGCGCAGCTACGAAACCGCCCTGATCTCCAAGACCGGCCTGCGGATTGATGTCGAGGTCAGTGCTGTGCCGCTGCTTGAACAGGGCGAGGTGGTGTCTGTCAGGACCATCATGCGCAACATCACAGAACGGAAAAAGGCGGAGCTGGAAAAGAAGAAGCTGGAGGCCCAGCTGCTCCAGATGGAAAAAATAAAAGCCATCGGCACCTTGGCCAACGGCATCGCTCACGACTTCAACAACATTCTTGGCCCGATCATCGGCTACACAGACATGGCCATCGAAGCCCTGCCTAAAAACAGCACCATTGCCGACTGGATGCAGGAGGTGCGGCGGGCCGGAACGCGGGCCAAGGAGTTGGTCAAGCAGATACTTGCCTTCAGCCGCAAGAGCGAGCAGCAGGAGCTACAGCCCATAAGCATCCGGCCCATTGTCAAGGAAACCCTCAAGCTCCTGCGCTCCTCCCTGCCTGCCACCATTGAAATCCGCAAGCAGATTGACCCGGCTTGGGGGATGGTGCTGGCTGATCCGACCCGGATTCATCAGGTGATCATGAATCTCTGCACCAATGCCTATCATGCGATGCGGAAAAACGGCGGCCTGCTGGAGGTCTCCTTGCGGCAGGTTGAGCTTCCGGCTGCCAGCCTGTCCGAGCACGAGCAAACCCGGCTTGCTCCAGGCTCATGGCTGCGGCTGGAAGTGCGGGACACAGGCAGCGGCATGTCCGAAGACATGCTGGATAAAATTTTTGAGCCGTATTTCACCACCAAGGCCAAAGGCGACGGCACAGGGCTGGGGCTGGCCATCGTGCAGAGCATCGTCTTCAGCTGCGGCGGCGACATTACTGTGCGCAGCGAGCTTGGCAAAGGCTCCACCTTTCAAGTTTATCTGCCGGTCATCAGGAGCGAGGCGGAGCAGCGGCAGGAGGAGGATGCCGCGCCTCCGCCCTCAGGCCAGGAACGGGTGCTGATTGTTGATGACGATGCAGGTGTTGCCGGCACAAACAGCAGCATTCTCAAAAGCCTCGGCTATCAGGTCACAGTGCTTCATTCCAGTGCCAAGGCGCTTGCCCTTTTTGCCCGGCAGCCGGATTATTTTGATCTGCTGCTCACTGACATGACCATGCCGGAGATGACTGGAGCCAAACTGATGCGCAAGATTCTCGCCCTGCGGCCTGATCTGCCAGTGCTGCTCTGCACCGGCTTCAGCGAGCTGATTGACGAGCAAAAAGCAGTGGCACTGGGTGCCTGTTGTCTTTTAATGAAACCATTCAGCAAGCAGGAATTGGCCCGGACCGTCCGAGCCGCGCTGGACCGCAGACGCGGACAGCAGAGGTTATGCCCTTCTGACAAAGGAGAACGCTGATGATTGTGGAGCTGGTAAAATTAGGATTCCTTGGATTCGCGACTGCCATCTTGATTCTTTCTTATCTTCTGCTGCAAAAGGTGATGGCATCCAAGGATTTTGAAGGGGAAAATCTGACAATCAGATGCCGGGAGATCAGACTTTTCATGCTCATGTCTTTTGGCGTGATTCTTGTCGGCATGACATGGGACTTGCTGGACCCGAAAATCAATATCAAGTTTGATGTCACACCGGAAGAGATTGCTCATGATCTTGTAGTGAAAGCGGCTGGAAAGAAAGTGGATATCAATGGAGAAGACGTGCCGATGCAGGATGAGAACGAAGTGTCCATCAATCTTTTTGCTTTGTATAAAAGACTGAATTTCATGGAATCAAGTTCTGCCGGAGCCAGCAACGAGCTGAAGAATCTGAAAGCGCGGCAGGCGCAAAACATCTTTCATGAGGCGGGGCAGACAGAGGAGGCGGGGATATGAGAGTGCTGGCGCAGCTTCTCTTCATTATTCTGCTGATGCAGACAGTTGCGGCTCAAGAGGCTGTCCAGATTGATGTTCCAGCAGAGGCTGCGGCGCAATTTGCCGCAGCGGAAGCCTATAAAGATCAGAATCAATTTGAGCAGAGCCAGCAGATATATTCCGGGCTGCGGACGAAATATCCGAACAGCTTTACCATTGCCTACAATTATGGCCGCCTTCTGGCGCAGATGAAGGAATATCAGAAATCAGCGGAAGTTCTGGCAGCAGCTCTGAAGACAGGAGAAGGCCGGGGACAGATTCCTGATCCATCAATTTACAACACCATAGGCTATGTGCATATCATGCTGGGAGATTTTGATCAGGCCATAGAGTGCTTCAAAACAGCGGCTGCTCCAAAAATATATGATCTGCTTGCAGATGCCACCCAGATGAAGCTGCGCAACAACACTGGCTATGCCCTGATGCTTGCTGACCGCTATGAAGAATCCTTGCAGGAATTTACGCAGGCAAAGCAGCTTGGCAGCCGCAAGGCGGTCGATAACATCGAGAAGGTGAAGTCGCTGATTGAAACGCAGGAGAAACAGAGTCCTGACATTCCCGGCATCTTTGCAGTGGTGATTCACAGCACAAAGAGTAAAGAGCAGCTCAATGACATCACACAGGCTTTGATGGAGAAAATTCAACCTGCCGCCTCCAAGAACCAGCAGGATTTGGGCAAGCCGGTTGTTTATCTGGCAAAGAGCGGTATGTATTTTATTACTTTAGCCAGCAACTCCAGTTATGCTAAGGCGCAGGAGCTGCTGACCACAGTCAGAAAAGTCGTCAACGATGCCTTTGTCTCCTCAACGACAAACTGGGAACCGTACCAAATTGCCGGAGAATTGCTCCCGCCGCCTCAAGAGGCGACAGTTCGGGGCAAGGACAATGATGGCAAATAACCAATGAAAATCCACATGAGACATGCACAGTTCGTCTGGCCGGTCATGTTGCTGTTCCTGCTGACTGCCTGTCCGGCAGAGAGCCAGCCAAAGGCCAAGGAGAAAAGCGGTCTGCTGATTGAATACGCAGCTCCTTTTCGGCATATTGCTTTGACTGCTGACTTCCTCCTTTCTGACATTGAGGAAATGCCGGAATATGACAATCCGGTCTCTGCTGTGCCGTCAAAGATGACAAAGGTGGAGAAAACAGCCCGCGTATCAGAAGCCGAGGCGGATGAACTGCTGCAATTGATCCGGGAAAGCGGTTTTGATCGGCTCAAGGAGGCCTACGGGGCCGGGAGGGAAGAGCGCAGCTATCCGCACCGCATCCTTGTCCGGGATGGAGAAAAGACAAAGGAGGTGATCTGCCGCAGCAGTCCGGCGGCGGCAGCATGCCCGGAGGTCTTTGCCAACGTGGAAAAAAGCATCATCGAGTTTGCCCGCAAAGCAGTTGAACCCAAACCAGGAGAGTAATGATATGAAAGCGGCAAAACCAATGCTGGCAGCCTTGGTGCTGCTGTTCGCCATGACAGCGGCAACAGCAGTCTGGGCGCGTTCTGAGAACAGCAGCCGGAAAGCGGCAGAAGAAGGGGTGGAAACAGGCGGCTGGCAGGTTGCCTACAGCGATGAGCTGACCGAGCAGGAGGCGGTGCAGGGACTTGTTGCGCCCGGCGTTTCTCTGTACGCTGAACGGGGCGGCAGGGACATGGATGCCGTGCATGACTGGGCTGATTCTTTAGTCCGGCAGGCTGTTGCCCTGCTGCCGCGCCGCACAGCCCGCGAGCTGGACCGGAAGGAGCAGTTTCAGGCCCGCAGGTTCACCATCCGCACCATCCGGGGGCTGCTGCGCAGCCAGCTGGCGGGTGAGGAGCTGAAGGATTTGGACACGCTGGAACTCAAGGCTGGTCTGATGGAATACAGAGACCGCAGCCGCCGCCGGGACAGAGACAGGGATGACCACTGGCAGGGTCGGCGGAGATCAGAACAGCTCTTTGTGCCCTATGTCGGCATCCGGGCCAAGAACGATCATCCCCGCCGCAGCCGGGATCGGGACAGCCGCGACGACCACCGCTGGAACAAAGATGAGCGGCGCGGCAGCAGAGGGGATCAGGATGACCGCTGGCAGCAATCGCCGGAAGCTCCTGTGACCCCCCAGCAGGTGCCGCCGTCGCAGGAACAGTTCAAAAAGGCCAGCTCGGCTGAGGTCTTCAATGCGCTGTCGCTGACCAACACGGCCCGTCAGCTCGACAGAAAACGCTGGGAGTGGACCGCCTATATTGACGGCCCGCCCGCCTTTCTCCGCCGGATCAGCTCGGTCATCTACTATCTGCACCCCTCATTCAAACCTGCGGTGCAGCAGGGCGACAACTCCAAGCTGGGCCATCCTCTGACCGCCATCGGCTGGGGCGTGTTCCAGCTTAAAGCTGAAGTCACCTTGGATGACGGCCACAAGCAGCTTTACGAGCATACGTTGCAATTCTGATCTGTTGCGCTGCGGCACGGCAGCGGTTCACCCCTTGCCGCAGCGCGCATGAACATGCCGCATCTTGCTTTTTCAGGAAAAGAAACTATAATTTAACCAGAGCCAGATGCTGCTGCGGACTGTCACTGGAGCCGAGCTGATCAACCATTAACGTATGGACTATTGATGAAAAAAATATTTGCCAGACCAATAGATTTCAGCAAAGTTGAAACCTTGGTCTATCATCTTCCTGACGGCCCGTCCTTTTCCATGGAAATGAACGATATTGTTGAGATGTTCAATTTTGAGATGGAATTCGGCGATGTCTGCGACACCTCGGATATTGACGGGGTGATTCACTTTTTCCCCAAGGGCAATGCCTGATGCCCTGTTTCTCTTCCCGCCGCTGAGGTGCTGCTCATGCCTGACCTCAGCGGTGATCACCATGTTCATACCAAGTTCTGCAATCATGCCTCCGGCGAAATGGAGGACTATGTCCAAGCTGCGCTGAACAAGGGCTTTCGCGCCCTGACCTTTCTGGAGCATCTGGAATGCGGTCTTCATTATGAGCAGCAGATATGGCTCACGCCGGAGCTGTTCATTGGTTATTTTCAGGAAGGCGAGCGGCTGCGGGTGCAATATGCTGATCAGATCACGATCAGATTGGGAGTGGAGATCGGCTGGAACGCTGCCGCTGCGGATGAGCTGCGGGCGGTCTTAGACCGCTTTCCCTTTGAGCACCGGGGGCTGTCCTGTCATTTCTATTTTGACGGCAGCCGCCATCTCAATCTTCTCAGCAGCAGACAGCAGCATATTGACGCGCTGCTGGTGCTCAACCCGGACAAAGTGCTGGAGGACTATTTCCGCAGCCTGATTCAAGCCTGCGCCGAAATTCCCTGCGACAAGCTCTGCCATCTTGACGCAGCCCTGCGCCATCTGCCAGATATCCGCCTCAGCAGCCGCCATCAGGAGCAGATCAGCGTGCTGCTCCGGCTCATGCGGGACAAAGGCATTGCCTTGGAGGTGAACACCTCCGGCTATGAAATCCGTCCTCAGCCTTATCCCCGCTTGGACATCATCAGACAGGCCGCAGCAATGGGCATTCCTCTGATCGTCGGTTCTGATGCTCATCATCCGCGCCAAGTTGGCCGCTTCTTTGACCGGCTCCGGCGCGATCTTGCCGGTTGAGATTGCACCTGCAAAAAAACATCAGACAAGTTGACAGGATAAAGCAATTTTTGTATTATTGGCACCTTAAATGCGAAGCTGAAAGAATTTGCTCTGTTTTAGTGACCAACGGCAAGCATGGATGCCATGCAGTCACTCATTTTATCCTATCCTGCTTCAGATACAGCGTAATTCCAAAGAGTTATCTTTATGACTGCATTAAAAGAAACAGACCCGGATGTTTATCAGTGTATGCAGCATGAGCTGGAACGCCAAGCCAACCAGCTGGAGCTGATCGCCTCGGAAAATATAGCCTCTCCGGCGGTGCTGGAGGCGCAAGGCTCTATTTTCACCAACAAATACGCTGAAGGCTATCCAGGCAGACGCTACTACGGCGGCTGCGACTACGCCGACAAGGTGGAATCGTTGGCCATTGAGCGGGCAATGGAAATTTTTGGTGCTGAATACGCCAATGTCCAACCGCATTCCGGCAGCCAAGCCAACATGGCCGTCTATTTTTCCGCCCTCAAGCCGGGTGACAAAGTGCTGGGCATGGACTTGGCGCACGGCGGTCACCTCACCCACGGCGCGGCAGTTTCCTTTTCCGGTAAGCTCTTCAACTTCCTTTCCTACGGTGTGAAGCGCGACACTGAAACCATTGATATGGCTGAGGTGGAGCGGGTCGCCTTTGAGAATCGGCCCAAAATGATCGTGGCCGGGGCCAGTGCCTATCCGCGCCTCATTGATTTTGAAGCCTTCCGCCATATTGCCGACCAGATTGGCGCGCTGCTGATGGTGGATATGGCCCATATTGCCGGGCTGGTCGCTGCCGGAGTGCATCCGTCGCCAGTGCCTTATGCTGACTTTGTCACCACCACCACCCACAAAACCCTGCGCGGGCCACGCGGCGGCCTGATTTTAGCCAAGAAAAAATATGCCAAGGGATTAGATTCCAACATCTTCCCAGGCATTCAGGGCGGACCGCTGGTCCATGTGATTGCGGCCAAGGCGGTTGGCTTCAAGGAGGCGATGACTGAGGAATATCGCCAGTACCAGCAGCAGGTTGTCACCAATGCCAAGGTGCTGGCTGAACGGCTCAAGGAGCACGGCTTCCGCATAGTTTCTGGCGGCACGGACAACCATCTCATACTCATCGATCTGAGCAGCAAGGGGCTGACTGGCAAGGACGCGGAACATCTGCTGGAAGAGGCCGGGCTGACAGTCAACAAGAACGCCATTCCGTTTGACACCCAGCCGCGCTTTGTCACCAGCGGCATCCGCATCGGCACCCCGTCTGTGACCACCAGAGGTCTGAAGGAGCCGGAAATGCGTCAAATCGGCGACTGGATCAACCGTATTTTGACTGCAAGAAGCCCGGCGGAAATCAGCACAGTGCGGCAGGAAGTGCGCCAGCTCTGCGAGGTCTTTCCCCTTTATCCTGAGATGGTGCGGGACAAGGAGGGCAAGTAGCATGAAGTGCCCTTACTGCGGCAACTTGGACAACAGGGTGATTGATTCCCGCCTGAGCCGGGACGGCACCATCACCCGGCGGCGGCGGCACTGCCTCTCCTGCGAGCAGCGTTTCACCACTTATGAGCGCATTGAGATGACCATGCCCATGCTGGTGAAAAAGGATGGCCGCCGCGAGCCGTGGGACCGGGGCAAGATGCTGCTTGGTCTTGAAAAAGCCTGCGAAAAGCTGCCCGTGAGCATGGAGCAGCTTGATGCCTTTGTTGATCAGATCGAACGCAGGCTGCAGGACACCGGCGGCAAGGAAGTGCCCACTTCCCAGCTCGGCGAATGGGTGATGGAGGCCCTGCCTGATCTTGATGTGGTTGCCTATGTCCGCTTTGCCTCGGTTTATCGGCAGTTCAAGGATGTCAGCGAATTCATGGATGAACTCAAGCACGTGCTCGACAAAAACAAGGGTGATGCGCGAAGCTGATCTCCGTTTCATGCGCTTGGCCTTGGAGCTGGCCAAGAAGGGCAAAGGCCGGACTGCGCCCAATCCCTGCGTCGGGGCAGTTTTGGTTCAGGACGGGCAGGTGATCGGCACTGGCTGGCATCAAAAAGCTGGCACAGCTCATGCTGAGGTTCATGCCATTGCTGATGCCGGAGCGGCCTGCGCCGGAGCCACGCTCTACGTCACCTTGGAGCCGTGCAATCACACTGGCAGAACCCCGCCGTGCAGTCGGGCAGTTTTGGCCGCAGGCATCCAGCGGGTGGTGGTCGGCATGGCCGATCCCAATCCTGCTGCCGCTGGCGGGGTGGACTTTCTCCGCAGTCAAGGCGTGACTGTGGAAATCGGTTTGCTGGAACAGGAATGCCGCCAGCTCAACTATCCTTTTCTCAAGCATTCACGCACTGGTCTGCCGTGGGCAGTGATGAAGGCGGGCATGAGCTTGGACGGCAGAATCAGCCGGGAACGAGGCCAAGGCGGAGCCATCACCGGGCCGGAGTCATGGCAGCGGGTGCATGAACTGCGCAACGAATTGGATGCCATTCTCATCGGCATTGGCACTGCTCTGATTGACAATCCCAATCTCACCTGCCGTTTGGAAGATGGCCGCGATCCACTCCGGGTGGTGCTGGACAGTCAGCTCCGCCTGCCGCCGGATGCTCAGATGCTGCAGCAGGAATCAGCAGCGCAAACATGGATTTTCTGCCGCAAGGATGCTCCTCTTGAACGGCGAAGCCTGCTGGAACAGGCAGGCGCAGTGATCCATCCAATTGACACGAATCAAGATGGACGGCTTGACCTGCGTCAGGTGCTGCGCTGTCTGGGACAGAGGGATATCACATCAGTGCTGGTCGAGGGAGGCGCGGCAGTGCATGGAGCCTTTCTGCGGGCTGGACTGATCGACCAGGCCTTTCTTTTTCTGGCTCCACATTTTCTTGGCGAGCGCGGAACACCGCTTTTCACAGGCAGTGCGCCGGAGGTGCTGCTGAAGGAAATCAAGACGGAAACACTGGGCAACGATCTGCTCCTGCACGGTCTGGTGCAGGAGCAGCCAATACGAGTCACTTCTACTGATTGATCTTGCTGCGCAGTATCCCGGACGGTTTGAAGGTCACCACCCGCCGGGCATCCAAGATCAGCTCATCGCCAGTTTGCGGATTGCGCCCGCGCCGGGGCTTCTTGTCCTTGACATTGAATTTGCCAAAGCCGCTGAGGAGCAGGTCTTCGCCGCTGATCAGGGACTCCTTGACCAGTTGAATGAAGGTCTCAACCGAATCAGCGGCCTGCGTCTTGGTCAGGCCGGGATGCTTCTTATAGACAGCTTGAATCAGATTTGCTTTTGTCAGGGTCATGAACGTGTTCTCCTGTCGATGTTATTGATCTGCAACCTGCTGCAACAGTACGGGAAATTAATGGGAATGTCAATCATTATCAAGAATGATCGGCAACCGGTCGCTTTTTTTTGCCGCCATCAGAGATTGCCCGCCATTTTGAAGATCGGCAGATACATGGCCACAACCAAGGTGCCGATGGTGACACCGAGAAAGACCATCATGAATGGTTCGATCATGGCGGTCATGTTTTCCACGGCCTGATCAACCTCCTCGTCATAGAAGTCGGCGATCTTGGACAGCATGGAATCAAGCGCGCCGACTGACTCGCCGACATTGATCATCTGCACCACCATTGTTGGAAACACGCCGGATTCCTCCAGCGGCTCGGCAATCGGGCGGCCTTCAGCAATCGAGTTGGCCACATGGACAACGGCCTGTTCGATGATCTTGTTGCCCGCAGTCTTGGCCACAACTTGGAGGGCATCAAGGATCGGCACGCCGCTTTCCAGCATGGTGCTCAGGGTGCGGGTGAACTTGGCCACTGCCACCTTGCGGATCAGCGGGCCGAAAACCGGTGCCTGCAGCAGCATGGCATCAATTTGCATCTGTCCTTTTTCCGTGCCGTAATATTTCTTAACCGCAAAAGCGAGCAGCCAAAGCCCAATTCCTATATAGATAATATTCGATTTTAAGAACTCGCTTATATTAACAACAATCTGGGTCGGCATGGGCAGCGCGCCGCCCATGCTGGCAAACATCTCCTGAAAAACCGGGATGACGAAGACCATGATGATGCCGACAATAAGGATGGCAACGCCAATGACGATGACCGGATAGGTCATGGCGCCTTTGATCTTTTGCTGCAAGGCCATGGACTTTTCCTTGAACCCTGCCAAGCGGCTGAGGATGGTGTCCAAAATGCCGCCTAATTCACCGGCCTCAATCATGTTGGCGAACAAATCATCAAATATTTTTGGATGTTTGCGCATGCCGTCGGCCAGCGTCATGCCGGTTTCGACATCGCTGAGTATCTCGGTCAGCGCCCGTTTGAAAGAGGCATTGTCCTGCTGCTTGGAAAGAATCTGGAGGCTCTGCACCAAGGGCAGGCCCGCGTCAATCATGGTTGACAGCATCCGGGTGAAGACGACAATGTCCTTGCCAGTGACTTTCGGCTGGAGAAAGGCCACGTTGGCGAACAGGTCCTTGGGCTTCTCCTTGATGATTGGATTTTGAATGCGCAGCCGCTTGAGCTGGCCCTGCGCCCCTGCCTCGTTGACCGCCTCCAGCTCGCCTTTGATCTTGTTGCCAAGCGAGTTCTTTCCCTTCCAGACATAGACCGGCATTGCTCAGACTCCAGAGTGATGTGTTTTTCAGGACAAACTGTTGACAGTCGCCTCAATACCATTTATAAATGGCTCTCTGTCACAGATTTTCTTATTGTATGCAAGATTCTTTCTCTGTTCAAGGAAAATATATATTTTTTCAGGAGGTTCACCCAATGCAGAGCAGCAGCGCGAAAAAATACAGCTCCGGCGGCTTTCAGCCGGTCATTGAAAAATGCAGCGGCTGCGACCGCATGGTTGAAGAGGGCGGCAGCCAGTACTGCGGCACCTTCATGAAACCGGCGGCAAAATGGCGGCTGGGTTTCTGCAACTTGGCCACCCACGCCAAGCCGGAAATCCAAGTGGCTGTAGTCAAGCTCAATCCGCTCAAGGCAGCCAAGCGGGCTTCTGGCAAGAAAAAGAAGTAAGCCGCTGTCCCGCCTGCGGGTCTTGGCTGACCAAGCCGGGACCCGCTGTCTGTCTTTCCTCCCTCAGAACAAGCTCCCCTGAAAAGCACTCTCCTCATCTCTCTTCTGCTGGAGCAGGCCTGCGAGCAGGGAGAAATCCGTCCGCTCGATCTGCACCTTGGCCTCTTTTTGGAAAAGCAGGCTGGCAAATCGGCCCAAAGCAGGAAAGAACCTGAGCTGCTCCTTGCCGCAACCCTTGCCAGCGCGGCGGCAGGCAGCGGTCATGTCTGCTGGCCGCTGGCCGAGCGCGAGGCCTTGCCGTTCAGCCTGCCGCCCGCTCTTCTGCCGGAGCCGCAGCAGTGGCGGCGCAGTCTGCTGCGGAGCGGCGTGGTCGGCCAGCCCGGCGAGACTGCCCCCCTGATTCTTGATCAGCAGAACCGCCTGTATCTGCATCGTTTTCATAAGGCGGAGGAGCTGATTGCCTGTGAGCTGCTCCGGCGGGCTAAGGAGACCAGCTTGGCTGATCCGCAGACCGCCCGGCCTCTGCTGGAGCGGCTTTTTCCGCATTCAGCCGACCGCCCGGATTTGCAGCAAACAGCCGCCGCAATGGCCCTGCTCAAGCCGCTCTTAGTGATTTCCGGCGGGCCAGGCACAGGCAAGACATATACAGCGGCCCGCATTCTTGCCCTGCTGCAAGCCACGCACAATGGGTCGAGACCGCTGCGCATGGCCTTGGCCGCCCCGACTGGCAAGGCCGCAGCCCGCTTGGAGGAATCCATCCGCGCCGCCCGCCATGCCCTGCCAGATGAACTGGGCCGCCACGTGCCGGAGCAGGCCCAGACCCTGCACCGGCTCCTCGGTGCCCGGCCCGATGCTGAGGAATTCCGACACAACCGCGACAATCTCCTTGATCTTGACCTGCTGGCTGTGGACGAAGCTTCAATGATTGATGTGATGCTGATGGCGGCCCTGTTGGAGAGCCTGCCGCTGTCAGCCCGGCTGATTCTGCTCGGCGACCGCAACCAGCTTGCCTCAGTCGAGGCAGGCAGCCTTTTTGCCGACCTCTGCGGCAGCGGTGAACCTGCTTGGTCGCCCCAGCTTTGCAAAGAATTACAACAACTCACCGGCACTGCGCATGTTCCGGCCACAGCAGGGCAAGGCGGGCCAATGGACGACTCCTGCATTCTGCTGCGCACCGGCCATCGCTTTCACGCAGGCAGCGGCATCGGCAAACTGGCCGCAGCCGTGAACAACGGCGCGCCGGAAGAGGTTGAGGCGGTGCTGGCCGCAGGCTTTGCTGATTTGGAGCTGGAACACTGCACCGGCAAAGAACGCGAGGCATGGCTGCGCAAGCAGATGCTGCCCGGTTTTCAGGGCATGGCTGGAGCAAAATCCTTGGAAGAGGGCTTCGCGGCAATGGAGCGGTTCCGCTTCCTCTGTGCGGTGCATAAGGGGCCGAATGGGACCGAGGCGGTCAACAGGCTTGCTGAGGAAGTGCTGCGCCGGGCCGGGCTGATCAACTGGGACAGCGACTATCAGGGCAGGCCTGTCATCATCCTGCGCAATCATTACGACCTCAAGCTCTTCAACGGCGACACTGGCCTGCTTTGGCGCGACCAAGACGGCAGGCTTAAAGCGTGGTTCCGGCGGCCTGACCACAGCCTGCATCCGGTCACGCCCACCCTGCTGCCAGAGCACGAGACTGCTTACGCGGTCACAGTGCATAAGGCGCAAGGCTCGGAGTTTGATCAGGTGTTGCTCCTCCTGCCAGAAGAGGAGAACCGCGTCCTCAGCCGGGAGCTGCTCTACACCGGCATCACCCGCGCCAAAAGCAGGCTGATTCTCTGCGCTGACCACGAAACACTGGCAGCGGCAGTGCGCTCCCGCACCCGACGGCATTCCGGGCTTGAGGAGAAGCTGTTTTTCTGCAAGTGATCACAGTATCACTTTTGTTGACAGGATTTGCATCCGCAGGTCATGCGTTTGCCGTGACCTGCGACTCAGCTCGGGCAGCCCGCTTCAGGCCAAGGAGCGCAGAGCGACGCGGATCAGCTCGCCCGCTGTCATGGCCGCTGCTGCGACCGGATCAGCCTGCTGCACAGTGCGCAGGGCCTGCCAAGCGGTTTCCTGCGGATAGCCGAGATTGACCAAGGCTGAGGCTGCGTCCTGCATGGCAAAGCCCTCGCTGACCGGCACTGGGCCGGGCGGCTTGAGCGCAGCTTGGCCGCCAAATTCCACAGCAAAGGCGGCAACTTTGTCGGCCAGCTCCATACAGAGCCGCTCCGCCGTCTTTTTGCCCACACCGGGCAGGGCGGTCAGGCGTTTGACATCCTTGAGGTTGACCGCATTGCACAATTCGGCAGGCTCCATGCCGGAGAGAATGGCCAAGGCCAGCTTGGGGCCGACCCCGGAGACGCTGTTGAGGAGGAGGAAAAGCCGTTTCTGACTGCTGTCCGGGAAGCCGTACAGCGTGATGGCATCCTCGCGCACATTGGTGTGAATGTGGAGCGAGACTGTTTCACCAGGCGGCGGCAGGCTGCGGGCTGTGCTGCTGGAGACATGCACCTCATAGCCGACCCCCTGCACGTTGATGACCAGCGCGGCAGGGTCTTTGCTGAGGAGGATGCCGGAAAGATGGGCAATCATTTTATAACCTTCCTGTGCTGATCATCAGTCTGCACGTCTTCGTGCCAGCCGCTCAGGCCTTATTCCACCTTTTCCCAGTCCGCATCTTTCCGCCACGCCTGATCATCTTTGCGCAAGAGGCGGAACTCGCAGTTGCTCACTGTCCCGCCTTTCAGGGTGACAATCACCATTTCCTGACTGGCTGGATCCACTAATTTGCCAAAGAGCGGCATGCTGCCGAGTGCGCCTTTACGGGTCTCGGCGTAGAGGTATTCCTCCTCGTCCGGCCCGATAGTGCGGCGGTTGTCCGGCTCGCCCAGATAGCGCAGCACGTCCTCGCGGGTGGATTTGCCCGCCTTGATCAGGGCTGCGTCCGAGGCGAGATGGCGCACCGGCTTGTAGGAGCAGCTGGACAAGAGCAGCAAAGAGAAAAACAATATAATCATCCGCCGCATGGCAGAACCTCCGTTCAATCAAGTATGTGGTTGCAATGGACGGCCTTGCTGCCGCAGACTGCATCATCTTACCCATTCCGCGACTGCGCTTCAATCACAACTGTTCAGGCCGTTGATCAGCACTTGCGCTTCTCCTGCCTCAGCAGTCTGCATCTCGCCGAGCAGGAACGGCGTTTCCCCTGCGGCCCGGAATTGCTCCATGAGCGGCTCGGCATCCGCGCTGGCAACCACGACCATCATGCCAATGCCCATGTTGAAGGTGCGGAACATTTCCGCCTCAGCAACACTGCCTTTCTCTTGCAGGAAGGAGAAAATCTTCGGCACCTCCCAGCTCCCTTTGTCAATCACGGCCTTGCAGCCGCTGGGCAGCACTCTGGGAATGTTGTCAAAAAAGCCGCCGCCCGTGATATGGACCAAGCCTCTGATTTTGCAGCGGGCCAAGGCTTGCAGCACCGGAGCCACGTAAATGCGGGTCGGCTTGAGCAGCTCCTCGCCAAGGGTGCAGCCCAGCTCCGGCACCTGATCGCTCACGTGCAGGCCCAGCTCCTCAAAAACGATTTTGCGCACCAAGGAATAGCCGTTGGAATGCAGGCCGGAGGAGGCCAGACCGATGATCTTGTCGCCCGGCTGAATGCTGTTCTTGTCAATGATCGCGGCCCGCTCGCAGATTCCGACTGTGAAGCCTGCCAAGTCGTAGTCGCCCGGCTGATACATACCCGGCATTTCTGCGGTCTCGCCGCCGATCAGGGCGCAGCCAGCCTGCTTGCAGCCAGCGGCAATGCCCTTGACCACGTCTTCCGCCGCTTCCAGATCAAGCGAGGAGCAGGCAAAGTAGTCGAGAAAGAAAAGCGGTTTGGCCCCGCAGACGATCACGTCATTGACGCACATGGCCACCAGATCAATGCCGATGGTGTCGTGCTTGCCGCAGAGCTGGGCGATTTTGAGCTTGGTGCCCACGCCGTCGGTGGAGGCCACCAGCACCGGCTCGTGCAGCGCGTTTCCGCCAAGGCTGAACAAGCCGGAAAAGCCGCCAATGTCGTCAAGCGCCTGCGGCCCGTGCGTGGCCTTGACAAGATTTTTGATCCGCGAGACAAAGGCGTTGCCCTTGTCAATATCAACCCCGGCCCCGCTGTAGCGGGAAACTGGCTTTTCTGAAGTTGTCATTTGTTGCTGATATGCCTGAAGTCGTGGAAAAGCAGCAGCCGTGCCACTGCCCCTGCCGCCGGAACAGCGGCTTGTCAACATTACTTTTTTTGCCCTGCTTGTCAATATCTTTGCATGGGGATTGCAAGCAGATGCTTCTTTTGGTAGGCTGCTGACATGAAAACACTGATCACGTTGGTCGGCTTGGTGCTGATTTTCGAAGGACTGCCTTATGTGGCTTGGCCGGAAGCCATGCAGCAGTGGCTCAGGCAATTGGCCGAGATGGAGCCGGACCGGCTGCGGATGATGGGCCTGACCGCCTTGGGCGCAGGTCTGCTGCTTTGTTATGTGGCCCGGCGCAGCGGGCTGTTCGACTGACTGGGAGGGCATGATGGCTGCGTAAATTGACAGCAGTTTCTGCTTTCGTTTCTGCAAGTTTTCTCCTGCACCAGCCCGTTCCAATCAGTGCCTCAAAAAAAATGGCGGGCAAGGGTTGTCAGTTGTGTCTGCCCATAAAACCTGTCTAGGAACTTTATTATGCGCAGGCAGAAAATGCTCATGGAAAAAACGACAAAACGGGAAATGATCGGCTTTGAGGGCAAGGTGCTGCTTGACACCCTGCGCCGCCTCCAGCGCCGGGGTGCGACCGAGAATATTCTCAAACTGGTGCTCAAGACCCATCCCGCTGATCTGTCTTGGGTTTTTCGCTCCCTGGCTCCGGCGGAACGGAAGACGATTTTTGAAGTCATAGCTGGCACGGATTTGGTGGCCGACTTCTTCAGCGAGCTGGATGATTCCATTCTGCTGGAGCTGGTCGAAGATGTCACGCCTGCCTACCTTGCCGAAGTGGTGGGCAAAATGGCCCCGGACGATGCCGCCGACTTGCTGGCCGCCATCCCGGAGGAATTGGCCGCCGAAGTCCAGACCTGTCTCCAACGCGACCACCGGGACGAAGTCGAGGAGCTGCTCAAGTACGATCCTGACAGCGCAGGCGGCATCATGTCGCCGGACTTCATGTATCTGGATGAGGAGCTGACTGTTGAGGAGGCGATCAGCAGGGTGCAGAAACGGAGCGAGGACAAGGAGATGGTCTTTTATCTCTACATCACCTACGGCGACGGCCAGCTCGCCGGAGTGCTTTCCCTGCGCGAGCTGCTCCTCCACCCCATGCACCGCCAGCTCAAAAACATCATGAACACCAAGGTCATCTCTGTGACCACAGACACGGACCAAAGCGAGGTGGCCCATGTTGTCTCCCAATACAATCTGCTCGCCATTCCAGTGGTGGATGCCTCGTTCAGATTGGTCGGCATCATCACTGTGGATGACGTGATTGATGTCATCCGCGAGGAAGCCACGGAAGAATTTTTCCAGATGGCGGGCGCAGGCAAGGACAATGAAATCCTGTTCAAACCCCTGCATCAGAAAATCATCCTCCGTGCGCCGTGGCTTTTTGCCTCGTGGATCGGCGGGGTCTCGGCCATGTTCATCATCAGCAGCTTTCAGCAGGAGCTGCAAAAGGTGCTGGCCTTGGCCTCGTTCATGCCGATCATCGCAGGCATGGGCGGCAATATCGCCAACCAGTCCAGCACCATTGTTATTCGGGGCATGGCCACGGGCCGGGTCAACATTTCCCATTTTTTTCAAATTCTGGGCCGAGAGTTTCTCCTCGGCATCTCTATGGGTGTGCTTTTCGGGGCACTGCTCGGCCTGACTGCCATTTTCAAATACACTGACTCGGCCTATCTTGGGGTGGTGGTGGGCATTTCTGTCTGCACGGTCATGATCATGGCTGCCAGTCTTGGCAGTGCTGTGCCCATTCTTCTCAAACGGCTCCATATTGACGCGGCCATCGCCACCGGCCCTTTCAACACCACCACCATTGACGTTCTCAGCATCACGCTTTATTTTTGGGTGGCCAAATATCTGCTCAATCTCTAACATGATGCGTTCCTTTCATCTTTCTCATGCCGTGGCCCTGCTGATTATTGCAGGACTGTATTTTCTTCTCTATCTGCTCAGGCTCTGATGATCATGCGCTTTTTCCGGGGAATCAGTCCGTTCGGGCTGCTCATTGCCGTGGCGGTTGGCTATCTTGTCTATCAAACGCTGCACCCGGCCATGAGACCGCTTGACCGCAGTGCCGCACCGCGTCCAGTGGCAGCGCGGGGCGATCTGGCGGCGGATGAGCAGAACAATATTGAGGTCTTCAAGGCAGTTTCGCCCTCCGTGGTTTATATCACCTCGATTGCCGCCCGGCGCGGCCTGTTCAGTCTCAATATTTACGAAATTCCACAGGGCACTGGCTCTGGTTTTATATGGGATGAAAAGGGGCGGATTGTCACGAATTTTCACGTCATTGCCAATGCGAGCCGGATTGAAGTCACGCTGGCTGATCACAGCAACTGGAAGGCATCCTTGGTCGGCGCAGCCCCTGACCGTGACTTGGCCGTGCTGCAAATTGCCGCGCCTGCGGCCAAGCTGCGGCCCATCATGGTCGGTGAATCCGATAACTTGCAGGTTGGCCAGAAGGTTTTTGCTATTGGCAATCCCTTTGGTCTTGATCAGACCCTGACCACCGGCATTGTCAGCGCCTTGGGCCGGGAGATCAAATCAGAAACTAAGCGCACCATCCGCAATGTCATTCAGACCGACGCGGCCATCAATCCCGGCAACAGCGGCGGCCCGCTGTTAGACAGCGCAGGCAGGTTGATTGGCGTGAACACAGCGATTTACAGTCCATCCGGGGCCAATGCGGGCGTGGGTTTTGCCGTGCCTGTGCATGAGGTTAACCGGGTGGTGCCGCAGATCATCCGCTATGGCAAGCTGCTCCGGCCCGGTCTTGGCATCAGTTTTGCGCCGGAGCGGATCACCCAAGAGCTGAATCTGCAAGGGCTGTTGGTGCTGAACGTGGAGCCGGGTTCTTCAGCGGACAAGGCAGGTCTGCACGGCACCAAGCAAGTTTGGGGCGGCCTGATTCTTGGCGACATCATCTTGGCCGTGAACGGGGTTAAAGTTGAGGGCTACGAGCAGTTCCAAGATGAACTGGAAAAGCACAATATCGGCGATACGGTGACATTGACTTTGCTGCGGGATGGCGGGCAGGTGGATGTTAGAGTGACGTTGGAAGAAATATAAGGAGGAAGAACTATGGGGCAAGAAATTGAAGTATGCGATGAAAGCAGCAATTCTATCTCTTCTGAGAGTGCCAAGCATAAAGGTATTGATATTATTGGCGGAGGAGAAGTGCATATATATAATAATTATGCTTTTCTTGAACAGAAAAAGACAATTCTAGATCAAATCCAGAATACTTTATCAAGCGAAAAGGTTGAAAATCTCCAAGAGCTAATAGAACAGCTCCCTGAAGGCGGAATAAAAGAAAAATTAACTCAAGAGCTTGATGTATTACGAGCAGAATCATCGCGTTATCAAAAAGAACGGCAAGAATTAGATAGCCAAATAAAACTTGAGCAGCAACGACTTGACGGCCTTGAGCGCAAATCAAAAATCTGGCTGTCCTTTCTTCAGCGCGAATCCGCTGCTTCTATTGTCGGGGCAGTTGTTCTGCTTCTGCTCACGTTCTCATTGATCGTCGGCATGGTCTTTGGCTGGGAATCTCAGGTTCTCAGCAACGGCTTTTTAGTCATTCTCGGCTATTTTTTCGGCCAGTCCTCCTCAAGAAATAACAAAGACAACGATGCCGGGGGTGCTTGCGGCTAACCTATTGCGTGGCGCATGGCTCAAGAGAGAGAGTGCTTGCTTGCGGCGGCATTGCAGCGCAGCCTTCGCAACACTGCAAACAGGCTGGAACGGCGGCCAAAATTCGCAGCCGCCGCTTTGCCTGTCAGCAGGTGGCGCAGCAGCTCGCCGGGCGTGACATTCTGTTCTGTCGAGACAAGCCGGGAGCCGCACAGGCCGAACTGCTGTTCCTCGCCGCTGAATGGCAGGGGATCAGAGCCGCTGATGATTGCATAACCAAGCCGTCTGCCCCGGCGCATCAGCAACGGCAGCGGCCAGCCTTGAGGCCGTAGGCTGACATCGCCGAGCAGCAGGTCTTGCGGGGTGAAATCTCGCAGCAAGGCGGCAATGACCTTGCCGCGCCGGAAGAGCCATTTGCCCGGCGACCAAGGCAGCACTGGCACCCCGTTTTTTTCTTGGATGGAACGGATCAGCTCTGCTGCTGGAAGGCCATCCGCAAAGAGCGCGTCTGTGCAGAGTGCCAGCACTTCGATTCGCTCCGCCGCCACAATTTGGCGGCCTGGCAGCAGATGCAGGAGCCTGCCGTCACTGCTGCGCCGCAGGACAAGCTGCTGCCTGTCTGCCTGTTCCAGCCTGAAATCCTTGAGAACCGCCTTGCCTGCCAGCAACAGGTCATACAGATGACAGTCGGCACGCTCGGCAAGACAGGCAGCAAAGACTGCCTGCGGATTCTGTCCTGCCAGCCGGTCAAGCAGAAGGGAAAAGGCGTGGTCGAAATGATAGCAGGGATAGAGATGCAGATGAGTGTCGGCGAGGAGTTCCATTGTTGTTTGGAAACGGTGAATTCAAGTTGTAAGTGCAACTTTTGCTGGTTTGAGAAAAGAGTGAGTTGTGGTAGCATGATGGCTCATTTCTTACCGCCAAGCAAGAGGAGCGCGCATGCAGAATCGCCACACAACTCACCGAATCAGAACGTAACCAGATTTACGCTTTGAAGCAAGCAGGATTGCAAGCCATCCGCTATAGCCTTGCAGCTTAACCGGCACCCGTCAACCATCCGGGTCTTGACAGCTATTCTTGGGAGCCTGCCAAAAAGTTGCACTTGGAACTTGAATCCACATCTTCATCATTCTCCCGCCAGCACCTGATACAGCTCCAGCCGTTTTCTCTCCACCGCCTCCCGTCCAGCCGCAATCCGCTCCTTGCCCCGCTCCAGCAGGAAGTAGAGCACCGGAACGACCACCAGCGTCAGGAAGGTGGCGGCCATCAGGCCGAAAATGACGGCCACAGCCATTGACTGCCAAAACTGGCTTGATTCGCTGACCCACGACACCGCCAGATTGCGAAAATCATAGGATACGCCTGTGACCATAGGCACCAAGCCAAGAATGGTGGTGATTGCCGTCAGGAGCACAGGGCGCAGGCGGGTGGCTCCAGCGGCAACCACGGCCTCGCGCACAGAAATGCCGCGTGTCCGCAGCAGGTTGGTGTAGTCGATCAGGACGATGGCGTTGTTCACCACCACGCCTGCCAGCGAAATCACCCCGATGCCGGTCATGATGACTCCGAAAGGCATTTTGTAGAGCATCAGGCCGAGAAAGGCTCCGCCCATAGACAGGACAACCGAGGTCATGATCAGGAAGGGCTGGCTGACCGAGTTGAACTGGGTCACAAGAATCAGGAAGATCAGAAGCAGGGCCACAGCGAATGCCTTGCTGAGGAAATCCTGAGACTCCTGCTGCTCCTGGTTCTCGCCGGTGAAGGTGACGCGATAACCGGGCGGCAGCGGCATCTGGGCAAGCAGCTTCTCAGCCTGCTGCCGCAGCACCGCGCCGGTCACTTTCGTCTCATCAACATTGGCTTTGACCGTCACCACCCGCTCGCCGTTGATCCGGCTGATGCTGCCCATTGAGCCGGTGATGTCAATATCCGCCAAGGTGGAGAGGGGCACAGTCGTGCCATTGGGTGCGGGAATCAGCAGCTTGCGGAGCACGTCCGTGACCTGCCTGTCTTTTTCCGGGAGCTGCACCGTGATGTCGTAGTCGTCGCTGCCGTCGCGGAACGAGGAGACAATCAGGCCGTTGTAGGCTGCCTTGAGAGCAAAGCCGATGCTGCCGGTGCTCAGGCCGAAGCGGGCCGCCTTCTGCCGGTCAATCCGCACCCGCACTGAAGGGGTGCCCTCAACAAAGTTGTCGCGGATGTCCTCAACATGCGGCAGCTTGGCCAAGGCTTTCTTGATTTCTTTGGCAATCTCGCCCAGCACGGCAAAGCTGTCGCCGGCAATTTCAAGGTTGATCGGCTCGCCAGTGGGCGGCCCTTCCGCCTCCAAGGCCACAGTCAGCTTTGCTCCGGGTATCTCGGCAATCCGCTTTCTGATCTGCTCCACAGTGGCGCGGCTGGATTCGGCCCGCTCGGCCAGATCAAGGAAGCGGATGCCGACATGATTGGGCGTGTTGGCTTCAAATTCCGAGCTGCCCGTGCTGGCTGAGACCGCCTTGGTGTAGATGATTCTGACGTTTTTCAAGTCGCTGGGGCCGTCTGTAGGGGCAAGAGATGTTGTCGTAGGGGCGAAAGATCTTTCGCCCCTACGACGGTCATCACCTGCAACAGCCTGCTCCACCTGCTCCAAAATCCTGTCAATATAATCCAAATCAGCACCTTCCGGCATGTCAGCGTTGACATAGATGCCCTTCGGCTCTGTGCTGGGAAAGAACTCCACCGGCGTTTTCAGGCCCACCCGCAGCAGCCAAGCCTGAATCATGAAAATCATTACAAACACTGCGCTGGCCAGCAGCACCAGAGGATGGCGCAGACAGAAGCGGAGCAGGCCGCTGTACGAACGCAGCAGCGGCCCTTTGATTTCAATCGGCTGCTCCCAAGAATCCCCTTTGCTTTGGCTTTGCGCCGCCTTGGCCGGGCTTTTCATGAACAATGAGGCAAAGGCTGGATTGATCACCAAGGCGACAAAGAGGCTGGCGGACAGGGTGATGATCAGGGTCAGGGGCAGATATTTCATAAAATCGCCCATGATGCCCGGCCACCAGAGCATGGGCGAGAAGGCGGCCAAGGTGGTCAGGGTTGAGCCGATCACCGGCAGAGCCACTTCCGAAGTGGCTTTCATGGCCGCCTCCACCCGGCCTGCTCCCTGTTCCATAAAGCGATAGATGTTTTCAATAATGACAATCGCATTATCGACCAGCATGCCCAAGGCCAAGGTCAGGCTGAACAGAACAACCATGTTCAGGGTGATGCCCATCATCTGGAGGATAGTGAAAGAAAGCAGCATGGAAAAGGGAATCGCCAAGCTGACCATCACCGCATTGCGGAAGCCCATAGCAAAGAAGATGACTGCCAGCACCAAGACCAAACCGGTGAGGATGTTGTTCTCCAGGTCCGCAACCATAGTTTCTGTGTCCTTAGCCTTGTCCATGACCTTGGTGATATCGGTGCCGCTCGGCCAAGTCGGCTGCCGCTTCGCAATGATGTTCTCCACTTCTTTGGCAATGGCGATGATGTTCTCGCCGACCCGTTTTTTCACGGCAATGTTGACCGCAGTCAGGCCGTTCATGCGCGAGCGGCTGCTTTCCTCTTTGAAGCCGTCAAAGACCGTGGCCACCTCTTTCAAATAAACCGGCTGACCGTTGTGCGAGGCCACGACCAGCCCGTACAGCTCCTCCGGGCTGCTGAACTCGCCCGGCACCCGGAGCTGAAACTTGCCGTCGCCAAGATGCACCGCTCCGCCGGAGGTGTTGCTGTTCTCGCCCTGCACCGCAGCTTGGAGGGTGTTGATGGCTATGCCGTAATAGGCTAATTTGTCCGCAGAAACTTCAATGCGGATTTCCCGCTCCTGGCCGCCAGTGACAGTTGCCTCCAGCACGCCGGGCACGGCCTCAATCTCATCCTCCAGATCATCAGCAATCTGTTTCAGGCAGTGCAGGCCGCAGGTGCCGGAGAGCGAGTAAATCAGAATCGGCATTTCCGAGATGTTGACCTCAAAGACGGCGGGGTCGTTTTCCAAATCCGTAGGCAAGTCGCCTTTAGCCTCATCCACCTTGTCCTTGACCTTGCGCAGCGCGTCGTCAATGTCAATGCCGGTGAGAAACTCGACATCAATCATTGACTCGCCCTCAGCACTGACCGACTTGATATTTTTCACCCCATCCAACCCCTTGAGCTTGTTCTCAATCTTGATCGTGATTGAGGTTTCCATGTCGCCGGGAGCCACGCCGCGATAATTTGTCGAAATAAAGACATGGGGAATGCTGACATCCGGCTCGGCCTCGCGGGGCAGGGTCATGTAGCTGTAGGTGCCGATGATCAGAATCAGAACCCCCAGCACCATCACAGCAATGTTCTGTTTGACCGCAGTGTCGGAAATGATCATGAAGGAAGCTCGTTTGGAGTTTTCTGGCTAAAATGTTGACCGTGGTCAATTTTATCGGCTCGGCAGGGCTGCGTCAAGCTGGGACTGAAAGCGGGCGAATTATCGGAAAAGAATTTTGGAGGAACTGGGCAGCACAGCCTCTGCTGCGAGTTTTTCCGCATCAGGAATGCGCAGTTCGCCGGAGAGGAGTTTTGGGAGGAGGGTGTCGCGGATGGTTGCGAGAGAAAATGATATAGCTATTGATTCCGAAATGCTATCGTAAAATCCGTTCACAATATTTTTGTACGCATTCAAGGATTTTTCGTTTGGTACTAACACGGTAATGGTGCGGAAATTTTTTTTGTTAATTTCAGCAAACGTTGTTCCTCCTGCTCGCCGTTTTATATCATCCATAAAAGAATCTGCCCATTGTAAAATATATACAGAAGGAAGATTCCTGTTGCATTTCATAGCAATGTATCCTTGATTCACTGCCACAGGCACTTTTGCCAAAGCAAGATACCCAATCGGTGCGCGAGACGAAAGAAGAACGGTATCAACTGGCAGCAGCCCGGAACTTATTTTTTTTAAACCAGCTTCGGTAATTTTTCTTTCCGTTTTCAGCAAAACTTTATCTTTTTTGCCAGACAAGTCTTTTGGGGTTGTCCAATGATAATTGCCATTTTCCCAAAAATCTTGATTCGTTGTGCTTGGTGTTCCCCCTCCAACGACATCTACTTCGTTGCCAATTTCTGAAATTCTCCACCCCTTGGGAATCCACCCCATTTCATCGCTGTACACAAACTCATCAGGGAAAAGAGCACGGATTTCAGCAGGCAGAGGTTTGCGTTTGTCACCAAGTTCAGCACGAACGGCAGCACGTCCCGCAAGCTCTTTCGGCACTTCCTTGCCGCTGGCAAGGGCATTGTCAATCACCGGTTCAAAATCAACAAACCAGCTCTTGAACAAGGCCTGCGCCATTGCTTCCAAGGTTTCATTCATCCGCCGGTTTAAATCGATTCGGTCATCAAGGGAACCAAGGATATGGGCAATGGCTTTTTGTTCATCCTTAGAAGGCAACAGTACAGGCAATGTATAAAACGAATATCGGCTTGTTGATGGAATTGCTGAACCAGAATCCATGCTGTTTATGTCATGGGTTAAAAGTTCATAATAAGCCCATTTAATGTCAAAATCTTCTTTAGGTTTTAAATAAAAAGCTGTGTCAATAACGAAAAATGGCTCTGGAGAAAAATGAATTCCTCTGTAAGCACCTTTCCTGCCAACAATCACACTTGGAAAAGTACAAAGGGGTTCGTTGTGCCAACCTATTGGACCATTTGTACCAAAAACTCTAAAATTTCCTATTGTGTCTTGATATCCTCGTAATCCTTTGCCATATTCAAGAGTTGCGAGGTCTCCCCAAGTAACTTTTCTCCACTCACTCCCCATAACCCAGCACCTCACAATTCCTCCGAATCACCGCAAGCCAACGCCGCACCTTCCCGCATCTGCTCATCTCCAGTTTCGCTGAATCCATACAACATAATGCTCTCTCACGAAAAATCTTCACCCTTCACCCTTCTTCATTTCCCCATTCAAAACACACAGTGCCAAAATTTTGCAGGACAGGCAAGCGTCTTTTTGCTTGCCCAGCAATTATGTCGGCTTCGCTGGCGGATTATCCGAAAAGAACCTTGAAGGCGGTCAGCAGCGCAGGTATAATCACTTGGTTTTCACTGTGAAATTCCATGCAAACCAACATGAGCTGCTCATGACCTTTCCCATTGATGCCGCTGTCGCCCTGCTGCGCAAGGAAGTGGCTGCATACAAGGTGCCGGTGGTTGATCTGATCGCCGCCCAGACCCAAGACCCGTTCAAGGTGCTGGTGGCGACCATGCTTTCCGCCCGCACCAAGGATGAAGTGACAGCAGCGGCAGCGCGGCGGCTTTTTGCTCAGGCGGACAGCGCAGCGGCTCTGGCACTGCTCTCAGTTGCCGAGCTTGAAAAGCTGATTTATCCGGTCGGCTTTTTCCGCAACAAGGCGAAATACTTGGCCGCGCTGCCCGCCGCCTTGGCTGAAGAATTCAACGGCCAAGTGCCGGACACGGTGGAAGAGTTGGTCCGGCTGCCGGGCGTGGGCCGGAAGACCGCCAACTTGGTCGTGACTGTCGGCTTTCAGAAGCCTGCCATCTGCGTGGATACCCATGTCCACCGGATCATGAACATCTGGGGCTATGTGCGGACCAAAACGCCCTTGGCAACAGAAATGGCTCTGCGGGCCAAACTGCCGCAGCAGCACTGGCTTGACATCAATTCCCTGTTGGTCGCTTTTGGTCAAGGCACTTGCAAGCCCCGCTTTCCCCATTGCGACCGCTGCGTGCTGGAGAAGTTGTGTCCCCGCCTCGATGTCACCCCGCGCAAGGTGCCTGGCAAACAAGAAATAAAATCTAACACGTTGCGCTGTGTCTCGTGGAATGTCAACGGCCTGCGGGCTGCGCTGGGAAAAGGCTTTCTTGATGCCTTTCAGCAGTTGGATGCGGATATTTTTGCCCTTCAGGAAATCAAGGCCCTGCCAGAGCAATTGCCGGATGAGGTGCGGAATATTCCCGGCTGGCAGGTCTTCTGGCATCCGGCGAAAAAGAAAGGCTATTCCGGGGTGGCGGTTTTCAGCCGCAAGGAGCCGCTCAAGGTCTTGTACGGACTGGGCCAAGAGAAATTTGATCAGGAAGGCCGGGTGCTGACCCTTGAATTTGCCGATTTTTATTTTGTCACTGCCTATTTTCCCAATGCCCAGGACGGCCTGCGGCGGCTGAATTTCAAGCTGGATTTCAACCAAGCCATGCTCGCGCATCTTAACAAATTAGCGGCTGCCAAAACCGTGCTGCTCTGCGGTGATCTGAATGTGGCCCACAAGGAGATTGACCTTGCCCGGCCCAAGGAGAATGTCGGCAATCCGGGCTTTTCCGCCGAAGAGCGGGCCAGCTTGGAGGCCATTCTTGAGGCCGGATATACAGACACCTTCCGCCTTTTTCACCCGGAGCCGCACCGCTATAGCTGGTGGAGCTACCGCACTGCGGCCCGGAAACGGAATGTCGGCTGGCGGATTGATTATTTTCTTGTCGATGCAAAAAGCCAGCACCGGGTGCGGGCGGCAGGAATTCACGATGCAATCACGGGATCAGACCACTGCCCGGTGAGCGTTGAATTTGTGTGAATTGCCTGTCGAGCTACCTGTCAAGTCGCTGATGATAAGCCCTGAAAAGTGCTGAAGTGCTGTATGGCAAGAGGCTGACATCTTAATATAAAAATACATCCGGCCAATTGTCGTTGCCGGTGTGATAGCTCAAGCGGGCTGTGTTGCTCATCGGTGAGCCAATCGGCCAGAGGAAAATCTCGTAATCCGCTGTGTCGTGCTCATGCCCGCCAGTGCTGGCTCCGTAAACCAGCACTTTGCCAGTATTGGAAATCTTGGGAAAATACTCGTGACTGTACGCGCCCGGCGAGTCAAACCAGAGCGTCCGCTCCAGCGTGTCAGGGTTGATCTTGTAAAACACATTGTTGCTTCGGTCTCGGCTGTCATGGCCGACATGATAAAGGAACGAGGAATCCGGCGACCAGTTCAGCTCGCAGCCCTCGTTGACCTGCCGCACACTTCTGTCCGGCCCGATAATGTAGGTGTAAACCGGACCGTTGACCCGCATTGTCACGGCCAGCGTCTGCCGGGCCTCGCTCCAAACAGGGGTTTCCAACTGCTGCGACGCAGGCAGGGGCAGATTTTTTCCTGTCTCAAATATCACAGTTTCCTTGCCAGTGGCAAGCGCATGTTCAACAAACTGATTCGCGTTGCGCTGAAAATAGACCTTGCTGCCGTCCGCAGACCACGTGGGCACATTGGCGTTTTTGGCCAAGAGGCGGGTCTTGCCAGTGGGCAGATCGAGCAGCCATGTGTCCCACGGGTATTTGTTGCGCTGCGAAACCCACGGCTCCTGCGAGCGGCAGAAGACCACCTTGCTGCCGTCCGGCGAAATGCGGGAAAAATATTCTGTGTGCGGGTCTGTGGTCAGGCGGCTCAGTTTGCGGTCTGGCAGGGTCAGCATGACCAAATCGTGGTTGCCGAAACGGTTGCTGCTCCAGATAACAAAGCCGCGCAGCGTGGCAAGGATGGGACTTTCCTGCTCTTCCTCCGCAGTAGCTGGCACTGGTTGGCCCGGCTTGGGCGGAATAAAGGCACCCATTTTTTTGACCGCCCATATCTGCCAGGCAAAGAGCAGCAGACCGACGGTCAGCACGGTTCCGACGGTCAGAAGCAATTTTTTCTGCCCGCCGCTCCGGCCAGATGCCGCAAACTCTGTTTTGCCGACTGTGAAAATGAACAGAATCATGGCGCAGATGCCGAGACTGTAGTCAATAATTTGGCTCCAGATATGCAGGGCCAGCATGACAAGCACTGAGGAGGTTTTGGCCGCGCCAAGCACGGTCAGGGCCAATGCGCCGCCTGCCTCGTAGGTGCCGAAGCTCATGAACGATGGCACTGGCAAGGCGCTGCTTGCTTCTGCGCTGACCAAGGCGATCAGGACAGCGGCAGGCTCTCGGCTGAGGTCAGGAAAGGACGGCACAGCCACGCCGAGAAAGAGCAGATACAGGCCAAGATATTTGAAGAATCGCACTGCCAAAGATAATGCCAGCACTCGACCGGCAATGCCAGCCTGCCGGGCCTGTTCCAAAGCAACAGCAGTGTCCTCTGCTAATTTGATGAGCCTTCCCAGCCAGCCTTTGCTGTCGAAGCGGTGCAGCCTTTTGCCAGCCCATTGCAGAACAGGATATAAAAATAGAAGCATGACCGCGCTGGCCGCCAAGATCACCAGAAACACGCTGATCAGCCACGGCTGGAACTCTGCGGTCAGCAATTGCTGCGCCATGACGGCCAGCAGAAGCAGGGCCAGTGCGATCAGATCGAAAACAAAAGAAATTGCCAGCGAGGACAGGCAGGCATCTGCGCCGATCTTGCAGCCCTTGTTGAGCATGGCCACGTAGCTCAGTTCACCAAGCCGGGCTGGGAGCATGTCCACAAACATGTTCCTGCTCAAGGTGACAATGAAGAGATGAAAAACACTGGGAAGCTGGTCGTTTTTGACCGAAGCGGCCAACACAGCCCGGTAGCGGAGCATCCGAAAGAATGCTTGGCTCAGACTTGTTAGGATGTACAGACCGACGCAGACAAGAGATGTCCCTGTTAAAATGGAGAATAAGCGCGGGCGGACAGCCTCTTCCGCTGAACTGCTGAAGCCTTGGAGGAGCAGGCCAAGGAGGAGCAGGGAGGTGCCAAGAGAGAGGAGCAGCTTGAGCAGCAAGCGGCCTGATTTGCCGGAATGATCAAACGCAAGATTTTTCAAGATGGGTGCCAACTATTTTTAAGTTCACGAAAAATTGTACCTTGAGAGCGTCCGGCTGCTTGGGCGGTTTTGTTCAGAGACACTTTCTTTTTTCGCTCCACTTGGATATAGTACCTCCCGGCAAGGCCAGGCGCTGGTGACTCATCGTAACCTCTGGAAATGGTTTGGTGACTGCTTCCAGAATACACCTGAGTCTTGTTTTGTCCAAGATGTTTCTGCATGGCAGTCCCTTGCAGAGGCCATGCACTGATATGATTTCAGTGAAAAAGTCCAGAAAATATGCCTTGCCTCAAGAAGGCTCGGCCTGCTTTCTCCCCATGAAGAACTGCCTGTTGCAGTTACTCTTGCCAAGGAAACATCATGCTGCTGGAATGCAAGGAGCTGCGCTTCACCTACCCGGACAGCCGCGCTGACGTGCTGAACAATCTCTGCTTTTCCCTGCATGAGCCGGGCTTCAACGCGGTCTTCGGGCCTTCTGGGGTCGGCAAAAGCTCCTTGGCCCGCATTCTGGCGGGCAGCATTGCCCCTTCCGCAGGTGAAATCAGGACAGAAGGCATCAGCACAATTCTCTATTCCTACAACTTGGAGCGGCTGCCGGGCTGGGCAACGCTTGAGCAGCATTTGGACGAAGCAGCTCCGCCGGGCAAAGAAGAGCTGCGGCAGGAATTGACAGCAATTTTCGGCCTGCGCAACCTTATGCAGGCCAAGTTTTCCCAGCTTTCCTTGGGCCAGCGCAACCGCATCAATCTCCTCCGCTATCTGCTGCAAGATTTCGATCTGCTGATCATGGACGAAAGCCTTGCCAATGTTGATGAAAAGCTGCGCGAGCGCATCATTCTGCACATCAAGCAGCTTTTCCCGGACAAGATGTTTCTCTGCATATCTCACAACCTGCTTGAAGTGGCCAAATTCTGCAAAGATGTTGTCGTCCTGCTTGATGCTGCCAGCTACCGGGTGCTGCACGGATTAGACTACAGACAGAATTATGTCCTCGATAAAAGCAAACTTGATGCCGTCATGTTGGAGATCATGAATGCTTGTTAGAAAACTCGGCCAATTTTTCTTTATCTATTGCCTCGGCCTGACCTTTCTCTTCGGCCTGAAGTATGCTCTCGGCCTGTCCAACTATGTTCTGCCGGACATTGCCTTGCTCTTCAGCACCGCAGGCCAAGTGGTGAAAGAATACGTGACCGCTGTGTTCAGCACCTTGGCCGTGACCGTGCTCGGCCAGTTCATCTCCATCGCCCTAGCCTTTGCCGTGGGCATCGCAGGGCGCAAATCCTCCTGGCTCGGCTCGCTGATCAGAGCCGCAGCCTACAGCATCCAGTCCTACCCGATTGTCGCCCTTGCTCCGATCATCTTCATTCTTCTCGGCGACGGCTTCCTGTCCCGGCTCTTGATCGCCTCGATGATCTGCTACTTCCCGCTGCTTCTCTCGGTGCTCGGCATCATGACCGCGCCAGTCGAGGACATCGAGCATTTCTATCACGCCACAGGGCAGATGAACTGGCGGCTGGAGGTGAAAATCCGGGCCTTTGAAAACCTGAGCAAACTGAGCACCGTGATCTCCGGCAGTGCATCCTTGGCCTTGGCTGGAACCATTGTCGCCGAGTTCATTGCTGCGGACGCGGGCATTGGCTACAGCATCCGCACTGCGCTGTATCAAAGCGACATGGCCAAAATACTCACAGCCCTGTTTCTGATCGGCATTGTCATTACCGTCTATCAGGGCCTGCTTGAAACCATTGGCGCACGGATCACCCAGATATGGTCCGGCACATAAAAGGAGACGCATTTCATGAACAGAATCAGCGCAATTATCGCGGCCATTCTTCTGCTCTTTTTCGCAATTGCTGCGCAGGCTGAACAGACAGAGCTGAATTATCGGCTCAAGTGGCTGTTCAACATCGGCGCGGCTGGCGACATCTATGCGGACAGCGGCGGCTTTTTCGCCAAATCTGGTTTGAAGGTCAACGTCAAGGAAGGCAGCCCGGAGAAAAATGCAATCAGGGAACTGGAGCTGGGCCGGGCTGATTTTGGCTGCGCTTCAGCGGATCAGGTCGTCCGCGCCTTGGAGAAAGGGGCGAAATTAGTTGTGCTGGCGCAGATATTTCAAATCAGCCCGATGCAGTGGATTTACCGAGCTGATCAGCCGGAAATCAAAACCTTGGCTGACCTGAAAGACAGGAATATTGGCGTGACTTTTGGCGGCAACGACGAGACTGTGATGAACACCCTGCTGGCCAAGGCCGGTCTGAGCAAGGAGGATGTCCGCCTGAGCGGTGTGCGCTTTGATTTCACGCCCTTCCTGACCGGTAAGGTCGATATTTGGCCGGTCTATCGCAACACGCAGGGGGTGCTGCTCAAGGACAGACTGGCTCAAGCAGGTGAGCAAGTGCGCTTCTTTGATCCGGCCAAATTCGGGGTCAACTTTGTTGCCAATTCCGTCATCACCTCAGAACGAATGCTGAAGGAACAGCCGCAGCTTGTGGAGAAATTCACTGCCGCTCTGCTGGCAGGCTGGGAAGCTGCCATGAATCCGGCCAACGAGGAGGCGGTGCTGGCCGCTGTCGGCAAGCTGAAGCGGGACGGTCAAAAAGAGACCATGCGCAAGCAGCTTGCCGTCACGCGGGAGCTGGTTCAGCCTGACGCTTCGGTCAACATCGGCACGATTGACAAGGCTGCGTGGCAGCAGACCGAGGCCATCATGCTGGGCGAGAAACAGATTCAGCGGCCAGTCAAGGTCGAAAACTGCCTGCGGACGCAGCAGCCTTAACTGCGCTTGCTGGCTTTGATCACGAGAAAAGGCGGCCTTCTTCGTTCTTCAAGCAGACAGGGCCGCTCCTGTTCCGCCTCCTCCAGCGCATGAGGCTCCCAGACCTTGTTGATCCAAAAACCGTTGGCAAAAAGACTGTTAAGAATGGATGACAGCTTTCTATGGTATCTGACCACTCCGTCAACATGCCAGTGACTTTGTCGTATCCCTTCTTGGGAATAGGCATCCACCTGCCAGTATTTTTTCTGACCGGTTTCATCTGTTTCCCAGCCTGGATGAATGCCTTGCGAGCAGGTGATGATGGGATGCTCCATAGAAAAGACCAGCAGGCCGTCTTCTTTCAGACAAGCATTGATCTTTCTGAAAATGTCATCAAGATCAGCAAGGTAATGGAATGCTAACGAGCTGACTGCCAGATCAAACTGTTCGGAGAGAAAATCAAAATTTTCTATTGCCGATTCAAGAAAAACAATGCGTTGGTCATTTGTTTGTTGACGGGCAGTCTCAAGCATTTTTTTGCTGATGTCAACACCGACCACTTGCTTTGCGCCGTGCCGGACAAGGTACCTGGACAAAATCCCTGTGCCGCAGCCAAGATCAAGCACGGTTTTGCCGTTCAGTTCCGGCAGCAGGGAACGGACCGCAGGCTGCTCCAGCACCTGATTCAGTTCAGCCGCTGATTCCCGCATGGCTTTATACTTGGCAAAAAAGGTTGGATCGTCGTATATATTCTGCTGCATGGCATTTGCACGTTCTGGTGAAAATTATTACTGACCATAGAGAAAATACAGGCTCACATCAATGCCCGCAAGCAAAAGCGTTTCCAGCACCGCGCCTTCCTCGGAAAAGCGTCTGCTCACCGATCTTTTTGACCGCACCATCTCCTATCTGCGGCTCTCGCTCACTGACCGCTGCAACCTGAACTGCCTTTACTGCGCTCCAGAAGGACGGCAAGGCAAACTGCTCCGGCACAGCGACCTGCTCACGTATGAGGAGCTGCTCCGGGTGGTGCAGGCGGCGGCTGGCATGGGCATGAGCAAGCTGCGCCTGACCGGCGGCGAGCCGTTAGTGCGGCGGGACGTGATGCGTTTCATCAGTCAGCTTGGCAACATTGACGGCCTGCGCGACATCCGCATCACCACCAACGGGGTGCTGCTGGAAAAATATGCCGAAGGGCTGCGGGCCGCTGGAATCAGCAAGATCAACATCAGCTTGGACAGCCTCAAGCCGGAACGCTTCGCCAAAATCACCGGCGTGGATTGCTTTGCGCAAGTCTGGCGCGGGATTGAAAAGGCGCGGGCTGTCGGTTTTGCCCCAGTCAAGCTGAACATGGTGGTCATGCGCGGCGTGAACGACGATGAGCTGGCTGACTTTGCCCGCCTTTCCCGCGACACCGACTTGCACGTGCGCTTCATTGAGTTCATGCCGATGGGCGCATCCTCGCGCTGGAATGCGGATACCTATCTCTGTTCCGACCGAATCAAAGAGCGGCTGCACAACTTGGGCGAGCTGATTCCTGTGCCACGCAGCGAAACCGACGGCCCGGCCCGGATGTTCCAACTCGGTGCGGATGCCAAAGGCAGGCTCGGTTTCATCAGTCCTCTCAGTCACCATTTCTGCGACCGCTGCAACCGTCTCCGTCTGACCTCAGAAGGCAGACTCCGGGCCTGTCTGCTGCACGATGCGGAGACTGATCTCCGCGCCCTGCTTCGGCAAGGCTGCACGGACGAGGATATCCGGGCCGCGCTGCTGGCCGCTGTCCGCAGCAAGCCGCAGGGCCATCGCATGGAGGAGCGGCTCCGCCAGCAGGAAGGTGGCTGCCACGGGCGGATGTCACGGATTGGCGGGTGAACAATGAGCGCCATTCTTCTGGGAATCGATCTGGAGGATGTCCGGGACTGGGTGAAAGACGGCCACAGCTATCATGAGGCTGTTCCTGCTTGCCATCCATCACTTTTCCGCAGTGTAAAATGCCCCTCTGTTGGTGAATCAAAAAAGTTGATGCAATACGAACTCGTTAATATTACCACATTTTTGAGACAGCAGCGGGACACCATCGCTTCAGCTATGCAAGCACCTCGCTGATCCGCCCTCTTTCCCGCACTTGGCCTTGCTCCATGAACACGCCCAGCTCCGCCGCCTGTTCAGCAAAAGGCAGGTCATGGGTGACGATAATAAAGCTGGTTACTGCCTGAAGCTCACGCAGCCATTGGGCAAAGTTCGAGGTGGTTGCCGCATCCAAGGCGCTGGTCGGCTCATCCAAAAGCATGAACTTGGGCTTCAGAGCCAAGCCACGGGCAATGGCTGCCCGCTGCGCCTGGCCGCCGCTGATCTGGGCCGGATAATTGTCCGCCAGTTCAGCGATTTTGAGCCGCTCAAGAATGTCCATCGCTTCTGCCTGCGCAGTGCCCTTGCTCTTCCCCTGCACCCGCTCAAGGGCCAGCATCATGTTTTCCAGCACATTCAGATGCGGAAAAAGATTGAGCTTCTGAAACACCACCCCGACCTGCTGGCGGAAGGCCGTCTTCTCCATCTCCAGAATATCCTGTCCGTCCAAGAGAATCTTGCCTTCCTGCGGAAAGAGAAAACGGGCAAGGCAGTTGAGCAGGGTGGTCTTGCCGGAGCCGGACAGGCCCATGACCGCAAAGATGCCCTGCTCAGGAAAGGTGATGCTGACATCCTGCACTGCCGGAGTGCCGTCCGCGTAGGTGTAGGAAACGTTCTTGACTTCAATCATGGCTGAATCCCTTTGCTTGAATGTTTTTCTCCAGCCGGGAGGACAGCTTCATCAGCGGAAAGGTGACGGCAAAGAAGAGCAGTCCGGCAATCAGATAATAAAGGCGCGGCTGAAAGGTGACGCTGATGATGGACTGGGCCTCGCGGATCAGCTCAGGGATGGAGATGATCGAGACCAAGGCGGTGTCCTTGAGCAGGGAAACCACGCAGTTCATCAGCGGCGGGATGGCGATGCGGAAGGCCTGCGGCCAGACGACAAAGCGGAAGCGGTCCAGCGAGGAAAGGCCCAATGCGCGAGCGGCCAAGTCCTGGCCCGGATCAACGCTCATCAGCCCGGCCCGGATGACCTCAGCCATGTAGGCCATTGCGCAGATGCCCAAGGTGAGAATGGCTGCCGGGAAGGGCGACAGGCCGAGGCCGAGCCAGACAAAGAGGAGCTGGATCAGCACCGGTGTGCCCCGGATGAAATCAACAATGCCGCGCACAAGAAAATGCACCAGCTTGAGGCTGCCGCGCTGAAAGGTCAGGAGCAGGCCGCAAGGCAGGGCGAGGATGAAGCCAAGCAGAATGGAGGCCACAGCAATGCCCAAGCTGACGGCAAAACCTTTGAGCAGCTTGGCGGCAATCACCGAGGGCTGCATTTTGCCCAAGGCGGAGCTGTCAGTCTTGGCTAGGCCGAAATAGCGTTGATGGATGCGCTGCATGGTGCCGTCATCTTCCATTGCCGCCAGTGCGGTGTTGATCTGCCGGAGCAGACCAGGCGTGTCCTTGCGCACGGCAATGCCGATCCGCTCCTTGTAGAGCATTTCGCCGACCGGGACAAAGGAACGGCCCGCCTCCTTGATCTGCCAAGCCCCGACCAGCCGGTCGGTGACAAAGCCAGTGATCCGCTTCTGCTCCAGCATGGCAAAGATTTCCGCCGCAGATTTGAGGGTCACGACCTTGACAGCCGGGAATCTCTCTTCGAGAAAGTGCTGATAGGTCTCGCCAAGAACCACGGCAATGCTTAGACCGCCGCACTCGGAGATGGAATAGACTTTATTGGGATTGTCGCGATGAACAAAGAGCTGGGCGCCGGAATGGTAGTACGGGGTGGAGAAATCAACGCTCTGCTGGCGGACTGGCGTGACAGCCATTGAGCCGATGATCGCGTCGTACTTATGCGCCAGCAGACCGGCGAGAATGCCGTCCCATTCCGTGGCGATGATCCGTGATTTCTTGTTGATGCGGCGGGCGATCTCCCGGCTCATATCGACATCAAACCCGGCCAAGTCGCCTTGGCTGTCGTAATAGCTGAACGGGGGAAACTTGCCGGTCAGAGCGGTGACAAATTCCTCCTCTGCGGCGGCAGGCCGGATGCCTGCGAAGGCAAGAACGGCAAGGGTTATGGTGAGCATTATCCTGACATGATGCATTGTTCCTCCTTTGAACGTGGTTTGCAATGATGCACGACGCTTCTGGCCGCCGCGCTTGTCTTTTCTGGATGAATTTTGTATAACCGGTTTCTGTTTCAGGACATTGACAGCACAATCACCAGCAGGAGCCTCCCATGCCGCGCCTTTCTCTGAAGCATTTTCTCGCCACTGCTCTCCTCCTCTGCACCTGCGGAATGGCGGCCTCAGTGGCAGCAAGGACCATGCCGCCATACAGCCGCCTGACCTTCACCCGCTTCATGGCCAAGGTGGAAAGCGTCAACACCCTGAAGAATCCCACCATTGGCAGAATGGGCCTGCATCTCATTGTCAAAGACAGTCTTGGCAGTTCATATTTGATCCATATCTGCCCGCAATGGTATGCTGACAAGCATCCAGAGCTGTTCTCATTTAAGAAAGGTGATCTGCTGATCATTTCAGGCTCCCGCTTCGCCACCAATCTCACCCCGAACAACATCTTTGCGGCAACGATCATCAACTGCTCGCAGGACAATCAGGAGCTGAAGGTGCGCGACCCACTCACCGGCACTGCCTTGTGGAACAATCAGCCAGATGATCTGCTGCAAAAAATACAGGCAGTGCAGCAGCAGGCGTTTCGTGACAACTCGAAATTCATCCAAGAGAATGTCAAGAGAAATATCGAACGCTTTCAAGCACGGCAGATTGGCCTGCTCATGACAGAACGCTGATCAGCCCTTCCCTGCGACAGCGGCCAGATGCTCCCGGTTCAGGCGGGCAATGCTGCGGATGGAAATGCCTTTGGGGCAGACCTGCTCGCATTCGCGCTGATTGCCGCACGCGCCGAAGCCTTCCTTGGCCATAGCCGCGACCATTGCCAATGCCCGGCTTTTGCGTTCTTGCTGTCCTTGGGGCAGCAGGGCGAGATGAGAAATCTTGGCCGAGACAAAGAGCATGGCCGCCGCATTGGGGCAGGCGGCAGCGCAGGCCCCGCAGCCGATGCAGGCTGCCGTGTCCATAGCCTGCTCGGCCAGCGGCTGGGCAATTGGCACACTGTTCGCCTCTGGCGCGGAACCGGCGTTGACCGAGACAAAGCCGCCTGCTTGGATGATCCGGTCATAGGCGGAGCGGTCAACGATCAGGTCTTTGATGACCGGAAAGGCTTTGGCCCGGAACGGCTCCAGCCAGACGGTCTGGCCGTCCTTGAAATGGCGGAGATAAAGCTGGCAAAGGGTGCCGCCGCGCTCCGGGCCATGCGCAATGCCATCCACTGCCGCCCCGCAGCTGCCGCAGATGCCTTCGCGGCAGTCGCTGTCAAAGGCGACTGGCTCCTTGCCTGCCAAGGTCAGCTGCTGATTGAGCAAGTCCAGCATTTCGAGAAAGGACATGTCTTGGCTCAGATCAGTCAGGCGGTGGGTTTCAAAGTCGCCTTTTGCCTGCGGCTCTGTCTGTCGCCATATTTTCAGGGTCAGGGAGATGGTTTTAGCTTCTGGCATGGTTCTGCTCAAGTTGGGGAAAAACGCAGTTCGGCAATGGCCACGGTCACATTGGCTGACTTCCGTTTCCGCACCAAGAGCCGTCCGCCGCCGGAACTGAGAATGGCGGCAGGCTCGGCCACGCTTTTGGCTCCGGTGACCCGCAGCACTGCCGCCGAGCTGCGGGCCGCGCCCTCAGCCTGATTGAGCTGCTCTGCCGAGTAGAAGGCAATCGGCCAGCCCTGCTCCGCTGCTGCAGCCAGCAGCCCCTCCTCATCCTCTTTCAAGTCAATGGAAGCCAGATTGCGGACTGACTGCATGGCCAGCCCATTTTCCGCGCAGGCCCGGCGCAGAGCTTCGCTGATCTCGGCTGCCGGGGTGCCGCGATTGCAGCCGACTCCGGCAACCAAGACTTTCGGGTGGAGCAGGGCTTGGCCGGGAGCCTGGACAGTGCGGCAGGTGATGCGCAGATCAGCCTGCGCCGCCTGCTCGGCAGGAAGAATATCCGGCGGCAGCGCATCCAGCAAGGGATAGTCGCTGCACAGGGAGACCGAGCCGCTGTTGACCAATTTGGCCATGACGCGGGTCAGGCGGTGCCGGTCTGCCACGGCAAGGCTGAGGTCACGCGCCCAGAGGTCAAGGGCGGTGTGGCCCAGCACATCCGAGGCCGTGGTGATCACTGCCTGCGCGCCGAGCAGAGCCGCGACCTGCCGGGCCAAGGCGTTGCCGCCGCCGAGATGGCCGGAGAGCAGGGAAATGGCGAACCGCCCCTGTTCATCGCAGACCAGCACTGCCGGATCAGTCCGTTTGTCGCCAAGGAGCGGGGCAATGGCCCGGACAACAATGCCAGTCGCCATGATGCAGATGAGCGCATCGCAGTCCTGCCAGGCGCGGGCCAGCGTCCTGCTGATGCCGCCCTGCGCGCTGACTAACCTGCTGCCGGGCAGCCGGGCGGCGAGCTGTTCCGCCAGTTCCTTGCCGCCCTTGGTCAGGGCAATGAGGGCAATTTTGTCATGACTTGGCACGCTGTTCAGGCTCCTTGCCGCAGGTTGTTCAAGATGGTCGCCATTGAATTGTGGTCATAACCGCTCTCCGGTCGAAAGTGAGGGGCAACTGCGCTGCATGACTTTGGCAAGATCATGACGTGGCAGCGTAAAACGGCGGACAGGCTCTGTCAAGAAAAAATTGCATCTCATCTTGACATATCCGTTGATCAGGAGTATGGATGCACACCTGTCACAACTTCAATCAGAAGGAGAAGCAGATAAGCAGAAACACATCTTGGCAGACCCTGCTGGCCAGGGCAAACGCATGACTTATTGCAACTGTCTGATTTGTCAAGAACAAGTCATGCGTTTGCCCTGGCCGTCTACATGAGCTGCTCGGTCGTTTTTTAACGAAAAGTTCTTAGCTTCGGTTATGTCGGTTCACTAAAAAAACAGGAATATCATGGTGCTGATGAAAAGCTTCTCCTTGAGAAAAGAGAATATTATATTGCTGCTTATCCTCTTGCTTGCGCTTGCGGCAAGGCTGTATATTTGGTTTGATTTTCTTGGAAAACCAAGTTATTTCATCCAGCCGGACACAAGCTCTTATCTGCATCCTGGTATGCAGCTCATCGAAAACGGAACATTTCCAAGCTTTTCGAGAACACCAGTATATCCAATTTTCATTGCTTTTATCCATAAATATATATCTTCCAGCAATGCTGTCATGGCATTGATTCAGGTTTTTATTTCAGTTGCTGCCGTGTTGATATCCTACGCTGTATCTCGACGTATATTCGATCTTTTTCCAGCGGTTATTTGCGCGCTTTTTGTAGCTCTTGACTTTCAAAGTATGCTTACTGCTAATTTTCTTCTTTCTGACACTCTATTTACAGTGATTTTGTGTATATTTTTAATAAAGCTTGTTGATTGGTGTCAACAGGAGGATAAGCAGTTTCTGTTTGATTTGAGAACTGTAGTTGTTTTAGGAGGATGGCTCTCTGTTTTATCATTATGTCGTCCAATCTCTTTCCTTGCTTTTGTTCCTATTGCACTCTGGATGTTCTTCGCCTTAAGAGAAAAAAAGAAATATATATCCGTGTTGATTTGTTTTTTTTGTTTATCTTCAGCGTCCATGCCGATATTATGGTCAGTTAGGAATTATTTTCATACAGGAGTATTCTTTTTCACAACGATTTCTTCAAAGGATATTTTTCTGTACAGGGCTGCTTGGAATATTTCTTTTATTGAAAAAAGGGACTTTAAAGATGTTCGTGATGAATTAAAACAAAGAGCGATTGAAAAACAAGAAAAAGAGCGATTAAATGATGGCGAGTTAGCAATATGGGAAAGAAATGAAGGGATAAAAATATTAAAAAATAATCTGCTTGTTACATTGTGGCAGGGTATCAGAGGGGGCATGGAAATGTATTTCGACATGACATCTTTTTTAAATTTCAAAATAAAAGAAGAGTCTTTTCCTTCTAAGATAATAATATTTTGGAGAGCTGTTCATCTGTTTCTTCTGTACGCAGGTTTAATTTTAGGTTCTGTCATTGCGTTAAAAAACTATTTGTTTCCGCATCAAAGACAAGTGATCTATTTGTTTCTTGTTGTTATTTTTTATTTTACATTATTTTCCGTAGGAGGTGAAGCCTATGGAAGATTTAGAGTTCCGATAGTTCCTGCATTGTCTGTGATTTCAGCATCAGGTTGGGGATATTTGTTTAATCGAAACAAATTGCAAGCAAAAAAACTTCATTGTTGAATTCCCGGAGCAGCAGCAGAATCGCTGTCATCATTGTCACTCATAATGCCCAAGCTGTGCTGGGCCGCTGCTTGGCTGCGCTGGAGCGGCAGACCGCACGGCTTGCGGCGACGGTCATTGTTGATTCCGGCTCAGACAACACAACGTATTTGCGGCCATATCAGGAGAAGAACGGCTGCACGGTGCTGCTGGAGGAAAACATCGGCTTCAGCAGAGCCAACAACCTCGGCTGGCAGGCGGTTCAAGAAAATGCGGATGTCGTCCTTTTTCTCAACCCTGATGCTTTTCCTGCCCCAGACAGCATCGAGCGAGCACTTGCCTTTCTTGCTGAGAATGAGAAAGTCGGCTGTATCGGCGGCAGGCTGCTCGGCTTTGACATGCAAGGTAATCAGCCCACCGGCCTGCTTGACTCCACTGGCGTGTTCAGAACATGGTTTGGCCGCTGGCATGACCGCGACCAAGGCCAGTTAGACTGCGGCCAGCACAATCGGCGCGAGCACGTTCCGGCTCTTTGCGGGGCTTTTCTCTGCTGCCGGAAAACTGCGCTGAAGTCGATACCCCTGCCCGGCAAGGCCGTCTTTGACCCGGATTTCTTTCTCTACAAAGAAGATATTGAACTCTGTCTGCGGCTGCGACAACAAGGCTGGCAGCTCGTTTATCTGCCGGAGATTCGCGTCCATCATTGCCGGGGCTGGCAGCAGGACCGACAGCGCATCCCCTATCACCTGCGCCTGACTGCCGCCCGCAGTGAGCTGCTCCTTTATAAAAAACACCCCTCACCCTACATGCTCTGGGCTGCGACTAAATATCTGCTTGTCCGAGGACTGCGGCTGTGACGGTTTCGCTGATCATTCCCACTTGGAACGGCGGCAGATGGATGGACAAGGTTCTGACCATGCTGGCCCGGCAGACCCTTGCGCCGGATAAAATTTTCATCGTTGATTCCGGTTCCATGGATGAGACGCTGGCCATTGTCCGGCAGCATCAAGCTGCCAATCCCCGCCTCTGTTTGCTGGAAATCAGGCAGGAGGATTTTGATCACGGCGGCACCAGAACTTGGGCGGCCCGGCAGACTGCGGGCGAAATCATCATTTACATGACCCAAGACGCAGTGCCTGCGGCAGATGATGCCTTGGAGTTGCTGATCAAGCCGTTTCAGCATGACGAAAAACTTGCTGCAACCTATGGCCGCCAACTGCCTGCGCCGGATGCCACGTTCTTCAGCGCCCATCTGCGGCACTTCAATTATCCTGCCCAATCACAGCTCCGCCGCCGCGAGGATGCAGCGATCTTCGGCTTTAAAACCATCTTTATTTCCAACTCATTCGCAGCGTGGCGGCGTGAACCGCTGGCACAGCAAAATTTTTTCCCGGAACGCCTGCTCTTTGGCGAAGACACTTTGGCAGTAGCCAAACTGCTGGCAACGGGCTATCATGTTCAGTATGTCAGCGAAGCAACCGTCTTTCATTCCCACAACTACAGCCTCCAGCAGGACGTGAAGCGTTATTTTGACATTGGTGTCTTTCATGCCCAGCAGCAGGAGCAGCTCATGCAATTTGGCGGCCCGGGCGGGGCAGGGCGGAACTATGTCCTCTCCGAGCTGCGTCTGCTCTTGAAACAGCGGCACTATCAGCTCCTGCCAGAGTGGTTCTGCCGCAATCTGGGCAAATACGCCGCTTACAAGCTGGGTCGGCAGCATCAGCTTCTGCCCCGGAGCTGGGCGCGCAAATTGAGCATGAATCCCGGCTGGCAGGGCTGGAATGTCTGAGCCGCCATGTCGCCCGCCCTTGCTTGGAATCTGCGCCAGCGCACGTCCTCCATCTACAAGCTGCTGCACATCCTTGACTGCGTCTTAGGCTGCGCCTATCTCTGGCTGCTGGTGGAGCTGTATCAGGTGCCGTGGAGCTGCTACTACACTTGGCTGGAAGGGATTGTTTTTGCCGCCTGCTTTGTCAGCTTTCACTATTTCCAGCTCTACCGCTCATGGCGGGGCTGGCGGCTCTACCGGGAATTTTTCGTCATCTGCAAGGCATGGGCGGCAGTGGTCAGCCTCCTGCTCTTTTATTTCTTCATTTTCAAAGTTTCTGAAGGCTATTCCAGAGTCGTGTTCAGCATCTGGTCGCTGACCACGCCATTGCTGCTTTTTCTCCTGCATTTGGCTGTCCGGCAGACCATGCGCCATTACCGCGCCCAAGGCCGCAACATCCGCCATGCAGTCATTGTCGGCGCAGGCGAGCTGGGGCAGCGGCTGGCCAAGCAGACTGAGGAAATTCCGTGGGCCGGGATTGAGGTTCTGGGATTTTTTGATGACAAGCCGGAACAGCAGAGCTGCGAGATCAGCAGGCCGCTGCTCGGCAGCACCCGTGATCTGCGTGATTATCTGTCAATCAATGATATTGACTATGTCTATATCGCCCTGCCCATGCGGGCTGAACGGAAAATTTTCTGGATCCTGCGCGAATGCCGCGAGCTGGGGGCGCAGATTTACTTAGTGCCTGATCTGTACATCTTCGGCCTGCATCATGCCGAAATTCAGTCTCTTGGCGACATGCTTGTTCTCAGCTTCAACCCGGATCACAGCTGGAAGCGGGCCTTTGATATCATCTTCTCCATCCTGATTCTTCTGCTGACCGCGCCGCTGATGCTTCTGCTCATACTCCTGATCAAGTTAGACAGCAGAGGGCCGGTGCTTTACCGGCATCGGCGGATCATGGCCACGGGCAGGGAGTTTGAGTGTTTGAAATTCCGCACCATGATTGTGGATGCGGATAAGAAGTTAGAGGAATTGCTGGCCGCTGATCCGGCCTTGGCTGAGGAATGGCGGCGCAATTTCAAGCTCAAGAACGACCCGCGCATCACCCGCATGGGCCGCTTTCTCCGCCGCACCAGCTTGGACGAATTTCCCCAATTTATCAACGTGCTCAGGGGCGAGATGAGCGTGGTCGGCGCCCGGCCCATAGTCGGCAGGGAGCTGGCCGAATACTACAAGGGCCGAGGCAGCGCGGGCCGCTATGTGTCGATGAAGCCGGGCATCACCGGGCCGTGGCAGGTGATGAAGCGCAGCGACACCGAAAACTACGACGAGCGGGTGGATTTGGATGACTGGTACGTGCTCAACCACTCGCTCATCTGCGACCTGAAGATCATCATCAAGACTATTGGCTGCATGATCAGCGGCAAGGGCGCCTATTAGCAGCAAGCAAGTCACTCTGACGGCCTGCTGTACAGATGCTCAATGCTGCGCAGCCGGGCAACCACTTTGTCTTTGCCAAGGGCAGTCAGAATGTCAAACATGCCTGGCCCGGCCAGCTGACCGGTGAGCACAGTGCGCATCCCGTTGATCAGCACTCCCGGCTTGACCTCCAGCTCGTCAGCAAGGGCGCGGGTGGCCTCTTCCGCGCTCTCCTTGCTGAACTCAGGCAGAACGGCAAAGCATTCGGCCAGCATGGGCAGCCACGTTTTCAAATCAGGGTGCTTGAGGATGTTCTTCTTGAGTGGAGCTGCTTCGACTTCGTAGTCATCAGCAAAGTAGGCCCGGCCCCGGGTGGCAAAGTCACAAACTGTGTGGAAGCGGTCGCGGATTAGGTCCAGCGTGGCTAAGAACCAGTCCCTGCGCTCGCTCTCATAGACCTCGTCCCACAAGCCTTGCTTGATGAAATCCTGCTTGACCATCACGGCCAGCTCCTCAAGCGGCAGGGCGTGAAGATACTGGGCATTGATCGAAATCAGCTTGGGGTCAGTGAAGAACTTGGGGTCATCCTTCTGGTGATTGAAGACTGAGTTGACCTTGCTGATCCGCTCCAGGCTGAAGGCTTCGATCAGCTCCTCGCGGCTGAAGATTTCCTGCTCCGTGCCTGGATTCCAGCCAAGCAGGGCAAGGAAGTTGCACAAGGCCCACGGGATGAAGCCTTTCTCTCGGTAGAACTGCACCGCGACAATCTCGCCGTGGCTGCGCTTGGAAATTTTCCGCTTCTGCAAGTCCAGCGTCAGGGGCATGTGGGCGAAAATCGGCAGCGGCGCGCCCAGTGCCTCGTAGAGGAGCACCTGCCGGGTGGTGTTGCTGGCATGATCCTGCCCGCGAATGATATGGGTGATGCGGTCGCGGATGTCATCGACCACATTGCAGAGCAGGTAGAGCGGCTTGCCATTGGAGCGGACAATGACAAAGTCCTCAATATCGTTATAGGCCCGCTCAATGATGCCAAGCACCTTGTCCTCATAGCCTGCCTTGCCTTCGCGCTCCGGCACCTTGAAGCGGATGACAAAGGGTGCGCCCTGAATCTCCTTCTCGGCAATCTGCTCCGGGCTGAGATGACGGCAGGCACCGTCATAGCCGACCTCATCCTGCTTGGCCGCCATAGCCGCCTCGCGCTTGCGCTCCAGCTCCTCCTTGGTGCAGAAGCACTTGTAGGCATGACCGGAGGCCAAGAGCCGCTCCGCCGCCTTGCGGTGCTGGTCAGCGAATTCAGTCTGAAAATACGGCCCCTCATCCCAGTCCAAGCCCAGCCATTGCAGGCCGTCCAAGATGCCGTCTATCGACTTCTGGGTCGAGCGCTCCTCGTCAGTGTCCTCAATGCGCAGCACCAATTTGCCGTTGTTCTTTCTTGCCCAGAGCCAGTTGAGCAGGGCGGTGCGGGCACTGCCAATATGCAGGTAGCCAGTCGGGCTGGGGGGAAAGCGGACGCGAACTTCAGTCATGCTGATGCTCCTTGGAGTCTGAGGCAAAGGGTGTCAGAGAAAAAAACTGCTGACAGGGACGGGAATGAAGACCAGATAATAACGGAAGGTTTGCGCAGGGTCAAGGACTGACCCTGCGGCACGACGCATCAGGCAGATGAATTACTCACCAGCCAAAGACTTTATCCATGTGGCGATTGCCTTGGCATCGTCATCGCTGACTGCGGCCTGCGGAACCATCATGGAGTTCTCACCCCATGCGCCTTTGCTGCCATTCTTGATGGCCTCTTGAATCTTCTTGGCGCCATCCGCATCATCCTTATACTTAGCAGCGATGTCCTTCAAAGAAGGTCCCATCCCTTTTTCGTCCGGCGTGGGCTTGTGGCACAGGGCGCAGTTGTTTTTGTTGAACAGGTCCTGGCTTGCGAAAGCAGTGCCGGCAACCAGCAGACATGCGGCGGCGGCAACAAAAATTGGGGCTTTCATGCTTCTTCTCCTTGCTCAAGGCATTAGTGCGTTTGAAGTTTGCTTGCTGAGGCGCATTGATTGCACCTCAATGTGCTTTGCTCACAACATACGAAGATAGTCTGCTTCTGTCAATAAGGAAAAATCAACATAATGCCGCCCGCGCATCAGGGCGCGGGCGCCTGCCAGACGATCAGTCCCTTTTCCACCTCGCTGCGGCAGCGCACCATGCCGTCTGTGCTGAAGCGGGCAATGATTTCCCGGATCAGCTTCGGCTGGGGCTCGGCTTCGGTCTGGGCATGAAGAAAGCCTTCCGCATGAGCAGCCGCTTCTTCCTCTGTGCCTTCCCAATCCCAATGATCGTGGATCAGTTCGATTTCCGCCGCAATGCCCATTGCCGAGAGATGGGCCTGCACGGCCTTGGCTCCGGGCGGCGGGCCAAAGACCTGGCCGTGGGCCTGATAGACCTCCTCCAAAAAAGGATTGCGCCGCAGGCCGCCCCAGCCGATATAGACGCACCAAGTCCGGGCGCAGCGGTGCATTCTGGCCAAGTCTTCCGGGCTGCGCACTGCCGGAGTCATGGCGGCCCAGACAATGTCAAAGGCCTTGTCCCAGCCATGTTCGGCAACTGCGGTATCGTTCCACGGGCTTTGGATGACAGAGGCGTTTTCTATGCTCTGCTCCTGCTGCTGGGCCGCAAAACGGCGGGCCATCTCTTCAGAAAGATCAAGCCCGACCACATTGGCTGCCTGCTGGGCCAGCGGCAGGGAATAGACCCCAGTGCCGCAGCCGACATCAAGAATGGCCGCGCCGTCAATCCGCACCCCGCGCTGCTCGGCCATGCTGATGATCCGCTTGGTCTTGGCTAAATGCTTCTCCTCAAAAGGGAGCGGATACTTCTCCGCCATTTTCTCCCAGAACTTCTTCTGCTTTGCCGCTTGGTTCTTTTGGGCTGTCATGCCTGCTGCTCCTCCATAAGGTCTCTTCAGCATGGTTGTGATCGGGAAACAACGCTCAATAAAAGATATATGCTTTTTTTGAAAATGCACGGTATAATTCGCTCCAATCTCCGATTTTCAGCATTCCAAAAAAAATTCATCCTTTGCTTGAGAGAAGACGCATGGCAGACAAATCGCGGAACGTATTTCATGTGAAATTAGAGGATCAAGCGGCTGTCGGCACCCCTGGTGTCCTTGATCAGCTTCAGCTCCCTCCGGCCTTAGTCACCTTTCTTCAAAAAAATCAGCGCATCATCTGGAGAGTGGTCATCGCGGTCGCCGTGGTGGTCACAGCAGCGGCCCTGTACAGCACATGGCGCAATCATGTCTTGAACAAGGCGGCAGCAGCTTATGATCAGGCTGTGGAGCTGGAAAAGGCGGAGGAGCAAAAGGCTGCCTTGCAAAAGATTACTGACAACTATAGCTCCACGCCTGCCGCGCTCTGGAGCCGCATCGCCTTGGCTCATCTTGAGCAGGAGGAGAAAAACTTCAAAGGCGCGATTGAGCGGCTCACGGCTGCGGAACAAGAGGTGAAGACGAAAAGCCCTCTCAAACCGCTGCTTTTGGTCAACTTGGGCAGTCTCTATGAGCAGGAGAAGCAGTTTGACAAGGCGGAAAGCGTGTATCAGCAGCTCAAAGACATCAAGGGTTTTGAGCCGATGGCCTTGGACAGCTTGGGCCGGGTCTATGAGGCAAAAGGCGACAGCAGCAAGGCCGTGCAGGTCTATCAGCAGTACATGGGCCTGACAGAAATGGGCAAAAATAAAAATGACGACGCGATGCCCCGGAATTTCCCGGAGCAGGAGATTGTCCAAGCCAGCCTGAACCGGTTGCTGAAGTAAATGCGCATCATCCGCCAGCCAGCCGAGATGACGGCTTGGGCCAAAGAGCAGCTGCAGGCCGGGCGCAGCATTGGCTTGGTGCCGACTATGGGTTTTTTCCACGAAGGGCATCTCAGCCTGATGCGGCTGGCGGCCCGCCGCGCTGATTTGGTCGTGGTCAGTCTTTTTGTCAATCCGACCCAGTTTGGCCCGCAGGAGGATTTGGCCACCTATCCGCGCAATTTTGAGCGCGACCAGGCAATGGCGGCAGGCGAAGGCGTGGCAGTGCTCTTTGCCCCGGACGCGGCAGCAATGTATCCAGCCGGGCACAGCACCACGGTGACGGTTGGCAAGGAGCTGACCAGCCAGCTCTGCGGCGCGTCCCGGCCCGGTCATTTTGCCGGAGTGGCCACCGTGATTTGCAAGCTCTTCAACATAATCCGGCCTGATCTGGCGGTTTTTGGTGAGAAGGATTTTCAGCAGCTTGCCGTGATCCGCCGGATGACCGCTGATCTGAATCTGGGCGTTGAGATTGTCGGTCATCCCATTGTCCGGGAGGCGGACGGCTTGGCCATGAGTTCGCGCAACAGCTATCTTGCCCCGGAGCAGCGGGAGGCCGCGCTCAGTCTGTCCCGCGCTCTTGCTTTGGCCCGCAAAATGGCTGCTGAGGGTGAACGAAGCCCGGCCAAGCTGACTACGGCGCTGCGGGAGTTCATCCATTCTTTCCCGGAAACAGCGGTGGATTATATCAGCTTTGTTCATCAGCAGACCGTGCAGGAAGTTGCTGAAGTGGATAAAGATACCGTGCTGGCTTTGGCGGTGAAGATCGGCGGCAAAGTGCGACTGATTGATAATGGGCGGGTGCTGAGTTAAACATACGGAAGTTTTGCTATGAAATCTTTCTCCAAATGGACCATTGCCGAAGTTGAGGAGCATTTTAGTCTCAATTTCTGCAAGAGCCTCAAGACATTGAGTCAATGGACAGATGAGCCGCTTGCAATTTCTTCTGTAGAGGAAAATTTGGATGGACAGGATTATGCAGCCAGTTCAGCTTATGATGCGACAAAAAATCAGGATTAAGGAATTATTGCAGAATTGATTATTCCAAAGCAATGACTGGCAATCTTTTTAAGCAAAAGGGGGCGGATTTATTATTTGAAAATAAATCCGCCCCACTTTTTAATGAAAGGAGACAGTTTATGAACGCGACACTTTCCCTTCACGACAGCAGCATGACGGCTGAGGACATTGCCGAGCTGACAGGCAGGCTGCGGCATGACATTGAGCAAGAGACTGAGCTGACCGCACGGCAGGTTGAAACCGCAGGCGGACTTGGCGCCAAAGGCGATTTTGTCAGTATTGGCCAGATTGCTCTTGTTGCTTTGGGTTCCGGTGGCACGGTCGTGACCTTGTTGCAGGTGCTAAAATCCTACGTTGAGCGGAAGCCAATGCTGCGGATTGAGCTTGAGGTGCCGGATGGCAGGAAGCTGAAACTTGAGGCCGAGCATCTCAGACCGGAGCAGATTGAGCAGACGCTTCAGGCAGTGAAACAGTTATGGCCGGAAAGCGATTCGCCATCCTCATAGCTGGCAGCAAGTTCCCGGACGAGCCGGGCCTGACTGAGCTGCGCTGCCCGGAGAACGACGTTGACGCGCTCAACGAGCTGCTGGTCTCGCCGGACTTGGGCAGGTTCACCGAGACCGTTGTTTTCAAGAACGATTCCAGCCATGAGGTGCTGGTGGGAATTGAAAGCGTTCTGGCCGATGCGGGCGGCAATGATCTGGTGCTGGTCTATTTTTCCGGGCACGGCAAAACCAGTCTGTTCGGGAAGCTCTGCTTTGCGACTGCGGACACCAAACTGAAAACGCTCCGCACCACCTCCATTCCGGCGGAAGCGGTCAAGTCCCTGTTTGACGAGTATTCTGTCAGGAAAAAAGTCCTCATTTTGGACTGCTGCTACAGCGGCGCGGTGGGCAAGGATTTTGCCAAAGGCGGCGTTGACGGCCAGCTTCAGCTTATGGCGGAGGGGCGCGGCACCTTCATCATGACCGCTTCGACCGGCGTTCAGGAAGCGTTTGAAAAAGAGGGCGACCAGCACAGCCTGTTCACCAAGCATCTGCTTGCGGGCATCCGCACTGGCGAGGCGGACAGGAACGAGGACGGCTGGGTTGACATGACCGAGCTGCACGAATATGTGCGCGAGAAAATCCGGGAGGAAGGCGGGCAGCAGGAGCCGCTGCAATGGCACCTTCAGGCTGGCGGCAAACTGATCATCTCCCGCAGCGGCACAGAGTCGCGGGAGAAGCGGCTGCAGGCGGCCCGGAAAACGCTCTTTGAGCTGGCCGCGCAGGACAAGCTGACTGACGGCATCGTCGTGGAGGCGGTGCAGCTGCTCTCCATCCCCAAGCGGGAGATGACCGCGAAAGATCAGAAGTGTTTCCTGCTGATTGAACAGCTCGCCGGGGCAAAGATCAGTCCGCTGCTGTTCACGGAGCAGTGGCTGCGGACTTGCTTTGCCCATCATGCCGCGCCTGAGCCGCAGAAAGGCAGAACAATCGGGCAATATATTGATCATGGCGACGGAACGGTCACTGACACGAAAACTGGCTTGATGTGGAAACGCTGTTTGGAAGGGTTGGAAGGGGTGAATTGTGAAGAGGGAAAGGTGAAAACCTATACATGGAATGAGGCGGTTGAACGTTTCAAAAATGTTGAATATGCAGGATATTCTGATTGGCGGCTGCCAACCATTGATGAGCTGAAAACCTTGGTGCATTGCAGCAAGGGAGTGGCAGACAAAGAGAGTGGTCGCTGCAACGAGGGGTCGGAAAGACCGATGATCAACCAGCAGGCTTTTCCGAATGCTGAGGCAAAATTTGTTGTCTGGTCCGGTTCGCCGTATGCTGACAACTCGGGCTACGCGTGGTTCGTCAGTTTCCTCTACAGCGGTTCCTACTACGACGTTCGCGTCAACTCCTACGCGGTCCGGTTGGTGCGCGGCGGACAGTGATTTTGTTTTTTTGCCTCTTTTTCCCGCGCAGATTCTTTTCCGCCCGGCCCTGTCCGGTTGCAACATTATGGGATAACGGGAAATACCGGGTCGCCACAGAGGGCCGCCCCTACGGCCCACGCAATGCCGCGTCCCTGTGCCTGTCCTGATTTTTCCCCGCGCAGCTTCTTTGCCACCCGGCACAAAATTCGCTGTCCTGCCTGCGCCTGATCGGGTATGATCAGATACGCATCCAGGGGCTTGCACTGCCGTTGCCAACTGCGGAACAGGGCAGGTTCGTTCTCCCAGCAACCTGAAAGCCATGAGCAGTCATGCCAATCTCATTGTCTTGTCAGAAAATAACGCTGTTTTCCCTCCTGCTCTCCCTTGCCGTCTGCACCAGCCAGAACAGTGCCGCTTCCTACTATCAGGACGCTGACGGCATCTGGATAGTGAAGGACGACGGCGCAACGCCTGTTGAGGAATACTCTCCAGCCACCGCCTATTACGGCAGAGGAGCTGCGCCGTATTACAGTGGTTCGGATTTGCAGGCACAAACTGGCCTCCTTGATCCGACCGCAGTGCTGGCCGCGCATAACCGCTGGCGGAGAGCTGCCTGGGAGCCGCCTTTGCAGTGGTCAGAGCATCTGGCGCAGACCGCGCAGGAATGGGCTGATTATCTGAGCGGCAGGGGCGGCTGTCTCATCCAGCACGGTAACAGCGGCTACGGTGAAAACATCTATCAGGCGGCGGCAGTGGTCTGGCCTGACGGCAGGGCTGAGGTGCAGCAGAAGCATATCGCTGAAATTGTTGACAGATGGGCCAGCGAAATCCAATACTATGACTATGCCAGCAACACTTGTTCTTCTGACATCTGCGGCCACTACACGCAAATTGTCTGGCGGAATACAAGGAGGGTGGGCTGCGCGATCTCTGTCTGCCCCAGTAAAAAACAAATATGGGTCTGTCATTATGATCCGCCCGGCAATGTCGCAGGACAGCGGCCCTACTGACTCTGCTTCTCCTGCTCTCCCTTGAGCATGCCCCGCACCACATCCTCCAACTGGAACCTCGCCTGCCAGCCCAGCTCCTGCGCCGCCTTGGCCGGATTGCCCCGGCCTTCGCGGATGTCGGTCGGACGGAGCAGGGTTTTATCCGCCACCAGATGTTCGCGCCAGTCCAGCCCCAGCTCCTCAAAGGCAAGACGGACAAAGTCCTCCAGCGAATGGCTGCGCCCTGTGGCGATGACATAGTCCTGCGGCATGTCTTGCTGGAGCATCAGGTGCATGGCCTGCACATATTCCGGTGCCCAGCCCCAGTCGCGGCGGATGTCCAGATTGCCTAAGAACAGCTTTTTCTGACTGCCCGCTGCAATCCGGCAGGCTGCAGCAATGATCTTGCCGGTGACAAAACGTTCAGGCCGGAGTGGCGACTCATGGTTGAAAAGAATGCCGGTGCAGGCAAAAAGATTGTAGGCTTCCCGGTAGTTGGCCACAATCCAATGGGCTGAGGCCTTGGCCACCGCATACGGGCTGCGGGGCCGGAAAGGAGTCTCCTCATCCGCCGCCCGGCTGCCAGTGTCGCCAAAGCATTCGCTTGAGCCGGCATTGTAGAACTTAATCTGCCGCCCGGTGAAACGGATCGCCTCCAGAAAATTGAGGGCTGCGGTGCTGATGCTCTCCAAGGTTTCCACTGGCTGCTCAAAAGACAGGCCGACTGAACTCTGCCCGGCAAGATTATAGACTTCGTCCGGCTCTGCCGCCTGCAAGGCTTGAAGCACACTGCGGAAATCATTGACTGCCAAGGACAGGGGCCGCACCTGCTCCCGGATGCCCAGCCGCCGCAGGTTGGCAAAAGAGCAGGTCTGGGCATCGCGGGATGCGCCATAGACAGCATAGCCTTTTTCCAAAAGCAGTTGGGCGAGATAAGCTCCATCCTGACCGGATGCGCCGCTGATCAGAGCTGTTTTCATAATTCGTTGATTTCCTGCCATCGGGTGATTGGCTGCGCCGAACAGTTGACTGGCTTTTCCGGCGGCCTGAAGATAAAACGGCAGCACCTTGATCTGGAGCAATCCTGAGCAGCTCAGTCAGCAACCGCAGCGGCTTCCTGCTGGAGCAGCCAGAAAGGCCGGAAGCGGCGCTCCGGCTCAAAACCGCCGTTCCGGCCCGGTGCGCCGTGACTGAGAACAGCAGGCTCTTCTGGAGCCGTATCTTGACGCAGCCCGGCCTTGCCCCGGCGCATCCGCCCGCCGTTTTCTTTATCCACTGGCATGAAGAGCTGACCAGTGTCAGGATATTGCAGGGGAATGCTGGAGCCGGTCAGGGTTTCAGGATGCAGGCGGTCGGCAAGACCTTCTTTGCTGACCAAGGCTTGGGCGATGCGGATCCAAGCGGGCAGGGCACCCTGCGAGCCGCTGATCCGCAAGCTGCCTTTTTTCATCGGATCGTTGTTGTCATAGCCCACATACACGCCCAGAGCATAGCCGGAATTTGCCAGCAGAGCCTCGCCTTCAGGGGCAGTTTCTGCCGGGACAAAGCCGAGAAAGGCGGCATTGCGGAAGTCGTTGGCCGTGCCTGTCTTGCCGAGCAGCGGCAGGGCCGGACTTTTTTTCTTGTCCTCGCCAATGCCGGGCAGGCGGACAGTTTCCCAAGCATGATGGCCAGTGCCCCAGCGGACCACATTCTGGAGGATGTTGCTGACCTCGCTGCTGCTTTTCCGGTCCAGCACAGGCCGGGCCGCTGCTCTGCGGCTGTAAATGACCCGGCCTTCCGGGGTTTCAATCCGTTCAATCAGGGCCAGTCCGGCCTGAATATTCTCCTTTTCCTCCTCTGGAACCGCTGCCTCGGCCTGCAAGGGTTCATCACGCAGCCGGGCCTGCCAGCGGCTGCCAGTGACCAAGGTCTCGTACATGCGGACACTGTCCATCAGCGAGATGACATTGGAGCCAAGAGGAAAGGAAAGCACTGGCTCCAGATCGCTCCTGACTCCGGCGGCGCGGGCCAGCCGGATCAGATATTGCAGGCCGACCATGACCCGGTAGTCACGGAGCTTGAGCAGCACCTCCAGTGCATACGGCTGCTGCCCGGCCAAGACAGCCCGCTCTTTATCCATCTGCCGCTTGATGATGGCCAAACTGCCGGAGCTGACTCTGCCTTCGAGCAGGACATTGCTCCAGAGCATGTCCTGCTCTGCCGGATACATGCCAGCCAGCCGCCGCCGCAGATTCTGATCATCGACTGGCTCCCAGCTCTCTGGCAGGCCGCTGCTCTGGGTGAAGATCAGCCGCCCCTGCTCATCTGAAGCCATCGTGCCGGATGGACGATCTGCTGCATCCGGCGGCTCCTGCTGAAAAAAGCGCGGCACTGCGGCTGCGGCCAGCTGGCTAAGGTATTTGCGGTACTGCTCCAAGGCGCGCTGACTCCGCTCCAGATCAGGATAGCCCTGCCCCAGCATGGAAAGCTGCCGCCAACCCTCTGATTTTTCCTCAGAGGTCAAGCCGCGTTTTTGCAGCTCCCGACGGATGCCAGCCCGGAACTTGTTGTAATGGAGACCAAAAGGAATCTTCAGCCATTGCTGGTATTCCGCCTGCCTGCCTTCAAAAAGAAAATCCGCCTCCGCTTTTTTCAGAGCCTGTTTGTATGCGCTCTGGTCAAGATCATCTTTGGTGACGTACAGACCAAAATTGCTGCGCATTCGAGCACTGAAAGATTCGTAATCCTCTTGGTCACGGGGGGTCATGTCAACTCCGGCCGCAGTTTGCAGCAGTCCGGCAGGGGTCAGCTTGTCAGTCAGATGATAGAGAAGCCAGACTGAGGCGACATTTTCCGACTTGACTCCGGCCCAGCTCATGGAAACATGGGCGAACGGGCTTTTGTGATCAGGCCGGGGAAAATAGGGATCATCCCGAAAAACAAAGACATTGCGCCGGTTGTTGAGCAGATCAAGCGGACTCCAGCCGAGCTGAAGGGCGGCGGCATAAAGAAAAGGCTTCATGGTTGATCCCATTGGCCGCTTGCCATCCACAGCCCGGTTGAAGAACCGGTTGTCCATGCCGCCTGCCAAGGCCGTCACCGCGCCCTGCCGCATCACCACTGCCGCGCCTTGCAGCTTGTCAGGATAGCGTTCCAAGTCCAGCAGCGGCACCTCGTTAAAGGAAGAATCCGCCTCCCGGACACTGACATACACCTTGTCGCCGACCCGCAGCCGCTTGAGCAGATCCGCCAAATCCTTTTTGCCCGGCTTGGCCCATTTCCCTCTGCGATGCTTGACCAAGGCAATGAGCATCTGCTCCAGTCCTTCGCGGTCGATCAGCCCTTCCTGCGGCTGCCCGTCAGCAAAGCGGACGGTGATTTTCGGCTGCTGCGGCTCGCTCTGCTCAATGTTTTTGATCGTGGCAAAGACAAAACTTTTCTCACTGACTTCGCTGTCGCCCTCAGCCTCCTTGTATTCCTTCCGCACCTCCTCCCGGTCATAACCGCGCAGCTGGACATCAAGACTGGAAAGCTGCCGCCGCAGGCTGTGCAGGGTTTCAGTTTGCAGACTTTTGTCAATGGTGGTGATGATCTTGGCCCCGGAGGTGACAATGTCGTCAATGCCGTGCTCGGCCAGCACCTCAGAAAGGTCTTGGGAAGACAGGCCGGCCCTGACCATGTCCATGAGCGTGTTGAGGGCATAGCTGGTCTTGCCGCGCTTGAAGACAAGTTTGTTTTTTTGGGCCGCTGCAAATTCCGCCGCATTGATCATCTCAAACTTGCGCATCCTGTTGAGCACATAGCCTGCCCGCTCCTTGGCCCGCTCCTTGGCTTGAGATGCCGCCGCCCGGTCCTTCTGAATAAAGGGATCATAATGACTGGGCTGCTTGACTGAACCGGCAATAAAGGCGGTTTCAAGCAGGTTCAGCTCTGCCGGAGCCTTGTCAAAATAATAGCGGGCCGCAAAGCCCAAGCCGTGGCCGTTGCCGCTGACATAGAACTGATTGCTGTAAAATTCAAGAATTTTCTCCTTGGAGAACCGCTGCTCCAAACGCAGGGCATAGAGCATCTCCTTGAGCTTGGCCTCATAGCTCCGTCCGCTGCGCCCGAACAAATTCTTGACGGTCTGCTGGGTGAGGGTGCTGCCGCCCCGGACAATGTGACCTGCCTGCCAGTTCACCAGCAGGGCCTTGGCAATGCCGGGTGGATCAATGCCGTAATGATGAAAAAACTGATCATCCTCAGCTGCGACAATGGCTTTGACAAACGACTCCGGCAGCTGCTCGTAGGTCAGATACTGGCGGTGAATCTCGTCAAAAAGCACCCCGATTTTTTCCTGTCCGTCCCGGTAGCAGACCGGACTTTCCCGGCCCAGAATGGCGGCAATCCGGGCAGGAGCCATTTCCGGGCAGGGCACTTGGGTGACCAAATAATAGACCCAGCCCAAGGCGCAGACCGCTGTCAGCAGTCCAAGCACGGCACAGCAGAAAAACAGTCTGAAAAGCACAGCAAAAAAACGGCGCATGGCGATGGCACGGTCAGAACAGAACAGAGCGGGCAGCGGAGCATGATTTGGCAAATATGATATTCTCTGCTGCTGAGGCTGTCCAGCAGAATCGGCTGCCGGAGCATGGCATCTGAAGCGGTGTTGTTTAAAATTTTCAGGAAAAACAAAAGGTTCGGCCCGTCAATCGCAATTATGACCAACAATGTGTTTTTTCTTGTAAAAAGCAGCAGTTCTATGGTAAAAACAGAGCATGAGACATCCGACGGTGTCCTCTCTGAAGCATTTCCTGAAAATACAAGCCGGTCCAACGGCTCGTACTCTGATCAATCACGGAAGCATTCACGAATAATAATGAAGAAAACCAAGAAAGTCATTTCGTATATCATGCTGCTGGTGCCGCTGTCCCTGCCCGCAGCCTGTTCGCCCATTGACAGCAGCAGATACAGCGGCGGTCCTGACCAGCAGGCGGAGACGGATGAGTCGGAGCAGCTGCGGCTGATTGTTGAACGCTATTTTGAGCGGCAGGAGCAGCAGCAGGCCGAGGCTGCCGTGCAGTGGATCGACGTGACCGACGAGGAGGAGCATGAGGATGACAGTTCGATTGCTCTTGAATCAGAGCAGGATTTGCAGGACGAGCTGAAGGGACTGAAAGAGACCGGCGAATGGACAGCGGTGGAGCCGGAGGGCGGAACGCAGTGCGACCTGCCTGCGCCGAGCGAGGAGCCGGTCTGGCCGGAAAAGCGGATCCGTCCAGAAGTGCCTGAACCGGACATTGCTGACCTGAATGCGATTGTTCCTGAATTCAATCCCTCTCAGGCAGGCAAAAAGATCGCCTGCGGGTTCCCGGTGGTCGTCAACAGGCAGGTTGAGTATTATCTCAGTCTCTTTCAAGGCAGACAGCGGAAAAATTTCCGCCGCTGGCTGGAGCGGTCCAGCAAATATTTGCCCTTTATCACGCAGGAGCTGAACAAGGCTGGCCTGCCGCTGGAATTGGCCTGGCTGGCCATGATCGAATCCGGTTTCAATCCTTCCGCCTATTCCCGCTCCCACGCCTCTGGTCTCTGGCAGTTCATTCCGGGCACAGGCCGCAATTATGGTCTGCGCGTTGATTCTTGGGCGGACGAGCGCCGTGATCCTGAAAAAGCGACCAAGGCTGCTGTGGCCTATCTGAAAGCCCTGTACAAACGCTTTGGCGACTGGCATTTGGCTGTGGCAGCCTACAATGCCGGAGAAGGCTCCATAGAAAGAGGGCTGAAAAAATACAATGCCAAGAATTTCTGGGAGCTGGCCCAGCATGATTATCTGGCTCTGGAAACAAAACGCTATGTGCCGCAGATGATTGCGGCAGTGCTGATTTCCCGCGATCCTGAGCAGTACGGCTTCAGGGGCATCAGGTACAGAAGACCGCTGCGCCATGAAGTGGTCAAAGTGCCTGCTGGCACGCCGCTCAAGACAGTGGCGGCCAGTGCGGCAGTCAGCTTGGATCAGCTCCGGGAACTCAACAACGATTTGCTCAAAGATCGAGTGCCGCAGGCCAAGGGTGGCTGGCTGCTCAAGGTTCCCGCAGGCCGCAGTGCCTTGGTGGCAGCCAATCTGCCGGACGCGCTGCATAATTCAGGCGGCGCGCAGGTCGGCTACCGCAGTCACAAAGTGGCGAGAAACGAGACCCTGTCCGGGATCAGCGAAAAGTATCATGTCAGCATGACCGATCTGCTCAAGGTCAACAATCTCCACTCATCAAAACTGCTGGCTGGTCAATATCTGCGCATTCCTGGCGCAGCAGCTTCATCAAACGGCCAGCAATATGCTCTGACAAACAGCAAAAAGCAGGCTGTCAGAACAAAGCAGGTTGAGGTGGCCGCAGCTGACATGACAACCACATACAAGCTGGGCAAAGGCGAAACCCTTTCTCATGTCAGCGAAAAATACAAGGTCTCCGTGGCCGCGCTGATGAAGTGGAACCATGTCAGCAAGGCGAACAGCATCCAAGCGGGCCGGAAATTGACAATCCATCTGCCGCAGGGTGCAATCGAGCCTGTAGCTGTGCAGATTGCTTCGGCGACTCCTTCTGTTCCGCAGCCGCAGCACCAGAGCGGCCCAGTTGAGCTGACGGCCAGCGGGACAAAATTGAAGCCCGGCGCAGGCGCGCCTGCTGTTGCTGCGGCGGCAGAGCCGAAAAGCAGCTCAGGCGGCATGGTCACGCTTTCCGGGAAAGGGAAACGGAAAACTGCGGATGTGGAAGAGGCGGCGGTCAGCTACTATAAAGTGCGCAGCGGCGATTCGCTCTGGTCCATTTCCAAGAAGCTCCAAGTTTCCACCAACGACATCAAGGACTGGAACAGACTGAACGGCAATCTGCTCCAGCCCGGCACCACCTTGGTGATCAAAAACGGCTGATCATGTCCGACCTGAAGGATGCCTGTTCGCGGCATCCTTCCGCAGGAAAAAGTCAGCCACCGCTGCCGCCGCCTGTCCGGCCCGTGCGCAGGCTTCCGGCAGCCGCCATCTGCTTCTCTCCGTCTCGCCCGCCATATTGCTGATGCAGCGCAGCTCCACGCAGGGCAGGCCGAAATGGCCGCAGACTCTGGCCACAGCCGCACCTTCCATATTTTCACACAATCCCTGAAACTGACGGCCCAGCATCATTGCCCGCTGCTCTGTGCCGCTGGCGCAATTGACGGTGACAAAGACCCCGGTTTTGCAGCGCATGCCAGCCTGCTGCAAGGCCAGTTCCGCCTCCTGCCTGAGCTGCGGGTCGAGCAGAAAGCGGTCCTCCACAGACAGGCCCCGGTCAGCAAGACGCACAATCCGCTCCGGCAGGCCGATGCCGAGATCACCCAGCACTTCCTCGTCAGCCACGCAGATGTCGAGCAGTCCGGCCTTGCCTGCGGGATAGGCTCCGGCAATGCCGAAATTCAAGACCAGTTCAACTGCTCCAGCATGCTGATGCAGCATGGAAGTCAGCGACAGGGCGGTTTCGGTCAGGCCGATGCCAGTGAGCAGGCGCAAGGTGCTGTCAGCCTTGCCGCCTGCGTCATTGCATGCTTGCATCTCCAAGGCGGTCGCGGCAGTGATCAGAATGGCCATGCGCGGAACTCCGGCTGCGGTGCTTGAGAATGGACTGTACGCTCCTTGTTGGCCTTGGTATAATGAAAATGGAATCTCCCGGCTGCCAGCAGTCCCGCCGGAGCCGGAGCAGCAGCCGCTGTGTCATGAATTTGCTCAAAATGGAGGCTGGTCATGATTTTATCTTGCAGAAGAACGGCGCACCTTGCCGCAGCAGTGTTTCTTTTTTTCGTATGCAGTCTGCTTGTCCTGCCAATTGACAATGCCGCTGCCGGCTATGGTCCGGCAGTGAACAACACTCAGGATGGAGGCGGTTCTTGGGGGGCTATTCTGGAGATGTCCGTGGAAGTCAACGGTCCGTATGCCCGCTTCATGATCCGCAAAAAAGACGCGCTGCCGTTTAATTCGGAAAGTGATGTCTTCATCAGAACAGGCAGTTGGCGGGGAGAAACCGTCAAATCCGGCACAGTCCGGCCTGGCAGCCGCACGGTTGAGCTGAGGGTGCGGCTGAACATGCTGAAGCGGGATCAGCCCTTGTATGCCTGCATGTCCAACAGCTATGGCCACGCTTGGGTCGGTCCGGTGCGGATTTTGGCCCAAGGAGGATATTACCCCAGAGACCCTGAGCCTGTCGAGCAGATTCTCGGCTATGTCCAAGAAACCTCTCCCTATCCTGAACCTGAAAAATATCCCGCAGGCCAAGGCTTGGGCCGCCCCTTAGTCAGCGAGCATCCCCGCGCAGCCCGGCTTGACAGGTCAATTGACATTCCTGTCACCGCAGGCATCTGCCGTCAAGGTGGATATGTGCGAGTGCAGTGCGTGGCCTCCGGCTCTGATTGGAATTACAGCAATCCGTATGATTCCGGCTGGGTGAGGCCGGGACAGGAGATGAATGTCCCTTTCCGCTTTCATGATCTTGGCTGGCAGACAATTTCCTGCCGCACCTTGGACAGCTGCTGCGCCAGCGCATGGACAGGCCGCAGCATTGAGATCATGAAAAAGAAGGTGCGACCGTCTGTGAACAAGTCAGCCAACCGCACAGAAACCAAGATCAACATCTCTGTGGTCACAGATGCTGACGGCAGGTCGAAAAGCAAGGTCAAGGTTGAAAGCAGCAAGACAGAAAGCTGCGCTCCGTTCTGCGATGACAGTGAGATCACCTTTGACAGGCCGTATCTGCCGGAATACCGACCCGCTGCGCCGGAAGCGATTTATCCCGGCAACCCTTACAACGATTCCCAGCTCTGAGCCGCCTTCCTTCCCAGCCGCTGCCGAGAGTCCCCGGCAGCGGTTCTTTATCTTAGCAGATTTATGCCAGAACATATCCCGGAGGCGCAGTTCCGCCTCTCGTCCTACGACTATCCTCTGCCGGAGCGTCTGATTGCCCAGCAGCCTGCTGATCAGCGCGACCAGTCCCGGCTGCTGATTATTGACTGCGTCGAGGACACGCTCCGGCACAGCTGTTTTGCCGATGCAGGCGATCTGCTCCGGCCCGGCGATCTGCTTGTGGTCAACAACAGCAAGGTCTTTCCGGCCCGCCTTTTTGGCACAAAAGACACTGGCGGCAAGGTGGAGCTGCTTCTGCTTCATTTTCCAGAGAGCAACAGGCTGGGCGAGGCAACGGCCTTGGCTCTGCTCAGGAGTTCCAAACGGCCCAAGCGTGGCAGCCGTCTGCATTTTGCTGATGATCTCCAAGCCCGCGTTGAGGAGCTGCTGCCGGATGGCAAGGTCAGGGTCAGGCTGCTGCACCCGCCAATGGCTGATCTTGCCCAGCTGCTTGACCAGCACGGCCAGCTACCCCTGCCGCCCTACATCCGGCGGCCCGCAGGCAGCACAGCGGCGGATGCGCAGCGGTATCAGACCGAATATGCGCAGCAGCTTGGCTCAGTGGCCGCGCCTACTGCCGGGCTGCATTTCAGTCGGCAGCTTTTGGCGGAGCTGGAGGAAAAAGGAATCAGGCAGGCTGCCGTGACTCTGCATGTCGGCTACGGCACCTTTGCCCCGGTGCGGCACCGCGACATTCGCGAGCATCAGATTCATCAGGAATTTGTCCGCGTTCCAGAAGAGACTGCCGAGGCGGTCAATGCGGCCCGGCAGGCTGGCCGCAGGATTTGGGCAGTGGGCACGACCACGGCCCGCACCCTTGAATTTGCTGCGGATGAGACAGGCCTTGTTCAGCCGACCCAAGGACTCTGCGGCCTCTACATCTATCCGGGCTATCGCTTCAAAGCGGTGGATAATCTGATCACCAATTTTCACCTGCCCTGCTCATCGCTGCTTTTTCTGGTTTCAGCCTTGGCCGGGCGGGAACGGATTCTGGCCGCCTACGCTGAGGCGGTGGCACAGAACTACCGCTTTTTCAGCTACGGCGATGCAATGGCGATTGTCAGGAAGCAGTAAGCCTCAGTCGTCCTGCTCCACCACCTGAAAGGACACATCCCGACCAAATTCCGTGCCCAGCAGCATCGGGTCATCAGCCTGATACAGCAGAGCAGTCTGAAGAAAAATCAGGCTCTCATGCTCCATCTCCGTGAATTGAATGGCCATGCGGTCGCTGCTCACCCACGCGACCACACCTTTGGCCCGGAATTCCACAGGCAGCAGCATGTCCTCGCTTTTATGCAGCTCTATTGCGCATCGGTCGCCTTTTTTCTGCGCAAACTGCCCTTTGATGCAGATGCCGCCCAGGCTGAGATTGCAGATGCTTTGCTGATCGTACTGCTTTTGTCCGAAATCCAGCCGCACCGTATGATCGAAGTTGATACGGGTGAAGTTGCGTATGCCTGTGTTCACGATGCCTGCCGTTTGCTGAAGGGATAGAATGGAGAGACTTTTGCAAGAAATCTTTAATCATACAAGATTTGCCGCTTCTGTTCAAGAGGAAGCGGCCAGCAGAGCCGCCTGCGTCAGCGCGGTCAGCTCCGCAGTGTTGATGATATAGGGCGGCATCAGATAGATTAAACGGCCAAAAGGCCGGATCCACACTCCTTGGGCAATAAAAAATTGCTGGAGCGCAGCCATGTCAACCGGCTGGCGCAGTTCAAGCACGCCAATGGCCCCCAGCACCCGCACGTCTGCAACATTGTTTATGTTCCGGGCTGGTTCCAGCTCCTGCCGTAACTGCGCTTCAATCGCGTGGATTTTCTCCTGCCAGTCTGTTTGCAGGAGCAGCTTGATGGAAGCCGCCGCCACTGCGCAGGCTAAAGGATTGGCCATGAAGGTCGGGCCGTGCATGAACAGGCCCGGCTCTCCTTGGCAGATGGCGCGGGCCACGCTGTCTGTGCAAAGCGCGGCGGCCAGCGTCATGCACCCGCCAGTCAAGGCCTTGCCCAGACAGAGAATATCCGGGCTGACCCCGGCATGTTCAGCAGCGAACATTTTGCCCGTGCGGCCAAAACCAGTGGCGATTTCGTCAAAAATCAGCAGCGCGTCATGCTGGTCGCAGAGCTGGCGTAGCTGGCGCAGATACTGAGGATGATAAAACCACATCCCGCCCGCGCCTTGGACAATCGGCTCGATGATGACTGCCGCGATTTCGCTATGATGCGCAGCAAGCAGGGCCGCCAGCTCGGCAATGTCCTCCGGCTGCCAGTCCGCACCGAAACGGCATTGCGGGCGGGGGGCAAAAAGCTGCTTTGGCAGGGCGCGGCTGAACAGGCTGTGCATTCCTGTGACCGGATCGCAGACCGACATGGCATGAAAGGTGTCGCCATGATACCCGCCGCGCACGGTGAGGAAGCGGTTTTTTTCCGGCAAGCCTCTGGCCTGCTGATATTGCAGGGCCATTTTCATCGCCACCTCGACCGAGACTGAGCCGGAATCGCAGAGAAAGACCTTGTCCAATCCGGCTGGAACAATCTCCAGCAGAAGCTGGCACAGTTCAATGGCAGGCTCATGAGTCAGGCCGCCGAACATGACATGAGCCATTTTCTCGGCTTGGGCGCGGAGAGCGGCATTGAGCACCGGATGATTGTAGCCGTGGATCGCCGCCCACCACGAAGACATGCCGTCGATCAGCTCCCGGCCATCGGCCAGCCTGAGCCGCACTCCGCTGGCTGAGGCTGCCAGATGCACTGGCAGCGGCGCGGTCATCGAAGTGTAGGGATGCCAGAGATGCTGGCGGTCAAAGGCAAGAAAATCGTGTTCAGACTGCTGCATCCGGCCTTGTCACGTATTCCGGTTGAGAATTTTTTTCAGCTTCCGCTTGTACAAATCCTGCTTGAGCCTGCTGATTCGGTCAATAAAGAGGATGCCGCGCAGATGGTCAACCTCGTGCTGGATGATCCGGGCCAAGCGGTCTTCAGCAATGAAGTCCAGCTCCTTGCCGTCCAGATTTTTGGCTTGGACGCGAATTTTTGTGAAGCGCTCCACTTTGGCATCATATTCAAGCACGCTCAGGCAGCCCTCGTTGCCGCTCTCGCAGCCTTGGCCTTCAGAAAGCACTGGATTGATCAGGACAATGTGTTTTCGCTCATCTTCTTTGCTGGAAATGTCAACCACGATAATTTGCTGGGCAATGCCGATCTGATTGCCGGCCAGCCCCACGCCCGGCGCATGATACATGGTTTCCGCCATGTCCTTGGCAAGCTGCCGGAGGCTGTCATCGAATTCATTGATTTCCGCTGCTTTCTCCCGCAGCACCGGATGAGGATGGGTGATTATCTTTCTCAGGGCCATTGTCAGGTGTGAAATGATGTTCTGGCGCAGGGGCGAGATTGCCCAAGCCGTTCTGGACCAGCACTGCAGCAGTCAGGGCGGCGGTTTCCGCCCGCAGGATTCTGGGGCCGAGCGAGACGGTTCTGAAGCCGCATTGCTTGGCAAAGTCAACTTCTTGCGGATGAAAGCCGCCTTCCGGCCCGATCAGCAGCAGCGCAGGCTGCCCGGCTTGCATTGTAATATCGGAAAAAGAGCAAGCTGTTTCTCTTTCCCACGGCATGATTTTCAAACTGTCCGCTGGAATCTCCAGCTCATGCAGGGGCAGCGGCGTGCTGATCCGCATCAACCAAGGCCGTCCGCACTGCTTGCAGGCTTCCAGCATGATCCGCTGCCAGCGGTCGGCGGCATGTTTATCCCGGCCCTGCGGCTCGCAGTAGCGGGTGATGACCGGAATAAAATGGTGAACCCCAAGCTCTGTCGCCTTCTGGACAAGCAGGTCCATCTTTTTGCCTTTGAGCAGAGCCGCTGCCAAGGTCAATGGACTGCGGCTTTCCGGCTCTTGGCGGCGGCTGAGAATGCGGAACAGCACCCTGTCCGCGCTGATTCGCTCAATCTGGCCGGTCAACACCCGGCCTGCGCCGTCCAGCAGCTCCGCTGTCTCACCAAGGCGCAGCCGCAGCACAGTGCTGATGTGATGCGCCTCTGCGCCTTCAATCAGCAGATGGCCATCGCTTTCTTGAGCTGGGTCGTAGAAAAAACGGCGCATGAAAAAAAATCAGCAGGCTGGAAGCGGATATTGAGTTGACAATAAAAAAAACAGAGAAACGGAATATCTCCGCTTCTCTGTTGCATCCATCAGTTTTATGCCGCTTGTCTGCCTCGGTTTCCCTTGGCATTCAGTTGATCAGAAGGGCAAGCTAGGAGAGACCGGGGTGAAAGGTGTGCCTTTGCACTTCCCGTTCCGACAGACATCATTTTGTGTCGAAGGATTGTAATCATTGCAGGGATATCCGTTGGCCTGCACGGCTACACCACCTGAGCACTGATAGCATCTTTTTTTCGGATTGTCGCCATCATCTGGGACAATAAAGCCATTTTCGCACTTTAGGCATGGGCCGGGATCTCTATCGCATACACCGCCCTGCCCAGGTTGTCCCGGATTGTTTCCCCACGGATTCCATCCTGGCACTGGAATCCAGATATAATTGCCTTTTTGTGCCTCTTTATAGGCTTTTTCGAGTTGTTTGAATGCACCTTTTTCAAAGGCCTTGCGTAACTTTCTTGCCTCTTTGTATGCACTCCAGTCACCGCTTTTTTTAGCATCATCCATTTCCCGCTGCAAATCAGCTAAATACATGGCGGCCCGCCAATATTCTCTTTCAGCATGGAGAAGCTGTTGCTCCATAGGCGGTTGACCTTGTTGCGCAGCGGCTTGCTGCACCGTGATCAGTAGAAATGCTGCGGAAGCAGCAATGAAAAAATTTTTAAGCCTCATGAAATCACTCCTTTGTTTAAACCACTTGTTTGATATGAGAAGATAAAACACCCTGCCTCAAAACATCCTCAAGTCATGCGTTCCCCTCCTCTGCTGCCATTTTTTCGAGCTGACTCGGTCACAATCTCACCTTTGTGACAACAAGTCATGATGTCATGTATCCAACTTTTTCAAAAAAAAGTCAAGAAAAAACACCGTCAATCAGAAAAAAATTGCGCCGTGATCAAGCAGCCAAGAAAAACACAGGATGGAGCCGACAGCCGGACTTGAACCGGCGACCTACTGATTACGAATCAGTTGCTCTGCCAACTGAGCTATGTCGGCCCGTCTGCCGCAGGTCAGGAACGGCCTGCGCAATCTGGACTTTTCTATGTAGCAGGTTCATGCTATAGTTGTCAAGATGAAAACAATTTTTCTGCTGGCGGCTGGCCTGCTGCTTTTCGCGATGACGGGCTGCAAAGAAGAAAACACTGTCAAACAAGTCCGTTCTGCCCCTAAATCCGGCTGTAAAGGCTATCACACCGACATCCGCTTGGACAACAGGCATGACCTTGCCTGCACAGAATGTCATCAGGGCAGCGGCAGTGCCAGTGAAAAAAATGCGGCTCATGCAGGCTTGATTGTCCAACCCGCTGCCCCTGAAAATATGGCTGCTGTCTGCGGCAAATGCCATGCGCGGCAGGCGGAAAACTGCGCTCAGTCTGCGCATTTCACGCTGAAAAATGAAGTCAACTTGATTTGCAGCCATTTCGGGCTTGCCCCTTTGGCCGGACTGACGAAAATTCCTGACCGCAACGGCCCGCCTCAGAACAAAGAGGAGCTGGTTGACGATCTGCTCCGCCGCCGCTGCCTGCGCTGCCATGTTTATACGGCTGGAGATAATTATCCTTATGTCCGGCGCGGCACGGGCTGCGCTGCCTGCCATCTGGACAAAACAGAAGGCAAACTTGACAGCCATGCTTTTATCTTGCCGGGCGAGCGGCAGTGCCTGAGCTGTCATTACGGCAATCACGTGGGCAGTGATTTTGCCGGGATGCACGAGCATGACTATGGCCGTGACTTCCGTTCACCACAGGCCACGCCACGACCCTTTCTCCGGCCTTACGGGGTGGAGCAGCACGATCTGGCCCAAGACATTCACCGACAGCGCGGCCTGACCTGCATAGACTGCCACAGCGGCGCAGAACTTTCCGGCCAGCAGGCGGCAGTCAAATGCGTGGACTGCCATGCCCCGAAGCCGGGCAGAACATTGCCGCTGAAAAATCTGCGCCTTGAAGACGGTCAGCTTATTCTAACTGCTCGGCAGGACGGCAAAGAGCATGTCGTGCCCACGCTCAGACATCCTGCTCATGCAACGTATGAGAGCAAGGTGGATTGTCAGGTCTGCCATGCGCAGTGGAGCTTCAATGATCATGGCACACACCTGCTGCTCAGTTATTCTGAAGACACCGAGCTATGGGAATCGCTGGCCGTGCAGTCCAGCTTTGAGGCGGAGCAGTTTCTCAATGGAGAGGAGTACAGCCCCTTCATGACAGACACGCTCACTGGCAGAAAAAAAGCAGGTGTCTGGCTGAAAGGATATGATCTGCGCCGCTGGGAAAAGATGCTGATCCGGCGGGACAGGGACGGCGTGATCAAGGTTTTCCGGCCCATCCTTGACCTCCATCTTTCCGCTGCTGACGCGGATGGCGAAATCATTGCCGGATTGGACAACATCGTCGGCAACGGTCACGGCCTGCTGCCATATACACCGCACACCACCGGTCCGGCAGGGCTGTTTTATGAGCAGCGTTTCCGCCATCTGCTGAACAAGAAAACCGGCCCGGAAGACAATGAGTCAGCCCGGCAGCAGCCGGTTCTGCCCGAAAGAATAAATCAACTCAAAGAAACATTATGAAAGTGCTTGTCACAGGCGGCACCGGCTTCACCGGCAAAGCCTTGGTCAAACGGCTGATTGAAGCTGGCCACAAGGTGGTCAGCCTGGATTATCAGGAAGGATTGAAGACCGATGAAATCAGCTCCTGGGGGGCCAAGGTGGTGATCGGCAGCGTCACTGAGCCAGCAGTGGTGGAACGCTGCATGGAAGGCGTGGATGTGGTTCACCATCTGGCCGCCGCCTTCCGGGAATTGGACGTGCCGAACAGCTATTACGACGAGGTGAACGTGGGAGGCACCCGCATCGTGCTGGAGTCCGCTTTTGCCCACAAGGTGAAGAAGTTTGTTTACTGCTCCACCTGCGGCGTGCATGGCAATGTTGACAATCCGCCTGCGGACGAGAACGCGCCCATTCAGCCTGCCGACTATTACCAGAAGACCAAATATGAGGCGGAACCAATAGTTAATGAGTATTGCGTCAAGGGCATGGACACGGTGATCATCCGCCCGACCGCCATCTACGGCCCTGGCGACCCGGAGCGTTTTCAGATGATCTTCAGGCGGGTAAGCAAGGGCGTGTTTCCGATGTTCGGCAGCGGCAAAACCTTGTATCATCCCCTGTATATTGACAATCTGACTGATGCCTTCATGCTGGCGATGGAGCCGGGCAAAGGACGCGGCCAAGCCTATCTGATCGCGGATGAGGAATATGTCAGCATTGAAACCTTGGTGCGGAAAACTGCGCAAGCACTTGGCGTGGAGGTGAAAATTCCTCACTATCCGGTCTGGCCGCTGGTGCTGGCCGGGCATGTCTGCGAAAAAGCCTGCAAGCCCTTTAACATCACCCCGCCGATTTTCCCCCGCCGGGTCGATTGGTACCGCCAGAACCGGGCCTTTGACATCAGCAAGGCCAAGCGCGAGCTGGGCTATCAGCCAAAGATTGACTTGGACGAGGGCCTGAAGCGCACTGGCGAGTGGTACAAGCAGGAAGGCTATATTTTTTGACAAGCCGTCAGCCAAGGCGATTGCATCCGGCTTCCTGCTGCCTTGGCAGGAAGCGTGTCTGATTGCGGCTCCCAAGGCGGAAAAAACTTTCCACGCTGCTTGGAATGCGCTATATTGCGTTCAGTCTCCCCGCCATGCGCCCGTAGCTCAACTGGATAGAGCATCGGACTTCGAATCCGAGGGTTGGGGGTTCAAATCCCTCCGGGCGCACCAAGCGCATTTCTTCAGCCATCACCCTGCCGCCACTTTTTTGCTCATGCAAAAAAGCCGTCCGAAGACTCCTTGACAGGCTCTGCGCCGTCTCGTCTGATTATCCTTGCGCCTGAAAATGACCTATGCGGCAGCATGGGGTTTTCTTTCAGCTCGACACTGGTGTCGAGAGCGCGTGATCACCAGTGTGCAGGCAGGCTCGACACCAGTATCGATAACGGCTGCACACCAGTGTCGGGGCACGGACATCACTGGTGTGCGGCGTGGCTCCTCACTGGTGTCGGGAGCGCGTGATCACCACTGTGCAGTGCGGCTGCATACCAGTATGGTGCAGGGATGGCTGCAAGCTGGGTTTCCGAAATGCTTCAGCCCTGCCCAAGAAAATCATTGCATTCCTGCACGCTGCCGCATACAGTTTCAGATCAACGCAAACCGACCTTCCGGCTTTGCTCCCTCTTTGCCTGAACAGGTTTGAGAAAGATAACGATTGCGTTCCAGATGCCCTTTTCGCACATCATTGGCCAGCCCAAGGCCTTGAACCTGCTTTGCCGCGCCCTTGCTGGCGGCAGGCTGGCGCACGGCTACCTGTTCACCGGCCCGGAAGGGGTGGGCAAACGCAGCACGGCCCGCGCCTTGGCTGCCAAGCTGCTCTGTCACGACAAAGGCGACGGCCCGCCCTGCGGCTGCTGTCCCGGCTGCCGCAAGGTTGCCGCAGGCAGTCATCCTGATTTCCTCCAGCTCCAGCCTGAAGGCGCGGGCATCAAGATCAATCAAGTCCGGGAGCTGAAAAAGGCTCTCCATTTTCCGCCCTTTGAGCGGGGAATGCGGGTGGTGATCATTGAGGAGACCCAGACAATGGGCCGGGAGGCAGCCAACAGCCTGCTCAAGCTGCTGGAGGAGCCGCCGCCGGACAACCTGCTCCTGCTCGTCGCCTCAGACGCGGAGCCGCTCTTGGACACCATCATTTCCCGCTGCCAAGTCATTCCCTTTGGCCCGCTGACTGAGGAACAGACAGCGCAGGTCATCCAGCAGACGCATCCTCAACTGAGTCATGACGAGGTGCGGACTATGGCCAAGCTCACTGGCGGCTGTCCGGGCCGCACCGGTGCCTTGCACAGCAGCGAAGTTTTGGAGCTGCATCAGGAATGCCTCGCCGCCCTGAAAGAACAGATGAGCCAGGCCGAGGCTGTGGAGCAGGCCCTTGACCTGGCCCAGCGGCTGGCGGAACTCAAGGATGAGCTGCATCTTTTTCTTGATTTGCTGGCCCTGTTTTTCAAGGAAGCCATGACCAGCATCCTCTGCCACAGAGCACTGTCCGCAGATCATGTCCTTGCGGCAAGAGAAGGCTGGAATTTGCCGCAGCTTTCTGCTATGGTGAGTGCGGTTGAGGCCGCCCGCAGCGATCTGGCGAGAAATTGCAGCCGCGCCTTGGTTTGCGAGGTGCTGCTCCTGGACCTGTTCTGCGGGCGGGAAACGCAGTGATTTTATGACTTTTTGCCGGATTCCGGCCTGATATATATTCATGACAGAAGGCGCAGCAGAAGACAGGGGAGTGCAATACTGCCGAATCCGCCGCCGTCCGCTGGGACGGGAGCACCTTGCCCGCAGCATTATTGCTGATCTCATGCCGGGCGAGACCGTGATGCTCCGGGAAGAGGACAGACATGAGCCTGCGGTGATCGTCTGCCGGACAGTGGCCCCGGACAAGGCCGAAGCCTGCGCCTGCGAGATCAGCCGCCGCGCCTACAGCGATGAGCAGGAGCGGTACGCGCAACTGCCTGCCCGTGAGCGGGCCGCTTCCGCCTTCTGCAAGGAGCGGATCAAGGCCTTGGCCCTGCCCATGCACTTGGTGGGGGCGGAGTGCTATTTCAACGGCTCCAAGGTCATCTTTTACTTCACTGCTGAAAACCGGGTTGACTTCCGCGAGTTAGTCAAGGACTTGGTGCAGGAGTTCCGCACCAGAGTGGAGATGCGGCAGATCGGCGTGCGCCACGAAACCCAGATGACTGGCGGCCTCGGCACCTGCGGCAGGGAGCTGTGCTGCGCCTCCTTTCTCCGCAACTTTGAATCCGTGTCCATCAAGATGGCCAAGGCCCAAGACCTGCCGCTCAATCCGGCCAAGATTTCCGGGGTCTGCAACCGCCTGCTCTGCTGCCTGACCTATGAGTTTGAGAGCTACCGGGAGATAAAAAAGGAAATGCCCAAACCCGGCCAGTCGCTCAATCATGACGGCACGGTCTATCGGGTGACGCGGGTGCTGCCCATGCAGGGCAAAGTGCTGGCAGTCTCGCCGGAAGGCACAGAGGTCTCGCTGACTGAGGAGCAGTGGCGCGAGACGGAGGCTGCTGAACGGCAGGAGCCGCAGGTGCGGAAAAAGAGCGGCGCCAAAAAGGATGTTCCGCAGAAGCGGAAGAAGAGCAAGTGAGCACAGAGCATTTCATTGATCAGGCACAGCTCGCCATCACCACAGATTACGCAGTCTTTCGCAACAGTTTTTCATTGATTTTCTTCCTCCTGTCAATTTCATCGGCAATTACCCGCGTTCGATGAATTGGATAAAAATGCCATTGGTATTTTTCTGCAAAACACCACCAATAAAGCCAGCCTGTCAATGAGTATCCCTTGCCTTTCCCAGCCCTTCGGGGTATGAAGAAAAAAAAGCACGCCGCATCCTGCCCATCGCCTGCATGCAGCCCGGAGCAGATTGAGGCAGTCCTGCGTCTCTGCCAGTAAAAGTGCGGGGCAGTGACAGAAAAAGCATGACAAGTACCCTGCGCCACGCTACAACAGAAAGCTGCGTTCTGTGAACGCGCAGGATAAAAGCACTTGCAGCCCGCGCCAGAACAGCTATATTTATCTGGATAGTTTTTTTCCATCATCCATTTCAGCGGCAGTCAGCAGTCTTATTCCGCCTGCCCTGCCGCGTTCAGCCCCAAGGTGTCCTGTCTGATGAGCACATCATCTCTTTCCTATCCTGGCCAGCCGGTTCCTGCGAACTGGCTGAGTGATTTTGACAAATATTTGATCGGTGAAGGCACGCACGAGCGGGCCTATGAAAAGATGGGAGCGCATCTCGTCTCCTTTGCCGGCCAGGAAGGCATTGTCTTTGCGGTCTGGGCGCCCAATGCCCGCCAAGTCAGCGTGATCGGCGAGTTCAACAGCTGGGACGGCCAGGAGCATGTCATGCACTCCAGCGATTCCGGGATATGGAGTTTGTTCATCCCCGGCCTCCAGGAACAGACGGTTTACAAGTATCGGCTCATCACCCAGCAGAACGAGCAGTTTGACAAGTCAGACCCTTACGGCTTTGCTATGGAGCTGCGCCCCTCCACCGGCTCAGTGGCGGTCAATCTGGACAGCTACCAGTGGAACGATGCCAACTGGCTGGCGCAGCGGGCCGAGCGGCAATCATTGAACAGCCCGATTTCAACCTACGAGGTGCATCTCAGCTCGTGGAAGCGGAAAGAGGATGGAACGTGGCTGACCTATCTGGAGCTGGCCGAGGAGCTGATTCCATACATAGTTGAAATGGGTTACACCCACATCGAACTGCTGCCCATTGCCGAGCATCCCTTGGATGCCTCCTGGGGCTATCAGGTGCTGGGCTTTTTCGCCCCGACCAGCCGCTTTGGCAGTCCGCAGGATTTCATGTATTTTGTCGATCAGTGCCACCAGCACGGCATTGGCGTGATTCTTGACTGGGTGCCTGCCCATTTCCCTAAAGACGGGGCTGGTCTTAACTATTTTGACGGCACCCATCTTTACGCCCATGCGGACCCGCGTCAGGGTGAGCATCAGGACTGGGGCACCATGATCTTCAACTATGGCCGCAACGAGGTGCGTTCCTTCCTGATTTCCAACGCCCTGTTCTGGATCGACAAATACCATATTGACGGCCTGCGGGTGGATGCGGTCGCCTCAATGCTCTATCTTGACTATTCCCGCAAGGAAGGCGAGTGGCTGCCCAATGAGCACGGCGGACGGGAGAATCTGGCTGCAATCAGCTTCCTGCGCAAGGCCAACGAGGTGCTGCATGGCCTGTTTCCCGGCGTGCTGACCATTGCCGAGGAATCCACCTCCTGGCCTATGGTTTCACGGCCCACGTGGCTGGGCGGGCTGGGCTTCAGCCTGAAGTGGAACATGGGCTGGATGCACGACACCCTCACCTATATGAGTCATGAGGCGATTCACCGCAAGTTTCATCACAATGAGATGACCTTTGGCATGCTCTATGCCTTTCATGAAAACTTTATCCTGCCTCTGTCGCATGACGAGGTGGTGCATCTGAAAGGTTCCTTGGTCAGCAAGATGCCGGGTGACGACTGGCAGCGGTTTGCCAATCTGCGGGCTTATTTTGGCTTCATGTGGAGTTATCCGGGCAAGAAGCTGCTCTTCATGGGCGGCGATTTCGGCCAGTGGCAGGAATGGAACCATGACCGGGGACTGGAATGGGCGGCCTTGCAGGCGGAAAATCATCAGGGCATGCAGCGTTTTGTCCGCGACCTGAACCACGTCTATCGCGCCGAGCCTGCGCTCTGGGAAAACGATTATGACTGGCAGGGTTTTTCGTGGATCAATGCCAATGATTCCGACAACTCGGTTTTCTCCTTCATCCGCCGGGGAAAAAATTCCGACGATGTTCTGGTGACGGTGTGCAATTTCACCCCAGTCGTCCGGGAGCGTTACCGTATCGGCATGCCCAAGGGCGGGCAGTGGCGGGAGCTGATCAACAGCGATCTGGCCGTGTATTGGGGCGGCGGCATCAGCAACGGCCTGATCAGCACATTGCCGGAGCCGTCGCACGGCTTGGACAGCTCCCTTGAGCTGACTCTGCCGCCGCTCTCCGTCCTGATCCTGAAACCAGCCTGTTCCGCCTGACATAATAATAAAACACAAACGCAATTTGGGAGTTTTCTGACATGCAATTCACAAAGCGCAAAGCTCTTCTCGCCGCCGCTGCTGTCGCCTTGTCGTACATCGCACTTGCAACGTATAATGACAGTCTGAAGAAAGGCACTGCTGCACTTGCTGCCAGCAAGCAGGAAGTGATCGCCCATCCGCAAAATCAGGCTGAAGAATACAAGCGGAAAGTGCAGCAAGCTGCGCAGGAGGTGGAAGCGGCCAAGGCTGAGGTGCGGCGGCTGCGCAAGGAGCTGACTGAGGATCAGACAACGGCGAGACAAGCGTGGTCGCTGCAATTGCGTGGCAGAATCAGTGAACTGGAGACCCAGATTGCCGACCAGAAGACCCGGCAGGAGGAGGCCGCGGCTGAATGGCAGCAGATGCAGGCTGATTATGATTCCGAAATCAAGACCTTGCAGAAGAAGCTGGTGCAGGCGGACGACAAGATTGATGCCCTCAGTCAGGGTGAAAATGCGGCCAGCCGTCAGCTCTTGGACAAGCTGAAAGCCAGTGAGGCGAATCTGGCCCGTTCGCAGGCTGAGGCGGCGCGGCTCAATCAGGCGAAAAACAGCTTGAATGCGGAGCTGGAGAAAGCCCGGCAGCAGCTGGAGCAGAAGCAAGCGGCAGCGGCTGACTTGCAGGCGAAAATAACTTATTTTGAACAGAAGACTGCTGAACAGAAGCAGGCTGTGCAGGCGGCGGAAGAGCAGCTCGCCAAACTGCGGGAGGAACGCCAGCAAAGCAGCACGGCGGAAGCGGGTCGTCTCTTTGAACTCAAGCACCAAGTGCAGCAGACCGAGGCGCAACTTTCTGCGGCGGCAAAGGAACGGATAGCTGTAGAGGAGGAGCTGCATCGGGCCGAACTCAAGTCTGAGGCTTTGATGCGCTATGGCAAGGAGCAGGAGGAGAAGCTGGCCGCTGCCCAGGAGCAGCTTGCCCAGTTGCAGCAGCAGGCTGAGGAGCAGGAAAAAATACTGCACCTGACCCGGCAGCAGCAGGCGCAGGCGGAAGCAGCTGGCAAGCAGCTAGCTGAACAGGTCAGCGCCCTCCAGCGGACGGTTGCGGGAAAAAATAAGCAGTTGTCTGATTTGAAAGGAAAGATAGCGGCAGAACAGGAAGGAAAAGCAGCTCTGCATGCGGCGTTGCAGGAGGAGCAGGCGCAAGCAGAGGCCGCAGGCAAGAAGCTTGTTGCGCAGATCAACGCCTTGCAGCAGACAGCAGTGGAAAAAGGCAGACAGCTGGCTGAATTGAAGCAGCGGCTGGCTGCTGTCCAGAAGGACAAGGAAAATACACAGGCTGCACTGGAACAGCAGCAGGCTCAGTATCAGCAGAAGCTAAAGCAGACTGAAGCAGCGGATAAGAAACTTGTTGCGCAGATCAATGCCTTGCAGCAGACAGCGGTGGAAAAAGGCAGACAGCTGGCTGAATTGAAGCAGCAGCTGGCTGCTGTCCAGAAGGACAAGGAAAATACACAGGCTGCCCTGGAACAGCAGCAGGCTCAGTATCAGCAGAAGCTAAAGCAGACTGAAGCAGCGGATAAGAAACTTGTTGCGCAGATCAACGCCTTGCAGCAGACAGCGGTGGAAAAAGGCAGACAGCTAGCCGAACTGAAGCAGCAGCTGGCTGCTGTCCAGAAGGACAAGGAAAATACACAGGCTGCCCTGGAACAGCAGCAGGCCCAGTATCAGCAGCAAGCGCAAGCGCAGGAGAAGCTGCTGCGGACGGCCCGGCAGCAGCAGGCGGAGGCTGAAGCGGCTGGCAAAAAACTTGCCGCGCAGATCAATGCCTTGCAGCAGGCGGCAGCGGAGAAGGACAAGCAGCTTGCTGGTCTCAAGCAGCAGCTTGCCGCTGCCGAGAAAGACAAGACAGATGCGCAGACCGCTCTGGAGGAGTGGCAGGAAGAATTGGCGGCTGTCCAGCAGCAGCTGGCGCAGGAGAAGCAGCAGCTTACTCAAAAAATCAGCAAACTGACTGACAGCCTTGCCCAACAAAAGAATCAGCAAAATCAGACCAAGCAGTCCTTGCAGGAAAAGATTGCGCAGCTCCAGCAGGCCCAGCAGGCTGCGGAGAGCCGCATTTTCGCCTTGAACCGCCAGGCCGGGCAGACAGCGGCGCAGCTTGCTGCTGACAAGGAAACGCAGGCTTCCCTTGAAGAAGCGCGGCGCAAGGCTGAACTCAAGGCTGAGTCGCTGATGAGCTACGGCAAGGAGCAGGAAAAGAAGCTGGCCGCAGCGGAAAAGCAATTGGCCGAGCTGCAAAAGCAGGCAGCGGAGCAGGACAAGCTGGCTGAACAGATCAATGGCCTGCAGCAGGTGGCAGCGGCGAAAGACAAGCAGCTGGCTGATCTGAAGCAGCAGCTTGCCGCAGCGGAGAAGGACAAGGCAGATGCGCAGGACGCTCTGGAACAGCGGCAGGACGACTTGGCGGCTGTCCAGCAGAAGCTGGAGCTGGAAAAGCAGCAGCTCACCGAGGAAATCAGCAAGCTGACCAGCAGCCTTGCCGAGGGGAAGGGTAAACAGAATCAGAAGAAGCAGACCTTGCAGGAGGAGATTGCCAAGCTGCGCCAGGCCCAGCAGGCGGCGGAGAGCCGTATTTTTGAGCTGAACCGCCAGGCCGAGCAGACAGCGGCGCAGCTTGCTGCTGACAAGGAAACGCAGGCTTCCCTTGAAGAAGCGCGGCGCAAGGCTGAACTCAAGGCTGAGTCTTTGGCAAGCTACGGCAAGGAGCAGGAAAAGAAGCTGGCCACAGCGGAAAAGCAATTGACCGAGCTGCAAAAGCAGGCTGCGGAGCAGGAGAAGCTGCTGGCTGAGGCTAGGCAGCAGCAGGCTGTAGGCAAGAAGCTGGCTGAACAGATCAATGCGCTGCAGCAGGTGGCAGCGGCGAAAGACAAGCAGCTGGCTGATCTGAAGCAGCAGCTTGCCGCAGCGGAGAAGGACAAGGCAGATGCGCAGGACGCTCTGGAGCAGCGGCAGGAGGACTTGGCGGCTGTCCAGCAGAAGCTGGAGCTGGAAAAGCAGCAGCTCACCGAGGAAATCAACAAGTTGACCAGCAGCCTTGCCGAGGGGAAGGGTAAACAGAATCAGAAGAAGCAGACCTTGCAGGAGAAAATTGCCAAGCTGCGCCAGGCCCAGCAGGCGGCGGAGAGCCGTATTTTTGAGCTGAACCGCCAGGTCGAGCAGACAGCGGCGCAGCTTGCTGCTGACAAGGACACGCAGGCTGCTCTTGAAGAAGCGCGGCGCAAGGCTGAACTCAAGGCTGAGTCTTTGGCAAGCTACGGCAAGGAGCAGGAAAAGAAGCTGGCCACAGCGGAAAAGCAATTGGCCGAGCTGCAAAAGCAGGCTGCGGAGCAGGAGAAGCTGCTGGCTGAGGCTAGGCAGCAGCAGGCTGTAGGCAAGAAGCTGGCTGAACAGATCAATGGCCTGCAGCAGACAGCAGCGGCGAAAGACAAGCAGCTGGCTGATCTGAAGCAGCAGCTTGCCGCAGCGGAGAAGGACAAAACAGATGCGCAGGACGCTCTGGAACAGCGGCAGGACGACTTGGCGGCTGTCCAGCAGAAGCTGGAGCTGGAAAAGCAGCAGCTCACCGAGGAAATCAACAAGTTGACCAGCAGCCTTGCCGAGGGGAAGGGTAAACAGAATCAGAAGAAGCAGACCTTGCAGGAGGAAATTGCCAAGCTGCGCCAGGCCCAGCAGGCAGCGGAGAGCCGTATTTTTGAGCTGAACCGCCAGGTCGAGCAGACAGCGGCGCAGCTTGCTGCTGACAAGGACACGCAGGCTGCTCTTGAAGAAGCGCGGCGCAAGGCTGAACTCAAGGCTGAGTCTTTGGCAAGCTACGGCAAGGAGCAGGAAAAGAAGCTGGCCACAGCGGAAAAGCAATTGGCCGAGCTGCAAAAGCAGGCTGCGGAGCAGGAGAAGCTGCTGGCTGAGGCTAGGCAGCAGCAGGCTGTAGGCAAGAAGCTGGCTGAACAGATCAATGGCCTGCGGCAGACAGCAGCGGCGAAAGACAAGCAGCTGGCTGATCTGAAGCAGCAGCTTGCCGCAGCGGAGAAGGACAAGGCAGATGCGCAGGACGCTCTGGAACAGCGGCAGGAGGACTTGGCGGCTGTCCAGCAGAAGCTGGAGCTGGAAAAGCAGCAGCTCACCGAGGAAATCAGCAAGCTGACCAGCAGCCTTGCCGAGGGGAAGGGTAAACAGAATCAGAAGAAGCAGACCTTGCAGGAGGAGATTGCCAAGCTGCGCCAGGCCCAGCAGGCGGCGGAGAGCCGTATTTTTGAGCTGAACCGCCAGGCCGAGCAGACAGCGGCGCAGCTTGCTGCTGACAAGGAAACGCAGGCTGCTCTTGAAGAAGCGCGGCGCAAGGCTGAACTCAAGGCTGAGTCTTTGGCAAGCTACGGCAAGGAGCAGGAAAAGAAGCTGGCCGCAGCAGAGAAGCAATTGGCCGAGCTGCAAAAGCAGGCTGCGGAGCAGGAGAAGCTGGCTGAACAGATCAATGCGCTGCAGCAGACAGCAGCGGCGAAAGACAAGCAGTTGGCTGATCTCAAGCAGCAGCTTGCCGCAGCCGAGAAGGACAAAACAGATGCGCAGGACGCTCTGGAACAGCGGCAGGAGGACTTGGCGGCTGTCCAGCAGAAGCTGGAGCTGGAAAAGCAGCAGCTCACCAAGGAAATCAGCAAGCTGACCAGCAGCCTTGCCGAGGGGAAGGGTAAACAGAATCAGAAGAAGCAGACCTTGCAGGAGGAGATTGCCAAGCTGCGCCAGGCCCAGCAGGCGGCGGAGAGCCGTATTTTTGAGCTGAACCGCCAGGTCGAGCAGACAGCGGCGCAGCTTGCTGCTGACAAGGAAACGCAGGCTGCTCTTGAAGAAGCGCGGCGCAAGGCTGAACTCAAGGCTGAGTCTTTGGCAAGCTACGGCAAGGAGCAGGGGCAGAAGCTGGCCGCAGCAGAAAAGCAATTGGCCGAGCTGCAAAAGCAGGCTGCGGAGCAGGAGAAGCTGCTGGCTGAGGCCAAGCAGCAGCAGGCTGCGGCTGATGCGGCAGGCAAGAAGCTGACCGAGCAGGTCAGTGCCTTGCAGCAGACAGCAGCGGCGAAAGACAAGCAACTTGCTGATCTCAAGCAGAAATTAGCCGCAGCCGAGAAGGGCAGGGCAGATGCGCAGGATGCTCTGAAACAGCGGCAGGCGGAGCTGGCTGATCTGCAGCAGAAACTGAAGCAGACTTCCGGGGAGCAGCACCGGCTGGCCGGAGAAGTTAAAAAGTTGACTGCCCAGCTTGACGAGCAGAAGAAGCAGGCTGCGGAGAGCAAGTCGCAGGCCGATGCGGCCAAGACAAAAATCGCCGAGCTGGAAAAAGTGCTGGAGCAGGGCGCAATCGCCAAGGCGGCGGCAGAGAAGCATGCGCAGGAAGTCAGCGGCAAGCAGCAAAAGCTCCAGTCCCTGCTTGATGAGCGGCAGCTCAAGCTGGAGAACCAGAAAAGTCTGTTGGTCGCATCTGCTGTCAAAATCAAGGAGCTGGAGCAGTCGCTCAAGGCCGCTCAGATGAAGGCTGAGGCCATGTTCAGCTATGGCGAAAAAAAGGAGCAGGAATATGCGCCCTCAGAGCAGCGGATTGCCGAGCTGAAAGGGCAGATTGCCGAAAGGCAGGCCAATCTGGAGGCGGCCCGCGAGCAGCTTGACGAGGCCAAGGCCTATGGTCAGGATTTGGTTGCGCAAGTGACCGGACTGATGCAGGAAAAAAAGGTGCAGGAGAAAGAGGCCGAACAGCTGCGGCAGGAGCTGCAACAGAAAGCAGATGCTGCCGCAGCTCTGGAAAAGCAGCTTGCGGAAACCAAGACGGCCTTGCAGACAGCCGAAGAAGGTCTTGCCGCAGCAAAGGAAAAAGAGCGTGGTCTAGAGCAGAGCCTGACCGGCAAGGATGAGGTGCTCACCGTTCTCAGAGCGGAAAACGAGAAATTGCAGACCGAGATTGCGGCAAAAAAACAGCAGGCTGCGGAGCTGACTCAGAAAATTGCTGATCTGACTGCCGCTCAGGAGAAGCTGACCGGCGAGCTGGAGACGGCTAATAACGAGCTGGCAGCAACAACGCAGCAGTTGGAAGAGCGGAGCGGCCAGCTTGCTGATGCTGATGCTCAGGCTGAGGACATCAAAGGCAAACTGACGGCGGCGGACGAGAAGGCTGCGGCACTGGAAAGCAAGGCTGCTGACATGGAGCAGGAGCTGGATCTGGCCCGGCAGCAGAAGCAGGAAGCGGAGAAAAAATTAGCTGATCTGGAGGCAGTGCATGAAAAAGTGCAGGCTGCTGCCGAGCAGGTTGCTGCCTTGGAAGCGGAAGTGGCCAATCTCCAGCCCTTAAAGGAACAGCTTGCCGAGGCGAAAAAGAAAAATACCGATTTGGAAGTCCAAGTTGCGGACCTGCAGGCGGTGAAGGACAAGCTGGCCGAGAGGGAAGCCGAGCTTGCCCAAGCGCAGAAGAGCCAGGAGCAGCTCGCTGCCTTGCAGCAGGAAGTTGCTGCCTTGAAGCAAAGTCAGGCGGAAAAGGAAGCTGCTTTGGAAGCGCAGTCTGTGGAGATGCAGACAGGAGCTGATCAGCTTAAAGCCGCCCAAGAAAAAATAGCTGCTTTGGCAGAGGAGCTGAAGACGGTTAAAGCCAAGCTGACCAAAAGCGAAGCCGCACTTGCTGAAGCTCAGAAGAACCAAGGGCAAAACACGGCCTTGCAGCAGGAGTTGGACAGCCTGAAAAAAACGCTGGCAGAAAAAGAGACGGCCTTGGCAAAAGCGCAGAAGCAGGGCAAGACCGCTGCCTTGCAGGAAGAGCTGAAGACTGTTCAAGGCAAATTAGCTGAAGCTGAGACCGCGCTTGCTGCAGCGCAGAAGAAGCAGCAGGCCCAGCAGGAGGCAGGCAAGGATGCGGCGGCCTTGCAGGAGGAGATTGACGGTCTCAAGAAGAATCTGAGCGCAAAAGAGACTGAGCTGACTGAGGCTAAAGAAAATCTGCGCCAGGAAATAGAGCAGCTCAAAACCGCGCTGGATGAAAAATCCGCCGCTCTTGAGCAGGCTGCGGCCAAAATGGAGCAAGTGACGCAAAGTGCTGAAGCCGCCGCTGTTCAGGAGGGGGATGACTCGGAGCAGCTCAAGACGGAGCTGACAGAAAGCCGCAAGCAGATCGAATCGTTGCAGGCGGAGTTGAATGCGCTCAAGCAGCAGCCAGTGGCATCGCAGGAGCAAACTGACAGCCCGGAACAGGCTGCCCCGGCGGCCCAAGAGCCAGCAGCGGATAAGGACGGCGACGGCGTGGCTGACGGCGAGGATCTCTGCCCGGAAACGCAGAACGGGGCAACGGTCAATAAAATGGGTTGCGAGGAAAGCAGGGCTATTGTGCTTTCCGGGGTCAATTTTGCCCTTGGCACTGCGGAACTGACTGATGAGGCCCGGAAAAGCCTGACCACTGCCGCCGCCCTGATCAAGCAGGCAGCGGCGGAGCAGAAGTTTGAAGTTGCAGGCTACACAGACAGCGTGGGCAGCCCGGAGCGAAACCAAGTCATCTCGCAGCGCCGGGCTGACGCAGTGCGCAATTTCCTGATCAGCCAAGGCATCAGGAGAGAGCTGATGGTCAGCAAAGGCTATGGCCAAGACAATCCGGTTGCGGACAACAGCACCCGGGAAGGCCGGGCGAAAAACCGGCGGGTGGAGCTGCATCTGCTCGGAGAATAAACCGTGCTGCGGCAAACAGGAGGACAGGCGACCGTCTTCCTGTTTGCCTTTCGTGCGCATCTGGTGAGGCAAGGATTCGGACATGCGCAGACAGTCAAGCCATAGCAAGAACGATGCGGCTGTTTCTCTGCCCGGCCAGCTAATGGCGGCCAAGCCGTGAGCAAGCCAGCTCAGGAGACGCAGCACGTCGTCACCATTGAAAAAATAATCGCGGGCGGCCAAGGGCTGGCCCGCACAGAAGCCGGACAGGTGCTCATGTCCGGCTTTGTCCTGCCCGGCGAGCGCGTGGCGTTGCGGGAGCTGCGGCAAAAGTCCGGCTATATTGAGGCGGAGCTGGCCGAGCTGCTGGAACCTTCCGCTGAACGGATTGGGCCGCGCTGTCCGTTCTATGGCGAATGTGGCGGCTGCGATTTGCAGCACAGCAGTCATGCCGAGCAGTTGCGGATCAAACAGGCTCTTGTTGCCGAGACAATGCAGCGGGCGCATGTCCCTCTGTCTGCGGTTGCCATTGCCGAGGTGCTGCCCTCGCCGCAGCAATGGGCGTACCGGCATCGCCTGCGCCTGAAAATCAGCTCAGACGGGCAGCTCGGCTTTTTCAAAAAGCAGAGCAATGACTTTGTTGCCATAAGCTCCTGTCCGACAGCGGCTGATGAGATCAACATTGCCTTGGCCGAGCTTGCTGCGCTGGGTTGTTTGGGGAAAATCTGTCAGGAACTGGAGCTGCATTGCTCGCCTGCGGACCGACGCATCACCTTGGTACTGCCGCTCAAAAACAGGCAGCGGCTTCCAGCAGCGGTTGTGCAGGAGCTGGCCGCCTGCGCCAGCATCGATCAGATTGGCTGCACCAATGCAAAGGGTTTTCAGCATCTCTATTCCCGCAGCGGCACTGCCAACCCGCTGATGCAGCAGATGATCCTGTCAGAGCAGAAATGCACGCTGTCTTGGTCAGGCGGTTGCTTTTCGCAGGTCAATCCCGCTCAGAATGAGCAACTTATTCAGCTTGTTTTACAGTTTGCCGGGAGTTTTCAGGGAAAAAGCGTTGTTGACTTGTACTGCGGCATGGGCAATTTTTCCGTGCCGTCAGCCTTGGCAGGTGCTGCGGTCTTTGGCATTGAAGGCAGCTCGGAAAGTGTGCGCTGGGCCAAGCGCAATGCTGAGGCCGCCAGAGTTGTGGCCCGTTTTCAGGCGGCTGATGTTCACGCCAGCCTGCGGCAGATGGTTAAGGAGCAGCAGCGGGTGGACATCATCCTGCTTGACCCGCCGCGAGCTGGAATTGGCAAAAGCGCAGCCCTGCTGCCAGAGCTGAGGCCAGAAAAAATCATCTATATTTCCTGCGATCCTGTCACGCTGGCCCGTGATCTGGCAGTACTCTGCGGCAAGGGATTTCAGGTGGCCGCCTTGCAGCCGCTCGACATGTTTCCCCAGACTAACCATATTGAGACGGTGGCGTTGCTGGAGAGGCACGAATCATGCTGAAGACAGAACTGCTTGAACTGATTGCCAATGGGGAAAACTCAGGGCTGGAATTCAAGCGGGATGACATCCGGCCTGAGCAGCTGGCCAAAAAAATAGCGCGGCAATGACCAACTTCCAAGGCGGCATGATTCTGCTCGGCGTGGAGGAAGAGATGCTGGTCGGGCAGCAGTGCGCACGGAATCGGATGATCATGGAAGTGCTGCGGGATTACGATATGCTGATTGCATGGGCATCCGTGCTGCCGCTGATGAAAAAGATGAACGGCAGGAAACCGGAATTTGTTGCTGCGCAGGATTATTTGAAGACGGTGCTGCATGGCAGAATAGCCAGCTAATTTCTTAACTAACTGTGAAAGTATGAAAACAACGGTGCAGCTTTCGGAAGCAGGACAGCTCAATATCCCGGCAGCCATTCGGGACATGCTGCGATGGCAAAGCGGAATGGAGTTTAATATCAGCATCATTGCATCAGGACTGCTGATTCATCCCAAGCACGAGCCGAAAAAAAAACGTCGGATGGAGGAATTGCGCGGTCTTCTTAAACATAAAGGACAGTCATTATCCAATGAACAGCTTTGCGCACCAGTGGATTATTCGGAGGAGAAATGATAGCGTTTGACACCTGCATATTGGTTCGTTTCCTTGCTGATGATGATAAAGAGCAGGCTGATTCAGCAGAAGTATTACTCGCTGACAATACGGTTTTTCTGCCAAAAACAGTTCTGCTCGAAACAGAATGGGTGCTTCGTTCACGTTATCGAAAAAGCCGTGACGAACTGCTCACGTTTTTCAACTTATTGCTGGAAATTGAAAATGTGATGCTGGAAGATGCAGCGCAATTTGAGCAAGCAATAACATGGTATGCATTGGGTGCTGATTTCGCCGATGCGATGCACTTGGCAGCTTGCAGTCAAGCTGCATTGCATACTTTTGACCGCAATTTTTGCAAACAGGCACGACAGGCTGGAATAACACCGAATATTCAAATATTGAAATCAGACAACAAGCAAGACAACAGGGAATAGATATGGAGCCATTAAGCACAACTTTCGCAAAAGCAGTAGATGATTTGTCAGCAAGTATTTTTATCTCCGCCTTGATCAGCTCATATTTAGTCGAATTCGGGCCTTCAATACAAAAATATACTGGTTTTGGCTTGCTGCTTACATATCTAACAGTTCTCATTTTTGGTTCACTCTCTGCTTATCTGGTAATAATAATTATAATTTATGCAGGAATATTTTTCTTCAACGGAAGAGATATTGGTCCATACATAGGTGTTGCGATAATGCCATTAGGATTTGCTGGGCTTTTTCCAGAGCAATTTGCAAATTTAAACATTCCGTACAGTCAGGTCACTGGCGTTGCTATACTTGCATGGGCATTTATGCTTGTTAAAGGGAAACGTTTCTTTCGGGGTGCGTTCTTTAGCGATTTCCAGCGATAAACATCTGCTCATTGCAATCATGTCTGATGCAAGAATGATTCTTTTTTTGAAATAGTTGGCAAGGTTTTGTTATGACAAATCATTTCACCCCCTTCGGCCTGCCCGTCCTGATCGGCTCTCTGCCGCTCAACGACCACCAGCAGGCCCTTGACTGGATTTTCACGGCCACGCCGGAGATTCCCCTCTGGCCGCAGCTGCCCGGCAATCCTCTTGAACAGATGATGCCCCAGTTTGCCGAAGGCATTCCCTGCATCTGCGAGGAAAACCTGACCGCGCCGGAAGGCCGCATCTTCTATGACACTGGCGGCCCGGACTTTGAAGCCGAGATGCTGGCTTTTTATGAAGATTACATGACCGTGCAGGAAGACCCGGCCAAGCTGCTCGGCTCCCGCTTCCAAGTCAGCCGGGCGCGGGCCGAGGGCCTGTATCAGTTTGCTGCGAACCTTGAGGCAAGCAACCGCCAGCCTGTTGCCGTCAAAGGGCAAGTAACAGGCCCGTTCACCATGCTCACCGGCATTAAGGACAGCCAAGGCCGGGCGGGTTATTACGACGACACAGTCCGGGAAATGGTGGTCAAAGGCATTGCCATGAAGGCGGCGTGGCAGACCCGCTTCCTTGCTGAACGCTGCGGCGGGCAGGTGATCGTTTTTATTGACGAACCAGCCTTGGCCGGATTAGGTTCCTCGGCGTTCATCTCGGTGAGCAACGCCACCGTTCAGGAAATGCTCAACGAAGTCGCCGAGGCAATCCACGCGGCAGGCGGTCTGGCCGGAATTCATGTCTGTGCCAACACGGAATGGGAAGTCCTGCTTTCCTCAAAAATTGACATTCTTAGCTTTGATGCCTATAGTTTTTTTGACAAACTTGCCGCATTGACTGAGCAAGTCCACAGCTATTTGGACCGGGGCGGCATTCTCGCCTGGGGCGGTATTCCCACTGGCAAACCTTATGATATTGATAAGGAAAGCGCAGAGTCGCTGACCTTGCTCTGGGAGCACCAGGTACGAAAACTTATCAAGCCGGGCCGGGAGCAGGCGGATTTACTCCGGCAGATGCTGATCACGCCAAGCTGCGGCACTGGCTCGCTCAGGCAGGAACACGCCCGGAAGGTGCTGGACATGACCAAGGCCGTGTCCGCTAATTTGCGGGCAAAATATCTGACCTAACGGTTTATAGGCGGCAGACTGCTTATTCCGACTAAAATAGCGAACAGCAGTCCTGCTCAAGCATTCATTGAACAAAAGGATTGGAATGATTTATACGGAAAATCAGCAGGAAATAGCAGAAAGGATTGATGTGGATGTTTCTAAGTCGCTGTGGCAGGACTGGAAATGGCAGGTGCGGCACCGGATCAGATCACTGGAGGATATAGAAAATTTCCTTGACTTGGAACTGAAAGAGGAGATCAGAGAGCAGATTCGGACGACCATAGAGAAATTTCCTCTCTCCATCACCCCGTATTATTTATCGCTGATCAACCGGGATGATTTTGAACATGATCCTGTGTTCATGCAGGCCGTTCCTTCGATCAAGGAACTTGACATAGCTGACGCAGACATGGCTGACCCGCTGCATGAGGATCAGGACAGTCCGGTGCCGGGCATCACCCACCGCTATCCTGACCGCGTGCTTTTTCTGGTCAGCAATGTCTGCGCCATGTACTGCCGTCACTGCACCCGCAAGCGAAAGGTTGGCGACCGAGACAGCATCCCGTCACGGGAAGTCATTGAGCAGGGCTTGGACTATATCCGCAGCACGCCAAGAATTAGGGATGTGCTTCTCAGCGGCGGCGACCCCTTTCTGCTCTCGGATGAGTATTTAGATTACATCCTCACCGAACTGGGCAAGATCAAGCATGTTGAGGTGGTCCGCATCGGCACCAGAACGCCGGTGGTCCTGCCCTATCGGATCACGGATGAGCTGGTCGCGATGCTGAAGAAGCATCATCCCCTTTGGATCAACACTCATTTCAATCACCCAAGAGAGGTGACAGCCTCAGCCCGGCGCGCTTTGGCTAAACTGGCCGACGCAGGCATTCCGCTCGGCAACCAGACCGTGCTCTTGGCAGGCGTGAACGACTGTCCTCGAATCATGCGGACGCTGGTGCATAAATTAGTCGCTAACCGGGTCAGGCCCTATTATCTCTACCAGTGCGACCTCTCAGAAGGGCTGTCCCATTTCAGAACGCCGGTGGGCAAGGGCATTGAGATTATCGAGAGCATGATCGGCCATACAAGCGGTTTCAGTGTGCCGACCTATGTCATTGATGCGCCTGGCGGTGGCGGCAAGATTCCGGTCATGCCTAACTATCTGATCTCGTGGTCAACCAACAAAGTGGTGCTGCGCAATTACGAGGGCGTGATCACCACGTATAAAGAGCCTGACTCCTACGAGCCAGTCTTCTGCAACCGCAAATGCGATCAGTGCGACCTCCAGCTTGCCTTGGACGAGGCCACGGAATACCAGCCGGTCGGGATCAGGAAGCTGCTGGCCGATTATAATGACACCATCTCCTTGGTGCCTGCGGACAACGAGCGGATGAGCAAGCGGGAGGATGAGTCGGATGCCGCCGCAGGATAAGATTGAGGAGCTGTGCGGCAGCCTGATTCAGCACGGGCCGTACAATGATCGGGTTTATCTGATGCGCTTGGACCCGGAAGCGGCGGCTGATTTCCCAGATCAGCTTGTCGCCTTTGCAAGGGAGAACGATTATTCCAAGATCTTCGCCAAGGTGCCTGAGACGGCTGCGGCTGGCTTTCTTGAGATTGGTTTCCAAGAAGAGGCCGACATTCCCGGTTTCTTTGTCGGCCAGGAAAATGCCTTGTTTCTCTGCCGTTATTTGCAGAAGGAGCGGAGCAAAGAAACAGATGCTGCGGCAATGGAAGAATTTCTTCGGCTGGCCGAGGCAAAGCAGGGCGATGGAATGCCTGCCCTTGATGCCGCTTTCACAGTGCGCCGCTGCACCGAGGCGGATGCAGCGGCAATGGCGGCCATTTACCGGCAGGTCTTTCCCTCCTACCCATTTCCCATCTATGAGGCGGAATATTTGCTGGAGACCATGCGCAGCCATGTCGCCTATTTCGGTATTGAGACCAAGGGCAGGCTGGTTGCTCTTGGTTCGGCGGAAATAGACCACGAGGCCGCCAATGCCGAGATCACTGATTTCGCCACCCTGCCGGAATGGACAGGCAACAGTCTGGCCCTGCATCTGCTCCGCCGCATGGAGCAGCATCTGCGGCAGGAGCAGATCATGACCGCCTACACCATAGCCAGGGCCATGTCGCCGGGCATGAACATCACCTTTGCCAAGGCTGCGTATCAGTTTGCCGGCAGGCTGAAGAACAACACCAATATCTCCGGCAGCATTGAAAGCATGAATGTCTGGCACAAGCCGCTGATGCAGCCGAAAGCAGCCTCAAATCAATCAATGCACTAAATGGACAATCTCAACAACCTCCTCAAGCAGCGCCGGGAAAAGGCGCAGAGCCTCGCCGATGACGGCGTGAAGCTGTTCAGCAACGATTTCAAGCATCCGCAGCATATTGCCGAGATTCTGCCGCAGGCCGAGGCCTTGGAGCCGGAAGCGCATGCCCCGGAAGACGTGTCCTGCCGAGTCGCTGGCCGGGTCATGTCAATGCGCAAGTTTGGCAAGGCCGCCTTCTTTCATTTGCAGGATGAGTCGGCCCGCATCCAGGTGTACGCTCGCTTGGACGTGCTCGGCGCGGAGCAGTTCGGTCACTTTAAGAAATGGGATACCGGCGACATTGTCGGCGTGGAGGGCAGGCCGTTCAAGACCAAGACTGGCGAGCCGTCCATTGAGGCAACCAAGCTGCATCTGATCAGCAAGTCCCTGCGCCCGCTGCCGGAGAAGTTCCACGGCCTGACTGATGTGGAGACCCGCTACCGCCAGCGTTACGTTGACCTGATCGTCAACCCGGAGGTGCGCAGCACCTTTCGCAAGCGCATGGAGATCATCCGTCTGCTGCGTGAGTTTCTGAGCCAGCGCGGCTTCTTGGAGGTGGAAACGCCGATGCTCCACCCGATTCCGGGCGGCGCGGCGGCCAAGCCCTTCATCACCCACCACAACGCGCTGGACATGGAGCTGTATCTGCGCATCGCCCCGGAGCTGTACCTCAAGCGGCTGGTGGTGGGCGGCTTTGAGCGGGTCTTTGAGATCAACCGCAACTTCCGCAATGAGGGGCTTTCGACGCGGCACAATCCTGAGTTCACCATGCTGGAGTTTTATCAGGCGTATGCGACTTATGACGACCTGATGGACCTGACTGAGGAGATGATTTCCTCCATCTGTCAGCAGGTGAACGGCACCATGCAGATCACGTACCAAGGCACGCCGATCAGCCTTGCCCCGCCCTGGCAGCGGCTGACGATGACCGAGGCTCTGACCGAGATTGCAGGCTTGGATGCGGCTACAGTGGCCGATGATGTGGCGGTGATGGAGCTGGCCAAGCAGCACAAGGTGGACTTGCAGCCAGACTCCGGGCCGGGCAAGGCCCGCACCGGCCTGTTCGAGCTGCTGGTGGAGGAGAAGCTGATCAACCCGACCTTCATCACCTCCTACCCTGCGGAGATATCGCCGCTCGCCCGCCGCAACGAGGATGACCCCAGCGTGACCGACCGCTTCGAGCTGTTCATCACAGGCAGGGAGATTGCCAATGCCTTCTCTGAGCTGAATGATCCGATTGATCAGCATGAGCGTTTCGTCAAGCAGATTGCGGAGCGCGGCGAGGATGAGGAGATTCATCCTGAGCTGGATCAGGACTATGTCCGCGCCTTGGAGTATGGAATGCCCTCAGCAGCGGGTGAAGGCATTGGCATTGACCGGCTGGTCATGCTGCTGACTGATTCGCCTTCGATCAGGGATGTGATTCTCTTTCCGCATTTGAAGGCGGAAGCGAAGTGATTCGTTGTCCAGGAGCTGTGCAGGTTGGAGAGTGCTTCAATTTTTCCAACCTGCATTGCTGGTTTAAACGTATATGAAGCCCTTTGAATTCCTGATTCGGAAACGACCTGTTTCACAGCAGGCGAGACACAGAAAAAATCTTCAAGCATGGAAGAGCTTCGTGACTAAAGAAGCAAAAAAGGTATGGAGCAGCAGCACTCCTCCATTGTCTTCACCTTCACTTCGATTTTCGATAGTCTATCTTTGCAATAGCACACCAGCAGACATAGACAATATTATTAAGCCGATTCAAGATGCTCTCGTGGGGTTAGTTTATGAGGATGACAGCATTGTGTCTGATATCGATAGCCATCGAAGGTTTTTGACCGATCCAATTGATGTGACAAATCTTCCCCCATTGCTCCAAATAGGCGTTGCTGAGGGAAATGAATGTGTCTATGTGAGGGTCAGTGAGGCACAAGACCTTGGGAGTTACCTATGAACAGCTCTGCAAAAACAGCCAGCAATGAGAATGAAAAAATTGATTCGTTGGCTTCATCCTACACGCAACAAGGATTTACTGTTGTCAAGGAACCATCTGTTGATGATCTGCCTTTCGATCTTGGCGAATACAGACCAGATTTGGTGGCCACGAAGGGCGATGTCGGATTGATAATTGAAGTGAAGCCAAGCGCATCTCGTATTTCTGTTGATCGCTTTCAATTGCTTGCTCAGGAGATATCCAAGCATCCTGGCTGGCGTTTTTTGCTGGTGACATTAGAGGACGTTGATTCATTAGATATTCCAACAACCAGCAGGGAATTGCCTGCTTGGTCGCAGATATCGACAAAGCTGCGGCAAGCGCAATCTCTCATTGCAGAAGGCATCCTTGAACCTGCCCTGCTTTACCTCTGGAGCATCTTTGAAGCAGCGTTGCGAAAACGGGCAATTGCTCAACATATTCCTGTTGAACGTTTTCCTGCTTCAAGGCTGCTGAAGCAGATGTACTCGCAAGGAGAAATATCAGTAGATGATATTGATTTTTTTCACGAGTTCATGGACAGGCGCAACCGGATCGCCCACGGCGCAAGCGAGTTGATTGACTCAGTCGCAGTCACCAAAATATTTCAGTCTGTTGATCGCTTGGTTACAGAATGGGAAGCGGAAGAATGCAGCACGGAATCAGAGATGAACAAAGCAAATCCCAACCAATTGCCGCGCAACTGACTTTACTCCCCTTTGCCGCGCAGTGCTTCCACGCCAAACTGGATCATGCTTGTGAGTCTGACTCATAAACACTTGTGAGTTGCGCTCACAAGTGCTGTCCAGTTCAGGCCGCTCGTGCGCTTCAGTTTTCCCATCTTTCCTGTTGACAAAAAACACGCCGATGCCTACGATGCCTGTTCAGGCAGTTTCACGCTTATCGTGCAGCAGTCAGATTGCCCTCTGCGGCGGGCGAAGGGCCATGCTGCTCACGGACTCGCACTCCATCCGGGATTGTGATCCAGCTCTCTGCCGACGTGAAGCTGAAATGAAAATTGCATATCCGGCACGAGCCACAAAGGAGGAGGACGGCATCTTCTTTGTCGCCTTTCCTGATCTTGAGGAGGCGATGACGCAAGGGAAAACTCTGGACGAAGCCTTGTTCAACGCTGCTGAAGTGCTGACGCTGGTCATGGAGCACCGCCTTGAGCAGGAGCAGGAAATTCCTGAGCCTTCCCAGTTAACTGGCAGCAATGTGCATTGGATTGCGCCGGAAGTCTGACAACACAATCAAAAAATAGATGAGGTATTTAGAATGAAATTCATTTGTTTTCAGCTTCAGTTGATTCTGCTTGCTTTCTTTATGGTATTTTTGAGCGGTGTTGGCCTTTCCAAGACCGCCTTTGCTGAAGAAACTGGAAATCAGCATAATCTGTTTCAATCTTTTGCCCTGCAAGATGCCACAAGTTCTGTAAATGCTGCTTCCTCCAACGCATCTGCACCTGAATTTGCTGCCATAGCCACAAACGTTGCTGCGGTCAGCATCAATGCTGATTTTTTTGATGCCTCACGAACAATGCGGCCCGGCGACACGATTTTGATGAATTTGTTTGACGGTGAGCAGGCCGTTTTGGAAATTCAAGCGGTGGAAACTGATGTCAACCATGTCACTACGCTGCGTGGGCCTGTGCAGGGGAGTGCCTATGACTTCTTTTACATTTCCATTGACGGCGACAAGTTGCTTTTGACTTTTGACAATTCCTCTAACAAGAGGAAGTTCGAGGTTGTTTTTAACCGTCAGACAGGAGAGCATACGCTTTATGAAATTCCACAGGAGCGCATCAAAGTCCCTGAAGATTTGCCGCCAATCGTTCCGCCTGCAAACAGAGGGAAATTGTCAACAGAGACATCTGCCGACACCCCCGATCCGAATGAAGAAGTGACTGTGGATGTCATGGTTGTTTATACACCTGCGGCAAAAGCATGGGCTGACAGCAATGGCGATGGGATTGACAGCGTCATCAGTCAGGCTATGTCAAGAGGACAGCAGGCACTGGACAACAGCAGCACCATGCTGCATGTTCGTTTGGTGCATTCTGCTGAGGTGAGTTACACAGAGAGCGGCAGTTCAGACACTGATCTTGACCGACTTCAAGAGACCTCAGATGGTTATATGGATGATGTTCATACGTGGCGCACGACTTATGGTGCCGACTTGGTGACTTTGTTTGCGCTGGTGGAGGATACCGGGGGGCTGGGATACGCTCTTATGAGCGATTACCTGCCTGACGGTTTCCCTGATTACGCCTTTTCCCTTATCCGCGTCCAGCAGGCTGGATGGACTTACACCGTTATTCATGAGTTGGGCCACAATATGGGGGCAGGCCATCATAAGGAACAGAATGTTCAGGCTGGCCCGCAACTTTATTCATACTCCGCAGGCTGGCGCTGGACTGGCTCTGATTCTGACAGGTATTGCTCTGTAATGACTTATGAATCTGGTGATTATTTTGATGACGGAGAATCACATGTTCGTACACCTTATTTCTCCAATCCAAATGTCTCCCATCTTGGCGCGGCAACAGGTGATGCAGCGGATGGCGACAATGCCAGAACCCTGCGCGAGACCAAACACCTGACTGCCAACTATCGCAGTTCCAGCTTATCTAAAGATGAAGCCTTTGTGGCGGCAGGAGTGAGTCATACGGTCTTCATTCAAAGCGACGGCAGTCTCTGGACTTGGGGCTGGAATGAACATGGGCAGCTTGGTGACGGAACGACAACAGAAAGACACAGCCCTGTACGAATAGGCACGGACAGTGACTGGAAGGCCGCAGCTGCTGGAGGAGGCGTATCTTCTGGAATGGGTCATACTGTAGCGTTGAAACAGGACGGCAGCCTTTGGGCGTGGGGAGATAATGCGTCCGGTCAGCTTGGTGATGGGACAACTATGGAAAGACACAGTCCGGTTCGGATAGGCACAGACAGTGACTGGAAGGATGTAACTGCTGCTGGAGGTCACACTGTGGCGTTGAAGGAAGACGGCAGTCTCTGGGCTTGGGGCTGGAATGGAAATGGACAGCTCGGCGACGGAACGGCAACCGACAGACATAGCCCAGTTCGGATAGGCACGGACAATGACTGGAAGGATGTTGCTGCTGGAATGTATCATACTGCAGCCTTGAAGAACAATGGCAGCATTTGGACATGGGGATACAATTACTATGGTCAGCTTGGCAATGGAACAACAACTCCACGGAGCACCCCTGGCCAAGCAGGAACGGACAGTGATTGGCGGAATATTTTTCATGGAGGCAGGTTGGCACTGAAGAATGAAGCCAGTTTGTGGAGCTGGGGCTATAACGGATATGGTCAGATTGGCGACGGCACCACAGAACATAAATACAGCCCAGTGCAAGTCGGGACAGACAACAATTGGCTGGTTGCAGATGGAGGCGGAGGACATGTCATCGCTTTGAAAACTGACGGCAGTCTTTGGTCGTGGGGCTACAATGCAAATGGCCAGCTTGGTGATGGCACTACGGAAGACAAGCATATACCCATGCAGATGGGAGCATCAACCGATTGGCAGGCGATTGCCGCTGGAAATGCGTATTCAATGGCAATGAAGCAGGACGGCAGCCTTTGGGCTTGGGGTGATAACGGACATGGTCAGCTTGGCGACGGCACAATGACAAACAGACATGCCCCTGTCCAAGTCGTTTTTTTATCAGGCAGCGACACTGACAACGACGGCATTGATGACGGCTGGGAGATGACTTTTTTTCACAATCTGACCACCGCCAATGCAACAAGCGATTACGACAGAGACGGCTACAGCGACTTGCAGGAATACCTGAACTGGCTTGCCCATGAGACTGATCCTAACGGCACTGCTTACAACCCCACTGAGAAAAATGCGCCCGGCGGGACAGGCTATGTTGAACCAAGCTCAAGCTCAAGTGCGCTTCGGGCTGTCCTCAATCTGCTGCTTTAATCGACCTTCAACGCACCGAAAAACATGAACAGAATCTATCTCCTCACCTATCCGAAGGAAAACTCTGACCAGCCTGTGATCTGCCAGTTGGTCAAGCACTATGATGTGGAATTCAACATTCACAAGGCGGATGTCCGGCCCCAACGGGACGGCTTTCTGATTCTGGAGCTGAAAGGTCTCAATGAAAACATCAAGGCCTCGGTTGAATACCTGCAAAGTCTGGGTGTGCGGGTGGAGCGCATTGCCTGGCAGGTGCATCGGGATGAGAAAAAGTGCTTTCAGTGCGGGGCCTGCACTGGGATATGTCCAGTCGGCGCGCTCTATATCCAGCACCCCTCAATGGAAGTGGGCTTTGACCCGGAAAAATGCACTGGCTGCGGCCTCTGTGTCACCGGCTGCCCGGTGCGGGCCATGACGGTTTCCTTTGACTCGATGACCGAAGAACAAAAAGTGACGGCCTAAGTTGACGTATTTATGAACAAGCAAGGAGGATTGCATGGCAAATTCAAGCAGCGGCATGGCCTCGTTTTTCAGTAAAGTTCCGTGGCCCTTTCTGATCATCATCTATCTTGCAGGAGCACAGATTGCTCAAATCCCCTTGGATGGAGTGCCGGGCTTTGTCCTGATCGGCCTCGGCGTGTTTGTGCTTTTTGCTGAATTTGTCAAATCCGGCGACATCAGTGAAAGAATTTTTTTGATGCACACAATCACTTCTGTGATCGGACTGGTGGTCGCCACAGCACTGCTCTGCTATCTGGTCTGGAAAATGGAGCAGCCGCTGACCTTTTACCACTGGTTTGGCTACACTATCTTGCTCGGTGACGCTATTGTCAGTCCTTTCAACGCCTTCCGCACCGCGTTGCGGAACTTTGGTGTGGGGAGTTGACACAGCTGACCACGCTTGAGCAGCTTCAGAAAAGACCGTAAATTTAAACCTTTGCCAATATACCGCTATGACTACGTGGAGCAAAACATCTTGGAAGAGCAAACCGGCCTTGCAGCAGCCTGACTGGCCGGAAGAAGAACTTCGGCAGGCGACCGAAGATTTGGCCAAACTGCCGCCGTTGGTGGCTGCGGGCGAGATTCGCGATCTCAGGGCCATGCTGGCCAAGGCGGCCAAGGGCGAGGCCTTCCTGCTGCAAGGCGGTGACTGCTCAGAGGAATTCGCCCGCTGCACTGCCCCGAACATCAAGAGCACGTTGAAAGTGCTCCTGCAAATGGCGGCCATTCTCACCTACGCAGGCGGCAGGCCAGTGGTGAAGATAGGCCGGCTTGCCGGACAGTACGCCAAGCCGCGCTCCAGTCCGACGGAGATGGTCAACGGCGTGGAGCTGCCCAGCTATCGGGGCGACATGTGCAATTCCGTGGCAGGCACCCCGGAGGCCCGCCGGGCTGACCCGCAGCGGCTGCTTAAGGGATACTACCTCTCCGCCAGCACCCTCAACCTGCTGCGCGCTTTTGCTCAAGGCGGTTTCAGCTCCCTGCACAATGTGCATAAGTGGAATCAGGAGTTTGTCAAGAATTCGCCGGTTGGCGGCGATTACGAGCAGAGTGTTGCTAGGCAAATCGAAAGGACGCTGAAGTTCATGAGCAATATCGGCATCCATACCGACATGCCGCAGATCAAGGAGGTAGATATTTTCACCTCGCATGAGGCCCTGTTCTTGGACTATGAGGCGGCCTTGGCCCGTGAGGATTCAGAGGACGAGGTGCGGGGCCGCTGGTATGACTGCTCCGGCCACATGCTTTGGATTGGCGACCGCACCCGCCAGCTCGACGGCGCGCATATTGAATTCCTGCGCGGTGTGCGCAATCCGCTCGGCATGAAGGTCGGGCCGACTCATGATGTGGATGACATTGTCGCAGTGGTGCGGCGGCTCAATCCAGACAACAAAGAAGGCCGGATGACCCTGATCACCCGTTTCGGCGCAGGCAAGATCGAGCAGTTCCTGCCGCCGCTGCTCCGGGGCGTGAAAGCGGCGGGGCTGAATGTGCTCTGGTGCTGCGATCCGATGCACGGCAACATCCGCAAAACCCTGAGCGGCTGCAAGACCCGCAGCTTTGAGGACATTCTCGCCGAGCTGCGGCAGTTCTTCGCCATCTGCCGGACTGAAGGGGCAATTCCAGGCGGGGTGCATTTCGAGCTGACTGGCAAGGATGAAGAGACCGGCGAGGTGACAGAATGCACCGGCGGCGCAGGCGGCCTGAGCGACGAGCACTTGGGCCGCAACTACTGCACAGCCTGCGACCCGCGCCTCAATGCCGAGCAGTCGCTGGAAATGGCTTTCCGAATTGCGGAGATGATCAAGGAGAGCTGATTGCTCTTGTCTCTTGTTCAGGCGGTGCGGCTGAAGAGCTGCTGCACCGTCTTGACGCTCGCCGCTTGGAGCAGCTTGCCTCGGGTGCTCTCATCCTTGAGCAGCCGACTGATCCGGCCCAAGGTTTGCAGATATTCCGAGGCCATGTCAGCAGGTGAGAGAATCATGACAAAGAGATGCACCGGCAGCTTGTCCTTGGCCTCAAAAGGAATGCCCCGCACTGACCTGCCGAAGCAGAGCAGCAAATTCGGCAGCCCGGACAGCTTGCCATGCGGAATGGCAATGCCGCCGCCCACGCCAGTGGAGCCGATTTGCTCCCGTTCCAGCAGGGCCTGCCGCACGATTTCCACTGCAATCTGCGGACACTGCCGCTGGGCCGCCGCCGCCATTTCATGCAGCAGTTCCTCCTTGGTTCTGGCCTGCAGTTCAAGTATGATCCCTTCTTCGGTCAGCTCTGTCATCAGTTGCCTGCCTCTGCCCTCTTCTCCTGTTGTGATTGCTCAATCTTTCCGGCGGCGGTGCTTGACCGGAAGAATCTTCATCTGTTCGCGATACTTGGCCACAGTGCGGCGGGCTATTTTGATCCCTTCCGCTTCCAGCATGTCAGCCAGCTTGCTGTCACTGTAAGGCTTGGCTGCATCCTCGGCGCGGATGAGCTGGCCGAGCCGCTGCTTGATCGACACCGCAGTCAGCTCCTCGCCTGTGTCTGCGTCAGTGGTGGCGGCGGTGGAGAAAAAATATTTCAGCTCATACAGCCCCTGCGGCGTGTGCGCATATTTATTCGCTGTGGCCCGGCTGACCGTGGATTCATGCACCCCCAGCTCCTGGGCCACATCACTGAGGACCAAAGGTTTCAAGGCACTCGGCCCTTTGATAAAAAACTCAGGCTGGAATTTGACAATGCTCTCCATGACCCGGCAGATGGTGCTCTTCCGGTAGTCCAAGGCATTGAGCAGGAGCTGGGCATTGCGTTTTTTTTCCTGCAAATATTCTTTGGTCGCAGGATCAGGAGCGGCTTTCTTGTTGTCAAGCAGCTCCTGATAGGCAGCGGAGAGCCGCACTTCAGGCAGCTCCTCGTTGTTGAGCGAGACCACGAGCTGGTCGCCGACTTTGAGCACATAGACATCCGGCGTAATATACCGAGTCTGCTCATTGCTGTATTCATTGCCCGGATATGGGGTCAATTCAGCCAGCACTGCCGCCGCGCTCTGCGCTTCCCGCGCTGTGGAGCCAGTTCGGCGGGCAATGGCGGCAAAGTTACGGCCCGCCAATTCATCCATGCACTCAGTGACAATTTGCCACGTCAGGGTGTCCTCCATATCTTTCCGCTCCAGCTGGAGCAGAAGCGATTCCTGCAAGGTGCGGGCGGCAATGCCGGGCGGATCGAGACTCTGCACCAGCCGCAGCACCGCCTCGGCCTCTTTTTCAGGACAGCCGGTCTCGGCACAGATATCAGCAATTTCCGCCTCTAAGAAACCATGTCCATCCAAGTTGCCGAGAATGCAGCGGGCTATCTCCATGTCCGCCTCGGTCAGGCTCAGATGCGTGAGCTGCCAAGCGAGAAAGGCGGTCAGGCCGGGCGCGGCAGAGGTGAAGTCAAAACGTGAGGGCGCATCCGCAGGCGGGGTCTCATGAGCAAAGGAAAAATCCGCCTCAAAGTTGTTGGCATAATCCTCCCAGTTGACCTCACCCACAGCTGCCGGACTGTCTCCAGCCACTTGGCCGGTGATCAGCATCTCCACGTCGGCATTGCCCGCCTCCTCAACCGCTGACAGAGCTTCCGGGCCGCTTGGCTCCAAAGTCCTGTCCACCTCCTCCAGCATGGGATTCTGCTCCATTTCCGCCTGCAAGGCCGTGGTCAGCTCCAGCCGGTTCATCTGGAGAAGCTGAATCGCCTGGCGGAGCTGCTGGGTCATGACCAGCTTCTGGGCCAGCTTGAGCTGCTGCCGAAGTTCCAAGCTCATGGGCGCGGCAGAAGGGCGGCGCGCTGGTCAAAGTCCTGCTTCATGCCGGTGCGCTCACAGAGTGAAATTCTTGCCAAGATACATCTTCTTGGCCAGCTCGCTGCGAATGATGTCGCTGGCCGCGCCGTTGGTCAGTATCTGACCGCTGTTCATGATATAGGCGAAATCACAGACTTGCAGCGTTTCGCGGACATTGTGGTCAGAAATGAGAATGCCGAGGCCTTTTGCCTTGAGATCACGGATGATTTGCTGAAGATCAGCCACAGAAAGCGGATCCACGCCGGCGAATGGCTCATCCAAAAGAATGAAGCGGGGCCGCACAGCCAAGGCCCGCATGATCTCGACCCGCCGCCGCTCGCCGCCGGACAGGGCATGGCCCTTGTTATTGGCTAAATACTCAATCTTGAGTTCCGCCATCAGCTCCTGGATTCGGCTTCTGATCTCGTTGCGGCTCAGGCCGAGCGGCTCCAGGACAATGCGGATGTTCTCCTCTACGGTCAGCTTTTTGAAGACCGACGGCTCCTGCGCCAGATAGGTGATGCCTTTGGCAGCCCGCTGATGAATGGGCAGTTCGCTGATGTCCTCGTTGTTGAGAATAATCAGGCCGGAACTGGGCCGGATGAAGCCGACGATAGAATAAAAGGTCGTGGTCTTCCCTGCCCCGTTCGGTCCCAGCAGGCCGACAATCGAACCGCTCCGCACTTGCAGGCTGACCTGATCAACCACCCGGCGGGCGCGGTATTCCTTGACCAGATTGCTGGTCTCCAGAACAGCGGCGGAACTCATGCCTCAGTCTTGCTGAATGACCGCCCTGACCCGGCCCGGCTTGCTTTGATCCTGCTCCACGATTGAGCGCTTCTCATCCAAATAATAGGTGATGGTCTTGCCGGAAACCATGTTCTTGCCCTGCCAGGCCTTGGCATTGCCGGTGAGAACCACCTTGCGCTCGTCCGCATAGTAGTCCATTCGCTCGCCCGTGCCCAGCCAGTCATCCTGGGTCACTTCCACATTGCCGATGCAGACCAGCCGCTTCACCTTGCTGGATTTCTTTTTGTCTTTCTTGTCCTTGCCGGGACTGCCCTCCTCCTCGTAATGGACGGTCATCTCATCGGTGCGGATGGTGATCTTGCCTTGGCTGGCATCAACATTGCCAGTGAAGACCACGGTATTGCTCTGCTCTTTCGAGACCATGCGGTCCGCTTCAATGTTGATCGGCGGATCGTCGCTCTTGCTTAAAGCTGGCCCTGCCGGGAGCAGCAGAGCGGCGGCGAGAATGGCGGCGGTCAGCGGTCGGGCGGCGCGGGAAAAAAAATACATTGCTGTCTCTGTCTGAATCATGGTGTAATAAGGCGGCTGCAAAGCCCTGCGTCTTTTTGCTGCGCAGAAGATAAAGATACAGGGTTATCCGGGAAATGTAAAGCCTTTCCATCTCCCTGTTCAGAGAAGAAAAGCCGCATTCACAACCATATTGGAGCCATGCCATGCAGAAGGAGCTGTCCAAGGCCAGGGTGCTGATCGAAGCCCTGCCTTACCTGAGAGAATTCAACGGAAAAACAGTGGTCATCAAGTACGGCGGCCACGCAATGGTTGACGAGGAGTTGAAAAAAAATTTCGCCTTGGATGTGATCCTGCTCAAGTACATTGGCATCAATCCGGTGATCATCCACGGCGGCGGGCCGCAGATCAACGAGTTTCTCAACAAGATGCAGATCAGCTCCAGCTATGTGCAGGGGATGCGGGTCACGGACGGCGCGACCATGGACGTGGTCGAGATGGTCTTGGTCGGCAAGGTCAACAAGGAAATTGTCGGCCTGATCAACCACTGCGGCGGGCGGGCGGTGGGGTTGTCAGGCCGGGACGGCGACTTGGTCCAAGCCAAGAAAATGAAGGTGCTTGGCAAGCCGGAGACCGAGAATGCGCCGCCGGAGCTGATTGACTTGGGCCAGGTGGGAGAAGTGACCCGGATCAACCCGGACATACTCGAAACCTTGGATGCCAAGGATTTCATCCCGGTGATCGCGCCAGTGGGCGTGGGCGAGGACGGCCAAGCCTACAACATCAATGCCGATCTGGTGGCTGGAGCCATTGCCGCTGAACTCAAGGCGGCCAAGCTGATTCTGCTCACTGATGTCGAGGGCGTGAAGGACAGCCAAGGCGGGCTGCTTTCCTCCATTGCCCTGAACTCAATTGAGCCACTGATTGCGGACGGCACAATCAAGGGCGGCATGATTCCCAAACTGCGCTGCTGCGCCTCAGCAATCAATGGCGGCGTGAACAAGGCTCACATCATTGACGGCAGGCAGGAGCACGCCCTCCTGCTGGAGATTTTCACTGACAAGGGCATTGGCACCGAGATCACTGCCTGATAAATCAGGCCGCCCAATACACCGTGACTGGCACGGCCTGCTGCCGGAGAATGAAGCGGATTGGCATTGCTTCGGGCGGGCCGTCCGCCAAGGCCTTGTCCAGCACCGCTTTTTTTTCCGGCCCGGTGATATGGAGAATAATTTCCTCTGCCGTCAAAATGGCAGGCAGAGTCAGGGTCATCCGTTCATGCGGCGCAGTCTGCGGCCTGACTGCGGCGCAGAGCCTGCCGCTGTTCATGTCAACAGCAACGGCAAGTTGCGGCGCGCAGGGAAACAGCGAGGCCGTGTGGCCGTCATTGCCCATGCCGAGAATGACAGTGGTGAAGGGCTGGGAAATCGCTTGCAGGCGGCGTTCACATTCCGCTTGGCCATCCTCAGCCGCCGCCGCTTTGTTTTTCAATCCGATAAAAACGGCATCTGCGGCCTGATCTTGCAGCAGGTGCCGCCGGACTGACAATTCATTGGCATCAGGAGAAGACGGCTCCACCCAGCGTTCATCGGCCAAAGTGATCACCACCTGCGGCCAAGGCAGAGTCAGTGCGGCCAGCTGCGCAAACAAAGGCAGCGGCGTGGAGCCGCCAGAGACAACCAAGCTGGCTTGGCCGCGCTTGGCAATGCTGTTCTGCAACGCCTTGCCGATATGGTCGGCCAATGCAACGGCTAAGGTTTTTTGATCAGGGAAACTGCGAAATTCCATCATTTTCTCCACGGCATGAGCGGCACCATGTTCCGCTTCAGCTCTTTCAAAGAATAAAAGGTTCCCCGCCAGTCAATGCCTCCCCGAATGAGGGTGGTGATGACTGCCCGCCAGATGATCCAGAGTTTCAGGTATGGAACAACGAGAAACCAGCGCAGGCAGGCAGTCGGCAAAGCAAAGGCCCGGACTGCGATGAGCTGGGCAAAAAACATGGCCGCCACGGTCAGACCGCAGAGCAGGCGCACTGTTCCCTCAGTCAGCAGCAGGCCCCAGAACGGCAGAATTTGACAGACGATCAGTGTCAGGGTGAAAAGCAAGAATAGGCTGATTTGATAATCTAATACCGCAAAAGCATTTTTGCGCAGCCCGTCCGCCATCTCCCGCACTGAACTGTACCACGGCACAGTGACAAAATTGCAGCCGTCCAAACATTCCTGCCTGCCGCCATTGCGCTTGACCAATTTACCTAAAAGGATGTCATCCACCGGACAGAGACGGATGGGGCGGTGGCCGCCAAAACGCGCATACATGCTCTTGCGGACCAGATTGAAGCCGCCCGTTCCGAGGAAATAGCGGGGATTCGGTTCTGAGACCCGCCACGGCTTGAACAGGGTCATCAGCCCGGACAGGCTGTCTGCGGCCAGCATGGCTAAGAGCTGACCGGGCATGTCCAAGTGGAAGGTCAGGCAGAGATGATCCAGGTTCTGCTCCCGCATCCGGGCCACGGCGCGGCTGACCGTGTCCGGGGCCATGCGCACGTCCGCATCCGTGAAGAGCAGATATTCGCCTTCAGCCTGCTCCGCGCCGACATGCAGGGCATGATTTTTGCCCAGCCAGCCGGGCGGCAGAGCGCGGATCGTGACCACCCGCAGCCGGGGTTGTTCTTCCGCCATCTGGTGCAGCAGCTCGGCTGTCCCGTCTGTTGAGCGGTCATCCAAAACAATGATTTCCAATCTTGGATACTCCAAGGCCAGCACAGAGGTCAGCGCGGCTTCAATATGCCGCTCTTCGTTGCAGGCCGGAATGATGATGGAAAGCAGAGGGACTTCAGCGGCATCCAAAGGCGCGCTGTCGTCCAGCCTGCGGATGTGCCGGTGATACTGCATGCTTTCATGGAGGACAAAAATCGTGCAGACACAGGCAAGCAGGGCTGGACAGAGCAGAAAAAAGTTCATGGCGGACGGCGCAGTTGTCTGTTGAGATGAAGAAGGTGCTCTTGTTGTCATAGCCGATGCGGCGCGCCAGCTCAAGACAGTTTTTCTCTTTGCTCAAAAAAAGGCACTTGGAAGATGCGGCTGGCAGCCGTTTTCCTCTTTGACTTTATCCGCAGCTTTCCGCTACAATAGGTATCAAGGCTGCGCGCCGCAGCATTGTTCTGAATCACAAAAAAGATTGGAGGAAAATACGATGGTGAGCAAGTGCTTGGTTTCAACAGCCGTTGTCGCGGCAATCCTGTCTGCCGGAGCCGCTTGGGCGGCAGAGCCGATTGAGCCGGTGCCGCCGGTTGGTCAGATCAACGTGGCCAAGGCTGAACTGGGCAAGAAGCTCTTCTTTGATCCCCGCCTGTCCAAGTCAGGCTTCATTTCCTGCAACTCCTGCCATAATCTGAGCATGGGCGGCTCAGACAATCTCAAGACCTCCATTGGCCACAACTGGCAGAAGGGACCGATCAACGCCCCGACCGTGCTCAATTCGAGCCTGAACTTTGTCCAGTTCTGGGATGGTCGGGCTGAAACGCTGAAGGAGCAGGCAGGCGGGCCGATTGCCAATCCCGGCGAAATGGCCTTCACCCATGAGCTGGCTGAAGAGACCGTCAAGTCAATTCCTGGCTATGTGACCGAGTTCAAGTTAGTTTTTGGCGATGACAAGATTGATATTGAGCGGATCACTGCCACCATTGCCGAATTTGAGAACACCTTGGTCACGCCCAATTCCCGCTTTGACCAGTGGCTGCTCGGCGATGCCAAGGCCCTGAGCGAGGAGGAGCTGGCCGGTTATAAGCTGTTCAAGGATTCCGGCTGCGTGGCCTGTCATTACGGGATCGCGGTCGGCGGCAGCTCGTTCCAGAAAATGGGCGTGAAGGAGGAGTACAATTCCAAGAGTCCGACTGTGGGCCGCGAGGCAGTCACAGGCAAGGATGAGGATCGCTTCAATTTCAAAGTGCCCACTCTGCGCAATGTTGAGCTGACTTATCCCTACTTCCACGATGGCGGGGCCGCGACCCTGACTCAGGCCGTGGATACAATGGGCCGTCTCCAGCTCGGCAAAAAATTCACTGATGAGGAAAACGCCAAAATTGTCGCCTTCCTCAAAAGTCTGACCGGCGAGCAGCCGTCCTTCATTCTGCCAATCCTGCCGCCGTCTTCTGACAAGACCCCGCAGCCCAAGCCGTTTGAGGACTGATCCAGCAGCAGTTCCACAGCCGGAGTGTTGCCTCTCCGGCTGTTTTTGCAACTATCATGTCTTGGAAAATCTTCCTTCTTCAGACCTTCTGTCTGGTCTGCTTTGCCAGCTTTGCCGCAGAATACGCTTCCTATCCGCACGAGGAAACCCTGTCTTTTGCGCAAAGACAGCTCAACGAACGACTTGACCAGCTTGAAGAGCGGCTCGCCCAATTTAAGACTCCCGCCGCCTCTCCGCCTGCGCAAACTGTTGTTCAAAGTCCGCCAGCCCCAGTCAACCAGTCAGATGAACACTTGATCCAGCAGGTGGCAGCCGTGTCACAGCGGCTCGACATTCTTGAACAACAAAAACAACAGCTCTGGCAGGCGACTGCTGACTTGATCAGGCGGCAGAATGCGCTGGTGCGGGCGCAGCAGAAAAAAACCGAAGCTGATCGGGTGCGGGATTGGATGAGCGGCCTTGATGCGGAAAAAAAGGCGCAGGTGCAGGCGGCCTACCAAGAGGAGATGGAGAACATGGAGAACGCAGTCTCCGTCTCATCCGACTCGCCGCCTGCTCCTGAAACCATGTTCCGCCTGCTTCAGGAAAGCCGGGAACGCCTGAAAATCAAGCTCAAGGATATGCTCACCGAGGAAGAATATCAGGCCTTTCTTCAATCAAATGAGGCGGCTGAGAACCTGCCGGCTGATTGAGCTTCAGCCGCAGATGGACAGCGCATAATACCAGTACAGGCTCATAAGCCAGTAGCCGTAGTAGTTGGGATGCAGCCCGTCGCTGTTGTAGCCGTTGTTCCAGTACGGTGCCAGCGCGCTGTATTGATCAATCAGGCATATCTGCGGACTGCTGTCGATATAACTTTTGATGTAGCTGTTGGTTGTGCTTATTTTTTTGTATGAATGCTTGGTGTCCGGGGTGAGCAGGCCGACTATCGGCTTGCCGCCGTACTGCACCACTTTCGCAGCCGCTTGATAGACGTTGTAGGCCACTGTGGCCGGATCAACATACAGGCCAAGATCATTGGTGCCCTCCATAAACAGCACATGATCAGGCCATGCCGCCGCCATGACGCTGTCAATGCGGTTGATGCCGCTGAAGGTCAGATATTCTCCGCTCACACCGTAGTTATAGACAGTTTTTCCCTTGCCCTCCCAGTTCAGATAATACTGAAGGAACGGCTCATAGCCGCCACAGTTGGTGCAGCCATTGCCGACTTTCAGATACGGATAGCCTGCGGTGATGCTGTCACCAAAAGCGACAATCGTACCCCCTGCCCAAACATTGCCGCTGGCCAGCATGAGCAGGCCAACGGTCATTGCTGCTGTTTTCCGCCATTTCATGATCATTCTCCGTTAGTTGTGAAACGATGCGAACCGCTCGCTGATTGACTGAATTTCACAATCCAAACCAGCAAACAAGGCCCCGGTCAGCCATGTTCCGGCCTGCTCAGGGAATAGCCCAAGATGGGTCCGCTGGGCAAGAAATGCCTCAGTGTCCTCAATTGAGCCGGTCTCTTTGTCGATCTGCCATTTGCCATCGTGCAATTGAGCAAGGAAGCGGACATATATTTTCTGCGGACTCATGCCGAACCAAGATGCCCAGAGCTGCTTTCCGTCCCGCAGACCAAGCAGCGGCGTGATGTCCGGGGTGCTGTTTGCCTGATTGACGGCAACAGGACTGGTCCAGCCCTTGCCCTGCCAGCTGCTGACATAAATATCTGCCAGCCGTCCTTTTTCCACGCCGGACCAGGCCAGCCAAGGCCTGTCCTGCTGATCAATCAGGATGGTCGGGGCATAGCTCTGCTCCGCCTTTACGTCCGGCCTGACCCGTCCGGTCTCAGTTTTGCCCTGCCGCACCACAGCGTATCTGAGGATATTTTCCTCTTCTTCTCCCGCCTCGGTCCAAGCAATCCAGACTGCGCCCTTGCGGTCTGCGGCAATGACCGGCGTGACATGAAAGCCCTGCCCCACAGCGAGCTGGGCAGGCGCGGCCCATTTCCCCTTGCTCTTTGCCGCGTAATGCAGAACAGTTGTCCCCTCAGCCTGCGGAGAGGCCCAGACCGCGTACATCGTGCCCTTGCCGCAAGCAGCATGACTTGCAGACAGGCTGGCGCAAAAAAAAATGATCAGTATAAAAACAAAATGACGCATGACTTGTGCTCTTGTTTCGAGGTGTGATTGGCTCATCGTACTGACTGCTGCGGAAAAAAACAACAAGTTTTGTCTTTTGGAGCACGGCGGGACTGGACAAACGCCAGCAAATTGCGTAAAGAAAGTCACTCAGATGCTTTGTTCCTGCCGGAGGCGGCCCGCTTCCGGGACAATCTCAACTCGTATCGCAGCATGATTCAGCGGCAGTACCGGCCTGACATAGACGGCCTGCGGGCGGCGGCAGTTCTGGCTGTCCTGCTTTATCACTTTGATGTGCCGCTGTTCACCGGCGGCTTCACTGGCGTGGATATTTTTTTTGTCATCTCCGGCTTTCTCATCACCCAGAACATCATGGCCGACATTGGCAGGGGCAGCTTTTCCTTTGCCCGCTTCTATGTCCGGCGGATCAAACGTCTGTTCCCAGCCCTCTACACCACTCTGCTTCTCAGCCTGCTGGGCAGTCATCTCCTCTTCACCCCGGAGCATTATGCCCAGTTCGGCAAATCTCTCCTGTGCAGCGTGCTCTCCGTGTCCAATATCCTCTTCTGGAAAGAGGCGGGCTATTTTGACACTGCTGCTGAGTTCAAGCCCCTGCTGCACACCTGGTCTTTGGCAGTGGAGGAGCAATTTTACTTTGTCTGGCCAGCCCTGCTTCTGCTGCTCTCCAAGCTGGGCAGGAAAATGTGGCCTGTGTGTTTTCTTATCCTGATCAGCATCGCCTCGTTATATGGAGCAGAGCACTGGCTGCACAGCGATCCCACAGGAGTTTTTTTCCTCACCCCGTTCCGGCTGGCCGAATTTGCCTGCGGAGCCGTGCTGGTCTGGCTGCCGCCTCTGCCTGCAACGAAAAAATGGCTGGCCGAGCCGCTGCTCGCGCTCGGTTTGCTCGGCATCAGCTGGGGAATTTTCGCCTTCAGCAAACAGACCGCCTTTCCCGGTCTCCATGCCCTGATTCCCTGCGCCGGTGCCGCCCTGATCATCTACAGCGGCCAAGCGAAGTTCCTTGGCTGGCTGCTGCGCAATCCAGTTGCGGTGGCCATCGGCCTGATTTCCTATTCGCTCTATCTCATCCACTGGCCGCTGCTGATTTTTTACAAATATTGGAAATACATTGAGCCGACTTGGATTGAACGCGCAAGCCTGCTGCTGCTCTGTTTCCTGCTCGCCGGACTGTCTTGGAAATTCATTGAGCAGCCTTTCCGCAAAGGCCGCGTCTTCAGCCAGCGCACCTTTCTCGTCCTCTGCGGACTTGGCGCAGTGCTGCTGCTGGCCGCCGGAACCGAGGTGCTGCGGCAGGACGGTTTTCCCAGTCGAATCAGCAGCACTTTCGCGCAAATGCAGAACGCCAGCCAGTTCCATATTGACCAATACGGCGGCAAGGGCTATTCTTTCACTGGCACATTTGGGGCGAAAAAGGCGGATTACGACGTGATCGTCACCGGTGACAGCTTTGTTTTGCAATATGCCGCCGGGCTGGATCAGCTCTTTCAGCAGCACGGCCTGAGCGCAAAAACCGCTGCGGATTATGCCTGCATCATTGGCCCGGACATCACCTTTCTCTACAAAGGCCAGCCGGATACGGTCTGCACCGCGCAGAGCCGACGCTTCTTCAAATTGGCTGAAGGCAACCGCAAACCGGTCATTTTCTCGCTGGCTTGGGAATGGTATATTGACGGCATCTGTGATCTGCAAGGCCAGCAGATCAAATTCGCCAATCACAACAAGTATGAGAAATTTCTCATCAGCAATCTGCGCAAAATTCGGGCCAAGATCGGCCCTGACCGGCAGCTCATCATTATCGGCAATCCGCCGGGCAGCGGCAATCGGAACGGCATTATCTCCTGTCTGAACCGGCCCAGTTATCTGCCCAACAACTGTTTGGAGGCAATGGTCTTTCCCAGAGAGCAGGGCATCGGTCTGGCAGTCAACCAGCGGCTGCGGCAGTTTGCGGCAGCAGAGCCGAATGTCTGGTTTCTCGATCCCTTTGATATTTTCTGCGATCAGGAAACCTGCGCCGCGCTTGACAGCAAGAGCGACAAAATCTGGTATTCTGACGGCGGTCATCTCTCCATTGATGGCTCCATCAGGACAGCGGAGCAGTTCGGCAAGGAGCTGATCCGCATCATCCGCAGCAAACCTGAAGCAACCTCTGACCACTGAAGAGCATGTTTGATATTTTCATTAAAACCCATTTTTCCGGCGGCCATCATCTGCGGCAGTATCCGGGCAACTGTGAAAAGCCGCACGGCCATAATTGGAAGGTCAAGGTGGCAGTCCGGGTCAGCGAATTGGATGAGCTAGGCATGGGCATTGATTTCAAGGTGCTGAAACAAAAAGTGAATGCGGTCGTGGATGAACTGGATCACTGCGATCTGAACGAGCATCCGGCCTTTCAGCATTGCAACCCGTCTTCAGAGCACATTGCCCGTTTCCTCTTTGAGCAGCTCAAGGAACCGCTGACCGACGGACGCTCGCAGCTCTACTCGGTGCAAGTGCGGGAAACCGACAGCAGCGGCGTGATTTATTACGGCAAATGACCGACCGGCTGCGGGTTTCCGAGCTGTTTTGCTCCATTCAGGGCGAATCCACCCGCGCTGGACTGCCCTGCGCTTTTGTCCGTCTCAGCGGCTGCAATCTGCGCTGCTCGTATTGCGATTCCCGCTATACGTGGGAGGAGCAAGGCAGGCTGATGTCAGCAGCCGAGATTTGCGCATGGCTGGAGCAATATCCCGGCCTGCTGACTGAAATCACTGGCGGCGAACCCTTGCTGCAAAAAGCGGTTTATCCGCTCATGGACGCGCTGCTGGCCCAAGGCCGTGTGCTGCTTTTGGAAACGGGCGGCAGCCTGAGCATTGCCAAGGTTCCGCCTACAGTCGGGGTGATTTTGGACATCAAATGCCCGGATTCCGGCATGGCGGCAAAAAATGACTGGGATAATCTTGCCTTGCTGCAACAACGGCGGGCCGCAGGCAGCCAAGATGAAATCAAATTTGTCCTCAGCTCGTTAGAAGATGCGGCATGGGCGGCGCAGGTCGTCCGCCAGCATGAGCTGACTGACTTGCTGCCAGTGCTGTTCTCGCCGGTTATTGAGCGGCTGGCTCCAGAGCAATTGGCTGCCTTGATCTTGCAGGAGCAACTGCCCGTGCGGCTGCAATTGCAGCTTCACAAGCAAATCTGGCCCAGCATAAGCCGGGGCGTTTGATCACAACGATTTCACAGAGAAAACACGATGCCTGATCTGTCCTCAACCAAACTGGCCATTATTGGTCTTGGCTATGTCGGCCTGCCCTTGGCCGTGGAATTCAGCAACAAGCTGTCCTGCCTTGGTTTTGACCTCAAGGAACAGCGCATTGCCGAGTTGCGCCAAGACATTGACAGCACGCGAGAAGTCAGCCGGGATGAGCTGGCCGCAGCGAGCAGCCTGCGCTTCACTTCGATTGTTGAAGACCTTCGGGACTGCAATGTCTTTATTGTGGCCGTGCCCACCCCGGTTGACGACAGCAAACGGCCTGACATGCGTCCTCTAGAAGGAGCCTCGCATACAGTTGCGCGGGTGCTCAAGCCGGGCGATGTGGTCATCTATGAATCCACGGTCTATCCCGGCGCGACCGAGGAAGTCTGCGTTCCGATCTTAGAGAAAGGTTCCGGCCTGCGCTTCAACCAAGACTTTTTTGCCGGTTACAGCCCGGAGCGGATCAATCCCGGCGACCATGAGCACCGCCTGCCGAGCATTGTCAAGGTGACATCCGGCTCAACGCCGGAGATTGCTGATTTTGTTGATCAGCTCTACAGCCTGATCATCACCGCAGGCACCTTCAAGGCCAGCAGCATCAAGGTGGCTGAGGCGGCCAAAGTGATTGAAAACACGCAGCGCGATGTCAACATCGCCTTGGTCAACGAGCTGGCCTTGATCTTCAACCGGCTCGGCATTGACACGCTGGAAGTGCTCAAGGCGGCAGGCACCAAGTGGAATTTCCTCCCCTTCCGGCCCGGTCTGGTCGGCGGCCACTGCATCGGTGTTGATCCCTATTACCTGACCCACAAGGCCCAGCAGGTCGGCTATCACCCGGAAATGATCTTAGCTGGGCGGCGGCTCAATGATGACATGGGTCGTTACATTGCTTCCCAAGTGGTCAAGCTGATGCTGTGGAAGCGCATTCTCGTTGCAGACTCGCGCATTCTCGTGCTCGGCCTGACCTTTAAGGAGAACTGCCCGGATTTGCGCAACACGCGAGTCACAGATATTATTGCTGAATTAGCTTCTTATGGAGCGCATGTCGAGGTGCATGATCCTTGGGCAGATTCGGAGGAGGCGCGGCGGCTCTACGGTGTGACCATGATTGAGGCATTGCCGGAAAACCGCTATGATGCCGTGGTGCTGGCTGTGGCCCATCAGCAGTTCTCCGGCTGGGGAACTGCCGAGCTGGGCCGCATCTGCCGCCCGCAGGCAGTGATCTACGATGTCAAACATCTGCTGGCAAAAGGCGTGGCGGACGGGAGTCTGTGACCGCTTACGCTCCAACACGCTGCCGGAAATCTGATTCTCGTGACGCTGCGGCGCTTCGACAGAAATCACCGCTTCAGCCTCAGCGACCGGGCAGCGCAGCCCTGTGTCCGCTTTCTCGCTGACATTGCCAAGAGTCTGTTCAACTATTCACTTTTTGCATAAAAAGAGGTGATTCGCATCACCGCAGCCGCGCAGTTTGCCCTTGCGCAATGCGCGGTTTTCTTTTATACACAGATTTTTGTGTGCAACTGTGATGCGTTTTCATAAGATTTCTCCGGCGGCAGCGGCTGCCGCATCTTCCCAGTCTTCATAATGAACTACATCTTTGGCCCGGTCAATTCCCGGCGGCTTGGACGGTCTCTCGGCATTGACCTGTTCCGGGAAAAAATCTGCTCACTGAACTGTATTTACTGCGAGGTTGGCGCGACGGTCAAGCTGACCTGCGAACGGGCTGAATACGCTCCGACAGCAGAGATCATTGCGGAAATAGATGCCTTTTTCTCGCAAGAGGAACGGGCCGCAGCTGTGGATTTTGTCACGGTCACGGCCAGCGGCGAGCCGGTGCTGCACACGGGCTTGGGTCAAATAATCAGCCATCTCAAACAGCGGGCTGGCAAACCGGTTGCGGTGCTGACCAACGGCACCTTGCTCTGGGAAGCGCAGGTGCGGCAGGAGCTGGCCCAGGCTGATGTGGTCATTCCTTCGTTAGATTCAGCTCTGCCTGCCGGATTCAGAAAGATTGACCGCCCGGCCCGCTGTGTTGATCTGGACCGGCTCATTGAGGGCCTGACGGTGTTTTCGCAGGAGTTCGAGGGACAAATCTGGCTGGAGATTCTTTTTGCCGCAGGCATCAACGACAGCGATGAGGAGGTTGCGGCCCTGTGCCGGGCGGCAGGACGGATGCGTTTGGATCGGATTCAGCTCAACACCGTGGCCAGACCGCCGTTGGAGAGCTTTGCCCGGCCTGTGCCGGAAGCGCGGATGCAGGCCATTGCCGCTGAATTTTTCCGCTGCGATCCGCACCGGCCTGTTGATCTGCTCGCTGTCGGCCCGGTGCAGCAGGAGAGCCTGTCAGCCGGGCAGGAACGTGTTGCTCCCGACCGCCCTGTGGATCAGCAGGCGCGGCAGGACGAGATTGTGGAAATGCTGAAACGGCGGCCCTGCACTGCCGCCGACATCAACCGCGTCTTCCCTGCGGGCGGCGCGGACAAGGTTGAGCAGCTGCTTGCTGCGCTGGTTGAAAGCGGTCTGCTGCAAAAACGGGTTCATAACGGAACACTCTATTATCAGACAGCGCGGACCGCAACAGACGATGCAGCGCATTCAGCATGAGCGGCTGCTTGTATGACATCACTTTTATTCAGGAAGCTGCATGATGACCAATGAGGCGGAAAAAGCCGCTGCGGAAGAGCAGGGGAAAAAAGTGCGCAAAGTGACCACCGGGGCATGGTGGAAAAGCGCGGAACCGGAAGAGCCGGAGGAGGAGAAACCGGCGGAAAAGAAAACGCCTCGGAAAAGAACACCGAGAAAAAAGAAGGCGGAGCTGCAAGAGGAGGCTGCGGCTGCAACACAGGAACCTGTCGCTCCTGCGGCAGAGGCGCAATCCGCGCCGCAGGCTGAGGCTGTGCCGGAACCTGCTGCTGAGGCGGCTCCGGCTGCCGAAGACAGCAAGGCGGATGCTGAACAGCAGCCGGTCAGGAAAAAGCGGCCCCGCAAGCGCGGCGGCAGGAAAAAGAAAGCTGAGGTCAAGTCTGAAGCGGCAGCCGAGCCTGAGACTGCAACTGCAACTGCAAAGCCGGAAAGCAGAGCTGCGGAGCAGAGCGGCAAAAAGGTTGCGGCCAAGCTGCTGATCAACACTGAAGAGGCGGAGGAGTGCCGGATCGCCATTGTTGAGAACGGGCGGCTGGAAGCCTTCCATGTCACCACGGCGGAGCATGAGCGGACCAAGAACAACATCTACAAAGGCCGGATTGTCTCGATTGAGTCGAGCCTGCAAGCCGCCTTTGTTGAGATCGGCACAGGCCGCAACGGCTTTCTGCCCTTCATCGACATCCACCCGGAATACTACCGGGAGGATATCAGCGAGGAGAACCGCGCCTATATCCGCCAGCAGCAGTGGCGCAAGCTGAAGATTGAGGACGTGGTCAGCAAGGGCCAGGAAGTGCTGGTCCAAGTGGTCAAGGAAGTGACCGGCAACAAGGGCGCGAACATCACCACGTATCTTTCCCTGCCAGGCCGCTGTGTTGTCCTGATGCCGGGCAGCGACAGCTCAGGCGTTTCCCGCAAAATTTCCGGCGAGGGACGGCGGGGCGAGCTGCGCCAGATCATGACTGATCTCAGCCTGCCGGAAGGAATCGGCTACATCATCCGCACGGCCAGCGCGGAAATCACCAAAACCGCCTTGGAGGAAGATATCGCCCATCTCGTCAATCTGTGGGAGGAAATCCGACGGCGCGGCCAGAGCCAGTCTGCGCCCTCCTTGGTCTATGAGGACCAAGACACAGTATTGCGTTTTCTCCGCGATCATTTTTCGCCGGAGATTCAGGAAATTGTCGCTGACACCCAAGAAGCGTATGATCAGGTGCTCAGGTTTGCCGCCGGTCTGCCGGAAGCGCAGCAGAAGGTGCAGGTCAAGCTGCACCGGGGGGCAAAGCCGATTTTCAATCAGCACAACATTGAAGAGCAGATTGAATCCATCTATCAGCCGCAGGTGCAGCTGCCTTCAGGCGGTTCAATTGTCATTGATCCCACTGAAGCCTTGGTGGCCATTGATGTCAACTCAGGCCGGACCTCGCAGAAAGGTGACTTTGACCAGTCCATTTTCCTTGCCAATATGGAGGCGGCGGACGAGCTGGCCCGTCAGCTTCGTCTGCGCGACTTGGGCGGCCTGATTGTCGTCGATTTCATTGACATGCGCAGCGGCGCGCACATCAGGGAAGTGGAAAAGCAGGTCAGGAATGCGATGAAGCGGGACAAGGCCAAGGTTGACATCAGCCGCATCTCCCGCTTCGGCCTGATGCAGATTTCCCGCCAGAAAATGGGTGCGCCCATTGAAAAAGGCAGCTACCATGCCTGTGAATACTGCGGCGGGCGCGGTGTGCTCCGCTCGGTGGAGACCTTGGCCCTGCATTATCTGCGCCGCATTCAGACCGGAGTCATCCGCAAGAGGGTCAGGCGGGTGGAGGCAAGTCTGCCCTTGGATGTGGGCCAGTATCTGCTCAACAAAAAACGGATGGAAATCAACGAGCTGGAAAGCAGGCATCAGGCCGCCATCAGGATACTCCTCTGCCCGGAGATGAAGCCGGGCGAGAACAGGATCGAATTTCTTGCTTGAGACGGGCCGCCCTGTCCGCTCTCTTGACAAAAGGGCGGACAGGAAGTAATCTATGCGGCGGTTTTCTTCAGCCCGGATGGCGGAACAGGTAGACGCAAGGGACTTAAAATCCCTCGGTTCTTGCAACTGTGCGAGTTCGATTCTCGCTCCGGGCACCAGTAAATTCAAAGGGTTGCAGCCAACGGGCGGCAACCCTTTTTCTTTTGATTTTTTCAGTTTCAACGAGCCAGAAAAGCTGTCCTCAGAAGCCTGCTAAAAAGTTGCGCTTGGAACTTGAATCCGCATTTACAAAAAAAGGTCTATTATGTCAAATCAGCATCTGCTGCAAGAATTTGTTGATTACGTCAAGAAACTGAAAGGTGATGAGAAAGGAGAAGCGCAGCTTTTCTGTGACCGTCTTTTCCGGGCCTTTGGTCATGGCGGCATTATCGAAGCAAATGGAGTTCTTGAGGCAAGAATCAAATTCAACACCACCGGTCGGACTAAATTTGCTGATTGTCTCTGGTCGCCGCCCGGTACTGACGGCGTGCTGATTGAAATGAAGAAAAAGGCGGAAAAGAATCTGGCCGCTCATTTTCCGCAGGTGCGTGACTACTGGATTGAAATGAACCCGAAAACTGTCATCGGGCCGGGAGCGCAGAAGCCGACCTATGTCATTTTGTGCAATTTTGATCATTTTTTGATCTATAAGCACCTGTCGCTGGTGGATGAAATCAGCATCGATAAGCTAATTGACCGGGCCAGCGCCTTCAACTTCCTACTCAAGGAGGGAAAGGAACCGGTCTTTCACAGCAATGTTGAAGAAATTTCGCAAGAAGCGGCAAAGGTTGTCGGCCAGATATTCCGGCATTTGATTTTTGAACGAAAAGAAGAACGGGCAAGGGTGCAGAGATTTCTCCTGCAATCTGTGCTTGCTCTGTTTTCTGAAGATTTCGGTCTTCTGCCGCAGACCATATTCACTGAACTGATTCGTGACTGTCAAAGAGGACAGAGCACGTATGATCTCTTTGGCGGCCTGTTCAGGCAGATGGCAAGCAGGGAGGCGGCGCGGGGCGGCAGATTCAAGCAAGTCAGGTATTTCAACGGCGGGCTTTTTGACGCAGTTGAGCCGCTGGAGCTGGACGCGGACAGCCTGAGCCTTCTCAGCAAGGCTGCCAAGTTCAACTGGAAGCATGTCAATCCGGCGATTTTCGGCACTCTTTTTGAAAGCACCATGAACGTGAAAGAGCGGCATCAGTTTGGGGCGCACTTCACCAATGAGGCGGATATTCTGAAAATTGTCAATCCAACCATCATCCGCCCGTGGAAGGAGAAGCTGAAACAGGCTGACACACTTCAGAAACTGTCCGCCCTCCGCGAGGAGCTTGGCAATTTCAAGGTGCTTGACCCGGCCTGCGGCTGCGGCAACTTTCTTTATGTGGCATACCGGGCCTTGAAAGAGCTTGAAATGCAGATCATCGAGAAAATTGCCGCCAATTACTCTCAACGGTCATCGAAAAGCATCAAGTTCGGCATGTCGCGGGTTTCAACCAAGCAGTTTCACGGCATTGACTTGCTGCCTGTCGCAGTGGAAGTGGCGAAAATGACCATGATGATCGGCAAGGAGCTGGCTGCCGACGAATGGAACAAGCGCATCAGTCCGCTCACATCGACATTAGGGCTGCTTCTTGATGAAGGGCTGCCGCTTGACCGCTTGGAGGAGAACATCATCTGTGATGACGCGCTGTTCTGTGCTTGGCCCTCCTTTGATGCAGTGATCGGAAATCCGCCCTATCAGTCCAAAAACAAGATGCAGCTTGAAATGGACAGGGCGGAAATAGAGCGGGTGCGGACACGTTATGCGGATGTTCCGGGCCGGGCTGATTACTGCGTTTACTGGTTCCGGCGGGCGCATGAGGAAATGCAGGCAGGTCAGCGGGCTGGATTAGTCGGCACAAACACAATCCGCCAGAATTACTCGCGGGAAGGCGGGCTGGATTACATTGTCAGCAAAGGCGGCACGATCACTGAGGCGGTCTCAACGCAAGTCTGGTCTGGAGATGCGGCGGTTCATGTTTCCATTGTCAACTGGCTGAAAGGCGAAGAGCCGGGAAAAAAGAAGCTGATTTTCCAACGCGGTGACTCTAAAGAATCTCCGTTTGAATATTACGAAGTTGAGCAGATAAACTCTGCGCTCAGTCTTGCCGCTGATTTGACTTCCGCTAAAACGCTTCGGGCAAATGTTGAATCAAAGGCATGTTTTCAAGGACAGACACATGGCCATTCAGGTTTTCTTCTCAAACGTGAGGAAGCCGAGCAACTGATTGCTTCAGATGAAAAATACATAGAGGTGCTTTTCCCATTTCTCACCGCTGACGAGATGATAGGTTCTTTCGGTTCTTTGCCAAAACGCTATGTGATTGATTTCCGAAAACACGATATTTTTTCTGTAAAAAGCTATCCTGTGCTATACAATATCTTGCACAAGACAGTTTATCCTGAAATGAAAAAGAAGGCTGAAAAAGAGTGGAAAAATACGGGAAAAGATGTAGGGCCAAGACAGTCTCATTTTAAAAAATGGTGGAAATTCTGGCGTGTTCGTGAAGAACTTATGGACATCATAGAAAAACTGCCACGCTACTGTGTTTGCGGACGTGTTACAAAACGACCTGTTTTTGAGTTTATCTCGTCAAAGATACATCCAAATGACGCAATTCAAGTTTTTCCACTTTCCGATGATTACTCTTTTGGCATCTTGCAATCTATTGTTCATTGGGAATGGTTCACATCCCGCTGCTCAACATTAACAGAGAGATTTCGATACACGTCCAACAGTGTTTTTGATTCTTTTCCTTGGCCGCAGATGGCATCTGCAAAGCAGATTAAAGCTGTTGCCGAGCGGGCGGTTGCGCTGCGTTCGACCCGGCGCAGCGTCATGCAGCAACACAAAATGACCATGCGTGATTTGTATCGGGTGATGGAAGAAACAGCGGACAATCCGGTCAGCGAAGCGCAGGACAAACTTGATGCTGCTGTTTTTTCTGCGTATGGCATAAAAAAGAATGCCGATATTTTATCATTTCTTCTGGCGTTGAATCAGGAGCTGGCGGAGAAAGAAGCACTGGGAGAAAAAATAATCGGCCCTGGTTTGCCGCCGACGATAAAAAATCCTGCCGCATTCATTACTGATGATTGCGTGGCAATGCCTGAGTGAATAGCATATACTGCTCAGATCATTCCCCTGATTGCATTATCCGGCTGAACAACGAGGCGCACCTGATCTTGGAAACCAAGGGGCAGGACAATGAGCTGGCCCACAGCAAGCGGGAATATCTGCGGAAATGGGTGGAGGCGGTCAACAATCATGGCGGCTTCGGGCCTTGGCATGAGGCTGTTGCAGCCAGCTTTTATCAGAGATTTGTGTACATCCACCCGTTCAATGACGGAAACGGCAGAATAGCCCGATTCATCGTTGAAGTCTATCTGATCTATCATCAGCACCGCATTGATTTTGAACGGTTATGCGCTTGGAACTTGAATCCGCAATATGTTGACTGCGCCTCATCCGTCCTTCTGCTGCTGGAAACTACAACCCCAAGGCCTTGGCCACGCCTGCGCCGCAGGCCGGGATCAGCCTTGGCGCAGTTGTCAGCATGTCGCCGCTTGAGTCAAAGAGTGCGGAGAAGCGGGCAGGAGGGATTCAGCTTGCCTTTATTTTGCAGACCAACGGGTACATCTTGCAGGCAATGCAGAAACGGAAGGCGGCTTCAAGAAAGGCGCAGGCTGCGAACATCAGGCCGATGATCAAGGCAGCAAAGCTCAAATCCAAGATCCAGCAGGCGGTCAGCAGACAGGAAAACAAAAAGCCTATTCTGGCGGCAAAGATTTTCGGCGCAGCATCGGTCATGACCGGCTTGACCTTGACAAGCTCAAGGATTTTCTTGCTGACCTTGGCAAAGGGGCTGTATTTCGGCTGCCCGAAACCACGGACAAAGAAATCTGCGGCAACAATCAGGATGACCCATTTCAAAGGGCTGAAAAGGAAAAGAAGAATGGCCAGCACGGCCTGGGCCGCAGTGATGCGGACAGCGTTCTCATTGACTTTGACGAAAGACACCGGACACATGGCGTTCATAAGTGCATCTCCTGCAAGGTTGTTTGATTGCAACTGCCTGCCCCTGATTTCGGGAACAGCAGCAGCTGCATGAAAAATTTGGCTTTGCCCGCTTCGGCCCGCGATCTGCCGTTCAGGCTGCCCTGACATCCAGCGCATTCACCAGCCTGCCTCGCAGTCGTTGCGGAGCAGCACCCAGAGGCCGCTGCATTGTCGTCATAATCATGGACTTATGCAATTGGCGGCTGTTGCTGGCCAGTCAGTTTAAGCAGCGCATCTGCTCCTGTCAACAGGGAAACGTTGATGCAAGCTCCAAGCGCGGCTTTTGCAGCGGTTGAAAGACAGCACCGCCTGCGACCTGACAGCCTCCTGAAGTGCTTGACAAAAGACGGCAGACTGCCTACGATGGGCGGGCTGGTCCGCCATTCCGGCTGGTCTGCTGCGCTTTGCATAGAATGCTGAATATGATGAAAGGAGATTTGCTGATGAACAAACTGGCTCGATGTGCTGCCGCGCTCTCTGCGCTGGCCTTCTGTTTTGCTTTGACCTCCTGCCGCTCGGAACGGCAGCGGCCCATCAAGGTGGGCATCAACGCGCCCATCACCGGCGACATTCCCAAGGTTGGCGAAGGCACCAAGTATGCGGCGGAACTGTGGCTGGAGGACGTGAACAGGGCGGGCGGCATTGAGGTCAATGGCACGAAGCATCCGGTCGAGCTGGTGATTGAGGACAGCGAATCCAAGGCCGAATCAGCAGTCAAGGCCAGCACCAAACTGATCGCCCAGGATGATGTCCTGATCATCATTGGCCCGCAGTCTTCCAAAGAGGCCATCCCGGCAGGCGACGTGGCCAACAACTATCAGACCCCGATGATCAGCCCGTGGTCAACCAACCCGGACACCACTGCCGGACGGCCCTATGTGTTCCGGGCCTGCTTCCTTGATCCCTTCCAAGGGCCGGTGCTGGCCAACTTCATCAGCGACGAGTTCAAGTTCAGCAAGGCGGCAGTGCTCTACGACGTGGCCAGTGACTATCCCAAGGGCTTGGCTGAGTTCTTCAAAAAGGCGTGGGAGGAGAAGCACGGCCCCGGCTCAGTGGTTGCTTATGAGAGCTTCACCACCAAGGACACCGATTTCAGCTCGCAGCTCACCAAGATCATCCATTCTGGCGCGCAAGTGCTGTTCACGCCGCAATATTACAACGAGGTGGCCTTGATTGTCCAGCAGGCCAAGGCTCTGGGCTGGAACGGGCCGATAGTGGGCAGCGACAGCTGGGGTTCTGCCGAGACTGTGCAGCTCTGCGGCCCAGCCTGCTACGGCCAGTTCTTCAGCACTCATTATGCCGCCGCTGGCGCGCAGGGAGCGACCAAAGCCTTTATTGACCGCTACAAAGCCAAATACGGCTATGTGCCAGATGATGTCGCCGCCCTGACCTGGGATGCCTTGGGCTTGGCTAAGAAAGCGATTGAAAGCTCCGGCGGCCTGAGCGGCAACATCAAGCAGGACCGCAAGGCGGTGCGGGATGCCTTGGCCCAGATCAAGGACTTTGACGGTATCACCGGCAAGATGACTTTCTCCGGCACTGGTGATCCCAAAAAGTGCGCCGTGATTGTCAAGATCAGCGACAAGGGCGAGTACGAGTTCTACAAGTCAATCTGCCCGGATTGATGCCCGTGACAAACAAGCCCCGGAGTAATGCTCCGGGTCCCTCCTTGCAATCAGACAGGACAGCGCAGTCGTCTTCTGCACAAAAACGTCTTTCTGTTTCGTATTTGTAACTCTTCCTGCAAAAAGACCTGTCCTGCGTCTTGCCGCAGTCACAGGGCAATCCGCCTCGCAACCTGTCATCATCCCTGCATTGCTGCATATTTTTCCATTCTCCGCAGATTGGCATGCCCCTTGCTATGTCCAAAGCAGGAAATGAATCAGCATTGAACAGACATCCTAATGACTGAACAGGAGGAATGATATGAGAAAGGTGGCAATTTACGGCAAGGGCGGCATTGGCAAATCCACAACCACGCAAAACACCGTGGCCGGACTGGTGGAGATGGGCAGAAAGGTCATGGTGGTGGGCTGCGATCCCAAGGCTGACTCCACCCGGCTGTTGCTGGGCGGACTGGCGCAAAAGTCGGTGCTCGACACCCTGCGCGAGGAAGGCGAGGACGTGGAACTGGAGGATATCCGCAAAGCAGGCTACGGCGGCACCTGGTGCGTGGAGTCAGGCGGGCCGGAGCCAGGCGTGGGCTGCGCCGGACGCGGCATCATCACCTCAATCAACATGCTGGAATCGCTGGGCGCGTATGAGGAGAGCGAGGGCTTGGATTATGCCTTCTACGATGTTCTCGGCGACGTGGTCTGCGGCGGTTTCGCCATGCCCATCCGCGACGGCAAGGCCAAAGAAATTTACATTGTTGTTTCCGGCGAGATGATGGCCATGTATGCGGCCAACAACATCAGCAAGGGCATCATGAAGTTCGCTCAGACTGGTGATGTCCGCCTTGGCGGTCTGATCTGCAACTCCCGCGCTGTTGACAATGAGAAGGAGATGATTGAGCAGTTTGCTGAGAAACTTGGCACCCAGATGATCTGGTTTGTGCCGAGAAACAATGATGTGCAGCGGGCTGAGATCAACCGCAAGACGGTCATTGAGTGGAAGCCGGAGGCTGATCAGGCTGATGCCTACCGGGGTTTGGCCCAAGCGATTGATGCCAACAAAAAGTTTGTCATCCCGACTCCCTTGGAGATAGAGGAGCTGGAGAAGCTGCTCATGGATTACGGCCTGATGAATTGATGCGGGCGGTGTAGGGGCGAAAAATTTTTCGCCCCTACGGATTGGGCAATGCAAATGGCGCAGGGGCAGGCTATGCGCCGAAAAGGGCGGCCACAGGGGGCCGCCCCTGCGGATTGAATGAATTATTCAGGAGAAAACAAATCATGTTGATGATCAGAGCAATAATCAGGCCGGAAAAATCAGACGACGTGCTGGCCGCTCTTATGGATGCGGGCTTCCCAGCAGTCACCAAATACGCAGTGGCCGGACGCGGCAAGCAACGGGGCATCAAAATCGGCGATGTGACCTACGATGAGATTCCCAAGATGATGCTGATGCTGGTGGTTCGGGACGAAGACAAGGATTTTGTCATCCAAACCATCATGGACACGGCCCGCACCGCTGGTAAGGGCGCGTTCGGCGACGGCAAGATCTTTGTCAGCGCGGTTGAGGAAGTCTATACGGTCAGCTCCGGCGTGAAGGAAGGCGCGGCAGCAGAGGAGGCAGCGGCATGAAAGAGGTCATCGCGGTCGTGCGCATCAATATGATGAATCAGACCAAGAAGGCCCTCAGCGACGCAGGTATTGCCGCCTACTTTGTCCGTGAGGCGCAAGGCCGGGGCAAAGGCTTTGCCAATCCCAAGGTCTTGGAAGGGGTTGATCAAGGCTACGAGGAAGCGGCGGCAGTGCTGGGCGAGAAGGGCAAGCTCTATCCCAAGCGCGTGGTCACAGTGGTGGTTGAGGATGACCAAGTAGATGACGTGGTTCAGGCGATCATCAAAGTCAACCAGACCGGCAAGCCGGGCGACGGCAAGATATTTGTCATGCCGGTGATGGATGCGGTGCGCGTGCGCACAGCGGAAAAAGGCGAGGCGGCTATAGCCTGAGCTATTCACGGAGGAAGAGAAACGATATGACAAAGAAAGCAACGGTGCCGATGGAGCCTGCGGAGATCAAGGCCGAACTGCTGGCCAAGTATCCGCCCAAAGTGGCCCGCAAGCGCGCCAAGCAGATCATGATCAACGAGGCCCTGGAGAACGGCACGCCGGAGATCACGGCCAACGTGCGCACCATTCCGGGCATCATCACCATGCGGGGCTGCACCTACGCGGGCTGCAAAGGCGTTATCATGGGGCCGACCCGCGACATCGTCAACTTGGTGCATGGGCCGATAGGATGCAGCTTCTACGCCTGGCTGACCCGGCGCAACCAGACTGATCCGGGGCCGGAAGGGCCGGACGGCGAGAACTTCATGACCTATGCGTTCTCGACCGACATGCAGGATCAGGACATCATCTTCGGCGGGGAGAAGAAGCTGGCCGCAGCGATTCAGGAGGCGTATGACCTCTTTCATCCCAAGTCCATTGCCATCTTCGCCACCTGTCCGGTCGGCCTGATCGGTGACGACATTCACACCGTGGCGCGGAAGATGAAGGAGAAGTTCGGCGACTGCAACGTGTACGCCTTCAGCTGCGAGGGCTACAAGGGCGTGTCCCAGTCCGCCGGGCATCACATTGCCAACAACCAGGTCTTCCGTCATATTGTCGGTGAGAACGACAAGCCGGTTGCGGGCAAGTTCAAGATCAACCTGCTGGGCGAGTACAACATCGGCGGCGACGGCTTTGAGATTGACCGGATCTTCAAGAAGTGCGGCATCACCAACGTGGCCACCTTCTCCGGCAACTCGACCTACACGCAGTTCGCCACAGCCCATCAGGCTGATCTGAACGCGGTCATGTGTCACCGCTCGATCAACTATGTGGCTGACATGCTGGAGACCAAGTACGGCATCCCGTGGATCAAGGTCAACTTTATCGGGGCTGCGGCCACGGCCAAGTCCCTGCGCAAGATCGCGGCCTACTTTGAGGACAAGGAGCTGATTGACCGGGTGGAGCAGGTGATTGCCGAGGAAATGCCGGAAGTTGAGGCCGCAGCAGCCGAGGTCATGCCCCGCACCGAGGGCAAGACCGCGATGATGTTTGTCGGCGGCTCGCGGGCGCATCACTATCAGGAGCTGTTCAAGGAGATGGGCATGAAGACGATCTCCGCCGGGTATGAGTTCGCCCACCGCGACGACTACGAAGGCCGCCGGGTTCTGCCTAATCTGACTGTGGATGCGGACAGCCGCAACATTGAGGAAATCGAGGTTGAGGCTGATCCGACCCGCTACAAGCCGCGCAAGACTGCCGAGGCCATGCAGGCTCTGGAGCAGAAGGGGCTTGCCTTTAAGGACTACGAGGGTTTGGCCCAGGATATGGAAGCAGGCACCTTGGTCATTGACGACCTCAATCAGTACGAGGCGGAGAAGCTGGTTGAGCTGATGAAGCCGGACATCTTCTGCGCCGGCATCAAGGAGAAGTTCTCGATCCAGAAGCTGGGCGTGCCCATGAAGCAGCTCCACAGCTATGACTCCGGCGGGCCGTATGCGGGCTTCAAAGGCGCGGTCAACTTCTACAAGGAGATCGACCGACTGGTCAACAGCAAGGTCTGGTCCTACATGAAGGCCCCGTGGCAGGAGAATCCGCAGCTTTCTGCTTCCTACGTTTGGGAATAAGATGCGGCAACCGTAGGGGCGATTCATGAATCGCCCCTACGCACGAACCACTCTCCTGCTTATAAACCAACCACCGGAGTGGCCGGGCAACGAGCAGGAGAGTGGTTGTAAAACGATCACCAGAGTGGTTGCACAACAGACAGGAGAGTGATCGTACATCAAGCACTCTCCTGTCCGCAAAACGATCACTCTGGTGGTCATGATAAAACTGCTCTCCTGCGACGGGAAATGATGCGGCAGGGGCGGTTCAAGGCCCCCCGACGCGACAACGAATTATTACGAGGCATGACCATGCTCTTACGACATACACCAAAAGAAATCAGCGAGCGCAAGGCCCTGACCGTCAATCCGGCCAAGACCTGCCAGCCCATCGGCGCAATGTACGCCGCCTTGGGCATCCACGGCTGCCTGCCGCACAGTCACGGCTCGCAGGGCTGCTGCGCCTATCACCGCTCCACTCTGACCCGGCACTACAAGGAGCCGATCTCCGCCGCGACCAGCTCCTTCACTGAGGGCGCGTCGGTCTTTGGCGGCCAGGCTAACCTGATGCAGGCTTTCACCAACATCTTTGCGGTGTACAACCCCGAGATCATCGCCGTTCACACCACCTGCCTGTCTGAGACCATCGGCGACGACCTGCCGCAGATTCGCAAGAAGGCGATTGCTGAGGGCAAAATCCCGGAAGGCAAAGAGGTGATCTACGCTTCCACGCCCAGCTATGTCGGCTCGCACGTCACAGGTTTTTCCAATATGGTCAAGGGTATGACCATGCTGGCCGAGCCGACCGGCAAGAAGAACGGCAAGGTCAACCTGATCCCAGGCTGGGTTGAGCCGTGCGACATGGAGGAACTGAAGCGGATGGCTGGGCTGATGGGCGTGAAGACCATCATGTTCCCGGACACTTCCGGCGTGCTCAACAGCCCGCTCACCGGCGAGTACAAGATGTTCCCGGACGGCGGCACCACCATTGCCGAGCTGAAGTCAACTGGTGACTCCATCGGCACCATCGCTCTGGGCGAGTGGTGTTCCGGCGATGCGGCCCGCGAGTTGGACAAGCTGCACAAGGTGCCCTGCTCGGTTTTAGACATGCCCTTTGGCCTCAAGGCCACAGACCGCTTTATTGATGCCCTGCGCAATGTGGCTGGCGTGAACGTGCCGGATGAGATCATGGTCGAGCGCGGCCAGCTCGTTGACCTGATCTCGGACATGCACCAGTATTTCTATCATAAAAAGGTGGCGATAGTCGGCGACCCGGATCAGCTCATCGCCATGACTGAGTTTCTGGTCTCGATTGACATGTGCCCGGTCTATGTTGTCACCGGCACGCCGGGCAAGAAGTTTGAGAAGCGGATCAAGGAAATCACGGCGGACATGCCGTTCGAGGTCAAGGTGAAAGCCAAAGGCGACTTTTTCCTCGTCCATCAGTGGATGAAGAACGAGCCGGTTGACCTGCTGATCAGCAACACCTACGGCAAGTACATTGCCCGCGACGAGGACGTGCCGTTCGTCCGCTGGGGCTTCCCGATTCTTGACCGGCAGGGGCATCAGTACTTCCCGACCGTGGGCTACAAAGGCGGCCTGCGCCTGCTGGAGAAAATCCTGACTGCGTTGTTAGATCGGAAGGATCGGGATGATCCAGAAACCAAGTTCGAGCTGGTGCTGTAAAAAATAGGCAGAAGGAAAGAGGAGATAAGGGCGGGGCCGAAGAGGCTCCGCCTTTTTTTGCGCATCACCGGACTTCATTTTCCAACCCGCTACAGCTTGACAGTCTTGCTTGGATAGTTTATATATTAAAATATAAACCTTAACGCTAAGGAGGAAGGCGTTATGCAGGCAACCAGCAAAGATTTGCGATTTCATACAAAAAAAATCCTTGATGCGGCAAGGAGGGGCGAGGAGGTTGTTATTACCTTTCACGGAAAGCCGTATGCGAAAATTGTTCCTCTTGACGAACAGGCAACAAAGGATAAACAGAATGAATTCTGCGGGATGTGGAAAAACCGCGAAGATATGAATGATGTTGAGGAATACGTTCGGAAGCTCAGAAAAGGACGGTCGTTTTGATCGTCGATACAGATGTGCTGATCTGGTACTCAAGAGGCTGTCAAAGCGCAATAGATTTGCTGCACGGTTTTGACAGGTTCTCGCTGTCCGTGGTGACCTATATGGAGATTGTCCAAGGTGTGCGGAATAAGCAGGAGTTGAATGCGTTTCAGAAGGCATTGGGCATACTGAACGCACGGGTCATTCAGATTGATGAGCTGATCTCCACCAAAGCGATGTTCTATGTCGAACAGTACGCTCTGAGTCATTCTATGGAACTGGCTGATGCCTTGATCGGTGCTTCAGCGGTGAGCAGGCAGCTACAGCTGGTCACGGGGAACGAAAAACATTATAAGTGCCTGCCGGAAATAGAGATTCGGAAATTTGTGATTGATGGTTAGCTGGGGGATGATCGTGACTGATCACATTCCCACGGTCGGCTACAAAGGCGGCCTGTTTGACCGCAAGGACAGATGATCCTGAAACAAATTCGAGCTGGTGTTGTAAGCAACAGCTGCATGACGGCACTTGGCGAGGTGCCGTCATGCTCTTCACAGCTTTGCCGCCTGCTCCAGAAACGCTTCCATTCCGTCTTGCAGGAGAAGATGCAGGAACGGCAGAGGCAAGGCCCTGTGCCTGCCCGGAATGACTGCGCCCAAGGCCAGTGGTTGCTGGCAGGCGGAAAATATCGATGCAATTTTTTGCCGCTATGGTACATTGTCTTGACTGCGGCTTCTCCTCACCAACCATGCGACAGAATTCCGTGCAGAACACGACAATCACCGGCTGGGCCAAACCTTTTTTTCTGCTTGGCGACCAATGCCTTGCCCTGCTGGCCGACTTGGGCAGCATGGGACTTTTCCTGCTCTCCGCCGTGGCTGGGCTGTTCCGGAGGCCTTTCCGAGGCCGGGAGCTGCTCCGCCAGATGCGCTTTATCGGCGCAGGCTCGTCCGCAGTGATTTTCTTCACCGCCCTGACTTCGGGCATGGTGCTGGGCCTGCAAGGCCATCATACCCTGAACAAATTCGGAGCCGAGGGAATGCTCGGCTCGGCAGTGGCCTTGACCTTGGTCATGGAGCTTGGCCCGATTCTCACCGCTCTGATGGTCGCAGGCCGGGCTGGTTCCGCCATCTGCGCCGAGATCGGCATCATGCGCATCAGCGAGCAGATCGACGCGCTCGACTGCATGGCTGTTGATCCTTTCCGCTACCTGATTTCACCCAAACTGCTGGCTGCTGTCCTCACCGTGCCGCTGCTCACTGCCATCTTTGACGTGGTCGGCATTTATGGCGGCTATTTGGCCGGAGTCAAGCTGATGGGAGCCAATGCCGGAGCTTATTTCAACAGCATGATGGTCAGCGTCACCAACCATGAAATTCGGCTCGGCATTGTCAAGTCCTTTGTTTTTGCCCTGCTCATTGTCTGGATCAGCGCGGGACGCGGCTATTTTGTTCACCGCATCCGGGGCGCGGGCTTTGGCGCGGAAAGCGTCAGCAAGGTGACAACCCAAGCCGTTGTCCTGTCTTCCATCGCCGTCCTGATTTTTGACTATTTGCTGACAGCGGTGCTGTTGTAATGGGAGCAAAAATGGCGTATAGTGGTGAAACGGTCGAGGCGGCAATTGAGTTTGTCAAGGTGAGCAAGACCTTTGGCGGACGGGAGCGGGCGCATCGGGTGTTGAACGAGGTGAGCTGGACTGTGCCCAAAGGCCAGACCACGGTTATCGCGGGCGGCAGCGGCCAAGGCAAGAGCGTGACGCTCAAGCTGATTCTCGGTCTGCTCAAACCGGACAGCGGCCAGATTTTTGTGGACGGTCAGGATGTGGTCAAGATGGGCCAGAAGCAGCTCCGGCAGCTCCGCACCAAATTTGGGGTGCTCTTTCAAGGAGCGGCCTTGTTTGACTCTCTGACCGTGTTCGAGAATATTGCCTTGCCGCTGCGCGAGCGCACCAAGCTGACTGAAGAAGAAATCCGGGCCAAGATCATGGCCACGCTCGACACCTTGGAGCTGGCCGGGCATGAGGAAAAATTTCCTGCCCAACTAAGCGGCGGCATGAAAAAACGGGTCGGCTTGGCCCGCGCTCTTCAGCTGGAGCCGGAAATTGTCCTCTTTGACGAGCCGACCACTGGTCTTGATCCGCTGATGACTTTGGAGATATACCGGCTCTTTGAGCGGATGCAGAAGCAGCTCGGTTATACGGCAGTGATTGTCAGCCACGACATCCCCAAAGTGTTTGAGCTGGCTGACCGGATTGTCCTGATCAACAAAGGCGAGGCGGATGTGTTCGCCGAGGCCGGGCAGATCATCCATTCCGACAAGCCGCATATCCGCGAATTTGCTGAAAAGACAATGGGCGGGGCGACCGCTCTCAGGAGCATTGTATGAACACTGGTTCCAAAGTGGAAATCATGGTCGGCATCTTTCTTGTCGCAGGCTTGGCCGCCTTTGCCTGGCTGGCTGTGCAGCTCGGCGAGGTTTCATGGCTGACCGGCGGCGGCACCTACACCCTGTACGCAGCCTTTGACAACATTGCCGGGATCAGAGCCGGTTCAGATGTGCAGGTCGCTGGTGTGACAGTCGGCTCAGTGGCGGAACTGCGCCTGAACAAAGAGGGCCGGGCTGTGGCCGCGTTCAAGCTCAACAAGGACGTGACGGTGCCCAAAGACTCGATTGCCTCGGTCAAATCCCAAGGCATCATTGGCGACAAGTTCATCCGCATCCTGCCAGGCGGTGATGTGGAAAATTATCAGGCGGGCGAAACCATTGTTGACACAGAGTCAGCCTTGGATATTGAGTCGCTGATTTCCAAATTCGCCTTGGGCGGCGTAAAATAATTTGTCAAAGCAAAACGATGAAGCGATTTCTCCTGCGGTCGAGCCTGCTCTGCCTCTTTGCCGCTGTTCTGGCCGCATCTGCGGCGCAGGCTGAAGATATTGACTTTCTTGATGATGCCTTTTACGAAGATGCGCCGCAGGAAGACGCAGTGCCGGACCCGTTCGAGGACTTCAACCGGCTGATGTTCAAATTCAACGATGTCACCTACACGTGGGTGCTGGAGCCGGTCGCTTCCAACTACAGCGAGATCGTCCCGGAAGACATCCGCCAGGCAGCAGACAACTTCTGCTATAATCTGCAAGAGCCAGTCCGCTTTGTCAACACCTTGCTTCAGTTCCGCTTTTCCGACGCAGGCACCGTTCTGACCCGCTTTGCCATCAACACCATTGGCGGCGTGGCTGGACTGGGGGATGTGGCGGGCCGCGAGTTCGGCTTCAAGCGGGTTGATGCCGGGCTGGGGGAAACCCTGCAATACTGGGGCGTGAAAGACGGCTTTTATCTGGTGATGCCAATGATGGGCGCGACCACAGTGCGCGAGCTGTTCGGCACCACGGTTGACGGCCTGTCCATGACTCCGTATTATTTTTTCGCCAACACCTGGCAGGAGGGAGCGCTTATCTACACCGGCAGAAGAGTGAACAACCTTTCCCTCCACTTGGGCGACTACGAAGGAGTCAAGGAGCTGACCATTGACCCTTACAGGGCATTGCGGGACAGCTATTTTCAGTACCGCGACCAGACCCGGCAGAATCATGCCAGGCCGTCGGCAAATGACAAACTGTGAAACAGTCTTCCATAAGGTGAACATAATGAGAACAGTTCTCCGTTTTTTTTTGATTTTTTTCCTGCTTTCCTGCACAGGCCAAGCTGCGACCGCACCGAATCCCACGGAGCAGGTCAAGCCCTTCATCAACAAGGTCGTGGCCCAGCTCAGAGACCCGTCTTTTAAAAATGACACGGTTGACAACCGGATTGACCGGATTGTGGCCTTGGTCTCGCAGCATTTTGATTTTCTGGAAATGTCCAAACGGGTGGTGGGCAGGCCGTGGCGTAACCTGCCCCCAGCCCAGCAGAAAGCCTTTGCTGATCTGTTTGCCAAACTTCTCGGCCATGTCTATATTGACAAGGTCGATGCTTATGTGGAGATGAAGATTGAGTTTGGCAAGGAGCGGCTGGCAGGCGACCGGGCTGAGGTCAAGACCATGTTTGTTGAGGAGGCCAAGAGCATCCCTGTCTCCTACATCATGATGCTCAAGGGCGAGACATGGATGGTCTATGATGTGGTGGTTGAAGGGATCAGCTTGGTGCGCAACTACATGGAGCAGTTCAAGGGCATTCCGCAGGATCAGCTCATCCCGACGCTGGAGAGGAAGCTGGAGGAACTGAAGGCGGAAAAGAAAGAATAGGGTGCGGAGTCATTCTTTCGGCAGACAGATACGCTGCTCCGGCTTGAGTTTTTTGTTGGGCAGATAAAGAAGCAGGGTTCTGCCGATGCGTTGCGCCACAACCGCGCCGGTCTGTTCAGCAAGGTCAGCTGCAGCTTGGTCCGCAGACAGGGCGCAGTTCTGCCCTATTTTCACTTTGATCAATTCGCGGGTCTTGAAGGCTTCGCGGGCAGCCTTGACCACGTTAGCGGTCAGTCCTTCTTTGCCCAGATACACCACCGGCTCAAGCTGATGGCCGATGCCGCGCAGGAAGCTCTTCTGTTTTCCTTGCAGGTTCACCGTGTTTTTTTCCTCTGTTTCCGATTTCATGATGGCTGAGATATGGTAAGATGCAGACCGGACGGCAGCGGCTTCTGCCAGTGCGGCTGGTTATTACTGCCATAAAACCGGAAAAAAGTCCAGCCTGTTTTGTCAAGGCCGGACCAGTGATTTCTTTTGCAACCAAGGACAGACAGGTGAAACAAACAAAACTGACAGGGGCTGCGGGCCAGCGCGGCTTCACTCTGATTGAGCTGATGGTGGTGATTGTCATTCTCGGCATTCTCGCAGGCATGATTGTGCCGAGAATCATGGACCGGCCTGAGCAGGCCCGGCGCACCAAGGCAGGCGCGGACATCGGCGCGCTGGAGCAGGCTCTCAAGCTCTACAAATTGGACACTGGCAAATATCCGAGCACTGAGCAGGGTCTGATGGCACTGAGCGAGCCGCCTTCAACAGGAACCTTGGCCAAAAACTGGAAAGGCCCCTATCTTGACAAAAATGCAGCTCCTAAAGATCCGTGGGACAACGACTACATTTATATCTCGCCCGGCCTGCACAGCGATTTTGACATCATGTCCTATGGCGCGGACGGCGAGCCGGGCGGCGAAGGCGATAATGCGGATGTCAACAGCTGGGAGCTGTGAGCACGGCTTCACCTTGGTGGAGCTGATCGTGGTCATGGTTCTGATCAGCCTGACCGCCGCTTTTGCCATGCCCAATATCCGTTCCTCCCTTTTTGCCGATGAGCTGAAATCAGCGGCCCGCCGGTTTGTCGGTCTGGCAACGGAAGCGGCGCAGGAGGCCCGGCAGCAGCGGACAGCCGTGCTGCTCCGTTTTGACCAGGACGAACACCGCTTCACTGCCGCGCCTGCCGGGACAGAGGGGATGATCAGTGAAAAACAATACGGCCAAGTGCGGCTGGCTGCTTCTGTTGAGGTCACAGACATTGATGCCGCCCATCGCGAGGCCAACCCTGATCTGACCATTCTCTTTGACCAGCGCGGCTACACCGACCGGACAGCCGTTCATTTCCGTCAGGACAATGGCGACGAGCTGACCGTGCTCCTTTCCCCCTTTCTTGGCTTGGCCAGAATTGTGGAAGGCCATGTTTCCTTGGACGATGACCGCATCCTGCTCGAACAATAAGCATTTGGCCGCGTTCAAGCAGGAACGCGCTTTCACCCTGCTAGAAGTGATGATCGCAGTGGCGGTGATCGCCATGTCCTTTACTGCCCTGCTTTCGGCTCAGTCGCAGAGCCTGTCCATTGCCGCCCGCTCCCGTTTTGAAAGCGCAGCCGCCCTGCTGTCCCGGCAGAAGCTGGCTGAACTGGAACTGAGCGGCTTTGACAGCCTGAGCAGCGGCAGCGGTGATTTTGAGGACGATTTTGCCGCCTATCATTGGCAGGCTGAGGTCACAGAACTGACTGAAGATGAAGTCGGCATCAAGGGCAGCGGCGGGATGCTGAAATCCGTTGAGCTGACCGTGAGCCGGGATGAGAAGGAGAATTTCACTGTCCGCACGGTGATGATGGCCAAGATTGAGCCTGCGGAGGAGCAGCCGTGAGCAGCAAGGCCGGTTTCACCCTGCTGGAAATCATGCTGGCCATGCTGATTCTCGGCATGGTGGTGGCGACCGTGTCCATGTCGCTGTCCGGCTCGATCAAGGTCATGGAAGGCTCAATGGATCAGGGCGATCTTTATTACCGGGCGCAGGTCGCTTTTGAGCGGATCAGCGAGGATCTCAATTCCGCCATGCTGCCTGATGATCTTGAATTCATTGGCGGGCAGGAGAACAGCAGCAGCGGCCAGCGCATTCTCCTCTCCTTTGCCTCGCTCGCCCATCTGGACTTTGACCCGGAAAACAGCCAGCCCGGTTTGGGCCTGATCAGCTATGCTGTCCAGCCAGACAAGGAAGATGGGCGGCAACTGCTCCTGCTGCGGGCTGACCGACTGCACCGGCCCCAAGACAAAGATGCAGGCAGCCCAGAGACCGAAGCCTTTCTTCTTTCCGACCGGCTGCGCTCGGTCACGTTCACCTTTCTTGACCGCAACGGCGAAGAGCTGGAAAGCTGGGACACAACTCCCAGCACTGAGGAGCCGGACAAAAAACGCCGCCTGCCTGCGGCGGTCTCCTGTCGGCTGGAATTCTGGTTGGATATGGAGGAGGAAAGCACCATTGTTTTTCAGAGCACCATGCTCCTGCCAGTCGGCCTGATCCGGCCAGAGGATGAAGACGATGCTGCGTGACCGCTCCGGCATGGCCCTGATTCTGACTTTGCTGGCAGTCAGCTTCATGGTGGCCGTGACCGTGCATCTCAGCAGCTCAGTGAACTGGCAGATGCAGGCTGCCGCCAATCAGGGCGATCTGGTGCAGTTGGATGCCATGCTCCTTTCCGGCCTCCATCTGGCTCAGGCCGCGCTGCTGGCGGACCAGCAGGAAAATAAGCAGGATTCCGCCTTTGACAGCTGGGGCAGTTTGGATAATGAAGCCGTGACCGCGCTCTTTCCCGGCGGCACCATGAATATTGAAATCACGGACCTGTCCGGCCTGCTCCAAGTCAATGCGCTGGTGCTGACTGCGGAGGAAAAAAAGGCCCAAGATTTGGAAAATAAAAAAATTGCAGCGCAGAAGAAAAAAGATAAAAAAGCAAATACTCTGCAAAAAAAAGACAAGGAAAAGCAGCAGCGCGAGCTGTGGCAGCGTTTTCTCCGCGCTGCCGGATTGGAGGATGAGACGGAAATTGTCACTCTCTTAGACAGCTTGGCTGACTGGATTGACACTGATGATGAGGAGCGGGAAAACGGGGCGGAACTTGGTTACTACAGCAGCCAGTCACCGTCCTATAAAGCAGCCAACCGGCCAGTCATGCTGACCGACGAGCTGCTTTTGGTCAAAGGCTGGAAAAAGGTTCTGGGCGGTCAGGAAGAGACGGACAGTGATCAGCCTGCCATCAATATTATGACCTATCTGACTGCTGCTGGCAATGAAGGCAAGATCAACATCAACACGGCTCCGCCCTTGGTCCTGCACGCGCTGCATGAGCAGATGACTAAGGAACTGGCTGCCAGTTTGGTCGAGTTCCGGCAGGATGAGGCGAACAAGGACAAGCTGGAGCAGGCGGACTGGTACAAGCAGGTGCCTGGCTGGCCCGGCGACATCAGCTTGGATCAGGATTTGCTCACGGTCAGCAGCACGTGGTTCAAGGTCAAAGTGACTGCCGAATACAAGGGCTTGCAGCGCAGCGGCGAGGGCCTGCTCCACCGCCTCAGCACCCAAGAGCAGGAACTGCTCTGGTGGAAGGTGAATTGACGCATGGCCCAGCTCGCCGCAGGCATAGATATTGGCGACGACCTGCTCAGTGCGGTGCTGGTCTCCGGCACAGGCCGGGATGCCCAAGTTCTCTCCTGCGCCCAGCATGTTTTCCGTTCTGCCGCCGAGGTTGATCTTGCTGAAGAATTGCCGCTGCTCTTGGAACAATTGGGCAGCAGCAAGGCGGATCACTGCGCTGTCGGCATTTCCCTGTCCTGCCTGAGCCTGCGCAATCTGACCCTGCCCTTCACGGATGAGAAGAAAGTCCGGCAGGTCCTCCCCTTTGAGCTGGAAGAGCAACTGCTCCAGCCTGCGGAAGAGCTGATCATCACCACTGCCTTGGCGGCTGCCGATGCTGACGGCACCAGCCTGATTGCCGCTGCCGCAGAAAAGGGACTGCTGCTCTATCAGCTTGCAGCCTGCGGCAAGGCCGGGCTGGAGCCGGACAGCATCTGCCCGGCAGTTCATGCCTTGGCAGATCGGCTCTGCCGGACCAAGCATACTGGCGACAAATTCCTCCTCCTGCACGGCGACCTCAGCGGCATCCAGCTCGTGCTCGCCTGGCAGGGCGAAATCATTTTCATGCGACGGCTTGCTTGGCCGGATGATGTGTTCACGCAGGCCCTGTTTGTCTATCAGGAGGACGGCAGCCTGAGCATGACCGAGCCGGAAGCGGCAGAGGCGGCAGTACGCCGCCTCTGCGCCCAGATTCTGCGCAGTCTGGAGTATTTCGCCTTGCACAGCAGTAAGGAGATGACAGCTCGGCCTGATTATTTTGTCCTGACTGGCCCGGCCCAACTCTGCCCGGAACTGCTGGCAAAAATGGAAGCCGCCTTGGACCTGCCCGGCAGGACCTGTGATCTGGTCCGGGACGGCGCGGCCAGCCTGAGCAAAGCGGCGGCTCTGACATGGCAGGCGGCTCTGCACGACAAAGCCTTGGCCTTGGCCTTGCAGCAGACAGGCCGCCGGGGCAAAGAGCATGGCCTGAATTTCCGCCAAGGCGAGCTGGCTCCGTCCCGGCATCTGCTCCGCTCCAAAAAGCAGCTCACCATTCTTGCCGCCGCTGTCGGCTTGGCCCTGCTGCTTGGCTGCGGCTGGCTCATCATGGAGCAGCAGCGGCTGACAAAACAGCAGGCCGCCTTGGCAGGCAACATGGAGCAGGTATTCAAAGAGAGCTTTCCCGGTGTCACACCTGGACCTGATCCCTACATCCACATGCAATCCCGGCTCAAGAGCGTGGACAGCTCGGCAGGGGCCATGCCGCTCTTTACGAATGAGCAACGAGTTCTCTCCATTCTTGCTGACATCTCGGCCCGCATTCCAGCCTCGATGCAGCTTCAGGTCAAGCAGCTCGTGATTGATCAAAATTCAGTCATCATCAAAGGCAGCACAGACACCTTCAACAGTGTTTACACCATGCAGAGTCTTCTCAGCAGCTCGGACCGCTATGCCGGAGCAGATATCGCCTCATCGGTCAAGGGCAAGAATGACGAGGGCATTCTCTTTGACATCCGGCTCAAGCTGAAAACAGAGAGTGGCTCCTGATGCGCCAGCTCAGTCAGAAAGACCGCCGCGCTTTGATCATCTGCGCGACCGCCCTGCTGCTCTTCGCCGTGGTTCAATTTATTTTGTTTCCGCTCATGGATGAGCGCAGGCAGCTGCTGCGCGGCATTGCCAGCCGGGAAAAGGCCTTGCTCGACATGCGGCTCATGCAGCAGGAAGTCCGGCAGGTCAGCAGCCAGAGCAGCAGCTTGGGGGAACGGGTGGCCCGGCGTTCGCCCTCGTTCAGCCTGTTTTCCTTTTTGGAGCAGAAAGGGGAGCAGGCGCAGGTCAAGGAGAACATCCTCTATATAAAACCCTCCAACACGGACGAGGAGGGCGAGCTGCGCCAAGTGGCTGTGGAGATGAAGCTGCAAGGCGTGCCTTTGGACCGGCTCGTGGCCCTGCTGGAGCTGATCGAAGTGCCGGAGCAGATTGTTGCGGTCGAGCGCATCGCCATCATAACTAATAAAAAGGAGCAGGGCGGGCTGGATGCGGTGCTGCGGGTGGTCAGTCTGGTGCAGGCTGGAGAGGGCGGAGACTGAGTCATGCGGCTGCGCCAGCTTGTGCCGGGCCGTGCTCTCTTCGGCTATCTGCTCTACACCGCAGCCGTGCTGCTGCTCATGCTCTGGCTCCAGTTTCCAGAGGCGGCAGTCAAAGCCAAGGCTGAGGCGGAACTGAATCAGCTCCTGCCCGCCTTTGCCTGGCAAATCGGCGGCATCAGCCTGACCTTGCCTGCGGATATCCGGTTCAGCCAGATCAGCATCAGCGAGAAAGGAGGCAAAGAGCCGCTCTTTATTGCCGAAAGCATCAGCCTGCGGCCTGATCTGGCAGGCTGGCAAAAGACCGGCAGATGGTCGGTGCGCTACACGGTGCGCCTCTTGGACGGCAGCATCAGCGGCAACTTGGGCCTGACCAAGGATAAGCAGAATCTGCAATACAGCGGCGAGGTCAGCGGCATCCGTTTGGACAGCCCAGGCCTGAAAAAGGTGCTGGCCGCCTATAAGCGCAAGCTCTCCGGCACCCTCTCGGCCAGCTTTGCCGGTCGGCAGGATCGGCGGCAGGGCCTGTTCGCAGTCTTGGAGGGCAAGGTCACGGTCAGCAAGGGCACGGTCAGTTTGCAGGAGCCGGTCTTGGGCATGAAGGAGCTGGCCTTTGCAGCGGTCAGCAGCAAGGTGAGCAAGCAGGGCGGGACCTTGCGGCTGCAAGACGGCACGTTGGAGTCCAAGCTGCTGGCAGCGGAATTTGCCGGCAGTCTCCGGCTGACCGAGCCAGTCTTCCGCTCACCGGTGCAGCTGCAAGGAGCTGTCCTGCCCCGCCCGGAATTTCTCGCCTCGCTCGGCAGCCCAATGGTGGTCAACATGCTCAAGCGGCAGCTCCGGCAGGACAAGATGCCGTTCACGCTCAACGGCACGGTGCAGGAGCCGGGCATCATCTTCAAAGGCCTGCCGCCTGATTTCAACCGCCTGCTCCAAGACAAGGCAAAGAAGCCATGATGCGGACAGCGGCGACATTGGCGGCGATCTTCATTGCAGTGACTGCTGCGGTGCATTTTGGCTACAAGTATCTGGAAAAAGAACTCCAGCAGATGAGCTGCGTGCCGCTGACTGCCAGCCAGCGTGGAGCTGCCGCTGCCGAATCGGTCAGTCCGGCAGCGGAGCCGCAGCCAGTTGCAGCGCCGTCAGCCGCACCAAGACAGGACTTTCAGATCATTGTCCGTCGGGATATTTTTCAGGCCGGAGGGGGAGCAGCCGCAGTCGTGCAGAAACCGCCGGAACCGGAGCCAGAGCCGGAAGTCGTGCCCACCCGCCTTAATCTGACCTTGGCAGGCACTGTGACCGGCAGCCCGGAAAGTGCCAGAGCAATTGTGGTTGACAATGTGGCTGGCAACAGAAAGCAGCTTCTTCTCCGGGTTGGTGATGGTGTCCAGGGCGCGGTGATCAAGAGCATTGACTGGAACAAGATCACCTTGGAGGTCAACGGAGCCTTGGAAGTGCTGGAAATGCCCAAGCCGAACGAGAAAACGTTCACCCGCAGCGCCAGTTCCTCCCCTTCCGCAGGGTTCATCCCTCCGCCTGTTCAGGAACGGACTGGGCGTATGAACCAGCGCAGGCCGCCGACACGGCCCAGGCGGCGGATCAGCCTGCCGGAACTGAAGATCGAGCAGCCTTCAGGCGAACCGCCGGAACTGGAGATCGAGCAGCCTTCAGACAATCTGCCTGAAGAGCTGCGTTTGGAGCAGCCCCAAAGCGCACTGGATTTGCCGGGCTTGGAAATAGGGCAGCCTTCAGGCGACCTGCCGGATGTGCTGCGTTTGGAACAGCCCCAAGCTGAGGACAGCGCGCCGGAACTTCCCATAAATATGGAAGGCGAGGAGCCGCTGCTGCCGCCCATGTAATGACCGGAAGCAGGTTCTGTTCCGCCAACAGCTTATCTGTTTTTATCAAGCGAATTTGATTATGAAATATATTGCCACCTTCTGCCGTTCTCTTGCCGTCCTGGCCATGCTGCTGCTCTGCCTGTCGCTCTTGGCCGCCGCGCCTGTTCCAGACAAGACTGCACCGGCCAAGCAGCAGTTTGTCCAGATCAACTTTCCTGATATTGACATCAATGTCCTGATCAATTTGATCAGCGAGATGACCGGGAAAAACTTCATTGTTGATCCGGCGGTCAAAGGCAAGGTGACGATCATCTGCCCGGATAAAATCTCGGTTGAGGATGCCTACCGGGTCTTTGAATCCGTGCTGGAGGTGCATGGCTACGCCACCGTGCCAAGCGGCTCAGTGATCAAGATTGTTCCGGCAGTGCAGGCCCGCTCAAAAAGCATTCCCACTGTGCTCAAGGATGAGGGCCGCCGCGCTGATGATAGATTTGTCACCAGAATTATCCGGCTGGCCTATGCCGACCCAGAGGAGATCAGAAAGTTCATCCAGCCCTTGGTCTCAAAAACCAGCATGGTGCTGGCGGACAGCAATGCCAATCTCTTGGTCATCACCGATGCGCTGGCCAACATCAACCGGCTGCTGGAAATTATTGAGGCTGTGGATGTGCCTTCCGAAGATGAGGAACTGGAGATCATTCCGCTGAAATACGCCTCAGCCGCCAGCATTGGCAAATCCATAGGCCAGCTTTTCACGCAGGCACGGGCGGTCAGACGCAGGACATCGCGGACGCAGGCCGCCACCGTCAAAATCATTCCTGACGAGCGCACCAACTCGCTGATCGTCTTTGCGCCCAGAGAGGACATTGACAAGCTGCGCAGCCTGCTGGCCCAGTTAGATGTGGAAGTGACCACAGAAGGCGGCAATATCCATGTCTATTATCTCCAACATGCTGATGCCGAGGAATTGGTCAAGGTGCTGACTAATCTGCCGACCAAACAGAGCGGCAAGACAGACGACAACAAAGTGGTGCGGCAGAATCCTGCTGATGCCAAGAGCAAAAAAAACACCGCCGCCGGGCAGGCAGAGAGCGAGACCGCCTCGACTGCTTCTTCGGTGGAGCTGTCCGATGACATCAAGATCACGGCTGACCCGGAAACCAACACCCTGATCATCACCTCGTCCAAAGACGAATACCGGCTGCTGGAGAAGGTCATCAAGCAGCTCGACATACCAAGACGCATGGTCTATCTCGAAGCCCTGATCATGGAGGTTTCCATTGACAAGCAGTTTGACATCGGGGCTGAATGGGGCGGCTTGGGCAGCTTCCATGATGAGACCGGCACCTTGGGCACCGGCTTCACGGACAACAGTTTCGGCCTGATCAACGGCATTGCCCAAGGCACGACAGGCATGGCTGCTGGAGCCACGCTCGGCATTCTCAAAAAGGGAGTCAAAATCGGCGGCACCTATTTCCCCAATCTTGGCGCAGTGGTCAATGCCTTTCAGAAGGACTCGGATATCAATATCATTGCCACGCCGCAGATTCTGACCACCGACAACAAGGAGGCCAGCATCACGGTGGGAGAGAATGTGCCCTACATCACCAGCAAGAACAGTTCCACCACCGGCAGCACCCAGGACTACACCAACTATGAGTACAAGGACGTGGGCACCACCCTCAAGATCACCCCGCAGATCAATCAGGCCAACCTGCTCCGCTTGGACATTGAGGTGGAAGTCACCCGCCTGAAAAGCGAGGCTGGCGTGGCCACGCCCACCACCTACAAGCGGAGCGCGGCCACCAGCGTGGTGGTCCACAACGAGGACATTGTCGTGATCGGCGGCATGATTGGTCAGGACGCGACTTCCGGCGACTACAAGGTGCCGCTGCTCGGCGACGTGCCGGTGCTGGGCTGGCTCTTCAAGACGCACGAGAGCAGCAAGCGGAAAACCAACATGTTCATCTTCATCGCCCCCAGAATTGTGGACAGCTCGCCGGAATTGGCTGACATTTACTACAAAAAGCGCGACAAGATGGAGGAGGTCAAGGAAGGAGGCGGCACGGTGCCAGAGAAACTCCTGCGGCATGACAAAAGTCAGAAACATGCTGATCTGCTCCTTGACCAGGGCTTTGCCAAGCTGCAAGACAAAGAGTACAAGGCGGCGGAGAAATATTTTCTACAGGCCCTGAAAAACGCGCCGGAAAATCCTTACGCCCTGATCAACTTGGCAGACGCGCAGGAGCGGCAGGGCGAGAGCGAACAGGCGATTGAGGCCTATCAGCAGGTGCTGGAGCTGGCTGACAAGGAGACAGATGCCTTCCTGCTCCAGACCGCCCGCGCCCGCATCCGGCGGCTGAAATGGGATGCGATGAAGACCGGGCTGCGCAAGTCTGCTGCACCTGAACAGCAGAAAGAACCGCTGAAAAAGCTGGTTGAGCCGCTGAAGAAAGCAACTTCCCAGAAGACGGTCGAACCGATCAAGGAGCCTGCGCCCGGCTCTGATGCGGCGGTGCTGCAAGAGGCCAAGAAAGCGCAGGCGGAAAAAACCGGTCGTCCATGAGACAGCTTGGCGAAATACTGACCGAGTCGTTCGGTCTGAAAGAGGAGTCTTTAGCAGCGGCCCTCAAGGTGCAGGAGGAAAAAGGCGGGCGGCTGGGCCGGATTCTGGTGCAGCAGAAAAAGATTTCCGAAGAGGAGCTGCTGCGGGCGGTGAGCATGCAGTTCGGCTTGGAGATCAGGATGTCCCTGCCGCCCAATCCTAGCCCGTTTTTCACCGACAAGGTGCCGATCAGCTTTCTCCGCAAGTTCAAGATGATGCCGGTGGCCACCCCGGACGAGTCCTTTATTGCCCTGTCTGATCCCATTTATTTTCAGCAGCTTGATGACCTCCAGCGGGTCCTGCATATTGAGGGCATTACGACCTGCCTTGCCCCTGCCGATGAAATTCTTGTGGCCATCAACATGGCCTATGACCGGGACAGCAAAGGCGCGGCAGATCAAGTTCTGCAAGACATCAACGAGGACGACCCAGAGGCGATTCTTTCCGCGATTGAGGAGACCGCTGACCTGCTTGACGACACCAGCGACGCGCCGGTGATCAAATTGGTCAACCTGATCCTCTCCCAAGCCGCCCGCGAAGGGGCCAGCGACATCCACATTGAGCCGTTCAAGGACAAGGTCAAAATCCGCAAGCGGGTCGATGGCATCCTCTACGACATGCTCACTCCGCCCAAGCATGTCCAGGCCAAGCTGATGTCCAGGGTCAAGATCATGGCCAAGATGGACATTGCCGAGCGGCGGCTGCCCCAGGACGGCAGGATTGAAATCCGCATTGCTGACAAGAACATTGATCTGCGCGTCTCCTCCCTGCCCACCGCCTTTGGCGAGCGGATCGTCATGCGCCTGTTGGACAAATCCAATGTCCTGCTTTCCTTGGAGCAGCTCGGCATGGCTCCCAAAGATTTGCAGACCCTGCTCCAGCTGATCAAGGCCCCGCACGGCATCATTCTGGTCACCGGCCCGACCGGCAGCGGCAAGACCACCAGCCTGTATTCCGCCCTGACCGTGCTCAACACCCCGGATGTCAACATCATCACGGTGGAGGACCCGATTGAGTACCAGATCAACGGCATCAGCCAGATGCAGGTCAACACCAAGATTGACCTGACCTTTGCCAATGGTCTGCGCACTATCGTCCGGCAGGACCCGGACATCATTCTGGTCGGTGAAATTCGGGACATGGAGACGGCGGAAATGGCTATTCAGGCCGCCCTGACCGGCCATTTAGTCTTTTCCACCCTGCACACCAACGACGCGGCCAGCGCGATCACCCGCCTGATTGACATGGGCGTGGAGCCGTTTCTGGTCTCCTCTTCAGTCAACGCCATCATGGCCCAGCGCTTGGTGCGGCGGATCTGTCCGCATTGCCGGGAGGCCTACAAGCCGTCGAAAGAATACATTGAAAAGCTGCATCTGCCGTGGGAGGAATTCCATGATGCGACGCTCTATCGGGGCAAGGGCTGCGAAGAATGCCTGCACACCGGCTATCAGGGGCGGCAGGGCATTTATGAGCTGATGGTGCTCTCAGAGCATATCAAGAGCCTGATGTTGAGCACTTCGGATGCCGGGCAGATCAAGCGGGCTGCCGTGGCTGATGCGGAATATCCGATGAGCACCCTGCGGCAGGACGGCCTGCACAAGGTGCTGGAAGGCAAGACCACTTTGGAGGAGGTTTTTAGGGTGGCTTGAGCTGCGGTTCACCAGCAGCCCCGGCTTTGTCTGTCCGCAAACTTCATCTGCAACCGCAGTAAGCAGGCGCAAGAGCAAACTGCGCAGTCTGGCTGTGCCTTTTCCCTTGACACATGCCATGCGGGAGCGTAAGTTTGACACTGAACCTTTTCTGAATTTTATAATCATTCTCTTCTCTTTGGAACAAGGAGCGCGTCTCGTGCATTCTTCCAGATATCTTTTTCCGGTCATTACGCTTGCCTGCTGCGCCTCCGCCATCCTGCCTCCGGCAGATGCGGCGGCAGAGTCTGTCAAAGCCTTGGAGTGGGAAATCCATGCGGATAAAATGACCAGATACGAAAATCCGCCCAGCATCCTTGCCGAGGGCAATGTGGTGCTGACCAAAATTGAAAAGACGACTGGCAGCAAACAGGAAGAAAAGGCGCAGAGCGGCTGGAGTGATCTCTTGGGTGCTGAGGCCGGGCCGACAGCGGAAATCAAGGCTGCAGCCATTGATGCGGGAGCAGAACCGGATTTCGCTGCCAGCGCGGAGCCGAACGCTGACGACCCGCTGGCAATGTCTAAGACCGTGCCGGTGATCAGCGAAAATGGCAGTGCAGATGCTGGCCAGGAAGGGGAGACCGTGACCGTGTCCCAGGTCATGAGCACCATCAAGGCAGACCGGATGCTCTATGACACGGAAAAGGAAACCGTCAAAATGGACGGCCATGTCTTTATTGAGATCGGCCCGGATCAGCTTGTCGCTGAAGGCGGCTTTGTCCGCCTCAAGGATGAGACCGGCACCTTTGATAACGCGGCCATCATCCGCCAATACAAGGACATGCACTTAGCAGGCCGGGTGCTGGAGAAAACCGGTGATCTGACCTATCATATTGAGGACGGCTGGATCATCACCTGCAAGCTCAAGGATGGCGAAGTGCCGCCGTGGAGCTTTGCCGCTTCAGAAGCGGACATCACGGACGGCGGCTATGCCTATCTCAAGCACGCCACTTTCCGCATCAAAGATGTGCCGGTTTTCTACACTCCGATCATGATTCTGCCTGCCAAGCGGACCCGGCAGACCGGCTTTCTTTTTCCTTTGGCCTCCATCTCAGACAAAAACGGTTTTGGCTTGGAGCTGCCGTTTTTCATCAACCTGTCACCGAGCAGCGACATCACCCTCTATCCGCATTACCTGACCAACCGGGGCTTCATGGCCGGGGTTGAGGGCCGCTACATGCTGACTGAGGGAGACAAAGGAGCTGTGATGGCCAACTTCCTCTCTGACGACGCAGATGCGGAAGGCAGATACACCTACACAGACCAGAACCGCTACTGGCTGCGGGCCAAGGCGGACCAAGATTTTGGCCAATGGACGGCCCGGCTGGATTTGGACACGCTCTCAGACAGCGATTATCTGAGCGAGTTTGATTTTGGCCGCACCGGCCTGACCATGAGCGACCGCTATTTTCTTGAACAATTTGGCCGGGGCCTACAGGACAGGACCGTGGATCAGCGCACCAACAGTTTGAAAGTACTGCGCACATGGGACAACGGCCTGTCGCTGAAAGGAAAAATTGTCGGGGTTGATGATCTTGCCGCAGGCGACGCGGATTCCACCGCCCTTTGGAAGCTGCCGCAGATTCAGCATGATGGCCGTTTGTCACTGTATGATGCGATCAAAACCGAGCTGTCTTGGGAGACAGAATATGTCAATTACTGGCGCGAGGAGGGTGTGGGCGCGCAGCGGATTGATCTGTATCCGAAAGTGACAGCGGCAGTGCCGCTGCTGAAGCAGTATCTTGACTCCTCGGTCGCTGTGGGTGTCCGGGACACCATGTATTCGATTGACGACAATGGCGACGAGGCATGGCAGGACAGCAGCTCGGAGAACCGCGTTCTCGGCAGCTTTGAAACCGAGATTTCCACCTTGATGCGCAAGGATTTCGGCAGTATGAACAGCGGCTGGAGTCATATCTTCCGTCCTTTTGTCAAATACATCTATGTCACAGATGATGATCAGGAACTGCCGCAGTTTGATTCGGTTGACAGCTTTGCCAATCAGAACCTGATCACTTATGGTCTCAGGAACTTCTTCACCATCTCCGGCCTCAAGGCGAACAACGAGGAGTTTGAGCGGGACTACGGCTATATCAAACTTCAGCAGAGCTATGATCTCCGCAGCGAGGCTGATGACGAGCCATTCCTGCCTGTGAATTTGGAAACCGCCTGGTATCCCAAGAGCAATATCATGCTCAAATACAGCACAGACTGGGATGTCTATGACAGCGACTTTGTTTCGCATGTTGCAGAAGCTGATTACTGGAGCAGCCGGGGCGACAGTCTCTCGTTTGACTATCTGTACTATAAAAACGACTGGGGCGAGGACACTAATTCACTCCGTTTTTCCACGCTGATTTCTCTGATTTACAATGTTTCCGCCGGGTATTCGCTGGAAAAATCCTTGGAAGACTCGGTCACAGTGCAGGAAAGGTTCCGCCTGATCTATCACCCGGCCTGCTGGTCTGTGGAGCTGGGCGCGGAGACCACGCCGGACAACGAGCAGATCACGATACTCTTTCAGCTCGCCAATATTGGCGCGGATTTTGGCATGGACCTGATGGGGAGGTGAACTATGAAGTGGATAGATGTGTTCAACGGCGATGCGGACGGCATCTGCGCCCTGCATCAGCTCCGCCTGCATGAGCCGCAGCCGGAAGCGCGGCTGATCAGCGGGGTGAAACGGGATATTAGCCTCTTGCAGCAGCTTGAGACTGTGCAGGACAGCAGCATCACGGTGCTGGACATCTCCTTGGAAAAGAACCGGGACAGCCTGATGCAGCTTCTCAGCCAAGGCAACAAGTTATTATATGTTGATCATCATTTTGCAGGCGAGGTGCCGCATCATGATAAGCTCACCGTTCATATTGACCCGGAGCCGCAGCTCTGCACCTCGTTGATCATCAACTGGATGCTGGAGGACAAATATGCGCCTTGGGCCGTAGTCGGCGCTTATGGCGACAACTTGGATGAATCCGCCCGTGAGCTAGCCCAAAAGCTGGGCCTGACCGGTCTGGAGCAGCTCCGAGAGACTGGCATTCTTCTCAATTACAACGGCTACGGCGCGTCCTTGGCAGACTTGTTTTTCCACCCTGCCGAGCTGTACAGACAGGTGCGGCTATACAGCGACCCCTTGGCCTTTCATGCGGATTCGCCTGCCCTGAAGACCTTGCGGAAAGGGTATCAGGACGACATGAACCAAGCCAAGGCTGCCGCGCCGCTGCACGAGGACAGCAGCGGGCGGATTTTCCGTCTGCCGCCTGAGTCATGGGCGCGGCGGGTTTCCGGGGTTTTTGCCAATGCCGTGGCCAATGAGCGGCCTGATCTGGCGCATGCCATGCTGACTGAGAACCAGGACGGCTCGCTCTTGGTCAGCGTCCGCGCTCCCCTGCTGAATCGGAACGGCGCAGACACGCTTTGCCGCCAGTTTCCCAGCGGCGGCGGACGGGCAGCAGCAGCAGGCATCAATGCCCTGCCTGAAGCGCAATTGGATGCGTTCATCCAAGCCTTCAGTCAGCAGTTCAAAAAACAGCAACTCTTCTGAGTTAAGCAATCTTTTCAATCATGCGCATACTGCTTCGTTTTTCTTTGTTGTCCAGCATTATTCTTCTGACAGCCCTGCTGATCTTGCCTGCCGCCGCTTCCGCCAAGCCCAAGGCCGCTGATTTGGTGCGGGACGGCCAGGTCATTGATCTCAGCCAGTCCAAGTACAAGCAGCTTTTTCGGGAATTGGAGCGGAAACACGGCTTCAGTCGGCAGGAGCTGGACCAGCTCTTCAAGGGCGTGACCATCTCCAAACGGGTGCTGGAGCTGATGGACCGGTCTTGGGAGGCCAAGCCGTATTACAAGTATTTTCCCCTCTTCATCACGCCGCAGAACATTCTCAACGGCAAGAGGAAACTCAAGGAGCATAAACAGCTCTTGGACCGAATTGAAAAAAAATTCGGGGTTGACCGGGAGATCATTGTCGCCATCTGGGCCGTGGAAACCCGCTATGGTTCCAACATGGGTGATTTCAATATCTTCAAAACCCTGAACACCCTTTTTGATGCCTATCCGAGACGCTCTGAGTTCTTTGGCAAGGAACTCGTCCATTTTCTCGCCCTTTGCAAGGAAAATGACATTGCTCCCCGCCAAGTCAACGGCTCTTATGCGGGAGCCTTTGGCCAGGCGCAGTTCATGCCTTCCTCGTTCCGCTCCTATGCGGTCAGTTTTGATGGCAATAAACAGTGTGATATCTGGAATTCAGTTCCTGACGCGCTGGCTTCGATTGCTCATTATCTTCAGCGGCACGGCTGGACGCTTGATACGCCCATATATGCCGACCTTGGCTATGAACTGAAGGATAAACGCCTGATTGCGGCGATGAACAAGGGCCGCAAAGGCCGGGTGGCTTGGCGGACAGTCCGGGACCGGCAGCGTGCTGACATTCCGCCGTCACCCGGCGGACGGGACCTGTCGATTGTCGAGCTGGAGCTGAACCCGCAGCAGTCAGGGCATAAGTTCCGCTATGTGGCAGGTTATCCAAATTTCCAGACCATCACCGAATACAATCATTCCAATTTTTATGCGATGGCCGTAAGTGAACTGGCCGAAGCATTCGGAAAACCGTGAGCGAAAACAGGCATGAAGATCGTCTGCAAAAACAAAAAAGCCTTCCATGAGTATCATATTGACAAAACAATGGAGGCAGGCATAGTCCTCAAAGGGCCGGAAGTCAAATCCCTGCGGGCAGGCAGGGCCAATCTCAAAGACGGCTATGCCAATGTGAAAAACGGCGAGGTGTATCTGTACAATATTCATATCTCACCGTATTCGTTCACCACGAATGCCCCGACGGACCCGCTGCGGGTGCGCAAGCTGCTCCTGAAGCGGCAGGAAATCCGCAAGCTGATTGGCAAGCTGAATGAAAAAGGGGTTGCGCTTATTCCGCTGAAGATATATTTTATAGGTAACGGCAAGGCCAAAGTGGAGATTGGCCTTGCCCGGGGCAAGAAGCTGTTTGACAAGCGGGCTGCCTTGAAGGAAAAGCAATCTGAGCGCGAAATGCAGCGGACGCTGCGGCGCAGTGAATAAGGAAAAAATACTGGGGGTGAAACGGATTCGACGGGGATATGTAAGCTCACCGTGGCATGCCGAGCCTTCTGTCAGCTCGTAAAAAAGACGGAATCTTAAATATAATCGCAGACGATTATAATTACGCACTGGCAGCGTAAGCTGCTGTGCCGCTTTCCCGGCCCCTGCCTGTAAGGCCGGAGTAAAGCGTCGACTCTTCAGGCTGGCTGTCAGGAAGGCCTGTGGCCTGACAGCGAGATAAAGCAGGAGGGCGTTCAGCAATCTCTGTTTCGGGTGAGAGCTGAATGCGGGATGTAACCCGGAACTAAGCATGTAGAGACGGGAGGGGAGTATTTTCGGACCCGGGTTCAACTCCCGGCACCTCCACCAGAACAAGCCCGCCATCGGTCAACGGTGAGCGGGTTTTTTTCATATCTGCTGAAACCTAATCTTGGAGAATGGATGAATGGCCGGTCTGATGTGGATTATTTTTTTTGCTCTGATAGCCTTGCTGATTCTGTCGCTGCTCTGGTTAGTCTGGAAGCTGCGCCAGTTCTCGCAGTCGCAGAATCAGACCTATATGGACGACAAGCTGATGCAGGCCCTGCTCAACGATGAGCGTTTGGCAAAAAAGATTAAAAAAGCCTTGGTGAAGCAGGCCGGCGGCACGGCTTCTGCTGATGAGGACGACGAGGACTCGGATCAGCAGGGAAAACAAACTGCTGATTCGGCATGATCGCCTGTCTTGGCAGGAAAATAGAACAGCATTCTGATCAGTTATGAACACCAAACCGCAGGCGATTATTCTTTCCCCGCAGCAGTTGTTCAGCGATGTTGTCCTGCTCTGTATGGGCAGCTCCCTTTGCGCCATCGCCACCAACAGCATCCTGATTCCACAAAATTTTCTTACTGGCGGAGTCACCGGAATTGCTCTGATCATTCATAAAATCATCCCGGCCTTTGACGTGGGATTGATCTATTTTCTCTTCAATATTCCGCTCTTTGTCATGGCATGGATGTCAGTGGGCCGGAGATTTTTCTTTTTCAGCATCCTTGGCACCTTGACCTTGACCTTTTCCCTGCTTTTTGTCAAATTCGTCCATTTCAACATTGAAGACAAGATGCTTAATGCCTTGCTCGCCGGGGTGCTTCAGGGCGCGGGCGCAGGTCTCTGCCTGCGCACTTCAGGTTCGCAGGGCGGCATGGATATCCTTTCTGTCATGCTGCTGAAACGATTCTCCATCAGCATTGGCAGCACCATCCTGACGCTTAACTGCATTGTCCTTCTGCTTATTTCAGTATTTTACTCCCTCGAAGCCCTGCTCTACACCATCATTGTCGTTTTTGTCAGCTCAAAGATGATGGATATTGTGGTGACTGGCCTCAGTCAACGAAAATCTGTTGTCATCATCTCCCGTGAATGGGAAAAAATCTCCCAAGAAATTCTCAAGGACATCCGGCGCGGCGTGACGATTGTCAAAGGGGAAGGGGGATACAAACGCAGTGATGAGCATATCCTCTATGCAGTCATTGCCTTCAGGGAAATCGGTCCGCTGAAGCGCATTGTCCGCAGCATTGACCCAAATGCCTTTGTGGTGATCAGCAACACCTTGGAAGTGATGAATTACCGGATCGGCAATCAGCCGCACTGGTGAGCAGGCATCCGCAGCGATTTTCAAATAAACAAAACGTGGTGGCTTCGCATTGCGCTTGCAAGCTGAAGCCACAATAATTTTGCCGTCAACCTTGCGGCTTTTCTTTTGGCTTCGGCTTCTTCCAAAGGAAATATGTGCCATATCTGCCGTTCCTTTTCTCGCCGCCAGCCTCTGTTCGGCCTTTCTCTGTCAGCTCGTAGCTGCCCTTGATCATTTCCAAATAGCCATGCTTCAGCAGCAGGCCAAACATTTCGTTGCTTGACTTGCCGTACTGCTCGGCCAGCTTGGCAGTGGTCAACTTGCTGTATTGCTGCTGTGGCGGGCCGACCTCAGTGCTTTTCCCGCTGATGCGGAGCAGCCGCTGCACTTCCTCATAGGCTTGACTGTAGAGCAGCTTGTCCTGCGTCCTTGCAAAGGTCACGCCCATTTCGTTGTTATTTACTTGACTGAAATCATAGAGATTCATACTGGTAATGATACAGTGATTCTCATTCAGATAACATTTGGCATGCAAGTTTTTGCAGAAGCGAGTTTTGATATGCTGCTGTTCGGCCAACCACTTAGCTTCATTGGCATTCATATTCTGCTTGCCATAGACGATATTGATTTCCAAGCCTTGCCCGCCTTTGTCACGCAGTAGCTCCCGCATTCGGTCATTGAATTTGAGATAAGGGCTGATCAGGATCAGTTCCTCTTTGGCAGTCTGAATCAGCTCTTCCAGCAGGAAATTGATTTTGCTGGTGTTGAGGAAATTTGCCATAAACTCACCTTTCTGTAAAAAAGGAAGAGCAATGCCCTTCCTTGCGAACTGGTTACTGTCAAGCCAGAGCGTCTCAAGATTGTTTAGCTGTGCAATTTCACTTGGCAATGAGGCAAGATGATTGCCACCAACCCCAAGTCTAATAAGACGCTTTAATTGAAAGACCTCTTCCGGTACCTCGAACAATCCTTGCAGATGCAGTCCAAGCTCCGTTGCCCCTATCTCCGCAGCCTCTTTAATCAGCCGCAATGCTTCTTTTTTGCTCATCGCCTGTTCCTCCATGCCTGTTCTTGCCGCAACCTGTAGGGGCGAAAAATTTTTCGCCCCTACAAAGTTCTGTTATACCAATGTGATGCGTTTTACCGCAACCCGTCAGGGCGCAGCGGGCCGTGACCGTGCAGTTCCACATTATTCACCCGATGCGGCAAAAAATCAACGAGCGGTGTTTTAAAAAATACCGCCCGTAGTTTTAAAAAACACCGAGCGTTGTTTAGGTAAAAGTACGCTCGGTGTTTGGAGTAAACACCGAGCGGTGTTTTCTATGAGCATCGCCCGATACAGCGATGCTCAATCCGCCTTTCTCAGCCAAGCAGCTCCAGCACAGCCTTGGCAATGGACTCCGCATCCAAACCCTGCTGCTGGTACAGCTCCGCAGGCTTGCCTGAACCGCCGTACTGCCGCACGCCAAGCCGCTTCAGCTTGGGCGCAAGGCCGTGATCAAGCAAAGTCGTAGCCACGGACGCGCCTAAGCCAGTTTCCGCATGATGATCCTCAGCCGTGACAATGACTCCGGTCTTGGCAGCTTCCAGCACCGCTTCCGTATCCAGCGGCAGCAGGGAGGCCATGTTGAGCACGGCAACTGACTTGCCCGCCTCTTTCAGCAATTCCCAAGCCTTGATGCAGGCAGGCGTGAGCGCGCCATACGTGATGATCGTCGCCTCTGCGCCCTGCCGCAGCCAGTCCGCCTTGCCGGGCCGGAACACGTAGTCCGCATCATAAAAAATACTGCCGTCCTCTTTGGTGATGGTCGGCGTTTTAGAGCGGCCCATGCCGACAAAGCAGTTGCCTGGCTGCACCGCTATGTGCCGTATGATGCGGTCAGTCTGGTTGGGATCCGCAGGCATGAAGACCGAGAAGCGGAAGTAGTGCTTCATCAGGCCGAGATAATCAATGCACTGATGGGTCGGGCCGTCCTCGCCCACATCCAAGCCAACGTGGGTGGCAACCACTTTCACGCTCGTGTGGTTGAAGTCGTTGAGCCGGTTCTGGTTATAGACTTCGGACACCGCAAAGGAGCCGAAGGTGGAGAAAAAGGTGACGAGATTCTCGCAGCTCATGGCCCCGGCAGTGCCTGCGGCATGGTGCTCCTGAATGCCCAACTCCAAGTATGCTTGCGGCGAATGCTTGTGAAAGCCGCCCATCTTGACCGAGCCTTCCAAGTCGCAGGAGATGCCGACGATCTTAGGGGCTTGGCCAGCTTGGTTGTTTGCTTCCGCCAGACTCTGCAAAGCATTGCCATAGGCTGAACGGCAATCGGTCATCTTGTCAGCAGGATAGACAATTGCTTCGCCTGCCTGCACCTGCGGGTAGTCAGCGCGAGGCGGCATAATGGTCTTGCTGCTGACCGGCTCCTTGCGCCGCGCCTGCCAGTGGGCAAAATCGTTCTCCACACCCAGCTCGGCAAGGGCCTTGGCCAGATCGTCCGGCGGCAGAGGCGAGCCATGATATTTGGCCTTGTTCTCCATAAAGGAAACTCCCTTGCCCATGACGGTGTGAGCGATGAGCACGGTCGGCACGCCGCTGATATTGCGGTAGGCATCGCGCATGGCCTTGTACAGGGCGTTGCAGTCGTGGCCGTTCTCCAGCTTAACCGTGTTGAAGCCCAAGCCGCCGTAGAGCTTCTGCATGCACTGGGGCATGATGTCCTCAGTGCTGCCGCAGATTTGCAGCTTGTTGCGGTCGATCAGCACAGTGAGGTTGTCGAGCTTGTACTTGACCGCGTGGCGGATGGCCTCAGTGATCTGGCCTTTCTGCTGCTCGCCGTCGCCCATCAGACAGAAGACCCGGTTATTCATCCCCTTGAGCTTGAAGGCATGGGCCATGCCCACGGCAGCGGACAGCCCTTGGCCAAGATTGCCGGTGTCCCACTCCACACCCGGCACGATGGACTCAATATGGCCAGGGAAGCCAGAGCCAGTACGCCGGAAGCCTGCAAGAAAGTCGTCCTCGCTGAAATAGCCGTTCTCCGCCAGCACGCTATACACGCCTGGCGAAATATGGCCGATAGAGGCTACAAGGCGGTCGCGCTCCGGCAGACGGGGATTCTTCGGATCATGCCGCAGGATGCCGTAAGCCACCAGCAGCATGTCTAACGAAGACAGCGAGCCGCCCGGATGACCGGAAGCAGCAAGGCTGGTTGAAAGCAGGATGCGGCGGGCGCAGCGGCTGCGCATTTCCTTGAGGGTGGTCAGCTCCGCCGCACTGAGGTCAGAGGCGGATAGGTCGAACTTCAGAGGCATTGTTTAACTCCATTGAAAAAGGAAAAAAAGAGGCCGGGCAGGCTGTTCTGCCCGCTGGTTCGCTGATTGTGCAGATGGTTATAAAAAGATTGCGACGGAAAGACAACAGGAAAGCGCAGGAGGACAGGTGACGCTTTTTGTCAGCGGGTGACATTTTTTGTCACTTGGAGGGCACGCTTTCTGTTTCAAGATATTATTGGTAATAATTATTATTAGTTATTTTATGCTTATTGCCTGAATTTGACAGGGTATATCCTCATTGCAAATTTCCAATCTTTTGTCAAGAATTATTTCATTCAAAATGGCACGTTTCTTGCTGAGTAATAAGTAAACACCTTCTTCATCTTGGTGAGGGCTTCTTTCTTCTGAGCAAGTCCTCATCATTATTCTATCAAAAAACCTGCTGATCGGAACAGATCGACATTTAGCTGGCAATAGATTTTTCTGTAAAAATATAGCGGAATGCTGCCAAGACCAAGATAGTCTTTCTTAATGTTTAGCAAGAGAATGCTCTTGTAGGCAAAATGATTTCTATTGTCAAAAAACTGGTGAATATTTTCAAGCGAAAGTGTTTCACACTCACCGGAAATTTGTTTTTCATGAGGTGCTTTCATGGAGTGTCAGTGCAAAGCCTCCAGACATTTTGCTGTTGCGCAGAGATTGTTGGATGTCTGCAAGGGACAGCTTGCCAAAGGAGATTAACTGAAGGAGCAACGGACAGGCAGAGGAAATGACTCCGCCTGTTTTTTTTCAAAAATCATCAAAAGGAGGATGTCGTGAGAGACCAAGGCTTGAAACACAGATGGATGGTGCCAGCCGTGCTGGTGCTGCTCCTGTCGGCAGGCAGGATGTCGGCGGCGCAGACTGATGAGACGGCAATGGTCGTCAGCAAGACAGGAGCGGCGGGAGAAGAGCAGAATATTACCGTGATGGCGGATAAAGCCCAAGACCGGAACTGGGCGGAAGGCGAATTTGAAGGAGTCGTTGCAGACACTGGCGACGGTCAAACGCTGGCTGTGCTTGATTCTGACAAGGAAGCGCAATGGATTGTTGTCTTTGACACGCCATCAATCAGCACAGAGTTGAAAAAGCATTCCGTGCAGGTTCAACAGCGCAAAGCTGTCGCAGGCAAGTTGCGGCGGGAGATCGCGCAGGAACACAAGCAGGCCGTTGATGCGTGGAAGGCGGACAAACTGATCAGCAAAGTTAAGACCCGTTTTGACATGCTGATCAACGGCGTTGCGGTCAAAGCCAATGGTAAGGATATCAAAAAGATTGCCAAGCAGCAAGGCGTTACTGGAGTCTATCCTGACTATGTGCTGCACACCAATCTGGCGGACAGTGTGCCGCTGATCGGCGCACCTGATGTCTGGGATATGTACGATGCGGACGGCAATCCAGTCACCGGCAAAGGCATCCGGGTGGCGGTCATTGACACGGGTATTGATTATACGCACTCTGCTTTCGGTTCTTGTTCCGCACTCAACAGCGGCGCAGGCTGCCGGGTCGTCGGCGGCTATGACTTTGTCAATGATGATGCCGACCCGATGGATGACTATGATCACGGCACCCATGTCGCGGGCATCATTGCAGGCAGCGATGCGACGATCACAGGAGTTGCCCCAGACGCGCTGCTCTATGCCTATAAAGTGTGCAATTCCAGCGGAGGTTGCAGCACCAGCGATGTTATTTCGGGATTGGAGCGGGCTGCTGATCCTGACGGCAACGGTGACACTTCCGATCATGTCGATGCCGCCAATTTGAGTCTCGGCAGTCCGTCAGGCGGGCCGGATTCGCCGCTTTCAGTCGCGGTTGATGAGGCGGTTGATGCAGGCATCAGCGTGGTTGTCTCGGCAGGCAACAGCGGCTCCAGTTACAGCTCAGTCGGTTCACCAAGCGCGGCAGCCAAAGCTGTCACTGTCGGCGCAACTGACAAAACAGACAAACTGGCCCCCTTCAGTTCCAGAGGGCCGGTGGAAGGCTTCATCATCAAGCCTGATCTTGTTGCTCCAGGAGTGTCAATCAATTCTTCTGTTCGCAATGGCGGATATGCAGCTTTCAACGGTACAAGCATGGCTGCTCCGCATGTCACTGGCGCGGTTGCTCTGCTCAGACAACTGCATCCGGCATGGACACCGGAGCAAGTCAAAGCGGCGGTCGCCAATTCCGCCCTTGACCTCGGTCTGAATCCGTTCGCTCAAGGCAGCGGTCGTTTGCAAGTCGCCGAGGCCGCTGTGAGCAGCTATCTCGCTGTTCCCAATTCCTTGAGCATGGGTATGGTTGATAATACTGTCTCTGAATGGGTCAGCACTCAGAAGCTCACTGTGTATAACGATCTTGACACGGCCCAGACCATTGACTTGAGCACCGCCGCTGGGCTGCCAGCAGGCTTGACCGCAGAACTGAGTGAAAGCTATGTCACGCTTGCTGCCGGGGAAAGCCGTGATGTCGATCTGACTGTGACGGTTGACAACAGCGTACTGCCGCATCCTTCAGCCGAGCCGTACAGCTACAGCGGCAAGGTGATGCTGGACAACGGGGCAGAAGTACGGCAGGTTCCCTTTGCGCTGGTCAAAGCGGCGCAGCTTATCCTGAACTGGGATGTTACGCCGACCTTTGTGCGAATTCATAACAGCAAACATAACCAGCCGACAATAGTACAACCAACCAGCCCGTACTATGCCATTCTGCCGCCAGACACCTACGACATCATCTCTTGGTGGTCTTCCGGCAATTATACAGTGGTGAATGAGGGTGTAGTTCTCGCCGGCAGCACCACAAAGAATATATCTCAAGCTGAGGCAAACCATGTCACCAATTTCCAGTTGAAAGATCATGCAGGAGGGGTTCAGCCTGTTGTTGCGAGGGAACGCCACTTGTCTATCTGGCAGCCAAATACTGGAACGGGATTAATGGTCGGATCATTCGGAGGGCGCATACCGTTCAGCGGGTTTGTGTCTGATATGAGCGAAGCATATCATTACGGTGTAACTGGTCCGTATCAGTATGAAGAAACGAATACTTGGTACGCCCCAGCCTTTGGCGCACAGGGAGTTTCTTCTGATCTCAATATAACCAACGATTACACCTCTGCCAATCAGGTCAGTTTTATCTACAACGCCCCAGATAGTGAGCTGAAACGTCTATATTTTATTGGGAGAGGCGGCAGTGGATCAGCACTGCATTACCCACCTGTTCCGAATTTAACGGCTGAAACTTGGTATCTTTTCCAGATACCAGAAAACAGCTACTATAACTCTCACTTCATCTGGCTCAGGCATAGCACAGATTCCCTTTATTACGCAATTGGGAATACTTTCACTCCCACAAGCGGTGCAAGCTATACGTTGCAGGTGCGCAATTATAATCCGGTTACAGGCAGCTACTCGACCGAGCAAGTTGAATATAGTGATTCAGCTTGGCAGGTCAATGGCTCGCCTCATTACTTGGCAGCTCATACCCAAAACACGAGTTCATCAGTTGTGATTGCCGCTAATACTGGAGCGTGGTCATGGAACGGCAAGTACATGTTTGTCCGCAGCCAATGGCAGGATCAGTATAATGTGGATGTTGATGATGTAACCTATGAGTTGCTCAACAGCAGCGGCTCGCCTGTCAAAAGCGGCACGCTGGGCACTGCTTATTCGCAGAGCATCAACGCCCCGCAAGGAGCTTACACCCTCAACACCAGCTATCCGGGCCTGCTGCGCGGCAATCCTACTGTCGGCACGATGACCGCCACTTTTGACACCAGTCTGAGCGACAAGAATCCGCCGGTCATTCAGGAGCTGCAAATCCGCCAAGACGGCGAGCGCACCGACACTGTGGCAGACGACGAAGGACAGGTTGCTGTGCGGGCTGCTGATACCAGCTCATTCACTGCTGAAATTGCTGTTGATTGGGGCAACGGCTGGCAGGAGCTGCCGGTCAGCGCCAGCGGCGATTTCAAGACAGCGAATATCCCTGCCTTCTATCCTGCGGAAGACAAAGAGGTCAGCCTGCGCATCACCCTCACCGATGCCAGCGGCAACAAAATGGTGAACACCATTGCCCCGGCCTTCATCGTGCAGAAGTCAGAAGCACCCGCATGGACGCTTGCGGTGAATTCCTCCGGCGCAGACAGCGTGGCAATCAGCGGCAATCCGTCAGACTTCGGCGGAACCACTAACTACAGCAAGCCGAATATTACCGATGGAAACATCATCACGCTGACCGCTCCCGCAGCAGGCAGCGCAAGCACGAGCTTCTCCTTATGGGACGGATGCGATACAACCGATGTCGATGCCAGAACCTGTACTGTCACCATGTCGGCAGACAAAACTGTGACAGCTCATTTTGTGACCAACATCTACACCGTCACACCATCGGCAGGCGAGCATGGCAGTATCAGCCCGAATACTCCGCAGAGCGTGGACTACGGCAATACGACCAGCTTCACGTTGACACCGGACAGCGGCTATGGGATTGATACGGTCGAAGGCTGCGGCGGTTCCCTCAACGGCAACGTGTACACCACCGGCGCAATCACCGAAGATTGTACAGTCACAGCAAGTTTTATAACCGCCTACACTGTGACTCCGTCAGCAGGCAAACATGGCGCAATCACCCCGGACACGCAGCAGCAGGTTTCCGAAGGGCACACCGCCAGTTTCACCGTCACCCCAGATGCGGGCTATGCCATTAAAAGAGTTCGCGGCTGCGGCGGTTCGCTTGATGGCAACATCTACACCACTGGGCTGATACACCGCGACTGTACGGTCAAGGCTGCTTTCAGGAGGGACTGACCGCAAAGAAAGGCGGAGGACAGGCGCGCCGCCTGCCCTCCAACAACGTTCAAGTTGACGGTTCTGTCTGCTGAAGCCGGAACCGTCAGCCTTCGGCTTTGCGCCTTGGGCGGTTACGGCGACTTAATACTTCACCCGCACCCGCCATGTCAAAGTGCTGCTGGCCTTTGGCGCAATCTCCACCCGCCAGACTGCCGTGTGCGCGCTTTCCTTCGTATGCGTCATGGATTCCTCCAGTATCTGCCAGTCGCCGGGCACTGGCTCAACCACTTTCACGGTCACGGCCTCTTCCTTGGCATTTTTCAGCTCGATTTCATAAGCACTCTCATAAGCCGTGCCGTTAGTCCACGAGGCTTTCTTGAAATCGATCTGTTTCTTATTGGCTGTCACATCAAAGGCTTCGCCCAGCTTGAGGCGGATGATCTCGTTCTCCGGGGTGTGGTCGATTCGGTCTTCGCCGACAAACTGGAGGCTGCCGGAGCTGTCTTTTTTGTAAACCCGCATGATACCCGCAGGCAGCGGCTGACCCGCTCCAGCATCCTTGCTGTTCTTCAGCTCTATAAAGACCCCGACCTTGAGCTTCTGGCCAAGATTGCCAGCCGCGCTGCCGTAGTAGTAATTCTGCCCCTCTAGGACAAACTCCTTGTTCACCTTGACGCTGTCCGCATGAAGCAGCGAAACCTGCTTGCTCTGCTTCTCCTTGATCGTGGTTGGACGGCCCAAGGTGTAAAGATGATACTCAAACATGGACTCTTCGGCCATGCCGCCATCCATCGCTGCCTCAGCATTAACAGAGCGCATAGCCATCATCGCTGGCTGAATGCGCTCCCGGACCCGGTTCACCTCGCCGGCCACAAGCTGGAGCTTGGCGTTCTGATAGGTCGCGCCGCTCTCATTGGTCAGCGTCACCCAGCCGCTCAGATTGATGCTGGCATCGTCTGCGCCCAGCTCGGCCACATAATCCGCCTTCCACGACAGGCCGCCGGTCAGGTAGCTGAGAACCGCATCCTGCTTGCCGCCGTCCTTGCTGTCCACCAGCATGGTCAGTGTGGGGCGGTCGCGCAGATTCTCTGGCACGTCAGGAAAGACAAGACGGCCTGGCACACCGGCTTCAATCCGGTCGCCGACCCGGAGCACGGTGCCGCTGCCCGCGCTGAGGACGGTCGCCTCCTCAGCCGTTTCCTCGCCAGAAGTCGGATGAGTCTTGATCAGCTTGACGGTTTTGCCCACGTATTTGTCCAAGAGCGATTCAGGGGTGAGCAGGTCGTATTCAAAATTTTGCTCCAGCACATTGAGGCCGGGCGCGGCCAGCAGAGCGGTCTCCGGGCGGATTCTGGCACTGACCTCGCGGAAGGCCAGCGTCTGCCGCCCGGCTGGCAGATCAAGGCTGCGGCTGTCCCGGACCAAGGCAAGGTCTTGGTTGTAAATGGTCACAGCCACAGAATTTTGCTCATCAAGGCCGGAGACAACTTCGTTTGGGCCGCAGATTCCGGCGGCAGGCAGGAACAGCAGCAGACAGAGCAGAACAGGAAACATGGGCAGCATGGCGCACCTCTTGGAATAAAAAAAGAATGACGGAATATTGCAGTGTGCTGTGACATTATACGAAATGGCGGAGAAGGCAACAAAAAAACAGCGGCGGAAAGAAAGATGTTTACAGAACGGGCCTCCTGACGAATAATATATTCCAAACAGTTTATGCGCAGAACCTGCTTGCCCGGCTTTGCCCCTCCTGTTCACAATTCATATTTTTCCGCCGAAATTCATCAGGAATATTCAACTGATGCAGCCTGAATACTTTGGTCTCGCCAAAGAGCCTTTTGCCGATCAGCCAGACCCGGATTTGTTTTTTTCTGAAGCGGAGCGGTCTGTCCTGCTCCGGCGGCTCTACGCTGATCTTCAGAAAGGCATTCCCATCATCCGTCTCACTGGCCCGGAAGGAGCAGGCAAAACCATGCTCTGCCAGATGCTGGTTCACCTGCTGCCGGATGAATTTCAAGCCGTCCTTGTGCCTGAACCAGGCGGTTCTTTTGATGAGCTGTGCCGGAGCATTTTCCAGCAGCTCGGCATTCCGCCGGAGCAGGACCCCATGACCGGCCTGCCTGCGCTGGCAGAGCAGCAGCAGGGACAGGGCAGGCAGCTGCTCCTGCTTGTTGACCAAGCGGAAAACATGTTTCCTGCCGCGCTGGAACGGCTGGCTCGGGCAGCTTTTGCCAGCAAGGGCAGTCCGTCCTTTTTTCAAGTCATCCTCGCCGGACAGCCTGCGCTCAATGACCGAATCAGCCAGCTGACAATCTATTGCCCGGACATCACGGTTCCAGCCGGTCATGCGGCAGCGCCGCTGACTGAGGCGGAAACCGGAGCCTATCTGAGCTTCCGGCTCAAGGCTGCCGGACTGGCTGCTCCGGCAGCGGACCGGGCCTTCAGCCGGGAGGCGGTCAGCAAAATTTTCAGCCAGACGCAGGGCAATCTGCGGCAGGCCAACTCGTTGGCCATGCAGGCTCTGGAGCGGCTCTGGCAGGAGAAACGTCCGCTGCCAGTGCAGAAGGCGGATATTCCCTTGCTGCATAAACAAGCTGTTGCCGCCCAGAAAAAGACAGGGCGCAGCTCCGGCAGACTGATCAAGTTTTCCGCCCTTGCCGCGCTATTTCTGCTGATTGCCCTGCTGTTCCATTACAACACGGCGTTATGGCAGAACAGCGTCGAGCAGGTGCGGCATTTGTTCACAGCTGGCACGCCGGAACCGAAAAAGCTGCTGCCGCTGCCCAAGGAATTGCAGCTCAACACAGAACCGGAGCTGCCGCCAGAACCGGAAAAAACTGTGGAAGATGAGGCTGCGGCACCGCCTGCATTCGAGCCGTTGACAACAGAAGAAGAGCAGGAAGCTGCGGAGGTGCCGGAAGACCTTGCCGCTGAGGAAACCGTGCCCTCTGTCACCGTGGAGACCACAGAAGAGGCGGCAGTCCCGGCAATTGAGCAGGAGCCTGAACCTGCTGTCTCACTGCCGGAAGAGCCGTTGGACAGCCCGGTGGCTGAGGTTGATGAGGAAGACGACCATCAAGACAGTCCGCCGCCAGTTCAGGAGCTGACTCCGATTGCGCAGAAAAAAATTGTTCAGCTCTTCCCTGACCGGAAAAAAATCAAAGTCGCCCCGCCAGAACAGCGTGTTCCCGTTCCCCACGAGGAGCAAAAAGAAGAGGCTGCGCCAGAACCGCAGGTGCAGCAGCAGGCACGGCAGCAGGCGCCGGTCATTGATATTCCCGCCTCAGTCACAATCACGGCCCCGCCTCCTGATGCCAACATGCTCTATCAGGAGCTGCACGTGGCTGGCTCGCGTCTGCGGACCAGCATCAATGCCCACAAATACACCCTCCAGCTGCTGATGCTCTCCTCGCCAGACGCGGCAGCCAAGATCAAGGAGATGATCGTCCGGGATGAATACTTGGATCATAAGGCGGAGCTGCGGATCCTCCGCAAGCAGACCCTGCCCACAGCCTTGTTCATGTTTTACGGGCTGTATGACAGCGAGGCCGAGGCCCAGCGCGCGTTGAATGCCCTGCCGCTTTTTCTCCGCAAGCATCATCCATACATCCTGCCAGTGCGGGAAGCCCTGAGAAAAACAGCCTTTCTTTACTGACCAACTCAGAAGCCCAAGGGCCAATGCTTGAACTGCTCGATATCCGCACCTTTTACGGCAGCATTCCCGTCCTGCATGGCCTCAGCCTGCGCGTGGAGCAGGGCGAGGTCATCACCCTGATCGGGGCCAACGGGGCAGGCAAATCCACGACCTTGATGTCCTTATGCGGCATTGTCCCGCCCCGGAGCGGCTCAGTGCTCTTTCAAGGCAGGCCGATTGAGCGGCTGGCCCCGGAAAAAATCGTCGCCTTGGGCATCAGTCAGGTCCCGGAAGGACGGCATATCTTCCCAGACCTGACTGTGGCCGAGAATCTGGACTTGGGAGCCTTTCTCCGCCAGGACCGGCAGCAGGTGCGGCAGGATTTGGAGCAGGTCTATACCCTCTTTCCCATCCTTGCCAAGCGCCGTCAGCAGCCGGGCGGCAATCTCTCCGGCGGCGAGCAGCAGATGCTGGCTATTTCCCGCGCCCTGATGGCCCGGCCCAAGCTCCTGCTCCTGGATGAGCCGTCCATGGGCCTTGCTCCTTTAGTGACCAAGCAAATTTTTGAGATCATCAAAAAAATCAATCAAGAAAACAAGACCACCATTTTTCTGGTCGAGCAGAACGCCAACATGGCCCTGAAAGCTGCTGACCGGGCTTATGTGCTGGAAAATGGGAGAATCGTTCTCCATGACAGAGCGGAGAATCTCCTGCAAAACAAGGACATCCAGAAAGCCTATCTTGGTGTATGAATAGGGCGGCGCACAATGAGTGAGACGGAAAAAATACGGGTTGGGGTGATCGGGGTCGGCTATCTGGGCCGCTTTCATGCCCAAAAATATGCGGCCATGCGCGACGTTGACTTGGTCGGCGTGGCAGATATCGATACGGCACGGGCCGAGCTGGTCGCCAAGGAATGCGGCACGGTTCCATTCACCGATTACCGGGACCTGCTGCCCAAGGCGGACGCGGTCTCTGTGGTGGTGCCGACAGTCCATCATCACCGCACCGCTCTGACCTGTCTTGAGCATGGTCTTGACATTCTCTTGGAAAAGCCGATGACCGTGACCTTGGTAGAGGCGGACGAGCTGATCCGGCTGGCAGCGGAAAAGCAGCGCATTTTTCAAGTTGGCCATTTGGAGCGCTTTAATCCGGCAGTGCTGGCCGTGCGCCCGTTGCTCTGCAATCCGCTTTTTATTGAGGCGCACCGGCTCTCGGTCTTTAAAAACCGGGGCACGGATGTGGATGTGATCCTTGATCTGATGATTCATGATATTGACATCATTCTCTCAATGGTCAATGCGCCGATTCAGCAGATTCATACTGTCGGCGCGCCAGTCATCACCCCGCTCACCGACATTGCCAATGCCCGCATTGTCTTTGAGAACGGCTGCACCGCCAACATCACGGTGAGCAGAATTTCTTTGGAAAATGTGCGCAGGCTGCGGATTTTTCAGCCAGGAAAATACTTGGCAGTCGATTTCAGCAAAAAAGAAGTGATGGCGGTGCGGCTCAAGCAGGAGGACGGCGCGATGCCCATGCCGGACATTTCCCGGCACAGCTTCCCGGAGCAGGATGTCTTGGAATTGGAACTGCTTGATTTCATCAGCAACGTCCGTGAGCGAAAACAACCGGCAGTGTCTGGTCAGGAAGGCCGCCGCGCTCTGGAACTTGCCCTGTCCGTGCTGGAGCAGATCAAGGAGAATCAGAGCAGATTCTCGCATCTGCTCAATGCGGAAGGAACTTTTGGTTCTGCGGCACCGGGTTGAATCGTGTCAGAAATTCAAGAATTGCCGCACTTGCTTGAAACATGAAAAACCGACCCCAAACGGGCCGGTTTTTTACTGTAACATTATGACAAGACAGAATTATTCAACTGTTGATCAACCTGCGGCAATGTGTCCAGCCAGCTTGAATCCACGATGCGCAAAAGGAACAGATGGCCAAAACGCTGATTGATCTTTTTGCCGGAGCAGGTGGTCTCTCCTGCGGCTTGGAGATGGCAGGATTTCGTCCGCTGCTGGCAAACGAGCTGCAACCAGTCTTTGCGGCAAGCTATCAGCTCAATAACCCGGAAACGGAGCTGCTGCGCGGCGACATTCGTCAGCTCTGCGCCTCCAGCCTGCGGGCACTGCTTGGGCTGCGACAAGGCGAGCTGGACCTGCTGGCGGGCGGTCCGCCCTGTCAGGGTTTTTCAATCAATGCGCCGATTCGTTCTTTGGATGACGAGCGCAATCATCTGTTTCGGGAATTTATGCGCATTGCCGCAGAGCTGCTGCCCAAGGCCATTTTGCTGGAGAATGTGCCGGGCATTGTTTCGCTCGGCAGGGGAACAGTGGTTGAGCAGATTCACCGTGAGCTTGTCCAGCTTGGCTACCGGGCGGAGCACAGAATTTTATTTGCTGGTCATTACGGTGTGCCTCAGCTGCGTTTCCGAACTATTTTTCTTGCTGTCCGTTCAAAAACGGTTGCGGTCAAATTTCCGCCGCCAGCTTATCAAGCAGAGGCGGCGGCAAATTTTACCGGAGCCAAGAAACTGTGTTTGGATATTTTGCCGCTTTTTCAGCAGCGGCTGAAATTGCAGACCACAGTCTGGGATGCGATTTCCGACCTGCCGGAGATTGATTCCGGGGCAAGGCACGATCAAAAAATGCCCTATGCAGGACCGCCCGCAGGAACCTATCAAAAAACATTGAGAAACGGCAGTGAATATGTCTATAATCATAGCTGCAATGCCTTGGGCCGGATCAATCTGGAACGGCTGAAGCATATTCCGCAGGGAGGCAGCTGGCGGGACATTCCCTTTGACCTGCTGCCCGCAGGCTTGAAGCGGGCCAGACGGAGCGATCATACCAGACGTTACGGCAGGCTTGCGCCGGACGGGCTGTGTTCAACAATTCTGACCAAATGCGACCCGCACTGGGGCAGTTTTTTTCATCCGACACAGGACAGAGTTATTTCTGTCCGGGAAGCGGCAAGGATTCAATCTTTTCCCGACCGACACCGTTTCACCGGCTCAGTGACGCAGCAATATGAGCAGGTCGGCAATGCTGTGCCGCCGCTGCTGGCCTGCGCAATCGGAAAAACCATTCTTGAAATGCTGGAGCAATTTTGAGCAGAAAGAAAGACCTTGTTGAGATTTTCGGTTATGCTCCTGATGACTTGTCCTTAAATGCAAGGGCATTGTGGAATATCGGCGGCTGTCCCTTTGTCAGCAAATCTTGCATTAAAATCAACCCCCATTTCCATTGCAACTGCAAATATCACTATGCCTCATTCCCTTCCCGACCACTGTCAGCCTCTTGCGGCGGCGGAAAAATTCTGTTTTGCCTGTCATCCCGGCGTGGCCTGCTTCACTGAATGCTGCCGCCAGCTCGATCTTGCCTTGACTCCCTACGACGTGCTGTGCCTGAAAAGGCGGCTCGACATGGATTCAGGCACTTTTCTTGAACAATACGTGCTGGTGGCGTGGGAGGAAGGCATGATTTTTCCAGCCTGCTTCCTGACCATGATTGACGACGGCAGGGCCAGCTGCGTCTTTGTTAATGAGCAGGGATGCAGCGTCTATGAAGACCGGCCAGCAGCCTGCCGGGCCTATCCTGCCGGACGCGGGGCCTCACGCCAAGCCGACGGCAGCGTGGAGGAGCAATTTGTCTTGCTTCGTGAACCGCACTGCCTCGGCTTTGCTGAAGCGCAGGAGCAGACTGCGCCGGAATATTTTCATGACCAAGGCATGACCGAATACAGCCGTTTTGATGATCAGCTTTTGGAGCTGCTCCAGCATCCCAAGATTCAGACCGGATTCAGGCCGAGTCAAGCCCAGATGGATCAGTACATCATGGCCCTTTACAATCTTGATTTTTTCCGCCAAGAGATGAGTGACGGCAGGATCACCATGAACCGCCCGCTTTCCGCTTTGGAACTCCGCGCCTTGGCTGGCGACGAGGAGGAGCTGCTCCTTCTTGGCCTGCGCTGGCTGCGGCAGGAATATTTTGGAGAAGCATGATGACTGATCAAGATCGAGCGGAGATTTCATCGGAGCTGCTGGCTGAACTGCGCCGGATCAGCGCGAAGCACTGCACTGAGGCAGGCGGCTCGCACGGCCCGGACCACACGGAACGGGTTTTTCAGAATGCAATGGCCATAGGCCGCAAGATGGGTGCCAGGCTGGATATTTTAGCTCCGGCAGCCCTGCTGCATGACATAGGCCGGAGCAAGGAGCACCGCAGCAAGGGGGAAATCTGTCATGCGGCTATGGGCGCGGAAATGGCGGAAAATATCCTTCAAGAGCTGGGCTACAGCGAGGAAAACCGGGCCGCCATCTGCCATTGCATCCGTGCCCACCGCTTCCGTGGTGGTGATCGACCGGAGAGCTTGGAAGCAAAAATTATTTTTGATGCGGACAAGCTCGATTCCATCGGCGCAATCGGCATAGGCCGGGCCTTTCTTTTTGCCGGCCAGATTGGGGCGCAGCTGCACAATCCTGATGCAAATCATGATCTGACCGCGCCTTACTCAGCGGAAGACACGGCCTACCGGGAGTTTCAGAGCAAAATGTGCAAGGTGTGCAGCATAATGCTGACCCAGATGGGCCGGAAAATCGCCAAGCGGCGGCATGACTTCATGGAAATCTTCTTTGCCGAGCTGAATCTGGAGATTTACGGCAGCCTGCTGCAAGCTGAGGCGGACAAGGAGAACGGGGAGCTGGACAGATGTTGAAACTTGTTGTCTTTGACTGCGACGGAGTCATGTTTGATTCCTGCGAGGCCAACCGTATCTATTACAATCATCTGCTGGAGCATTTCGGCTGCCCGCTGATGGATGCGGAGGAGCTGGGGTATGTTCATATTCACAATGTGATGGACTCCATCCGCCATATTTTCCGCAAGCATGAGCAGATCGAGATTGAGGCGGTGAACAGCTATGCCCGCGCCCTTGACTACACGCCGTATCTTAAATATATGCTCATGGCCCCGGATTTGAAAGACTTTCTCCGGCAGATCAGGCCGCACTGTCATCGGGCCATTTCCACCAACCGGACTAACACGATGGAGCTGATCTTGGATTTGTTCGGCCTGCGCGAGCATTTTGAGATCGTCATGACTGCGGCCAATGCGCCCAAGCCCAAGCCTGCCCCTGATGCCCTCCATGTCATTCTCAAGCATTTTGGCCTGCGCACAGACGAAGCGATTTTTATTGGTGATTCCACAGTTGACCGCGACCACTGCGCCGCCGCTGGCATGGATTTGATCGCCTTCCGCAATCCTGCCTTGGAGGCCCGCTGGCATGTGGACAGCTTCATGGAAGTGTTGAATCTGCCGCCCTTTGCCGAACTGGGTCTGGCAGCATGAGCAGCGCGCATGGCGGCAATCTGCGCGCCCTTGCAGCCCGGCTCGGCTGTCAGCCAAAGGCAATTCTTGACTTCAGTGCCAACCTTAATCCGCTCGGCCCGCCGGAGCAGCTCTGGCATGTCCTTTCCGCCCGCCTGCCGGAAATCGTCCATTACCCTGACCCGGAAGCGGCAGAGCTGATTCAAGCGATTGCCGCCCAATACTGGCTCACACCTGCGCAAATCGTGACAGGCAACGGCACTTCTGAGCTGCTGTACGCCGCCCTGCGAGCCATTGCCCCGCAGCGGGCCGTCATTCTCGTGCCTGCCTATATCGACTATCGGCAAGCCTGCGAACGGGCCGGGGCGAAAATTCTGTCCGTGCCCTTGTCAGCGGACAAAGCGTTTCAGCCTGATCTGGAACATGTCTCCGCCCTGCTGCGGCCCGGCGATTTGCTCCTGCTTGGTCAGCCCAACAACCCGACCGGGCGGATGAATGACCGGAATGCCTTGCTGACCTTAGCTGATCAGCACCCGGATGTTCTTTTCCTGCTTGATGAAGCCTTTGCCGGTTTTGTTGCAGGCTATGAGTCGCTGGCCTGCTGCCGGAAGAACATCATCACCCTCTGCTCGCTGACCAAGCTCTTTGCCATTCCCGGCCTGCGCCTTGGCTTCCTCGCTGCTTCAGAAATTATTTGCAAGAAAATCAGAGAGCAGATTGCCCCGTGGCCGGTGAACACGCTTGCCCAAGCGGCAGGGGCAGCAGTTCTGCATGATGCGGCATATCTTCGCAAAAGCCGGGAGACTGTCCGCCGCAATCGGGACAAGATGCACCGCGAGCTGGCCGCGCTGCCCAAGCTGCGGGTGATTGCAGGCGCAGCTAACTTCCTCCTTGTCCATCTTACCGAGCCGCTCACTGCTGCGGAACTGGCAGATAAGCTCCTGCACGAGTGCAAGATTGCCATTCGGGTTTGTGACAACTACGAGGGTTTGAACGATCAATATTTCCGAGTGGCGGTGCGCTTGGAAGAGGAGAATGATCAGCTCGTCCAAGCCTTGGGCACGATGCTTGCCCCAGAGCGGACGGTTGCACCGCGAACAAGAAAAACGCCAGCCCTGATGCTGCTCGGCACTGGCTCGGATGTGGGCAAGAGCGTGCTGGCCGCTGGCCTCTGCCGGGTGCTCTTGCAGGACGGGCTGCGCGTGGCTCCGTTCAAGGCCCAGAACATGTCCCTCAACTCCTTTGTCACCAAGGACGGCGGCGAAATGGGCCGGGCGCAGGTGGTGCAGGCCCAGGCCTGCCGCCTTGACCCGGATGTGCGCATGAATCCGATTCTGCTCAAGCCCTGCTCGGACGTGGGCAGCCAAGTGATTGTGCTCGGCAAGCCGGTCGGCAACATGCGGGTGGCTGAGTATGTGCGGGCCAAGGAAGGCCTCTGGCAGACGGTTTGCACTGCCTACGACGAGCTGGCTGGTGAGCAGGACTGCATGATCTTAGAAGGCGCGGGCAGTCCGGGCGAAGTCAATCTCAAGTCGCATGACCTTGTCAATATGCGCATGGCCCAGCAGGCCCAAGCTGCTGTCCTGTTAGTCGGCGACATTGACCGGGGCGGGGTTTATGCCTCCTTTGTCGGGCATGTCGAGGTCATGGCTCCGTGGGAGCGCAAGCTGCTGGCCGGCTTTGTCGTCAACCGCTTCCGGGGCGATGCCAGCCTGCTGGCGGACGCGCATCGCTTCTTGGAGCAGCGCACTGGCAGGCCAGTGTTCGGCGTGGTGCCGTGGCTGACTGATCTCGGTCTGCCGCAGGAGGATTCGGTCAGCTTCAAGGCGGGCATCTACAACCGGCCCCGGCCAGCGGGCGGCCATGTCGAGATTGCCCTGATTGACCTGCCGCACATCTCCAACTTTACCGACTTGGAGCCGCTGCTGGCGGAACCGGATGTCTGGCTGCGCACAGTCCGTCATGCGGAGGAACTGGGCGAGCCGGACTGCCTCATCCTGCCCGGTTCCAAAAATGTGATTGCTGATCTGACCTGGCTGCGGCAAAGCGGACTGGCCGCAGCCATTGCGCAGGCTACAGGGAAAAATAAAGAGATCATCGGCATTTGCGGCGGCTTCCAGATGCTGGGCAAAGCGGTTGCTGATCCGCACGGCTTGGAGGGCGAGCTGGGCAGCAAGCTGCAAGGACTGGGTTTGCTCAATCTGCACACCGAGCTGGCTGCGGACAAGACCCTGACCCGCCGGGAGGGCAGACATCTTCCCTCCGGGATGCCAGTGCGCGGCTATGAAATCCATCATGGCCGCAGCGGGGCAGACAGCGCAGAACCGCTGCTCGTCTTTGCCGACGGCGCAAGCTGCGGGCGGGCCAGCAGCTCCGGCACGATTTGGGGCAGCTATCTGCACGGCATTTTTGACAGTGACCCCTTCCGCCGCTGGTTCATCAACCGCCTGCGGGCGGCAAAGGGCCTGTCTGCTTTGAGCGGCCAAGGGGCGAAATATGATCTTGAACCAGCACTTGACCGGCTGGCCGCTTTGCTTCGGCGGGAATTGGATATGAAGGCGGTCTATCGGCTGCTTGGGATGTAATCAGAATTCCCTCATAAAGCGCAAGCAGGTTCTTCGGCTTCCTCATGGCCCTGTCCTCGGATGATACGTGCCAACGAATTTTCAACGCGATACATCCCAATAACTTTGCGTTGTCTGAATTTCAATAACAGTCTTCTGTGCAACAGGCAAGCAGGGTTGTTGCACTTGCCGCGTTTCCTCCGGTGCTTGACAGCGCAGCCTGCCGTATGCGACAATTTATTGATGCTGCATGGCAAATTGACGCTTGCTGCTGTTGTTTTCAAAAAAACGGAGGGGATGCGATGCAAAGAATATTACTGGCAGCCTTGGCTGTCCTGCTGTTTTTTTCCGCCGCTGTCTGCCAAGCCGCAGGCGGTGTCACCATCGGCTTTCTTGTCTGGAACGGCCCTTTTGACGGCCAGCGGCAATGGGCTGCCACGGGCCGCTATCTTGCGGAAAAACTGCGGCAGCCGGTCAGAGTGCTGCCTTTAAGCTATCAAGACCTTCTGCCTGCGGTTGCGGCAGGCAAGGTTGATTTCTTCACTGCGGATCCGTCGATGTTCATCACTACCCAAGCCAAATACGGAGCAACGGCGGTGGCAACCATGAAAAATGCCGTCATTGGCACGGAGTATAACGGAGCGGTCATCTTCACTGCCGCAGACAACAAAAGCATCAACGGCCTGACTAATCTGCGGGATAAAAAGTTTGGCGCGCTCCGGCGCTGGTCGTTTGCTGGCTGGCAGATGGCGGAAAAGGAATTCAAAGATGCAGGCATTGATGCCTACACGTTTTTTCATACCATCCGCTTTTTTGAAACGCCGCAGGCCGTGGTCACGGCAGTGCTGGCCGGGAAAGTTGACGCAGGCACCCTGCCGACCGGCCTGCTGGAGCGTGAGTTTGCCAATGGCAACGGAACAATGAAGGACTTCAAGATATTGGCGAGAAAGTTCCATCAGGATTTTCCCTTTGCCTGCTCCACCGATCTGTATCCGGGCTTTGTTTTAGCCAAGACAGCCACAGTGGAGCCGGAGCTGGCCGCGCAGGTGGCTGCCGCGCTCAAGGAGTTGGAGCCGGGCGACAGGCCGCTTGCCGATGCCGAGCTGGACGGCTGGGTTGATCCTTTGGATTATTCAGGAGTTGCCAAGGTGCTTGGTCAGCTTAAAGGGATGAGTCCGACTGGGCGGAGGCTATCTTTGCGATAATGCTGCTGCTGGAACAGGTGCTGCTAAATGGTATCCGCCGCACCGAACCGCCAGCGGCTTTCACCTCTGCCGCGCCGACAATTTCCTCTTCCGGCCAGTCCGCGCCCTTGACTAAAACATCGGGCAGCAGGGCCGTGATGAGCTGCTGCGGCGTGTCTTCGCCAAAGAGGATGACAAAATCAACACAGCCCAGCGCGGCTAAAACTCTGGCCCGCTCGGCTTCGCTGTTGACAGGCCGGGAGGCTCCTTTCAGCCGCCGCACTGAGCTGTCCGCATTCAGGCCGACCACAAGGCAGTCGCCGCAGGCGCGGGCTTGCTCCAGATAATCAACATGTCCGGCATGGAGCAAATCAAAGCAGCCATTGGTGAAGACAATTCTGCTGCCCTGCCGCCGGAGTAGGGACAGGCGTTTCTGTAAGGTTGGCAGAGCAACAATTTTATTGCTGTCCCAGCCCGGCCAAGGCCGCTCACCGCTGGTGCAGAAACGGGCACGAAGTTTGTCCAAGACATCCTCCCGCAACGGTGCCTGAATGCAACCGGCTTCGTCACCAGCTTCGGCCAAGATTTCGCCGTTGGGATCAATGATCAAAGAATGGCCAGCCAGACGGCCTTCGCCGACCGGGCCGCAGCCGTTGCAGGCAAGGACAAAGACCTGATTCTCCACCGCCCTGGCCTGCACCAGCAGCCGCCAGTGGGCCAGCCGGGCTGAAGGCCATTGCGCTGAAACAATAATCAGCCTGCTGCCTGCAAAGGCATGCCTGCGGCTGATCTCCGGGAAGCGAATATCATAGCAGACCAAGGCTCCGAGCAGGCCAAATGGACTGTTGATCGGCAGCGGCTCGCGTCCGGCCTGCAAATATTCTTCTTCCTGCCAGAAACGGAAGAGATGATGTTTCCGATATGCGCCTGCCACGCCTTCAGGCCCGACCAGAAAAAGGGTGTTGCAGGGCCTGCCCTCGTTTTGCGGTTCCAGCAACGACCCGGCAAACCAGAGCTTGCGCTGCGCCGCCTTCTCTTGCAGCATTTTCAGGACAGCCGGAGTCTGTTCAGCTAATGCGGCAGCCTTGGGATAGTCAAAACCACTGGCCCAAGCCTCCGGCAAAACCACAAGCGTGTTTTCAGGAAACTGCTGCGCCGCGAGCAGCTCCTGAAATCTGCTCAGATTGGCGGCAATCTCGCCGGGCTGAATTGCTAATTGCAAACAGGCGGCATGAGGAAAGAGCTGCTTCTGCTTCATGCCTGCATCCGCGCTATGGCCTTGGCCGCCAGCTCGCCGACGGTGACAGTGCTGAAACAGCCCTCCTCGTAAAGCCGGAGCTGAGTTGCATCTGTTTTCAGCTCATGGAGTCTTTCCAAGCGAGGACAGCAATCACCAAGCAGGCCAATAGCCCACGCCGCCAAGCCGCAGACCACTGCGTCTGGCGAGTGCAGATATTGGGGCAGGTCAGCAGCCATGCCTTTGGCCAAAGCCAGCTCGCGGCGGCCTTGGGCTAATCGTCCGGCAGCCCAGAGCAGGCCGCGCTGCAAGGTCTCATGCTCCAAAAAATTGCCTTCCTGATGCGGCCCGTCGCCGTCAGGCCGCATATAAGAGAGCAGCATGTGAATGTACTCCTCTGCCAGCCCTTCATGACAGCAGAAAATTTCCGCCATTGCCTCTGGCGCGCCCCAGCCAATGCCGCCTGACTCCTCGTTCAGGCTCCAGAGCAAACGGCGCATGACAATCCGCGCCTCCTCCATATCTTCTTCGGCCAGCCGGGCAACCGCTCTTCCCATTGCTGAAACTGCGTACCAGCGCAGCCGCTCCTCGCTCCGGCAGATGGCGGCAAAAAGGGCATTGATCACCTCTTTGGCGGGCAGCTTGACCAATTCATCCTGAATTTCGGTCAGATCATGCTCTTGCAGCAAGGCGAGAATCTGCTGCTTGATTTTCCGGGTGCTCATGTCGGTCGTGTTTCGCTTGTTTTTTTCGGACAAATCTGTTTTTCTGTATCCTTGAACCGTAATATGACCATCAGACTGATCATCAGGAGACATTATGCGCAGAGCTGTCATCACTGGCATGGGTATCGTCTCACCATTGGGCGACAGCATCCGTGACGTGCTGCAATCTCTGCAACAGGGCCGCTCCGGCATCCAGTATTGCCCGGCTTATGAGGAGCTGGGCCTGCGCTCCCGGATCGGCTCCTTCACCCGCATTCGCTGCGAGAAGCATATTGACAAGAAAAGCCTCCGCTTCATGGGCAATGCGGCGGCCTATGCATACATCGCCATGCGGCAGGCCGTTGCTGACAGCGGTCTGCGCGAGGAGCAGGTCTCCTCACCCCGCACCGGCCTGATCATGGGTTCCGGCGGCACCTCGGCAGAAAATGTGGTGGCCACGGCTGACATCATGCGCAGCAAAGGGCTGCGCCGCCTCAGTCCCTTCATGGTGCCGAGAACCATGTCTAGCACGGTTTCCGCCGCCCTGACCGCGCCCTTTCAAATCCTTGGCACCTGCTATTCGGTCTCCTCAGCCTGCGCCACCGGGGCGCACTGCATTGGCGCGGCCTTGGAGCAGATTCAACTCGGCAAGCAGGACATTGTCTTTGCGGGCGGCAGCGACGAGGAACATTGGACGCAGACCGCCATGTTCGACGCAATGGGCGCGCTTTCGACCCATTTCAACGAGCGTCCTGCCCAGGCTTCGCGTCCGTGGGACCGGGACCGGGACGGCTTTGTCGTGGCCAACGGCGCAGGCGTGGTCGTGGTCGAGGAGCTGGAGCAGGCCCGCCGCCGGGGCGCGCCGATCTATGCTGAAATCATTGGCTACGGAGCCACAGCTGACGGCCACGACATGGTTTCGCCCTCTGGCGAGGGAGCGGCCCGCTGCATGAAAATGGCCCTCCAGATGGCTGGAACAACGACGGTTGACTATCTCAACGCCCACGGCACCTCAACACCCATTGGCGACATGGTCGAGCTGCGGGCGGTGCGGCAGGCCTTTGGCAGCAGCATTCCGCCGATCAGCTCGACCAAGTCCCTGTCCGGCCACTCCCTTGGTGCCGCCGGGGTACATGAGGCCATCTACAGCCTGCTCATGCTTCGACACGGCTTCATCGCTGCCACTGCCAATATCGACAACTTAGAGCCAGAGGCAAAAGAAATGAACATTGTTCAGGAAACCCGGCAGGCGAAATTGCGGGCCGTGATGTCGAGCAGTTACGGCTTTGGCGGCACCAATGCCTGCCTGATCTTCCGGCGGCTTTAGATTCAGTCCTCTCCGCTGTCGTCTCCCTCCTCGTCAATGCGCTGGAGACCTTCCATGACCAGCCCCATGAAGCCGCCCAAGGGCTGAAGCTGCTTTTCCCTTTCGCTCAAGCCCTTGGTGTAGATGAAGCGGCCTTGCGGCTCCACCAGCAGGGCAAAAAACGCTTCTTTGCCCTTCTGTCCCTTATGGTGGCAGGCCACCACCTCGCCCTCATGGAACAACGCAATGGCGCGGCTTTTGCCGAAATTGAAGATGATCCGTCCTGATTTGCCGCCGGAATTGATCATCTGGAACAGATCCACTGGATTGATCTCAGACAGCTCGCCGCTCATGCCGGAACTGATCTTGCCAGCCCTGAGAGTGTTTTCCTGGGCACGGTGAACCAAGACGCGGTAAAAGAAAATCTGGAGAATGGGATAGCGGGAAAGAACGTGTTTGAAATCCTTGGCATTGAGCGCGGCAAGCTGGCAGGCGGTCTTGGAATAGACGGACGGATAGGTCAGCTCGCCGGACAGCAGGCTCATTTCCCCAAAAATGCCGCCCGGATCAATTTCCGCGATCACTTCGCTGTCCTTGCTGACCACAGCCACCTTGCCGGACAGGACCACATAAAAATTGGTGCCCCGCTCGCCTTCCTCAATAATGATTTTGCCGGGCGGATAGCTGTGCAGCTTCATCAGCAGGGCCAAGTCCTGCAAATCAAAATCATTGAGCGGCTCAAACAGCTCCATTTCCCGGAGGATGCCGAAAAATTCAGCAATCAGCCGCTGTTTGGCCCGCTGCTCGGCCACTTTGAGCAGGTTCATCTGAAGGGTGGAATAGGCCTTCTCCTTCTTATATTCAAAACGGATCAAGCCGGAGCAGCCGCCGCATTCAAACTTGGCCCGCTGCACCCCTTTCCGGGTGATCCGCTGCTCCAGCAGCGGCTTGGCCACGGCCAAGGCTTTCATTAACTCCTGAACCATCTGGAGGCAGGTTTCTTTGTTCCGATCAATGGAAAGGACAGATTCATGGACAATAAATTCCTCGCCCACATTGTAGAGCGGGCAGGAGAATTCCTCTGTCACCACAAAGACAGCGTTGCGGAATCCTGCCATCTGTCCAGCGATCCTCAATTAAAAGGAACAAGCCGCATTTGGAACGGGCCTTGTTTGCAAATAAATATCCGGGCTTGAATCAGTCATCCACTGAAAATTCAGGGTCATCAGCAAGACCTTCTCCGCCGGACTTCTCTTTCTCTTCGTCAATGCGCTGCAATCCTTCCATGAGCAGGCCCATGAAGCCGCCCAGCGGCTGCAATTTCTGATACTTGCCAGCAAGATGCGTATTGTAGGTGAAGGAGCCTTTTTTCTTGCTCAAGGTGGCGAACAGGGCTTCCTTGCCTAAGAGATCGCCAAACATGGCTTGGACAATTTCGCCCTCATTGAAGAGAACAACCGCATGGCCGTCTGGAAAGATCAGATCCACCTTGCCGGATTTGCCGCCGGAATTGATGAGCTGGTACAGTTCGACCGGGCTGATGTAGATCAGCTCGCCGCTCATGCCGGAGCTGATCTTGCCGGACTTGGCCATGTTCATCTGGGCCCGGTTGACCAAGAGGCGGTAGAAGAAAATTTGCAGGACCGGGTAGCGGTTGAGGATGAACTTCAGATCCTTGCCGTTGATGGTGCCGAATTTGACCACAGTGCGGGAATGCACGGAGCTGCCAGCCGGCTCGCCGGAGAGCAGGCTCATCTCGCCGAAGATCTCGCCCCGGCCTATCTCGGCGATCACCTCTTTTTCCCCTTTGACAATCGCCACCTTGCCGGAGAGGATGATATAGAGATGGGTGCCGCGTGTGCCCTCAGCAATGATGATCTTGTTGGGATCAAACTGCTTGAGCTTGAGCATGGAGATCAAGTCCAGCAGGTCATGGTCTTCGAGCAGCTCGAAAACCTCCATGGTGCGCAGATGCTTGAACAGGGCCTCAACATGACGCTTGCGGGCCTTTTTATCGGCGATCCGCAGCAGGTTCATCTGCAACGTAGAGAAGCCCTTCTCCTTTTTGTACTCAAAGCGCATGGACCCAGTGCAGCCGGGACATTTGAACGAGGCCCGCTGCATGGCGAGCTGGGTGAAACGCTGCTCACCCGGTTTTTTCGAGACAATCTTCAGCAGTTCCTGGACCAGAAACATGCAGACCGGCTTCTCGTAATCGACACTGACAGCCGCATCCTGCACTTGCAGCTCCTCGCCGGTGTTGTAGATGGGACAGGAATCTTCTGAAGTGACGACAAAAACAGCGTTGCGGTAATCCATGCCTGCTGACCTGATTCAGATGAAAAGAAAAAAGGCTTGCTTCAGGAACGACCGAAAAGCAGATAGATGATAACACCAAGCAGTGCTGAGGCGCCAATCAGCACCGGAATCACCTTTTTGATCTGCAGCTCACCGTCAACAATCAGGGTCTGCATGTACTCCGTTCCTGACAGCCACCAGAGGATGACAAAAATAACAAGAATAATCAGTTCATTGAACATCTGCTTCCAGATCATGATGCCGACCAGGACGGCAAAGGGGACAATGAACCACGGGTTGGTGAACAAGCCGACAAAATCAACGCTCCCGACCTGCTCAGGCACGCCGGTGCTCTGGAGCCAAACCCATATATTGCTGAAAAAACCGCTTGCTGCTGCCATTTTTCCGCTCCTTTTTCAGGGATGCTGCCGTCTGCCGGAACATGGAGACGACATGAGATGCCCCCTGATTGATTGCATCAGGGGATACTTTCAGAGTACCAATGGACAGGAAAGGCTGTCAATCAAAAAACCGCCGGAAACAGGCTCGTTTTCCGACGGTCGCAACAAAGGGGGAAATTCGGGGTCAGCCTGCTGCCGGACAGCTTTTGCAGCCGCCCTCCGCTCCTCCTGAACAGGCGGGCGCGGCAGGCTTGCTGTCCTTGTCCTTGCCGCCGTCCTGCTTGCCGCAGGAGCTGTAGCCGTCCGCATACCAGCCGCCGCCTTTTAAATGAAAGGCGGCAGCGGAAACTAACTTTTTCACCTCGCCCCCGCATTCGGAGCAGGTGGTCAGCGGCGCGTCGCTGATTTTCTGCTGCACTTCAAAAACCCGTTCACAGGCTGAACATCTGTACTCATACACAGGCATGGTCTCACCTCTTCCTGTCTGCAATTGCTGAATAACATTGTTGAAGAAAACAAGCTGCTCAATAAGCTCACAATAATGCCGCCCCGGCGTTCTGTCAACTCGGAAAGAACCGCCTCCGCCCTTCAGCCACAGTTTTTTTAGAAAAGACGGCAGGCGGAACTGTGTTGTCAGAAAGAATTTTTCAGACTTTTTCCTCCTGAGAGGCCAGTTTCCCGATCTGGGAACTGAAAATATTTTTCAGCCTTGTTGAATAGTATTGCATTGCCTGATTCCATCAGGTAATATACGGCTCTCTGATTGTACTATCAGAGACAATCGTTCCTTCCAGACGGGGAAGGTCAGAGGCTGTTTTTTATCTGCGCCGCCTGAACGCCCCTTGGACAGGGCCAGTGTTGTTATTCCCGCTGCTTTCCGACCAGCGGGAAGGAAGGACAAAGTCCGTGATTTTGTGCTGCACGGTGTCATGTCAGAAGGATGTTTTTCAAACGGGCAGGGGTGAATGCTTCTCTTGCATGTTTCTGACCGCCCCTGCCTTCAACCCATATTTTTTTTCTGGAGTTCGACATGAGCAAAACATTAGTTGAAATGACTGCTGAAATCGTTCAGTCCCATATCAGCGGTTCGAGCATGAGCAAAGAGGAAATCAACGCGGCTTTGCATGAAACCTATCAGACGCTCAAGGGCCTGCAGGAGGCTGAGGTCAGCGGCTGCGCGGCTGATGACAGGGAAGGCAAGCCGGACATTGAGCCGAAACGCTCCATTCAGAAAAATAAAATTATCTGCTTGGAATGCGGCCAGTCTTTTAAAATGCTGACCAAACATTTGAAGTCGCATGGCATGACTGCCCGCGAATATCGGAAAAAGTACGGCTTCCCCAGCCGTCAGTCGCTCTGCGCCAAGGCGTTGTCTGATGAGCGTTCAGCAGCCAGCAAGGAGCGCGGCATTCATCCGAATCTGCGCAAGTCCATTGCCGAGCGGGCTGGAAAGAAAAAGAAGTCCGCCTGAGCTGTTCCGCATGATCGGAGTGTTTGACTCCGGGGTTGGCGGCATGACCGTGGCCAAGGCAATTGAGGATTTGTGTCCTCAATTGCCGCTGCTCTATTTTGGTGATCTTGCCCGCAGCCCTTACGGCTCCAAGAGCACCGAGGTCATCACGGCCTGCAGCTGCCGCAACACGGACTTCCTGCTCAGTCAGGGAGCAGAGGCGGTGGTCATCGCCTGCAATTCGGCTGCGGCTGCGGCTGCCGAGACCCTGCGGCAACAGTATGCGGTGCCGGTCATTGATGTGGTCAGCGCGACTGTAGAAAAAGCAGCGGCAGTGAGCGCGGCAGGCCGGATCGGCATCATTGGCACCAGAGCCACCGTGCGTTCCAAGGTTTATGAGCAGCGTCTCCAAGCAGTCCGGCCCGGCTGTCAGATTATCAGCCAAGCCTGTCCGCTCTTGGTTCCCTTGGTGGAGGAGGACTGGCTCAACAAGCGGGAAACAAAAATGATCCTCCGCCGCTATCTTCATCCCCTGCGTGAGCGGCAGATCGACACCCTGATTCTCGGCTGCACCCATTATCCCTTGCTCGGCAGCCTGATTCAGGCCAGAATGGGCAAAAAAGTGCGGTTAGTTGACTCCTCTGCCGAAGCTGCCCGACATTTGAAAGAATTCCTTGATAAAAATCCTCAAATCGGCTCAAATATGGCGGAGCAGGGGCGGCAGAGCCGCTTTTTTGTTTCCGACAGCACTGGTCCGGTGCAGCGGCTTGCTGACCGGATTTTTGGCCGTCCCATTCATTTGGAAAAAGTTGATGTCTGAAGTATTACCCCGTATTTTCAAGATTATTTTTCTTTTCCTGTTCTGCTGCCTGACCACTGCGAACGCGGCGCAGGCTGACCTGCGGCCTCAGGTTGAAGCTGTGCAGCAACGCTACCGCAGCCTGACCAGTCTCAGCTTCAATTTCCGGCAGACCACCGGCAGCGGCGGACGTGCCCGGCATGGCGCAGGCAACTGCATTTTCTACCGGCCCGCGCCTATTCGCGCAGGCATCATGCGCTGGAACTACATGGCCCCGGATGTGCAGATTATTGTCAATGACGGCAAGCAGCTCTCCATTTACAACGAGAAGGACAAGCAGCTCTTGGTTTCCTCAGCCAAAGAGCTGGAATCTGACATCACCTATTCCCTTTTTGCAGGTAAGGGCAATCTGCTTGATGATTTTTCTTTAGAACCTGCGGACAGCCGCGCCAAAACTGGCAATGGTCTGTATGTTGTCAAGCTGGTGCCCAAAAAGCCGCATGGACAGATCAAGAGTGTGCATTGCTGGTTTGACAAGAATTCGGTGATTCGGCAGCTCGTGTTGGAAGATCATTTTGACACGCTGACCAAATTGGAATTCAGCAATATCAAGTTCAATACCTTTCCTGCGAATTCCGCCAAGGTGGAAGAGGAGCTTGTCCGGCTGAATGTGCCGCAAGGAACTGAGGTGGTGCGGCAGTAGTGATGAATAATGATCTAAAAAAATCAATAGACCTTCTTGTAGAAGAAATCAAGAAAGATATTCTTTTTTTCGGATTTTGCGGTTTTATTACTGCTTTGATGTCGATAGTCAAAATTAACTGTATCTGGTTAAGATGGATATTTCAATTGTTTGGAATAGCTGATCTTCAAAAAATAGGTTTAAAAATTCTTTTTGATTTTTTGCCAGCAAATTCTTTTGGCCTTATATTTACTATTTATGTTCTCCTTGGTACAATAGTTAATTGCCTCCCAAAAAGGACTTCTTCTGATTCTTTAAAAGATATTGTAGATCATACTGGGTACAGGCTTAACCAAATTGGAAGTTCTATAGTTTCTTTTGTGCTTGGTTATGGACTCTTTATTCTTTGCTGCGCTGTTTGCAGACAAGAACCTGAATTGCTAAAATTATTTTCTATTACAATTTTATTTTCTGCATTTATCTCTGGATCCGTTATAATTGCTAGCCTCCTTGCTCGCAAGAAACCACTTGACAAGTTATTTTTTGCGTTTGTTGTTATTTTGCCGTTTATTTTTCTGTTAATTAAACAGCTTAGTGCTAAATGACGGATAGCTATAAGCTATCAATCTTATATTTGCTCAGTATTTACCATGACCCAAGAAAGCTTTGCAGACCTGTTTCAGGAAAAAAGCGTCACCGGCCAGCAGCTTCAGCCCGGCGACAAGATAGAGGCAGTTGTTGCCGACATCAGCGGCGAGAACATCTTTCTTGACCTCGGCGGCAAAAGCGAGGGGGTTCTCAGCGCAGCCGAATGCCATAATGAAGACGGCGAACTGACTGTCAATGTCGGCGACAAGGTGCCAGTCTTTTTCCTGACCCAGCGCGGCGGTGAATTAGTCTTCACCACCCGCGTCGGCTCCGGGCGGGCCGCTGGACTGCTGGAGCTGGAGCAGGCGTTTCAGACTGGCATTCCAGTCAAGGGCATGGTCAAGGCGGAGATCAAAGGCGGCTATCAGGTCGCAGTGGCTGGACAGCGCGCCTTCTGCCCCTACTCTCAGATGGGCCTGCACCGGGCGGAATCGCCAGAGGCCTATCTGGAGCAGGAAATGGACTTCAAAATCATTGAGTTCGGCAGAAAAGGCCGCAACATCATCCTCTCGGCCCGCGCCCTGCTGGAAGAGGAGCGCGAGGAGCGCAAGCAGCAGCTCCGTGACAGCCTGCACGAGGGTGATCAGGTTGAAGGCACGGTCAGTTCCATCCGCGAGTTTGGGGCCTTTGTTGATCTCGGTGGCGCGGACGGCCTGATTCCGATATCTGAGCTGGCTTGGGGCCAGGTTGAGCGGGTTGAAGATGTGCTCAGTGTGGGCCAGCAGGTGGCAGTGCTGGTCAAGAAGATCGACTGGGCCAAAGAGCGCATCTCCCTGAGCCTGAAGGACACGCTGGAAAATCCGTGGGAGCGGGTGGAGGAGAAATACGCGCCTGCCAGCGTCCACAACGGCACGGTCTCACGGCTGGCCGCCTTTGGGGCCTTTGTCACCTTGGAGCCGGGCATTGACGGCCTGCTTCATATTTCCAAGCTGGGCGGAGGCCGCCGGATCAATCATCCCCGCGAGGTGCTCTCGGCAGGCCAGCAGGTGACAGTGAAAATTGACAGCATTGACAAGGCCCAGCAGCGTATTTCCCTTGTCCCGGAAGACTACACCCCCAAGGCTGAGGAGGAGAAGAACTGGACTCCGCCGCCAAAGGATGCTGCGCCCAAATCAATGGGCACGCTGGGCGATCTGCTCAATAAAGCGCAGAAGAACAAGCAGGCCAAATACTGAAGGGTGAGTTGTGACAGCATGAAGCGTACTATTGATCCTGAATTGAAATATTGCCCGCAGTGCGGCGATGAGTATCGGGTGGAAATTGATCGCTGCGCGGTCTGCGCGGTCACATTGCTTGACGGCCAGAGCCTGCTGGAGCAGCAGCGGCTGGCCGAGGCGAAAAAAGGGTCCCGCCGTCTGCCGCTGAGTCCCAATGACGAACTGGTCAGCATCAGCAAAGGGGCAATGGTGGAAATGCGGCATCTTCAGGCCCTGCTGGAGCGGCAGGGCATTCCCTCCTTGGTGGTCAACGAGGAAGGAAGCTGCCGGTCAAGCTGCTGCGGCGGCCCCAGTCTGACGGTGCAGGTTCGGGCCGCTGACTTGGAGGACGTGCAGGCCTTTATGGTGCAGGATCATATCCGCTCCACAGCCCTGCATGAGCATGACCTTGGCGGAGCTGGCGCGGTCTTTGACACTGCCGCTGACACAGCGGTCTGTCCCGCCTGCGGCTGCACCTTTCCCACTTCGCAGAATGCCTGCCCTGACTGCGGTCTCTGCTTTGCCTGAGCAGGCCTCAACAAAACACAGTAGCTGGAAAAAGGTGTTTTTGTTTTTCGGCCAGATCAGGTAGTATGGAACCTGATTATCATGGAATTGGCGCGGCCTGATGCCGCCCAGTTGACAATGTCTGCTTGAATTGACTGAAGAGGAGAATCTATGAAGCGTGCAGCATGCGCAGTGTTGGCCTTGATGCTGACTGCCGGATCAGCGGCGGCAGCCGATGACGCAAAACTGACCACCGACAATCAGCGTTTCAGCTATGCCCTTGGCCTTGATTTTGGCACCTATCTCAAAAAGCTGGGCTATAATTTCGACATGGCCACTGTCGAGCAGGCGATCAAGGATGGCTACACACCCGATGCCAAACTGCTGATGACCCAGCAGGAAGCTGAACAGGCCCAGAAGGACCTCTTCCAAGCCATGCTTGCCGAACGCAAAGAGGCGGCGAAAAAATTCTTGGAGGAGAACAAGACCAAAGAAGGTGTCAAGACCACGGAATCCGGGCTGCAATACAAGATCATCAAAGAGGGCAAGGGCGACAAGCCGACAGTCCGCGACACGGTCAAGGTTCAGTACAAGGGCACGCTCTTGGACGGCACTGAGTTTGACAGCTCGTACAGCCGCAATGAACCGGCCCGGTTCCAGGTCAAGCAGGTGATTCCCGGCTGGATTGAGGGGCTTCAGCTCATGACTCCGGGCAGTGTTTTTGAGCTGTATGTGCCGCCGGAATTAGGCTATGGCGATCAAGGCGCGCCGCCAGTGATTCCGCCGGGATCTCTGCTCAAATTTAAAGTGGAGCTGCTGGAGGTCATCAAGAGCGAGGAAGAGTAGAGCAGTCTTTCCTCAGTTGCTTTGCCTGCCAACGCCTGATCTCTGCAACAGAGCAGGCGTTTTTTCATACCTCCTGAAAGATTTTTCTTGACAAATTTTGTCAGTTGCTGACAAAATTTGTCACCCTGTCCCTGCCAGCACCTTGAGCCTGTCAATGGGTGCTGCTCAGAATGGGATGAAAAAATTGATGATGATAGAACGGCCCTTCCTTTTCAGGGGAACGGCATTATTGTTGCATGGATTCACGCAAGGCCAGTACCCTGTTTCAACGTTTTTTCTTTCAGGAGCCGCGCATGAAGAGCAGAGACCGTCGTCATTTCATCCGGGTGGACATGCAGCAGGAGGTCTTTCTTGATTTCGACACCAAGAGCAGCGCGCACGCTGTCAGCAATCTCAGTCTTGGCGGCATTTTTGTCAATGGCTGCGTTGCCCAGAAGCCCGGAGACACTTGTCTGATCCGGCTGAAGCAGCCGCAGGGCAATACAGAAATAACCGCGCAAGGGACGGTGATTAGGGTCAGCGAGCAGGGCATAGCCTTGAAATTTACGGCCATGACCATTGACAGCCTGCTCTTTCTCCAGAACATGCTCCTTGCTGAAACCAGCGATTCCTTGGTGCTGGGCGATGAACCGGTGGAATATATAGCAATTGCAGATTGACAGACCGAATGTCCGCTCTGCGGAAAAAGAAATGATTGTCTTGCAGGCGGGCATGAAAGCGGTTGTGGTCGGACTGGGCAAATCCGGGCTGGCAGCAGTGCGCTATTTGCACCAGCAGAAGCTGCGGGTCGCGGTTTCTGAACACCGCCCGCAGATTTTTGCGGCAGAACAGGCTGTGCTTGATCAGTGCGGGGCAGAGCTGGAGACCGGCGGCCACACAGCAGCTTTTTTCGCGGCTGCGGACCTGATCGTGGTCAGTCCAGGGGTGCCGCTGGATTTGCCCGTGCTGACCGCCGCCCGCAGCCGAGGAGTGCCGGTGCTCGGCGAGCTGGCCTTGGCTGCCGGACGCATTCCCGTGCCAGTGCTTGCTGTGACTGGCTCGAATGGCAAAACCACTGTCACCAGTCTGCTCGGCCAGCTTTTGCGCAGTTCTGGCAAAAAGGTCTTTGTCGGCGGCAATATCGGCACTCCAGTTTTGGATTTTCTCACGGAACCAAGCGCAGCGGAAGCAGCCGTGCTGGAGCTGTCCAGTTTTCAGCTTGACGCAGCAGGCAGTTTTCGCCCTGAGATCGGCCTGCTGCTCAATCTCTCTCCCGACCACATCGACCGCCACGGCAGCTTTACCAACTATGCGGCAGCCAAGCTCAATCTCTTTTCTCAGCAAAAACCGGGTGACACAGCCATCATCGGCATGGATGATCCTGAAGTTATGGCCAGAACCGTGCCGGGCGCAGGTCAAGTGCTTGGTTTTGGCACGCAGCTCGGCAGCCGGGCCAAGGTCGAAGGCCAGCAGGTGCGGCTGGAGCCGGGCTTTGCCCCGGACGGCGCAGCGGAAATCTACGAGCTGGCTGGCACCCGCCTCAGTTCCTTAGTCAATGTTTATAATGCGGCAGCGGCAGTGCTGGCGGCGCGGGCCTTTGGCTGCTCAATTGAGGGCATCCGGGCCGGGCTGGCCGAGTATCAGCCGCCTTTGCATCGGATGACTCCTGCTGGGGAAATTAACGAAGTTCATTTCATCAATGATTCCAAGGCAACCAATATCGGCGCAGTGCAGGCCGCCTTGGCTGGCTTTCATAAAGATGTGATTCTGATTGCGGGTGGTCGAAACAAGGGCGGCGATTTCAGCGAGCTGGTTCCAGCCTTGCAGCAGCATGTCCGGCAGGCAGTGTTGATTGGCGAAGCTGGCCCGGAGCTGGCCGACGCAGCGCAGGCTGCTGGAATCAAACATCAGTTTGCCGAAAGTATGGACGAAGCTGTGCGCATCAGTTTTGCCGCAGCCCAGCCGGACGACACTGTCCTGCTCGCTCCGGCCTGCGCCAGCTTTGACATGTTTGACAACTATGAGCACCGAGGGCGGGAATTTATGCGGTGTGTGGAATTGCTGGTGAAAAATCAAGAGATTTGAGGAAATAGCCATGAAACAGCCGCCTGTTCACGACACCAAAAAAGTCATTTCCTGGGCTATGTACGACTGGGGCAACTCCGCCTTTGCCACCACCGTGATGGCCGGATTTTTTCCTGTCTTTTTCAAACAATATTGGAGCGCAGGCAGCCCGGCAGTGGAAAGCACCTTCCGGCTTGGCGCGGCCAACTCCATTGCCAGCTTGGTCATTGTCGCTGCCGCACCGATTCTTGGCGCAATCGCTGACCGGGGCAGCGCGAAAAAACGCTTTCTTTGCTTTTTCGCCTTTCTCGGCATCCTGATGACCGGCAGCCTGTATTTTGTCAGCAAGGGCGACTGGCTGACCGCCGCTTGCATGTACGTTTTCGGCACCATTGGTTTTTCTGGTGCCAACGTATTTTATGACGCACTCTTAGTCTCAGTTGCCGGGCCGAAAAAAGTGGATTTTGTCTCAGCACTTGGTTTTTCCCTCGGCTATTTGGGCGGCGGACTTCTTTTTGCTCTCAATGTTTTCATGACCTTGAAACCAGAGTTTTTCGGCCTTGCTGATGCCGCTGAAGCCGTGCGCTGGTCATATATCACGGTCGCTCTCTGGTGGGCCATTTTTTCCCTGCCGATCCTCCTTTTTGTTAATGAACCTCGGCAGGGTCAGCAGGAGCGGCTCAGTCTGAAGACTGTCACCGACGGTTTTCAGCAGCTTGCCCAGACCTTTGCCGAAATTCGCAGATTAAAAATAGTCTTTGTCTTTCTGCTCGGTTACTGGCTCTACATTGATGCCTTGGACACCATCGTCCGCATGGCCGTTGATTACGGGCTGGCAATCGGCTTTGAGACAAAAGGGCTGATGACGGCCCTGCTGATCACCCAGTTTGTCGGCTTCCCAGCCGCCATTGCTTTTGGCAAAATCGGCGAAAAATTGGGAGCCAAAACCGGCATTCTGATCGGCATCGGCATCTATGTTCTGATCACGGTCTGGGCCTATTTCATGCGCGAACAGCGGGAATTTTACATTCTTGCGGTCGGCATCGGCCTGATCCAAGGCGGAGTCCAATCCTTGAGCCGCTCGCTGTATTCCCGCATTATTCCTCATAATAAATCTGCCGAATTTTTCGGCTTCTACAACATGCTCGGCAAATTTGCCGCTGTCATCGGGCCGCTGCTGATGGGCTTGGTCGGGATCATCTCCGGCGATTCCCGCACCGGCATTCTCTCGTTAGTCATCCTGTTCATAGCTGGCGGCGCATTGCTCTGGCGGGTGGATGTGGCAGAAGGAATGCGGATGGCACGGGAGCTGGAGAAAGATTGATGCGCTTGCCGCTCTTCTGCTGAATTGTTGAAGATCGTTCAGGTTGCATGGGTGTTCGATTTGGTATATACTGTTCGTATATACCAGAAACTGAACCACAGGAGAATGCTATGCACACTGGCTCAATTTTTAACAACAATCAGACGCAGGCTGTGCGCCTGCCTGCGAAAGTCCGTTTTCCTGACCATGTAAAAAAAGTTGCTGTTCGGGTGCAGGGGCAAGAGCGCATTTTGTCGCCGCTGGAAAATACTTGGGACAGTTTTTTTCTCTCTGAGGAGCGGGTCACTGATGATTTCATGAGGGAGCGGGCTGGTCAGGAACAGCAGGAACGGGAAGCGTTCTGATGCTGAAATACATGCTGGACACCAATATCGCCATCTATGTCATTAAACGCCGCCCCATTGCTGTGCTGGCACTTTTCAATCGTCATGCTGGCCAAATGTGCGTCAGTTCGATAACGTTTGCCGAACTTCTGCATGGAGCCGAAAAAAGTGCCAAGCCAGAGCATAATTTGCAGCAGGTTGAGGATTTTGTTTCCCGACTGGAAGTGCTAGAGTACGGCAGAAAAGCTGCTGTTCATTATGGGGAGATTCGAGCTGATCTGGAACGGAAAGGAACAACCATCGGGGTCAATGACTTGCATATTGCCGGACATGCCCGAAGTGAAGGGCTGACCTTGGTCACCAATAATCTGCGCGAGTTTGCAAGAGTGGAAGGCTTGCGGACAACAAATTGGATATCATGATGAACAAAATGCCTGTCATCACCGCCCTGTTATGGGCACTGTTTCTGCTCGGCAGCTGGCTGCTGCCCGGAACCTTCAAGCAGGATGCGGTCCAGCTACCCGCAGTATTCATCCTCTCAGTGCTGCTGCCGGTCAGTTTCTGGCAGATTAAGGAGAAAAAACTGCCTGCCGTGCTGCTTGTCGGCATCTTGTTCGTCAATGCAGCCTTGCTCACAGTTGCGGCACAAGGCAACTATGCTGCCCAGCAGGAGACGGCTGATGCGTTGAACAAAGCAATGCAGCCCATTTATGCCGAATACGTGGAAACAGGGGCCAGCGTCAGCAAAAGGAAACTGGCAGCTCAGTTTTTCTACCAGCGGCACCGTATTGCTCTGCCGTACAAAACCGAGGCTGATTCCTACACCCTGTATTCGCCCAGCCAAGATGACAAGGACAAGCATCGGGAAAACTTTCGCGCTGTCAACAAGCTGAAAATCAAGATTGTGGAGTTGGCCACTTCCATGCAGACGGCGGTGTTTCTCCTCTTCATCCATGTCGGGCTGTTCATCGGCCTGCTTGTCTTTCTGCTCCTCTATGACAAGAAAAAAGAGGCTGGCGCATAACCTGTCAGTCTTTTTGCCTTCTAAAACAGTTTGATGAATACTCCAGACAATTCCAGAGCCGGTCTGCTCACAGTGGTCGGCACCGGCCCTGGGGCGGCAGACCTGATCACGCCCCGCGCCCGCGTTGCCATTGATCAGGCCGAGGTTGTCGCGGGCTACCGCACCTATCTTGACCTGATCACAGAGCTGCTCCGCCCGGAACAGGAGGTGCTCTCCTCAGCCATGATGCAGGAGATTGACCGCTGCCGCCGCGCCTTGGCCTTGGCAGAAAGCGGCAGAAAGGTGGCCCTGATTTGCGGCGGTGATCCAGGCATTTATGCGATGGCCGGGCTGGTCTATGAACTGGCGCAGGAGCAGGGCAGCACCTGCCGGATTGAAATCATTCCCGGCATTGCCGCCCTCAATGCCTGCGCAGCAGTGCTGGGCGCGCCGCTGATGCACGATTTTGCCGCTGTCAGCCTTTCTGATCTGATGACTCCGTGGGAGCTGATTGAAAAACGCCTGCAGGCAGCGGCAGCAGCGGACTTTGTCATTGCCCTCTACAATCCCAAGTCTGGCAGGCGCAAAAATCAGATTGTCCGGGCCAGAAAAATTCTCTTGGAGCACCGCTCGGAGACAACCCCTGTCGGCATCGTCTCCGGGGCAACTCGCAGTCATGAAAGCGTTTGCCTCACTGATCTGGCGCGGATGCTGGAAGCGGATATCGGCATGCAGAGCACTGTAATTATTGGCAACAGCCGCACTTTTGTCTTTCAAGACAAAATGATCACGCCAAGAGGCTATGCCGACAAGTACGGGCTGGCCTGACTGCGCTCAGGGCGCTTGTCGGGCCTCTCGGACTTTTTTGAAAAATAACGGCCAACATGCCGCTGTTTCAATTCACCATTGCCCATGCCTGAACTGCCGGAAGTTGAAGTCACCCGTTTAGGGCTGCTGCTGCATCTGCCGGGCCGGAAGATCACGGCTGTGTTTTGCTCCGGCAAGAGGCTCCGGCTGCCCGTGCCATTGAAATTGCTGGAAGAGTGCATCTGCGGCAGCACAGTCACTGTCCTTGATCGGCGGGCAAAATATTTGCTCATCCGCATGGACAACGCCAGCGTGCTGGTCGTGCATCTCGGCATGACTGGCAAGCTGGGCCTGTTTGCCAAGGCAGCAGCGCGGGCAGCGCATGACCATCTCGGCTTGGCATTGGACAGCGGCTTGGAGCTGCGCTTCAACGATGCCCGCCGCTTTGGCAGTGTCATGGTCTGGCCGGGCGAGGAGGCGGCGAGGCTGGAGGAGGCGTTCAACAACAGTCAGGGGCTGGAGCCATTCAGCCCGGATTTCACTGCCGCCAATCTGGCCCGGCTGGCGCAAGGGCGCAGGCAGCCAATCAAAACCTTGCTCATGAATGCGCGGCAAATCAGCGGCATCGGCAACATTTACGCCAACGAGACTCTGTTTGCCGCCAAGATTCACCCGCAGTGTCCGGCAGGCTGCCTGAGCTTGGCAGACTGGCAGCGCATTGCCGACTGCGCTGTTGCCATCCTCCAGCGGGCCATTGCCGCAGGCGGTTCAACGGTCAGCGATTTTCTTGGCTCCAGCGGCGAGCCGGGCCATTTTCAACTGCAATTGGCAGTCTATGGCAGGCAGGGTCAGCCTTGCCCGGTCTGCGGAGAGAATATCTGCAAAGAACAGCTTGGCGGACGGGCAACCTTTTTCTGCTCAAGCTGCCAGCGGGCCGACCAGCCGGACTTGCACCCGCTCTGATCTGTTCCCGCTCAGGTGCATGATCGCATTGACCGGCTCCAGCGTTGCTGCCGGACGCACCCGCAGGCAGCCTGCCGCATCCAGCCAAGCTCTGCCGCCTTTCAACACCAGCTCTGCCCTGTCTTTTTGCCGAACTGGCAAGGGCTGATCAAGCACCGCCTCAAGCAATCTGTCAGAAGCAGCTTCCCCGGCTAATTGGCGCAGGGCTGGTGCGACTAATTCATGAAAAAGCAGGCGCACGGCGGGCGGCGGGCCGGGCAGGCCAAGGAATGGCCGCTTGCCAAGCATTCCCAGCAGGGTTGCTTTGCCGGGCCGGAGACGCAGGCGGTTGCAGAACAGCTTGCCGCCGAGCCGGGCGAATACCTGTTCGGTCAAATCAAACTTGCCCGGCCCCATGCCGCCGGTGCTGATGAGCAGATCAGGCTGGTCTTGCGCAATAATCGCACAAATCAGGGCGGCAGTCGGCTCGGCCTTGTCCGCAGCCGTGACAGAGCGGACGCAGGTGCAGTGCTGTTCTTCCAGCAGGGCGGTCAGCAAAACCCCGTTGCTGGAAATCTTCTGGCCATGCTGGAGCGTTTCTCCTGCGCTGACCAACTCGCTGCCAGTGCATAAGACTGCGACTCGCGGCAGCCGATGCGCCGTAATTTCCTCAGAGCCGTTTTCCGCCAGCCAGCGCAGATGATCCGGCAGCAGGCGAGTACCAGCCGCAGCCAGCACCTGTCCGGCCTGAATGTCCTGCCCTTGGCAGCGGATGTGAAGCTGCCTGTTCTCTAATTCGGCCAGCGGCACCTGCACTGTTTTATCGTTCTCCTGACAGACTTCAAAAGGAATAACCCGCACTGCATTTGAAGGCAGCAGCGCGCCAGTCATGATCCGCACTGCTTGGCCGGGCGCAAGTGCTTTCTGCTCGCCGCAGCCTGCCGCCATCTCACCGATGACCTGAAAGACAGCCGCACCCTGATCGACAGCGAGCGGCTGGGCGGCCACAGCAAAGCCGTCTCTGGTGGATTGGGAAAAAGCAGGACTGGGGCGGGCGGCACAAATTGCCGCCGCACTGACCCGGCCAAGTGCCTTAGTCAGCGGGACGCGCTCCGGCGGCAGCGGGGAGAGGTGATCGGCAAGAACGGCACAGGCTTGAGCAAGGGAGAGCGCGGCAGGCTTCACCCCAGCACCGATTCGCTGGCAGATTGCAGGGCGGATTTCAGCTTCTCCTCAGCTTCGGACAGCTTCTGGAGGCTCTCGGCCCGCTTCTGCTTGTTTTCCATATCCATTTTAATGCCCTGATCAATAGTGTTGATCAGTTTGTCAGTCATCTTCTGCAAGGTTTCGACTTTGACAAAGCCCTCGCCTTGAGCCTTCTTGACCTCCCGCTGCGTTTCGCCGAGCATCTCGGCAGTGGAGAGCATCATGCTGTTGGTCATCTCTCTGGTTTCATTGACCATTGCCATAGCCCGCTTCTGGTCAAACAGGGCAATGGCGATCACGAGCTGCTTTTTCCATTCCGGGATCATCATCAGAATCGAATCCTGAATCATCTCAACAATCGCTTTGGAACCCTGCTGGGCCACCCGGATGGTCGGGCCAGAGGTCAGTGCCGACATGCGGGCCAGTTTGAGATTGTAGAGCCGCCGGTCCAAGGAGTGGATGCAGTCGCCAAAGTCTTTCAAATCTTGCAGGTCTTTGGCATCCACGCCATTCTGAGCGGCCAAGGACTGCCGCTGCTGCTCAAACTGCTCCTCCATCTCGGCCAGCTTCAGCTCACCTGCGGCAATCACCACTTCGAGCTGGTCAAAGTATTCATCGTTGCGCTCATACAGCGTGTCCAAGCGGTTGAGATGGGCGATCTGATTCGTCTTCTCCGACTCCAATTTTCTGGTGATGTCGTCAATCTGCACCTTGAGGGTCTCGTAGCGGCGGATGAAGGCGCGGGCCGCATCAACCTGCGCTGACAGCCAGCCGCCGATCACCGGCAGCGCACCGACCAAGCGGCTCAGTTTGCCGCCCGCGCTCTGGGGCAGGGCGCGCACATCAAGATCAAGAATTTTTCCTTTCAAATCAGCCATGAGCTGGCCCGCAGGCCCGGCATCACCGGAGCGGACATTGGTCAGGACTGAGTCGGTGAAATCAACCAGCCCCTTCTGGCTACTCACGCCAAAGGCCAGCACTGACTGGGCGCGGCTGAAGTCAAGGTCACGCACCATTGCCTGCGCCGCCTTGAGCTTGTCCGGGCTTTTCTCGGCCAGCCTCCGCCACAGCAGCTCGTTCTTCTGGCCTGTCAGGCTCAGAACCGGCAAGTTGTCTGTCATTATCCTATCCTCCTGTCAATGGGGCGCAGCTCAGAAGCTGCTGAGTTGTCTGGTGATTTTTTCCATGACCGCCGCGCTTGGCATGGGCATGACCGCATCAATGCTCTTGGGCAGGCCGATCACATCCAGCACAGCAGGATCATTCTCAACGCCCATCAGGCCGCTGCGAAAGCCGTGCTCCTCCCAAGCCACGCTCTGCATTTCCGGTTCCTTGAGCGCAGCCAGCAGCTTCTTGCCCTTGTCGTTGAGCGCAATCAGCGGATGGCTGGCCCAGACCGTGGGCACTGGATAAAGGATGCGCACTTTGGCTTTGAGCAGATCAAGATGCTCCTTGTGCGTCAGCGAGTATTCAACAAGCTGATTTTCATAGCCAACAATCAGCGGATAGGCGCCAACGCCTTGCTGAAGGAACTTTTCAAAGAGCACAGCGGAAGAGTCTTCCATATAGCCGAGCCGGGCGTAGAAGTCTTTGACGTGCGGCAGCACACTGCCGACGCTGTCCGCCGCGACAACCTCGCCGCCGTTCAAGGTGTTGGCAATCAGGGCCGCGAACATGCTGCCGGAATTGCTCTTGCTCGGATCAGTGGTGCGGATGATCATGCTGCCGTAGAGCTGAGGCAGGTTGATTTCCTTCCATTGCTTTTTGGCCATGATCATGGTCAGCAGCTTAGGCAGGTCAATGATGTAGTTGACTCCGTCCCGATGCTGGACTATCCCGGCCTTGATCAGGGCATCTGTGACAATATCCCATGAATACAGAACAATCGGCGAGTTGAAAATGTCAGCCGACTGCTGGAAGCTGCTGCCGCTGTTCTTGAAGAACTCGACATTGACCTGACTGGCCGGCCAGAGAAAGTCCTCGCCGCTGGCCGTGGTCTCCAGCACCATTTCCACGCTGCCTGATTTCCGCACCTCAACCCGCAGGCCCTGCTTGGCAAGGAGCCGCCGCACCTTGTCTGACTGGAGAAAGCTGATCTTTTCTGATCCAGCCTTGCCGGTGACAAGGGTGAGATTAGCTGTGGCAACAGTGCCACCGCCGGTGAGCGAGGTGAGTTTGTCCTTGCCCAGCATGAAAAAAGCCGCAGCTCCGGCCACGGCCAGCAGGATGATCAGTCCTAAAAATTTCTGCATATTCATCTCCTTGCGGGTTCAGTCAAAGTCAAGCAGGTTGTCAAAGGTCTTGGCACTGGTGCTCAGGTCAATGGCATCGTTTTCGAGCAGGCGGCGGTGCATCTGCTCAAATTTGCCCACCGCCTTCGTCACCGCCTTTTCGGTTTCCTCCAAGGCACGCGCTGTCTGAGGCGACTGAATTCTCTGCCCGGCAAGGTCATTGTAACCGCTGAGGATGTCATGCAGCCGCTGGAGGCGGTCTGGCAGAGCTTGGGCTATGCGCATGTCCTGCGGGTCTTTTTCAAAATTGACAAGCAGCTCATCGCCCAAGTCACAGAGATGGAGCACAGTCTTTTTGAACGAATCCTTGCTGATCGCGTCTGCGTCATCCCGCAGCAGGGACAGAGCCAGCCCGCATTGGGAAAGAAATTCGTCAAAGGCATCCCGCGAAAGTCCTTCGGGCAGTTCCGCCAAGACCCGCTGCTGCTCCGGCGGGAAGAGCAGGCGGATGCCAACATAGCTGCCAATGGCCATCAGCAGACTCAGCCACCAGAACAGTCCTTTGAAGAGCAGGGCAAGGAAGATGAGGGCTGCGCCAATGCCGGAGGCAAGTTCTTTGATCATCAGTTATAGCCTTTGGCTTCCCGGAACGCCTTCACCACATCCACCCGGCCATCAAACATCCGGCCTGACATGGCCTCAGCAAAGCCCTTCATCTGCTTCGGCTGGGCCTCGCCAAAGAGAATGGTGAAGACCGGAATATCCTTGCCCAAGCCGGTGCCTTGCAGCATGGCTTTGAACTGGTCCAGACTGCCCTCGCTCTTGCCGTCGCTCATGACAATCACCGAAGCATGGTACTTGCCAGACTCGGCCTGCGCCTTGATCCGCTTCATGGCCTCTGCTGCGGCCACGTACATGTTGGTGCCGCCGCCCGGCTCCAAGGCTTCAATTTTGGCCAGCAGATCGCCCAGCGCCTGCGGCTCGTTGCCTTGGGCTTGGAAGACATCAATCACGCCGCTGTTAAAGGGCACAACAACAGTCAGGTCGTCCGGTGAGGCTTGGAGCATGTATTCCTTGGCAATCCGCTGATCCAGCAGGGTGCGCATGGCCTTGCGGAGCTGCTCCACGCCGTTGCCGCCCATGCTGCCGGAATAATCCAGCACATAGGCGGTGAGCGAGGGCTTGCGAAAAGCGGTCTGGTAGAGATTGAGAGCTTCAGCCACCACGGGCGCGGCAGGCAGCCGAATCGGTGTAAGGATTCTGCTGACATTAATGCCCCAGTCAGAATTGAAGACCGCGTTTTTGGCTTTATCCGCTTCCATGCCAATCTGGCCGGTGCGGCAGCCCAGCCCCTGAATGCGCTCCTGCATGTTTGGACTGAGCAAATACTCTTGCAGCTTGCTGAAGGCCGCCTCCTTGGCCGGATCACCCTTGGCGATAAAGCCGAAAGGGCTGTCGGCAATGGAGATGCCATCTACCGGATAAACCGCATAGAGCGGCTCCTGCCCAGGCGGCAGATGCCGGTTGAACTGAATCACCATGGACTCATAGTTGACCATGCCGTCATAGTACAAATAATCCTTGCGCAGCATGTCCATGAGCCAGCCGGAGCTGCCAGAGGAGCGGTTGACACTGCGCAGGAAGCGTTTGATCTTGTCTCTTGCGGCAGGATCGTTAAGATGCTCGCTTGTCAGCACCTCCGGCCCGCCCGCAAAGGCGGTGAGGAAGGCGATAAAGGCTGAGGTGCCAGAGTTCGACTGGGTGGCGGAAGTCATGGCAAAGCGGAGATGCTCCTGCTCCACAGCCTCCAGAATATCCATGACTGTGACATCTTTCTGGTCCCAGCCCAGCTTTTCGGCAATGGACTTGCGCACTGCAAAGACCACCGGGCTACGCATGATCGACTTGGCGTTCTTGACCACGCCCTGCTTGTCGCCAAGGGAAAGCCAGAGGCTGGAGGCGGGCCAGACTGCGTCAAACTGGGAGGCCGCGCCTTTGGCCAGCTCCAAGCTGATGTCAACTGAACCCATGTAAGTGACTGACAGGTCAATATTCTGCTGTCTGGCAAATTGCTGGAGCAGCGGCTCCAAGGCGGCATTTTCTGAACCGGAGACGAGGGCCAGCGATGTCTTTGGCGCAGGCGGAGCAGCTTTTTTCTGGTTTTGCTGGGACGGCTGGTCGCAGCTGGACAGAGCAAGGGCCGCAAGGCAGGTGATCAGAGCCGCAAGGCGGAACAGCTTCATGCGCATTCTCCCGGAGGTGATGAAGGGCTGAATCAGGACAGTCTGCTGGCTCCATCGTACCGGCAATTCCGCAGACATGTCAAGAAATTCGTGAGCAGAGCCGTGCCGATCCCTCCGTCTTCAGGCCTGATTTTCCTTGCAGGAAAAGAGAGCCGGGACTGGCTTGGCAGGTTGCGCTGATCAGTTTTTGTTGATGAACTTTATGGATGCCGGATGATGGTGAATTGTGAGTGATAGATTGAAAATGTATTGAAATTGCTGAAAAATATAATATGCCTGGCGGCAGGGGATGCTTTCTGTCCCATCGGCTCTTGATCAGGAGCGCAGACCATCCATCACAATGCGAATGGGGAAAAAATTTACATGCAAGGACTGCTCACGTCAATTCGTTGAGAATCCTCAGAACAAAACAATATCTGATGCTGAATGGCGCATGTGTTGACAAGCTTCTTGTTGAAAGAATATCCTTAGCTGGGATTGCGAGAGCAGTTTTCATCTCAAAAATATGGCTTCAAAAATATGTTAAAAAAACGAAATGAAGTCAAAAAATAGGCTTTCAATATGTCCCGCAACGGAAAAATATTCATCGAAGCCGATGAAATGTGGACATGCAGGAGGACGGGCAGGCAGGCGCGGCAGTGACGGTCACTGAGAATGGCGACTTCACCCTGCCGGGCTTCAGCGGTTCGGCAGTCAGCAGCCTTGACATTTGGGTCAATGATTACGACCCCCTGAAGGAGATGATCCGCAGCAGCTACAGCGGCAGGCCGGCAGATGTGCTCAAGGTGGAGACGGCGTAGCCATACTCTTGCCATAGAATTCTCCGCCCGACTGGAGTAGAATGCGGGCCGTCTGTTCCTTATGCACGGGGAGCAGACGGCCCTTTCATTTATAAAACAGGAACCACACCATGCCTATCACCCGCCTGCACCGCCGCCTTGACGCGGCCCGCGCCTATTGCTTCAACATAGAATCCACCCGCGCCCTGACTGACGAAGAGCTGCACCGCCTGCGCCTGCTGCTGGCGGACGGCTTCATTGCCGAGACCGTCTCCCTTGAACCGGTGCTGACCGGCGAGCGTGTGGTTGAAGTCGGGCCGCGCCTGAACTTCGCCACTGCTTGGTCATCCAACCTTGTCTCGATCTGCCGAGCGACCGGCTTGGACTGCGTCACCCGCGCCGAGCGTTCCCGCGTTTATGTCGTGCCGGAGGACAAGGACATGGCCGCCTTCATCGCTGCGCACCACGACCGGATGACCGAGTGCCACTACGCGCATCCGCTGACCACCTTTGAGACCGGCATCACGCCGGAGCCGGTCTATGAGGTTGATCTGCTCGGCAAAGGGCCGGACGCGCTGCTCAACCTGCCCGGCATCTCGATGGACGAGCGCGACCGCCAGTTCTACTACGACTACTTTGTCGGCAAGCACCAGCGCAACCCGACCATTGTTGAGATCATGGACCTCAACAACGCCAACTCGGAGCACTCGCGGCACGGCTTCTTCCGGGGCAGGCAGGTGGTGGACGGCGCAGAGCAGGACGGCACGCTCTTTGATGTGGTGCAGGCCACGCTCAAGGCCAATCCGAAAGGCTCGCTGGTGGCTTTTGGCGACAACTCCAGCGTGGTTGCCGGGCATGATATTACTACCTTGCAGCCGGAGCAGCCCGGCCAGCCCTCGCCGCTGCGGGCGGTGGATGTCCGCTATCATCCACTGCTGACGGCTGAGACCCACAACTTCCCCACCGGCGTGGCTCCATTCCCCGGCGCGGAGACTGGCACTGGTGGCCGCATCCGCGACGTGCAGGGCACGGGCAAGGGCGGCTTTGTCATGGCAGGCACAGCTGGCTATTGCGTCGGCAGTCTGCACATTCCCGGTTATGAACTGCCTTGGGAGCAGCACCATCCCTGCCCATCGAACTTAGCCTCAGCCCTGACCATTGAGATCGAGGCCAGCAATGGCGCGTCCGACTATGGCAACAAGTTCGGCGAGCCGCTGATTCAGGGCTTCACCCGTTCCTTTGACCTGCGCGTGGAGGGCGGCGAACGCTGGGCCTATCTCAAGCCGATCATGTTCACCGGCGGCATCGGCCAGATTGACGACCGTCATATTAAGAAGGAGCAGGCGGCGCAGGGGATGCTGATCGTGCAGGTGGGCGGACCAGCCTACCGGGTCGGCTTTGGCGGCGGTGCGGCCTCGTCCATGCTTCAGGGCGAGAACGCGGCGGAGCTGGACTTCAACGCGGTGCAGCGCGGCGACGCGGAGATGGAGCAGAAGATGAACCGGGTCATCCGGGCCTGCAATGAGATGGGCGGCAGGACGCTGATCGAGGTCATCCACGATCAGGGCGCGGGCGGCCCGGCCAATGTACTCAAGGAGCTGGTCGAGCACTCTGGCGGGCGCATCGAAATCCGCAAGATACGCGTCGGCGACCCCACCATGTCGGTGCTGGAAATCTACGTGGCTGAGTATCAGGAGCGCAACGGCCTGCTGATCAGGCCGGAGAACATCGCGCAATTCCTCGCCTTATGCGAGCGCGAGAAGGTGGCCTGCGAGGTGCTGGGCGAAGTCACCGGCGACCTGCGCTTTGTGGTCTCGGACGAGCAGGACAACAGCACCCCGGTGGATGTGGAGCTGAAGGAGGTGCTGGGGCATATCCCGCAGAAGACGTTCACGGATAACCGCATGTCCGTAGGGGCGAAAAATTTTTCGCCCCTACATTCTCCATCATCCGTGCGCGATGCCCTCCGCAACGTCCTCCGCCTTGTCTCGGTCGGCTCGAAACGCTTCCTCACCAACAAGGTTGACCGCTCTGTCACCGGCCTGATTGCCCAGCAGCAGTGCTGCGGCCCGCTCCAGCTCACCGTGGGCGATGTGGCCGTGGTCGCCCAGTCGCATTGTGGTCTGACCGGCATTGCCACGGCCATTGGCGAGCAGCCGATCAAGATGTTGCTTGACCCGGCAGCAGGGGCGCGCATGGCTGTCGGCGAGGCATGGACAAATCTTGTCTGGGCTAAGATTGACGACCCGGAGCAGGTCAAGTGCTCGGCAAACTGGATGTGGGCACCTAAGCTGGCGGGTGAAGGTGCGGCCCTGAACGATGCGGCGCGGGCCATGCGCGATGCGATGATCGCCACCGGCATGGCGGTTGACGGCGGCAAGGATTCGCTCTCCATGGCGACCAAGGTCGGCAGCGAGACAGTGAAGTCACCCCGCGAGCTGGTCATTTCCGCTTATGCGGCCATGAGCGACATTCGCAAGGTGGTCACGCCGGATATCAAGGAGCCAAGTTCGGCTCTGCTCCTGCTTGATCTCGCTCCGGGCAAAGCGCGACTGGGCGGCTCGGCCTTGGCCCAGACCCTTGGCAGCCTCGGCGATGCAAGCCCGGACATGGACGACTCGGTGCTGCTCCGCCAAGCATTCGCGGCGGTGCAGGAGCTGATCGACCACAACCTGATCTTGTCCGGGCATGACCGTTCGGACGGCGGCCTGATCACCACCGTGCTGGAGATGGCCTTTGCAGGCAACTGCGGCTTGGAGCTTGCTTTGGAGGACGAAGCCGCCGGAGCGATACCGGCCCTGTTCGCTGAAGAGCTAGGCTTGGTGCTGGAATGCAGGCAGGAGCAGCTTGAGCATATCAGGCAGCTACTGGCCGTGGCTGAGGTGCCTTGCGCGCTGCTGGGAACTACGCTGGCCGAGAAGCAAGTCCGCATCCGGCACAACGGTGAGCGGGTGCTGGATGAGGACATGCGCGTCCTGCGGCAGGAGTGGGAGAAGACCAGCTATCAGCTTGAACGCCTGCAAGTGAATCCGGCCTGTGCCGAGGCGGAGCGGCAGAGCATCTTCGACCGCACCGCTCCAGCGTACCATCTGCCTTTTACGCCCCAGCCTTCGCCCAAGGTCGTACTGACTGCGACGAGCAAGCCAAAGGTCGCCATTCTCCGCGATGAGGGTTCCAACTCTGACCGCGAGATGAGTTCCGCCTTCTACGCTGCGGGCTTTGAGCCGTGGGACATCACCATGACCGACCTGCTCGCCGGGCGGGTGACATTGGACGGCTTCCGGGGACTTGCGGCAGTCGGGGGCTTCTCCTACGCCGACGTGCCGGAGTCGGCCAAAGGCTGGGCCGCAACCATCCTCTTCAACGAGCGGCTGCGGGCCATGTTTGATGCCTTCTTCCAGCGGCCCGACACCTTCACCCTCGGCATCTGCAACGGCTGCCAGCTCTTCGGCCTGCTCGGCTGGGTGCCTTGGCAGGGCTTGCAGGCAGAGGCACAGCCGCGCTTCATCCACAACACATCGGGCCGCTTTGAGTCCCGCTGGACGACCGTGCGCGTGACCGACAGCCCGGCCATGATGCTGCGCGGCATGAGCGGCCTCGTCTTCGGCATTCACGTGGCCCACGGCGAGGGCTTGCTGCATTTCCCAGACACGGCAGTGCGGGCTGAGGTGATCGGGCAGCGGCTGGTGCCCTTGGTCTATGCCGACGACAGCGGCGCGGCAACCGAGCAGTATCCCTTCAATCCCAACGGCTCGCCGGACGGCTTTGCCGGGCTGTGCTCGCCCGATGGCCGCCATCTCGCCCTGATGCCGCACCCGGAGCGGGCCTTCCTGCCCTGGCAGTGCCATTGGCTGCCGAGAGAGATGCACGGGCTGGAGGTCTCGCCGTGGCTGAGGATGTTCCAGAATGCGTATGAATGGTGTGCGAAGTAACTTGAGATGATCTTGAAAGGGCGAAACGTGGATGCAGTCGGCTATGACGGCAGACTGGTGGATATGCTGGATATCCGACTGACCTATGCGGACTGCCTGCTGCGGTCTCCTGCCCGGCAGCGAGAAGTCGCTCATCAACAGCCTTGCCTGTTCGGGCTGAACATGCTACAGTCAAGATATTGCGGCGTTTCTGCTGCCTGCTGATCACGGTCTCAATCTTTTCATCCCCCCAGAAAATCATGAACCTCGTCACCCCGGAGCAGATGCAGGCCCTTGACCGGGCCGCTATGGAGGATTTCGGCATTCCCGGCCTTGTCCTGATGGAGAACGCGGGCCGGGCCATGCTGGAGCAGATGGAAGCCGAGTTTGGCCCGGTTGCTGGCCGGACGGTCTGCGTCTTTGTCGGGCCGGGCAACAACGGCGGCGACGGCTTGGTGGTCGCCCGCCATGTCCTGCAACGGGGTGGCGCACCGTTTCTCATCTTTTTTGTTGAACCGGACCGGCTGGGAGGTGACGCGGCAGTCAATGCCGAAATCTGCGGCAAACTTTGGCTTAACCACAGCCTTGTCAAGCAGGAGCAGGACTTGCCTGACCTTGAGGAGCGCATCCGCCAGCTGCACTTCACCCGGCCTGTCCACAGCTTGGTTGATGCCCTGTTTGGCACTGGCCTGACCCGCACGCTGGAAGGCCGCTTTGCCGCTGCGGTCCAGTTCATCAACACCTTGGCCCAGCGGCAGCACTGGCCAGTGGCGGCAGTTGACATGCCATCCGGGCTGTCCGGCCAGACTGGAATGCCGCTCGGCTGCGCGGTGCAGGCTGATTTGACCGTGACTTTTGCCCTGCCCAAGCCGGGCCAGTATCTGCACGGCGGCGCAGCAGTCGGCAAGCTTGTCGTTGCTGACATTGGCATTCCGCCGCAGGCTTTGGCTGCAGCCCATCTGCCCGGTGAGCTGCTTGACCGGCAGCGCATTGCTCCGCTGCTCCGGCCTCGGCCCAAGGCAGGCCACAAAGGCACCTTTGGCCATCTGCTGATTCTGGCCGGGTCTGAAGGCAAGACCGGGGCCGCCCTGCTGGCTGCGCAGGCTGCTTTGCGCAGTGGCTGCGGCTTAGTGACGCTGGCCGTGCCTGCCGCCCTTGACCCGATTTTTGAGACCGCCCTGCCGGAAGCCATGACCGTGCCTCTGCCGCATTCAACAAAATACCTGTCTGTCGCCGATCACGAACTGATCGCAGAATTGGCCGAGGACAAGGAGGCAGTGGTCATCGGCCCTGGCATTGGCACAGCCGAGGAAACCAGTGAGCTGCTCCTGCGCCTGCACCGCCGTCTGCACCTGCCGCTGCTCTTGGATGCGGACGCGCTCAACCTGCTGGCCCAAAATCTGCTCTGCCTTGAGGACAGCGGCGGGCCACGCATCCTCACGCCCCATCCCGGCGAAATGGCCCGTCTGACCGGCCTGACTGCTGCCGAAATCCAGACGGATCGGCTCAAGGCGGCAGACTGGCTGGCAGAAGCGGATGTCCGGGACGGCCAAGAAATCATCACCGTCCTGAAAGGGGCGGGAACTGTGGTCTGCTCCAGCAAAGGCCGCTGGGCAGTCAACAGCAGCGGCAACAGCGGCTTGGCCACTGGCGGCACTGGCGATGTGCTGGCCGGACTGACCGGCGGCCTGCTGGCCCAAGGCTGTCCGCTCTGGGATGCAGCCGCAGTCGGTGTTTTTCTCCACGGTCTGGCGGCGGACATCTTAGCTGAGGAGCGCGGTCAAGGTTTCACCGCTTCAGAACTGGCCGCTGCTTTGCCTTCGGCCTTCAGAGCGGTCTGTCAGAAAACCAGAAACGTCTGACTAATCAAGGACAGAAACCGATGGACGCAACCTATCTGACCGAACTTTTTTTCAGCGGCCTGACACGCGGCTCGATCTACGCCCTGATTGCGCTGGGCTACACGATGGTCTATGGCATCATCGGCCTGATCAATTTTGCCCACGGCGAGATTTACATGATCGGAGCCTTTACTGCCTACATTGCCGCCACAGTGCTGTCCATTTACGGCTTTCCCGGAGCGGCAATCTTCATCTTGGCCGTGCTGGCCGCCTCAGTCTGGGCCGCTGCCTACGGTTTCACCACCGAACAGATAGCCTACCGGCCCCTGCGCAAGGCACCCCGGCTCTCGCCGCTGATCTCAGCCATTGGCATGTCGATCTTTCTCCAGAACTATGTCCTGCTGGCCCAGACCCCGGATTTCCTGCCCTTCCCGGAACTGATTCCGCTTTTTGAGCTGCCGGAACCCTTGGCCGCAGTCACCGGCTCCACCGACTTGGTGATTCTGGCCATCACGGCAGTGGCAATGGTCGGCCTGACGTGGCTGATCAAATTCACCCGCTTGGGCAAGGCCATGCGGGCCACAGCCCAAGATCAAACTATGGCCCTCCTGCTCGGCATTGACATCAACCGGGTCATTTCCGCCACCTTCATCATCGGCTCGGCCTTGGCCGCGCTGGGCGGGCTGCTCATCGCCTCCCATGTCGGCCAGATCAACGTCTCCATCGGCTTCATCGCCGGGATCAAAGCCTTCACCGCCGCAGTGCTGGGCGGCATTGGCTCCATTCCCGGCGCAGTTATAGGCAGCTTCATCCTCGGCCTGACCGAAGCCTTTGCCGCAGGTTATGTTTCCAGCGACTACGAGGATGTCTTCGCCTTCTCCCTCCTCGTGCTGATCCTGATCTTCCGGCCTGCCGGGATTCTGGGCCGGGCCGCGCAGGAAAAGGTCTGATTTGCGCAGACAGAGCACCGCCCTGCGGCTCCGCGCAAAGACAAAAAAAGCAACCCTCAACAGTGATCAATCCAACCTGAAATAAACGCCATGATCAGCCAGCAGCTTCTTGACATCCTTGTCTGCCCCAAATGCAAAGGGCCGGTTCAGCTCACGGAAAGCCAGGACGGCCTTGCCTGCGCCGCCTGTCAGCTTCTCTATGAAATCCGGGACAACATCCCCATCATGCTGATCGACGAGGCCAAAGTGCTGCCGCCACAGGAGCAGTATTAAAAATTGTTCCGAAACAAGGGAAAAACAGGCGGAAATCGACTTGCCGACCAGTTCCTGACATAAGAAATCTCCTGTCAGGGAAGGCATTTTCACGACTGATGCAAAAATTTGCACTGCCATGTTTGCTCTTGCTTTTCAATCCCTGTTCCATTATGATTACAGAGAAGAAGCTCCATCCGGCGCGGACAGAACAACCAGAACAAAAGGGGAGATCATGAAAAAAATAGTAAGCGCGGCAGCGGCTTCAGTCCTGCTGTTAGCGGCTGCAGGCTACAGCGTGGCCGGGTCCAAATATGTGCCGACCAAAGGGCCGACAGGGCCGGGCTGCCCTGACGACTGTCAGGATCAGATTGACATGCTGAATTCAAGCCAAGCCCGCCAAGACGAGCAGATCAACGGCCTGAATTCCAGCCAGGCGCGGCAGGATGGTCAGATCAACGGCCTGAACTCCAGCCAGACCCGGCAGGATGATCAAATCAACAGCCTCCAAGCGGATCAGGCCCGCCAAGACAGTGAAATTGATGCGCTTCAGTCGGATCAGGCCCGTCAGGACAGCGAGATCAGAGCCAACTCGACCCGGCTTGATCGGCACGACAATGAGATCAATGCCCTCAAGACCCGCAAGACGCACGATGATCAGTATAACCCTTGGTATGTCAAGGGCATCGCCAGAATGGTCTGGAGCGGTTCCATGGATGTTGACAAAGCTGAATACGGCTTCAGGGGCGAGACAGACACCGGCTATGGGGCAGGTCTGGCCGGAGGCCGACGCTTCGGCAATTTCCGGGCTGAAGGCGAGATGGCCATGCAGACGGCTGATTTCTCCTCGCCAGGACTGTCAGACATCACCATCAAGACGCTGATGCTGAACGGCTTTTATCATCTGCCAGTGCCTACTTTCGGCATTTTCGGCGCAAACTGCAATGCCCTGTCCGTTTATGGCATGGCAGGCATGGGCGCAGGCAAGGCGGAAATCACCTTTGTCAATGATGACGAGGACAGCGACACCGGTTTCGCCTACAAGGTCGGGGCAGGCGTGGCCTATGAATTCACCCAGAACATCGGCATGGACGTGGGCTATGAATACATGCGGACATCCGCGCTTGATCTGGGCAATGACGATCATACCCTGTTCAATGATGTGAAAACCAGCTCCTTCAATGCCGCAGTGAGATATTCGTTCTGATCAGCCTCAATCGGCATCTGCCGCAGTTAAGACCCCGCTCCTTTGCAGCGGGGTTTTTTTGATGGTCTCCCTTGCAGTCGCTGCCCGTCCTCTGAGAGCGTTTAGGCCAAAGTACGCCGAAACTTAAAGCTGCCGACAGATCAGGACGATGCAGGCAATCACACTGAGTGCTGGATGCTGCCTTCACGTCCTGCTGTCGCTAAAAAGCTGCTCCAGCTTGGCGAGCAGGGCCGTGAGCAGTTTGGAATCCGCCGGTTTATGCTCGATCAGGAAACGCCATTTGCCGGAGCTGGTGCGTTCGACCTTGATGTGGGTACGGAGGACAAAGGCGACAGCGACCAGAGCAGTGATTTCCGTGCCGCCGGCAAAGCTCTTGCAGGTTTGGTCCTGATTGCGCAGGGCATTGATGACAGCGGCCTGCTGCGGGTCTTGATTGAGGACGACCAGCGTATCCTGAATGATGTCCGGGGCCAAGTCGGCAGGAGCGGCGACGGGGAATTTTTCCTGAAACGCGGCAAAATCCGGGTCAGCGGCGGCCAGGGTGTGGAGGATGCGGCGGTCTTGTTCAGGTGTGGTCATTGAGTTGTTGCTCCAATTGCTCAAGGGTGATGATTTTGTCCAGTCCGGCCTGCTGCCATTTTTGCCGGAGCAGGGTTTGGGTTGCCGGGTCAGCGGATTGGAGATTCTGGACATAATCTACCATTGCCCGAATCGTGTTATGCTGATCATTACTGGCAGCAAAATTCTGAATAGCCTTGAGCAACCACCCGCCAGCATCAGCCTGCTGTTCCATCCTGCCAGACAATAAGCCTAATTGGGCATAGGTGGTCGCCGCGCCGTGCTCGTTGCCTTGTTTTTCTTCGATAGCCAGCGATTTCTTATACCATTGTTCCGCAGCGGCAAAATCCCGCTGCTCCTCGGCGATTATCCCCAATTGGTGATACGAACTTGCCGCGCCGTGCTCGTTGCCTTGTTTTTCAAAGATAGCCAGCGATTTCTTATACCATTGTTCCGCAGCGGCAAAATCCCGCTGCTTCTGGGCGATCATCCCCAATTGGTGATAGGTGGTCGCCGCGCCGTGCTCGTCGCCTTGTTTTTCCTTAATCGCCAGCGATTTCTTATACCATTGTTCCGCAGCGGCAAAATCCCGCTGTTCTTGGGCGATTGCTCCTAAATTATGATAGGTGGTCGCCGCGCCGTGCTCGTCGCCTTGTTTTTCCTTAATCGCCAGCGATTTCTTATACCATTGTTCCGCAGCGGCAAAATCCCGCTGCTCCTCGGCGATTATCCCCAATTGGTGATACGAACTTGCCGCGCCGTGCTCGTTGCCTTGTTTTTCTTCGATAGCCAGCGATTTCTTATACCATTGTTCAGCAGCGGCAAAATCCCGCTGCTCCTCGGCGATTATCCCCAATTGGTGATAGGTGGTCGCCGCGCCGTGCTCGTTGCCTTGTTTTTCCTTAATCGCCAGCGATTTCTTATACCATTGTTCAGCAGCGGCAAAATCCCGCTGCTCCTCGGCGATTATCCCCAATTGGTGATAGGTGGTCGCCGCGCCGTGCTCGTTGCCTTGTTTTTCCTTAATCGCCAGCGATTTCTTATACCATTGTTCAGCAGCGGCAAAATCCCGCTGCTCCTGGGCGATTGCTCCTAAATTATGATAGGTGGTCGCCGCGCCGTGCTCGTTGCCTTGTTTTTCCTTAATCGCCAGCGATTTCTTATACCATTGTTCCGCAGCGGCAAAATCCCGCTGTTCTTGGGCGATTTTCCCCAATTGGTGATAAGCTCCTGCCTCGCCCTCATGATCGTTCTTTTGGTGCCGATGCTCGGCAAGATCGGCAAAGAGCTGTGCTGCTCCGGCATAGTCGCGGCTGTTTTGGAAATAAGCAGCCAAACTCTGGGTCAGGGCTGCAACAGCCCAGTCCATATCGTCAAGCTGCTGCGCCAAGTCCAAAGCATGATGAAAATTACCCTGATGCAGGGCAAAAGGAACGCGCTGTTCATGCAGTTCTTTTGGGGCAAGCTGGTCGGCAAAGCGGCCCATGAAATCAACAAAGGCCCGCTGCAAGGCTTCTTCAGCCGGATGCTGCTGGGCAAGATAGCTCTGCAAGGCCGGGTGCATCTGGAAAATGTTGCTGCCCAGCGCAGAGAGCAGGCCCGCAGTTTCCAGCAGGGCAAAGCAGTTCTGAATCGGCTCGGTGATTTCCTCGGTGTGCAGCATGTACTTGGCAAGATAATCCATATCCACAAACCGCCGATGCAACCCGATCAACTGCAACACCGGGCCATATTCCTCCGGCAAACCTTGATCCAGCACAGCCAAGGCCGCCAAAATCCGCTTGCTCGATTCGTCCCCCTCCAGCAGAGCAAATTTCTTGCGCAGCGCAGCCAGCAAGTGCGCAGGCTTCTTCTCCTGCAATTGCAGCAGCACCGTGCGCAGGGCCAAGGGATTGCCGTCTAATTCCTCAATCAAAGCGCGGAAATCCTCGTCATCCCGCTTGACCTTCAGGCCCAGATTACGCAGCACCTGATTGCAGAACTGCCACAGCTCTTCCCCGTGCAGGCCGGACAGCGGCAGGCGGAAGCATTCCCCGGTACTTAGCCATTTCTCCGTTGAGCGGCTGGTGATCAGCACCTTGGTCTTGCCGCCCCGCAGCTTGGCCAGCAGCTCCTTGAGCAGGCCCCGATCTTCCTCGGAAAGCATGGGCCGGACTTCCGTGCCTGCAAGCCCGGAAGCGGACTCGAAGTTGTCCCAGATCAGCAGAAACGGATGCTCGCGAAAAACCTTGATCAACCCGGCCAGCTTCTGTTCCAGCGCAGCCGCACGAGCATCTGTGCCGAAAATGCTGTCCACCAACTCGTTGATGACAAACTCGGCAGAGCGAATTTCGTCAAAACTGAACCAGAAAACCTGCTGCTCCAAGCCGCCCGTATCCCGCAGCCAGTGGAGAAAACCTTTTGCCAGCGTGGTCTTGCCTGCACCGGCCATGCCGTGGATCAGGAAAGCTGCCTGCTCTTGTTGCAGCCGGGCGCGTTCCAACTGCTGCACAGCCTGCTGCCGCCCGATAAAACCGTCATCGCCCAACTGCCGGGCTTGCTCCGGGAGAGGGTCTGGTGCGGCCTCTTCCGCCAGAGTGAATTTGCCCGCCGGAGTCGCTGCAACCGGTCGGGCCAGCACAGTTTCATCCGTCTGCATCTGCTGATAGAGCACCGGCACCAGCCAGTCCTGCAAGGGATATTCGCCCAACAGACAGGGCCGCTGATCATGAGCCAGCATCTCCTGCCGCCCGGCCCGGACTGCCTCGGCTGGATTGGCGCTCTCCAGCAGGCGGCGATAAAAGGCGGGCACGAACTGCTGCGCCCCGCTGACATAGAGGCTGTGGCCCATTGCTACCACGCTGCGGATACCGGCCTTGAGCAGGGCCGCCGCTACTGAGGCAAAGGCATCTTCGGCCTGATCGTCAATCCGGGCCGACTGGCAGGCATTGAGCACCATGATCGGAATGCGGTATTCAGCCAGCAGCTCGCTGAGTTTCGCCGCTTCCACCGGAGCCGCTTCAGCCTCGTCATTTTCAAAAAGCAGCCTGCCTTGAACCGAACTTTTGAAAACGTCCGAGGAAATGCGCTCCTCTGTTGCACCGTAACCGCCGTGGCCGTCAAAATGGACAATGTGATAAAAACCGGGCTTGTCGTGAAGCTGCTGCCGGAGCCGGTCAAAGGTGGGCGGGCGGAGCACGTCAATATGCACCGGCATCTGCTGGGCACGGGCCAGCTCCACCAGCGGACGGGACAGGGCATGAAAACCCACGTCTTGGTCGCCGTGGGGCCGGGCAATCACCAGCAGAATGTTGATGCGATCTTTGGGCAGATGTTCCGGCAAGGGCAGCGGGTCTGGCACATTCTTGCTGATCTGCCGCTCAATCCGGCAATGATGAGCCAAGGTGCCGGTTTCCGGGTCATGCAGGGCCTCCCAAGGCCAAGCCAGCACACGCGGATCATCGGAAGAAATCTTCAGATGCAGGTTTTCCAAACCCGCTTTGCGGGCCTCCTCAAACCAGAGATAGGCCTGCTTCTGGAACAGAGACTCGAAACAGTCCTGGCCCCATTGTTGCAACGTATCCTGCACCCGCTCGGCCAGCTCAGGATACGCGCCTGTGGGCAGTTCAAGAAATTGCTCCAGATACCAGCGCAAGTCCTGCTGCAAATTGCTGTGCGGACGACCGGGAACAATGGTCTGATCCGGCCCGGTCAGCGTCACCGAATCCGAAGATTTCAGGTCGCTGCCGCGCACAACAACGAATTGCGGCTGGCCGTCCTGAGAGTCAACATGCTTGATTTGCAGATGGATCGACATGGTTTTCGGCTCTCCGAGTTTTTCCGTGGTTGACAAAATCGGGTGATGCCCCTGTTGAGTGTTGCTGTATCAAAAATTATGTGATACCAATTGGTTAGCATTACTGAGACAACTACTCCGTAAAGTGAGTTGTGGATTCAACTCGCAAGTGCAACTTTTTTTGGTTATCCAAAAAGCATAGGTTGGCTGGCACTTTGAATACTTCATGTAAATTTTCAATTATTTTCTCTTAGTTAACGACAAAAGCAAAGTTGTGACACTCCCGTAACTGCCTTTTCTTGCAACCAAAAAAAGTTACACTTGGAACTTGAATTCACCAATCCACGCCCACCACAGTCCGCCCATCTTGCGATGAAGCATCGCAGATTCAGCCAAGCATCTCAGTCAAACATTCTGCTCTCCACCTGCCGGGCGGCGGCAGGCTCCAAGGCCTCGCGCTCCAGCCAGATGCCGGTGCGCAGCCAACCGGTCAGCCTGCGGCCATCGTTGACAATCACCAACAGGCTGGGAATCAGGACCAAGGTCAGGATAGTGGAGCCGATAACTCCGCCTGCGAGCGAGAGGGCCATAGGAATAAGAAACTGAGCCTGCATGTCCTTTTCCATGATCAGCGGGGCCAGGCCGCCCACGGTTGACACTGAGGTCAGGAGGATGGCCCGGAAGCGGCGCGCTCCTCCCTTGATGATGGCATTGTGAAAGGACATGCCTTCAGCCAGATTCTCGTTGATCCGCTCAATCAGGACTATCGCGTCATTGACCACCACGCCGGTCAAGGCGACAATGCCGAACATGGACATCATCGACAAATCATAGCCCATGAGCAGATGGCTGAGGATTGCCCCGATGATGCCGAAGGGAATGCTGACCAAGATGACAAGCGGCTGGATGTATGAGCGGAAGATGGTGGCGATAATCACAAAGATGCCCAGCACGGTCAGGGGGAAGCTGATTTCAATTGAGGAGAACGATTCCCGCATGTTCTTTTTTTCGCCCTGCATGGAGATGTGCAGGCCCGGATGCTGGGCCTCAAGCTGCTGAAAAAAGCCGTTCTCAGCAGACAGGGCGGCAAAGACCTCTTGGGCATTGGCCCGCTTGGCATCCACTTCCGCTGTCACCGCCACCCGGCGCAGGCCGTTGGTGCGGGTGATGGTCGAGAAGCCGGGGCCGAAGTCAATATCCGCAACTGAAAGCAGAGGAATTTCCTGCCCGGCAGCCGTGCGGATGCGCATCTCCTGAAAATCGGTCACGCTGCTCCGCTCCGTCTGCGTGTAGCGCACCTTGACCCGGATGTCATCCTGGCCTCGTTGAATCCGCAGGGCTTCCCGGCCATAAAAACCGGCATTGACCTGCCGGGCCAAATCCTCGACTGTCAGGCCCAAGGCTCTGGCCTCTGGCTTTAGGGAGAGTCGGAACTCATTCTTGCCGGGCGAGAAATCAGAACGAATTTGCAGCACGCCGCTGAAGGTGCGGAGCTTTTCCTTGAGCTGCCCGGCGGCAGCCAGCAGATCATCCATTTTGCTGCCCTGAAGCCAGACTTCTATTTCCGAGCCGCCCGGGCCGTGCCGCTCGCCGCTGAAGGTCAGCGATCTGGCTCCGGCAATCGAGCCAACTTCCTGCTCCCAAGCAACCAGCAGGTCATTGGAGTGGATGCTGCGTTCCTCAGCAGGCAGAAGAATGAACTGCACCGAGCCGAGATGCGGCCCGTTGCCGCCCTGCTCGCCGCCCAGACTCTGGCCCACCAATTTGAGCCGTTTCTCAATAATTGACCTGCCATCCGCATTCTTGTTTCGTTCCGCCACTTTGAGAAAGGCCTGCTCCAAGCGGTCAACCGCCTGCTGGGTCACGGCGGCCGGAGTGCCGTCGGGGAATTCCACAGTCGAGGTGATGAGAAAGCTGTCTAACTTGGGAAAAACTTGAAACTTGACTACTCCGGCTTGGATCAGCCCCACGGCCAAAATCAGGGCGCTGATGGAACAGGCAAGGAAAATGTAGCGCCAGTTCAGGGCCGCAGCTAAAAAAGGCATATAAAGTTTGCTGATGAACCATTCCAAACTGGCTTGGGTGCCGCGCTGGAGCCAGCTCAAGGGCGAGCGGCTTGGTTTGCGCTGACTCAGATCAGGCAGATGGCTGAGATGGGCGGGCAGCAGGAAAAGGGATTCCCAGAGCGAGACCAAAAGACTGGAGTTGACCACCACCGGCATGATCGCAATGAACTTGCCCATGATGCCGCCAATGAACGAGAGCGGCACAAAGGCGACAATCGTGGTGGTGACAGCCGCGACAACCGGCATGGCCACTTCGGCAACCCCATCCACTGCCGCTTTCAGAGGCGGCTTGCCTGAGGTGCGGTGAAAATAAATGGACTCTCCCACCACAATCGCATCATCCACGACAATGCCCAGCACCATGATGAAGCCGAAAAGCGAAATCATGTTCAGAGTCTCGCCCATCCACCAGAGAATGAACATGGCCCCGGACAGGGAAATGGGAATGCCCATGCCGGCCCAGAAGGAGAGCCGCAGGTCAAGGAAGAGCCAGAGCAGAAAAAATACCAAGACCAGTCCCATAAAACCATTTTTCGTCAGCAGGCTGATGCGCGAGCGCAGCTCTTTGGTGCCATCGTAAAATTCCTGCAAATGCACACCCGGCGGCAGCTGGGACTGCTTCTCTTCCATGTATTTTTTAACGGTGTCGGCAATCTTTATTGAGTCCTCCTCAGTGGTCTTAAAGACCATGATAAAGGCTGCTGCTTCGCCGTCAACTTCGGAGCTGATCATATCCTCTGTGAATCCGTCCCGGATAGTGGCAATGCCGCCCAGCTTGATAAGCTCGCCCGCCTGATTTGCCAAGACGACAATCTCGGCCAGCTCCTTGCCCGTATATTTGCGGCCCACAGTCCGCACCCGGATTTCCTCGCCTTGGGTGCGGATGGTGCCGCCGTGCAGGTTGAGGCTTGAGCTGCGCACTGCCTCGGCAACCTGCGCCAAGCTGATGCCGTAGCGGCGGAGCTGCTCCTCCGAGACTTCAATGGAAATTTCATAGTCCCGTGTGCCGAACAGCTCCACCTGCGAGATGCCGTCCAAGGCTCGGATTTCCTCCTTGAGCTGCTCGGCCAAAACCTTGAGCTGCTTTTCCGCCATCGGGCCGGACAGAGAGAGCATGCTCACCGAGCGGCGCATGGTCACTTCTGTGACCACCGGCTTTTCCGCATCAACCGGAAAGGTGGAAATGGCATCAATCTTGGATTTGACATCGTCCAGCACCTCGCTGACATCGCTGCCCTCCAGCACATCCACCATTGCGCTGCCCATGTTCTCGGCAGCAGTGGTTGTGTATTCCTTAACCCCCTCAAGACCCTCCAAGGCCTCCTCAATTTTGAGAACAATGCCTTCCTCCACCTCTTCCGGGTCTGCGCCGGGATAGGCGACGCGGATGGAAATCTTGTCAACCGAGAACTCTGGAAAGGTTTCCCGGAGCATGGAGCTGAGGGACAGGCCGCCGCCGACCAGAATCAGCAGCAGGACAATATTGGCAAATACCGTGTTGGCGGCAAAGGCGGCAAGAAGCTTTTTCATTGTTCTAAGCCAAGGAGGGAGTCAGGAAGGAGCAGGAAGCTGTTCTGCATGGGCATGAATCGTTTGTTGAGCAAAATCAAAATGATCAAAAGATTGCACACCTGCTGGCAGAGGATTTGTTTCTTGACATAGTTGAAAAATAAATGGTATTATATGCTATAATCGTTGTTTTTTGTTATTTTTTCGTTCTGTTCAGATAGAAGGAGGCTCGCAATGAAAAAACGTATTGTTTATGCACTTTTTTTGGCCGCAGCGGTATTTTTTTTCTGCGCCGCTCCGTCTTGCGACGACCCATACATCAAGGCAGCAGTGTCGGCCACAGGCAGCCAAGCCTTGTAAAAGATCGGAGCAGACCGCTGTCCTTTGTCTGGCAGCGGTCATTTCACTGCACAGACGATTCGGCCATGTTTCGGGAAAAGTTCTTAAATGCTTCCAAGGAAAGCGGTTTAGCATAAAAATACCCCTGCACTTCATCACATCCTGCCTGCTTCAAAAACTCCAGCTGTTCTTCATTTTCAACCCCTTCTGCGGTGACAGCCAGTCTCAAGGTTTTGGCCAAGGTGATGATTGCCTGAATAATGGCTTGGTTCTCTTTGGAAGTCTGAATATGATCGACAAATGATTTATCAATTTTCAACCTTGTGACTGGGAGCTTCTGGAGATAACTCATTGAGGAATAGCCCGTGCCGAAGTCATCTATGGCCAGCTCAATCTTCATGCTGCGGAGCTGCCTGAGTGTCTGAATAATTTTCTTCTCATTGATGGCAATGCAGCTTTCGGTTATCTCCAGTTCAATCTGCTCCGGCAGGATGCCGGTTCTGCTGACAGCTTTTGTAATCATGGCAACGATATCGCTGTTCAGGAGTTGAACAGCTGAAAGGTTGATGCTGACCTTGCGAATTGGACAGCCTGCTTTTTGCAAGGTCAGAAAATCTCTGAAGGCCTGTTCCGCCACCCATGCACCCAAGGGAATGATCAAACCGGTCTCTTCCGCCAGCGGAATGAACTGATCAGGCCGCATAAAGCCCAAGCTGGCACTCTGCCAGCGTATCAATGCCTCCATTCCTTCCACCCTGCCGGTCAGCAGGGACACTTTCGGCTGATGCAGCAGGTGAAATTCATCAAGATGGAGCAGTGCCCTTTTCAGGGCGTTGATCCGGTCGATGCGCTGCTGCACCCGGGCTGCCAAGTCAGCAGAGAAAAAGCAGCAGCCATTGCCGCCTGTAGCCTTGGCCTGATACATGGCCATGTCGGCATGTCTGATCAAGGTGACTGCATCTTCACCGTCATCAGGATGGAACGCCGCCCCAATGCTGACACTGGTGTTCAGCTCATGTCCGGCGCAGGCAAAAGGTTTCCTGAACACCGCCAGCAGCGCTTCAGCTGCCGCCTCGACCTCATGAGCAGATGCAACATGCTCCAGCAGAATATTGAACTCATCCCCGCCGATGCGGGCCAAGATGCCTGAAGAACGCATCACCGCAGCCAGCCGCAAAGATACTTCCACAAGAAGCTGGTCGCCGACATCATGACCCAAGGTGTCGTTGATCTGTTTGAATTCATCAAGGTCCAGAAAGAGCACCGCAAGTCTGGCTTCCTGCCCTTGGGCCTGCTGCAAATGCGACATGAACAGACGGCGGTTGGGCAGACCGGTCAATGGATCATGATGCGAAAGATACTCCAAGTTTTTCTGCGAGGCCAGCAGGGCATCTTCGCGGTCTTGGATGGTGCTGGCCAACTGGTTGATGTTTTTTGATATAGTTTCCAGTTCATCACCAGTTTGCGCCAAGGTCGATGGTGTGTAATCCTGAGCTTCGATTTTGCGGATTTGCTCCATGAGCAGTTCCAGCGGCTTGACAAGGGTTTTAGCAAAGACAAAGTGAAGCAGCACCAGAACCAGAGCAGTAACAATGCTGACAATAATATAAAGCTGTTCTCTGTTCTTCTTTAATGAGACGAGCAGCTTTTCTTTATTGAGCGCGACATGGTAGAAAAAAGCGCCGTCCAAGGTGTCAATTTTTGCAGTGCTGAAACAGGATGCCTCCCCGTCAGCAATGGAAAAATTCTCCAAACTGGTTGTCGCCGATAGAAAATTCACATTGACATGGTCTTTCCGGTCCGTGCTTCCTTTGATCACAAGTCCCATATCCTTAGACAAGTTTGTGAAATATTCGTCATGAAAAATATGTGACATCTCAATATGCGCCAATATATTCTCATCCGCATCATCAAAGATGCTCAAGTGGGAACTTATTCTGATATGCCCGTTGTCTATATGATAGGTGAGCGTGCCCTGCCTGGCCGAAGCATGTGAGTAATAGGAGTGATGATGAAGATCAACAGGCAGAGTTGCAGGAAAAGGATCACAGACATACAATTTCTGATCTTCACGGCGGCTGCACAAGGTTTTCCGCCCACCTGAGTATGAAACAAAATAAAGACGATATCCATCTTGCTCCTGTTCAACAAAGGCGACCAGCTCCTCATCTCTGTCATACAGCACTATGCGGTGATTTAAAGAGAGTTTAACCCGGGTGAGCAGCTGCCTGTTGATAATTTTTTTCTCTTCATCGAGCAGGACAGCGTTGTAGTTGTCTTTATCCTGATAGTTGTTGATCAGATCAATGGAAGCTAAAAAATGCTCATCAGTTTGGATGAAGGAAATCCCCTCCAGCAATTCCTGAGATATGGCAACCGTGTCAAATTCAAGCCGCTGAAAACCATACAATATTCGTTTAGTCGCATCTTCAAGAAAGTTTGTTTTCAGAAAAGAGTCAAAATAGAATCCCAAAGCTCCTGTTGAAACAATAATGCCAAAGATGATGAGCAGCGAAAGCTTGCCTGTTAATTTGAGGCTCTTCATCCTGTTAAAAAACAGGCGCGACTTCGTTGACATTCTCTTTGGTCACAAGTTTGACAGGAATAATAATATGTTTCGGAACCTCTTCCCCTCGAAGAATCTTGAGGGCAATCTCGGCAGTTTTATGTCCTCCCAAAGGAAAAAGAATTGATGCGGTCTGAGCACCTTTTTTGATCGCCTCCTGCGCCTCGCTGGTGTAATCACAGCCAACCATAATACTTTTTGCCGGATCCAGATTGTGGCGCTTCAAAGCGGAACGCACTCCGCTCAACATGCTGTCACTTTCTGAGAAAATCGCATCAAGATGAATCCCTTGGGCGATAAGTTTCTCCATTTCAATGATCGCATCCTTGCGCAGATAATTTCCTGTCCGCCGGATCACCTTGATTGCTTTGTATTTGCTGATTGCATCAAGAAAGCCCTTGGTGCGCAGCTGGGTCACATCCGCCTTGGGCAGGCCTTCAAAAAGCAGGACATCGCCTTTGCCATTGAGCTGTGCAGCAATATATTCCGCCCCGATTGCCCCAATTTCAATGTTATCTGAATTGATGAACACCGTGTATTGGTTGGCATGAACGCCTCTGTCTAAAATGATGACTGCAATGCCAAGCTGATGCGCTTTTTCAACAACTGGCACAACAGCATCAGGATCATTGGTCCCGACAATAAGTATATCCACCTTTGCGGCAATGAATTTCTCTATTTGACGAATAAGCAGAGAAGTCTGACCTTTGGCATCCGAATAGACAAATTTGATTTCTGGATGCTCGGCAAGCGCATCACGCACCTCGTAAACCTGCTCTTTGCGATAATCATTGGCCATCGTGTCCTGAGCAAAAGCGATGACCTTTTCCTTGGCAGCCCCAATGCTGGCCGCCGCTTGGGACAAGAGCGAAAAAGAGAATAGGAAGATCACGAAATGCCTTGTGAACAGGAACATTTTTCCTCCTTTGACAAAAGCAGTGATGCCCACTCTTCGACAGGCGCATTTTCAGCAGGCAGTCTTCAAGAAAAAGTGTAAGCCATGCCAAACGGGAATGCAAGTGCCTGTATGAGAATGAATCAGCATAACATGGCGGCATTGCTGGTTGAGAAAAATGCTGGAAGGGGTTCGGAAAGACTGCGGGGTGCTGCCAAAAAATGTCGCTTGTTCATGCACAAGGCTCGCTGAAACAGCCCGCAGTGCGCACAGAGAACAGTCAGGCCGACTTGCGGATCAGCGCGTCGTACTGCTTGATCTGCTCGGCCATGAAGCCGAGTTTGCCGTGAAATTGGATTGCCTCCTGCGGACAGACGCAGAAGCAGTAGAGGCAGCGGATGCAGGCCTTGTTGGTTATATCTTCTGGCAGGGACAGGCCGAGCGGACAGTAGGCCGCGCACTTGCCGCAGCGGTCGCATTTGTCCACAACTACGCTCAGGCCCTCGCAGTCCATTTCCTCATCCAAAAAGACATCTTGGCGCAGGTCAGTCAGGAAGAGGAGCTTGCCGACCAATTCCGTGCTGCAAGCCCAATTGAAGAACCGGGTGTTGCGGATGGCGAGAAAGTATTTCTGCCGTTTGGGGTGATGGATGAAAGAGGCGAGCGGCCCGGCCTTGGGCGGGGCAAAAGGCCGTTCATAAACAGGCAGCGGAAATGCCTCTGCCTGCCGCCGCAGTTCTTCGCTGATCAAGCCCCGCCGCCGGGCGGCTTGCAGCGGGCCGATGGTGTCGATGTCGCAGGAGGCGAAGCGGGCCGCAAGCAGGTCGAGAAAATAGGGATCAGTGCCAATGAAAACTGTGTCTGTCCGCACTGGCGTGCCTTTGGTCGGCCCCAGACCTTCCATTGCCATCAGCCCGTCAACAATGTGCAGATGCGGGCGGCAGTTTTCCGTGATGCTGACAATATTGTCTGCCAAGGCCAGATGGGTCTTTTTCTTGTTTTCTTGGCCAACCAAGCAGCCGATCAAATTTTTCAGACAGACGGTCATGCCTGCTTCAAAATGGGTTTTCAGCTTGGGCATGTTGATGAAGAAATCCGCCTCTGCGCATTCCTTGGCAATGCCAGCCTGCACGCCGTCAGCAAAAGGAATGGGCACCGGCTGGGAATAGTTGAGGTCAATGCACTTGACTCCATAGTGCCGGGCCAGCGTATCGACCCGCAGCCGGGTGATCACGCTGATGCCGCTGCGGTAAAAGCCGCTGTTGGTGCCCTCGCCAATGGTGATGTTCTCATAGCCTGCCTGCTTGAGAAAGAGCAGCACAGCGGCGATGAGGCGCAGGTCTGTGGTGTTGCCGGTCAGAGCGTTCATGTTGCTGTTCAGATTCGGCTTGAGCAGAATGCTGGCCCTGGGGTCGGCAGGCAGCAGGTCGCGGTATCTTTCCAGCCCGGCGGCTATTTTTTCCCGCAGTTCGTCGAACGAGCGGCTTTGCAGAATATCTGCTCGATATTTTTTCTCAATCATGACGATCTGAATAGGATATCAGGGCCGGAGTGCGGGTCGTGACATGCCACCGCTATAAGATGGTTATCCAAGATGGATCAAATTTGATCGACTGCAACACTTCATCGCGGTCAAGCAGCAGCGGTGCTTTTATTTTGACCGCCAGCCGTTCTTCAGGGACATTTTCAATAATGGTGAACTGAGAGCCATGCGGCTGCCACGTGAAAATATGCTGATTATCAGCCTTGGCATACCCTTCAAGATTGTTGCGTTCATTCCATTGCCACCAATACTGATCAGCAGGATACATGACCGTGTCAAACTCAAAGGCAGCAAGTTCAAGCAGATCGTTGGACTTGATCAGCACCACTGTGCGGACATGTCGATACATCTTGCGAATCCCCGCCACTCGTTCATTCCAGATGGCAAGAATTTTTTCGCCCAGTTCATTTGGCTCGCAGGCACTGATTTCTTTATCGCCGAATGAGTAAACAGGAGAATTGCGGCCAGATATCAAACGAACTTTTGCAACTGTGGAAGGCTTGGAATTTTTAATAGTTTTGGCTCCCCAAGCGGTTTGCTCCAAGACAATATCGTCAAGGCCGACATTGGAAGGCTTCCATTCCGCACCAATCAGCCGGGCAAAAATTTCCTCCCAGTCCTGTCCTTCCAAGCGAGCGGCTTTTCCTCTGCTGGCAAGCAGATACACCACCTCCCGACCTAAATTGACGGCAAATTTTTCAGGAAATTTGTTGAGCGGATAGGGCGGGTGATATTTTTCCACCGTCCGCAGTCTTGGCGATTTCATCGTAATTTCTTCTTGCAAATAAATTAAGCTGGCGGACAGCAGTTCTGTTTGCATGTTCAGTAATCCACCCGCAAGCCTCAAGCACATTCCTGATCACTGCCTTGGCAACAGGCACAGGTAAGCTGTTTCCTGCCTGCTTTCGTGCCTGCGCATAACTGGAAATAATTTTGAATTCCTCTGGAAATCCTTGCAGACGAAACATTTCTCTCGCTGTCAGCCGCCGTTCTCCGTTGACTAATAAATAATTATATGAAGCTCCGGCCCGCAAGGCGCAGGAAAATGGATATGCGCTTATGTTGCCGGATTTGTTCTCATGCCAGATGGTCGGCTCTATTGAAGGCTGCTTTTGGCTCAGTCGCTTTTTCCTGATATGATCAGAGGCAAAATAACTTGCTGCAACATTTTTCTCCAAAATTTCCTTGAGTGGCTGCATTGGGATTTTCTCAACAGGCCAGTTAAATGAACAGGAATCGCGGAAACCGACAATAAAAATCCGCTCTCGTTTCTGCGGCAGGCCAAAATTCAAGGCATTTAGAATTTTATAGCCGCTGTGATACCCTAATTCCTGCAAAATATCCAGAATTATCTTTAAGGTCTCTCCATTGTTGTGTCCGGCCAGCAGCTTGACATTTTCCAGAACAAAGGCAGCTGGCTTCTTTGCCTCCAATATTCTTGCGATCTCAAAGAAAAGCGTGCCTCTGGCATCTTGAAATCCCTTTCGCTGGCCGATGATGCTGAATGGCTGGCAGGGAAATCCTGCTAACAGCAGGTCATGTTCAGGAATCGATGCTGCCGGAATTGCAGTTATGTCGCCATGCGACATCTCAGCAAAATTCTCTTGGTAAACCCGCTGGCATTCCTTGTCAATCTCGCTGCTGAAAACGCATTCGGCTGCAAGGCCCGCTTCTTCCGCCGCCGTCTGCACAGCGTAGCGGAAGCCGCCGACCCCGGCAAAAAGATCAATGTATCTGACTGGGGTCATTTCATATTCACCCTTCACCCTTCCTCCAAAAGCCACTGCTCCACCTGCGCCGGAGACGGAACGATTCCGGCACTTTTGACTCTGCTGTTGATCATCAGGGCCGGAGTGCGGGTCAGACCGGCCCGGCCAATCTCGTCCGGGTCGTGAATCAGCTCCACGTCCGCAGCCAAGCCGAGCCGGTCCAGCAGGTCGATGAGCATGGCTTGCAGGCCGTTGCAGCTCACGCAGTCCTTGCCAAAAATGCGAATCACCAAGCCTTCTTCGTCACCCTCGCTCAGGCCGCAATGCTTGCGATAGGCGGCCAGCAAGGCCTCGCGGTACTGCTCCTCGCAGCTAGGCGGAATATAGTTCTGCTCCTTGATCCGGGCAAAGAGCAGCTCCGCAGCCTCCTGCTCTGGAAGCTGCTGACGGAACGCGGCATTGAGGGCAATGTCCAGACCAAGCAGACCAACGCTGGCCTTGCCAATGCGGAGGAAGCGCGGGGCCGCAGCATCTGGCCGCTCGACCGGCGCAGGCCGCTGGAAAATTCGCTCCGGCTGCATCCGTCAGCTTCCCCTGATCAGATCAAGCAGCTCGTCCGCGCTCATCCGTGCGCCCGCATCTGTGCCTTCGAGCAAGGAATTGGCAAGATTGCGCTTTTCCTGATGCAGGCGGACGATCTTCTCCTCAATCGTGTTGGCCGTGACCAAACGATAGACGGTCACAGGCCGTTTCTGGCCAATGCGGTGGGCACGGTCAGCGGCCTGATCCTCAACCGCTGGATTCCACCACGGATCCATGTGGATGACATAGTCTGCCGCAGTCAGGTTCAGACCCAAGCCGCCTGCCTTGAGGCTGATCAGGAAGAGGTCGCCCTCACCAGCCTGAAATTCATCGACCTGCCGGATGCGCTCCCTGGCCGGAGTGGTGCCGTCCAAATACTTGTAGCTGATGCCTTTTTCATCCAAGTGCTCTCGGATCAAAGCTAAATGGCCGGTGAACTGACTGAAGATCAAAGCCTTGTGCCGCGACTCCAGCAGCTCCTCAATCACCTCGCCAAAGACCTCCAGCTTGCTTGAGGGAATCTTGCTCTTTTCGTCAATCAGCTTGGGATTGCAGCAGGCCCGGCGCAGGCGCATGATCTCAGCCAAGATTTGTAGATGCCGCCCGCTCTTGGGGTCGCTGCCCTCGATGTTCTCCAAAGCCTGCCGCCGCACGGCCTCGTAAAAGAGCATTTCCGAACGCTTCATCTCCACCCGCAGAGTGATCTCTGTGCGCGGCGGCAGCTCCTCCAAGACCTGCGACTTGATCCGGCGGAGCATGAAAGGCCGGACCAGCTTTTTAAGCTGCCGCCGGGCAGTGCGGTCGCCGTGCTTTTCAATCGGAATGCCGAAACGGCTGTTGAACTGCTTGTAGGTGCCGAGCAGGCCGGGATTGATGAAGTTGAACAGATTCCACAGCTCGCCGAGATGATTCTCTATTGGTGTGCCTGTCGTGATCAGTCGGAACTTGGCCTTCAGGCGCATGGCCGCCTTGGAGCGTTTGGTGGCCGCATTCTTGATGGACTGGGCCTCGTCCAAGACCACGGTCTGCCAATCGACTTGGTCAAGCAGGTCAATTTCCTGCTGAAGCAGCGTGTAGCTGGTGATGAGAATATCCCGCCTGCCCAAGTTCTCAATCGTGGCTTTCCGCTCCTCGGCATTGTTGAGGCTGCGGATGATCAGGGTGGGAGCGAAGCGGGCCGCCTCCTGCTCCCAGTTCATGCAGACCGAGGTCGGCGCAACCACCAAGGTCGGGCCGTCCTCGGTCCGGTTAAGAATCACGCCTAAGGACTGGAGGGTTTTGCCAAGGCCCATGTCATCAGCCAAGCAGCCGCCCACGCCCAGATGGGCTAGGCGCAGCATCCAGACAAAGCCCTCCACCTGATAGTCGCGCAGCTCGGCCTGCAATGTTGACGGCACTTCCGGGACAAAATCTTGAACAAACTCAATCCGGGCCACCTGTTTGCGCCAGCCCTCGTCCGCCTGGGTCTGAGCCTGCTTGGTCAAATCATCCAAAGCCAAGGCAGCCAACGGATGAATGCGCACCTCTTTCGCGTCGCCTGTGTTCTTGCCGCCGATTTCGCTGAAGCGGATCAGCTCCTCCAAGCGGTTGCGGAATTCCTGAGTCAGGGCAAGAAACTGGCCCTTGCCAAGCGGAATGAAGCGGCTGTGGGCCTCACGCACCTTGTCCAGCAGAGTTTTCAGGTCAATGATCTCATCCTGATCGATCTGCAAATGGCCGGACAGGGCGAACCAGTCCTGCTGGCTGGTGCGGATGTTGAGATTGAGCTGGCCAATCCCTGCCTGTTTGCGCACGGCCAGCTTTTCGCCCTCCGGCCATTCGAGCACGGCCCGGTCGCGGATTTCCTCCAGCTCCAGCAGGGCTTGCAGACATTCTTCCGGGTCGAGCAGATGCCACTCGCGGTCGTTTTCCTGGGCCAAGTCTGTGGCAAGGTCGAGAATTGGGCAGCTCTCCTCAATCTCGCGGGCCTTCTCCTCTTCCAGACGAAGATTGCGCCGGGTCTGCATCCGCCGCCCGCCGACCTCAGCCATCAGATTGGCCACACCTGCGCCTGGCTTGAGATACGGCCCTTTGCGGGAAAAGGGCTGGACAAACATCTCCAGCCGGAAGCCGCTGCCATAAGGAATAATATGAATGTGAATGGTCGGGTCCGCCTCAACGGTTTTGACATTCTGATCCGCGCTGCCCACGTCAATGGAGGAATGCACGGTCATGAACGAGGCCATGTTGCCGATGGCGCTCAAGACTTGGCTGCCAGCCGCCTCTGGATAGCGTTTGCCACCCGGCCCGATGATGCCGGCCACCCGTCGGTGCTCCTCGTTGATTTCCATAATGCGGAAGCGGGTCGGGGTCTCCTGCCAGACCGTCACCCGGCCTTCGCCGATCTCCTGCAAAAAGTGGATGAAGAGGTGGTCGTCTTGCGACTCGACCATCAGCTCCGGCTCGCCCGCGACAATCTCGACCGGCACATTGGTTTTTTCCAGAAAGACCAAAGGATGGCCAACCAAGGCGGGCAGGGCCTCGTTCATGTCAAAGTCGCAGCCGCCATTGCGGGAGCTGGGATCGCCGACTTGACGCAGGGCGGCGCAAATCTTCAGATCCTGCGGACTGAGAAAATCAACATTGGACGGCGGCATCAGCCGGTTGAGGCCAATGCCCTTGCCCTTGGTCCATTTGCCGCCCGCCTTTTTTTTCTGCTCCTTGGCCGCCAGGGTCATCCTGCCGTCAGCAAACTCCACGGTCCAAGCCAGACGGCTTCTCTTTTCCGGCTGCCGCGCCCGGCCTGTGATGCTGATCAGCTCCTCCAAGCTCTGCTCCCATGACTCGTCATCCGGGGCGATGAGCTGGACAAGGCTGCGGCAGCCGCTCTTCTTGGCCAAGGTCTTGGCGGCATTGACCATGTCCTTGCGGCTGGAGTCGCCAGAGGCAAGCAGCTGGGCCGCCTCCATTGCCAGCCAAAAATAGCCGTTCTTTTTGGCTTTTTTGCAAAGATTCTCCAATCCTGCCTGGAGTTTTTCCGGCAGCCGCACGCCCAGCCAGTGCAGGGCCAAAGCGGCGGTCAGGGTGTTGAGGCTGCGCTCCTCCTGTTCAAAACTTTCAGTGAGAATGCGCAGATCCGGCACAACCCCGTCCGCTGCCACTGCATACACTTCCAGAAAACGGAAGGACAGCTCCTCCGGGCTGCCTTGACAGCGGCTGAGAACCAAGGCGGCAGCCCGGCGGGCGGCGGCAATGTCGTCCGGCTGGCGGCGGGCCAGCAGGGCCATGATGCAGAACAGGCCGTTGCTGTTGAAGAAGAAACTGCCTTCCGGGCCAGCGTACTTGTTGAGCAGGACCAAGTCCTGGTCAAACAGCTGCAAGGCCTCATCGATCTTGCCTTGGAGAAAGACTGCGCTGCCGGCAAAGCCGGAGCCGGGGAAGGAATCAGGATGGGCGGCCAAGAGCTGGTTCAGCTTGCCGTTGTCCCGGAGCAGATAGTAGCCGGCCAGCATGCGCCGAAAAGGCACCCGCTCATCCTCGGACAGAGTCATGTTCTCCTCGTCCTCCAGAAAGGCGGCAACCTGGGGATAATCCACGGCCTGCTCGCCGCAGTTTCGGAATATTTCATTGAGCAGATAAAACTGGAGCGAGCCGGGCAGGCCCCGGAACCAGTCCGCGTCAAAATGCTCGGCCACAATCTGCACCGCAGGCGGGTCTGCGCCTTCCCGCTCCCGGCAGTGCTCCTTGAGAAAGACGGCAGCCTCGTCAATCTTGTCAAAGTCGCTGCTGTGCAGGCCGATGCGGAACTCGCGCAGGGCGCGGCGGCAGCGGGTTGACCACTTGCCGTACATGTAGGAGACCGGGGCCTTCTGCTCAATCAGGGCCGCTATCTCGGTAAAACGGCCTTCTGCCGCCGCCTGCCGGGTGAGCTGTTCAGCAAGGTCTGGCGGACACTGGTTGAACTCGTTGAGCAAACCGATTTCCCGCAGCCTGCTGACCGCAGTCTCCAGCCCGTCGCCGCCTATTTTCTGCGGCAGACCGGGCAGCTCGGCACCGGTCAGACAGGCGCTGAGAAAGGCGGTCGAGACCGGCTCATAGACTATGGAGATGAAAGTGAGCAGAAACTGCTCCAAGGGCGGCAGGCTGCGGACCAAGGTCATCTGACTGTTTTTTTGCTTTGACTGGGACATTTCTTTTTGCACAGGCAAAGATTGAAATTGAAAAAAAGCAACAGGCGGGGCCTCTCCTCCCCGCCTGTCCGGCCAGATTGTCAGGGGTGGGACGGCTACTTGAGCAGGGTCTGGTTGATCTGAATCTTGGCCTTGGCCTGCAGGCTGCCCAGCCAGGCTGTGAGCAGGTCGCGCTGGGCAGCAGCCAAAAGCTGCCGGCTCATCTGTTCATCCGCCTCGCCGCTGCCGGGCAGCCGCTCCTTGACCTCATAGACAAACCAGGCATTGTCCGCCTGCACCGGCTGGGCAGGCAGATCATTTTTCCACGCCAGCTTGAAGGCATCCTCAAGCACCGGCGGCGGCACATTCTCGCCTGCTGAGGCGGAACGCTTGAGAAATGCTGTTTCTGTCACTGCCGCGCCCTCAGCCGCCTGCAAGGCCTTTTTCTCCCGGCTCGCCGCCAAAAGATCAGCAGCAGCCTTGGCAGCCAGCTCCGCCGCCTTGTCCTTGGCAAAATCCGCTGCCGCCTTGTCATGGACTGCGGCCAGCTCCGGCAGCTCCGGCTCCTTCAGGTCATCAGCAAACAGAACCGCATAGCCGTTCCGCAGCTCAATCACCGAGGACAGCTCGCCTTTTTTCAGCTTGAAAGCAGCATCAAGGAATTTTGGATCCTTGGACAGCCCTTCAGGCACGTCCTTGCGGGAGAAATAGTCGCTCTGCCGCACCTGCTCCTTGCCCTCCTGGCTATATTTGTCCAAACTGCCAGCCCGGATGATGTCTTCATAAGCCGCAGCCGCCCGCTGAAAAGTCAGGCTCTTGGCCTTCTGCCGCCTAAGCTCCGCAGCAATGCTGTCCTTGACCTCGTCAAAGCCACGCACGCTCTCCGGGCGGATTTCCTCCAGCTTGACAAGATGAAAACCGAACTCGGTCTCCACTGGCCCCCGGACTTCGCCCGGCTGCATGGAAAAGACCGCCGCATCAAAGGCGGGCACCATCCGTCCGGCGGCAAAAAAACCAAGATCACCGCCCTGATCCTTGTTGGTGGTGTCATCAGAATACTGTTTGGCCAAGGCGGCGAAATCAGCATCCTTGACCTGAGCCAAGGCCAGCACCTCCTCCGCCTTTTTTTTCGCAGCCACCCGTTCGGCTTCTGACGCGCCCTGCTCAACCCGGAAAAGGATATGCCGGGCATGACGCTGCTCAGGCTGTTGGTAGCGATCCTTGTCCTCCTCGTACTTGGCTTTCAGCTCCTCATCAGACAGCTCCACCTGCTTTTCGTCATCGCTCTGCTGAAAGAGGAGATATTTGAGCCGCACCTTTGGCTCGGAAAGATACTTGCTCTTGTTCTTTGCAAACCAGGCAGCCAGTTCCTTGTCATCGACCTGCACCTTGTCAGTGAAATCAGCAGCCTCGAACTTGACATAAGCCAGCTTGATCTCCTCGTTCTCATAAGCCAGCCAGCGTTGGGCGGCATTGTCCGGGATCAGGGCAAAGCTGCTGACCGCCTCCCGCACCCGTTCTGTGCGCAAGTCTGATTGCAGCCCTTTTTCAAACGAGGCCGGGGTCATCCGGTTCTGGGCGAGAATGTCTTTATAGCGTTGCAGATTGAACGCGCCGTTTTCTTGAAACACCTTCATTTCGCTGATTCTTTTCTGCACCGGCATATTGCTGACCCTGATGCCTGCCTGTTCGCCGCCCTGCTGGAGCAGCTCGGTCTGAATCATTCGGTACAGGACTTGATCCTTGATGCCGAGCTGCTCAACAAAGCCAGGCGGCAGCTTGCCGCCGAACTGCTGCCGCAGGCCTTCAACCGCCTGCTCGTAGGAGCGCATGTAGTCTTGGTAGGATATTTCCGTGCCATTGACTGTGGCGACCGCATTGCGTCTGCCACTCAGATGCGTGCCCACTCCCCAGAAGACGAAAACGATGACAATGACCATAACTATGGCCTGAATCAGCGGCGATTGCGCCTGTTTACGTAATACATTCAACATGTTGCTTTGTCTCCAATAAAATTCCAGCCAAAAAAGAGCAGTCCTTTGCTGACGTGATCGGCTCAACATAGCATGTTGTCAGCCAAAAAGCCAATGATTGCGTATCGGGCAGACAAAAGAGAGTTTTCGCTGGGCAAAAAAACGCGAAGAAATCTTGACAAACAACGCCTCATATAGTATGAGTTCCTTTCACCATCTGACAGGCACAGCCATGAACAGGCGTTCATTTCTTTCATTTATCTTTTCACAAGGAGAGTAACTATGCCAACTATTGAACACAACTCAAAAACTTACGATGTTGACGAGGACGGTTTCCTGCTTAACGGCTCTGAGTCGTGGGATGAGGACTGGGTTGATTACGTCAAAGGCATCGAAGGCATTGGCGAGCTGACCGAAGAGCATAAAAAGGTCATTGACGCGCTGAAGGAATACTACCAGAAGAACGGCATCGCGCCTATGGTTCGTATTCTGTCCAAGACCACCGGCTTCCCGCTGAAGCGGATTTATGAGCTGTTCCCGTCTGGACCGGGCAAGGGAGCCTGCAAGATGGCAGGTCTGCCCAAACCCACTGGCTGCGTCTGATTTACAGTTTTCAGCTTGTGTGAAAAAGGCCGCCTGCAAGGGCGGCCTTTTTTGTGCGTGCTGCTGCCCAATCTGATAAAATACAGGGAAAAAATATGACAGCGTTGCAAAAAACAGGCATGATCGGCGGCGGCCAGATGGGCGAGGCGCTGATCAAGGGCCTGCTGGCAGCGGGCCTGACAGAGGCGGACCAGATCATGGCTGCCGAACCTGCGGCCTTGCGCCGGGAATATCTGGAACAGACCTATCACATTCAGACAACAGAATCAGCGGCGCAGCTGGCGGAACAGAGCCGGATCATCATTCTCGCGGTCAAGCCGCAGATCATGGCGGCGCTGCTGGCCGCCTATCAGCCGCTTATGACTGAGGCGCATCTGATCATCTCCATTGCCGCTGGCGTGACCATCGGGCAGCTTGAGCAAGGCTTGGGTGCAAACCGCCGCATCATCCGGGTGATGCCCAACACGCCCTCCTTGGTCCTGGCCGGGGCCTCAGCCATGAGCGGCAATGCTCTTGCCAGCCATGAGGACATGGAACTGTGCGGAAAAATATTCTCTGCGGTCGGCACCTGCGTCGAAGTGCCGGAAAGCCTGCTCGATGCCGTCACTGGCCTGAGCGGCTCCGGGCCAGGCTATGTCTTCACCTTTTTGGAAGCCATGATTGACGGCGGTGTGCTCGCAGGCATTCCCCGGCCCTTGGCCGAGCAGCTTGCCCTGCAAACCCTGTATGGCTCGGCAAAATTGGCTCTGGAAAGCGGCGAGCCAGCAGCAGTGCTCAAAGGAAAAGTCACCTCGCCCGGCGGCACCACCATCGCAGGCTTGCAGGTGCTGGAGCGGGACGGCCTGCGCGGCACGGTGATGGCGGCAGTCAAGGCGGCGGCAGACCGCTCCAAAGAGCTGGGCAAGTAAAAGAATCATGCAGCAGATTCGCCGCGTCGGCATCATCATCCGCAAGGACAGCCCGGCAGTGCAGCAGATCGGCAGAGAACTGGCGGTCTGGTTTGCGCAGCGTTCGGTGCAGGCCGAGCTGGACCGGATCGAGCCGGACATGGACATGCTGACCATCCTTGGCGGCGACGGCACCCTGCTTCATGTTGCGGATCAGGCATCCAAGCACGGCATTCCCGTGGTCGGCATCAATCTCGGCCATCTTGGCTTTCTCACCGAAGTGGCGGCGGAAGAGATGCATCCGGCCTTGGAGGCCATCCTGCACGGCCAAGCAGCGATTGAGGAACGGATGATGCTCAAGGTGCAACTGTTGACCGGAGACGGCACACCACGAGGCAAGCCCTGTTTTGTCCTCAACGAGGTGGTGATTCTTAAAAGCAGCACAGAGCCGCTGCTGTATCTGAGCTGCTGGGCTGACGAGGAGTATGCGGCCACCTACAAGGCCGACGGCCTGATCATTTCCACGCCCACCGGCTCCACAGCCTACAATCTCTCCGCAGGCGGCCCCATTGCCCATGCCCAGCTCCGCGCCCTGATCGTCACGCCAATCTGCCCCTTCATGCTGGAATCGCGGCCTGTGCTGCTCCCGCCCGGCACCCGGATTGTCACCAGCCTGATGGCTCCAGTTTCTGCAACAAAAATCATGGTTGACGGACGGCTTGCCTGGCAGATGCAGGCGGACGATTTTCTTGTCGTGGAGGCGGCAGCCAAGCCGCTGCGTCTGATCAGTTCGCCGCACAAAGGCTATTTCGCCATCCTGCGGAGAAAGCTGAACTGGGTCCGCTGCGACGGCGGCAGGCCATTGCCAGAGGCGGTCTGGGCCGCGCTCTCCTGAGTGCTGGCAAGCTAACTTCTTAAAAATAAATTGAAAGTTTCTCAACAGCACCAAAGGAGGCTGCTCATGGATTGGGAAGGAAGACGGAAAAGCGACAATGTTGAAGATCAGCGCGGCACGGAATTTTCCGGCGGCTCTGGCGGCAGCGGCAACATGCTGAACCTGCTGCCAGCAGCGATGAAGCTGCTCGGCTTCAAAGGCACGGTGGTCGCGGCAGTGATCGTCGGCATCTTTGCCCTGATGACCGGCAATCTCGGCAGCGTTCTTTCCATTCTTGGCCTGCAGCAGCCAACCCAGGTCAGCAGAAAAGCCGGGCCAGTCCAGCAGACTGCTGAAGAAGAAAAATTGGTTGATTTCGTCAAAGTTGTCTTGGCTGACACCGAGGAAACATGGCATGAGCTGCTGCAGCGGAAGGGCAAAAACTATGAGGAGCCGCGCCTTGTTCTGTTCCGTGGGGCGGTGCAGTCGGCCTGCGGCTTTGCCCAGTCAGCCAGCGGCCCTTTTTACTGTCCGGGCGACCGCAAAGTTTATCTTGATCTGAGCTTTTTTGATGAGCTGCAAGAACGGTTCCACGCGCCGGGAGATTTTGCCCAGGCTTATGTGATTGCCCATGAAGTCGGGCATCATGTTCAAACTCTGCTCGGCATTTCCGCCAAAGTGCATGCGGCCCGCAAGCAATTGAGCAAAACTGAAAGCAACAAGCTGCTGGTGCGGCAGGAGCTACAGGCTGACTGTTTTGCCGGAGTCTGGGCGCATCACGCGGACAGGAGCCGCAAGCTGCTGGAGGCGGGCGATATTGAGGAAGGGCTGGCTGCGGCCAGCGCGGTCGGCGATGACACCTTGCAGAAGCAGGCCCAAGGCTATGTGGTGCCTGACTCCTTCACCCACGGCAGCGCGGCGCAGAGGGCGCAATGGTTCAAGACCGGCTTGCAGAGCGGCGACATGGACAGCTGCAACACCTTTGCCAACTGAGCCAACTGACGATTTTGCTGCTGGCGGGAACCAGCGGCGGAAAAGAAAAAATCCAACCAAGCTCCTGCACTTGGTTGGATTTTTTTATATCTGGGATTCCGCAAGGGAATCATTGCTGACTGGTGGCGATGCAGGGACTTGAACCCCGGACACTACGGATATGAGCCGTATGCTCTAACCGACTGAGCTACATCGCCTTGACAGGGCCATATTTTGTTCTATTTTGCTCTTTCTGTCAAGCAGGAAAATTGTCAAGCAGGAAAGAAACAGGCTGCTAACCGCACGTTTGGTCTGCCTTCCAGCATCGCGAAAAAACGTCCTGCCCTGCCGACCTTGCCAGCCTTTGTCTTGCTTTTCGCCTGTAGAACGCAGTATAGTGAGACCGTGCTTCAGAAATGCTGTCCAACTTGGCCAGCATGCAAGAAATAAATCAACCTTCCCGGAGAACGATGGAAGAACAAGCTCAAGGGCAGAATGTCATTGACCCGACCCGCCTGCCTGTGCCTGACACCCTGCCGATCATGCCGCTGCACGGCTTTGTCTTTTTTCCCGGCATGGGCTTTCCCCTCCAGATGGGCAGCCAGTCTGCCATGCAGCTCGTCGATCATGCCATGAACGGCAACCGGATGCTCGGCCTTGTCCTCTGCTATAAGAAGCAGGCCTCAGTCAATGAGGAGCTTACCAGCAAGGACATGCACCGGGTCGGCGCGCTCGGCTATATTCATAATGTGACCAAGTTTGACGAGGGTTACTATCATGTCCTGATCAGCGGCGTGCATAAGATCGCCGTGAGCGAATATACCCAGGAGGAGCCGTGGATTGAGGGCAATATCACCCGGCTGCCCATGTTCTATGACGAAGACAGCAGCGAGAATCAGGCCCTGCTCCTCAACATCCGCAGTCAGTTCAAGAATCTGGCCAAGCTGACCGAAATGCCGGAGGAAATCCTTGCCACGCTTGACGCGGTCACAGACCCCTATCATGTTGCCTATCTCGTCACCTCGCAGCTCAACATCAAGGTGGAGGAGGAGCAGGAAATTCTCGAAATCATTGAGATCAACCTGCTCCTGCACCGGGTGGCCCGCGAGCTGAACAAACGGCTGGAAACTGTGGAGATGAGCAACAAGCTCCAAGCGGACATCAAAAAGGAGATTGACGGCAAGCAGCGGCAGTTCTTCCTCCGCCAGCAGCTGGAAGCGATCCGCAAGGAGCTGGGCGAGGATTCAGACGAAAAAGCCGAACTGACCGAGCTGCGCAAGCGGGCCGACGAGGCTGGTCTGAGCGAGGAGGCCCGCAAGGCGGTTGACAAGGAGCTGGCCCGCTTGGAGCGGATTTCGCCTTCTTCGCCGGAACACTCTGTGGCCCGCAACTATTTAGACTGGATTCTTGACCTGCCGTGGAACAAATACACCGAGGACAGCTTGGATCTGGCCAAGGCCGAGCAGGACTTGGACAGCGAGCACTACGGCCTTGGGCAGGTCAAAAAGCGGATTCTTGAATTTCTGGCCGTGCGCAAACTCAAGAACGACATTCAGGGGCCGATCCTCTGTCTTGCTGGCCCGCCCGGCGTGGGCAAAACCTCGCTCGGCCAGTCCATTGCCAAAACTATGGGCCGCAAGTTCATCCGCATCGCCCTTGGCGGCCTGCGCGACGAGGCTGAGATTCGCGGCCACCGCCGCACCTATATCGGCGCCTTGCCGGGCCGGATCATTCAAAGCCTGAAGCGGGTTGATTCAAAAAATCCGGTCGTCCTGCTGGATGAGATCGACAAATTAGGCAGCGACTTCCGGGGCGATCCTGCCTCAGCCCTGCTCGAAGTGCTGGACCCGGAGCAGAACTCCACCTTCCGCGATCATTATTTGGACATGGAGTTTGATCTCTCCAAGATTCTTTTCATTGCCACCGCCAACATGCTCGACACCGTCCCCGGCCCGCTCCGCGACCGAATGGAAGTGGTGGAATTGTCGAGCTACACCGAGAATGAGAAGGTTGACATTGCCCGCCGCTACCTGCTGCCCAAGCAGCTCAAGGAGCATGCCCTGACTGAGGACAATCTGGAAATGAGCGACGAGGCTCTGCTGGAGGTGATCCGCTCCTACACCCGCGAGGCTGGGGTGCGCAATATGGAGCGGGAGCTGGCTTCGGTCTGCCGGGGCGTGGCTGCCAGCATTGTCCGGGGCAACACCGAGAAGGTCGTGGTCACCCCGGAAAAGGTGCATGAATATCTCGGCGTGATCCGTTTTTATCCAGAAGTCAAAGCCCGCAACTGGGGGCCGGGTTTGGCCACTGGCTTGGCATGGACACCAGTGGGCGGCAAAATTCTCTTCATTGAAACCTCAAAAATGAAGGGCAAGGGCGGCCTCAGTCTGACCGGCAAGCTCGGCGACGTGATGAAGGAGTCGGCCTCTGCCGCCCTGACCTATCTCCGCTCCCGCGCCTCGTCTTTGGGCATTGATGAGGACATTTTCTCGCAGCAGGATCTGCATGTTCATGTCCCGGAAGGCGCGACTCCAAAAGACGGCCCTTCTGCGGGCGTGGCAATGGTCAGTGCCCTTTACTCGGTGATCAGCGGCAGGCCGCTGCGTCAGGACGTGGCCATGACCGGCGAAATCACCCTGCGCGGCGACGTGCTGCCAGTGGGCGGCATCAATGAAAAGGTGCTGGCCGCGTTGCGGGCTGGGATCAAAGAGCTGGTTCTGCCGCCGCAGAACGAGAACGATGTCTTGGAAATGCCGGAAAAAGTGCGCAAGGAGGCCGTGTTCCGCTATCCGCACACCATTGAGGAAGCCTTGGACTTTGTCTTGGAACCAAAGGCGGGGTGCTGATTCATGCTCGGTTGGTTTAAAAAGAAACTTGCCCGCAAAGAAGCACCGGAGTCTGCGGAAGCCGCTCCTGTGGAGGCTCCGGCAGCAGAGCTGGAAGTGGAGGAAACTGACCAGTCTGCTGCTCCGTTGCCGCCGCCCGTGCTGCCGGAGGAGCAAGCCGAGTCCAGTCCGCCTCCTGAAGAGCCTGTGCAGGAGCAGCGCAAGCCCTCAATGTTCAAGCGGCTGCAAGAGCGGCTGGGCAAGAGCCGGAGCGGTCTGGTCCATCGTCTGGACCGCCTCCTGCTGGGCCGGAAAAAGATTGATCAGGAGCTGTTCGACGAGCTGGAAGAGCTGCTGATCACTGCTGATCTCGGCGTGAGCACGGCCATGCGCCTGCTTGACACGGCCAAGGAGCAGGTCAAGCGGAAGCAGCTCAGTGATCCGCAGACCCTGAAACAGGTGCTGCGCGATCAGATATTGGCCTTTCTCAAGGCTTCCGAGCAACCGGCGGAGCTGGTCCTGCCAGAGTCCGGGCCGTTCGTGATCATGGTGGTCGGAGTCAACGGGGTGGGCAAGACCACCTCTATCGGCAAGATTGCAGCCAAGTTTGTCAAGTCCGGCCAGTCTGTCCTGCTGATTGCCGGCGACACCTTCCGGGCCGCCGCCATTGACCAGCTCAAAATCTGGGGCGGACGGGTCGGCGTGGAGGTGCATTGCGGGCCGCCCAAGTCAGACCCGTCGTCGGTGGTTTTTGACGGCATGGTCAAGGGCATGGCTAAAAAATACGACGTGATCATCATTGACACTGCCGGGCGGCTGCACACCAGCGTCAACCTGATGGAGGAGCTGAAAAAGATCAAGCGGGTGATCGGCAAAAATATGGCGACCGCGCCGCACGAGGTCATGCTGGTCTTGGATGCCACCACTGGCCAGAACGCGGTTTCCCAGGCCAAGCTCTTTCATGAGGCCGTGGGCGTGACCGGCCTGACTCTGACCAAGCTGGACGGCACAGCCAAGGGCGGCATTGTCGCCAACATCTGCCATGAGCTGAAAATTCCAGTGCGCTTCATCGGCATTGGCGAGCAGGCCGACGATCTGCGGGACTTTGATCCTGACGAGTTTGTTGATGCCCTGTTCAGCCAAGGATATGCGGGCGGCACTGCAAACCCGGCAAGCTGAGTTTCCTTTCTGATGCCTGTCTATTCCCGGCAATACAGCAGCAGCAACAGCCAGCCAGGCTGCGGCGGCTGCCTGCTCATCTTTGTCCTGATCCTGCTGGCCGTGGGCGGCTGGCAGGCAGTGGGCAATTTCGTCTCGCTCCTTCTGCTCGTGCTGATCACTGTTCCACTGCTCGGAGCCGCTGCTTTTTTCGGCTTCATCTATTCCATGCGCAAGCGGGCCGCTGCTTACGAGCGGTCCCAGACGGCCAGCCACAACCGCTTTGTCTATCTCTTAGTCAACATCTTGGTCTGCATTGCCAAGGCGGACGGCCATTTCACCCAGTCCGAGCTGCGGACCATGCTCAACTTTTTCCAGAACACGCTCCGCTACAATCAGGAGCAGATGTACTGGGTCAAGCAGCTCATCAAGCAGGCCAAAGACCGGCAGCAGGACTTGGAAAGCCTGCTGATCGAATTCCGCCGCAGCTTTGACGGCTACAGCCTAATCCTGCTCGATTTAATCTATCAGATCATTTACACGAAAACATCGGTGCTGGAGCAGGAGCTGGCCTTTGTCCACCGCATTGCCGCCTTTCTTCAGATCAGCACCTACGAACGGCAGACAATTGAGAACAAATACCGCTACGGCTACAGGTATCATCAGCAAAGCGGTCCTGCTGGAAGCGTCAATCAAGAAAAGCGGTATTACACCGTGCTGGGCGTTGAGGATGGAGATGATTTTGCTGCAATTAAGAAAGCATATCGACAGCTTTCCATGCAGTATCACCCGGACAAGGTCGCGCATCTGGGGGCGGAATTCAAGCGGGTGGCTGAGGAAAAGATGAAGGAAATCAATGCGGCCTATGATTATTTCCGCAAGAAGTTTGAGCGGACGTAGAACCCTTCTCCTTCCTCATGTTGCCGCAAGACTGCCAGCATTTACGGTTGGGAAAGATTTCTGAAGCGAATTTCCGGCATCAAGCCCAAAGCGCGGCTGACCCGCTGGAGGAAAGCAAGAGTCAGATTTTGATGTTGTCCTGACTCAAGGCGAGCAATAGCAGATTGAGATGTATGCGCCTTTTCCGCCAGCTCTTTTTGCGTATATCCCTTCTGCTTGCGCAATTTGGTCAACTGCTGGGCAATTTGAAATTCCTGCTCAAATTCATCAAAGGCTTGGCGGAATTCAGGATGCTGCATTTTTTTGGCAAGCACATCATTGAGTTTGCTCATAAGAATGTTCCTCAATATATTGTGACATCAACCTGCTGGCTTTTTCAATTTCACGTTTATTCAACTTCTGTTCTTTTTTCACATAGCCAGAGGTGACAATGTATGTTTTTTGATTATACTCAAAGTAAAACAATCTGACGATATCTGAAGCGAATTTAACTCTCAATTCATAAAGACCTGTGCGGCCTTTGACAGCTTTGCAATAGGGCTGCTGCAATTTAGAACCCATTTTCTGGAGCAATGTCATGGTCCAATACGCTTTTGCCTGCAATTTCAAAGGCAGTGTGTCCAAGAAATTCTCCACGCCGTCAAGCAGAATGACTTCAGTATCCATAACTGAAATATACCATATATGATATATTGCGCAACTTATTTTTGTTTTCAGCACGACAGAGTCAACAAAGCGTAACTATTGAAAATTTAAAATAAGGCGGTTTTCATGAATATTTTCACCGCAGCAATAACTGGCCTCACAATTGTGATCAAAAAGATCGGAATTGCCTTCAAAGCAGTTTTGACCGGGCTGAAGATTGTGATCACAGCCATTATCAATACAATTGTGTCAGCCATAAAATGGGCATGGACACAGTTTGTCAACGTAATCCACTGGCTTTTTAGAACATATCTGCGGTTTGAGGCTGGCTGCGTACCGCCGGTGCAAAAACTTGTCGGCTTGCTGATAAGGATGCGATGGGGATTTGTTATCATCTCAGGATTATATGCAGTTTATAAATATTTTGGCATTACTTATCTGCTGGTATCAATGGTTGTTTGTGTCGGATTAGTTTGGATCGGCTATTCACAAGCAGAAGAAGAGGAGGAAAAATGGAATTTATTTTTTGATAAAATCAACGAAATAATTTCAGAGTATTTGAAGTATTTAATACGTTTATCTATAATTATTTTTTCTGTATATTTTTCTGTATATTTTCTGTGTAAATTTAATTTAATTTATGAATTAGCAGTTACTGTTTTTTGGATATATATTGGAGTGGCCTTATTTTGGCCTTTTATTCAATGTTATATTCCATACGAATACCGTAACTTAATTGAGGCAATCAATGACGTTATTGTTGTTATTTTTATTATTTGTGGAGTAATTTCCATTATCTATCGTTCGTATTGTTATCTAAGGCATATATGGACGGTTCACTTTAATTGATCTTTTAAGATATTAACTGACAAGATGTTGAGTGATATATAAATGAACTTCGACAACCTGATAAACCAAGAACGTCTTGCCCGCACCTTTATTCAGCTCTGCGAGACAGACAGCCCCTCCAAAGAGGAAGGGCGGATAGCTGCGCTGGTTACGGAACTGCTCTGCAATGCAGGAGCGGCTACTCCCTTTGAAGATGCTTCCGCCGAGCAAACTGGCGCAGACTGCGGCAACCTGATCTTCCGTTTTGCCGGAGACAGCGAGCTGGAGCCGCTTTTCTTCACCTGCCACTTGGACACAGTGGAGCCGGGGCGCGGCATCAAGGTGCTTTGGCAAGGCGATCACTTCACCAGCAGCGGAGAAACCATTCTTGGCAGCGATGACAAATCAGGCATTGCCGCCCTGATAGAGGCGTGGCAGGTGATGCAGGAAAACCGGCTGCCTCATGCGCCGCTGGAATTTGTTTTCACGACCTGCGAGGAAATCGGCCTGCTGGGTGCCAAGGCCCTTGACCCGGCCTGCGTCGAAGCTAAAATGGGCTATGCCTTGGACACCAGCGGTTTTGGCCGAGTGATTGTTAGCGCGCCTGCCTACAACCGCCTCCGCATCACGGTCAAGGGCGCAGCCGCTCATGCCGGTCTGCATCCTGAACTGGGCATCAACGCGGTCATCTTGGCGGCCCAAGCCTTGACCGCCGCTCCCTGCGGCAGAATCGACCACGAAACCACGATCAATTTCGGCCTGATTCGTGGCGGTGTCGCCAACAATATCGTCCCGGAAGAAGTGCTGATTGAAGGGGAAATCCGCAGCCATGACCCGGAAAAATTGGCCCGTTTGACGCAGGAAGTGGAAGCGGCTTTCCGCAGGGTGATCATCAACTGGTCTGATCCATCAGGACAGGCGCAGGGGCGGCCAGCTTTGGATTTTCAGGCAGAACTGGATTTCCCGGCCATGAAATTGGGCATAGACGACGCGGTCATCCGCCGCATCCTTGCCGCAGGCCAAAGCATCGGCATGTACCTGCGCTGCGAGGACGCAGGCGGCGGCAGCGATGCCAATATTTTCAACAGCAAGGGCTTGGCCACCGCGATTGTCGCCACTGGCATGACCAATGTCCATTCAACCGCAGAAGAAGTCAGCCTTACTGATATGACCAAACTGACCGAACTGATTCTTGCCCTGACAGCAGGTGCCAGATGAACACCTGCCAAGCAGCGCACCGCTCCGGCGTGATAGCGGTGATTGGCCCGCCCAATGCGGGCAAATCCACCCTGCTCAACCGCTTTCTTGAACAGAAAATCGCCATTGTCACGCCCCTGCCGCAGACCACCCGCAACCGGATTCAGGGCATCATCACTGGCCCGGATTATCAGATGATTCTCTTGGACACACCCGGCCTGCATCAGCCCAGAGAACTGCTCAACCGGGAAATGGTGCGGATTGCCTTGGAGGCTCTGGCGGAAGCGGACGTGGCCCTGTTTATTGCCGATGCGACTGACGAAGCCCAGAAGCGCGAGAAGCGGCGGCAGGACTACTGCGGCTGGCTGGAGCAGGCTGCTTGCCCGGTCGTGCTGGCCCTGAATAAGATTGACCTGATCAGCCGGGACCAGTTGCTGCCCCTGATTGACTGGTTCCAGAGCCTGCATCCCTTTGCCGCCGTGGTGCCGGTCTCAGCCCTGAAAGGCGACGGCGCGGAAGTTCTGCTGCGGGAATTGGTCAGCCGCCTGCCGGAAGGGCCGCAGTATTATCCGCCGGATATTCCCACAGATGCGACCGAACGCTTCATTGCCGCCGAACTGATCCGGGAGAAAATTTTCCTCCGCACCCGGCAGGAAATTCCCTATTCCACTGCCGTGCTGATTGAGTCCTTCAAAGAAGACGAGCAGACCGGAGTCGTGACCATCCATGCTTCCATCCTCGTGGAGCGCGACTCGCAGAAGGGCATCATCATCGGCAAAAAAGGAGTCATGCTCGGCCAAATCCGCAAGGCCGCGACCAAGGAGATTGAAAAGCTGCTCGGCTGCCCGGTGCGGCTCCAGCTCTTTGTCAAAGTCAGGAAGAACTGGACCGAGAACGAGCAGATACTCCGCGAGCTGGGCCTGAGCAATTCGGCCTGATTCTCGACCTGCGGACTGTAGATTGACAGGCGTAACTGATAGTGCTAACTAAGAAAGGAGATAAAAATGGACATCTTTGAAGCAATTCACACCCGGCGAAGCATCAGGCAATTTGCTGGCGGCGAGGTCAGCGAGGAGGTGCTGCGGAAAATACTCTCCGCCGCCATGTGCGCGCCGTCCGCTGGCAATGCCCAGCCGTGGCAGTTCGTGGTGCTCCGTGACCGCGCCCTGCTGGACCGCATTCCGCAAATTCATCCTCATGCCCAGATGACAAAACAGGCATCTCTTGGTATTCTTATCTGTGGCGACCTGCGGCTGGAAAAATACAAAGGCTTCTGGGTGGAGGACTGCTCCGCCGCAACCCAGAACCTGCTCTTGGCCGCGCATGGCGCAGGGCTGGGCGCGGTCTGGACCGGCATTCATCCTGATGCCGAGCGAGCTGCCGCTTTTCAGGCGGAGTTCGCCTTGCCGGAACAGGTCATCCCCTTTGCCTTTGTGCCAATGGGGCCGCCAGCTCAAATCCTTGCCCGCAAGGACATCTTTCTGCCGGAACGGGTCCATCTGAACGGCTGGCAGGGCTGATCTGCCGCCACGGCAAGGACAAAACAACAGCGCATAAGCGCGGCACCAACCCGGAATCACTCTCCATGTTCATGCTCGGAAATTTCATTCTCGCCCTTGCAAATCTCATCTATATCGTATCTAATGCCTATATCTGGATTGTGATTGCCAGGGCGGTCATTTCGTGGGTCAATGCTGATCCCTACAACCCGGTGGTGCGCTTCCTCACGCAGGTGACTGATCCGGTTTTAGACAGAATCCGCCGCCGCCTGCCGCCGATGGGCGGACTGGATTTGAGTCCCATGATTTTAATTCTGGCCATTGTCTTTCTCCAGAGCTTTTTGGTGCCAACCTTGAATCAAATCGGCCAAAGTCTGCACTGAAATGCCCTGCCTGCAAGCCCGCTCTGACGGCGGCCTGCTGCTTTCCGTCCATGTTCAGCCCGGTGCCGCCCGCACCGAGCTGGCTGGAATGCACGGCGACGCGCTCAAGCTGCGGCTGGCCGCGCCGCCAGTTGATGGCAAGGCCAACAAGGCGGTCATTGCTTTTCTTGCGCAACTGCTCCATCTTCCCAAGTCCGCTGTTGTCATCAGGAGCGGCCTGCGCAGCCGGGCCAAAACACTTCTGCTGACCGGCATTGCCGAACACGAAGCCCGCTCCCTGCTGGTGCTGGAGCGGATCTGAGGCATCTCAACCGGCTGAATTTCCTGCTATGGCTACGATGAAACGACGACCTGTTCCGCCTGTCCCGACTCCGAGAACTCCGCCGCAGCGACGACCGGCCAAGCCGAAACCGGAAGTGCAGAAAGGCGAGATCAGCTCTGTCGGCCAAATTTTCGCTGATGCGTTCAGTCTCTATAAACGGCGCATCCTGCATCTGACCGGAGTGATGCTGCTCGGTTATCTTTTCACAGGTCTGGTGCTGGCCGGACTGGGCTTTGGCGCGTACTCCGGCTTGGGTTTGAACTGGCCGCAGCTGCAGCAGTTCTTCACAAATGAAGTGCAGCAGATAATTGCTGATCCCCAGCAGCTGATGACCCATCCGCTGGCCCTGCCGCTGCTCGGCGCAGGCGCAGTGATGCTGCTGGCGGCCTTCCTGCTGGTATGCTGGGTCTATACAGCCGCCTTGGCCGCTGCTGTGGATGAGCATCAGGGCATCATTGAAGCTCTCTGCACCGGTTGGAAATATCTGCTCCCCATGCTTTGGATCAGTAGTCTCTATGTCGGCATCTTGATGACTGCCAGCATATTTTTTCTCCTGCCCGGCCTGATTCTGTCGCTGTCCATGTTCTTCTGGTTTTACGTCATGATTGACGAGGACCGCACCGGCCTTGACGCGCTCATGGCCAGCCGCCTGTACGTGCGCGGTCACTGGTGGAACACCTTTTTCAAGATGCTGCTGGCTTGGCTGGCAGTCATGGCTTTGAACGTGCCGTTAGGCCTGCTGCCGCACTTTGTCCCTTTTCCGGGGCAGCAGATTGTCATTCAGGTTCTGTCCTTTTTTATTTCGTTATTTTTTATCTGTTATGCCGTTGTGGTATATCGCGACCTCAAGCAGGCTGCAGGCCGGATTGATCCTGACAGCACCTGCCGCTGCCTGTGGATGCCAATGGCCCTGTTCGGCATCATGCTGCCTCTGCTGGGATTGATCGGCGCGTTTGTGGCCGCTGGGCCAAAAATGCCAGGCGAATTGCAACATATCCGGGAGGAATTCCTGCGGCAGCTTCGCCAAGCAGCGGAACAACGGGGTCTGAATATTCCCCTGCCGCCTCCAGAAACGGCAGCGCCTGCGCCAGAATCAGACATGCCGCCGCAGGTGCAGGTGCTGCCCGCAGTGGATGGCTTCATCATCTGGCGCGACCCTGCCGGAGACACCCGCAATCCGCTTTTGGACATCAGGGAAGTTTCCGCCCAAGGGCAGGAGAATGAGCTGGAGCTGACCGTGACCTTAGCCAAGCCCTTGGCTGACTATTTTGCTGCGGAAAACCGGGGAGATTTTGACTCGCTGATCACGTTCTACTTTGACACGGATATGAATCCGGCCAGCGGGGCTGCGCTGCCTGATGCCGCAGACAGAACAGGCTATGATCTGGAGCTTGATCTGCTGCTTGCCGCGCCTGACGGAGCAGGACAGGCGTATGCCAGCCTTTATGCCATCAGGCCGCAGCAAAGGCAGTCCTTGGAGCCGCTGGCAGACGGAGCGGTCTCGCTTGCTGACAGCAGCATTCGCATCCGCCTGCCGTACAGCCGTTTTGATGCCGCCTCCGGCAGCACGCTGCGCGTCTGTTTTCGGGAAGCGGATCAGCAGGAAGGCAGCGGTCTGGCTGATGACCAGACCGTGCCGCTGCAATAAAGCAAGCAGGCGCAACAGGTCAGCGGCGTTCCTGAAGCGGATAGCCGCTGGCCTGCCATTCATGCCAGCCGCCGTCAAGAACACAGGTGTGACTGAAGCCTTTAGCCAGCAGCTCCTGCGCCACCACGCCGCTTGATCCCATGCCGTCGCAGGCGCAATAGAGCAAAATTGTTTTGTTCAGAGGCAGATTCCTGGCCCAGAGATCGACCTTGTCCTTTGGCATCCAGTGCGCGCCCGGTATCTTGTATGGACTGGTCTCCCATTGCTTTCTGGTGCGCAGATCTAAAATAAGCAGCGAGGGCGACCCCAGATTGGCTCTGACTTCCTCCTTGCTTATCAGCGGCACATTGGCCGCCGCAGCTGGCAGAACACTGGCGCAGGCCAAGATGATGGCCAAGGCAAATAAAACGTTTTTCATGATTTCCTCCTTTTTTTGTTGTGCTGAGACTGAACTGCGGGCGAAGGCCGCGCAGTCGGGTACAATAAAATATACTCTATTTTTAGTCCCAGTCTCAACTCAACAAAGGCCGCGCCCGCAGCCTGCGGGCCGCACCCCTTGTAAAAAACAAAAAATGTCAGGCAGTTAAATTTGATTGCTTTGGCGGCAACACGATGCGCTGGAGCGCGGCAATCCGGTCCGCTGCTTTTTCGGGGCTGATTTTCAGGAGAAAATATCGTAAAAAGGAGGTAAAGCAAAAAAAAGGAGGCTTTCATGTCATTTTTCGGCATCATCCTGACCAGTGTGATCACGGTCCTGCATGTCTATGTTTTTACTCGTCTTGCACCATTGCCGTGGTGCCGCAGCGGCCTTGGCCGCAAGCTGCTGCTGGGCAGCGGCCTGCTGCTCTGGCTGATTTTTGTGCTGGGCCGGACGCTCCGCAGACATGAGGGCACGCTGCTGGCAGAGCTGTTCGAGTTTGCCGGAATGCAGTGGATGGGCAGCCTTTTCCTGCTTGCCGCCGCCCTGCTTGCGGTTGATCTGATCAGCGGCTTTGGCCTGTTTCTGCCCCAAGTGCTGGTGTTCCGCCTGCGCAGCATCGCGCTGGCCTGCGGCGCAGTTTTGGTGCTGACCGCGCATGTCCAAGGACTGCGTCCGCCAGTGGTTGAGCAGTATGAAGTCACTGTCAACAGGCTGCCTGCGGACTTGGACGGCATCAAAATCGCCATGATTTCCGACCTGCATCTTGGTGAAATGCTGATCAATGCGGACTGGCTCAAGGCCCGTGTCCAGCAGGTGCAGGCCTTGCAGCCAGACTGCATCGTCCTTGTCGGTGATATTTTTGAAAAGACCCCTGACCCTGCCGCGCTGGTTCCTGTGCTGCGGCAGCTCTCCGCCCCGCTTGGCGTGTTCGCGGTCTGGGGCAATCATGACCTCATGCGTTCAGGCCGCCAGGAAGCCGGGGCCGCCATTCTTGCCGATGCAGGCATCCGGCTGCTGCGCAATCAAGGGACATTGCTTGCTGACCACCTGCTGCTGGCAGGCATTGATGATCTGACCTTGGCGCATCGTCGAGGCGAGACAGAAGAGGGAGAGGGATATCTTAGCCGCGCCCTTGCTGACCGGCCTGCCGGAGCAGCAACGATACTTCTTTCCCACACGCCTTGGCAGGTGGAGCAGGCTGCTGCCAGCGGAGTCAGTCTGATGCTCTCCGGCCACACTCACAATGGTCAGATATGGCCTTTCACCTATTTGGCCCGCATCCCCTATCCTTTTGTCAGCGGGCAGTATGTGGTTGACGGCATGAATCTGATAGTCTGCCGGGGCACCGGCACCTGGGGGCCGCGAATGCGCCTCTGGCAGCGCAGCGAAATCGCCCTGATCAGGTTGCGCAGCGCGGCATCATCTTGAAGCCGGGCAAGTTCCGAACATGCAAAAAATGACCGGAAAACAATGGAGCACAGCCGAGCTGCTTGATCTGGAATTCTTCCTTGCTGGTGATGAGGGGGAAGACATTGACCGACTGGCGGCCCGCGACCGCGAAATCTGGCTGGGGCTGCCAGCGGCGGTCAAGGAGGACAAGGCAGGGGGACTGCTGCGCGGCTGGCTGAACAGGCGCAGGCAGACGGAACAGGATGCGGCCTTGCCTGGCGCGCTCTGGCAGGAGCTGATCGTTCTCTTTGCTGCGGCCATCATGCTGGCCGGACTGAGCAGCGGCGGCGGCTTGGCCTTTTCCCTGCTTGCCTATTCCGGGGCAGAGCCGGTCAATGTGGCGGCCTATTTTGCCGTCTTTGTCCTCCTCCAGCTTGCCCTGATTTTTTTCCTGACCGTCTCAGTTCTCTGCGGCAAACAGCGCGGGCGCAGCATGCTTGAATCCTCGTTCCTCTACCGCCTAAGCGAGCGGCTTTTCTTCTATATGTTAGAGCGGTGCATGGCTGCCGGGCAGCGGGCAGGCTCACGGCTGTCCGCAGGAACACGCCTGCACTGGGCCGCCCGTGCAGGCAGTCTCAAGCATCTGCGGCAGCGGCACGGCCTGCTCTTTGTCCGCCCGTTCTTCCTCCTTGCCCAGCTCTTCGGCATCAGCTTCAATATCGGGGTGCTGGCCGCCACCCTGCTCAAGGTGATCGGCTCTGATCTGGCCTTTGGCTGGCAGAGCACCTTGCAGATTGATGCGGCGGCAGTTCACGCCTTGGCAACAACAATCAGCCTGCCGTGGACTTGGCTCTCGGATGCGTGGGTGCCGTCCTTGGAACAAATCCAAGGCTCGCGCCTGATTCTCAAGGATGGCATCTACTCCTTGGCCAACCGCGATTTAGTTTCATGGTGGCCATTTCTCTGCCTGTCCGTGCTCTGCTACGGCCTGCTGCCCCGGCTGCTTCTGCTGACCGCCGGTCTTTTCAGTCAGCGCAAGGAGCTGGCTCGACTGGACTTGCAGCAGGGCTGCTTCCGCCAGATCATCCAGCGGATGCGCACCCCGCTGATTACGGCGGCTGCTCGTGGCCAAGAGGGCAGAGCGGCAGCAGCTCCGCTGGCAGAGCTGCCGAGCGCGGCAGAACCTGTTGCCAGCACGTCTGCCCAGCCCCTGGCCGCGCTGATTCCAGAGGAGCTGTTTGCCGACTGCCCGCCGGAGCACTTGGCCGCGCAGGTCCGCCGCCGGACAGGGCATCAGCTTGGCTGGACTCTGCCGTTCTGGACCTTGGACAAAAGCGAGGAAGAGGAACTGGCTGCGCTCAAGGCAGCAATGGCGGCAGAGGACAGCGCAGATGTTCTGGTCCTCCAAGAAGCATGGCAGCCGCCAGTGCAGGAGTTTCTCGCTTGGCTGGGACTGCTTCGCCAGACGCTCGGCCCGCAGCCGCTGATCATTCTTGCTCTGCTTGGCAAGCCGGAAGCAGAGACGATGCTCACCCCGGCCCGACCGGAGCATCTGCGCATCTGGCGGCAGAAAGTCGCCACAATCAGCGATCCGGCCCTGCAAGTCATCCCGCTGGTGTCATGATGATTCCTGAATTCGCCATAGTCGGCCACCCGAACGAGGGCAAGTCCTCAGTGGTTTCCACCCTGAGCGAGGATGACTCGGTGCGGATCAGTCCGGTGCCGGGCGAGACCACCGAATGCCGCCGCTTTCCAGTGCTGATCGACGGACGCGAGGTCATCCGCTTCATTGACACGCCCGGTTTTCAGAATCCCCGCAAGACCTTGGCCTGGATGCGGGCCTGGCAGGGCAATGATCAGCAGATGCTGACTGAGTTTCTCCGCATTCACGGCAATGACCCGGCCCTGCACGATGACTGCGCCCTGCTGACTCCCTTGGCTGCGGGTGCGGGCATCATTTTTGTTGTCGATGGCTCACGTCCGCTCCGCAACATGGACAAGGCGGAGATGGAAATCCTCCGCCTGACTGGCAGGCCGCGCATGGCGATCATCAACTGCAAGGACGAGGAAAGCCGCTTCCTTGCTGACTGGCAGAACGAGTTCCGCAAGCATTTCAACTCAATCCGCCTCTTCAACGCCAACAAGGCCACTTACAGCCAGCGCATCGCCCTGCTCAACAGCCTCAAGGCGATTGATCAGGACTTGGAAGAGCTGATAGAGCGGGTCATCCAAGCCTTTGCCCAGGACTGGGAGAACCGCCGCCGCCAGAGCGCGGCCCTGATCACGGCCATGCTCAAGGACAGCTTGGACTATCGGGCCAGCGCGCCCTGTCCAACCGGCACAGATGAGGAGCGGCTCAGAGCAAAACTGCGCAGCACCTACACCGACTTTGTCACCAAACGGGAGCGCACGGCCCACCAGCAGCTCCGCAGGCTGTTCAAGCACAACCTCTTTAATCTGCAACTGCCGGAGCAGTCCATTCTTCAGGAAGACTTGTTTGATGCCACGACGTGGAAGTTCCTCGGCCTCAGCGATGAAGACCTGATCTGGGCGGCGGCAATGAGCGGGGCGGCAGTGGGCGCGGGCATGGATGTGCTGGCCGCAGGCATTTCCTTTGGCGTGTTCATGGCCATCGGCGGGGCAGTGGGCGCAGTCGGGGCGGCGGTCAAAGGCCGGGACCTGCTCACAGGCCGCCGTCTTCTCGGCATGAAATTGGACAAGCAGCAGATGCAGGTCGGGCCAGTGACCAATATTCAGCTCTTGTACATCCTGCTTGACCGCGCCTTGCTCTACTACAGCCACGTTGTCAGCTGGGCGCATGGCCGCCGCGACCATGCAGTCGTGCGGGATGGCGAGACGGAAAAGCAGGGGTATGCCTCAGAGTGGACAGCTGAGGAAAAGAAAATCTGCGACCGCTTTTTCAGGGCCTTGCAGAAGAATGATCAGCTTGCGCAGGAAGAGACAGAGGAAGCCTTGGTGGCCATGATTCAGGCCAAGCTGGGGGAGATGGCGGGCGGTTGAATCAGGGCGGCCCAAACAACTTCTTCAGTTTTCCACTGTGAATGTGTCTGTGCTGGCCGATAAATCCCAGCTTGACCAGAGAGATGAAGACAACATCCCAATCATTATTCAGGAAAGAGTGTGCCATTTCCGACACATTCGCGCTTTCAGAGCAGATTGTTGCCTATCAGGGAAACTGTCTTGATCTACTGCAAGCAGTGCCGGATGAATCGCTCCAGCTTGTTGTCACTTCGCCGCCCTACAACATCGGCAAGGAGTATGAAAAAAGATTGCATCTTGATCTGTATGTTCAGCAGCAGGCCGAAGTTATCTCAGAGTGTGTCAGGGCCTTGTCGCTCAGAGGAAGCATTTGCTGGCAGGTTGGCAATTATGTTGACAAGGGAGCCATCATCCCTTTGGATGCAATCCTCTATCCAGTCTTTGCCCAGCTCGGTCTGAAGATGCGGAACCGCATTATCTGGCATTTTGAGCATGGCCTGCATTGCAGCCACAGATTTTCTGGCCGCTATGAAACGATTATCTGGTTTACTAAAACAGATGATTTTGTCTTCAATCTTGATCCGGTCCGAGTGCCGCAGAAATATCCGGGCAAGAAGCATTTCAAAGGGCCAAAGGCAGGGCAGTATTCCTGCAATCCGCTTGGCAAGAATCCTGGTGACCTGTGGGTGATCCCCAATGTGAAGAGCAATCACGTTGAAAAAACTGAGCATCCCTGTCAGTTCCCTGTTGCGTTGATTGAACGCTTGGTTCTTGCTCTCAGTAATGAAGAGGACTGGGTTTTGGATCCTTTCTTAGGAACCGGCACTTCTATCATTGCCGCTCTTCGTCATAACCGTCGTGGTGCCGGGGCGGAAATTGTTCCCAAGTATGCCGAGATTGCGCGCCAGCGAATTGCTCAGGAGATTGCCGGGACATTGCCAACCCGGCCTATGGACAAACCGGTTTATGATCCTGTCGAAGCCGGAAACAGCCTGACGACAGCACCTTGGAAGAAAAAAGAGGCGGAACAGATGCCTCTGCTTAAACATCTTGAAAAAGTGCAGCAATGAACATTGCCGAAACATATTCTCATCTCAATGGGCTTGAATTTCTTCTTGTTCACAAACCAACCTTGTGGCAAGAGATTCAGGCTGTCATAAGTGCGGTTGATGCTGATCAATGCAGAACAAAAATTTCCAAAGAGAAAACGATGAAAGGCAGGCTGTTATTCAGTCCTGTTGATATGAACGCCTCATTCAGCGGTCTGCTGCGGGAAAAATCTTGGCAGGAAAGCCGGGTGAGTTATTGGGTCACCAGAAATGAACGGTTGATACGAAAAACTCTGGCAATGTCGGCGGCGGAACAGAAGCAGGAAATAGAAAAGGCTGGAGAAACTCCAATCTACAGCTATAACCAGACAGATTTTGTCAAAGATCGTGTCGCCATTGAGATTCAATTCGGCAAGTACGCCTTTGTTGCCTATGACCTGTTTGTCAAGCATCTTGCCTTTTACGTCGGCGATCAGATTGATGTTGGAATTGAGATACTTCCAATGAAATCGATGCAAAGCCAGATGAGTTCTGGAGTCGCCTATTATGAAGGAGAGTTTTACAATGTTGTTCGCCAAGGGAGAGGCGTTCCGGCAGTTCCGCTTGTGCTGATTGGCATAGAGCCATAGTCTTTACAGCAGTGACACGCAACATGAAGATCATGTCTGACGTGCGTGCCGCTATCTATATAAGATGTTAAATGTATATACGCAAAACATTAAACAAGACAAGAAAGGATATTTTATTTGGATACTGCTATGGAATTTGAAACCGTGATCGGGCTGGAAGTCCATGCCCAGATGAAGACCAAGAGCAAGATTTTCTGCGGCTGCTCCACCGAATTCGGCGCGCCGCCCAACACCCATACCTGTCCGGTCTGCCTCGGAATGCCGGGTTCGCTGCCCGTGCTCAACCGGCAGGTGGTGGAGAACGGCATCAAGCTGGCCTTGGCCGTTGACGCGCAGATCAACCGGGAGAACCGCTTTGCCCGCAAGAACTACTTTTATCCTGATCTGCCCAAAGGCTATCAGATTTCCCAGTTCGAGCGGCCCATTGCCGAGCATGGCCGCTTGGAAATCGAGGTCAGCGGCGAGAAAAAGACCATCGGCATTACCCGTGCCCACATGGAGGAGGACGCTGGCAAGCTGATTCATGACGAGCGCGAGCCGAAAAGCTATGTTGACCTCAACCGCACCGGCACCCCGCTGCTGGAAATCGTCAGCGAACCGGATTTGCGCTCACCGGAAGAAGCGGCGGCTTATCTCAAGCAGCTGCACGGCATCGTCCGCTGTCTCGACATCTGCGATGGCAACATGCAGGAAGGCAGCTTCCGCTGTGATGCCAACATCTCCCTGCGTCCCAGAGGCCAAAAGGAGTTCGGCACCCGCACTGAGCTGAAGAACATGAACTCGTTCCGCAATGTTCAGCTTGCCTTGGAATACGAGGAACGGCGGCAGCGGGACATCCTTCTTGATGGCGGCAGGGTGACACAGGCCACCCTGCTCTGGAACCCGGACACAGGCCGCACTGAGGAGATGCGCGGCAAGGAGGAGGCGCACGATTACCGCTACTTCCCAGACCCGGACTTGGTGCCGGTGCTGATTGACGAGGCGTGGATTGATGAGCTGCGCAATAGCCTGCCGGAATTGCCTAAGCAGCGGCAATTGAGATTCATAGAAATGCTCAGAAAGCCACAGACTGATGAATGTGTGCTCGAAGAAGTAGCAAGGGTTCTTGTTTCATCTCGTGAGTTAGCTGACTTCTTTGAGGATGTCTGCAAACAGTTATCCACTGTACATCCGTTGGCGGTAGCTAATTTCATCATGACCGAGCTGCTGCGCGAATACAGCCCTGAGCAGTTTAGTGACTGCAAAGTGAGTCCTGAGCAACTCGCTACTCTCCTGTTGATGGTGCAAAAGGGTAAAATTTCCCTCAAGATAGCCAAGGCGGTCTTTGCCGAGATGCTCGCCAGCGGAGCCGACCCAGAGCGGATCGTCAAAGAAAAAGGACTGGTGCAGATGAGCGACGAGGGAGAGCTGCTCGCCGCTGTCCGCGAGGTTATTGCCGCCAACCCGGAGCAGGCGCAGCAGTACCGTGAAGGCAAGACCAAGGTCATGGGTTTTCTTGTTGGCCAGCTGATGAAGCAGACCAAGGGCAAGGCCAATCCACAGCTGGCAAACAAGCTGCTGGCTGAGGAGCTGAAATAAATCGCACATCGTTTCAAGGCGGTCGGCGTGAGAGAATTCCGAAGGTCGGGAACTGTCAGCAAAAGTGACAGATGGCGGGAAGAATGGAGTTGTTTTTGGTTACTGCTTGACTTGAAAAGGATTAGGGAGCAGAATAGCAGTTCATCATCCCCGGCAGATGGCAGCCGCCATTCTTGGCGCAAAAGGAAGCATCTTTTCCGCTGTCTGCCGCCAGATCAAATTTTAAGCACCGGCTACCGGAGGCGCGTATGCACGACGTTCAGCAGATCAGGAACACGGTTATTCTTGGCCACGGCCACAGCGGCAAAACCAGCCTTGCCGAGGCTCTGCTTTTCACCGCCGGTGCTGTCGGGCGGCTGGGCAGGGTCGATGACGGCACTGCTGCCCTGGATTTTGAGGAGGAGGAAATCCACCGGAAACTCTCGATCAGCGCGGCCTTTGGCCATCTCCACTGGCAGGGCTGCGAGCTGTTCCTCACTGACACGCCCGGCGATGACAACTTTGTCACAGAAACGAAATTCGCAGCCCAGCTGGCTGACAGCGCCCTGCTCACGGTCGGCGGGGTGCTGGGTGTGCGCAGCCAGACCGAACGCTTTATTGACCTCATCACCGAGCGCAGCCTGCCCTGCCTGATCTGCATCACCAAAATGGATCGGGAGCGGGCCAATTTTCAGGAAACTTTTGACGAGATCAAAAGCTCGTTCAGCAGCCTGAAGCCGGTGGTGCTTTATCTGCCTATTGGCGCGGAAAAGGATTTTCGAGGCGTGATCGATCTGGTCAGCGGCCAGGCCCTGCTCTTCCAGCCGGACGGCACTGCTGCGCCTGCGGAGATTCCGGCTGATCTGACTGATGAGGCTGCGGCCCGCCGGGCCAGTCTGATGGAATATGTGGCTGAAACAGACGATGATTTGATCGAGCATTTTCTTGAAGAAGGGCATCTGAGCGATGAGGCTTTTGAACAGGGCCTGATTACGGCGGTGCGGGCAGGCAAGATTGCCCCGGTGCTGCCCTGTGCGGCCTTGAACAATGCGGGCAGCTCGGTGATTCTTGATGCCATAGTCCGCCTCCTGCCCTCGCCGGACCAGCGGCCAGCCCTGCTCGGTGTCAATCCCAAAACGCAGGAGACGGTGGAGCGCAGAGGCGTGACCCATGCGCCCTTCTCAGCCCAAGTCTTCAAAACCACGGCGGATCAGTTCACCGGGCGGCTGACTGTGTTCCGGGTGCTGTCCGGCACGCTCAAGGGCGACAGCTTTTATAATTCCAGCAAAGGTGAGAGTGAGCGGTTCGGCCATCTTTTCCTGCTGGAGGGCAAGGAGCAGAAAGAGGTGGACAGCGTCGGGCCGGGCATGATCGCGGCAGTGGCCAAGCTGAAAAACACCGGCACTGGCGACACCCTCTGCGACGAGGCTGATCCGGTGCTCTATGACAGGCTGGAACCCACGCCAGCGGTGATTTCCTACGCTGTCACGGCCAAGACAGACAAGGATGAGGAGAAGCTCTTTTCGGCCCTGACCCGGATACTGGACGAGGACCTGACCCTGCGCATGGTCCGCGAAACCCAAACCCATGAGGTGCTGCTGTTCGGGGCCGGCCAAGTGCATCTGGATGTGATCCGAGAAAAACTCAAGCGCAAGTTTTCCGTGGAAATGGAGCTGTCCCTGCCCAAGATTCCCTACCGCGAGACGTTGAAGAGCAAGGCGACTGCGCAGGGCAAGCACAAGAAGCAGTCGGGCGGGCGCGGCCAGTATGGCGACTGCACCATTGAAATCGAGCCGCTGCCCAATGGCGAGCATTTTGAATTTGCTGATAAAATTGTCGGCGGCGTGATCCCGCAGCAGTACCGCCCGGCAGTGGAGAAGGGCATTTTGGAGGCGATGGAAAAAGGCGTGATTGCCGGGTATCCTTTTGTCGGCCTCAAGGTCAGCCTGCTTGACGGCTCCTATCACAATGTTGATTCCTCGGAAATGGCTTTCAAAATCGCTGGGTCGCTGGCTTTTAAAAAGGCGGTCATGGAGGCCAGCCCCGTCCTGCTGGAGCCGGTCATGGAGCTGGACATCAAGGTTGACAAGGAGCATGTCGGTGATGTCATGGGCGATCTCAACTCGCGGCGGGGCCGGGTGCTGGGCATGGACTCAGACAGCCGCTGGGAGATTATCCGGGCGCAAGTGCCGCAGGCCGAGATTCAACTCTATGGCCCTGATCTGACTTCAATGACCGGCGGCAGAGGCAGCTTCACGATCAAGTTCTCCCATTACGAGGAGGTGCCCTCGCACATCGCTCAGAAGATCATTGCCGAGCACACGCCTGCGGCAAGCGAATAGCTGGCAACTTTTTTCGCTGGTTTTTCCGCCCCGAAGACGCGATACTGGTACAAGGGGCGGATGTATTTGAGCAGGCCGCCGCAAATCGACACCCAGCTCAAGGTGCAGCAGTATGACGAAGGAAAAAATTCTTGCCAGCAAGGAGAAATACATCGGCGAGCTGTCTGAGGACGGCAAACGGCACGGCCAAGGACTGTGCATTTACCCGGATGGCAGCCAGTATGAGGGTGAATGGCGGCACGACCAGCGGCATGGCCAAGGCACGTTCTTTGACTCCAACGGCGGCAGCTTTGCCGGGGAATGGAAGGACGATCGCCGCAATGGCTATGGCTGCGTTGAATGGGCTGGTCAGTATGTCGGCGGCTGGAAAGACGATCAGAAGCATGGCAAGGGCACCCAGAGCGGCGGCCTTGACGGCTCGACCTACAGCGGCGGCTGGCGGCACGGCCAGCGGCATGGTCATGGTGTCCTCACCTATCCTGACGGTTCCAAGTACGACGGCGAATGGCAGGAGGGCCGACAGCACGGCCAAGGCGTTCTGACCCTGCGCAACGGGACCAAATATGTCGGCTCGTGGCAGGAAGGGCAGCGGCATGGCCAAGGCACCATCTTTTTCCCGGACGGCAGCAGGTATTTTGGCACCTTTGCGCAGGACCGGCGGCATGGGCACGGAGTCCACAGTCAGCCGGACGGCAGCAAATATGTCGGCAAATGGGTAAACGATGAGCGCAGCGGCTGGGGCACCTGCACTTCTGCGGACGGCAGCGTCTATACCGGCTCATGGAAGGAGGATAAACGGCACGGCCAAGGCACCTGCACCTATCCTGACGGCGGCAAGTACGAAGGCGAATGGCGCGAAGGCTTCCGGCACGGCCAAGGCACCTATTTGTATCCTGACGGCAGCAAGCATGTCGGCGCATGGAGCCGGGACCAGCGGCACGGCTACGGCTCCTGCACGTGCAGCAATGGCGACACCTACATCGGCGAATGGGTCAATGGCTTCCGGCATGGCTCCGGCACCTACACCTCCCAGCAGGGTAGCAAATACACCGGCGACTGGCACAGCGGCTGGATGCATGGCCGGGGCGTATATATTTCCGCAGACGGGGAGCGGTACGAAGGCTCCTATCAGAACAGCAAGCGGCATGGTTCGGGCATTTTCACCTTTCTTTCCGGCAATGTCTATGCCGGGCAATGGGTGAACGGATCAATGGAGGGACATGGCACCCTGACCATGTCTGACGGCACCATGTATGAGGGCAATTGGCAGCAGGGCTGCATGCACGGCGAAGGCGTGCTCACCTTTCCTGACGGCACGGTCTATAAAGGCGAGTGGCTGGAGGACAAGAAGCACGGCCAAGGCACCTGCACCTTTCCTGACGGCAGCAAATACGCAGGCGCATGGCGGGACAATCAGCCCAACGGCTACGGCGTTCACACCTATCCCGACGGCTCGATCTATAAAGGAAAATGGCAGAACGGCCAGCGGCACGGTCAAGGTGCCTTGATTGCTCCTGACGGGGATGGCTACGCTGGCTTATGGGAAGATGACAAGAAGCATGGCAAAGGCGCGCTGATCTTTGCGGACGGCCAGAAAAAGGAAGGCTGGTGGGTGAATGACAAGTATTACAGCAACCCTCCTGAACAGGAGGAGCAGGACAGCGCGGACGACGACTTCCTTGACATGCTCGGCGACGGCTTGGCTGACGCGGCTGGCATGGTGGATGAGGATGACGACTGAGTGCCGTCTCCACGACGTTGCTTCTTCAGCAGTAGCTTGCATTCCGAGCAACGCGAGATGGAACAATGAAGCGCACAACTGCCATTGAAGCCTGCAACGAAGCTGATCCGCAGAGGGCCGATAGTGTTCACTGAACCCTGACCAGCAGTCATTCAAGCATTGAATTGGAGTAACTACTCAGGCATCCGCCAAGCCTCTTGACAAAATCAACAGGTAAAGATTATGCTGCCGTTATGAATTTCAGTGTTCCTAGTGAAAAAGAAGTCCGTGCTGCATACGCAGAAGGCGAAGAAGCGGTCGTCGCCCTGTTTAGCAGTATAACTGCGCAGGTTGAAAACCTCGCCGCTCAGTCAGCCAAGCAGTCCGAGATATTGAAGGATTTGCAGGCCCGGCTGTCGAAAAACAGTCGGAACAGCGGGAAACCGCCTTCGAGCGATGGATACGGTAAAGCGAAGCGAACGGAAAGTCTGAGAGAGTCCGGCAGGAAGCCGAACGGCGGCCAGCCAGGTCATCAAGGGCATACTCTTGAGCGGTCTGCGGCGCCGGATTCTACGGAGAGGTATAAATCCGAGGAATGCGCGGCTTGCAAAATGTCGCTTGCGGATGTCGTCGCTGTCGGAGAGGAGGAACGGCAGGTTTATGATATTCCGGCGATTCGGATTGAAGTGACCTCGCATCGAGCGGAAATAAAAATCTGTCCCGGCTGCGGCACGGAAAACAGAGGCAAATTCCCGGAAAACGTCGGACAGGGCATCCGTTACGGCACGGGGGTGAAAACTTGGGCGGCATATTTCGCGAACCAGCATCATATTCCGCTTGAACGGGCTGCGCAGATTATCGAAGACCTGACCGGGCATTCCGTCTCCGAGGGTTCGCTGCTGAAGGCATCGGAAGAGCTTTGCGGATGCGTGCGTCCTTCAACGGAAGCAGTCGAAAAACTGCTCATGAATACCGATGTGTTACATGCCGATGAAAGCGGAGTCCGCGTGAAAGGGAAGCTGCACTGGCTGCATGTCGCTTCGACGAACTGCCTCACCCATTATTCGGTGCATGAAAAACGGGGAAAAGAGGCGATGGACGCAGCGGGAATCCTTGGAAAGTTCACAGGAACAGCGACGCATGATCATTGGAAATCGTACTTCAGCTATGAAAACTGCGGTCATGCGCTGTGCAATGCGCATCATCTCCGGGAACTCAAGTTCATAGAAAAACAGTACGGACAAGTTTGGGCCGGCGAGATGGCCGAGCTGCTGCTTGAAATAAAAGGCGCGGCTGAAAAGCTGAAGCCGGATCGGGACGGCTTCACGCCGGAGAAGATCGAAGAATTTGAGCGGCGGTATGATGAAATCGTCCGACGGGGTTTTGCCGACAATCCGTTCACTCCGCCTAAGGAGAAAAAACGAGGACGGGTGAAGAAGACTCCGCCGCTCAATTTGCTGACACGGATGCGTGATTACAGGGCGGAGACCCTCGCATTCATGTATGATTTCCGGGTTCCGTTCGACAACAACGCGGCGGAAAGAGATGTGCGGATGATCAAGGTCAAGCAGAAGGTTTCCGGCTGCTTCCGAACACTTGAGGGAGCAGAACGATTCGCCTGTATCCGGGGATATATCTCCACGGTCCGTAAAAATTCAAGAAACATTTTTGAAGCGATCAAAGATGCTTTCCTTGGAAGTCCTTTTATCCCCGATGCCGCAGTATAAAAAACGAGTAAGGCCGTCTTCAGCACTTCTGAAAACGGCCTTTTTTGTCAGGCTGAGTAGTTACCTGATTTGTTTAAAAATCCGGAATGCAATCATCCGGGTCTTGACAGTTACGTTCTGATTCGGTGAGTTGTGTGTAGCTGTGCATGCGCGCTCCTCTTGCTTGATGGTGAGAAATGAGCCATCATACTACCACAACTCACTCTTTTTTCAAACCAGCAAAAGTTGCACTTACAACTTGAATCCACGCTGCAAAACGCTGTACCAGCCTGCCCAAAAATCAGGTACAGTAGGCTGCATGGACCTCATCACCACCCACGTCAACGCCGACTTTGATGGCCTTGCCTCAATGATTGCGGCCCGGAAGCTCTATCCGGGCGCAGCCTTAGTTTTTGCCGGTTCCACTGAGCGGCGGCTGGGCGACTTTCTTTCCTCTGACCTGCGCAGCCTCTATCATTTCAGCAAGATCAAAGACATTGACTTGGCCGCTGTCAGCCGTCTGATCGTGGTGGACACCCGCCAGCCAGACCGCCTTGACCGGCTTCAGGAATGCCTGCGCAATCCCGGCCTGACAATCCATCTTTACGACCATCACCCGGATGCGCCCGGCGACCTGCGCGGCGATTTAGAGCAGGTGCAAGTCACTGGCGCGACCGTGACCATCTTCACCCGCATTTTTCAGGAGCGCGGCCTCAGCCTGAGCCAAGATGAGGCCACCCTGATGAGCATTGGCCTGCACGAGGACACCGGCTCCTTTCTTCTCACCGGCACCACGCCTGCTGACCTTCAGGCCGCAGCGTGGCTGCTGGAGCAGGGGGCCAAGCTGGAGGTGGTCAACCAGTTTGTCAGCCGGGATTTGTCCGCTGATCAGGTCGCCCTGCTCAGTCAGCTTCTCAAGAACTCCACCATTTATGCCATCCAGTCTGTGCCGGTGACAATCAGCCGCCTGACCCTGCCGCATTATGAGGACGATTTTTCCGCCTTGGTGCGGCGGATGATGGTGATGGAGAATTTGGATGCTGTTTTTGTCTTGGTCAGCATGGGCGGGCGGCTTTACTTGATCTGCCGCAGCCGCATCCCGGAAGTCAATGCCGGAGACATTGCCCGCGCCTTCAGCGGCGGTGGTCATGCCTCGGCAGCTTCAGCGGTTATTGCTGACAAGACTATTTTCGAGGCTGAGGAGGAGTTGCTCCAGCTGCTCTATCACTCCATCCGGCCCCGCGCCTTGGCCTGTGAGATCATGTCCTCGCCCGCGATCACGGTCAGGCCGGATGTCACCCATCAGCAGGCCAGCGAGCTGCTCACCCGCTACAACATCACAGTGCTGCCGGTGGTCGAGGACAACAGCGATAAAAAATATCCCAAGGGTCTGCTAGGCCTTATTTCCCGGCGGGTGGTGGAAAAGGCCATTGCCCATCAGCTCGGCGCACAGCCAGTGGCCGAGCACATGAGCACGGAAATCGGCACCTTGCCGGAAAGCGCGACCCAAGCTGAGATTCAGGAGCTGATCATCAGCCATCGCCAGCGGCTGATTCCGATCATGCAGGAGAAAAACGGGGACGAGGTGCTTGCCGGGGTGATCAGCCGCACGGATCTGCTCAATCTCCTTGTTAATGACCCGGACCGGCAGCCGCGCAGCTTGCTCCGGCAGGAGGAGCATCCATCAGCAGCGCGGAGCCGCAATATCAGCCGCCTGATGGTGGAAACCTTGGGCCGGGAGATTATTGTTCTCCTGCGCGGCCTTGGCGAGACTGCCAAGGAACTGGAAATGCGGGCCTATGCGGTCGGCGGCTTTGCCCGCGACCTGCTCCTCCAGACCCGCAATTTGGACATTGATATTGTTGTCGAAGGCGACGGCATTCTCTTTGCCAAAACCTTTGCCGCCAAAGAGCAGGCAACAGTGCGGACGCATGAGAAGTTTGCCACAGCCACGGTCATCCTGCCGAACGGTCAGCGTGTGGATGTGGCCACGGCTCGGCTGGAATACTATTCCGAACCAGCCGCCCTGCCCATTGTCGAAAAAAGTTCGCTCAAGCTGGATTTGTTCCGGCGCGACTTCACCATCAATGCTATGGCCGTGCATCTCAATCCTGACCGCTTTGGCCTGCTGGTTGATTATTTCAGCTCCCAGAATGATCTCAAGGAACGGCGCGTCCGGGTCCTGCACAATCTCAGTTTTGTTGAGGATCCGACCCGGATTTTCCGGGCGATCCGCTTTGAGCAGCGGCTGGACTGCCGCATCACCAAAGACACGGAAAAGCTGATCCGCAGCGCGGTGCAGATGCGGCGGGGCACTCAGCTCGCCGGTCTTCGTTTTCTCAACGAACTGAAGCTGCTGCTTGCTGAGGACAATCCCTTAGCCTCGCTGCGGCGGCTGGAAGGCTTCGGCCTGTTCCCGCTCCTTTGGCCTGACCTGCGTCCGAATCTGAAGATTGACCGTCGCTTTGCCCATCTCATCACCCAAGCGGAAAAGGCCATTGCCTGGTTCCGCCTGCTCTACCTGCCGGAAGAGGACAAGCAGTGCGAGTGCTGGACCGTGCGCCTGCTGGCTCTGTTCAGCCGCTCGCGGGAGATCGAGCTGCGCCGCTTCTGCGACCGTTTCGAGGTTCCGGCCAAGCTGCGGCAGAGTCTGCTGGAGCGGAAGAATAAGGCAGAAGCGGCTGCCGAAGCAATGCTGCACTGCCCTCTGCTCCAGCCCAGTGAAATCTGGAACCTGCTTGCCGACCTGGACAACGAGGCCCTGCTTGTCCTGATGACCATTGCCCGCAAAAAGCACATCCAGCAGGCTGTCTCCCGCTATGCGGCGGAACTGCGCAATCTCAAGCCGCTGCTCAACGGCAGCGATCTGATCGCTTTGGGCCTGCGGCCCGGCCCGTTTTTTGCGGATTTGCTCAAGCAGATTTTCGCTGCCCAGCTCAACGGGGAAATCAGCAGCAAAGAGGAGGCAATCGCTTTGGCGCAGCAGTTATGTATCCAGAGAAGACCGGCCCAGACAGGTTGAAAAAAAGAGGCTCTCCGATAATTTCCGGGGTTGTAATTCCAGGCTTTTGGTGAATTCAAGTTCCAAGTGCAACTTTTTTTGGTTGCAAGAAAAGGCAGTTACGGGAGTGTCACAACTTTGCTTTTGTCGCTAACTAAGAGAAAATAATCGAAAATTTACATGAAGTATTCAAAGTGCCAGCCAACCTATGCTTTTTGGATAACCAAAAAAAGTAACTACTCAGGCATCCGCCAAGCCTCTTGACAAAATCAACAGGTAAAGATTATGCTGCCGTTATGAATTTCAGTGTTCCTAGTGAAAAAGAAGTCCGTGCTGCATACGCAGAAGGCGAAGAAGCAGTCGTCGCCCTGTTTAGCAGTATAACTGCGCAGGTAACTACTCAGGCATCCGCCAAGCCTCTTGACAAAATCAACAGGTAAAGATTATGCTGCCGTTATGAATTTCAGTGTTCCTAGTGAAAAAGAAGTCCGTGCTGCATACGCAGAAGGCGAAGAAGCAGTCGTCGCCCTGTTTAGCAGTATAACTGCGCAGGTTGAAAACCTCGCCGCTCAGTCAGCCAAGCAGTCCGAGATATTGAAGGATTTGCAGGCCCGGCTGTCGAAAAACAGTCGGAACAGCGGGAAACCGCCTTCGAGCGATGGATACGGTAAAGCGAAGCGAACGGAAAGTCTGAGAGAGTCCGGCAGGAAGCCGAACGGCGGCCAGCCAGGTCATCAAGGGCATACTCTTGAGCGGTCTGCGGCGCCGGATTCTACGGAGAGGTATAAATCCGAGGAATGCGCGGCTTGCAAAATGTCGCTTGCGGATGTCGTCGCTGTCGGAGAGGAGGAACGGCAGGTTTATGATATTCCGGCGATTCGGATTGAAGTGACCTCGCATCGAGCGGAAATAAAAATCTGTCCCGGCTGCGGCACGGAAAACAGAGGCAAATTCCCGGAAAACGTCGGACAGGGCATCCGTTACGGCACGGGGGTGAAAACTTGGGCGGCATATTTCGCGAACCAGCATCATATTCCGCTTGAACGGGCTGCGCAGATTATCGAAGACCTGACCGGGCATTCCGTCTCCGAGGGTTCGCTGCTGAAGGCATCGGAAGAGCTTTGCGGATGCGTGCGTCCTTCAACGGAAGCAGTCGAAAAACTGCTCATGAATACCGATGTGTTACATGCCGATGAAAGCGGAGTCCGCGTGAAAGGGAAGCTGCACTGGCTGCATGTCGCTTCGACGAACTGCCTCACCCATTATTCGGTGCATGAAAAACGGGGAAAAGAGGCGATGGACGCAGCGGGAATCCTTGGAAAGTTCACAGGAACAGCGACGCATGATCATTGGAAATCGTACTTCAGCTATGAAAACTGCGGTCATGCGCTGTGCAATGCGCATCATCTCCGGGAACTCAAGTTCATAGAAAAACAGTACGGACAAGTTTGGGCCGGCGAGATGGCCGAGCTGCTGCTTGAAATAAAAGGCGCGGCTGAAAAGCTGAAGCCGGATCGGGACGGCTTCGCGCCGGAGAAGATCGAAGAATTTGAGCGGCGGTATGATGAAATCGTCCGACGGGGTTTTGCCGACAATCCGTTCACTCCGCCTAAGGAGAAAAAACGAGGACGGGTGAAGAAGACTCCGCCGCTCAATTTGCTGACACGGATGCGTGATTACAGGGCGGAGACCCTCGCATTCATGTATGATTTCCGGGTTCCGTTCGACAACAACGCGGCGGAAAGAGATGTGCGGATGATCAAGGTCAAGCAGAAGGTTTCCGGCTGCTTCCGAACACTTGAGGGGGCAGAACGATTCGCCTGTATCCGGGGATATATCTCCACGGTCCGTAAAAATTCAAGAAACATTTTTGAAGCGATCAAAGATGCTTTCCTTGGAAGTCCTTTTATCCCCGATTCCGCAGTATAAAAAACGAGTAAGGCCGTCTTCAGCACTTCTGAAAACGGCCTTTTTTGTCAGGCTGAGTAGTTACCAAAAAAAGTTGTACTTGCGAGTTGAATCCACAACTCACTTTACGGAGTAGTTGTCTCAGTAATGCTAACCAATCGGTATCACATAATTTTCGAGACAGCAACACTCAACAGGGGCACCACCCGATTTTGTCAACCACAGAAAAACTCGGAGAGCCAAAAAAGAGGGGACGAACCATTCGTCCCCTCTTGAAGAATCAACCCGTTGTCTTATCTGGTTCTGCGCACAGGAACCGCATAATCAAGCACATTAACCTTGAGCACAATAACCACGTCTTCACCTGCTATGGCTGTGGCATCATACAATTTACCGTCAACCTTAAGCGTTACAACATCCCTGTCTGCAACATTGCCGAAGACAGGAATCAAGTCCTTGGTGCTGAAATCCAATGTCAAATCATTATATCCGTCAGGTCCGTCTGTGGTGCAGTCCATCCTGTCGCTTTTTCCAGTGAAAGGAGAATAAGGAGTTGCAACATCTTTTATTGACCAACGAATAGGTTTGACACCAGATATAGATACAGTTGCAGGGTCTATATCTGCAACGTCAAAATCAGCCGTTCCAAGAATGGCGACAGAAATAACGCCACGGGAAGTCAGTTTGACAGTATTTGGGCACAAAGCAGGATTAATATCAACAGGCACCTCAATCAAGGGCTTAGGCACCTCAATAATCACGCTTTGGCCTGCATATTTGGCCCCATCTCCATTTGCGCAGACTGAGAATACATATCTTCCCGGTTCTGTCCCTTCAGGCACGGTGAAGTTTATGTCATAATCAAACTGCATCTCATGGTCGAGATTCAAATCATTATAGGCGGGCGGTTCAACTGACGTGAGCCAACTTTCAAAACCATCCGTGCATGTCTTTATGGTCATGCTGTCTATATGCTTCGCCTCTTCTGTGATCAAACCTGTGACATAGGTTGGCACATCTGTTCCCTCCGGCGGGGTGCCATCCCAATTAAGCTTGAAAGCATCGCCGCCGGTTTTCTGACTGTAGCACTCCCAAGCGTCGATATAACTGCCGCTATGCAGTGTAATCAAAGTGACATTATTATCAGCAAGACCATTCAGAACAGTATCAAGCTCCAAGTCATCTGCTGTTCCGGCTACGCCGTCTCGGCCCGGATCAGGTCCTGTTGAAAAACTTGGACAGGCATCTGGCCAGCCGCATGAATGCGGAATGTTATCATTCCAAAAGACAACGATTTTTTTGGCATCGTCTCTCCAGCCTATACTGGCATCTGCGTAGGCTTCATAGAGAGCACGAGTATAATCTTCCGGCCCATCAGCCCCGCTGCCTAATGCTAAACTGTTAATGGCTGCCTGCACAGCCGGTTTATCGGTCGTCAAACTTTGGTTAAGTTGGTAAGGAACATCAGAACTACTTCCATAGGGGGAACTATAACCGCACCCGGAATATGAGCCAGGATAGTCCATATGACTGATGACACCGAACCGCACATCTGGAATTTCCGCAGCGATTTTGTTCATCATATCAACCGCGCCTGCTTTAACCTGATTAAGTGCCCCCCACATGCTTCCTGTCAAATCCATAACAAAAATAATGTCAGCGCGGGGCGGCATCACGGATTCGGGCAGCGTAAGCGTTTTGTGCTCCGGCAGGCTTTCTCCTGCGGCCAGTGTTGCGGACACGGTTGTCGGCTCAAGCGTCGGTGTCGGCTTTTCTTGCGCTAACACAGGCTGGGCCAACAGAAAGCAGGCAACCACGCTGTATGACACGTACACTTTTTTCATATCTCCTCCTAAGTTGACTTGAGAGTTAATTATTTCATCCATAATACAGAACAGCATTGGAACTTGCAACAAAAAAAAACTTCAAATGATTATTATTCCTAATAAAAAACAACAAAAGCAAACTTGCTGAAATAATAATAAATAATATAAACAACAAGATAGGCTATACCGTATCAGTAGTGTCCGGTTAGGTTTTTGCATAAAATTTTACGCTGGATGTCGTGGAGTAAGTTCCGCTGTTATTTCGTCCAGCCGCCATTAATTCATTCTGAATATTTGACCGTATCAGTCTGATATTTTGAACAGAAACTTGTTCATTGAAGTTTTTCCGGCAATACATTGCCATTAACAGGTATGTGATCAATCCGCCGAGCATCTGAACAGTGAGACCGTATCTGCTTCGGGCAATCAGATGATAAACATGCAGATGCTGTTTCCACCAATTGAAAAACGTTTCGATATTCCAGCGCAGCTTATAAATTTCCGCAACCTGTTCCGCTGTCAGATCAAACCTGTTCGTTGCGACATAATATTTTACTCCTTCAACCAGATACCCGATGACCCGAACCGGCAACTCGGTCCGATTTTTTGCCGTGCCGAGATGCGCCGATGAATCTTGAAAGACATTGCTGCCCGGTTTGACGCAATTTTCTTTGATAATACTCTTTATTGTGCAGGCTTTGATGCGGCAGACAAAATTTTTTCCCGCTTTTTGAAGCGAATCGAACAGAATATGAGATTGATACCCCCTGTCCATCACTCCTGTCTGCCCTGCGGCGAGAATTTGCTCGACAAAAGGACGCTCTCCCGCCTTGCCTTCAGTCAAATGGAATCCGGTCGGAATGCCCCGGTTGATATCGAACCCGAAATGACCCTTGGCTTTCTTGGATTTTTTCCTGTAATCAGCCCAGTGCATGGAAAGAACCGTATCAATCAGCGAGCCGTCGATTGCGACAAGCTCGCCGAGTGCCTGAAAGTCAGCCGGAAGCGTTGCGCGGGCCTGCTTTGAGAGTTCATTGAAAACATGCTGAAGCTGCTCAAGTCCCCGATTATTAACAGCTTCTGAAAAACTGCTCCGGCTGATGCCTCCATCCGGCGCAATGAATTCCTTCGCAAAGTCATTCCTGTTGAGATCGGAAACAAGATGCCGCGCCGAATCATGCTCCTGCAAATGAAACCAGATCAGGGCATTGAGCTGATGCTCGAACGTCATTTGCAAAGGCCGGTCTCCCCGTGACTTCAACACAGGAGTGCTGCGCAAAATATCGCGCAGAGGCAGACAGAACTCATCATACGTTCGGGACGTGATTTTTTTCTTCACAACAAGCGGCTTCACCGGACATCTCCCTGTTATTGTTGATTACAGGAAGATAATGAAACCTCACGGTCACGCTGTCAAGCGGACAGTCTGTTGTTCACAGATTCGCTTGCAAAAAACTAACCAGACACTGCTGATACCGTATAGTGAAGCTGTATTTTTTGGCTCTCCGATAATTTCCGGGGTTGTAATTCCAGTGCTTTTGGTGAATTCAAGTTCCAAGTGCAACTTTTTTTGGTTGCAAGAAAAGGCAGTTACGGGAGTGTCACAACTTTGCTTTTGTCGCTAACTAAGAGAAAATAAGGCTCTCCGAGTTTTTCTGTGGTTGACAAAATTGGGTGGTGCCCCTGTTGAGTGTTGCTGTCTCAAAAATTATGTGATACCGATTGGTTAGCATTACTGAGACAACTACTCCGTAAAGGGTTCCTCGAAAAATACAACATCCATTCTGCTGCATTTGTTTTGTTATTTTTTATTTTAATATTGAAATTTCAGTCTATTATGTTATAATTTCGGCATCAATTCAACTCATGCTGCCGGAGATGCACAGATGAACCAACTTGGATTTTTTGATTTTTATATTCGTCTTTCCCGAATTGACAAAGCAGGTGATCCTTTAGTTAAGATCAACAAGGCTATTGACTGGGAAATATTTCGGCCAATTCTTGAAGAAGCAAAAAGAGGTCGTCACCCTGTTGAGTGTTGTTTTTCAATCACGACCATGCTGAAGACCTCTTTCAGCGTCCAAATATGGTCTGTCAAGTCCGCCGCCATAGCCGGTGTGCGCGGCAGCCATTTCAGCCCTGAGTTTTCGTCAGCATTCAGCCTCAAAGTTTTCAGCGGTTTGATGAAATTAGGCGGTCTCCCTCTTGAGAGTTGTTGAATAATTGTTTATCTGTCAAGCCCCGTATGATAATATACCGAGAAGGAGCTGGCCGTTGTTCCGAGCGCGGGAGCGGATCAGCGAGATATTGTCAGAACATGAACAGCCCGGTTTGTCATCATGAACATCACACTGCATAAAAGAGCACGGACAACCCCTGCAATTCGCCGTGAAATTCAGCAGTCAACACTCTCTGAACGGAAGCTCGCCGCTAAATACGGCATCAGCAGGGATACAGTCCGCAAATGGAAACATCGCGATACTGTTGAAGATTATTCGCATACGCCGCATAATTTGAACACGAGCCTCACAGCCTTCCAAGAGGAGATTGTGATTGAATTGCGGACATCGCTGCTGCTTCCTATAGACGATCTCCTTGTTGTTGTGCGGAAATTTTTATTTTCTAAGATGTCTCGTTCCGCCCTTGACCGCTGCCTTAGACGGCACGGGGTTTCAAACCTGAAAGACCTGATATCCAAGGAGGACAAACAGGAAAACTCTGCGAAAACATTCAAGGATTACAAACCGGGCTTTATTCATGCCGACATGCAAATACCTCCCGAAGATGCCGGATGAAGAAAGCAGGAAATATTTGTCTGTCGCGGTTGACAGGGCGACCAGATGGGTTTATATGGAAATTCACGACTCGAAGACAGCGGAGGCAGCCCGTTCTTTTTTGAAGAATCTCGTCAAGAAGGCTCCTTTTCTCATCTCTAAGATTCTCACTGATAACGGCAAGGAGTTCACTGACCGTTTCTGTCCGACAGGCGAACGGAAGCCGACTGGAAACCATATCTTCGATCAGGAATGCGCGGAGCACGGTATTGAGCATCGCTTGATCAAACCGAAAAAGCCGCAGACAAACGGCATGGTTGAACGCTTCAACGGCAGGATTCAAGAAGTTGTTCAGCAGACCCGTTTTGACTCCGCCCAGCAGCTTGAAGAGACTTTGATTCAGTATCTGAATATCTATAACTGCAATATTCCTCAAAGAAACCTCGGCCATGTCACGCCGGCAGAGGCGCTTGACAAATGGAGAAAAACACATCCTGATTTGTTTAAAAATCCGGAATGCAATCATCCGGGTCTTGACATTTATCCTTCTGTGTGTGTCAACTATTTCAAAGAAGGAGGAAAAGATGGCTGAACTTGCGAAAGTCGGCAGTTTTTGTCCGAACCCCGCCTGTTCTGATTATGAGCAGCTTGACGGTCGAATTATCAGATATGGCCGCACTCGTGCAGGCGTTCAGCGTTTTAAATGCCTGAGTTGCGGAAGAACGTTCACTGCGACGCGAGGGACGATATTTTATCGCCGCCGGACGGAGGATGCTGAAATTGTTGAGTGTCTTGCACTGCTTGCGGAAGGATCACGGATCAGCAGCGTGAGCCGGGTGAAAGGGCACAAGGAAGACACAGTCGCCGCTTGGCTGACGGAAGCAGCCGAGCATGTTGAAGCTGTTGAAAATGTTCTTCTTTCCGAATTCCGCATCAGCCGGGGCCAGCTTGACGGCTTATGGTCTTATGTGAAGAATAAGGGCGAAAAAAAAAGGACTGCGGAAACTGAGGCGAGCGGCCAGTTTTTCCGTTCGACGATGATGGACATGGACAGCCGCCTGCGTGCCGGGCGGGGATTCGGCAAATCGGAGACGGAAGCTTCCGCCGCCGTCTTCCGGCAGCTCAAGGAACGCGGGCATTCCGACGGCCCGCCGCCGACAGTTTCAGACGGCTGGGGCGGCATCCGGGAGGTGATGCTGGAAATTTTTGGAAAAGTTCCTGAATATTCACCTCCCTCGAAAAAGCGGCCTCAACCCGGATGGAAATATTTGCAAATCATCAAGCAGCGGGATGAGAAGGGGAATTTTCTCGGCACACGGCGCAAGGCGGTGCATGGGAGCATGAGAGAACTTGATAAAATCTTTGGAAAAAGCACGGCCTATATTGAACGCAGCCATCTAACCATGCGGACTTTCAGCAGCCGCCTGACTCGGAAAGGCATCGCTTTCTCCAAGAACATTGACATGCATAAAGCCGCCGCCGCACTGGAGGATATGTATTATAATTTCATCAAACCGCTGAAAACTTTGAGGCTGAATGCTGACGAAAACTCAGGGCTGAAATGGCTGCCGCGCACACCGGCTATGGCGGCGGACTTGACAGACCATATTTGGACGCTGAAAGAGGTCTTCAGCATGGTCGTGATTGAAAAACAACACTCAACAGGGTGACGACCCGATTTTGTCAACCACAGAAAAACTCGGAGAGCCAAAAAAGTTGCACTTGCGAGTTGAATCCACATTGTCTCAGTAATGCTAACCAATCGGTATCACATAATTTTCGAGACAGCAACACTCAACAGGGGCACCACCCGATTTTGTCAACCACAGAAAAACTCGGAGATCCTTACCATCCATCACTTTTTCGCAATGTAAAAAACAAGGGAGGCAGGGGACGGAGCATCTGAGCGTATCTTCTGAGCAGCCTGAGTCCTCTTTTGAAATAAGAACAGACACTTCTCCAAGTTTTTCTGACGACTGGCGGCAGCTCATGCTGTTCCGCATCCTTGTCGGCAACGTCGTCAAATCCGAAATTTTCAGTTTTTTTCTCTTGGAAGCGGGTTCCGCATCCTGTCGCGGAGTCCGGCGAGTACGCACCAGTGCATGGCGACCGAGAGGATCAGCATCAGTCTGGCGATTCTGTCGGCGCGCTCCAGTTTTGTGTCCTCCAGACCGAACCCCCTGGTTTTGAAATCGCTGAACATGGCCTCGCATCCCCAGCGCATGCCGTAATCAAGTGTTTTATAATAATTTGGCTCAGTTCCTCCGACTGCCAGCAGCCAAGGCTCATCATGTCCCGGCTCCTGGAGAATGCTTAAATTTGTCTGAACCCGCTGTTCTGTCAGATAAATATTTTTCATAAGCAGTTCCTTGCGACCTTTCTTTTCAGCAGGAACAAGGTCCGCAAGAGATGTCTCATCGCCGGCCTCATTGAAAACTTTAAGATTTTCCTTGAGGCGGAGCCGATAATCCCAGCCGCTGCGGTGGCAGAATGCAATCAGCGGTGCTTGACCGTAAAAACGGTCGCCGAGCAGCAGCACTCTGCTGCCCTCTGGAAGGAATGATTTTATTTTTTCAAGAAGTTCCATGCAGATATCCGAGCCGATATTGCCCTGTCCTTTTCGGACCCGCCATAGCAGAGGCAGGGCCCGACCGCCGAAGCGCAATGACAGCGAAAGAATGCCGAAACGGTCGGATAGCTGCGTCTGGTCAATGCACAGAATCAGCGTTTCTCCCGAAGCGGAGGCCGTCTCCAATGCCTGACGGATGAAAGGCCGCATCGCATCATCATTGTCGATTGAGTCTGTGCTCAGGAAACGGCTTAACCACTGATATCGCATGTCAATCCGTTCTGTTTCCAGCGGAAGGACAGCCGCCATGTCCATAGTATTGCAACTCTGAACTTCCAAAACCGCCGCCGCGCACAAGCTTAACTTGCGCAGAGGATTCCTGTTAATTCCGGGCAAAACGTCCCGCAGGCCGGACGAGATTTCCTCTGCCAGATGACTGATCGTGCTCATATTTCACAGAGTTTGAATAAACGAATTGTTTTTTCAATCTTTTTACTCCGGCGTTCAAGCTCTGTCAAGAAAAGTGATGGATGGTAAGCTCGGAGATCCCAATTTTTCCGGCACGGTGAAATGATGGCAGCACCTCTCCTTTGGTGCTGCCGAATCAAAGTCAGTTACACGCTTCACTGGGCCAGGCACTTTTTCCGCCGCCGCAGCCACACTGCTGCCAGCAGCAGACAATAGGCCATGATCAGCACTGCCGCCTGCTGCGCTGGCGTGGCTTGCACAAGCACCCAGGCCGCGCCCAAAAACGGCAGCAGGGCTGTCCTGACCGCCAGCCGGGCTGCATCATGCCGGGCAATGAAAGCGGCAATTGACGGCGAATAGGTGTAGTAGAATTTGACAAAGGCCTTGCCAGGCGCATTAGTCAGCAAATAGAGATCACGAAAGCGTTTCAGCAGAATGACATGATGCTCCAACGCCGTGCCAAAGGCGGCAGTGGCAATGAAGCAGCCGCTGCTGCCTCCTCCCCCGCCGCCTTCCTGACTGTTTCTCGTATCCACCAGCTGCTGGGCAAAACCCTCGGCAATGATGTACGCGCCATCGCTGTTCGGATGCATGCCGTCAAAATTGAGGCTTGGCCAGTCCGCAGCCACCCGGCTGTAGGTGTCAACCAAGGTGACACCATTGTCTGCGGCGGCCTGTATGATCTCTGGATTGTAGTTTTCCGGCGTGAAGCTGTCGTCTATATTAGGGGTGATGGTGGACATGATCGGCGTGGCCCCGGCATCTTTGGCCTGCTTGGCCATGCTGGCCACGTTGAAGCTGGTGGCTGAGGAGGAAATCCGCTCCACCACATCATTGGCTCCTTCCATGATGATCACATACTTGGGCTGATAGGTGGCCAGCACGCTGGCAAAGCGGGACACGCCGCTGTAGGTGTCCTCGCCGCCTTTGCCCGCATTGACCACAACAAAGGTGTTCGCATCCAGCATGGGCTGCAAGTACGTTGGATAGGCGGAGGCAGAGCCGCTTTTATAGCCTGCGGTGATGGAATCGCCAAAACAGACCACTGTGTCGGCGGCCTGACTTGCGCCCGCGCTGATGACAAGCCAGAGCAGCACTGCCCAGATGCTGCGCCATGCAAAACCTCTCATTTTCCACCCTCCTGACCAGCGGGCGCATCAAGCAGCACATACTGGCTGCCTTGCGGAACAAATTCAGGCAGAACCGGTGCCTCCTTCTCCGGCTCCTCCTCTTTTTTGAACTCCTGCTCCGCAGACCAGGCTGTGCCGTCCCAGACTGAAGCAAGGTCTTTGTATTTGTCATCCCTGAAGCCCTGCCAGCGGACTTCCAGCTGACCCTGCTCATTGCGGCTGATCTCCGGCCTGATGTCAGGAACTTGATTGGCGGCATTGAGCATCTGCGGTTTCTGCCACGCCGAGCCTTTATGACGGCTCCAGTAAATTTCATCCTGGCTGCTGCCGTCATTGCCAGCCCAGACCATCCAGATTGTCCCCTGCTGATCAAGCAGCACCGAGGGGGCGATGGCTGAGGTGAGGCCCTCCATCTCCATAGTCATCGGTTCTGACCAGTTCCCGTCCCTGCCGACAAGATATTGAATGCTGATGCCGTCAGGCCGCACTGCGGACCAGAATATCCATCTGCTGCCATTGGGCGCAATGACAAAAGCCGGATGCAAATTGTTGGCATTGTTGTCAGTCAGCTTTTCCGGCTGCTCCCATTCTCCTGCCGCAGTCGCGCTGTGATAGATTTCATAGCGCAGGCCGTCTGTCTGCGACCAGACAATTTCCTGCTCCGCAGCCCAGCAGGGCGCGGCAACAAGCAGAACGGCAAGCAGTCCTGTCCACAGGGCGGTGTTCTTCCAAGGCATTTGTTTCCCTCCTCTTTGATGGAACAAATATTTTTTTGTGCGCACTAATCAGTCAGGCACTCTGGATCAAAAGCATATTCACCCCTGAGCCAAGCAATGATTTCTTGTGTGTATGGGCTGTCAAAGCAGCTGTATTGCTGAACAAGCTCTTCTTTTGTCACAGGGTCGATATGATCCAGTCCCTGCTCTTGCAGAATTTCAATATCTCTTGCTATATGTTGCGCCAACTCGTTGCCGCACAGTTGCGCCAGCGCCTCTTGGAACGTTTTTTCAGGATCATAGCGCAGCTTTTCCGCATAACTTCGGGGAAGTGAATATAAAGGAATGCGGGAGAGCCACGGCTGATTCATGGGATTCGCGGCATGGCCTGCGGTCAGTCCGGCTAAAGAACTCGGTCGGTTTGCAAAGGCCTTGAGATGGAGAAATTTGGCATTTCTTGCCCCGTCATTGACCGGATAATTATCCCAAAGAAACGGTTTGCGGCCCAGCAGCGCAATGACCTCCTGCAAATGAGCTTCAGGATATTCCTGCGAACAAACCTTGGGGCCTGTCCAGAAAACAGCAACTTCCGGCGGAAGCCCTTGGGCCAGTTCCTGAAAATATCCTTCCGGCCTCGGTCCGAAAACCTTTTCAAGCACTGGGTCGAAAGAATAATACGTGGGACATAGTATCACTTTTTTGGCTGCCGTCCAATGCAGAACATCGCAGGTGATTTGAATTTGTCTTTGCGCCAAAGCAGGCAAATCGCCGCGCATGTCATCAAAGAGCAGACAGAGAATGTCAATCCCTAACTGATTCAAACGAGTTATTTTCTGTTTCAGACTTTGCCGGGCGGAGCTGTCATAACTTTTGTAAATTTCAAAAGGACTCAAGCCGATGCCAAAGTCCAGCCCCAAGCTCTGATACCGGCTGACCAAGTTCTGAAGCTGCGCTGCTGTTGCAGCAGGCCAGTCCTCCTGCCATCTTTTGCGCAAACAGGGATCACTTTTTGGCGCGTAGATATAAAAATGACAGCCGTTTTTTTGCAAAAATTCGGCATAATCATACCGGGCCGCAAATGACCAAGAACGTCCGAAAAAGCCTTCAATCAGGCCCAAATACGGGGAGGGAGTGTCCATTTCATAGAATAATCTGAGAGTGCTACAGCACCGCTGGCTGGCTTCTCTGAGCACAATCTTTCAATACAGCAACACAGCCTGCCGCCGTTCCTCAAAGGCAGCCAGCTCCTCCTGCCAAGTCTGCTCCAGCTCCATGATATCTGCTCCGCTTTCCAAGGCCTTGCGCAGCTTCTGATCACCTAAGATCAGATCAATGGGCAGCTTTTCGTATTCATACTCATAAGGCGGCTGCTTCCAGGCAAACTCCTGCGGATGGAGCTGCAACAAGGCTTTGAGCAGGAACAGACTGAGCCGGTATGCTCGGAAACGCTGCGGCTCCGTCACATGAACCTGAAAGCCTGCGCAGGGCTGGCCAGCCCATTTGCCGGAAGTCGGCTCAAAAAGCAGCGGGCGGAGCAGGCAGCCGGGCAGCTCAGTTTTGCCCACAAGCCGCAGCACCTCCTGCGGTCTGATGAAAGGCGCGCCGACCAGCTCAAACGGCAGGGTTGTCCCGCGTCCTTCAGAAATATTAGTGCCCTCCCAGAGCACCTGCCCTGGATAGACCAAGGCAGTCAGCGGGGTCGGCATATTTGGCGAGGGAAAAACCCAAGGAAAGCCAGTCTCAGCAAAAAACATCTCCCGCTGCCAGCCCTGCATCCTGAGCACCTCCAAATCAGCCTCAATGCTCATTTCCTGATTGCAGAGCAGGGCCAGCTCGCCCATAGTCAGACCGTGGCGCATGGGGATTTCATGCAGGCCGACAAAGGAGCGCAGCTCCGGCCTGAGCAGATTGCCCTCAACAATCTGGCCGCCAACCGGATTGGGCCGGTCAAGGAGCAGCACCTTTTTGCCGCTCGCCGCCGCCTGCTGGAGACAATAGACCACGGTCCAGATAAAAGTGTACACCCGTGTGCCCACATCTTGCAGGTCAATCAGGAGGATGTCAAAACCATCAAACATGGCGGCGGTCGGCTGCCGGGTCTCGCCATAGAGGGAGAAGACCGGCAGGCCGCTGTCAGCATCAGTGCTGTGGCTGGACTCGATCATATTGTCCTGCTTTTCGCTGAAAAAACCGTGCTGCGGCGAAAAAAGGCAGACAAGCTGGCCGGGAAAGGCCTGCATGAGCAGGTCGCGGCTGTGGCGGAAATGCCGGTCTGTGGATGCCTGATTGCAAAGCAAAGCCAGCCGCTGCCCGGCAAGAAAAGACGGCGGCTCGGCAAGAAGCTGTTCGATGCCTATTGTTGTCACGATTCTCTGTTCATATTTTGAAGCAGCAGCGGCGCACTCGCCTCAGTCTTGATCTTTTATCAGCACAAGTGCCTTGCCGAGCTTGCTGGCAACATGCCATTGCTTGGATGCGGATTGCTCCACCCTGCTGAACACTTCATCTTGGCTGAAAATTCCGGCATCAACCATGATCTTCAAGAGCATTTTATGATTTCTGCCAGTGTTGATGCAGCCTTCAGTTGTATTGTAGCCGCTGAATGCCGCTGTTTTGTTCTCCTGCCCTTCAAAATCTCCCGGAGCGATGCGGAGGAAAACACGGCCAAGACTGTAGGCCAAAGGCCATTCATTGAGCCAGTAATCATCCAAGGCTGCATCAGGAACAATTTTGGAGAGCAGATAGGAATGAATATTGTACGGCTGACTGTTGATTGGCGGCAGAGCTGCGTCAAGATCAAGGCGGGCAAGGTGGTGCCATGCGCTGGTGCCGCCGCCGGTGACAGCACCCCAGATATAGTAAAGGCCCTGCGGCGTGTCGCTGTTGACATGCGTCCGCTGGCTTTTTCCAGAAGTATTGTTTTCCCGTTGCGAGCGGGCCAGCACTTTAAGAGTCAGCGTCTTGCCAGTTTTTGCCTCCTTCAGCCATGCGCCCTTGTTCCTGATTCTGAGATCACACAAACTGTTGCGGTCAGCAGGACAGGTGATGTATATCAAGAACAAGTCGTTTGGCAGATTTTGGGCATAGTTGACAATTGCATCTGTACTGCTTTCATGATGATTGCTGACAGCAGTCAATTGCGGCAACTGGCTCTGCTCAAGCAGCCCGTAGTGCTTGGACTTGTCTTGATGCGCGTAATAGACAGCAGGCAAAAAACTTGATGCTGCAACCTTACGGCGCAACCCGCTTGGCAGTTCCTCGTAAACATCAAGGCTCATTGTCTCATCAGGATTGACAAGAAGGCAATCACCATGCCTGAGAAATGATTTATGAAACAGAGCCTTGGATTGTTTGTCGCCGAAGATGATGCGGCGGCTTTGCAGCATCCCGTTTTTCTCAATGGCGGCGGCTTGTGAGGAAGCATCTGAGGAAACAAGTAGCTGCGGCCCCTGCGCTTGACCGGCCTGAAGATAACACAATTTCCGCACCATACTTGCAGCGGCCTGAGCAGTGCCAATCGCGAAAATTGCCGCATAAAAAAAGAAGATTGGCAGCAGAAACTTCACTGCTGTTCCGCGCTGAACTGGCTGCTTGATCATGTGTCAAGCCTTGGATGATACTGCAAGAAAGGAGCTGCCCAAAAGGGCTTGATGAGAAAGCGGCTCATGGATGCCTCTGCTGACGGACGGAAGAGAACATATTGATCAGGCCAAGATATTGCGGCGGCAGCAGAATGTCAACAGAAATGACACTGCCGCGCCTTTGGAGGAAGGATCACGGCATCAGGCAACTGTCTGTTTGGCGGAAGTTCAGCGTTGACCGTTCAAGGCCTCACAGTCCGGCCTCTTGGCAGGCTTTAGCCACAATCATGTTGCGGTTGCCTTGGATTTTCTCAATCAGCCGGGCGCGTTCGCATTCCCATCTGTCAACCGGGTCCATCCTGTTCCACGCCTCAAAGAGCTTGACGTTCTTGTCCGAAATCACCCCGCGATGATAGGCCGCCTCCATGTACATATACCCACGGGCAATGTCGCCGTATTTGTCATCCGGCGGCTCGGCTTTCTGGTCTCTGATCTCCATGTTGCAGGCCCCGTATTCGCGCTCCTCGCCCTCCAGCATGGCATAGCTGTAGTTGCTGCGGTCGCCGTTGACCTCGCCAATGGCCGGAACAAGATTGTACATGTCCGCCTCCATTAAATTGAACTGCTCATTGACCTTGGAAGCGCATCTGCGGCCTTTGTACGGTTGCCCCTTACTGTCCATACAGTCAGGATGGCCGTCCCGCCACTCGGAAAAGCTCTGACCAAAGGCTTCTGCCGGAACAATGTGCTCCCATTCGACCCGGTTGGCCCGTGCCTCATTCACGCGATAATGAAAGCCGCTCCTGCTGTGGTCAAGATTGAAATCTTGGTCAAATGTGCTGCCGCAGTAAAAGGTGGTGAAGTGTCCGGCACCGACATAGAGCTTTTTGAGCTGGGTCTTGGCTGTGGAAAAAGAAGTGATGGTGCTGTTGCCTTGGGTGGCGGGCAGATTGTCGATTTGCACTCCGCCGCCTGAACTGCTTTGGTCAGGATAGAAAATCGAATGTAGCTGGGGCGGAATGTACTGCCGGAGAAATTCCGGGGTGCTGCCTTTGAGGATCAGAAAGGCTCCGGCAATAAGAACGATCAGGATAGTGACAGCAAGATTTTTCAGCGGGCTGGCTTGTTTTCTTTGGGCCATGTCAGTTCCTCTTGAGTGGTTGCTCGTGGCATTGGCTTGAGTATAACGCAGACTGCTCGTTCCTGACAGGTCGGAGCGCATAAAAAAAGGAGGAACAGGCAAACCTGTTCCTCCCTTGGCAAACAGCAGGGTAAAAAAATGTGTTCCGTTCTTAACGCTTGGAGAACTGGAAGCGTGCCCGTGCGCCGCGCTGACCGTATTTTTTCCGCTCCTTGACTCTGGAGTCACGGGTCAGCAGGCCTGCTCTTTTCAAGGACTCGCGCAGCTCCGGGTTGACGAGCTGAAGGGCCTTGGCAATGCCATGCGCCAGCGCGTCAATCTGGGCGGACTTGCCGCCGCCGCGCACAGTGGCTTTGACATCATACTGCTCAAGGGTTTCTGTGACCGCAAAGGGCTGGGCAACTTTCGGCTCAAAGAAAATATTGCCAAAATACTCTGCCGGGGCCTTGCTGTTGACCGCCACCTGACCGCTGCCCGGTTTGATCCAGACTCTGGCAACCGCGCTTTTCCGTTTTCCGGTGGCGTATGTCTGCTCCTGCGCCATGACTAATCTCCCTTATATGTCCAAAGGTTGCGGCTGCTGGGCCTGATGGGGGTGCTCGGTTCCGGCATAGACTTTCAATTTTTTGAGCTGGGCCGCGCCGATCTTGTTATGCGGCAGCATGCCTTTGACCGCCATTGTGATCAGATCTTCCGGCGACTTCTGCCGCACTTCCTTGGCAGTCCGGCTTTTGATGCCGCCCGGATAGCCGCTGTGCCGCCAATATATTTTGTCATCCCATTTGGTGCCGGTCAGATGGACCCGCTCGGCATTGATCACAATCACAAAATCGCCGTTGTCCTGAAAATTGCAGAAGGTCGGCTTGTGCTTGCCGCGCAGCCGGTCAGCGATTTCCGTGGCAATGCGGCCCAGAACTTTGCCGTCAGCATCAACGACAAACCATTTGCGCTCGATCTGGTCCACCGGCGTGTAGTATGTTTTCATTATGCGCGCCTCAATGTGAATAAAAAAAGGTTCGAACAGCGTCCGAACCTTGGCATGGTCACGTGGAGCGGGAAACGAGATTCGAACTCGCGACTTCAACCTTGGCAAGGTTGCACTCTACCACTGAGTTATTCCCGCTCTTGGAAACGGAGCCAAATTACCAGAACTGATGCCGACTGTCAACAAAAAAAATGCAGCGCAGCATTTTTGCCGCCAGTCAGCAGAACAGGGCATCCCAGTTCACGGAGCGGCTTTCCCTGCGGTCAGGCAGAAGGACGATTTTTCGCGGAAAACCGCAGCGGCCCAGCGCATCCTGAAACACTTGGAACGAGTCGCGGACAAGTTCTGACGGATGACTGCCGTGCAGATTATAGACCAAACCAAGCAAATTCATGCCGCGCTGTTGGATGGCCTCCAAGGACAGCAGAGTATGATTGATCGAGCCAAGCCGGGGGCTGGTGACAAGCAGCAGGGGCCAGCCGCGCTGCTGGAGATAATCCAGAAAAAGCAGCGAGCGGGTCAGCGGCACCAGCAGACCGCCTGCGCCCTCAACAATGAGCTGGTCGAATTGGGCGGCAAGGCTGTCCGCAGCCTGATCAAGCCGGGCCGGTTCTATGGCCGCTCCTGCCTGCTCGGCAGCTAAATGCGGCGAGGCAGGCAGGGTAAAGCAGTACGGACAGGTCAGGCCCTGCTCATCCGCAGGCTGCCAGTCAATGCCCATCAGCTGGCGGTGCAGGAGGATGTCTTCCGACCGCCCGGCGCAGCCAGTCTGCACCGGCTTCATGGTGATGACGCTTCTGCCCTGCGCCAGCAGATACTTGGCCAGCAGGCCGCTGACAAGCGACTTGCCAACCCCGGTGTCAATGCCGCAGACAGCAATTGTTTTGTTCATGGCTCGTCCTGGTCCAGCAGAACCAAGTTGTCCCGATGAATGACTTCGTCGCTGTCGCGGAAGCCGAGGATGCCGGCAATGTCGCCGGTCTTGCAGCCTTTGATCCGGTCAATGTCGGCGGAGTCGTAATTGACCAGACCAGCGGCCACGGCCTGGCCATCCGGGCAGCGGCACTGCACAGGCGCGCCGACTTTGAAGCTGCCCTCGACCCGGACAATGCCGGAAGGCAGCAGGCTCTTGCCGCGCTCCAAAACCGCCCGGCAGGCTCCTTCATCCAAATCAAGAAAGCCTGCGGGCCGGAGCACATAGCCAATCCAGTGCTTTCTGCCGCTGATCTTTCGCACTTGATCTGGAAGAAAAAAGGTGCCGAGCAGGTCGCCGGAAAACAGCTCCTGCAAGACATTGGGCTTGCGGCCCGGACCAATGAACGAGCTGCCGCCGCAGGCCGCCACCATCTTGGCCGCCCGGATTTTCGACTGCATGCCGCCAGTGCCGAGCGCACTGCCGCTGTTGCTTGCCATGCCCTCAATCTGGCTGTCTATTTTAGCCACAGTATAGACAGGCCTGGCCGCGCTGTCCAAGGCCGGATTGGCGGTGTAGAGGCCGTCCACATCCGAGAGCATGATGTACATGTCCGCCCCGATCATGTTGGTGATCAATGCGCCAAGGGTGTCGTTGTCGCCGAAACGCAGCTCCTGCACGGAAACCGTGTCGTTCTCATTGATGATCGGCACTGCCCCGAATTCAAACAGGGTGAGGATGGTGTTGCGGATGTTGAGATAGCGGGCGCGCTGGGACAGGTCGGCATGAGTCAGGAGTATTTGCGCCACCTGCTGCTCATGCTCGGCAAAACGCTGCTCATAGGCCTGCATCAGCAGCCCTTGCCCAATTGCCGCCAAAGCCTGCTTGACCTTGAGCGGCTCACCCGGCTGCTTGACTACGCCCAATCGCTGCCTGCCTGCGGCCACAGCCCCGGAGGAGACGAGAATCACTTTCCGGCCTGTGCGGCGGAGAAAACATATTTGGCGGCAGAGACTCTCAACAGCGTCAAGATTCAGGCCGGCAGCAGTGGTCAAAACCGCGCTGCCCACTTTGAGCACCACAATCTTGGCCTGATCAAAAAGCGTCTGGCGATAGAACAGGCCCTCGTCGTGGGCCACCTGAAAGGTCATGACTCGGCTTCCTCCGCAGCAGCGGCCCGCTGCGCCTCCAGCAGCTCTTCCAGCTTGGCCTTGAGCGCGTCAATGCCTGTGTCGTGCAAGGCCGAGATCAGCAGTGCGTCCGCCATGCCATGTTCCGCAAACAGAGCCTTGACCGCTTCCTGCTCCTCATCAAAAAGATTGTCTATTTTATTGAGGACAAGCAGACGAGTGCGGCCTGTCAGCTCCTCCTTGTAGGCAGCCAGCTCGGTTGCCAGCACCTGATAATCCGCCAACGTATCTTCGCTGGAAGCGTCAATAACATGGAGGAGAATGCTGGTCCGTTCAATATGGCGCAAAAAACGGTGCCCCAAGCCCACGCCTTGGCTCGCCCCTTCGATCAGGCCGGGAATGTCGGCAATGATGCAGGGTTCGGCAATTTTGAAATGAAGCACCCCAAGCTGCGGCTCCAAAGTGGTGAAGGGATAGGGCGCAACCTTGGGATTGGCAGCGGAGAGCTTGGAAAGCAGGGTGGATTTGCCCGCGTTGGGCAGACCGATCAGGCCGACATCAGCCAGCAGCTTCAGTTCAAGCCGCAGCCAGCATTCCTCACCGGACGTGCCGGGCGTGGCCTTGCGCGGGGTGCGGTTGGTGGAACTGGCAAAGCGGGTGTTGCCCAGCCCGCCCTTGCCGCCCTGCGCGGCCAAGAAGCGTTGGCCCGGCTCAGTCAGATCAGCCAGCACCTCGTCAGTCTCGGCATCCTTGACCACTGAACCGACCGGCACTTGGATGATGCAGTCTTTGCCGCCGCGCCCGTGGCAGTCGCTGCCCATGCCGTTGCCGCCGCGCTCGGCCTTGAAATGGGAGCGGTAACGGAAATCTATCAGCGATTGTTTGCCAGAATCAGTCTCCAGATAAACGCTGCCGCCGCGCCCGCCGTCGCCGCCGTTCGGGCCGCCTTTGGGGATAAACTTTTCCCGGAGAAAGCTGACGCAGCCATTGCCGCCGTCACCCGCCTTGACAAAAAATTTCACTTCATCGACAAAAGCCATTTTGTTTATCCAGTTGCAAGTTACTTTTACTTTCAACTTGTTGAATTAGATTTGAGATACGTGCATGTTTCTGATGGCACCCTTGTCGAGTGTTGCTGTCTCAAAAAATGCGTGAGTCATGTCATCGAATTGCTGCTGTTTCCTGATTCAGCAAGCCAAGGAGGGAGGCCGCCAAAAATTACTGCTCACAATTTATCCAGTTGCGATGCCAAGTGCCAGTGTTTTTCAAAGATATCCGATGATCAGTCACGATAATTTTTTAGTCTCGCAGGGGCGATTCACGAATCACCCTTGCAGGATATTGTCCCCTCAGCCCTTCCTTGTCCTGATCGGATTGACATCTCCAGCCATCACCCGGTGCTCTCTGCCGGAACAATCGACAATCCTGTATCGCCCATCCTCGGCCAAGCCCGCGCCGCTGGCCGGAAGCAGCTTCTCGCCGCTGTCGTATTCCAGCGGTCTGCCAAACAGATAATCCAGCCTGCGCCATGCAGCCAGCAGAGCCGCCTTGCCGCTGTTCTCAAGCTGCTGCACCGTCGCCAGCAGCTCTTCCAGCAAGGACGGCAGCAGCAGAGCCGCCGGACTGCTCTGCACGCCTGCCTCGGCCAAGCTGATGACCTTGCTGCGCAGCTCCAGCGGAACGTCTTCCGGTCGGGCGCTGACATTGATGCCGACTCCAACCACGACAAAGGCTGGCAGACCGCCTTGCAGCAGCCCGCTCTCGCTGAGAATGCCGCCGAGCTTCCGCTCTGCCAGATAGAGATCATTCGGCCACTTGAGCAGGACTTGCACATCTGCGGCCTGCCTCAAGCCAGCCGCCAGTCCAACCCCGGCAGCCAAGGTCAGGAGCGGGAAATCCACCGGGTCCAGCGCAGGCCGGAGGATGACTGAGAAGTACAGTCCGCCCAGCGGCGAGCAGAATTGCCGCCCGGCCCGCCCGCGTCCGCCAGTTTGCTGATCCGCCAGCACCACCGTGCCCTGCACCGCGCCCTGCCGGGCCAAGGCAAGGGCATGGCTGCTGGTGGAGTCAAGCACCTCGAAATGATGGATCATCTGTCTCTTTCCGGCAGGGGCGGCCCTCTGTGGCCGCCCGGTGTTTCCCTGTTATTCCAGTGCGCTGCACGGGCAGGGCTGTTAAGTCCTAAAATACTCCTGAATCCGTGAATCTAATGCAATAAAAATACACTTTACTTAAAATCAACATTTTGACATTTCAGACAAAAAAGTGTAATATATTTCTGTCAGAAATTTAACTTGGCAGATGAAAACAATGTTTCGGTAATTTTTTTCAGCGCGGCGCAACGATGTTCAAAATCGACCATGCTGAATAAAAGACTTGAATAAAACTCAATAGTATTGTTTACTTGCTTTTCTGCTGTCCGGGAAATTTCTTGTGAATCATCACCGGAGGCGCAGAGCGATGGAGCAAAAAATCAGAGTAAGTGTCAAGAGCCGGGCAATGATTGTCCGGCTCTTTTCTTTTCGCAGGTCTGATCCGCCTGCGGTTCCCATGCTGGAGTATGAGAAAGAGAAAAAATTATCTTGACACGCCTCTGACACTTGCATATTATGCCAAATATGCAAGTGTAGCCAAGGCCGCAAGCCCTTGCGTAGTTTGCTTGCAAATTTAGGCCCTTTCACCATTTGTTTGATCAGCGAGGAATGCTATGGAATCCATTCAGTCAGACGGCGGCACGAAACAAGCAATGATGAGCAAAAGGCGGATGCTGCTGCTTGGCATCGTCGGCCTTGCCCTCTGGTATCTTCTCTACAGCCTGCTCCTGCCGTTCTCGCACTTCTTCGCCTATGCGCTGCTGGGCTTGAAGCAAGGCAGTCATCTTGGCGAGGCTGTGCAGTTCTTTGTCTATGACACGCCCAAGGTCATGCTCCTGCTGACCCTGATTGTTTTTGTTGTCGGCATGATCCGCTCCTTCTTCACCAAGGAGCGCGCCCGCAGGCATCTGGCAGGCCGGAAGGAGGCGGTCGGCAATGTGCTGGCCGCCCTGCTCGGCATTGTCACGCCCTTCTGCTCCTGCTCGGCAGTGCCGCTCTTTCTCGGCTTTGTTCAGGCTGGCATTCCGCTCGGCGTGACCTTCTCCTTTCTTATTGCCGCGCCCATGATCAATGAAATCGCCTTGGTCCTGCTTTATGGCCTGCTCGGCTGGCGGGCTGCCGCCATTTATCTTGGCTCTGGGCTGGCGATTGCCATCTGCTGCGGCTGGATCATAGGCCGCCTCCATCTGGAGCATTGGATTGAGGACTGGGTGCAGGACATGCGGAATGTTCGGGAAATTGTCATTGAACGCAGGCTGACATGGCTCGACCGGGTGGAAATGGGCAAAACAGCGGTGCGCGAGATTGTTGGCAAGGTCTGGCTCTATGTGATTGCCGGCATTGCGGTCGGCGCGGCAGTGCATGGCTATGTGCCGCAGGATTTCATGGCCGCGATCATGGGCAAGGAGAGCTGGTGGGCCGTGCCTGCGGCAGTGCTGCTCGGCATTCCCATGTACTCGAACGCTGCCGGCATCGTGCCGGTGATGGAGGCTCTGCTCGGCAAGGGCGCGGCGCTTGGCACGGTGCTGGCTTTCATGATGAGCGTGATCGCTCTGTCCCTGCCGGAAATGGTCATTCTCCGCAAGGTGCTCAAGCCCAAGCTGATCGCCGTCTTTGCCGCTGTGGTCGGAACCGGCATCCTCTTCACAGGCTGGCTGTTTAATCTGTTGTTTTAACTGATGCCGCGCCAAAAAATATCCATGAACGAACAGGAAAAGATGCTGTATAAGGCCAAGGCATCTGTGCTCAAGGCTCTTGCACACCCAACCCGGCTGTGGATGGCCGAGCAGCTTGCAGGTGGCGAGAAATGCGTCTGCGAGTTTGTCGAAATGATGGACTTCGACTTTTCCACCATCTCCAAGCACCTTGCCGTGCTCAAGCAGGCCGGGATTGTCGAAGTTGACAAGCGGGGCAAGCAAGTCTTCTACCGGCTTAAAGTTCCATGCCTGCTGAACTTCATGAACTGCGTGGAGGCGGTGATCAAAGCGCAGGGCAAAGAGCAGGCCGCGCTGCTGCAGCACCTTTAAACGTCATGAAAATAGGATACAGCAAAAGGGCTGTCCTTTCTCAATCACTATCTGCCCCTGTGGATTGAGCATGACGAAATCCTGAGCTAAAAACCACAGCCACGATCATGCCTCCATGATCGATTTGGATAGCGAGCCGGGCAATGCTTGTCCGGCTCCTGTCTTTTCAGATCATGCAGAGCTTGCCATCACCTCTTCTTGCGCATCCAAGACCAGCACGGCGCAGTGGGCCTTGCCAATGACCTTTTCCGTGACATGGCCCATGAGCAGCTTGGTCAGACCCTTGCCATAGCCTCCCACCAATATCATGTCAACGCTGTTCTCCTTGGCCAAGTCAGCAATGATATCCGGCGCATGTTTGCCGACTGGGGTCAGGGCATGGAAGGTGACATGCGGTGCCTTGGCCCGGCCTTGGGCGCAGACCGCCTCGGCCAGCTCCTGAGCATGGGCCAGCCCGTCTTCAGACGAGGCCACAGAGACCACATACACCTCCTTGAGATAGGTGCAATGCGTGCTCATGCCCACCGCTTCAGCCGCGGCCCGGTCACTGGCCTTGGACCCATCCACTGCCACTAAGATTTTTTCCCCGCCAAGGGAGAAACCACGGGGCACCACCAGCACCTTGGGAAAGCGATGGCCGATCACCTTGGCGGTCATGCTGCCGACCAAGAGTTTGAGCAGGCCAGTTCTGCCGTGACGGCCCATGATCAGGATGTCCGCCTTCTCCTGCCAGGCCAACTCGACAATGGTCTTGTCCGGCTGATAAGATTCCTCGATCAGCACCTTGCAGGGCCTGTCCGCATCCTTGGCCATTTTCTCAATGCTGTCAATATGGCCGCTGATTTCATCCCGCACGACTTCGGAAAAGGCCTGCGCGCCCATTGCTGATTCTGAATCAATCGGGATGACATACAGCACAACTAACCGTGCCCCGCAGGTCTGGGCAAGAAAAACAGCCTCCTGCACTGCGCCGTCTGTGCAGGAGGAGCCGTCTGTGGCCAAGGCGATGACCTCGGCCCTGCCGATCAGCTGTCCGTTCATGTCCGTCATTGCTGTCTCCTTGAAAAAGGGAAGCTGCCGCAGCAGCGGATTGTTTTTTTCATCGTATCAGTGATCATGGCGGCGCGCTTGCGGAAAACAGACATCTGCGGTAAGCTGATCAGAAAATTACTTTTCCGCACCAACGAAGCGTATGAGCACCTGCATCATCGGCGACATTCACGGCTGCTGCGAGACCCTGACTGAACTCCTGACCTTGGTTGAGCAGCGGGCCGACTCGTTCATCTTTCTCGGCGATTACATTGACCGAGGCCCAGACTCCAAAGGCGTGGTTGACCGCATCTTGGACTTCCGCACAACCCATCCCCGGACCATCGCCCTGATGGGTAATCATGAACGGATGCTGCTTGATTATCTCAACGGCTATGATGCCTCGGTCTTTCTCAATGCAGGCGGACAGGAGACCTTGGCCAGCTACGGCATCAGCCCGGACAACGCGCCGGAAGAGGTGGCCAAGCTGCTCCCGCCAGAGCATAAGGACTTCTTTGAGAATCTGCCCCTGCACTGGGAAGACCCCTACGGCATCTATGTTCATGCCGGCCTGGAGCCGGGCGTGCATCTCAGCCGCCAAGTCGCGGGCTGCTGCCTCTGGATCAGGGACGAGTTCATCCGCAGCCAGCATCGCTTTGACAAGTTAGTCGTCTTTGGTCACACCATTTTCAGAAAGCCGCTGGTGCAGCGCAACAAGATCGGCATTGACACTGGCGCAGTCTATGGCGGCAAACTGACCGCCCTGCTCCTGCCGGAGCGCGAGTTTGTCGCCATAGAGGCCAAGGAGCCGTCATACGCTCCAGAAGTTCCGGCAGACCTGGAGGGTCTGTTCCAAGAAGGGACATGGGGCTTTGGCTTGGGCAAACTGTTCAGCCTGTTCCGCTGAGAGATTGACCGGCCACGGACAGATGATCTTTTCTCCGCTCAGTTCGGCCAGCACGGCTAAGGAGCCGTTGCGCATGGCAGTCAGATCATAGCCGCCCTCCAGTGTCACCAGCAGTCTGCCATTGCAAACCTCTTCCGCCACCTTGACCAAGGCTCTGGTCATCCAAGCAATGCCCGCCGTTGTCACTTGCATGGCCCCGAGCGGATCGTTCGCGCAGATGTCAAAGCCGCAGGAGACCAGAATCACGTCCGGCTGATAGGCCCGCGCCAGCGGCACAGCCAGCTCGTTGATGATCCGGGCGTACTCCATGTCACCCTGCCCACCGGGCAGCGGCACATTGACCGACATGCCTTGGCCCATGCCAGCGCCATGCTCCAGCACTGCTCCGGTGCCTGGATAATAGGGATACTGGTGCATGGACAGATAGAGGACCTTGTCGGTGTCGTAAAAGCTCTCCTGCGTGCCATTGCCGTGGTGCAGGTCCCAATCCACAATCATGATCCGCTCCAAGCCCAGCTCGCGCAAGGCCCAGCTCGCGGCCACAGCCACGTTGTTGTAGAGACAGAAGCCCATTGACTGGCTCCGCTCCGCATGATGGCCCGGCGGCCTGACTAAGCAGAAGGCATTGTCCAGCTCGCCCCGAAAAATGCGGTCAATGCCGTCGGTCAGCGCGCCGACCGCAAGGCAGGCCGCCTCGTGCGAGCGGGCTGAGGTGCGGGTATCAGGATCAAGCGCGTCGTGCGGCAAGCCTTGAGTGGCCGCCACCCGCCGGACTAAGGCGGCAGAATGATTGAACTGGAGGATATCCGCTGAGACCGGGCTGAACTGCGGATAAATGAAGCGGCTGCCAATCTCCTCCCTGTCCAGCGCGTCATAAACCGCCCGCAGCCGTTCCGGTGATTCCGGGTGGCCCCAGCCGGGCTGATGTTCCAGAAAAAGGTTGTCTCTATAAATGGCTGTCCTGCGCATGGCGGTTCCTCCGGCATTCATAAAGCTGTTCTTCGGTGACAAGCATGTCCATAAGCTGATCATGCGGCTTCAGCGGCACCCGGTCGGTTAGCTGCATGGCAAAGGCCAAGCCGACGCGTAGGGCCTGCGGCGCGTCCTGACTGAGGAAGCGGTCGTAGAAGCCGCCGCCGTAGCCAAGTCTGCCGCCCCGCCGGTCAAAGACTGATCCCGGCACCAAGGCGATGTCAATTTCTCCCGGATTGATCATGGCCTGCGCCGTCTGCTGCTGACTTGGTTCAAGAATGCCGAAGCAGCCCGGCCTGAGTTGGCTGGCCGGGTCAGTGATTCGCACAGCCAGAAGCCTACCCTCCCGCCGCAGGGTGAGCGGCACAGACACGGTCCTGCCGGCTGCAAGCAGCTTGGTCAGCAGGGACAGGGTCTCGACCTCGCTGCGGAAGTGGACGTAGAGAAAAAAATGCTCTGCCGCTGCTGCTGCCGGGCAGTCAAGCAGCAGGCGGTGGATGCGCCAGCTCATCTCGCAGCGGCTGATTGGGTCAAGCTGGTCGCGGGCCGCCAGCCGCTCTTTGCGGAGCAGCGCGCTCTTGCTTACAGCCCGTGTCATGCCGTCTTTCCTGTACAGAACAATGTGATTTTCCTCGAAGCAGACAGGCAGCGTCATGACTTCATGCCGCCTTTGAATTGATCCCATAGTGCTCATAGCTGCTCAACTGTTTGAGATAACCATAAAAAAAATTCATCCTAAACCGGCAGCGCATGGCTGTCAAGAAATTTGTGGCCGCAGCTTCAAGAAGACGTTCATCAGAGCGGCAAGAGTGCTGTCTTGTTGAACGGCAGCACACCGCTGCCTTGCTCCGGCAGCACAGCCAGCAGGTCAGCTTCCTTTCCCAGCCCCAGCACCGCCATTGCCTGAGCCGACAGTTCCAGAAAAACGGATTGCTTGAGAAACGCTGTCCGGGTGCGGCTGGAAAACAGCCCTGCCATGTCCTGCGGCAGAGTTCGGCGCAGGCGGTCGCGCAGCTCTGGCTGAGAAATTTCTGTCAGCTCGTCCGGCAGGGCGCGATGGCCGCTGCGCAGCCAGTCATAACGGAGCAGATCAAGCAGGAGAGTGCTGTCCTTGCGCTGCCGGGCCAGCTCGGCCAAGAGCTTGCTCATGAAGGCCTGGGTGTGCGCCAGACGAAAAAAGTCATGCTGCCGACAGATGGCAAGCAGGCTGTGGAAAAAGGCGGACGGCTCCTCGCCGCACTGCCGGAGATGCTGCCAGAGCGAAGGGTAAAAGCGGTTGTTGACAAAGGACTCCACGCATTCGCAGAATTCATGCAGCTCGCGCAGCTCCTCATGCGGCAGCCAGCGGGTGGCCAGCACCTCATAAGGCGGCTCGCTGCAAAAGATCAGGCCGAATTCATCAGCCCGCTGCCGCATTTCGGTGCCGGGCAGCACTTTGAGCAGGCCGAGCTGAATATGATGCGGCCTGCTGCGAAAAACCCGGTTGAAGGAGTCAAAAAAACTTGCCGCAGTCTCAAAAGGCAGGCCAAGAATCAGGTCAGCGTGAATATGAATGGTGTCCAAGGCGACAAGGCGGCGGATGTTCGCCTCAGCTTGTGCCGCATCCATGCGCCGCCTGACTGCGGCCAAAGTCTGCTCGTTGCAGCTCTGAATGCCGATCTCAAACTGAAACAGGCCGCAGGGCGTTTGCGCCAGCAGAGCAAACATCGCTTCGGTGAAGCGGTCTGGGGCAATTTCAAAATGAAAGCGGACTCCATCGGCCTCTTCGAGCAGGAATCGCCAGATTGCCAAGGCGCGTTCCGGGCTGTCGTTGAAGGTGCGGTCAATCAGCTTGATGATCAGCGGCTTGGCCGCAATCAGGCGGCGCAGCTCCTCCTTGACCACCTCCAACGGCTTATGGCGCACGCCCTTGGAGATGGAAGACAGGCAATATGAGCAGGAAAAGGGGCAGCCGCGTGAGGACTCGTAATAAACCTGCCGGTTTTGCAGATAGCTGGTGAAATCTTCCGGCTGATAGGGCGAAGGAAAGCTGCGGCTCGGTTGTGCGTTATAAACAGGCTTGAGGGTTCCGGCCTGCAAGTCGTGGAAAAAGTCATCACCAGCTCCTTCGATTTCCCCAACAAAGACCGTGCAGTTGGGCGGCAGATTCTCCATCGCCTCAGCTTGCGGGCCGCCAAGGATGACTGGCAGAGCTGGCCGCAGGCGGGCAAGATCGTTGATCAGGCGGCTGATATAGGCATGATTCCAGACATAGACGGAAAAAAGCACAGCCTGCGCCTCTGGCCCGCTGATCCGCAGCAGGGTCGGATAATAGGGATCATTGATGGTGAGCTGGCTGAAACGCAGCCGCATCTCCGGCAAGCGGCCTTGCAGGACAGCCCGGACGCAGAACTGAGCCAGACAGGAATGGGTGTAGCGGCAGTTGAGACTGATCAGATGGAGCATGGACAGGGCGCGGTTGATGTTGGTTGATTGACTTAACCGAATTGCCGAAAAATTGCAACAGTGCCGCGCCCTGGGGCACGGAAAAAGTTCGTCACCAGCCCCGCAAATTGGTATAGTTGGCCCCGCGCAGGGGGTGTTGAAAACTTGTTAATAACTTGTTAGTAACCTGTTGATAACTTCGTTGTCGCCTGTTGATAACTTTGGGCAGACCGTCCGTTTTCAACAAGTTACTAACAAGTTATCAACAGGCTGAGTTGTTTGAAATCAAACAGTTAGGTTAGTTTTCAACAATTTCAACAGCCCCAACAACAACAACCTTTATATAAAGGACCTTATTATTATGCCGTTCCATTTCAACATCGCCCGGAAAGACCTTTTGAGCGCGGTCAGTGCCCAGCAGAACATTGCCAGCAAGAAGGGCACGCTGGCCATTCTCTCCAACGTCCTCTTGGAAGTCCGCAGCAGCGAGGCGGTCTTCACGGGCACGGACTTGGAAGTCAGCCTGCGCCAGACCGTGTCGGCTGAGGTCTTTGAAGAGGGTTCGCTAACCATGCCTGCCAAAAAGCTCTTTGAACTGGCCCGTGAATCCAGTTCTGAGACGATCAACTTCAAGGAGGAGGACAAAAACTGGGTGCGGATCACCGCAGGCAGCAGCACCTATCGGCTGGCCGGGATGATGAGCGAGGAGTTTCCCCAGTTTGAATATTACAACGAGGAGGCCTTGGCTGAGATCGAGGCTGAGGTGGTCTGCGAGCTGATCGACAAGACCATGTTCTCCATCGCGGCAGATCGGGAGAACATGTACAATCTGACCGCCGCCCTGCTGCAAAAGCGGGACGAGGACGGCAAGACCGTGCTGCGCATGGTCACTTCGGACGGCCACCGCCTGAGCATCATGAACCGGGAGGCGGCAGGCTTGGCCGGACTGGACTTTGGCCAGAGCATCCTCATTCCCCGCCGGGGTGTGCAGCAGATGCGCAAGTTCTGTGAGGAATTGGACAACTGCCGGATAGGGGTTGATCAGAAAAAGCTGGTGCTGGAAAGCGAAAATGCGGTTCTGGTCATCCGGCTGATGGAGGGTGATTTCCCGGATTTTGAGAACATTCTCCGCTCGCTGCCGCATGACAACAGCATGTTCATCAACAAAATGCTCTTCTTGGAGTCGCTCAAGCGGATCAATCTCTTCACCGAAGACATCTTTCATGCCATCCGCTTTGAGGCCCAAGGCGACCGTCTGATTCTGACCTCGGAGAATGCGGACTTCGGTTCAGCGCGGGATGAGATTGAGATCACCTACAGCGGCCATGACCTCTGTATGGGCTTCAACTGCCGCTACTTCATCGAGGCTCTGCAAGTGCTGGAAGGCGATGCCATTTCTGCGGCAGTCAATTCAGATGAAAGCCCCTGCCTGATCAGCTCGGCAGCAGACCCCGGCTTTCTTGGCATCGTCATGCCCATGAAACTGAGCAGCCCTGCCGCTGCCTGATGCTGCATCAAAATAATTCCGGCAAAGAACACCGGGTGACAGGCGGAGATGTCAGTCCGATCAAGAACAGAAAGGACTGAACAAAGGTTGCAGCGGAATAAAAAGCCCTGAATCATTAGGACTCAGGGCTTCGCCTCCAGTTGCTGCTTGACTTGAACAGGATTATAGGGAGCAGAATAGCAGCTTTGCCACCATGTTCTCACAAGTCGCCTGATATAAAACGATTGGCTCTGCCGCGTCCTTTGTCGCCAAGGGCAGCGAGGGCATCCGCACTCATTTGCCGAACTTTGAGACCTTTCATGTCAGCGGCAAGATGGCAACCGCTCGACGCGAGCGGGAAATGCGCGACTTCCGGGCCGCATCCCGCGCTGTCATGTCCAACGCCCGCTGTCTGACTGAAGGCATGGACGTTCCTGCTGTTGATATGGTTGCCTTTCTTTCACCGAGATGTAGCCGGATGGACATCGTGCAAGCCGCTGGCCGCGCCATGCGCCGGGCCGATGGCAAGACGGTCGGCTATGTGCTGGTGCCGCTCGGAGTTCACTGAAGTTTGGGATGTGCTCAACTCGCTTCAGGAACAGGATGATGTGCTGGCCGAGCTGATCCGTCATTTTGGCGAACAGAAGGGCAGCGGCAAGGGCTTTGATGACAGCGGATTCAGCGACCGTGTGGACATCGGCGGCCTGCGTCTCAGCTTGGACACGCTCCGCGCTTCTGTTGCAACGCGCTGTTTGGACAGCCTTTGCTCGTCGTGGGATGTTTGGTTTGGCAAACTGAAGGCGTTTAAAGAGCGTTTCGGTCATTGCAATGTGGCAACGGGTTGGCAAGGAGATTCTGGCCTGTGGAGCTGGGTAAGTTCACAACGAACACGTCGAAACAAAGGGCAGCTTTCACCGGAGCGGGTTCAATTGCTGGATCAACTCGGCTTTGTTTGCAGGGCAAACGCATGACTTTCAAAGTCCTGCCAATATTTTGCCGAGGAATGAGCAATCATCCGGGTCTTGACATCTGAGCGGCACCCTGTGATCGCTTACACTGAGCAGTTCCACGTCATGAGTCAGCATCTGTTCATTTCCCGCTTGAGTCCGTCCGGCTTTGCGCCTATACTGCTGCACGCAGTTTTCCATGAAAAACAGGCTTCAGCAAGCGGAGGCAAAAAAAATGTGCCGGATAAACCCCAGAGTTGATTTCGCCTTTAAAAAGCTCTTCGGCAGCGAAGAGAACAAGGATCTGCTCATCTCCCTGATCAACGCGGTGGTTTCTGAGGAGGATCAGGTCGCGGACGTGACCCTGCGCAATCCCTACAGTTTGGCCAACTATCAGGCGGGCAAGATGTCGATTTTGGACATCAAGGCTGTTGACCGGAAGGGCCGCTGGTTCAATGTCGAGATGCAGATCAGCGAGGATTTGTATTTCGACAAGCGGGCCATCTATTACTGGGCCAAATTGGTCACAGAGCAGCTCACCGAGGGGCAGATGTACAAAACTCTGCAAAAGACCGTGTGCATCAGCATCCTCGACTTCAACTTCGTGCCGGGCGATGAGGAATTTCACAGCCTGTACAAAATCATCAACACGGCCAGCTGCAAGGACGACGGGCTGCATGACATCTTTGAGCTGCATTACATCGAGCTGCGCAAGTTCAGGAAGGACTTTGCCGACTTAGTCAAGCCGCTCGACCGTTGGGCCGCCTTCCTCACCAAGGCGCACGAGCTGCGGCGGAACGAAATGCCTGAGACAATGGCTGCTGACCGCAGCATTCTCAAGGCTATGGAGGCGGTGGACAGGATGTTCAACGAGGAGGAGCGGTTAGTCTATGAGACCCGGATGCGCGCCCTGATGGATGTGGAGAGCAAGATCGCCTCCGCCGAGGAGAAGGGCATGGAGCAAGGTCTGGCGCAAGGCTTGGAAAAAGGCTTGAAGAAAGGCTTAGAGAAGGGCTTGGCGCAGGGCTTGGAAAAAGGTCTGGCGCAGGGCATGGCCGAAAGCCTGCTCCTGCTGTTGGAGGAAAGATTCGGGCCGATGCCGGAGGAGCTGCGCACGCAGGTGCGGGCGGCCTCGCCCCAGCAGCTGCGGCAGTGGATGAGCAAAGTCTTCACAGCCGCCTCGCTGGAGGAGCTGTTTGCCGCCTGAAAGCGGGCCGGAACTGAATTCAGCGCAGCGGCCTGCCTGTATCATGTTCCACAAAAGATTTGCAGCTTCGGGAAACAGACTGCCGGGGCAGGACGTTGTCATTTTTTCATCAATCGGCTATGCTGAAGAAAAAATTCCATCCCCGCAGGAGATGTCTGATCATGAATATCCGTCCCGTCCAGCTACTGACCCTTTGCTTGATTTTCTTCGCCGCCTTGTTCTCCGAGGCTTCCGCCGCTGTCACTCTTGATCCCAATTTTGGCGAGGATGGCCGGGTGGCAGTGGAACTGGGCATCTATGGCAGCCGGGCCAATGCGGTGCTGTCCCAGCCGGACGGCAAGATTTTGGTCGCAGGCTCCTCGACCAGCACGGCGGACAAGGATTTCATGCTCTTCCGTCTCCAGCCAAATGGCGAGCTGGATAAGAATTTCAACTATGACGGCACAGTCACCACGGCAGTCGGCTCCTACGACGACGAGGCCTTGACGCTGGCTCTTCAGGAAGACGGCAAAATCCTTGCCGGCGGCTACACCAATAACGGTGAAAATCGTGATTTCGCCCTTGTCCGCTACAACAGCGACGGCAGCCTTGACCGCGATTTTGGTTTGGAAGGCATGACCGTCACCGCAGTGGGCAGCAGCAACGATGAAATCACCGACATGGCGGTGCAGAAAGACGGCAGCATTGTCATCACCGGTGCGGCGCAGGGCAAAAACGGCAGGGTCGTGGTGCTGGCCCGCTACAAGGCCGACGGCACTCTTGACACCTCGTTTGCCAATGACGGTTTTTCTCTCAGCATGACAGGCGTGGATGCGCAGGCGGAGAGCGTGGCTCTGAGCAAAACCGGGCGGATTTTAGTCTCCGGCTCGTACAGCGACGGCAAGAAGCGGGGCCTGATGCTGCTCGGTTTTAATGCTGCCGGGCAGTTGGACAATACCTTTGGCGAGAAAGGCATTGCGGTCCCAGCAGACAGCAGCACCTTCAGCGAAGGCTACGGCATGTTTGTCACGGAAGACAACAAGATATTGGTGGCGGGCGCAGTCGGTGAGGAAGGTCAGCGCGATGCGGCCTTGTTCCGCTTCACGGCGGAAGGTCAGCCGGACAGCAGCTTTGAGAACAACGGTGCTCTGGTCGCTTCAGCAGGCAAGGGTGATGATGTGCTTTACGATGCGGCTGAGGTCGGCGAAAAGATCGCGGCTGCCGGTTTTAAAACCGTTGATGAAAAACGGGTCTTTCTGCTGATCACATATACAAAAGGCGGCAGCGCAGATGCTGATAATTTGAGCAGCAGTAGCGTGACCATGCAGGCAGCGGAATCTGCTAACACGGAAACGCTGACAACTATTTTCAGTGATGACGACAAATCAACCGCCATAGCCAACGCCTCCAATGACAGCGTGGTGATAGTGGGCGAGAGCACTAACTCGGCAGGGTCGAGTGCGGCAGTGAGCAAATATCTGACTGATGCAAATACGGAAGAAAATGCTGTCAACAAAATAGACCGCAGTCTTGATGCAGGCAATCAGCATGTTTTGACCGGAGAACCGTATGAAGTGACCAGAACAACAGCAATTCTTTCGGGAGAGATATTGAACAGCCTGTCAAATGTCACGGAGCGGGGTTTTGTCTTCGGCACCATGCCCAATCCGACAAAAGAGGGCAGCAGCGCAGCCGACAGCAGCGGCGCGCCGACTGTGACCAATACTTCGGCCAGCAGCATTTCTGGAACATCAGTCACAATAAGCCTCACCACCGATGTTGATGCGACCTGCAAGTATGATACTAATGCCGGAACAGCTTATGACGATATGGCCAGCACCTTTTCCACCACAGGGGAAAAAATCCATGCGCAGATTGTCAGTGATCTTGAGACTGGAACCTATACGTATTATGCCCGTTGCAAAAATACTGCCAGCAGCGTGGTGAACACCACAGACACAGTGATTTCTTTCACCGTAACAAGCAGCGGCACAGAAGACGCGCCAACAGTGACTAACAAGACTTCCAGCAGCGTCACTGGCGATTCTGCAACCTTGAGTTTGACAACCAATGTTGCCGCGACCTGCAAGTATGACACTGCTGCGGAAACAGCCTATGACGATATGACCTACACCTTTTCCAGCACCGGCGGAACATCGCATTCACAGACTATCGACGGTCTCACGAGCGGAACAACATACACCTACTATGCCCGCTGCAAGAATACGTCCAGCGAGGCGGTGAACACAACAGACACCACGATTTCTTTCACGGTGAACAGCTCTTCAGGAACAGACACCACGCCGCCAACAGTGAGCGAAATAACTGCTGCGGCATTCAATACAGATGATGATGTCATCTTGAAAGTGTCAACTTCCGAGGCGGCAACCTGTAAATACAGTACAACTGATACAACTTATGATGATATGGCTGGAACCTTCACTGGCAGTACAAGCCATTCAGCTACTCTTACGCTGACTGCTAAAGAATACACCTATTTTGTCCGTTGCAAAGATGATGCAGGTAATATCTCTGCAAGCAAGGAAATTTCTTTTCTTGTAACTCCTGTCGTCATTACCAATAAGACAAAGAGTAGTTTCTCGTCAACTGATCCGGTTATAGAGGTCGATACTGATGTCGTTGCTACGTGCAAATACAGTAAAGATGATGATATTGATTATGAACGTATGACTGAAGAAATGAATGCTGACAAGGATTCAGACGGCACAAGTCATTCTTCAGCAGAGCTTAAAAATCTGACCGCTGATGATTCACCCTATAAGTATTACGTCCGCTGCCAGAACACGTCAGGAAAAGCCAGCCCTGTCGGCACAAAGATTGACTTCACTGTTTCAGATGGATCAACTCCTCCTCCGCCAGGAGCAAGCAATTTCCAGCCTGTCATCAACACAGCCTTGCAAGGTGTCGGCAATTTTTTTGTCAGCACGGCTTATGCGCAGACTGTAACCGATGGCACTACCTCCACGACAACGACAACAAGCGACACCACCAGCACGGACAGCAAGTCGGATGCAACAAGCACTGCGGATACCACGGACGACGATTTTCTTGAAGAAGGTTACGTCAGCGCAGGCAGCGGCAACGGCACTTTCAGCAGCAAACTGAAAGACCTCAAGCCCGGCACCTTTTTCTACGCCCGCGCCTACGCGATCAGCAAGGGCAACATTTATTACGGCAACCACGTCGGCTTCCGCACAGGTGATTCCTGCTTTGTCGCCACTGCTGCCTTTGGCTCCATCTTTGCCCCGGCGGTGCAGACGCTCCGGGATTTCCGCAACCAGTTTCTGTCCGGCAACGCTGTCACCCGCGCTTTGGTAGATTTCTACTATCAGGTTTCGCCAAACATTGCTGATGTCATCAGCCAGCACAGCGCATTGCGATTTGCTGTGCGCCTGCTCCTTCTCCCTGTGACCGGCGCAGCATGGCTGGCCCTGCAAATCGGCATCTGGATGCTGCTGCTACCGGGGGCGGCAGTGCTGCTCTTGGGCGGCTGGCAGGGATTGAGGAGACGGCGGCAGAGCTGCCCTGCCTGAACGCTCCTGCAATTCGGGCCGCTGCCGGGTGAGCTGTTTGCCGCCTGAATTCTCCTTGTCTCGTCTCGCAGGAAATTGGAAGCAGTGTAATCTGAGCCTTCTTTCTGCCGCCCGCCGTGTCTGCTCGTGCAACGCGCCGACATGACGGGGGAGAGACAGATGACAGCGGCATTTTATCCTGCTTCAGCTATATCATGAAATTACTGCTTCTTAAAACATGGGATCGCGTTCGTTCCAGTTTCTGGTTTCTCCCGGCAGTCATGGCCGGCGGGGCGATGGTGCTGGCCTTTGCAACCGTCGCCTTGGATGAGCCGCTGACGGACTGGTTGACGCTTCACTTGGGTTGGACGTTCACCGGCGGAGCAGAGGGTGCGAGTTCCTTGCTGGGGGCCATTGCCGGATCAATGATCACTATCGCCGGGGTGGTTTTCTCAATGACCTTGGTCGCTCTGTCGCTTGCCTCGTCACAGCTCGGCCCCCGTCTGCTCCGCAATTTTATGCGCGACACCACGACCCAAACGGTGCTTGGCACGTTCGTCGCCACTTTCCTGTATTGTTTGCTTGTCCTGCGCACCATCCGCCGGGCTGACGAGATCGCCTTTGTCCCTCACCTGTCTGTCACCCTCGGCGTGCTGCTCGCAGTGGTGAGTGTGGGGGTGTTGATCTACTTCATCCATCACGTTTCCATTTCTATCCAAGCCAACGAGATTGTGGCGCGGGTCGGAACGGAGTTGATCAAGGAAGTGGAGCGCTTGTTTCCAGAAAACATCGGACAGGGAGCATCACGGATTCCGACGAAACTGCCAGATGCAGGCTTTTTCGACACGTTTGAGCAGGAAGCTCGTCCGGTTGGCTCTGCCGGAGACGGCTATCTCCAGTTCGTCGATGGAGACGCTTTGATGACGTTGGCCATACAAGAGGATGTCGTTATTCGACTGGAGCGACGACCCGGCCACTATGTCGTTGCCGCCTGCCCGCTGGTGCTGGTCTGGCCGGGGAACAAGGTGACTGATCAGCTTGTCGCGCTTGTCAATGCAGCGTTTGCCCTGGGCAACCAGCGAAGGGCCGGTCAGGATATTGAGTTCGCGGTCAATCAGCTCGTCGAAATTGCGATACGCGCCCTCTCTCCCGGAGTGAATGACCCGTTCACGGCGATGGCGTGTGTGGACCGCTTGGGGTCGGCACTGTGTCGCTTGGCGCAACGAGAAATGCCGTCGCCTTATCGCCATGACACTGAGGAGCATCTTAGGATAATTACGCCCGTCCTCACGTTCCCGGATGTCACGGATGCAGCGTTCAATCAGATCCGGCAATACGGCAGTTCCAGCGTTGCAGTGACAATCCGTCTGCTTGAAACTATTGCTGTGGTTGCTGGTTCCGTACATAGGTCAGAGGACCGCGCTGCGCTGTTGCGACACGCGAGGATGATCGACCGAGGGGCTGCTAAGGGGTTGCCTGAAGCCGAAGACCACCGGGCCGTGGAAGAGCGTTGTCAGGCGGTAGTTCAGTTGTGCAGCGAAGCGGCAGGCTGCAATATTACAGGATAGACAGATCGGCATCAGCAGTGTCCGGTTAGTTTTTTGCATGCGGTTTCACACTTGGTGTCATCCTAAAACCATTTTCGCCAATATTGAGTTCCGCCATTGATTCATTCTGCATTTTCGAGCGTATCATACGGATATTCAGAGCGGAAACTTTTTCGTTGAAATGCTTCCGGCAGTAAATCACCAGCAGCAGGCATGTAATCAGACCGCCAAGCATCTGATTCAACATCCTGCCGCGCTTTGATCTGCGGCAGCGCAGGAATCCTGCGCCTGTTGGCCAAGCAAGACAAGGACAAGGACAGACATTTCCTTACGTTGTAATCGCTGTTCCGTCATAGGTATCATAAGAGCGCCATGATACCTATGACGACCGATTCATCATAGGTATAACGACTGATTCGTTATACGTATAACGGAAAATTCGTTATACGTATAACGACAAAATCGCATCGGGCATGCTTTTTCCAACCTGATAATCATTCTCATTGCAAAAAAATTCTTGACAAAATGATGCCGCAGGATTATGCTGCCGAAAATCGCCTCCCCTTTCTTTTTGGCGCAGCTTTCCTTTTGCAATTGGAGCATGTTATGGCATCAATTCAATGGCGGCCCGAAGTCAACGTCCTCACGGTTCCTCAGTCCTACAAAATCCGCTTCGTGCCCCGCGACTCAGCCGGAACCGACGATATAGCCGCCGCAATGGCGGAAGAGAATCCAAACTATACGGAGGAAGATGCCAAGACCATGCTGGCTGTCCTGCGGCAGGTCATTCAGAAAAAACTGCTCAACGGCAGTCAAGTGACCATTGACGGCATGATGTCCTTTGGCCTGTCCTTCACCGGCAGGCTGGAGTCGCCGGATGACCCGCTGCCGCCGACAGATGAGAGCCTGCATGTCAGCGTCCGAGTGCTCCAGCCTTTTCTGGATGAGATCAAGCAGCAGGCCAGCTTTGTGAAGCTGCCCATGCTCATCAAGGGGCCGGTGATTGAAAATGCTGAGGACACTCGCCTGCATCTGGCTGATGTGCTCTACAGCAAGGGCGTGCTTCAGCTCACCGGCAGCAATCTGCTTTTCGACCCGGATGCCGAGGGCTGTGAATGCCTGATCCGGGGCACCCGCAGCGGCGAGGCCGTGCAGGGGCAGTTCGGGCCGATCTCGGATTCAAGCATTGTCCTTGTCCCGGATATTCCTGCGCAAGATGCGCCGTTCAACAACGAATACACGCTCTCGCTTTCAACTCGCCCGACTGGGCACGGCAGCCCGCGCACCGGCATCTACAGCAGACGGCTGCGTTCACCCCTGACTTTGAGCAATTTCGGTCATCCCAATCCGCCGGAAGTCGGCATTCTGAGCAGCAATTCTGCCAGTCCATTAGCGAGTGTGACCGGCGGCAGCGTGGCAGCGGATGAGATGCTGCGCATTCAGGCAGTCTTTGACATCAGGAACAGCGTCCTGCTTCTCGGTCTGCTCGGCATGAAGGAGGACGGGCCAGCGGGTGCGGCAGTGACCGTCACGGCGAATGGCGAATACACCCTGCAAGGCTTTGCCGGGTCGGCGGTCAGCAGCCTGAGCGTCCGGGTGAATGATTATGCCGCGTTGCTGGATTTGGTGCGGGATCAGTATTACGGGCGGCTGGCGGATGTGCTGGATGTGAGGGTGGGGTAAAAAATGTTCCATTCAAATAACAACTGACGGAGAAAAAAGAGATGATCTGTTTCAATGTGATGCTTGCATCAGCCAAGGTTATCGAGGATCCAGACCGCGGCTCCGGGATGTTTGAGTATTATCTTGATGCAACAATCCAGTTACATAATCTGTCCTACAACAAACAGGCAGGTGTCCTGATCAATGTGGACGGCATCTGGCGGAAAATATACACCTTGTATTCCCATTCGCTTCTGACTGGTGGCGGAAATATGGTTGAGGTCTGGAAGACAAGAGACTTCGAACTCCTTAAGAAGATTGATATTCATCCTGAACCACGCCTTAAGCCGTCCTTCAGCTTTGCCGTCTTTTATCACAACTTGGATCAGGCAAATTGGTATTGGGACAACAACTATGGTCATAATTATCTTGTAACCGCACAGTAGGTAGTAGGTATGCCGTACCCTGTGCTCTTGGTATCATCCTTGAAAGAGTGGTGTATAGACCACCGATGTCGTTAGCTGCCTATCACGACAGCTTCGCATTGCGTATCCTTTTCCCTCCTGATGCAGCATCCCCCTTTTGCAGCACAACAAAACCCGGCAGAAGCACTGCACCGCTTCTGCCGAGCAATCTTTTCCCTCTCCTCGCAGCTCATAATCTCCTCCTCTCTTGCATCAACACAGCCTGCACCGAAAAAGACATCGACATCAGAAGAGAAGTTCTGGTATAAGTGACAGCAGGGAATCGGCAGAAATCCAAGAAAAGAGGAGCAAACATGCCTGAGGAGCTTGCCGCCATTCTGGCGAAACACCACAACGACCCGACCCGGCTCGTGGACATACTCCATGATGTGCAACTGCTGGACGGACAGATCAGCGAGGCCGCCATTGAGCAGATCGGGCAGGAGACCGGTCTGGCCCGTTCTGACATTGAGCAGACCATGTCTTTTTATCACTTCTTTTCCCGGACTTCACGCGGGAAATACACGGTCTATCTCAACAACAGCGCGGTGGCTGAAATGATGGGCTGTACCGAAGTCGCAGCGGCCTTTGAGCAGGCGGCAGGCTGCTCGTTTGGCTCAGTGACTGAGGACGGCCTGATCGGTCTGTTTTACACCGCAGACATTGGCATGAATGATCAGGAGGTTGCAGCCCTGATCAACGGCGTTGTCTTCACCTGCCTGACTGCGGACAAAGCTGCGGCGTTAGTTGAACTGATGCGGCAGAATGTGCCAGTCGAAGCAATGGTCACAGAATTTGGCGACGGCAATAATGCCCGCATCCGCACTATGGTCAGAAACAACATCCGCAAGACCGGGCCAGTCTGTTTTGGTGCCTATGAACTAGGCGCGGCAGTACGCAAGTGCGCGGCCATGCTGCCGGAGAATATTGTCAGCGAGGTGAAGCAGTCCAAGCTGCGCGGACGGGGCGGAGCAGGTTTTCCCACTGGCATGAAATGGGAGTTCTGCGCCAAGGCTCAAGGCCCGCGCCGCTGTGTGATCGCCAATGCGGACGAGGGTGAGCCAGGCACGTTCAAAGACCGGGTGCTGCTGACAGAAGTGCCGCATCTGCTTTTTGAGGGCATGATTATCTGCGGCCGGGCGATTGGCGCGGACATCGGCCTTGTTTATCTGCGGGCCGAATACCGCTATTTGGAAGCCTATCTGGAGCAGGTGCTGGAACAGATGCGGGCGGACAATCTGCTGGGCAAGAATATTGCCGGTCAGGCAGGCTTTGATTTTGATATCAGGATTCAGCTTGGCGCGGGTTCCTATGTCTGCGGCGAAGAGTCGGCCCTGATTGAGTCGGCAGAAGGCAAGCGGGGCGAGCCGCGCAATCGTCCGCCTTTCCCCGTGGAAAAAGGCTATTTAGACATTCCGACTGTGGTTGACAACGTCGAGACCTTTGCCTCTGCCGTCCAGATCATGGACAAGGGCGCGGACTGGTTCAGCAGCATGGGCACGGCTGAGTCCAAGGGCACCAAGGTGCTCTCCATCTGCGGTGACTGCGAGCGGCCAGGGGTCTATGAAGTGCTGTTCGGCACGACCATTGGCGAGCTGTTGGATATGGCTGGTGCCCTCGATCCGTTAGCCGTGCAAGCAGGCGGGCCTTCAGGTCGTTGCATCTGTGCGAGCAAGCAGGATGCGGTCATTGCCTTTGAAGACTGCGCCACTGCTGGTTCACTGATTATCATCAGCAAGCAGCGCGATCTGCTCGCAATCATGCAGAACTTTATGGACTTTTTCATTGATGAGTCCTGCGGTTCCTGCGCGCCCTGCCGGATGGGCACGGTCATCATGGGCAAGACGCTGCGGCGGATCAGGAACAGGCAAGGCACGGCAGAGGACTTGACTGTGCTGCGCGAGCTGGGCGCAGTGATGAAAAAGGCCAACAAATGCGGCCTTGGCCAGACTGCTGCCAACCCGGTACTCACTTCGTTGGCGAGCTTCCCGGAGCTGTATCACTCCTTGCTGCCGGAGCCGAGCGATATCCTGCCGCGTTTTGATCTGGCAGCGGCAGTGCAGGAATCCTGCGCCTGTGTCGGCAGAACGCCTAACCTCAAACAGGAACATGCGCTATGAGAGAAAAAGTTACGTTCACCATTGACGGTCAGGAAATAACAGGACGGCAAGGACAAAGCATCGTGCAGGCTGCCAAGCAGAACGGGGTGTACATCCCGACCTTGTGCTATATGCATGATTTGCTCGCGCCGGGAACTTGCCGTATCTGCACGGTCAAGGTCAATGGCCGAACTGCTTCCGCCTGCACAACGACAATCATGCAGGGCAGCGTGGTGGAGAATGACACGCCGGAGCTGAACGAGCTGCGCAAGACCATTGTCGAGATGCTCTTTGTTGAGGGCAACCACTTCTGCCCGGCCTGCGAAAAAAGCGGCAACTGCGATCTGCAAGCCCTTGCCTACCGCTTCCAGATGCTGGTGCCCCGTTTTGACTACAGCTTTGCCCAGCGGCAGATTCATGCTGCCCCGCCTAAGCTGATGCTGGAGCACAACCGCTGCGTCCTCTGCCGCCGCTGCGTTCAAGCTATCCGCACCGAAGACGGCAAGCCGCTCTTCGCCTTCACCAACCGGGGCAACAAGACCTCGATCAAGATTGACACGGCCTTGGCAGCGACCATCTCGGATGAGTTGGCCCAGCAAGCTATGGACATCTGTCCAGTCGGGGCGATCCTCAGAAAGGAAAAAGGTTTTGATACCCCTATCGGCCAGCGCAAATACGACCATCAACCCATTGGCAGCGAGATCGGGAGGAATTCATGAGCAAACCAGTGATTGCCACGGCATCCTTGGCTGGCTGCTTTGGCTGCCACATGTCGTTCTTGGACATTGACGAGCGGCTGGTTGATTTGATTGAGCTGGTTGAGTTCAACAAGTCGCCAATCAATGACATCAAGACCTTTACCAAACCCTGCGACATTGGCCTGATTGAAGGCGGCTGTTGCAATAGCGAGAATGTTGAGGTGCTGAAAGCATTCCGCAAGCATTGCCGCATCTTGGTTGCAGTTGGTGAATGCGCGATCATGGGCGGCCTGCCAGCCATGCGCAACAATATTCCTATCCGCGAGTGCTTGGAGGAAGCCTATCTTCATGCGCCGACCACTGCCGAAGTCAACCCGGAGCGCATTCTGCCGAATGACGACGAATTGCCCATGCTCCTCAACCGGGTCTATCCCTGTCATGAAATCGTCAAGATAGACTATTTCCTGCCTGGCTGCCCGCCCCGTGCCGAGCTGATCTGGAACGCGCTTTCTGCGCTGGTGACTGGCACGGCCTTGGAACTGCCTTACGAGACAGTGAAATTCGATTAAGAGGAGAATCTTCCATCATGGCGCAAAAAATCACCATTGAGCCAGTGACCAGAGTTGAAGGGCACGGCAAAGTGACCATTCATTTGGACGACAACTGCAACGTTGTCCAGAGCAGACTCCATATTGTTGAGTTCCGGGGCTTTGAACGCTTTGTCTGCGGGCGGCCTTATTGGGAAGCACCGGTTTTAGTGCAACGGCTCTGCGGTATCTGTCCGGTCAGCCATCATCTGGCGGCGGCCAAGGCTATGGATGTAGTGGTTGGAGCTGGCACCGGCCACGGCCTCACCCCGACGGGCGAGAAAATGCGGCGGCTCATGCACTACGGCCAGATATTTCAGTCACACGTCCTCCATTTCTTCCACTTGGCCTCACCTGATCTGCTCTTTGGCATTGATGCTGATCCGACTGTCCGCAATGTGGTCAACATTGCCATCCAGCATCCTGAGCTGGCTCGGCAGGCCATTCTCATGCGCAAGTACGGGCAGGAGATCATTGCGGCAACGGCTGGCAAGAAGATTCACGGCACTGGGGCTATTCCCGGCGGCATCAACAAGCACCTTTCAAGTGAGGAGCGAGATGCCTTTGTTAATGGCATTGGCGGCAACCCTGATTTGAGCATCAGCAAGATGATCGAATGGGCCGAAGCAGCCATTGCCCTGCTGCTTGATCATCACCAAAAGAATGCCGCTTTTTTGGACAGCTTTGCCGCCTTCCCTTCAAATCATCTTTCCATAGTCCGCAAGGACGGTGCCCTTGATCTCTATCACGGCGTAATCCGGGCTGTGGATTCGACAGGGAACCGGATTGTTGATGATGTTGACAATCAGGAATATCTGGATATTGTCGCGGAAGAGGTGCGCTCGTGGAGCTATATGAAGTTCCCGTTCATCAAGCAACTGGGCAAGGAACAGGGCTGGTACCGGGTCGGGCCGCTGGCGCGCCTTAATGTCTGCGATTTCATTCCCAGTCCCAAGGCGCAGCAAGCTTTTGAGCAGTTCCGGGCCTACAGCTCCGGCAAGCCAAACAACAGGACCATGCACTATCATTGGGCCAGGTTGATTGAGACCCTGCACGCAGCAGAAGTGATGCGCGACCTGCTTCATGATCCTGATCTGCAAAGCGGGGAGCTGGTCACTAAGGGCGAACGACGCGAGGAGGGCATCGGCATTATTGAGGCACCGCGTGGCACCCTGTTCCACCATTACCGGGTCGGCGAGGACAACCTGATCAAGATGTGCAATCTCATCGTCTCGACCACCAACAACAATGAACCGATGAATCAGGCGGTGCATTGTGCAGCAGTGGATCAGATGAACGGCAAGGCGGAAATCACCGAGCCAATGATGAACGCGGTGGAGGTCGCCATCCGGGCTTATGACCCCTGCCTGAGCTGCGCCACCCATGCCATTGGTCAGATGCCCCTTGAGATCACCCTGCACGATGCTGCCGGCGCAGTGCTGGATCAGCGGCGGAAGAACATGTGAAGCCCGCCTCCATTCTCATATACGGCTTTGGCAATCCGGGCCGGGAAGACGACGGTGCAGGCGTTGCCTTGGCCGAGCAGGTCAGGGCAGCGGCTCTGCCCGGCGTGACCGTGGACAGCAATTATCAGCTCAATATTGAGGATGCCCTGCTCCTGCGCGAGCATGACCTTGTCGTTTTTGCCGATGCCTCCAGAAATGCGGTTGGTCAGTTTCGTTTCAGTCGCCTGGAGCCAGCCGCCAGCGTCTCCTTCACCACTCATGCCATGCCGCCGGAGTCTGTGCTGGCTCTCTGTCTCCAGCTCTATCAAACGGTGCCGCCAGTCTATCTGCTGGAGATCGGCGGGGCTGCCTACAACCTGCGCGAGGGGCTGAGTGCTGCTGGGGTAGAGAACACGGCAGCGGCTGGCACATTCGTGCTGGAATTGCTGCGGCAGCCGAGCTTTGCCAAGTTTGAGGCGGCGGCAGTTGCGCAGGTCTGATGTCCTGCTTGGCTGGCATGCGCCCAAGTTCAAGAAAATAAAGTCTTCCAGAGGAAACAGAATGAATCGTACAAAGTATGAAAATGAACTGGAAAAATTGCAGGTCGAGCTGATTAAGCTCCAAGAGTGGGTCAAACAAGAAAGAAAGCGGGTCGTGGTCGTTTTTGAAGGACGGGATGCTGCTGGAAAAGGCGGCATCATACGACGGATCACGCACCGGCTCAACGGAAGGTTCTGTAAGATCGTCGCGCTTGGTGTGCCGACGGAAAGGGAAAAAAGTCAGTGGTACTTTCAGCGATACGTGCAACAGTTGCCTGCGGCAGGAGAAATTGTTCTTTTTGACAGGAGCTGGTACAACAGGGCTGGCGTGGAAAAGGTTCTCGGATTTTGTTCGGAAGCAGAGTACCAAGAATTTCTGCATTCGTGCCCAGAGTTTGAAATGATGATGATCCGTTCAGGAATTGTCCTGATCAAATATTGGCTTGAGATCAGCGATGAAACGCAAGAAAAGCGTTTCAAAGAGCGTGTCAGCAATCCGTTGAAGCGCTGGAAATTCAGCAAAACAGACTTGGAATCTCGAGAAAAACGTCAAGAGTATCTTGCGGCTCGTGACGCTATGTTTCAACAAACTGACACCACGCAATCCCCTTGGCATATTGTGGATGCCAACCACAAAAAGAAATCGAGGCTGAATTGCATCACGCATCTCTTGGGTAAAATTCCCTATCACTTTGAAATGCAGCCGCCGATCAAGTTGCCAAAATTGCACGCGAAAGATATCGTTCAACCCACCACGGTTTCCGAGCTGAATTACGTCCCAGAAGTCTATTGAAATCTGTTCAATTCGAGTTTAACAACGCGGTAAGAGCGCGGTGAACACGGCAGCAGCAGGCTCATTCCTGCTGAAACTGCTGCGGCAGCCGAGCTTTGCTGGGTTTGAGGCGGCGGCTGGCTTCCGCCTGGGCAAAGAACCCATGTTAACAGAGAAAGTGCAGCAATCTATTGGCTCTTTGCCGCCCCCGCAGTAAAAACGCTCCCGCTTCCTCCCGCCGCTTTCAAGCTGTGCAGACCATGCGCTGAAGATCGTACCGATCATTCCAGATGTAAAAACGGCCTGCCGCAGGATATGCTTGACAAAAGCAGCGTCCCGGCCTACTCTGACAGCGCGGTGCTTTCCGCCCGGCCTGCCCTCCAGCGGCGATAAGTCGGCAGTCTTTTAGAATCCTCTGTTTTCCCTGCACGATGACCGACAGGGCGAACTTTACTCTTGATCAAGGATATCAGTTCCTGACCATCCTGAACGCTGCGGCGGCAAGCTGCCAGCAGCGGCAGGGTGCGCCCGCCTTTGCAGAATACCATGCCTGATTTCCAAGGGCTGCTTTCAGTGGCCCGCAGCTATCTCCACGAGGTTGATCTCAGTCCGCTCCAGGAAGCGTATCAGTTCGCCTGCGAGCGGCACAAGGGGCGACTTCATCCTTCCGGCGAGCCGTACACCCGGCATCTGCTCGACGTGGCCACCACCTTGGCTTCAATGCGCCTTGATCTGGTCTCGATCATCGCCGGCCTGCTGCATGGTATGATCAAGGAGAACGCCGCCACCGCCGAGGAGCTGGAGCAACGCTTCGGCCCTGATGTGGCGGGCGTTGTCAGCGGCGCGACCAAAATCATCCATGTCCGCTATGACTCCAGCCTGACCCATCAGGCTGAGAACATCCGCCGCCTCTTTCTGGCCATGAGCGCGGACATCCGCGTCCTGCTGGTCCGGCTGGCCGACCGCCTCCATGACATGCTCCATCTGCACTGCTCAGACACGACGCGGCAGCGGCAGATAGCCCGCGAGACTATGGATCTGTACGCGCCGCTTGCCAGCCGCCTCGGCATTGACTGGCTCAAGCGGCAGCTCGAAGACCTCTCCTTTCAGCATCTCTTCCCAGCAGAATACGAGTCCCTGACCAAGCACATAGAAAGCACCATCGGCGAGCGGGAACAGTATGTCGAGGAAGTGATAGCAATCCTCCGCGCCAATCTCAAGGCGAACGGCATCACTCCGCTGCGGGTCTTGGGCCGGCCCAAGCATCTCTATTCGATCTACAAGAAGCTGGTGGTCCAGAACATCCCGATTGAGCAGGTCTATGACAAGGTGGCTTTCCGCATCATTGTCAGAACAGTTCGGGAATGCTACCAATCCTTGGGCACCATCCACGGCAGCTGGACTCCGGTGCAGGGCCGGATCAAGGACTTCATCTCCGCGCCCAAGCAGAACAACTACCAGTCCCTGCACACCACGGTGGCTGGGCCGGGCGGCCATTTCATGGAAATTCAGATCCGCACGCAGGAGATGGATGAGGTGGCCCAGGAAGGTGTGGCTGCCCACTGGGCCTACAAGGCGGGCCAGAAGATCAGCAAGAGCGACGCGCATCTGTTTCAGGAATTGAAAAAGCTGGTCCAAGGCTTGCAGGAAGTGGAGGACTCGGTCGAGTTCCTGGACTCTGTCCGGGGCGAGCTGTATGACCCGGATGTCTATGCCCTGACCCCGGCAGGCGAGGTGCGCGACATGCCGCGTGGCTCCACGCCCATAGACTTTGCCTACGCCATCCACACTTCGATTGGCGACCGCTGCAACGGGGCGCGGGTCAATGGCCGCATTGTGCCGCTCAAGTATGAGCTGCAGAACGGCGACATTGTCGAGATCATCACAGCCAAGGAACCCTGTCCCAAGCAGGCTTGGCTCCAGATGGTCAAGACCAGCCGGGCCAAGGCCAAGATTCGGCAGTGGCTGCGCAAGGCGGAAAAGGAAAAGGCGCTGGTGCAGGGCCGAGAAATCTGCGAGCGCGAGCTGAAGCAGCGCGGCGCCAGTCTCAAGAAGTTGGTCAAGAGCGGCCATCTTCGCCTCCTGCTCCAGAAGCTGCGGGCGACCACCCTTGATGACATGCTGGTCAAGGTCGGGTCCGGGGAAGTGACCTTGCAGCAGCTTGAACGCGCTTTGCTGCCAGAGGAGTTGCTCAAGCAGGAGGAAGCGGAGCGGCGGCAGGAGGAGCTGCTTGAACGCACCGGCAGCAGCTCCAGCAAGCCGGTTCCTTCAGGCCGGGGCGCAGTCCATGTCGAGGGCCTTGATGATCTGCTGATCCGCATCAGCCAGTGCTGCCGACCGGTGCCGGGCGATGAGATCATTGGCTATATCACAATGGGCAGCGGCGTGGCCGTGCATAAGGCCAAGTGCCCCAGCCTGCTCACTGCCGAGCCGGAGCGGCTGCTGGAGGTGCAGTGGTCAGAGGCGGTTCAGGAGGCGCATCAGGCCGAGCTGCTTCTCCGGGCCGCTGACCGCCGCAATCTGCTCGCCGACATCAGCTCGGCCATATCGAGCGACGATGCCAATATTATTGAGATGCACTCGCGCAGCAAAACTGACAACACTGCCGAGTTCCGGGTCCTAGTCGAGATCAGCGGCCTTGAGCATCTTCAGCTCCTCCAGACCCATCTCCGCCAGCTGCCCGGCATGATTGAAGTGCGCCGGGGCGGCAGAGCATGAGAGACATAAGCTGCGCGGTCTGCGGCAATGAGGTGGAACCCGGCAGCGGACGCTGCCCGTTCTGCGGCGCCGGACTGGAGGAGTTCCTGCCCGGTCAGGGCGAGCCGCACAAGATCATCAATCTCAAGCGGGGCATGCCCTCGGTCGAAGAGGCATTGGCCCGGTTGGAGCGCGAGCTGATCCAAGCCCGGCTGGAGCGGCGACGGATACTGACCCTGATTCACGGCTACGGCTCCACGGGCGCGGGCGGCGTGATCCGGGAGGAAGGCCGCGCCCGCCTCCACTATCTCCACTACCAAGGCCATATCAAAGAGATCGTCTGCGGCGAGGACTTCAGCACCCGCAGCAATGCAGGCAGGAGTCTGCTCCGCCGCTTCCCGGCCCTTCGCCGCCACAGCGACCTGAACCGGCGCAATCCGGGCATCACGCTGGTGGTGCTCTGAGCGTTGCAACTGCGATTTTCGATTTGCTTTTTGATCGAGCGAGCTTGACTGGCAGGCAATCTTTTCATGACAGATGACCGCTCATCTGCTACAGTAGAACCTCTTTCAAGGAAAAATTCTTCATTCACCATCCAGGAAAGCTATTATGACGAAAGTGATTGTGGCCGGGGCTGGCGGACGCATGGGCCGCCGCATCTGCGCTATGGTGCAGCAGCATTCCGGCCTGACCCTGAGCGGTGCCTTTGAACAGGCGGACAGCCCCTTTGTGGGCAAGGATATTGGCGAAACAGTGGGCTTTGGCCCAATTGGCGTGACCATTGCTGACAGTTTGGAGGCAGTGATTGAGCAGGGCGAGGTGATCATTGACTTCACCTTTCACAAGGCGACTATGGAGTTCATCAAAGTCGCAGCTCAATATGGCCGGGCCATAGTGATCGGCACCACCGGTCTGACCGCTGAAAACTTGGTCGTGCTGCGTGAGACCGCTGCCGCGCATTTTCCCTGTGTGCAGGCGCCGAACATGGCTGTGGGCGTGAACGTGCTCTTCAAGCTGGCCGAACGGACCGCCGCTGTGCTCGGCGATGCTTATGACGTGGAGATTGTTGAGGCCCATCATCGGATGAAAAAGGATGCGCCGTCCGGCACGGCCCTCAAGCTGGGCGAAATGGCGGCAGCAGGCTTGGGCCGCAATCTGGCTGAGGTCGGCGTGTATGAGCGGCACGGCATGATCGGCGAGCGCACGGACAAGGAGATCGGCATCCAGACCATCCGGGCCGGGGACATTGTCGGCGAGCACACGGTCTATTTTGCCGGAGCTGGTGAACGGATCGAAATCACCCATCGGGCCAGCAATCGGGACAACTTTGCCAACGGCGCGGCCTTGGCCGCAGCGTGGGTGGCTGACAAGCCCAAGGGGCTGTACAGCATGTTTGACGTGCTGGGCTTGAACGATTTCTGAACAGAGAAACAAAGGGCGCGGAGCAACATGCTTGCCTATCCTGAAATTGATCCGGTTATTTTTTCTGTCGGCCCGCTGACCGTGCGCTGGTACGGCCTGATGTATGTGCTCGGCTTTGCCGCCGCCTATGTATTGGTCCGGCGGCAGGCCAAGCAGGTCGGCTGGCAGCAGATGCTTGATCATCTTGACAATATCAATCTGGCTCTGATCGCCGGGGTGATTCTTGGCGGACGGCTGGGCTATGTCCTGTTCTACAATTTCTCCTATTATCTGCACCACCCGGCGCAGATATTTGCCACCTGGCAGGGCGGCATGTCCTTTCACGGCGGCCTGATCGGGGTGCTGATTGCCGGGCTGCTCTACTGCCGTTTCAGCAGGCTTGACTTCTGGAAAGGGGTTGATCTCTACGCAGTGGTCACGCCTATTGGGCTGGGATTGGGCAGGCTGGGCAATTTCCTCAACAGCGAGCTGTATGGCCGGACCACAGACGTGCCGTGGGGCATGGTCTTTCCCAATGGCGGCGAGCTGCCGAGGCATCCTTCCCAGATTTACGAAGCCCTGCTGGAGGGACTGCTGCTCTTTTGCATCCTCTGGCCGCTGCGGGCAAAACCGTGGCAGAAGCCGCCGTCCAGCCGCTGGCCGCATGGCTCGCTGCTGGCCCTGTTTTTGATTTTATACGGCTGTTTCCGGTTCCAGCTCGAATTCTTCCGCGAGCCGGATGCGCAGCTCGGCCTGCTCCTCTTTGGTCTGAGCATGGGCCAGCTGCTCTGTTCAGCCATGATCGGCGCAGGCATTCTTGTTTATCTTTCCCGGCGGCGCAGCCAAGCCTCCGTTTCCCCCTGAAGCATCATGCCCAAAAACATTCCGCTCAACGAGCGCATTATCTTTGCCTTGGACGTGCCTTCGCATGAGGAGGCCATGCACCTGATCAACACGCTGGAGAGCGAGATCAGATTCTTCAAGGTCGGTCTCCAGCTTTTTCTCAGCAGCGGTTTTCAGATCATTGACGAGATTGTCCGGCGCGGCTGCAAGGTCATGCTGGACCTCAAGTTTTTTGACATCCCGGAAACCGTGCATCTGGCGGTCAGTCAGCTCAACAACCGGGGCGTGACCTTTGCCACTGTGCATGGCAATGACCCTATTCTGCGGGCTGCCGCGCAGGCCAAGGGCGATGTGAAAATTCTTGCCGTCACCGTGCTGACCAGCTTCTGCGAGGACGACATGCGGGCAATGGGCCTGAACGGCAGCATTGCTGATCTGGTCCTGCGCCGTTCCCGCAACGCCTTGGAGATCGGCTGCGACGGCGTGGTTGCCTCAGCCTTGGAGGCCCAGCCCCTGCGGAACGCGCTGGATGAAAACTTTCTCATCGTCACTCCTGGCATCCGGCCCGGAGCCAACATTGATGATGGCAGCGATGATCAGAAGCGGATTGCCACCGCCAAAAACGCGATCAGCAATGGCGCGGATTATGTGGTCATTGGCAGGCCGATCCGCAACAGCAGCGACCCTGCCGCTCTGGTCCGCAGCCTCCAGCAGGAAATCGCCCAAGGTTTGGCCGCCCGCACCTGAATCAGCAAATCCATGCCATGAACGCAACTGTTGAACACGTCACCCGTCGGATTATTGAGCGCAGCGCAGCCAGCCGCGCCGCGTATTTGTCGCGAATGGCGGCGGCCAAAAGCAAAGGGCCGTTCCGCAAAACGCTGCCGTGCAGCAACTTGGCGCACGACCTTGCTGGCTGCCCGGCCTGCCGTCCGGCCCTGCTTGCTGATTCGGTGCCCAACATCGCCATCATCTCCGCCTACAACGACTTGGTCTCCGCCCATCAGCCGCTGGGCCGCTATCCTGAGCTGATCAAGCAGGCCGTGGCAGAGGCGGGCGGCACAGCCCAGTTTGCAGGCGGCGTGCCTGCCATGTGCGACGGCATCACCCAAGGCGAGCCGGGCATGGATTTGAGCCTGATGAGCCGGGACGTGATCGCCCTTGCTGTGGTCATCGCCCTGTCGCACAATGTCTTTGACGGCGCACTGCTGCTCGGTGTCTGCGACAAGATCATGCCCGGCCTGCTCATGGGCGGCCTGCAATACGGCCACCTGCCCATGCTGCTCGTGCCTGCTGGCCCCATGTCCTCCGGCATCGGCAACCGGGAAAAGAATCTGATCCGCGAACGCTTTGCCAAGGGTGAGATCGGCAAGGACGGGCTGCTGGCCTCGGAGCTGCGGGCCTACCACAGCCCCGGCACCTGCACCTTTTACGGCACCGCCAATTCCAACCAGCTCATGGCCGAGATGCTGGGCGTGCATCTGCCGGGCGCGTCCTTTGTCAATGCGGATACGCCCTTGCGCGAGGAGCTGACCAAGGCTGCGGCCCGCCGGGTTACTGCTATCACTCATCTTGGCAGCGAATACACGCCGCTGGCCGAGGTGATCAGTGAAAAGGCGGTGGTCAACGCAATGGTCGGCCTGCTCGCCACGGGCGGGTCAACCAATGAGACCATGCACTTGGTGGCCATTGCCAAGGCTGCCGGAATCCTGATTGACTGGGACGACTTTGCCGAGCTGTCCGCAGCCGTGCCGCTCTTGGTGCGCATTTATCCCAACGGCGCAGGCGACATCAATTCGTTCCAGCAGGCAGGCGGCATGGCCCTGCTCATCCGCGAGCTGCTGGCTGGCGGCTTTTTGCATGAGGATGTGCAGACTGTGGCTGGGCCGGGCTTCAGCAGGTATATGGAAAAGCCTGTTCTGGCAAAGGACAAAGCAGTCTGGCAGTCTGGGCCGGAGCAGAGCCGTGACCTGTCCATCATCGCCACGCTGAACAAGCCCTTTGCCCCGGTCAGCGGCATCAAGCTGCTGTCCGGCAACTTAGGCCGGGCAATCATGAAGATTTCCGCCTTGGCTGACGGCGAGAACACCTGCGTTGAAGCTCCGGCGATGGTTTTCAGCAGCCAGCACGAGCTGGAGCAGGCTTTCAAGGCTGGGCAGATGAACCGCGACCTGATTGCGGTTGTCCGCTTTCAAGGGCCGCGAGCCAACGGCATGCCAGAGCTGCACAAGCTGCTCACGCCGTTAGCCGTGCTGATGGAGCAGGGCTACAAGGTTGGATTGGTCACGGACGGGCGGCTGTCGGGCGCGTCAGGCAAGGTGCCCTTTGCCATTCACTGCACGCCAGAGGCATTGGCAGGCGGACTGATTGCCAAGGTGCAGACTGGCGACATCATCCGCATGGATGCCCGCAGCTCTGCGTTGCAATTGCAGGTGGATGAAGCGACGCTGGCGCAGCGACAGGCCGCCCTGCCGCCGCCGGAGTCTGCCGAGCCGGGACATGGAATGTTTGCCGCCTTGCGGAGGGTGTTGTCTGGGGCTGAGGAAGGAGCAAGCGCGGTGCTGTAATGGTGCCTTTCGACTTCGCTCAACACCGTAGGGCGGGCAAGCAACTTTTTGCTTGCCCGCCAATTATGTCAGCTTACTTGGGCAAACGATACAGCTATTTGCCTAGCCTACTTACTGGCATTCTGGAGAACTGGGGGATGGATTTTCGATAGGAGTTCCTGCGCATCCGTCATCAGTGCAATGATCACCTTCTGTGCATGGATCAAAATCATTACAAGATTCTGAATAGTCAGTTACCGCACTTCCTCCTTGACATTTTTTGCATATTCCGGGGTCTTCCGAGTTATCGTTTACTACAGCTCCGTTCTGACATTTTTTGCACATTCCAGGGTCTTCAGAGTCATTGGCTGCAATTTTATTGTTTTCGCATTTCTCACATTGAGCGGGTGTCACTCGGCTTGCAAGACATTTGTCTAAACTATTCTTTTTAACCTCAACATTCTTAGTTTTATCTCTAACATCCTTTGATGCAAGCCTCCATTTTTCTAAAGCCTTCTCATAATCATCCTTAGCAACTGTCACTTGATCTTTTAATGGTGGAATTGCTTGTTTTGCGTCGAACCAAACAATTGCTGCTGTGGCGGCGGCGGCTATCAAGGGGGGAAGAAGTAGTTCTGCTGCACTGAGGGCTGCTTCTTTAAGAATTATGGTTGCTTGTATCTGAAGATAAGCCCAATATGCAGTCGCCTGCATAAGAGATAGACGAAGGGCTGTTATTTCATCCTTCAGGCTTAATATGGCATCCTTTGCTTCAGCAACTGCTTGTTTTGCATTATTTAATAATGCTTCAGCTCTCTCTTTAGCTTGCTTCGCAAACTCAAGCAATCCTTCGGCAGTTGAATACTTATCACTCGCAGAACTAAGGTTTTCATTCGCTGTCGATAATGTTTCCTGCGCTAATGATAGTAATCCCTGAGCATCGCTAAGTTCCTGTTTTTCCTTCTCGCAATTTCCACAGTACCCGCCTATTTTAGCTTGAGCGTATGTTATATTAAAAAAATAAAATGATAATACAAAAATTGTACACACAAAACGTATTATGCTATTTTTCATTAATCAATCCTCTCAATGATTTAATATCTCATCAATGTTAAATACAGCGTATACGTATTCAACCGCGCATTGATTCTGGTTACAGGTCGTGGTCGCAGGCACGAATCTCCCACAATGCATCTATCTCGCCGCGCGGTCACACTTGCCTCTACACCACCACATCCAGCACATCCACCAGTCTGCCGTTATAGTTATTGCGGAGCATCTCCCAGAGGGCGGCATACTCATTCACGCTGATTTCCAGCGAACTCACGGCGGAGCCAGTGAAACCCGGCAGGCTGTATGTCCCGTTCTGGGTCACTGGGATTTCCGCACCGCTCGCACCCTCCTCTTTCATATCAATGAGCGAGAAAAGGAGCTGCTCCTCGACCAAGTCCTGAATCACCTGAATGCGCAGGCGTTCATCCGCTGAGACCGAGCCACCATTGATCACGACATACGGCGCAGCCGCGCTGCCGGTCAGGATGCCGGTTTCGGGCGGATTCGGATGTCCCATATTCGGAACTGCCAGCGGGCTGCGCAGTCTGCGCTGATAGGTGCCGGTGCGCGGCGTGCCATGTTCTGTATAATGCGTGGTCAGGCTAATTGAATACTCGTTGTTCCAAGGGTTTGCTTGGGCCGGGATGTCAGGCGCAAGCAGAATCTCGGAATTGGAGAGCACGCCAAAGGTGCTCTGCTTGGTCTCGCCGCTCTCCGTGCCCTGAATCACGCAACTGGAATGCGGGTCATCTTCTTCAAAATAGAGATTGCTGCCCATCAGATGGAGGAGACCAGCCGGATTGAGCACGTCAGCCAGCTTGAGCTTGGTGTCTTCAGCCGAGTTGATATGCGGGAGTTTTTCATTCATGGGCTGGCGTTCCATCCGGCCTTCCGCCCGCAGTCTGCCCGTGCAGGCACGGGTGCCGCTGACGCTCACCTGGAGCATATTTTCGTCATCGGGCAGGGGCGCGTCAGGGCTGTCCAGCCGCCCTTGGGCCGAGACGCGGAAGATAAAGGCATCGGGCAGAGTGACCTGATCGCCGTTGATCATCCTGTCCTGAATCCACTCCATGATCAGCGGGGCGAGCGAGCGCACCAGATCAGCGTTGTAATTGGGATTCGCAGCGGAGATATCAGCGGCCATTTCCTCATAGCCCGCGATGTTTCGGGGAATGATCTGGATACGGTAGGAAACAGGTTTAGTGAGCGCGTTGACTGCTGGTCGCCATTGAAGAGTGGCCATGATGATTCTCCTGTGAAAAAGGCGGGGTAAGCGAGGTTGGACACTGCTGCTTCTGGCAAAATACGACGGTGCGATATGCCTGTCAAGAAAAATATGACGCATCCGGGCTGAAAAATGCAATAAGCTGGACTGCGGACGCAAGCATGGTGATTGCACTCCCGTGCGACGGCAGATACTTCTCCCGTGCAACGATGGATTGCACGAGAGTGCAATGGCGCGTACCTCTCTCGTGCAATGGTGAATACTTCTCCCGTGCAACTATGAATTGCACTGGAGTGCTTTTGGTGATGTTCCGTAAGCTGGCCGTGCTGGCGACCGCCCTTGCCATCCGCAACGAGGTTGGTGGCGACCCAGTGCAAGGGATGGAAGATGTCAGCTGCCATCAGGGCAGGCGCAATTCTGCGCGCCAACTATTCTTCTTGATTTTCAGACCAATCTTTAGAACAATAGGATGCGGACTGCTGCCGTCTGCGGACTTGGCAGGGCGGGTCAGTCCGGCCTGCGCCCGCAGATTCCCTGAACTTCAACCACACCGCTTCTTCATGACTGACTTCACTATCGGCTCTGTTCATCACGGCTTCATCCTCCGGCGCACGGAGCATGTCGCTGACATCAATGCGGACGTGCTTATGTTCGAGCATCAGGTGCTCGGCACTCCGGCCTTGGCGATCAAGAACAGCGATCCGAACAAGACCTTCTGCTTCGCCTTCCAGACTGTGCCGACCGATTCCACGGGCGTGGCGCACATCCTTGAACATGCGGTGCTGATGGGGTCGAAGAAGTATCCAGTCCATGACGTGTTCGGCGAGGTGCTCAAGGGCGGCCTGACCACCTTCCTCAATGCCATGACCGGCGCGGACACCACGTGGTACCCTTTCGCCACCCGCAACCTGAGCGAGTATTTCAGCATCATGGATGTCTATTGCGACGTGGTCCTCAATCCGCTCATCCCGCGCAGCACCTTTGCCCAGGAAGGCTGGCATTATCACAAGGAGAGCAAGGACGCGCCGCTTCAGTTTCAAGGCGTGGTCTTCAATGAGATGAAGGGCGCGTGGAGCGATCCGATCCGCATCATGTTCCAGCGCAGCTTCCAAGGATTGATGCCCGAATCCACCTACGCGCACGAGTCAGGCGGCGATCCGGCCTGCATTCCTGACCTGACCTACGAGCAGTTTGTCGCCTTCCACCAGAAGCACTATCACCCCTCGAACGGGATGCTCTTCTTCTATGGCGATGCCGACTTGGACGAGGAGCTGGCCGCTGTGCAGGACAAGTTCCTCTGCCACTACAAGAGCGCGGGCCAGCGGGCCGAGATTGTTCAGGGCAGCGGCATCAGCGGGCCGGTCTTTGTTGAGGACAGCTATGCGGTCCAGCCAGGCAGCACGCTGGCAGGCAAGACCTATCTGGCTGTGGCCTCGCCTGTTGCCACCCTGCTTGACCGCGAGCTGACCACCGCCTTTCAGGTGATTGCCAACATCCTCTACAACTCGGATGCCTCGCCCCTGAAGCAGGCCGTGGTTGAGGCGGGCTTGGGCAAGGACTTTGGCGGCATGTTCATTGCTGATCACTGCGTCCAGACCGTGATGCTGACCTACTTGGTCGGCTCGGATGCGGACAAGCGCGACGACTTCCTTGCCCTCTGCCGCCACGTGCTGACTCAGATTGTCGAGCAGGGCCTTGACCGCGACTTGGTGCTGTCCGAGCTGAACAGTTATGAGTTTTCGGTGCGCGAGGAACTGACCCGCGCTCAATGCGGCTTGGAGCTGATCAGCAAGGCTCTGCCCGCCTTGCAGCATGGCGCAGACCCTTTTGCCGCCCTCAAGATCGACGAGCTGTTCGCCTCCATCCGCCGCAAGGCCTTGGAGGAAGGCTATTTCGAGCAGCTCATCAGGGAGAAGCTGCTGGACAGCCCGGCCTTTGCCGCTGTCACCCTCCGGCCTGACCCGGACAAGGCGGCCTGGCAGGCCCAGGCCGAGCAGGAGCGGCTGGCCGCATACAAGCAGACGCTTGATCAGGCCCAGATTGACCAGCTGATTGCTGACACCCAGGAGCTGATGCGCCTCCAGCAGACTCCGAACAGCGAGGAGTCCTTGGCCCTGCTGCCCAAGCTGGCCCGCGCTGACTTGGAGCGCAGGCCGCCGCAGCCCAGCGCAGTTGCCGAGCAGTGCGGCTCGGCAGAGTGCATCAGCAGCGAATTGGACTGCAACGGCATCGCCTACGTGCAGTTCGGCCTCGACTGCGCCCAGATCAGCCCGGACCTGCTGCCCTATCTTGATCTCTTCGCCACCATTGCCACCGAGATCGGCACCACGCAGCGCGACTACATCCGCTTTGCCAAGGACATCCATATCTGCACCGGCGGCCTCAGCCATGCCTTCACCGCCTACACCCATGTCAGCGACACGCAAAAACCGCTGCCGCTGCTCTGGCTGCAAACCAAGGCTCTGTCCGGGTATCTGCCGGATGCGCTTGACTTGGTGCAGGAGGTGCTGGCCGAGCTGGACTTGAACAACCGGCAGCGGATCAAGGAGATTGTCCTGCGCGAATTCACCTGGGCCGAGCACGCAGTGCAGAGCGAGGGCTGGCAGTTAGCCGCCAGCCGGGTCTTTGCCCAGCTCAGTCCGGCAGGGATGATCAATGAGCATGTCAACGGCACGACCGCCTATCTGACGCTCAAGGCCCTGGCATCGGACTATGATGCGCTGGAGGAGGACTTCCTCAGCAAGCTGGAGAGCCTGCGCCGGGCACTCTTCCAGCCTGCGGGCCTCAAGATCGCCATGACCGGCTCGGCAGCGGATATTGCGGCCATCAAAGACCGGGCCGCTGCACTGCAAAGCAGTCTGCCCGGCACTGCCCCGCAGGCAGGGGCAATGGACTTTCCCGTCCTGCCGCTGCGGCAGGCCTTCACCACCTCAGCAGAGGTGGCCTATAACGTGCAGGGCTGCAAGCTGTTCCCTGATCCCAGCCAGCATAACGGCGCGTTTGAGGTGCTCAAGACCTGGCTGTCACGGGATTACCTCTGGAACACAGTGCGGCAGCTCGGCGGAGCTTATGGCTGCTTTGTCCAGTTTCATCCGGTCTCCGGCAATCTGGCTGTCATCAGCTACCGCGACCCGCAGGTGGAGAAAACCTACAGTGCTTATGAGGCCATTGCCGCTGCGGTGAGCAAGCTGGACTTGAGCCGGACCAAGCTGGACCAGCTCATCATCGGCACCTATGGCAGCCTCAATTCCCTGCGCTCGCCTGCTGCTGAGGGAGCCAAGGCCCGTGATGCCTATCTCTGCGGCATCACGCCGGAGCGGCGGCAGCAGATCATTGAGCAGGTGCTGGATGCTGAAGCCAATGACCTGCGCAGCTTTGCCCCAGCCCTGGAGCGACTGAGGACAGAGGCGGTGCGGGCCAGCATTGGCAGCAGCGACAAGCTCAGGGCCGCAGCCAAGCTCTTTGATGAAGTGATGGAGCTGTAGCGTGCTGCGCAGAAACTTCTTCGGACTTCCCGCAGCGGGAATGGAACGACTATGAATCAGCCTGAAGTGCTGCCTGCCCAGGGCATGAGTCTCCGCATGCTCTGGGAATGGCTGCTGTCCCTGCTGCCCAAGCGGCGGCAGCCGGTCAGCCCGCGTGAAGTCTTTGAACGCTTCCAGAAGGTGCTGGCCAGCAACAGCAAGGCCTTGGAGATCATCGCCGACATGGGCGAGAAGCTGGGCGGTGATTATCTTTTTGACATTCATTACATAGAAGGTTCGACCGAGCAGCTCATCGAGGCGGTGCAGACCTCTATAGCCGCCGTCAATGAGCTGTGCAATAACCGTCATCTTGGCCTCTATGCGGTGCATGAACGCCTGAGCGATGACCTCCGCCTGACCTTAGCTGGCAAGGAGGACCGGGAAGGGCCGCAGATTCTCCACTTTGATGAGATACGGCCCCGCAACTGGGCCTTGGTGGGCGGCAAGGCCGGACATTTGGCGCAGATGCGTCATGATCCCCTGCTGCGGGTGCCGGAGGGCTTTGTCATCACCGCCAAAGCCTATCATGACCTGATCAATCACAATGGCCTGCGCGAGCAGCTGACACAGTTTGAAGAGCTGATGGCAGACCAAGATGCGGATGCCGAGCGGCTGGAGGCGGTGCGCCAGTCGCTCGAACAGGGCATCCTGGCTGCCGCGCCGCCGCCGGAGCTGATCGAAAATCTCAGCAAGGCCATGCGGGCCATGCCCAAGACGGAGGAGCCGCTCTTTCTGGCGGTGCGCAGCTCGGCCCAGGAAGAGGACATGGATTTCTCCTGGGCTGGCCAGTTCCGCTCCATCCTCAATGTGCCGGCCCAGACCGAGGCGGTCTTTGCCGCCGCCCGCGAGGTCATGGCCAGCCTCTTCTCAGCCGGGGCCATCTCCTACTGGCGGCGTTTCCTGCCGGATGAGAACCGGATGGCCATTGCCGTGGTCTGTCAGCGCATGATTGACTCGCGCACCAGCGGCATTGTCTTTTCGGTTGACACCATGCAGCTCTCGCATGACCTGATGGTGGTGGTCGCAGCCTGGGGCCAAGGCGAGGCGGTGGTCGAAGGCGGCACTGCCACCGACACCTTTCAGCTCCGCAAAGGGCCGCCCCTGAGCATTGGTGTCCGCTATGTGGCTGAAAAAAGGGCGGGGTTGTTCTTGGCTGCCGGAAGCGGCCTGACTGTCCAAGCCATTGATGCGGAGCAGCGGCGCCAGCCCTGCCTCAGCGATGAGGAGCTGCTCCTGCTGGGGCAGCAGGCCCTGCACTTGGAAGCCCATTTCAAGCGCGCCCAAGATGTGGAATGGGCCATTGACAAGGCTGGCCAGCTCTTCATCCTTCAAACCCGGCCCTTGCTTCTGGCTGACACGCAGGCCCAAGAAAAGGTGCATCCGTCCTGCTTGGAAAAGCATGAAATCATCAGCCAGGGACAGGGCCGGGTGGCCCGGCGCGGCATCGGGGCCGGGCCAGTGCATAAGGTCAGCAATCTGAGCGAGGAGGACGGCAGCTTCCCGGAAGGCTCAGTGCTGGTGGTCCGCCGCGACTCCTCCCGCTTGGTCAAGTTCCTCCATCGGGCTGCCGCAGTCATCACCGAGATCGGCACTCCGGTCAGCCACATGTCCACCATCTGCCGGGAATTCCACGTTCCCTGCCTTGTCAGCGTGGAGGGCATTCTCAGCAAGGTCAGCGAGGGCGAGCTGATCACTGTGGATGCGGAAGACCGCCGCATCTACCGGGGCCAGATCGAGGAGCTGCTGGTCTATCGGACCATTTCCAGCATCAACATCTTAGCCAGCCGCGAGTTCCGCATCCTCCGGCGGCTCTTGAAAATAGTCTCCGAGCTGCATCTGGTCGATCCGATGATGCAGAACTTCAACATTGGCGGCTGCAGCACCTATCACGACATTCTCCGCTTTGCCCATGAGTCGGCAGTGCAGGAGATGGTCCATCTGGGCAGCGATGAGCGGCAGCTGGTGCAGGGCAATATTGTCCGCCGCATGGAACTGCCCATCCCCACCGGCATTCTGGTCATTGACATAGGCGGCGGCTTGGCCCAGGATGCGCCGCCGACCGGTGACATCCCGCCGGAGGCCATTGCTTCCGCGCCGTTCCGGGCCATCCTCAAAGGAATGCTCTATCCTGGTGTCTGGCACCGAGACCCCATGCCAGTCGGCTTCCGCGACCTGATGAACAGCATGTTCAATGCGGATCACGACATGGCCTCCAAGCAATATACAGGCCACAACATCGCCATCATTGGCGAGGATTATGTCAACCTCTGCTTCCGCTTAGGGTATCATTACAACATCATTGACGCGCACTGCGGCGCGGCGGAACAGAACAACCATCTCTACTACCGCTTCTTAGGCGGGGCCACAGACATGGCCAAGCGGTCGCGGCGCACCGCCATGATCGCCCTGATTCTCAAGGAGTTTGAGTTCAATGTCCAGACCAAGGGCGACTTGGTCACAGCCCGGCTCTCGCACATCCCGCAGAGCGAGGCCGAACGCACCTTGGACATTCTGGGACGGCTGGTCGGCTTCACCCGCCAGCTTGATGTGCGCATGGAAAGCGACGAGATTGTCCAGCAGTATGCGGAAGCCTTTCTCCAAGGCAATTACGAGGCAGTGATTTAACCGGAACAGCAGGAACTTATGAAGAGAAACCCAGCAGCGCGGCTGCTCATTGTTGACGATGAGCCGATCATCGGCAAACGCCTCCAGCAGGTCTTTGGCAAGAGCGGCATTGAGACAGTTATTTTCACCAATCCTGTCCGGGCAATGGAGGCAATGGCTGAGGAGCGGTTCAGCATTGTCATCACTGACTACAGGATGGAGGAGATGAACGGCTTGGCCGTGCTTGGCCGTGTCATGCAGCTCAACCCCAAGGCCAAGGTGATCATGATCACCGGCTATCCCAGTCAGGAGCTGGAAGCGGCGGCAGTGCAGGGCGGGGTTTTTGAGTTCATGGCCAAGCCGTTCCGCATGGATGAGCTGAAAGAGGCTGTCAGCCGGGCAATGGAGGAGCTGCGCGAGGAAAACGGACAGACCACCGCTGTCTGACAGTTCCCGGTTTCACCCCGCCCGTCCTGCTCTTGGGCAGGGCGGCCCTGTTTTTCTCTTGCAATCTCCTGCCGCCGCAGTTAAGAATTTCCGCACTCACCTCAAAAACACGGACAAGCGGAATGCGCATCATCATCACTGGCGGCGGCACTGGCGGCCATCTCTTTCCCGGCATTGCCTTGGCAGAGAGTTTGCGGCAGCGGTTTCCTGGCTGCGAAATACTTTTCATCGGCACCCAGCGGCAGCTTGACCGCGACGCGCTGGCTGGGCTTGGTTTTCAGCAGGAAGCCATTGCCTGCATGGGCCTCAAGGGCATGGGGCTGGCCCATCGTCTCAAAAGCCTGATCAGCCTGCCCAAGGCGATTGCAGAGGCCTGCCGAATCATCAAGCAATTCCAGCCTGCGCTGGTCTTTGGCGTGGGCGGCTATGTCACCGGGCCGGTGCTTGTAGCAGCCAAACTGCTCGGCATTCCGGCCTGCATTCATGAGCAGAATGCAATCCCCGGTCTGGCCAACTGGCTCACGGCCCGCTTTGTCAACAAAGTCTTTGTTTCCATTCCAGGCAGTTATCCCTTTCCGCCTGCCAAGACCGTGGTCTCCGGCAATCCAGTGCGCAAGGAAATACTCGCCGCTGCCGAGCGCAGGCAGGTGAGAAGGCCAACCAGGCCGCTGACGTTCTTGGTCATGGGCGGCAGCCTTGGCGCGCATCGGGTCAACATGCTGATGCTGGAGGCGGCGCAGCACATCAGAGAACGAAACCCTTTTCCCTTCCGCCTGATTCACCAGACCGGCGCGGCGGATGCCGATGAAGTGCGGGCAGGTTATGCCGCCGCAGGCATTGTCGCTGAAGTTGCGCCTTTTTTCAAAGACATGGCTGCTGTCTATGCGCAGGCTGATCTGGCCGTGGCCCGGGCCGGAGCGACTTCGTTAGCCGAACTGGCCGTGACAGGTCTGCCTGCCTTGCTCATCCCCTATCCCTACGCAGCAGATGACCATCAGGCGGCCAATGCCGGATATTATCTTGCAGGCGGCGGGGCAAAGATGTATAGGGAAGAGGAGCTGGACGGCAGACGGCTCGCTGCCGTGCTCATGCTGCTGGCCGAAGATGCGGACAAGCTGACTCGAATGGGCGCGGCCATGCGGCGAATGGCAGTACCGGACGCGGCAGAGCGAATATTGACTGAGTGCATGAAATTGATTGAAAAAGCGTAAGAGCAGACTCTTGCAGCCGCTCTTGCTGACACAAATAAAATATGTACAAAAAAAACAAGCAGATTCATTTTGTCGGCATTGGCGGCATCGGCATGTCCGGGATTGCCGAGCTGCTCCTTTATCTGGGCTGCAAGGTCAGCGGCTCAGACCTGTGCAGCAGCGACATTACCCGCCGTCTTGAGAACTTCGGCGCGGTCGTGTATCAGGGCCATCAGGCGGACAGAGTTAATGGCGCAGACGTGGTGGTCATCTCCTCAGCCGTGGCCCCGGACAACCCTGAAGTCTTGGCCGCCCGCGAGCAACAGATTCCCGTGATCCAGCGGGCCGAGATGCTGGCCGAGCTGATGCGTCTCAAACGCTACGGCATTGCTGTGGCAGGCAGTCACGGCAAGACATCCACCTCCTCGCTGATCGCCTCAGTTCTGCATGAGGCCGGGCTGGAACCGACCGTGGCTGTGGGCGGCAAAGTTGACTGCTTTGGCGGCAGCAACGCCCTGCTCGGCGATGGCGAATTCATGGTTGCTGAGGCGGACGAAAGCGACGGCTCGTTCCTCAAGCTCTCGCCAGTGATTGAGGTAATCACCAACATCGACTTTGAGCATGTGGATTATTACCGCAACCTTGACCACGTTAAAGAAACCTTTCTTGAATTCATCAGCCGCATTCCTTTTTACGGTGCAGCCGTGCTTTGTCTGGATGATGCCAATGTCGCCAGCCTGCTGCCGCAGATAGAGCGGCGCAAAATCACCTACGGCCTGACCGAGCAGGCTGATCTTCATGCGGCAAAAATTGAGCGGCAGCACTTTGGCAGCGAGTTTTCGGTTTATTTTCAAGGCCAAGAGCTGGGCCGGGCGCGGCGCAACACGCCGGGACGGCATGTGATTCTTAATTCCTTGGCCGCCATTGCCGTGGCCGTGGAGCTGGAGATTGAATTTCCGGTCATTGCCCATGCGTTGGAAAAATTCCAAGGGGTGCAGCGGCGGCTGCAAATCAAGGGCGAGCAGGAGGGCATTCTGGTGGTGGATGACTATGGCCATCATCCGACCGAAATTCGGGCCACCTTGGATGCAGTCCGCGAAGGCTGGCCTGACCGCCGCCTGATTGTCGTTTTCCAGCCCCACCGCTACAGCCGCACCAAGGGTTTGTTCAACGACTTTGCCACCGCCTTTTACCGGGCGGATGTGCTGATTCTCGCAGATATTTATGCGGCCAGCGAGCAGCCTATTGAGGGCGTGAGCAGCGCGGCCCTGCTGGAGGCAATCCGGCAGCATGGCCACCGGAATGCCCATCATCATGCCAACATAGAGACGCTGCCCGCTGATCTGCTCGATTTCACCGAACAAGGCGATCTGGTTCTGACCTTGGGCGCAGGCAACATTGTTCAAGTCGGCGAGCAGCTTTTGCAGCTTCTGAAACAGAAAGCCTTTGCCCTCGGTCAGCTTGGCCGATGAATCAGCAGCAGCGTGAGCGGCTGGCGGCCTGCGGGCTGGCCAAGGTGCAGTTTGATGCGGACATGGCCGCCTGCTGCACTCTGCGGGCGGGCGGCAGGGCGGCAGCTCTGATCGATGTGGAGAATGTAGAGGAATTATCCCGTCTGCTCGCTTTCTTGGCTGAGGAGCAGATTACATTTTTGGTCATCGGACGCGGCTCCAATCTCCTTGTTGCGGACAGCGGCTGGTCTGGGGCGATCATCCGGCTTAAAGGTGCATTCAATGCCGTGACTGTGCAGGAACGCCGTGACGAAGCTGGAATCATCAAAGCCGGAGCAGGCTGTCCACTGGGCAGATTCGTTGCGTGGTGCAGCAAACACGGCTTGGCCGGACTGGAATTCTTAGTCGGCATTCCCGGCTCTGTGGGCGGGGCAGTGCGGATGAATGCCGGGGCTTGGGGGCAGGAGATTGGTTCCTGTCTGCTGGAGCTGGAAGCGGTTGACCGGCAAGGCCATGTCCAACAAATTCCGGCAGAGAACCTGCGCCTGAGCTACCGCAATCTGGCCTTGACTGAGGGCAGCTTGGCCGAGCTGGTCATCACAGCCGCTGTGTTCCGCCTCAGTCCTGATCATGAAGAAAATAGCCGCCGCCGCTGTGCTGCCTATTTGGCACAAAGAAAGGGCAAGCAGCCTGTAGGCACAGCTTCGGCAGGCTCGTTTTTCAAAAATCCGCCCGGCGACGTTGCGGGCAGACTGATTGAGGCTGCCGGACTGAAAGGACTGCGCTGCGGCGGAGCGATGGTTTCGCCGGTTCATGCCAACTTTTTGGTCAACAGCGGCGGCGCATCGGCAGCAGATATTATCACGCTGATGGAGCAGGTGCAGGCAGCAGTTGCAGCCCGCTTCGGCATCCGGCTTGAGCCGGAGGTGCGGATCATTGACGAGGCAGCAGCATGGCGGTGAAACGGTCGCAAAGCCCGTTGGTCGGCTCGAAAAAAAGGCGGTATCATCAGCAGCGGCCCGGACGTTCCGGCACCTTCCGCCGCTTCCGCTCTTCATTCGGCGGCAACCGCTACAGCTCGCCTTTGGTCGGCAATGGCCCATACCAAAAAAATGGCGGCGCGCAAGGCAATGCAGGGCTGCCGCGCCTCTCCAAGGCAGCATTGCTGGCTGGCCTGCTCACCGTGCTGCTTGCGCTTCTTGGCTGGCAGGGGTATCATCTTGTTGAACATGCGCAGGTTTTTTCTGTGCGAAAAGTCACGGTGCAGGGCTGCCGCATGGCGGCTGAAGGGCAGGTGCTGGCCTTGGCCGGAATCAGGGTGGGCATGCCGATGCTCGGCTTCAATGCAGCAGAGGCGGCGCAGCGCATCCAAACTCATCCGTGGATTGACCATGTCAGCATTCATCGCTCCTGGCCATACAGTGTGCAAATTGAGGTCCAAGAGCACCGGCCTTTGGCCCTGATCAACCTTGAGAACAATGCTGGCCTGTATTATCTTGATCACAATGGCAAAATCTTTGCCCCAGTGGAGCCGGGCCAGGATCTGGATTTTCCCGTGGTCACCGGCCTGCGGCTGCCGCATCTGCCAGCGGACATCCAGGAGGCTGGCCCGGAAGCGGCAGAGGCGGTCCGTTTTCTCCATTTTGCCGCCTTGGGCGACCCTGTGCTGCCCATGCAGTCGCTCTCGGAAATTCACGTGAGCCGGGAAAATGGAATTATTGCATATCTTGCGGAACGCCCCTTTCCTATTCATATAGGATATGGTAATATCAGAACCAGATATTATCAGCTCGTCAGACTGCTCGAACAGCTGTACAGCAAAGAAAAGATTGAACATATCAAGGAAATCCGCATGGATTATCAGGCTGACCGCATCCTTGTGTCCAAGACGGAGCCATAGGCGGAGCGCAAATGGAAGAGCTGGATATAAAAATCCTTGAGGAGACTGACACTGCGGCTGCTGCCAGCCGGGAAACAGAGCAGGCCATTGCGCCTGCGCCGCCGCTGCGGGAAAGCGGCTCCGGCGAGCTGGTGGCTGGCTTGGACATCGGCACCACCAAGATCTGCGCCGTGATCGGCGAGCTGTTTGATGACGGCTGCGTCAACATCATCGGCGTGGGCACTGCCGCCTCGTCAGGCATGAAAAAAGGGGTGGTGGTCAATATCGAATCAACTGTCCGGGCCATCCGTCAAGCCGTTGACAGCGCCTCGGACATGGCTGGCTGCGATATTGAAACCGTTTATGTGGGCATAGCTGGCACGCATATCAAAGGCTTCAACTCGCCGGGCATCATCGCCATCAACAACCAGCAGATCCGGCAGCGGGAAATCGACGCGGTCATTCAGGCCGCTCAGACGGTCAAGGTCTCGGACAATCAGCAGATCATCCATGTCCTGCCGCAGGAGTACATGGTTGATGACCACACCGGCATTCAGAATCCCATGGGCATGACCGGGGTGCGCTTGGCCACCAATGTCCATATTGTCACGGCGGATGTCACCTCGCTCCATAATTTGATCACCAGCTGCAACCGGGCCGGACTGAACGTGGCTGAAGTGGTGCTGGAGTCTGTGGCCTCGTCCAAGGCTGTGCTGACCCCTGACGAAATGGAGCTGGGCGTGGCTCTGCTGGACATTGGCGGCGGCACCACGGATCTGGCCGTGTTCTGCAACGGCACGATCAAATACACGTGGGAGCTGGCCTTGGGCGGCAACAATCTGACCAATGATCTTTCCGTGGGTCTGCGCACGCCGCTTCAGGAGGCGGAGATGCTCAAATACCGCTACGGCAGCGCCCTGGCCTCCTTGGTCAAGGACAATCACATCCTTGAGGTGCCCACGGTCGGCGACCGCAAGGCCCGCAAGGTCTCCCAGAAGGTGCTGGTTGAGATTCTCGAAGCCCGGATCGAGGAGATACTGCAAGTGGTGAACAAAAAACTCTGCGGCTCCGGCTACCGCAACCGGATCAACTCCGGCATGGTCATCACCGGCGGCACGGCCCTGTTGGCCAATATTGTTGAGCTGGCTGAACAAATTTTCGACATGCCGGTGCGGATCAGCTTTCCCCAAGGCGTGGGCGGCAGGGTTGAGGACATTGAATCGCCCCGCTGCACCACAGCGGTCGGGCTGGTGCTCTACGGCTGCACGGCCCGCAGCAGCCAGCCCGTGGAAAGCGGTCATCCGCTGCTGCTCAAGGTGAAAAATTTTCTGCGCAACATAATATGATGCTGAAACAAACCAAGCGGCAGCCGGGGCAGCGGCCAGCCGTCACATCTTTTTTTGACCCGATGCATGGAGTGCTTGAGGGGGAAGCATGTCATACAATACACAAGAAGAAGATTCAGTAGCTGTCATCAAGGTGATCGGAGTCGGTGGTGGCGGCGGCAACGCCATCAACACCATGGTCGCAAACCGGCTGGCCGGGGTGCAGTTCATTGCCGCCAACACCGACATGCAGGCCTTGGAGAAATCCAAGGCTGACATCCGCATTCAGCTTGGCCCGACTGTGACCAAGGGCATGGGCGCGGGCGCGGACCCGGACATGGGCCGGAAGGCGGCTGAGGAAAGTCTGGACGATCTGCGCAGCGCCATTCTGGATGCGGACATGGTCTTCATCACGGCTGGCCTGGGCGGCGGCACTGGCACCGGAGCCTCGCCAGTGATCGCCAAAATGAGCAAGGAGCAGGGCGCGCTGACCGTGGCCGTGGTGACCAAGCCCTTCTACTTTGAAGCCAAGAAGCGGATGCGCAATGCCGAGGCAGGCTGGGAGGAGCTGAAAAAGAACGCGGACACCATTATCACCGTGCCCAACGACCGCCTCCTCGGCCTGATGCAGAAGAACTCCACTTTGGTGGAGATGATGAAAATGGTTGATGATGTCCTGCTTCAGGCAGTCAAGGGCATCACTGACCTGATCAATCTGCCCGGCCACATCAATGTTGACTTTGCCGATCTGAAGACTGTCATGAAGGAGGTCGGCCCGGCCATCATGGGTTCCGGCGCGGCAGCAGGCGAGAACCGGGCTGCCGAGGCGGCCAAGCGGGCCATTGACAACCAGCTTCTCGAAGATGTGGGCATTGACGGTGCCCTCGGCATTCTGATCAACATCTCGGCCACCAGCTCCATGACCATGAACGAATTCATGGAAGCCTCGGCCCTGATTCAGGACAAAGCCCACGAGGATGCCAACATCATCATTGGCGCGCTGTTCGATGAGAACATGGGCGAGGAGCTGCGGGTGACAGTGATTGCCACCGGCATTTCCAAGGAGCGGGAGGCTGGAACCATCTCTGAGCTGGATGCAGTGGGCCGTCCGGCGCGGAAGAACCTCAACCCGCTCCAAGATGCCATTGAGGAGCCGGAGCGGACGCTTGACCGCCGTCCAGTCAGCTTTGCCCGGCCCAATCCCGTGCCCAAGGGTCTGCGGCCCATGCCTGCCCCGGTCTTTGATGATCAGAACGATCTGGGTGAATGGGACGAGCCGGCCTACATCCGCAAGAAGGCGAACTGACTCCAGGTCTTGCACCCCCTGCTTGCTGCGGAGACCGGCACAGTCCGCAAAAAATGGAAGGGCCGCCTGCCTGCGGCCCTGCTCTATCCCAACACCTACCCCTTGGCAGTCTCCAATCTCGGTTTTCAGCTTGTTTACCGCCTGCTGAACAACTGGGAGGAAATCGTCTGCGAACGCTTTGTCTATCCGCAGGGCCACCAGGAGCGGTTCCGCTCGCTCGAATCAGACCGGCCTCTTGCTGACTTCCCCCTGATCTTCGCCTCGATCAGTTTTGAGCAGGATTATCCCCGACTGGCGGCCATGCTGGCTGCCGGACAGGTGCCGCCATGCACTGCCGAGCGCAACGGCCCGGCAGCTCCGGGTCGTCCTTTGGTCATTCTCGGCGGGGCAGCGGTGTTCATGAACCCGGAGCCGTTGGCCTCTTTTGCTGATCTGATGGTGATTGGCGAGGCCGAGGCGGTGCTGCCGTCTCTGCTGCCTGAATTGCTGGCAGCGGCGGAAAACATTGACCGGCAGGAGCTGCTCCACCGCATCGGGGCAACCATTCCGGGATGTTATGTGCCGAGCGGCTACAGTTTTCGTTATGATGACGACGGCAGGCTGCTGGCAATCACTGCCGCGCCGGGGCTGCCGCAGCGGGTGCGCCGTGCCCTTGTCCAGACCAACGGTCAGGCGGCCCATTCCGCGCTCTATTCGCCAGAGGCGGAACTCAACATGCACATGACCGAGCTGGGCCGGGGTTGCAGCCGGGGCTGCCGCTTTTGCGCAGCCGGATTCATCTACCGTCCGCCCCGCCTCTGGGACGCAGATGCTGTGCTCGCGGGTCTGGCCCAGCGGCCTGCTGAGATGAAGCGGGCTGGTCTCTTGGGCATGGAGATGGCCGCGCCAGAGACGCTGGAGCAGATTGCCGCCTTTCTCAGCCAGACCGGCTGCGCCTTATCTTTCTCCTCCCTCCGCGCTGACCGCATTTCCCCACGCCTGCTCGATCTGCTTGCCCGCTCCGAGCTGAAATCAGTGGCCATAGCCCCGGACGGCTGCTCGCAGCGGCTCCGCCAAGTGATCAACAAAGGCTTGGCCGAACAAGACCTGCTGCATGCCGCCGCCGCCCTGACTGAGGCAGGCATTTTCACTCTCAAGCTCTATGTCATGATCGGCCTGCCCACCGAGACCCGTGCTGATCTGGATGAATTTGTCCAGCTTGTGCGGAAAATCCGGGAGCGCATTCTGCCCATTGGTCGGGCAAAAGGACGGCTTTGCGAACTGCTGCTCTCAGTCAACAGTTTTGTCCCCAAGCCGTGGACACCGTTTCAGTATCTGTCCTTTGGCGGCCTGACTGAGGAGGAGGCTCTGCGCGAGCAAAGCGAAAAGACCGCCCTCCTGCGCCTGAACCAAAGCATCAAGTATCTGAAGAATGCGCTGGCTGATGTGGACAACCTTCATCTCCGGGCAGACCGGCCTGACACGGTCCTGATGCAGGCGGTGTTTGCCCGTGCTGACCGCCGCATTGCGCCGCTGCTCTTGGACATTGGCACAGGAAAATATTCTTTCAAGCAGGCCATGAAGGCGCACGGCCTCAGCGCGTGGCACTATGCAGTGCGGCCCAGAACGGCGGACGAGCTGTTCTGCTGGGACGTGCTTGATCAGGGCATCAACAAGGCATATCTGCACCATGAATTGGACAAGGCCTTGCGGGCGGAAGGAACCTCTCCCTGCGAGACCTCACGCTGCCGCCGCTGCGGGGTCTGCGGGGCGGAGAATCAGGAACATCCACATTTTGCTTTGTTTCCTGCCTGAGAAGATGTAAGACAAAAAGAAGAGTCAAAAATCCGCTTCCCATCATCCGCTGCCGGAAAAGCCAAAGTCTGGGCCAAAGGAGAGAGTATGCCACATATTGATTCGTATTTCAAAGAGATGAAAGAACGCGGGGCCAGCGACCTGCACATGGTGATCGGCTTTCCGCCCCTGCTGCGTCTGCGCGGCGAACTGGTGCCGCTGGACGAGCCAGTCCTCACCCCGGAGAGCAACAAGAAAATTCTTTTTGAAATCCTTGACCCGGATCAGCAGGCCATTATCGAGAAGAACCGGGATTTTGACAAAGCCTACGCCTTGGACGGCGTGGGCCGCTTTCGCTGCAATTTCCTTTATCAGCACCGGGGCATTGGGGCGGTGTTTCGGATTATTCCCAGCAAAATACTTACAGTGGATCAGCTCGGCCTGCCGGACGCAGTGCGCGGAGTTGCCGACTATGTGCGGGGCATGGTGTTGGTCACTGGCCCGACCGGCAGCGGCAAGTCAACCACTATGGCCGCGATCATTGATCTGATCAACAATAAGCATCCCAAGCACATCATCACCATTGAAGACCCGCTGGAGTTTGTTCATCCCAACAAGCAGTGCATTTTCTCACAGCGGGAAATCGGCAGTCATGCCAAGAGCTTTGCCAAGGCCTTGTCGGTTGCCAACCGGGAAAACCCGGATGTGATCTTGGTTGGCGAGATGCGCGACTTGGAAACCATCTCCGCCGCCCTGACCTGCGCCGAGCTGGGCATTCTCGTTTTCGGCACCCTGCACACCAACAGCGCGGCCAAGACCATTGACCGGATCATCAACGCCTTTCCTGCTGAGGAGCAGGCTCAGACCCGGACCATGCTGGCTGACTCGCTCAAGGCGGTCATTGCCCAGCAGCTCCTCAAGACCAAGGACGGCAAGGGCCGCTGCGCCGCTTTGGAAATCCTCTTTGGCTCCAATGCGTTGGCCAGCATCATCCGCGAAGGCAAGATCAATCAAATTGAGTCGATGATTCAGACCGGCACGACGCAAGGAATGCAGACTATGGATCAGTGCCTGCAAAAGATGATTGAAGAGGACAAGATCACAGTTGCCGCCGCCCGCGAAAAGGCGATCAACAAGAATCTCTTCCCTCTGCCGGAGATAGACGGAGAGTGAGTTCTGTCAGCATCATCCCGGAGCCTTTCTCCGGGCTGAAGCATTCCTATTTTTCAAACAGAGCGCAGAGAAATGCAGCTGAGTGCAGTGATCAATAATTGACAGCCGTCTCTCATGGGCCATTCAGAGCTGATCCAGATCACTCATGATAGCGTCAGGAATATCTGTCTTTTTCCTCCCCACGACAGTGTAATAGAATAAGGAACGACCATCGATGGAAATGCGATGTCTGTATCGTTCCAAATGGTGCAGTTCCAAGGTGTCTCTGGTGAGCAGTGCCTTAATAAGGCTGGAGAGACCTGATTTGTCGCTCTCAAGCAGGAATGTGTCCTTGATGTTGAAGGCGATCCAGCCGGATTGAGCAACCAGATTAAAGGCATTGGCAAATGCTTTTGCCGGAATATCGCCGAAGCCAAGTGCGGCCACGCATGAAAGGCAATCAATCTGCCACGCTGCCAGTTCCTGACGGACATTTTCTTCCAGCTTCGAGAAATCAAGAACATAATAGGCATCATAGATGCCGGGCCGGTCACGTTCGCAGGCAGTGCGGGCTTCCTCGTTGATATCAGCCGTCAGGAAAGCATGTCAACAAAAAAATACGAACAGATTTTGTCCAACAGTGACATCCACAGAAAAAATCGTCACCATATTGCAGCATATATCATCAAAATTACAAATAATCCAGTGAGGCTTAATTGCAGGCGGATGGCACAGTGCCATCCGCCTGCGCCGCTGCCTCAGCAAAAAAAACAGACTGCTGTTTCGAGCTTGGGAGAATCAATGAGGAGAGCGGAAAAGCATCTGCTTGCTTGAAAGCGTAAATTTGGTTACATTGCTGCTGCAACTCACTCTTTTTTCAACCCGGCAACTCTCGGCAAAGCCGGGAAGTCGCAACTCTCAACAAGAGCAACTGAACCATGTGCGGCATCTGCGGTTTCAACTGGAACGATGAAGCCTTGATCAAGGCAATGGCCGACACCCTTGAGCATCGGGGGCCGAACCAGAAGGGCAGCTTCTGCTGTGAGGAGATGTCGCTCGGCTTCCGGCGGCTCTCGATCATCGACCTGAGCGAGCATGGCCGCCAGCCGATGTTCAATGAGGACAAAACCGTCTGCCTTGTGTTCAACGGGGAAATCTACAACTTCCAGGAGCTGCGGCCCCTGCTGGAGCAGAAAGGCCATGTCTTCCGCAGTCATGCCGACTCTGAAGTCATCATCCATGCCTATGAGGAATGGGGTGACAGCTGCGTCCACCGGCTGCGCGGCATGTTCGCCTTTGCCATGTATGATCAGAAGCGGAAGCGGCTGCTGCTGGCCCGCGACCGCATCGGCATCAAGCCGCTCTACTACACCTGGCAGAACGGCCAGCTCCGCTTTGCTTCGGAGATCAAAGCCATTCTCGCTGACCCGCAAGTCGAGCGACGGGTCAATCACCAAGCCATGTATGACTACCTTGGCTTTGAGTTTGTCCCGTCGCCGGAAACCATGTTTGCAGGCATCCATAAGCTGCCTGCCGGGCATTTCTTAGTCTTGGAGAATCAGCAAATTCGCCAGCATCAGTATTGGGATTTGAAATTTCATCCGGGCAGGAATAATCTCTCCTTTGCCGAGGCAGTGGAACGGATGCGGGAGCTGCTTGATCAAGCTGTTACTAGTCACTTGGTCAGTGACGTGCCGCTGGGGGTCTTTCTCTCCGGCGGCTTAGATTCGAGCTGCATCGTTGCTCTGATGCGCAAGCACATCAGCGGCTCGTTCAAGACCTTCACCATCGGTTATGAGGACAAGTCCTACAGCGAGCTGGACTATGCTCAGATTGTCGCTGACCACTGCCAGACCGACCATCAAGTGCTGCTGCTTGATTCCCTCAAGCCGGACTACGTGGAAAAGACGCTCTGGCACTTGGATGAGCCGATGACTGACCTGTCAACCGTGCCGCTCTACTTGCTCTGCAAGCAGGCAAGGGAACAGGTGACAGTCTGCCTTTCCGGTGAAGGTGCGGACGAGAGCTTTGCTGGCTATGACCGCTTCAAGGCCAGCCGGATGAGCCGGTGGTTCAGCCTGCTGCCGGGTGCAGTGCGCAAACAGCTCATCGGCAGAATGGCTGCCCTGATGCCGGATCAGCCGCAAAAGAAAGGGGCGGTCAACATGCTCAAGCGCTTCATTGAGGGCGCAAACCTTGATCCGGCAGGCCAGCACCTGCGCTGGCAGTATTTCCTCAACACCATGCTGGAGGAGAAGCTGTTCAGCAGAGCGTTCCGTAACAGCATCACGGCTGACCCGTTCCGGCTCGTGCGTGAACACAATACCCGCTGTGATGCGGGCAACGATCAGGTCAACCGGGAAATCTACTTGGATACCCGTTTCATGATGACGGACTCAGTGCTGATGAAGGTGGATCGGATGTCCATGGCCAGCTCGCTGGAAATCCGGGTGCCGCTCCTTGATCACGTGCTGGTGGAGTTCATGGCCTCGCTGCCCGGCGACTGGAAGCTCAAGGGCATGACCACCAAGCACATCTTTCGGGCGGCTTTGGAGGGCCTGCTGCCGGACAAGATCGTCCATCGGGGCAAGCAGGGCTACAGTCTGCCGGTCAAGCATCTCCTGCGCGGCGAGCTGAAGCAGTACATGATCGAGCTGCTCAATGACTCAGCCGTGCTCAGGGAGAATATGAATCTTGCGTATATCAACCAGCTCATTGAGGAGCATTGCAGCCTCAAGCACAACCATAATCACATCCTCTGGGCACTGATCAACATCGCCATCTGGCACAATCGCTTCTTCAAGTGACCTCTCCCCGACTGACCTTCTGTTCAGCCAATTTTTTCCTGCTGTTCCATCTTTTTACTTCAATGGTTCGGTAAATTTCACTCATGATTATGTGAGCGCACCCGCAGTATGCAGCAGTTCTTCATAATCGAAGTCGAATTTATCAGAAGTCAGCTTGATATCCAACTTGGATAAAATGCCTTACCATCCATCACTTTTCTTGACAGAGCTTGAACGCCGGAGTAAAAAGATTGAAAAAACAATTCGTTTATTCAAACTCTGTGAAATATGAGCACGATCAGTCATCTGGCAGAGGAAATCTCGTCCGGCCTGCGGGACGTTTTGCCCGGAATTAACAGGAATCCTCTGCGCAAGTTAAGCTTGTGCGCGGCGGCGGTTTTGGAAGTTCAGAGTTGCAATACTATGGACATGGCGGCTGTCCTTCCGCTGGAAACAGAACGGATTGACATGCGATATCAGTGGTTAAGCCGTTTCCTGAGCACAGACTCAATCGACAATGATGATGTGATGCGGCCTTTCATCCGTCAGGCATTGGAGACGGCCTCCGCTTCGGGAGAAACGCTGATTCTGTGCATTGACCAGACGCAGCTATCCGACCGTTTCGGCATTCTTTCGCTGTCATTGCGCTTCGGCGGTCGGGCCCTGCCTCTGCTATGGCGGGTCCGAAAAGGACAGGGCAATATCGGCTCGGATATCTGCATGGAACTTCTTGAAAAAATAAAATCATTCCTTCCAGAGGGCAGCAGAGTGCTGCTGCTCGGCGACCGTTTTTACGGTCAAGCGCCGCTGATTGCATTCTGCCACCGCAGCGGCTGGGATTATCGGCTCCGCCTCAAGGAAAATCTTAAAGTTTTCAATGAGGACGGCGATGAGACATCTCTTGCGGACCTTGTTCCTGCTGAAAAGAAAGGTCGCAAGGAACTGCTTATGAAAAATATTTATCTGACAGAACAGCGGGTTCAGACAAATTTAAGCATTCTCCAGGAGCCGGGACATGATGAGCCTTGGCTGCTGGCAGTCGGAGGAACTGAGCCAAATTATTATAAAACACTTGATTACGGCATGCGCTGGGGATGCGAGGCCATGTTCAGCGATTTCAAAACCAGGGGGTTCGGTCTGGAGGACACAAAACTGGAGCGCGCCGACAGAATCGCCAGACTGATGCTGATCCTCTCGGTCGCCATGCACTGGTGCGTACTCGCCGGACTCCGCGACAGGATGCGGAACCCGCTTCCAAGAGAAAAAAAACTGAAAATTTCGGATTTGACGACGTTGCCGACAAGGATGCGGAACAGCATGAGCTGCCGCCAGTCGTCAGAAAAACTTGGAGAAGTGTCTGTTCTTATTTCAAAAGAGGACTCAGGCTGCTCAGAAGATACGCTCAGATGCTCCGTCCCCTGCCTCCCTTGTTTTTTACATTGCGAAAAAGTGATGGATGGTAAGGATAAAATGCAGCAGCGGCACGAGCTGCTTGACTGGATTCAGACACGGCCCGCGTTCGCGCTGGAATACAGCAGGCTGGCTGAAGCGGTCAAGGTGACTGAGTAAATTCAATATATTGCCACGGCGGCCTATTTTCCGAAGCTGCAAACCGGATGATGACAGATGGCGCAGTTCCGGCAGAGGCCGCCATGCCCCATAGCCGCGAAATCCTCCCGGCTGAGGCCTTCTCCGGCCAACAGGCGCGGCAAGACCAGATCAAAGACCGTGATTTTGTGGAACATGCCGCAGGCAGGCAGGCCGACCACTGCTGCTTGGCCGATTCTGCCAACCAAAAACATGGCTCCCGGCAGCACGGGCGTGCCATAGACAATGTCCTCCGCGCCCGCCTTGCGGATGCCTGCGCGGGTCACATCGTCCGGGTCAACCGACATGCCGCCGGAGGTGATGATCAGCTCCGCGCCCGCTTCGAGACAGAGCTGTATTTCCGCTGCAATCAGGGCCGCGTCGTCCGGGGCAAAGCCGACCCGCACCACTTCCGAGCCGAGCGCAGCCACCTTGCCGCGCAGCACAGTCTCAAATCTGTCCTCAATCCTGCCGTAAAAAACCTCGCTGCCGGTGATGACCAAGCCCGCCTTGACCTTGGCCAAGGGCAGCACTTGGACAATTTTTTCCCCGGCCTCAGCCAAGGCTGCCGCCTCCATGACCAGCGTACGTTCACCCACCAGCGGAATCAGGCGGGTCGCGGCAACCACGCCGCCCTGCTTCACCGGCATATTGTCGTGCAGGGTGGCGCACATCACTTCGCCGAGCAGGTTGAAGCGGAAAAGCTGTTCCTTGTTGATCTTGAGCAGGCCATCATGCGCGGCCCGGATGCTGACCTTGCCCTCGCTCACCTCGTCGTCATATTCGGTTCCTCTGCCGCTGAGAGCAGCGGCCAGCAGCAGGGCGGCCTCGTTTTCATGAATTTCACCCTCAGCTAATGCAAGAACATAAACATGCTCCTTGCCCAGCCGCCGCAGATGTTCAACGTCCTCTGGGCGGATAATATGTCCTTTCTTAAAGGCCGGGCCTTTGCGTTGGCCCGGCACAATTTCGGTGATGTCATGGGGCAGGACCATGCCCACTGCCTGCGCAACCGGAATCTGCTTTTTCATTGTTTCTGCTCTGCTGATTGATTTTACTGCCTGCGGTCTGCGTTTCTGGTACTATACCTGCCAGCGGCCTGCGGCGCAGGCCAATTCTGCCGCTGCCGCATTTTTTTCATATTTGGATGCAAAACAGCGTGGATGCCGTCTGTCTTGAGCCAAGGAAATTTGCTGGAAAAATTTCACTTGGTCGTCTATCATCAGACATTCAGGCCGCTGTCAAAAAACACCGCCGCCTTGGTCGGAAAAATCCAGAACGTTTCAGCATTCTCACAAGACTGCATGAAATTGAACAGGCACCTTTTCTTATGAATTTGCTTTCTCTGATCGGCAAGACCCCGATTGTTCCCCTGCGCCGCATGACAATTGCCGGAGCAGGCGCACTCCACGCCAAACTCGAAGCCATGAATCCCGGCGGCTCAGTCAAAGACCGGCCTGCTCTGAACATGATTGAGGCCGGGGAAAAAAGCGGCGAGCTGACCTCAGACAAAATCGTGCTGGAGGCCACCAGCGGCAACACCGGCATTGGCTTGGCAATGGTCTGCGCAGCCAAGGGCTACCGCTGCTGCCTGATCATGCCGGAATCAGCCAGCATTGAGCGGCGGCAGATCATGCGGGCTTACGGCGCGGAAATCATTCTCACTCCGGCCCGGCGTAGCACAGACGGGGCGATTGAAAAAGCCTACGCTTTGGCCCGCGAGCAGCCGGAACTGTATTTCCTCACCGATCAGTTCAATAATCCAGCCAACTGGCAGGCCCATTATTACAGCACGGCCCCAGAAATCTGGCAGCAGACTGAGGGCAAGGTCACGCATGTCATCAGCACCTTGGGTACCTCTGGCACGGCAATGGGCCTGTCGCGCTGGTTCCGTGAGCACCAGCCTGCGGTGCGGGTGATTGCAGTGGAGCCGTATTACGGCCACAAGATTCAGGGTCTCAAGAATATGAAGGAGTCCTACCGGCCCGGCATTTTTGACAAATCTTTGCCGCATCAGATTGTCAATGTGGCGGACGAGGATGCCTTCCGCACTGCCCGTCTGCTGGCCCGGCAGGAAGGCATTCTTGCTGGCATGAGTTCAGGGGCAGCCATGTTTGCGGCCATGCAGCAGGCCCAAGCAGATGCAAACAGCCATGTGGTCGCCCTGCTGCCGGATGGCGGCGAGCGCTACCTGAGCACCACGCTCTTTGTCCGCAAAGAAAAACAAGAAGGTCAGGAACGGCAGCTTCGCTTCTGCAACTCCCTGAGCCGCAAGAAAGAGGTCTTCAAACCAGCAGATGCCAAGACCGTCACCTTTTACGCCTGCGGCCCGACTGCTTATGAGCCGCCCAACTTGGCCCACTGCCGCCGCCTGGCTGTGGCTGATCTGATGATCCGCAGCCTCAATTTTCTGGGATACACTGTCCGGTCTTTCATGAATTTCACTGACTTGGACGACAACACCATCAGCGGCGCGGAAAAGGCGGGCCAGCCGATTGCCGAGTTCACTGGCAAATATATTTCCCTGTTCCGTGAGGCGATGCAAGTTCTTGGCATCAGGGATTTTTCCGGCTATCCCAGAGCCTCGGAACATATTGAGGACATGATCGAGATCGCCCACAAGCTGATTCATAAAGGCTGCGCCTATGAAAAGCACGGCTCGATTTATTTTGACATTTCCAAATTCAAGAAATACGGGCGGCTGTCCGGGGTTGACCTGAGCAAGATTCAGCTCGGCAAAACCGTTGATTTGGATGACTACGAAAAGGATAATCCCCGCGACTTCACCCTGCTCAAGCGCTCAACGCTGGGCGAGCTGAAACGGGGCATTTTTTTTGAGACCGACTGGGGCAATGTCCGGCCCGGCTGGCATGTGGAATGCACAGCCATGTCAACCCGACATCTTGGTGAAACCATTGACATCCACACCGGTGGGCAGGAGCTGCTCTTTCCCCATCACGAAAATGAGATCGCGATTGCCGAATCACTGACCGGCAAGCCCTTGGCCAAGTATTGGCTCCATTCCGGCCTGCTCCTGCACAAGGGCAAAAAAATGGCCGAGGAAGCCGACAACGTGGTCACGCTGCAAGAAGTTTTGGACAGGGGCTATGCCGGACGGGAAATCCGTTTCCTCCTCCTGAGTGTCCATTACCGCAAGCAGCTTCATTTCACATGGAAAAAATTAGATGCAGCCCGGCGTTCCCTGCGGCGGATCGACGAGTTCACCCGCAAGCTGCTCTGCCTGCCGCTTGGCCTGCCGCATCCGGCAGTCACTTCCTTGACTGCTGAACTGAAGGAGCTGTTCACTGCCGCTGTCAGCGATGATCTGAATATTTCCGGGGCGCTCGGCACGCTGTTCGAGTTCATTAAAAAGGTCAACCCGCTCTTGACCGCCGGAACCATTGATCTGGAGCAGAAGAATGAAATTTTCGCCTGTCTCCGGCAGATGAACGTGGTGCTGGGCTTCCTTCGCTTGGATGAATGCGCGCTGGCCCCGGAAATCAACCACCTGATTCAGCAGCGCGAAGAGGCCCGCCGCCGCAAGGACTGGGCTGCTGCTGATGCAATACGGGACGAGCTGTTCCGGTGCGGCATCACGGTCCACGACACAGTCAACGGCCCGGTCTGGGATTTGAATGAAGCCTGCCGCGTCTGCGCCAAGGCGGCACGAAATGAAAGTTGATTTTCGCGCTGCAGCAGGGTATAGTAAAGCATCTTTCCCGCCTTATCCGCGCCAATAGCTCAACAGGACAGAGCAACGGCCTTCTAAGCCGTAGGTTGCAGGTTCGAGTCCTGCTTGGCGCACCAACAACAGTAAGCGGTTAATTGCATCTTTTTGTTTTGCCGGCAATTAGCTCCCTGCCATATTTTCCGCATTTTTCCTATGGTTGCCTTATGGGAAAAGTCTGCTTTTTACGACGAATCACCAACCGACCTGTCACTGGGCAGGCAGTTACGAACATTCCAATTTATTCATGCCATGAAACCCTCTGCTGATGTCCTGATTATCGGAGCCGGCCTGTCCGGCCTTGCCGCCGCCACGTTTCTCAAGCACAAGCAGCCGGATATTTCCCTTTTGGTCATTGAGAAGGAGGAACAGGCGGGCGGAGCGGTGCGCTCGCATCTGGAGGAAGGCTATCTGGCTGAGGGCGGGCCGCATGGTTTTTTGGACAACTGCCTCGAAAGCCGAGTCCTGATTCATGAGGCCGGACTGACGGATGAAGTGGAAAAGGCCCCGCTGTCCGAGTTTGTCCGCTACATCTGCCTGAACGGACAACTGAACCTGATTCCGCAGAGTCCGGGCAAGATCATCAGGGCACCGCTGATGCCGTGGACTGGCAAGCTGCGGGTGCTGGCCGATCTCTGGAAAAAGCCGCTGCCAGATGAGCCGAGCGTGGCCGAATGGGTGGAGCATCGATTCGGCAAGGCCGTGCTGCCTTTTGCTGATGCGGTCTTCACCGGCACCTATGCAGGCGACATTGCCCGGCTGAGAATTGACGGGGTCATGCCCGGACTGCGGGAACTGGAGCGGGAGCATGGCTCGGTCCTGCGCGGCGGCATCGCCAAGCTGCTCGCCAACCGGAAGGCGAAAAAAAAGGACAAGAAAGCTCGCAAGGGGCTGCCTGCCATGACCAGCTTCAGCACGGGCATGGCCCGCCTGCCCCAGGCAATGGCTGCCAAGCTGATTCCGAATCAGGAAATTATGTATCGCACTGCCGCCCGCAGCGTCGAGCAGACCAGCCACGGCTGGCTCGTGCGCACTGGGCAATTGGAGCTGGCCGCCCGCCATCTGATTGTCGCCCTGCCAGTCAACCGCTGCCTTGAGCTGCTGACAGACGCGGGCCTGCCAGAGCCGCCCATTCAGTCGATCCCGGAAGCAAGGCTGGCCACAGTCGCGCTCGGCTTCACAGACAAGGCCAAGGTGCCTTTTGGCTTTGGCTATCTTGCCCCGGAGCAGGAGCAGCGGTTCGCCCTTGGCACCCTCTTCTCCTCGCAGATGTTTCCGGGCCGGGCACCAGCAGGGCATGTCCTCGTGGAAACCCTGGTCGGCGGTCGCAGGCACCCGGAGCGGCTTGACCTGCCGGACGAGGAGATTATCAGCAAGGTCTATGAGGACATCCGCCAGCTCATGGAACTGCCGGAGCCGCCGGTCTTCAGCCGGGTGCTGCGGCCCAGATGGGGCATTCCTCAATTGGAGGAAGGTTATCCGGGCCTGCTTGCCTGGCGGAACCGCGTGCATGAGATGGTGGACAGCCTGCATGTCTGCGGCTTTGGCTGGCAGGGCATCGGCATTAACGACATGCACAAGGAGGCCTGGAAAATGGCCAAGCGGATTCTCAGCGGTCGGCAGCAGGCGGGCGGAGCTGAGGTCAAAGGGGTGTATTTTTGATGACGATTTTTCAGTCGCCTTGAGGTGATGCAGAAATGCTGAACAATTTCAGCGGCAGGGCGGCAGGATCAGCTTCGCCGCGTTGAATCAGCAGGGTGAAGAATTGGCTCAAAGCCTGCTGTTTGGCCGGGCTAAGATCATATTCAATCGACTGCAAGTAGCGATGACAGGCCGCTGCTGTCATGCCGGGGATGCGCAACGCGGCTTTGGCGCAGATTTCCGGCAGCCGGGACAGGCCCTGAGCGCGGCAGGAGCGCAGCTGCTGCTGGATGGCGCGGGCTGCTGCTGGATTGGTTTGCAAAAACTCCTCCCGCACCGCGCAAACCGCAAAGACAAACGGCATTCCTGTCTGCTGGTGCCAGAACTCGCCCAAATCAATCTGAATCGGATACAAGCACTGCGGATCAGCGTGCAGGCGCAGGGCTTCATCGCCAATGGCCAGCACTGCCGCAGGCGCGCAGTCCAGCCCGCGTTGGGCAAAGATTTTACCCCGCAGATATTTGGGCCTGACCTTGATGAATTCCTCCAGAATTATCCGCAGCAGGGCCGCTGAGGTGTCAGACTGGCCGGTCAGCAGGACAAGCTGGCTGTCCAGCTGCTCCGGCGGCAGGGAGGAGAAAAGAAAGACGCTGCCCACCGGCCCGGTGGCGGAGATGGACAGATCAGCCATGATTTGATATTGCTGGGGCCGGGCCGCATATTCGTAGGCCGAGACAAAGCCGAGGTCAATTGCTCCGGCGGCCAGCAGCCGGTTCAGCTCTGCTGGCGGGGCTTCATAAACAGTCCATTCAGGGCGGCAAACCTGCTCCTTCCATATCTCATAAATTGGAGCCACATTGATGTAATTGACCATGCCAATGCGGGCCGCCAGCTGCGTGCTCTTCATAGCAATAGCGTCACATTCTGTCTTCTTCTGCGGCCAGATGCAGGGCCGCAGTGGCTGCGGCCCGCCGATGCTCAATATATGCGGTCACACCAGCGGCAATCTGCTCGGCAATGGTCTGAAGATAACGGTCATTTTTGAGCAGCTTGGCCTCCTTCTCATTGGTGATGAAGGAGATTTCCGCCAAGGCGGCAGGCATCTGCGCCCCGATCAGCACATAGAACGGCGCTTTTTTCACGCCCAGACTTCTGATCTTATACGGGCGCAGCCCCTCGGCCATGCTGGTCTGGATGAACTCGGCTAACTGCGAGGATTCCTTGATCTTGGTGTTCTTCATCAGGTCGGTGAGAATGTTCTCCATCTCGCTCATGCTGCGGGTGGAGGTGGCGTTCTCCAAGGCCGCGACCCGCATGGCCTCCGGGTTGGCGGCTAAATTGAGATAAAAGGTCTCCACGCCTCTGACCCATGATTTGGGATGGGCGTTGACATGAATGGAGAGGAACAGGTCCGCGCCCTTGGTGTTGGCTATGGCGGTGCGCTCCTCCAGCGGGATGAAGACATCCTTTTCTCTGGTCAGAAAAATCTCATAATGCTCGCGCTTGAGAATTTTCCTGATCCGTTTGGCCACCTTGAGGACAATGTCCTTTTCCTTCAGGCCAAAGGCGATTGCGCCGGTGTCCTTGCCGCCGTGCCCCGGATCAATGACAATCCGCTTGATGCCCAAGCCAAGCTGCTGGGCCAACGTCAATTTCTCCGCCTCAACCGGCTTCACCTTGCTCTGCGCCTTGATCACAGGTTCTTCGGCCTTTTTTTCCTCCGGCTTTTCAATCTTTTTCTCCTCCTCCCGCGTGGCTGCTGCAACTGTCTTTTCCGGCTCTGCCAAGCTGTGGATGTCTATCACCACCCGGAAAGGATCGTTGAGACTGAACACTTTGCAATCCGCAGCTGCGGCCAGCTCCAACGAGACCCGGACGGCATCTGTCCCGGACAGCTTGGTGTAAATGCTTTTGACCAAACTGTTTTTCAGCACCACAGGAGTCAGCACCGCTGGCGTGGCTGAGATGTGTTCAAAGTCGATATGCAGCGTTCCTGGCTTGCCGCTGCTGCGGTCAGGCAGCTCGACATGATACTCTGTCGGCTCAGACGCATTGACCGCCACCCGGCTGTAACGGTCTGATGACCAGTGCTGGATCAGCAGCAGATCAGGCAATGGCGCTTCTGCCGCTCTTGCCGTCTTTCTGGGCTTGGGCCGGAAAATTTTTTCGGGCCGGGCACTGCTGACAGAGGCAGTTGAAATCTCTTTCTTTTCCTTGTCAGCAAAAGATTCTGTCGGCTTTTTTTCAGCTGAGGGCTGTTTCACTGCCACTGCTTTTGCCGCCTTTTCCAGCTTGGAGCTGCGGACAGGGACGGCAGGCGCAGTTTCTTTTTTTTCAGCAGGAGGCGGTGTCTCTGGCTCCATTGCCGCAATCCGCAGGGGAGCGACAATGATTTTGCCTGTTTCAGGCATGACTTTTTCCGGCTTGAACGCAGCAGCTTTCTCAGGCATCTTTTCCTGCACTGGCGGCACGGCCTTGCGGACCACAACTGGTTCCGCCTTTTTTTCCACCACCGCCGGAGTCATTGTTACCGACTTTTGCATCTTGCCAGACTCGGCTGGTTGAGCAGCAGCCTGTTTCGGCTGGTTCTCCGCTTCCTCATTGCCGCCAAACATGAAGTCAGGCAGAATTCGCTTCCAGAACGACTTCTTCTCTTCCGGCAGCGCAGGTTTCATTGCAACCTTGGCAGCAGCTTTTGGCGCAGATGCAGGTGTCGATTCCGGCTGCTCAGAGACAGCGGCAGGTTTGGGCGGTGCTGCTTTTTTCTCTTTTGGCGGAACAATGGGATCAGGTTCAGCAATCTTGAGTTCGGAAAAATTGATCGTCGGCCCCGCCGCCTGAGCTTGCTCCGGCGGCTTTGATGGCGCTGAAGCCGCAGGCGGGCTGGTGGTTTGAGGCGGAGAAACCGGCTTCCATTCCTGCCAATGCCCAGCTGTCTGCGGCGGAGCGGCAGGTTGGACACGGGAAGCTGCTCCTGCTGTTTGCTGTTCCCGCAGAACAGGCGCGACCGACGAGATATTTATCTCCCTTGGCACAAATACAGACGTGCTGTCTTTGTCCGCAGGCGTGGCTGCTGGCGGAGAAACCGGCTGCCATTCCTGCCAATGCCCAGCTGTCTGCGGCGGAGCGGCAGGTTGGACACGGGAAGCTGCTCCTGCTGTTTGCTGTTCCCGCAGAACAGGCGCGACCGACGAGATATTTATCTCCCTTGGCACAAATACAGACGTGCTGTCTTTGTCCGCAGGCGTGGCTGCTGGCGGAGAAACCGGCTGCCATTCCTGCCAATGCCCAGCTGTCTGCGGCGGAGCGGCAGGTTGGACACGAGAAGCTGCTCCTGCTGTTTGCTGTTCCCGCAGAACAGTTACAGGCGGCGAGATATTTATCTCCCTTGGCACAAATACAGACGTGCTGTCTTTGTCCGCAGGCTTGGCTGCTGGCGGAGAAACCGGCTGCCATTCCTGCCAATGCCCAGCTGTCTGCGGCGGAGCGGCAGGTTGGTCAGGAGTTGGGACAGCTTGTTTTTCTGTCCGGGTGGAAGAAGAATAAGAAGGCTGCGCTGCCGCAGGCTCCGTATAAATCAGCTCCCATTCCGGCTCAGGTGAGGCGGCAGGGGCTGGTTTGACTGGCTGAGAATGTGAGGCTGTTTTCTTCTTCTGCGCCCTAACAAGCGGCGGTGGGCGGCGGCCATTCTTGCGGGCCGACAAGGATTTGGCAATGGCTGTGAGCTGCCTGAGCTTTTCCTCAGCCTGCGCTGTTCTGGGACTGAACGGGTAGCTTTTGGTCAGTTTATAATAGGTCCTGGCCGCATCGCGCAGGTTGCCGTTGATTTGCGCAATCTCGGCAATGGCGTAGAGCGCATTGGCCGCCTCGCTGCTCTGAGGAAACAAGGTGACAACGTTATGAAACAAAGCCACGGCTTGGTCCTGGTCCGCAGGCTGCCGGAACCGCTGGTACATGCTGATCCGCATTTTGGCGGCCAAATGCAGGCAGGCAGGCGCGGTGCGGCTCTTTGGATATTGCTGATAGACCCGCTCCAGCTCGGCGACAGCCTTGAGCCAATCCTTCCGGGTCCGGTCAGCCGCAGGTTCCTGTATCAGACGGTGGCACTGGTCAGCCGCCTGCTGATAGGCTGTTTCGCCCGCATAGCTGCCAGTCTGTCTCTGCTCGGCGGCGGCAAGCGGACTGATGATCAGCAGCACCTGCAAAAGCAGACAGAGGCGCATGGCAAACGAACAAACAGGGCTGTGCGGCGGACAGAAGAGCATGAATCACAGCAGCAGAAAGAGAATTTTTGAGGCGGAAAAACAAGGAAGGCGGCAGGCTGCCGCAGCAGCCGCCAGCTTGTTTAATTATACCTTATTGCCCTGCCGGTGCAAATGAATTGTCAGGAAGCATGGCAGCAGCAGAGCGGCCCGCGCAAGGCTGTGGATTTTTTTTTGCGCAAGCAATAAAAAATCCTTGACGTGGTTTGAGGGAGCGTTTTATAGTTACAGTCGGTCTTGAACTTGCAACCAACTTTTTATCAGGAGCATATTCATGATGAAGAAATTATATGCCGCCCTCCTGCTGATATTCTTGTTAGCGACTTCCGCCTTGGCTGAAGTCAACATCAACACCGCCTCCAAAGAGGAACTGAATGCCCTGCCCGGAATCGGGCCGGTCAAAGCGGAAGCGATCATCAAATACCGGCAGGAAAAAGGCCCGTTCAAAAGCGTTGACGAGCTGAAGAACGTCTATGGCATCGGCGATAAAATTCTCGACCGGCTCAAGAGTGAAATAAGCGTGGGCAGCCCGGATGCTGCCACAGAGTCGGCCAAGGCCGCAACGGAAGCTGCTGCACCGGCAGCAACGCAGACAAAGGTCGAAGCCAAAGAGCAGGCAGCGGCTCCGGCTGTTTCGGAAAAAAAAGCGGCTGCCGAGCCGGAAAAGCAGGACAAGAAGCCCTGATGCCCCGTCTTTCCGCAGGAGGCAGTGTTGTGCTCAGGATTCTAACATACTGAGTTTTTTCAGCATACCTCCTGCTGAATGGCAGGTGTGAATTCAAGTTGCAATTAAAACTTGAATTCGCACAATAGCTAATTATAAAGTTGACAGAGCACAGGTTCAGAGGTATAAAAAGAGTGAGTCTAACAAAAGTCCCTTTAACCACGACTAAACGTAACAAGATGGAGGATGCTGAGATGAAAAAACAAATAGTGACTGGACTGATTGGAGCCGCAGCCCTGCTGGCAATGGCGGCAACAGGAGCACTTGGTGCGTGCGAAGTTACGGCCGTGAAACCAGGTTATACAGGTGATGCTACAGCGTGGACTAATGGCTGCATTGCCGGAATTACCGTCACCTGTAGTGATGATGCCGGCGCAACAACACCACCAAAAACATATTGTGTCCATAGTGCTCTTTATGCTGATGGTGTTATGGCTAGTGCATTGACCGCCATGGTTGAAGGATATACAGTGGACCCCAGTATCTATAGCGGCGCAGGCTATATGGATGGTCTGATCCTCAGCCTTACGGTAACGAAGTGATCAGCAGGGTAATATCTTTGCTGTAAAATATTCAAAGAGAGGACAGCACTTGTCCTCTCTTTTTATTTCCAATTCGTAACTACTCAGCCTGACAAAAAAGGCCGTTTTCAGAAGTGCTGAAGACGGCCTTACTCGTTTTTTATACTGCGGCATCGGGGATAAAAGGACTTCCAAGGAAAGCATCTTTGATCGCTTCAAAAATGTTTCTTGAATTTTTACGGACCGTGGAGATATATCCCCGGATACAGGCGAATCGTTCTGCTCCCTCAAGTGTTCGGAAGCAGCCGGAAACCTTCTGCTTGACCTTGATCATCCGCACATCTCTTTCCGCCGCGTTGTTGTCGAACGGAACCCGGAAATCATACATGAATGCGAGGGTCTCCGCCCTGTAATCACGCATCCGTGTCAGCAAATTGAGCGGCGGAGTCTTCTTCACCCGTCCTCGTTTTTTCTCCTTAGGCGGAGTGAACGGATTGTCGGCAAAACCCCGTCGGACGATTTCATCATACCGCCGCTCAAATTCTTCGATCTTCTCCGGCGCGAAGCCGTCCCGATCCGGCTTCAGCTTTTCAGCCGCGCCTTTTATTTCAAGCAACAGCTCGGCCATCTCGCCGGCCCAAACTTGTCCATACTGTTTTTCTATGAACTTGAGTTCCCGGAGATGATGCGCATTGCACAGCGCATGACCGCAGTTTTCATAGCTGAAGTACGATTTCCAATGATCATGCGTCGCTGTTCCTGTGAACTTTCCAAGGATTCCCGCTGCGTCCATCGCCTCTTTTCCCCGTTTTTCATGCACCGAATAATGGGTGAGGCAGTCTCGTCGAAGCGACATGCAGCCAGTGCAGCTTCCCTTTCACGCGGACTCCGCTTTCATCGGCATGTAACACATCGGTATTCATGAGCAGTTTTTCGACTGCTTCCGTTGAAGGACGCACGCATCCGCAAAGCTCTTCCGATGCCTTCAGCAGCGAACCCTCGGAGACGGAATGCCCGGTCAGGTCTTCGATAATCTGCGCAGCCCGTTCAAGCGGAATATGATGCTGGTTCGCGAAATATGCCGCCCAAGTTTTCACCCCCGTGCCGTAACGGATGCCCTGTCCGACGTTTTCCGGGAATTTGCCTCTGTTTTCCGTGCCGCAGCCGGGACAGATTTTTATTTCCGCTCGATGCGAGGTCACTTCAATCCGAATCGCCGGAATATCATAAACCTGCCGTTCCTCCTCTCCGACAGCGACGACATCCGCAAGCGACATTTTGCAAGCCGCGCATTCCTCGGATTTATACCTCTCCGTAGAATCCGGCGCCGCAGACCGCTCAAGAGTATGCCCTTGATGACCTGGCTGGCCGCCGTTCGGCTTCCTGCCGGACTCTCTCAGACTTTCCGTTCGCTTCGCTTTACCGTATCCATCGCTCGAAGGCGGTTTCCCGCTGTTCCGACTGTTTTTCGACAGCCGGGCCTGCAAATCCTTCAATATCTCGGACTGCTTGGCTGACTGAGCGGCGAGGTTTTCAACCTGCGCAGTTATACTGCTAAACAGGGCGACGACCGCTTCTTCGCCTTCTGCGTATGCAGCACGGACTTCTTTTTCACTAGGAACACTGAAATTCATAACGGCAGCATAATCTTTACCTGTTGATTTTGTCAAGAGGCTTGGCGGATGCCTGAGTAGTTACCTTACCATCCATCACTTTTTCGCAATGTAAAAAACAAGGGAGGCAGGGGACGGAGCATCTGAGCGTATCTTCTGAGCAGCCTGAGTCCTCTTTTGAAATAAGAACAGACACTTCTCCAAGTTTTTCTGACGACTGGCGGCAGCTCATGCTGTTCCGCATCCTTGTCGGCAACGTCGTCAAATCCGAAATTTTCAGTTTTTTTCTCTTGGAAGCGGGTTCCGCATCCTGTCGCGGAGTCCGGCGAGTACGCACCAGTGCATGGCGACCGAGAGGATCAGCATCAGTCTGGCGATTCTGTCGGCGCGCTCCAGTTTTGTGTCCTCCAAACCGAACCCCCTGGTTTTGAAATCGCTGAACATGGCCTCGCATCCCCAGCGCATGCCGTAATCAAGTGTTTTATAATAATTTGGCTCAGTTCCTCCGACTGCCAGCAGCCAAGGCTCATCATGTCCCGGCTCCTGGAGAATGCTTAAATTTGTCTGAACCCGCTGTTCTGTCAGATAAATATTTTTCATAAACAGTTCCTTGCGACCTTTCTTTTCAGCAGGAACAAGGTCCGCAAGAGATGTCTCATCGCCGGCCTCATTGAAAACTTTAAGATTTTCCTTGAGGCGGAGCCGATAATCCCAGCCGCTGCGGTGGCAGAATGCAATCAGCGGCGCTTGACCGTAAAAACGGTCGCCGAGCAGCAGCACTCTGCTGCCCTCTGGAAGGAATGATTTTATTTTTTCAAGAAGTTCCATGCAGATATCCGAGCCGATATTGCCCTGTCCTTTTCGGACCCGCCATAGCAGAGGCAGGGCCCGACCGCCGAAGCGCAATGACAGCGAAAGAATGCCGAAACGGTCGGATAGCTGCGTCTGGTCAATGCACAGAATCAGCGTTTCTCCCGAAGCGGAGGCCGTCTCCAATGCCTGACGGATGAAAGGCCGCATCACATCATCATTGTCGATTGAGTCTGTGCTCAGGAAACGGCTTAACCACTGATATCGCATGTCAATCCGTTCTGTTTCCAGCGGAAGGACAGCCGCCATGTCCATAGTATTGCAACTCTGAACTTCCAAAACCGCCGCCGCGCACAAGCTTAACTTGCGCAGAGGATTCCTGTTAATTCCGGGCAAAACGTCTCGCAGGCCGGACGAGATTTCCTCTGCCAGATGACTGATCGTGCTCATATTTCACAGAGTTTGAATAAACGAATTGTTTTTTCAATCTTTTTACTCCGGCGTTCAAGCTCTGTCAAGAAAAGTGATGGATGGTAAGGAGTAGTTACCAAATCAGGATGTGTTTTTCTCCATTTGTCAAGTGCCTCTGTCGGCGTGACATGACCGAGGTTTCTTTGAGGAATATTGCAGTTATAGATATTCAGATACTGAATCAAAGTCTCTTCAAGCTGCTGGGCGGAGTCAAAACGGGTCTGCTGAACAACTTCTTGAATCCTGCCGTTGAAGCGTTCAACCATGCCGTTTGTCTGCGGCTTTTTCGGTTTGATCAAGCGATGCTCAATACCGTGCTCCGCGCATTCCTGATCGAAGATATGGTTTCCAGTCGGCTTCCGTTCGCCTGTCGGACAGAAACGGTCAGTGAACTCCTTGCCGTTATCAGTGAGAATCTTAGAGATGAGAAAAGGAGCCTTCTTGACGAGATTCTTCAAAAAAGAACGGGCTTCCTCCGCTGTCTTCGAGTCGTGAATTTCCATATAAACCCATCTGGTCGCCCTGTCAACCGCGACGAACAAATATTTCCTGCTTTCTTCATCCGGCATCTTCGGGAGGTATTTGCATGTCGGCATGAATAAAGCCCGGTTTGTAATCCTTGAATGTTTTCGCAGAGTTTTCCTGTTTGTCCTCCTTGGAGATCAGGTCTTTCAGGTTTGAAACCCCGTGCCGTCTAAGGCAGCGGTCAAGGGCGGAACGAGACATCTTAGAAAATAAAAATTTCCGCACAACAACAAGGAGATCGTCTATAGGAAGCAGCAGCGATGTCCGCAATTCAATCACAATCTCCTCTTGGAAGGCTGTGAGGCTCGTGTTCAAATTATGCGGCGTATGCGAATAATCTTCAACAGTATCGCGATGTTTCCATTTGCGGACTGTATCCCTGCTGATGCCGTATTTAGCGGCGAGCTTCCGTTCAGAGAGTGTTGACTGCTGAATTTCACGGCGAATTGCAGGGGTTGTCCGTGCTCTTTTATGCAGTGTGATGTTCATGATGACAAACCGGGCTGTTCATGTTCTGACAATATCTCGCTGATCCGCTCCCGCGCTCGGAACAACGGCCAGCTCCTTCTCGGTATATTATCATACGGGGCTTGACACGTAACCAAATTTATGCTTTGAAGCAAGCAGGATTTAAACCATCCGCCATAGCCTTGCAGCTTAGTCGGCATCCGTCAACCATCTATAGAGAATTACGACGCAATCGTGGTCTTCGTGGATATCGTCCCCGACAGGCGCAGCAGATGGCTGACAATCGCCACCGTGAAAAGGTGAAGCCGAAAATCCGGTGGTGCCCCTGTTGAGTGTTGCTGTCTCGAAAATTATGTGATACCGATTGGTTAGCATTACTGAGACAACTACTCCGTAAAGGGTTCCTCGAAAAATACAACATCCATTCTGCTGCATTTGTTTTGTTATTTTTTATTTTAATATTGAAATTTCAGTCTATTATGTTATAATTTCGGCATCAATTCAACTCATGCTGCCGGAGATGCACAGATGAACCAACTTGGATTTTTTGATTTTTATATTCGTCTTTCCCGAATTGACAAAGCAGGTGATCCTTTAGTTAAGATCAACAAGGCTATTGACTGGGAAATATTTCGGCCAATTCTTGAAGAAGCAAAAAGAAAGTCTGTGAAATCAAATGCTGGAGCTAAAGGTTATGATTCAGTCATGATGTTCAAAATTTTAATTTTGCAATCATTATACAATCTTTCTGGTAAAGGGATGGAATATCAAATTCTTGACAGATATTCGTTTTCCAGATTCCTTGGACTTCGGGCGGCTGACAAAGTTCCAGATGCGACAACGATATGGCTTTTTCGTGAAACTTTGACCAAAGCAGGAAAAATCGAGGAACTGTTTTCTGTTTTTGACGAATTTCTTGATGAAAATGGATATCAAGCCAGAAAAGGGCAGATAGTCGACGCTTCCATAGTCAACGCCCCGATCCAGCGTAACAGCCGCAAGGAAAACAAGCAGATCAAGAATGGTGAACAGCCTGAAGGATGGAGTGAGAATAAGCAGGCGCAGAAGGATACTGATGCCCGTTGGACCAAAAAGAACGGCAGAAGCTTTTTTGGTTATAAAAATCATATATCTGTTGATGTGAAGCATAAATTCATCCGAAAATATGCGGTGACCAGCGCCGAGGTTCATGACAGCAATATTTTTGAGGAGCTGCTTGACCCTGACAACACCAGTCGGGATATCTATGCGGATTCGGCATACAGATCTGAAAAAAAGCTCAACTGGTTGAACGAGAATGGATACAGAGAGCATCTGAACCGCAAAGGAACACGAAGCCGGAAACTGACCGAATGGGAGAAGCAGGGAAATCGGACAAGATCAAAAATTCGCTCCCGGATTGAACACGTCTTCGGCATCCAGGCGCAACGTGCTGGCAATATGATTCTCCGAGGAACAGGTTTCATTCGCGCTGCTGCGAAAATAGGCTTGAGAAACTTGACGTTCAATATTGACAGGTACGGAACTCTTAATAAAATTTAAGATTTAAAAAAAAAGAAACGCATTCAGGAACATATTTCAACGGAAGTTTGCTCAAAATAAATAAAAAACAGGAAATAACAATTTATGTATTTGAAATTTTCAACTGTCAAAGACACTATTGATAAGCTGAAAAAACTTTATCTCGAATTTTTCGAGGTTCCCTAAAGTAAGTTGTGGATTGTGGATTCAACTCGCAAGTGCAACTTTTTTTGGTTATCCAAAAAGCATAGGTTGGCTGGCACTTTGAATACTTCATGTAAATTTTCGATTATTTTCTCTTAGTTAGCAACAAAAGCAAAGTTGTGACACTCCCGTAACTGCCTTTTCTTGCAACCAAAAAAAGTTGCACTTGGAACTTGAATTCACCAATTATTCAACAACTCTCAAGAGGGAGACCGCCGGATTTTCGGCTTCACCTTTTCACGGCGGCGATTGTCAGCCATCTGCTGCGCCTGTCGGGGACGATATCCACGAAGACCACGATTGCGTCGTAATTCTCTATAGATGGTTGACGGATGCCGACTAAGCTGCAAGGCTATGGCGGATGGTTTAAATCCTGCTTGCTTCAAAGCATAAATTTGGTTACGTTCTGATTCGGTGAGTTGTGTGTAGCTGTGCATGCGCGCTCCTCTTGCTTGGTGGTGAGAAGTAAGCCATCATACTACCACAACTCACTCTTTTTTCAAACCAGCAAAAGTTGCACTTACAACTTGAATCCACGAGCGGGTGATTGAGCAATAATCGTAAAAAGGGGACGGTAAAAAGCGTCCCCTTTTTACCCGATTTAACACCAGATATGGAGGATATAACATGAGCAAGAAGGTTCTGATTGTCGGCGGCGTGGCTGCCGGCCCGAAAGCAGCCTGCCGCCTCAAGCGGCTCCAGCCAGACTGGGACGTGACCGTGGTGGATCAGGACAGCCTGATCTCTTACGGCGGCTGCGGCATTCCCTACTATGTCAGCGGCGATGTGGCGGACGAGAACGCCCTGCGCTCGACCAGCTTCCATGCCGTGCGGGACGAAGCCTTTTTCGAGAGTGCCAAGGGTGTGCAGGTGCTCACTCGCACCAAGGCGTTGAGCATTGATCGCAAGGCCAAGAAGCTCAAGGTGGAGAATTTGGAAACCGGGGCGCAGCAAGAGCTGGACTATGACAAGCTCCTGCTTGCCACTGGAGCCAAGCCCTTTGTCCTGCCCATTCCCGGCGCAGAGCTGGACGGCGTGTTCACAGTCTCTGATCTGCACAAGGCGATTGCCATCAAGCAGCGTATTGCCAAAGGCCAAGTGAGCAAGGCTGTGGTTATTGGCGGCGGGGCGATTGGCATTGAGATGGCTGAAGCCCTGACCGATCTGTGGGGTGTGGAGACAGCCTTAGTTGAGTTCATGCCTCAGCTCCTGCCGCGCATTGTTGATGCCGAGTTTGCCGCAATGCTGAAAAAGCACCTTATTGACAAGAACGTGGCCGTTTACACGGGCGAGGGTGCGAGCGAAATTGTCGGCGGCAGTGACGGCAAGGCGGTTGCAGTCAAGACTCCCAAGCGGACACTGGAGGCGGACTTGGTTATTATGGCTGCCGGAGTGCGTCCGCGCAGCGAGCTGGCCAATGAGGCCGGACTGACGGTCGAACCCTGGGGCGGGATCACAGTCAACAGCAGGATGCAGACCAGCGACCCGGACATCTATGCTGCCGGAGACTGCATTGCCATTCGTCATGGTGTCACTGGCAAGCAGACATTTGCCCCAATGGGATCGCTGGCCAATCGGGAAGGCCGGGTGGCGGCGGACAACATGGCCGGGCAGTGCAGCCGCTTGGACGGCGTGGTCGGCTCCTTTATCATGAAGGCCTTTGAACGCTGCATCGCCGCCACCGGCATCAGCTATGAGACCGCCTTGGCTGAGGGCTTTGATGCAGACTATGCCCTGACTGCGCCTGCTGATCGCGCCCACTTCTTCCCCAGCACCGCAGCCGTGATCCTGCAGATGGTCTTTGACCGCCGCAGCCGCCGGGTCTTGGGCATGCAGGCTTTCGGAGCCATGAATGATTCCATCTCGGCCCGCATCAATGCCGCTGCTGTCCTGATCAGCAAGGGCGCAGTGATTGAGGACTTCAGCATGGCCGAGATGGCCTATGCACCGCCTTTCTCCTCTGCTATTGACTCGCTCAATGCAGCCGCCTTTGTTGCGGACAACCTCTGCGCTGGCCTGCTGCGCAAGGTGAACATGAGCCGCTTCCTCGCCTGGGTGGAGGATTTCTCCAAAAAGCCGGACTGGATTGCTTTGGACATCCGTCATCCCAAAGACGCGGCAGCGATGGTGGAGAAGTTCGGGGCTGACAAATGGCTGGCTGTTCCCTATCAGGAAATGCGGGCGCGGCACGAGGAAATCCCGGCGGACAAGACCCTGATCATCCTCTGCGACGCAGGCACGCGCTCCTACGAGGTGCAGGTCTTTCTCGATCACCTTGGCAAGCGTAATAGCCTTGTTCTCAGCGGCGGCTTCAATGTCATCCGCAGAATCGGCGCGGACTGGCTGGTGCAGTGACACACCGCACCGACCGAATCTTCTTGTCATCATGCAGGAAGGTGCCGCCGAATTGAAATTCACTCTGCTTGCTGGCTGAGAAAATCACTATCTCCAGCTCCATGCCTGCCGCTGCTGCGGGCACCGTTCGCCATCTCGTATTCCTTGTCAAGGAGGCGTGAAGCATGTTTTCTCTCAAACAGGTTCTGGTCATTGCGGTCAGCGTGATGCTCCTCAGTGCGGCTGCGACTGCGTTTGCGGTCAAATTCTGGTTTTTTCCCAAGCCATTCAAGCCAGTGGTGCTCAACAAAGAGGAGACGCAGCAGCTGGAGCGCAAGCTGGATCGTCTGGAAAGCACAGCAGATGCGCCACCCCAAGTCAGGCAGAATGTCAGTCCGGCAGCACCGCTGACCCCGGAACCGTATTCTGAACAAGGGGCGAAGCGGGAAATCGTCTTCAACGAACGGGAGATCAACAGCCTGCTGGCGACCAACACCGACTTGGCCGAAAAGCTGGCCATTGATTTTGCTGATGATTTGGTCAGTCTGCGCCTGCTGCTGCCGCTGGAGCCTGATTTTCCGGTGCTGGGCGGCAAGACGCTGCGCCTGCGGGCCGGAGCCGAACTGGCCTATCGGGACGGTCGGCCTGTGGTGATCCTGAAAGGCATTTCCTTGATGGGCATTCCGTTGCCCAATGCCTGGCTGGGCGGTCTGAAAAACATTGATCTGATGCGGGAGTTCGGCGGCCAGCCCGGTTTCTGGCAGAGTTTGGGCGAGGGCTTGGAAAGCCTGCAAGTGCGGGAGGGCGAGCTGCGTCTCAAGCTGCGGGAATAGGCACCTGCCAAACGGCAGGTGCAGCGCAAATCAGGCGGCCCGGTTGATCAGGTCCAGCTGACTGTTCAGCGTCCACAGGTCATAGAGGTAGCCGATGAGAAACAAACCGCCGGTGCAGAGCCAGATAATGCCGGTCAGCCATTTGCCCATGTACATGCGGTGCGCGCCGAACATGCCGAGGAAGACCAGCAGCAGCCAGGCCGTGTTGTAATCCTTGCCCCCGGAGGTGAAGCGGAGGTCTGCCTCCTGATCCATGCCGGGAATGAGAAAAAGATCAATAATCCAGCCGATCATGAACAGGCCGCCAGTGAAGAACCAGATCGTGCCGGTGATCGGCTTGCCGTAGTAAAAGCGATGCACGCCAAGGAAGCCGAAAATCCAAAGGATGTATCCCATTGTCACGCTGTGTGACCCATTCTGTCTCACCATTTTTGCTCTCCGTTGATTTTTGTTTTATAGTTCCGCAATCCGTCCCAGCGAGGACTGAATCCGTTTGCTGGCGATTGCGCCTCTGCCCAAAACTTCTGCGCCGCTGCCATGCGCCCTGAGCAACGTTGCAAGGGGCAATGGCAGAGCAGCCTGTTTTTCAAGTATATCCGAGCTGCCGGGAAATTCAAGGCAGGACGGCGGAACTTGCATCAAATTGACCGGAGTCGTTTTTTATTTGACCTGCCTGCCTTGCTTTTATAAAATTGACTCAGGTCAATTTCGACCGAACTCATTTTTTCAGGACAAGCAACCATAATGGCTGGATTACGAGAACAAAAAAAGCGCAAAACCAAGGCTGCCATCATGGAGGCTGCCATCACCCTGTTTGGCGAGCGGGGCTATGAAAACACCACCATCGCCGCCCTTGCCGAGGCCGCTGGCGTGGGCAAGGGGACGATCTACTCCTATTTCCGCTCAAAAAATGAAATTCTCCTCGCCTTCTGCGAAGAGGAACTGGCCTATATTCATGAGGAAATCAGGCGGAAGCTGACCCCGGAAGCCTCGTTGCAGGACAAGATGCTCCTGCTTTTCATGAGCGAATTCAACTATGTGACCAAAAACAAAGAGTTTGGCCGGACCCTGATGCGCGAGATGATGTTTCCGAGAGAGCTGATGGTGCAGCATTCCCGGAAAATTGAAGATCAGTTCATCGGCATGTTTGTCCGCATCTTCAAGGAGGCGCAGGAGCAGGGCCAGCTCCGCCGCGATGTGGAGATGATCATGCTCTGCGGTCATTTTTACGGCATCTATATGATAGCCCTTTCCGCCTGGTATTCCGGGCGGCTGCAAAGCGAGGACGATGTCCGGGAATCGCTGAAAATGATGTTTGAGCAAGCCCTGACTGGTCTGATGCCCAAGGACGGGCAGCGTCATGAATCCGCCTAAACCGAAAACTGCACGGGGCAAAATTGTCCGCTTTGTTCTCTACAATCTGCCCGGCTTGCTTTTCATTCTCCTGTTAATCGGTCTGGCCTTGTTCATCGGCAAGCGGATTGAAGAGAAGAAAGCGTGGCTGGAGGCGGAACTCAAGGCGGCCACTGCAACAGAAACACCGCCGGTCAATGTGGTCACGCTGAATCTGCAACCGACTGTGCTGCGGGACAAAATCAATCTGCCCGGCGTGATTGAGCCGTGGACGCGCTTGGACCTGATGGCCAAACTCGGCGGCAGCATTGAGGAAATTTTGGTCAAGGAAGGCGAACAGGTGCGGCAGGGGCAGCTTATCGTCCGCATAGAGAGCAAAGATTATCAGATTGCCTTGGATTCAGCCAAGGCTGCTTATGAACTGGCCAAGATCAGTTTTGCCCGCAACAAAACTCTGCGCAGCAAGGGCATTGCCACGCAGGCCAATTTGGATGAGCTGGAGGCGCAGCTCCGCCAGGCCAAGGCGGCTGTGGAAAACGCCGAGCTACAGCTCTCCCGCTGCCGAGTCACGGCCCCGCTGGCCGGGGTGATCAGCCGTCTTGATGCCAAGGTCGGCTCAGTGGTCAACCAGATGGTCCCTGCCTCGATTGCGGAAATTCTCCAGCTTGATCAGGTCAAGGCAGTGGTGTCGATCCCGGAATCTGACGTGGCGGCAGTGCGCAAGCTGAAGAATGTGGAGGTGGAAATTCAGGCCCTTGGCAATGAAAAAGTGCGGGCTTCTGTCTATTTCCTTGCCCCGGCCACGGAAACGCAGGCCCATGTTTATCGCTTGGAACTGCGCATCCCCAATCAGGATCATCATATCCTGCCGGGCATGTTTGTCCGGGCCGATATTGTCAAAGAAGTGCGGAGCCACGCCTTGGCTGTGCCGATCTTCTCAGTGATCTCGCGCAACAAGGAGCAGTTTGTCTATGTTGAGGAAAACGGCGCAGCCCGCAAAAAGCTGGTGCAAATTGGCTTTCTCGAAGGCTGGCAAGTGCTGATCACTGACGGTCTGCAAGCGGGCGACAAAGTGATTGTTGAAGGCCACCGCAGCGTGGAGGACGGGCAGAAGGTCAAGGTGGTCAAATTGCTCAAAGAAGGCGACAGCGAGCTGTCGTCACTGTGAAATGCTTCCTGACAACTTTCCAGTCAACTTGACTGAAAGAATTGTCAGGAAGCCGGTTGCCGCTTTTTTCACGCATCCGTGAAATCGCCTGGCGCTTTCTTCAGGTATTTAAGGAAACGCGCTTTCTCAACACTGTTGGTATAGGCATCGTCCGGACTGATCCAGCGTTTTTTCAGCAGATCTTCAATGGTGTCATCCAGAGTTGCCATGCCGTACTTCTTGCCGGTTTGCATGGCCGAAGCGATCTGATAGGTCTTGCCTTCACGGATCAGGTTGCGCACTGCCGGGGTGCAGATCAGGATTTCCTGCGCCGCACAGCGGCCTTTTTTGTCAATTCGCTTGAATAAGGTCTGGGAAACCACGGCCTTGAGCGCGTCGGCCAAGGTGGAGCGCACCTGTCCCTGCTGATCTGCCGGGAAAATTTCAATAATGCGGTCAACTGTCTTCATCGCGTTCATGGTGTGCAAAGTGCCGAAAACCACATGCCCGGTCATGGCCGCCTCCATTGCCAAGGCAATGGTTTCCAAGTCGCGCATCTCGCCGACCAGAATGACATCCGGGTCCTCGCGCAGAGCACCGCGCAGGGCAGCGGAAAAGCTCTTGGTGTGGGTGCCGACCTCCCGGTGATTGACCAGACATTTTTTACTCTTATGCACAAACTCTATCGGATCCTCGACTGTCAGGATATGATCGCTGCGGGTGCTGTTGATTTCGTCGATGATCGCGGCCAAGGTGGTTGATTTGCCGGAGCCGGTCGGGCCAGTGACCAGCACCATCCCCTTGGGCAGGGTGGCCAATTTTTTGATGACCGGCGGCAGACCAAGCTGTTCACAGGAAAGAATGTCACTGGGAATTTCCCGAAACACCGCTGCAATGCCGTATTTCTGCTGAAAAAAGTTGGCCCGGTAGCGGGCCAGGCCGGGTATATGATAGCCAAAGTCAATGTCGCCTGTTTCTTCAAAGAGCTTGATCTTTGGTTCCGGGCAGATTTCATAGAGCATGGCTTTGAGATCATCGTTCTCCAAGGTCTTGTATTTGACCCGTTCCATGTCGCCGCGAATGCGCAGAATCGGCTGCTGGCCCGCAACCATGTGCAGATCCGATGCCCCCTGCTTGTTCATCAGTTGAAAAAAAGCGTCAATCTGTGCCATTGCCCTCTCCTGAAAAGCCTGTTTTTAAAAAACTACCGTCTTGCGGATATATTTGATGATTTCATCTGGCTCGTCCATGACCTCGAAAAGCAGCATGTCCTCTTCGGCAATTTTATCGCCGGTGATAAGCTGCTGCCGAATCCAATCCACAAGGCCGCTCCAAAAGGAAGAACCAACCATAATGATGGGAAATGGCTTGATTTTCCTGTTTTGAATCAGAGTCAGGGCTTCAAACAGCTCATCCAAGGTGCCGAAGCCGCCGGGCAGGCAGATGAAGGCCATAGAATACTTGATGAACATAACCTTGCGCACAAAAAAGTACCGGAAGTCAAGAGGCAGATTGACATAGGGATTGTTTTTTTCCTCAAAAGGCAGGTCTATGTTAAGGCCGATGGACATGCCGTTCGCTTCGGCTGCGCCCCGGTTGGCCGCCTCCATGATGCCGGGACCGCCGCCAGTGACAATGCCGTAGCCCTGCTCGGCCAGCCGCTGGCTGATTGTACGGGTCAGTTCGTATTCCGGGTGATCTTCCGCTGTCCGGGCCGAGCCGAATACAGTCACCAAAGGACGGTTGACGGTAGTCAGCGCGTCAAATCCTTCGACAAATTCAGAGATAATTCTGAAGAGCCGCCACGAATCGCCTTTGCCTATATCGTTGAGACAGTATGAACTTTTCTGTCTGCTGCATTTATATCCCATGCTGTTTCTCCTTTTTTTCAGAGGGTTGATCGTGCAGCCCTCAGAGCTGACGCAAGGGTTTGCGTCAATGGAAGTTTCCTCTGCCGCAAGAGGCAGGGGCTGCATGAATTATTGTACGACAAAAGGAGGAGCAAAGGCAAACGGAAACAGGCAACTGTTCAGAATCAGACTGATTAGACAGCAGCTACAAAAAAAACGCACGTCCCCTGAAAAAAGCTGTTGACTGGGCGGTTGGGATGGAGTATATTCCTGCCCCGTCGCTGCTGATTCCGCAACTGAGCGGAAATTGAGGCGGCGGCAGCCTGAAAGAAAAAATAAAAAAGTTCTTGACGGCGGTTGAAAAGCAGGGTAAGATGGATGCCCGCTGAAAACGGCGGGGACGGCGGCAGGATGAGCCGGAGTTGATCTTTGAAAACTGAACAGCATTGAGGCGGGCCGAAACAGCCGCCGCAGCCTGATGGAAGTCGGACTGCGGCAGGACAAGTTGAAGTCCGGTCCTTGAAATTTCTGATGAGAAGAACCAAGTGACTGGTCAGGAAATAGTAACTGGAGAGTTTGATCCTGGCTCAGAACGAACGCTGGCGGCGTGCTTAACACATGCAAGTCGAACGGGTAGATTTTCTTCGGAGAATCGAAAGTGGCGCACGGGTGAGTAACGCGTGGACAACCTGTCCTCATGACCGGAACAGCCCCCCGAAAGGGGGATTAATGCCGGATGCTCCGCATTCTCACAAGGGAATGCGGGAAAGGCGGCCTCTGCTTGCAAGCTGCCGCATGATGAGGGGTCCGCGTGCCATTAGCTTGTTGGGGGGGTGACGGCCCACCAAGGCGACGATGGCTAGCGGGTCTGAGAGGATGATCCGCCACACTGGCACTGAAACACGGGCCAGACTCCTACGGGAGGCAGCAGTGAGGAATATTGCGCAATGGGGGCAACCCTGACGCAGCGACGCCGCGTGGGCGAGGAAGGTCTTCGGATCGTAAAGCCCTGTCAGAAGGGAAGAAGTGCGTCCGGGCGAACAGTCCGGGCGTTTGACGGTACCTTCAAAGGAAGCGCCGGCTAACTCCGTGCCAGCAGCCGCGGTAATACGGAGGGCGCAAGCGTTGTTCGGAATCACTGGGCGTAAAGGGCGCGCAGGCGGCCTGTCAAGTCAGGTGTGAAAGCCCACGGCTCAACCGTGGACGTGCATTTGAAACTGGCGGGCTTGAGTGTCGGAGGGGAAAGTGGAATTCCCGGCGTAGAGGTGAAATTCGTAGATATCGGGAGGAATACCGGTGGCGAAGGCGACTTTCTGGCCGAACACTGACGCTGAGGCGCGAAAGCGCGGGGAGCAAACAGGATTAGATACCCTGGTAGTCCGCGCCGTAAACGATGTCAACTAGGTGCAGGGGGTGTTGATCCCCTCTGTGCCGCAGCTAACGCATTAAGTTGACCGCCTGGGGAGTACGGCCGCAAGGTTAAAACTCAAAGGAATTGACGGGGGCCCGCACAAGCGGTGGAGTATGTGGTTTAATTCGATGCAACGCGAAGAACCTTACCTGGTCTTGACATCCCGAGAAGTCCCTTGAAAGAGGGATGCGCCCCGCAAGGGGAGCTTGGAGACAGGTGCTGCACGGCTGTCGTCAGCTCGTGTCGTGAGATGTTGGGTTAAGTCCCGCAACGAGCGCAACCCCCGCCGTCAGTTGCCAGCATTAAGTTGGGCACTCTGACGGGACTGCCGGTGTCAAACCGGAGGAAGGCGGGGATGACGTCAAGTCATCATGGCCTTTATGACCAGGGCTACACACGTACTACAATGGCCGGCACAGAGGGCTGCGACAGGGCGACCTGAAGCCAATCCCTTAAAACCGGTCTCAGTCCGGATCGGAGTCTGCAACTCGGCTCCGTGAAGTTGGAATCGCTAGTAATCGCAGATCAGCACGCTGCGGTGAATACGTTCCCGGGCCTTGTACACACCGCCCGTCACACCACGGGAGTCTGCTGCGCCAGAAGCATCTGGGCGAACCTTCGGGACGCAGGATGCCAAGGCATGGCCGGTGACTGGGGTGAAGTCGTAACAAGGTAGCCCTAGTGGAACCTGGGGCTGGATCACCTCCTTTACAAGGAAGATTCAGGCATGACCTGAACAGGGATCAACCCCGCCTTCAATGCTGCTCAGTTTTGAGCGATCAACGCCGTGGGCCTGTAGCTCAGCCGGTCAGAGCGCACGCCTGATAAGCGTGAGGTCGGAGGTTCAAGTCCCCCCAGGCCCACCACTTGTCAGCTGCCTGACAACGGGGGTGTAGCTCAGCTGGGAGAGCGCCTGCCTTGCACGCAGGAGGCCATCGGTTCGATCCCGTTCACCTCCACCAGTTTGTTTTTTTATAAAAAAAGCGGTCGGAAGTCAGTTTTTGATCACTGCATTGAACACGGTGATCAAAACCTGACAGCTGAATGCTGTCCGATCTTTGACAATTGAATAGCAGGGCATCTTTAATTGCAGTGCCGCAGGGTGAAGGCTTCTTTGAAAAAAGAAGTTCCAAAGCCGCTGCGGAGTGTTGAAGAGTTCAGCTTGGTTTGAAAAGGCTTGTGGTTAAGCTATCAAGGGCTGACGGCGGATGCCTTGGCGACAGGAGGCGATGAAGGACGTGGAAAGCTGCGATAAGCTTCGGCGAGCCGCTTACAGGCTTTGACCCGGAGATTTCCGAATGGGGCAACCCGGTGAAGTTCATGCTTCATCATCATGCGGTGAATTCATAGCCGCATGAGGCGAACGGGGGGAAGTGAAACATCTCAGTACCCCCAGGAGAAGAAATCAACAGAGATTCCGTGAGTAGCGGCGAGCGAAAACGGACCAGCCCAAACCGGCGGGCTTGCCCGCCGGGGTTGTAGGACCCCGTGACGGGGCGGAGATGAATAGCGGAACGGCCTGGAAAGGCCGGCCAGAGACGGTGACAGCCCGGTACGCGAAATTCTGAACTGCTCCAGGGAGTTCCTGAGTACCACGGGACACGTGAAACCCTGTGGGAATCTGGGAGGACCATCTTCCAAGGCTGAATACTCCCTGTCGACCGACAGCGAACAAGTACCGTGAGGGAAAGGTGAAAAGAACCCCGGAAGGGGAGTGAAATAGAAACTGAAACCGTCAGCCTTCAAGCAGTTGAAGCATTGACTTGTCAATGTGACAGCGTGCCTTTTGCATAATGAGTCAACGAGTTGTCCTGTGCAGCGAGGTTAAGCCGCGAGGTGGAGCCGCAGCGAAAGCGAGTCTTAAACGGGCGTCAAGTTGCACGGGGCAGACCCGAAGCCGGGTGATCTATCCATGTCCAGGGTGAAGTTTCGGTAACACGAAATGGAGGCCCGAACCAATATCGGTTGAAAACGGTTTGGATGAGGTGTGGATAGGAGTGAAAGGCTAATCAAACCCGGTGATAGCTGGTTTTCTCCGAAATATATTTAGGTATAGCCTCGCGAGATGACTGCCGGAGGTAGAGCGCTGATTGGGCTAGGGGTCCCACCGGATTACCAAACCCTGTCAAACTTCAAATGCCGGCAAGTTCCATCGCGGGAGTCAGACTGCGGGAGATAAGTTCCGTAGTCGAGAGGGAAACAGCCCAGACCGCCAGCTAAGGCCCCCAAGTCCGCACTAAGTGGGAAAGGATGTGGAATTGCGCAGACAGCCAGGAGGTTGGCTTAGAAGCAGCAACCCTTCAAAGAAAGCGTAACAGCTCACTGGTCCAGTGAATCCGCGCCTAAAATGTAACGGGGCTCAAGTGCGGCGCCGAAGCTGCGGACAGGATTATTCCTGTGGTAGGAGAACATTGCGTAGGCCTGAGAAGGTGTTCCGCGAGGAATGCTGGAGGTATCGCAAGAGCTTATGTTGACACGAGTAGCGATAAAGGAAGTGAGAAACTTCCTCGCCGCAAGTCCAAGGTTTCCTGTAGTGAAGTTAATCTGCTCAGGGTCAGCAGGCCCCTAAGGCGAGGCCGAAAGGCGCAGCTGATGGGAAACGGGTCAACATTCCCGTGCCGCTGATAAGGAGATTGCATGAGGGGGGACGGAGAAGGATAGACAGGCCGTCTGCTGGAACAGGCGGTTTAAGCGTGCAGGCCGAAGCTCAGGCAAATCCGGGCTTCATCAAGGCTGAGGCGTGACGACGAGTCTCGAAAGAGACGCAAAGCTGCTGATTCCATGCTTCCAGGAAAAGCCTCGCATGCATTTTTATCGGCGACCGTACCGCAAACCGACACAGGTGGACAGGTAGAGAATACCAAGGCGCTTGAGAGAACTCTGGTTAAGGAACTCGGCAAAATGGCACCGTAACTTCGGGAGAAGGTGCGCCCCCGCCAGGTGAAGGGACTTGCTCCTGGAGCCGAGGGGGGCCGCAGTGAAATGGGGGGAGCGACTGTTTACTAAAAACACAGGACTCTGCGAAGCCGCAAGGCGATGTATAGGGTCTGACGCCTGCCCGGTGCCGGAAGGTTAAGGGGACATGTCAGCGCAAGCGAAGCATCGAACCGAAGCCCCGGTAAACGGCGGCCGTAACTATAACGGTCCTAAGGTAGCGAAATTCCTTGTCGGGTAAGTTCCGACCTGCACGAATGGCGTAACGATTTCCCCGCTGTCTCAACCAGAGACTCAGCGAAACTGTAGCACCGGTGAAGATGCCGGTTGCCCGCAACTAGACAGAAAGACCCCGTGAACCTTCACTGCAGCTTGGCATTGTGTTTAGGGGCAGCATGTGCAGGATAGGTGGGAGACTTTGAAGCGGTCACGCCAGTGATTGTGGAGTCAGCCTTGAAATACCACCCTTGCTGTCTTTGAACTCTAACCGCGGCCCGTTTCCGGGTCCGGGACAGTGTCTGGCGGGCAGTTTGACTGGGGCGGTCGCCTCCCAAAGTGTAACGGAGGCGCGCGATGGTTCCCTCAGGCTGATTGGAAACCAGCCGCAGAGTGTAAAGGCACAAGGGAGCTTGACTGCGAGAGAGACATCTCGAGCAGGTGCGAAAGCAGGTCTTAGTGATCCGGCGATTCCGTATGGAAGGGTCGTCGCTCAACGGATAAAAGGTACTCCGGGGATAACAGGCTTATCTCCCCCAAGAGTCCACATCGACGGGGAGGTTTGGCACCTCGATGTCGGCTCATCACATCCTGGGGCTGAAGCAGGTCCCAAGGGTTCGGCTGTTCGCCGATTAAAGTGGTACGTGAGCTGGGTTTAAAACGTCGTGAGACAGTTTGGTCCTTATCTGTTGCGGGCGCAGGATATTTGAGGAGGTCTTTCCCTAGTACGAGAGGACCGGGATGGACGGACCGAGGGTGTATCAGTTGTTCCGCCAGGGGCATTGCTGAGTAGCCAAGTCCGGCAGGGATAACCGCTGAAAGCATCTAAGCGGGAAGCCCTCTCCAAGATGAGATATCCCGCACTGAAAAGTGCCTGAAGGCCCGTTGGAGACCACAACGTTGATAGGCCGGAGGTGGAAGCGCGGCAACGTGCGGAGCTGACCGGTACTAACAAGCCGTGAGGCTTAACCATGTCCTTTTTGAACAAAGCTGATCATGCCCTGCTGTTTGATTTCTGATATATCGCTGACGCTCAATCAACACTGAGCCGATGCCCCGATTTTTTCGGCGGCCACAGCGGAGAGGCTCCACCCGTTCCCATTCCGAACACGGAAGTTAAGCTCTCCAGCGCCGATGGTACTGCGCGGGTGACTGCGCGGGAGAGCAGGTCGCCGCCGATTCTTTTTTGCAAGCCTTTCATCTCCTCACTCCGGTGAGATGATGAAAGGCTTTTTTGCGTTGCATCAACTGCGAACTGGGACGGCAGGGCAGGGCCGAAAGGAACAATGTCTGCTCGCGAGGAGCAGACATTGACCAACTTCAGTGGCTCTACAGGCAGTTGATATTCTGGGCAATGAGGATGACCCGCCCGCTGATCAGGAAGCAGGCGGGCGGCTGGATTTAGAGCACTCTCTCCTGCATCACTTCTGCGACGGAGCGTCCGCCGCTGCCTCATCGCCTTGCGGCTTCTCCCCGAACGGCGCAGCATTGACCACCGTGCCGGGCCGCAGCATCAGCAGGCCCTCGACAATCACCTTGTCGCCCGGCGCAAGCCCTTTGGTGACCAGCCACTTGTCATCAATGGCCCGGTCAAGCACTAACGGGCGGTATTCCGCCTTGCTCTCCGCATTGACCACCAAAGCAAATGGATCACCCTTGGAGTTGCGGGACACCGCCTGCTGCGGCGCCAGGAGAGCCTGCTCCCGGACACCTTCCTGAATCAGAGTGCGGACAAACATGCCCGGCAGCAGCACGCCGTCCGGGTTGGGGAACACCGCCCGCAGGGTGACAGAGCCGGTGCTCTGGTCAACCGTCACGTCGCTGAACTGGAGGGCACCGTCCTGCGGGTAGGCGGCGCCGTCCTCCAACAGGAGCTTGACCGTGTTTCGCCCTTGGCCGCCTTCGCTGATGCCGTTTTCCCGGAGGCGCAGCAGCTTGGCCGCAGCCTGCGGCACATCCGCATAAATGGGATCGAGCTGCTGGATGACCGCCAGCGGCGCTGGCTGATAAGCCGTCACCACCGCGCCCTCGCTGACGTTGGAAATGCCGATGCGCCCTGAAATGGGAGCTGTCACCTTGGTGTAGCTGAGATTGATGCGGGCGGTTTTCAAAGCCGCCTCCGCCTGCTGCACAGCGGCCTGAGCGGCGGCAATTGCGCTGCGGCGGCTTTCCACTTGAGCCTCTGCCGCAGTCAGCTCCGCCTCCGCCACAGCCGCCCCGGTTGCGGCCTGGTCACGCTGGGCCGCAGAAACAATCTTTTCCCTGAACGACTGCTCATATCGTTTGCTGTCCGAACGGGCAAGGTCCAGCTTGGCCTTAATTTGGCCAATATCGGCAAGACTCGACTTTTCGGCGGATTTTGCTTGGTCAACAGCCCTGCGGGCAGCGAGAAGACTGGCCTCCGTGTTGTCAAGCGCGGCTTGGAACGGCGCGGGATCGATTTGATAGAGCACTTGCCCAGCCTTGACATCTGAGCCTTCCTTGAAGAACCGTTTTTGGATGATGCCGCTGACTTGAGGCCGGATTTCCGCAATCCGAAAGGCTGAAGTCCGGCCCGGCAGCTCATCAGTCAGCACCACCCGCTGCGGCTGCATGATGATGAACGACACTGCCGGGGCGGGCGGCGGCCCTCCCGGTGCGCCCTGCTGCTGATTTTTGGCGGCAAAAAGACTGGTCAGGCGTTCCAGCCAGCCGCCAAGCTGCTGCTGGTCACAGCCGGACAAAAGCAGACTGCCTGAGAGGGCGGCGAGCAGAAAGCTCCATTTGCGCAAGGTGTTCATAGACGCTCCGATTCACAGTGAAGTGGAAATGATGGCTCAAGCAGGCCATGAAAAAAAATATTGAGAATGATGTCCGGGGATTCAGGATAGGCATCCCGGCCTTCCAGCCAGTTGGAGAGAAAGGCGTTGCAAAGGCTGTCCAAGGCGACCGCCAGATGCTGCGGCTCGGCAATCCGCTGGAAGCGGCCCCTGCTCATGCCTTTGGCAAAGACAGCGGCTAGCACATGCAGGAGCTGACAGTGCCGCTCCCGCAGCTCGCTGTCCAGCCCGGCTTTGATGCTGAAGCCCGCACCCCGCGTCTCGGCAAAATAGAGACGGATGAAGGCGACATTGTCCATGAAAACCCTGCCCTTGACTTGCACATAGTTGCGGAGCTGGGCAATCTCGTCCGTCTCTTCGCCCAAGGCCGCAGTCAGAGCCTCGTGGAAGCGGTCCGCCTGCTCCGTGATCAGGGCCTTGTACAAGTCTTCCTTGTTCTTGAAGAACTTGTACAGGGTGCCGACCGCAAATTCCGCCTTGGCCGCAATCTCCTGCATCGAGGCGTTGTGATAGCCTTTTTCCGAAAACAGCTGCACTGCGGCGGTCAGCATCTCCCGCCGCTGACGGCACTTTTCCCGCTCCCGGCGGGAGAGTTTCTTAATTTCCTGCATGAAATGACGCTCCGGCTCTCCTGTCTTCCGCGCAGCCGCTGCTGACGCGGCCATGCAGATTGTGAATGCTTATTCATATTCTATGACGAAGCATTCCGTTGTTCAAACAAAAAGTCAAGCCGTTGGCAGCCTGAAGACAAAAAAATAGTCCTGTTTTCCGGCAAAATCTGCTATGCTGCGCTGACCATTCAATAAACAAACTTCCCAAAACAACAGACTCATGCCTCACAGCACCATTTATCTGAAAGACTATCGGCCCTGTCCGTTCACCATTTCGACAGCCCATCTACGGGTGGAGCTTGACCCAACCCGTACCAAGGTCACAGCCCGCACCGCTTTTCAGCGCAATCCCTTGGCGGATGACCAGCAGGCGGCGTTGGAATTGCATGGCGCACATCTGGAACTGCTTTCTGTCACGCTGGATGGCCGCAAGCTGGCAGCAGCGGAATATATGTTTGCTGACGGCAAGCTGCGTATCGCTCAGGTGCCAGACCAGTTTGAGCTGGAAGCAGAAACCTTGATCGCGCCGGAAAACAATACTGCCTTGGAAGGACTCTATCTTTCTTCGGGCAATTACTGCACTCAGTGCGAGCCAGAGGGTTTCCGCCGCATCACCTGCTGGCCTGACCGCCCGGATGTGCTGGCGGTGTTCACGGTCACGGTCATTGGCCCAAAGGAGAGCTGCCCGGTGCTGCTTGCCAACGGCAATCTGATTGAACAGGGCCAGTTGGATGATGGCCGTCATTTCGCCACATGGCACGACCCCTTTCCCAAGCCGAGCTATCTGTTCGCCCTTGTGGCGGGTCAACTCGTCCGCATAGAGGACAGCTTCACCACCATGTCAGGCCGCGAAATTGCTCTGCATATCTATGTTGAGGAGCGCAACCGCGACAAATGCGCTCATGCCATGCAGTCGCTGAAAAAGGCGATGCGCTGGGATGAGGAGGTCTTTGGCCGCGAGTATGATCTTGATATTTACATGATCGTGGCGGTGGATGACTTCAATATGGGCGCAATGGAGAACAAGGGCCTGAATGTCTTTAATTCAAAATATGTGCTTGCCAATTCAGAGACTGCCACAGACAGGGATTACGAGGACATTGAAGCGGTGATTGGCCACGAGTATTTCCACAACTGGACCGGCAATCGGATCACCTGCCGCGACTGGTTCCAGCTCAGTCTCAAGGAAGGGCTGACCGTGTTCCGCGATCAAGAGTTTTCCGCTGACATGGCTTCGCGGGCCGTGAAGCGGATTCAGGATGCCAACCTGATTCGCAATATCCAGTTCCGCGAGGACAGCGGCCCGACCGCCCATCCAGTCCGGCCTGATTCCTACATGGAGATCAACAACTTTTACACAGTCACGGTCTATAACAAAGGTGCAGAAGTCATTCGGATGCTGCACACCCTCTTGGGCGCGGCAGGCTTCCGCAAGGGCATGGATTTGTATTTTGCCCGCCACGACGGCCAAGCCGTGACCTGCGAGGATTTTGTCCAAGCCATGCAGGATGCTAATGACGTTGACTTGAGTCAGTTCCGTCTCTGGTACAGTCAGGCTGGCACGCCCCTGCTCAAGGTTGCCAGTGAATACGATGCGGCAGCGCAGGAATATGTTCTCACTGTGAGCCAGTCCTGTCCGGCCACGCCCGACCAGCCGGACAAGCAGCCTTTTTTCCTACCGGTCAAGATTGGTCTCTTGGACAGCAGCGGCAAGGATATATGCGACGAGGTGCTGATTCTTGATCAGGAGGAAAAGCAGTTCCGCTTCACCGCCATTAGCGAGAAACCGGTGCTGTCCATGAACCGCAACTTTGCCGCGCCAGTCAAGGTGGAGTCGGATGTCTCTGATGCGGAGCTGGCCTTTCTTATGGCCCATGACCGCGATCCGTTCAACCGCTGGGACGCAGGCCAGCAGCTTGGCTTGCGCTGCCTGCTGCACGGAATCAGCGCATGGCAGCAGGGCCAAGCAGCAGAACTGCCAGAGCTATTTCACCAAGCCTTTGCCCGGCTCTTGGTGGATGAGCACAGCGACCCGGCTCTGCTCGGCTTGGCCTTGACGCTGCCTGCGGAAAGCTGGATCAATCAGCAACTGGCAGTGATTGACCCGGAAGCGGTCTTCACGGTGCGCCAGTCCTTCCGCGCCCAGTTGAGCAGGACGCATCGGGACGATTTGTACGAAAGCTATTACACCTTGGGCAGCGAGGAACCGTATTGCTGGTCAGCCGAGGAAATGGCCCGCCGCTCCCTGCGCAACTGCTGCTTGGCCTATCTCTTGGCTGCTGCGCCGGGAGAAGAACTTGCCAGCGATGTTCTCCAAGTCGGCGTAGAACAGTATCAGCAGGCTGACAACATGACTGACGCGGCGGCGGCTCTGTCTGCGGTAGTCAATGCGGACCGGGCGGCTGGCGACGAGCTGCTGGCTGACTTTTATGGCAAGTGGCAGCACGATCCGCTCGTGGTCGATAAGTGGCTCATTCTTCAGGCAAGCTGCACATTGCCGGAAACACTGGAACGGGTCAGGGAGCTGCTGGCGCATCCGGCTTTCAGCATCAGGAATCCCAACAAGGTGCGCTCGCTGATCGGGGTCTTCTGCGCCAATCAGCACCAATTTCATGCGGCGGACGGCAGCGGTTATGCCTTTTTGGAAGAGCAGATCAAGGTGCTTGATCCGCTCAATCCGCAGGTGGCGGCCCGGATGCTGACTCCGCTCACCCAGTGGCGACGCTATGATGCCGGACGGCAGCAGCTCATGCAGGCCGCACTGGAGCGGATTGCCGCCCTGCCGGGTCTGTCGTTGAATACGGACGAGGTGGTGCGGAAGAGCTTGCAGGAGCATTGATTTCCGGTCAAGAGCAGGTCATTGCCAAGACCGCCTTGTGGAACTTCCTTTCTGAAGGTTCGGAACGAGAAGAAAAATCTCAGGAATGAGAATAACCGGCGGCAGGCTGCCGCCGGTTGTCAAGCCATCGTTGCTTGTTGCTGACTGAAAAAGGGATGGCTGCTCAGGAATGGCAAGAGGGGATATTTCTTTTCATGGCTGCGTTGCGCCGCTTAGGCTGCGGATAATCACTGCGGTCTCTGCTGTGCCCGCATCGCTGCTGTGCGCGCCTGCGGCGCCAAACCAGCCAAAGAGCACCAGCACTGTGACGGCGAGGACATAGACAAGCATCATTAAGTAACCGGGATCAATGCCTGAATGATGGACATCTGCTGTGTTCTGTTGTTCTGTCATGACTGCGGCCTCCTTTTTCTTCATCTCAATTCTTCCTGTGTCTATTTTCAACAGGGAGCATGACTGTTTCGCCGCTGAATCATGACGTGTTGAAGAAAGAAGGTGACAGATTATGACAACGCGGCAGCGGGCTGGAGTTTTCTCCTGCGCCATGTTACAATCTTGTTCAGTCGAATGCTTGTCAATTTCGCTTCAGGAGCCTGCCGCCATGACCTATAGGATTGCCTTGGTCGAAGATGATCCCAGATTGCAAGCGAATTACGCCCAAGCCCTGCACCGGGAAGGCTATGATGTCAGCTCCTACAGCAGCAGAAAGGAGGCCATGACCGCCTTTGACCGCTTCCTGCCTGATCTTGCCATCTTGGACATCATGCTCGGCGAGGAGATGGAGGGCGGTTTTGATCTATGCCAGCATCTGCGCTCGCTTTCGCCGGTGATTCCCATCATTTTTCTCACCGCCCGCAACTCGGATGTGGACCGGGTCTCCGGCCTGCGCCTTGGCGCGTGGGACTATCTGACCAAGGACACCACCACCCTTGATTTTCTCCCGGCCCGCATTTCCGCCCTGTTCCGCACAGTCGAGGCTTTGCGCAGCAACAGCAGCAGCAACCGGATCATTGAACATCAGAACCTGCGGATTGACGAAGACCGCAAGGAGGTGTACTGGCAGGGGCAGCCGGTCAGCCTGACTTTGACCGAGTTCTGGATTTTGCTCTGTCTGGCCCGGCGGCCCGGCCATGTCAAAAATCACGATCAGCTCATGGAGGCAGCCAGCATTATTGTCACCAACAATGCCATTGCCGCCCATATCCGCAGAATCCGCGACAAGTTCCGGGAAATTGATCAGGAATTCAACGCCATCCGCTCTGAGTACGGCATGGGTTACCGCTGGCAGCCCTGAACAGGCCCATGTCCATTCATCAGCATCGCTTCTCTTTGAGCGTGATGCGCAGCACGACCGAGGCTGAACCATGCGTGATTTTTTTTTATCTGCCGGGACAACAATCCTCTGAGGAAAGAAGCCTTCTCCGCCTCCTTTCTCGGCAAGCTGCATCCGGCTGACCGCTCGCATCTGGCGCGGGGCAGCAATTATCTGGCCCAACTGCTGCAAGAGTCAATCACTCAGCTGCCAGTTGCAGGAAAAGTGCTGCTGATCGGCCTGACTGAATCGGGAATTGTCCCCTCTTTTCTCATGCACATCGAAGCCTGCCGCCAAGGCATTCCCTGTAAATGGGTTTGCTCAACCCGCCGCACCGGCATTGCCGGGCTTCCTTTTCAGGAGCTGCATTCCCACGGCCCGGATCATACGCTGCCCTTGCCGCCGGAGGAGACTGCCGAGGTCTGGATTGTTGAAGACGAGATCACCTCCGGCACCACAGTGAAAAATTTGATCAGCCAAATACAGGAGCATCTGGCCGCGCCTGTTTTTCGCATCTTCTCTTTTGCTGATTCCCGTTCCGCCGAACAGAAGGAGGATTTTTTCCACCAGTTCAGCGGCTGCGGCAAAAGATGCCTTTTTCATGCCCTTGCCTCAGCAGCGGAACTTTGCTCGTCAGCACCGCCGGACAGCATCTGCAAGGCAGCCGCATGCCCAGCAGACTTGCTGCGCAGCATGGCGGCTCAATTAGGCAAGGCCCATCTGCTCAGAAAACAAGGCGGCGAGCATCTCTTAGTTGTTGGCGAATCGGTCAGCACGGCTGTGCTGCTGGTGGTTGCAGGTATTTTTGAATGCTTTCATCACGTCACGCTCAGTCCGTGGTCTGTGGATCACGTCAATATCACCAGCAGGATGGATTTTGCTGAGTATTATCTCTACAACTGGCAGCAGATGCACAGGCCGGTGCATCTGCTCCACGATCAAGCCGACCGAGACGCAGGCGAACGTGTGCGGCAACAGCTTGAACTGAAGGGCACGACCGTGAACATATTTTCATAACCACGCTATGCAACAGGCAATTCCTCCAGAGGCAACAGGCAATCTCTGGCAGCAGCACCTCTACCTCAGCCTGCTCGAAGAAGTGCATCCTTTCGATGAGCCGCATCGTTTCCGCAAACTGAATCAGGCCTATACGGGCGAAAACACCTTCTGGTCCATTCCCTCGCCAGAGCCTGATCTTGATGAGGCCTTCTGGCAGGCTGTGGCAGCCCAGCTTGAGCAGGAGCAGATTCAACAGGCTGCCCAGCGGCTGGCCGCTGCCATTGCCTGCTGGGAGCCGCAGCCGGAACGGCTTCTTTTTGCTGCAATTCTCAGAGCAGGGGTGCCGATTGCCCAATGGCTCTGCCAGATGCTGCCCGGTTCTGTGGCCGCTGCCATTTCCCTGTTTGTCGGCATTGGCATTGACCAAGCCGCCTTGGCCCGCCTGCAAGCGGATTTTCCTGAGCGGAAGATAGTCTTTGTCGATGGCTGGACAGGTCGGGGCGGGGTGGCGCGGGAACTGGCCCAGCTCCAAGCTGGCCCTTTGGCAGTGCTCAACGACCCTTGGGGCTGGGCTGACTTTTCCGGCTGCCAAGAGGACATTTTTTGTCCATCCGCCTGCTTCACCGGCTTGGCCACGCTTGGTTTCTCAAGAACCTTTGTGGTTGCTCAGGACAGCTTTTTTGCCGCCTACCGCTTTCCTGCCACCTTTGCCCGGAAAAAGCTGGTTGCAGCGTGGTCTCAGGCCGGGCCAGTCGCGCCTTCCGCATCTGCACCTTGTCCCGGCGGAGCAAAGTTTCATCAGAAAACTGAGCTGCGCCTGCACAGCAACGAGGTCTGCCGCGCCCTGATCAACGCCGCGCCCCGCACCCTATTTTTTGCTGATGACAAACACTATGTGCGCGAGCACTTTTCCCTGCTCCTCCAATTGGCGGAACAGCGCAAGGTGCCGGTTCAATATGACCAGCATTTCTTGCGTGATCTGCGCACCCGCGCCGCCTGTTCGTTGGAGATTGCCGCATGACTGTCAAGGCCGTTGCTGTTGACCTTGACGGCACCATCGTTCATACCGTGCCGGAAGCGCACGTCATCAAAGGACGGTCACGGGACTGCTATCTGTCTGCAAAAACAGCAGCCCTGCTGGCTGAGATCAGTCAGCGGCTGCCAACCTTCATCACCACGGGCAGAAATGCGCCCAGCGTGGCAAAGATCACCGAGCAGCTCGCCAAAGTGCGTTTTGCCGGTTTCGTCTTGGAAAATGGCTTTGTCGTGAAAACTGACCTCAGCCGCCCGTATCCGCAGCCGAAACAATGGCGATTTGCAGCCAAAGTGCCGCCAAGCTGGGAAGCCATTCCCGGCTACGAATGCTCGACTGGCTTCATTCTCCCGGATGGCGAGAAGAAGCCGAGGCAGCTTGTTGAGCAGCTTATGCAGGAAAGTGGCGAAGAGGGCTGCATTATTTTTCAGCCGCCCAAGATTTTTGTTTATCCGCAGGAACCTGACAAAATGCTCGGCCTGTCTCGTTTCAATGCTGCGCCGTACATCGCCTTGGGCAATGACTTCAACGACATTCAGCTCTTCCAGCACAGCAAGCATCCTGTCACCTTGACCGCCGCCTGCCCTGAACTCAAAGCGATTGTCCAAGAAAAAAATGGCTACTGTTCGCCCCTTGCCGCTCATGCGGCAGCAGAGGACATGCTGGCTTGGGCCTTGGCCAAATTGACCGCTGCATGAAAAAGCCAGCTTTTGTCACTGATCTCGACGGCACCATCAATCATGCCGCGCTGTTGCCGGACGGCCTGCTGATCCGAGGCCGGACAACAGATTCCTACCTGAGCCGCCAAGCCTTGGCTCTGCTCCTTGAATTAGCCAAGCTGACGGATATTTATATCGCCACTGGCCGGTCGCTGGCTGGCACAGCCGATTTCCGGGAACACTTTGCTGAGGCCGGCCTGCGGATTGCGGGCTGGATAGTAGAACACGGCGCAGTTGTTGACCAGCATCCGGCATGGCAGGAAAGCGTTCTGGCCAGAATTGACTTGAGTGCTGTCCGCTCGCAGCTTGAGGAATTTGCGCGGCAGCATGGCTTGGCGATGAAGGTGGAAAGCGGCAGCAGTCATCAGGCGGTGCTGCGCTGCGCTGTCAAAGAGGCAGAGCAGGAGCAGGCAGTCGTTTTTTTCAACAACCTGCCTGCGGTGCTGACTGGTCAGTTCCGAATTGTTGCTGAACCGGGCAAGATTGTTCTTGTGCCCAAGCAAGGGGAGAAATATGCTGCCTTTCAGGCCGTATTCGGCGGAAGGCATTGCCTTGCTTGCGCCGCAGGTGACAGGCCTGATGATTTAACTCTGCTGCAACACGCCGCCTTTCCCATGACCTTGGCTGGAGCCTCTCCCATTGTCCAGCAGACAGTGCGGCAGCGCGGCGGTTTCCTTGCTGCCGCAGGCCACGCAGGCACGGCGGCCATGCTGGAGGCCGCGTTGGCGCAGTTCAGGAAAGTTTGACAGCAACACATGAGCCTGAAGAAGGCTGGCTGCTGGTCTGGTAAAAAGTACGGTCGGTGTTTTTCAAAACTACGCCCGTACTTTTACCTGAACTACGGGCGTACTTTGCTCTAAACTACGGTCGGTGTTTTCCCAAAACTACGGTCGTTGTTTTAAGGAGTGTATCGATACGCTCTCAAACGCAGGAACTGGTTTTGGCGGGATGGACATTCCGGGGCGTGGATTGAAACTGATTGCATCAATCAGCGGGCCAGGCAGCGCAGCCGCAGGAGCCTCAGCTCGTCGCAGCTGATCTGTCCGTGCAGTTTCCCGAACACCGGCTTGAGGTACGCTGCGTCCAGCTCACCGAACAAGGCCAAGGCGGCCTGCCGGTTTTTCTGCACACGAACCTCCGCATTCGTAACATACAACTGCATGCATTTGATCGGATCGAATGCATGCATTTGATTGATACGAATGCATGCATTCGTGAGGCACGAAACCATGCTGTTGTGTGGCACGAATGCACCCATTGCAGCAGCCGGACCTGTTGGATTGCATATCCGATTGCACCTCGTGCGGCATCGTTGCTCTGCAAGCGGCTTTGCCTGTCAGCTTAACGTTGCGGGAGCACCAGGCAGCGCAGCCGCAGGAGCCTCAGTTCGTCATAGCTGATCCGTCCGTCCAGCCTGTCAAAGACCGGCTTCAGGTACGCCGTGCCCAGCTCCTCGAACGCGGCCAAGGCGGCCTGCTGCTCTTCTGGCGATGCGGAGGACAAGGTCTGCAAATCCTCCCCGTTCCGCAGGCGGTTGCCTGCCAAGGCATACTTGCTCAGATGCTCAAGGATTGTTCCCGCCTTCACCTGATACTGTTCCATCAGATGATGGATTGAGGCTCCGCTGTTGTACGCCTCGCCGATCAGCACGGTGCGCGTTCCCGGACCTGATGCGCCCTTCCAAGAGGACTGTGCCGGAGCTGGGGCGCGTTCTTGTTCCAGCAGGCCGCGTTCCTGGCAGTACGGCCTGATCACGCTCAGGAAGATGTCGCCGAACTTGTCCAGCTTGACCTGGCCAACGCCTGCAATGCCCAGCAGCGACTGGCGCGACTGCGGATAATACGCCGCCATTTCCACCAAGGTGCGGTCTGAGAAGATGATGTATGGCGGCACGCTGTCCGCATCAGCCAGCTCCTTGCGCTTGGCCCGCAGCAGGGCGAACAGGTCGCGGTCGTGCTCCAGCACCTGCTTGCTGCTGCCGGTGCTGGAGCGGGCAGGACGGTCTGCTGTCTGCTCTATCCGGCCAAAGAATTGCGCCCGGCTTTTGAGGGCAGTCCACGCAGCTTCAGTCAGGCGCAGAGTGCGGTGTTCGTCATCTTGAATGAGATGACCCATCTGGATGAGCTGCCGGGCCAAGTGCATCCACTGGTTGCGGGTCAGCTCCTTGCCGATGCCGTAGGTCGAGAGCTTGTCATGCTCTAGACGAAGGATGCGCTCGTTCTTTGAACCCAGCAGGACATCGGTCACATAAGCGGCCCCAAAGCGTTCGCCGGTGCGGACAACGCAGGAAAGGAATTTCTGCGCTGGGATGGTGATGTCTGCCAGAGCCGGAGCCGGGCCATTGCAGTTATCGCAATTGCCGCACTGCTCTGCTGCAAACGTCTCGCCAAAATAGGCCAGCAGCGGTTGGCGGCGGCAGCTGCGCTCGTCCTCAGCATAGCAAAGCATGGCCTCCAGCTGCTGCATGGCAGCCTTACGCTCATCGCCTTCCTTTTTGTTGATGAAATACTTGAGCTTGGCCGCATCGCCGTAGCTGTAGAGCAGCAGGCAGTGGGCTGGCAGACCGTCCCGCCCGGCCCGGCCAATTTCCTGATAATAGCCTTCAATGCTCTTGGGCAGATCATAATGAACGACAAAGCGCACATTGGGCTTGTTGATGCCCATGCCAAAGGCAATCGTGGCCACCATGATCTGGACATCATCACGGATGAAGGCTTCCTGATTGCGGCTGCGAGTGCTGTCATCCAGCCCGGCATGGTAAGGCCGCACCGAATGGCCGTGCTGCTCCAGATACGCGCTCAGTTCATCCACTTGGCGGCGCGAGAAGCAATAGATAATACCGGACTGCTCCTTGAAGCCCTCAAGGAAGCGCAGGAGCTGGCCGGGGCCGTCCTGCTTGGGCGCGACTTCAATGAACAGGTTCTCGCGGTTGAAGCTGGCGACAAACTCATTCGCACTGCTGAAGCCGAGACTGCTGCTGATGTCAGCCCGGACACGCGGCGTGGCGGTCGCGGTCAGGGCCAGACAGACCGCTTCTGGCCAGCGGCGGCGCGCCTCGGCAAGCTGGCGGTACTCAGGCCGGAAGTCATGCCCCCACTCGGAGATGCAGTGGGCCTCGTCAATGGTCAGGCAGGCTACCCGCACGTGGGCGAGCAGATCGAGGATGCGCGGCAGGAGCAGAGTTTCCGGGGCAACATAGAGCAGCTTGGCCTGCCCGCGCCAGACGCAGGCCATGTTGTCGCTGTAGGCTTCCGGCGCAAGACTGCTGTTGAGGAACAGGGCCGGAACTCCTGCGGCCCGGAGCTGCTCAACTTGGTCTTTCATCAGGGCGATGAGCGGCGAGATCACCACGGTCAGGCCGTCAAAGAGCAGGGCCGGAATCTGGCAGCAGAGCGACTTGCCGCCGCCAGTGGGCATGATCGCCAGCGTGTCGCGCCGGGCCAGCACATTGGCGATGACCTCCCGTTGCAGCGGGCGGAAGGAGTCGTAGCCAAAGGTGCTTTTGAGGATGGTTTCCGGGGTGGTCATTGCAGCAATGATTATTGGCTACAGCTTCCCGTCCGTCAGGGTCAGGCAGCGGTCCATGGCCGCAGCCAGTTGCATGTTGTGCGTGACCATGACCACGGACATGGACCGGGTGCGGCAGAGTTCAGTGAGCAGCTCAAAGACCTGCTGGCCGCTGGCTGAGTCCAAGTTGCCGGTCGGTTCATCTGCCAGCAGCAGGGCAGGCTGCATGACTAAGGCGCGGGCCAAGGCAGCCCGCTGCTGCTCGCCGCCGGACAGCTCGCCGCTGCGGTGCGTGAGCCGATGTCCCAAACCCACCTGCTCCAGCAGCCCCTTGGCCCGCGCTCTGAGTTTGCTTTCCGGCAGTCCAGCAATCAAACCGGGCATCATCACATTTTCCAAGGCTGTGAACTCCGGCAGCAGATGATGAAACTGGAAGATGAAGCCGAGATTCTGATTGCGGTGCGCTGCCAGCTTTTTATCCGCCAGGCTGCTCACGTCCTCCCCGGCAAACCAGAGGCTGCCCTTGTCCGGCATGTCCAAGCAGCCCAATATTTGCAGCAGCGTGGTCTTGCCTGAGCCGGAGGCCCCGACAATGGCCAGCATCTCGCCCCGCGCCACCTCCAGATTGACCCGGCGCAGCACCCGGATTGGGTTGTCCTTGCTGCCGTACTCCTTGTGGATGTTGACCGCTTGCAGCAGGGCGGCACCTGACAGGCGTTCACTCATAGCTCAGGGCCTCCGCTGGCCGGACTGTGGAGGCTTTCCACGAAGGGTAGAGCGTGGCTAACAGAGTGATGAGAACGGCGGAGATTGCAATTACGGTCACGTCCATTGGCACCACCTTGACCGGCATGGTTGACATGGGATAGACATTGCTTGGCAGCTCGATGATCTTGTACCGCTTGAGCAGAGCGCAAAGGCCAAGGCCGGAGCCGACCCCCAGAATAGTGCCGGAAAAGCCGATCACCGCGCCCTGATAGAAGAAAATGCGCATGATTGAGCCGGTCTTTGCGCCCATTGATTTAAGAATGGCAATGTCCTTGTTTTTCTCCATCACCACCATGACCAAGGCGCTGATGATGTTCAGTGAGGCGACCAGAATGATCAGGTCAAGGGCGATGAAAATGCCGATCTTCTCCAGCTTGAGCGCGGCAAAGAGGTTCTGGTTGAGCTGCATCCAGTCGCGCACGGAATAGGCCGGGCCAAGCTGCTCCTGAATCGCGGCTCTGGCGATATGTGCCCTGTCCGCATCCGCAGCCCGCACTTCCAGTCCATGCACCCAGCCCTCGTTCAAGCCAGCCAGCCGCCGGGCGGTCTCCAAACTGACAAAACCCATTGTTGAATCATACTCATACATGCCAGTGGAAAAGATGCCACTGACCACGCATATCTGCACCTTGGGCATAACCCCCATCGGCGTGAGCGGGCCGTCCGGCGAGATCAGACGGACTTTTGCGCCGCTCTTCACTTGGAGCTGGTTAGCAAGCTCCTTGCCAAGGACGATGGCGGGCAGCTCGCCTGCCGCTGTCAAATCGGTCAGCTTGCCGCTGACCATCTTTTTATCTAAGGTGATCACCCGGCCTGCGCTGGTCGGATCAATGCCGCGAATGGCAATGCCGGAGGAGCGGCCGCTGCCGGAGCTGATCAGAGCTTGGGCGTAGATGTATGGCGTGGCCGCCTCCACGCCCTTGGCCTGCTCAACCTCCTGCTTGACCAAGGCGGGATTGTCGATTTCGCCGCCATAGCCCTGCACTAAGATGTGGGCATTGATGCCGATGATCTGGTCGCGCAGGCCCTCGGTGAAGCCAGTATAAACCGAGAGGACAACAATCAGGGCCATCACCCCGACGGCCACGCCCAGCACCGAGATGAGTGAAATCAGGGAGATGAACTTCTGCTTGCGTTTGGCCCGCAAATAGCGGAAGCTGACAAAGCGTTCAAAATTCATGGATTCATGCGCTGCGAGCGCAGCAGTCTCGCCATGTCTTTGGCAAAGTAGGTGAGGATGATGTCTGCCCCGGCCCGGCGGATGGAAAGCAGAGTCTCGGCCATGACCCGCTGCTCGTCAATCCAGCCTTTGACGGCAGCAGCTTTAATCATCGCATATTCGCCGCTGACATGGTAGGCGGCAATGGGCAGGTCGAATTCATCGCGCAGTCGGCTGATAATGTCCAAATAGGCAACTGCCGGTTTAACCATCAGGATATCCGCGCCTTCATCGACATCCAAGGTGGCCTCGCGCAGAGCCTCGCGGCTGTTGGCCGGGTCCATCTGATAGCTGCGCCGGTCGCCGAACTGGGGTGCGCAGTCAGCAGCATCGCGGAAGGGGCCGTAAAAGGCGGAAGCGTATTTGACCGCGTAAGACATGATCGGCACAGTATGAAAATTATTCTCATCCAGCGCGCTGCGGATTTCACTGACCCTGCCGTCCATCATATCTGAAGGCGCAACCATGTCAGCTCCGGCTTGGGCGTGAGAAAGCGCGGTCTTAGCGAGCAGCTCCAAAGTGGCATCGTTATCCACTTCATGGCCGCTCAGGCAGCCGCAGTGGCCGTGATCCGTGTATTCGCAGAGACAGACATCCGTGATTACAGTAATTTCTGGAGTCTTGCTCTTCAGCTCCTTGATCGCCTGCTGGACTATGCCGTTCTTGGCATGAGCACCGGAACCGACCGCGTCTTTTTTCTCTGGCAGGCCGAAGAGAATCACAGAACGGACTCCGAGCGCAAGGCAGTCCTCAGCCTCTTGTTGCAGTTGATCGACCGAGAGCCGGAAGACTCCGGGCATGGAGGAGACTTCCTCTTTTTTGCCCTTGCCCGGCAGGACAAAGAGCGGATAGACGAGCTGCTCCGGGGCCAAGCGGGTTTCGCGGATCATGGCGCGGAAGTTCTCGTTCTGCCGCATCCTGCGGGGACGGTATTCTGGAAAGACCATGTTATGCTCCTAATGTTTTGAACGTCCTGAATATTGATCAGCCTGTCGGACAGTGCGATTGCAGCCCGGAGATGAGACGAAGATCCTTGATGTTCAAGGTGTGCAGCTCCATATAATGAACAAGGGCGGCTTATTTATGATACTTGTGTCCAGCGCGGATGGAGCTGGCCCGGTAAAGTTGCTCCAGGAGGATGAAACGGCTCATCTCGTGGGTGAAGGTGAGGCGGGAGAGCGAGCAGAGCAGGTCTGCCTGCTGCCGCACCCGTTCATCCAGGCCGAGATGGCCGCCAATGAGGAAGCAGACCGTTTGCAGGCTCTGCTGCTCCCAGCTGTCAAGGAGCGCGGCCAGCTCTTCGGAGCTGAACTGGCGGCCTGCCGGATCAAGAGCGACGGTCAGGGAGGAAGCGGCAGCTTGGTTGAGCAGCAGGGCGGCCTCGCGGGCCATGATGACCTGATCGCTGTCATTCCTGCCGTGGCCGCACTTGAGCACCTTGATATCTAAGGGCAGATAGCGGCGCAGGCGTTCGGCATAGTCGCGAATGCCCTGCTCAAGGTAGCTTTCCTTGGTTTTGCCGAGAAAGGGAAGAAGGAGTTTCACTGGCAGAACAGCGACAGCTTGGCAAGATCAACGGCGGGGCTGATAGGCGCAGAACGGCTCCTGCGCCAAGTAATCGCCGCTGACCGCATAAGCTCTGGCCCGGCAGCCGCCGCAGACATTGACGTACTCGCAGCGGCCGCAGGTGCCTTTATAGCCCTTGAAGTTGCGCAGTTCGAGAAAAAGCGGGGACTGCTCCCAGATTTCCTGGAATTTCTGCTCGCGGATATTGCCAGCGGCTTTGGGGAAATAGCTGCACGGCAGGATATTGCCATCGACATCAATCAGACAGATGAGCTGCCCAGCCAAGCAGCCCTTGGAGCCGCCGGTCGAGAATTGCAACGTCCTGCGCTTGAATTGCTCACCCTCCTGCTTGGCCCGCTGAAGAACAATCCGATAATACTGAGGCGCACAGGTCGGCCGGACCAGCAAGTCCTGCTCCTCCTTCTCCATGTCATAATGCCAGTTGAGGATGTCCTCGTATTCGGAGGCTGGAATCAGCTCCTCCATGATCTCCTCGCCCCGGCCTGTGGGCACGATCATGAACAGATACCACGCGGTCGCGCCAAGGCTCTTCACCAGCTCGTAGAGTCTGGGTGCCTCTTCCTTGTTGCGCTGGGTGAAGGAGGAGTTGACCAGAAACTTGATCCCGTGCTCGTTGAAAAGACGGATGGCGTTCATTGTTCCCTCGAACGCGCCGGGCTGATTGCGGAAATTGTCATGCACCGCCGCTGTTGCGCCGTCCAAGCTGAGGGAGACCATCTTGATGCCCGACTCTTTGATCTTGGCGCAGATTTCCTCAGTGACCAAAGTGCCGTTGGTGGCCAGGCAGATCCGCAGGCCAAGGCTGGTACCGTAGCTGGCAATGTCAAAAACATCTGGCCGCAGGAGTGGCTCGCCGCCGGAAAGCACCACCACTGGGCTGCTGTATGATTTGATGTCATCCAGCACCCGCTTTGCTTCGGCAAAAGAAAAGTCAGGATGTCCGGCTGCTTCCAAGTCAGACGCGGAACGGCAGTGGACGCAGTGCAGGTTGCAGCGGCGGGTGATTTCCCAAGCGAGCCATTTTGGTTCAAAATCCATTGCAGCGGGCCTCAGCGGTCAGATATTCAGGCTTGATCAAAAAAAGTGTTTGCAGAACGAGGAAGAATCTCACTATATTCCTCCTGCGGCCACGGGTCAACCGCTTTGTGCGCGGCCCAGTCATGCTGCCAAGGATTGCTGATCTATTCATTCCCATTACAGGAGAGTTTCATGCAGGAAATCAAAATTGTGGTCACGCCGGTGGATTTTTCTGACAACGCCAGCATGATTGCTGAGTCTGCCGCCTATATGGCAGGCAAGTTTGGCGCGGAGCTGCACTTGGTCTTTGTGGTGCAGAATTTTGAGGATTATTCCGGCTTCTTTGTCCCGCCGGTCGGCCTGCCCAGCTTGGAGCAGGAACTGAATGAGTCAGCCCAGCAGAAGATGGAGGAATTTGTTGAAGGCTTCACTGCGACTGCGACTGCCGCCGGGGTCTCGACCCTGCGCAGCAAGGTGCTTGTCGGCGATGTGGCCGAGGAAATTCTTTCCTACGCGCATGATGCCGAGTGCGGCATGATCGTCATGGGCACGCACGGCTACAAGGGCTTGGAGCGCATCATGTTTGGCAGCGTGGCCGACAAGGTGGTCAAGAATTCCTGCTGCCCGGTCATGACCATCAATCCCTATCGCACCGAATGCGAGAAAAAAAAGAAGAAGGCCAAAGACTGATGCGGTTCCGTCCCTGCATTGATCTGCATGAAGGCCGGGTCAAGCAGATTGTCGGCTCAACCCTGAACGACAGCGGCCCGGCCAGCCTGCGCACCAATTTCGCCTCTGATCTGCCGCCGTCCTGGTATGCGCGGCTCTACGAGAAGGACAATCTGCCTGGCGGTCATGTCATCATGCTGGGCCCGGGCAATGAGGCGGCGGCAATAGATGCCCTGTCAGCTTGGCCGGGCGGGCTTCAGCTTGGCGGCGGCATCACGGATGCCAATGCCGAACTATGGCTGGAGCGGGGCGCATCGCATGTCATTGTCACCTCGCATGTTTTTCATGACGGCCAGCTCGATTTCACCCGGCTGGAGCGGCTGCTGCGGCTGACCGGCAAGGAACGGTTAGTTCTTGATCTGAGCTGCCGTTGGCGGGAGGACGGCTATTATGTGGTTACAGACCGCTGGCAGAAGTTCACGCAGTTGCGCGTCAGCCGCGAGCTGCTGACTGAGCTGGCCGCAAGCTGCGCTGAGTTTCTCGTTCATGCGGTGGATGTGGAAGGCAAGTGCATGGGCGTGGATGAACGGCTCCTGCGCCTGCTCGCTGAAGCATACGTGCCAGTGCCGATCACGTATGCAGGCGGAGTCAGCAGCATGGCTGATCTGGAGCTGGTGCGCCGGGCTGGGCAGGGACGGATTGATGTCACGGTGGGCAGCGCGCTGGACATCTTCGGCGGCAGCGGCTGCACCTATCAGGAGGTGGTGGCGTTTTGCCGATGAAGCCGCTGATGGCTGATATCTGAGATTCGTCAGCCCAAGGCAACGCCTTGGGCATTTGGAACTTGTTTCAATGGCTGCAAACCGCTCACTTCAAATCCTTGTTGTATTCCATGTCAAACCACATGGCAAACAAGGTGAAGATGCTGGAACTCATGAAGGAGAACATGGCTGCCAAGGTGTTGATCGGCGGCAGATGGCCGTCAATGCCAAGGTAAATAAAGGCTCTAATGGTCAGGATGATGGTGAAGAAGAAAAAGAGAACGCCAAAGAAGTAAAAGAAAATCAGCGGATGAAAATCGCGGATCATGTATTTCTCCATCATCCTTCTGGTGAAGCCTTTCACCAAAATCCACGGAATGGTGAAAATAACCTTTTTCAGGCGGATGCCGGACACTTCGCCGACATTATAGACCGGACGGATGGAGATGTCGCGCACCCGGAAATTGGCAATGTTCAGACTGATCAGCAGGTCATTGGGCATGCCGTAGCGGGGATAAATCGCATCAAGATCAATGGCCCGCAAGGCTTGCAGGCTGATGGCGGTGTAGCCGCTCTGCGAATCCGCCACATGCCAGTAGCCGGAGGCAATCTTGGTGAACAGCGAGAGGAAGGAATTGCCGATGTAGCGGTGCTTGGGAATCATGCCCCACGACTCGCCCCGGAAGAGCCGGTTGCCCTTGGTGTAGTCGCATTCACCTTGGCAGACAGGCCGGAGAATGCGGTGCAGATCAGCCGGATCCATCTGAAAATCCGCCGCCATGACCGCAGTCACATCCACCTGATGATCGCGTGTCCATTTGTAGCCAGTGGCAATGGCCGCGCCCACGCCTTGATTGTGAACATGCGCAATAAGAACGATCTTCCGGTTTGAGTCGGCCAAGTTGCGCACCACTGCCGCTGTGCTGTCCTGGCTCTCGTCATCCACCACAATAATATGATCCACAAAATCTGGCATAGTGGCAATGACTTTGCTGATCAGTCGTTCCTCATTGTGGGCAGGGATGACCACACCAATTTTTTTGTCAAGAAACATGCTGGCCGCCGTGCAGGAAGAATCTGTCTGATATGCTGCAATCCTATTTAATCATAGCACTCCGCTGCGCCGTCGGCAAGCAGGTCAGAAAAAAAATGACAGCCCGCCCTTATTCAGCAATGGAAACCAGCTCCAGATCAAAGGTCAGGTCAAGCCCGGCCAAGGGCGGGTTCGCGTCAAGCTGGACGCTGTCCTCGCTGATGCCGACCACTCTGACTAAAATCGGCTGATTGTTCGGCCCGGAAAGCTGAATCTGCTGGCCGATTTCCGGGACAATATGAGCGGGAAATTGGGCGCGGGGCACGGTGATGACCATCTCATCATGCCGCTGACCATAAGCCTTGTCCGCCGGAACTGTGACATTTTTTTGCTCACCCAGCTCCATGCCGACCACTGCCTCGTCAAAACCGGCGATCACTTGGCCGCTGCCCACGGTGAACTCCAGCGGCTCCACCCCGCGTGAGGAATCAAAGGTGCTGCCATCCTCCAAAGTGCCGGTGTAATGGACTTTCACGCTGTCGCCGTTTTTTGCCGCAGTCATGCTTTCTCCTGAATCAAGGGTCATCTTGCGGATCATTCCGCTCTTCGTTCTCCTGTTCCTCCTCCGGGGCCAAGCCGGTGCCGCAGCAGAGCGGGCATTCCTCCACAGTGAGAAGGAAGCGGCTTTCGCCCTTGAAGGAACTGAGCTGGCCGCTGCCGCCGCAGGCCGGGCAGGGAATGCGCTGATCAGCCGCCATGTTTCATCTGCTCCAGCTCTTCCCAACGCTGATAGAGCCGGGCCACCTCTTTTTGAGCCGCTTCCAGCTCCTCCCAGCACTCAGCCAGCTTGGCCGGATCAGCCACAATATCCGGCTCGTGCATTCGCGCTTCCAGCTTTTCCTGCCGGGTTTCGGCAGTGAGGATATTTTTCTCCATAAGATCATACTCGCGCTGATCAAGATAGGAAAGTTTTTTCCCGGTCTTCTTCTTTTCAGGCGCAACGGACGGAGCTGCCTTTTTTCCCGGCTGCGGGTTCTCCGCCTCAGCCAAGGCGCGCAGCCACTGCTCGTAGTCGGCAAAGAGCATGGCCTTGCCTTTGCCGTCAAAGCCCAGCACCTGCTCGCAGACCCGGTCAAGCAGAAAGCGGTCATGCGTGACCAGCACCAGCGCGCCGGGAAACTCGTTCAGGCTCTCCTCCAGCACATCGAGCGAGGGAATGTCGAGGTCATTGGTCGGCTCGTCCAAAAGCAGGACATCGGCAGGCTGGCGCATCAGACCAGCAATGAGGATGCGGGCCTGCTCACCGCCGGAGAGCCGGGCCACCGGCGTTTCGAGCTGATCCGGGCGGAAGAGGAAGCGTTTGGCCCAGGAGACCACGTGCAGCGATCTGTCTTGATACAGGACTGAATCACCGTCCGGGGCCAAGGCGCGGCGCAGGGTCTGCTCCTGATCAAGCTGCTCTCTGCGCTGGTCAAAGCTGACTATGCGGAGCTTGTCGGCCACGGTGATCGTGCCGCTGTCCGGCTTGAGACCATCCTCGCAAATGGCGGCGGCAAGGATTTGCATCAGGGTGGATTTGCCGCAGCCGTTCCGGCCCAGCAGACCGAGCCTCGTGCCCGGCGAAAGGGTCAGGTCGAGCTTGCTGAACAGCGTCCGCTCATCGTAGCCCTTGCTGATGCCAGCAGCTGTAAGCAGCTTCTTGGTCTTCCGCTCTGTGGCATCAAAGGCAATATCCACCTTGCCGCCCGACCGGTTACGGCCTTTCAGCTCGGCCAGCTCATCCTGAAGCTGATAGGCGGTGTCCTTACGGGCCTTGGCCTTGGTTGTCCGCGCCTTTGGCCCGCGACTGAGCCACTCGTTTTCCCGCCGCACCTTGTTGGCTAACCGCTCCTCCTCGGCCTGCTGCTGGTCAAGGAAGACCGCCTTGCGTTCGAGAAAGGCCGAGTAATTGCCCTTGACCTGCAAGGTGCCTTCAGGATAAACCGCAGCCAGCTCCACCACCCGGCTGACCGTGTTTTCGAGAAAGCGGCGGTCATGGCTGATCAGGAGAAAGGCGGCAGGGCTTTCCGGCAGCGAGGCGTTGAGCAGCTTCTCCAGCCAGAGGATGCCTTCCAAATCCAGATGGTTGGTCGGCTCGTCCATGAGCAGGAGGTCGGGCCGGACGATCAGGGCGCGGCAGATGGCCAGCCGCTTGCGCCAGCCGCCGGAGAGCAGCCGCACCGGGCTGTCTGGGTCAGCAAACTCCGCCCGACTGAGCAGGGCCTGCACTCGGCTGTGCTCCTCGACCGGCTCCAGATGGAGATCAGCCAAGGCAGCAGCCAAGTTCTCGGCGCAGCTCTGCTCCTCATTGAAGACATCCTCTTGGGCGAGATAGCTGCTGCGGACATGCTTTTGCCGGAACAGGTCGCCGCTGTCCGGCTCGGTCAGGCCGCCGAGTATCTTCAGCAGGGTCGATTTGCCGGAGCCGTTCGGCCCGATCAGGCCAATGCGGTCGCCCTCGGCAATGGAGAGATTGACCGAAGAAAAGAGCGTTTGCGCTCCAAAAGCTTTGCCCAGACTGCGGCAGGTGAGCAGGTCAGCCATGCGTCAGATTTCCGTTTCAGGATCAGCAGCCTTGGGATAGGAGCCGAGCCATTCATAATAAGAGCAGACCTTGCGCACCGCCTCGCAGCCTTCTTGGATGACTGGGTCTTCAATGTGGCCGATCAGGTCCATGAAGAAGAGGTATTGCCAGCGCTTGCCCTTCATCGGCCTTGATTCAATCTTGGTCAAGTTGATGCCCTTGTCCGAGAAGAGGGTCAGCACCTCATTGAGCGAGCCGGGCTTGTCAGCCAAGCCGAGCAGGAGCGAGGTTTTGTCGCTGCCGCTGCGCGAGTGCGAATGATCGCCGATGATGAGGAAGCGGGTGGTGTTGCCCTGATAGTCCTCAATGCCCGGCACTGCCACCTGCACCGCATACATCTTCACGGCCAGGTCGCCGACTATTGCGCCGACATTGGGATTCTCCGCCGCCATCTGGGCCGCAGCCGTGGTGGAGGACATGGGCAGAGTGGGGATGCCGGGCAGGTTCTTGCGCAGCCACTCCCGGCAGTGGGCAAGCGGCTGGGGATGGGAGGCCACGGCCTGAATGTCCTCAATCCTGCCGGAGCTGCACACCAAATTGTTGCGGATGAGCAATTGCAGCTCGCCGCAGATTTTGACCTTGTACTTCATGAACGAGTCCAGCGTCCAGAAGACAGAGCCTTCGGTCGAGTTCTCCACCGGCACCACCCCGTGCTGGACCCGCTCTTTCTCCACCTCGTTGAACACGTCCTCAATGGTTTCCGCAGGCCGGTAATGGGCGCCAGCACCAAAGTGCCGCATTCCGGCAAGGTGGCTGAAGGTGCCTTCCGGCCCCAGAAAGGCAACCTCGTTCTTCTTTTGAACCGAGCGGCAGGCAGTGATGATCTCGTGGAAGATGCCGCGTAAGGCCTCTTCCGGGAACTTGCCGCTGTTCGCCTCCAGCAGGCGGGCATAGATGGCCAGCTCCCGCTGCGGGTCCCAAGGCGGCAGATCAGAGGCCGCCTTGAACCTGCCAATCTCTTTGGCGCAGTCAAGGCGTTCCAGCAGCAGGGTCAGCAGCGCGTTGTCAATTTCATCAATCCGCTGCCGGACGTGGGCAATGTTGGTCTTTGGTTCATTCATTGGTCAGGGCGCAGCCGGTGCTGCTTAGTTGTCAGAAGTTGCTGTGTGTCAGTTCCGCTTGGAGGTGTTCAACGGTCTCTTTGCTCAAGCCATTGTACTTGCAAACCATGTCAGCGGCAAGCCTGTCGTGCAGCATGTTCCGGGCTGCACTGAATCCGCACGCTTGTGCAAAGCCGCTGCAAACAAAAACAGGGTTTTGATATTAAATATCAAAACCCTGCATATATGGCTCATTACGGTGCGAAGGCCGGAGCCACTAAAAGCGAAGTAACAACACGAAACAAAACGAAAATTCAGTCTTGGTAAAAATTTATTTTTTCAAAATACCCGCTTTCTGCAAATCTGTTGAGCAACTTTTCAGTGACTCATCAGGGGCGGCAAGACAGGGCGTTCAGCCTTGCTGCTTCCTGAAAAACTTCACTCCCGGCAGCCCTTCAAAATGCGCGTCCGAAGTGATCAGCAAGGCATTGTGAAACCGGGCTGTGGCATAGATGATGGAATCTGCGAAAGAAAGGGAATGTTCTGCGGAGAAGTCGGCGGCAGAAAGAGCAATTGCCGTTGACAGAGGCGCAACGCTGCCCTGCTCGGTCACGGCGGCAATTTCCAGAGCTGTTTGCAGATTGCATTGCCGGGCTGTCCATTTGTACAGCTCAAACTGAACTGAAGTCGGCACGATGACCGATTCAATCCGGGTGAAATACGGCTCAAAATGAGCGCAGAGCGGCCCGTCTGTCAGCCATTCAATCCAGCCGCACGTGTCGATCAGAATCATTCCGGGCTGCGCTCTGTCCTGTCCCTGTATTCGGATGAATCCGCGCATTCACAGCCGGAGAGCATTCCCCTTGCTTCTTTGATTGACCGCTGCGGAATCAGCTCAATGATGCGGCCCCGCGCAAGCAAGGTGAATTCCTGCCCTGCCTTGAGGTCGAGGGCATGACGCATGGCTTTGGGAATGGAAAGCTGAAACTTGCTGGAAAGTTTTGCCTGAAGCATGATTTTACCTTTTCTTTATCGTTCTTGTTTTAAGCATAGGCTATTGCTGATCAGCGCACAAGTTTTTTCTGTTCCGTCCCGCACCGCAGCGGCAACGTCTTCATGCTCCTGCTTCCAAAGGTCAGTTGCCCTGCCTTGACGCATGGCTGCCGCGCTGTGTATATTGAACATATATACAGCAAGGAGGAACGCCATGCAGACAGAAGCACGGAACGCGCCGATCAATATCAGAGCGCGGCAGACACAGCGGGAGCTGATAGACCGGGCCGCCGCTGCCCAGCACAAGAGCCGGTCAGATTTCATTCTTGAGGCGGCCTGCAAGGAGGCGGAAAACGTCCTGCTTGATCAGCGGCTGTTTCTATTGGATGAGCGGCAGTTTGCTGAATTTGCCGCTGCGTTGCGGCAGGGCATGGCCGGAAACCGGCAGCTCGAAACGCTGCTTTCCCGCCCGGCACCGTGGGAAGAGTGACCGCGCCGGAGCCGCTGGCCGCCAGCCATGAGACCGGCAGCTTTGCCTGCGGCGTTCCGTCCCTTGATGACTGGCTGAAAAAGCAGGCGTTGAAAAACGAGGTCTCCGGCGCGTCCCGCACCTATGCAGTCTGCGAGAGCGGCAGCCGGAACGTGGTCGGCTTTTATGCGCTGGCGACCGGCAGCGTCGCCAGCAAGCAGGCTCTGGGGAGAATCAGCCGCCAGATGCCTGAACCCGTGCGTGCCGGTGGCTGTTTTGGGCCGTCTGGCTGTTGATGAACGCTGGCATGGCTGCGGCCCTGCTTGTCCATGCGCTGGATGAGCAGGCAAAGGCGTTCTACCTTGGCCACGGCTTCATTGAATCGCCCATTGAGCCGATGACCTTAATGCTGAGTCTGGCGCAGACAGCGGCATGACTGCTGCCAGACGGATTCAAAACGCGATTTCTGCGCGGCTCATCAGAGGCGCAAGGGCACCAGAAAGCCCACGGCTTGCTGCCGCACGCCTTCTTTTTTGTGGCTTTCCTATCCTGTCAGGTGCAAAATAGAGGGTAGCATATCGACAATTAATATAAACAAAGATGCCTTTATGATTTTGCTAAAAGATGTAATTGAAATAATTAAACTTATCGTAATAGAGCATGAGCCGAGATTAAAAAATAAATACGATCATGTCGAATACGATGCTACTGAGGAAGGTTTTTTTCTAAAATGCTCACGCGGTCAGTGTACTGAGCGGCGGGGATATTTGCCTACATGTACATGCGGTAAAGGGTGTACTTTAAGAAGACTTCGAGTTGCTCCTGATGTCAAAAGAAGAATACTCAAGGTGCCTCAGTCATTACGTGAATATGTCGAAGGCGGCAGCAGTAAAGGATTACAGGAGAAATTTAAAAATCATCATCCTGATGCTTGGGGAATTGAAGTCAAGTGCATTGCAGGAGAATCAATTTATGAGATTGCTTTTGGTGGGAATGAAAATCATTGGGATGAAGAGTCATTCAGAAATGATTTCTCCTCTATTTTCTAAGGTTTTTTATATTAAAAATGAATAAAATTTATTGTTATATAATGGAGAGTCAGCAAAATGAAGATATTATAAAAATAGGGGTTTCTGATAAACCTGAAAACAGGGCAAAGCAAGTAGCAAGGAGTCATGGGTATGCTAAATATGCACCATATACTGTTGCAAGAAAATTTCACTTTACATCAAAAAAAGAGGCTCTTCACATGGAAAGCGTTTTACTGCAAACAGTCGGAATCGACGAAGAAAATTACTATAATTCTTTTGTTGGTGGTTGCCCAGAACTGAGATATGGTGGAATAAAATCTGTCGATGCAATATTGTCTGCAAGTAATATTGAAAAAATATGGGCTTGTTTTTGGGCCAGCAAGAATAGCTTTATAGGATGTATAAGTGTTAGAGATGCCGTTGCACTTGAAATAAATAGTTTTTTAAAGCCTCAATTGATTGATGAGATTCATGAGTTTGAAAAAAATTATACAGAGGCTTTTAAACTTTTGAAATGCCTATCGTCTCCGGCACATAGCTGTACTATTCTTGATTCTGACTGTGATAATGTAATAAAAACAGCTAAAGCAAGATTGAAAGAAATTCAAAACGCCTCAATTGCCTTATCACAACTCACTTCATTTAGATCAAAATAGACCTTGTTTTTTACAGTAGCCATTTTCTTGAAAAAACAATAATAAGCGCGATATTCAGCCTCACCCCTCCTGCCCTTCATCCTCAATCAGGTATTCTTCCGGCACCTCATCCGAGACCGGCTTGCTCACCGTGACGTGGATTTCAAGCGGCTCCCTCTCCGCCGGGGCATCTTCCGGCTGATCTCTCCACCTGTCCGGCTGGCGATTGCCAAGCTCGTAGGTTGCGGTGAGCTTACGAACCCCGATATGTCCGACCCGCCTTATGATTGTCGGGGTTCGTGCCTTACTCCACTCTACGGGGTCTTGGGTAATCGCCTTCAGACAGCTCGTTGAAGTTTACAATTCAGTCAACGGATTCATCAGTTTGATATTATCAATCCAGTGAAAATCAGTGACATTGGCCGTCACCAAAGTTAAATCGTTCAAGAGCGCGGTTGCCGCAATAATGGAATCTCCCAAAGACATTCTGCGCTGCTGTCGTAACGCCACCGCCTGCTCCAACACCGGCTGAGAAACAGAAATAATCAGTGCTATCCCGAAGAATTCAATAAAGTCTTCTTTGTCTGATGCTGTCAGCTTATGATAGCCCAGCACCTCCACATAACTGATAGCGGATACAGCAGGATTTTGTTCTGCTATCAGTTGACGCAATGTGTCGAATTCAGGTTTGACAGAATAGATAATTGCATTGCTGTCCAATAGCATAACTTATTCCCTGCCCGGCAATGGCCGATCTTTTCGGGTTTCCTGTTGCCAGGCTATGGGATCATCAATATGCGACAAGGCGTGTCTGTCCGCCATGCGCTGGAGGACAGTTGCCATGCGCTTCCCCTGACTGCTCTTTACTTTGTTTTGCCTTTGCAGAGAAAGCCCTTGCTCCCACGCGAGCTGGGTGAGCAATGACTGCATGAGTTGAAATTTATCCGCCTGCGGTAATGATTCCACAAGCGGGAGAATCTTTGCTAATGATGCGTTATGCTGTTCCTTGCTTTTCTTCATGTATTACATTCCACGCCCGGAAGTTGGGCTGTTTGTTCGGTGACGTTGTTGTTTGACATGTGTTGATCCCTCCGTTGAATGAGATGTTAGCTTGCAGATTGCGGGTGGGCGGAACGAACCACGACATGTCTGACTCGCCTTATGATTGTCGGGGGTTGTGCCTCACCCCAACCTACCGGACTTCAATTCAGCGGTTTTTCTGCTGTCATCCCTCATGACCACGCAAAAAAATAGGAAATAATAATAAAACAAGATGTATGCCATACAACAGAGATATTGTACGAGAAAGGATAAGACCTCCTTTGATTTTATTTCTTTTGACAATCTCATTTACATGTTTTCCTGTATACCCCGTTCCCTCACAGGTGGAGCAAGGAGAAAATATCGGAACAATACGAGGAGGTGTAAAACTTCTATATCTTGATTCTATATGGTAGCTTTTGCCGTCACAACTTGAACAGGTGCGCCATGCTTTACATGGAACATAATTAGGATGATACCTACGATTTCTATCACCAGAGTAATATTCTTCTTTTCCAGTACCATTACATTTTCCGCATTGTACTTTTACGTTGAACTTTTGATATTCTTCGCATTCTCCGGTTTTAACTTCTCCTTCCCCAATGCAATCGTTACATATTTCCGCATCTAAACCTGGCTTAGGAACATCACCAAGAGGTACATCTGTTATTATTAGTAATACTCCGCCAATAAAAGGCCATACCGATTCTATGATTGAATATTCACACCAATATGAATTGGTTAAAATAGTACACATGCCGAATGTAGTAAAAAAAGTAGCTCCACCTATAAATATTAATATATAACCTACAATCGTCTGCCCTTCTGTCGGTAAATTTTCTTTCTTTCTTTTTCTTTTTTCCATAAAAGGAAAAATTATATAGGATTCAAAAGCATAAAGAATTCCTATTACTATTGCAAAACATGTTTTTACTGCAAAACAGAGAACTTTACATATTATGTATAATACTACAATCGGTATACCAATACGTATAATTGATTCAATAGCTGAGAAAATTGTTACTATGTCCATATTTTCAATATTCTCTGTTTTAAGAGCCTGTTTAAAAACGCAGAGCAGCGAATCACCGGCAACCAGACGGTTTTTCCAGCCCCAGCCACGTAGCGTGAATGCCATGCCAGCAGTGGCGCATGTAGAGAACGCTGCGCTGGCATTCACCCCACGCTACTACTACTTTTTAGTCAAATATCGATACATTTTCCGAAGATGACACCGCCTCGCGACGGCTGTGGCTTTATCAACTTTCCAGTTCCGACCAGAAAGCTGGCACCCGCTCAGTTAAATAAGTATTGCCATCTTTTATGTTTACTGCGGAACGAGTCGTGCTCGTTCGATTTTTCGGCCCAAGAAAAGGCGGCAAGGAACTGAAGCAGCGTTTTCATTGCTTGTATTGCTGCTTCAATGAAGCATTGAAATTTACAGGCGCTTAATCATCCTGTCAACAAAAAAAGTATTCATATCAGCCTAATCGGTAACAGTTATCATTCCCGTGCAAGACGAGAGCATAGGAAGAAAAGGCAAAGAAAAACCCGCTAACCTGTTAAGGTTAGCGGGCTATATGACACGTCAATGAACGTTGCTGAACTATGATATGATATGGTGCCGAAGGCCGGACTCGAACCGGCACGAGGATTCCCCACTACCCCCTCAAGATAGCGTGTCTACCAATTCCACCACTTCGGCACTCAAATTTTTTGCAATGCTATTCTGCTGGTTTCTGCTCCTGCTCTGCCGGAGCTTCGCTTTCAGTTTGCTGGACAGCAGATGTCTCCGGTGTTGATTCAGCCTGAGCCGCTTCTTCAACTGGCTGTTCAGGTTCAGCCTGAGCCTGTTCTTCCTGCGCTGCTGAAGCAGAAGTGTCCGTTTCAGCGGGCACTGCCTCAACCTGTTGTTCTTGCTGCGCCGCAGCAGGTTCAGGGGCCTTTTCCTCAGTCGCAGGAGCTGCCGCAGGCGGCTGTTCCGTTGTCGGCATGGGAATGGTCACCGGCTCTTGTTTTTGCACTGGGGCGGCAACCTCTTTCGCAGGCATGTCAGTCATGACCGAGCCGCCGCTTTTATGCGCGGAAAGATAAGCCAGCGTCACCGAAGTGCCCATGAAGACAATTGCGGAAAACGTGGTGATCTTGTTGAGCAGCGGCACCGGCCCTTCGCTTCCGAAGAGCGACTGGCTTGAGCCGCCAAAGGTGGCCCCAATATCAGCCCCTTTGCCATGCTGAAGCAGGACAATTGCTATCAGAAAGAGACAGACCAGAATGTGAATTATAATCAGCAGTGTTGTCATCGAAAATGAATAATCCGCTCAAACGCATCCGCCTTGAGTGACGCGCCGCCCACCAGAACCCCGTCGATATCCGGCTGGGCCATCAGGCTGTCAACATTGTCAGGCTTGACCGAGCCACCATACAGTATTCTGATGCGGTCGGCAAGTATTTTTTCATAGAATCGGGTCAGAAGTTCACGGATGAAGGCATGAACCTCCTGAGCCTGCTCATTGCTGGCGGTTTTGCCGGTGCCAATGGCCCAAACCGGCTCGTAGGCGACAACCACTTTGCCCATCTCTGCCGCTGTCACTTGAGCCAAGCCCTGTGCAAGCTGTTCATCAATCACTTTGAAGGTGCTGTCCGCCTCGCGCTCAGTCAAGGTTTCGCCGACGCAGAGAATGGGAGTCAGGCCGAACTGCAAGGCTGCCCGCAGCCGCCGGTTGATCATCGCATTGTCTTCGCCAAACACATGCCGCCGCTCGGAATGGCCGATGATGACCATTTCCGCGCCAACATCCAAGAGCATGGGCGGCGAGACTTCACCGGTGAAGGCTCCTTCTTTTTCCCAGCCCACGTTCTGGGCCGCGACCTTGACCGGCGAACCGACCACAGCGTCCTTGACCGCAGCCAAGGCGGTGAATGGCGGAGCAATCATCACCTCGCGGTCGGTCAGCCCTTGACTGGCCGCAGCCACTGCCGAAGCCAGCGTGACTGCCTCAGCGCGGGTGAGGTGCATTTTCCAATTGCCTGCGATGAGTGGTGTTCTGGTCATATTTCCTCCGAAAAAACTGCTCAATGGCGAATGGGTTACGTTACTATCAGGCTGCTGCGCTGGGCAGCGGTAGTTGAAACCTTCCAGAGAGTATGCCGGGAACGGTTATGTCTTCATCAAGATTTTCCCAGCGCAAAGCATATCCTCCAACTTGAACCTGCACTTCATGCAAGGCAGCGTCAGAAGCCTTACTGAGGATTCGGAACCTATCGGCAGGAAAACCTATTATTCGCCCATCGGTCAGCTCAATATAAATCATCCTGCGTTCCGCCCAAGCTCTCAAGGCTGCTGGAACAATTTCATCTGTTATGGTATTCATTGTATTTTTTGATCAAAAGCTCCCGATGTTCAAAAACGAGTCGTTCGATCTGCCGTATGTCATGAGGAGGCATGCCATAATTGCTTGCCAACCCTACAGGAGAAAGCCAAAATTTGCATTCGGCATCAGAGCAGCACCAAAAGCACTGGAATTACAACCCCGGAAATTATCGGAGAGCAAAAAAGAACACCGGGGGTAACGAAGAAAGTTGCCCCCAGATAAATATCATCACTCCAAAGCCGCCACGCCCGGCAGCACCTTGCCTTCCATCAGCTCCAAGAAGGCACCGCCGCCGGTGGACATATAAGAAATATTGGCCGCCTCGCCGGACTGCGTCACTGCCGCGTTGGAATCACCGCCGCCAGTGATGCTCAGGGCGTGGGCCGAGGCCACAGCATGAGCCAGAGCCATTGTTCCGCGTGCAAAGGCATCTATTTCAAAAGCACCCATCGGGCCATTCCAAACTATGGTCTTGGCATCGGCCAGCACTTCTGAAAAACAAATCACCGAAGCCGGGCCAATGTCCAACGCCATCCAGCCGTCCGGGATATCCTGCACTGTCACCTGCTTGCAGACTGCATCCGGCGCAAACCGGTCAGCGGCAATTACATCCACGGGCAAATAGACTTTGACCCCCTTAGCCTTGGCATCAGCCAAAACTTGGCGGGCACTGTCCAGCAGGTCGTCCTCGACCTTGGAAGCCCCAACCGCAACGCCTTGGCTCTTCAGGAAGGTGTTGGCCATTGCCCCGCCGATCAGCATTTTATCGACCTTGTCCAGCATCCGGTTCAGAGCTTGGAGCTTGCTGGAGACCTTGGCCCCGCCGACAATGGCGACCAATGGCCGCTGCGGCGTGTCAATGGCCCGGTGGAAATAATCCAACTCCTTGTGCAAAAGCAAACCCGCAGCTTTCTCAGCAACATGCTCAGTCACTCCGGCAACCGAAGCATGCGCCCGGTGCGAGACCGCAAAGGCATCATTGATATAGACATCTGCCAGCGCAGCCAGTTTTTTCGAGAACTCCGGGTCATTGGCTTCCTCGCCAGCGTAAAAGCGGAGATTTTCGAGCAGCAGGACTTGGCCGCTGTTCAGAGCGGCAACATCCTGTTCCGCCTCTGGCCCGACGCAATCAGCAGAGAGCTTGACTTCCTTGCCTGCAAGCTCGGCCAGCCGCTTGGCCACCGGCGCGAGCGAGTATTTCTCCACCCGCTTGCCTTTGGGCCGCCCGCAATGCGAGGCGAGAATCACTTTTGCGCCCTGCTCCAAGGCATATTGCAAGGTCGGCAGGACAGTGCGGATGCGCAGATCATCGGTGATTTCGCCCTGCTCGTTCATGGGCGCGTTGAAATCCACCCGGATCAGCACCCGTTTGCCATGCAGCTCAAGATCACGGATTGTCTTCATGATGCGCCTCCTTAAACCATTTGGTTGGCCACAGAAACCGTCATATCGCCGAGCATGTTGGTGTAGCTGCCCAGCTCGTTGTCGTACCAGCCATAAATAACCGCTTGCGTGACAGGCACTTCCAAGACAGCCGGTATCTGGCCGGGGACAAAATTGAAGCCTTTGAGGTGATCCAGATGAACCTTGAGCGAGGCAGTGCGGGTATGGGTCTCAGTGCCCTCAATCACGGCTGCGGCCTGCGGCGTGCCGACTATATCGGAAGAAACGTTCTGCTCTTCCGTGTATTGCAGATATTGCGAGGACGCGGCGTAGTCACGGTAGATGCTGTTGATCAGGTCGCGCTTGACCGGATTCTCCATATCGTCCTGAAGATTGAGCACCAAGATGATCAGCGAGCCGGTGGATGTGGGAATGCGGACTGATTCAGCAATAAAACCGATGGCTTTCATTTCCGGGATCACCAAGCCAAGAGCCTTGGCCGCGCCAGTGGTGGTCAGGATGATATTGTTGAGAATGGAGCGGTTCTTGCGCAGGTCTTTAGCCCCGGCAGCAGGCACTGCGTCCAGAACTTTCTGGCTGCCAGTGGCGGCATGAACCGTGACCATTGACGCGGTCAGCATCTGGTCTGCGCCAAAATGATCGAGCAGCGGCTTGATCATGTAGGACAGACAGGTGGTGGTGCAGGAGGCGGCGGAGATGATCGAGTGACGCTCCGACTGGTAGTCGTCATCATTGATGCCCATCACCGTGGTGATCGCATCTTCAGGCATGTCCAAGCCTTTGGATTTAATCTTGAAAGGCGCGGAAACCAGCACCTTTTCCGCCCCGGCCTGAAGATGGCCGCGCACTGAGCCGCTCTTTGCATCCGCATCCGCAGTCGGGTCCTTGAACACGCCAGTGGTGTCAACCACGAGGCGGACATTGTTCTCCTGCCATTGAATATCTTTTGGATTGCGGGCTTCGCGCAGCACAGTCACCGGCACGCCGTTGACTGTCATGGTGCCTGCGGCCTCGTTCAGATTTTCAATCACCCTGCCGCCTTTGTGGCCGTGCAGATAGGCAGAGAGCCTGCCGTAGGTGGAATCCTTTTCCATCACAGCGGCAATGTCCTCCAGCCCGCCGCCGACCTGACGGCCCAAATTGATCACGATTTCGGAAAAATGCTGCCGCGAGACATGGTGCCAGAGGGAAAGCTTGCCGATTCTGCCCAGACCGTTGATGCCTAATTTCATGCTTGAAATTCTCCTATGTTGCCGTCAATATCTTGTCCGCCTCTTCAAGGCGGCTGTGTGCATTTCAGCCCTGCGGCTGGCCGACAGGACAAAGTTCAAGTGAATATTTTCGCAAAGTGCGCTATGATGCGCTCAATGATAGGCTATAATTGCGCTTCTGACAATACGAAACCGGACTGAGGAAGCAAATTCAGCAAAAACTCATGAAAAAAGCAGTTGTCCTTCTCAGCGGCGGCTTGGACTCCAGCACGGTGCTGGCCATTGCCCGGAGCCGCAGTTTTCAGTGTCACTGCCTCAGCTTTCGCTATGGCCAGAAGCAGGATGTTGAACTGGAGCGGGCGGCAGTCATTGCCACGACCATGCAGGCGGCCCAGCATCTGATTCTCCGGCTTGATTTGGGGACAATCGGTGGCTCGGCCCTGACTTCAACTCTTGCAGTGCCGAAAGACCGCAAAGACGAGGAGATCAGCCAGGGCATCCCGATCACTTATGTGCCTGCCCGCAATCTCATTTTTCTTGCTCATGCGGTTGCCTGGGCTGAGGTGATTGGGGCGGCGGACATCTTCCTCGGCATCAATGCGGTTGATTACAGCGGCTACCCAGACTGCCGCCCGGATTTTCTTGCCGCCTTTGCTCAGACAGCCAATCTCGGCACCAAGGCGGGCAGCACCGGCAGTCCCTTCCGCTTCCATGCCCCGCTGATTGAACTGAGCAAGAAAGAAATCATCGAGGTCGGCACCAAGCTGGGCGTGGATTACTCCCTGACCCATTCCTGCTACGACCCGGTGCAAGGCTTGGCCTGCGGTCACTGTGATGCCTGCCTCCTCCGACTGAAGGGTTTTGCTGAGGCAGGGATGAAGGATCCGGCCAAGTATGCAAAGGGACAGGTGCTCAAGTGAACCCAAGCTGCGAGTGCAGTATTGGCAAAATAATCCGTCAACTGCAAGGAGAAATGCGCAATGTCTGAAGACAGCTACACTGAAGTCACTGAGCAATCATGGTTCAGCCGCATTGGCGGTGCCCTCAAGGGCATCATTTTCGGACTGTTGCTCTTTCTCGGAGCCTTTGTGCTCCTGTTCTGGAACGAGGGCCGGGCAGTAAAAACCTACAAAACCCTGAAAGAAGGCAGCGGGATAGTGATTTCCGTGCCAGCGGACAGGGTTGACCCAGCCAATCAAGGCAAATTGGTGCATCTGAGCGGCAGGGCGGTCACGGAGGCCACACTCAGGGATCCGGTCTTCGGTGTGTCGGCCAATGCCATTAAGCTGCGGCGCGAGGTCGAAATGTACCAGTGGCAAGAGCACTCGAAGAGCGAGGAGAAAAAGAAACTCGGCGGCGGCACGGAAACCGTGACCACCTATTCGTACAGCAAGGTCTGGTCAAGTCATGCGATAAGCTCGTCCAGCTTTAAGAAATCATCTGGCCATGAGAACCCCGGTCCCATGCCCTATCAAAATGCGGAGCAGCTTGCCGACAAGGTCACGCTCGGAGCTTTCAACCTGCCTGCCTCGTTAGTCGGCAAAATCGGCGGGGCGCAACCGCTCCCGGTCAGCAGCGAGACTCCTTTGCCAGAGGAGCTGGCAGGACGGGCGCAACGGCAGGACGGCGGCTTCTATATTGGCGACAATCCGGCCTCGCCGCAGATCGGCGACGTGCGGATCAGATTTGAGATCGTGCCGCAGCAAGATATCAGCGTGGTTGCCGAGCAGAGCGGCAGCAGCTTCACCGCCTATCAGAGCAAGGCAGGCGGCAGCATTGAACTGCTGCAGGAGGGCATCAAGACCGCTGCGGCCATGTTTGAGAAGGCCCAGCACGACAATACAATCCTGACCTGGATACTGCGGGCAGTCGGCTTTTTCCTCATGTTCGCCGGCCTGAGCATGATGCTCAAGGTGCTTTCTGTGCTGGCGGATATAGTTCCGTTCTTTGGCAATCTTGTCGGGGCAGGCACAGGCATTATTTCTTTTCTGATCACCGCGCTGCTCTCTCTGCTCACCATTGCTGTGGCGTGGATCACCTTCCGGCCCCTGCTGGGAATTGGCCTGATAGTTGCCGCAGCTATTCTGGCCTTCCTGATCAAAGGCAAAATGGGCAAGGCTGCGCCGCAGGCTGCTGTGCCGCCGCCCCCTCCGCCGCATGTCTGAAGACTGTCGCCGCCGCGTTGTCACCGGCGGCATTATCGGCCTGATGCTCGTCCTTGTCGCCATTGTCCTCCTGTTCTGGAATGCGCGACAATCGGTGCATATCTGCAAAACCATAAGAGCAGGCACGGCAGCCGTGCGCTCTGTGCCTGCGGACCGAGTTGACCCCGCCAACCAAGGCAGATTGGTGCATGTCACCGGCATGACCGTCACTGAGACTGCGCTCATTGATCCGGTCTTCGGCGTGGCTGCCAAGGCCCTCAAGTTGCGGCGCAAGGTGGAAATGTATCAATGGCATGAGGATTCGGCCAAATCATACGGCAAAGTCTGGTCTGACCGCGTCATCAACTCGGCCAATCATAAGAACCCCGGCTCCATGCCCTATCAGAATGCGGAACAGCTTGCGGCTAAAGTCAGGCTCGGTGCGTTCACCCTGCCAGCTTCCTTAGTGCGCAAAATCGACGAGGCCCAGCCGCTGCTGATCAGCATCAAACTGACGTTGCCAAAGGAGCTGGCAGGACGGGCGCAACGGCAGGAGGGCGGCTTCTATATTGGCGACAATCCGGCCTTGCCGCAGATCGGCGACCTGCGAATCAGCTTTGAGATTGTGCCGCAGCAGGAAATCAGCGTCATCGCCCGGCAGAACGGCAGCAGCCTCACGCCGTTTCCCGCTTCATCGGGCAGAGAGCTGTTTGCCGTCAAGGCAGGTCTGCTGACAGCAAGGCATATCTTTCATAAAGCGGAAGGAGAGAAAATTGGGCTGACGTGGAGACTGCGGCTGCTCGGCTTTATCCTCATGTTTGCCGGTTTGTTCCTGCTGCTCAGGATGCTCTCCATGCGGGCGGATATACATGGCATCAGCACAGGGATAGGCATCATCTCATTCCTGACCGCATGGGTGTTCTTCCTTGTCACCATTGCCGCAGCGTGGATCACCTTCCGACCCTTGCTGGGCCTCGGCCTGCTGGCTGCCGCCGCTGTTCCGGCCTTCCTTGTCAGAGCTAAACTGAATCGGGCCAAGCCACCCGGCTCATAAGCGATACATCGCCTGCAATGCCGGTGAATACGGCCCGTTCTTGCGCTGGTAAATGTAGAGCGGCGGCAGGAGGCACAGTCCTAGGCCGCCGTTTTTCACCGCCTCAAGCAGAACCAAACGCGCTTGGTCATCTTCAGGATAACTGTACACCGGCTGAAGGCGTTTAGGTGCCAGCAGGTGTTCCTGCATCACAGCCAAAATTGCTGCCAGCCGCCCGGCTGGATAAACACAGCAGACCGTCCCCCGATTCCTGACCGCAAAGGCTGCCGCCGCCAGCACGGAAGCTGGGTCAGCAGCCAATTCATGTTTAGCCAGAGCGTATTCGTCTGCCTGACTGACTCTCCCGTTCCTCAGTTGATAAAACGGCGGATTGCTCAGGACACAGTCAAATGATTCCGGCTTGACGTATTCCTTTATCTTGCGCAGATCACCTTGGAGGACGGCAAAGCGGTCTTGCCACTGATTCGCCATGACATTATTCCGGGCCAGTTCTGCCAAGGCAGGTTGCAGCTCCAGCCCGGTCAGGCGCAGTTTTGGAAAGCGGTGGCAGAGAATCAGGCCGATCACCCCGCAGCCGCAGCCAATATCCAATATCTTGTCGTCCTGCCCTGCTGGTCGGCAAAAGTGGGCCAGCAGCACCGCGTCAATGGAAAAGCGGTAGCCGTCCTGATGCTGATGACAGATGACTTGGCCATTGAAGAAGCTGTCGTCAGTCAGGGGCTTTTGCAGAGCAGGTTCATGAACCTGCGGATTCCGGCCTACAGTCATAACCCAGGGCGCCCCGGAGTGTCATTGTGACAACCTCAGAAAGTAAAGACGGCACGTGCTCCGCTCAACCGTCAATCCCTCAGCTTTGCAATCAGATCGCCAGCATCCGGTCCAAGCATTTCTTTGCCTGCGCCGCAATGTGCTCCGGCACCTTGATCTGATTTATCACCCGGTCTTCAGCCAGATTGTCCAGCACCTCCAGCAGGCTGGTCGGGCTGATCATGGACATGGTTGGACAGGAGCAATGTGGAGCCAGCGGTTGAATGTTCTTGTCCGGGTGCTGGCGGGCCAGCCGCTTGACCAAGTTCAGCTCAGTGCCGATCACCCAGCGGCTGCCCGGCTCGCTGCCCTCCACCGCAGCCACAATCTCTTCTGTGGAGCCGGACAGATCGACCAGCTCCACCACCTCATGGCGGCATTCAGGATGGACCATGATCACCGCCTGCGTGTCACGGACTCGCCATTGCCGGACATGATCAGGAAAAATGCGCAGATGCACTTCGCAGTAGCCGTCCCAGAGCACCACCTTGGCCCGCCGCAGTTCCTCCTGCGTACAGCCGCCCAGCGGCTCGCCCCGCCGCCAGAGCGCAACTTGTTCATCTGGCAGGCCAAGAAACGAGGCGGCATTGCGGCCCAGATGCTGATCTGGGAAGAAAAAGACCAAATCGCCTTGCGCCAAAGCCCATTCCAGCACCCGCTTGGCATTGGAGGAAGTGCAGGCTGCGCCGCCATGCTCGCCGACAAAACTTTTCACCACTGCCGAGGAGTTGACATAAGTGACAGGCACCATCCGCTCTTCCGGCAGGCCGGTGACGTGCCGCAATTCCGCCCACGCTGCCGCCACCGCAGGCTGTGAGGACATATCCGCCATCGGGCAGCCCGCGCTTTTATGCGGCAGGATGACCTGCTGCGCCTCGGCAGCCAAGATGTCCGCCGCTTCAGCCATGAAATGGACTCCGCAGAAGACCAGAAACTGCCGATCCTTGATTGCGGCGGCCTCCCGCGCCAGCCGAAGCGAGTCGCCGGTCAGGTCGGCAAACTGATGCACTGCCTCCTGCTGGTAGTGATGACTGAGAATGAGCAGCCGGTCAGCCAGCTCGGCCTTGCGGGCCGCGATGCGGGCAAGAATTTCTTCTTCCTTCTGCTTTGCCGGAATGAATAATGCCATGATCAGCTCCGTTCAATGTTTGCCGGATCAGAAAACCTCCTCCTGCGTCCGCATCAAACCAATTTTCTGCGGCGGCGACAAGCAAAAAAGCCCCTGCCGCAATCGGCAGAGGCTTTTCATTGCCGAAGACACCCCGCTGCTTGCGACGAGTTCCTGTCAGCCGTCCTGATTGCATAACCATTATTATTCAACTCAAATTGTCACGCAACAGGAAGGCCATATCTTCATGTTCCACTGCTTGCATTGCAGAAGTCATGCGTTTGTTCTGCTTTCAATCTGGATGCACTTCTCCGGGCAGAAGGCTGCCGCCTGATAGACCGCATCTGTGACTGGCAAGGCTGCTGCGATCAATTCCGCCTTTTCCGTGATGCTGTCCAAGCGAAAGACTTCCGGGCACATTTCCACGCAGGTGCCGCAGCCGCTGCACCGGTAGCTGTCAATGATGATTTCCGCCATGCTGCTTCTCCTGAGCTGCGGGCAGGTCGAGCCTGCATGCTCCGCAGTTTGTTTTACGAACACTTGCGCCAGCAGGCCAGCGCGTCCTTGGTGAAGGTGGTGTTTGGCGCGACCGGATAAATGCCGTCAAAGCAGGCAAGACAGAAATCCTCCTTTTTCAGGCCTGTGGCCTCAACCAGCCCGTTCAAGCTGAGATAGGTCAGCGAGTCCAAGCCCATGTGGTCGCGGATGGCATCCACGGATATTTTACCCGCTATCAGCTCCTTGCAGCAGGGAAAATCAATGCCGTAATAACAGGCGTGTCTGGTCGGCGGGCAGGAGACCAGCATGTGAACTTCCTTGGCTCCGGCGGTGCGCAGGGCGCGCACCCGACTCCTGCCTGTGGTGCCGCGAATGATCGAGTCCTCAACAATGATCACCCGCCTGCCGTCGATCAAAGGCCGCACCGGGTTGAGCTTGACCCGGACCGAGAAATCACGCATCGCCTGTGAGGGCTGGATAAAGGTGCGGCCCACATAGTGGTTGCGGATCATGCCCATTTCCAGCGGAATGCCGGAGGCTTGGGAATAGCCGATGGCCGCGTAGTTGCCGGAATCCGGGAAAGGCATGACAAAATCTGCATCAATATTGGTCTCCCGTGCCAGAATCTCGCCCATCCGCTTGCGAGTCAGATAAACATTGCAGCCAAAAATGTCGCTGTCCGGGCGGGCAAAATAAACCTGCTCGAAAATGCAGAAACTGCGGCGGCGCGGCGGCCACGGAAAGACCGATCCCAGCCCGTTCTTGTTGATGATCAGCACTTCGCCCGGCTCCACGTCGCGGACATATTCCGCACTGATCAGAGCCAAGGCGCAGGTCTCAGAGGCCACGGCATAGCCACCGTTCTCCAGACGGCCCAGACAGAGAGGCCGGAAGCCGTTCGGGTCGCGCACTGCGATCAAGCTGTCCGGGGTCATGAGCAGGAGCGAGTAAGCCCCCTGAATTTCCGCAAAGGCCTCCTTGATGGCCGGAGCAAGGCCCAAGTGCATGTTGCGGGCCAGCAGGTGGACAAATATCTCGCTGTCCATAGTGGTCTGAAAAATCGACCCCTGCTGCTCCAGCTTGCTGCGCAGCTCCATCGAGTTGACCAAGTTGCCGTTGTGGGCCACGGCCAATTGCAGCCCTTGGTGCATGATCATGAAGGGCTGGGTGTTGATGATCGAGGAATCGCCGGTGGTGGAGTAGCGCACATGGCCTGCGGCAAGGTGCCCGGAAAGCCGCTGAAGTCTCGTCTCGCTGAAGACCTCCGGCACCAGACCCATTGCCTTGTGCAGCACCATGTGCTGGCCGTCGCCTGCGACAATGCCCGCGCTCTCCTGGCCCCGGTGCTGGAGGGCGTAGAGTCCGAAATAGGTCAGCTTGGCCGCGTCCTCGTGGCCGTAAATGCCGCAGATGCCGCACTCATGGGCGGGCTTTGTCCGCTCTTTTTGCTGTTCCATAGCCATTATGCTGGTTGTGTGTCATCCAATATAAAATTGAAAGGGCACAAGGAGAGATTCCTTGCGCCCTGTTGTCTGCCAAGTCGCTGTTTGATCAGTTCCGTCAACTGCATGGTGCTGTGAAAAATGTGACATTATCAAGAAATCGCAGCACTCTTTCCAAAACCACTTACTGACGACAAACAAGTATCAGATCAGAAACCGTCGCATAACGCTGTCCCTTCCAATTAAACTCGATTTGTCGATTTGGATTCAGGCTGAACGTATCTAAATATGTGTGAATTGTTGTCTCCATGAGTGCCTTTTCCCTTTTCAGCTTCCATGAATCGAAATAATTACGCTGATCAACAAGCACGAGAAAAAGACGGTTTGAAGCGTCAAAACGACGCTCTCCTTGATTTTCATAGAGCCAGCGAATCAATTCGTCAGGGTCACTTGCAATTGCACTGACAAGTGCATTTCTGAAACCGATAAGCTCAGTAATTAGCTGTCTGCATTCCGCAGATGGATGATCAGAAACTTTTGCCCACAAATCTTGAAGCAAAACGGCATCTGCTGCGTTGCCAAGAATCGGCAGGTTGTGAGAACGAGCTGCACGTTTGAGCAATACAAGTTCGGGTCGAAGTCCGGCTGCCTTCCGTTTTTCTTTCAGAAAGCCTTCAGGAAGATACGTCACCTTCAAGTCGAACGGCATGTCTTGAATGAAGAAGTCGATCTTCTTCACCAGTCCTATGGCAGGCAGAACGGTTGGATGGTCTTTGAAAATATCTTCGATAATTATAGAGGTCCAGTGGTTATACCATGAGCAAATGACATAGCCGCGCATGCTGACAAGCAATTCGTTCTCAACACTGCGGCACAGAACTTCGTACTCATTAATTTTCTTGACATAATTATCAACGATGCTTTTTTCAAGACTATTTTGATGGAGACCACCCCAGTTGAATTCCTGCACACGATAAAGTTGATTCACGAGTTCCGCTTCGTTTGCGCGACGATATTTCCGTTGCTCACTGTAAATATTTCCTATGCAAGTCTCTATAATTTCTATGCCGATATTGGCATTGAATGCCTCTTGAAAAAGTTGTCGTGAATTAACATCTGGTCGTGCAATACCAGATGCTTGAAAGAGCCGTTCGAGATGTTCTTTACGATTTAATGAACGGAGATTGAGAAAACGTCGTCCTTCAACAGTGGCACAAAGCTGGTTCAACTTGTTTTCTCGAAAAAGAGTGTCGGCCTGCGCGAAAGACAATGACATAGTTATTCCTTCGGTGCTGGAAGGTTGGACATCCACCCGGGAATATCGGTGAGCAGAGGGAGAACAGTCATCGAGCGTGAGAAAACGAGACCATAATCTGTGCGCAAGGCCTTAGCTCGGTTGTCTTGCACAACAGAACCTGCTGAATAGACCAATGGAAAACAGCCGCGATATTCCATGCCTGCTGCATTGTCCGAAAAATTTTTCAGAAAATTCCAACCAGTCTTGGTGCGGGCATTGAAAAAAAGCACAAGACAGCCGCTGTCGCTCAACTTCTGGCTCGCAATATCAAGAAATCTGGACATGTCTTGATTGTAATCGGCTATTTTTTTTGCCCGTTCCTTGGCGTTTGATATGACGATTTCTGACTCAAACAACGGCTTTTCGTCAAGGATGACATTCCATATTTCAGATAGTTCCAAGTAAGGAATACGATCTCCGTGCGGAGGATCCGTGATAATTAAATTTATTGATTTATCAGGTAAATCTGGCAAATATCGCAAAGTGTCTCCGTTAAGCAGCGCGCAATCCGCAGAGTCGGCACAAACTGAACTGCATTCACCAGATGTGATATCGTAACGAGTTGTTTCTAAAGCGGAAACCGCTTTAATGAGTTTTTGAACCCGCCGTTCAAAACAAGCCCACACATTGATTTCAAAGTGCTGCTCCGGTCTCCAGTATCCAATAACCCATGAACCAACCTCCATCCGATCACTGGCCGAACCGCTGGTCTTGCCTCTGCCTGTAATGGCAAAAACCATCTTGCTCATCTGCCCAACGGCTGCTGTCAATGAAAGCATCATAGCCTCTTGCATTGCTGCTGGCAGATTATCTATCGCAGCGAGCAGCAGTTCGATATTACGAAGTGCCCGGCCTGTGAACAAATCCTTAAATGTGAGTGCTGCTGAAGAATTGATGCGCGAGTTAGTGAAAAAACGTGGTGCGCGAAGCCGCTGTGGTTGATAGGATGCGAATTGTTCTGCAAGAGAAATATCTTCTTCTTCTGGAGGCAACTCAATTCGTTTTCTGGAGTTGCCGTTAGTCAGCCAAACTTTCTCCATTACTTCGTTACGCCAGACATAATGTGTGGCAGGTGTTCTTTGAGATGTAACGTAGCTTTTTAAAATTTTTTCTTTAGCAAGCATCTCGACATGCGAAAGTGCTTCATGCAAAGAACGGGCAGACGGAGGCAAAATCAATAAACGAGCTATCCTGACAGCAACAGGATTAATGTCGATACCAATAAATTTACGTTTTAATCGAACCGCTTCCAAAGCGGCAACTCCAGAACCTAGAAAAGGGTCAACCACTAAGCCATTTTCAGGACATAGCTTTTGAATAAGATAGCTTATCGGTTCCGCCGGTTTTTTGCCCCAGTATTTGTGAAAGGCATAGAGTCCGCGATACGCTGCCGGAGCTGCAAAGGTATTCTTGGCAGAGGTGCTGCTGAATCCAGGAAGGGTTAATTGCATATTTTTAGATTTGCTTTGTTACACAGCACAATCAATCCCGCCGTTCCATTGCCAATTCAATCAGCCGGTCCAACAGCGCGGAAAAATCCAGCCCTGCTTGGGCCGCTGCTTGCGGCAGAAGGCTGGTCGGAGTCATGCCAGGAATGGTGTTGGTCTCCAGCAAAAAAATGCCGCCATCGTCGCGGACGATCATGTCAGTGCGGCTGCATCCCCGGAGCTGCAATGCCTTATGCGCCCAAAGACCGTATTCCTGCGCCTTGTCGCGAATCGCATCCTCCACTTCCGCCGGGCAGACCTCCCGTGTCGCGCCGGGCGTGTATTTGGCCTCATAGTCAAAAAAATCATAGCGGCTGTCCGGGATGACCTCCACCAAAGGCAGGGCCATCAGTTCCGCATTGCCCAGCACCCCGACCGTGATTTCCCGGCCTTGGATGAACTCCTCCACCATCACCTGACTGTCATGAGCAAAAGCCTTGGCAAGGGCAGGAGCAAGCCGCTCCGCCTGCCGGACGATGGACATGCCCAGCGATGACCCCTGCCGCACCGGCTTGACCACCACAGGCAGAGCCAGCTTGGCTAAGAGCGGCGCAGGATCGTCAACATCGTCCTTGGCCGCCATTTCCCACGCCGCCACTGGCAGGCCGTGCAGCTTGTACAGGGTCTTGGCCAGATGCTTGTCCATCGCCAGCGCGCTGCCCAGCACCCCGGAACCTTGATAGGGAATGCCGAGCAGATCCAGCATCCCCTGCACTGTGCCGTCCTCGCCGTGCAGGCCGTGGAGAAGAATGAAGGCTGCATCCAGCTTGTCCGCATCTGCGGCCAGCCGGGCCAAATCCGTAGCCGGATCATAACGCAGCACCTCGTATTTGTCTTTGTTTAAGGCCTGCTCCACGCCTGCGGCCCCTTTCAAAGATATCTCGCGTTCACCGGAAGTGCCTCCGGCAAGCAATGCCAGCCATATTTTGCTCATGAATAGAACACTATAAGAAATGGGGACTTATTATCTGCTCAGTCATGCTGCTGAGACCAGTTCAGCCTTGATCTTGGCGGCAATCTCGGCGGCTGCCTGCCTGTGCGGCAGGAGGACGGTCTCGCCGCTGCGGCGGGCGCGCAGCTCCACACTGCCGTCCTTGGCAAAGCCCTTGCCCACTGTCACCCGAAAGGGGATGCCGAGCAAATCCGAGTCCTTGAACTTGGAGCCAGGCCGCTCGTCGCGGTCGTCATAGAGCACCTCAATGCCTGCTGCCTCCAAGTCCTGATGAAGCTGCTCGGCAGCGGCAGTGATCGCCTCATTTTTCAGGTCAAGATTGAGGATGATCACCTGCACCGGGGCCAGCGGCAGAGGGAAGATGATGCCGTTCTCATCATGATTCTGCTCTATGGCCGCAGCCACCACCCGGCTCACCCCGATGCCGTAACAGCCCATGATCATGGTTTTCTCCTGGCCCTCCGCGTCTTGGAAGGTCGCCTTCATGGTCTCGGAATACTTGGTGCCCAGCTTGAAGATGTGGCCGACCTCAATGCCCTCGGTCAGACGCAGGCTGCCGCCACAGAGCGGGCAGCGGTCGTCAGCCGTGACTTGACGCAGGTCGCCGACCAAAGCAGGGGTGAAATCACGGCCCGGATTGACTCCAGTCAGATGGAAGCCTTTCTCGTTGGCTCCGGCAGCGGCGTTGACCATCTGCATCACCTCCTGATCCGCGACAAACTTGAGCGACAGGCCGACCGGCCCGATATAGCCGACTGGCAGCTTGCTTTTCTGCCAGACCGTGTCATCATCAGCCAGCTCCACCTCAGTCACGTTCAGCAGGTTCTTGAGCTTGACCGGCTGCACTTCACGGTCGCCGCGCACCAAGACTGCCACCAGCTCGCCGTCCGCCAAGTAAATCATGGTTTTGATCACTTGTTGCGTTGAAAGGCCAAGAAACTCGGCCACCCGGTCCACCTTCTTCATGCCCGGCGTGGAGACTTTCACACAGTCGAGCAGTTCTTCAGCAGTCTGCGGCTGTTCCGGCGACGCGGCCTTGGCCTTTTCGAGATTGGCGGCATAGTCGCAACTCTGGCAGATGACCAGCGTGTCCTCGCCAGTCTTGGCTAACACCATGAATTCATGCGAGAAAGAACCGCCAATGCTGCCGGAGTCGGCCTCCACGGCCCGGAACTCCAAGCCGCAGCGAGTGAAGATGCGGATATACGCCTCACGCATCTTGCGGTAGCTCTCCTCCGCGCCCTCCTCGCTGGCATCAAAGGAATAGGCATCCTTCATGACAAACTCGCGCCCGCGCATCAGGCCGAAGCGAGGGCGGATTTCATCGCGGAACTTGGTCTGTATCTGGTAGAGATTGACCGGGAGCTGACGATAGGAGTGAATTTCACGCCGGGCCACATCTGTGACCACCTCCTCGTGGGTCGGGCCAAGGCAGCAGTCGCGCTCGTGGCGGTCTTTGAAGCGGAGCAGCTCTGGCCCGTACTGCTGCCAGCGGCCTGATTCCTGCCAGAGGTCGGCAGGCTGAACCATAGGCATGAGGATTTCCTGCGCCCCGGCCCGGTTCATTTCTTCACGGACAATGTTTTCGACTTTTTTCAGGGCCGCCACGCCAAGCGGCAGATAGGTGTAGAGACCGGAGGTGAGTTTACGAATGAAGCCAGCCCGCAGCAGGAGCTGGTGGCTGATGACTTCGGCCTCAGCAGGCATTTCTTTAGCAGTGGGGATGAGCAGTTGCGAGTAGCGCATGGTTGAGCAGGTCTGTGTTTTTGTTGATCTTGAGCTTCCTCCGGTTCAGACTTGACAGCAAATAATACCAGATCAAGCGAAAGATCACCCGGAAAAACTGCTGTAACTGGAGGAAGATTCACTGGCTGCAATATTTTTTTGCAGCGGCGGATAATGACAGGTTTTTCTTGACAAGAAGGGCTGCGGCGGAGATATTGATCATCTCGTGAGCCTGCCGAACAGGCTGAAAAGAGCCTGAAACCAAGAGCGAAACACGCTGTTCATGCTGGCAGGCAGCGCAGGAAATCAACGTGTGACCCCTCATGGAGCCTTCGCGCTTTCTCGAAACCGCTGATATTGAAACCGCCTCAGAAGATTACGCCCGCCGCTTTGCCGGGCCAGTCGGCGCATATTTTCTCCAGATTCAAGTAGATATTCTCCTTGACTTGCTCCGGCCCGACTTTGGTCCGGGCGCAACGGTGCTGGATGTCGGCGGCGGCCATGCCCAGCTCGCTGTGCCGCTGGCAGAACGAGGCTGCAAGGTGACAGTGACTGGCAGCGACGCAAGCTGCCAGACCCGACTGGCGCAGCGGCTGCCTGAAGGCAGCTATGCCTATCAGACCTGTGACATGCTCCAGCTTCCTTTTCCTGACAATTCCTTTGACGTGGTCATCGCCTTCCGCCTGGTGCCGCATGTTGACCGCTGGCCACTGCTCTTGGCCGAGCTGGCGCGGGTGGCCGCCAAAGCAGTCATCATTGACTATCCCGACATCCGCAGCAGCAACATCCTGAATTTTCTTTTTTTCCGCTTGAAAAAAAAGCTGGAAGGGAATACAAGAACATTTGGCCTTTTCAGCAGAAAGGAGATCATCCAAGAATTTGCCCGGCACGGACTGGGCCAGCCGCAGCTTGTCCCGGAATTTTTTCTGCCCATGGTCCTGCATCGCAAGCTCGGTTCTGCTGGCATTTCCCGTTGGCTGGAGAGCTGCTGCCGCGCCTGCGGCCTGACCCGGCTCTTTGGCTCGCCAATTATTCTCAGGGTTGACAAAGGAGGGCACTGATGAAAATTCTCCTGCTCGCGCCGCAGCCGTTTTTTCAAAACCGAGGCACGCCGATAGCTGTCCGCTTGATGGCGGAAACCCTTGGTAAAATGGGGCATGATGTTCATCTGCTTGTTTTCTGCGAAGGCGAAAATTTGGTCATGGATCATGTGACCATTCACCGAATTCCCGCCCTGCCCGGTCTTGGCTCGGTGCCGCCCGGTTTTTCCCTGAAAAAACTGTTCAGCGATGTCCTTATGACCGCTGAATCATTCTGGCTGCGGCGGAAAGACAGATTTGATCTGGTTCATGCGGTGGAGGAGTCGGTCTTCATTGCCATGCTCTTGGGGATGTTTTTTGATATTCCCTATATTTATGATCTGGATTCATGGATGAGCGATCAGCTCTTGGCCAAACTTACTTTTCTCGCCCCGTTGAGGAGATTCTTTGAGTTTTTTGAAAAAAGCGCAGTCCGTCACAGCAGCGGCGTGATTCCGGTCTGCAAGGCGATTGAAGATAAAATCAGAAGTTTTGCTCCGGCCAAGCCGCTCCTCCGGCTGGAGGACATCAGCCTGCTTCAGGAAGACAGCACGACTCTGCCTGAATTGCTGCGGGAAAAATTCGGCTGCCAAGGCAAATTAGTGCTCTATGTCGGTAATCTGGAGCGGTATCAGGGTATTGCCCTGCTCTTGGAATCCTTTGCCCTGCTTGATCCGGCGGCCTTTCCGGCCAGCTTGGTGGTCATCGGCGGCACGGCAAAACATATCCAGCATTATACAGAAATGGCCCGGCAGCTCGGCATCGGCAGCCGCACCTTTTTCATCGGCCCGCGTCCTTCTGCTGATTTGGCCATGTATCTGCGGCAGGCAGATGTGCTGGTTTCGCCGCGCACCGAAGGCGAAAACACGCCGATGAAGATTTATTCCTACATGGATTCCGGCAAACCGATCTTGGCGACAAAGATTGTCAGCCATACGCAAGTATTAGATGAGAGCATCGCCTTTCTTGCCGCTCCTGAAACCGCAGACATGGCGGCGGCCTTGCAGCAGATATTCTCTGACAGCGAAGAGGCAGGCCGCCGGGCCGTCCGGGCCAAGGAAAAAGCAGCAGCGGAATACTGCCGTCCAGCTTATGAACAGAAAATCATGACCTTTTACAACGAGATGATGCAGCACATCAATGCTGGCAAAAATCTGCCGCCGCAGCTCACCGCTTGAATCATGCAAAGAAATCCTGAACACGTTGCCCGCACCCATTATGAGATAGTCGTGATCGGCGGCGGCATAAACGGCATTGCCACCGCTTATGAGGCGGCCAGCCGGGGGCTGAAAACCTGTCTGGTGGAAGCCTCAGACTTCATGAGCCAGACTTCCTCCAATTCGCTGAAAATCATTCACGGCGGCTTCCGGTATTTGCAGCAGGCCAATCTGCAACGCATCCGCGAATCAAGCCGGGAGCGGCGAACCCTGCTCAAGATCGCCCCGCATCTGGTGCAGCCGCTCACCTGCGTGCTGCCGACTGAATCCCTGCCCAGTCTGCGCAGTCGGCCCGGATTGTGCGCCGGGCTTGCGGTCAACAGCCTGATCACCTTTGACCGCAGCAAAGGGCTGCCGCCGGACAAGCAGATTCCGATGGGCAGCATTCTCTCGAAACAGGAACTGATTCGCCTGCTGGGCGAGGAATTCGTCCAAACCGCCTATACTGGCGCGGCAATTTGGCACGACGGCATGGCAGTTAATTCAGAACGGCTCGGCCTTGCCTTTCTCCATTCAGCCGTGGCGCATGGGCTGGATGCGCTCAACTACTGTCCGGCAGTCGGCTTTGACCTCAAGAATAATAAGATTAAGGGAGTGCAGGTGCAGGATGCGCTGCACGGCAATGAATTCACCATCTCGGCTGATTTTGTCATCAATGCCGCCGGAGCATGGGCAGGCAAACTGCTCAACCTGCTGCCCTCGTTGCAAGAACGGGAACTGCCCCAGTGCCGGGTGATGAATCTCGTCACTAAAAGAATCCTGTTTCCCGGCAAACAGGCGGTGGGGCTGTTTGATCATGAACGGGCCTTTTTCTTTGTTCCGTGGCGGGGATACTGGATGATCGGCACGGACGAGGCGGCGTGGCAGAACGAGCCGGAAAAGCTCCGGGTCAGTGGGGAGGAAATTGAGCAGTTCCTGCACCGCATCAACAAGGTTTATCCGGGCAAGCCACTTCGCAGAGAAGATGTCTGCCTTGTTCACAAAGGCTTTGTCCCTGGCCGCTTCAAGCCGGATGGAGACTTCAAACTGCTTGATCATCAGCAGGGAGGCATTGACAATCTGCTCTCCTTGCAGCCGGTCAAATACACCACAGCACGGGATATTGGCCAGAAAAGCATTGACCGTTATTTTCGCAAAACTGGCAAGCCGTTTAACGCCTCACGAACTGCCGAGCTGCCTCTTGAAGGCGGCATGATGGACAGCTTCACTGATTTCTGTGAAGAAAACCTGCCGCAGCTCATGACCGAAACTGGCCTCAAGGAAAAGACCGCCCAGCATCTGCTCAACAATTACGGCTCATCCTATAAAGAAATAGTGCATTATGCTGACCTGCTCCAGCCAGTCACAGGTTCAGATGAGGTGCTGGAGGCGGAAATAGCTTATGCGGTCAACGAGGAAATGGCGGTGCGGCTCGATGATGCGGTGCGGCGGCGCACTGTTCTTGGCTCAGGTGAACAGCCCAAGCCGGAAATCCTTGCCGCCTGCGCCGCGCTGATGGGCGGACTGCTCAACTGGAGCACAGAGCGGCAGGAGGAGGAGATTGCCAGATGCGTGGATTTTTATTTTAGCGGTTTCGTATTGAACAGATATCAAACCCAGCAATGACGGAAAAACGATTTGATTGATTTTGACTTAACCGTTTTCAGAGATATATCATAAGCTTCCATCAGCTCACGCTCTGTTCTCGGCTTCAATTTTCTTATAGTGTTTTTCATTACTGACCAGCAGTATTCAATAGGGTTCAGTTCAGGACGATAAGGAGGGAGGAAAATGATCTTCGCTCCTGTACTTCTGATCAAAGCGAGAGCTTCTTTGTTTTTATGAGGACTGGCATTGTCAAGAACGACTGTCTTGCTGCTGTCAAGATATTTCAAAAGATAATTTTTTATATAGAAATAAAAGACATCTCCTGTCATGGTGCCTTTAAATTTCATGCACTTCAATATTTTTCCAAACTTTACAGCTCCTATCATGCTTATTCTTTTCCCTTTACCTGAAGGTCTTTTTGAAAAAGCTCTTGTTCCTTTTCTTGATCTTGCAAATTTTCTCGACATGTTCAAACAGCATCCTGTCTCATCAATAAAGATGAAATTCTTTTTGTCAGCCTCGAGCAGGCCTGCAAGGTAATTAACTGTCTTTGCTATATTTTCCTCTTTATACGCCGCCGGATCGCGGAAAGTTTTTTTTTCCGGCTGATTTTCAGTCTGGCGAGAGTTTCGCACAGCGTGGAAGGTGCTATTTTTAAATTGAATTTCTCGTATAAGCGATCACACATCTCTTCAAGCGTAAGATCGTTCTCGTCATCAATCATGCTGGTCAGAAAAGGCATATGAACTTCCTTGATTTTCGGAGGATTTCCGCCTTTATGAGGCTTCGGCTCAAGCGTCCCCTCAGTCTTCCATCTTTTTACAAGACTTTGAACAAATTTATAGGAAACGTCAAGCAAATCTGCAGTTCTTCTCAATGATTTCTGTTTTTCATAAACAGACAAGACTTTCTTTCTGAAATCAATAGAATAAATCATGGCAGACCTCCGTGTGTAAAAAAATGGAAAAAACAGACAAGTCAAGTTTAATCTTTTTCTGATAACCATACAACCTGAAACCGCTATTGTAAGCCAAGCAAAAAGGACAGCATTATTTGCCCTGCTCTTTGCAGGCTGCTCTGCAAATTGCCTGATTGCTGCTGAGGACTCAGGCAAGGAAATCCTTTGTCCAAATGCAACATACAAAGGAACGCTTGAAATTTCTTTGGATGGTTCTGCTGCCCCGGAGCTGTTTCAAGACATGCTCTTTGTTCATGGCGATACGGCTGAAGAAATAAGCGGCGGCAATGGCAAGATCAAGCTCAAGTCGATCATGCTTTGCAAACAGAGCGGCACGTCTGTTCATTTTGCTGCCAAGCATGTCGGAAATTGCACACTTTCCGGGCAAGAAACCTGCCTGATAACATTGAATGGCAGCGGCATGATCAGAAATGACAAACTTGCTGAAACAGGCAAGGCGCAGCTCCGTTGCCCTGACAATGCGACGCGCCAAGGCACCTACACCATCCGGGCGGCAGGCAAATGACCCGCCGTCTCTGGTTCATCCTGCCTGTTCTCACTCTTCTGCTCTTCTCCTGTGATAACAAACAGGAGTCAGCCGAGAAAAAAGCGTATTTCCCGCCGCCTCGCGCTCAGGGCGGCTGGCGGACCAACACTTCCAAGGAATTTGTCGAGTCGCTGGGCCTGAATTATGAAGCGCTTCAGCGGCTTGGCAAAATCAGCATGTCCATGCCAAACAGCGCTATTCCCGGCTATGATGACCACAATCACTCCTCAGTCATTGTTATTAAAAACGGCTGGATCGTTGGGGAATGGTATCTGCGGCCCGAATCAAGAACCTTTCAGCAGTATCTGTCCTCGAACGGCAAGTCGTTTGCTTATGTCCTGTTCGGCATTCTCATGGACAAGGCGAGGAAGGGCGAGCTGCCAGTGCATGAGCTGTCCGAGCAGAGCAAGCTCTATGACCGGCTCTGGATGAGCGATGGCTGGCCGCTCTCAGACCCGCGCAAGGCTGAAATCACCTTTGAGCAGGTTTTTCAGCATATTTCCGGTCTGATGCCGGAGAGAGACGTGGACGGCATCGCAGTGGAAAGAGGCCGCTACACGTGGACCAGTTACCCGGCTTGGGTGCTTGGTCATGATCCACGCTATCCAAAAAGCGGGCGGCTTTTTTTTGATCCCGGCCACCCGGAGCAATGGCGGGGCAGCGAGACTTGGGGCAGGCATCAGGGCGCATACAGCAGCATCGGCTTTGCCCATCTCGGCATCGCCTTCCGGCATATTTCCGGCCACAATCCTGACGACATCCTCTGGTACTGGCTGCTGGAGCCGCTCGGCTTTGACGGCGTTTCCTATCACGCTCCGCCGGGCGGCGGGATGTACCGCTGGCTCACTGCTGGAGGGCTGCGGATGACGGCCAGAGATTATGCCCGCTTCTGCTGGCTGCTGCTGCGCAAAGGCCGCTGGCAGGACAGTCAGCTTGTCGCCAAGGAGTGGATTGAACGGACCTTTCGCAGCCCCAACTATCCGAACATGCGCTCCAATGCTGACGGCTGGCTGGGCAAAGACCTGCCAGCGGACACGCTGCGCATCTTTGGCTCTGGCGGCAATTTTGCCTACATTATTCCCTCGTTGGACCTGATCGCCCTGCGCTGCGGCAGAACCTGCAACCAACTTGCGGGAAAGTTTGAAGAGAAATTTAAAGAGCAGCTCCTGCGGGCATTGCATGAAAAATGATTCCCGCTGGGGTCGCAGTGGCAGCTTGGTCGATGCGGGATTCAGCAGCCCTGCCTTGACAGGGAAAACTCCACCGCCCTGCCGTGCCAGACTTTTCGCAGTTCCTTGGGCGTGATCCGCTTTCTGCCGACAAGCGGATCAGCCAGCTCCACGCTCTCCTGATCAGCGCGGAGCAGGGCCACGGCATGATTCTCCGTGCCTGCATAATCAACAAAGAGCATGGCCGGAGCCTTGATTTTGCTGATGTCGCGGTCAGGCGCATACCGCCTCTGGCCGTGGATGCCGAGCTGCCTCATGCCGTAAATGAGCTGGGCCGCCGAGGTGCCGCTCAACAATGTGCTGCCAAAGAGCGCGGCCAGTTCCGGCTCGCTTCTCTCCATGCCATACAGTCTGAGCAGGTTGGCTGCGCTGGCCGGGACGCAGCTTGAGGGACTGGACTGCATGATGATGCCGTCCCGGTTCTCCTGCCGCGTTAGCTGCGGGGCAAGCGGGCGGGTGAGAAACTGCATCAGCCCTTCCAAGGCGGCAATAAAGAGGACAGCCACCACCGCCATCTTGTGCCGATCCTGATGGCGGAGGCGGAAGGCGAGCGGCAGAATCAGGCTGAAGAGCAGGAGGAAGATGACGAGGATGCCGCCCCACGTCAGCGCGCTGCTCCAGTATTGCAGCCAGAGGGGCAAGTCCCAGAAAACCTGCCGCATTTGCTGGAGAAGCAGGCTGCCGAGAAGGAGGAGCAGGAAAAGTGGCAGCAGCACATAGAGGTGGAATGATCGACGCAGGATGTCCTCCAGCCTGCTGCCGGGATATTTTGTGGCCAGCCGCCTTGCCTCCAGCCAGCCGACAAGTCCGGCGATGCTGATCAGGGCAAGATGCGCAGGCCAAGGAATGCTGGTCATGGGCGGTGATTCTGTGCTGTATGGAGAAGCATGGAGGCTGGCTGATCGGTGCATGACTTCCCGGTGTTCGTGTTTATTGATAACAAGAGTAATGAATTCTTTGTGTTAACTTGCCTGAACAGAGCAAAAAAATAGCAGAGACTGAAAACAGTCTCTGCTATGCAGCAAGTTATGTGGAAGGAAGATGCTTTTACCTCCTCCTGATGCCCATCCCCTCCCTGCTCTTTAAAATTTGCCTTTGCCGCAACCTTTCGGTTTGCACTGTGACAGCCGCTGTTGCGCTGCTGCTGTTGCCATTGCAATCAGTGACCGTCAGTGTAATTGTCTGGGGAGGCCTCAAGCCAATGGTGAGATCGGTATAGGTGAACTCGCTCTTGCTGATGCTCTTGGAGGCTATGCAGCAGTTGTCTGTTGAACCATCATCAACATCATCTGCGTCGATGACTGCGGTTTTGGTTGTTTCATCAAGCAAAATGCTGATGTTTTTTGCTTTGACAACTGGTGGAAGGTCATCAACGGTCGTCACTTTGGCCACGCAGGAGTCCGATGCGCCGCTATCATCTGTTACAGTCAATGTGATGAAATTCTGCACACCAACATCAGAACAGGTGAACTTGGATTTGGAAATGCTCAAGCTGATAGGATCATCATCAGGATCATACGAGCCGTTATCAATGTCTGCTGGTGAAATCGTCACCTTGCCGGTTGCATCAAGCGATGTTTCAATATCCTTGCACTTTGCAACCGGAATTTGGTTCTTACAAACCTTGGTTGTTACAGTTGCAGTTTGTTCTGGCACACCCGGCGTTGTGCTTGTCATAGTGAACTGATTGAAAAAGGTAGAGTCCGAAACAAGAGGAGGCGACAGAGGCACTGTCATTGCAGTTGAACCGGTTTCTTGGGATGCAACATCTCCTATAGTCCAATTCTGAGATGTGCCTCCCCAAGTGCCGCCAGTATGAGCTACTTGAACTCCTTCTATATCTATATCAGCTTTATTTTTATAGCTGGCAGTATAGGTGATGTCCGTGCTGTTTGCAGGTATACACTCTCCCCCGTCATCTACGGAAAAATCACCACCTAAATACTCACCAAGTTTACCGCCGCCAAGTTCATAAAGAGAGTCCCAACTTGTCACCCAGATGTGGTTCAACGCACCGAATCCCATTCCTTCAACATCAGCTCCAGTTGCATCTGTATATGCAAAAAGATTTTCTTCTTTCCAAGAACTTGTATCAGAATCATATTTCCACTGTCCGATATAGTCTGATGTCATGTCCGAGACATAAACATAAGGCGTACCAGTTTTGTCAGTGATTACCTCCAAGCCATCCATGTGGCCACCCGCTAAAGATTGATATGTAAAGCACGGCACCCAAGCTGTGCCGTTCCAACTGTAAACGGTTCTTTCGGATTCTCTGGATGCATACCATACGTGATTAACATCATCGTAACCAAGCTGAGAAAGGTTGAAATACGGAGAATCAACCACCTTTGAGGTAACATTTGTCGCAAATACATACTGGTAAACATCACCTTCATCTTGGCCTAGGAAATATATTCTGTCGGCAGCGGCATACAATTCGCCTACAGAGGGGGAGGATAACTCCGGGATAGAATAGGTTCGCAAATAGGTCAGTGTCCTTTCCTCCATCGGGCCTATCTGATCGTCGGCAGTACCAGCGACTTCATCCGGGCCGATATTGTTCGGATGCTGATCCGGCTCCGCTACTCCATCTCCGTCACTATCTAATAATGTCACCTGATAGACATCAAGATTCCCTCCTGAGCGATTGACGTATATTAGATCTCCATAGGCATCCACATCGTTCCCCCCTTTATAACCACTCCCGTCACTTGTGGTAAAAACAGCGTATTCATAATAGTGACCGGTAGGGCCGGTGGTGTCAATGTAGTCAGCAACCGCTGTTGCGGGCAATGCCAGCAATAGCACAGAAATTTTAACAATTGTTTTCTGTTTCATTTCTACTCCTCCTTTTGATTGATAAAATAGACGGTTGTCTATCCTCTTATCACACTTATTCGGTGCTGTCAACACTTTTTTGCCAAAATTTTTAAAAGCTGAGAAACCAATAGAGCAGGGCGGCAAGGATAATGGACACCGCCCGGAAGCCTTGGCTGCAGGAAATCAGCAGGAGGGCGGTGCGGGGTTGGAAAATGCCTGCGTAATAGGGGAACTGATGCCGCAGGGCGCGCACTGGCGAGGAGAGAATGTTGCCGATCAGCAGGGCGAGAATCACCTGCTTGGCCTCCATGCTGCCGTCTTGAAGCAGCGCGCCTGCCGCGCCCAGCCCGGCAGTGAATTCAGCCATGATCTGAAGGGCGATGATTGACACCGCTTTGGGCGAGAGCCAGGAGAGAAAGGCCAGATGCGCGGCCATGAATCGCTCCAGCATAAGGAAAAAGCCTGCCTCAGTCAGGGCAAAGAACAGGACATAGATTGGGGCGGTGAAGAGGATGATCTTGCGGATGCGCTTGCGGAAGCGCTGCACAGCCCGTTTCCAAGCAACGTGCCAGCCAGTTGCCTCGCCCTGCTCTGAAGCCATGCCTTCAGACTGCCTGCTTGGCAGCAGGAAGCGGCTGAGGACCGAGACCCCGGCAGTGCGGAGAAAGGCGGCCCCGGCGGTCAGGCCGACATAAATAAAGGCCGCACCTTTGATCAAGGGAAACGCGATGAAAAAGGTGGTCGGCAGATGAAGAAAATAGGTGGGCAGGCTGTTGAAGACATTGGCCAAAAGCAGCTCACGGCGGCTGATGCGCTCTTTTTCGTATGCCTCGGCCAGCATGGTGTTGGCTGCCACCCCGGAAAAGAAGGCCAAGGAAAAGGCTGCGCCGCTGGTGTCGGAAAGGCGGGCGAAACGGACAACTGGCGCGGCCACGGCAGACAGTCTGCGGGTCCAGTTCAGGGACTCGATCAGGCAGGCGAGCAGCAGGCTGACGGAAATAGTGAGCAGCAGCTTGCAGAGCGGCCAGCCCAATTTGTGCCAGAGCAGCAGCAACGCGGCAGCAGCATCAGCCATCAGCTTTCAGAAAAGCAGCAGGGAAAAGGGCAGGAGGCAGTGGCTGTAAATTTGCTGCGGGTCCTTGCGGAGAAGAAACTCGTGCTGGGCCTTGAACCGGCGGACAAGCTGCCCGGCCCGGCCCAGCAGCGGGTCATTGCTGGCAAAGAGGGCGGTTCGGGCCGAGCGCAGGCTGCGCAGGAACAGCTCTGCCGGGCTTTGCTTCTCTTTGACATAAGCGGCTTGATCCGCAGGCAGACCGACCATCTTGGCTGCCGCCGCAACTGCATCTTCAAGACTGCCGAGCCGGTCAGCCAAGCCCAGCTCAAAGGCGGCGGCTCCGTCCCAGACCCTGCCGCCCGCAATCTTCTCCACATCCTCGTGGTTCATCTTCCGGCCATCAGCAACAATGTTGATGAACTGACGATATCCGTGCTCAATCTGGGCCTGCATGGCCTGGCTGAAGGATTCGGGCAGGGGCATGAGAACGCTGTCCGCGCTGGCCAGCTCAGTGGTGCCGATGCCGTCGCTGAAAATGCCTGCCTTGGCCAAAGTCTTTTCAAAGGTGGGCACCACACCAAAGATGCCGATGGAGCCGGTGATGGTGCAGGGCGAGGCGAATATCCGGTCTGCCGCCGCTGATATCCAGTAGGCCCCGGAGGCGGCCATTGATCCCATTGAAACCACCACCGGCTTGCCTGCCTTGCGCAGAAGCAGCAGTTCCTGGCGGATGAGTTCTGAGGCAAAGGCACTGCCGCCGCCGCTGTCAATACGCAGAACCACAGCCCTGACATGCGGGTTCTGACGCAGCTTGCGGAGTTTCTTGCTGATGCTGGCCGAGCCGATCTGGCCGTCCGCGCCTGGGCCATAGACAATATCGCCCTGCATGGGCAGAATCGCCACCCGGTCCTTGCCAGTCAGCGGCTCGCTGTAGGCGGTCTTGACCGCGTCAACATAGTCGGCAAAGTCGATCTGGCGGAAGCCCTCATCCTCCTTGCTGCTCCTGCCGGTCAGACCTTGCAGATAGCCGCGCATTTCAGCAGCAGTTTTCAGGCCGTCAACCAGATGACTTTGCAGGGCCATCAGGGCTGCGTCGCCGTTTGCCGCCTCAAGCTTCTCAACAAGCTGATCCGCCGCCCCATGCACTGCCGCCGGAGTGATGCCGCGCTGCTTGGCAATGTCAGCGCAGAATCGCTCCCAGAGCCGGGTCAGCCAGCGGCGGCTGTTCTCCTTGGCCTCTGGCGACATGTCCTTGCGGAGCAGCGGCTCCACTGCGGCCTTGAATTCGCCGACCCGGAAGACGTGAAAATTGACAGCCAGCTTGTCGAGCAGCTCGCGCAGATAGAGATTGAAGACTCCAAAGCCGTGCAGGTCAACCGAACCCATTGGCTGCAAGTAAATCTCATCGCTCCACGAGGCAAGATAATATTGCCCTTGGCTGTAGCTGTCCGCCGCCGCGATCACCCGCTTGCCGCTGGCCTTGAACTGGGCAATGGCCTGGCCAATGTCACGGAGCTGGTCCAGTCCGGCCTGCTCCAGCTGCTGCGGAGCAATGACCAGCACCTTGATCCGGCTGTCCTTGGCCGCCGCCCGCAGACCGCTGACAATATCCTCCAGCAGCAGGGGCCGGGGCGGGGCTTCATCATTGAGCAGCCCGGCCAGCTCTGTCACCGGATCCATCTCCGGCTGCTTTTCCAGAATGCTGCCCGGCGGAGCCAGCACCAAGGCGCAGCCGTCTGGCACCCGCACTCCTTCCGCGTGCATGCGGTGCTGGAGCGAGGCTGCGCCAAAAATCAGGAAAAAGAAAAAGAGGAGAACGCAGCTGGTGAAAAGGATGCTTGCAACGGCGGTGAAACGCCAGAACCAGCGGCATAAAAAAGCGATTTTCCGCAAAAAAGAAGCCTGAAGTAGAAAAGGGTTGCGCTCAACTGCCGGAACGGCGGCTCAGTCCAGATGCTTATGCACTGCCGCTTTCAGCTCATTCATGTTGGCTGATTTGACAATGTACTCCTCCGAGGCCCACGCACCGAAATCCTGCTTGTATTCAGGATAGGCCGAGCTGAGAATGACCGGCAGGGCAGCATTATGACTCTTCATCTGCCGCAGGACCTCAATGCCGTTCATGCCCGGCATGTTGATGTCCAAGATGACCAAATCCGGCGGCGCAGCCTTGAATTTCTCCAAGGCCTGATCGCCGTTCTTGGCTGTTTCCACAGCAAAGCCATCCATTTCCAGCTCCTCCTGATAGAGCAGCCGGATGCCCTCCTCATCGTCAACAATCAGAATCTTCTTTGCTTCCACAGGAGCTTCTCCTTTTTAGAGCTGAATTTCCCGGAGATACCGGCAGGCATCCTCCGGCGGCATGGGATTGATGTAGAATCCGGTGCCCCATTCAAAACCGGCGATGCTGGTCAGCTTGGGCACGATCTCAAAGTGCCAGTGGTAATGGTCCAGCAGTTTGGAGCGCAGCGGCTGGGTATGGAGCACAAAGTTGTAAGGGATGCCGGGAATGCAGGCATCCAGCCGCCGCAGGGTCTCGGAGAAAATCTGGGTCAGATCGGAAAGCGAGGCCTCGTCCTGCTCAATGTATGAGGAGCTGTGCTTCTTGGGCAGAATCCACATCTCAAACGGGGTGCGCGGGGCAAAGGGAGTCAGGGTGACAAAGCGGCTGTTTTCGCAGACCAAGCGCACCTGCTGCTGCATCTCCTGGCGGATGATGTCGCAGAAGACGCAGCGGTCCTTGTAGCTGTAATACTGCTTGCTGCCGTCCAATTCTGAGACCAGCATTCTCGGCATGACCGGCAGGGCGACGAGCTGGGAATGGGAATGCTCCAGCGAGGCCCCGGCAGCCTTGCCATTGTTTTTGAAAACCATGACATAGGTGAAGCGCTCGTCCTTGGCCAAGTCGCGGATCCGCTCCTGAAAGGCCCGGAAGGTGAGGATCATCTGGTCATGAGGCAGCCGACGGAACTGAGCCGCATGATCCGGGCTTTCCACCACCACCTCATGCGCGCCAATGCCGTGCATCCGGTCATACAGCCCGTCGCCCTGCTTGTCTAATTCGCCCTCAATGACCAAGGCCGGATACTTGTTCGGCACCACCCGCAGCTTCCAGCCCGGCGAGTTGGGCGGCATGCCGTAGCTGCGGCCATAGACCAGCACCTCCGACGGCGTGGTCCGTTCATGTTCCGGGCAGAGCGGACAGAAGCCGCCTTGCGACTCATGGGCATCCACAGCAAAGTCTGAGGGCCGCTTGCTCCGCTCTTTGGCGATGATGATCCAGCGGCCAAGAATGGGGTCCTTGCGCAGTTCAGGCATGTTCTTATCTTCCTATATTTTTTTCCTGCTGCTCCTGCATGATCTTGCAGTCAATGCAGTAGGTGGCCACCGGCCTGGCCTCCAGCCGCTTGATGCCGATCTCCTCCTCACACTTGGCGCAGATGCCGTAGGTGCCGCTGTCGATTCGGGCGATGGCCTGATTGATCTTGTCCAAGAGCATCTGCTCCCTGCCGCGCAGGCGCAGCTCAAAGCTGCGCTCCTCCTCCAGCGTGGCGCGGTCAGCCATGTCCGGGGTGTTGAGCTGATGACCAGTCATTTCCGAGATGGTCTGCTCAACATCCGAGACAATCTCCCGCTTCATATCCTCAAGCAATGCTCTGAATTTCTGCAACTGCGCGCTGTCCATGACCCTTCCTTGCTCGTTTATGGTCTCATTCTGCCGCCCGGCGGAAATCGCCGCTTCTGCCGCCGCTTTTCCGCAGCAGGCGGATTTGGGAAATCTCCATGCCCTTATCGACCGCCTTGCACATGTCGTAAATGGTGAGGGCCGCGACCGACACTGCGGTCAGAGCCTCCATCTCCACTCCGGTTCTGCCGGTGATGCGGACAGCAGCCTCAATCACAATGGCGCAGTTCGCGTCATCAAAGGAAAAATTGACTTCCGCCCCGCTGACTGCCAGCGGATGACAGAGGGGAATCAGGCTGCTGGTCTGCTTGACCGCCATGATCCCGGCGATCCGGGCTGCGCCAAGCACGTCGCCTTTTTTCATGCCGCCCGCCTTGACCAGCTCGTAGGCTGCCGGAATCATGCTGATCCGGCCTTCTGCGACTGCCAGCCGTCCGGTCTCAGGCTTGGCGCCCACATCCACCATCCACGCCTGCCCGGCAGCATCAAAGTGGCTGAATTCGCCAGTCACCCCTGCTCCTTTTCCCGGCCTGTGAAGCCATGCAGCATCCGGGAGAAAAAGCCTTCCTCCTCTTTGCCATTCAAGCCTTCAAACTCTTGGAGCAGCTCTTTCTGCCTGGTGGTCAGATTGGTCGGAGTCTGGACCTGCGCCTCCACGATCATGTCGCCCGGAGTCCGGCCCCGGAGGCTGACAATGCCCTCGCCGCGCAGGGTGAAGCGGTCGCCGGACTGGGTGCCTGCCTTGATCTTGAGCTTGGCCGTGCCATTGACTGTGGGCACATCCACTTCACAGCCCAAGGCGGCCTTGGCCATTGAGATCGGATAGCGGAGAAAGACGGTCTGACCGTCGCGGAGAAAATATTCGTGCTCGCGGACATGGATGATCACATAGAGATCACCGGAACGACCGCCCCGGCGGCCTCCCTCGCCCTCACCAGTCAGGCGCATCCGCGAGCCAGTGTCAACCCCAGCCGGGATTTTCAGCATCACCTTTTTCCGCTTGCGCACCAGCCCTTGGCCGTTGCAGTCAGCGCAGGGGTCGGCAATGGTCTGACCTGCGCCCCGGCAGTGCGGGCAAGTGGAGCTGACCTGAAAAGGACCTTGCCAGCGTACCACTTGCCCCCGGCCCTTGCAGGTCGGGCAGGTCTGCGGGCTACTGCCCGGCCTGGCTCCGCTGCCCTCGCAGGTCAAGCAGGTTTCCCGTTTTTCAATCTCCACCTCCTTTTCCACGCCGTGGGCCGCGTCCATGAAGGAGATTTCCAAGTCATAGCGCAGGTCATTGCCCTGCGCCGGCGCATTGGGATTGCGCTGCTGCGCCCTGCCGCTGAAACCGAAGATGCCGCCGAACATTTCGTTGATATGGGAGAAAATATCTCCCATGTCGCCGGGGCCGGAATAGCCGCTGTTCTTCAGGCCGTCATGACCGTAGGCATCGTAAATCTGCCGCTTCTGCGAATCACTGAGCACTTCGTAGGCTTCTGCCGCCTCCTTGAATTTGGCCTCAGCCTCCTTGTCGCCTGGATTGCGGTCCGGGTGATATTGCATGGCCTGCTTGCGGTAGGCCTTTTTTATGACATCCCCGTCCGCGTTCCTCGGCACTTCGAGGATTTCATAATAATCTCTGCTCATAACTCAGACCTGCGCCGACTCCTCAATTCTGCTTTCCTTCCGTTCCCCTGCCTTTGACTCCTCCTGCGACTTGCGCCGATGAGCCAGTTCCTTAACATTGGCAAAAGTCACTTTGCCTGCGGCAATCTCGCGCAGGGTCATGACCACTTCCTTGTTCTTCCCAGCCACCAAATACGGCTCGCCGTTCCGATGCTGGCGGATGCGCTCCACCGCAAGGTGAACCAAGGCGAAACGGTTGTCATCGCCGACTTGGGCGAGACAGTCTTCCACTGTGATGCGGGCCATGTCAATCTCCTCATCAGGGTCTGAACACAGCTCAGGAACCCTGAAAAATATACTATCTGGTTTTGCGCGGAATGTGAAACGAAAAACAACTATTTTGCAAAGGGGTTGCGCAGGAGCAGGGTCTCGGCCCGGTCCGGCCCGACTGAGACAATCATCGGCGGCACTCCGGCAATGTCCTCAATGCGGCGGATGTAGTCCCGCGCCTGCGGCGGCAGGTCGGCAAAGCTGCGCACCGCGCTGATGTCCTCGCTCCAGCCGTCCATTTCCTCATACACAGGCTGGGCAAGGGCAGTCTGACGGATATTGCACGGCATCTGCTCAAAACGCCTGCCCTCGACCGTATAGCTGCGTCCGATCTTGAGCCTGGTCTGACCAGAGAGCACGTCCAATTTGGTGATCGCCAGCCCGGTAAGGCCGTTCAGCCGCACCGCATCATTGGCCACCACCATGTCCAACCAGCCGCAGCGGCGGCGGCGGCCTGTGGTCGCGCCAAACTCGCCGCCCTTGCGCTGGAGCTGATCGCCGACCAAGTCGCCTTCCGGCAGCTCCGAAGGGAACGGCCCTGCGCCCACCCGGGTGGTGTAGGCTTTGAGAATGCCAATCACCTCATCAATATGGGCCGGGCCAAAGCCGGAGCCGATGCAGGCATTGCCTGCCACTGTATTCGATGAGGTGACAAAGGGATAGGTGCCGTGATCAATATCTAACTGGGTGCCCTGCGCGCCTTCAAAAAGGATGTGCCTGCCAGCTTTGCGGGCCTCGTCCAGCGCGACCGAGACATTGCCGATAAAGGGCGCGAGCCGCTCGGCATGGCCTTCAAACTGCGCCCTGATCTCGTCAAAGTTGGCAGGCGCGGCATTGTACTGTTTGGTCAGGAAGAAATTCTTCTCCTCAACATTGGCTTGCAGTTTATCAAGAAACTGGCTGAAGTCAAGCAGGTCGCCCGCCTTGATGCCGACCCGGCCCACCTTGTCCATGTAGCAGGGGCCAATGCCCCGGCCAGTGGTGCCGATTTTGTTGCTGCTGGACAGGGCCGCCTCCCGCGCCTGATCAAGCAGCCGGTGATAGGGCATGATCAGATGGGCGTTCTCGCTGATCAGCAGCCGGGCCGGAGTCACGGGCAGCCCCTGGCTGCGCAGCTCATCCATTTCTGCCAGCAAGACCGCCGGGTCAACAATCACGCCGTTGCCGATCATGCAGAGCTTATTTTCATAGAGGATGCCGGAAGGGATAATATGGAAAATATATTGTTTTCCTTCCACCACCAAGGTGTGGCCGGCATTGTTGCCGCCCTGAAAGCGGACTATGCAGTCGGCATGGCCTGTCAGCAGGTCAACGATCTTGCCTTTTCCCTCATCACCCCACTGGGTTCCCACCACCACGACACTGGCCACTGTCAGCTCCTCATCAAGATAATCCAAGAAAGTCCGCATGGCTGAACGCATGACAGACGTGAACAGCAGGTCAATATAGCCGAGCAGGAAGGAAAAGTCAAACTGGAGGCGTGTTTTTTGCCTTGACAGGCGGCCTGCTGCCTGACAGCCACCATGTCCCGAATCATACCGGCAAGCCAGTCATGAAGGGCATCATTGATGCGGGTCTGCCAGCCTTTGCCGCGTGGTGTCCAGACCATGACAACTGTCCGTCCCTCCAACATGCTAAATTTCCAAAGGCATTCAGTTCAGCGCGTCATATTTAAGGGTGTTTCAATATTTCGGAGGATGAAGCTGATTTGCTCGAAGTTCTTCTTCAATCTCTCGATAATCTTGAACAAGATGCCGTTCCTCCGCGAAGGTCAACACTGTCCGTGTGGAAATAACTGCAAGATGCAGCTCACGTGCTTCATTAAATGCTTTCCGGTCATCAAGAATCACGAAATTGGCCTTTTCCTGAAGTGCCAGACTGAGCACCTCTCGTTCTCCTTTGTCAAACCGTCTCGAAAACGGATGGAGCCGCTCAACCTTGACGATCTGGATAAAACCTTTGCCAGCCTCCTGAAAGTGCTGTTCTTCGGCAGCAGTGCATGATGCAAAAAATTCCTCATAGACGGTCTGAGGAATTATATATAAGTGCCGACGGTTTCCATGATGTCTCCTTGGACTATAAAATAGACTAGTTTAAGACCAGTGTATCATCAATGTGTCCCGTCTGTCAATCGTTGATGCTCTTTGTACTTCGGCTTTTGCTGCGCCGTTATCTTGGAGGTTGTGCTGTCAGCATCTTTTGCACGGAATGCCCCTGCATCAAAAAGATGCACAGCGGCCCGAAGCAAGGCTCTTGAAAAGTTTCTGGTTTCCTTCGGTTTGATGAAGTCGTGTCACCTCTTTTCGGGCTGCCGGACAGGAGAAGCATTCCCACGTTGGAGCGTGGGAACGAGAGGAACGGCCTACCGAGATTTTCACTTGCAGTAACGCCATTCTTATTGTACAATTGTAGAAAATAGTATGCATCAGGAGTGAAGATGGATGTCGTAGTCGATACTTGCGCATTGATCGCCGTTATTACAGACGAGCCTGAACGCATCAGGATTATTGAATTGACAAAAGGAAATTCACTTATCGGCCCCGGTTCCATTCCCTGGGAAATCGGGAATGCGTTTTCAGCAATGTTTAAAAGAAACCGGCTGACCCTTGAAGCAGCCAGGAAAGGACTTGAAATTTTCCAAAGCATTCCTCTTCGTTATATTGAGCCTGATTTTGTAAATGCCGTTTCCATATCCAAGCAGAGCAACATGTATGCATACGATGCATATTTTTTGGATTGTGCGTTGAGAATGAAAGCGCCGCTGCTGACATTGGATGCAAAGTTAAAGAAGACGGCCCGACAGCTTAACATATCAATACTGGAGGTATAAGATGGATGTTTTCACCTATTCGGAAGCCAGACAGAAGCTCTCCGCTGTTCTTGATCGGGCGCAACATACAGGAAAGGTGCTCATCCGAAGGAAAGACGGGCGGGCGTATGCTTTAGTTCCTGAAAAAAGCACTTGTTCCCCTCTGGATGTCCCCTCAATAAAAGCTTCTGTTTCAACAAAGGAAATTATTGATATTGTCCGTAGCGGACGGGAGCGGGAGGATATCGCATAAAGGATACCCTCCTCTGTGCGTGCCCTGCATCAAAAAGATGCTTTTCTCTGCCGCTGCATCGCTATGATGGCACTGCGTGGTACGCACCCTGTCATAGACAAGTCATCAATTGCCAACGGTTTGCAAATCCCCTTGTAGGGGCGAAAGATTTTTCGCCCCTACGATGGCCGCCATTCCGTGAAGATGACTGCATCAATCGGACAGAGAAGCAAAACTCGTTACCGGCAGTTATCGTTTTCTCTGCTATTAACTCGTTTTCCTCCTCCGCATTCTCCACCCATACACGCTTCGTCTTTTGTGCATTCGTCACCATCATCACAAGGTGCTCCATTGTCGTTCTGAATAGTTCCATTCTCACATTTCTTACATTCGCCGGGATTTGCTCTTGCTTGACAAGCCTGCAATTTTTTTAGAGCATTTTGAACTAGCAACACAGCTATTTGCACTTCTGTTCTTGCAATCTGTAGTTCTGCAGCAGCTTGTTGATATTTTGAATTAGCATAATCAAGAGCAGCAGCAGCCAATCCCAAAGCCATCGTTGCACCTGCACAACCCCAAAAAGTAGGGACGCGAACACATGCACCATACCATGCTGCCTCAGCTGCAAGAAACGCTGCTGACGCAAACCGCAAAACATCTTCAGCATCTTGAACTTTTTCTTCAGCAGGATTAAGGGCATCCTTTGCTCTTTGCAATCGATCTTTCGCCTGTTGAAGAGCATTTTGTTCCGCTGTACAAGGAGGACATGATAGCCCAAATAATTTCTGAGGCAATATAAGCGAACATACTAATATACTAACGATTAAAAGACTTGACATTTTTAATGAATACATAATATCACTCCTGTTCTGCTGTAACAGTGAAATCAATTCGCTTAATTGCCTTGTCCTTCTCTACAGCTATTCTCTCTTTTCTGAACGTCCGCTGGTCTGATATAGTCACTGTCAGGTTATAAAGTCCAGGAGCCAATCCTTTGATGCTGTAGCTTCCGTCATCACCACTTGTTGCATAATTTCCAGAAATATCTGAACCTGCAACAATAACCGCACCTGCAACAGGCTTTTTTTGTGCTGAATAAACATGCCCTGAGATTGAGCCGTTGTGTTTTTCTAACACCAGATCAATCACCTCTGTTATTTTACCTCTGGTAACAGAAACACTGCGCCGTGCATTCATACTGTCTCCCAGCTTAAAGACAACCGTATACTCTCCAGGAGCTAATCTTTTGACAACGTATGTGTTGTCTGGATGCACCGCTGTCTCTTCAGGCTTCAGCAAAGTTCCCCCTGCATCCATGACTATGATTTCAACAGGTTCACCAGATTTCCTGCCCATTATCCGCCCTGAAATGCCGCCTTGAGCAGGCAGATCAAAATCTTGCCTAACCTGTGTCTGCTTCTGGTTCAAGACAACATGTGCAGTCATTGTTCCGTACCCCTTGCCGCTGACCTGCACGCTGAACTCGCCTGCGCCCAATCCTTCAATCGCATAACCGCCTCTTTCTCCAGAAGAAACTGACATCTGAACAGACTGTCCCATTTGATCCTCTTGGAGGCTCATTCTTCGGGCCGTGATTTTTGCCTTTGCAATCGGCCTACCGGTTGCTTCCGCCTGTACTGTTCCGTAAATCTTCCCGGGCAGTGCAGTCAGGGCAACTCCCACAACATCCTGCCCACTCTTGACAACAACCTGCTTCCCTGTAAATCCGTATTGATCATGTACAACAGTCACTGCATAGGTTCCGCTTTCCACATGCTCAATCTTGAACTTCCCGCTGGTGTCGGTTTTTGCAGTCGCCATTTTATCACCATCTCCACGGGCAAAGATCAGCACATCCGTAACTGGCGTTTTTCCGTCTCCCTTGAGCACAGCCCCAGCAATACTTCCCCATTTTGACAGGACAAAATCAACACCAGATTTTTGTTCTGATGTCAAAGTAATATCCTTTGTCGCTTCCATGTATCCGTCAGCAGATGCGGTTAGCTGATATTTTTTGGAAGCAAGACCGTCCATCGTGTACCTACCGTCCTTTTCTGTTGCAACAACCCATGTGTATCCGTCTGCGTCTGTCGCGCTTACTAAGGCATCCTTGACAGGAGAACTTTCAGCAATCTGCATAACCTTACCTGAAATAACGATATCTGCCGCCTTTGGAACTGTGGTGATCTTTTTCTCTGCCGCCAATGCTGTTTCCGGCAGAAAAGCGGATAACAGTGACAAAGACACCAGCAACACAGTAATCACGGTAAAAAAGGCTTTCATTTTCTCTCCTCCAGAAGTTGAACGATAAGTCATCATAATTGCTTGCATATCCCTTGTCAATAAGGCTTGGCCCGGTTTTCACTCTGCCTGCTCCAGTCCTTCCTTGCATTCAGCAAAATCCGGCTGAATGGTCAAGCAGACCCGCCACTCCGCAGCAGCCTTTTGCGGCTGTCCGGCCCGCTGGTATTCCTCACCAAGCTGCCGCCGATATTCAGCTTTGTCATAATCAAAAAAGACTGCCTGCCGCAAGGCTGCCAAGGCTTTTCCGCCTTCACCTGTCTGCCGCAGCAACATGCCCAAGGCATAGTACAGCCGGGCCTCTTGCGGATACTTGCCGATTCCCCAGCGCAGCACTGCTTCCGCCTTCGCAGGCCGGGCCAGTTCTTCATATTTAGCCGCAATATGGAGGAAATACCGTATCTCCTTTTCCTGATTCTCAAACTCGGCAGGCGGCCCCAGTTCATATCTGAGCAGCTCTCTTGGCAGACCGGCTTGCGCCTCCTCCATCTTCGCCATCGCCGCTTGGCACGGTTTAGAATCAGGTTGCATTTGCAGACATTTGTCCCATTCCATAAACGCCTTGCCAGTCAATCCGGCCCGCTGATATTCCGCGCCAAGCTGGTATCGGTACGCCGTGTTTTCCGGGGCAAACTTAACCGCCTGCTGCAAGGCGGCTGATGCCTCATCCCTCCTGCCCAGACTGCGGAGATGCAGACCCAAGGCATAATAGAACTGCGCCTCGTCAGGATATTTTTTGATGCCCTGCCGCAGAACAGCGACCGCCTCAAGCGGACTTTTGTCTGCGGCATGGAGTTGGGCCAATTTAAGATACCAGCGCACTGCGGCAGCATGGCCAGCCTGCTGGGCTGACTTCTGCAAGGTTTGATAGACAAACATGGCCTCTGTCGTTCTGCCGAGCTGTTCCAGCAAGACAGCCTTTTCCTCCAGCAAACGCAGCGAATCAGGAAAGCGGCTCAGATATTTCCCGGTTTCTGCAAGAGCGGCGGCGGCATCTGTGCGGCGGCGGAACAGACGCAGATAGGCAAGGGCGTTGTTCTCGTCAGGCTCCAAGATAAAAGCCAGCTTCAGTTCGCGCAAGGCTAAAGCGATTTTATCTTTTTTGCGCAACCATGCGGCAAAAGTTCGCCGAAACGCTGCTGTTGCCGGAACTGCCCGGCCTAACGAGTATATCTCAGCTCCTGCTGCGGCCAGCTCATCCAATACCATGCCCAGCCGGTTCGGATTGCTCAACGCTAAAAAACGGCGGAAATACTGGAATGCTTGAGCGGTTTTTCCTTTTCTGAGACAGAGACTTGCCAAACGGTAGTTGGAAAAGCTGTCCGCAGGCTGAAGCCGCAAAGCCGCCCAAAGTGTCTGCTCCTCATCTTCATGCCTGCCGAGCTGGCCAAGAAGATACGCCTTTCTGCTCATGAATTCACCGCAGACCGAACAAGCAGCTACAGCCTTTTCCTGCCAGACAAGTGCCTTGCGCAGATAGAGTCGTCTCTTCCGCTGTTCTCCGTTCCACGCTTGAAACATGAACTGGTCAGCCATAGCCTGCATCAGTTCCGCATTGCCGGGATCATAGTGCATGGCCTGTTCCAAGGCAGCGGCTGCCGCTTCATATTTTTTCTGCTGCTGATAGTTGTCCGCCTTATCCGCGTAGTTGCGGCCAAGATACGGGGAAAGGGCTGCTGCGCCCGCCAAGCAGGCTATCAGACAAACTGCGGCTGTCCCGGCCAGCTTGCCGCTCCAATTGAACGAGATATGTGCAGATGCCTCTTCCCAGCCTGAAGCACCTGCCGCAGCAACAAGGGCAATGCCTGCCAAGACCGCAAAAAGAATAGCGTTTGCCGGAATATGAAAGTTGAAATCGGTTGTCGAATGAATGAGCAGAGCAAAGCAGCCAGCCAAGGCACCGGCTCCGACCGGCTGGAAATGCCTGCGCTCGGCAGTGTGCAGCTTGCGCAGGCAGGCAATGAACAGCACTGAAACCGCAAGCAGGGCCGCTGTCAGTCCAAGCAGGCCGGTTTCCGCTGCCAGCTCCAAATAGTCGTTATGAGCATGGTTGATAAACCATCTTGCCAGCGAGTCTGGTTGAAAAGCGGGAAAGGCAAAGGGAAAACAACCCAGTCCCCAGCCGAGCAAAGGCCGTTCCGCAATCATTGTCAGCGTTCCCTGCCAGATGTCCAGCCGACCCTGATTTGCGGTCAGGGGATCAGTCAAGGGTACCTCGAAAAATACCGATTTTGCCGAAGGCGTGATCGAATAATCAGACATTTACAACGCAACAACTGCCAAAAATACCAATTTTTCGAGGTACCCTCAAGGTTTGCAGCCGGGCCATGATTGGGTCTATGCCGAGATGAACAAGAGCTGCAAACAAAAGCAGGATAAACACAATCAGCAATCGCAGCGAACCCGGCAGCCTCTTGTTGATGCCGACTAACACGGCAAAATAAAAGCATCCTCCCGCAGCCAGACTGATCACCCCGCCACGGGACAGGGAAAAGACGGTTGCCGCCGCCAGCAAAATGCCCAAGCTGAAAAAGATGAGCCGTTTTTCCTCATGACTGACAATCGCCAGTCCGACGGCCAGCCAAACCAGCATCTCTAAATGCCCGGCAAAATGGCTGTGATTGGCAAAGAAGAGGGAAATGCCGCCATGATTGTGAGCTGCCAAAAGCAGACCCAGTCCTGCATGAATGCCGCCAGCAATGACCAGCACCTGACAGAGCCGGAAAAGTTGTATCGTGCCGCGCTGGGTGTGGACGACAACGTACAACACGGCGATGCAGGCGAGCAGCCGGAACAACTCGGTTCTGGCCGCATAAGGATACACCGCCTTGCTGACAGAGAGAAAGACGGCAAGAAGAAACAGAATGAGAGGCAGATCAAGCAGGCTGCGGCGCAGCTTGAGGTTGCCGCGACAGATGCCGACCAACAAGGGCAGGGCGGCGAGGATGACAATGCTGCAATGTGCCGCTGCTCTTGGCCCGGCCCGCACCAGCCCGCCGAAAACAGGTCCGGCCAAGAGCAGCAGATAAAGGAGGATATCCGACAGAGAGATTCGGAATATACACATCGCTGATCAGATACTTGCGCAGATCATCTTGCTTCTTTTTAGCTCATTATCCTTTAAACCGAAAATGGGGTGGGGTATAGATTTATTTCTTATTCTCAAATAATATATCGCTATCTTCATGAGATGACTCACTGTATCATTTCAGCAGAAAAAGTCAAGATTTTTGAAAAAAAAGACCCGCTCGGTTCTGGCGGGATGAAAGCACACTGTCTTGTAGAGAAATGTGGCGAGAAATCAAAGTAAACTGCCACAACAGAGGCGGTACTGCAAGAATGACAATACTGTAATGAGCCGCCGCTCTTGGCCCGGTCTGCACCAGCCATTACCCAGCTTCTCAACTTTTTAAAAAAATTAAATCAGTTATAAATTGACCCCTGTAATAGACTGGCACACTTGCGCCGCCCTGATCTTTTCCTTGACAGTCTCTTGCAGCCTGCGTAGGATGAACAGCTTGACAGCCTGCCCAGCCATAATCAGTGATTTCATGGCCGTGGCGAATCTGCTTGCTGGAACACGACGGAGAAAAAAATGGACGAGAAAGAGCTGGCCGGGGCCTTTATCAGCTCCCTAACACGGAACAACAAGGAAATCAGAGCAGACCGGGCTGCGGCCATTGCTGAAGATGCGGAGCTGGTTTACAAACGCAAGATCGAAGACTTAGAAATCAGCATCCGCAAGATGCAGCGGGAGCAAGAATACATGCTCGACCTCTCGCCGACCACCACCCAAAGCCTGATTTTAGCCAGCGATTTCAATTGTGAAGAATACGTGAGCAAAGATATTGACCTCGGCATCAAGATCAGGCAGGCTGAGATCACCTTGGAAATCGCCAAGCAGCGGTACAACTATCTGTTCGGAGGAAAATAAAATGGGCTGGGGAACGTATTCAGTGGATGACCGGGCGGTGCGGGCTAGGAAAGCAGGCTACAGCACCAAATCGGCCCGCGAGATATTCTCGCAGCGGTCAATCAACAACGCCATGAATCCGCACGGCATCAATGTGCGGGAATCACGCGACTCTGCCGAGCATCCTGAGTCCGTGTCCATTGTCCTTGCCTTGGATGTGACCGGTTCAATGGGGTCTATTCCTCACCACTTGGTCAAGGAAGGGCTGCCCACGATCATGGGCCGAATCATCCAGAGCGGCACCAAGGACCCGCAACTTCTCTTTCTCGCAGTCGGCGACCACGAGTGCGACCGCAGCCCGCTGCAAGTCGGCCAGTTTGAGTCTAGCGACGAGCTGTTGGACAAGTGGCTGACTGATGTCTATCTGGAGGGTGGCGGCGGCGGCAATATGGGTGAAAGCTATTTGCTGGCGTGGTATTTTGCCGCCTTTCATACCGCGATTGACTGCTTTGACAAGCGGAAGCAGAAAGGCTTTCTCTTCACCATCGGCGATGAGCCGACTTTGCCGGAAATTCCTGCACCGGCTTTGCAGAAACTCATGGGCGCAGGCCAGTATCAGGCATGGTCTGCGGTGGAATTGTTAGACAAGGCGCGGCAGAAGTATCACGTCTTCCACCTCCATATTCGCGAGACCAGTTCAGGCAGCAGAAAGGAGGTCATGGACGGCTGGAAACAGCTCATGGGCGATCAGCTCATCATCCTTGAGCATCACGAGGATGTGTCCAAAGTGATTCCAGAAATCATTGCCGCCAAGGCTGAGAAACCTGCTTCCGCCTCAGCTCCCCTGCCAGAAACGCCGGTTATTCTTTGAGCAGCAAGGTTGTCATTGGCGCAGGCTTTGGCGACGAGGGCAAGGGTTTAGTCACAGACTGGCTCTGCCGAAGCTGCGCCAAGCCGCTGGTGATCCGTTTTTCCGGCGGCCAGCAGGCCGGGCATACTGTGTGCGCAAACGGCCTGCGCCATGTTTTTTCCAACTTCGGCTCCGGCACCTTGCAAGGCGCGCCGAGCTATTTTTCCCCTTTCTGCACAGTTGAGCCGGTCGGCCTGATCAACGAGCTGCATGTCCTCTTAGACAAGGGTGTGCAGCCATTGCTTTTTATTGATGGCCGCTGCCCTGTCACCACTCCCTACGACATTGCCCGCAACCAGCAGCATCATCCGCACGGCAGCTGCGGAGTCGGCGCAGGCGATACGATCAACCGCGAGGAGCAGCACTTTTCCCTCACCTTTGGCGATCTCTTTTATCCTTGGGTGCTGGAAACCCGCCTTGACCTGCTCCGCCGTTTCTTCTATAAAGAATATACTGATGTTTCTTTGGAAGCGTTTTTGGACTGCTGCGCTGAGGCGGTCAGCTCGCCGTACATCCGCAGGACAGACGGTTTGCCGAGCGGTGCTTGGAGCGACCTGATTTATGAGGGTTCGCAGGGATTGCTGCTTGATCAGCACTTCGGCTTTTTCCCCTATGTCACCCGTTCCAACACTGGCACAGCTCATGCAATAGCCCTGAACAGCGGTGGCGAAATGGAAGTCTGGCTTGTCAGCCGCGCCTATCAGACTCGGCACGGCGACGGCCCGATGAGCAACGAGCATCTGCCGCACAATATCAGGGCCAATCCGCAGGAGACCAATGTCTGCAACCGCTTTCAGGGCCAGTTCCGGCGCAGCCTGCTTGATCTTGATCTGCTCGAATATGCAATCAGCCGGGACGACTTGATTCGTTCAACAAAAAATCGGCATTTGCTCATCACCTGCTTGGATCATGTCCAGAATGAGCTGCGCTTCACCCGGCACGGGCAAATTATTTGCTGTGATAATGAAGCGGATTTTGTCGGCAGGATAGCAACAACGCTGGGTTTCAGCAGCGTGTTCGTCAGTCGTTCCGATGACGGCAGCAAAATCAGCGGCATCATGCTGTAGGGGCGAAAAATTTTTCGCCCCTACCCGATCAGAATCAACAGCCAGACCAAGGCAGCATTGATCAAGCTGATGCAGACCGCTGCTGAAGCCAAGTCCTTGGCCCTGCCGGAAAGCGGATGCCGTTCCAGGCCGATGCGGTCAATGGCCGCCTCAACAGCACTGTTGAGCAGCTCGACAAGCAGCACGATGAGCAGGCTGCCAAGGAGCATGGCCCGCTCCACGCCGCTCTGACCAAGGAACATTGCTGCCGGGCCAAGAATGCAGAGCATCGCGATTTCCTGCCGAAAGGCCGTTTCCTGCCATCCGGCAGCCAGACCTTTGACAGACCAGATCAAGGCTTTATAAAGGTGAGATGTGTTCTTTCGTTCAGACATGGCGCATCATAAAAAAAATCCGCGAGAATGTCCAGCAGAACTGCCGCTCCTCTTGTGAGGCGGGGCAGGGCGGAGTATGATTGCATCATTTTTTTTCTTACTGCCGACAGCAGGTCGGTTTTTGCAGCAAAATTGCCCGACATCCGTGATCTGAAACACTGCTGTTTCGCCGCCCAAGGCGCACTGTCAGACCATGCCTGTTGCCCGCAGCAATGATTACTCATTATGTACACAGACATCCTGATCAATGCCGCCCCTTATGAAAACCGGATCGCCTTGGTTGAAGGCGGCAGACTGCTGGAATTCCATATAGAGCGGCCTGCGGAGCAGGGCTTGGTCGGCAATATTTACTGCGGCAAGGTGGTGCGGGTCCTGCCCGGAATGCAGGCCGCCTTTGTCGATGTCGGCTTGGAGCGCACCGGCTTTCTCTATGTCGATGATGTTCATGCCGCTGCCGCGCCCAATGCTGAGGAACGGTCGGACGAGGAAGCGCCCTGCTGCCGACGGCATTATCCTGACAATCCCGCTCTGAGCAAACGCTGTTCAGCCCAGCCCGGCATTGAGCAGCTTCTCAAGGAAGGCCAGACCGTGCTGGTGCAAGTGGCCAAAGACCCGCTCGGCACCAAGGGAGCGCGCCTGACCTGCCATATCACCCTTGCCTGCCGCAACTTGGTCTTCATGCCCCAGACCGATCATATCGGCGTTTCCCGCAAAATTGAGGACGAAGGCATCCGCGAGGAGCTGCGCCGGAAAATTGAGCGGCTCCGTCCGGCTGGCACCGGCTTCATTGTCCGCACTGCCGCCGCCAAGATCAGCGGCGCGGAGCTGGAGGCGGACATGGAATTTCTCCTCATGCTCTGGGATGAAATCCAGACCTCGGCCCGCCGCGCTGCCGCGCCTGAGCTGGTGCATAAGGACATTGACTTGGTGCTCAAGGCGGCCCGCGACCTGCTGACAGAGAGCATCAACGAGGTTGTGGTTGATTCCGAGGAGGTGCATGAGCGGCTCTTCCGTTTTGTCAGCACCTTCGCGCCCAAGCTCAAAAGCCGAATTGTCCATTACGACGGCGAGCTGCCCCTGTTTGAAGCCTACGGCATTGAAACCGCGATCAGCCGGGCAGCGGACAAAAAGGTCTGGCTGCGTTCGGGCGGGTATATTATCATAGAGACCACTGAGGCCCTGACCGTGATTGATGTCAACACGGGCCGCTATGTGGGCCGGAACAATCTCGGCGAGACCATCTTCAAGACCAATATGGAGGCGATGCAGGAGATTGCGGCCCAGCTCCGCCTGCGCAACATTGGCGGCATCATTATTGTTGATTTCATTGACATGGAGAGCGAGCAGGACCGGGAGGCCCTGAACCGCGCCCTCAGCGAGGTCATGGCCAAAGACCGCAGCCGGGTCAACATCCTCAAGGTTTCAGAATTCGGCCTGGTGCAGATGACCCGGCAGCGGTTGAGCGAGAATCTGGCCCAGACCTTGAATGAAAGCTGTCCCTACTGCAACGGCGAAGGGGTGGTCAAGTCCCGGCGCACGGTCTGCTATGAGATTTTTCGGCGCATTGCCCGTGATGCCGATAAAATTGACGGGCGGAGCGTCACGGTGCGGGTCAATCCGCGTCTGGCCGAACTGCTCCTGCGGGATGAAGCTGTCCAAGTCCGCCAGCTCGAACAGGCGGTCAGCAAAAAAATTGCGCCGGTGCCAGTGCCTGATTTCCATGCCCAGCGGTATGAAATCATCTGGAATGAATGAGCAGGCAAGAAGCCGCCCGGCCTGAAATCGGAAATCTGAAGATGAGGCAAATTGATGAGACTCAGGAAAAACAGAAGCAGATTTGGCAGCTATTTCCGTTCCGCCAATGCAAAGGGCATAGGCCGCTCGGCCATGCTCCTCCTGTTGCTGCTGGCAGTTGCAGGAATCGTTGCCGCAGGATTCATCCTCTTTGAATTTGAACGGCCTGTTGTTGCGGTTGACCGGGATATCAAGTTCATCGGGGGGTCTGTGGAACTGCCCTTTCATGCTGCGGACCGGAAAAGCGGCATCAGCGAAATTTCCATCACGCTGCGGCAGAACAGCACTGTGTATCCGCTCTTTGAGCGGCAGTTTCCCCGGCAGTCCTGGCTTTCCCAGGCCGGCCCGGCAGAGGTTCGGGAAACCGTGGCCATTGACGCAAAAAAATCCGCGCTCAAGGAAGGGGCGGCAGACTTGGTGCTGATGGTGCGGGACTTCTCCCTCAAGCGCAACACCACGGAAGTTCACCTGCCAGTCACTGTTGACAGCAGCGCGCCCAAGGTGATGATTGATCATGCCCCGCTCCAGCTCATGCCGGGCGGCAGCGGCATTGTCCTGTACAGCCTTTCCGAGGCCTGCGAAAAGCACGGGGCCATGCTCGGCAAACGCTTTTTTCAAGGCTATCCTGTGGCAGGCAAAAACAACCTCTTCGTCGCCTATCTGGCCCTGCCGTGGAAGAGTGAAAAATTGGAGGAAACGCAAGTGATTGCCGTTGATCAGGCAGGCAATCAGGGGCAGGCTTCCTTCAGCGCGCATTTCAAACCGGCCAAGGACAAGACAGACCGCATCAATATCTCGGACGGCTTCTTGAATAAGAAAATCCCGGAATTTCAAGAATACTACCCGGAAATGCCGGGGACGACAAATATCGAGAAATATCTCTTTGTCAACAACAAGGTCCGGGTCAGCAATGCCGAGAAGATTGCCGCCGTCTGCCGCGACACCGTGCCGGAGCAGCTCTGGCATGACCGTTTTCTCCGCATGCCCGGTGCCAAAAGAGCAGGTTATGCGGATCAGCGCACCTATTATTACAAAGGCCAGCCCATTGATCATCAGACTCATCTCGGCATTGATCTCGCCTCCACCGCCCGGGCTGAGGTGCGGGCCGCCAACCGGGGCCGGGTCATCTTTGCCGAATATCTGGGCATCTACGGCAACATGATCATTATTGACCACGGTCAGGGATTAGCCAGCCTCTACTCGCATCTGAGCCGGATTGAAACCGCAGTCGGCAAGACCGTGGCCAAGGATGAAGTGATCGGCCGCACCGGCAACACGGGCATGGCAGGCGGCGATCATCTTCATTTTGCCATGCTTGTGCATGGCATTTTTGTCACCCCGACTGAATGGTGGGATCAGCACTGGATTGATGTCAACATCAACAAGGTCATCAGGTGAATGATGCGCCTGCCCCTGCTCCTGTACAGTTATATTGCCGCCGAGCTGCTGGCCCCGTTTTTTGCCAGCTTCATCATCTTGTACGGAGTTTTTTTCTTAGTCCGGCTGATTCCTTTGCTGGAAATTGTTCTGGACCTTGGCATTGGCACTGCCGATTTCATCCGTCTTTTCGCCTACATCTTTCCTCACATGCTGCTCTATGTCATTCCTATGGCCAGCATGACCGGGGTGATCATCGGCTTCACCCGGCTGACCAATGAGCGGGAGATTTTAGCCTTCAAGACCTGCGGCATCAGCCTGCGCCGGATGCTGCCGCCCGTGCTGCTGCTGGCGGCGGCAATTTCCCTGCTGACCGGCTATTTCTCAGTCCGGTTGATTCCTGCCGGTGAAATCGCCATGCGTCAGCTCATGTACCAGTTGGCCAAGGAGAAAATCGACAAGGGCATCAAGGAGAAGAAATTCACCGAAGCCTTGGGCGAAGTGGTGGTCTATGTTGATCAGACCGACCAGGACGACCGCTGGACCGGGGTCTATGTCTCGGACATGCGGGGCCGCCAGCAGCCCAACATCATCATGGCCAAGCGCGGACGCATGAAGGCGGACATCAGCAGGATGGCGGTCACGATTGTGCTGGAGGACGGCACCCTGCACAGCACGGACAGCTATGACGGCCAGATAGTCCATTTTCGCCGCTATCAGCTCCAGATTCCCTTGCAGCCGCCGACCCGCATTGACGGCGATGATGTCACCCAGTTGAGCAAGAGCAGCATGTCGCAGGAGCAGCTCCTGACCGCAGCCCGGCAGCCGGATGTGCATCCCCAGGATGCGATCACCTTCATGACTGAATATCATCACCGGCTGGCCATGCCAGCTGGCTGTCTAATCCTCAGCCTGCTCGGCATTCCGCTGGGCTTGCAGGCCGGGCCGGGCCGCCGGGCAGTGGGCCTGCCGCTGGGCTTGGCTTTTTTTGTCCTCTATTACATTGTTTCCACTATATTTCAAGTCATGGGCGAGGACCGCACCCTGCCAGTGACAGCGGCGATGTGGCTGCCCAACCTCATCTTTGTTGTCCTGACCATGACTGTCTTCCGCCGGGTTGAGCAGGAACGGCCCCTGATTCCTGAACTGATCACCGCCGCCTTGAGCCAAGCGGTTGAGCTGCTGCTGCGCAGGCCCTGGCAGCGGCTGACCAAATCCTGGCCGCGCAAGCACACGGTTCTGCGGCGGCGGAACCGGCCCAAAGCCGGACTCTTAGTGCATGCTGACCCGGACAGCGGCCTTTTCCATCTGCCCGGCTGCGGCCAGTACGGCCAGCGCACTTCCTCGTTGGAATTCCGTGATGTCCAGCTGGCCCGCAAGGCTGGCTTCAAACCCTGTCCTGTTTGTCAAACCGCAGTCAAGCAGCATGAAAAGCACTGATTCCGCCCTCAAGAAATCCGGCCTCAAGCTGGCTGTGGCCGGGCTGCTCCTTTTTCTGATCTTCCGCAGCGTTGACAGCAGGAGCACTGCTGAGGCCATAGCAACCGCCTCACCCTTGTATTTGCTGGCCGCCCTGCTCTGTCAGACCGCCTGCAATGCTACAGCCGCCTTGCGCTGGCGGCTGATCATGATCCAGCTCGGCTTCCAGCAACCAGTCAGCTTTTATGTGCAGAGTTATTTCAAAGGCGTGTTCTTTAATCAGGGCCTGCCGACCAGCATTGGCGGCGACGGCATCCGCATCTTGGACTGCGCCCGCCAAGGCAGCCGGACAGAAGATGCCTTTTTCGGTGTCTTCATTGACCGGGTGGTCGGCCTGACCGGACTGCTTCTGCTCAACATGACCGCTCTGCTCATCAGTCATCACCTGCTGCCGCCACGTGTCGAGTATCCTCTGCTGCTTATTCTCTCAGCCCTGACTGCCGGATTGATCCTGCTCTTCCTTCTGCGCAAGTTTTCGCTTTTCACGGCAGGCAAATATCTTGGCTTTCTGGGCCGTCTCTCAGAACGCTATTTTCAGGTCTATTCATCCCTGTCCTCAGTCAGCATCCAGCTCAGTCTGTCCGTCTTTATTCATCTGCTGGCCATGAGCACCTTTTTCCTGATCGGCAGAGCGCTTGGGCTGAATTATGCTTTTCATATCTATTTAGTCTTAGTGCCGCCGGTGATCCTGCTCACCATTCTGCCGATTTCGCTGGCTGGCTGGGGGGTGCGCGAGGGAGCAATGGTCGGCTTTTTCCTCCTCATCGGCGCGGACAAGGAGACTGTCTTGGCCCTGTCCCTGCTTTACGGCCTGATCATGCTGGCATCTTCCCTGCCCGGCCTACTGGTCTATCTGACCGAAAAACAGCCTGTCCGCGCCAATGAACGTTGACACAATGCGGGCGGTGGACCGCTGGCTCGGCATTCCGCTCACCTTCCTTCTGACCCAGCTGCTCCGGCTGCGAGAAATGCTGTTCCGCCCGGCAGCGGCCCGGCCTCAGCGCATCTTGTTCATCGAGCTGTCCGAGATGGGTTCCACCATTCTTGCTGATCCGGCCCTGCGCAAGGCCAAAGAGCAATTAGGCGCGGAACTGTTCTTTGTCATCTTTGCCTGCAACCGGGCCAGTCTTGATCTGCTCAACACCGTGCCGCCAGTAAACATCTTCACCCTGCGCGAAACCAATTTGTTTGTTCTTACGTGGGACACCCTGCGCTTTCTCCGCTGGACCCGGCAGCGGCGCATTGACACCGTGATTGATCTGGAACTCTTTTCCCGCTTCACCGCCCTGCTCACCGGCGCGAGCGGCGCGGCCCAGCGGGTCGGCTTTCACCGTTTCTGCGGCGAAGGTTTGTATCGAGGTGAGATGCTCACCCATCGGGTGGCCTATAATCCGCATCTGCATATTGCCAAAAACTTCATTGCCTTAGCCAACAGTCTGCTGGCAGAGGAGCCGGAGCTGCCCTATTCCAAGCAGACGATCCGTGACGAGGAGATCACGCTGCCGCGTGTCAGTTTCACGGCAGCGGAACTGGAGGAAATGCGCAGGCAGGTGGCGGAACACTATCCTGAATATGACCGCACCCGGCACCGCTTGGTGCTGATCAACCCCAATGCCAGCGAAATGCTGCCCCAGCGCCGCTGGCTGCCAGAGCGATATGTGGAGCTGATGCAACGCATTCTCGCCGCAGCCCCGGATGTCTTGGTGCTGATCACCGGCGCACTGTCAGAGCACGAGGAAGCGGCAGAGCAGTGCCGGGTCGTGAACAGCAGCCGCTGCCTTAACTTTGCTGGAGCAGTGCGGCTGGCCGAGCTGCCCCTGCTCTACTCCATTGCCTTGCTCATGGTGACCAACGACTCCGGGCCAGGGCATTTTTCTGCAATCACGTCGCTGCCGACCTTTGTCCTCTTTGGCCCGGAAACGCCCAACCTGTATGGGTCACTCGGCAATTCCACGCCGATATCTGCCGGACTGGCCTGCTCACCTTGTGTCAGCGCGGCCAATCACCGCAAAACTCCCTGCACAGACAACAAATGTCTGCAGGCGATCACCGTGGAGCAGGTCTTTGCCGCCATTGCGCCGCTGCTGCGGCATGGCTCTGGCTGATGATGGATGCCATCTGTCTCTCTCCCGTAAGGGTGGCCCTTTGTGGCCGACCCGGTGCTGCATGGCGAGAGGTGGGCGGACACGGGGGCTTGCCCCTACAGCGTCAGAAATAAATCATAAAACAAATCAATCACAAGACGGAGGAAACAATGGGTTTGATTGTTTGGGACAGCAGCATGAGCGTCAATGTGAGCGAAATTGACCGGCAGCATCAGAAATTGGTGGCCATGATCAATGAACTGCATAATGCCATGAAGGCAGGACATGGCAAAGATGCGCTGGGAAAAATCCTGAACGGCTTGATCAGCTACACAGACACCCATTTCAAGGTCGAAGAAAAGTATTTTCTTGAATTTAAATACCCTGACTCGGTCAGTCATATCCGAGAACACAATGCCTTTGTCAAAAAGGTCTCTGATTTCAAGAACGATTTTGAACACGGCAGGCTGACGGTCACTATTGAAACCCTGTATTTCCTTCGCGACTGGCTGCAAGGCCACATCAAGGGCACCGATAAAAAATACAGCAGCTTTTTCAATGAAAAAGGGTTACATTGAGCCGCAGGAAGCATGATCATAACAACCCTTGAGAACAGACAGGCATGACCATAGAGACAGCGCAGGACGAACTCCTGCCCGAAGCGATTCAGACCGTTGACATAGAAAAGGAGCTGCGCAAGTCCTACTTGGACTATGCCATGTCCGTGATTGTCGGCCGCGCCCTGCCGGACGTGCGCGACGGCCTCAAGCCGGTGCATCGGCGCTGCCTCTACGCCATGCGCGAGCTGGGCACCTTCCACAACCGGCCTTATGTCAAGTCGGCCCGCATTGTCGGCGACGTGATCGGCAAGTACCATCCGCACGGCGACACCGCAGTTTATGACACTCTGGTGCGCATGGCCCAAGATTTTTCCCTGCGCTATCCGCTGGTCGATGGCCAAGGCAATTTCGGCTCTATGGACGGCGACCCGCCTGCGGCCATGCGCTACACCGAGGCCCGGATGAGCAGGCTGGATCAGGAGCTGGTCGCGGACATTGACAAGGACACGGTGGATTTCATCCCCAACTATGACAGCTCGCAGCAGGAGCCGACTGTCCTGCCCGCCCGGATTCCCAACCTGCTCCTTAACGGCTCGGAAGGCATTGCCGTGGGCATGGCGACCAAGATTCCGCCGCACAACCTGAGCGAGCTGATTGATGGGTTGCTGGCCCTGATTGACGAGCCTGAGATCGGCCTGCCCCAGCTCATGGAGCACATCACTGGCCCGGACTTCCCGACTGGCGGCTTCATCTGCGGCAGGGCAGGCATTGCCGATGCCTACAGCACTGGCCGGGGCAGCATTGTCATGCGCGCCCGCCTGCATATCGAGCAGCGCAAAAAAGGCGACGGCGCAGCCATTGTTGTGACAGAAATTCCTTTTCAGCAGAACAAGGCCGCCTTGGTGCAGAAGATCGCCCTGCTGATGAAGGACAAGCGGATCACCTCCATTGCTGAGGTCAGGGACGAGTCGGACCGGGACGGCCTGCGCATAGTCATGGACCTGAAGCGGGACGAGAACCCGGACGTGACCATCAACCAGCTCTACACCCTCACGCCGCTGCAAAAGAGCTTTGGCGTGATCATGCTCTGCATTGTCAACAGCAGGCCGGAGGTGCTCAACCTCAAGCAGCTCCTGGAGCATTTCCTTGAACACCGCCGCACCGTGGTCTATCGCCGCACCGCCTTTGAGTTGAACAAAGCTGAGGAGCGCGCTCATCTTCTCGAAGGTCTGAAGATTGCCTTGGAGAATCTGGATGCGGTGGTGGAGCTGGTGAGAGCCGCTGCCGGGCCGTCAGATGCCAAGGCCGGACTGACCGAGCGTTTCGCCCTCTCTGACCTGCAAGCGCAAGTTATTTTGGACATGCGCCTCCAGCGGCTCACCGGTTTGGAGCGCGACAAGATTGTCCAGGAATACACGGAAATCAAGGAGCGGATTACTTGGCTGCGGCAGGTGCTGGCTGACGAGTCCTTGGTCATGCAGATCATCCGCGACGAGTTCAAGGACATCCGCAGCCAGTACGGCGATGAACGACGCACCGAGATCATTGACACGCCAGATGAAATCCTGCCGGAAGACATGATCGCGGTTGAGGAGATGGTGGTCACGGTCTCGCACAACGGCTACATCAAGCGCAATGCCCTCAGTCTGTACCGCGCCCAGCGCCGGGGCGGCAAGGGCGTGACCGGCATGGCGGACAGCAAGGATGATTTTGTCTCCGGCCTCTACACCGCCTCAACTTTGGACACCTTCCTCTTCTTCACCAATCAGGGCCGGGTCTATTGGCGCAAGGTCTATGAGCTGCCTGAAGGCGGACGCACAGCGCGGGGCCGGGCCATTGTCAATCTGCTGGAGCTGGGCGAGGACGAGAAGGTGGCGGCTGTCCTGCCGGTGACAGACTTGGCCAATGCGGACGAGGCGCTCTCCGTGCTCACAGTGACCAAGAAGGGCGTGGTTAAGAAGAGCAGCATCCGCGAGTACAAGAAACCCTTGCGCAAGGGCAAGTTCGGCCTGACCATCCGCGAGGACGACGAGATACTCTGCGCCGACATCACCTCTGGCGAGGATGAGGTCTTTTTAGTCACCCGCAATGGCATGTCCATTCATTTTCATGAGGACAACATCCGGGTCATGGGCCGTCTTGCCGCCGGGGTCAAGGGCATCACCTTGGCAGAGGACGATGAGGTGGTCGGGGCGGTGGTGCTGAAGAAGAGCGAGTGCGAGTCCTCCATCCTCACGGTGACGGAAAACGGCTACGGCAAGCGGACCGCAGTGTCCGAGTACCGCCTGCAAAGCCGGGGCGGCAAGGGGGTCTGCACCATCAAGACCAGCGAGCGCAACGGTCTGGTGGTCGGCGCATTGCAGGTGGAGGACAGCGACCAAGTGATGCTGATTGCTGACTCGGCCAAGGTCATCCGTATGCCGATGGATTCCATGCGGGTCATTGGCCGCAACACGCAGGGCGTGCGCATGATCAATCTCGGTGAGGACGAAAAGGTGGTCGATATGTCCATCTTGGCCCGTTCTTCTGAGGAGGAGGGAATAGAAGAGGAGAGCGTCGAGGCAGATAACAGCGAGACTTGATCAGCAGGAGCACAGCGCGTCATTTCAGCAGCAGCACCACATAGAGGGGCGGTCTTCGGACTGTCCCTTATCTTTTTGTTCTTCCTCCGCTTTACTCTTCACAGCCAGAAAGCTCCCTCTGCCGGAGACACTCTGCTGACTCTTGCAGAGACACTACGGTAACTCCCTCGGAGTCACTACGCTGACTCTGGTGGAGACACTATAGTGACTCGGTGGGAGATACTCTGCTGACTCCGAGGGAGTCACTATGGTGACTCTTGGGGAGACACCGTAGTGTCTCTTTCTGCGTCTCCGGCTGGAGAGGCTGATTGCTGTTTACTACAGCGGCCTGCTGAGGTAAGTTGACGCAGGTGGAAGCAAAGCATTCCCGCAGGTTGCGGGCAAGCGGAACAGAGGGGAAGCATCATGCTTGCGTGGATCATGAAGAACAAGGAATGGGTTTTCAGCGGCATCGGTGTTTTTGTGCTGACCATAGTCTGCGGCTGGCTTTGGCCGAAGAAGAACAAGGGTCAGGCCGGGAAGACTGGCACGTATTCTGTGCAGCAGACCAACAGCGGCGGAGGCGACAACGTAGGCAGGGATAAAATCAGCAGGGAATAGCCATGTTTGACCGGCACGAGCACAGCACGACTGAGCTGCACCAGACGAACAGAGACGGCGGCGATAATATCGGCAGGGATAAGGTCATCCACAATCATCTCTATGGTTCAGTTGATTATCAGCGGCTCATGGCAGATATTGCCGAAACGGAAGAAGACCTGCGGGAGATTCCGACAGACAACATATCAAGGCGGCTGAAGAAAGGAGAGAAACTTGCTGCTCTCCATAAGCAGTTGGAAGACTTTAAGGCAGATGTCTTCCGTTTGCATGAGTTGTTCACCCGCATTCCGATCAACACGGAACGGCTGCGGCAGGCCAAGGCGCATTTTGATCGAGGCGAGTTTCGGGAAGCGGATGCCGTGCTCAAGGCCGAGGAGATCAGTGCCGAGGTGGAGCAACTCAAAGCAGCGGAACACGCGGCAGAGGACAGGCTGGCTGCGGTGCGCAAGGACTTGGCGGACAAGGCGAACGAGTTCCTGCTCAAGGCCAAGCTTTCCCAGATTACTCCGGTGGAAGAGGGTGAAGACAGATTCCAGCGGACAGAGAGCTATTTTGAGCAGGCCCTTGCTACGGCTCGAACAGCAGGGATACTGGTTGCATATGCTCTTTTTCTCCATAACCATAGTGCCTTCAGAAAAGCCGAACCGCTATGGCAAGAGGCTCTGAAGAAATATCGCGATATCACCGAGGGCGACCCGGAAGCTATTGCCGCAGATATTGCTATAACCTTGAACAATCTTGGAGTGCTGCATAAGGAAACAGCCAAATATGGCTCGGCTTTGAAAGAATATGAAGAGGCTTTAAACATCTACCAGTTCCTTGCCAAATCCAACCCGGAAGCCTTTCGTCCATATTTGGCGACGACGCTGAACAATCTTGGCAACCTACATTTTCATCAAAATGACTTCGGCCCAGCTCTGAAAGCATACCAAGCAGCCTTGAAGATCGGACGTAGCCTTGCCAAGGTCAATCAAGAAGCATTTCTTCCTGGTGTTGCGCAAACATTACACAATATCGCGAACCTGCATTTTGAAAACAAAGAACATGTTCAAGCTCTGGAAGAATGTAAAGAAGCACTGTCGATATATCAAGATCTTGCCAAATCTAAGCCAGAAGTCTTTCTTCCATATCTTGCGACCATATTGAATAGTTTGGCGAACTTTCATTCCAGTAGAAATAACTATATCCTTGGTTTGAAATTATACCAGAAATCCTTAAAGATTAGACGCAGGCTTGCTGAGGCCTACCCAGCAGCATTTCTCCCTTATGTCGCACAGACGCTGCACAATATGGCGAACCTGAATTTTGCAACAAGAAAATATGACCAAGCTGCTGGAGAATACAAAGAGGCTTTGACGACATACCGCAGCTTGGCTGAGTCGAATCCAGAAGCATTTCTCCCGGATGTGGCCACAACATTGAACAGCTTTGCGGCGTTACATGCTGAGACGAAGAGCTATATAACGGCGGTTGAAGAATTTGAAGAATCCCTGAAGATCAGACGCGGCCTAGCCAAGGCACAGCCAAAAGCATTTCTCCCGTATATGACAGAAACACTGATCAACTTCAGTATGTTCTATCTGAAACTTGTTCCAGAGAAGGCAAAGTCTGTGGCCTATGCGCAGGAGGCCTACAGCATCCTTCTGCCTCTCTGCAAGCAGGTGCCGCATTTACAAAGCCGTCTTGATTTGGCCGAGCAGCTGTTGATGGCCAACAACGCCAAGCCGGATACGTAGCACCGCTTGATACTTACAGCAGCGGCGAGGGCAAGGCGATAAAGAGGAAGCTGCCCAGTGAGAGCAGGAACATCAGGGTGAAGAAGGCGCGCAGCAGCAGCGGCGGGAAGAGCGGCTCTGTTTTTGTCAGCAGCAGGCCGAGCATGGGCAGCATGGGCAGCATGTAGCGGCCCTGCGGCTGAAAATCTTTGGTCCACGATGCCCATATCCCGCCGCTGATCAGCACAAGGCCGCAGCAGGTCAGATTGAGCAGGAGCAGCCGTTCAGTCCAGCCGCCCCGCAGCAGGACAGTCAGATAGACTGTAGCAAGAAAAAGCCAGCCGCAGCGGATCATCAGCGTGAAATAGCTTTTGCTGGCCGCCACGCTCATCTGGCCATAGACCCCGTAGAAACTGCGGATGATATGTCCGCCCCAGCGATACTTGTCGCCGAGCAGTTCTTGCAGGCGCACCCCCCGTCCCTTCAGATTGAGATGCGGATGCTGTTTGGCCAGCTCAGTGCTGGGCTTGTAGGCCCGCTCGGCCCGCTCCTCCCGCAATTGCTGAATTGTTGCCGCCTTGTTCCAGCCATTGACAGATATATCCAAGCCGGTGCGGAGGCCGAATATGGCCGTGCCGATTCCAACAAGAGCGGCGATGCGGCGCAGCGTAGGCCAGGAGAATGTTCTTTGCCGACAAACAAATTCAAGCAGGAGGCAGAAGGCGGCAAAGAGGATGACGATATAAAAATTCTTTTTAATCAGCAGGAGCAGCCCGGCCAGCAGGCCCAGCTGGATGAAAGGGAGCCAGCCCGTTGTCCGACCTGCCAGCAGGCGGTTGAACAGCGATTCCGGTTCAGCAAGCTGCTGGCAGGCCAGCAGGGTGAGGAAGAGGGCAAAGGCATCAGAGTTGCAATAGCCGAACAAATACCAGCCCTGCGGGGTCATGAGAAACGGCAGGAGCAGGAGCCGGGCGGCTGTGGAATTGACCGTCAGCAGGACAAGGCAGGCCAGCAGGGCCACATTGAAGAGCCGTTGCCGCTGAAAGGAGGGCAGCCGGAATATCTCAACCAGCCGGGAAAACTTGCCAATCAGGAAATAAGCGATCTCCCGCGAATTGAGCCGGGAAACACCGTAGCCGCTGTAGGTGGCGGCAATCTCCGGCGATTCCGCCGCAGGCATCAGCCAGTGCTGCTCATAATAAGACGCAGCCGCCTCATGCACCAGTTCATCAGGATGGCTGCCTGAATTGGTCGTCACTGCCAGCACCGCTGTCAGCAGCGTCACCCCCAAAAGCAGCAGGGGCACATAGCCGAAGTCCTTGGTCAGCGGCGCGAATCCTTGCAGCAGCAGGTGCAGAAGGAGCGCGAGCAGGAGAAAGCGGCTCAGTTCTTTGGCCAAGCTGACAAAATCACGCGGCGGCGGATCAAAATGATCCACATAAAAATCAGGATCGCCGCTGTCGGAACGCACCACCCAGCCCCAGCCCTCAGCAAAGGAGGCCTCAGAAACATTTTTGCCAGGGCGGAAGCGGGCGAAATCAGCTTGCGCAGCAAAGATCAGGGGCTTCCAGCCCGGCTGGGTAATGGTGATCCGGCGGAAAACAACCGTCCCGCTTTCTTTGCCCATCGGATCAAAGCGGAAAGAGCGCATGGTGCTGAGACTGCCCAGAAAGAAACCAGTGCGCATGGAGTTTTTCGGCAGCGGCGCGGTCGCCATGCAGCTGCGGGAAAACTGCTCGCCCTCTCCGGCCCAGAGCATCTGAATGGCAGTGTCGTGGTCAGTCGTGTAGTCAAATTCGATGTATGCCCGGCTGAGAAAAAAATGCTGATAAACTGCGGCACCAGCAAGCAGCAGGATCAGCAGGCCTGTGTGCCGCCGCAGCAGGCTGAGAAAACGCGGCATGTCAGTGCGCCGCTGCCAAGGCCTGCCGCATCCGCATGAACAATGCCAGAGCCAGGGCATAGATCAGCACAGCGCAGAAGAGGGTGAAATTGAAGCCGAGATAGATGGAGAGCAGCACGCTGGCAATGCCGCCGATGACCGTGAAGAGGCCGTTCATGCCCCAGGCCCAAGCCACCGCGCCCTCCGGCTGCCTGCTCACCGCGAGAATGCCGAGCGGAAAGCACATGCCCATGAAAAAGCCCGCAGGCAGGATGAGCGCTGCTGCCGCCGCCATCCGCAGCCAGATGGAGAAGGCGAGAAAGTGGCTGAAATAGGACGGATACACAGCGATGAACAGCAGCACGGCAAGCATGGTGCCGACAAAGGGCAGCAGCCAGAGCCGCTGCGGACTGATGTCCGCCTTTCCTGAACAGAGGCTGCCCAACGCGGCAGCGGTCAGCATGGCAAAGACCACTGTCGAGTAGGTGTGGAGGGGAAAGCCGATCAGTTTCATAAAAATTTGAATGAAGACCAGCTCGACAATGATGAAGCCGCCGCCAAGGCAGGAAAAATAGCCTAATGAGGCCAGCTTGCCCGGCCAGCGCGCCCGTCCGGCCTTGGAGAAGAGCAGCGGGATTAGGATGAAGACCAGCGCGAAGAGCAGCGAGGCTGCGGAAACGACGACTAAGTGCATGATGTCGCTGGGGATAGCTCGATCTCTGCCATACTGCATGCTCAACCAGGCGGCAGTGGAATAGTCCATGTATTTTTCAGGGTAAGCGCGGTTGTAGCGCGCCCATTCTTTGCGCAGGAAGTTGAAATAGGGCCGGTTGTCTGTGGCCGCCAGCACCCGGAAGGGGACAAAGTCTGTGGTTGCCTTGGACAGCTCCCCGGAATAGAACTCGTCACTGAGCATTGAGGCTTCTTTGTTATAGGGATTTTCCACCATTTTGGTGTGGCCCCAGAACCAGTGCTCCAGCAGGGCGACTTCCTCCTTTGTCCACGGAGTCATGCGGACAAGCAGGGTGGGCAGGTGGTCGCTCACCCCGCTCTTGGCCTGAAAGACGATGACATGACGGCGGAAATCGGTGCGGCCCATCTCCTTCCACGCCTTGGCTGCTGTGGTCACCATGCGCGGATAAATATGGTGGTTGATCTGGAGGATGCCGTCCGGTTTCAGATGCTGAAAATATTCGATGTACGCCTCAGCGGTCTGGAGATAGGCGGTTGACATGGCCCCGCTGCCTGCGGCAATGCTGCTGGAGGTGTGGTTGCTGTACATCTGGATGATGTCGTATTTCTTGTCCGAAGCCCGGAGAAAGCTGCGGCCCTCATCGGCAAAGACGGTCACGCGGGGATCATTGAAGATGCCGCCGTTGTAGTCCTTGTACAGCTCCTTGCCGACTTTGACGACAAAGCCGACCAGTTCCACCGCATCAACATGTTTCGCGCCAAAGGTCAGGGCCGCTTTGGTTTCCTGACCGCCAGCCGCGCCGATAATCAGCACTTCAGCGTTGCTATCCCGCTTCAGCCAGTGGCTGAGATAGACATTCTGGCCGCCGAAATTGGCTGTGGTCGCCTTGGGCAGGGCGGCCCGCAGCTTGGCAAAGTCGCCGTCAAAGGGATAGATGAAGCTGGACTGGGTGCCGCCGTCATAGGCAATGTGCTTGGCCCTGCCGATATTGATCACATCAATTTTGCTGATCGGATCCCACTGGCTCATTTCCACAGTTTCCTTGGCATAGCTTTCCCGCACGCCCCGCTTGGAGACATGATGCTGGAATTCAAAGTAGCGGTCCGGGGAATAGGCAGGAGCGGCGAAGGATTTGATCATCGGGACTGCGGCAACGGCAATGCCGAGCAGCGGCAGCAGCCTTTGCCAGAATCTGCCTTCAGCCAGCAGACCGGCGGTGATCCAGCAGAGACCGCTGCCGAGAAAGAGCGCGCCTGCCGGGCCAATGTACGGCAGGACAGGAATCAGCACCAAGCAGCCGACAGCGGCTCCGGCCAAGTCCCAGAAGTAGAGCCGCTGAATATCCTCAGAATAGGCCGAGAAAATAATGGTGAAGAGCAGGCCGGAGAGAAAAAATGGCGTGGCTAAAAGCAGATACAGAGCGGCAAAGGCGGCAATGTCCTTGCCGGAACTGGCTTGAATGTTGGCTAAATTGAGCGGCAGGCTGTTGACCGCAGGCAGCAGCACGAGCAGGAAGAGGCCGAAAAAAAAGGCCAGTCCTGCAAGTTTAGTCCTCAGCCGCTTCTCCTTCCGCACGGGCCAGAGGGACTGCTGCACCCCGGCCAGTCCGAAGCAGAACATGACCATCGTGATGATCATGTAGGCTTTGTTGGCATACCAGATCACATCGAAAATCCGCACCAAGGCCAGTTCGGCCATCAGGGTGGTCAAAGCGGTGAGAAAGAGGCTGAGGGCGATTCGGTTCCGGTTCATAGGGGCGCAGTCCTTGGCTGGGGTGAATGCAGATGGCAAAGTAATACCCGATTGCGCGCCAGAGTTCAAGTTGAAGCGGGGCAGTCCAGCCAAAGGCGGGCCGTCCCCATCTTTCCTTGAACTGCTCCGGCTGCTGCGCTATAATGTCCCCAATTTCAAGCAGCAGCCTTCCTCCTCAGGAGATGTGAAAAAATGGCGCATGAGCAGTTCCAGAATGCCAAGGTTTTGATCACCGGAGCCACCGGCTTTACTGGCAGGGTTTTAAGCAAAAAGCTGGCTGCTGCCGGAGCGAAAATCAGCGCCATCGTTCGTCCTTCGTCAAAAACTGACGAGCTGGACGGCTTGGGCATCACTTGGTTCCGGGGCGATATTGCCGATCCTGAGCTTGTCAGGCAGGCTGCTGCCGGAGCAGAGTATATTTTTCATTTAGCCACCGCCTTCCGCGAGGGCGAGGCCACAGAGGAGGGCTGCCGCCGGGTTCATCTCCATCTGGCCCAGCTTATGGGCGCAGCTGTGCAGGGACAGCCTGCGTTCAAACGGTTTCTCTATGTCTCCACGGTCGGGGTGCATGGCCATATTCCAGGCGAGGAACCTGCGGACGAGCAGTACCGTTTCAGTCCCAATGACGGGTATCAGCGCACCAAGCTGGAGACAGAGCAGTGGCTGCAAGCCAGCGGCCTGCCCTGCTCCATCATTCGGCCAGTCGCCATCTGCGGTCCTGGCGAGGAACGCATGCTGAAAATGTTCCGCATGGTCAACAAGGGCCTGATTCTGATGCTGGGCAGGGGCAAAGGCCGTATTCAGCTCATTCATGTTGATGATCTGACCGAAATCATTCTCCAAGCCGCTGCTGCGGAGCAGACCTTGGGCGAGGCCCTGATCGCGGCCAATGACCAGCCGCTCTCGATCATTGAAATGGGCCGGATCATTGCCACGGCCTTGCACCGCAAAGCCGTGCTTGTCCGGCTGCCGATTCAGCCTTTTTACTGGGCTGCTGATTGCTGCGAGGCAGTCTGCGCACCCTTGGGCCTCCGCCCGCCGCTCTACCGCCGCCGGGTCGCCTTTTACGACAAAGACCGGCAATTCTGCAATGCCAAGCTGCACCGGCTGCTGCACTATCGTTTCCGGCACAGCAATGAAAGCACCATCACGGAAACAGCGCAGTGGTATCAGCAGCAGGGCTGGCTCTGACAACAATCTGAAACCAACATACACGTGACCACCATCACCATCCTCGGCAACAACTCGGGCCGCAATGCCGGAGACAACGCCATCCTTGGCAATCTCCTCCGCGATGTCTCGGCAGAGCTGCCGCAGGCGGAATTCCTTGTTCCAACCACCAATCCCGGTTTCATCCGCCGTCATTTCGGCCAGTTCAAGGTCAAGCCAATGGGCCTGCTGCCGTGGAACGGCTGCATCAAGAATCTCGGCTGGCCACTGTGCAAGGCCATGACTGCTGCTGATGCGGTGCTGATTTGCGACAACATTCTCTTTGACCGCAACTTATATAATCCGCTCTTCAATTATCTCTCTTCTGTGGCCCTGTTCGCGCCTTTCTGCAAAAAAAAGGGGATTCCGCTGGTGCTCTACAATGCCTCAGTCGGGCCGATTGACCGGCCCGCAGGCAAAAGAGCCTTGGCCAAGGTCCTGGCGGCAACAGAGCTGGCAGTCATCCGTGATCAAAACACCAAGGAGCTGCTGGAACGGCTTGCCCTGCCTTGCCCGGAATTGCATGTTCATGCTGACTGCGCCTTGAACACTGCGCCGCCGCCGCAGGCGCGGATGGAGGAGATCATCGCCAAAGAGCGGCTGTTCAGCAATCCCAAAGGAACCATTGGCTTCAACGTCAATTCTTACATTGACAACTGGAGCAAAAAGGGCAGCTTCACCAGAGAGAGCTTCTGCGCCGCCATTGCCGGGGCTGCTGACCGGGTCATGGACGAGCTGGACGTGGATTTGATCTTCTTCATCACCCAAGTGATGGACACTAAAATCACCAAGCAGTGTGTCGATAAGATAGCCCGGCAGGAGCGGGTGCGGATTATCTCCAATGCTGATTATACGTATGAGGAAATCGCCGCCTTGCTGGGCCGGGTGGAGCTGCATTCCGGCCTGCGCACCCACAGTCTGATTTTCTGCGCTGCCATGCACACGCCGATGATCGGCATTGTCTCGTATCCGAAAAGCGCAGGTTTTCTCCGCACAGTCGGCCAAGGCGACTGGCTGCTGCCCTTTGCTGATCTCAGTGCGGACAGCTTGGCAGCAATGATCAGCAAGGCGTGGCATGAACGTGCTGCAACGAGAGAGGAGCTGGCCCGGCTGGTGCCTGCGGAAAAGGCCAAGGCCCGTGCGACTGCCGCCCTGCTCAAGCAGTGCCTGCGGCGATGAAGAACATATCAAGCCAGCGGGAAAAGAAATCCCGCTTTTTTTTCGTCAAGATTGCGGTCAGCGTGCTGCTGCTGGCCTATGTTGTCTGGAAAAGCGGCTTGGACAGCGCGGCAGGCCGGGCCAGCCTGCTGCACACGCTTAGTCAGGTCAATTGCTTCTGGCTCGCCTGTTCGCTTGCGGTCGGGGTGCTGCTGACCGTGATCAGTTCATGGAAATGGCAGATACTGCTGCGCAGCAAGGGCATTGAAGTCAGCATGGCCAGACTGCTGCTCTTTTATTTCATAGGCCGCTTCTTCAATATGTTCCTGCCCAGCGCAGTGGGCGGCGACGTGGTCCGGGTCTGGGAACTCAGCCGCCATTCCGGGGAAAAATACGAAGCCTTGGCCTCAGTGCTGGTGGAGCGGCTGTCCGGCATGGCCACGCTGGTGCTGGTCGCGGCAGCAGCAGTGCTGGCGCATGATTACCAGCTGCCCCTTCTCAGTGCCGGAGTCCTCCTGCTGGCCCTGATGAATATCGGCATCTTCTGGCTGATCCTTGATCAGCGCATCCTGCCACTGCTCTCCCGACTGCTCGGCAGCCGCTTCGGCCTTGCCGCCGTCCTGTTAGCCAAACTCAGCCGTCTCCAAGACGCGGTCCGGCAATACAAGGACAATAAGCTGGTACTGGCCCAAGTCTTTGCCATTTCCTGCCTCTTTTATTTCATGGCCGTGGTCAATGTCTGGGTCACAGCCCTTGCCTTTTTCCCGGAAGTGAGTTTTTATTCCATGCTGCTGGCCGTGCCTGCGATCATGCTGGCCATGAATCTGCCCGTGTCCATTGGCGGCATTGGCCTGATGGAAGCGGCCTTCACCTTTTTCTTTCCCCTGTTCGGCTACAGCGCGGCCTTGGCCGTCTCAACCGCCCTGCTCATGCGCCTGAAAAGCATTCTCTATGGCCTTGCGGGCGGCCTGCTCCATCTAAGCAGACTGCGGGCGGCCAGCAGCGGCGGAGCGGCATCATGAGCGGCCAGCAATACCGTTTCCGCGAGGTGATGCAGGATCAGCGCAAGTCGGCTCTGCAAAAATATCAGGACACAGTGATCGGCCAGCGCGGCCTGATCCCGCTTCTTCGCCATGAGCTGCTGACGCTGCTGCTCGGCCCGCTGCCCGGCCTGCTGGGACTGGGACTGCGGCGGATTTTTTATCCAGCCCTGTTCGGTGCAACAGGCAGAAACCCGGTCTTTGGTCAGCATCTTTCCCTGCGCGGCCCGCACCGCATCTTTCTTGGCGACAACGTCATGCTGGACGAGCATGTCTTTCTCAGCTTCCGGGGCGAGGCCGAACAGAGCATCCGCTTAGGCAGCAATGTCCTGATTGGCCGCTACAGTCAAGTGCGGGCGCGGGGCGGCACCATCACTTTGGCGGACAGCGTCAGCGTGGGCGCGTTCTGTTATCTCGGCACTGCCTCGCAGCTCACAGTGGGCGAGCACTGCCTCTTTGGCGGCAACTGCTTTGTCGGCGGCATCCAGCACAGCTTCAGTGATCCCGGCAGACCGATTGCCGAGCAGCCGTTGCTTGACCGGGGCGGCATCATCATTGGCTGTGATGTCTGGGTCGGTGCTCATGCTGTGGTCAACGACGGCGTGCAAATCGGCGACGGGGCAGTGATCGGGGCCAATGCGGTGGTGACAAAAGATGTTCCGCCGTTCGCCGTTGTCGCCGGAGTGCCGGCTCAGATCATCAGCCGCCGCGAGGCCAACAGTTGAGCAGCTCCGCGCAGACAGCTTGCATCCCAGCCCGTATCATTCCTTGCCGTGTGACTTCTGAATGCCAACAAACTTCGCCCTGCTCCATGAGATGGTCATCAGCCAGGGACTCTGCACCTGCTGCGGCATCTGCGCCGGTGTCTGTCCTGCTGATGCCATTGCCTTTGATCAGCACAACCTTCCCATTCTGAGCGGACGCTGCGCATCATGCGGCTTCTGCGTCGAATGCTGTCCCGGAGCAGATGTCAATCTGCCCGATCTTGCCTGCGAGCTGTCCGGCAGAAACGACACGGGCGGCCTGATTGGTCATGTCAAGTCCGCTTATGTCGCTCATGCGGCAGATCAGCAGACCCGCCGGGCAGGAGCCAGCGGCGGCCTGATCACGGCCCTGCTCCTCTTTCTGCTTTCAGTCGGCCAGATTGACGGCGCGCTGGTCGTGGATGCTGATCCAGAACGGCAGCACCTGACCAAAGGCAGCTTGGCTGACTCCCCAGCCGCAATCCGCAGCGCGGCCCAGTCCAAATACTGCCTCACGCCCTCCTTGGCCGCCTTGCGCGAGATTCGCCGCCGCAAGGGCCGATTTGCCGTTGTCGCTCTGCCCTGCCAAGTGCAGGGGCTGCGGAAGCTGGCCCTTGTTGATCCCAAGCTGTTTGCCAAAATCCATGTCATCATCGGTCTCTGCTGCTCCTGCACCATGAGCGGGGATGCTTGGCAGGAGGCCTTGCAAGCCAAGGGCATCCGCAGGGAGGAAGTGGCCAGCTTTGAATTCCGGGGCGGCGGCTGGCCGGGCGGCATGTTTGTCCGCAAGAAAGACGGCAGCGGGGTGCCGCTCCATCCCTGTGCAGCCTACGGCACCGTGGTCAATGTGATGTTCCGGCTCTTTGGCCCGGACCGCTGCCGCCTCTGCATGGACGGCACCTCAGAACTGGCGGATATCAGCCTGGGAGATTTCTGGGCCTTTGATTATGCGGATGAATTCAGCAAACTGGAACACTGCACCCAAGTCTTCCAGCGCACTGCCAAAGGGCGGGAGATTTTGCAGGCAGTGGCCCAGGCCGGAGCAATTGTCCTTCATCCCCTGCCTGCTGACAAAATCTCGGCCCGGACTGTGGCAATGGTCAGGGGCAAGCGAAGCCGGATGGAAATCCAGATGGCCAAACGGCGGCGGCGCGGCCTGCCCAACCCTGATTACCATGTCGCCATCAAAGAACCCAGCCTGCAAGACCGCCTGAAACATTTTCCTGTTGACCTGATGGACTTGCTCCGTAAAAACGAGACCCTGCGCAGCGGCATCCTCAAGATGCTCTTCTCGCCTATGATCACGCCCTTGCACAGGCTGCGGATGCACTTCCTTGTCCGGCATCATAACAAATAAAAAAACATGCTGAACAGCATTGCCGATACCATTCAGCATGTTTCCCCAATACATGCTGAATGGTTTCTGGCAAACATAGCAGATGGTTTTCCGCCGCTCTCCTCCTTGCCGGGCCGCGTTCCTATTTTGTTGACAAAGCCCAGCCGCCGCCGTATCTTGGCTCAATCAGTCAAAATCGCTTGCATCATGGAGGGCTGTGCTCTCCTCAATGGGCCTGCCATTCAATAGTTGCAGGGCAGGCAGGACTATATTTAATCTTATCACGTGAACGCATGTCTTCTATTGAAACGCAGTTTCTCAATCCTTCTTCTCCCTATTCCAACAACTGCTGATCATGACTGTTTTTCTTCGCATTCCACTGTTGCTGCTTCTCGTCGCCCTTCCTGCCCTGAGTCAGGCGGCCCCGGAAAAAATTGTCCATCCTGCAGCAAACACGGCCCGGCCCCGTGCGGTCAAACGGCCTAAAGTGCAGCCGGTAACAGTGATTCTGCCCGAAGCCGCGCTGCATCAGACCTTGAGCAGCCTCCTGCCGCTGCCGGTGGAAGACATTGATGCGGCTGGCAGGCGGTTCCAAGGCAGCATCACCCTTGATTCGATCAGCACCCTGAGCGTGGAGCAAGGGCGGATCGTTCTTGCCGGTCAGCTCTCAGGCCGCGACCTGAGCATGAATGCCAGCGTCGGCAGCCAGAACATTCATATCCAGCTCGGCAGCCTATCCCTGCCGGTGATTTGCGAGGTTGCCCTCCGCTTTGACCGGAACCGCCAGCTTCTGCTGCTCACGCCGGTGTTCAAGAGGAGTTCCAGCGGGCGCAATGAGGCGGAAGAGGGACTGATGGCCCTGCTCAACAACTTGAGCAAGGAATATCAGGTGCCGCTGCGCAATCTCCTGCCTTTGTCCGGGGCGATTGGCAGCAAGCAGGTGCGCCTGCGCATGGAGCCGCTGGACATCCGGGCGGAAAACGGCGCAGTGACGCTGTGGCTGCGGCCTGTGGCTGGAGGAAAGCGGCGGTGAGGCCGCCTTTACCGCCCGGCCTTTTTCAGGGCGACTTCTTCCAGTAAAACGGCAATCTTGTCGCGATAGAAATCATTCTTTGCGTTGGCTTCAAAGGAAATACGCAGCCAGTGTTCCGCCTGATCATAATCGCCTTTGCGCAGCAGCAAGCGGCCAAAGCTGGAAGAAACCATTGCCACACCCCAGCGGTCTCCGCTTTTGTGCAGAAACGCATAGCTTTTTTGATACAGCTCCTCAGCTTCGGGCCAGCGTTTTTTATCCTTGCTGAGGAAATTGGCAAAGCTGTGCCAGACCTGCGCCTGATGATACAAATTGTCCTTTCCCAGCTCCAGACTTTTGCGGTAAGCGTCTTCAGCTTCTTGCAGCCGCCGGTTCCTGCTGAGAAGATTGCCCAAGCTGTGCCACACCTGCGCTTGGCCGAAGACATTGCCGTTCCGCTCTTCCAGCACCAGACTTTTGCGGTAAGCGTCTTCGGCTTCTTTGCCCCGCTGCCTGTTCTTGCTGAGAAGATTGCCCAAGCTGTGCCAGACCTGCGCCTGCCCGAATTGATCGCCTATTCGTTCCAGCAGCACCAGACTTTTGCGGTAAGCGTCTTCGGCTTCTTTGCCCCGCTGCCTGTTCTTGCTGAGAAGATTGCCCAAGCTGTGCCAGACCTGCGCCTGCCCGAATTGATCGCCTGTCCGTTCCAGCAACTCAAGACTTTTGCGGTAAGCGTCTTCGGCTTCTTTGCCCCGCTGCCTGTTCTTGCTGAGAAGATTGCCCAAGCTGTGCCACACCTGCGCCTTATGATGCGAATCGGCTTTGCCCAGCTCAAGGCTTTCACGATAAGCATTCTCCGCATCCCGCTGCCGCCGGGATTCCCTGCTCCACATTAGCCCGACAAGATGGGCCGCAATTGCCGCATCATGGCAGCTTTCCGGCGAACCGCTGCGCCGCTTCCAGACCGGTTCCAGAAAGCGGAGCGCGGTTTTGAACTGTTTGTTTTTGTAAGCGTAATGGCCGCGCATGAAATACGCGCTTTGCAGATGATCGGGCAGGCTGCGGCCCGCCGGAACCTCGGCAGGCAGGCTCTCGTCAATGTAGAGATCAACCACCCGCGAGGTTTCGTCGTGGTGCAGGTTGAAGAACTGGCGCAGCACGGCAATGCCGCTCTGCTGCTCCTGCTCCACGGTCAGCGACAGGCGGGCAAGCTGAAGGTCGAATTCGTGCAGACTGTCAGTCGGGGAAGGCGGCCTTTCAATCTTGCGCAGGGCATCCAGCACCCGGCAGCGCGTGCTCTCCGCAGAGCCGTTGAGCTTGGAAAGAACGTAGTCCCGGACATCGTCATCAATGCCCCAGTCTGTCCTGCTCTTCTCGTGCCAGATCGGGAAGGAGCGGATTTCCTCGATCAGCTCCGGCGCATTGCCGTTGGCCAGCCCCGATTTGACCAAGATGCCTGCGGCCAGTCCGTCATCCAAATACGGCGGCACGGCAAGGAAAGACAAGGATTTTTCCGCATCCGGTGAAAGCACGTCAAGGATATCCTGCACTGAGCTGGTCATGCTGCGGCAGCCGCCTGCCTTTTCAGCCGAGCGGCGTACTTGTGTTTGAAATCTTTGTAACTGATCGTGCCGTGCGGCGGTTCAGCCAAACCGAAGCAGAACGCCTCGTCGCCGGTTTCCTGAACAATGTCATCAAAGCGCAGATACGGGCTGACAGTTTCAACGTGCTCTGTGTCAAAATCCAGCAGCTCATCCAGCTCGCCCTGATTGACAATGCAGATTTTTACCTGTCCTCTGCGGACAAGATTTCTGCACAACCTGCGCAGCCATTGTCTTGTGTCGTCGCTGAAGCCTTGAAAACCCGCCTTGAGGAACTGAAACGAGAGCAGCATCTGTTGCGCCCCGAAAGACTGCTGAAAGTCGTGCAGAAACAGATCAGAGAGTTTTTCAATGTTCTCCTCGCGCAGCTTGTTCAGCGAAGGCAGCTCGTTGATGACAAGATTCACATTTTGATTCTGGGTAACTACTCAGGCATCCGCCAAGCCTCTTGACAAAATCAACAGGTAAAGATTATGCTGCCGTTATGAATTTCAGTGTTCCTAGTGAAAAAGAAGTCCGTGCTGCATACGCAGAAGGCGAAGAAGCGGTCGTCGCCCTGTTTAGCAGTATAACTGCGCAGGTTGAAAACCTCGCCGCTCAGTCAGCCAAGCAGTCCGAGATATTGAAGGATTTGCAGGCCCGGCTGTCGAAAAACAGTCGGAACAGCGGGAAACCGCCTTCGAGCGATGGATACGGTAAAGCGAAGCGAACGGAAAGTCTGAGAGAGTCCGGCAGGAAGCCGAACGGCGGCCAGCCAGGTCATCAAGGGCATACTCTTGAGCGGTCTGCGGCGCCGGATTCTACGGAGAGGTATAAATCCGAGGAATGCGCGGCTTGCAAAATGTCGCTTGCGGATGTCGTCGCTGTCGGAGAGGAGGAACGGCAGGTTTATGATATTCCGGCGATTCGGATTGAAGTGACCTCGCATCGAGCGGAAATAAAAATCTGTCCCGGCTGCGGCACGGAAAACAGAGGCAAATTCCCGGAAAACGTCGGACAGGGCATCCGTTACGGCACGGGGGTGAAAACTTGGGCGGCATATTTCGCGAACCAGCATCATATTCCGCTTGAACGGGCTGCGCAGATTATCGAAGACCTGACCGGGCATTCCGTCTCCGAGGGTTCGCTGCTGAAGGCATCGGAAGAGCTTTGCGGATGCGTGCGTCCTTCAACGGAAGCAGTCGAAAAACTGCTCATGAATACCGATGTGTTACATGCCGATGAAAGCGGAGTCCGCGTGAAAGGGAAGCTGCACTGGCTGCATGTCGCTTCGACGAACTGCCTCACCCATTATTCGGTGCATGAAAAACGGGGAAAAGAGGCGATGGACGCAGCGGGAATCCTTGGAAAGTTCACAGGAACAGCGACGCATGATCATTGGAAATCGTACTTCAGCTATGAAAACTGCGGTCATGCGCTGTGCAATGCGCATCATCTCCGGGAACTCAAGTTCATAGAAAAACAGTATGGACAAGTTTGGGCCGGCGAGATGGCCGAGCTGTTGCTTGAAATAAAAGGCGCGGCTGAAAAGCTGAAGCCGGATCGGGACGGCTTCGCGCCGGAGAAGATCGAAGAATTTGAGCGGCGGTATGATGAAATCGTCCGACGGGGTTTTGCCGACAATCCGTTCACTCCGCCTAAGGAGAAAAAACGAGGACGGGTGAAGAAGACTCCGCCGCTCAATTTGCTGACACGGATGCGTGATTACAGGGCGGAGACCCTCGCATTCATGTATGATTTCCGGGTTCCGTTCGACAACAACGCGGCGGAAAGAGATGTGCGGATGATCAAGGTCAAGCAGAAGGTTTCCGGCTGCTTCCGAACACTTGAGGGAGCAGAACGATTCGCCTGTATCCGGGGATATATCTCCACGGTCCGTAAAAATTCAAGAAACATTTTTGAAGCGATCAAAGATGCTTTCCTTGGAAGTCCTTTTATCCCCGATGCCGCAGTATAAAAAACGAGTAAGGCCGTCTTCAGCACTTCTGAAAACGGCCTTTTTTGTCAGGCTGAGTAGTTACGATTCTGGCTGATCTCTTCCGCGCTGAACTCGTCTCCGGCCTGCGCATGGTTTCCCACACCTTGCCGCATTGCTGCTGGAAAATAACCGGGCAGCCCTTGGTTGAATTCCTCATAAAATGCGGGAAAGTTCTCGTCGCCGTCCAGCTCTTCCGCCAGTTCCTTCAAAAAGATGTCTTTGACAATTCGCGCCTCGGAAGAATGCTGCATGGCGGCGAAACGCAGCGGGGCGACTTCCGCTTTCATCCAAAGGCGGGCATCGCGTATCTCCTGCGTGTCCGGGACATGCAGAAGCAGAAACGGATCATCGCTTTTTTTCCAATCGGCGAAGTGCGCCTTCACATCCTTCCTGTCATGCCATTTGACGATCATCATTTCATTCCTGCCGGATCTTTTTGAATGACATGCCTTTTCCTGCCTTGGCCCCTTTGCCGACCGACTGAGTGCGGCTGCCCTTCTGCTCGATGTCTTCAAACTCCATCTTGCCTTCAGTCGTCGCGCCGTTGCCAATGTTTTTGCCGACAGATGGCTCATTCTCTTTTTTATCTTTCTTTGCCTTTTTTTTCAAGATGATTGCCAAGACGATAGCTGCAACAATGACTGCTGCCCCTGCGATTCCTCCAATGCGCCAGCCTTGCTTGTCAATCAGTCCCAGCCACGCTGCCGCAGCGGTCAGCGCATTGCTGATGAGTTGCATGTCCATGACAGTCTGTTTTTCTTTGAGTTCTGGTATTTCCAGCAGCATCTCCTGTGGCATTATTCGCCTGTCTGCAATGATGAGAAACAATACTCGATCTGGAGGGATTTGGCAACGATGAGGGAGCGGAACACCCCTGCCCGTCATAACCCAACAGGTTGATTTTCCTCTGTCCGACTGTTCTTAGGCAGCGCAACCCTTGCATTACTCCCTGAATCTGGGTACGTTCAACGGCGGGTGAGCTGGGCGCATGTCGTATTGCTGGCGGCAGGAACGAGCTGTCATGCTGCCGCAGCGCACCTTTCCCAACGCAGCTCATGCTGTGCTTGCCGCCTGAATCCAACCACGTTTTCTTCTCATGCAACCACCTGTCCAAGAAGCCATTCTGAGGCGGCGGAGCATCCGCGAATTCACCGCAGAACCTGTGGAACGCAGCCTGCTGGAGCAGATCATCACTGCCGGGATATGGGCGCCGTCCGGCCTCAACAACCAGCCGTGGAAATTTGTCATCATCCGCACGGCGGAACTCCGCGCCAAGCTGGCCGAACTGACCCATTACAGCCACATTGTCAAGGCCGCCCCGGCCTTGATTGCCGTTTACCTTGATCAGGAAAAGATGTATGATCGAATCAAAGATCATCAGGCAGCCGGAGCCTGCATCCAAAATATGCTTCTGGCCGCGCATGAGCTGGGGCTGGGCGCGGTCTGGCTGGGGCAGATTCTGAACCAGAAAGAGCGCGTGAACGAGGTGCTGGGCCTGAGCAGCCAGTTTGAGCTGGCTGCCGTGCTCGCCTTGGGCTGGCCGCAGCACCGGAACCAGCAGTCGCAGCGGCTGCCGCTGGAACAGTTCATCCTACACGAATTTGGAGAAAATTCCCCATGAAACACTGTCTTCCGCCTGTGAAAACCGTTCTGCTCCTTGCCTTGGGCGCGGTGCTGCTCCTGCTTTCTGGCTGCATTTTTTCCTCCTCGTCAATTCAGACTAATTTCGGCGGCCTGCCGCCCATTCCCGGTTTTGCCGATGATATTCACGATATTGTCATGCCTGCGGAAATGGAATGGGACCGCGCCCGGTCCATGGCCATCAAGACTGAATCCTTTCACGGCGGAGTCTGGCATTATGCCGGCAAGGTGGAGACTGTGTCCCTGAAAGACTACATGCTCACGGCCATGCAGGACAGCGGCTGGAAGCTGGTCGGCGAGGCCGCCTCCACAGACATCATGTTCGCCTTTGTCAAACCGCACAAAACCTGCATGATGATTATTTCTGAAGGCTTTTTTGGCCGCAGCAGCCTGACGCTGTATGTGACCATTGACAAGACAGCGGCGGTTAAGCTCAATCCGTTCGGCGAACCGGCAGGCAGGCAGCAGCAGCAACAGCAGCAGCAGATGACTGCCCCGGACAGCGGCGGCTGGCCTTACTGAGATGCGCGGGCGGAAGATTCTTTTTGGGGTCTGCGGCTCGATTGCCGCTTTCAAGGCCGCAGGCTGGGTTCATGCCCTGAGCAAGGAAGGGGCGCAGGTGCAGGTGCTGATGACGGCTGCCGCAACCCGCTTTGTCACGCCGCTGACCTTCACGGCTCTGTCCGGCAGGCCGGTGCAGAGCGAAATGTTTGCCGGAGACATGGCCCATATCACTCTGCCTGCGGCGGCGGATGCCGTCCTGATTGCTCCGGCCACAGCCCAGACCATTGCCCGGCTGGCGCAGGGTTTTGCGGATGATCTGCTGGCCGCAGCCGTGCTGTCCTGCTCTGCGCCGGTGCTGGTCTGTCCGGCCATGAATTCGCGGATGCTGGCTCATCCGGCCACCCAGCGCAATCTGCACATCCTGCGCGACTTCGGGTATGCAGTCGTTGCGCCGGAATCCGGGCGGCTGGCCTGCGGCGAGGAAGGCGCGGGCCGTCTGGCTGAATGGGACACCGTGCGGGAACGCTTGCTCGGCCTGCTGATCAAGCAGGACTTGGCCGGGCAGCAGGTGCTGATCACTGCCGGGCCGACACGGGAGCCGCTTGATCCGGCCCGCTGTCTCAGCAACCGGTCCAGCGGCAAAATGGGCTATGCCTTGGCCCGGACTGCCAAGCGGCGCGGGGCTGAGGTAATGCTGATTTCCGGGCCAGTGGCCTTGGAGCCGCCGCCCGGTGTGCAGGTGCTGCGGGTGGAAACCGCCTTGGAGATGACAAAAGCGGTCGTTCGTCACGCGCCGACCGCTTCCATTGTCGTCAAGGCGGCAGCAGTGGCGGATTTCCGGCCTGTAGCCTTTTCTGCCGAGAAGATCAAAAAGGCTGGCGCAGAACCGCTGCTGGAATTAACGGCCAACCCGGACATTCTTGCCGAACTGGGCCGCGACCGGCGGGCGGGCCAGCTGCTGATCGGCTTTGCGGCGGAAAGCAGCAGGCATGAGGCTGAAGGCAGACGCAAGCTGCTGGCCAAAAATGCGGACATGATCGTGGTCAACGACATTCTTGGCCAGAACACCGGCTTTGATGCGGACAGCAATCAAGTCACGCTGATCACCAAAAAACAGACCGAGCGGCTGGAGCTGCTTTCCAAAGAGGAAACTGCCGACCGGATTTGGGACAAGGCTCTGGCCCTGTTGGAGAGCAAAAGGAGACAGTATGGAACTGAGCAGGTCTGAGCAGAAACGACGGATCAAGCGGCTGGAGGAGCTAGTGGAAGCCTTGGCTGCCCTGCCACCCGCGTTGATCAATCAGCTGCCAACGGATGAGGAGCTGCGCGTCCTGCTCTTGGAGGCTGCCGCCTTGGGCCGGGACAGTGCCCGCCGCCGCCTGATCAAGCATATCACCAAGCTGCTGCGGGAAGAGGATTCCGCAGATGCCCTGTATCAGTTTCTTTCGGAGCGCAAGGGAGCATCTCTGCTGAAAAAAAAGCAGCAGCACGAAATAGAGCATCTGCGTGATGCCTTGATCGAAGAGGCGATTGCGGCCAAGGAAACGCAGGATGATTTCAGCGAGACCTGGTCATCTGATACTGCCGCAGAAATTGCTGCCAAGCTGCCGTTCGCTGATGCGCAGGAACTGACCCGGCTGGCCTTTCTTTTTGCCGTCAGCCGCAATCCCCGCCACAGCCGGGAAATCTTCAGAATCCTGAAAGCCGCGCAGGAGCGGAGCAGGCGGCAGTGACAGAAAAGCGCCTTTCGACATTCAGGGCACTTTTGCATCTGCTGCCATTTTATCACCTCATTCCTTGAGCATCCCTGCCAAGCTATTTGACAGACTGCGGCAAACAGGGTATCTTGGCGGCTGTTGATCATGCGCAATGAAACCCTGACTCAGCAGCCGCTGACCGAGCATTTGGCCGAGCTGCGCTCCTGCATTCTGATCTCCTTGGCCGCTGTCGCTGTCGGCTTTGCGGCAGCGTATGCCTTTATCGAGCCAGTGGCGGACTGGTTTTTCGCCCCCTTGATCAAGGTCATGGCCAAGGACAGCCACCTGATTTTCATCTCCTATCAGGAAGGCTTCTTTTTTTACCTGAAATTAGCCTTGGCTGCGGGCATTTTTTTGGCCAGCCCGGTCATCCTCCTGCAAATCTGGCGTTTTGTCGCTCCAGGTCTGTATCAGCACGAAAAAAAAATGATGCTGCCCTTTACCGCCGTATCGAGCTGCTGTTTTATCGGCGGCGCAGCCTTTGGTTATTTTATCGTTTTTCCGCCAGCTTTCCGTTTTCTCCTCGGCTATTCCAATGAGTTCCTCGAACCCATGCCTGCGGTCAGCGAGTATTTTTCCTTAGCCCTGTTTCTCCTCTTTGCCTTTGGGATTATTTTTGAGCTGCCGGTCTTCATGGTTTTCTTTGCCAAGCTCGGCCTCGTCAACGCGCCTTTTTTAGCCAAACATCGCAAATATGCGGTGCTGATCGCCTTTATTGTCGCGGCCATAGTCACTCCGACCCCTGATCCGGTCAATCAGTTCATCATGGCCGGGCCGCTGCTGGTTTTGTACGAGATCAGCATTGTTGCAGTGCGATTTTTTGTCAAAAAGCCGCTGGCCCGCTCAGAGGAGAGCCAATGCTGACCTGCGGCGTGCTCACCCTCAGCGACAAAGGTTTTCATGGCCAGCGGGAAGATGGTTCCGGCCTGCTGCTGCAAGAAATTTTGGCAGGGCAGGGCTTCACAATTACGGCTTATACAATCCTGCCGGATCAAGAAGAGCTGATCGTTGCCACGTTGACAGATTGGGCGGACAGCAAACAGCTTGATTTGATCGTCACCACTGGCGGCACTGGGGTTTCCCCGTCTGACCGCACCCCGGAAGCCACCCGCCGGGTGATTGAGCGGGAAGTGCCCGGCTTGGCCGAGGCCATGCGCCAGGCCAGCTTGGCCAAGACCATTCAGGCGGTCTGGTCGCGGGGCATTGCCGGCATGCGCGGCCAAACGCTGATCATCAACCTGCCAGGCAGTGCCAAGGCGGCGCAGGAAAATCTGGAGGCCATTCTGCCTGCCTTGGAACATGGCATCGGCAAAATGAAAGGCGATATGACCGACTGCGGCGGCTGATCCGCAGCCGCCTGTTTTCAGAGAGTTGTTTCCCTGATGGGCCTCATGAATTTTTCTGATGAAAAAATGTGCTGCATCCCAGTGTGTTTTGAGACGATTTTTCTTGACATTGTGCTCGCAACCAATTATTAAATGATTCACTTGACGGCTTTGCTGCGGACAGACTCCGCGCCGCCGTTTTCGACCATAACAGAAAATCAGGCAAACATATATGGCGGCCTTCCGCGCCGCCATCAGGAAAATCCAATAGGAGGTATTTACGATGCCAAGTTTCGTCAATCCAGAAAAATGTGATGGTTGCAAGGGCGGCGATAAGACCGCCTGCATGTACATCTGCCCCAACGACCTGATGGTTCTCAATGTTGAGGCGATGAAGGCCTACAATCAGGAGCCGGATGCCTGCTGGGAGTGCTACTCCTGCGTCAAGATATGCCCGCAGGGCGCCATCGCTGTGCGCGGTTATGATGACTTTGTCCCGATGGGCGGCCAGGTGCATCCGATGCGCTCTTCTGACTCCATCATGTGGACCATCAAATTCCGCAACGGCAACATCAAGCGCTTCAAGTTCCCGATCCGCACCACTGCTGAGGGCGCAGCCAACGCCTATGAGGACACCAAGGGCACAAACCTTGATGACGAATGCTTGGCTATGGAGACTGCACTGAAGACCCCGACTATGGTCATGAAATAATCGCTTTTCATAGAATCTGAACAGCTTAAAGGAGATATCGATATGGCTTTACCTAACAAGCCGAAAGGCGAGCTGCCTGCGGTTGCCAATCCTGAGATTGTCGAGCATGAAACTGACGTGCTGATCGTCGGCGGCGGCATGTCTGCCTGCGGCGCAGCCTTTGAGATCAAGAAGTGGGCACCTGCTGACCTGAAGATCATGCTGGTTGACAAGGCTGCCATGATGCGTTCCGGCGCAGTTGCACAGGGCCTGTCCGCGATCAACACCTATATCGGCGAGAACGAGATCGAGAACTACGTCAAGATGGTCCGCAACGACCTGATGGGCGTTGTCCGCGAGGATCTGATCTACGATCTGGGCCGTCACGTGGATGAGTCTGTCAAGCTGTTTGAGGAGTGGGGCCTGCCGATCTGGAAGAAGGCTGAGGACGGCTCCAACCTGGACGGCTCCAAGCCTGCTCCGACCCTGCGTGAGGGCGGCAAGCCGGTTCGCACCGGCAAATGGCAGATCATGATCAACGGTGAGTCCTACAAGTGCATCGTTGCTGAAGCTGCCAAGAAGGCTCTGGGCGAAGAAAACATCATGGAGCGCGTTTTCATCGTCAAGATGCTGCTTGACAAGAACGTGCCGAACCAGATTGCTGGTGCAGTAGGTTTCTCTGTTCGTGAGAACAAAGTGCATGTTTTCAAATGCAAGACAGCAATGGTTGCTTGCGGCGGCGCAGTCAACATCTTCCGTCCGCGCTCCACTGGTGAGGGCAAGGGCCGGGCTTGGTATCCGGTCTGGAATGCAGGTTCCACCTACACCATGTGCGCTCAGGTTGGCGCCACCCTGACCATGATGGAAAACCGCTTCACCCCGGCCCGTTTCAAAGACGGTTACGGCCCGGTTGGCGCATGGTTCCTTCTGTTCAAGGCTAAAGTGTCCAACGGCAATGGCGAGTTCTATGCTATGGGCGATGCGGCTAAAGAAGAGCTGAAGAAGTTCATGCCTTATGGTGCTTCTGCTGTCACTCCGACCTGTCTGCGCAACCATCTGATGGTCAACGAGTTCAAAGAAGGACGCGGCCCGGTTTACATGGCCACTGATGTCGCTTTGAACTCCTTCCTTGATGACATGCGCGCTGCTGGCAAAGACGAGAAGGAAGTGAAGAAGTTCTGGAAGCATCTGGAGTCTGAGGCTTGGGAAGACTTCTTGGATATGTCCATTGGCCAGGCTGGCCTCTGGGCGGGCATGAACATTGAGCCGGAGAAAATCGGTTCCGAGATCATGCCGACCGAACCGTACATGCTCGGTTCTCACTCTGGCTGCTGCGGCATCTGGACTTCTGGTCCGGCTGAGGACTGGGTCCCGACTGTTGACGGTCCGCGTTCGCATCAGTACAAGTGGGGCTACAACCGCATGACCACTGTTGATGGTCTGTTCACTGCTGGCGACGGCGTGGGCGCATCTGGTCACAAGTTCTCTTCTGGTTCGCACACCGAAGGCCGCATCGTTGGCAAGCAGTTGGTCAAGTATTGCCGTGACCATGCTGACTTCAAACCTGAGCTGGCTCAGACCGCTCAGGAGCTGGCCGCTGAGATCTACGCTCCAGTGACCCGTTATCTGGAGCATGTTGGTGCGTCCACCCATCAGGATGTCAACCCCAACTACTGCAAGCCGCATGGTCTGATGATGCGCCTGATGAAGGCCACCGATGAGTATGGCGGCGGCGTGGCCACCTACTACATGACCTCCGGCAAGATGCTCAACATCTGCCTCGACCTCCTCCGCATGCTGCGTGAGGATGCCGAGAAGATGGCTGCGGGCGACCTGCATGAGCTGATGCGTGCTTGGGAGAACTATCACCGCATTTGGTGTGTAGAGACCCACATCCGTCACATTGAGTTCCGTCAGGAATCCCGTTATCCGGGCTTCTACTACCGCTCTGATTACCCGACAGTTGATGACGAGAACTGGAAGGCTTTCGTCAATTCCACTTTTGATCCTGCAACCAAAGAGTGGAAGTGCGAGAAGGTTGAGTGCATCAACATCGTTGAGACCGAGCCGTGGATCTAATCCAAGCGGCTGCGGACAGGGCTGATTGCAGCCTCTGTTCAGCATAGCGGTCTGCGCAGTTTTATCAGTAAGAATTTCCAGACCTCGTTAGCGGGGTCTGGAAATTTTATGTCAATAAGTTTGTCAGAGTATTGTAAGATAGGTAGCTGCCTATCTCATTACGTCGAACTAAGGTTGCTCCTCCCTTGCTCCTCCTTTTCTGTTTTTTCTTAGTTGGTGTATTCTATAGTTTCTTGCTTTGGAGAAAAATATGGCTTACTTGTCAATAAATGATTTTTTAGGAAATTATGGACGTTATAAACAAGTACCTCTGCATTCAAAGTCTCGGGTGCTTGAACTCACTCCTTATAGCATACACTTTGGTTCAGAAATTTTTCCAATAAATAATTTGAGTCGTGTTGGTCAATACAAGCTTTTAGAAGAAAAATTTCCAATATTTTTGATTGTTTTATTATCACTTATTGGGTTAGCCCTATTTTCGACAGGAGATGCTTGGGCAGTTATTTTGGGCATTATTCCTTTAGGCGTTGCTATCTATGGTATTACAAAACGATTTATTCCCCGGAAATATGCCTTTGGTTTTGAAATGAATTCTGGATCAGTTGTTTATGCTTATTCAGGAGATATTGAATTTATAGGAAAAATAATGAATTCTGTAACAGAATACATTGAGTCTGGGAGAGTAGGTAGCGTGCTTATTAATATTGAGAAACAATCTATAGAAAATTTTGAAGATCGCTCTGTAAAAAATTATGGAGGGAGTATGAATAACGTTGGAACGGGTAATAAAGTTCAAAATCAATTTAATAATAAAGACGAAAAACAGGAAGGCTCGGTATGAATATTCACGATAGATCTGTTAAGAATTATCATGGGAGCATGAATAACGTTAGCACAGGAGATTATCATGGTAACCAAGAAAACTCTATGGATAACAGTTGTTATCCTGAGACTCCTTGTCATGAAAAGGAAGATTTGAATGAGGACAAGAACAACAAAGTGTTTTCATCATTTATACTTCCTGCTATAATTATTGCATTTGGTACAATAGCAGCAGCTTTTTTGACTTTGCTATGGAATAAGTAGTGTGATTGTGATACAAGATAAGTATTTGTGTAAAAAGGAGATAGGGAATGAAGAAGAAATTTTTAGCTGATGAGTACGCTTTAGAGGAACAGCTTGCGATTGAAGGTTTAAAACTAAAATCTCCGGCACTTGCTGTTTTTTTAGGTTTTTTCTTTCCTCTTATTGGTTACCTATATGTGGGGCAGATTATTGGAGCAATTTTTATTACTTTTTTCTGGATTCTTTTTTTCTTTTTAAGTGCAATTTTTTGGCCACTCTTTTTTTCTATGCCTATTTTTAACATAGGATGCGCATGTTCATGCTATAATGGGGCTGCTGGAATTAACAGAAAGAGAGTAAGGAAAGCTATTGACGAGGTATCTATTTCTTGAACATTAATTTTGATGTTACACTAACCTGAGTTCGACCTAAAGAACTCAGGTTATGTTCTGACGGCAAGGCCGTCTTATTTTGTTTGACTTGCGCCGCAGGGCTTTCTATCCTGCGTTGCAGATGAACCAGAATAAGCAATTTATCAATACCAGCAGTTTTATGGAGGTTTGGCATGAATGATGCTGCAAAAACTGGTGCGGTGCTGGTTGTCGGCGGTGGAATCACCGGCCTGACCGCTGCGCTGGAAGCGGCGGAAGTGGGCAAGGATGTGTTCATAGTTGAGCGCAATCCCTATCTCGGTGGCCGCGTGGCCCAGCTCAATCAGTATTTCCCGAAACTTTGTCCCCCGACCTGCGGTTTGGAAATCAATTTCAAGCGCATTAAAAACAATCGTAAAATCCGCACCTACACCATGACCACGGTCAAATCGGTGTCTGGCGGGCCGGGCAATTACGAAGTGACGCTGGAGACCGCGCCGCGCTATGTCAACTCCAACTGCACTGCCTGCGGCGACTGCGCCGAAGCCTGCACTGACGAGATCGACAATGCCTTCAACTTTGGCATGAACAAGTGCAAGGCGATTTATCTGCCGCACGAAATGGCCTTTCCGCGCCGCTATGTGCTGGATAAGAAAGCCTGCTCCGCATCCTGCCTTGAGGCGGTCAAAGGGGCTTGTAAGTACAACGCCATTGATACGGAGATGGAGCCTGAGACCTTCACTTTGCAGGTTGGCGCCATTGTCTGGGCAACCGGCTGGAATCCCTACGATGCCAGCAAGCTCGACAACCTGAAGCCGAATTCTTCCAAGGCAATCATCACCAATATGATGATGGAGCGCATGGCTGCTCCGAATGGCCCGACCGGCGGTAAAATCCTCCGGCCCGGCGATGACAAGGAGATTGAGTCCATCGCCTTTGTTCAATGCGCAGGCTCCCGCGATGAGAATCATTTAGAATACTGCTCCTATATCTGCTGCATGGCTTCGATGAAGCAGATGACCTACGTTCGTGAGCGGTACCCGGAAGCCAAGATTTACGTCTTCTACATTGATCTGCGCACACCCGGCAAGTACGAGCATTTCCGCGAAAAGCTGCGCACCGATGCCAATGCCCAGTTCATCAAAGGCAAGGTGGCTGACATCATTGCCGAGAGCGACGGCGGCGTGACTGTAGTGGCGGAAAATGCGGTCACTGGCGCGAAAATCCAGCAGAAAGTTGACTTATGCGTGCTGGCGACCGGCATGCAGCCTGCCATCGGTGAGCAGGGCAAGGCCTTGGGCCTGAACATGGACCGCAACGGCTTTGTCGTGTCCGAGCCAGACAAAGGCATGATCGCTGCCGGCTGCGCCAGATCAGCCGCAGATGTCTATACTTGCACTCAGTCAGGCACTGCCGCCGCCCTGAAAGCCATCCAGACCGCACAGTAGGAGGAGACGAGAACAATGAGCAAAGTATATGGTGCGTATCTCTGCACAGGATGCGGCATTGGCAATGTCCTTGATGCCGACGGGCTGAAAAGCGCTGCAAAAGAAAGCGGCATTGAGATGCAGGAGCATGAATGCCTCTGCGGCGCGGACGGTCTGGCCCTGATCAAAAAGGATATTGAGGAAAAAGGGGTCAACACGGTTGTGGTCTGCGCCTGCTCGCCGCGTGTGCTCCAGCAGGAGTTCACCTTTGGCGAGGAAACCATCACCATTCGCGGCAATCTGCGCGAGCAGGTGGCTTGGATTGCTGGCGAGGCGGAAAAGGGTGATGAGTTCATCCAAGAGCTGGGCGAGGACTATGTCCGCATGGCTGTGACCCGCGCTAAAAAGAGCGAGGTGCCCAAACCCTATCAGCTCGAAACCATCAACAAGAAGATTCTGGTCATGGGCGGCGGTCTCGCCGGTCTGACTGCTGCCTCTGAGGCAGCCAAGGCGGGCTATGAGGTCACCATCGTCGAAAAGAGCGACAAGCTGGGCGGCAGGGCACTTGGCTGGCGCAAGATGTTCCCGACCAAATTCCCGTACAGCGAGCTGGAGCAGCCCAATGTTGAGGAATTAGTTGCCGCAGCGACCAGCAATCCGAAAATCACGATTAAGACTGAAACTGAGGTGGCCCGCATCGCCGGTGCGCCCGGCCAGTTCCGAGTTTCCTTGAAAGCGGCGGGCAGCAAAAGCGAGTGGGATGCGCCAGCTAAAGTGACTGTTGATGAGCAGGAGAAGATCGACAAAGGCGAGAAGCCGGATCCCAATGCTGGTCTGCAAAAATACACAGCCGCTGATTCGGCAGCCGAGATGCACGGGGCCGTGGTTTTAGCCACAGGCTGGCGGCCTGCTGATGTTTCTGAGTATGAGCATCTGGGCTACGACGGCAAAAAAGTGGTCACCAATGCCGAGTTTGAGAAGTTAGCCAAGGAAGGCAAAGTTCCGGCCAAGGTCGCTTTCATCCAAAGCCCAGGCGGCAAAGACCATGATCGCGACTTCCCCTACTGCAACTCAGTCACCTCTATGGTGGCTCTGAAGCAGGCCCAGTATGTCTGTGATGACAACGGCGACAACGGTCAGGCGTATATTCTTTATCAGCATATCCGCACTCCGGGCAACACCGAGCTGTTCTACAAAGGCATGCAGCAGCGGGACGGCGTGTTCCTGACCAAGGCCGCAGTGACCAAGGTTGAGGAATGCGGCTCCGGCGTGAAAGTGACGGCTGAAGACACCTTGTTGGGCGACAACTTGGAGCTGGAAGTGGATATGGCCGTTCTGGCCGCAGGCATGGTGCCGACCACTGCGGACGCGCCCACGGTCAATCTCGCTTACCGCCAAGGCCCGGCCTTCTTGGATTTGGACCTTTTTGAGGGCTACGCCGACTCCCACTTCATCTGCTTTCCGTATGAGACCCGGCGCACCGGTGTTTATACCTGCGGCGGTGTGCGCAAGGCGGAAACAATGGAGGAGACCATTGACGACGCAACCGGCGCAGCCCTGAAGGCCATTCAGTGCCTTGAGTCTGCTGACCGGGGTGTGGCCGTGCATCCGCGTTCCGGCGATAAAACCTATCCTGATTTCTTCTTCCAGCGCTGCACCCAGTGCAAACGCTGCACTGAGGAATGTCCGTTCGGCGCGCTTGATGACGATGCCAAAGGCACGCCGCTGCCCAATCCGACCCGCTGCCGCCGCTGCGGCACCTGCATGGGCGCCTGCCCGGAGCGGATCATCGGCTTTGCGGATTACAACATCGACATGATCGGCTCAATGGTCAAAGCCATTGAGGTGCCGGATGACGACGAGGACAAGCTGCGCATTGCCGTCTTTGTCTGCGAGAACGATGCCTATCCGGCAGTTGACATGGCTGGCATGCGGCGCAACAAGCTCAACACACTGGTCCGCTTCATCCCAGTGCGCTGCCTTGGCTCGGTCAACATGGTCTGGATCAAGGATGCCATGTCCTCCGGCATGGACGGGGTTTTGCTGCTCGGCTGCCGCTACGGCGACAACTATCAGTGCCACTTTGTCAAAGGCTCGGAGATTGCCAGCAAGCGCATGGACAACATCGGCGAGACCCTTGGCACCTTGGGCTTGGAGCCGGAGCGCTGCGCTGTCGAGCAGGTGGCCATTTCCGACTACGACAAAATCCCCGGCATCATCGATGAATTTGTCGAGTCCATCATCGAGATGGGGCCGAATCCCTTCAAGGGCTTCTGATCGCTCTGTCATAATGCTGCTGCCGTCGGAAGCGGATGCCCGTCTCCGGCGGCGGTGTTTTTCATAAAAATCTGCGCAGCAGCGGTCAGACAGGAGACAACAATGTTCAGGATAGGAGAAGAAAAATGCCTGTGAACGTGCAACCGGATATTGATTTTATCAAAGATATGAAGGAGGCTGGCGGCGACACGCTGAAAAAATGCTTCCAATGCGCCACTTGCTCGGTGGTCTGCCCGCTGTCAACGGATGAGAACCCTTTTCCCCGGCGGCAGATGATCTTTGCTCAGTGGGGCTTGAAGGACAAGCTGCTCGGCGATCCCAGCGTGCTGCTCTGCCATCAGTGCGGCGACTGCACCGCCTACTGCCCGCGTGGAGCCAAGCCCGGCGATGTCATGGGCGCGATCCGGGCCTGCGCCTACAAGCAGTACGGCTGGCCGTCATGGCTGGCTAAGTTAGCCAGCAAAGGGCAGAATCTGCCGATTTTAGTCGGCATTCCCGCCTTGATCATTTTCATCATGTATCTGATCTCCGGCTCGCATGTCCCCGCCCCTGATGATTTTCTTCATGTTGGCTACGGCCAGTTCTTCGGCCACTGGGAGTGGCAGAGAATACCCAAGACCACCTTCTTTATTGACCTGTTCATGCTTCCCACAGCGGCCCTGTCTGTTTTCGCCGCTTTCAAGGGTGTGACCGGCATGTGGAAGAAAATGGCCGATAATGCGGGCGTGGGCAAGGCCCTGTACAAGCCCTCTGCCCTCCAGTTTGTCAAAGAATTTTTCTGGCCCTCAGTGGTGGAAATTGTCCGCCATGACCGCTTCAAAAAGTGCGAGACCAACAAGGATCGGGTTCGGGGTCATCAGCCGCTGATGTGGGCCTTCATCGCCCTCCTCTTTGTCACCAGCTATTCCTTCTTTGTCCAAGATATACTGGGACAGTTCTTTGAAGGGATGCACGGGCCGATGTCCTTATGGAATCCAGTCAAGATCGTGGCCAATATCGCAGCTATTGCCCTGATCACCGGCGCGGCCATCCTCTGGGGCAACCGCAGTCAGATGGAGGCGGAGGGCCGGGCCACCAACACCTTTTATGACTGGTTCCTGATCTGGATGATCATGGCTGTGGGCGTGACCGGTTTCGGAGCCGAGCTGCTGCGCCTGATCAACCTTCCGGCCTTGGGTTATCTGACCTATTATCTGCATCTGGTCTCGGTCATGATGCTGTTCCTGTACATGCCGTACACCAAGTTCGCTCATCTGGTGTACAGAACCTTTGCCATGACCTTTGAGCGGTACCGCGAATCCGCGTATGTCAAAAATCCGAACGGAAACAGCGGCAAGTAACCTGCTGTTTTCTGTTCTGTCTGCGCAGGCTGGGGTGAAAGCCATGATCAGCCTGCGCAGGCTTTCTTGCGAATCCTGAAAAAAGAGATTGACATCTCCTTTCTTTCAGGTATAATTGAGTGCTCGACGCTGGCGTAGCTCAATTGGCAGAGCACCTGATTTGTAATCAGGGGGTTGCGGGTTCAAGTCCCATCGCCAGCTCCACCGGAGTGCGGCGGAGAGCAGCTGAATCAGTCAGCTGCTCTCCGCTGAATTCTGGAGCGGAGGGGTTCCCGAGTGGCCAAAGGGATCAGACTGTAAATCTGCCGGCAACGCCTTCGGAGGTTCGAATCCTCCCCCCTCCACCATCATGTTGCGGACCCTGCGTTCTCGCCGGAAGCGGGTTGTCCGATTTTTGTTGCGCAGCCGGGCGGGAATAGCTCAATGGTAGAGCATCAGCCTTCCAAGCTGAGGGTTGCGGGTTCGAGTCTCGTTTCCCGCTCCAAGATAGATTTTTCCCGGCATTCTGCGGGAAAGCTGCTTTTTGCAGGCCCACGTAACTCAGCGGCAGAGTACCTCCTTGGTAAGGAGGAAGTCATCGGTTCAAGCCCGATCGTGGGCTCCATTATCATGAGAGTCAAGTGGTTGTTGAACAGCAAGGCAATCGGCTGGCGAGATCGTTTTTTTGTCTGAGGAGACAGAGTAATGGCGAAAGAGAAATTTGAGAGGACCAAACCTCATGTGAATGTCGGGACCATTGGTCACGTTGATCACGGCAAAACCACGTTGACAGCGGCGATCACCCGGGTGCTGGCGACCAAAGGACAAGCTGAATTCGTTGATTTCAGTCAGATTGACAAGGCTCCAGAGGAGAAAGAGCGCGGCATCACCATCGCCACCGCCCATGTTGAATATCAGACTGAGAAGCGGCATTATGCCCATGTTGACTGTCCGGGCCATGCTGACTACATCAAAAACATGATCACTGGCGCGGCCCAGATGGACGGCGCGATTTTGGTTGTTGCCGCCACTGATGGTGCCATGCCCCAGACCCGCGAGCACATCCTGCTTGCCCGTCAGGTTGGCGTGCCGGCCATGGTCGTTTTCATGAACAAGTGCGATCAGGCCGAGGACGAGGAGCTGCTCGAACTGGTGGAAATGGAGCTGCGGGAGCTGTTGAGCAGCTACGATTTTCCGGGCGATGACACGCCAATCATCAAGGGTTCCGCTCTGCTGGCTTTGGAGAATCCTGAAGATGCGGAAAAGACCAAGTGCATCTGGGACCTGATGGAGGCGGTTGACACATGGGTGCCGCAGCCGGAGCGCGACATTGACAAGCCTTTCCTGATGCCGGTTGAGGATGTGTTCTCCATCTCCGGGCGCGGCACTGTGGCCACGGGTCGGATTGAGAGGGGCATTATTAAAGTGGGTGATGAGATTGAGATTGTCGGCATTCGCAATACTCAGAAGACCACCATCACCGGGGTGGAGATGTTTCGCAAGCTGCTCGATGAAGGACAGGCTGGCGACAACATCGGCGCGCTCCTGCGCGGCACCAAGCGGGAGGAGATTGTCCGTGGTCAGGTTTTGGCCAAGCCGGGCAGCATCACCCCGCATAAGAAGTTCAAGGCGGAAGCCTATATTCTGACCAAAGAGGAAGGCGGTCGCCATACGCCGTTTTTTAACGGCTACCGGCCCCAGTTCTATTTCAGGACCACGGATGTGACAGGTGTTTGCACCTTGGCTGAAGGAGTGGAGATGGTCATGCCGGGTGACAATATCAGCATCACTGCCGAGCTGATCACCCCGATTGCGATGGAGAAAGGTCTCCGCTTTGCCATCCGCGAGGGCGGACGCACGGTCGGCGCAGGCACCATCTCTGAGATTGTTGAGTGATATCTACAGGGCGGACTGATTGCAGTCCGTCTGTCGGTCAGAAAGGAATCATGCAGACTGCCGCCGGGCTGATGCGCACGGCGGCAGTTCTTGCTCTGTTTCAAATCAAGGTCGTTCTCATGAGAGACATCATCACTCTTGCCTGCAAAGACTGCAAGCAGCGCAACTACACCACCACAAAAAACAAGCGCACAGTTCCGCACAAGCTGGAGCTGAAAAAATACTGCCGCTTTTGCAGAACCCACACCCTGCATAAAGAAACCAAATAAAAAGCGGTCAGGTCATGGTGAAGGGCCGGATTGGCTTTCATTCCTGATGAACAGCGCAGGTCAGTAGCTCTAATGGTAGAGCATCGGACTCCAAATCCGAGGGCTGGGGGTTCGAGTCCCTCCTGGCCTGCCATTTTGCTTATTTTGCAATAACAGTTGCGGCAATGACAGAAAAAAAGAAAAAAAGCGGCAGGGAAGGGCAGGGCGCAGAGCATGTCGCAGTTTCTCCGTATTCTCCTGCGGGCATCAAGCAGTTCACCTTGGAAGTTGCTGCGGAATTTAAAAAAATTGTCTGGCCTGATCGTAAAGTGACTTTGGGCTTGTCTGGTTTTGTCATTCTGCTCACGGTAGTCCTTTCTATCTATCTCGGAACAATAGATTTTATTCTGGGCAAATTAGTCAGCTTGATCCTGCAATAGGGTGTCGTTCATGGCCAAAAGATGGTATATAGTTCATACGCACACCGGCTTTGAAGCGAAAGTGAAAGCGACGCTGGAGGAAAATGTTCGGCAGGCCGGACAGGAGGAGCTGTTTGGCGACATTCTGGTGCCCACTGAGCAGGTGATTGAAATGGTCAAGGGCGAGCGCAAGACTTCTGCGCGGAAGTTCTTTCCTGGCTATCTGCTGGTGAACATGGAGATGAATGAGCGCACATGGCACACCGTGGTTGAGACCAACCGCATAACCGGTTTTGTCGGCATCAACCCCAGCCAGGCCATTGCCAATCAGGAAATTTACAAGCTGATTCCAGCCCTGACCGATCAGGAGGCGGCCAAGATACTCCGCCGGATTGAGGAAGGCTCAGAAAAGCCGATTCCCAAGGTGGTCTTTGAAGTCGGTGATGCGGTGCGGGTCACAGACGGGCCGTTCGCCAATTTTGAAGGCACAGTGGATGAAGTCTTCCCTGACAAGGGACGGGTTCGTGTGATGGTGTCCATTTTCGGACGTTCAACGCCTGTTGAGCTGGAATACATGCAGGTGAGCAACAATTAGGGATTCCGCCCATAGGGAAATGAATCATGAAGAAAATACAAGCATATATCAAACTCCAGATTCCTGCGGGCAAGGCCAACCCGTCGCCGCCCATCGGCCCGGCCCTTGGTCAGCAGGGCGTGAACATCATGGAGTTCTGCAAAGCCTTCAATGCCAAGACCCAGGCTGAAGGCGACACCATCATTCCGGTGGTGATCACGGTGTACAGTGACCGGTCCTTCACCTTTGTCACCAAGACGCCGCCCGCATCGGTGCTGCTGCTCAAGGCGGCAGGTCTGCAAAAAGGCTCCAGCAATCCCAAGAAAGAGCGCGTCGCCGAACTGACTGGCGCGCAGCTCAGAGAGATTGCTGAGAAAAAAATGCCGGACCTGAATGCCTATGATGTGGAGCAGGCTGTCAGCATTATCCGGGGAACTGCCCGGAGCTGCGGCATCACGGTCATCGGCTGAACATATTCAATTCGTCCGCACCTGTCCTCTTGACCGCAGGAACAGGGAGAAGGGAGAGGTCTGATTATGCCCAAACATGGAAAGCAGTACCGCAAGGCAGCGGAAGCCATTGACCGCAGCAAGCTGTATGAGCTACAGGAAGCTGTTGAGCTGGTGCAGAAGAGTAGCTGCGCGAAATTTGACGAGTCCATAGACATTGCTGTCCGGCTCGGCATTGATCCCCGTCACGCCGATCAGATGGTGCGCTCCTCGGTCATCCTGCCGCACGGCATTGGCAAGGAAGTGCGGGTGCTGGTCTTTGCCAAAGGCGAGAAAGAGTCTGAGGCCTTGGCTGCTGGCGCGGATTACGCCGGTTCTGATGAGATGGTGAAGAAGATTCAGGAAGGCTGGCTGGATTTTGACAAAACCATCGCCACGCCTGACATGATGGGCGAGGTCGGCAAGATAGGCCGCATTCTCGGCCCCCGCAACCTGATGCCCAATGCCAAGCTCGGCACTGTCACCTTTGATATCGCCCGCGCCGTGGCTGAGACCAAGAAGGGCAAGGTGGATTTCAAGGCGGACAAGGCCGGTGTCATTCATGCTCTGGTCGGCAGGCGTTCCTTCAGCGCGGACAAGCTGACGGAAAATATCGTCTCCTTCATCGACAAGCTGATCCAGCTCAAGCCTTCAACCAGCAAGGGCATTTACCTGCGGACGGTTTCTCTGTCCAGCACGATGGGGCCAGGCGTGAAGATTGACCCGCTGCATGTCCGCTCGCTGGTCAAGAGCTGAGACAGGCCAGAGCCGTCTTTCCGGCGGCATTTTTTCCGCAACAATATTTTTTACAATAACCTTGGGAAGGTCAGAGACAGCAGGCGCGTCATGTTTAATAACCGTAAGGTTGCCTGCCGAGACCAGCCAGATGCGTCTGCTCCGCAGCAGTTGAGCGGTCGCATGTTTGCGTTTCTTTTCCTGCTGTCCCCTGACTGTCCCGTTTTTTCTTCAAGGAGGTGCGTCTGTTGAATCGTGAAAGCAAGGAGCTGAAGGTCAGCGAGTTGAAAGACACCTTCAGCCGGGCGAAATTTGCGGCGGTGGCAGACTATCAGGGGCTGAAAGTCTCGGAGCTGGAGAAGCTGCGGGTCAGCCTGCGCGGCCAGAACGCGCAAATCCAAGTCGCCAAGAACACGCTGCTCCGGCTGGCGGTCAAAGACACGGATTATGTCGGGCTGGAGCCGTATTTCACCGGCAGCACAGTGGTGGCCTTTGGCTTTGAGGAGCCGGTTGGGCCTGCCAAGGTTTTGGCAGAGTTCAACAAGGACCTTGACAAGCTCAAACTTCGTTCCGCCATGTTTGAAGGCGCGGTGCTGAACCCGGACGATGTTGTCGCCCTGTCCAAGCTGCCCTCCAAAGAGGAGCTGCTCGGTCAGCTCTGCGGTGTGCTGGCAGCAGTGCCGACCAAGCTGGTCTGCACGCTCAACGCCGCCCCGAGTAATCTCGTCTATGCCCTTCAGGCCATTAAAGAGCAGAAGGAACAGCAGGAAAATTAATCCTAGGATATATACATCAGGAGGAAGGAACGATGTCTGAAGCTATTGAGCAGGTGGTTGGTCTTGTTGAGAAGATGACCCTGTTGGAGGTTGCTGAGTTGGTCAAGGCTCTGGAGGAGAAGTTCGGCGTTTCCGCCGCTGCTCCGGTTGTCATGGCTGCGGCAGGCGGGGCCGCTTCGGGTGCCGCAGCTGCTGAGGAGAAGACCGAGTTTGACGTGGTGCTGACCTCTGCTGGCGACAAGAAAATTCAGGTGATCAAAGCAGTGCGCGAAATCACCGGTCTGGGCCTGAAAGAGGCCAAGGATGCGGTTGAGGGCGCGCCGACAACCCTGAAAGAAGCTGTTTCCAAAGAGGATGCTGCGGAGATCAAGAAAAAGATCGAAGAAGCCGGAGGCGCTGTGGAGGTCAAGTAGTTTTGCTTTTCCGCTGGCCGCCTTGGAAAACTTTTGACGCTCCAAGGAGGACAGCAGAAACAGAAACAGGTAACGCTATGGAGGGGCACCCCTCGTAGCGTTACTGCGTTTTTTGTGAGCTGGACAAAAAAGCATTTTTTTCAGTTTGAGAAAAAAGGCACAGGCAGATTAGACAAGCTGGTTTCTGCAGACAGATCACGAGGGAAACATGAAGAGAACACGCAAAGGATTTGCTAAAACACATAAAGTTGTCGAGCCGCCGCATCTGATAGCCATGCAGCGGCATTCTTATGACCGCTTTTTGCAGCTGCATGTTGATCCCTCGCAAAGAGAAGAAACAGGCTTGCAGGCCATTTTCAACAGCATTTTTCCAATCACTGATTTCAATGGCCTCTGCAACCTTGAATTTGTCAGCTATTCCTTTGGCGAGTGCAAATACACGGTTGCTGAGTGCATTGAGCGCGGCATGACCTACGAGGTGCCGGTCAAAATCATTGTCCGGCTGATCACCTTTGATCTTGATGAGGCCACGGGCGTGAAAACTGTCCGGGACATCAAGGAGCAGGAGGTTTTTCTCGGCTCGCTGCCCCTGATGACCGATGACGGGGTCTTTGTCATCAACGGCACAGAGCGGGTGATTGTCAATCAGCTCCAGCGTTCGCCTGGCCTGTTCTACACCCATGACGGCGGCAAGTCGCACGTCTCCAGCAAACGGCTCTACTCAGCCCGCATCATTCCGGTGCGCGGCTCTTGGCTGGATTTTGATTTTGACATCAAAGACATCCTCTATGTGCGCATTGACCGCCGCCGCAAATTTTTAGTCACAACACTGCTCAAGGCCTTGGGCTATTCGGAAGAGGAGCTGCTGCGGGAATTTTACAGGGTTGACAAGGTTCGGGTCGGTGAGGAGGGCAAGTTTTCCCTGCTCTTTCAGCCGGAAACCTTTATCGGCCAGCGACTGACTGCTGACCTGATCGACCCGACTGACGGCAGCGTGATGGGCAAGGAAGGCCGCAAGATTTCCAAGGCCTTGGCCAAGCGGATGGAGAAGGCGGGCATCCAAACGGTCGATGTTGCCCCGGAACAACTGCTGGGCCGTTTTTTGGCGGCCAATCTTGTCCATCCTGAAAGCGGGGAAATGCTGGCCGAAGGCAATGAGCAGGTAAGCGAAGGACTGCTGGAGAGCATCGCCGAGGCGGGCATCCGGGAATTTGAGCTGCTCTTTATTGACAATGTCAATGTTTCCGAGTCATTCCGCAAGACGCTGGATTTGGATAAAATTCAGAACACCGGCCAGGCCTTGATGGAAATCTACCGCCGTTTGCGGCCCTCCAGTCCGCCGACTTTGGAAATTGCTCAAGATTTCTTTGACAAGCTCTTTTTTGATCCGGCAGCTTATGATCTCTCGGAAGTGGGCCGCTACAAGATCAATTCCCGTCTGAGCGTGGACACGCCGATCACCCACCGCACCTTGACCAAGGAGGATATTCTTCTCAGCGTCAAGAGATTGGTGCGCATTAAGGACGAGCTGCAGGAAGGTGATGACATTGATCATCTTGGCAACCGGCGGGTGCGGACTGTGGGCGAGCTGTGCGAAAGCCAGTACCGGATTGGCTTGGTGCGGATGGAGCGGGCCATCCGGGAGCGGATGAGCCTCCAGGATGTGGAAACCCTGATGCCGCATGATCTGATCAATCCCAAGCCGATCAATTCAGCGATCAAGGAATTTTTCGCCACCTCGCAGCTCTCGCAGTTCATGGATCAGACCAATCCGCTCTCCGAGGTCACGCATAAGCGGCGGCTCTCCGCCCTTGGCCCAGGCGGCCTGACCCGCGAGCGGGCCGGTTTCGAGGTGAGGGACGTGCATCCGACCCATTATGGCCGCATCTGCCCGGTGGAAACACCGGAAGGGCCGAACATCGGTCTGATTGTCTCCATGGCCTGCTATGCCGAGGTCAATCCCTACGGCTTCATTGAAACTCCGTACCGGTTGGTCAAGGAACGTCAGGTTAGTGAAGCAATCAAGCAGCACACCGCTTTGCAGGAGCAAGGGCTGGTGGTGGCGCCAGCCAGTACGCCGCTGACCGAAGACGGGCGCATTGCTGTTGACAATCTGATCGCTCGCATGGACGGCGAGGTCGTCACGGTCTCGGCGGATGAGGTCACAGCCATGGATGTGGCTCCCAACCAGATGGTTTCCATTGCTGCCTCCCTGATTCCTTTTTTGGAGAACGACGATGCCAACCGCGCCCTGATGGGGTCCAACATGCAGCGGCAGGCCGTGCCCTTGCTCCAACCGGCTGCCCCGTTGGTCGGCACAGGGGTGGAAAGCAATTTAGCCTTGGACTCTGGAGCCTGTCTCCTCGCTGCCGCACCGGGCATCGTGGAGGAGGCGGACGCGAACCGGGTCGTGGTGCGTTATGATGAACCAGGCACAGACGGTTTTGCCACTGGCATCGCGGTCTATCATCTTTCCAAATACAAGAAGACCAACCAGAACACCTGCTTCAACCAAAAGCCGTTAGTCTTTCCCGGCCAGCGGGTGGTCAAGGGCGAGGTTTTGGCGGACGGCCCCTCTGCCGAGCTGGGCGAGCTGGCCTTGGGCAAGAACGTGACTATCGCCTTCATGCCGTGGCGCGGCTACAATTTTGAAGATTCGATCCTGATCAATGAGCGGCTGCTCCGCGAGGACACCTTCACTTCAGTGCATATCGAAATCTTCGAGACTGTGGCCCGCGACACCAAGCTGGGCAAAGAGGATATCACCCGCGATATTCCCAATGTCGGCGACGATGCCCTGCGCAATCTCGACGAGTCCGGCATCATCCGCATCGGCGCGGAAGTCAAGGCCGGCGACATGCTGGTCGGCAAGGTCACACCCAAGGGCGAGACCATGCTTTCGCCGGAGGAAAAGCTGCTCCGGGCCATTTTCGGCGAAAAGGCGGGCGATGTCAAGGACAGCTCGCTGCGGGTGCCGCCTGGCATTGAGGGCGTGGTCATTGATGCCAAAGTCTTTTCCCGCAAGGGCGTGGATAAGGACGAGCGCACCCTGATGATTGAGGATGAGGAGATACGCTGCATCAACCGCGACATGGAGGATGAGCTGCGCAGCCTCAAAAATGGGGTGCGCAGGACGCTGGCCGAGCTGCTCGCTGACCGCACCGCCAAGAGCGACATCATGGACCGCAGCGGCAATATCCTCCTGCCCTTGGGCAAGAAGCTGAATGCTGAAGTCATCGGCCAGCTTGATTTTCAACAGCTGCGCGGGCTGGATTTCTCGGAGCGGACTAAGTACGAGGACGATATCGAGAGCATCTTCAGCAAATATTCCCGCCAAGCTCAGGAAGTGCGCGCCCGCTACGAGGGCATGGTGGTCCGGATGGAGAAGGGCGACGACTTGGCGCCGGGCGTGGTCAAGATGGTCAAAATCTATGTGGCCACCAAGCGCAAGCTGGCTGTGGGCGACAAGATGGCAGGCCGTCACGGCAACAAGGGCGTGGTCTCGCGCCTGCTGCCGGAAGAGGACATGCCCTTCTTTGCTGACGGCACCAGCGTTGACGTGGTCCTCAATCCGCTCGGTGTGCCTTCGCGCATGAATGTCGGCCAGGTGCTCGAATGCCATCTCGGTTTTGCCGCCAAGCGGCTGGGCGAGCAAATTCAGCGGCTGGCTGAGGCCAAGGAGCTGGAGCAGGTCAAGACCCGGCTCAAAAGCATTTACTCGGAAGCTGAATACCAAGCCATCACCGCAGGTCTCAGCGATGCGGAGCTGCTGGACAAGATGCGCAAGTACGGGCACGGCGTTCATATCGCCACCCCGGTTTTTGACGGCGCATCTGAGAGCGAAATCCGCAGCCTGCTGACCGAGGCAGGTGTGGATGAGGTTGGCCAATCCACTTTGTACGACGGACTCACTGGCGACAAATTTGATAACCAGGTCACAGTGGGCGTGATGTACATGCTCAAGCTGCACCATCTGGTTGACAACAAAATTCACGCCCGCTCCACCGGTCCCTACTCGCTCGTGACCCAGCAGCCGCTTGGCGGCAAGGCTCAGTTCGGCGGTCAGCGGCTCGGCGAAATGGAGGTCTGGGCAATGGAGTCTTATGGCGCGGCCTACACCCTGAAGGAGTTCCTCACGGTCAAATCCGACGACGTGGAGGGCCGCACCTCGATGTATGAAAAAATTGTCAAAGGGAACAACTTCCTTGACGCGGGCCTGCCTGAATCCTTCCATGTCTTGGTCAAGGAGCTGAAAGGGCTGTGCTTGGATGTCGAGCTGCTTTCTGACGACGAATAGCAGCCAGCAGACCTTGCCGATGAGATCGGGAAGATGCCGCAGGAGCTTGCAAACATGCACAAGCTCCTTTGAAACATCAGTGACGAGACTGCGGATATTCACAGGCTCTTCAGCAAGGTTGCAGAGGAGCATCTGAGCATCGGCAAGCTGCGGCGACAGATTGGACGGCGGGGCGGCAACGAAAGGGAAGGGCAGTCTGAACAAGGGCAGCGCGTTTCAGACAATCAATGCGTTTCAGGATAAGCATCAGAAGGGAGAATCTTCGTGGAAGAACTGTTCAGCTTTTTTGACAAGCCGAAAGGGCCGGTGGTCTTTGACAAAGTCAGGATTTCCCTTGCCTCTCCGGCCAAGATGCTCGAATGGTCGCACGGTGAGGTGAAAAAACCGGAGACCATCAACTACCGCACCTTTAAGCCGGAGCGGGACGGTCTCTTCTGCGCCAAGATTTTCGGCCCGGTCAAGGACTATGAGTGCAACTGCGGCAAGTACAAGCGCATGAAGCACCGGGGCGTGGTCTGCGAAAAATGCGGGGTTGAGGTCATTCAGTCCAAAGTGCGCCGCGAGCGCCTTGGTCACATCAAGCTGGCCGCGCCAGTGGCCCATATCTGGTTTCTCAAGTCGCTGCCCAGCAAGATTGGCTCCATTCTTGACATGACCCTCAAGGAACTGGAGCGGATTCTTTATTTTGAATCCTACGTAGTGCTGGAATCCACGCTGGAAGAGCTGCCTTTGGGCATGCTCCTCAACGAGGAGCAGTACCGGGAATTTCTGGAGCGGTATCCGGGCGAGTTTGAGGTCGGCATTGGTGCCGAGGCGATCCGCGATCTGCTCAAGCAGCTTGAGCTGGTTGAATTGTCCGTCCAGCTGCGCAAGGATATGAAGGAAACCGCCTCCATGACCAAGCGTAACAAGCTCGGCAAGCGGCTCAATGTTGTGGAGGCCTTCCGCGACTCCGGCAATCGGCCGGAGTGGATGATTCTGGAAGTGATTCCGGTGCTGCCGCCTGACCTGCGACCGCTGGTGCCGCTGGAAGGAGGCCGCTTTGCCACCTCGGATTTGAACGACCTCTACCGCCGGGTGATCAACCGCAACAACCGCCTCAAGCGGCTGCTGGAGCTGGACGCGCCGGATATCATCATCCGCAACGAGAAGCGGATGCTGCAAGAGGCCGTGGATGTCCTCTTTGACAATGGCCGCCGGGGCCGGACCATCACCGGGCCGAACAAACGGCCGCTTAAGTCGCTTTCTGACATGCTCAAGGGCAAGCAGGGCCGGTTCCGTCAGAACCTGCTCGGCAAGCGCGTCGATTACTCAGGCCGTTCGGTCATCGTGGTCGGCCCGCACCTGCGTCTGCATCAGTGCGGCCTGCCCAAGAAGATGGCCCAGGAGCTGTTCAAGCCCTTTATTTATAACCGGCTGGAGACGCTCGGCTATGTGACCACGATCAAGAGCGCCCGCAAGATGGTGGAAAAGGGTGCCAAAGAGGTCTGGGACGTGCTCGACGAGATTGTCAGCGAATACCCGGTCATTCTCAACCGCGCTCCGACCCTGCACCGCTTGGGCATGCAGGCCTTTGAGGTGGTGCTGATTGAGGGCAAGGCCATTCAGCTTCATCCGTTAGTCTGCGCCGCCTTCAACGCCGACTTTGACGGCGACCAGATGGCGGTGCATCTGCCGCTCTCGGTTGAGGCCCAAGTTGAGGCCCGCGTTCTGATGATGTCCACCAACAACATCCTCTCGCCTGCCAGCGGCAGCCCGGTCATCATTCCCAGTCAGGACATCGTGCTGGGGCTGTATTACATGACCCGCGAGCGCATCGGGGCAAAAGGGACTGGTTCAGTTTTCGGCTCGCCTGCGGAAGCGCGGATGGCCTATGATCATGGTGCAGCCCATCTCCAAGCCAAGGTCAAGGTGCGAATCAAGGACGAAATGGTCGAGACCACCATCGGCAGAATTTTGGTCGGCGAGCTGCTGCCGGAAAAACTTCCTTTTGCCGTGGTCAACAAGGAGCTGTCCAAAAAAGAACTGAGCTTCTTAGTCGATTACACCTACCGTCATGCCGGAACCAAGGACACGGTCATTCTCGCTGACCGGCTCAAGGACTTGGGCTATGAGCAGGCCACGCGGGCCGGCATCTCGATCTGCATCAATGACATGAAGATTCCGGTCAATAAGGAGCGGTTTATTGAGGAGTCAGAGCGCAAGGCGGTCGAGGTTGAGGAGCAGTATTCAGACGGTCTGATCACAGATGGCGAAAAATACAACAAATTGGTTGACATCTGGTCCAAGGCCACAGACAAGATCACCCAGGAGATGATGGGCGAGATGTCAGTGGATTTTGTCCCGGACGGCCAAGGCGGGGTCAAGGAAGTCAAGAGCTTCAACTCTGTCTATATCATGGCTGACTCCGGCGCACGTGGTTCCAAGGACCAGATTCGCCAATTGGCGGGAATGCGGGGCCTGATGGCCAAACCTTCCGGCGCGATCATTGAAACGCCGATCAAAGCCAATTTCCGCGAGGGACTGTCGGTGCTGGAGTATTTCATCTCCACCCACGGCGCCCGCAAGGGCTTGGCTGACACGGCCCTCAAGACCGCCAACTCCGGCTATCTCACCCGCCGTCTGGTTGATGTGGCTCAGGATTCAACCATTGTTGAGAAGGACTGCTGCACCCTGCGCCACACCTTGGCCGAGCCGCTCCTTGACGGCGGCGAAGTGATCGTCCGCATCGGCGAGCGCATCTTGGGCCGGGTGGCCAGCGATGACGTGATTGATCCGCACACCGGCGAACTGATTGTCAGCATGGATGAGGAAATCACCGAGGACAAGGTCGAGGCCATTGAGGCTGCCGGCATTGACCGGGTCAAGATTCGTTCTGTCCTCACCTGCGAGGCGAGGCGCGGTGTCTGCGCCAGATGCTATGGCCGCGACCTGGGCCGGGGCCACATGGTCAACATCGGCGAGGCAGTCGGCATCATTGCCGCCCAGTCCATCGGCGAGCCAGGCACCCAGCTGACCATGCGCACCTTCCATATTGGCGGCACTGCCAGCCGCTCGGTTGAGCAGGCTGAAGTGCGCAGCCAACGCAGCGGCGTGGTCAAATATCACAAGCTCCATTCGGTCGTCAACTCGGCTGGCTTCAACGTGGTCATGAACCGGAATGCGGAAATCATCATTGTCGATGACCAGGGCGTTGACCGCGAGCGTTTTCCAGTGCCTTACGGCGCGGAACTGAAAGTCATGGACGGCGACCGGGTTGAGCCGGGCACAGTCATTGCTGACTGGGATGCCTTCTCGATTCCGATTGTCGCCGAGGTGGGCGGCAGGGTCAAGTACGGCGACGTGATCGAGGGCGACACCATGCAGGAGCGGATCGACCAGGTCACGGGCAAGGTCTCGCGGGTCATCATTCATGCGCTGGTCTCCAAACATGCCACCCCGCGTGTCTCGATCAAGGATGAGCGGGGCCGGACCATGAAGCTGCCTGATGTGGAGCATGATGCCCGCTATCCGCTGCCGGTCGGCTCCATCATCGCCGTCGATGAGGGCCTTGACGTGGCCGCAGGCACGGTGGTGGCCAAGATTCCGCGTGAGACCACCAAGACCAAGGACATCACCGGCGGTCTGCCCAGAGTGGCCGAGCTGTTCGAGGTGCGCAAGCTCAAGGAGCAGGCCATTGTCACTGAGATTGATGGCCGCGTCACCTTTGGCAAGGAGCTGAAGGGCAAGCGGCGGGTGGTCATCACCCCGGAACACGGCGAGCCGCGTGAGTATTTGGTGCCCAAGGCCAAGCATGTCACGGTTCATGAGGGCGACTACGTCAAGGCGGGCGATGCGCTGATGGACGGCTCTGTCCTGCCCAACGACATCCTGAAAATTAAAGGCGAGGAGGCCTTGGCCCGTTTCCTGGTGGATGAGATTCAGGAAGTCTATCGCCTCCAAGGCGTGAAGATCAATGACAAGCATATTGAGGTCATTGTCCGCCAGATGCTCAAACGGATCAGAATCACGGACCCGGGCGACACCAAGTTTATGATGGATCAGCTTGTCGAAAAATGGGTGTTCCATGATGAAAATGAGCGCGTCCTGGCTGAAGGCTTGCAGCCCGCTTCAGCGGAATCGCAGCTGCTCGGCGTGACCAAGGCCTCGCTTTCCACGGATTCCTTCATCTCCGCCGCTTCGTTCCAGGAAACCACCAAGGTACTAACCAATGCGGCCATGACCGGCAAGATCGACACCTTGGACGGCCTCAAGGAAAACGTGATCATGGGCCGTCTTATTTCGGCAGGCACTGGCCTGTCCCGCTACCGGATCAACAAAGGTGCGCGGTGAGCAGCAGATTTTGTTTGACACGCCTCGCGCATTGTGCTATATATTAACCCCCGCGTCCGTCAAGACGCGGACTGCTTATATTTGCAAGGGAAAGAACTGTATGCCAACGATTAACCAGCTGGTCAGAAAAAGAAGGGAAAAGCAGGCCAAGCGTTCCAACACCCCGGCCATGCAGGGTTGTCCGCAGAAACGCGGCGTGTGCGTCAGGGTCTATACCACCACGCCGAAAAAGCCGAACTCGGCTCTGCGCAAGGTGGCAAGGGTGCGGCTGGCCAACGGCATTGAAGTGACCTCCTACATTCCAGGAGTCGGCCACAATCTCCAAGAGCACTCCGTAGTGCTGATTCGGGGAGGCCGCGTCAAAGACCTGCCTGGTGTGCGTTACCATATTATTCGCGGTACGCTTGACACGCTGGGAGTGAATGACCGGCGGCAAGGGCGTTCTAAATACGGCGCGAAACGGCCTAAATAACCTGCCGGAGTGATGCGAGATGCCGAGAAAAAAAGTACAGACGCGACGTTTCATCGAAGCTGATCCGAAATATAATTCCATTCTGGTGGCCCGTTTTACCAACGGCCTGATGAAAGACGGAAAAAAATCCTTGGCCCGCCGCATGTTCTATGAGGCTATGGACCGGGTGAGCCAGAAGCTGACGGAAGAAGAGCCGATGGCTGTTTTTGAGACAGCCATGGAGAATGTCCGGCCCAAGGTTGAGGTGAAGAGCCGCAGAGTCGGCGGCGCGACCTATCAGGTGCCTATTGAGGTGCGGCCTGAGCGGCGCAATGCCTTGGCCATCCGCTGGATCATCGGTTTTGCCCAGAAGCGTTCCGGCCAGTCCATGTCTGAGAAGCTGGCTGCCGAAATTTTGGATGCTTATGGCAATCGGGGTGCTGCCGTGAAAAAACGGGACGACACCCACAAGATGGCGGAGGCAAACAAAGCCTTTGCGCATTACCGCTGGTAAAAAAAGCGCGGGATGCAAAAAGTCTCTTGACAGGCAGCAGCGATTGCGGTAAAAAGCAGAACCTTTTGCAGCAGGCGGCACAGGCTGTGAAGGAAAACGAGAACGGACGAATGCGGACAGATCAGTGGTTGCAGAAGATTCATTGGCCAATGTGCGTAATATCGGCATCACAGCCCATATTGACGCAGGCAAGACAACAACTACTGAGCGCATTCTGTACTACACAGGACGTTCGCATAAGATAGGCGAAGTTCATGACGGCACAGCGGTCATGGATTGGATGGAGCAGGAGCAGGAGCGGGGCATCACCATCACCTCAGCCGCCACCACCTGCTTCTGGCAGCAGCATCAGATCAACATCATTGACACGCCAGGACATGTTGATTTCACCGTGGAGGTGGAACGCTGCCTGCGGGTCTTGGACGGCGCGGTTGTTGTTTTCTGCGCGGTCGGCGGTGTTGAGCCGCAGTCAGAGACTGTCTGGCGGCAGGCGGACCGCTACCATATCCCCCGGATCGTCTTTATCAACAAGATGGATCGGATCGGGGCTGACTTTGACCGGGTGGTCGAGGAAATTAAAAGTCAGCTTGGAGCGGCGCCAGTGCCAGTCACGCTGCCCGCAGGAAGCGAGGATGCCTTTGCCGGGATTGTTGATCTGATTGAAGAGCGGTATCTCACCTTTGACGAGGAAACCAAAGGCGGGACCGTGCTGGCTGCGGAAATTCCTGAAGAGCTGCACGGCAAATCATCGGCTGCACGTTTGCATCTCCTCGAGAAGTTGGCCGACTTCGATGAGGGGATCATGGAAAAATATCTGGAAGAACAGGATATCTCTCCTGATGAAATACGCGCCGCCCTGCGGAAGGCAGTCTGCTCGCTCAAGCTGGTGCCGGTGCTCTGCGGTTCCGCCTTTAAAAATAAGGGGATTCAGCCGCTGCTTGACGCAGTGGTCAGGTATCTGCCTTCGCCCTTGGATGTTCCGCCAGTGGAAGGAGCAGGCAGGGATGGCGAAGCAGTGCTGCGGCATGCGGACAGCAAAGACCCTTTCTGCGCCTTGGTCTTCAAATTTCAGTCAGATCCTTTTGTCGGGTCGCTGGCCTTTGTCAGGGTTTATTCAGGCGAGTTGAAGGCAGGCAGCCGGGTGTTCAATCCGGGCAAGCAGAAAAAGGAGAAAATCTCCAAGCTGATCAAGCTTCACGCCAATAAGCGCGAAGAGGTTGACCGGATTGGAGCCGGGGACATCGGTGCTGTGGTTGGTCTCAAGTTTTCCAGCACAGGCGACACCCTTTGCGGGGAAGACGATTGCATCGTGCTGGAGAATATGAATTTTCCTGAGCCGGTGATCAGCATCGCCATAGAGGCCAAAAACAAGGCGGATGAGGTCAGGCTGACGGAAAGCCTTGCCAAGATCGCTTTTGAAGACCCCAGTTTCCGGGTCAGCCGCAATGAGGATACTGGCCAGCAGCTTATCTCCGGCATGGGCGAGCTGCACTTGGAGATTGTGGTTGACCGGCTGCGGCGGGAGTTCAAGGTTTCCCCCAATGTGGGAACCCCGCAGGTGGCCTATAAAGAGACGATCACCTGCGCCGCTGAAGGAGAAGGGCGTTTTCAGGCCCCAAGCGGCGGCAAGGAGCAGTATGGTCACGCAGTGCTTCGTTTTGCTCCGGCAGCACGTGGCAGCGGTATTGCCTTTGAGAGCAAGGTTGATGCGGAGCAGATTCCGGCCCTGTATCTCAAGGCAATTGAAAAGAGTGTGCGGGACACGCTTGATTCAGGGCCGCTGATCGGTTATCCGCTCACCGACGTGACTGTCCAGCTTGTCGGCGGCTCCTATGATGAGGAGCATTCGACAGAGATGGCTTTTGCGGTGGCTGCCGCGCTGGCCTGCCGACAGGCGGCGGCAGAGGCCGGAGCTGTGCTGCTGGAGCCGGTCATGGAAGTGGAAGTGCTGGTGCCGGAAGAGTATCTTGGCGAAGTGATCAATGATCTGAACCGGAAGAATGCGCACATCGAAGCGGTGGAGGCGGAGCGGAACCTGCAGATGGTCAGTGCGCGGGTGCCGCTGGCTAAGATGTTTGGTTATTCAACCACGCTGCGGTCGGCAACGCAGGGCAGAGCTTCCTACTCCATGCAGTTTCATGCTTTTGCCGAAGTTCCAGCCAAACAGGCTGAAGCCATCATTCATAAGATTCGAGGCGTTTAAGTTCGCAGCCATGACAGCAGACCGGATGACAGTCAGCTGAGGACGGCGGCAGGAAAGAGGAACCCATGATCAACACAGACAAAATTCGCATCAGGCTCAAAGGCTACGATTACAAGCTGCTTGACCAGTCAACTTCGGAAATCGTCGAGACAGCGCGGCGCACAGGCGCGACTGTGGCCGGGCCGATTCCGCTGCCGACCAGCATCAGCAAATACACGGTGCTCAGATCGCCCCATGTGGACAAAAAGTCCAGGGAGCAGTTTGAAATGCGCACTCATCGCCGTCTGCTTGACATTCTTGAGCCGACCCAGCAGACAATTGATTCGCTGATGAAGCTCCAGCTTTCAGCAGGCGTGGATGTGGAAATCAAGCTGCCCTGAGACGTTCCGGCAGGGGATGCGGCGGACAAGTTCCGTTTTGACAGAGTTTATTAGCGTTGACAGGTAAAAAAATGCCGAAGACAAATGGAATACTGGGACGGAAGCTGGGCATGACCAGAGTGTATGATGAAGTCGGTCAGGTCAGCCCGGTCACAGTCATAGAAGCTGGCCCCTGTGTTGTGCTGCAGAAGAAAACTGTCGGCAAAGAAGGATACAATGCCATTCAGGTGGGGTTTGGCGAAAAGAAGCAGTCCAGATTGAACAAGCCGGAAGCAGGTCATTTTAAGAAGGCTGGCGATGCGGGATATTATCATGTCCGGGAGTTCCGGGTCGAAAATCCGCAGGGGTACGAGTTGGGCCAGCAGATTCTTGTCAGCGAGCTGTTTAAAATCGGCGATAAAATTGACATCACAGGCCACAGCAAGGGCCGGGGCTTTCAAGGCGTGATCAAACGGCACGGTTTTGGCGGCGGTCGGGAGACGCACGGCTCCAATTTTCAGCGGGCACCGGGTTCCATTGGCTGCAGCGCCTACCCCAGCCGGGTCGTCAAAGGCAAGAAGATGCCGGGCCGGATGGGCGTGGAAAAGAAGACTATCAAGAATCTCACTGTGGTCGATATCCGCGAAGAAGAGAACATTCTGCTGGTCAAAGGAGCAGTGCCCGGGGCAAAGAACGGCTTGGTCAGCATTTACACTAAGGCATAAGCTGCCTTGCAAGGGAGATGACTCATGTCAGTTTGTGATGTAATGAACACCTCGGCGGAAAAAGTCGCGGAGATGGAAGTCAGCGACAGTCTGTTCGCGGTGCCGGTGAATCCGGGCATTCTTCATGAAGTGGTCTGCATGCAGCGCGCCTGCCGCCGCAAAGGCACTGCTTCGACCAAGACCAGAGGCGAAGTGAGCGGCGGCGGCAAAAAACCGTGGCGGCAGAAAGGCACAGGCCGGGCTAGGTCAGGCAGCAACAATTCGCCGGTCTGGTGCGGCGGCGGCACTGCCTTCGGTCCCAAGCCGAGAGACTACAGCTACACCATGCCGAAAAAGGTGCGGCGGCTGGCTCTGCGCATGGCCCTGTCAGCCCGGATGAGCGAAGGCAATGTGGTGATTCTTGATCAGTTTGAGCTGACGGCTCCTAAGACCAAGGACTTTGTCGGGGTGATGCGGAATTTCACCTTTGCCAACTGTCTGCTGGTGGCGGAAAAGGAAAACACCAACCTGCAGCTCTCGGCCCGCAATGCGCTTGGCTATCAGGTCATGCCTGCCGAAGGGCTGAATGTGTATGATATTCTCAAGTATGACAAGCTGATGATTGTCAAATCCACTTTGGAGCAGTTGGAAGCGAGGCTGATGGCATGAAAGTGATTTATGATGTGATCAAAGAGCCGTACATGACCGAGAAATCCAATTTGCTCCAAGAGGCGGAGAACACGGTCACCTTCAAGGTCGCCTCAGAGGCGAACAAGATTGAAATCCGGCAGGCTGTGGAGCAGCTTTTCAAGGTCAAGGTCGCTTCAGTCAGAACAGTGAAGATGCGAGGCAAGCAGAAGCGAATTGGTGCCAGACCTGCCGGGCGGACCAGCGATTGGAAAAAAGCCTACATCAAGCTGTCCGAAGGGAAAATAAATTATCTTGATGAGCTGTGAGGCGGCCCAGTCCTTGCTTCAGATTTGAGGATATAACAGAGAACGGACAAAAACATGGCAATCAGGACCCATAAACCGACATCACCGGGCAAACGGCATCAGGTATCCATAGTCCAGCCGGATATTTCTGACAAAGCTCCTGAAAAGAGCCTGCTCAGACCGCTGAAGAAAACTGGCGGACGGAACGCTTACGGACGGATAACCGCCCGGCATATCGGCGGCGGGCACAAGCGCAAATACCGCGTCATTGACTGGAAGCGGAACAAGACCGGGGTGCCGGCCAAAGTCACCGCCTTGGAGTATGACCCCAACCGCTCCGCCAATATTGCTCTGCTGACCTATCTTGATGGCGAAAAAACCTATATTCTCGCCCCGGCGGGCATCCGTGTCGGCGACATGCTGACTGCGGGCGCGGACGCGGACATCAAGCCGGGCAACTGCCTGCCGATGAGTCATATTCCTTTGGGCACCATCATTCACAATGTGGAGATGAAGATCGGCAAAGGGGCGCAGATTGTCCGTTCTGCCGGAGCTGCGGCCCAGCTCATGGCCAAAGAGGGCAGTCACGTCTTGGTCAAGCTGCCGTCTGGCGAGGTGCGCAAATTCAACAGTCAGTGCCGGGCCTGCATCGGCGCGGTGGGCAATGCCGAGCACAGCAGCCGCAAATTGGGCAAGGCGGGCCGGGCGCGCTGGGAAGGCAGGCGGCCTTCGGTGCGCGGCGTGGCCATGAACCCAGTTGATCATCCAATGGGCGGCGGCGAGGGCAAAAGCTCAGGCGGTCGCAATCCTTGCTCGCCGTGGGGCATGCCAGCCAAGGGCTACAAGACCCGCCGGAAAAAGAAGGCATCTGACCGCGACATTGTCACCAAGCGCAAGTAATTCAGGAGAGCATCAGCATGGCACGTTCCATTAAGAAAGGACCGTTTATTGACGGTCACCTGATGAAAAAAGTGGAGAAATCTCAGACATCAGGCGGCGGCAAGGTGATCAAGACCTGGTCCAGACGTTCGGATATTGTTCCTGAAATGGTGGGCCTGACCTTTGCCGTTCACAACGGAAGGAAGTTCATTCCAGTCTATGTTTCGGAAAACATGGTCGGGCACAAGCTGGGCGAATTTTCGTTGACGAGAACCTACCACGGCCACGCGGCGGACAAGAAAGGCAAGCGCAAGTAACCCGGCCAGCCTGAAAACAGAGGAAAAAGCAGGAGTCAGAGGATGGAAGCAAAAGCCGTGGCAAAGTATATCCGCATCTCCCCGCAGAAGGCGCGGCTGGTGGCTGATGTGGTCCGGGGCAAGGATGTGGAGAGCGCGATCACCACGCTCAGGTTCATGCCGAAAAAAGCGGCTGAAATTTTGCGCAAGGTGCTGGAATCAGCAATTGCCAATGCCGAGCAGACTGAGACCATTGATGTGGACACGCTCTATGTGAAGGAAATCCAGATCAATGGCGGGCCGATGCTCAAGCGGTTCCGGCCCAGAGCTATGGGGCGGGCAGGTAAAATATTGAAACGGACCAGTCATATCACAGTGGTTGTTGATGAGCGGGGTCTGCACTGAGAACTGCTTGTATTGAGATCAAAACCGCATAGGGAACACGGAGGACACGTTGGGACAAAAAGTCAATCCTATTGGGCTGCGGCTCAACATCACCAGAACATGGGATTCAATCTGGTATGCTGACCGGGATTATGCCGCCAATCTGCATCAGGATCAGCAGATGCGCAGCTATCTGAAAAAGAAACTGTATCATGCCGGAGTGGCCCGGATTGTGATTGAGCGCACTGGCGAGAAGGTGCGGATCAGACTGTTCACAGCGCGTCCCGGAATCGTCATCGGCAAGAAAGGGGCTGAGATTGAGAACCTGAAGCGGGAGCTTGAGCGGAAGTTCAGCCGCGAGTGCATGATCGACATTCAGGAGATCAGACGGCCTGAGGCGGATGCGCAGTTGGTGGCGGAAAACATTGCCGGCCAGCTGGAGAAGCGCATCGCCTTCCGCCGGGCAATGAAAAAGTCAATCAGCACGGCTCTCCGTTTCGGAGTCAAAGGCATCAAAATTTCCTGTTCAGGACGACTGGGCGGCGCGGAAATGTCCAGAACAGAGTGGTTCAAGGAAGGCCGGGTGCCGCTGCACACTTTGCGGGCCGATATTGATTACGGCCTTGCCGAGGCCAGCACCACTTATGGCAAGATCGGAGTCAAGGTCTGGATATTCCGGGGCGAGGTGCTGACAGACGGCGGGCCGTCTCTTGACCAGTAACAGAGAAGGTATTGAGCAATGTTAAGTCCACGCAAGGTAAAGCACAGGAAGCAGCATAAGGGCAGAATGCGCGGCGAGTCCCAGCGGGGTTCGCAGCTTGCCTTTGGTGATTATGCCCTGAAAGCGGAAGGCTGCGGTCGTATGACCGCCCAGCAGATTGAGGCGGCCCGTATTGCCATCAACAGACGGGTGAAACGTGGCGGCAAGCTCTGGATCAGGGTTTTTCCTGCCAAGTCAATCACCAAAAAGCCGGCGGAAACCCGCATGGGCGGAGGCAAGGGTTCACCTGATTCTTGGGTGATGGTCATCAAGCCGGGCAGAATTCTCTATGAGCTGAAAGGGGTGCCGGAGGATGTGGCCAAAGAGGCGCTGCGCCTGGCTTCCTACAAACTGCCTTTCCCGACCCGGATCATCACCAGGAGCAGCACGATATGAAGACAACTGTCAGCGAGCTGCGGAAACTGAGCGGCGGCGATCTGCGGAAAAAAGAGCAGGAAATGCGTGAGGAGCTGTTCAAGCTCAGGTTTCAGCATGGGATTCGGAAATTGGAAAATCCAGCCCGGCTGAAGCAGCTGCGCAAAGATATCGCCAGAGTGCAGACCATTCTGACTGAGCAGGCAGCCTGAGGCCCGGCCTGAAACCAGCACACCGGAACAAATATAAGAATGAGCGAGAAATCAAGTTCCAGAAAGACCCAGTTGGGCTTTGTCAAAAGCAACCGCATGGACAGGACAGTGGTCGTCACGGTTGAACGGAAAGTCCGGCACAAGCTGTACGGCAAGTACATCCGCCGCCGGGTGAATTACATGGCGCATGATGCCGCGAACGAATGCAATATCGGCGACACAGTCCTGATTGAGGAGTGCAGGCCGCTTTCCAAGCGCAAACGCTGGTTTGTCAGGAGCATTGTCCAGCGGGCTGTCTGATCTGTCCGTCAGGATATTTTGATTGCGCAACTTATTCAGGTGATACCATGATTCAGACAGAAACCAGACTGAATGTCGCGGACAATTCAGGAGCTAAGAAAGTGCTCTGCATCCGGGTGCTGGGCGGCAGCCGCCGTCGGTATGCCAGCATCGGCGATGTGATTGTTGTCACAGTCAAAGAGGCCATTCCGAACGCGAAGGTCAAAAAGGGCGATGTGCTCAATGCCGTTGTGGTCCGCACCAGCAAGGAGATCAGGCGACCTGAGGACACAGTGGTTCGCTTTGATGACAACGCGGCAGTGCTGCTTTCCGGCAACGGAGAGCCGGTGGGCACCCGCATCTTTGGGCCGGTGGCCCGCGAGCTGCGCTCGCTCGGTTTTATGAAGATCATATCGCTTGCGCCGGAAGTGCTGTAAGCAACAAAAAACTAGGAATGCGGGCCACAGGAAACGAGGACAGGAAGATGCGGCAGGGACAGACAAGTTTGCGGAAAAATGATCAGGTGGAAGTGATTGCCGGCAAAGACAGAGGGCGGGTCGGCAAGGTGCTCAAAATTGACCGGGGAGCGAACCGCGCTTTGGTCGAACGGATCAACATGATCACCAAGCACCGGAAGCCGGTGAGCGAGCAGCAGCCCGGCGAGATCATCAGGAAGGAAGCCCCCATTCATATCTCGAATCTCATGCTTGTCTGCCCGGAGTGCGCCAAGACGGTCCGCATCGGCAGGAAGGTGCTTGAGGACGGCACAAAAGTCCGGGTCTGCAAGAAATGCGGTGCGACCTTGACGGCATCCGCAAAGTAAGCTGTCTGCCATCTGCGCAGAATTGGAGCGATTTACATGGCTACGATGAGAGAACTGTACGAAAATGAGTGCAGACCCCAGCTCCAGCAGGAGTTTGGTTATCAAAACAGATTGCAAATTCCCAGAGTGGAGAAAATTGTTCTCAACATGGGCTTGGGCGAGGCAGTGCAGAATCCCAAGGTGGTGGAGAAGGCGGCTGGCGAGCTGACCCTGATCGCCGGACAGAAGGCGGTGGTCACCCGGGCGAGAAAATCCATCGCCACTTTCAAATTGCGGGAAGGGATGCCAATCGGCACCTGCGTGACCCTGCGCCGGGACAGAATGTACGATTTTCTGGCCAAGTTAGTCAACATCGCCCTGCCGCGCGTGCGCGACTTCCGGGGGGTTTCTCCCAAGGGCTTTGACGGCAGCGGCAACTTCTCAATGGGTATCAAGGAGCATATCATCTTTCCTGAGATTGATTACGACAAGATTGAGAAGATCAGAGGGCTGAACATCACCATTGTCACCAGTGCCAAAACGGATGATGAGGGCCGCGCCCTGCTCGCCAGGCTGGGCATGCCGTTCAAGCAGCAGAAAACAGAGACTGCCCAGCAGGGCGGCAACTGACGCAGGAGACTGATCATGGCAAAAAAATCACTGATCGCCAAAGCGGCGCGGAAGCAGAAGTATGCAGTGCGGAACTACAACCGCTGCCAGCTCTGCGGACGGCCACGGGCATATATGAGGAAATTCGGCTGCTGCAGGCTCTGCTTCCGCAAGCTGGCCTCAGAGGGTAAAATCACCGGCGTGACCAAGTCAAGCTGGTAGTCCTCCGGCCAAGGCCGCCGCAACGAAAAGCAATTCACAGAGGTGTATTCGGATGTCTATGAGCGATCCGCTGGCAGATTTTCTGACCAGAATACGAAATGCTGTCCGGGCGCATTTTGACACGGTGGAGATTCCGCTGTCAAATCTGAAAGTCAGTGTGGCTGATGTCCTGAAAAAAGAAGGGTACATCAATGATTATCAGGTTGCGACGCAGGGTGTGCAGGGCACCATCACAGTAGAACTGAAGTACGGCCCCAACAACGAGAAGGTCATCACTGGCCTGCGCCGGGTTTCCAAGCCGGGCTTGCGTCAATATAAGAAGAGCGATGCCATCCCCACTGTGATGAGCGGACTGGGCGTGGGCATCCTGACGACCTCCAAGGGGGTCATGTCTGACCGTGAAGCCCGCAGGCTGCATGTGGGCGGCGAACTGCTCTGCGAAGTCTGGTAGCAGCCCCTGAGAGGAGAAAGAACATGTCACGAATCGGAAAAATGCCGGTCCCGCTGCCTGACGGAGTCAAAGTGGAAATTCAGGGCACCCGGATCAAAGTCGCAGGCGGCAAGGGATCGCTGGAGCGGAATCTCCGCCCGGAAATCGCTGTGACGCAGGAAGACAATCAGCTGGTGTTCAAACCCAAAGGCGGCGGACGGCAAGTTGCGGCCTACTGGGGCTTGACCCGCACTTTGGTGGCCAACATGGTTGCCGGGGTTGACAAAGGCTTCAGCAAGGCGCTCGCCGTAGAAGGCGTGGGCTACCGGGCCGCAGCGGAAGGCTCCAAGCTGACCCTTAATGTCGGCTACTCCAATCCAGTGCAGTTTCTGCTGCCTGAGGGCGTGTCCGCCGCTGTGGATAAAAGCAACAACATCACCATCTCCGGGATTGACAAGGAATTGGTGGGGCAGACAGCGGCCAAGATCAGGGCCATCCGCAAGCCTGAGCCGTACAAGGGCAAGGGCATTCGGTACGCGGATGAGCATATTGTCCGCAAGGCAGGCAAGTCCGGGGCCAAAGGCAAGAAGTGAATCCGGCTTTCAGGCGTTCAACTCAAGGATGAAGTGAAGGCATCATGGCAAAGCAAAGCAGCAAGCTGGCAGCGCGGAACAAACGGATCAGAAGGATACGCAAAAAAATCATCGGCACCCAGGAACGTCCCAGAATGTGTGTTTTTCGGAGCAACCGTCATATTTATGTGCAGATCGTTGACGACACGAAGCAACACACGCTGGTTTCCATGTCAACTGAGGACAAGGAGTTCACTGCTGACGACCTGAAAGGAAAGGTCGCTCAGGCAGGTCGGGTTGGTGAGATGGCGGCCAAGCGCGCCCGTGCCGCTGGCATTGACAAGGTTGTGTTTGACAGAGGCGGCAATCTCTATCATGGCCGGGTCAAGGCATTGGCGGAAGGGGCACGGCAGGGCGGCTTGAATTTTTAACGTGCAGGCGGCAATAAATTTCAGTTGATCGGAGGTGTTTCTTGGCTGATTTCAAGCGTGCCAAAGAAGGCGGCAACCAGCAGGAAGAGCTGATAGAAAAAATAGTCTATATCAACCGGGTGGCCAAAGTGGTGAAAGGTGGCCGTCGTTTCAGCTTCAGTGCCATTGTCGTGGTTGGTGACGGCAAAGGCAGAGTGGGGCAGGGACTTGGCAAGGCCACTCAGGTGCCGGAAGCCATCCGCAAAGGCGTGGAGCGCGCCCGCAAGGACATGCAGCAGGTCGCTCTGACCGATGTTTCCATTCCGCATCATGTTGACGGCAAGTTCAAATCTGGTAAAGTGATGCTGAAGCCCGCTTCTGAAGGAACGGGCGTGATTGCGGGCGGCGCGGTCCGGGCGGTGCTGGAGGCTGCCGGGGTGCAGAATATTCTCACCAAATGTCAAGGCTCCAACAATCCCCACAACTTGGTCAAGGCCACAGTTGAAGGGCTGCGCAGACTGCGGAGCCAGGAGGATATTGCCGCCCTCAGAGGGCTGACTGTTGAGGAAATCACTGCCTGACAGATGATTTTCCCCAATAACCTTGTTGAACATGGTTGAATCATGAGCGAGACAGTGACAGTGACCCAAGTGAAGAGCGGCATTGGCAGCACCAAGAAAATTCGCGCCACGCTGACCGGTCTGGGCCTGACTAAGATGCAGAAGACAGTGACACGGAAAAATACGCCGGAGATCAGAGGGATGATCAGAAAGGTCCAGCATCTGGTCCGGGTGGAGGAAAAGCAATGCTGAAGCTGAACAATTTGTCGCCAGTTGCAGGCTCCCGCAGGCAGAGCAAGCGTCTGGGGCGCGGGCAGGGCAGCGGCCACGGAAAAACAGCGGGCAAGGGCCATAAAGGTGCCAATGCCCGTTCCGGCGCGTCTCACAGAATTGGTTTTGAAGGCGGCCAGATGCCGTTGCACCGTCGTCTGCCCAAAGTTGGCTTCACCAACAAATTCAAAACAGAATACGTGATCATCACCTTGTCTGCCTTGGACCGTTTTGCAGACGGAACCGTGGTCAACCGGGAAGCCCTGCGGACTGCCGGAATCATCGGCGGCAAAGAGAGCAGGATGATCAAAGTGCTGGCCAACGGCGAGGTCAGCCGCAAGGTGACAGTGGAGCTGGACAAAGTCAGCCAAGGCGCACGGGAGAAAATTCTTGCCGCCGGAGGCGAGGTCAAGGAATAGGCTATGAGCGGACTTGCCAGCGCGGCCAACATCCCGGAGCTTCGCAAGCGGGCAGTCTTTACCCTGCTGATGCTGCTGGTCTATCGGATGGGGGTGCAGATACCCACGCCGGGCATCAACGGTGAGGCTCTATCCGCTTTTTTTGCGCAAAATGCTGGCACGCTGTTCGGCATGTTCAACATGTTTTCCGGCGGTGCGCTGCATAACTTTTCCATTTTCGCCTTGGGCATCATGCCCTACATCTCCGCCTCCATCATCATTCAGCTGCTGACTGTGGTCATTCCCCAGTTGGAGAGCCTGAAAAAAGAAGGAGCGGCAGGGCAGCGCAAGATCACCCAATACACCCGTTACAGCACAGTTGGCCTGGCTTTGGTGCAGGGCTTTTTCATTGCCTCCGGCTTGGAGCAGATGAGTGCTCCGGACGGCGCGCCCATTGTGCTGCATCCGGGCTTGGACTTTAAATTCATGACCGTGCTGACCCTGACTTCAGGCACTTCGTTCATCATGTGGCTGGGCGAGCAGATGACGGAACGGGGCATTGGCAACGGCATTTCCATGATTATTTACGCAGGCATCATTGCCAGAATGCCGGCCGCGATTGTCAACTCGATTCAGATCATCAAGACCGGCGAGATTCCTTTTATTCTTGTGCCGATCCTGCTGATCATGATGTTTGCTGTTGTGGCCTTCATCGTCTATTGCGAGACAGCCCAGCGCAAGATTCCCATTCAATATGCCAAACGGGTGGTGGGAAGAAGGGTTTACGGCGGCCAGGCCTCTCATCTGCCGCTGAAAATCAACATCTCCGGGGTTATTCCGCCCATCTTTGCCTCGTCAATCATGATGTTTCCAGCCACAATCGGCTCGTTCATTCAAATTGACTGGGTGCAGCGGGTTTCTGCGCAACTGTCGCCGGGAACCATTTATTATTACACCCTGTATGTGGGCATGATCGTCTTCTTCTGCTTTTTCTACACCGCTGTCACCTTCAATCCTGAAGATGTGGCCGAGAATCTGAAGAAGAACGGCGGCTTCATTCCCGGCATCCGGCCTGGGAAAAAATCCGCTGAATTCATTGACAAAGTTCTGATCCGCCTGACCGTGGTCGGAGCGATCTATCTCGCCGCAGTCTGTGTCCTGCCGACCATTCTGATTCATAGGTTCAATGTGCCCTTTTACTTTGGCGGCACGGCCTTGCTGATTGTGGTCGGCGTGGCCATTGACACCATTTCCCAAGTGCAGTCGCATCTTGTGATGCGCAGTTACGACGGCTTTATGAAGGGCGGCAAATTCAGCGGCGGCAGGGGCGGACGCTGAACCCTCGTGACTACGGCAGAAGAACAGGAAAAGCGCATCACGGTCAAGACCGACGCTGAAATCGAGATCATGCGGCAGGCCAATCAGATTGTGGCCGGTGTCCTGCTGATGCTCGAAGAGAACATTTCGCCGGGCTTGAGCACCATGCAGCTGGACCGCTGGGCCGGAGAATATTGCCGGGATCATGGGGCAGTGCCTGCGTTTCGGGGCTATCGTGGTTTTCCCGGCAATCTCTGCGTCTCCATCAACGAGGAAGTGGTGCATGGCATTGCCTCGAAAAAAAACAAGCTGCGCGAAGGCGACATTGTTTCTGTTGACTTCGGTGTCCTGTATCAGGGCTTTTACGGCGATGCGGCGGTGACGATTCCTGTCGGCGCAATTTCGGAGAAAAAGAAGCGGCTCCTTGCTGTGACCCGGCAGGCCTTGGAACTGGGCGTGCAGCAGGTCAGGGTCGGCAACCGGGTTGCCGATATTTCGCGGGCTGTGCAGCAGCATGCGGAGCAGCATGGCTATTCAGTGGTGCGCGAGTTTGTTGGCCACGGCATCGGCTCCAGTCTGCATGAGGGGCCGGAAGTGCCCAACTATGTTCAGAAGGACAAGTCGTCGCCAAGAATTATTGAGGGCATGGTGCTGGCCATTGAGCCGATGATCAATGCCGGAACCCATAAAATCAAGGTGCTGAAAGACGGCTGGACCGTGGTCACTGCGGACCGGCAGCCTTCAGCCCATTTTGAGCATTCGGTGGCGGCGACAGCGGCAGGGCCGCTGGTCTTGAGCAGGCGGGAAAAAGACTGCGCAACAGCTCCTGCCTCCTGAAAATAAGAGATTGGATTGAAAGCGTATGGCAAAAGAAGAAGCCATTGAAGTTGAGGGCACGATCATCGAGCCGCTGCCGAACGCCATGTTCCGGGTTGAATTGGACAACGGACATCGGGTTTTGGCGCATATTTCCGGCAAGATGCGGATGCACTACATCAAAATTCTCCCTGGCGACCGGGTGACAGTGGAGCTGTCTCCTTATGATCTGACCAGAGGGCGCGTCACCTTCCGCTCCAAAGGGGGCGGCAGGGGCAAATGATCACCGAAGAGGAAGCTGATTATGAAAGTACGGGCATCTGTAAAAAAAATATGCAGTGACTGCAAAATCCACAAACGCAAGGGCGTGGTCCGGGTCACCTGTAAGAATGCGAAGCATAAGCAGCGGCAGGGTTAGTTCCCGCAGACAATAAAGAGACGAGGAGCAGAATCTTGGCACGTATAGCAGGCGTGGATTTGCCACGGAACAAGCACATGGACAGGGCCTTGACCTATATTTACGGCATAGGCCTGACAACCGCCCGGAAGATTCTGGACAAGGCGGATCTGCCCTACCAGATGAACTCGGACGATCTGAGCGGCGATGATATCAACCGCATCAGGCTGATCATCGAGGCTGAGTATATGGTCGAGGGTGACAAGCGGCGCGAAGTGGCAATGGACATCAAGCGGCTGGTTGACCTTGGCACCTACCGGGGCCGTCGGCATCGGCAAGGACTTCCCTGTCGTGGTCAGCGGACCAAAACCAATGCCAGGACCCGCAAAGGGCCGAAACGCTGAACAGTAGCAGCCTGAACAAGGAACGGAGCAAACATGGCAAAAGAGAAAAAAGGCGCGGCCAAGGGCAAAACCCGTCGTGAACGGAAGAACGTTCAGGAGGGGATAGTCTTTATTTATTCGACCTTCAACAACACGTTAGTCACTGTGTCCGACAAGCTCGGCAATGTCCTGTCGTGGTCCAGTGCGGGCGTGATCGGCTTCAAAGGCTCCCGCAAATCAACCCCGTTCGCAGCCCAGAACGCTCTGAGCGATGCAGTGGCCAAAGCCAAGGAGCATGGCCTGCGCAAAGTGGAGGTGCGGGTCAAAGGCCCTGGGCCGGGCCGTGAATCCGCCCTGCGCGCCCTGAGCGGCACTGATCTGGAAGTCAGCAAAATTGTTGATGTCACCCCGGTTCCTCACAATGGCTGCAAGCCGCCTAAACGTCGGCGGGTTTGAAGGGACTTCTGCTGTTTTTTGTACGGTCGCTGCCAGCGCAGTGCTGACCGCAGCGTAAAACCGATACTGATTTTTTTTGCTTTTGGAGGATTGTTGAAGTGGCCAGATATACGGGAGCTTCATGCAGGATGTGCAGAAGGGAGAATCTCAAGCTGTACTTGAAGGGCGAGCGCTGTCATTCTGATAAATGCTCTTTTGAACGCCGTGCTTATGCGCCGGGCCAGCATGGACAGAATCAGTTCAAGAAAAGCTCTGACTATGCGATCCAGCTCCGGGAAAAGCAGAAGGTCAAGCATATCTACGGCATGCTCGAAGGCCAGTTCCGCCGCTATTTTCATGAAGCTGACCGGAAAAAAGGGGTCACGGGCCACAACCTGCTGGCCATGCTCGAATGCCGTCTTGACAATGTGATCTACCGGCTCGGCTTTGCCAGCTCCCGTGATCAGGCCAGACAGCTCATCCGTCACAATCATTTTCAGGTCAACGGCAAAAAAGTTGATATTCCTTCCTTTCAGGTGAAGGCAGGCTGCGTGATCACCATGAAAGAAAAAAGCCGCAAGAATCCTCTCGTGGTGGAGAATCTCGAAGGCGCGGTCCGCCGGGGCGTGCCGGGCTGGCTTGAATTGGACAAGGCCAATTTCAAGGGCACGGTCAAGACAGCCCCGGTTCGGGATGAGATCACCATGCCGATCAACGAGCATCTTATTGTCGAACTGTACTCCAAGTAACCCAAGGGCAGGTCTTGCATGGCACAGGAAATCCGGGATGACAATCCCTTTTACAAGAACTGGCATAACTTGGTTATGCCGGAACGGCTGGAGGTTGCCAAAAACACGCATACAAGCAGGTTTGGCAAATTCACCTGCCAGCCTCTGGAGCGTGGTTTCGCCGCGACCATCGGCAATGCGCTGCGCAGGATACTCTTGTCGTCCATCCGTGGGGCCGCCATCACTTCGGTGCGCATCGAGGGGGCGGATCATGAGTTCACAACCATTGACGGTGTCCACGAGGATGTTGCTGAGATTATTCTCAATCTGAAGCAGGTGCAGCCCAAGCTGAACTCCTCGGAGGCAAGAGTCGCCTTCATCAAAAAAACCGGCCCCGGCCCAGTGACAGCGGCAGATATCGATGGCGGTGCCGGGGTGGAGATCATGAATCCTGAGCAGCCGATCTGCACCATCACCGGAGAAAATACCACTTTTCAGGCGGAATTGGAGATTCAGTGGGGCAAGGGCTATGTCTCGGCGGAATGGAACAAAAAAGAGGATCAGCCCATTGGCGTGATTCCAATTGATGCCGCCTTTTCGCCGATCCGCCGCATTCAGCACGTGGTCAGTCAGGCCCGCGTCGGCCAGCACACAGACTATGACCGCCTGACCTTGGAAATTGAGACTGACGGCTCGGTGCTGCCGGAGAACGCCTTGGCGTATGCGGCCAAGATTCTCAAGGAGCAGATGACCATCTTCATCAATTTCAATGAGCAGGAGGCGGACATCCCGGAGCGGCTGAAAGGCGATGGCGATTCTGCTGATCATCCAGCCTTTCTTGATAAAAATGTCGAGGATTTGGAGCTTTCCGTCCGTTCGGCCAACTGCCTGAAAAATGCGGATATTCAGTATATCGGCCAGCTTGTGCAGAAAACAGATGCCGAAATGCTGAAGACCAAGAACTTTGGCCGCAAATCGCTCAACGAGATCAAAGCCCTGCTGGCCCAGCACAACCTGAGCCTCAACATGAACCTTGAAGGCTGGATTCCGCCGGATGAGCGGGAACGGGACAAGGACTACGAGGACGAGTGACATTGTCAGGTGTCGGCTGTTTGACCCTTTGATTTTTTGACAGACAAGGACAGAAAAATGAGACATAGAAAATCGGGCAGAAAACTGAGCCGGAATTCAGCCCATCGCATGGCCATGCTGCGCAATATCGTCACCTCTTTGCTGGAGCACGAGCGGATTGTCACCACGTTGCCCAAGGCCAAGGAAACTCGGCGGGTGGCGGAAAAGATGATCACCCTTGGCAAGCGCGGCGATCTCCATGCCCAGCGGCAGGCAGCAGCCTACATCCGCTCCAAGAGCATTGTCACCAAGCTCTTCAAGGAGCTGGCTCCACAGTATGCCGAGCGTCAGGGCGGCTACACCCGCATCATCCGCACCGGCAACCGGCCCGGCGATGCTGCGCCCATGGCCCTGATTGAATTGGTCAATTACGAAGAGCCTGCAACGGAGCAGAGCCAGAGCAGCGACGCAGAATAAGCAGACAGCAGTCTGTTGCTGTAAAAAAACATCCCAGCCGGTTTGATGACCTTCATCAGACCGGCTTTTTCTTTTTCTCATGCGTGAAGATACTGAACATGCCGTTTCCGCGTGGCCGGAGCTGGGCAAGGAGCCGTTTTCGTTCCGCTGCCATGCGGGCGTGAGCTGCTTTCTCTCCTGCTGCCGCCAAGTCGAGCTGCGGCTTTTTCCTTACGATGTCCTGCGCTTAAAGACGCGGCTGGCCATGCACTCAGCAGCGTTTCTTCAAGAGCACACCCGCTTGGGCCAAGGAGCGCATCCGTTTTTTCCTGCCGTGATGCTCAACATGCGCCCTGATGGCGAGCATCTTTGTCCGTTTCTCACTGAGCAGGGCTGCTCAATGTATAAAGACCGGCCTTCGGCCTGCCGCACCTATCCCTTGGAGCGAGCTGTGGAAAAGACGGCTGACGGCACCTTGCGCAGCCGCTGGTTTTTGACCCAGCATTCCTATTGCAAAGGCCATTTGGAGAAGCACGCCTGCACGGTCAAGCAGTGGGAGCGCGAGCAGCAGCTCTTTGATTTCAATCTCTTCAACGATCTCTGGGCCGAGGTGGATGCCCTGTTTGCCAGCAATCCGTGGCAGGGGGAAGGGCAGGCCGGGCCGCTTCAGCAGCTCGCCTTCATGGTTTGCTACAACCTTGATGCCTTCCGTGAATATGTGGAGCAGCACAATCTTTTGGCCGCCTTCAGGCTGGAGCGCGACCGCCGCCGCCGGATTGAGCAGGAGGACAGCGAGCTGCTTAAATTCGGCTTTGACTGGCTGCTGCATGTTCTTGGCCATCGCCGCACGTTGCGTCCCCGCTGACTTGTGGTTCGAGGCAAAAACTTCAATTATCCGGGATGCAATTCAGAGCCGATTTATACACTTGATCCTGTCAATCTTCATGCAACTGCGTAACTCCTAACAGACTGAAAGATTTCAACAAACCTATGTCGCCGAAAAATGACTGCCTTGCCGGACTGATTCGTTTTCTCAGCACCTCGCCCACCGCCTTTCATGCCGCCGCTGCTGGTGCCGCGCTCTTGGAGACAGCAGGCTTCACCCGCCTGCATGAACAGGAGGACTGGGGCAGTCTGCCTGTGGGAAAATATTTTCTCCTCCGTAATGATTCCAGCCTGATCGGCTTTACATGGCCGGGCGAGAACATGGCAGGCGGCCTGCGGATGATCGGCGCACACACAGACAGCCCTGGCCTCAAAGTCAAACCCAATCCGCTGCGGCGCGAGCAGAACTGCCTCCAGCTCGGCGTGGAGATATATGGCGGCGTACTGCTCCGGCCTTGGTTTGACCGGGAGCTGTCCTTGGCCGGGCGGGTCTGCTGGCAGGATAAGGACGGCAGCCTCTGCTCTGCTTTGCTCGATTTCCAGCGGCCTGTGGCCATTATTCCCAGCCTCGCCATCCACCTCAACCGCGAGGCCAATAAGCAGCAGGAGGTCAACAGGCAGACTGACATTGTCCCGTTGCTCGGCTTGGCAGGCGCGGAGCCTGCTGATTTCCAGCAAATCCTGCGCGACCAGCTCCGCCGCCAGCAGCCGGAGGCGGAACCGGTCAGCATCATTGACCATGAGCTGTTTTTTTATGATCCTGCCCCGCCCGCCCGGACTGGTCTGGCGGCTGAGTTTCTTGTCAGTGCCCGCTTGGACAACTTGGTTTCCTGCTTTGCCGCTCTTCAGGCCCTGCTGACAGCAGAGGCAAACTGCCTGATCGTCCTCAACGACCATGAGGAGGTGGGTAGCATGAGCACTGCCGGGGCACAGGGACCGTTCCTGCGGGAGCTGCTCGAACGGCTGCTGCCAGATGCGGCGGCCCGCCAGACGGTTCTGCGGCAATCCTTTTTCATCTCTGCGGACAACGCCCATGCGGTCCATCCCAACTTTGCCGCCAAGCATGACCCGCAGCACCTGCCCAAGCTGGGCCTTGGCCCGGTGATCAAGTTCAATGCCAACCAACGCTACGCCACCACTGCTGCTTCCGCTGCCAAATTTCGCCAAATCTGCGCGCAAGCCGGGGTGCCGGTGCAGGACTTTGTCTCCCGCAGCGACATGGGCTGCGGCTCGACTATCGGCCCGCTGACCGCCAGCGGCATCGGGGTTGAGACTGTGGATGTCGGCATTCCCTCCTTGGCCATGCACTCCATCCGGGAGACTGCCGCCTGCGCTGACTGCCTGCATCTCTGCGCCGTGCTGCGGCATTTCCTCCGCTCCTGAACAGCACACACTGTGGCATAAAAATAAAAGCAAAACAAAAACAGCCTGTTCATGTATCATACGGAGAAAGGCCGCATTATGCTCGTTGACAGGTGCCACAATTTGGTGTAGAAGCATAGTTCATTAAATCTGAACATTTCTTACAAACCGATTGACCGGCGCGGCAGGCCGGTCAGTCAGGTGGTTATGTTTTTTTCAATCAAGGAGAGATATCATGGCTTTTTCGAGGAGGAACTTTCTCAAATTGGCCGCCATGTCCGCTGGAAGCACCCTGATTGCCGACACGCCCTTTCTCTCGACCCGTGCCAGAGCCGAGGCTGAGGGCGGCGATGTCCGCTATGTGGCGACAAGCTGCGAGATGTGCTTCTGGAAATGCGGCGTGATCGCCAAGGTGAAGAAGAACAGGAAAGGCGAGGATGTGGTGGTCAAGCTGGAGGGCAATCCCTTTCATCCCCAGAGCAACGGCAAACTTTGCGCCAGAGGGCAGGCAGGCATTGGCCAGCTTTATGATGAGAACCGTCTGAAAAAGCCGATGATCCGCCAGAAGGGCAGCAAGCGCGGCGAGGGCAAGTATGATGAGGTGAGCTGGGATGAGGCGTTGAGTTACACTGCGGAGCAGCTCAATAAGGTTGCTGACAAATACGGCGCGCAAGCCTTGGCCATGCTTTCGCACGGCTCCCCGGGCGATTATTTCACCAACCTGCTCATGGCAAGAGGTTCCGCCAACATAGCCTTTCCCTCTTTTGCCCAGTGCAAAGGCATCCGTGATGTTGCTTGGGAGCTGACCTACGGCCACAAGCCCGGCTCAAGCTGTGAGCGGGTTGATCTGCAAAACAGCAAGGTCATCGTTCTCTTTGGCACTCATCTGGGTGAGAACATGCACAATTCCCAGAATCAGGAGTTTGCCGAGGCCGTGGGCAGGGGCGCGAAAATCATCTGCGTTGATCCCCGCTACTCCACTGCCGCCTCCAAGGCCTCGCTCTGGCTGCCGATCAAGCCAGGCACAGATACGGCCCTTCTCCTGACCTGGATCAACCTGATCATCAGCAATGGCTGGCATGACAAGGACTATGTCGCCCAATACACGGTCGGTTTTGAGGAGCTGAAAGAGGCGGTCAAAGAGTACACCGCAGAATGGTGCGCCAAGGAAACCGAGCTGCATGAGGCCGACATTATTGATGCGGCCCGTGATCTTGGCCGCTATGCCCCCAATGTCATGATTCATCCAGGCCGTCACGTTGCCTGGTATGGCGATGATGCCCAGCGTTCGCGGGCTATGGCGATCATCAACGCCATCCTCGGCTCTTGGGGCCGGGAAGGCGGGATATGGCTGCCGCCCAAGAGCAAGCTGGCTTGGTTTAATGACGGCATTCCTGAATACCCGATTCCTGATGAGGACCCGATCATCAAAGGCAATTATCCCTTTGCTGGCGGTGAGGGCCTGACTCAGGTGGTGCGGGAGGTGTCAATCACCGGCAAGCCCTATCCGATCAAGGCGTGGTTTGTCTGCGGCACCAATCTGCTCAAAAGCCTGCCTGCGCCGGAAGAGACCAAAAGGGCGATCAACAGCCTTGATTTCATGGTCGCGGTTGACATCCTGCCCACAGACACGGTCATGATGGCGGATGTCATCCTGCCGGAATGCACCTATTTGGAGCGGCATGACGGCCTGTTCAAAATTGAGACCCGCGAAACCGGCGTGGCCCTGCGCCAGCCTGCGATTGAGCCGATGTATGATACCAAGCCGGCTTGGTGGATCGGCAGCGAGCTGTGCAAGAAAATGGGCTTGGCTGAGTACGCGGTCAAGGATAGCTGGGAAGAGCGGATGAAGCGCCAGGCCAAGGCATGGAAAATTGACTATGACAAGCTGGCTGATGAGGGCTATGTCACCATCCCCGGCAGCGCGGCCCCCTACATCACCTCGGAAAATCAGCCGGTTTTCAAAACCCCTTCCAAAAAGATCGAGCTGTTCAGCTCTGAGCTGGACGAAAAGCACTTTGACCCGATTCCCAAGTATGAGAAGGTTGATCCTCCGCCAGAGGGCATGTACCGTTTGGTCTATGGCCGCAGCCCAGTTCACACCTTCAGCCGGACAGTCAATGACCAATGGCTCTGGGAGCTGTACAAGGAGAATCAGGTCTGGCTCAACACCAAGGAGGCGGCCCGGCTTGGCCTGAAAGACCAGCAGTATGTGGTCTTGGAGAATCAGGACAAAGTGGTCAGCAACAAGATTCGAGTCAAGGTGACGGAGCGCATCCGCCGCGACTGCGTCTATATGGTGCATGGCTTTGGCCAGAATTCCAAACTCCTGACCCGCGCTTACAACAAGGGCGCAGACGATCAGCAGCTCATCACCCGCTATAAAGTGGATCCGATCACTGGCGGCACTGGAATGCGCGTCAACTTTGTCACGATCAAGGAGGCCTGAGAATGCCAAGATATGTCATGGTCATAGACCAGTCGCGCTGCATTGGCTGCATGTCCTGCGTGGTGGCCTGCAAGCGCGAGAACGATGTTCCAGAAGAGCACTACCGAACCCGGGTGGTGGAGATGGTGCGGGGCGAGTTTCCCCGGCTGCGCACCGAGATGCGCTCTGAGCTGTGCAATCACTGCGACAATCCGCCCTGCGTCCATATTTGTCCGACCGGGGCCTCGCATCAGGAGGCGGACGGCACGGTCCAGATAGACCGCAAAAAATGCGTGGGCTGCAAGGCCTGCATCACAGCCTGTCCTTATGATGTCCGCTATATCAACCCGGAGCACGGCTATGCCGACAAGTGCTCCTTCTGCCAGCATCGGCTCGAAGAAGGCAAGGAGCCTGCCTGCGTGGCCACCTGTGTCGGCGGCTCGCGCATGTTCGGCGATCTGGACGACCCGAACAGCCATGTCAGTCAGCTTCTCCGCGACCACAGTTCACGGACGCTGAAGCCGGAAGTCGGCACCAAGCCGCATGTCTATTACATCAACCAGTTTCCTCGCAAAAGCTAAGGAGGAAGAAGCATGGAACTGCATATTGTCGGCACCAATGCCATCACCTATCCGGCCATGCACGTCTGGGACTGGCGGGTGGCCAGCTATCTTTTTCTCGGCGGTCTCTGCGGCGGCCTGATGACCATGAGCGCGGTCAACTACATCCGGCCCAGCAGCAAGCAGAGCGCGGACGCGGTCAATGCCTGGAAGATTCCGGTGCTGATCCCGATTCTGCTGACCATTGGCCTGATTTTTCTCAACCTTGATCTGGAGCGACCATTTCACGCCTTCTGGTTCTATTTGGCCTTCAAGCCGGTCTCGCCGATGAGCTGGGGCGCGTGGATTGTCTTCATCATCTATCCACTATTGATCGCTTATGCTTTGGCGGCCCTGCCGGATGACATCAGGGGCAAGATCAAATATCCGTCGATCAGAAACGCAGCCGAGAACCTCAAGCCGCATCTGCTCAAACTGGCCAAGGCCAATATCATTGCCGGAGTTCTCTTGGCCATCTACACTGGCGTGCTTCTCAGTAGCTTGGTGGCCCGGCCTCTGTGGAGCACCCCCATCCTGCCGGTTCTGTTCTTGGTCAGCGGCATGAGCACTGGCGCGGCCTTGATGATCATCTTGGCCAAGAGCAAGGAAACAAAGCTCTTTTTCACCAAGATTGATGTCTGGCTGATCATTGCCGAGTTGACCATTCTTTTGCTCATGTTCTACGGCCATTATGTCGGCGATGCGGCGCATCAGCAGGCTATCGCGCCTTTTTTCAGCACCTCGCATGAATTCTTTCCGTACTTCCTCAGCATTGTCGTACTGGGCACTTTCCTGCCCTTGGCGGTCATCCTGAAATTCCTTGAGGTGACAGGCGAACACACCGAGGAGCTGACCACCTCCAGCCTGATGATGATGAATTTCAGCGCGGTGCTGGTCTTAGTGGGCGGCGCGGTCATCCGTTTTGCCTTGGTCTATGCGGGCCAGCTTTCCGGCTACAGCGCATATATGTGAAGCAGATGCTGTAGTGTTTCTGCCGCTGCAAAAGAAAGAAGCCGCTGGACGGGAACTGCCCGTTCAGCGGCTTCTTTGCGTAGTGCTTGCCGAACAGATTATGCTGTGTCATCAGTCTGCTGCCGCCGCCGCCGTGACGGGGCCAGCAGGCCGCCGGGCCGGAAGCGCATCATCAGGACCAAGGTCGCGCCAAAGACCAGCATCCGGTAGTCGGCCACGGCCCGGAGATATTCCGGCAGCAGAATCAGCACCAAGGCTGCAATGATCACGCCGGGAATGGAACCCATGCCGCCGAGCACGACAATGCAGAGAATGATTGCCGACTCCATGAAGGTGAACGAGGCAGGATTGACAAAGGTGGTCTTGGCCGCAAAAATCACCCCGGCCATGCCTGCCCAGAATGCGCCGGAGGCAAAGGCTGCCAGCTTGATCTTGGTCTTGTCAATGCCCATTGCCCGGCAGGCAATCTCGTCCTCGCGCAGGGCAGCCCAAGCACGGCCTATGCGGGAATGTTGCAGGCGGCTGGTGGCAAAAATGGTCAGCGCGACCATGACCAGCATCAGGTAATAGAGATAGGTGAGCGACTGATCAAGGTTCAAGTCCATGCCGAAGAAGCTTGGCCGGGGAATGCCGGAGATGCCGCTCGGCCCCTTTGAGAAATCGGTCCAATTTTCTAAAATCAGACGAATTATCTCACCAAAGCCAAGGGTGACAATGGCGAGGTAGTCGCCGCGCAGGCGCAGCACGGGAAAGCCGAGGATGATGCCGAATCCTGCTGCCATCAGGCCGCCAAGGGGCAGAGCTGTCCAGAAGCCAATGCCGAAATGCAGGTTGAGCAGGGCGTAGGAATAGGCCCCGACCGCATAAAAGGCCACATAGCCGAGGTCAAGCAGTCCGGCCATGCCGACGACAATATTCAGGCCCAGGCCCAGCATCACATAAAGCAGGGCTGTGATCATGATGTTGATCTGATAGGCGGAAACCTGCCAAGGAAAAACGACCGCTGCCATGAGAAGCAGAGCTAATCCGGTAGCGCGGACTCCTTTTTTTTCAAAAACAGCAAAAAGCTGGTGCTGTTGCGATGTAGCTGTCTTGGCCTTGTCCGCCTTGAAATGGGCAAGGGCATGATATGCCAGCGCGACAAAAAAAACTCCAGCAACTGCATAGAGCAGGTTCAGCCACCGCCAGTGTACGGTTTCCTTATATGGATTGACTTGAATCACCAAAAGCGGAAAGGTGAGGAAGGCAAACCAGCAGGCGGTGCGTGCCGCTTTTTTCAGCGTGTCAGCAGGCATGGCAGCTTTCGTTAAATCCGGTCGGCCCGTCTGATCAGATCGCATAAGTCCAGCGCAATCGAGGAAATTTCCTTCTCGTCCTCGCCTTCAGCCATGACCCGGATCACCGGCTCGGTGCCAGAGGCCCGCACCAATATCCGGCCCTGTTCGCCCAGCTTGGCTTCTGCCTCCTTCAGAGCTTCAGGAAAACCTCTGATCTGCTCCGGGGCAATCCGGCTCGACAGGCGGACATTTTCCAAAACCTGCGGATAAGCGGTCATGATCTTGGCCAGCTCAGAAAGCGGCTTCTTGCGCTTGATCATGATTGCCAAGAGCTGAAGGGCGGCCAAGGTGCCGTCACCAGTGGTGTTGTGGTCAAGGAAGATCAGATGGCCGGACTGCTCGCCGCCAAAGTTGCAGCCCTTGGCCCGCATGGCCTCGACCACGTAGCGGTCGCCGACGCTGGTGCGGAGCAGCTTCGCGCCCATGCCTGCCAGAGCCTTTTCCAAGCCCATGTTGCTCATCACCGTGGCGGCAACGGTCTTTTTCCGCAGCTTGCCCCGGCTCATCAGATCAGCAGCGCAGATGGCCATGATGTGGTCGCCGTCAACAATTTCGCCTTGTTCGTCGCAGACAATCAGCCGATCCGCGTCGCCGTCCAAGGCCAAGCCGATGTCCGCGCCGAGCTGCCGCACCTTCTCGGCCATCACTTCCGGGTGGAGCGCGCCGCAGTCGCGGTTGATGTTCTTGCCGTCCGGGTCAACGCCGAGGCAGGTGACTTTGGCCCCCAGCTCGGCAAAGACATGGGGCGCAACCCGGTAAGCCGCGCCGTGGGCGCAGTCAAGGACAATATGAAAATCGTCCAAGGTGTATTTGTTGGGAAAGGTGTTCTTGAGAAAAACAATGTAGCGGCCTTTGGCATCGTCGATCCGGGCCGCCTTGCCCACCTCATCGGCCACCGGGCGCAGGGCTGCCATTTTCTGGGAAAAAATCAGGTCTTCAATATTCAGTTCCACCTCGTCCGGCAGCTTGAAGCCGTCGCGGGTGAAAATCTTGATGCCGTTGTCCTGAAAGGGATTGTGCGAGGCGGAAATGACCACACCCGCATCCGCCCGCATTGAGGTGGTGATGAAGGCAATGCCTGGCGTGGGCAGCGGGCCAAGGAGCTGCACATCCACGCCCATTGAGCAGATTCCGGCGGCCAAGGCGTTTTCCAACATGTAACAGGACAGGCGGGTGTCCTTGCCAATGACAATATGATGGCCTGTGCGCCGTTTTTTAACAATAAAAGCGATGGCCCGGCCAAGCTGCATGGCAATTTCCGTGGTCATCGGATAGTTGTTGGCAATGCCGCGCACGCCGTCGGTGCCGAAAAGCTGACGCATGGTTCTCTGTGGTTGGAAAATTGGAATAGCCTTGCTTGGCGATCAACCCCATTGCAAGGATTGCTGCACCCCGGCCCGCTCTTTTTCCCGTTGGGCCTGTTTGTAGGTCTGCGCCCTGCCCGGCATCTGCACTGCCGTGCCTGCGAGCAGGTCTTCAATGGTGAGGATTTGAATTTTTGGATAATCCCGGTTCCATTCAAGAGAGTGATAAAAGCCTGCTGAAGCCGCTTCAGTTTTCATATCCCGTGTGGGTTGCTCCAAGGTGATGAACACTCCCAAGGCTGCCTTTTCACGTTCAATCGTGCCGACAAGATCACGAATGTCGCCGCTTTTGACCTTGCCGCTCTTCACCTGCACAATAAGGCGTTTTGGCCGACTTCTTGCATCGTCGATAAAGGTGATGATACCATCAATACCTTTGTCCTTGCCTTTTTTGCCTTGTCTGCTGCCAATTTCTCCGCCAGCAGGCCGGGCCTGAATGAGTGACAAAGCCCACCATTGAAACTGATAGCGGTCATCGCTGGCAAGCTGCTTGGCATCAGCAAGACTTTCCGGCTCGCCGATCACCTCATAATCTTCTTTTTCAACAATGCCGAAAGCATCTTTCAGACGATATTTCTGTAAAGCAATAGCAAGATGGGTGATGTCAATACCAATCCATTTCCGCTTGAGCTTTTGCGCCGCATGAATAGTCGTGCCGCAGCCGCAGAACGGATCAAGAACGATATCACCTTCATCGCTGCTGGCCGCAAGAATTCGTTCAAGAAGAGCAACTGGTTTTTGGGTGGGATAGCCAAGACGTTCAGCGGCTAATGAACTGATCGGGGAAATATCGTAAGCGATCACAGGGTACCGCTCAGACCCAGCTTAAATCCGGCATCTGTCCTCTGAAATAGCAGCGCATGGCCTCGGTGAGCACCTCGAAAGTGGATTTTCCCCGAAGCAGGCATGTCTGCCGGAGGGAAAGGATTCGTTCAACCCAGCGGTTTCCCTTGTCGCTGTCAGTGCCCTGACTCCGTTTGCGCCACAGCACGCCGAAGCGGAGCATCCGTTCCGCTGGATTATTTGTCGGCTCTACGCCTTCTTCGAGCAAGAAAGTGAACAACGCCTCCATTTCCTTGTCAATATGACGGACAAACCTCCCCGCATCACTGTCGCAATCGCGCCAGCGTAGGATAAGTCGGCAGAGCCGGGCATAAAATGCGGACCATTCACCTTTGGTCGGCGGGTCTTTCGCCATGCGGCAGAGCCGCCGCAGTTCCGCAGCGGCCCATTTTCCGCAGGCAGCCAGTTCAGGGTCAGCGCGCTCCGCAAGGCCGTCTGCCCGGCGGATAAGATGCGCGAGGCAAGTCTGCCGCTTGCCGACCCATTTTTGGTACACGTTGTATCCGTCGCTGATGAGAATACCGTTCCAAGCGCCGATCAGTTCTTCAAACGCTTCCTTGGAGCGTTTCGGATGAATCATGAAGAACGCGGCCTGCCGGTTCGCCATAACCCATAACCAGCGCAGTCTGCCGCCAGTTTTCCACGTCGTTTCATCAATATGCCCGACATCCCCGCTTGTGACGGCAGCCCAAATGGCCTCATAGTGCGGCGCGACAGCCGCCGAAGCCCTGTCAATGATCTTCTGCACCGCCCCGGCACTGATATGAACGCCGAGCACGGAACGGATGAACTTCCGCACAGTTCCCCGGCTGCTGCCGTCCATGCCGCTCAGTTCGGCAACCAGCGCGGTGAACCGCGCCCCGAAACCGGTTCTGAATTCATCGGGAACACAGCCTCTGACGGTTTTGCCGCAGGCGGCGCATTCCCCTTTATAAAGAAGGAAATGCCTGACCTGCATCACGATTTCCGGCAGTTCAATATGCTGATGCGTATAATATGACCGTATGTTTTTGAATTTGCCGCAACCGCAGGAGCAGGCGGAAGGATACATTTTTTGCGTTTCTGTCGGCGGCATCAGCTCCTGACGATATCCACGCCGCTTTTTCCGGGGCTTCCCCGCCTGATCTCTCTGCCGTTTTTCTGTAAACGGAGAGTCGGAAGAAGGCGGCCTGTTCGAGTTCGAGGAATCTTCGCCGAGTTTCGCCTCAAGCTCTTCGACCCGTTTTCTCAGCCGCGTTACCTCAGCGATCAAAAAAGACAGCAGCTTCCGCACCGCAGGAGGTGTAGCGGCAAGGTCTTCCTCGCTTATCTCAAAATTTTCACGATGGAACGGGGCGGTCACAGCTTTCTCCTGCGGAAAAAATTACTGCTCACAATTTATCCAGTTGCGATGCCAAGCGCCAGTGTTTTTTAGAGACACCCTGTGATCAGTTACGAAATATCTGTCCATAAATCTTGCAAAGGCACACCGGGCATTTCATCAAGATACCGTTTATAGCGTGGCATTCCTGAATCAGAATAATACAGTCTATCTTGCTTGGAAAATTCCCTCATGTTTTTCTGAGAATATGCCCAAAATCTCTTTTTATAAGGAGGAACTCCTTTGTATTCCCAATCTTCCTTCTGAGAAAGATACTCTTCAGTTAAATCTGCTTCCCAGCTTGCTTTACCGTCTTTTTTTCGTTTAACGCGCCATTCATAGCTGGTATCACCACCCGGCTTGGCTGCTGTCAAATTATCTATGCAGAATTTTCTTCCGCTTTTCTTGTCTGTGTATCTGTAATTCTTCTTAATATAATTGTCATCATATTTGGTATAGATCGGATTCCATGTCCATTCTTTTCCTTTGGTATAGAAAAAGATAGTATCATGAATTCTTCCGCCCTGCTTTGAACCTTGTTTGGCATCACTGTGCGCTGACGAACGTTTCCAAACAAATTCGTTGCGAAAGTTCTGCATTCCGAAAATAGAATCCAAGACAATTTTCAAATAATGGCTTGCTGTTGGGTCGCAATGCAAATACAGACTGCCGGTCGGTTTGAGAACGCGGTGCAGTTCCAGCAGGCGGGCGGTCATCATGACGATGTAGGCTGTCACCTGATTGGTGCCGATGAATTCGCGCAATGCGCCGATCATGGAAGCCACGTGCGGCGGCGCGCTGGTGACGATCTTCTCATACACCGCAGCGGCAGCCAAATCCCAATGCCACGTGTCCTCAAAAGCGGTGAGCTGGGCCTCGGAATCTTGCCCGCTTTCATCTTTGAACAGGACATTGTAGCTGCGGTTTGAGTTGAAAGGCGGATCAAGATAAATCAGATCAACGCTCTCATCCCGGATGTATTCCCGCAGAATCTTGAGATTGTCCCCGTAATAAAGCTGATCTTTCATGTAATGTTGCGCAGTGATTCACTGCTCCCGTCCGTCAATGCCGAAAAACTGACGCATGATCTCTACAGTGAAGTTGAATTGTGCCTGTTCAGTTGTGTTTGAACGGGCGCAACCTTTTTGATGTCAGGCAAGGGTGGAGCACCGCAGGAGCCTCCTGCCGCCGGACTTGCTCATGACTGCTGTTTGGCGGCCAGATAGGAGGCAATGTCCTCCGGCTTGAGGCAGCATTCCTCCAGGGCCAAGGTTTTCAAGCCCTCCAGCGGGCCGGGCAGCAGGCTTGATTCAGGGTCTTGAAGGATGATTTTGCCGCCCTTGTTTTTTACAGCCTCCATGCCGAGCTTCAAATCAACATCCACCCCGCTGAGAAGAATCAGGGTCAGTTCGGCATTGAAGACCTCAGCGGCGGAATGCAGGAGGTTGTCTGTGTCCAAAGGCTTGTGATGGAATTCATCCTCCTCGCCGGAGAGCATCGGCACCCCGTGATGAAGACTGAACTGCTGCCTGCCATGACAGTTGCCGATCCGGCACTGCCCGCCGAGCAGCTCATCGCCCAAGGCGATCCTGCTCACGGCGTAGGCGGTGAAGCTGTTGAAATAGGTGGCCAAGTGTTTTGCCATGCCTGGATACATATTTTGCAGCACCACCACTGCTGTTGTCTCATCCGGCTCCAAGGCGGGAATGATCTTTTGCAGTTCCAGCATGCCGCCCAAGCCGCTTAAAATCAGAATCAGCCTTGATGCCGCTTTGACCGGGGTGATTTTGCTCTCTGCCGGCTTGAGATTTTTAGCCCGGCTGAGATTGTCAAAGCGGAGTTCGCCGACATTCCTGAGAATGTACTGAAGGCGGCGGCCTATCATATTCCATGATTCAGGATTGACCGGCTTGGCCACCACATCCACGGCCCCGTAGCGCATGAAGTCAATCATCCTGAAGGAATGCTCATCGCTGAAATTGCTGAGAAGCACCACTGGTGCTGGCGAGCGGATCATGATGTGCTTCAAGGCGGCATCACCGCTCATCACCGGCATGTTCATGTCCAGCGTGACCAAATCAGGGACCTGCATTTCCAAAAACTTTAGGGCTTCCTTGCCATTAGTGGCTGTGCCCACGACCTTGGCCTTGATCTGATCTTCAAAGAGCTTGACAAAGGCCTTGGTGAAAAAACGGGAATCATCCACCACCAGCACTTTGGGCAGGATATTCTTTTTCTCTTCTTCCGTGGGAGCGATTTTCTTCTGCTGCTCATCAAGACGGCGGGCCGCTTCCAAGAGCAGAAAATTCCATGAGGAATCTATAGTGCGCTGGTCGGTCTGGTCAAAGAGCATGCTGAAGGTGCCGGAAGGCCAGCTCATGATGCGGAAAAAGGCCTCCTCGCCGGTCAGCTCGCCGAATTCGGCATGGACAATCTCGTTGTCGGAAAAATAGAGCACTCCCAAGTTGTCATCGCTGCTGAGAACGCTCAACTTGCGGTCGTCCCCGGACAGGCAGGCGAACTGGACCAAATCCACCAAGCTCAATCCTTCTATTTCACCAACAAAGCCGTTGGCGGCGGAGTTTTTCATCGTGGCTTGCAGCTACAGGGCATTGAAGGTGACATGGGCGGCGATGAACACCAGCATGAGGACAAAAAATTCTTTGAAACGGGTTTCCGGGACCTGATGCAGCAGCCGCGCGCCAAGCTGCGCGCCGAGCAGCACACCGATGATGCCGGGCAGAGCCACTGGCCAAGGAATGCTGCGGCCCAGCAGCAGATGGGCAAGCAAGGCAGCTGTGGAAAGCACCAGCATCAGGACGATGCAGGTGGCCACAGACCGGCTCATGGACAGGCCGCAGCGCATGTTGAAAAAAGGCACCAGCCAGTCGCCCACGCCCACCCCAAGAAATCCGGTCAGCACACTGCCCATTGCCGCCAGCGGACGGCCCTGCCGGGCGGCCTGCAAGTCAGGCTGATCTGAACCTTGGACAAAAAAATCATCGCCCCGCAGAAAAGCATAAGCAATGAAAAAAATCACCAAGCCCAAGAAGAGTTTGATCCAGACTGGGTGGAGGACAGCGGAAAGCAGCACCCCTGCGCCGACACAGGGCAGGCCGACCAAGGCCATCATTCTGACTAACGGCCAGTTCACCAGTCCGGCCCGGCTGTTGCTGACCGAGGCGCTCATCTGTCCGAACATTTGAATGACTATGGTGCAAATGACCGCCTCCTCAGGCTGGAGAGATGTGAAGGTGAGCAGCACCGGCATCCAGAGTACCCCGCCGCCCAAGCCGAAAAACATGGCCACTGCGGCGATGCCTATGCCGACCGGCAGCATCAGCCAGTTCATCTGCGCAATCAGCACCGATAAAAGCTCCTGCCAAATTCAGCCAGTGTCTCGTCCAGCTCGTTGAGCAGCTCCATAGCCTCATCAACGTCGCCTTTCGCCAAGGTCAGACGGAGCTGCTCGGCCATGTTTTTCACCAACAGGATCAGCTCCTGCTCATTGGCGTTCAGATCATTGATATGCCGGGCCAGCTCGCCCAGCTCGTCTTTGCTCTCTTCAGGCAGGGCCACGGAAAAGTCACCTGCGCTCATCGCCCGTGTCCGCTCGATGATCTGCTCCAAGGGAAAAAGTATCCGCTTGATGAAGAGCATCATCACCAGACCAATGGCCAAGAGAAGAATGCTCGCCATCACCCGGACTTTGAGCAGAATCAGCCCCACCAGCTCCAGCGCCGGCCTGCTGCCCATCTGTTCTTGAAGCAGGCCCAGCACCTCGTCGCCGCGAAGAAAGCGTTCCATTTCCACGGCCATGGTCAGGAAGACAATGCCGATGAAAAGAATATAAAACCCCATCTGGCGCTGCAGGCCGCTTTTGGGAAGGAAATTCATGCTGCTCAGTCTGTCAGTCCTGCTCCTGCTGACTGAACAGCTTGGTCAAATATTGTTTAAAGGCTTTCAAATCGTCTTCGTAAATATCCTTGAAACGGACTCCAATCTCGTACTGCTCCTTGTCTTGGAGCTGCTGGGCCCAGATCACCTCGGCAATGGCGGTCAGCGGTTTGGACACCGAGCCGGTGTCGAGCACCGCAATAATATTGTTCAGATACTGCTGCCAGCCGCGCAGGTCAATGGCAAGCTGGAGGATCGCTCCTGGCTCATACAGCTCGCCAGCCGTGAAGCAGAGGCCGTGTTCAGCCAGATTTTTCGTGACTGCGGGCTTGGCCTCCAGATTGGTCATGGGATACTGGAGCTTGGTGACGAGCAGGGCTGCCTGCCGTTCAAGTCTGGGAGCTTTGCGTCTGTTTTCCGTTTTCACAGCGGTCATAGTCCATCTTCCTTTTGTTACGGCAAAATAGCATCCAAGCTGTCAACAGGCTCCTTTTTCACCGCAGCGGCAAAGTGAGCGTCAACCAGCCCGTCAATCCTGTTGTCCTCAATCAGGCCATGCTTGACCATCAGGTCGGCAATTTCCTGCATCTCTTTCTCTTTGGGAAGATATTGATCAAAAATCACTTTTCTCCCCTGAAGCGCATATTTCACCAAGTCCGCAGGCTGCGACCAGTATTGGGCCGATATTGCCGCCGCCTGATCCTGATGCGTTTCCGCCCAGAGGCCGGAGCGGGCCGCTCCCTCCACCAGCCGCCGCACTGCCTCCGGGTCCCGGTCAATGGTGCTCTGTTTGACAAGGACTAAATTGCAGATGAACGAAGGCCAGACCTCCTCCACATGAAAGACCAAGTCAGAAAGATCGTTCTTCAACGTTTTGGAGGCGAATGGCTCGCCGACATAGTAGGCAGCCAGATCAGATTTGCTGGCCAAGGCTGAAGCCATGTCCGGCGGATTCATCTCCACAATGTTGATCTGGCCAGTCAGACCATATTTGTCCATCAGCTCCCGCAGACTGAGGTTATGGCCGGAAAAACGCATGGGCACAGCCACGGTTTTGCCGATCAGGCCGCGCAGTTTGCCGGCCACGCTGGACTCACTGCTGATGTGGAGGCTTTTTCTCGCCACCAAGGAGCTTTCATGGCGGTTGCCGATATAGACCACCTTCACATCCTCGCCCTGCTGCCGGAGCACGATGGAGAGCGGGGCAATGATGAAGGCGGCCTGAATCTCGTCATTGCGCAGGGCCTCGGCCATTTCGGCAAAGGCGCTGAACTTGAGGGCTTTAAAATAAATATCGCCTTTGTCCTTGCTCACATAGTCTAAAAGCGGGGCTGCCATATTGGTGATGACCGGCATGTAGCCCATTGCGACAATCTGGCGGCTGCCGTGATCAAAATTGAGCCAGAAATGAAGCACTGAGATCAGGATCAGCCAGACGACTGCGCCGACTGTCAGCCGCCAGCCTTGGGCCAGTTTTCGCCAAGAAGTCAGCGCCAGCCTGTAAAGCGTAGCAATTCTCTTCAGCCAGCCGAGGAGCAATTTCTGCTTAAACCGCATAGTTCACTCCCAGCATGAAGAACAGCTCATCCCGCAGTTTGGCTAATCCGTGATTCTTCTTGAAGAAATTGCGCGGATGGGGAAAGTCGAGCTTGCGGTTCATCTTGATCTGCGAGGGTCTGCGGCTGAAGACAATAATTCGGTCGCCCATGACCAAGGCATCGTCAATGTCGTGGGTGACAACAAGAATGGTCTTGCCAAGAAACTGGTGCATGTTGACCACTTCCTCGCGCAGCTTCATGTGGGTGAGGAAGTCGAGGCCGCTGAACGGCTCGTCCATGATCAGGATGTCCGGGTTGACCACCAAGGCGCGGGCCAGCTCGGCCCGGCGCAGCATGCCGCCGGAAAGCTGATGCGGATAGTGATCCTCAAAGCCTTCCAGCTCAACCATTTCGATGTATTCCTGAATTTTTTCGCACTGCTCGTTTTTGTCCTCCATATTGCGCAGACCCAGCTCCACATTCTGCCAGACTGTCATCCACGGCAGCAGGCCGCTGTGCTGAAAAACAAAGATGTTGTCTGAGCTGGGGCCGGTGATTTCCTGGCCGTCAATCTTGACCGAACCGGAGCTTTGCCGGTCAAAGCCCGCGACAATGCGCATCAGGGTGGATTTGCCGCAGCCAGAGGGACCGAGGAAGCAGACCATCTCGCCGTCCTCAATCTCAATGTTGATGTCCTCCAGCACCGGCACCACTTGGCCAAAATGGGCCGGGTCATCGTCGCGCTTGGTGTGGCGGCGATTGACAAAGTCCTTGTTCAGGCCTGATATTTGAATATGTCCCATTATGCTTTCCTTCACATCTGGCGGATGCCCCAGGAGGCGGAATCAATCTGGCCCAGCCGCCGCATGATGGCATCAAGAAAAATGCCGATCAGGCCGATGACAATCATGCCGTCCAAGACATAATCCATGCGCAGGCCGTTGCGGGCATCAAGAATCAAATAGCCCAGCCCGGACTGCACCGCGATCATTTCCGCCGCCACCACCACGATCCAAGAAATGGTCACGGTCAGACGGAGGGCAGTGATGATGTCGGGAACAATTGCTGGAATGACAATTTTTGCAATCACCTCGGTCCGGCTGAAGTCAAAGTTGGCAGCCACATGAAAATAGGTCGGATTGATGGACTGCACGGCCACGGCAGTGGAGACCACAATCGGAAAAAAGCTGGACAGAAAGATGAGAAAAATGGCTGGCTGATCGCCGATGCCGAACCAGAGCATGGCTAAAGGAATCCATGCCAGCGGAGAAATGGGCCGGAGAAAATGAATGATCGGATTGAAGAGCATGGCCAAGGTCTGACTTCGGCCAAGAATGATGCCGATGGGAATGCCGAGTAGGGCGGACAAATAAAATCCGGCAGTGACCCGGAAGAGACTGGCCACGGTGTGCTTGAAAATGGCTCCGTTGCGGATCAGCTCAATCATGCTGAGAAAAACCTGACTGGGGCTGGGCAGGGAATTGGTGTTCAGGCCGCCGAGACGGACCGCCAGCTCCCAGGCAATGATCAGAACAGTAAAGGAGAGAAAGGGGGCGATTTTTTCAGCAAGCGCGCTCATCCGGCAATTTCCTCAGCAAGCTGCATGTACTGCTTGGCCGCCCGGCTGTTTTCCGCGTAATAACTGAGCGGGGCATTGACAATATGGGATTCCTGCATCTGGTCATCCGCATCAATCACGCTTCTGAAGAGACTGTCGCCGCAGGTCTGGCGCAGCTTGCCGTAAATCACCTTTTCCGAGGTGCTTTTGGAGTTGCGCATGGTGATCAGCACCTTGCATTCCACGTCCTGGTTGACTCGTTTCTTCAGCACTTTGATGATGTCATGCACCTGACTGACTCCGTGCATGGAGAGATACTCGCAGGTGGTTGGGATGATGACTAAGTTGGCGGCCACCAAGGCGTTGAGGGTGAAAAATTCAATCGAGGGCGGCGTATCGATCAAAATATGGTCATAGTTGTCCTGGATGCTTTTCAGCCGGTCGCGGAGCAGGTATTCAAAGTTGTGCTGGCTGAGATACTGTTTTTTCAGCAGAGCCATTCTGCTGCTGGAGGGCAGCAGGGAAATGTTGGGATATTTGGTCCGCACCACAGCCTCGCCAATTTTTTTGACACCGCCGCTCAAGACATCGTAAAAGGTTTTCACGCCGCGCAGGCCGAGGAGAACGGTCAGATTGGCCTGCACGTCAAAGTCAATCAGCAGGACCTTTTTGCCCATTTTGGCAAAGGCCGCGCCAAGATTGAGACAGGTGGTGGTCTTGGCCACTCCGCCCTTCTGATTGCTGACCGCAATGATCCGGCTGTAGTCAGGATGCAGCTCATCTTGGAGCAGAATCGACTCTTCAGCCAAAGCAGGACGCTGCACGGTGAAGCGGAAGCCGCATTTATGACAGCGCACCTTCAGCTCCGGTTTGTCCAGCATGCTGTCAGCGAGCTTGTATCTGGTCTTGCACTGTTCACATGTGATGATCATGATCTTGTTTCCTGCCGCCTGCCCGGCATGTTCGGAAGCTGTTTATTTTTTTATGACTGAACTGATGGCTTCAGCAAGTTTGTCCTCTTCCACAGCCATGTCCACCAGCTTGCGTTGAATGGCCATTGCCGCCAGATTCGGATAGATGCAGCTCTCCACGCTTTGGACAATGGTGGTACCGCCTTTGGCCTGAATGGCGGCAAAGCCCTCAGAGCCGTCATCACCGTACCCGGTCAGCAGCACCCCGACGGTTTTTTCAGCAAATATCTCGGCAGCGGAAACAAACAAGGTGTCCAAGGGATTGGTTGTCGGCGCGCCGGTTTTGAAGCAGGGATCGCCGTATTCGTTGAACGCCACTGTCAGCGAATGCAGGTTGGACTGAATATAACAGACTCCCCGCTTGAGAATTTTGTCATGCTCGGCCACAGCAATTTTCCAGCTTGTGAACTCATTGAAGCGTTCAACAAAGGCATGGAGAATCTTGGGCGAAATCTCCAGCATGATCACGGCGGCGGCGGAAAGGCCCGCCTCCAGCCGGGTCATCAGCCGAATAAAGGAATTCGGCCCGGTGAGCGAGGTGCCAATGACCAGCATGGAGCTGAAGCTGGAATTTTCCTTTTCTCCTGCCTGCTGCGGCTGCGGTTTGACCCGCACCCGGCGGATGTTTTGAAAATTGACCGCAGTGGCTAATTTGATCCTGCCGACAATCTGCTGCTTGGCCACATGAATGTCGCTTGATATGGCCCCGGAAGGCTTGGCGACAAAATCAACCACGCCCAGCCGCAGGGCTTCAAAGGTGATGGAGCCGTCACTGAACAAAGAACTGAGCACCACAATCGGCACTGGCGACTCGATCATGATGTGCCGGATGGCCTGTAGTCCGTCCATCACTGGCATGTCAATGTCCAGCGTGATGACATCAGGATGCAGCTCCTTGATTTTTTTCAGCCCTTCCAGACCGTTGCGCGCCACGCCAATGACTTCGATCTCAGGATCAGATTCCAGCAGATCGCTGATCGCCTTGGTCATGAAGGTGGCATCATCCACCACAAGAACTTTATATTTTCTGTCCATGCCGCTCCTGTTTTCAGCCTCCATGCGATGAACAGGCGAAGCCTGCGTCTTCACCAGCAAGCCGCCTGCTTACTGCGCAGTCTGCGCCTGCGCCGCCTCAGTGCCTGCTGCCCGTTTCCGCCGTTTGCGCTGGTAGGTTCTGGCCCGCTCCTCCTGCCTGTCGGCCTGATCGTCAGCAGCCAGCTTGACTAATTCAGGAATGTCAAGAATCAGCGAGATGCCGCCGTCACCGAGAATGGTGGCTCCACCAAAACCGCTTTCCTGCCGCAGGTAGTCAGCGAGCGGCTTGATGACCACCTCCTCCTGGCCAAGGAGCTCATCAACAACCAAACCCACTTCTTGGGTGCCGGTGCTGACCACGACCACGAACATTTTCTCCTCATCCTCCTCGGCGCGGTTGATATGGTAAATTTTGTCCAGACGGAAAATGGGCATGGTGATGTCGCGGATATGGATGACATCCACGCCTTCGATCACGGAAATTTCATGGCGGAAAATGCGCAGGGTCTCCTCAACCGTGGTCAGCGGAATGGTGAATTTCTCCCGGCCCACCCGGACCATCAGGGCTTGGATGATGGCCATGGTCAGCGGAATCTTGATCCGCATCCTCGTGCCTTTGCCAGGCTTGGAGCTGATCTCGATCATGCCGTTCAGGCGTTCGATGTTCTTTTTGACCACATCCATGCCCACGCCCCGGCCTGAGGTCTCGGTGGCCTTCTCAGCAGTGCTGAAGCCCGGCTCCATGATGATGCGGAGCACTTCCAGATCAGACATGCGGGCCAGCTCCTCGCTGGTGTACAGGCCCTTTGCCGCCGCCTTGGCCCGGATGCGCTGCGGGTCGATGCCTCTGCCGTCATCAGTGATTTCCAAGACAATATGATCGCTCTCGTGGTAGGCTTCGAGAAGCAGCGAGCCTTGCGCGGGCTTGCCGAGCTGTTTCCGTTCCGTTGTGGTCTCAATGCCATGATCGACCGCATTGCGGATAATATGGATCAGCGGATCAGACATGGATTCGATGACCATTTTATCCAGCTCAGTTTCCTCGCCTTTGGTGATCAGGCGGACATCCTTGTCTGTCCGGTGGGTCAGATCGCGTACCAGCCGGGGATAGCGCTTGAAGAGCTGCTCTATGGGCAGCATTCTGATCTTCATCACGCCTTCCTGCAGCTCGTTCGAGACCCGGCCCAGATGCACGCCTGCCTCGCTGAGACGGAAGGCAAATTCATGCAGCGGCTTCATCTCGCCTTTGCTCAGACGGGATTTTTCCATCAGCTCCTGCTGCAAGCTGCGCATCTCGTTGACTAACTGGGCGAAATAGGCCCTGCTGACAACCAGCTCCCCGACCTGATTCATCAGGTAGTCGATTTTGTCGGCATCAACTCGGATGCTGCTGCGGGCGCTCGGCTTTTTCGCAGTGCTTGCGGCCTGCTTCTCCTCTGTTTCAGCTTCCGCCTCTTCCTCTCCAGCCTCTTCCTCCAAGGCATCAGGAACAAGCGGCTGTTCCGACTTCTCGTCTGTCGTGACTTTTTTGGCCGCAGCAGGCGGCTCAGGCACGGCATGATCAGCTTGCGCCTGCTCCTTTTTCTCGGCTTCAGACTTCGGCTCTTGCGCATCCGCCTTCTTCTCCTCCTGCGGCGGAGTAGCAACAGCGGCTGGCAATGCTTTTTTCTTTTTTTCCGCTGGCGAAGGCTGCGGCTTGGAGAGCAGGGCAGCGGCTCCTTCAGCCAGCTCCTCTCCCTCATCCGCTTCAGGCGGAGGCACTGGCGCAGCCACCTCTTTGCCATCCTGCTTGTCCATGATCTGCTCAATCACGCTGTCAACATGATCATCAGGCAGGGCCGTGCCGCTTTGGGACATGTTTTGCTCCAAGGCACTGCTGAGGCGGCTGAACAGCTCCTGATCATCTTCCGCTGTCTCCTCCTGCTCCTCCTCAGCCTCAGCAGCAGGTTGAGGCGGCAGCGGAGGCACTTCTTCGTCAGCGTCGTCCTGCTTTTCCTCAGCAGACGGAGCAGCACTGGCAGGCGGCTGCTCCTCAACCTTGGCCGCAGCAGGCTCCTTGGCCTCAGCCTTCTGCGGCTGTTTTTCCTCAGCTCTGTCGTTCTCCGCCGCCTGCGGATAAACACGAATAATTTCTTCTGCAAAACGGCGCAGGGTGGCAACAGCCTGTTCAGTGTCCTCATCAGTGTCCAGCCGTTCCGCATCTTCCTGCAAGGCCTGCCGCCATACGCTGCAAAAAGTGGCCAGACTTTGATATTCCATGTAATTGGCTGAAGAAGCCAGCCGAGCCACCGCGTCCTGACAGTCCTGCACAAGCGCCTGCTTGTCCGCAGCAGCAGGAAGCTGTTCAGCCTGGCTCTTGATAAAATGGATATCTGTCTGGAGTTTTCTTAAAAAAATGGAGACCAGCTCCTGGTCATGCTCCTCCCCGTCCATCTCATGTTTCAGTTGAGGAAGTTCCGCCGCCTGCGCCGGAGAAGACGCGGCAGCAGCAGGGCTGTCCTCCTCCTCCTCTTCCTCAGCCAAGGCAGGAACAAATGCCGACGACGAGGCAGGCAGCTCCGACTCTTCATCCTCCTCAGAGAAGATGCTTTTCAAGGCTTCATCCAGATCCGTGGCCAATGGCTCCGCAGGCGCGGCAGCTTCGTCCTCATCTTCCTCATCATCGGACTGATCAAAGAAGCGGTCAAAATCCGACTCCACTGCCGCCTCATCCTGCCGGAGGAGAGGACCACCCTCATACCCCTTGTTCTCCTCCTGCTCGTAGCCTTCCATGGCCTGCGGGAAGGAACGGATAATTTCATCAATATATTCCTGCATAAAGGCAAGATCAGGCATCTTGCCGGAGGAGAGCTGCTCAATGGCCCGGCTGATTTCCGTCTGCCAGTCGGAATAGTGCTTGGCCAGCTTTTCATAGCCCATGTAATTGGCTGAAGACTTCAGGCTCTTGATGGAGTCGCCGCACCGGTAGAGCACATCCTGCTTGTCAACGGACAGGGACAGCTCGACTGTCTGCGCATAGAGGAACGGGATATTTTCCTTGAGCTGCTGGAGGAAGATGTTGTACAGCTCCTCATCATGCTCCTCATTCATGCTTTCTTCAGCCAGCGAGCCACGTTGCGGCTCCTCTTCCTCCTCCTCGGCAGGCGGCTCCGGCGGGACTGCTTCAGCTGTCTCCTCCGGCTCTTCGGCAGCATCTCCTTCAACAATCCGGCGGATGCGGATCAGCAGATCCTCCACCTCAGACTCCTCATTCTGGCTGCTTTCCAGCTCCTCGACCAACTGGGTGATTCGGTCCTTGCCCTCAATCAGCAGGTCTGTGACCGCCGGGGTCAGCGACTGCGCGCCCTTGCGGATCAGGTCCAGCAGATTTTCCAGCTTGTGAGACAGTTCAGCAATCCGGTCAATGCCGACAAACTGGGCCGCGCCTTTGATGGTGTGGGCGGAGCGAAAGATTTCATCCATAATCTCCCGATAGTCCCCGCCCTTATGCTGCTCAAGGCGAAGCAGGCTGCCTTCCATCTCCTCCAGATGTTCCTGCGCCTCAATGATAAAATCAGGCAGCATTGACGTGTCTATCATCTTGATCACCCTGGTACAGTTTGACAATCCGAGTTGTTACGGCCTCTCCGGCGCGACTCTTGCTGGCTGCTGCGCTGCGTTCTCTTTTTTTTCAGCCCTGTCCGTCATTGCCGCAGTCAGATTCGGCCAGCATCCGTTCATGCTCCAGCCGGATCTCAAAATAACTGAAGGACAGGACAATGGCCTTCAAATCTTCGTTGTTCTGGCGCATTTTTTTTAAATTATCCTGAATGGTCGGCAGCGGCTCCGGCGCAGCCAGCCGTTCAGCGGTCTGGTCGAACAGTTCGCGGCTCTGCTGACTGTGGTTCCAGACAAAAAGCAGCACTTCCTGCATGTTAACTGCCAGATCATTGATGCTCTCTCCCAGACGGCCTATCTCATCCTGCCGGGCGATGCGGGCCAAGATGTCCAGATGGCCGTCTGTCATCTGCCGGGTGGCGGCATGGACATGGGCAAGCGGCTTGAGCACATAATGATGAAAAACAAACAAGGCCGCAGTCTGAACAGCTATGAGCAGTGCGAGCAGCAGCAGAGTCAGGCCGTGTTCATAGACAACCCCGGCTGCGGCAAGCAGGGTCAGCAGGACGGTCAGGCCATAGAAAAAAAAGGCCCTCGTCTTCAGGCTCAGGCTCTCTGCCGCCCGGAACAAGGTGGACATAGGCGAAAATCCGTGACAAGGTTTCTTCAGATGCGCGGGGCCGCCGTTCTGAGGCGGCAGCCGCTCCTCCCCATCCATCCTCAGTGCTTTCCGTCCTCCTCCTCAATCATTTCCAGAATCTCTTTGGCCTTGTGCTTGCTGGCAAAACCGAGCGCGCCGAGCTTCTCCACCTCAGCCCGGTAAATCTCCTCATCCAAATTGGAGAGAAAGATGATATGGGCATCCTTGTCGTGGCGGAGAATCTCCTTGGCCGCCTCAAGTCCGTCCATGTCGCGCATGGTGATATCCATAGTCACAATATCCGGCTTCAACTCCTTGTAGAGCTGGATGGCCTCGATGCCGTTCTTGGCCTGCCCGACGACAATGTGCCCTGGCGGCTGGAGCAGCTTGACAATCATCTTGCGCATCATCGAAGAGTCATCGACAACCAGAACCCGTTTGCTCATCTTGATCTATTCTCCGCTGATTGAACTGAGCTTCCGTAATTCATCCGCCATCAGAATCCGGTTGAAATCAAGGAGGATGAGGAGGGCGTTGCCAATATCGCAAACGCCTTTGATGTAGCGGTTGGCCAGACCGGCCATGACCACCTCGGGCGGCGGCTCAATTGTGCTTTCCATAATTTTCAGAACCTTGGTCACGGAATCGACAATAAAGCCCGTGACCCGGCCATCAATGTCGAGAATCAGAATCCAAGAATCCTTAGTCGCGCTCTCCTTCCGAAAAAGCCCCAGCCGCTTGCGCAGCTCAATGACCGGAATGATGTTGCCGCGAAGGTTGATGACTCCTTCAATAAAGTCTGGAGAATTGGGCACTGAGGTGATCGGAGCGGAGCGGATGATCTCCTGCACCATGAGTATGTCAACGCCAAACTGTTCCTTGCCGATGGTGAAGCCGACCAGCTGCATGAGCTGTTCTTTTTCTTCCCGGTCAGCTGTCCTGTCGGCTGCAAATCCTTCAGCCATGAATTGGTCTCCTTGTTGCGCGGCATTCCGCAGAATTTAACGTTTTTTACCAAGTGAAAACATGCTGCTCCGCGCCTGCCGGAACAGACAGACGCGGAGCGCGGCGGACAGGCGGATTACAGCTTGAACTGCTCAACCTGCTCCCGCAGCCTTGCGGAAGCACTTGTCAGATCGTCGGTAATCGACACAACCACACCAGCTCCTTCCACCGTTTTCTGCGCACCCTCGAACGACTGCTGGGCAATCTTGGTCGCGTTGGCGGAACGCTCCCGCTGGGCCGCGACCATTTCGGTCAGCTTTTCAGTGCGGGTCACAATCTCGCGCATCTCGCCGTCAATCGCGGACGAGCCTGCGGTGGCTTCAGCAACCAGCGCACTGATGATCTGAGACTGCTGCACCATGGACGAGAGAGCACCCTCAGCAGCTTTACGACGGTCACCCTGCTCACCAGCCATTTTCGAGATCTGCTCGGCCAGTTTGTTCAGCTCCTGAACCAAGCCCTGAACACTCTGAATATCCCGCTCCACAACCTGGGCAACCGAGGCGATTTCCTCAATTGACTTCATGTTGTTACGACCGCTGGAGTCAATCAATGCCAGCGCGCCTTGAAGTTCCTCGGAATAGCGAGTACCCTCCTCAACCTTGGCCGTGGAGTCCTTGATCAGCTGGGTGATCTCCTTGGCAGCTTCAGAGGAACGCTGGGCCAGCTTACCAACCTCGTCCGCAACAACCGCGAAACCTTTACCATGCGCGCCGGCACGGGCGGCCTCAATCGCGGCGTTCAGAGCCAGCAAGTTGGTCTGCTCCGCGATCTCGGTGATAACGCCGATGATTTCAGAAATCTGACCGGAGGAGTCAGCAATGGCGCGCATACCAGCAACTGTGTTTTCAACCGCAACACGACCCTGGTTGGCGGCCTTGAGCGATTCCTGACCCTGCTGGGTGGCATCGTCAACCGCCTTGCCCATGTTCCGTACAGCAGAGGTGATCTCGTTCATGGAGGCAGTCACCTGCATAACCATCTTGCCCTGCTCACCAGAGGTCGCCACAACCATCGCACCTGTCTGACCCATTGCGGCCACACGGTCGGTGGCAGTCTCGGCCTCTTCAGACTGCTTGATAACCGCCGCGCTAACTGTGTTCATCGAACTGAGCAGCTCGGCAATGGTGCGCTGGGATTTCTGGGCTGATTGCTGCTGGGCGCGGGCACCGTCAGCAACCTGCGCCGCCGTGGAACCCATTGTTTGAATCAGCTCACGAGTTTTCTCAGACTGCTTCACCTCGATCTCAGCACGGTCACGGTTGGCAGAAGCGCGGCCTGCCACGTCCTGAGCGTTGCGGGCAACCCTCTGCGACACCTGCTCAACCTCGCGGAAGGATTTGTTCAACTCGGCGAGCATGGCGTTGAACTCAGCAGCCATCTGCCCGACCTCGTCACCCGAAGCGACAGGCACCTCAAGGGTCAAATCCCGCTCCGCAGCAACCTGCCGGACAACTTCGGCGATGGAGACGATGGGCGCGGCAAATGCGCCACCGATGAACCACGCCAGCATGGCCACGACAAGACCAATGACAAGAGCACCGATGATGGAGTAGTTACGAATCCGGTTGGCAGCGGCAAGAGCCTCGGCAGTGTCAACCTCAGCGAGGATGGCCCACTCAAAATCCGCGCCAACAACATCTTTCAAATCCAGCGGCGCATAAGCGGAAAGAACCTCCTTGCCCCGGTAGTCGGTGATCATGTCAACACCGCTCTTGCGCTCATTCAACGCAGCCTGGGTTGCCTTCGTGTCAATCTCTTTGGTCAGAATTTTGGCATCAGTGACCAGACGGGAGTCAGACCGGAGTACCTTGTCCGGGCCGACCAAATAAGTCTCACCCGTCTCACCCAGACCAGTGGCCTCAGTCATGATCTCGTTGATGTCCGAGGTCGGCAGCTGCACGGCAAAGATGGCCACCAGCTCGCCCTTGTCAAGAACCGGCCCGGCCATGAAGGAGGCAGGGGCGTTGTCTGACGGGGCATAGCGCTCAAAGTCGGCAAATTGGAGCTTTCTGGTGCTGGCAACTTTGTTGATTATCCGGCCCAAGTTGCTGCTGCTGTACTTGCCGGTCATGATATTGGTCTCAAAGTCAGCCTCTTTTTTACCAGAGTAGAAAATGAAGCCAGTCGGGTCGATCAGGAAGATGTCATAGTAGTTATAGGCCTTCATGACCTTGGTCAGCAGGTCGTCAGCCTCGCCTGCCGCCTGCGGCACAACCGCCTCAGCAAAGGTGCCTGTGGTGACCAGGCCCCAGTTCAGGCCCGGCAGATTGACCGGTTCATAAACCGCGATCTGGAACTCGCCTTGCGGGCCGACCTTGTATTCAACACCGCTCTTGCCGGACAGAACTTCGTACGACTCCTTGTCGTTTTTGGGATCGTTTTTGGGATCGCCGATTTTACCTGCATTGACCACGCGGTCACTGCGCAGGGTCGGATTGGCTTTGTCACCAACGAGGAAGGTCTCAAACGAGGAACGCATGCCCTCGCGCTCCTGCACGATGCCGTTGATCTCAGCCGTGGAGAGCTGGAGGGCGGCCACGCCGATGACCGCGCCATCGGCCATGACCGGCGCGCCAACGAACATGACCTGCTTGTTGCCTGCCGGAGCATACGAGGTATAGTCCTCCAAGATCGGCTCTTTCGTGGCCTTGGCAAAGAGACGGCCCAGACCGGACTCCTTGAGCGAGCCTCTGAGCACGTTCTGGCCCAAGTCAGCCAGTCCGGCGGCAGTGAAGACGATGTTGCCGTCCGAATCAATCAGATACACGTCATGGTAGCCATGCTTGTCCAAATAGACATTGTACCACGGCGCGTACTTCTCCTTGTAGCCGTTCCACATGCTGCCGCCAACCCGGTCGCCCTCCTCATGGAAGGTGCTGTTGAACTCCTGCATGGCGCTGACTGTGGTCGGACTGTCGGCGATGCCTTGAATCTCAGCAAAACGCTTGCCAAAGTACCGTTCAAGCGCGGCTCTCTTGGTCGCCATGAGCGCGTTGTTCTTGGCAATAGCGTCAGCACGGAGCGAATGGACAATTTCCGCCAAGGTGCTGATGTCGTTCGCACGCTCGGTCAGGTAGCTGTTAATCTGATTTTTTTTGAGCTGCCGGAGGGCCTCCAGCCTCTCCTGCGCGGCTTGGACAAGCGCGTTGGAGGACTGATAGTAGGAAACCAACGCGCTGATGGCGAAGGGGAGCAGTCCAATGACAAGGAGCAGGGCGACCAGCTTTCCCCGGAGTCCCCAGCCCGTGGTGGTGAATCGCTGCGTTCTTTTCATGCTTGCCTCTCCTTCAATCTCTGTTTCAAAACCGCAGACCGACAGACCGGCCCGCCCTTTGTCTGCTGCCTGCGTCCGCCGCAGGAAGCTCCTCTCAGCCGCACGTCCATGTTGTTTCTCCAGCCTCCTGTTAAAAAAAAATTACGTTGCTTCTATTTATATTGAGATATTCGATTTTCCGCAAGTCTGCTGTTGCGGGGAATGCGTTTTTCCGCCATGAATTTGTGCGCAGGGGTGTGGCAATCACCAAGGCATCATGCCGCCAGAATGCCGTTGATGGTGTCCGATATTTCTCCGTCCGGCAGCACAGCGGCCTCCCGGCAATGTGCTGACACCGACCACGGCATGTCACGGTACAGGCAGCCGGAGGGATCTTGGACAATGCCTGCGCCGCCCACCCGCAAAATTTCGGCCATGCCTTCGGTGCCGTCTTCGCCCACGCCGGAAAGAATGACCGCCACCGCATCATCCCGTATCACCTCAGCCACAGAAAAAAAGAGCATGTTGATGGAGCCGCGCTGAGTGGCGAACGGAGCGGCGGAGAGATGCAGAATCAGGCCGTCCTCCCGTTCATGCACGGTCAGATATTCCTCGCCAGAGGCAAAATAACAGACCCCGGCCTCCAAGCGGATGTTATTGGCCGCCCGCCGGATCCGCAGCGGCGAGAAGCGATCCATGTATTCAACAAAGGAATCCAGATGCTTGGACGAGGCGTAGAACATGACCAAATAGGCCGCAGGAATTTCAGGGGAAAGATGCGGCAGGATTTTGAGCATGGCGCCATAGCCGCCCTCTGCTGCGCCAATGGCGACAATTTTTTCGCAGCGGGTGCCGGACGGAAAACGAGCCTGCTTGTCCTTGTTCACCGCCCGGACATAGCGCACCGCATCCAGCTCCACTTCTGAGGCTAAATGCACCTTGCGGGCAATTTCCCTTGTCTGTTCGGCCAGATCAACCGAAGCATTGCGGGAGGGCTTGGCGACAAAATCCACGGCCCCATATTTAAGCGCGTCAAAGGTGACTGCCGCGCCGTCCTGGGTCATGGAACTGAGCATCACGGTCGGGGTGGGCGACTGAATCATCAAATGCTTGATAGTGGTCAGACCGTCCATGACTGGCATTTCCACATCCAGCGTGACCACGTCCGGTTTAAGCTGGGGAATGAGCTGCAACGCCTCCTCGCCGTTCTCCGCCTCGCCGACCACCTGCACAAAGGGATCATCCTTGAAAATGCTGGCGATCACTTTCCGCATCATTTTGGAGTCGTCAACAATGAACAGGCTGATCTTCTGCTCCGACTTGCTCATCCCCTCTTCTCCTGCGCCGCTTTTTTGTTGAGCAGCCTCCCTTTTCAATCTTGAGGTGATCCGAATTGTCTCAAGGTCCTTCTGATGGATGGTCCGCTCCAGGCCTGGTTCCCCGTTTTCAATAATAAAGCCGAGCGGCGGCCAGTCAAAAACCTCCAAGGCCGCCTCAATACCTTGTTTTTTCTCGCAGATCGAGTTGATCAACTGGCCGTTGTGAAAGTCGAGCAGGGCGTGCTTTTTGGTGCCGAAACGGACGGAAATTCTGGCGGTTCGTTGCAGAATTTCAAAAAAAGAGACAATTTTGTTGGCCGTGATGCCTGGCTGATAGTCGTTCTCATCCAGCCGTTGCAGGCTTTCCAAAATAGCGCAACCAATGACCTCCAGATTGTCAGGCTTGACAAGGCAGCGGAACACGGAGTCTTTGCAGGGGCAATTCTCCAAGGCTCTTAGCTGGGCAGGATGCCCGTCATTGATCATGACGATGCACTGAATATGCCTGTACGACGTGGAGACAAGCGAGAGCACCTCCAGACCGTCTAAGCTGGAGGTTTGCAGGTTGACCACCAGCACCGCGATTTTTTCCTGCTTGAGCAGGAAAAGCTCCTCGCCCCGGCTGGTGGCGGTCTGCACGTCGAACTGATCGTAGATTTTCAGCAGTTCATAGAGATCGTTGACAAAGAGCAGGTCGTCGTCAACAATCAGAATTTTTGATATATCAGAAGACATGAAAGGACAGCTTGTCCGACCGTCATGAAAAGTGCTTGGAAAATGATGATGTTCTCTCCGGTCCGAACCGGACTGCTCCGCTGGAGCAATTCCTGTCCAGCCCCGTTATTAAGGATAGCATATCTGCACCCGAAATCAATTTTTTTTCTTAGCTGCCCAGAAATGCGGCAGGTTTCCAGACAAGCCCAGCAGCGGCCAGTTCTGCATGACGCTGTTTTTTCAGACGGCAAATCAAGAAGCTGCATAGCTGCTTTCCGCAGTCACAGCGTGGCGGTCATTGCCGCTCAGACTGACAGGCGGTCGAGTTTTTTATCTTGCCGGATACTGCACGTTCTCTAAGAACAGACCGCAGGCCGGAGCGGTCGGAGCAGCCTGCCTGCGGTCTTTTGCCGAGAAAATCGCGGCAAAATCTGCGCTGCTCAGGCGGCCCGCCCCGGCCCAGAGCAAGGTTCCGGCCAGATTGCGCACCATCTGGCGGAGAAAGCCGTCCCCGCTGAAGCGGAAGGAGAAGTGCTCAGGCCGGGCGGCATCGGCCACGCATTCGGCGAGAAAGAGGGTCCGCACTGCGCCCCGGCCTGTGGTGCGGCTGCGGTCACGGCTGCCGACCGCCTCAAAGCTGGAAAAATCATGGCTGCCAAGGAGCAGTTCCAAGCAGGGCCGCACCTGTTCTGGGGAGAAACGGCAGGGCGTGTGGGTTCGGTAAAGGCGTTCAGCAGGATTCTGCACTGCGCCGGTGAAAAAGTCGTAGCGGTAGGTTTTGCCGACAGCGGAGAAGCGGGCATGAAAATCCGGCGGCACTTCGCAGCTCTCCAAAATGCGCACCGCCTTGGGCAGCAAGGCGTTCAATGCCTTTTGAAAAGCCGGTGCTGGCATGGCTGCGCTGGTGCGGAAATTGGCAGTCATAGCCTCGGCATGAACCCCGGCATCAGTGCGGCCCGCGCCGATGACATCAACCGGCTCCTTGATGATGACCGCCAGCTTTTCCTCTACAATCCCCTGAATGGTCGGTCCATTCTCCTGCCGCTGCCAGCCGCAGAAGCCGGTGCCGTCGTAGGCGATGCGCAGAAGGATGTTGCGCTGCTTCACGGAAAGAAAGCGGCTCCCCGGATGGCGCAGTCCTCGGCAAAGCCGTTCATCAGGTTCATGTTCTGCACTGCTTGGCCGGACGCGCCTTTGGCAATGTTGTCAATTGCTGACATGACAATCACCCGCCCGGTGCGCTGATCAATCTTCACGCCAATGTCGCAGCAGTTGCTGCCCCGGACATGCTGGGTGGCCGGAAAGGTTCCGGCAGGACAGACGCGGACAAACAGCTCGTCCTGATAGGCGCTTTCGTACAAGTCCTGCATGTCCTGCCCGCTGATGCTGCCGCTCAAGCTGGCGTAGATGGTGCTGAGGATGCCGCGTGAAATCGGCAGCAGGTGCGGGGTGAAGGAGATGATCACCTCGCTGCCAGCCAGCGCGGACAGCTCCTGCTCAATCTCCGGGATGTGACGGTGCGCGCCGCCAACTTTGTAGGGCCGGAAGCCGTCTGTGACCTCGCAGAACAGGGTGCCGACATTGAGCGAACGGCCCGCGCCAGAGGTGCCGGACTTGGAGTCAACAATCAGAGTGGCCGGGTCGATCAGCTTTTCCCGCAGCAAGGGGGCCAAGCCGAGAATGATCGAGGTCGGATAGCAGCCAGGATTGGCTGTCAGACGTGCGCTTTTCACCTGCTCGCGATACAGCTCCGGCAGACCATAGACTGCCTCGGCCAGCAGCTCCGGGCAGCTGTGCGGCTGATACCATTGCTCATACACTGCTGCATCGCGGATGCGAAAATCCGCGCTCAGATCAACCACCTTTTTTCCTGCGGCCAAAAAGGTCGGCACCAAGGCCATCGCAGTCTTATGCGGCACTGCGGCAAAAAAGAAATCAGCCCGGTCAACAAGCTGCTCTGGGGTCAAGTCTTCGCAGATCAGGTCAACCCGCTTGCGCAGGTTGGGAAAGACCTCGGAAAGCGGTTTTCCGGCAAACTGCCGCGAGGTGGCCACGGTCAGCCGGACTTCAGGATGATCGGAAAGAATGCGGGCCAGTTCAACTCCGGTGTAGCCGGAAGCCCCGATAATGCCAACGTTCAGCATGATTTTTCAGCAGGTTTGAAAAAAGGACAGACTGCCCTGCGCAGTTTAGATGATGTCCGGCAGATGAAAATAAAATACAGGATGCTGCCGGGAAAGGCAATTGTTAAGCAGCGCGTTTTCACAGGAAGGGCAGGAGCTGCTTGACATTGCTGTGCAGCAGGTTCTGAGTGCTGTGGATAATCTCAACAGCAGGCCGAGGTCTTTGAAAAAACTGACAGGGGGTTGATGGAAAATCATGGGCTATGCCCTGCTCACTTGAATCCAGCATGTTCCCTCCGCAGCAGCTCCTCCCGGTGCAGACGGACAAAATCATCCACATCCGCCCGCCAGTCGCGCATCACGTTCAGGCCATGCGCTTGCAGGCGGTGGTTGGCCAGAATGGAATTGGCAGGCCGCCGGGCTGGCGTGGGATAGTCGGCAGTGACGCAAGGTTCCAAGGAAAACTCCACTTGCATGGCCTCAAGAAAATGCTTTGCCCCCTCAAACCAGGTGCAGTGTCCCTCTGCCGTGGCATGGGCAATGCCGCACAAGCCGCCGTCTAAAACCTGCTCGATCTGCCGGGCCAAGGAGGCGGTCCAAGTCAGCGAGCCGTGCTGATCATCCACCACCCGGAGCGGACGCTTTGCGACTGCCAAGCGCAGCATGGTCTTGAGGAAATTGCCGCTGCCCATGCCGTAGAGCCAAGCCGTGCGCAGAATAAGATAATCATCCAGCCGCTCGGCAATGGCCTGCTCGCCTGCCAGCTTGCTCCGGCCATAGGCGGAGACCGGCCCGACCGCATCCTCTTCTGTGTAGGCCTGCGGCACTGGCTTGCTGCCGTCAAAAACATAGTCGGTGGAAATATGAATCAAGCGGCTGCCGAACTCAGCGCAGGCTGCGGCAAGATGGGCCGGGCCGTGGGCATTGACCACCATGCAGCGTTCGGTTTCTGTCTCGCAGGCATCCACAGCTGTGTAGGCGGCGCAGTTGATCAGCACCTGCGGGCGGATGCAGGCCACCGCTTCCCGCACCGCCTCAGCTTGGGTGATGTCAAGCTGGCGCGAGGTCAGGGCGCAAATTTCGTGCCGGTCAAGCATGAGCTGGACGCAGTCCTGCCCCAATTGCCCGCCCGCGCCAGTGATCAGCAGCTTCATTGCTTCGCACCCTCCTCCCTGAGTATGGCCATCAGGTACTGGCCGTACTGATTCTTGAGCATCTGCTGGGCAATCTGCTCCACCTGCTCTGCGTCAATGTAGCCCATCCGCCAAGCGATTTCCTCAATGCAGGCGATCTTCAGGCCTTGCCGATCCTGCACTGCCTGCACATAAGCGGATGCCTGCTGGAGCGATTCATGCGTGCCTGTGTCCAACCAGCAGAAGCCGCGTCCGAGCAGCTCCACCCGCAGTCGGCCCTGCTGCAAATAGGTGCGGTTGACATCCGTGATTTCCAGCTCGCCCCGCGCTGACGGCTTGATCGACTCGGCAATCTCGACCACGCTGTTGTCGTAAAAATAGAGGCCCGGCACTGCGTAGCGCGACTTGGGCTTGGCTGGTTTTTCCTCAATGCTGACCACATTCTTTTCCGCGTCAAACTCGACCACGCCGTAGCGTTCCGGGTCTTTGACCAAATAACCGAAGATGATGCCGCCTTCGTTGTTCTTCAGATTCCGGCATCGCTTGACGATCTGCTGAAAGCCGGGACCGAAAAAGATGTTGTCCCCAAGCACCAAGGAGACCGCTGATCTGCCGATGAATTTCTTGCCGAGCAGAAAGGCTTGCGCCAGTCCTTCCGGTCGGGGCTGCTCGGCGTAGGAGATGTTCAGGCCGAGCTGCGAGCCGTCGCCGAAAAGCTGGCTGAAGCGGGGCAGGTCTTCTGGCGTGGAAATGAGGAGGATGTCGCGGATGCCCGCCAGCATCAGCACGGCCAACGGGTAATAGATCATCGGCTTGTCATAGACCGGGATGAGCTGCTTGCTGATGACTTGGGTCAGCGGATAAAGGCGGGTGCCGGAGCCGCCCGCGAGAATGATGCCTTTCATTTGTCAGGTAGGGTTGTTGCATGCAGTTTTATGCCGGGCGTTATCCCGCAAAACAAGTTCCGCCAGCATGTTATCCAGAATTAAGGTTCTGTTCAAACTGCATAATAAAGGCTGCGGATGTTTTTTGCAACGGCAAGATGGAAACAAGAAAGCCCTGAATCCGATGCGGACTCAGGGCCTTGTCATTGCATCACATCCTGTAGGGGCGATTCATGAATCGCCCTTACGCGCTATTCGCACTCTTTGGCATGGTCATTTCCTCCCAGTGTTCCATGCCGGGCAGCAGATGTTCCGGCTCTGCTGCCCGGCATGGAACATCTGCACACGGCAGGGCAGCGGCTTGAGAACGGCGGCAAGACTGCTCTGCTGGAAGAATGGCGCAGGTTAGATTATCTGCTTGGCAAGCCCTTGGAGTATGACAGCGGCAAGGAAATGCTCCCAACGGTTGGCGCGGGTTTGGCCGAGGATGGGCGATATATTGTTGCGGATGCGTCCGGCAGAGAACACCGGGTGACAGCAGGGGATGTCAGTCCGATCAGAGCAACAAGCTGATTCCCGCGCTGGAGCAGAAGAACGAGAAAAATTTTCTTGCCAACTCATGGGCATCCATGATACTATCAGCAGGTTTGCAGATATCGGCGGTAACGTACTGCTACAGCGGCTGAATGTAGCCGCCGACAGGGGCAGCAGGTGCTTGATTTGGGATTTTTTCATGCAAAACCATTAACCTGAGCAAGGGAGGGCTAAAAGAAATTGCTCGTATTGCAGGCAGCAGCAGCGGAACAGCAGGCCAGCTTGATTTATCGTGCTGCACAGCCCGTCAGCAGGGAGCTGCGGGAAGGGCTGTGATTCTATCTTTGATGCCGAAAGGCGTTGAGCACCAGGCCCTTACCTTAAATCTGTCATCCTCTTCCAGGTGATTCTATCTTTGATGCCGAAAGGCGTTGAGCACGTGGTCTGCTCTGTTGTGGTCTTGGTGGCTGCTGTGTGATTCTATCTTTGATGCCGAAAGGCGTTGAGCACGCTAAAGAAGGATTAACCAAGGATTGACCAAGGAAGTGATTCTATCTTTGATGCCGAAAGGCGTTGAGCACGGCCGTGTCAGAAACTTTTCTGCCGCCGCAGGTATGGAGTGATTCTATCTTTGATGCCGAAAGGCGTTGAGCACAACGCAAAGCCCAGTACGATGACCTCCTCAACCTGGTGATTCTATCTTTGATGCCGAAAGGCGTTGAGCACCTTGTATCGAGACCATGCCGACAAAGCATCAGCGCAGGCGTGATTCTATCTTTGATGCCGAAAGGCGTTGAGCACATCGTCAACGGTGAGCCGGAAGTTCGCTGTGAGTGGTGATTCTATCTTTGATGCCGAAAGGCGTTGAGCACAGTGTCACAGAATTGTACATTTTATATCTCGGTTTGTGATTCTATCTTTGATGCCGAAAGGCGTTGAGCACAGGGCGATGGGAACGTGACTGGCAGTGTCAGAAAGGTGATTCTATCTTTGATGCCGAAAGGCGTTGAGCACTTTGTTGGTAGTACCGTAGCGTGGGCAAGCATCTTTCTGCTTGCCCGCCAATTCATATCCGCTTCCGCACAGACAAACGATACAACTGTTTGCCCGCCCTACTCAATTTGCAGACAGCCCACAGCTCAGGCTGAATGCAATCACCCCGCCTTCACCGGCCTGCCGCCCCTTCCCTCAGCCCGCCTGAAAAACAATCTGGATACAATTTACATGCTTTCGATATACTCAAGCGGTGTCACTATCTTGATCGTTGCTGTTTTGTAATCTGTCACATTTCTTGTGATGAGCGTGTCTATCTTGTGCGCCAGCGCAGTGCTGTATTGGATCGCATCTTCAAAATCAGTAAAATCTGAAGCAAGCGCCGCATCAATGATGCGTTCTCCGCAAGTGAGCACCTTGACCAGAGTCCTGAGTTTTCTGATTGCCTGAACCGCTCTTTCCCGGCCAATATGCTTGTTGAGGATGTAAAAGATGTTGGCGATGACAACCGGCGAAGTGCAGGCGTTCAGCTCCTTACCCTGAATCCTGAGAAAGAGCTGTGCTGCCGGTTCAAAATGCGGCTCCCGCTCTGTCAGCAGATCAAGAATGACATCCGCATCCAGAAAGATCGTATTCATCTGTACTTCTCTTCCAGATGATCAGCCTGCGCTTTCCTGCTTTCGTCCGCATCCACGCCCTTCAGCAGACCGGCAAGTTCGCCGACAACGCCCGGCAGCCGTTTCTCCTGGCCAGTTTCACGAGTGATGCTTTTCAGGTAGTTCTCCACCAGCTTTGACAGCGAAGTGTGACGCGCAGCAGCGAACTGTTTCGCAGATGCAATGACGGAACCATCTATTTGCAAGGTCAGTTTAGCATCCATATCTTCCTCTTGTGAATAGTTGCAGTCAAGTCAGGCAGACCGCATCTATCTTATCCTGTGGCGCACAACAAAAGCAACCTGTTCAGCCTCGCGCACTGGCCTGCCGCCCCTTCCCTCAGCCCGCCTGAAAAACAATCTGGATGGTTTCAGGAAAACCATTAGGATAGTTCCGGGGAAACATACTGAATGGTTTAGAGGAAACCATCTAAATGGTTTTGGAAAACCATCCAGATGGTTCCGACCATACTATATAGATGGTTTCCGCAAGACATGCAAGATGGTTTTTCCCCTGCCAGCGCAAGCGTCCCCTCAATCAAACGCACAACGCCAGAGCAACCAGCACAGAGCTGTCAGCGACAATCAGCATGGTGCCGGCCGCTGAAATCTCAGCAGGCAGCCCGGCTCCAATCTTCTCCAACGCCTGCCGCACCTCGTTGGCCTCTTGCTGCAGCAGCTTGGGAATGCTTCCGCCAATCATCACAGCCTCCTTTTTCACCGCGTTCTTGTCCTCTTCTGCCGAGGACAGCCGCTTTGTTCAAACGGCCTACTTCCTGTTACGCAAAGCTCTGTTCCATGTTGCAATCTGTCAGCAAATGAGTTCAGGAGGCAAACGGCGTATGGTTTCCGTATGTTGCCTGTCTGTCAAAAAAACTTGCCGCTCTGGATGCTCATTTTTACCACGGAAGAGAAGTTGTCACCCCTGCTCCGGGAACAGCTCCCGCAGTCCCTCCCGACTCGCCGCGCAGAGGCCGCGTTCCGTGATCAGGCCGGTGACAAGGCGGGCCGGGGTCACGTCAAAGGCGGGATTGCCTGCCCGCGTCTGCTCCGGGGCAATGCGCACCTGCCGGATGCTGCCGTCCTCGGCCTGCCCGGAAACAAAGAGCACCTCCTCTTCCGCCCGCTCTTCAATCGGAATTGCCATGCCGTCGGTCAGCGTCCAGTCAATGGTTGAGCCGGGCAGGGCCACATAAAAGGGAACGTTGTTGTCTGCCGCAGCTAACGCTTTCAGATAGGTGCCGATCTTATTGCAGACATCGCCGCTGGCAGTGGTGCGGTCGCTGCCGACAAGGCAGAGATCAACCCGGCCCTGCCGCATGAGATGACCGCCGCTGTTGTCGGCAATCAGATGATGGTCGATGCCTGCGGCGGCCAGCTCCCAGGCCGTGAGATGCGCGCCCTGATTGCGGGGCCGGGTCTCATCCACCCAGACATGAACAGGAATGCCAGCGGCCTGCGCCTTGTAGATCGGAGCCAAGGCTGTGCCCCAGTCAACTGTGGCTAACCAGCCCGCGTTGCAGTGGGTGAGGATGTTGATTATTCTTTTTTTCTGCTGATATTGCGCGGCAATCAGACGCAGGCCATGCCCGCCGATGGCCTCGTTGAGGCGCACGTCCTCCTCGCAGATGGCTGCGGCCTCACTGCGGGCGGCATCGGGCCGCTGGTCCGACGGCAGCACTGCCAGCAGGTTCCGCATCCGCTCCACAGCCCAGCGCAGATTGACCGCTGTTGGTCTGGCTTGGAGCAGTTTCGCGCAAACCGTCTCCAAACCGGCATCGGAGCTGTCCTCCCGCAGGCCGAGAAAAATGCCCCATGCTGCGGTTGCCCCGATCAGCGGCGCGCCGCGCACCAGCATGTCACGGATGGCTGCGACCGCATCCTCTGCGCTGGTCAGCCGGATTGTCTCAAAGCGATGCGGCAGTTTGGTCTGATCAATAATGCCCACGCTCTGACCATCGTTTTCCAGCCAGATGCTGCGCCACGGTTTGCCATTGATCTGCATGAAATATCCTCACAGTCAGCTTGATTTTGTCAGCGTCACGCCGGGACATTCCCGCAGCAGTTCCTGACAGTCATGTTTGAATTTCTCCCAGAACGGAAAGCTGCGGCACTGTTCCGGTCTCTGTTCATAGACCGTGCAGCTACAGGCAATCGGGTCAAAAAAGCAGCAGAAATGTTCGCCATTGATGACCCGCTCGCGCAAGGCAAGCCTGCCCTGCACCTGCCGCAGGTGCTGCGCGGCAAAACGGGCGGTATCCATGCCTTTGGCTGCGGCCATGTCCTCCAGTTCGGTCAGACTGATCCAGACATAGCCGCATGAACCCCGGCAGCAGCGGCCTCCGCAGAAGCGGCAGGCTTGGCTGTTGAATTGGAAGGGAAAGTGTTCCTGATCGTTCATCCGGTTCAAGTCACTAATGTCCGGTTAGTTTTTTGCAAACTGATTTAGAAGGAGGAAAAGATGGCTTGCGGAAAGCAGCGTGAGCCGGGTGAAAGGGCGCAAAGAGGACACGATCTCCAAATGGCTGCTGGATGCTGCTGAACATGCTGAAGATATTCTTCTTTCCGAATTCCATGTCAGCCGGGGGCGGATTGATGGACTGTGGTTTGTATATGAAGAACAAAGGCGGGGACAAAAGGACATCTGGAAACTGAGGAAAGCGGGGCAGCTCTTCCGTTGGACATGTATTGCCAACCTTGTCAAGTCTCTGAAAACTGAAGAAAAGTCTGGGCTGAACACGCAACAGGGTGTCAACCCAATTTTCATCAGTCCTCTGTGCTACAGGGGTGAAAGCGCAGGAGCTATGAGAACCAGTTTCCTGCTCCACCACCCGATATTTTTACTGCCCAGACAACATCAGCACCATTGAGAGCACCCCGAACACAGTGCCAGCCAGCGTATAGCCTGCAACGCTGCCGCTCATGGTGAGAAGCCAGGCCGTGCTTTTCCATTCCTTTGAGGCCGCCTACTGGGCAGCGACTGAGAAAAGCACGGGCGCGAAGAGAAAAAAGTATTTCTTCATCCGCAGGGGGAATGATCAGCGGTGCTGCTCCCGCAGGCGACGGAATTTCTTCCGGGTTTCATTATCAGGCCGTCCCCCGCTTCTGCGCACTGGCCGCTCGCCGCCCTCCTGCATGAGGCGGATGCCGACTGGCTTGCCATTGACCTCGGCCTGCTGAAAGGTATCCAAGATTTGCGAAATGAAGCGGCTGTCGCCCTCCAGCGTGGCGGTGTTGCGCATGATTTCAATCTTGCCGACCTTGATCCGCCCGCCGCCCGGCACCTCGTTGATCCTGCCGACCAAATACTCAGGCAGGAGGCCGTCCCGGCGGCCCACATTGAGATGAAAGCGGGCGAAATTTTTCCCGCCGCCGCCAAAGTCCTTCCTCTCACCGCCAAAATCCTTGTTGGACGGCTTCCGGCTTGGCCTTTCCCGTTCCACCCGTTTTCTGCTCTCCATAGCCGGATTGAGATCAGGCGCATTCTTGTAATACTCCAAGAAGCGGTTGAACTCCAAGGAAATGATTTTCTTGATCAGCTCCGCTTTGTCGAGATGCTCCAGCTGCTTGGCGACTTCCGCATAAAGCGGGTCAATCTGCTCATGCCGAATTTCAGTGCTGCTGATCCGCTTGATCAGGCTGGCAAGCTGCTTGCTGCAAATTTCCTCGCCATTGGGGATGGAACGGTGGGTGAACTGCTTTTTCAGGCGGTGCTCGATCTGGCGGATTTTATAGACTTCCCGTGTGTCTGCCAAAGCTACGGAGATGCCATTCCGACCTGCTCTGCCAGTGCGACCGCTGCGATGGGTATAGCTGGAAATGTCATCAGGCAGGCTGTAGTTGATGACGTGGGTCAGATCGTTGACATCCAAGCCACGGGCTGCCACATCGGTGGCCACCAGAATTTGCAGATGGCGGCTGTGGAATTTCCGCATCACCAGATCGCGCTGAACCTGGGTCAGGTCGCCGTGCAGGGCATCGGCCTTGTAGCCTTCCTGCAGCAGCTTGTCAGCAACCTCCTGGGTGTCCATGCGGGTGCGGCAGAAGATGATCGAATAAATATCCGGGGCATTGTCCAAAATTCGCTTCAGGGCGGCGTAGCGGTCCCGGTGCCGGACCACGTAATACTCATGGCTGACATTCTCGGCCCCGGCATTGCGGTCGCCGACCGTAATTTCCACGGGATTCTTCATGTAGCGGCTGGCAATATTCGCCACTTCCTTGGACATGGTGGCCGAGAAAAGCAGGGTGTTTTTTTCCTTGGGCGTTTGCGCAAGAATGGCGTTCAGTTCCTCCTGAAAGCCCATGTTGAGCATTTCATCCGCCTCGTCAAAGACGGCGTAGCGGACTGTTGAAACATCAGCCATGCCGCGCTGGATCATGTCGCGCAGGCGGCCAGGGGTGGCGACAATGATCTGCGCTCCCCGGCGCAGGTCGCGCATCTGCTGGACAATGCTGGCCCCGCCATAAACAGCTAACACGCGGATGTCTCCAACATATTTAGCAAAGGACTCCAAGTCCTTGGCCACCTGCATGCACAGTTCTCTGGTCGGACACAGGACCAGCCCCTGCGTTGCTCTGCTCGTCGGATCGGTGAGCTGGATCAGCGGCAGGCCAAAGGCGGCGGTCTTGCCGGTTCCGGTTTGGGCAAGGCTGACTATGTCAGCATGTTCTTTTAAAATAAGGGGGATGGCCTGCGCCTGAATAGGAGTTGGCTCCTGAAAGCCGAGATCGGAGAGCGCGCTGATGATTTCACTGTTGATGCCGAGTTCTGCAAAAGTGCTCATAAAGGATATTCCTGTGTCTGCTGAATGCGAATGCAATTTGATATGAAAAAAAGCAGTCAAGCAGCAATGATTTTGCTGTGCTGCCCGAATTCTGCGGCAAAGGGGGATGGGATGGACGGCGAATGAGAAAACTATAAGATACTCGGTGCTCCGCTATAAAACAACCTGTTTTTTCGTGGAAATGGATTTTTTCGCCTCTCTTGTCCGCGATTTCAGGAGCAGAGGAGCGGCAGGAGGGAAAACAATCCGGCTAAGAGAAGCAGGCAGAGGAGCGAGGCAGTCAGAACTAAGCGGCAGACGAGGAGGATATGGCGTTGCTGCGGCGGGGCAAGTGCTTCGCCGATGAGCGGCTTGCTGACGATTTTGCCGAAATAGACCGCATCCCCGCCGAGCTGCAGGCCGAGCGCGCCTGCAGCTGCTGCTTCCGGCCAGCCGGAATTGGGGCTGGCATGATTTTGATGGTCGCGCCAAAGGATGCGCCAGCTCTGCCGCAAGCTGCCGCCGATGATGGGTGCGGTCGCGACAAGGGCGAGTGCGGCCAGCCGGGCCGGGAAAAAGTTGGCGGCATCGTCCAATTTGGCTGGGCAGAAGCCGAAATACAGGTAGCGTTCGTTTTTATAGCCGAACATGGAATCCATAGTGCTGATGGCCTTGTAGAGCATGGCTGCCAGCACGGCGCAGGCCGCTGGCCAATGGCCGCCTGCTGGCAAAGCAAGAGCTGCGCCCGCTGTTGCCCAGAAGAGCGGGGCAATGATGCCGTCGGCCATGTTCTCAGCCACGCTTTCCACGCAGGCGCGGATGACAGCAGCCTCATCCATCTGGCTGGTGTCACGGCCGACAATCATGCTGACCTGCTGGCGAGCCACCCCGATGCTTTCGCCAAGGGCGGCATGAACTGCCAAGGCGTGCTTGAGCAGGTCGCGGGCGGCAAAAGTGGTGTACAAGGCAAAGGCGGTTACGGCGAGAAAGAGCGGCTGCGGCTGCATGGCCAGCAGCAGGAGCAGCGCGGCACTGGCTCCGCCCGTGGCAAGGAGCACCAGCAGGACGGTCAGGCCGCCGCTGCGCCGTGCTGGCATTGGCAGACGGCGGGTGATGATTTCCATGCGCGCTGCCAGCCAGCCGATCAGCCGCACTGGATGCGGAAACCAGCGAGGATCGCCGATGAGCAGGTCAAGCAGGCAGGCGGCAAGGAGAACAAGAAGAAAGGCCATTCCCAAAAAAATGCGATAACAGACAAGTCAGGGCAATGCTCTGGGCAACTGATACAAAAATGCGCAGTAATGCCCACAGCCTCGCTACAGCGGCAGAATATGCACCTCCTCCCGTGTCTCATGAATGCCGCGCAGGAAGAGGCCGTTGCGTCCGTCAATGGAGACCGGATCGCGGAAGCGGATGGTGAAGCCGTTGATCAGAGCATGTTCCGCGCCTTCAAAGACTTGCAGATCCCGGCAGCCGACCACGCAGGTCTTTTCCAAGCGGGTGGCCACCACTGAGGCATGGGAAGTCTGGCCGCCGCGAGCCGTGAGCAGGCCGTCGGCAAGGGAAATTTCCTTAATGTCCTCTGGCACCGTGTCCTGCCGGATGAGAATCAGCGGCATGTCCGGCTGCTCCTGCCTGAGCTGGCGGATGTTCTCGTCGGTGAACACGGCCAAGCCGGACAGGGCCGAGCCGCTCACGCCAATGCCCTTGCCCAGCACTGCGGCCTGCTGCTCTGCTGATTCGACAAAGACCCGGAAATGCTCCTTCTTCTTGATCGTGATCATGTCGCGGGTCTGGAGGATGTGGAGCTGCTCCGGTGCAGGGCCTTCAAAGGTGAACTCGATTTCCTGCGGATTCCAGCCCTTGGTATAGACCAAATCACGGGAAATACTGAGAAGCCGCTCATAAATGGCTGGAAATTTGCGCTCCAAGGTGTCTTCCTCTGGCCTGCCGTCCAGCTCCGCCTGCTCCATTGAAATCGGGTAGCTGGTGACTAAGCCGGAAACAATGTCCTCGCCTTGGTCGCCGGAGGCGTAATCACCCCAGAGAGCCACCCGTCGCACCTTGCGGTAGGGATGGGCCGTGAAGAGCACGCCGCTGCCTGCTTTAAAGTTGCGATTGCCATAGACCATTGTCTGGACTATCACTGCTGTGCCCCAGTCATCAGACACATCCATGAGATGGCGGTACTGGCGGGCCTTGATGGTGCTCCACGACTCCAGCACCATCTCCACTGCGCCGACAAGCTGAAGCCACGGGTCTTCCGGCGCATTATAGCCATGCCGTCGCATGGCGTTGCGGTATTCCAAGGCCAGCTCGCGCATCTGGGCAGGAGTGAACTGCCGCTTGAGCTTGACATTGTAGCGTTTCTTGTGCGCATTCATCAGTGCGCCAAACTCATCGCGGGCCATGCCTTCGCCCATAGCCCAGGACTGGAGAAAGCGGCGGTAGGTGTCCCAGAGAAAATACTCCTGCTCCGGGTGTCTGGCGCACAGCTCGTCGAGCAAATCCTCATTCAGGCCGACGTTGTGGACCGTGGTCATCATGCCGGGCATGGAAATGGCCGCCCCGGAGCGCACTGAAAGCAGGAGCGGATTTTCCGGCGAGCCGAATTCGCGGCCTGTCCGCTCCTCCAAGGCCGTGATCGAGGCCCGCACCCGCTGCATGAATTCCTCCTTGGCCTTGGTGAACCGCTGCACAGCCGGCCAGCAGCGGAAAATCTCAGTGGTGATGATGAAGGCGGGCGGCACAGGCTTGCCGTCATTGGCCAAGAGCATTAGGTTGAAGCCCTTGTTGCCGAGATGAATGAGATTGTGGGTGCGGAGATTTTCCTGGTAGAGCAGGGAGATGGTCTGCTCCGGGTTGTAGGTCATGAGCAGGTCCAAGGTCTGCTCGTCAAGGATGTCTTTCTGGGCCTCCAAGGTCTGCATGATCTTGGTGATGAAGTTGTCCAAGTGCTGGAGGCCGAAGGTGGTGGCGATCAGGTCGCGGAAAAAGGCTTCTGAGAGGCGATGGACTGTGGAGGGCATGTCCTCCTCATCCCAGAGCGGGCGGAACTTGAGCAGCAGATTTTCCCGGCCAATCTGAGGAATGATGATCGAGAGGTTGTTCTGATGAATATTGGTGTAATAGGCATAAATCACATCCTTGACCCCTTCGGACAGCCCGCGCATGATGTCCAAATGCTGGGTGTAGGTGAAGCGCTTCATGCTGATTGACGAGGCGAGCAGGCTGGCGTAGGTGTCCAAGCGGCGGCTGCTGATGCCATCCACTTTCAGGGCGCGCAGATAGAGATGCAGGGCCTCGGAAATGCGGATGAAAGTGGCTTGGGTGATAAAGCCGAGATTGATGGACCGGGTCAGCCGTTCCAAGTAGATGTTGGCCAAATTCTCCAGCCGGAAGGCCAGACCAAGGGCATCGAACTTGCGCTCTGAATAGCGGCCATAGACGGAAGGAATATCCACGGCAATGTGCCGTTTGTAGTAAATTTCCTCCTTTGGCTCGAATTTCTGCTCACTGAGGATGATTTCCTTGAGCTGCTCCAGATGGGTGAGCAGGGCATCCAAGCAGCTGTACGGCTCATCCTCCTGCAAGGATTCCAAAAGCTGCTCCATTTCCGGGAAGCCGGACCGGGCCGCCTGCTGAAGCTGTTCGCGCAGCTCCTCCATGCCAAGGCTGTACTTGTGGTTCAGGAGCCGGAACATGCGCACCAGCAGGTCAAAACGCCTGCGCTCATCCGCAGAGATGTCCTCCTGCCGCTCCAGCCAGGCATGACGCTCAGTTCTGTCCCAGGTCAGGAGCTCGTCAATGCTGTTCCATTCCAGTTCTTCACGCAGCCGCCGGGCAAGGACATGCAGCTCATCGACAAAGGGGCCGGAGACCGTCACTTGACTGAGGATTTCTTCAGGCAGGTAGGCCTTGAGCGGCTTCTTGTCCAAATTGAGCCAGAAAAGAAAAATGGCCCGGATAAAGCCGACAATCAGGTTGGAGGACTCGACATGCGACTGCTTGCGGAGAAAGTGAATCAGGACATCGCGCCGCTTGTGCAGCTCATCCAGCTCGGTCGAGACATCGCGCAGCTCGCCTTCCGCGCCGATCTCGTTGAAAAAGACCGGCATCAGCTTGGTGAACTGCTTGGCCAAGTTGTAGATCGGGCCGATTGGGTGGTTGAGGAGCTGGCTGATGTCGCGCTGAAAGAGGTCCGTGTCCTTGACGCAGGTGCCGGAGAGGCGAATGTTGATGATCAGGGCCGAGAACAGGGTTGAGCACCACTTCGGCTCCTGCATGATCAGGTTGAGCCAGACCCGGATGTTGGCCAGATGAGCCGGGTTGCTGATCGGCTGCCAGTCCTCATCCACGCCCATGACATTGGCGTATTGAAAGCCGAAGCGCACCGCCTCAAAGAGGAAGGCCTCAACTAAGCGGGAATTGCCCCGCTTGAACACCTCGCCGCCGATGACCTGAATGCACTGGAGCGAAGTGTGCGGATATTTGCGCACATTGGCCTTGAGGAGCTGGAAAGCGGTGGTGAAGAACTGCTCTATCTCGTCAAAGTTTTGCTTGCGGATGAGCTGGACCAAGGAGCGGTTGATCTCCCGCAGGCTCTCCTCATGAATGAGCGAGAGGCCGGAAGTGTCCATGATGCGGAAGAGAAAGAGCAGCTTCCGGTTTTCCATGTAAAAGGCATCGCCGCCTTCAATGCCCTCGCCCAGCTTGCCGGGAATCTCGCGGTAAAGGCGGACTATGTCAACATGGGCGGGCAGTTCCAGCAGTTTGCTCAAGGCCTGATGCGGGTCTTCCTCCAGATCGATCTGCTCCAAGGTCTGGAGATGCTCGCGCATCCGGGCATGAGCAATGGCCGCCATCTCCGGCCTGGCCTCCCACTTGTCGCAGAAGCCGCCGCAATGCTGCTCAAACCAAGGCTGCGGGTCATCCTCGCTCAACCAGTATTCGTAGTTGGTGATGAGAATTTTTTGCAGCAGCCGGGCCGCAGGGATGCAGGAAAAAGCTGTTGCGCGACCCAAGCTGAGGAGCTGGACCGCCATTTTTTTGATCGGATGATGGCCCTGCACCATCTGCATCATCAGGCTGCTATCAATTTCATCAAGCCGGGCCAGCTGATCAAAAAAATTGTTGAGCTGCGGGCCGTAGAGCGGCAGGGTTTCCGGCTTGAGCGAGCTGATCACCTTGTCAGCAAAGGCGAGCAGAGCCTCCACGGTCAGGGCGGTCACTTTGCTGTTTTTCCGTGACTCCCTGAGCGCATCCAAAAAAATGCCGCTGAACAGGGCAAAGCATTCCGGCCCCTGCGGGTGGCCAAGGTAATGGTTGAAATTTTTGAGGACAAAAGGCCGCAGCTCGCTGATGATCAGCTGCCAGTTGCGGAAAGGGTGGCTTATTTCGTAAAGCAGGTGCTCCAGCCGGGCGGACAGCCCCTGATAGCGGGCCACAGCCTCCCGCAGCGGGGCATAGCGGGGGGAAATCTCAACCTTGCTGGCGGTTTGCTGAAAATTGGCTTCAAGTGCTTTGGATCTGAATTCAGCGGTCTGCTGGGCAGGGGTGGTCATGGCGGGCCTCGTTGGATGAAAGTTTTTTGCCACGAAGAAGCGTCCGTATTCGGCTGTGCTGTCCAATTCATCAACTGCGTTGCAATGCGCAGTTGATGAATTGCCTGACTTATGGCAAGCAAAGTTTCTTTACCAAGGCCAAGTTGCCGCATTCCTTGGGCACGGTGAAAACATAAATGCGATTCTTGTAGGGAATGGAAAACTCATAAGCCGGGAGTGCATAATTGCCTCCCCATTTTATTTTCCCGGACACTTTTATTCTCCCCTTGCCTTTGCTCCTGTACATCATCCAATTAAAAATGACAGAGCCGCTTTCATAGAGAGAATCACGGATTTCTTCGGCCTTCTGCTCCTTGAAGGCATCGTAGCTGGCTGGAAACAAGGCATGAATCTCTCCGGCAAGATCAATGCACCTGCCTGTTTTGGTTCCCAGGCATTGCGCCCTTTTCAGCGCATTCTTCATGTCCTGCCAAACCTTTGGATTCCGCATCATCTGCCAGAGGTCCTTTTTGGTCTGCAACGGCGGACTGTGAACAACGTGATCTCCTATATGCCTGATAACTCCGATGTTTCCAGCAGCTTGCGTTTGAACAGCCGCCAGAGCCACCAAAAAAACAGTCAGCAACAACACCTTGAACCTCATCACATTCCTCCTTCTGGAATTTTTTCAGTTTGCTGATCACTTTGCAGCGACCGCAGCAATTGCAGCGACCAGTAAAATATAGGCTATATTTTGCTGGCAAGCAATAAATAGTCCTCCATTGTCAGGATTGGCAGGTGACAACACAGACGAGCCAGCACGCTGCCTGCCGCAGTTCCCTTTGAAATTTTCCGGCAGGCAGAGTATTCTCTCCGGCAGCGAACACCGTTAAACAATCACCCGGCCTGACCGCCTGCAACCTCATGCTCACCATCAGCAATCTCAGTCTCCAGCACGGATACAAGCATCTGTTCCGTGATGTTTCCGCCCAGATTCACGTCAACGACCGCATCGGCCTTATCGGGGTCAATGGCACGGGCAAATCGACCTTGATGAAAATCATCTGCGGCGAGCAGGAAAGCGACCCTGGCGTGGTCAGCCGGGCCTCGTGGTTCACTGTCGCCTATCTGCCGCAGGAAATCACCATTGAGCTGGGCAGCCGCACCTTGTACGACGAGGCGGAGAGCGCGTTTGCGGAAGCATTGCAGCAGCAGCAAGAGTTCGAGGAAATCAGCCAGAAGCTGGCCAAGCTGGGCCAAGACAGCCCGGAGTTGCCTGCCCTGATCGAACGTCAAGGCGAGTTGCAGCATCTGCTCGACGGGCATGATGTCTTCCGCATCCGCCCGCAGATTGAGCGAATTCTCTTCGGCCTTGGCTTTGCCAAAGCGGATTTGGACAGAGCAGTGTCCGAGTTCTCCGGCGGCTGGATCATGCGCCTGCTGTTAGCCAAGCTGCTCCTGCGCCAGCCCGCCTTGCTCCTCCTCGACGAGCCGACCAACCACCTTGATCTGGACTCGCTGACGTGGATGGAGGACTTTCTCCAGCAGTATCAGGGGGCGATGATGATCATCTCCCATGACCGCTCGTTCCTTGATCGGGTGACAACAAAAACCTGGGAGCTGAGTCTGGGCAGACTGACCGCCTATAAAGGCAACTATTCGCAATATCTGATTGAAAAGGCCCAGCGCATGGAGCTGGAGCGGGCTGCCTACGACAATCAGCAGGCCATGATCAAGCAGGCCGAGCAGTTCATCACCCGCTTCCGGGCCAAATCGACCAAGGCCAAGCAGGTGCAGAGTCGGGTCAAGCAGTTGGAAAAGATTGAACGGATTGAGCTGGCTGAGAGCGAACGGGAGATTCGCTTTTCTTTTCCGCCTGCTGCTGATTCGGGCCGCGACGTGTTGCAATTAGAAGGCGTGAGCAAACAGTTTGATGGCAGGACGATTTTGCGCGATGTCTCCTTCACTCTGCGGCGGGGCGACAAGCTGGCCATAGTCGGTGTGAATGGCGCAGGCAAGACCACCCTGATGAAAATCATGGCCGGGCTGGAAGCAGCCGACAGCGGCACGGTTCGGCAGGGGCATAACGTGATTATGACCTATTTTGGCCAGCATCAGGCTCAGGAGCTGGACGGCCAGTACAGCATCTTGGACACAGTGTATCATGGCTCCCAAGACCTGACCGTGACCAAGGTGCGCTCGCTGCTGGGCACGTTTCTCTTCAGCGGCGACGAGGTCGATAAAAAGGTGCAGGTGCTGTCCGGCGGCGAGAAAAGCCGGGTCGCGCTGGCAAAAATGCTGGTCAAGCCCGCCAACCTGATGCTGCTTGATGAGCCGACCAACCATCTTGACATCAGCTCGCAGGAGGTTTTGCAGGAGGCCATGGCCCAGTACGAGGGCACGATCATTGTGGTCTCGCACAACCGCAGCTTTGTTAATTCTTTTGTCAACAAGGTGCTGGAAATTCGCGAGCAGCAGGCCGTGCTGCACGAGGGCAATATTGACGATTACTTGGCAATTCGTCAGCGGCTGGAGGCGGCAGCAAAGGTCGAGGCGCAGCCAGTCGTCAAAGCAGCAGAGCAATCAGTCAATCGCAAGGAGGAACGGCGGCAGCGCGCCCAGCAGCAGGAGCAGCTCAATGCTGTCTTGAGGCCGTGGAAGAAAAAAGCTGAGGCGGCGGAGAAAGAGATTGAGCAGTTGGAGGAGCGCAAGATCGAGCTGGAATCGCAGATGGCTGACCCTGATTTGTATGCGGATCAGGCGCAGTGGGCCAAGGTCAGCAAGGACTACAATGAGGTGCGGCGGCGGCTGGAGCGGCAGTATGCGGTCTGGGAGGAAGCGCAGGGGAAGATTGAGGAGATGGAGCAATAGAAGATAGGAGGCTGATTATGCTGTTCATAATAGGATGTACGGCAATAATTATTACTTTTTTTGGAGTGATAATTCAGCAGATTACCGGAAATAAGATTTTTGTGCAGAATCTTAGGGAAGCACTTATCCGATTTGGGGCAGGAGTTGCTTTGTCTCTCTTTCCTGTAATCTGGTGGGGATTGAGCTTATATGATATTTTTGAAGTCAATATACCTTTAAAAAATATTATTCCGTATATGCTGCTTGCATGCTGCGCTTCTGCTTTTGTCCTGATACCGTTAAGCATATTTCAAATAATAATATTTCTGATTAAATGGGCTTTAAGTGACCATGACTTGGGTTCTGGAGGAAGTGAAGAAGCTGATTGAGGAATTTGAGAAAAGCGGGTGGAGTACAGGGCTGGCATGTCAGTGCAGGAGCAGCTTGAATTTTGGCAAAAACGCACAGAAGCCATGCTGGAACGCCAAGGAAAGGTTCAGCGGAATATTGAAGAAGAGACGAAAAATTAAAATCTAAGCCAACCTTTGCTGAAGAGGGAAAAAATGATCGTAAATGCAATCGTCAAAGACGGTGGGTTGTTCATCCCCAATGTGAAGCTTGCCGGGCCTGCATTCTGGAGAGGAAGTAATGGTTCAATTTGAAATCATAGAACCGCTTAAATTTCAAAATGAGCAAAGGGGAATTGCTGTCGGCCCGGATGCGCTGGAGATTTTCTGCAAGAACGGCGTGGTCGGCTGTCTGCATGGCGGGGAGAACTTATCAGAGACGAATAAATTCTCTTCCAAAAAAGGAAATTCTTGATTCAAGCCAGCATTTTTCTGCCTCCAACCCAGAAACCGCCTGCCTTTTCCAAGTCCGCTTCTGCCTCCACCCAGCCTCGCCCTTCCTCCTGCCTAAAAATTTCCCCGCTCTTTTCCCTTGACAGCGGCCAGCCACAGGTTTAAACCTGTCTCCATCTCGAAAACAACTTACAGGGAGAACTTGCAATGCCGAACGAAAACGTCACTATCGAACAAGTTGCAGAACTGCTGGGCGTGGAGCTTGCGCCTCCCTTGGATGGCGCGGACGTGCAGGCCCTGCACAAAGCCCTGCCCGGCTATCAGGCAATGGTGGACGACACCAGCCGCTTGGTGCAGGAGCACGCCGAAACTCTCCGCCTTGCGCCTGCGGTCATGGCTGATCTTGAGCAGGGCATTGCTGAGGTCAAACGCCTTGAACCCATTGAACAACTGCTGGAACGGCTGCACCAGTCGGTCTATCACCAGCGGCTGCAAGCCACCTCCCGCTGCATGGAAGGGCTGTACAGTGCTTCCCGACGCATCCGCGAATTTGAAAACGCCTACCCGGAAATCAAGGAGCAGGCCCAATATCTTTTTGATTTTCTCAAAGCATTCCGCCCTGGCCCGAAAAAGGGGACAAACAACACCAACAGCTAAACACCCGGCAACATTCAGCCTCTTGAAGAACTATGGGAAACTACGATCAGTTTGCAGAGGAATATGCGCAGGGAACCGAGGATATGGAGGAGGCGACGAGGAGGTATTTCTATTCACTCCTGCCGGATTTACAAGGAAAAGCCATTCTTGATGTCGGCTGCGGTTCAGGTCATGATGCAGCCTGTTATGTTGCTCAAGGAGCTGCGGTCTCTGGCGTGGACATCTCTGAACAAGAGATTGCAATGGCACAGGAAAAGGTGTCTGGTGTCTTTGTCCAAGCCCCGATGGAACAGCTTCCTTTTGACGATGAAAGGTTTGACCTTGTAACCAGCTTTTACGCGATTCAGCACACTGAGGATGTGCCGAAAACGCTGCTGGAGATGATCCGCGTCGCCAAACCCGGCGGGGTCATCATGGTTCTTGCCAAGCATCCCTTCCGCAATCTGCTGGAAAGCCGCATCAATGACGGCAATTCCGATTATTATGCCAAGCGGCTGGTCACGTCCTACATCTTCAACCGCTCCATCAAGCTGACCGAGCAGGGCCACACCATGATGGATTACCTTGATCCAGCAGTGCTGCAAGCGGCCCGGCTTGAGCTGCTGGAGGAAATGACCGATTTCCCGGCCAGCGAGCAGGTCATTCTGGGACTGATTTACCCAACCTGCATGATTCTGAAATATCGGAAGGTTGGGTAAGAGCAGATTGGAGCAGCAAGCTGTGAGTGCTGCTGCTGCCACTGCCACGTCAAGTTTGCCGGACGGCAGGCTGGGGAGAACAGCGGTCAGTCTTTCTAACTCATGTAACTCACACAAGATATTTTTTTGTATTATCCTGTTGCCGCCATGCGGTGCCGAGATGAAATAACTGCTTGAGATTATAAAACTGCCTTCCTGTGATCACGCTTGGCAAGCAGGCAGCCTGCCCGGACGCATAGGAGTTTTGCCCAGACAAATGAGGCGCAGACCCCATTGCGCGGGCAGAGGGTGATATGGTTTTACAAAGAACACCGCAGCAACATTTCAATCCAAAAAAAGGACGGAGACTTTATGACCACCACCCTGACGATTTACCTGTACGCCATCATTGTTGGAGCTGTGCATGCCTTTGAACCCGGTCACGGCAAAACCCTGATTGCGGCCTATATGGTCGGCAGTAAAGGGCGGGCCATGGACGGCGTGCTGCTTGGCACCATCGTCACTATCACCCATACGTTCAGCGTCATTTTATTGGGTCTTGCTGCCTGGTTCCTGTCGAAAACCTATTCCAGCGAAGCACTCCACAACTGGCTGGGTCTGGTTTCCGCCGGCCTGATTCTGATTGTCGGCATCTGGATGCTGCGGCAGCGGCTCTCCGGCTCCGGCCACGGCCATTTCCATCTGTTTGGCGGCCATCACCATCATGATGAGCAGCCGCATCCGCACAGCCATGAGCATCATCATCCCCACACCCACAGCCACACCCATGAGGACAAGGATGAGCACGGTCATCAGCATGAGTATCCGCATCCGCCTGAGCACGACCATGAGCATCATCATCCGCATGTCCATCCGCATGAACATGACGGCGGCTATCATGATCATCTGCATGAGCCGCATGAACATGCTGCCAAACATCCTCAGCCTGCTGCGCAGCATGACCATAACCACGGCAAGGCTGTGGCCAAGTCAGGCTCCAACAAGATGGAGCTGCTGCTGCTCGGCATGTCCGGCGGCATCATTCCCTGCCCGGCAGCTCTGTCCGCGCTGGTGGCTGCCATTGGCACAGGCAGGATGGCCCAGGCTCTGACAGCCACGCTCTTTTTCAGTCTCGGTTTGGGCGGAGTGATGATCACCATCGGCGTGGTCCTCTCCCAAAGCCGCCACCTGACCAGCAGAATCAGTGAACATTTTGACTTTGCCCGGAAAATGGGCATTGTCAGCGCGGTGCTGATCATTGCGCTCGGCTCTTACACCATGTATTATTCAGTCAAAAACATCTGGTACAGCCCAAGCTCTGACAGTCATGCTCTTCTTCAGTCTCGGCTTGATAGCACTTCTTTCTCAAAGCCGCCGTCTGACCGACAGGATCAGTGAGAATTTTGACTTTGCCCGAATGATGGGCATTGCCAGCGCAGTGCTGATCATTGCCCTCGGCTCCTACACCATGTTTCACTCCATCAGAAGCATTTACTTCTAAGCCTGCAAAAACAGGGGGCGTGCCTGGCCCCCTGCATCTCTCCTTTCCGCATTCCTTCCGGCGTGTTATTCTGCCAAGACACTGCAACTGCAATCTGCCAACTTCAACAACGGATCATGCCCATGCTCAAAACAGTTTTTTCCAGCCTGCTCGCAGCCGCCCTTGCTTTTTTTGTCCCGTCAGCCAGCCTTGCCGCGCACGGAATTTCGATTGACGGCGAGCTGAAATATCCTCCCGGATTCACCCAGTTTGACTACACTTCGCCAGAGGCAAAAAAGGGCGGTAGTCTGACCCTGCACGATCTGGGCAGCTTTGACAAGATGAATCCTTTTACGCTCAAGGGCATTGCTCCCTTTGGCTTGGATGACTTGGTCTTTGAGCCGCTGGCGGTCAGCAGCCTGAACGAGCCGTTCGCCGCCTACGGCCTGATCGCCAAGGACATTGAGCTGGCAGCGGACAGAAAGTCCGTCACCTTCACCTTGAACGAGCAGGCCAAGTTCTCGGACGGCAACCCGGTCACAGCCGAGGATGTCAAATACTCCTTGGACACGCTCAAGAGCGGCAAGGCCCATCCGTTCTATCAGATGTATTTTCAGGACATCAGCAATGCCGAGATATTGGGGCCGCTGCAAATCCGCTTCAACTTTGCCAAGGTCAACCGCGAGCTGCATCTGATCGCCGCCCAGCTACCGGTGCTGAACAAGAAGTTCTACGAGGAGCACGGCTTTGGCGAAGGGAGCAAGGGTGATCAGATGCTGCCGCCAGTCGGGAGCGGGCCGTACATTCTTGAGAAAAAGGATGTCAATCCGGGCAAGACCCTCACCTACAGACGCAATCCCAAGTACTGGGCTGCGGATCACCCGGCCCGCAAAGGCATGTTCAACTTTGACACCATCACGATCAAATATTTCAAGGATCAGGTCGTTGGCGTGGAGGCCTTCAAGGCTGGTGATTTTGATCTGATGTGGGTCAATGTGGCCAAGCAGTGGCAGCGTGACCTCACAGGCCGCCTCTTTGACAGCGGCAAGCTGATCAAAAAGGAATTTCCTCATCACAACAATGCGGGAATGCAGGCCTTTGTCTTCAACACCCGGAGGCCTTTCTTCAAGAGCCGCAAAGTCCGGCAGGCCCTTGGTCTGGCTTTTGATTTTGAATGGACCAATGAATCCCTGTTCTTCAAGCAATACACAAGGGCGAATTCCTATTTCAGCAACTCGGACTTGGCTGCCACCGGCCTGCCCGGCGAGGCCGAGCTGAAGCTGCTCAAACCCTTGGCTGAGAAATATCCTGATGCGATGCCGCCGGAAGTCTTCACGACTCCGCTCACTCCGCCAAGCACGACTCCGCCCAACAGTCTGCGCGGCAACCTGCGCCAAGCTAAAAAGCTGCTCAACGAGGAGGGCTGGCAGGTCAAGGACGGCGTGTTGACCGCCAAGGACGGCAGCAAGATGGAGTTTGAAATTCTTCTTGATCAAGCCTTTTTTGACCGGGTCATGGCGCCCTATGTCAAGAATCTGGCCAAGCTGGGCATCAAGGCTACCTATCGGATGATCGACCCGGCTTTATATCAGGACCGGATCAGGAGCTTTGCTTTTGACATGGTTGTCAACACCTTTGGCCAGTCGCAGTCGCCGGGCAATGAGCAGCGCAATTACTGGACTTCCGCTGCTGCGGATCGGGACGGCGGCGGCAATCTGGCAGGGATCAAGTCGCCGGTTGTTGACAGTCTGGTGGATTCGCTGATCTACGCCAAGACGCAGGACGAGCTGACTGCGGCCTGCAAGGCGTTGGACCGGGTGCTCTGGTATGGCTACTATGTGGTGCCGAACTGGTATTTGGCCTATCACCGGGTGGCTTTTGCCGATAAGTTCAAGATGCCGGAGACCCTGCCGCTTTACTACAATCCCTATCAGCTCCTCTGGACATGGTGGGCCAAATAATGGCAACAGAGCTGCTGCTGCCTGATTTGGCAGCCACAGCCACTCTGGGCCGTCAGCTCGGCAGGCTGGCTCGGCCCAAGGACGTGATCCTGCTGCACGGCGGGCTTGGGGTCGGCAAGACCACCCTGACCCAAGCCATTGCCGCCGGGCTGGAAGTGCCGCCGGAGCAATATGTCAGCAGCCCCTCCTTTGCCCTGCTTCATGAATACAAGGGCCGCCTGCCCCTGTTTCATCTTGACTGCTACCGCTTGGCTGGCGAGGAGGATGTGGAAGGGGCCGGGCTGCTTGATTATATCGGCAGCAGCGGCCTGACCGTGATTGAATGGCCGGACCGGCTCGGCAGCATCTGCCCGGCCCAGCGGCTGGACATCACCTTGGCGGCAGCCGGAGAAACAGGGCGGCGGTGTGTGCTGGAGCCGCAGGGGAGAGAATGGACAACACGGATTAGGCAGCTGTTGCTCCAGCAAGGTTACGTTGACAGCACGTCTGTGGTTTGAACTATGACCGATGGCGCAAATCCTGCTTGCTTCAAAGCGCAAATCTGGTTACGTTCTGCTGCGGTGAGTTGTTTGGCAGTTTTCCATCTCCGCTTTTCTTGTCAGGTCGTGATAATTGAGCCGCCATACTGCCACAACTCACCGTTTTCGTTGCAGTAACATTTAGTTGCACTTGCCGCGAGCTGGATGGATGGCGGAAAAAACGCGGCAATTGCATGCTGACTCCGGTCAACAAAAAAATTCCTTTCAGGCAGAATGACGATTATGGACACCAGCAGGCAGGATCTTAAATACGATTTCAGACAGATTGAAGCCAAATGGCAGCGGCTCTGGCAGGAGGAAAAGCCGGACAAGGTCAGCGCGGACCCGCAGCGGCCCAAATATTATGTTTTGGAGATGTTCCCCTATCCATCGGGCCGCATTCATATAGGGCATGTCCGCAATTACTCCATCGGTGACGTGATCGCCCGCTACAAACGGATGCGCGGCTTCAACGTCCTTCATCCGATGGGCTGGGATGCCTTTGGCCTGCCTGCGGAAAACGCCGCCCTCAAGCACGGTGTCCATCCGGCTGAGTGGACCTACAGCAATATTGCCTACATGCGCGGCCAGCTCAAGGCAATGGGCCTGAGCTATGATTGGGATCGGGAAATCGCCACCTGCCGCCCGGAATACTACCGCTGGGAGCAGCGCGTCTTTCTCCAGCTTCTGGAAAAAGGGCTGGTTTATCGCAAGAAAACTACGGTCAACTGGTGCGAGAGCTGCGCCACGGTTCTGGCCCGCGAGCAGGTGATCAATGGCTGCTGCTGGCGCTGCGACAGCCAAGTGGTGCCGAAAAACATGCACGGCTGGTTCCTCAAGATCACCGACTATGCGGAGGAATTGCTGGCTGATTTGGACAAGCTGGGCGGCTGGCCGGAAAAAGTCGTGACCATGCAGCGCAACTGGATCGGCAAAAGCCAAGGTCTGGCCTGCGATTTTCCGCTCGAAGGCCGGGACGGGAAGATCACCATCTTCACCACCCGGCCTGACACGATTTTCGGCGTGACCTTCATGTCCTTGGCCCCAGAGCATCCGCTGATTGACTCGTTGATCGCAGGCACGGAGCAGGAGGCGGCAGTGCGCGGCTTCATTGAGCAGACCTTGCTGGAAAAGCAGCGCATGGCCTTGGATCAGGAGCCGGAAAAGCACGGCATTTTCACGGGCGCATACTGCCTTAATCCCTTCACTGGCGAGCGGGTGCCGATTTATGTGGCCAACTTTGTCCTGATGGAATACGGCACTGGCGCGGTCATGGCTGTGCCTGCTCATGATCAGCGCGACTTTGAGTTTGCCCGCAAATACGGCCTGCCAGTGCGCCCAGTGGTGCAGCCGGAAGAGCGGCTCGACGGCGGCAGCATGGAGGCGGCTTGGGAAGGCGACGGGGTGCTTGCGGATTCAGGCACGTTCTCCGGCCTGCCTGCGGCAGAGGCGAAACAGGCCATCATTGCCGAGGCGGAACAGCAGGGCTTTGGTAAGGCGCATACTACGTGGCGGCTGCGTGACTGGGGCATCTCCCGCCAGCGTTATTGGGGCGCGCCGATTCCGGTCATTCACTGCGAGAGCTGCGGCGCAGTTCCGGTTCCAGCAGAACAGCTCCCGGTGGTGCTGCCCGGCACTGAGCCGCCTTACGGCAGCTCGGCCCCGCTCCATCAGCAGGAGGATTTTTATACAACCACCTGCCCCAAATGCGGCCAGCCTGCCAAGCGCGAGACCGACACGATGGACACCTTTATGGAGTCATCGTGGTATTTTGCCCGCTATATCAGCCCGCGCTCCGAGACCGGTCTGATCGACCACGAGGCAGGCACATACTGGCTGTCGGTTGATCAGTACATCGGCGGGGTGGAACACGCGATTCTCCATCTGCTCTATTCTCGTTTTTTCACCAAACTGCTGCGTGATCTTGGTTATCTGAGCATTGACGAGCCGTTCAGCAACCTGCTCACTCAGGGCATGGTGATCAAGGACGGGGCCAAGATGTCAAAATCCAAAGGCAATGTGGTTGACCCGAACGATTTGATTCAGCAGTACGGCGCAGACACGGTGCGGCTCTTCGCCCTCTTTGCCGCCCCGCCGGAGCGTGATTTGGAATGGAATCCGCAGGGCGTGGAAGGCTGTTTCCGTTTCCTCAACCGGGTTTTCCGGCTGATTCAGGGCAACTTGGCCTGCTTTGAGGAACATGAAGACAGAATCGACCTTGATCAGCTTGCCCCGGCTGACCGCCAGCTCCACCGCAAAACCCACCAAACCATCCGCCGGGTTACAGACAGCATTGAAACTAACTTTCATTTCAACACCGCCATTTCCGGGGTGATGGAGCTGGTCAATCAGGTCAGCGCGGTTGCAGGCGAAGATGCTGCCGAGCCTGCTGCTCCTGCGGTTTTGCGGGAAGCTCTGGAAACCGTGCTGCTCCTGCTCTTCCCGATGATGCCGCATTTCTGTGAGGAATTATGGCAAGGCACCGGCCACAGTCAGCCTTTGCGGACGCAGAGCTGGCCGGAATTCGATCCATCGGCAGCAGAGGAAGATGAGCTGACCATTATCGTTCAAGTCAACGGCAAGTTGCGCTCCCGGCTTCAGGTTCCGGTCGAGACCGGCGAGGAGGAGATCAAGACCTTGGCCTTGGCTGATGAGCGGGTGAGCAGCTTCACGGCAGGCAGGACGGTTCAGAAAATCATTGTGGTCAAGGGCAAACTTGTTAATATTGTCATCAGGTGATATGACTAATCTAAGGAGCTGACTGTGAACAGACCATCTGCAAAACTGCTGCTTGTCCTCTGCCTCTCCCTGCTGCTGGCCAGCTGCGGCGGCTATTATTTTCCCAATGTCTATGACGGACCGGAAGTGTCCATCTACATGCCGACATGGAAAAACCGCACTGACCGGCTCGGCATTGACAGCTCCATGTACAAAGCCCTGTCCTCATGGTTCCTGAAATCAGACAAGCTCAGTCTGACCAAGGAAAAGGAAAGCGCAGACATGATTCTGGCCGGCGAAATCGTCTCCATCCATCTGCCCGGCATTGGCTGGGACAGCTCGGCTCGGACCACGGATGTCAAAGTTGAATTGGTCCTTCGTTACGTGCTCAAAGACCTGAAGACCGGCGAAATCGTCTGGGAGGCCCCGAACGAGGTCTGGACCGAAGATTACAACACGGTCGTGCAGAATGCGGGCAACGAGGATGAGGCCATTGAGCAGATTCTTGATGATGTTGCCGAAAAAATTTATCTCGGCACCATTTCCAGAATCCGCAAAATGTCGAGAAAACAGGGCTGAGAGCAGCAAAACTCCCCGGCGGCGGGCAGCACCGCCGGGGAGGAGATATGCTTGACAAAATCGAATGCAGCCGCGAAAATTCAGCAGGGACCTCTCTTTTCTGCTGGTGCTTTGCCGCAGCACTGCCAGCTTGTTTTTTTTTCGCCAAGGACCGCGCAGGTAAAAAAAACAGGTGAACATATTACAAAAATAGCTTCATATGCCAGATGATTTGGCGTATAGTCAAAAAAATGAGACCTACCGGCGGGCCGCTGCCGGACAACCACAGCAAAGTGAATGAGGATACCAGATGAACTACGGTGTAGTCAGTCAGGAGCAGCTTGAAAAAATTGATGAAATTTTATCCGAGCAGCTCATAAAGATCGGGGTTGACTGTGTCATCATCATTGACATGGCAGGCAACATCATCACTGCCAAGGACAACGGTGCCACCAAGTATGATGTCTATTCCTTCGCCGCTCTGGCAGCCGGCAACTTCGCCACGGTTGACGCAATGGCCAAGCTCGTGGGCGAGCAGGAGTTCTCCCTGCTCTTTCATAAGGGCACGGACTGCAACATCCATTTTTCCAAAGTGGATGAGGAGCTGCTGCTCATCACTATGTTCGGCAAGCATATCTCGCTTGGTTTTCTGCGGCTGAACGTGGTCAAGGCCTTGGAGCAGATCCGCAAGCTCTGGGGAAGCAAGTGACGGGGGCTTTTTTTCATCTGCTGTCAACAGCATCAATCCATTCAGCAGGAGACTGCCTTGAGTTTCATAAATCTGCGCGAAAAAATTGTTCAAGTAAAAGTTGTTTACTACGGGCCTGGCCGGGGCGGCAAGACCTCAAACCTTGAGTACATCAACCGGAAATTCAGCAAGCAGATTCAGTCTGAGATGGTCAGTCTGAAAACGCACGGCGACCGGACTCTGTTCTTCGACTTCCTGCCCTTTGACATGGGCAAGATCAAAGGCTATGAGCTGAAAATTCAGCTCTACACCGTGCCTGGCCAAGTGAAGTACAACGCCACCCGCAAGCTGGTCCTGAAAGGGGTTGACGGCCTTGTCTTTGTCGCGGACGCGCAGGAGGCCATGCGGGAGAAGAACATCCGCTCCCTGAATCAGCTCCACGAAAACCTCAAGGAATACAAGGAGTCAATCTTCAGAATCCCCTTGGTCATGCAGTACAACAAGGTTGACCTGCGCGATCAGGGCATCCCTATTCTGCCCACTTCGGTGCTGGAGCAGGACCTGAACAGCAAGCTCAAGGTTCCCTATTTTGAGGCCAGTGCGCTGACCGGACATAATGTGCCTGAAACTCTGAAAAAAATAATTTCTCTGACCGTGGTGTCGGTGCAGAAGAAGCTGCTCTGACAGGAACCAGCCCCATTTGAACTGATGCCGCGCCGCTGACGAGACCGGACAAGATTATGGCCCCTTCAATCAACGAGTTTGAAGATCTCACCCAGTTTGCAGACGAGTCGTTTGATACAGAAGAGGTTGATTTGTTTGAATTTGCAGAGGATGATGATTCGCCGCTGCTCAGACTCAAATCAATCGTTCTCTCGCTGGACTGGGACATCACCGATGATATCCTGACTGAGTTGAGTGAAGAGTTGGCCAACCTGAAAGCCCTCTGGAAAGAGGACAAGGTCGCGCAGATTTACCTCCAAGGCATGGACAATGTGGGGCAGTATCTGCGGGCGGAAGGCGCCTACGCTCACCCCAATGCCATCAAGCTGCTGCTCACGCTCTATTACAACTATGAAAAAATAATTTCCTCACCCAACATCAGCGGCGAGAACATCACGGCCATGCTCAAGGCCGACATCCGCAAGTTCAAGGTCCTCCAGTATCAAATCAGCGCGCTGCGGAAGGCCAAGGCCGCCAAGGAGCCTCCTTCTGAGGCTGTTGCGGAAGAGCAGGAGGAGCTTGTCGTTGCCCCTGCGCCTGAGAAGTCGGCTCCTGAAGAGGAGAAGAGCAATATTCCAGAGCCGCTCCGCAGCATGGAGGCCACTATTCTTGGTCTGGAGTGGGATGTCACGGATGAGGGCTTGGAGCAATTCCACCAGCAGGCATCTGCGCTGCGCCAGCATCTGAGCGGCAACACCGAGGCGCAGGTCTTAGTGCAGGGGCTGCAAGCCTTGGGAGCCTATATCCGCGAGCAGACCAGCAATGCCCATCCAGATTCCTTCACCATTCTCCATTCCTTTTATGATGCGCTGAAAATGCTGCTGGACAGTCCCAATTTGGCGGCGGAACAGCGGCGGCAGATATTGGTGGAGCAGATCGGCAGCCTCAACAGTTTGAAAGATGTCATTGCCAAATCCGCAGGTTCCGCCGCTGCCGCAGAGGCCGAAGAGGAGGAGGTTGCGCCTTCAGCGGAACAGGAGCCTGCTCCTGCCGCCGGAAAGGCACCGGCTGCTCAGGAGGAGACGAGCGCGGCTGCCGATGATGAGATGGATATTGAGGACCTGTTTGATGACGAGGACGACAGTTCCGCAGATGATCTTTTTGCTGAGGACGCTGTTGCAAAACAAGCTCCGCCTGCAGAAAAGGCGGCTCCTGCACAAGCCGCCGCCTCGCTGCGTCCTGCGGCGGATGAGGATGACGATGATGAATGGCCGGGAGAAGCTCTTTTCAGCAGTGACGGAGGGGTGACACCGGCTTTGGCGGATGAGGATGAGGAAGGAGGCTTTGCTGCCAAACTGGAAAGCGATATCACGGAAGAGCGGGCGGCGGAATTTGATGAGAAACTGGATTCCTTTTTTAATTTTGATGATGAAGATACAGGCGGAGCAGCTCAGACAGTAGAGAGTCCGCAGCATAAAACAGAAAAGAGCGCAAATCTGGAAACAGAGCCAGCCGAACCTGCGATGTCTCTTGCGGAGACTTCAGATGATGACGATTCTGAATTAGAATTAGACTCCTTCTTCAACTTTGATGACGACGATGAGCCTGCTGCCGCCTTGAAAGCTGAGACGGAAAACAGTTCCTTGACAGAGAAGTCGGTGCCAGCGCAGCCGGTTGCCGCCTTGGCCGGAGAAGATGATGAAGATGACGACGAGGATGATGAATTAGAATTAGACTCCTTCTTCAACTTTGATGACGACGATGAGCCTGCTGCCGCCTTGAAAACAGAGACGGAAGACAGTCCCTTGACAGAGAAGTCGGTGCCAGCGCAGCCGGTTGCCGCCTTGGTTGGAGAGGATGATGAAGATGACGACAGCGATGACGAATTAGACTCTTTCTTCAATTTTGATGACGACAATGAGCCTGCTGCCGCCTTGAAAACTGAGGCGGAGGAAAGCCCTCTGACAGAGGAGCCTGTCGCAGCTTTGTCTGATGCAGAGGATGACGGCATGGACTCCCTTCTCAGTTTTGATGATGACGCGCCTGCGGTCAAGGCTGAGGAAGGGTCGCAGCTGGAAAAAAAGGCGGCTGCCCAGTCTGAGGAAGAAGATGACGAGTTGGATTCTTTCTTCAACCTTGATGACGACATGTTTGGAGCTGAACGTCTTTTTGACGATGAGAAAACTTCAGAGTCGGAACCGGCGGCTGGAATGGTGAATGAAAATGCCGACACATCCGCAACTGAACCTGAAGCTGAGGAAGCGGCCAGCTTGAGCTTGGACGATGCTGACATGCTGGAAGCTGAAAGTCTTGTCTTTGGAGAAGAAGATGCCCCAGCAGAGACAGAGCCGCCGGAAATTGAAGAGGAGTCAGCCAGCCTGAGCTTGGATGATGTTGACATGCTGGAAGCTGACAAACTCTTCGGAGCAGAAGAAACTCCAGAGCCGGAAGTGGCAACTTTGTCTGATGCAGAGGATGATGGCATGGATGACTTTTTCAGCATGGATGAAGAGTTAGACGCAGCCGCGCCAGACGCTGAAGAGGAATCAGCCAGTCTTGGTTTCGACGATGCGGAAGAACTGAGTGCTGACAGTTTCTTCAGCATGGATGAGGACACAGATACGTCCGCACCAGAAGCTGAAGAAACCACCGCTCTGCATTTGGACGATGCCGACATGCTTGGAACTGAAAGTCTCTTCGGAGCAGAAGAGACGCCAGCAGAGCCGTCGGATGCTGGCGAAATAGCCAGCTTGAGTCTGGACGATGTTGAAGAACTGACTGCTGACAGCCTTTTTGATGATGAGGAAGCTCCAGAGACAAAACAAGCTGAAGCAGAGGAAGCGGCCAGTCTGAGTCTGGACGATGCTGACGACATGCTGGGGGCTGAAAGTCTCTTCGGCGAGGAGGAAGCTCCAGAACCGGATGCTGAAGCGGCGGCCCTGCCTGAAGCGGAAGATGAGGGCTTGGATGACTTCTTCAGCATGGAGGATGATGCGGACACTTCCGTGCCGGAAGCTGAAGCTGAGGACGCGGCCAGTTTGAGTTTGGACGATGCTGACGACATGCTTGGAGCTGAAAGTCTCTTCGGCGATGAGGAAGCTCCAGAGCCGGATGCTGAAGCGGCGGCCCTGCCTGAAGCGGAAGATGAGGGCTTGGATGACTTCTTCAGCATGGAGGATGATGCGGACACATCCGTGCCGGAAGCTGAAGCTGAGGACGCGGCCAGCCTGAGCTTGGATGATACTGACGACATGCTGGGGGCTGAAAGTCTCTTCGGCGATGAAGAAGCTTTAGAGCCGGAACAAGAGCCGGATGCTGAAGCGGCGGCCCTGCCTGAAGCAGAAGATGAGGGCTTGGATGACTTCTTCAGCATGGAGGATGATGCGGACACATCCGTGCCGGAAGCGGAAGCTGAGGACGCGGCCAGTTTGAGTTTGGACGATGCTGACGACATGCTGGGGGCTGAAAGTCTCTTCGGCGATGAAGAAGCTTTAGAGCCGGAACAAGAGCCGGATGCTGAAGCGGCGGCCCTGCCTGAGACGGAAGATGAGGGCTTGGATGACTTCTTCAGCATGGAGGATGATGCGGACACATCCGCGCCGGAAGCAGCCAGCCTGAGCTTGGACGATGCTGACGACATGCTGGGAGCTGAAAGTTTCTTCGGCGATGAGGAAGCTCCAGAACCGGAAGCTGAAGCGGCGGCCCTGCCTGAGACGGAAGATGAGGGCTTGGATGACTTCTTCAGCATGGAGGATGATGCGGACACGTCCGCGCCGGATGCGGAAGCTGAGGAAGCGGCCAGCCTGAGCTTGGACGATGCTGACGACATGCTTGGAGCTGAAAGTCTCTTCGGCGAGGAGGAAGCTCCAGAGCCGGATGCTGAAGCGGCGGCCCTGCCTGAAGCGGAAGATGAGGGCTTGGATGACTTCTTCAGCATGGAGGATGATGCGGACACTTCCGTGCCGGAAGCGGCCAGCCTGAGTCTGGACGATGCTGACGACATGCTTGGAGCTGAAATTCTCTTCGGCGAGGAGGATGCTCCAGAACCGGATGCTGAGGCGGCGGCCCTGCCTGAGACGGAAGATGAGGGCTTGGATGACTTCTTCAGCATGGAGGATGATGCGGACACGTCCGCGCCGGAAGCTGAGGAAGCGGCCAGTTTGAGCTTGGACGATGCTGACGACATGCTTGGAGCTGAAAGTCTCTTCGGCGAGGAGAAATCTCCAGAGGCGGATGCTGAAGCGGCGGCCCTGCCTGAAGCGGAAGATGAGGGTTTGGATGACTTTTTCAGTATGGAGGAAGATGCGGACACGTCCGCGCCGGAAGCGGAAGCTGAGGAAGCAGCCAGCCTGAGCTTGGACGATGCTGCCGACATGCTGGGGGCTGAAAGTCTCTTCGGCGATGAAGAAGCTTTAGAGCCGGAACAAGAGCCGGATGCTGAAGCGGCGGCCCTGCCTGAAGCGGAAGATGAGGGCTTGGATGACTTCTTCAGCATGGAGGATGATGCGGACACATCCGTGCCGGAAGCAGCCAGCCTGAGCTTGGACGATGCTGATGACATGCTTGGAGCTGAAAGTCTCTTCGGCGAGGAGGAAGCTCCAGAACCGGATGCTGAAGCGGCGGCCCTGCCTGATGCAGCAGATGAGGGTTTGGATGACTTCTTCAGCATGGAGGAAGATGCGGACACGTCCGTGCCGGATGCGGAAGCTGAGGAAGCGGCCAGTTTGAGATTGGACGATGCTGACGACATGCTTGGAGCTGAAAGTCTCTTCGGCGAGGAGGAAGCTCCAGAGCCGGATGCTGAAGCGGCGGCCCTGCCTGAAGCAGAAGATGAGGGCCTGGATGACTTCTTCAGCATGGAGGAAGATGCGGACACGTCCGTGCCGGATGCGGAAGCTGAGGAAGCGGCCAGTTTGAGATTGGACGATGCTGACGACATGCTTGGAGCTGAAAGTCTCTTCGGCGAGGAGGAAGCTCCAGAGCCGGATGCTGAAGCGGCGGCCCTGCCTGAAGCTGAAGATGAGGGCTTGGATGACTTCTTCAGCATGGAGGATGATGCGGACACATCCGTGCCGGAAGCAGCCAGTTTGAGCTTGGACGATGCTGACGACATGCTGGGAGCTGAAAGTCTCTTCGGCGAGGAGGAAGCTCCAGAGCCGGAACAAGAGCCGGATGCTGAAGCGGCGGCCCTGCCTGAAGCGGAAGATGAGGGCTTGGATGACTTCTTCAGCATGGAGGATGATGCGGACACTTCCGCGCCGGAAGCTGAGGAAGCGGCCAGTTTGAGCTTGGACGATGCTGACGACATGCTTGGAGCTGAAAGTCTCTTCGGCGAGGAGGATGCTCCAGAACCGGATGCTGAGGCGGCGGCCCTGCCTGAAGCGGAAGATGAGGGCTTGGATGACTTCTTCAGCATGGAGGATGATGCGGACACATCCGTGCCGGAAGCTGAAGCAGAGGAAGCGGCCAGCCTGAGTCTGGACGATGCTGACGACATGCTTGGAGCTGAAAGTCTCTTCGGCGATGAAGAAGCTTTAGAGCCGGAACAAGAGCCGGATGCTGAAGCGGCGGCCCTGCCTGAAGCTGAAGATGAGGGCTTGGATGACTTCTTCAGCATGGAGGATGATGCGGACACTTCCGCGCCGGAAGCTGAAGCTGAGGACGCGGCCAGTTTGAGTTTGGACGATGCTGACGACATGCTTGGAGCTGAAAGTCTCTTCGGCGATGAAGAAGCTTTAGAGCCGGAACAAGAGCCGGATGCTGAAGCGGCGGCCCTGCCTGAAGCTGAAGATGAGGGCTTGGATGACTTCTTCAGCATGGAGGATGATGCGGACACTTCCGCGCCGGAAGCTGAAGCTGAGGACGCGGCCAGTTTGAGTTTGGACGATGCTGACGACATGCTGGGGGCTGAAAGTCTCTTCGGCGAGGAGGAAGCTCCAGAACCGGATGCTGAAGCGGCGGCCCTGCCTGAAGCTGAAGATGAGGGCTTGGATGACTTCTTCAGCATGGAGGATGATGCGGACACTTCCGTGCCGGAAGCAGCCAGTTTGAGCTTGGACGATGCTGACGACATGCTGGGAGCTGAAAGTCTCTTCGGCGAGGAGGAAGCTCCAGAGCCGGAACAAGAGCCGGATGCTGAAGCGGCGGCCCTGCCTGAAGCGGAAGATGAGGGTTTGGATGACTTTTTCAGTATGGAGGATGATGCGGACACGTCCGTGCCGGATACTGAAGCTGAGGAAGCGGCCAGTTTGAGCTTGGACGATGCTGACGACATGCTTGGAGCTGAAAGTCTCTTCGGCGATGAGGAAGCTCCAGAACCGGATGCTGAAGCGGCGGCCCTGCCTGATACGGAAGATGAGGGCTTGGATGACTTCTTCAGCATGGAGGATGATGCGGACACATCCGTGCCGGATGCTGAAGCTGAGGAAGCGGCCAGCCTGAGTCTGGACGATGCTGACGACATGCTTGGAGCTGAAAGTCTCTTCGGCGATGAGGAAGCTCCAGAACCGGATGCTGAAGCGGCGGCCCTGCCTGAGACGGAAGATGAGGGCTTGGATGACTTCTTCAGCATGGAGGATGATGCGGACACATCCGTGCCGGATGCTGAAGCTGAGGAAGCGGCCAGCCTGAGTCTGGACGATGCTGACGACATGCTTGGAGCTGAAAGTCTCTTCGGCGATGAGGATGCTCCAGAACCGGATGCTGAAGCGGCGGCCCTGCCTGAAGCGGAAGATGAGGGTTTGGATGACTTCTTCAGCATGGAGGATGATGCGGACACTTCCGCGCCGGATGCGGAAGCTGAAGAAGCGGCCAGTTTGAGCTTGGACGATGCTGACGACATGCTGGGAGCTGAAAGTCTCTTCGGCGAGGAGGATGCTCCAGAACCGGATGCTGAAGCGGCGGCCCTGCCTGAAGCGGAAGATGAGGGTTTGGATGACTTCTTCAGCATGGAGGATGATGCGGACACTTCCGCGCCGGATGCGGAAGCTGAAGAAGCGGCCAGTTTGAGCTTGGACGATGCTGACGACATGCTTGGAGCTGAAAGTCTCTTCGGCGAGGAGGAAGCTCCAGAACCGGATGCTGAAGCGGCGGCCCTGCCTGATGCAGAAGATGAGGGCCTGGATGACTTCTTCAGCATGGAGGATGATGCGGACACGTCCGTGCCGGAAGCTGAAGCAGAGGAAGCGGCCAGTTTGAGCTTGGACGATGCCGAGGAGTTGGCGGAAGACAGCTTTTTCGGAGAAGAACCGGCTCAAGAAGGCATTGATCAGGAGCAGGCCACGGAAATTAAAGAAAAGCTGGACTCATTGTTCAGCTTTGACAACGATGCGTTATCAGATGAGGAAGTTCCGCAGGGTGATCTTGAGAACGAGTTCATAATGCCTCCTGCTAATGACGGGCAGGAACTTGATCAGGAGTCTCAAACGGCGGAAGAAGATGTTTTTGCTGATTTTCCTGTTCAGCAGGAAGCTGAATTAGCTGAAGAGGTGACTGACGCATTCAACGGGCTTGACACTGATGCGGAGGAAGACAATGTGTTCGCCATTGCTCAAGGCGGAAACGCAGCCTCCTCTCTTTTTGCTGAAGCATCTGAGCTTGACAGTCCGCTTGATGAACAAGAGGACGAAAGCATTGAAGATGATGCGGACATTCCGGCCCTTGAGGAAGATGCTTTTGCCAGCATTCAGGATGAACCGCTGGCAGAAGACGACGATATCTTTGTCTTGGTGCAGCAGCAGGAAACGACAGACGAGGATTTCCTCAACGCCTTGAAAGAGCGGGAGGAAACGGCAGACAGAGAGGAAGTTTCAGCCCTTCAGTCTAAGTCTGATGAGGAATTGATCTTAGGCAAAGAATATGAGGAACCTGAAGGATTGTTCAGCCAGTTTGCTCATGATGCTGTCCCTGATGCGTTTGAGGAAAGCGCGCTGGCTGCCGAGGATGCTGGTGCGGAGCGTCCTGAGCAAGCTGTGGAAGCAGTATCAGCCTTCTCCGCTCTGGCACTGGCTGCTGCCGCGCTGACCGCAGCCCCGTCCGCGCACAACTTGCAGCAGGTTTCCGAGCTGGCAGCAGCAGCACGGCAGGAAGAGGCTGTGCCGCCGAACAAGACCATCCTCCTGCACCTGCTCGACTCCTCCTCAGCCATGCTGGCCAAAGCTCCCAAAGGCAGGGCGGCGGACAGCGGCGCGGCCTTGGTGCAGGAGCTGGCCGCCGGATTGGATGCTTCAGACGAGCCGGGCAAGCTGCCTGAGATCATCAGCCGCTACACGGCTTGGCAGCAGGACTTTTTTGACCAGCTCGTGGCTGACGGGTCGCGTCCGGCCAGCAGCCGGGATCCCGGTCTCCAGCAGCTCCAAGACGAAGTTGCCCAGCTCAAGCAGGAACTGATCAGCGAAATCCGCCTGCTCAGGCAGGAATTAGGCAAAGGATAGGCCCGCCCGCATCAATCCGCCGCATTCTCACAGGCAATCTCAGTCGGCAGCGGGCAAAGCGGAGCACTGTCTCCGCCTTGCCGGACTGCCGGTATTTCCTTTTCACCATGCAAATAATTCTGAACGGCCAGCCGGTTGACACCGCAGACCAGACTTTGCGCGAGCTGATCGCGGAACAAGGCTTTGTTCCTGATGCGATAGTCGCGGAAGTCAATTTTGAGCTGATTAAAAAAGAACACTGGCAGCAGCATGTCCTCCAGGATGGGGACACAGTGGAGCTGCTCAGTTTTGTTGGAGGCGGTTGACGTGACTGAATACAGGAAGACAGCAAACGATGCCCTGCTGCTCGGCGGAGTGCGCTTCAGCAGCCGCCTGCTCACCGGCACGGGCAAGTTCGCCTCGCGGGAGCTGATTGCGCCGATGCTGGCAGCCAGCGGCTCGGAGATGATCACTGTGGCCCTGCGCCGGGTTGATCCCAAGGCAGGCGAGCAGGACATTCTCCGTTACATCCCGCCTTCGGTGCAGGTGCTGCCCAACACCTCTGGCGCACGCACTGCTGAGGAAGCGGTGCGCATCGCCCGCATCGCCCGTGAGGCAGGCTGCGGCGATTTCATCAAGATCGAGGTGATCACCGACAACAGATACCTGCTGCCGGACAATGCCGAGACGCTCAAGGCTACCGAGCTGCTCGCCAAGGAAGGCTTCATTGTCCTGCCCTACATGATGCCGGACATCACGGTCAGCAAGCAGCTCCACGATGCGGGCGCAGCAGCGGTGATGCCGCTCGGCTCACCGATTGGCAGCAACCGGGGCTTGGAGATGAAGGCCATGATCAAGCGGATCATCGAGAGCAGCAAACTGCCGGTGGTGGTCGATGCGGGCATTGGCAGACCCTCGCAAGCCGCAGAGGCGATGGAGCTGGGCGCGGACGCGGTCTTGGTCAACACCGCCATTGCCACCAGCAGCGATCCAGTCATGGCTGGCAAAGCCTTTGCTCTCGCAGTGCAGGCCGGGCGGCTGGCCCGTCTGGCGCAATTGGCTGAAGAGCAGGAATATGCCCAAGCCTCCTCGCCCCTGACTGGCTTTCTCCGATGAACATGTCCTTTCTTGATGTTTTTCCCCGGCTGGAAGGCTTTGACGTTGACCGTCATCTTCAGGCTGCAACCCCGGCGGACGTGGAACGCGCCCTGCGCCGCGACGAGCAGCTTGACCGCCGCGACCTGCTCTGCCTGCTTGCTCCGGCAGCCCAGCCCTACTTGGAGGAAATGGCCCGCAAAGCGCGTCAGCTAACCTTGCAGCACTTCGGCAGAGTCATCAGCCTCTATGCGCCGCTCTACATCTCGGATTACTGCTCCAACGCCTGCACCTACTGCGGCTTTCATGCCGGGGTTGACTTTCCCCGCACCAAACTGACCTTGGAGCAGATTGAACAGGAAGCGGCAGCCATCGCCGCCACCGGCATCCGCCACATCCTTGTCCTGACCGGTGAGGCTCCGGCTCAGACCCCGATGTCGTATCTGACCGACACAGTGCGCCTGCTGACCGAGCATTTTTCCTCCATCGCCTTGGAGATATTCCCGCTCGACGAGGCCGACTACCGCACCCTGCGCCAGGCCGGAGCAGATTCCCTGACCGTGTATCAGGAGACCTACGACCGGGAGACCTATAAAGAGGTGCATCCGGCAGGCCGGAAGGCGGATTACGTCTATCGTCTGCAAACCCCGGAGCGCGGGGCACGGGCAGGCTTCCGGGCGTTGAATATAGGCCCGCTCTTTGGCTTGGCAGAGCCGCGCCGCGAGGCATGGCTGGCGGCCCTGCATGCCCGCTGGCTGGAGGAGGCTTTCCCGGACGTGGAAATCTCCCTGTCCCTGCCGCGCATGACCAAAGCTGCCGGAGCCATTCCACCGCGTTATATGGTGACAGACAAGGATTTTGTTCAGTTCATGCTGGCGTGGCGACTCTTCATGCCACGCCTTGGCATCACCATCTCCACCCGCGAGGCACCCGCCTTCCGCGACCGCTTAGTGCATCTCGGCGCAACTCGCTTCTCCTCCGGCTCCAAGACCGGGGTGGGCGAATATGCGGTCAGAAGTCAGGAGGCTGCGCCGGAGCAGTTTGCCGTGACAGACAACCGCAGCGTGGAGGAAGTGGCGGCCATGCTCCGGCGCAGCGGCTGTCAACCGGTGTTCAAGGACTGGGAGTTGGTCTGATGATGCCGAGCACTCCCTTTGTTCACTGTGTCGAGTCCCGGATGCCGTCCCCGGTTAGGTTGAAGGCCAAGGCGGTCAGCATGATGGCGATGCCGGGATAGAGGGAGAGATGCGGCGCGCTGAGGATGAAGTCCTTGCCCTCCATGAGCAGGGCAGGGCCGCAGCAACGTAGTCCCGTTCCTTCACCGACAGGCGGCCACCTGCTTTGTGTGGGTCAATATGATGTCATTTTATACTGCTTCAGCTATATAGCCCATTGTTAGGACAAACAAAAAAGAGAATGCTGGACTCAGTTTAGGGCAAAGCGCGGCGGCGGCATCTGCGTGATGAAACCTCAGCAGGCCGCTTCAGTCTCCGGCTGCTCAACCGCAGGGGCTGCATCCTGCTTGTCTGCTGTCGCAAAAAAGAGATAAACCGCCATGCCTGCGGCAATGGTGCCAAGGGCGACAAGCACGGCTATCGGGCGGCTTGTCACGGAAAAGAAGATGATCCAGCAGTTGCCGGCAATAAAGAGGAGCGGGGTCAATGGATAGCCGAAGGTTTGATACATGCCCTCCTGTTTGCCGTCCCGGCGGCGGATGCGCATCAGGCCGACCACCGTCAGCATGGCGCAGAGAGACAGCGTGAAGCCAATGTAGATCAGCAGGGTTTCAAAGGAGGCGGACAGCACCATTGCCGCAGCAATGCCTGCCTGAAGAAAAATGGATGAGGCCGGGGTATGATGGAGCGGGTTCAGTCTGCCGAAGATGGAAAAGAAGACTCCGTCCTTGGCCATAGCGTAATAAATGCGCGGCCCGCTCATCACCATTGCGCTGACCACGGAGAGCAGTCCCAAGGCCACTGCCCCGCTGAACAGGCGGCTGATCTGGCCGCCGAACAAAGCTGCTGCCGCTGTTGCCCCGATTTCCAGCTCTCCGGCTAACTGTGCTGCGGGAGCGGCGTAGAGATACAGGGCGTTGAGGAGCAGATACAGCAGCGTCACCAATGCCGTGCCAATGAGCAGGGCGGCGGGAATGGTGCGCTGCGGGCGGACGATCTCGCCGCCCAGATAGGCTGCCGCGTTCCAGCCGCTGTAGGCGAATGAGACAAAGATGAGCGAGACAGCGAATTTTTCCGAGGAGAGCGAACTTGCCAAGCCTTGGCTTGCGCTGAAATGATCAAAGGAACCTTGGCCGAAAAAGAACCCGGCTCCAAGAAAGGCGATGATCAGGCTGATCTTGAACAGGGTCAGCCAGTTCTGCACCTTGGTGCCCAAGCGCAGGCCGTGATAATGAATCAGGGTGAACAGGCCGATGACGCAGAGCGCGATCAGGTTGAACCAAGACAGAGTGATGAGCGGCATCCCGAAAGCACTGATCACCCATTTGCCGTCCAGTGGCAGGGCTACGGCTTGCTGCGCGTATGAGGCAAAGGCAATGGCGGCTGCGGCAATCGGGGCGGAGAAGCCGACAAACAGGGAAATCCAGCCGGATAAAAAAGCCACTGGTTTGCCGAAGCTCTCTTTGAGAAACACGTATTCGCCGCCTGCTCTGGGAAAACGCGCCCCCAGTTCGCCGTAGCAAAGTGCGCCGCAGAGGGCGAAAATGCCGCCGAGCAGCCAGCAGAGCAGCAGGGCCTGCGGGCTGCCTAATTCCTTGAGGATAAAGCCGGAAGTGGTGAACACGCCAGTGCCGACCATATTGGCGACCACCAGCACCGTTGCCGAGGTCAGACCGACTTCCCGGCGCAGGCCGTTCTTGTTGTTGAAGGTGTTTTTCATGTTCAGAGAAGAAAAATGTTCCCGACTGCCAGAACGCCAGCCGGGAACATGGAGATGATTGAGAGGAAAGTAAGAGTCTCGATCCCTTATTGCACCTGCAAGGTGTAGGTCATGTTATACATGTACTTGTCGCAGACTGCCTTGTCTGGATAGGGCGACTTATGGGAAAGCGAGATCATCCAGTAGCCGGGCCGGTCAAAGTGCAGTTCGGCTTCGCCTTTGGCATCAGTGACCGCCTCTGCCGGAAAGGGCCGGTCAGCCATTTTCTTCATGTCTGCCGCATGAGGATCACTGCCTTCCTCGACCGTGTCGAATCCGGCATAAGCAGCCTTGAGCGGCAGATCGGCCAGCGGCTGGCCGTTGAAGAGCACCTTGACCCGGAAGGCATCGTTCTTTTTCACGGCGCCGGGATTGGTAAGCGGCACCAGCTCAACGCTCTGGCCAGCCGCCCGCTCCAAGCCGGTGTCGCTGCCGCCCGCGATCAGCACGGCCTTGGCCCCAATATAGAAATTGGTGCATTGGGATTTATCCGCAGTGACTTCGGTTTTATTGCCCCATTTCCTGCCGTCCTTGGTGACGGTGAAAAAGCCGGGCTTGTTGTCCGCTGTGATCACGTAGGCACCAGCCTTGCTGATCTTCAGCTTGTAGAGGCCGTCCGAGACCTTGGTCATCTCTGCGGACTGTCCGTCAGGGTCAAGTGCCTGAATCTTGTCCGGCATTCCCTCTTTCAACTCCTGATGCACCCGATTAGCCGGATACTTATGCCCCCAGCCGATGCCGATCTCCACGCTGCTGCCCGGCGCAGGAAAATACTCCATCGGATTGAGCCAGAGCTTGTGGGCAAAGGCGGATGAGGACGCGAGCAGCAGGCCGCCGAGCAGTGCAGCAGATACTTTGATCTTCATTTATTCTCCTTGGGCAAGCTGAACAGGGTTAATCTGGCCTGAAGCGGTTTCAGCGGTCATCCGGTCAGGACTCTTGTTGAGGGTTCCTCGAAAAATACAACATCCATTCTGCTGCATTTGTTTTGTTATTTTTTATTTTAATATTGAAATTTCAGTCTATTATGTTATAATTTCGGCATCAATTCAACTCATGCTGCCGGAGATGCACAGATGAACCAACTTGGATTTTTTGATTTTTATATTCGTCTTTCCCGAATTGACAAAGCAGGTGATCCTTTAGTTAAGATCAACAAGGCTATTGACTGGGAAATATTTCGGCCAATTCTTGAAGAAGCAAAAAGAAAGCCTGTGAAATCAAATGCTGGAGCTAAAGGTTATGATTCAGTCATGATGTTCAAAATTTTAATTTTGCAATCATTATACAATCTTTCTGATAAAGGGATGGAATATCAAATTCTTGACAGATATTCGTTTTCCAGATTCCTTGGACTTCGGGCGGCTGACAAAGTTCCAGATGCGACAACGATATGGCTTTTTCGTGAAACTTTGACCAAAGCAGGAAAAATCGAGGAACTGTTTTCTGTTTTTGACGAATTTCTTGATGAAAATGGATATCAAGCCAGAAAAGGGCAGATAGTCGACGCTTCCATAGTCAACGCCCCGATCCAGCGTAACAGCCGCAAGGAAAACAAGCAGATCAAGAATGGTGAACAGCCTGAAGGATGGAGTGAGAATAAGCAGGCGCAGAAGGATACTGATGCCCGTTGGACCAAAAAGAACGGCAGAAGCTTTTTTGGTTATAAAAATCATATATCTGTTGATGTGAAGCATAAATTCATCCGAAAATATGCGGTGACCAGCGCCGAGGTTCATGACAGCAATATTTTTGAGGAGCTGCTTGACCCTGACAACACCAGTCGGGATATCTATGCGGATTCGGCATACAGATTCGAAAAAAAGCTCAACTGGTTGAACGAGAATGGATACAGAGAGCATCTGAACCGCAAAGGAACACGAAGCCGGAAACTGACCGAATGGGAGAAGCAGGGAAATCGGACAAGATCAAAAATTCGCTCCCGGATTGAACACGTCTTCGGCATCCAGGCGCAACGTGCTGGCAATATGATTCTCCGAGGAACAGGTTTCATTCGCGCTGCTGCGAAAATAGGCTTGAGAAACTTGACGTTCAATATTGACAGGTACGGAACTCTTAATAAAATTTAAGATTTAAAAAAAAGAAACGCATTCAGGAACATATTTCAACGGAAGTTTGCTCAAAATAAATAAAAAACAGGAAATAACAATTTATGTATTTGAAATTTTCAACTGTCAAAGACACTATTGATAAGCTGAAAAAACTTTATCTCAAATTTTTCGAGGTTCCCTTGAGGAAATCGCCGACATAGAGCATGTACTCAAAGGGCAGCTTTTCCGCGCCCACTTTGTCGAGCATGGTGCCCAAGGTGCCCTGCACCACCCGCTCCTCGTTTGCATAACCAGCTTTGACCACCACTGCCGCCGGAGTGTCCGGGGCATAGTGCTTGCTCAATTTGTCGATGAAATCTTTGAACTCCTGACGCATGGTGAACAGCACCATAGTGCTCTGAAGCGCGGACATGTCTTCCGCTGACCAGCCAGAGGCGAGAATCACGGAATGGGATTTCTCTCCTTCCGTCACCCCGGTTTTCAGGGCTGCGTTGGCTGCGTTGAAGCAGCTCAGTCCAGGCACCACGTCGGTGTCTAAATCACTCAGCTCGGTCAGCGACCAGGAGCAGGGGCCGTAAACCAAGGGATCGCCGCTGTCGAGCATGGCCACGGTCTTGCCTTCAGCCACAGCCTTGCGCACCATTGCGGCAAACTCGTTTTGCTTGGCATGGTATTCCTCGCAGCTCATCCGCTCTTTTCTGCGCCTGCCTGATGCCTCTGCCTCAGCGCAATCCTTGCCGTAAAAAGGAAAGAGACGGTGATAGCCTTCAATCACCTGCTTGCCTGCCAGCACCTCAGCGAATTTACCATTCAGCCTTCTGCCGCTGAAGATCAAGTCAGCCTTTTTGATGACCTCCATCGCCCTGAGCGTGGCTAAATCAGGATCACCCGGCCCCATGCCGACCAAATAGAATTTGCCCTTTTTGTCCGGCGCAGGCGTTTTGACGAACTGCGCCCTGTCCAACTGTTTTCCGACGTAGATAATGGAACGTCCGCCGTCAATCCCGGACAGATCAGCAGCAAACTTGCCCACTGTGCCGAGCACCGCCTTTTCCTTGCCCTCCATGCCCGCATTGCTGACAATAGCTGCCGGGGTGTCTGTTGGATAGGCTTTGGCCAAGCGGTCAAAGGTCTTCTGCATGTCCCAAGGCATGAAAATGACCACAGTAGCATCTTCATGCTTGGCAAGCTGCTCCAAGCTGTCCTTTTCACCGTCCTTGCTGATAAACGGGGATGTGAGCACCACTTCGCCCAAGCCGACCTCAAGCGCGGCATTGGCTGCATTGAAGGCGCTTAGGCCGGGCACAGCTTTAGGATGCAGGTCGTGCAGCTCGCGCAGGGTCCAGATGTCCGGGCCGTAAATAGTCGGATCGCCGCCACTGAGCATGACCACGTCCTTGCCCTCAGCCACAGCTTTGCGGGCCAGCTTGGCAAACTCGGCCTGCTTGGCATGATATTCCTCGCAGCTCATTCGCTGCTTGGCATGTCTGACCTCATTCTTTGGACATTCCTGGCCGTGATGCCAGAAAATGACATTGTAGCCGTCAATGACCTGCTTGCCGGAAAAGTCAATTGCCGAGGCCAGCTTGTCCTTGGTCTTGGCGTTGCAGAACACCACTTCCGCGTCCTTGATGGCGTTCACCGCCCGCAGGGTGAGCAGATCCGCGTCACCCGGCCCTATGCCCACCACCTGAAAGCTGCCTGCGGCAGAGGCAGCTCCTGCCCAGCCCAAGGCCAGCAGCAGGCTGGCGGCCAGCACCGTTTTTTTACTGATTCCTTGCAACATGCTTGTCACTCCTCCTTGTACGTATTGATACCTGTTAAAAATGGGTGGAAAGGCTTACGCCAAAGGTGCGGTCTGTGGCCGGGGTGCCTTTGGTCTCCCAATATTCCTCGTCCAAGACATTGTTGATATACAGACCCAGAGTCAGGTCTTTCAGATTGTGGCTGTTTTCCAGCAGAACATGGCGCAGGCCAAGGTCAACGACGCTGTAGGACGGATTCTCCTGTTCGTAGAACGTCCAGACATCCGGCTTGATCTCCTCAGCCACTTCAACCGTTTCATCGCCCTGATACGAGTAATCGAGCAGCAGGGTGGTTTTGTCAAAGAGCTTGTAGCGCAGCCCGGCAGTCAGCCTGTTTTCCGCCTGACTGTCCTGCGCCTGCTCACCGGCAGGCTCATCGCCCTGATTGTCAAAATGCTGCCAAGCATAGGTCAGGTAAAAGGAGAGCTTGTCATTCAGCTTGCCATCCAGTTCCAGTTCCAGTCCATGCCGCTGCATTTCTTCCAGATTGATCTTGTAGTCTGAATACGCGAGCGCTCCGGCCTTGGAGTTGCCGTACTTGGCAAAGGAGCTGTTGGTGGCGATGTAGTCCTCAATCGCATAGAAGGAGTAATTGGCTTTCAGGTCCATGTTGCGCCAGAGACGGCGCATAAAGACCAAATCATAGCCCATGCCGTGCTCCGGCTCCAGCCACGCGCCAGCCGGGCGGCCTTGCGGGTTGTAATCGCCGTGATAATCCGGGGCATGCCAGATTTTGCTGATGCCAGCAGAAAGCGAGGTATCGCGCAAGCAGGGATTCAGCCGATCCAGCTTCCACGTGAGAAAGGATTTGGGAATCAGATCATCCCAGTTCCGCTCAATCTCCAGCCCCCGGCCCGGAATATACGGAGATTTTGCGCTGCCGTTGCTTACTGTGGTGGTGACATCCTCGTAGCGTGCGCCCAGCCGCAGATCAAGATCAGGCAGAACGGCCCATTGATGCTGAACATACAGCCCTTTCTTGTTGACCCGCTCCGCTTTGTCGCCATCTGTCAGACCGTCGTCATACAGCAACGCCAGATCCGTGCCAAAAGTGGTGGTGTGTTTCGGATTCCAGCGGTATTCATCCTGCAATCTGCCGCCCTGCTGCCACCATGTTGTCACCCACGGCGTATAGACAATGTCCTTGCCCTCTTCCTTGACATAATAGGCCCGGTCGCGGTCTTCCTTGCTGGTGTAGGCGTTGAAGGTCAGATGGCCGTAATTGTCAGTGGGCTGATCCGCATTGAGCCGCAGAGAATGCGCTTCCTTGTCCCAGGTCGGCTCTTCCCAAGGATCAAAGGAAGCATCCGTATAGACCGGATAGGAACTGTCATAATTCTTGCTGCCGTCAAGGGACTTGCCCGGATTTTTCACCGGTGTTTGCCGATCCGCCCACGTGTAGGAGCCGCTGACAGTGACAAAGCCGTCCGCAGGCAGGAGATACCCTAAGCGGGTGAAGATGGTGTCAATATCAGCCTCGCTGTGGCGGAGATAGCCGTCTGTGGCATTTTTCTGATAGGTGAGATCATACGTGAAATCCTCCATCGCTCCTTCCAGCGTAGCTTGATGCTTCTGGGTGTTGTAGGAGCCGTAGCTGGCACTCAAACTGACATCCGGTTTCTGACTGTCCCGGCGATGCGGCTTTTTAGTGACCATGTTGAGCACCCCGCCAATGCTTTTGGCATCGTAAACAGCTGAGTGCGGCCCCGGCAAAATTTCAATCCGGTCAACCAGAAAGGTGGGCAGAAGAGCGAAGTCAACAATATGGGAACTCTTGCGGCCTCCGGTCTTCTGGACAGTCAAACTGTCAATGGCGGTGACAAAGCGGTTGCTGCTGAAGCCACGCAGGGTGATGGTGTCGTCGTCAGGAACCAGATCAGACTGCGCCCTGAAATCAACAATAGTGTGATGCTTGAGCAGCTCATCCACAGTGGCCGGAATGTCCACGCTGGTGAACTCATCCGTCCTGATGGTTGTTTCCGCAGGACTCAGGACAATGCCCTGCGCTCCGCCCGGCGCGCTGACTACCACCTCGTCCAGCGTCCGCAACGGCTCCTGGGCAAAGGACGGCGCAGCCAGAACAACTGCCGCCGTTGTCACAGAGAGCTTGATCGTGTTTCTCATCGTTCTTTCTTTGCAGTATCAGTACATCAGTTGGCTGTTGGCAGAAACGCAAATGCCCCGCCATCTGGCGAGGCATCTGGCATCATGCTCCTTTGTTCAGAAGGCCCAAGCGGTCAATGCTTGTGCGAATGCTCCTCCTGCTCATGGCCAGCATGGCTGTGGTCATGCTGCCCATGCTCACCCTTGTGCTCATGCTCATGGGCATTGCCTGCGCCGCTGTGATCATGGGGGTGCTTGTGCTCGTGCTTATGGCCATGCGCATGTTCATGACCGTGCTCATGGCTGTGCTTGCTGTCGCCATGCGCGTGCTCATGCTCATGCTGATGCTCATGTGCATGCTCATGCTGATGCTCGTGCTCGTGGGTTCCTTTCATGTTCGGTCTCCTTGTATTGGAAGTGAATTGTTGGGCTGATCAGGGTGCAAGATGGATGCGGGTGTCAGGTCAAAAGGCGGCGGCACGCCGAGCCGGGCAGGAAATGTGCAATGGAAGGAGGGCGGTTCGCCTTGTCATGGCCGTCAACGTTCACCACTTGGGAAGAAAAACTCTCCGGGGCCGTGATGGCCCCGGAGCTTCTGCTTTTTCCAAGGTACGGATGATGACAAAGGAAGGAGGTGTGGAAAAAGCAGCAGGCACTGGGCAGGAATAAAGCATAATTCTCCCGCCCGGACAATAGGGCGGCAGCCTCATTTTGCTGGGCAGACTGCCCGGTCGTGCGGGCGGCCATGCCTGGAGGATGAGGAAAAACAAGGTCAGCGCCGCATCATGGCTGCTTGGCAAAGGCAGCCCAGTTCGTGGTCAGCAGGGTGGGGTGGAGGGCCGGAATCTGCACGCCGGGCTGGGCTGCAAGGAGAAAAGGCAGCTCGGCAATGGGAATGAAAAGCCGCTCCTCAGCAATGATCTCGCGCAGGGCCAAGGCGGTCTGCTCGCGGAAGGCTGCATCGTTTGTCGCTATCCGGGCCGCATGGATGCGCTGGCAGAAGGCCGCGCCTCCGGCAGGGCTGCCAAGGTGCTTGGGATAAAAACCCTCTGGGTGAAAGAGCAGGTGGGGCAGGAAGGTTAGATCGGCGCTGTTGAGGTTGCCGCGCTCCAGCCAGAGGTCGCCTTTGCCCGCCTTGAGCAGGTCGTGGTAGAGACCGGTGTCATTGATTTTCTGAAGCTGGATGCTGATGCCTGCGGCCTGGAGCTGGCTCTGGATGATCTCCGGCAGCAGACCATGCGCCTCGGCATTGGGAAAGCCGGACACCAGAGTCAGGCGCAGCGGCCTGCCCTTGAGCAGCGTTCTTGCTTGGGCCGGGTCGCAGGGCGTGTCTGGGAGCAGCTCTGCCGCCTTGCCGAGAAAGGCCGGGGCCAGCAGGGTCTGGCGGGCCTCGCCATAGCCATGCCAGAGCGCCTTGATGATCGCTGGCCGGTCAAGGGCAAGGGAGACCGCCTGCCGGGCTGTCCTGTCCGCCAGCGGCCCTTTGACGGAGAGCATCAGGCCGACATAAGCCCCCCTCGGCGAGCTGCGGAGGATGATGTCCTTGCTCTTTTTCAGTTCAGGCACTGCCTCCCAAGGCAGATCGGCCAGCACGTCCGCCTCCTTGGCCCGGAAAGCCAGCAGACGGGCCGCGCTGTCCGGCAGGAAGCGGAAGACGATGCCCGCGCTCTTGGCCTTGTCTCCCCAGTAGTCCTCGTTGCGCGCCACCTCCAAAAGCTGATCCTTGACATGGCGGACAAATCTGAACGGCCCGGTGCCGACCGGCTTGTCGCCCGGCCTGCTGATGCCCATGTAGGGGTGCGAGAGGATGTAGGGCAGAATCAGGTTCTCTTCCGGCGTGGTGATGGCGAGGCTGTGCGCATCCAGCTCGGTGATCTTGTCAAAGGCAAAGAGCAGGGTGCCTGCCTGCTGCTGCGCTTCCAAGGAGGCCCGCACTGCTGCTGCGTCGAGCGGGCTGCCGTCATGAAAGCGCACCCCCTGCCGCAGGATGAACCGCCAAGTGCGCTCGCCTTGATAGTCCCATGCCACAGCCAAGCAGGGCAGGAGGCGGAACTGCTCGTCAAAGGTCGTCAGCGACTCAAAAATATTGGCGTTGAGCGGGTACTTGCCTAAGTTGGCCCGTGGCCCGGAGCTGGTGTAGGCATCGCTGCCCACTGCAACCACCAGTTTGTCGTTGCCAGCCGCCTGCGCCATGCCTCTGCACAGCAGAACGATGCAGAGAAGAATAGAAACAATACCTATAATGTAGGGGCAAGCCCCTGTACTTGCGCCAGACCCAGTTGGGCAGACACGGGGGCCTACGATTTGTTGCCTCATGATGTTTTCCTCAGTTCAATCACAGCCAGCGGCACCTCCTCCTCCATGCTCCAGCAGTCGCCGTCCTGACTGAATTCCTGCATCAGGAAGTCCAGCAGCACGGGCGGCGGCTCGGCAAGCTGCAAGAGCCGCTGGCAGCGGCGCAGCCATTGCTCCGGGGTGAAGCACTTCCTGCCCTTGGCAAAGGTGATGTCCATCACCGCTGGTAGCTGGAGGTGGAGGAGCACGTCCAGCAACAGGGACAGGGGCGGAAAGAGGCATGGCTTGGGTGCGCCCAGCCGCTCCAGCAGCAGCCGGTCAAAGTGCCACAGCCCGCAGTTGCCCACGTGGGTGATCAACACCTTCTTCTTGGCGCAGGCCAGCATCTTGCGCAGGACTTTGTCAATCTCGTAGAAGACGTACAGACAGCCGCCTGCCAAGACCACGTCCGCCGCAGCAGGCTGCATGTTCTCCCATTTCTCCTGAAAGACGGAGACATTCCTGATCTTATGCTCGGCCAGACTGGCGTGCAGGGCCGCTGCCATTGCTGCGGACGGCTCCACGGCGGCAATCTCCCGCAGATGCCTGACCAAGGGCAGGGTGAGAGTGCCGCTGCCTGCGCCGATCTCAATCGCGGTCTCAATCCCGTGCAGACGGTGCGTCAGCTTGGTCAGCAGCGTCTCCTTCTGCTGCTCAGAATAGACCAGCCGGTCATAGTCCTTGGCAATCTCCTGCCAGACCGGTTCCTCGCCATCCCGCCGCACCGCCTGATAGTAGAGGCTGCGGTCTTGGAAGTCCTTCCACGCTTGAATGGGGTTCATCTTCAGGCGAAGAGATCACGCATCGCAACTGTCTGTGTGCAGATGCGGCTGAGAAGGTGGCGGTTATGACTGATGACCAACATGCCGAGCTGCCGCTCCTGCGCCGTCTGGAGCAGCACCTGCCAGACTTGGGCCTGACTGATGGCATCAAGCATAACCGTGATCTCATCAGCAACAACAAAGGCAGTCTGTGGAGCCAAGGCGCGGGCAATGGCAAATCGTTGCAGCTCGCCGCCGGAGAGTTCGTGCGGGTAACGGTTCAGCCAGCCGCTTTTGATGCCGAGCCGGTCAAGGAGCTGCGGATCAGGCGGCGCAGGTTCAGCCAATGACCTGCCCAGCCGCCAGCGGGGATTAAAGCCCTGCTCCGGGTGCTGATTGATGAGCTGAATCGGGCAATAGCTTTTCTCAGGCAAGGGCTGGCGGTTGACCCGAATCGCCCCGCCTTGGACAGGCAGGTGCCCGCAGAGCACCTTGGCCAGCGTGGTCTTGCCAGAGCCGCTGGGAGCGGTCAGGCCCCGCACCTCGCCGGGCTGCACGCGCAGATTCACCTTGTCCAGGATCGGCTTGCCGCCATTATAGGCAAACGAGAGGTCAGCAGCTTCAAGCATGGCAGGCTTCCTGCAAAGATTGACTGACCGTAAAGCCGTTTTCCGGCAGGGCTTGATGCAGTGCTCGACTGTACGGAGAATCGCAGATGCCTTGCCGGAAATCGGCAGCAGACATGGTTTCCACCAAGCTGCCGTCTCTGAGAATGGTGACTTCATCGACCACGGGCAGGGCTGCGCTCAGGTCATGGCTGATCAGCAGGATGCCCCGGCCCTCGTCGGCAAGCTGGCGGAGATGGGCAAAGACCTGGCGGCAGTTGTCCTCATCCAAGCCGGTGGTGGGTTCATCGGCCAGCAGCAGTCCGGCCCGGCCCACCGTGGCGCAGGCCAGCAGCACCCGGGTGGCCATGCCGCCGGAGAGCTGAAAGGGATACAGCCGCAGTGCTTCCAAGCCCAGTCCGTAACGATTGAACATGGCTTCAGTCTGAGCCGCTGCCTCTTTCTTGGTCAGCCCGGCCAGCCGGGCGGCCCGGCGCACCTGCTTGCCCACCTGCTGGAGCGGATCCAGCCCATCTGCTGACTGGGGAATCAGGGCAATCTCCCTGCCTCGGAGCGGGGCAGGGTCAGCATGCTCCTGCCCTTTGAAACGAATGCTGCCGCTGCTGCTGCCATTGGCAGGCAGCAGGCCGAGAATGGCGGCCAGCAGCAGACTCTTGCCTGCGCCGCTGGCCCCGGCCACCAAGTTGATCGAGCCGGGCCGCACCCGCAGGGAGATGCCCTTGACCCCGGTGATCCGCTGGCGGCTGAATCCGTATTCATAGCGGCTGAACGAGATGCGCAGGTTGTCGATTTCCAGCATGAATGCCTCCTGATTATTCCTGACTTATTCGCGGTTGGAGAAGGATGCGCACATTCTCTCCCATCAAATCAAAGGTTTTGACCATAGCCAGCAAAGCTGCGCCGGGCAGCACAGCCAACCACCAGTTTCCAGTGGAGAGATGGCGCATGGCTTCAGCGAGAATGATGCCCACTGCCGGTTCATGGGGTGAAAGGCCCAGACCGACAAAGGTCAGGCCCGCCTCGTGGAGGATGGCGTGAGGAAAGAGCAGGAGCAGGCCGACAATGAACTGAGGCGCCAGATGGGGCAGAATATGCTGCCACCCGATCTGCCACGGCGTTCTGCCAAAGCAGCGGGCATGATGAATAAACGGGCTGTCCTTGAGTTGCATGGTTTCCGCCCGGATAATCCGGGCCAGGCGCGGCCAATGACTGACTGCAATGGCGACAGTCACTCCTTTCAGGCCGCCGCCAAAGGCAAAGGAGACCAGAATGAGCAGCACCAGATGGGGCAGGCTGATGAAGATGTCAATGAGCCAGGAGACCACGCCGTCCACCCAGCCGCCCAAAATGCCGGCGGCCAGACCAAGGAACAGGGCCAGCAGAGCACTGGCTGCGGCTGCGGTCAGGCCAGTCTGGAGGCTGAGGCGCAGCCCGGCAATGGTGCGCAGGAGCATGTTCCGGCCCATCCAGTCGGTGCCGAAAAGATGGCTGAATCCGGGCGGCTGATTGCGCAGGCTGAGGTCCGTGCGCAGCACCTCCGGGACAAAGAAATAATAGGCGAGCACAATGGCCAGCAGAAAGGCGGCGCAGGCTCCTGCCGCTGCAAGGGCGCGGGTTCGCTGGTGCATCAGACAGTCCTCCGCAAACGGGGATCAACAACTGTGTAGAGCAGGTCAGCTATGGCGTTGCCGGAAAAGACAAAGACGGAGCTGACTAAGACAATGCCCAGGAGCAGCGGCACATCCCCGCCCAGCCCGGCCCGGACAGTGGCCTCGCCCAGGCCGGGATAGGAAAAGACCTGCTCGGCCAGGATGGAGCCGCCGAAGAGTTCGCCGAACGAGGCAAACTGGATCGTGAGCGCAGGCAGCAGGACGTGGCGCAGAGCATGGCGGCGGAACACGCCCCAGGTGCTTTCGCCCTTGGCGCGGGCAAAGAGGACAAAATCCGTCTCCATCACCTCCAGCAGCTTCTGCCGGGTGTGCAGGGTTACAGCGGCCACTGAGATGATGCTCAACGTGGCGGCAGGCAGAAGCAGATGACGGAGCCATTGTCCGATGCTCACTTGGTCAGGCGACATGCCCGGCGGATAGGCGCAGCAGACCGGGGTCCAGCCAAGCCGCACGGAAAAGATGATGATCAGCAGCATTCCCAGCCAGAAGGCCGGAGTTGAGGCCAAGGTGTAGGCATAGAGGCGGATAAGCCGGTCAGCCAGCGAGTTCTGCCGCAGTCCGGCAATCACGCCGAGAACAAAGCCGATCAGCCCGGAAAGCAGCCAGGCAGTGCCCATCAAGGCTAAGGAGGGAATGAAGCGGCGGGCAATCACCTTGGTCACTGGCTCCTGAAAGAGCAGGGAAGTGCCCATATTGCCGGTGAGGATTTCCTTCTGCCAGTGCAGATAGCGCATCAGCGGCGGCTGATCCAAGCCCCAGCGGGCCGCGATCTGCTGCCGCTGCTCCTGACTCACCTGAAGCATGTCCGCCCCGATATAGGCCCGGACCGGGTCAATGGGTGAAAACTGGAGCAGGAAAAAGGAGAGCATGGCCACCGCAGGCAGAATCAGCACTAATTGCAGGAGCTTCTTGCGGAGAAAGCGTTTCATGGCACCTCCTTCCATCGCCATTCTGTGATGTTTGCGGTGATCGGCCAGCCGTGGCCGTGCGGCTCCACTCTGGAGGTGCCAACATCAAGCCGCTGATCGACCAGATAGGTGTGGTCAAGATTGACTAACCAGGCCCACGGCGCATCGCCCTGCGCGGCAACCCCGGTGCTGCCGTCCCACTGCACGGCCCGCCAGTATTTCGTGGCCTCTTCCGGCGAGGCGGCAGACATGGCCTGCTCCAAATATGCATCGACCTTGGGGTTGCTGTAGAAGCCGGGATTGAAATAGCCCTGCCCGGCAACTTGGCTGTAAAAGAGATTGTACATCTCGGTCGGATCATGGCTGCCCCAGCCGAAGAGCACAGCCTGGGCATGCTGGACCTTCTGGATTTCCTCCCAGCTTTTGCCGGACAGCTCCAAGCGGATGCCGAGCGGAGCCAGCATGTCCGCCACTGCCAAGGCTAAAGACTGGCGGATCAGCCGGTCAGCGGGATACAGAAGAGTGAACGTGGCTGCCACCCCGTCTTTGTCCACAATGCCGTCCTGATCATGATCTTCCCAGCCTGCGGCCTTGAGCAGGGCTGCGGCCTTGTCCAGATCATGATCCTTGAACCGGGTTGCCGATTCCTCCCACGGCAGATGACTGACCGAACCGTAAGCCGGGGTGCCGAAGCCGTTCAGCACTCCCTGCACCAGCGCCTGCCGGTCAATGGCATAGTTGATTGCCTGGCGGATGGCAGGATCAGCCGTGACATCATTGCCCACAGGCTTTCCCTTGTAGTCCGCATGAGTTGCCGGTTGACAGGGAAACATGATGCCCCGGTTGTCCACACTGGTGACGCGCACCAGGCGCATCCCTGGAACCTCCTTGTCCGCCAGAATCTGCGGCACCGCCGCCATCTGGACTGTCCCTGCCTGAGCTGCGGCAAAGGCGGTGTCTTGGTCAAGAAAGAGAAAGGCCAGCCGCTGAATGGCAGGCTTTTTTCCGTAGTAGAGGGGATTGGCCTCAACAACAAGCTGCTGGCCCTCATCCCAGCGCACCATCTTGTACGGGCCGGAACCAATGGGATGCCGCCCGTAGTCCTTGCCGTGCGCGTGTTTCGGCACGATGCCCAAGGTGCGCAGCCGGTGGATGAAGGTTGACTGCGGCTTGCTGAGATGAAAGACGACCCGGTGCCCGCCCACCGCCTCAGCTTGGGTGAGAAAATGCAGATCAACCAAGCCGCCCGACTTCTTGGCCGTGTTGAAGGTGTAGGCCACATCCTCGGCTGTCACCGGGGTGTCATCAGAGAAGCGGGCATCCGGGCGGATATCCGCAGTCCACGTGAGCCGGTCTTCGCTGACCGTGTAGCCTGTGGCCAGATCGTCTTCGATCTTCAGCGCGTCGTTGTAGCGGAGCAGGGTGGAGTGAAAGAGCGGGGAACCGTAGCGGCCCCAGCCCATAGTCGGATCATAGCCCTGCTCCTCCTCGCCGCCGATGGCCAAGACCAAGGTCTCAGGATGCTGCGCGGCTGCAGTCTGCTTTGCCGACTTGTCCGGCTGGTCACAGCTGACCAGAAGAAACAGGAGCAGGATTGCCAGCCATTGCAACGGGATCAGGGATTTCGTAATGAAGCTCTTGCTCATGATGTTGTAAATATTCCAGCAGATATTTTGCAGGACAGCGGGGCAGAGCCGGGCGCACCCGGCCAGCCGGTTTTCCTGCACATGAAACCATGCATTCGTAACATATAACTGCGTGCATTTGATCGGTACGAATGCACCCATTCGATTGGCACGAATGCATGCATTCGATAGATGCGAAACCATGCATTCGTGAGCTGCGAAAGCGTGCATTTCAGAAGCCAGACTGAGGTCTGCGATCTTTCAACAATCAGCGCATGACAGGAAATTATTGAGGAGGTGCTCAAGGCATAGGCCCCCCTGCCTCGTTCACATATCCAGCGTCAAGCGCAGCCAGAAGGTCCGCCCCGGACTGACCGCATAGTTGGTGGTGTCGTAGCCGCTCCAGACAGCCTGGCTGTAATGCTCGTCAAAGAGATTGTCGATATCCAGATTGACCCGCCAGCCTGTGCCGTTGCCGGTTTTTCCTTCATAGCCGAGAGATGCGTCGGTCACGTCATAGCCGTCATAGGAGGCGGTATTGCTGTCGTCAACAAAATAGCTGTCAACATGCCGCCACTTGATCCGGCCATTGCAGCCGGAAGCAGCCCGGTAACGGATGCCGAGATTGCTGGTGTAGTCAGGCACCCCGGTGACTTCCTTGCCGATCATGGCCGCATCCGGGTTGCTGGTGATCTCTGTGCTGATCACGGTCAGATCGCCGAACAGCTCAAAGCCGGGCCAGCCCGGACGCAGGGTTGCGGACAGCTCCATGCCTTCCCGCCGAGTTTCTCCTAGATTGACATAGCTGCCTGAGTCGGAAGGATATTCCTGAATCTCATCTTCGGTGTCAATCAGGAACAGGGCCAGATCGCTGGTGAGCAGATCGCCCGGCTCGAAGCGCAGCCCGGTTTCATACTGATGCACTGTAGTGGCGGTGTCTCCGGCTGCCGAGTTGTACTTGAGCACGTCAGAGGGCAGGGCAAAGCCCTGGCTGTAACTGGCCCGCAGCTCCAAGGCATCAGTCAGGCTGCTGAGAAAGCCGATCTTCGGACTGAGGTGATCGTAGTCATTCATGTCCGCAGTGAATGGCACCGCATCGGGATCCCGATTTTCATAGTCGCCGGAAAAGGCATCGTAGCGCAGCCCGACCCAAGGCTCAAAGAGCGGATGCAGGGCATAATCCATCTGGCCAAACAAAGACAGGGTGTTGATGATGAAATTGCGGTCCTGCGTCTGCTTGGTGCGGACCCGGTTGGCCGTGTCATACCGCTCCCAGTCCGTGTCTTCGTGCAGATACTCCAGCCCGGCAACACCGTTCAGTTTCCGGTCAGCATAGCTGCCTTCAAAGTTGTAGCTTGTCCCGGCGCCATAGACCATGCGGTCATAAAACCGTTCTGTCTGCCCGCCGGGGTCGTAGCCGAATTTGGCAAAGCGGGTGAAGTCCTGCTGGGTGGAGTAGGTCCAGGCAAGGATGCGCTGGTTCTTGTCCAAGTTACAGCCCAGATCAAGCCGCTGGGTGGTGAAGGCTTTGTCGCCGCCGTCATCCTCGGCATTGACTGCCTGATGCCGGGCTGCATCCTCATCCTCAAACTGCGCTTTCGGGATATATCCGGGCGCATCCCATGTCGAGCTGTGCACCCGCAGAGAAAGCGCAGCATCAAACTCCGGGCTTGCCTGCCAGCCCAGTCGGCCGCTGAAGTTGCCACGCTGCCACGAGGAGTTGTCCTGATAGCCGCCCGTGGAAGAATATTGAAGGGCGGTGTTGAGCTGGAGCCTGTCGCTGAGAGCATGGCCAAAGACATGCTGCACATCGTAGGAATCGTAGGAGCCGCCTGTAGTTTGGAACGTATTGTATTCTCCTGTCTTGCGAGTGTGGAAGGATATAGCTCCGCCTCGGGCGAAATTGCCGAACAGCGGTGAGGATGGCCCCTTGAAGACCTCCACCCGGTCAAGCTCCAAGGGAATGATCACATTCATGTCTGCGTAACCGTCAGCATGGGATTCCCCTTCATTGAGGAGAATGCCATCAACCGCAATGGCAGCATCGCCGCCGTGCCCGGCATTATGAAAGCCCCGGATGGCAAACTCATTGGCCACCCCGCCCATGCCGTAGCGGTGGATTTCGATCCCCGGCACCTCCTCAAGAATTTTTTCGGGCTGGGAGAGTTTGACCTCCTGAATTTCGTCCGGGCCAATCACATTGACAGTGGCGGGCTGGTCAACCGAGGTGATCGCCTCGCCCTTGACCGTGATTTCCTCCAGCATGATGCTCTGTTCGCTGTTTTCCGAAGAAGATGCCCGCACTGTCTGCGGAAGCATTGCTGCTGCAAGAGCAATGGTGCTGAGTACTTTCTTTCCTGAGATGTTATGCATGACAGGTGTCTCGACAGAAGTTATATTTTTTATTTCAAGTAAATGTGTTGTGAGTTGTCTCAGTGCCCTCACCGCCGCAGCCCGGCGAGAAAGAGTGCCGACTCCTCCACCCCATCCACACCAAGCAGCGCATTGACCGCATCGTCAAAGAAGTCCGGCAGCAGCTCCACAGAGAGGCGCAGGACTGCCGCAGCAGTCAGCAGCCGCTCCTGCACCCGGCCTGCCTCAAAGAGCATATACCTGTAGCCGCGCTCGCCGTGCTTGAGGCGCATCCGGGTCAGCACACCTGTGACGATGAGCAGCCCGGCCACGTTGTCGGGCATCTGCTGCCGGAGCGGCTGGGCAGGCGCAGGGCTGTCCGAAAAGGTCTCCAGACAGTGCGTGCGCTTGTTGTAATGGTGCAGACCGGGGGCAATGCCGTCCAGCTCGGTGGCTAACAGGTAGCATTCGAGCGAGCTGATCTCCGCAGGCTGCTGGAGCAGAGCGGCAAGGCAGGCCGCATCCAGCTTGCCGGTTGGCGCAGGCGCAGGTGGTGGCAGGGCAATCTGCGGCAGGGAAAGATACTCCTTGAACGGTGCCTGCATCCACTTGGCAATGGCCGGATGCTCGCTCACGGGCGGCTGCTGGTACTGCCACTGCCGGAGCTGATACGGCGTGAGCTTGGTTTCGCTATGCAGCAGCTCGGACAGGCTGTCTTCAGGCAGACTGAGCCTGACATTGACGGTCGGCATGATGGCATCTCCTTGAGTATAAATATAAGCCGCTGGCTAAGGTCAGCAGGCCGCCAAGCAGGAAAGCGGGATAGACGGGCAGAATGCTGGTCATCAGCCCGGCAAGGCTGTATGCCAGCGGCATCATGGTGTTGGCAAGTGCGCTGATCAGGGCAAAGACCCGGCCCCGCCGCTGGTCTTCCACGTTCTTCTGGACAAAGACCCGGAAGCAGCTGCCAAAGGTTCCCCAGCCAAGGCCGATCACCAGAAAGAGGCAAAGGGCGGCCTGCTGCTGGCGGAAGAAAAAGATGGCGGCAAAGGCCAGGCCCATCAGGCTGATGCTGCCGCCGATCACCTTCTGCGGCTGGCTCACGTCCTTCTTCACCATCAGGCCGAGCGAGGCCAGCAGGCCGCCCGCAAAGATGGCGCTGAAAATCAGGCCCAGCTCCTTTGGCCCGCCGCCGAAGCAGTCCTTGTTGAGAAAGGGAATATAGACTTCCATGAAGCTGACCGCGAAGTTGAGCAGGGCAAAGGTGACAGCAAAGTCACGCAGGCTGGGCTGATCCAGCAGCCAGCGCAGCCCTTCCCGGAAGTCGCCTGCCTTGGTGGCTGCGGCCTTGGGCGGAGGCACGGACAAAGGCAGCACTGCCAGTGCGCCGATCAGGAAGGACAGGCCGTTGAGATAAAAGACGATGTGCGGCTCGGCAAAGGTGAGGAACACGCCTGCCAGCACTGGCCCGGCCAAGCCTGCAAGCTGAGTTGAACTCTCGTTGACTGAGTTGGCCCGCAGCAGGTCTTCCTGCCGCACCAGCCAGGGCAGCAGGGCGTTGAGGGCAGGCTGGAACAAGGCCGTGCCCGTGGCCATCAGGGCGGTCAGCACTAAGAGCAGGGGATAGTTGACTGTTCCCTTGCCAGCAGTGACCCAGCCGATGCCGAAGGCTGCCACAGCCCGGAGCAGATCAGCTCCTGCCAGCAGCCATTTCCGGTTCCAGCGGTCGATCAGCTCGCCGGTCTTGGGTGCGCAGAGGACCAGCGGCAGGGCGGTGGCAAGCAAAACCCCGCCCATAGCCAGGCCGGAGTTGGTGCGGTTGACCACAAACCAAAGCAGGGCGATGTAGTGGAGCTTGTCGCCGATCTTGGAGAGCGACTGGCCGCCCCAGAAGAGCCAGAAGCGATGGTTGCGGGCCAGTGTCGGGAGAGTATTCATGCGGTCAGCCAAAGGGATGGGGCTTGAGATTGAGCCGCTCTTCGCTCAAGGCGGTGAAGCCCAGCTTGACCGGAGCCTCGTACAGCCGCCTGCCGCCAAGATAGGGCAGCTCAAACTCGCGGTACAGGCGCACGGTCTGCGGCATGACCACCCGCACCACATGCAGGCCCGCCTCAGCAAGGTCTGGGGTGGTCAGCTCGGCAGCATAAACATCCAAGCCCGCCTGCTTGCAGTTGGTCAGCACGTGCTCCAGCGTGAGCGGCTCTTCCCTGCTGCCTGCCTCCTTGCCCTGGCTGCAGGTGAAGAAGGCCAGCAGGTCTTCATCAACAGGCAGATGCTGGTACGGCTCCAAGTGGAACTTGGGCGGCTTTCTGTTCCGAGGGATGGACAGGAGCAGCTCGCGCACCTGCACGGTCTCCAGCAGGGCCTTGAGCGCGGCTGACTGCGCATCAGGCTTGGTCGAGGAGCCAGTGGAGATCACCTTGCGGCCCTTATCCACCAGCATGGCAAAGACCGTGCGCAGGCCGAGGTCGCCCGGAGCCTCGCACAAATAATACTCGAAGCCGGAGCGGGCAAAGCGTTGCTGGAACACTTCGCTGAACCAGCAGTCCGGGCTGAAGCGCAGCTCTGGGCAGGGCAGGCGGTGGAGCCAGGTCAGCATCACCGCTTCCCGCTCCACAATCTCACAGATGCCGCCCATGACAGCCGTGTCCAAGTCAAATGCGGCGGACAGGCCAGTGGAGATTTGCGAAGAGATTTGGGTCTCGCCTGCCATGTACTGATAGGGCAGAAAGACGAAGGCGGCAGGCAGCCAGACCTCCGCATTGCTGTCAGTCAGGCAGACGGCCTTGGCCCAGCCAATGCGGGTGTTCTCAGTGAAGCGGTTGAGATACGTATGCCGTTGATACTGGGCTTCCGAGTAAAGGCCGAAGTCCTCCGGGTGGGCAGTCCGCAACCCCTGCCCAATCATTTCCTTCCAGGTGGCGAGGATGACATCCTTGTCCCGGTCATACATGCTGGCCGCGTAGCGTTCCAAGCATTCACCGATGGCGGCAGTGCGGGCATGAAAGCGGGTGATGCCAATGCCGGTGCTGACCTTGCCGCCCTGCTGAAAATGGAACTGAGTCCGGTCGCAGACCTCGGACACATAGCTGAAGATATCCGGCGCGTCCGGCTCGCGGGTCAGCTCCTGCAGCTTCTTCACCGGCCCCAAGCGGGAGCTGACAAACGCATCCAAGATCGTTTCCTGCCCGCGCTGCCACGGGGCAATCTGCAAATCGCTCATCATGGCAGTCACCCGCTGAAAGGCTGGATTGGGGAGACCTGCTCGCTGCTGGTTGAGCAGCTTGGGCAACGGGGAATCCGATGCAGCACATCGCGGCGGGAAATGCCGCTGATGCAGTCAAGCAGAATCTGGGTCTTGTAAGTGAGCGGCGGGCTGACTGCGCTCAGGTGGCGGATGGCTTCGAGCGCAGCCATTGCTGCCAGCAGGTCAAGGAAGGGCGGCAGCAGTTCCAGACTCTCCGTGAAGGGCTGGCGCAGGGCGGCAGCATGGATGGCTTGGTCGATCTCCGGGCTGACTGAACAGGAGAGCAGTCGTTGGCGCAGGCAGTCGTAGCAGCCGGTCTCGCCGGGAATGAACAGCGGCCCAACCCAGCCGTCTCTGCCGTCAGCCTGAACCAGCAGCCACGGCAGCTTGAGGGTCAAGGCCGCCTTGTTGACTGCCTCGCAGAGGTCGGGCCTTGGCAGGTCGGTGCAGACTACAACCATAGCTGCCTGTTGCAGCGAGTCAGGCAGGTGCCCGCCCGCCGCGCTCTCGGCATCGATCTCCTCGACCTGCTCCGCACCGGATTGACGCAGATGCCGGGACATGGTCTCACCCAGCCGCCCAGTGCTGATCAGGATAATCAGGGACTGAGCCAGCTGCTTGGCCGGTTCCGCGCCAGTCTCCAAGAAGCCTTCCTTGCCCAAGAGCCGGAGCACCTCTGCCGCATCCTCCTTCAGTTCCGGCACCAGAGCGGCCAGCACTTCTTTTTCCGTGGAGGTTCCGTTCAGCAGAGGCAGCAGGCTGTCCAGCAGGTTATGAATATTGTCCGCAGCAAGAGCCAGCGACTTGTCCGCCGACTTGAGCAGGACTTTATTTTCCTGCACCGGTATCCGGCGGCAGCGGCGCAGCTGCAAAAAAGTGCTTTGCATAATGAGTTCGGGGGGAGTATGCTGAGGGGAGAGGTGCAGGCCATCGTCAGATGGCCTCCTGTCATTCTCTGCGGGGGCAGAGGTGGCAGGCGCAGGATGCGGTACAGCCAAAGACTCGGGCTTGAGAACTTCTGCTGCCAGCCAGCATCTTTGCGCACCTCTTTTTGGCAACGGGAACCTGCTCCAGGCAGGCTCCCGTTTCTTGTTTCAGGTCAACCTGAAACGATTACTCGCCGCCGTGGCAGCAGGCAGCCGGAGCAGCCTGATAGGCACCGCCATGACAGCAGGCATCAGGAGCAGCTTGGTATGCGCCGCCATGACAGCAGGCGCAGGGGGCAGCCTGATAAGCGCCGCCGTGGCAGCAGGCATCAGGAGCAGCGTTGTAGGATGCTTCGGGCTTGAGAACTTCTGCGTGTACAGCCATTTCAATCACCTTGTGTTGAAAGGTTTTAAAGGCAGCGGCCTGCGGAATTGCAGACCGCCGGGGTAAGCTGTTTTATTGGCCAGCGGCGGCAGTGCCGTGGGGGACCGCTGGATTTACCAATTCAAGCAAGCATAGCAGAATGATGCTGCCCGGACAATAGGGCGGAGGTCTCATTTTGCCGGGCATATCGCCTGCCTTGCCCGGCGGCAGATTTCCAGTGCGCAAGCTGCTGCTCTTCGGGTATGCTGGGGAGCATTGCTGAACACATTCAACCTGATGGAGGAGACATGGGCGACACCTTCACCAACACCGGCAGCGGCGAGCAGAACAGTGCTCAGGGAGACAATGCCATTGGCAAGCAGGAGAACAACACACAGCATGTAACGGGCAACGGCAACGTCTTCAGTCAAACCGGCAATGTCCGCTATGAAAAGCATCACCACCATTACCCGCGCACCGCCCAAGGCATTCCCCTGCAACGGCCTCCTTTGGCCGAGCACTTCCGGGGCAGGGATGCGGTGCTGGAGGAGCTGCTGCCGTTGCTCCAGCCGGGCAAGGCAGTCACGCTCTGCGGGCCGGGCGGCATGGGCAAGACCGCTCTGGCAGCGCAGGCCGTCTGGACGCTGGCATCCGGCAAGGAAGCCCCTGACCGCTTCCCGGACGGCATCATCTTCTACTCCTTTTATGGCAAGCATACTGCTGAAGAGGCCCTTGCCCATGTCGTGCGCAGCTATGACGAGCAGCAGCAGGATGTCAGCCCGGACGCGGCCCGCCGTCTGCTGGCTGGCAAGCAGGTGCTGCTGATTTTGGACGGGGCAGAGGAGGCTGATGACCTGTCTGCTCTGCTCAAAGTGCGCGGCGGCTGCGGGGTGCTGATCACCAGCCGGAAGCGGTCGGATGCGCGGGGCGAGCTGCTCCAGGTCAGGCCGCTGGAGGAGCAGTTTGCGGCAGAGGTTTTCCGGCTGCACAGCGGTGCGGCGGCGGATGACGAGAGCGTACAGGGCATCTGCAAGATACTGGGCGGCTGGCCGGTTGGTCTGCGGATTGCCGGTTGCTATATCAGAAATATGTGCGAAGATACGGCAGACTACTTGCGCTGGCTGGAGCAGGAGCCGTTCAAGGAGCTGGGTGAGGACGAGGAGGAGAATGCCGTCCTGCTTCTGCGGCGCAGCATAGGGCAGGTCAGTGATGATGCCCGACTTGCGCTGGGATTGATGGGAACGCCGGTGAAATGGGGTGAAGCCGATTGGGGTACTTTTATGTGGGGAGGAGGTGCGTGGTTGACCTATGAGCGGGTAACTGCTCATCTTGATGGCGATGAATACAGGGCACGCAAGGCGTTGCATGAGTTGGTTAATTACGGTCTACTGGAGAGACAGGACAAATACTGGCCGTGGAGTCACGCGCTTATTTATGCCTACGCCCACAAATATCTCCGTCATTCCGACCAACGGGAGGAATCTCCTTCGTCCCGGCTCTGAGATTTCTCCCTGCGACCGAAAGGACAGGATGGCGTGGATAGTGCGCCCGCTGCTTCCACTGGAGTGGAACCGCAACTTGCACGAGAGAAGTATCTGCCGTTGCACTCTCGAAGTATCCACCGTCGCACGAGAGTACTATGATGCGTTGCACGAGAGTGGAAGTTTCCGTTGCACTCTGGTGCAACCGTTCGTCACACTGGAGTGCAAGCAGCGCGGCAGGCGTAGGGACGAAAAATTTTTCGCCCCTGCAGAGGGTTGTTCGTGCCAAACAAAGCCTGCCAGCACATGTCTCCATGTACTGGGCAGCACAAGGAGACATGTGCGGCCCGTTCATCTCTCCTTGCGCGGTTCGTACATGTCTGCATGTACGAACCGTTCATGCCTCCTATCTCTGAGAGCGACAGGTTCCTGTCACTGCCCCCGCCTCAGAACTTATAGCTGATGCTGCCGAACACCGACACGCCATCTGCCGGGAAAGCGACCGGCCCCGGCACGTACAGGCCGCCGTCCGCCTCGCCGTACTCAGCATAGGTCTCATCAAAGAGGTTGTTGACTGCCAGACTGAACTGCCACGGCTCCGCGCCGGGCAGGAGCGCGCCCAGACCGACAACATACTTGGCATCCACGACCACATAGTCATCCAAGCTCAGGGTGTTGGCGTTGTCAATGTACTTCTCGTCAACGTAACGAAGCGAACCGCTCAGGTGGCCATAGACCGGATTCTTCCAGCCCAAGGTCAGGCCGAAGATGTTCTCCGGCACCAAGGGCACGCGCTTGCCGTTGTAGGAGACCGCCTCTTCCGGCGTGGTGGATGAAGTGGTGTAGTCGGTGAACTCAGCATTGATGTACGTGTAGTCTGCCGAGGCATAACAGCCGCCGGGCAGGTCGCGGCTCAGAGCCAGCTCAAAGCCTTTGGACTCGGCTTCGCCCGCGTTCTCATAGAGATAGCGGTCTTTCTGGATGATCTTGTCCTCAGTCGTGACTTGGAACAAGGCCGCGTTGTATTCCAGCACCCCGCCGAGCAGACCCCGGATGCCGCCCTCAATGCTCTCCTCAGTCTCCGGGTTTACGTTGCCCTTGAGCTGGAAGGCGGGCCGGGCCAGATTGACCGAGCGGATGCCCTGCGAGTAGTTGGCGAACAAGGACAGCTCCGGCGCGACTGTGTAGGTCAGGCCGAGACGCGGACTCCATTTGTCGTGCGAGTTGTCAAAGCTGGCCTCCTGCTTGAGCTTGTTGCTGAAGTCCGTGTCAATCTGATCATAGCGCACGCCAAGGTTGAGCATCAGGTTGCTGACCGGCGACAGCTCATCCTGAATAAAGAAACCAGCGATCTGCTCCTCAATCTCGGCCTGACTCAGGAGCATGGAGCCGTGCTGGTCGTCCATGTACATGGAAGGCGAGTTGTTCAGGCTCCGGTATTCGGTGCCAAGCAGGAGCGAGTTCTTCATCCCGTTGATCACGGACAGGTTCTGATAGGCGGCCTCGCCTGTCCAGACATTGTAGTCATCGCCCTTGAAGAAGAAGCCGTAGTCCTCAGTCTCCCAGTCGTTGTTGCGGTAGGAGGTCTTGAACTTGAGGATGTTGCTCGCATCCAAGGTCCAGTTCAGAGTCGAGCCGATGTTGGCAGTGGTGGAATTGCCTTCGCGGTCCGGCTGGAGCGACTTGGTCGGGTCATCCTTGTAGGTGGCCAAGGGCAGGCCGCCGGGGAAGGCGTATTCGCCGTCAACAATATTGGCAAAGACATCAAACTCGACTGCGTCGGAGAGATAGCCGAGGCGCGGGGTGAAGGCATTCTGCTGCCGCCAGTTGTTGTCCCGATAGCCGTCCGTGTCCAAGCCCCGGTAGTTGAGGCCGTAAGTGAAGCCATTCTCCAGCAGGCCGCTGACTGTCGCTGTCGCCTCTTTGCGGTCAAAGGAGCCATAGCCGACGCTGGCACTGCCTTCCAGCGGGTTGACCGGCTTCTTGGTGATAATGTTGATCACCCCACCGACCGCTGCCGGGCCGTAGAGCACTGAGGCCGGGGTCTTGATCACCTCAATCCGCTCGATGGAGTCCAAAGGCAGGCTGTCCGCTGAGATGTAGTTGCTGGGATCATTCATTTCAATCCCGTCCATCATGATCAGCATGCCGCGTGAGGAGGGCTGAATGCCGCGCGCGCCCGCATAGAACGAGGCTTTGCTGCCGCCCATGCCGTCCAGCACCAGACCCGGCACATGGCGGAGCAGGTCCATCGCGTCGGTCGGCTGAATCCGCTCAACCTCCTCTGCCGTGACCACGGCCATATTGGTGGGAATCTCTTTCAGCTCCCGCTCAGTCTTGGTCGCCGTGACCACCACCTCATCGAGCGTGCGCACTGTTTCCTGCTGATCCTGAGCCATGCCTGGCCCGGCCAGCAGCACTGCCGCCGCTGTCACTGACAGCTTGATTGTGTTCCTCATCATTCTTTTTGCAATGAGTTGTGCTGGTCAGGGCATGTCAGCCATTGCCAGCCGATTCTTGGGGGCAAGCAGGGCATGGATGCTCTCCATCGCCCCGCTTGCAAGGATAAAGAAGCAGGTCATGGCCAGCACCGCGCCTTGAATCATGGGCAGGTCGCGCTGGAGCACCGCATCCGCTGCCAGCTTGCCTAAGCCGGGCAAGGAGAAGACCGATTCAATCACCACGGCCCCGCCGAGCAGATGGCCTAGCTGCATGCCCCAGACCGAGAGCATGGGCAGGGCGGCAGGGCGGAGCACGTGCCGCAGCCATACTTTGGCCGGGTGCAGTCCCTTGGCGCGGGCAAAGAGCACCCAGTCCTGCTGCAAGGTCGCAATGATGCTGGCCCGGAAGACCCGGCCCTCGGCGGCAGCGGCAGACAGGCCCAGGGCCAGCACTGGCAGGATGAAGGCTTCAGGGCCGCTGCCGCCGAGCACGGGCAGCCAGCCCAGCTTGAGGGCAAAGAGCAGGAGCAGCATCAGGCCCAGCCAGTAGTCAGGAATGGAGACGGCAAGAATGGCGAACAGGCGGTGGCCTCTGTCCGGCAGACGCTTCTCGAACAGGGCCGCAATGATGCCGCCCAGCACGGAGACAGTCACGGCAAAGCTGAAGGTGAGCAGGGCAAGGGTCATGGTCACAGGCAGGCAGCGGAGTATTTCCCGGCTGACCGGCTCGCCGCTGCGGATGGAGGTGCCGAAGTCCAGCACCGCTGCCCGGCCCAGCCAGCGCAGATAGCGCAGCGGCAGGGGCGCGTCCAGAGCCAGCTCCTGCCGAAGGGCGGCGGCCTGCGCAGGCGAGGCGGTCTGCATCTGGCTGCTCAGGAGGAGGTCTGCGGCATCGCCGGGCACCAGCTCCAGCAGGACAAAGGTCAGCAGCGACACCCCGATCAGGATGCCGCCCATCCGGGCCAGACGCTTGAGAAAGAGAATGGCGGCATGCCTTGTTGTCATGTTGGTCAGCGTTCAGCGTCTTGGCTGCTTGATTGCCCCCTTGCAAAGAGAAACCCTCCGAGGCTGCAACAGCCCCGGAGCTGCTGCCTTTCCCGATGGTTCTGGGCTGAACAAAGGAGAGAAGGAAAAAGCAGCAGTGAACACTGCCAGAATAAACCATATTCCTGCCGCCCGGACAATGAGGCAGCCGCCTCATTTTACTGGGCATACTGCCCGGCTATGCGGGCGGCCAGGCCTCCAGCCGCTGAACCGCCTCCATCAGCTCACGGGTGCAGGGATGCTTGGGCGCAGTCAGGAGCTGGGCAGGCGGGCCGGTTTCGACCAGCCGCCCTTGCCGCATCACGCCAGCTTGGTCAGCAAGCAGGGCAATGGCCTTCAGGTCATGGGAAATGAAGAGGATGGCCATGCCCTCCTCCTTCAGGCTTTGGAGCAGCTCCAGAATGCGCAGGGAGGAGAGCGCGTCCAGGCCGGTGGTTGGCTCGTCGGCAATCAGGACTTGCGGATGCAGGCCAAGGGCAATGGCGATCAGAACCCGCTGCTGCATGCCGCCGCTCAGTTGGAAGGGATGGGCACTGACCAGCTCGCTGCGCAGGCCGACCCGCTCCAGCAGCGCGCCTGCCTCGCGCAAGGCCGCCCTGCCTGAGAGCCGCCGGGTGGTCTGCAAGGCTTCGGCAATCTGTTTGCCAATGGTCAGGTAGGGATTGAGGGCCGCCGCCGCGCTCTGGAACATCATGAAGATGTGGCGGCCCCGCAGACAGGCCAGCTTCCTCTGCGGGCCGGGCAGGAGCGTCTCGCCAGCAAAGCGGACTGTGCCGTCCAGCACCTGCATCGGCGGACTGAGCAGGCCGCAGAGGGCATAGGCGAGCAGGGTCTTGCCAGTGCCGCTCTCGCCCAGCAGGCCGAAGCAGGAGCCGCGCTCCAGCCTGAAGCTGACCTCATCGACAATCCGCCTTGCCCCGTTGCCCAAGCCGATGCAAAGCCTGTCCACTTCAAGCAGCATGAACAGGCCGTATCTGGAACCAGTCTTTCAAGCCCTCGCCGAGCAGGGTGAAGGCCAGCACTGACAGGCTGGCTGCCGCGCCCGGAGCAATCGCCAGCCACGGCGCAGCGGCAATATGCAGCATGGACTCGCGCAGCATCACGCCCCATTCCGGCTGGGGCGGCTGAATGCCCAGACCCAGATAGCTGAGGCTGGAGATGACCACGATCATCCGGCCCGCGCTGAGGGAGGTGCTGACCAAGAGCGGCGGCAGGAGCTGGGGCAGGATGCAGCGGCGCAGCAGGGCAGGGCGGGTCAGGCCCATTGCCTTGGCTTGGCGGACAAAGTCCTTGTCCTTGGCATCAAGGGCCATGCCCCGGATGAACTTGGTCTGCCACGCCCAGCCCGCCAGTCCTGCGCCAAGGATCAGGCTGCGCAGGGACGGGCCAAGAGCTGCGGTCAGGGCCAAGGCGAGGATGAGGAAAGGGAAGGCCAGCACCACATCGCAGATGGCCATGAGCAGGCGGTCGATGCGCCGGGTGCTCAGTCCGGCGAGAAAGCCGAGCGGCAGGCCGATGCTCAGGCTGAGTCCCACGGCGGCCAGTGCAGAGGCTAAGGAGTTCCGCGCTCCGCAGAGCAGCCGCGACAGGACGCAGCGGCCCAGCTGATCGGTGCCGCAGAGGTGGGTGGCAGAGGGCGGAGCTAGCTGCTGGCTCAGGTCAAGGGCGAGCGGGTCGTATGGGGCCAGCCGTGCGCCCAGCAGGCAGACAAGCAGGAGCAGCACGCAGAGGATGCTGCCTGCCAGCAGCATGGCATTGGGCGGGCGGCTCTGGGCAAAGGCAATGGCGGTCATGAGCAATCATGATTCGGATTCGGACAGGATTTTGAGGGAGCATTGTACTCAGGAAGGGCTGCCCGGACAATGAGGCGGGCAGCTCATTTTGGTGGGCGCAGGGAACAAGGGACGGGCGGAAATCTGCCAGGCGTTGCATGCTCAGGCAGACACCTTATCATCAAGTGCGCTGTGCTGCCCCGGCTGGTCGTTGAAGTGGTCTCGTCGAGCCGGTGGCAACAGTCAGTCTTAATTTTGTAAGGTCAGGCCCCTATGTTTGACCTGTTGCAATTCACCGAAATGACGGGAAACACGGGGTCGCCACCGGGGACGACCCCTACGGCAGGACATTTCTGGGAGGAACTATGACCAACCAATTAAGAGCATGCGTTCGGACGCAGAGCATTGTCTTGCAGATATCTGCGAATCAGTTCCGCATCCGCATCCATGACCTCGCAGCGGCTTTCCATGCCTGCCAGCCGGGCCAGCGCAGGCGGCAGGTCAGGTTCTTGGCCAATGGCGCTTTGCACTGCGTCGCCGAATTTGGCCGGATGCGCGGTGGCCAGACAGACCATAGGCCGCTCCTGCTTCAGCTCCAGCGCGGCCCGCACGCCCACGGCTGTGTGCGGATCGAGCAGATAGTCATGCTCTTGATAGATCGAGCGGATAGTGGCGATGGTGTCCTCTTCCGAGACGGAACGGGAGGCAAAGTCGCGGCCCACCTGCTCTTGGAACGGCGACAAATCCATCCGGCCAGTGGCGGCAAACTGCTCCATCGCCGCCTTGACCCTGCCGCCGTCCTCCTGATGCAAATAATAGAGATAGCGTTCAAAATTCGAGGCAATCTGAATGTCCATTGACGGGCTGAAGGTCGGCACCACATCCCCGGCAATCGAGTAATCGCCCTGATTGACAAAACGGGTCAGAATGTCATTCGAGTTCGTGGCAAGAATTAGGCGGTTGATGCAGCCTGCGGGCAAAAGCCGCTTTGCAATATACCCGGCAAAGATGTCGCCGAAATTGCCGGTCGGCACCGAGAAATCCACAGACTCAGAGCCTTGCTTGCGCAGCTTGAGACAGGCGAAAACGTAATAGACAACCTGGGCCAGCACCCTCGCCCAATTGATGGAGTTTATTGCCCCAAGCTGGTGTTTGTCACGGAATTCCAGATCATTGAACAGCGTTTTGACAATGGCCTGGGCATCGTCAAAGGTGCCGCGCACAGCAATGTTGAAGACATTCGCATCCGTGACCGTGGTCATCTGCAACGCTTGAATCGGACTGGTCCGGCCATGCGGATGAAGAATGAAGATGTTGATCCCCTTCCGTCCTCGCACACCGTAAATCGCCGCGCTGCCTGTGTCGCCAGAGGTCGCGCCGATGATGTTCATGAAGCCGCCGCTTTTGTTCAGCTCATATTCAAAAAGATTGCCGAGCAGTTGCAAGGCCACGTCTTTGAAGGCCAGCGTCGGGCCGTGAAACAGCTCCAGAATGTGCAGCCCGCCGACTTTTCGCAGCGGCGTGACATGATGATGACGAAATGTGCTGTAAGCCCGCTCGATCATGTCTTCCATATCGGCGCGGGGCATCTCACCGGTGAACAGCGACAGAACTTCTAATGCAAGATGCTGATATGAAAGATTCTGCCAAGCGTTGAGCAATATTGGTGCAACTGTGGGCAGGTGCTCAGGCAAAAGCAGGCCGCCATCACGGGCAAGGCCCATCATCACGGCTTCGTCAAACGGAACGGGCGCAATACCGCCTCGTGTGCTGATGTATTTCATTTTTTTCAGTAAGCTGCCTGTGCGGCAGTGAACTATGCTTTATAACACAGAACAGCGCATTGTTTCAAGTGGTTGCTGTTCTTTTTTAAAAATGCCCTTTTCAAAAGGGATGGTCGCAACGTGCTAAAATGACAGCATGTTGGAAAGAAGTCTGAAAAGAGGGTCAAAAGCAAGGCCCAGCATTCTGCTCTACAGCCCCGTAACATGCAGTCTGCCGCCATGCAGCCGAATCTGCGCAGGTTTGGAGCGGAGATGATTGGGAAAATCTTCACTGACCAGATGCACGCCCGCAATCGCCACCAGTTCCGCTTCCAACTTCTGGCAAAAAATGCGTGCGGTTGCATCGCCGTCACAGCCAGCGAATGCCCGGCCCCGCAGGGTGCCATAGACATGAATGCTGCCAGGCGCGGCAATCTCCGCCCCTGACCCGACTGAAGCCAGCACGGTCAAATCACCATGAGCTATGATCACGCTTTGCCCGGAACGGACTGGATCAACAAAAACATGCTGCTCTTGCGCAGCAGGTGGCTGTTCCAACGGGAGAATGACCGCAGCAGAGGAGTCCTCCGGTTCAGGCTCTGCAACCGCTGCTTCCTCCGGCACTGGCCGGGCAGCACCCCGCGCTGTCAGCACGGCCAGCTCCATTGCGGCAGCTTGGGCTTTCTGCTCGTCAGTGACGCAAGTGATGCCGACCGGAATGAAGCCCTGATTCCGCAGCAGATTGATCAGCGTGGCCAAGTCAATCGTCTCCTCCTCAACCTGCCCCAGACTGATCACCACCGGCGCATTATGAAAAAAATCAGGAGCCTGCCTGACTTTTTCCTTGAGCAGGGCCGCAACCTCCTCCATGTCCGCGCTCCGCAGCGACAGGACGAGGATGGTGAAGGCCGCGCCTTTCAGATCAAAGGCCGTTCTGCTGTCATTTCTGCCTGCTGTTCTGTCCATGCTTGGCAAAGCGTCCATCCGCCGCTGGCAGCGGCCAGCCGGTCATTTTTTGTAGGGATTGTATTCAGGATACAGCTCTTCGGCGCAGTCAGGGCAGATGCCGTGGGTGAACTGGGCATCGCTCTGCTCCAGAATGTAGGATTCCAAGGGCTGCCAGTCGCCATGCTCGCCCCTGATTCGGTGGCAGGCAGCACAGACCGGCAGAAGTCCTTCAAGATATTTCATGCGCTGAAACAGGTTGTGCGTCAGACGGATCACGGCAACGCAGAGCATGGCAATGATCAGACTTTCAAACAAGGACTCGCGCCAGTTGACCGGCGTTGCTTCGGCTCCGAGCAGATGGCTGGGAAGGTCTGCAAGCTCATCAAGCCAGAGCAGGATTGTGACAGCGGCAAAGGCGGCGATTTCGTAAGCAATCACCTGCCGGGCAAAAAAATGTTTTGCGGATGCCTTCATGCTGCCATTCTCTCTCAGACCGGCGGAACTGCGGTGCAGTGAATGTTTTTTTATTCACTACTATACCTGTTTTGCGGATTAGTTCCAGCCGGAAATTGCAGAAAAGGCTGTTTTTTTCAGGCGGGGAAAATGACTTCAGAGCTGCTCCGGCGATTTGGAACAGCTCTGCTGCTTGGAGAATTCAGTTGCGGTAGAAGAGATGGGCGCCGTATTTGGCCACATATTTTTTATGGGCCGCCCATTTGGGATGCACGTCTTTGCGGTGATAGAAGGTCGCGCCCCTGGTGAAGTCGGAAGTGGTCAAGGCCTTCATCGAGGTCTGGAGACATTCAAAAAAGGCATCTGTTTCCGTGGGCATGTAGGATTTCTGGAGAAAGGTCCAGCTAAACTGACGCGGCGCTGTGACCACCTCCTCAACTGTTTGCTTGCTCTGGCTGGCCCGGTTCAGGGTGACATGAGCAACAGCAAGCTGGCCGATCTGTGGTTCGCTGCGCGCCTCATGATAAACATTGAGCGTCAGCCAAAGCAGTCCTTCAAGAAAGCTCATAACTTGCTCTCCTCCTTATATATTCATTATACATCAGTAACTGTCACCAGTCAATCATCTTGTGTCATTTTTTGTCACGATTAGAGCTGGAAATATACTTGCTTTTTTGCAAAAGACAAGCATTATTTTCCCGATGCGGGAATTTTTCCGGCAAAAAAAGATATTCTGGTTGAAAAAACAGGGTGCTGGAATACGGCGGCAAAGGAGGGAAGGCGTGGTCAGGAACTGGACTGCAGCTCCTCCAGCTCGGCAGGCAGGCAGGCTTTTTTGGCGTTATTGCAGTCTTTGCAGCAGGGAACAAGGTTGCTTTTGACGGAGCGACCGCCTTTGGCCAAGGGCACGGCATGATCCATAGTCAGCTCTTTAATCGGCACCCTGCGCTGGCAGTACCAGCAGAGGCCGGACGCGGTTTTCTGCTGCCACCAGCGCGTCTTGCGCAGCTCTCTGGCCTTCTGCCGCTCGGCCCGGACAAAGGCATCATCCACGCCAAAGCTGAAATCGTCCCAGTCATTTTTCGTCATCAACCAGACCTCCCAAGAGCAGGCTGCGGGCTGCGCCGATCAGATAGAGCGAGCCGGAAATGCAGATCAGGTCATCTTTACCAGCCAAGCTGCCAGCCTGGGCAATGGCCTCGGCAGGCGATGGAGCAAGAACGGCCCGCGCTTGCAGCTCCTCTGGCAGGGCCGCCAAGAGCTGCTCCGGGCTGGCAGCGCGTTCTGATTCTGCTGCTTTGGTCAGAATGATGACATCGGCCAGCGGCGCGATTTCACGCAGAGCAGTTTTTATATCTTTGTCCGCCATTGCCGCCCAGATCAGCAGCAGCCGCTGGCGGGGGAAATCGTTTGCCAAGGCTTGCCGCAGAGCTGCCGCGCCTGCCGGATTATGGGCACCATCCAAGAGAAACTGCCGCCCCTGGCTGTCACGGAAATATTCCATCCGTCCCGGCCAGCGCGTCTGGGCCAAGCCAGTGCGGACATGCTCCTCGCTGATGGTACAGCCCTGCTCTTGCAGCAATTGAACAGCGGCCAAGGCCAAAGAGCAGTTGCTGATTTGATGCCGACCGTGCATGGACATGGGCAGATCATGGAGCAGCATGTCCTTCATGCCGTGATATTGCCAGAGCTTGCCTTCGCCGCTGCCGGTGAAATCACGGCCAAACAGGAAGAGCGGGGCCTGCTGGGCCGCGCAGGTCTGCTGGATGACCCGCCCGGAGTCGTCATCTGCCGCCCCGGACAGCACCGGCACGCCCGTTTTGATGATGCCTGCCTTTTCCGTAGCAATGGCGGCCAAGCTGCTGCCGAGATGCTGCTCATGATCCATGCTCACATTGGTGATCACGGAAAGCAAGGGCTTGATCACGTTGGTGGCATCCAATCTGCCGCCCATGCCGACTTCCAAAATGGCGCAGTCCGCCTTTTGCTCGGCAAACCAGAGCAGAGCCAAGGCCGTGGTGCATTCAAAATAGGTGATCTGATTGCCGTCCAAGATCGCAGCAATCTGGCTGATCAGGCGGGTGAAATCCTCTTTGCTGATGTATGCGTTGCCAATCTTGAAGCGCTCCCGCACCGAGCTGAGATGCGGCGAGGTGTAGAAGGCGGTTTTGCAGCCTGCCGCGCTGAGGATGGAATGCAGGGCCGCGCCGACCGAACCTTTGCCGTTGGTGCCAGCAATATGGACGCACTGCAAGCTCTGCTGGGGATTGCCCAGCCGCTCCAGAAACCGGTTCATGGAATCCAGCCCCAGCTTGATTTTAAAAAGCTGAAGCTGATCAAGAAACTGCCATGCCTGCTCGTAGTTCATTGCCGCTGCGGGAAAGAGTGATCTGCGCTGCCGTTTGCGCGATTCTTTTACCACAGCCGCCTGCGGCCTGCAATCACTGTTGACAGGTTCCAGCCTGCTGAGTACATTTTCGCAAACGCAATCTGATCAACAGCAAAGCATAACAACGACCATGAATTCCATGAACGAAATTTTCACTGACGATGTGCTCCAAGAGCTTTTCCCGCCCCAGCGCACTGCGGATTTTTTTGAAGCCCTGTTCGGCGATGCGAGCGAAGGCGCGTATGACATTGCCCTGAGCTTCAAAGGCGCGGAGGCCAACACCCTCCAGTTCAGCTTGGACCTGCACGAGCGGCCTGGCCGCTGCTTGGCCTGCAATCTCACCAGCGGCCTGCCAGAGGTTTTTTCCCGGCACAAAGTGATCAATCTTGACGGCTTGGTCGCTGATGTGGAGAAGAAATTAGGCAACGGCACCAAATGCGGCGAATGGCAATTAGGCCGCACCCAGCAGGTCAGCCGGGGGCTGCACTGCATCCCTTTGCAGATCACCCTGGAAAAATAAATTTCATCAAGGAGAGAGCCATGCTGGAAAAGCATGAGTGGGATCAACGCTATGCGCAGAACGAGCTGCCTTGGGACACAGGCCGTCCAACCTGCTGCCTGATGCAGCTTTTTTCCTCATGGCCTGTGTTCACCGGCAAGATTTTGGAGGTGGGCTGCGGCACTGGGGCCAATTCCGTCTGGATGGCCAAGCAGGGGCATCAGGTCACAGGCATGGATATTTCCGCCAAGGCTGTGGCTGCTGCCCAACAGCGGGCCGAGGAGCAGAGCGCGTCCTGCACGTTTGTTGAGGCCAACTTCCTCACCAGCGAACTGGAGCCGGAGCAGTTTGCTCTGCTCTTTGACCGGGGCTGCTTTCACGTCATGAACGAGGAGCAGCGCAGCCAGTTTGCTCGGCAGGCCGCCTCCTGCTTGGAGCGCGGCGGCCTCTGGTTCAGCTTGATGGGCAACAGCGATCAGCCCTCTGAAGGACAAGGGCCGCCCCGGCTTTCCGCCGCCCAAATCTGCGCCAGCGTTGAGCCGTTTTTTGAGATACTCAGCTTGGAATCCTTTCTGCTCGATTCCAAAAAGCCTGAACCGCCCCGTTTCTGGAAATGCCTGATGCGGGTGCGGAAATAAGCGTCTCTTTCAGCAGTCTCATTCAACTCCTGCGGAGCAAAGCATGATCACAGGCAGAATGCGCAAGCCCCTGCTGCTGCTGGTAGCAGCTCTTTCCCTGCTCTCCGGCTGCTCGGTCAAAGAAAAAGCAAAGGAGGTCTGGGAGAAAATGCCCTTGGTGCCCAAGCAGCAAATCAGCCCGGCTTTCACCTACCCATCGACCGGTCAGGCGCGGACGATTTTTCAGGCCGAGCAGGCCCAGCCCGGCTGCAAGGTCTTTGCGCATCTGCTGATCTGGACTCCGACAGGAGCCACCGGCCTGAGCATCGCCCAAGCGGCGGAGCAAGAGGCAGCCTTTTACGGCGCAGACATGCTCCTGATCGGCAGAACCCGTCTATCCAAGGATGAGGATGGGATGCGTTTTATCTATTACGGCCCGGACCAGCCCTACAGCTGTCAGGATGACTGGGAGGGCTGGAAATTCGGCTACGAGGACTGGATCAATCAGGGCGGCTGGGTCAGCATGGGCTATGCGGAATGGGGCAAGCCGGAAGAGCGCTTCAACTTCCCTCTGGTGTTGCAGGCTGCTTATTTGCGTTGTCAGGGGACGGAGACAGAACAATGATCATCAGCTACTTGATTTAATTGATAAGTGCCGCATTTAGACCGGTGTATCTTTGGTTATACAGCAATCAACATAATCTTTTAACATTTAAGGACTGTTTGCAGAATGAAGAGAAGAAAAGATGTGAGTCGTTTGAGTGAGCATCGTTTGCATAAAAAGCAAGGAATTGTAGCAACTCCTCTCAATGATAGGCTTCGCGATCAGCTAACTCTAAGTTCTTGGGGCAAGGAAAGGATGCCAGAATATCTCTGGTTAGGCCTGATTTTGCTTTATTATGGTAGAGAAGAAGGGCTTGAGAAAGCCGGTAGAGTATTGCTGGATATATCAAAAAAAGTGCATAATTTACCCCATCCTCGGCTGTCTATGGTTTTTGGGCTTTCAGATGAAGACCAACATACTCTCTTTACAATAGTTTCAACAATTATAGACAAGAAAGTTCTCTCGCCATTAACAGTCTTGTATCGCCCTTTGACATATCCAGTGTTTAATGATTTTTTCAATATCCCACAATTTGGGTTTGAGAGTAGAATTAAATATCTATTGAGAGCTATTGAAATATATTTCTCATCAGGATCAGATGAAACAACCGATCTAAGGTTTTTATCGTTAAGTTTTTTAATATTTAGTGATAAACTCCGGGTTGCGAAAGGTCTCACGATGACAATCGAAGCATTAAAAGAATATCCATACACAGAGCATAGTGATGAAAAGATGAGGAAGTATCGACCAGCTATTAGAAGTATGGAAGGTGGATATAGTGGGACTTTAGAAAATAACAACAACGATTTTTGTAAACAATTCTGGATAGATATTGGCATGATAACTTCATGTAAGCCTGTAAGCATAGTTTTTGACCAAAATAAATACACCTACAAAGATTTTATCAGACAATTTCAAAAAACTTTGGAATATATTATTCACTCAAACAAGGAAAAATCTCTTGCTGAAGACAAGTTTGATGTCATTGTGGGGTCGATCACTTATGCACTAAAAATCTTTATTGAACTAACAGAGAAATCACTGGGTAATAGTATTCTTGGTCGTCACGGAGTTAGAACTATTATTGAAATATTAATTATACTCAAATACCTCCTCAAACGAGAAGTCTCAAATCACGACATATGGGAGGAATATAAACTCTATGGTATTAGTAAATATAAACTGATTTTACTAAAAGCCCGTGAAACCGATTTAGACAACACTGCGCATTTTATTCCTCTAATAGTCGATGCGTTAGTTAATGAGATTCGATGGGAAGAGTTTATAGATGTTGACTTGAAGTACTTTGACAAGCATGGAATAAGAGAAAAAAGTATAGAAGCCGATGAAAAAGAACTGTTCGATCTTTTTTATGATTATGATTCCAGTTTTGCTCATGGTCTATGGGGGGCGGTTAGAGAGAGTGCTATGGTGCACTGTGATAATGCTGCTCATCAATATCATGCAATTCCAGACATTAATTCAAATCAAGAACTCCCAGATGTAAAAGCCGACAGTTTTAAAACAATGCAGAAACTGCTTTCCTTATTGACTGGCATCTATAACGTACCAAAGGAACTAAAAAATGGCTATTCAATATCCTGAGAACATTCAAAGATTTCAAGCGGAGTATCAGGAGCTAATCGCTGATTTTGAAAACGTATTTCGAACGGATGGGATAACCTTTAGGACAATAGCACTGTTTTTAGATGAAGTGAAATTCTTCTGGTTAGAACGACTCGACGTAATTTATTTTGAGCTTGAAGAATTAACCGAAACTAACTCATGTTTTGTGTTATGCGGTGCGATATATTTAAACATATCCGACTATGAACACTTTTATTTCAAATCACTCGGCGATTATCATTTGCTTTTCGACCCATTTCTAAAGATAGAACAATTTTTTAGAAGCCAAGAAGATAGGGTTGACAGTACGGAAACAATCGAATATTTCAATCGAGTGTTTTCTGATACGATAGAGATTTTAACGCATTACCAGAATACTTTCTTTATATTGCCTATTCGGCAACTCTCAGTAAAAGACGAGGAAGAACGTCACGAACTACTTGGAAAATTTTTTCTCAATTTCCTTTCAAGTTCATTCGATAAAGAGTTTACCAGTCAGGATGATTTTTGCCATCAGTACGAGACGTTCGAACAGATCGAGAATGCAATGCTCCCCTATGTATCCCAAAAGTTAGTCTTTAATGAAGACGACAGCGAAGACATGTCTCTGAGAGAGAAATTGGAGCGACATTGTAACACCCAAATGAATTTCTTGGTGCTGGCGAAGGAGCAGTCAGAACCGCAGATATTTCTTATCGCCTTATATTCATGGGTATCTCAGATTATGGATGTTTTGTTGATATGTCTATATCTGAGGATCATTCCATACATACGATTTGGTATCACTTTTCGCTATTTAGTTCTTATAATGTACACGTTTATTGATGACCAGACTTTGAGGGAAGTAATCGAAAAAACAATAGTCTTTTATATTTTCCGTAAAGCCACCAATGTGGAAATTTTTGAGAATCGAAAATTTTCAGAATATAGCATGATGATACATGACAAAAATGTACTTGCCAATATTTTGGACAAAATGAAGGAGCAACAGATTGATATTTTTCATGGCGGGATAAAGCAGGTTGAAGCGATTATTCAAGAAGAATTCGCTAAATATCGAAAGGCTGTATAACAAAGGGTTGGTGCTGACCATGCACGCGCACCGCAGTTTCATATCCCGCATAAAAATTGGGTCTGGCATGGCCGTACAGCCTATGCGTTCAAGGATACGCTTAAATTTGTCTCGCCTGATTCTGCTCCCGACCTCTTCTCTGTTGTTTTGGCTGTTCCTGCACTTTGACGAGGCAAAAGGCGTTCAATCTTCGGCGCAATGTTCAGAGCGTTTGAGGCAGTATCTCCCGGATTACGATAAAGGAATTGATACCCGAAAATTCACCCAAGACAGAATCAGCCAAGCCGTTCAGCGGGCCAAACTGCGCGACACGCCTCCATGCCCGGCCTGGCCAAAAACTGCTGGCACAACTGTTTACAGGCTGGTTGAGAAACTCATGCAGCCAAGATGTTAATTCAGCCAATTTTTGCAAAAAAAAACTATGGACACGCAATACACCGAACCGGTTGCCGCCCTGCTGACCTTGGGCAGGCCGAACCCACGTGATGAATGGAGCAAGTACAACGAACTGGGCATCACCCAAGAGCATCTGCCGGAACTGCTCCGCATGATTGTGGATGAAAAACTGAACTGGGCAAATACTGAAGACGATACCGTCTATGCGCCAGTTTATGCCTGGCGGATTCTTGGCAATCTTCGGGCGGCGGAGACGGTGCAGCCGCTGCTGGAGCGGTTCGATCTGGACGAGGAGGACGAGTGGGCGCAAGAGGATATACCAAAAGCATTAGCCATGATCGGTCAGCCTGCCTTCCGTCCGATGGCGCACTATCTTGCGGATGAAAAGCATCCCATGTATTCAAGGACCTCAATAGCGGAAGGGCTGGTCGCTATGGCGCAGCAGCATCCTGAACTCCGGCAGAACTGCATCAACCGCATAGAACGACCGCTGACCCAGTATGCAAAAAATGACCCGACATTCAACGGATTGCTCATCAGCTGCCTGATCGATCTCAAGGCAGTCGAGGCCATGCCGGTCATTCAGCAGGCGTATCAGGAAAACTGCGTTGACGTGAGCATTCATGGTGATCTGGAGGACGTGGAAATGGATTTGGGCCTGCGGGAAAAACGCTCCACGCCCCCGCCTCGTTTCTCGCTTGCTGATTATTTTGCCCCTGAGAAAAAAAAGAAGGGAGGCCAGCGCAAGATCGGCAGAAACGATGCCTGTCCCTGCGGCAGTGGGAAGAAGTACAAAAAATGCTGCATGGATACATGAAAATCCTGCTTCATGTCTGCTGCGGTCCCTGCACAGTGTATCCGCTGGCTTTTCTCCGCCAGCAAGGGCACGAGGTGACAGGCTGGTTTCATAATCCCAACATCCACCCGTACCGCGAATTCCGGCGGCGGATTGCCGCCTTGGAAGACTTTGCCCGGCAGACTGATTTTCAGGTGGAGATTGACCGCAGCTATGGCCTGCGCGATTTCCTCCGCCGGGTCGTCTTTCATGAGGAGCGCAGCAGCCGCTGCGGCCTCTGCTATGACCTGCGTCTGCTGCCGACCGCTGAACGGGCCGCTGCCCAAGGCTTTGATGCTTTCACCAGCACCCTGCTCTATTCCAAATATCAGAACCACAGCCTGTTGCACAGCAAGGGCCATGCCTTGGCCGCCCAGTTCGGCTGCCGCTTTTTTTATCACGATTTCCGCGAAGGCTGGCAGCAGGGCATTGATGAAGCCATTGCCATGAATCTCTACCGCCAGCCTTACTGCGGCTGCATCTACAGTGAACAGGATCGGTACGACAAAAAGCTGCGGCGCAGGGCAAAGTCATGACAAATGCCCTGCGTTTCTTTAGCCTGTCTTGAGCAGTCCGGCGGACAGCCTTATTCCGGCTGTAGCACAGCCGCAGTGGTCGCCCGCTGGACAAGCAGTTCCTGCAGCTTGCCTAACTCTGTCATCTCCTCCTTTGTGATTGCTTCAGGCGGCGGGCAGCGCGGGTCTGTTTTCTGCAATGCTTTGATCAGCAGCTGGGTGTCAATGCCGGGCAGCTCAATCGGATTGCAGCCGTGGCCCTGCTCGCAAATCATGTCCCATTGCGCTTTCGCCTGGCTGTGACAGGTGAGGCAGCTGCCGCCCAGCAGACTCGTCACCTCGGCAAAACCGCGCTCCTTGATCCTGCTGCCCGCAGGCGTGATCTCAAGGACAAAGAATTCCCAGTCATTGGTGGCCGGACTGGCTCCTTTGTCCAGCTTCACCATAGCCTCTCCCGGCAGCGTCTGCACCACGGTGCCCGGAGGATAGACACCGCCTGCGGCGGCATTGGCAACAGCCAAGGTTCCTTCAAGATTGCCCAGCAGATTGTCAACGTGCATGTTGCGCACTTTTTTCATCTGATGCAGGCATTTGAATGAACTGTCTGTCACCTTGACCGTTTTTGCCGGTTCTTCAGAATGCGCCGCCACAGTGAAGCACAGCGACATGACACTGAACAATATGGCCTTTTTCATGCTGATGCCCATTTTTTCTCCTTGCTTGACGAGTTGATCACCTTCAGCCTGTTTTGCCGATAACGGGTGTTATTCTTGTCTTGAGACGTATTTTTGTCAAAAGAAAAATCAGCCTTGCGGACTGTCATTTTCCCTGTGCCTCCTGCGGCGTTTCTTTGGCATCCATAGCCCGGTCAAAGTCGCTGATTTCTTTTTCCTTGAGCAGCAGGTCCTTGAGGGCAAAGACTTGGAGACGGCAGGACTGGCTGAAGAGACGGTTGGCCATGAGCAGGGAGGAGATTTCCAGCTCATGGATGTTTTTTTCCGCTGCCAGCTTCATGACGGTGCTGACAAACCGCTTGTCCTCCTCTTCAATCTGCATGGCCATTTTCAGCAGGCTCTGGTGCTGCTTCTCCTGATCCTTCAGGACCAGAAAGCTGTTGACCCGGTGATACAAGCTGATCAGCCGACGGCGGAAAAGCCGGTACTGCTGGTTCAGATGCTCGTTGTCCGAGCTGTCAAATTCCCCGATGTTATGCCGGATTCCTTTGATATTTTTTACAGAGTTCATCACGTTGCGGGAGGCGTAGATGATCCGTTCCAAATCCTTGGTCTCATCTTTTTCCAAATTCACCTGGAGCAGTTTGGCATAAAACTCAACAATCTCACCATGCAGGAGCTTGACCCGGTCGTAAAAATCCGGCAGGGTGCATTTGCCAAAATTTTTTTCAAAAGGCAGCAGGCGGTCAAAAACCAATTTGTCGTCAATGCCAAAGGTTCTGAGCGCATAGAGCTGGCATTCCTCAAGAAGATGGAGTATTTCCTTGCGCAGTGCCTCCGCGCCCTCTTCTGGAACCTCTGTTGGATCATTGTTAAGATAGACGGTGAGAATTTCTTTCCGGTCTGGAAAAAATCGCATCAGAAAGCGGGCCAGCAGGCCGACAAAGGGAAAAAAGATCAAGACACCTATTACATTGAATATTGTATGAAAAAGAGCCAGCCCCATCACCGCGTTGTCAGGAATCTTGAAAAACAGACCGACAAATTCGGCCAAAGGATGGAGAGCGGCAAAGGCGACAGCACCGGTGATCAGATTGAAGACAAGATGACTGGCTGCCACCCGTTTTTTCGGGGGAGTGCCGCCAATGGCTCCGAGCAGCACAGTCACTGTGGTGCCGATGTTGGCTCCGATCACCATAGCCAAGGAAGTTTCAAAGTCGAGCAGGCCGCTGTACAGGCCGGTGAGAATGACCGCGATGGCGGCGGCACTCGCCTGCATCAGGGCGGTCATGGCTGTGCCAAAGACCAGATATATCCATACCCCGTAACCGGCAATTGCACTCAGATCAACATGTTCGGCAAAAGTCTCCACGCTGCTTTTCATGAAATCGAGACCAAGAAAGAGAAAGCCGAAGCCGATCAGCAGTCTGCTGGCCTGAAAAATTTTTGAGGAGGGATTGGCCACTGCGAAGATCAGTCCGGCGCAGGCTATCACCGGAAAAGCCAGAGTTTCAATCTTCACTTTGAATCCAAAGGCGGCGACAATCCACGCGGTGAAGGTGGTGCCGATATTGGCCCCCATCAGCACGCCGATGCCGTTTTCCATGCTCATCACGCCGCCGCCGACAAAGGCCAGCACCATGAGCGAGACTGCCGAGCTGGACTGAAGAATGGCCGTGACCAAGGTGCCGCTGCCGATGGAACGGATGCGGCCATCCGTATAAAGCCGGATCATCCGGCGGAAAGCCCGGCCTGACATGATTTTGACAGCATCCTCCAGCAGAAACATGCCGTAGAGAAACACCGACAGCCCTGCTGCTAATCTCCAAATATCTATAGAAGTATCCATAATGCTCCCTGTGGGGTGAATTTTAACCTTCCGCTGACTGTTCGCTAACCTTCTCCTAATGATGATGGAAATTTTCATTTGATTCAACAAGTTTTTCAGCAGCGGCCCTGACCTCTTCCACTTTGCCCCAAAATAGAGTATGCTGCGCTGCGGCACGTTTGCCCGCTGGGCGTTTTTCTGTTGCAAATTCTTCCGCCGCCCACTAAAAGAAAAGGGCCGTTTGACCATCAACTTCAGCCTGAGCATGACATGAACACCGGAACTCTCCTGTCGCGGGAATGCTGCCTGCTGGTGATAGACCCGCAAGAACGCCTGATGACGCATATCCATGAGGCGGGGCGGGTGAGCAGAAATATCAGCCTGATGCTGCGCCTGGCCGAGGTGCTGGGCATTCCGGTTTTAGCCTGCACCCAGTACAAAAAAGGCATTGGCCCTTTTGTGCCGGAGCTGGCCGGGCTGCTTGCTGACAAGCCCTGTGTCGATAAAACTGAGTTCAACGCCGTTGCGAATCCGGGCATGAAGCGGCTGCTCAATCATCTGCCCGCCTCAGTGCAAACCTTGCTGCTCTGCGGCGTGGAAAGCCATATTTGCATCTGGCAGACCGCTGTCGGGGCACTGCAAGAGGGCTACGAGGTGCAGGTGGTTGCGGATGCCATTTCCTCGCGCACCCCGGAAAATCACGCTTACGGCCAGCAGCGGCTGCGGGAGATCGGCGCGGTGCTGGCTCCGGCAGAGATGCTCATCTATGAATTTCTCCACAAAGCAGGCACTCCGGCCTTCAAGGCCATGTTGCCGTATTTGAAATAAAAAATGTAGGGGCAGCCCCCTGTGTCTGCCCTCTGGTTTATGCCGGTTGGCCGGATATTCTGGGGGCGACCAATCCGGGACTGCTCCGGGGATTCCGGGCAACCACAGGGGGTTGCCCCTACGGGATTTCATCACCTATACGCTGTCACAAACAAGAATGACTGGAAATCAGCTGCGAGAAAAATTTCTCAACTACTTTGCCAGCAAAGGGCATACCATCGTCGAATCATCCTCGCTCGTCCCGCATGACGATCCCACCCTGCTTTTCACCAACGCGGGCATGTTCCAGTTCAAGCGGATTTTCATGGGCGAGGAGCACCGCGAGTACGTCCGGGCGGTCTCCTGCCAACGCTGTGTGCGGGCTGGCGGCAAGCACAACGACTTGGAAAACGTCGGCCATACTGCCCGGCACCATACCTTCTTTGAGATGCTCGGCAATTTTTCCTTTGGCGATTATTTCAAGAAAGAGGCCATCGCCTTTGCCTGGGAATTTCTGACCAAAGAACTGGCTATCAGCCCAGAGCGGCTTTGGATCACGATTTTTCGCGACGACGACGAGGCGCAGGAACTCTGGGAGCAGATTGAGGATTTGCCCAAAGGCCGCATTGTCCGCCTTGGCGAGAAAGACAATTTCTGGGCAATGGGCGACACCGGCCCCTGCGGCCCCTGCTCTGAGATTCACCTTGATCAGGGCGCGGAGCACGGCTGCGGCAGGCCGGAATGTGCCATTGGCTGCGACTGTGACCGCTTCCTTGAGCTGTGGAATCTGGTCTTCATGCAGTTCTACCGCTCCTTGGACGGCACTTTGACCCCGCTGCCCAAGCCTTCGATTGACACCGGCATGGGCGTGGAGCGGGTGGCGGCAGTCTTGCAAGGCAAATACAACAACTTTGACAGCGATGTCTTTGCCCCGCTGATCAGCACGGTGGAGCGGCTTTCCGGCAAGAAATATCACGAGAATCGTGCTGATGACACGGCCATGCGGGTCATTGCCGATCATGCCCGCGCTGCGGCCTTTCTGGTTGCGGACGGAGTCCTGCCCTCGAATGAAGGGCGGGGCTATGTGCTCCGCCGGGTCATGCGCCGGGCTATCCGCTTTGGCAGGACACTGGGCTTGAATGGCCCCTTCTTTGGCGAGGTCTGCCGGGAAGTGGTGCGCACCATGCGCGAGGCGTATCCGCATCTGCCTGACTCCAGCCAGCTCTTGGACAAGGTGACGGATCACGAGGAGAGTCGCTTTGGCGAGACGCTGGACAAGGGCTTGGCCATGCTGGATGAGGAAATTCAACGGGTTTTGGGTGAACAGCCTGAACGCCCAGTGATCAACGGCGATTTCATCTTCAAACTCTATGACACCTACGGATTTCCAAAAGATATTGTCCGTGATGTGGCCTTGGAGCATGGCATTGGTTTAGATGACGCAGGCTTTGAAGCGGCCATGCAGGAGCAGCGTGAACAGTCGCGCCGCTCGTGGAAAGCTAAGGACTTGGATCATTTCTCTGCTGGCGTGATCAATCTGCTGGAGCAGGGCAAGAAAAGCGAGTTTCTTGGCTATAAACAACGAAGTGCGGAGAGTGTGGCTGAGGGCATTCTCGACAACCAAGGCAGCTTGATCAGCCGGGCGACCGCTGGAGCGCAAGTGCAGGTTTTCTGTCCGCAGACCCCGTTCTACGCTGAATCCGGCGGACAGGTCGGCGACAGCGGCACGATGACATGGCCGGGTGGCAAGCTGACTGTGCATTCGGTCAAGGCGGCTGCCGAGGGACTGGTGCTGCACAGCGGCACAATCACGCAAGGCGTGCTGAGTGCTGGTCAAGAAGTCATCTTGCAAGTGGATGAGCAGCGCACTGCCACAGCCTTGAATCATACGGCCACTCATCTGCTCCACGCAGCCATGAAGCAAGTCCTTGGCAGCCATGTCAAGCAGGCAGGCTCGTTAGTTCGCGCTGACCGCCTCCGCTTTGACTTCACCCATTTTTCGCCGGTCACGCCGGAGGAAATCCGGGCCATTGAGCAGCTTGTGAATCAGGAAATCCGCCGCAACACGCCGGTGCAAACAGCGGTGCTGGCCAAAGAGCAGGCGATTGCTGAAGGCGCAACTGCTCTGTTTGGCGAGAAATACGGCGACGAGGTGCGGGTGGTGAGCATTCCCGGCTTTTCCAAGGAACTCTGCGGCGGCACCCACACCGGAGCTACCGGCGACATCGGCCTGTTCAAGATTATTTCCGAAACCGGCATTGCCGCTGGGGTGCGCCGGATTGAGGCGGTCACTGGCCCGGCAGCGATTGACTGGCTGCAAAAGCTGGCTGCGCAGGCCGATGAGCTGGGCAAAATGCTTTCCGGCTCCTTTGAAGATGCGCTCGTCAAGGTGCCAAACCTGCTCAAGCGGCAGAAGGAGCTGGAAAAGGAGCTGGCTGCCCTGAGCGCGGCGGCAGCGTCTTCTGATTTGGATTCCTTGCTGGCAGGCGCAGTTGAGGTCAGCGGCATCAAGGTGATCAGCGGTCAGCTCAAGCTCGATTCAGCCAAGACCCTGCGCGAGGTCGGCGACAAAGTGCGCGACAAAATGGGTGGCGGAGCAGCTCTGCTCGGCGGCGTGGTGGATGGCAAGGCGGCCCTGCTCGCAATTGTCAGCAAAGATTTGACCGGTAAAATTAAGGCTGGCGACATTGTCAAGGCGGCAGCGGCCATAGTTGGCGGCAAGGGCGGCGGCAGGCCGGACATGGCCCAAGCTGGCGGGCCAATGGCGGACAAGCTGCCAGAGGCGGTCAAGGCCATGCCAAAAATTGTTGCTGAACTACTGGAGGCGGGCCAATGATGTCGGATTCGCAGCGCATTGTCATCACCGGCGTGGGTTTGGCTGCGCCGGGTGGAGCCAGCACTTTGGCTGAGTTCCGGGAGCAGGTTCTGGCCGGGCGGAGCGGCATTTCCACCTTGGATTTGCGCTATATGGGTGTGCATCCTGCTGGACTGTGCGAATTCCCAGAAACCAAGTATCGGAAAAAGCGGGAGAACAAGCGCGGCACACGGGCAGGCTGCCTTGGTGTCTATTGCACTGGCGAGGCCTTGGCTGATGCCGGGATTGATTTCTCGCAATATCGGCCAGAGCGCACCGGGGTCTATATGGGCCTGACTGAGCACGGCACGGTGGAGACTGAGAACGAAGTCTATAATATCGGCCAGTATGACCACAATGTGGATTACTGGACCCACCACCACAACCCGCGCACCGTGCTCAACAATCCGGCGGGCGAGATCACCATGACTTTCGGCATCACCGGGCCGCACTACTCGGTGGGCGCGGCCTGCGCCGCAGGCAATGCCGCCCTGATTCAAGGCTGCCAGATGCTGCGCTTGGATGAGGTTGATCTGGCTCTCTGCGGCGGGCTGTCCGAATGCGTCGGCTCCTTTGGCATCTTTGCCAGTTTCCGCGCTCAAGGCGCCTTGGCTGAACATGCTGATCCGATCAAGGCCAGCCGTCCTTTTGATCAGGAGCGGAACGGCATTGTCATTTCCGAGGGCGGCTGCGTCTTTGTGCTGGAGCGGTTAGACAAGGCGATGGCCAGAGGCGCGAAAATTTATGCCGAGATTGTCGGTTATGCCATGAACTCGGATGCCCGCGATTTTGTCCTGCCCTACGGCCCCCGGCAGGCCGAGTGCATCCGCCTTGCCCTTGAGCGGGCGGCCATGACTCCGGCGGACATTGACCTGATCAACACCCACGCCACCGGCACCAAGCAGGGCGATGTCGAGGAATGCCGGGCCATTGCCGAAGTTTTTGCAGGCTGCGAGAATCTGCTGATCAATAACACAAAGTCGATCATTGGCCATGCGATGGGCGCAGCCGGGGTGCTGGAGCTGGCCGCCAATCTGCCCGCCTTTGCCGACGGCTTGGTCCATCCGACCATCAATCTTGATCAGCTTGACCCGGAATGCGCCCTGCCGGGCTTGGTCAGCGGCGAAGCGCAGAAACTGCCCCGCGTCGAGACCATTCTCAACAACTCCTTTGGCATGTTGGGAATAAATTCCACGCTTATCGTTAAGAGAGTGGTGGCAAAATAGCTGGAGTTTGAATCAGCCCGACTGGCTGAAGAAATGTTCATTTCAAAGAGGGTCATAAATGAGAATTACAATAGCTTACAACCTTAGAACTGATGATACGGAAGCAACGGCTGAACTCTTAACTGAAGAGGACATTAACAGAATATCCACTGCCATCAGCAGTCTTCAGCACACAGTAACAGTCGTTGAAGTCTCAGGCAAACCAAATGATGTGATTGAACGCCTGATTGAAAGTGAGCCTGATCTTGTATTTAATCTTGCAGAAGGGACTATCGGCAGTTCCCGTGAGGCATTCTACCCAGGATTGTACGAGCAGATGGGCATCCCCTTCACCGGCGGCAATGCATCGCTGCTGCATCTTAATCTTGATAAGCATCTTGCTAAAACTGTTTTGGCATCATACGGAATCAGCGTTCCCAAAGGTGTGTTGATTATCGAGAAGGAGAAAAATTTACCCGATAATTTACAATATCCGCTCATAATAAAACCAAATTCAGAAGGATCAAGCAAAGGTATTACACAAAATTCTGTTGTTGAATCGCATGATCAGGCACTGGAAAGAATAAACGGTCTTTTGAAAAATTATCCATCAGGTCTTGTGGTTGAAGAATTTATAGAAGGTCGTGAATTAAGCATCCCATTTCTTGAGAGCTTTCCTGGCAAGCTGCTTGACATCGTTGAACACACTTTTGACATGGATACGATTGATGGCAAATATAATATCTATGACTACGACATGAAGCAAGGGGGAAAAGGGGCAGAAGCAATCAATGTCGTTTGTCCAGCAACTATTAGTCAACAGGAAGAAAAAGCTGTTATAAAAATGGCTCGTGCAGTTTTTGACATCATGTCATGCCCTGACCTTGGCCGGGTGGATATTCGCTTGAATACAAACGGACAACCATATTTTATTGAACTTAATCCCCTGCCAAGTCTGCATCCAAATGCCTCCCTTATGACGGCTGCCAGATCACGCGGTCTTGAATTCAGAGATGTCATGAGGTTGATCATACGCTCTGCCGCCCGCCGATATGGTCTTGCAATCAAGCAGCCGCAAAAAGGTGGATTCAGATCAGGCACCTCACGGCCTGCCGCCAGAGAACTGGGAATTCAAATTGGCCGGATGAGTCCAGGCATCCATAATGCAATCACAGATGTCAAGGGTGTTCGGGTTGGTCATTTCACCAAGATGGAAGATGACGTTCCAATTCCCGGAGGGACAGAAAAAAGCTCCATACGCACTGGTGTTACCGCCATCATGCCTGCTGGCCAGGCTTATGCCAATCGGATTGCTGCTGGCGGCTTCATCCTCAATGGTGTTGGAGAAATGGCTGGGCTTACCCAAGTTGTTGAGACAGGCTGGCTGGAGACACCTATTCTTCTTACAAATTCGCATTCAGTTGGTCGGGTTCATGCTGGCGTTGTCAACCATATGCTGAAAAAATATCCGCATCTTGGCACCAAAACTGATGTGGTTCTGCCTGTAGTTGGTGAAGCTGACGATTCTTTTCTCAACGATATACGAGTTGGATACTGCTCGGCCCAAGATGCCATCAAGGCTATAGAGGCGGCATCATCAGGACCAGTGATGCAAGGCTCCATTGGCGCAGGTGCAGGCATGACCAGCTTTGATTTTGCCGGAGGAATAGGCACTTCTTCACGCATACTGGACCTTTCTGGAAAAAATGCCTTTACAATAGGTGTGCTTGTGCTGTCAAACTTTGGCAAGATGCGCAATCTTACTGTTGAGGGAGGAGTTGTTGGCAAGCAATTAGACAAGGAATTCGATCCTGATATCCGCCGGGAAGTATCAGAAGGATCAATCATTGTTGTTGTTGCCACTGATATACCACTCATCAACAGTCAGCTTAATCGTGTAGCCAAACGAGCGGCTCTCGGACTTGGCCGAACCGGCTCTTATGCTGCTTCAACCAGTGGCGAAATTGTTATTGCCTTCAGCACAGGCAACCGCAAGCCTCGAAAGAGCGTTTCTGACAGCAGCTTTTTAACGTTAAAATGTATTTCCGACAATCATATAAATTTGGTGTATGAGGCTGTGGTGGAAGCAACTGAAGAGGCAGTCATCAATGCCATTTTTTGCTCTAATGGAATGAATGGGCGCAGACAGCGCTGGTGCCCGCCTGTTCCGCAAGAACGAATCATCGAACTGTTAAACAAAGGAAGAGCAATTCATGAAAGTAATTGAAAAGTATAACGACAGCCTGCATAATCCCTATTGGAAGTATCAGCTTGGACCAGAAGCCTACGAGGTGAAAGATACGCCAAAGCGCGTTGAATCCATCAAGAAGGTGCTTCGTTCAGATGAGCGGTTTCAATTTCTTACTGCAAAATCATTTCCAGAACGATTCATCACTCGCCTGCATCCCTATCACGATTATATTAAGAACACAGCATTGTCTTTGCAAAACGATGAAGAGGAGTTTTATCCTGATCTTTTTCCCGGCGAGGGCGCCCATCTTAGAAAAAAATCTGATTCACCGCTCTGGGGTGGAATTTGGTGCACTGATGCGGTAACTCCCATCAAAAGAAAAACCTATGAAGTGGCGCGGGCCTCTGCTGAAACGGCCTTGACAGGTGCTGAATTGATTCGAGATGGCCTTGAAAAAACGGTATATGCCCTGTGCAGACCTTCCGGGCATCATGCAGGCCCCCGTGTGTTTGGCGGTTATTGCTACTTCAACAATGTGGCTACAGCTGCCGAGTATCTGTTGCCTGAAGGTAAAGTGGCAATAGTAGATATAGATTATCATCATGGAAACGGAACGCAGGAATTTTTTGATGAGATAAAATCTGTATTCACCGCCTCTGTTCATGGTGCTCCTGATGATGAATACCCGTATTTTTGGGGCTACGCCGAGGAAAGAGGCAAAGGTCAGGCTGTCGGAACAAATTATAATGAGCCTTTAGCCAAAGGTGCGCAACTGGAACAATACAGCGCAGCATTAGATCGTATTTTTTCTGAAATTCGTACTTTTAATCCTGCATACCTTATTATTGCCGCCGGTTTTGACACGCATGAAATGGATCCGATAGGGGGATTCAACCTTGGCACGGAAGATTACTTTGCAATCGGCAAACAGTTTCAGGCCCTGGGAATACCCACACTGGTATGCCAAGAAGGTGGTTATAACACTGATGTTCTTGGAGAATGTGTGAAAAACTTCCTGCTTGGACTGATGTGAAATCGCACTGCGGCAGCTTCCATTTGAGCAGCGATCAGGAATTTACACCCAATCGCTTCTTTTTTTTGTTATCCAAAAAGGATATTGTGATTTATTACAATGATTAACAATGAACAACGCATTTTTCTGAGGAGCAAGAATGACCCCTGATGCCATTAAGGATTTGATCCTTGAAATTATCAAAGATATAGACGACGAGGCCGAGTTTGACGATCTCGACGCGGACAAGCCGCTTCGCGACCAGCTCGACCTTGATTCAATGGACTTCCTCGACATTGTCATGGAGCTGCGCAAACGCCACAAACTCCAGATACCGGAAGAGGATTATCCCCAGCTTGCCACCCTGACAAGCTGCGTCAACTACCTTGAACCCAAACTCAAGGATGCCTGAGCGCAGGCCGGGCTGAACTGTCTTTCGTCCTGTTGCAACAGGACAGCCCGGCACCTTTCAGCATCCTCTGTTCTTATCATGGCTGATCACCAGCTTATCATCATCGGCAGCGGCCTGGCTGGCTTGGCTGCTGGCATCCGCGCCGCCCGCTTTGGCCTCAAGCCGCTGATTGTCGAGCAGCACAGCCTGCCCGGCGGCCTGAATTCGTATTATTTCCGCCACGGGCATTTGCTGGAGACTGGTCTTCATGCCATGACCAACTTTGCCCTGCCCAAGGTCAAGCACGCGCCGCTGAATCGGCTCTTCCGGCAGCTCCAGCTCTCCCGCAAAGCATTCACCACCCATGAGCAGCTTGAATCCGAGGTGATCTTTCCGCAGGGCAGCCTTCGTTTTTCCAATGACCTGAATCTGCTCTGTGAGGAGGTCGCGGCCCGCTTCCCAATGACTGTTGACCGCTTCCGCGCCTTGGTCAAAGAGGTGGATGCCTACGATCCTTTTGCCGAACGACCGTGGCAGTCGGCCCGGCAGTTCCTGCGCAACCGTCTGGCGGAGCCGCTTTTAGAGGATATGCTCCTGCTGCCGCTGATGGTCTATGGCAACGCTGAAGAAGACGACATGGACTTGGGCCAGTTTGCCATCATGTTCCGGGCCGTGTTTCTGGAAGGCTTTTTCCGCCCCTCAGGCACGATCAAGGATTTGCTGGAGCTGCTGCTGGCCCAGTACAAGCAGTTTGGCGGTGAAATCCGCTTCCGCGCTCCGGTCGCGCAAATCATCAGCCACGGCGACCAAGTGCGGGGCATCCGCCTGCAAAACGGCGAAGAGCTGTTTGCCAAGTCGGTGCTGTCAACCGCTGGCATTCCCGGCACTGCCGAGATGAGCGGCTGGCAGATAGACGAGAGCCGCTACACCGGCAGAATGAGTTTCATGGAGACCATTTACCTGCTGCCGGAGCTGCGCCTGCCGCCCCAGCACAGCAATAAAACCATCATTTTTTACAGCTTGAACGAGCGGCTTGTCTATCACCGTCCTGTCATGGCCATTGATCCGTCATGGGGCGTGATCTGCTTTCCTGGCAATTTCAAAGACCTGCCGCCCAGCAGCCCGGTGCAGGTGCGGGTGACCAATGCGGCCAACTATGACATCTGGCATCAGATCACGCCGGAAGAATATCTGCGGCTCAAGGAGGAATGCGGGCAGCAGACCTCAGCCGCTGTCAGCCGCATTCTTGGCGACTATAACCGCAATGCGGTTTTTCAAGACAGCTTCACGCCGACCACAATTGAACGCTTCACCGGCAAGCGGGCCGGAGCGGTTTACGGCAGCCCAGTGAAAATCAAGAGCGGCAGAACGCCGTGGAACAATCTGTTCATTGCTGGCACGGATCAGGGCTATCTCGGCATTGTCGGGGCCATGTTGAGCGGCGTGACCATTGTCAATCAGCATCTGCTGAGGTGATTGCAAGGAATAAGTCATGAACGAATACAACGAAATAGCAAAGGCATCTGAAGGTTTGGGATACAGAGACAAATTCCGTCTTGCTCAATTTCTTATTCAACTGGCCCGCAAGGAAGAAGAACTTCAGAATCCGCAGAGCAGAATCGGTGTCAGTAAAGATGAAAATCACAAAGACACTGCCTCTCCTGAGAGCAATTCCATAGAATATGTCATGGAACGAATTGGCAAGCTGCGGCCTGGAAAAAAGAAAACTCTGCTGAATTCAATTCAAGCAATGTATCAGTTTCAAGGCGGCATTTCCGAACAGGATCAGGAGGTGATTATTTCCGAATTGCAAAAGAGGAAGTTTTTGCGGATTGAATTGGATAACCGAGTTATCTACTTGGACAAAAAATGAACAGGGAACGTCATGCGCAGTCAAGGAACTTTGACCTCGTGGAATGATGAACGAGGCTTTGGCTTTATCAACTCTGGCGATGACAGCAGACAAATCTTTGTTCATATAAACTCATTCACTCATCGTAGTCGGCGGCCAGAAATAAATGAATCGCTGCGTTATACGTTGTCTTCGGACAGCAAGGGGCGGCCCTGCGCAGAGGATGTTTCATTTGCTGACCAGTGGCGCAGGCGTGGCCTTGGCTCATTTGTCATTGCCTCAATATTTTTTGCAATTCTTGCGGTCGCGTCCTTTCATCTGAATAAAATTCCTCGCGTGATTTTTGGCTTGTATATCTTCAGCAGCTTGATTGCATTCCTGATGTATGCAAAAGACAAATCAGCAGCAAAAAGCGGAAGCTGGCGCACTCCAGAAAGTTCCCTGCATCTGATTTCGCTCTTCTGCGGCTGGCCGGGGGCATTGATTGCCCAGCAGATATTGCGGCATAAATCAAAAAAACAATCGTTCCGTTTTGTCTTCTGGATAACAGTCTTCCTGAACTGCGTTGCCTTTGCCATGCTGTTCATTCCAGAAATATCTGTTGAGGTGCAATACTGGCTTGATGTCAAACTGCAATTCTGGATAAACAACACAGCAAAACCATTTATTGTCAGCTTGTTGCATCTGACTGCCAAGTGATTTAATTCCTATATGCCCTCCAACCATGAACAGGCCAATTTGAACGAACGCGCCCTTCTCCGCGCCATCTTTGACGCGCTGCCCTCGCTGATCTTTGTGGTTGACCGGGATGTGCGGATTCAGGAATACAACGCCGCTGCCGCCGAGTTGATCATGGCTGGCCGCGAGGCGGTGCTCCGGCAGAGGGCGGGCGAAGTCCTGCATTGCATTCACGCAACAGACGTTCCAGAAGGCTGCGGCAGATCAGCCGAATGCAGGAGCTGCGTCATCCGAAGTTCCGTTGTCAAAGCCTTTCTCGGCAACCGGGTTGTCCGCCGCCGGGCAAAAATAGAAATCAGTCGGGCAGGCAGCAAGACGGAAATGTTCGCCTTGGTCACGGTCTCGCCGTTTTCTTTTGAAGGAAATCCCCATGCCCTGTTAGTGATGGAAGATATCAGCGAAGTCGCTGATTTGTATCGGACAATCCGTGTCTGCCCTGTCTGCGGCAAAATGCAGGATGAGGGCAAGTCGTGGATGCGGATTGAATCCTATTTCAAAAACTGCTGGGATGTGGATTGCTCGCACAATTATTGCCCGGATTGTTTCCAGAAAGAGATGGAAAAATTCAGGACTGAGAAGAACACGCCGGAAGACTGAGCAACCGCGCCCCAAAATATTTACGCAAACAGAGATACGATCATGGCCTTCACCCCTTTTGACAAGGTTGAGGATAAATACGACATCATTGTCATCGGCTCCGGCCTTGGCGGCCTGACTGCTGCCAACCGCTTGGCCAAGTGCGGTCACAGCATCCTGCTGCTGGAGCATCACATTCATCTTGGCGGCCTTGCAGCGTGGTTCAGGCGCGGCGGCCATACCTTTGATGTCTCCCTGCACGGCTTTCCGCACGGCATGGTCAAGACCTGCAAGAAATACTGGTCCAAGGAAATTTACAACTCCATTGTCCAGCTCAAGAATATTGTCTTTGACAACCCGCAGTTCTCGCTGACCACCACCTTTTCCAAGGACGATTTCACCCGCATCCTGCACGAGGATTTCAAGATCGAGCGCAGCACAGTGGATGATTTCTTCAACACGGTCAGGGCGATGAACTTTTACGATGATCAAAGCATGACCACGCGGGAGCTGTTTGCCAAATTTTTTCCGGGCCGCTCTGATGTCCACCGCCTGCTGATGGAGCCGATCACCTACGCCAACGGCTCGACCTTGGATGAGCCTGCCATCACCTACGGCATTGTTTTCTCAAATTTTATGAGCAAGGGTGTGTTCACCTTTGAGGGCGGCACAGACAAGCTGATTGCCATGATGGCGGATGAGCTGCAAAAAAACGGCGTGACGATCTGCACCGGCGCAAAGGCGGAGCGGGTTATAGTTGAGCAGGGCAAAGTGCGGGCGGTGCTCGTCAAAGGCCGGGAAATCGCAACCAAGGCTGTGGTCTCCAATTCCGGCATCACCAACACCATTGACCAGCTTGCAGGCCGCGAAGCGTTCAGTGATGCGTTTCTCAGCCGGTTTAACAAGGTCGTGGTGAACAACTCCTCCTGCCAGGTGTATTTCGGCATCCGCAAGGGCGAGTCATTCCCAGATGTGGGCGACCTGCTTTTCACTTCCACTGCCGAGGAATTCTCCTCTGAGGAGATGCAGCGCAAGGACACGCAAAACCGCACCTTTTCCATTTATTATCCCAAGACAAGACCGGAGCAGGAACCGGATCACACTGTAGTGGCTTCAATGAATGCCAACTACGACGACTGGGCCGGGCTGGACGAGCAGACTTACAAGCAGGACAAGGAGGCAATGGCGGAACGCTGCTTAGTTGATTTGGAACGCTACATTCCCGGCATCCGCGCCAAGATTGACACGGTGGAGACTGCCACGCCCAAGACCTTTCATCGCTACACCCTGCACACTAAGGGCACGTCCTTTGGCACCAAATTTGAGGGGCTGGACATTTCTAGGACGTTATTTAAGGAAGTTGGCGGGCTGTTTCATGTCGGCTCGGTCGGCATCATCATGAGCGGCTGGCTGGGCGCGATCAACTATGGCGTGATTGTCGCCAATGATGCGGATGCGTATGTGAGGGGATGAAAATTCGATTCCCACTCAGCAGTGGGAATCGACGATAAGACTACTCATTTTATATTACAATACAAGATGAACGCTAAATTTTTATTGTCATTTGAGTTAGATGATGGTTCAGAGTTCTTTCCGCCTGTATTGGAAAAGTTTAAAAAATTATTACCTGATCATTTTAAAGTAACAACAGAGAATAATAATGTTTATTTAGAAATTATTGACGTAAAATACAATGACCTTTCATACGAGCAAGAAATTGAGAGAGAGTTAGACAGATGGTTCTTTTTAACTACTACAAAAGTGGCAGCAGAAATAATTGGGCAACGAATTGAAAAGGAATTTTGTTTTAAGATTGGAGCTGAACAGTCTTTTCCTAATTATATAGGAAAACAAGAATGGGATGCAATATTGGCACTACAACTTAGGTTGTGGTTGATGGCGGATGAATGCAACGAATTAAATTTTAAAATATTACTACTTTATCAAATAATTGAATTGTCAGGTTGCGATTTTGATAAATATACAAATCCAAATGTTCCTCCAAGTGAGATTACGGAATGTAAGCTTTTACGACACTTGATAGCTCATAGCAGCTTGGATTCCAATAGAGAAATTGGTTTTTATATAAAACATTTAGAAATCAATGGTCTAATAGATGGATCAACTTTTAAATCACTGATAAAATCAGGCCATGCAGGTTTAGCAAACTCAAAACTTATCGGAATCCTTCATATGAAGTTGCCAATAGTAGAAAAGCAAGCAAGGATTAAAATTCAAGAAAGATATTTTCCTTCTATGCTGAAGGAATAAATGACCTTGCCTCTGTTAGTGAGGTGTTGATAAAAAGCACTTTGCTGTTCGGATAGCAAGTTGGTGTTAGCCTCCACGGCTTCGCAATGGATTCCGCACCTCAACACTGTCGCAACCAAAAAACAAGGAGAACATCATGCAATGCCCAGGACAGGACAGCCGCTACTGGAGCGGCGAGGCGGTCTTTGAGAGCACCTGCCCGCACTGCGGTCAGACCGTTGAGTTCTTCAAGGATGACAGCCAGCGCACCTGCCGGAACTGCGGCCATAAGCTGCTCAATCCCAAAATGGATTTTGGCTGCGCCTCCTACTGCCCTTATGCGGAGCAGTGCCTTGGCTCGCTGCCGCCGGAGCTGGCCGCAGCTAAGGGAGAGCTGTTCAAGGACAAGGTCGCGGCGGCCATGCGTCAGTATTTCGGCAGTGACAGTCGCCGCATCCGTCATGCTGAGGCGGTTGCCGAACAGGCTGAGATCATTGGCAAGGAGGAGCCGGGCAGCGACCTGATGGTGATCATGGCCTGCGGCTATCTCCACGACATCGGCATCAAGGAGGCGGAGCGCAAATTCAATTCCACCCGCGCCCGCTACCAGCACAGCGAAGGGCCGCCTGTGGCGCGGGAGCTGCTCGCCGCCCTCAACGCTCCGTCAGCCCTGATTGACGAAGTCTGCGACATCATCGGCCACCACCATGCGCCGCGAGCGAAGGAGACGGTCAATTTCAAAGTCCTAGCTGACGCGGACCTGATCGTCAACATTGCCGAGCAATATCAGGACAAGCCGCCTGCCCAGGAACAGCTTGAGCGGCTCATCACCATGATGATGACCGAGGCCGGAGCAAAGCAGGCCAGGGCGGCCCTGCAAAAATTTGTCAGGAGCGGATCATGAGCGAGGAATGCTGCATCATCATCACCACCTTTGCCGATGACGACAACGGCAGGCAGATCATTGATGCCCTGCTGGAGCAGCGGCTGGCCGCCTGTGTGCAGGTCATGCCGATGCAGAGCTGTTGCCGCTGGCAGGGCAGAGTCTGCCGCGACGCGGAAAAGCTGGTGCTGATCAAGACCATGCGCGCCCTGCACGCCAAAGTGGAGGAGGTGATTCTGGCCAACCATGCCTACGAGGTGCCGGAGATTATTCAGGTGCCGATCACTGACGGCTTTTCCGGTTATTTGGATTGGATGCGGCAGGAATGCGGCTGAGAAGCGCACCTCTCCCGTCCTGCCGCAACCATTTCCTTCCTTGACCCGCAAGGGTTCCAGCAGGTACATTGAAGTGAGGAAACCCGCAGTCTGCCATAGCCCTTCGCAGGCCGCATCACAAAACCGCCTTCCTGTGTTCCGATTCCTGTGCCGTTCTTCAGCAGGCTCCCAAGCAGCCAAGGAGTCTTCTTTGCCTGATTGTTCGGTGCAGGCGGCGGCAATGGCTGGATTTCCGCAGGCAGGACAGGCAGCCGCCCGTGTCCGCATCTTTTTTCTACCGCCCAAGGAGGTGCAATAATGAAGGTCGGCATTATCGGCTTTGGCAAGACAGGCAAGGCAGTTGCTTCGGTGCTGCTGGAATCAAAACAGACCAAGCTGCAATGGGTGGTGCGCCGCTCCCACAAGCTGGAGCACCGCTCTGTGCCTGAATTTTTGGGCGTTGAATCAGAAGAGCCAGGCCTGCTTTACTCAAAAGATGAGTTCAGCGCCGCAGAGCTGCTGCGCAGGTTTCCTGTTGACGCGGTGATTGACTTTTCCTCTGAGGAAGGCATTGACTATTACGGCGAAACAGCGGCTGAACTTGGCATCACCATCATCAGCGCCATCTCCAAGTATCCAGAGGCGACGCTGGCGCGGCTCCATCAATTAGCCGAACGCACTGTGGTCATGCACTCGCCCAACATCACGGTCGGCATCAACTTTCTCCTTATTGCCGCCAAAATCCTGAAAAACATTGCCCCTTACACAGATATTGAAATCGTTGAGGAGCATTTCCGGGAGAAACAAGAAGTTTCCGGCACAGCCAAGATCATCGCCCGCACTTTGGGTTTGCCGGAGGAGGAAATCAAGTCGGTCCGGGCGGGCGGGATCATCGGGGTGCATGAAATGCTCTTCGGTTTTCCTTATCAGACCGTCCGTCTGCGGCATGAGTCGATCACCCGTGAAGCCTTTGGCAACGGCATTCTCTTCGCGGTTGACAATCTCAAAGGCCGTCCAGCAGGCTTTTACAGCATGGAAGACCTGCTCCTGCCCTACTTCAGTCTTTCTGACAGTCCAAGCGGCCTGACTGAAGGGTAGATGCTCAGAAACGCCGTGCCGGACAGCAGAACGGCGCGGCAACGCTGCTGAACATTCTCTCGTATTGCTTATTTTTCCCTGCAAACATTACAGATTCATGCGCATATCCTTCATCAACCCGCCTTTTCTGAAACATTTTTCCCGCCCGCAGCGCAGTCCGGCAGTGACCAAAAGCGGCACGCTTTATTATCCCTTATGGCTGGCCTCTGCTGCCGCCTTTGCCGAGGCGGGCGGGCATGAAATTGACCTGATTGATGCTCCGGCAGCGGATTTGTCCGAGAGCATGATTTTCAGCCGAGTTGCGGAATTCAGCAGCAGCTTGGCGGTGGTCGAAACCAGCACGCCCAGCATTTATAACGATGTCAAATTTTGCGAAAAGCTGAAACATGCGCTGGCTGAAGAGGGCAGGGCGGTCTTCACGGTGCTGGTCGGCACTCATGTCTCAGCCCTGCCGGAACAAAGCCTGCGTCTGAATGCGGCAGTGGATGCGGTTGCGCAGGGCGAATTTGATGCAATCATCAAAGAACTGGCGGACGCGCTCGCAGACGGCAGCGACCTTGGCCAAGTCAGCGGCCTCTGGCTGCGGCAAGGAGACAAAATCATCCAGACTGGCAGGCGGGAGCCGCTGCACGATTTGGACAGCATTCCCTTTGTCAGCTCGATCTACAAACGCTTTCTTGAGCCGCAGCATTATTTCAATCCCAACGCCCTGTTCCCGATGGTGACCATCACCACCAGCCGGGGCTGTCCGCACCGCTGCTTTTTCTGCGTCTATCCGCAGACCATGATGGGCCACCGCCTGCGCTGCCGCAGCGTGAAAAACGTGGTCGATGAGGTTGAATACATTGTCGAGCAGTTCCCGGAAGTCAAGGCGGTCTTTTTTGAGGACGACACCTTTCCGGCCAACAAGCAACGCTGCCTTGCTATTTGCGAGGAAATCATCCGGCGCAAGATCAAAATTTCCTGGACCGCCAATGCGCGGGTTGATCTTGATCTGGAAACCATGCTGATGATGAAAAAGGCGGGCTGCCGCTGCCTTTGCGTCGGCTTTGAGAGCGGCTCGCAGGAGCTTTTGGATGCCATGAAAAAGGGCATCCGCTTGGAGCAGTCAGAGCAGTTCATGGAGTCGGCAAGAAAGGCTGGCATCCTCATTCATGGCTGCTTCATGGTCGGTCTGCCAGGCGAGACCAAGGAGACCATGCAGCAGACGTTAGATTTCGCCATCCGCCTGCGGCCTGACGCGATTCAGATGTATCCGGTCATGGTCTATCCCGGCACTGCGGCCTATAGCTGGTATGAGCAGCGCGGCCTGATTGCGACGCAGGATTTCAGCCAGTGGCTGACTCCTTCCGGTCTGCACAACACGGTCATTCGGGGCGAGAACTTGAGTGCTGAGGAGCTGGTCGCCTTCTGTGATCAGGCCCGGAAAAAATTCTATCTGCGGCCTGCTTATCTTGCTTATAAAATTCGGCAGCAGCTCCGGCATCCTGCGGAAATCAAACGAACTCTCAAATCCGCCCGCACCTTTGCCAAATATCTCTTCTTCGGCTCTGATTTGCGGCAAGGAGCTGATCATGCCTGATTATTCCGTCATTGTTCCAGTATGGAATGCAGAACAAACGTTGCCGCTTTGTCTTGCCGCCTTGGAGCAGCAGAGCCTTGACAGGAACCGCTATGAAATCATTGTGGTTGATGACGGCTCGACCGATCAGACGGCTGAGGCAGTGCGCCAGTTTCCCGCAGTCCGCTACGTGTTTCAGGAAAATCAAGGCCCGGCAGCAGCCCGCAACCGTGGCGCAGCCTTGGCTGAAGGCAGTTTGATCTTTTTCACAGATGCGGATTGTGTGCCTGATCCAAACTGGCTGGAGGACATAACCGCGCCCTTTGCCCGCCCAGAGGTGGCGGCAGTCAAGGGGGGGTACCGCACTGAGCAGCAAAGCATTGTGGCCCGCTTTACCCAGCTTGAATTTGAGGAACGCTTCCGAATGCTGGCCCAACAAGACTCCATTGACATGATCGCCACGTATTCCGCCGGTTTCAGAAAAGAAATTTTCACTCGGCTCGGCGGCTTTGACACCCGCTTTCCAGAGGCTAACAACGAGGACACCGAGTTTTCCTACCGCATGTCTGAGCAGGGATACACCATGATTTTTGTGCCCAAGGCATCGGTGCGCCACTTGAATCACCCGGACTCAGTGCGCCGCTATTTCCATATCAAATTTGGCCGGGGCTATTGGCGGATGATGGTGTACCGGCTCTATCCCGGTAAGATGCTCAAGGATTCCTATACCCCGCAGTCGCTCAAGCTGCAAATTCTGGCCTTATTCTGTGCGATTGCTAGTTTGCCGCTGCTGCCGTTTCTTCCTCGCGTCGGCCTGACAGTCCTGCTGGCATCGGTGCTTTTTTTCCTCCTGCAAACAATCTCTTTCACCAAGGAAGCCTTTAAAAAAGATCGACAAGTTGCCATGCTGGCCCCGTTTATGCTGGCTCTGCGGGCGGCAGCCATTGGCGGCGGCGTTCTGTGGGGGCTGGCAGCGATGAAGACAGGCCGAGACTGCTTTCGCCGCAGAAGTCGCTCCAGAGCAAACGGTTGAGGCAAAGATTGCTAAGAAAAGCATTTTGCGGTCTTGACAATCTTATTTTTTTGCGGTCTAATATATAGAGACATAAGCCGAAGCTATAATAGCGGGTGCTCACTTCCTGGCATCAGGAAGTTGATAAAGCCACAACCGTCGCGAGGCGGTGCCGGAAAGCCACGGGTCTCCAAGATAGGAGACAGCCGAGTTACCTGCTTCACGTTAAATACCGGGAGGTATGTCATGAAAACCGCTACAGCAGCATTCTCCACTGGTTTGGTCGCATTAGCAGCATTCTTTGTGACCTCCTATCCTCTCGCCGCTCAGGCAGAACTCCTAGCCAATTACCCCTCAGGATCGGAATGTCAGACATTGATCGCTGGTCAATGGATGGATTCTGGTGAAGTATGCGTCAAAGTTGAGGGGACTGATCTGCTTGTCACCTACAACATGAATACGGATGACAGCTGGCAGCTAACGGAAGCCCATCTTTGGGCTGGCGTGGGTGACGATCCTGTAGCAGCCGGAATGCCTGCAAATAAAAAAGGCAATCCGCAGATCGGCAGGTTCCCCTTTGTTTCTGGCGACATCAGCGGTGAAACAACCTATCAATTCAGGGTGCCGCTGACCACCTTTGACGCAGCCGTCCCAGAGGATTTGTGCGACAGTTCGGCTCTGCTTGCAGGCCATGCCGCAGTACGCCAAGACAACGGTGCTGATGGTTACAACACCCAGACTGGCTGGATTGACGGACAGCAAATTCTTGCCGGCGGCAGCTGGGCCATGTATGCTTCCATTGACTTTACGTGTCCTGTTGACGAGATCGCGCCTCCTCCTCCTGAACCAACCTGCAGCAACGAAACAGCCTTTGCTCTCGGCGAAAAAACGTTCGTGGCCGACAGTGATGATTTAACACTCAAGAATGCCAGATGGGGCTGGCAGATCACTGTACCCGCCGGAGACACTGTTAAACCCATCGTGAAGGATATTTATGCCGGTGCAGGACAGAACGATCTTAGCAAGGGTACTCTTGTCGGCACATTAACTATCACCCGTCAAGGTGATCAGGTCAACGTGGCCTACGAGATGTTTGATGTTGCAACGATGTCTGAAACGCATCTCTATGTCGGCACAACAAATGTTGCAACAACTGCTCCTGGCAAATACGGCTATCTGCATGAGCTGACCGATGCCAGCGAGGACGAGTTTACGGTCACAGCCAGCAACGCAGATATTCTGTACATTGTTGCCCATGCCGCAACAACTGTCTGCAAATAAAATACTCATTATGTTTTTAGTGAAAGGCAGCCTCCAAACAGGAGGCTGCCTTTTTTATTTCATTTAATCAGCAAGGGAGGAGGCTTTACAGTGAAGACAAAAATGATGCTCAGGATGGTGCTTGTGACTGCTGCGGCCATTATCTGCGCCATTGCAGTTAATCAAGGCTTTGCCAAGTCTGTCAAACAACAGAAATATGAACTTGGTGACATACCTCTTCCCAATGACTTCTACAAAAAACACCTCAAGCTCTCGGCTATGGATATGGCTGGGGAACTGCCCGTTGCCTACGATGCCCGCAATGAAGGAATAGTGACTTCTGCCAAGAATCAAGGCTCGTGCGGCTCCTGCTGGGCCTTTGCCAGCGTTGGCGCCTTTGAGTCTCATCTGTTGAAAGCGTATGGAGTTGGCCCGGAAGATTTGTCCGAACAGCAGCAGGTGTCCTGCAACACCGCAATGCTGGGTTGTTCAGGAGGCAGTGCCACAGCCATCCGCTATTGGGAAAGCAAGGGGCCGGAAAACGAATCCTATTTTCCCTATACCGCTTCTGACGCGACAGAATGCTTGGAAGAGCAAAATGCCCAGCTCAGTTATCAAGTGACTGATTGGCATACCGTGCCCGCCACTGTCAGCGACTTCAAAAATTCACTGTACACCTATGGGCCAAGTTATTTCCGTTTTGATGTTCATAGCGATTTCTACACCTATTGGAACAACGGCTCGGCGGGCCAAGTGTATGTCAACCAAACTGCCAGCTACCAAGGCGGCCATGCAATATTGCTGATTGGCTGGGATGACAGCAAGGGAGCGTATCTCTGCAAGAACAGTTGGGGCGAGAACAGCGGCCCGAACAATGACGGCACCTTCTGGATGGCGTACAGCGGTCATGCCAATGATCTCAACTTTGGGATGGCCAATTTCAGTCTGACTCCTGTGGGCTGCTCCTCAGATGCCGACTGCGACAACGGGGTGTACTGTGACGGTGCGGAGATGTGCGTCAGCGGCTCCTGCCAGGCAGGAACAGCAATACCTTGTGCGGATGATGGAATCTTCTGCAATGGCAGCGAGGTGTGCAACGAGGCAACACAGCAATGCGGCAGCTCCGGCGATCCCTGCGGAACCAGCGCAAGCTGCAACGAAGACCTTGATCAGTGTGTCTCGTTATGCGGCAACGGTGTTTGCGATACTGGCGAAAATTGCTCTTCCTGCCCAAGTGACTGCATCAGCGGCCCGAACGGCGGCACCTGTGGAGATTGCTTCAAAGGCAAATGCGATGGCACCTGCCATCCTAAAAAGGAAGACTCCTCCTGCTCGGACTGCTGGTCAAGCTACTGCTGCGGCGACGGTGTCTGCGAGGGTGCGGAAAACACTCTTAACTGCGCTGTTGACTGCCAGCAGTAAGAGGTTGTATAACAAGCACACAGTGTTTTGAACGGCACCCGTTGCCGCCTGCCGCCAACGGGTGCTGCTGACCTGCTTTCGCTGCATGTTGAGAAGCAGCAGCAAGCAGGTCTTTTTTTATCTTTGTGCTTGTCTTGGCAGTAATGGATACAAAAAAAACATCTAACAGAACCTACACCGCAGGCCATCTTTCCTCATACATCAGCCTGCTGCGCTGCAACGCCAATTATCGCCGCTACTGGATAGGGAGCTGCATCAGTCAGATCGGCGACTGGTTCAACTACATTGCCATCTTTGTTCTTCTCAGCGAGCTGACCGGCTCTGGCCAGGCAGTGAGCTGGTTTCTGATTGCCAAGCATTTGGCCCCGGCCATTTTCGGCCCGGCAGCCGGTGTTATTGCTGACCGCTACAGCCGCAAGGCCATTCTCCTTGGCTGCGATCTGCTCCGGGCAGTCATGGTCCTGGGCTATCTGCTGATTCGGGAGCCATCCCAAGTCTGGCTGATCTATCTGCTCGCCTTTTCTCAAGAAACAGTCTGGGCTTTTGCGAATCCGGCCCGGCAGGCTTCGATTCCCAATCTGTGCAGCAAAGAGGAACTGAGCATTGTCAACGGCCTGTCTGGCGCGTCCTGGTCAGTGATGCTGGCCGCAGGCGCGGCCTTGGGCGGTTTTTTCACTGCCCATCTGGGCTGGCAGGCCGCCATTCTTGGCGACAGCTTCAGCTTTCTTCTTTCCGCAGCCTTCATGTATTCGGTCTTTCTGCCTGCCAGAAAACGAAAGCCGGAAACAGTCTTTTCCTGGGCCAGGATCAGCGGCTGGAATGATCTGAAGGAAGGCTTCTCCTATGTGCTGACCCAGCCCAACATTGCTGTCCTGCTTCTGATCAAGAGCGGCTGGGCCTTGTCCGGCGGCATTCTGGTCATGCTGGCTATCTTTGGCGAGCAGGTTTTCGCCTCAGCGTCATCAGGGCACGGCAGCATGAGCGGCATTCTCTTCTCCATGCGCGGCTTGGGCGCGGCCATTGGCCCGATCTTGGCTTGGCGGCTCTTTGGCGAAAGCACCGCAGCCATGCGGCGGCTGATCGGCTGGGCATTCTTCTTTTCGTCCGCCGCCTACATTTTCTTCAGTCAGTCCCCAAACATGTTCTGGGCCGCCTTCTGGGTCTGCTGGGGCCATGTCGGCGGCTCAGTGCAGTGGATTTTCAGCACCACCCTGATTCACCGCAGCGTTGAGGACCGCTTCCGGGGCCGGGTCTTTTCCGCAGAAATGGCCATGCTCACCTTGGTGCTCAGTCTCTCCACCTGGCTGACTGGCTTGGCAATGGACATGGGCGCAAATCCCCGCAATATCTTGCTGGTTCTGGCCCTGCTCTTCATTATCCCCGGCAGCGGCTGGATGCTCTATCTGCGCTGGCTAAACAAAACCTCCTACAGCGAGTGAATCAACCTTTCTCCAGCAGCATGGCCAGATTTTCCGCAGCAAAGGCGATGTCCGCATTTTGGCTCAAGGCAATCTGATAATTGGCAATCGCCTCCTCGTTCCGGCCCAACCGCTGCAAGTTCAAAGCCAAGTTGGCGTAATCAATGGCTGAGACCGGATTGAGCTGCACAGCCCGCTGAAAATGATGCACCGCCTGTTCAAAGCGGCTGGCCTTGTAATGGCAGACTCCCAGCATGTTATGCAAATCAGGCCGTTCCTCGTCGCACTCCAAACCTTTTTCCAGCACTGGCACCGCCTCTTCAAAGCGGCCTGAATCACGCAGGCAGGCACCGAGATAGGAATACAGATAGGGCCTGTCCTCCTCCTGCGGCTCCAAGGCCAAGGCTTTCTCAAAGCAGGGCAAGGCCGCCTCACTCAAACCTTGATCATACAAGTTGCGGCCCCGGTAAAACTCCAAGTAATAGGCATCTGGCAGTTCTTCCCGCATCGCGGCCAGCTTTTTTTCCAAGGCTGCTGGAGCGAGCAGTTCGGCAGCTAATTTGGCGGCAAACAGGGCGGCATCGCCGGACGCGGCCCGCTCGCGGAAATGGGCACCGGGAATAATCGTATAAGCTGCCGGAATTTGCAGCTGCGGGTGCATGGTGTTGACTGCCAGCACCTCAAAATCATTGTTGCGCAGGGCTGCCAAACAGTTGCCCAGCTCATCAAGCATGTCGTCCGCACTGAGATCAGGCAGCTCGCTGAGAGCGACAGTTTGGCCGGGATTGATCAGATACGCGACATCTTCCAAACTGAGCGGTTTGGGCAGGCCAGAGGCCACGTAGTTTGAACCAGTCTCAAAATCACCAGCCAATTGAGCCACCTCGGTCAGGGCGCGGATCAGGGCTTTGGTCGGCCCTGGTGTCGTGCCTGCGGTATATACCAGCTCGCTTTTTTCTGGGAATGTGGCCGGATCCCAAGCCAATGCGCCAATGGTGGGAATGCCGGTGTCGAGCGAGAAATCACTGCAATGCAGCCTGATGCCGTTGCGCTCGAACTTGTCGATCAAAGCGCGGGCCACCGGATCGCTGACTCTGCTGAGGTCAATCGCCGGAACAGGTCGTTTCTCCTGCGCAATCACGGCGCAGACATGCCGCTCCACCACCTCGGAGATGCCTTGCAGCAGCGCCTCCTCCATGCTGTTGCCTGCGCAGGGGCCGTTGAACTCGTTGACCGCATAAAACCACGAAAACGGCACCAGCACGTCCTCATCGCGGCTGAGATTCCGCGCCCATGTCCAGCGCAGGGGCAGTCCGGCCAAGAGCCGTTCCAGCAGGTCCGGGCTGCGGGTCACATCATGGACTGAGCGGAGCAGTTCGGTGAGCGGCAGGACAGGATGCCCGGCAGCCCGCATGGCAGCGTAATCACCAATGAGAAAGTTGTCCGGGTTCTTGAAAAAGGCAAAAAAGCTGAAGCGTTCAGCCAGCTCCATGCAGGCGCTGGCTTTGGACTGCTCCGGCGTGGAACCTTTGCCCATCTGTTTTTTCGTGCCAATGATTCTGGCCGCGTCCGCGCCGCAGACGCTGAAAAAGACTGGGATGTCCAAGCGTCCGGTGTCAATCCGCCGCACTTCCTTGAGAATGTCAAGGTCAACGGCCTTGAGCCGTTCCTGAAAACGGGCCACAGTCTGCACCGGTGTGCAAGCTTTGTCTTGGTCGTAGGTATATTGCTTAGGGCAGCTGCGCAGGCGGATGGTATTTTTCTGCATGGAATTTTTTTGCATTAAGGGAAGAGAAGGAATGGAAAGAATAGACAAGTCAAGTGTAAAGTTTTCTTGATAACCATGCAACCTGAACCAGCTATCTATGGTTGTGCTCAATAAAGCATCTTTCAGCCAAAGGAAGGCCCAGACGGTTCAGTCCTGTTGCTCAAGTTATCAAACATGGTGTATTCGCCGATAAAGGTCAGATTGACCACGCCGGTCGGGCCGTTGCGCTGCTTGCCGATGATCACTTCGGCAAGGCCCTTGTTGGGGTTGTCCGGGGATTTGTTATAGACCTCGTCTCTGTAAATAAACATAATAACATCAGCATCTTGTTCCAGCGCTCCACTGTTATGACTGACAATGCCGTCCGCCAGCCAACAGGCATTGCCCGGCACGGTGAGATCAAAGACTTCCTCTTCTCCTGCGGGTTCGACAGCCTTGACGGTGTCCCAGAAAATATCGTTTGTCGCCATATTTAACAATGCTTCATCGCCGATGATTGCCGCAATTTCAGCCACAAAACTTCGTGAAGGAGCTTTTGCAAGATTGTTAGTTGCACTAAAAAATCGCCCTAGCTTTGAGGCCACATCACGATTGCTTAGACCATGAACACGCATGGCTGCCCGAATTTGCTCACGAACTTCCTTCGGCAGCGTGTCCACATTCGTGTTGCTGACAACGTTTTCCAGCACGGTCGCCGCCTTTTCCGCAGGCTCCTGCCGTGGACCGAATGCGCCAATCTCGCCAAGAAAGATGCGCTGCTGTTCTACCCCGGAAATGTCAGCAATGAACCAGCCTCTTGGACTTACTGCTGTGGTTATGTGCTTAATACGGGCGACAATGCCAAAACGAAGAAGCAATGCAGTGACATTATGAATGAGCAATTTACTGGCGGTAGAAAAAGCAATATGTAATCTTCCTTTTTTGCCAATATTGATGCTGCCGTCTGTGGCCCAAAGATGGCGAAGAAAGAGGGCAAGCTGCTCATTAGGCAACTGAAACACGCCTGCGGGCAGATGTTTTTCATGCGAACGCTGACCAAAGATGCCCAAATCCTTGAGCCACTTGCCGACTCCTGCCGGGTGCCAGCGGTTGCCGTTGCCGCTGATTACAAGCTGATGCCAGTTTCCTCTGCCCGGCTGCCGCTTGACTATAGAACCAAACGCCTGCGCTGCTTCAGTGACTGCTATACTGTTTTCCTCGCTGGCAGTAGTGTAGCGGAGCGGCTGATGCTTGACGTAACTGCCGTCGCCGATCAAATGCGCCAGCAGGATAATTTCGTGTTCCGGCCAAGAAACTGGCTGCACTGGTTCCGGCAGATGCCGGGCAAGGGCGATTCGGTCGCCGGGTTGGAGATCAACTGCATGTTTCCAGCCATAAAGACCGCGCAGACGGTGTTCTTTGGAGCAGCGCAAACTGCGTCCGCTGGCGAGTTGCACCTGCACAATCTCTTTTTTGCCTCCCGACCAAATCATTTCCGCAGCGGCAGGTTCGATTTTGCCTGTTTCATTTACGGAAATGACAGATGGTGTCTGTCCAACCAACTCGCGGACAGAAAGACGGCGGCCATCAGCCAGCATGACCAAAGTGTCGCCAGTCACGCATTCCCGCAAATCCGACATCATAGGCCGCTTGTCGGTGCGGCTTTCCAAGCTCCGGTTGAGCTGGGACAGGGCCAGCACTGGCACATCCAGCTCCTTGGCCATTGCCTTGAGTGAACGGGAAATATCGCTGATTTCCTGGTTGCGATTTTCGCTCCTCGAATGCCCCTGCATGAGCTGAAGATAATCAACCACCACCAAGCCCAGATCGTGTTCGGCCTTGAGCCGTCGGGCCTTGGCCCGCATCTCCAGCACAGTCAGACCAGGGGTGTCGTCAATATGAACAGGCAGACTGGTGAGCATTCCCGTGGCTCTGGTCAGCTTGGGCCAGTCTTCGTCCATGAGACGGCCTGTGCGGATACGCTGCGAATCCACCTTGCCAAAGGAGCAGAGCATCCGCAGAGCAAGCTGTTCCGCCGACATCTCCAAACTGAACACGGCGGTCGGCACTTTGTTTTCCATTGCCGCATGTTGGACAATGTTCAAAGCCAGCGCGGTGTTGTGCGTGACCACATACTGATCAGTCATGTAGAGCTGGGCCGGATGGCTGACCGCAATGCACTGCGTTTCAACCACTCGGCTCGGCACAATGCTGCGCAGATTCAGCCGCCGTTGCCGCTCTCGTGGTTTAATCCGCGCCTGCTTTTCCGGCAGCAGAGCCAAGGATGCCGCATCAGGAATTTGCAGATTGCAGGTATAGGCGGTCTGACCAGTCCGCTGCTCTTTTGCAGAAAAGTTGGCTATGCCGCCAAGCGAGCGGACCAGCGCGACCATATCCTCGGCCAATTGTTTGCTGACTGTGCAGAAGCGGATTGCGCCAAATTTCTCCACCCAGCCGTCTGTGTCGATCAGTCCTGCCAAGAGCCGCAGCCGCGTCGGGCGGGAAGCGTTAAAATAGCTGGCGGGAATGAATCCCTTTTCAACTACAGAAGCGAGAGTGGTCTTATCCAATGGCAGCGCATCATCCGTGCCAAAGTCGCCGCTGAAGGTCTCGATCCAAAGCCGGTTCTGATACCGCTGCCGTTGCAGCATTTCCATCAATTTGGCTGTGCTGAGAATGCGGGGCGCGGGCCAGTGCCGGTGATGAATCTGCCAGAGATGCTCGGCGCAGCATTCAGCGGAACGTCCGTCAGCAAAGGTGATGCGATAAACCTGCCGTCGGCCCTGCGGATAGATGCCCAGCACCTGCGAGGGCTGGCCGTCAATTGAGGCCAGCTGCTCGCCCAGACGGAGTTCGCCCATCTGCTTGAAACCTTCGGTCGCAGTCAGAACAAGGGCATCAAGCGGCTGGGCTTTGCCCATGCTCGGTCTGGCCGCAAGAATGATCAGGTCGGCAGGCTGGAGGCCAGCGGTCATCCGGTCCAATTCATGATACCCAGTGGCCACGCCAGTGACATGCTCCTTGCGTTCCGCCAGCCGAGTCACTCGGTCAAAGGCTCTGGGCACGATCTTGGCCATCGGCTCAAAGCCCTGCTTGTTCCGGGACTGGGCAACCTCAAAAATGGTCTGCTCGGCCCGGTCAACCAGCGTGTCAATGTCGTCTTGGGCATCATAGCAGCGGGCCGCGACCTCATTGCTGCTCTGAATCAGCCGCCGCAGCATGGCCTTCTGGCGGATGATCTTGGCATGATGCTCGACCATGCCAGTGAAGGGAATAACGTCGGTGAGCTGGTTCAGGTAGGCTTTGCCGCCTGCCCGTTCCAGCCGGTTCTGGTCTCTGAGGAGATTGGTGACAGAAAGCAGGTCGTTCGGGTCCTGCCGCTCAAAGAGGCTGACTAAGGCTGCGAAAATGACCTTGTGGGCATCAAGATAAAAATCTTCCGGCTCAAGCAGCTCCACCACCATGAGCAGTGCCTTGTCCTGAAGCATGACGGTGCCGAGCAGGCTCCGCTCAACCTCAATATTCTGGGGCGGCAGACGGCCTGCAACGGACTGGGCGGAAGCTGACTGATCAGGCTGGCCGGGGCGGCGGAAAGGGATGAGATGGTCGGACAACGGAGACATCACCCCGGAAAAGTGGAGATTGACTGCAGGCGGTCCAAGTCAGGCAAAGCAAGAAAGGCTGCGGCAGTGCGCCGCAGCCTGAACAGAACAACAAAAGCAGATGCGGCTCAGACTTCTTCTGTTTCCGACATGACCTGAACCGGAATCTCGCAGGTCAGCTGATAACCGACTTTGATCGTGACTGTTGTCTCGCCAATGCTTTTAATCGGCTCTTTGAGCAGGATGGCCTTGCGGTCAACTGTCACGCCGAGCCGGACAAGCTGGGCGGCAATGTCCGTGCTGGTGACGGAGCCGAAAAGGCGGCCTTCACTGCCGGTCTTGCGCATGATGACCACGATTTTGTCAGCTAATTTGGCCGACAGGGCCTCAGCGTTCTTCTTCTCCTCAGCCAGCCGCTTGGCAATCGCGGCCTGCTCCTTCTGGAGCCGGGCCAAGCTGGCCTTGTTCACTGACATGGCTAGCTGCTGGGGAATGAGATAGTTGCGGGCATAGCCCGGCTTGACTTTGACCACCTCGCCTTCACGGCCCAAGGTGTCGATTGTTTTACGCAATATGATTTCCATTTGCCTGTTCCTCGTCGATCTGTGAGTTGGCGCGGCCTGCACTGTTCAGGACTGGCTGCTGTCCTGCTCGTCCTGCGCCAGTTTGCGGAAGTCGGCCCAAATATCCGCCACGCCGGTCACAGTCAGCAGGAGCACGCCGTAACTTTGAGCCGCCACGATGAAATAGAGAAAAAAACGCCACAAGGGCGGAACCTTCCAGCGGTGCAGCAGATGAGCGAAGACTGCCGCGCCTTGAAAAAAATAGACTAAAGCCGCCACAGCGGCCAAGGTGAAGCCGATGGTCTGGGCATGGCCTGTGCCGACCGCAGCCAGAGCCGCCCCGGCAATCAGGAGCCATATTAGCTGATCCGGCAGCCGCCAGCAGCGGTACTCCGGCCACGGAGCCTTGTCCGGTCGCACTTTGCCGAGCAGCCAGCTGCTGATCAGCAGGTTCAGCCAGACCGTGAGCACCAAGCCGCTGATCAGCAGGCCGGGCAGCAGCACGGACAGCCGCTGACGCAGCCACGCAGTGGTTAGCTCCAGACTATAGAGCATCTCGGCGGAAATCTCCAAGCCGCCGGTACGATAGGCTTCGACAAGCTGGGTCAGCCCGTCTTGCAGCTCTGCCAGCAGGCTGGTGTAGGGATTGCTGCTGCTGAGAATGCCGTAGCAGAACCAGAAGGCCAGCCAGCTCAGGCCCAGCATTGCCAAGCCTGCTCCGCCCGCTGCTGCCGGTGATTTCCCTTGCGCTGCGCTGCGGCGCAGGCTCCACGCCAAAGGCAGCTGAATCAGGGAAAAGAGATAAATTTCCTCTGTGCCCAGCAGCAGCGCGCCTGCGCCGCCGGTCAGCAGTCCGTTCCGCAGCAGCAGCAGTGCTTGCCGATCATTGCCGACTGCCTGCAAGAGCAGGAAGACTGGCACTGCCAGCAGCGGAATCAGCCATGCCAGCAACGAGGGAGCTGCGCTGGGCAGGAGAAAGAGCAGCGCGGTCAGCAGAGACTGGCCGGAAAAAAAACGCTGCTGCTTCTGCTGATCAGGCTGAGGCATGGCTGCCGCCTGGCTTCAGCGGCGGAACAAAACAATTCAGGGCTGCACCACCCCGGAATAGGGCAGCAGGGCCAAGTGCCGGGCGCGCTTGATTGCCTCTGTCACCTGCCGCTGATGGCGGGCGCAGGTGCCGTAGATGCGCTTGGGAATGATCTTGCCGCGCTCAGTGACAAAATTGCGCAGCAGTTTGGCATCCTTATAATCAATCACCACTTCTTTGTCAGCACAGAACTTGCAGACCTTGCGGCGGTGGAAAATCTTTTTGCGGGGTGCGCTCATGACCGTGTCTCTCCTGATGTGTGGAACTTAATCTTGGTCGTCCTCATTCTGACCAGCAGTATCGCCGCTCTTTGCATCGCTGCTGTCCTCGTCGGCAATGTCGCCGTTCTCCCGCGCTTCCGCTTCAGCAGCAGCGGCCTTGGCAGCAACGGCAGCGGCAATCTTCTCCTTTTCCTCGGCAATGCCTGCCTCGTCAATCTCTTCGTGCAGCTTGATGGTCAGGTAGCGCAGGACTCGGTCATCAATGCGGAAAATGCGCTCCATCTCCAGCACTGCCGCCTGGGTGGCCGCGCAGTTCAGACAAAAGTAATAGCCTTGGCTTTCCTTTTTGATCGGATAGGCCAGCTTTCTCAGGCCCCAGCGGTCCAGATCAATGATTGAGCCGCCATCCGCCGTGACAATGGCGCAGGTGCGCTCCATCACTTCGGTGAAGCCAGTTTCGCCCAAACCGGGACGAAGGATGCAGGTGGTTTCGTAATGACGCATAAAGCCTCCTCATGGTCATTGGCCCTCTCTGCCTGGAGAGAGCGGGAAGGGTTGCGGAATGCAAAAAAAAGACAGCCTGAGCTGTCGGTCTGAATGAGGGAAAAATATAGACTGATGCGGCGGCAGTGTCAACAGAATAAACAGCCCGGTCGCTGTCAAGCCGGGCGGCAGCACGTCAAAGGGGCGATGATTTTGATGATGCGCTGCCCTTGGATGAAGTCAAAGAAGGACAGCTGTATTAGGATGTAAGAGCCAGCATGGTATTTCATGCCCAGTCACCATAGTGTCTCTGGCAGAGAGAGCTTCACCGCTTCTCCCGGAGATAGTCCGCATAGACCTCGGCAAAGTGCTGGGTCTGCTCCAAGGTGCCGACATTCATGCGGAAGGTTTTGCTGATGGCCGGGGCGACCATTGGCCGCACCAGAATACCCCGCTCCTTGAGAAAGGCGACTGCGTCGTCCCGGTCTTCCGGCTCCACCAGCAGAAAATGGGCCGCGCTGTGATAATACTTGACCTTGTTTTCCTTGAAAAAGGCTTCCAAATACGGCTTGGATGCCTGCATGGTCTCCTGCGGGAAGCGTTTCCAACGTGCCGCAGGATCATCGAGCTGGGCTTCTGCCGCAGCTATGGCGCAGGTGTTGACATCAAACGGGCCGCGCACCTTGCTGAATTCAGTGATCAGCTCCGGGTGGGCGATGATGTAGCCAAGGCGCAGGCCGCCAAGGGCAAAGGCTTTCGAGAAGGTGCGCAGAATGATCAGGTTCGGATGCGTCGCCAGCAATTCCAGCGCAGTCACGCCAGTGAATTCAAAATAGGCCTCATCCACGATTACTGGCAGGTCAGGCCGCAGGGCAAGGGCTTCCTCGATCACGTCCTGCGGAATGGAAACACCAGTCGGATTGTCAGGATTGACCAAGACAATCAGCTTGGTCGCCGCACTGACGGCGGCGAAGAATTTCTGGCGCGGAAAGCAAAGGTCGGGCGTGTAGGGAATGCCGTTCACCTTGGCCCCGATCACCCCGGCAATCTGGCTGAACATGGGAAAGCCGGGCTGGGCCATGAGCAGCTCGTCGCCTTTGCCGAGAAAGGAACGCAGCACCACTTCAATGGCCTGATCTGAGCCGTTGCTGACAAGGAGCTGCTCTGGGGCCGCGCCGACATAGCGGGCCAGCTTGGGCATGAAGGCCGCATAGTCGGGATAGAGCGGAATCTGGTCTGCGTCGATCCAGTCTTTCAGGGCCACTTTGACGCAGTCTGGCAGCGGCAGGGTGTTCTCGTTCAGATCAAAACGGAGAAAAGCAGTGCGGTCAAGAGCTGACCACGGTGGCTTGTAGATGGACAGGACGGCAATTTGCGATTTGACAGAAGGCGGCATGACGGTTTTCTTCAGGCTGGAATGAATAGGGAAAGCACTTCAGTCCGTGGAATATACCGTTCAGGCAGTGTCTCGGCAAGCAACGGCTGGCGGCAAGAGAAAGATTTTCACTGAAGAACTGGCTGCCGCACAAACGGCGGCCTGTGACTGGCAGCATGGGGCGCATCTGAAAAAACAGATTGAATTTACAACTAAAAACAATATAATGACCAGAAACCGCCATCTCTTTCCTGTCACTTCGATTCACAGCAATGTAACTGCATGGCTTCAAAAAATCAGCATATCTTCCTTTGCGCAAACTGCGGCCATGAGAGCCGCAAATGGCTGGGCCGCTGTCCGCAGTGCGGCGAATGGGACAGCTTGAGCGAGCAGCAGCCCAAGCCGCGCCTGCTCCGGGCAGGAGAGGTTTTCCCGCTCAACGGCGAAGGCGGCGAGGAATCAGCCCGGCTGGTCACGGGCATCAGCGAGTTGGATCGCACCCTTGGCGGCGGCATTGTCCCCGGCTCCATGATCCTGCTTGGCGGCGATCCCGGCATTGGCAAATCAACGCTCATCCTGCACATTTTGGCGGCCTTGGCCGGGCAGCGGCGCAAGCTGCTCTATGTCAGCGGCGAGGAGTCGGTCCAGCAGATACGGATGCGGGCCGAGCGGCTGGAGGTGCAGAGCGAGCATATCTTTCTTGCTGCCGAGAACTCGGTCCAAACCATCATCAGCTTGGTTGAGGAGGTGCGGCCTGCTTTCTTGGCCGTAGATTCCATCCAAACCATGAACAGCGACACTGTCGGCTCCGCGTCCGGCTCGGTGACGCAAGTGCGCGAATCCGCCTCCCTGCTCCTCAATCTTGCCAAACGCAGCGGCCTGCCGGTCATTCTCATCGGCCATGTCACCAAAGACGGCAGCATTGCCGGGCCGCGTGTCTTGGAGCATATCGTTGACACGGTGCTCTACTTTGAGGGCGACGGCAGCCAAGTCTTCCGCCTCCTGCGCACAGTCAAGAACCGCTTCGGCTCGACCAATGAAATTGGCGTGTTTGAGATGAAGGAGAGCGGCCTGGCCGAGGTTGCCAATCCTTCGGCCCTGTTCTTGGCCGAGCGGCCTGTGAACGTGCCCGGCTCCGTGGTCATGCCCAGTGTTGAGGGCACCCGGCCTATCTTGGTTGAGGTGCAGGCTTTAGTCAGTCCGTCCAGCCTTGGCACAGCCCGGCGCACAGCCATTGGCGCGGACCCGCAGCGGCTGGCCCTGCTCACCGCCGTCTTGGAAAAAAAGATCGGCGTGACCCTTTTTGATCACGACATCTTCCTCAACATTGCGGGCGGCATCCGCATTGACGAGCCTGCCCTTGATTTGGCCGTGATTGTGGCCCTGCTCTCCAGTCTGCACGAAAAGGTGGTTGATCCGGTCACAGCGGTCTGCGGCGAGGTGGGCCTGGCTGGAGAAATCCGGGCGGTCAGCCAGATGGAGATGCGGCTGCGCGAAGCCCGGCGGCTCGGCTTCAAAACCCTGCTCATGCCAGAATCCAGCCGCAGGCAGCTCGAAGCCGGGGCGACTGAGGGCATTCAGCTTCATCCGGTGCGCAGCGTGCATGAGGCAGTGGAGCGGCTCTTTGGTTGAGCAAAGTCGCCGCCAGTGGCAAGCAAAAAAGGGGAAACGCTCAATGCGCTCCCCCTCTTCCGCTGCCGACCAGTTGGCTCAGACTACAGCCATATCCACTTCGTATTGTTGTTTTCCCGACATTCCTTGACTTCGTCCCTACAGTCCGCCTTGATGATGCCTTTGGCATGGGGATTTCTGATTTTGTACGGCAGAGCAAAGATGACTTTTGTGCTCTCTCCGGCACAGAGAAGGGGCACAGGGGCTGTGGTGCTGTATGGTCTCTTCCAATTGCTCTGATCTGTCAGGCTGACCGTGCTGTCTTCGGCCATTGTGCCGCCAATATTTTTCAGCCTCACAATAACGTAGGTCTTGTTTCTTCTGGGATTCCACACCACCCGGACCAATTTTTCCACAACCAGATCAGGGCAGCCTGCTGTGGCGCCGCTGATGCACAGGCATTGAAAAGCATAGCTGGCCTGCGTGTATCCGTTTGGATTGGTGTAATAGCAGGCTGGATAGCCGTTGTAATACATCTGATTGCCATACAGCTCATTGGCCCATGACCCGTATGACGAATTGACTTTGCAGACAGGATTGGCGGCAGTGCCTCCCATTCCGCCTGCCTCCTGTTCAGCAATTCCCCCGACTGCCTGGCAGGTGTCATCGCAGGAGCGCGGGCTGCCGCTGCCTTTGAAGCTGTTCGGATACCAGCCGAGTTTGTGCGTCTTGAACGAATTGTCTTGAATTGGATCAGCCTGGCCTGCGGCGCAGCTACAAAGAACGAGTGCTCCTGCGAGCCAAAGAAAGATTTTTTTCATGAAAGCACACTCCTTTTCTTCATCTGTTTAGTTCCGCGCAGCCGCTTCCAGCCTGTGCTGGATATCCAGCAGCTGCCTCATAACAGCATGGTAGCATCTTTACGGCAGAATTGGCAAGATGGAAAAACAGTTGCGAATCAGCAGCCCTGCCGCAACTGCAACTCACTGCCTTGGACATGCTGCCTGAATTCCGCTCTTTCTGAGCTGGCAAGCAGGACGCTGTGACAGTGCTGGAATCCGGGCCTTGACATGAGCGGGCACCCTGTGATCACTTGCATTTTGGTTTGACAGCCCTCTGTTTTGGCTGTATCTTTTTTTTCTTCAGTTCCAGCATGGAGACGGCTTTGCTGAAAGGCAACTTGGAATAATTGCAGGATAAAATGACTCTGTCATCTGTCTTTCTCCCGTGTTTTCCCGTCATTTTGGCGCATTGCACGGGCAGACACAGGGGGCTGCCCCTACAGCGGGCAAATGAATGCCGAGCTGCTTGCAAAAGAGGCTGGAGGACAGACTATGGTCGGCACAGAACGAAAAGGATGAAAAAATGATCAGCAATCTTGACATCAGGCTGCGCAGGGCCGGGCAGCTCAAGGAAAAGCCGGATTGGCGCAAGCTCGGCTTTGGCAGAACCTTCACAGATCATCTGTTTGTCATGCAATGGCACAGCACGAGCGGCTGGCATGATGCGGAAATCAAGCCCTACGGCCCGTTCACGCTTGATCCGGCGGCAATGGTGCTCCATTATGCGCAGGAAATATTTGAAGGACTGAAGGCGTATCAAGGGCAGGATGGCTCCATTCTCCTGTTCCGGCCTTTGGACAACCTCAACCGCCTGAACCGCTCCGCTGTCCGGCTCTGCATGCCGGAAATCCCGGCAGAGGCCGTGCTGGAGGGTCTCAAGCAGATGATCGCCCTTGACCGCGACTGGGTGCCAGATGCACCGGGCGCGTCGCTGTACATCCGGCCCGCCATGATTGCCACTGAGGCGGCGGTCGGCCTGCATCCCTCGCATGAATATCTGTTCTTCATCATCTGCTGTCCGGTTGGGGCCTATTATGCCGAAGGCTTCACGCCGACCAAGATTTATGTGGAAGACCGCTATGTCCGGGCTGCGGCTGGCGGAGTGGGTGAGGCCAAGACTGGCGGCAACTATGCGGCCTCGCTCAAAGCCTTTGCTGAAGCCAAGAACAAAGGCTGCTCCCAAGTGCTCTGGTTAGATGCGCTGGAGCACAAATATGTCGAGGAAGTCGGCACTTCCAATATCTTTTTTGTCATCAACGGCGAGCTGATCACCCCACCGCTCGGCGGCACCATTCTGCCCGGCATCACCCGCGACACGGTCTTGACTTTGGCGGCAGACTGGGGCCTCAAGGCAAGTGAACGCCGGATCAGCATGGACGAAATCATGGCCGCTGCTGCGAACGGCAGTCTGACTGAAGCATTCGGCTCCGGCACAGCGGCAGTCATCTCACCAGTGGGTGAATTTATCTATCAGGAGCAAAGCATCCGCATCAGCAACGGCCAGACCGGCCCAGTGGCGCAACGCTTCTTTGACAGCATCCAGCAGCTTCAGCGCGGCCTGCTTCCTGATCCGCACGGCTGGCTGATCAAGGCCGTTTGAGATTGCAACAGCAGACTCTGCTTCCGCATACTTTTTTATCAGCAAGGAACAATAACATGGCGAAACAAACAGCACCTGCAAAGACGGGCAATTTTGCCCAGAATCTCTGGGACACAGCGAATAAACTGCGTGGCAGTATTGAATCTTCAGAATACAAGCACGTGGTGCTTTCCCTGATCTTTTTGAAATTCGCCAGCGACAAGTTTGAGGAGCGGCGGCAGGAGCTGATCAATGAGGGCAAGGAAAAGTACATTGACATGGTAGAATTTTACACCATGAAAAATGTCTTTTATCTGCCCGAAGAATCGCGCTGGACCTTTCTCAAGCAGCGCGCCAAGCAGGATAATCTCGCCATTTTGATTGATACGGCCCTGTTTACAGCCGAGAAAAACAATAAGGCACTCAAGGGCGCGCTGCCGGACAACTACTTTTCCCGCCTTGGCCTTGATTCAGCCAAGCTGGCCGCGCTCATTGACACCATTTCCAATATTGACACGGCTGCGGATAAAAAAGAAGACGTGGTGGGCCGGGTCTATGAGTATTTTCTCGGCAGGTTCGCAGCCACTGAAGGCAAAGGCGGCGGCGAGTTCTACACGCCCAAGGATGTGGTCAATCTGATTGCCGAAATGATCGAGCCGTACCGGGGCAAAATCTATGACCCGTGCTGCGGTTCAGGCGGCATGTTTGTCCAATCCATCAAGTTTGTTGAACATCACCACGGCAACAGCCGCGACATTTCCATCTACGGGCAGGAGTCCATTGGCGCGACCTACAAGTTGGCCAAGATGAATCTGGCCATTCGTTCGATTGCCGCCAATCTCGGCGAAACTCCGGCAGACACCTTTCACCGCGACCAGCACTCGGACTTGAAGGCTGACTACATCATGGCCAATCCGCCCTTCAATCTCAAGCAGTGGCGCGGGGCTGACGAACTCACCGACGATCCCCGCTGGGCAGGCTATGAGGTGCCGCCAACAGGCAATGCCAACTATGCGTGGATACTGCATATCATTTCCAAACTCTCGGACAGCGGGGTGGCTGGTTTTGTTCTGGCCAACGGCTCGATGAGCACTGCCACTGGCACGGAAGGCGCGATCAGGAAAAAGATCATTGAAAACGATCTGGTGGATTGCATGATCGCCCTGCCTGGCCAGCTTTTCTACACCACCCAGATTCCGGTTTGTCTTTGGTTTTTGAGCAAAAACAAAAAAGCGGATGCTGCACGCGGTTTCCGCGACCGCAGCGGCGAGACTTTGTTCATTGATGCCCGTAAGATGGGCAGTTTGGTTGACCGGGTGCATCGGGATCTTTCGGAGGAGGAAATTGCTGCAATTGCGGGAACGTATCATTGTTGGAAGGGGGAAGGGGGAAGGGGGAATGGTGAAGAGGGAAGGGTGAAGTATGAAGATCGGGCCGGGTTTTGCAAGTCAGCGAGTTTGGAGGAAATCAGGGGGCATAATTATGTGCTCACGCCGGGGCGTTATGTGGGCGCGGCAGAGATTGAGGATGACGGCGTGCCGTTTGAGGAGAAGATGTCCGAGCTGACTGCGGCCTTGTTTGAGCAGATGCGGGAAGCTGCGGAATTGGATGCGGTGATTCGGAAGAATTTGGAGGTCTTGGGTTATGGAGAATGATTTATACGAGCAGCGACCGCTTGTAGAATTGGTAGAGATTTATGATTCTATGAGAGTTCCTGTAAAAAAGACGGATCGCAAGTCTGGCCCTTATCCATATTACGGAGCTTCTGGAATAGCTGATTATGTAGATTCGTATATTTTTGATGGAGAATATATATTGCTTGCAGAAGACGGAGAAAATCTTAAAAGCCGCAATACTCCTATAGCATTTCTTGCTTCTGGAAAGTTCTGGGTCAATAACCACGCTCATATTTTGCAGGCAAACAGTAGCTCAAATACAAGGTTTCTATGTTATGCACTCCAAGTATCTGATGTAAATAGTTATTTATCAGGTTCCACTCGTCCTAAACTAACACAGGGCGATATGAAGCGGATACTTGTATTTGCTCCTGAACGGTCCACTCAACAAGCAATTGCCAATATTCTTGGTTCTCTTGATGACCGAATCGAATTGAATCGGCGGATGAATGAAACATTGGAAGCGATGGCGCAGGCGTTGTTCAAGAGCTGGTTTGTTGATTTTGACCCGGTGATTGACAATGCCCTTGCTGGCGGCAAGGAAGTGCCGGAGGAGCTTGCTGAACGTGCTGCCGTTCGTGCTGCATTGGGCGACAAACGCAAGCCGCTGCCTGCTGAAATCCGTGCTCTTTTCCCTGATGAGTTTGTGTACATCGATGAAATGGGCTGGATTCCCAAGGGGTGGGAGGTTACAAAAATTGGTGATGAATTAGAAACTATCCTTGGTGGAACTCCTGCACGTAAAAATAAGGAGTTTTGGAATAATGGAAGCATTCCTTGGATAAATTCAGGTAAGGTTAATGAATTTAGAGTTATTGAACCTTCAGAATTGATTACTGAGGAAGCAGTCCGAAAATCTGCGACAAAACTTTTACCAAAAAGAACAACTCTTCTGGCCATAACAGGAGCAACTCTCGGTCAGGTTAGTCTGAACGAGATTGAATGTTGTGCTAATCAATCAGTTGTTGGAATTCTTGGAAAAGAAGAACTTCCAAATGAGTTCGTCTATCTTTGGATAACAAACAATATAGAGGGAATTATTTCATCTCAAACTGGCGGAGCGCAACAGCATATCAATAAAGGAAATGTCAATGAGGCAAGTATATTGCTGCCTTCACAAAAAATTATGAATTGCTTTTTGCAGATCGGGACAAGTTACTTTGATAAAATTTCATTAAATTGCTTCTCAAACAAAACACTTGCAACCCTCCGCGACACCCTGCTCCCAAAACTCCTCTCCGGCGAACTGCGCATTCCAAAAGGGGAAGTTTGAAAGGTGAAGGGTAAAGTGTGAAGGGTAAAGTGTGAAGGGTGAAGAATAAATGGTGAAATTATGAAACGTGATTTGCCAGACCGATCAAAGAAATTTGCCCTGCGAATTGTAAAACTCTGTCAAGTCCTTGATCAAAAACCGGGAATCAACAAAACACTTAGCAGACAACTGCTTCGCTCTGGAACATCAATCGGAGCAAATATCGCCGAAGGAGAAGGCGCACAAAGCGAGGCCGACTTTCTGACCAAATACAGCATCGCTGTGAAAGAAGCACACGAAAGCCTGTACTGGCTCGAACTGATTGAAGAAGCCGAACTGATAGAATCAGCACGCCTCGACGGATTAAAACAAGAATGCAATGAATTGGCCGCCATTCTCACAACAATATGCAGAAAACTGAAAGAAAAAAGAAAATAAACTTCACCCTTCACCCTTTTTTCTTCACCCTTTCCCCTTCACCCTTTCCCCCCTTCCCCCATGTTCACCGAAGCGCGGCTCGAACAAGCCATCATCGAATTGCTGGACAAGCAAGGCTATCTTCATCTTCCAGGTGAAAAAATCAGCCGCGATCCCGGCGATGTACTGCTCAAAGACGATCTGAGCCAATACCTTGCCCGCCGCTATGCGGAACAAAAGATCACTCCCAGCGAAATTGCTTCCATCATCCGCCGCTTAGAAACCTTCCCCGCCTCTGATCTCTACGAATCCAACAAGGCGATCATGAAAATGGTTGCCGACGGCTTCCTGCTCAAACGGGAAGACCGCAGCCAAAAAGATATTTATATCCAGCTCATTGACTCTTCCGACTTGGGCGAGTTCCGCGCCCCGGCTGCGTCCGAGCTGATTGCCGTGACTGCTGAAGCACCTGCCCGCTACGGCAGCGGCCAGAACATCTTCAAACTCGTCAGCCAGTTGGAAATCACGGGCTATGAGAAGCGCATCCCGGACGCGATTCTTTACATCAACGGCCTGCCCTTGGTGGTCTTTGAATTCAAAAGCGCAATCCGCGAAGAGGCGACCATCCATGATGCGTATGTCCAGCTTACAACACGCTATCGCCGCGACATCCCGGAACTGTTCAAATACAACGCCTTTTGCGTGATCAGCGACGGGGTGAACAACAAGGCTGGTTCTTTTTTTGCCCAGTACGAGTTCTTTTACGCTTGGCGGAAAACAGACGGCAGCGAGCTGAAGGACAAGGACGGCATTGACTCGCTCTTCACCATGATCAAGGGCTTGTTCAACCAAGACCGGCTGCGCGACATTATCCGCAATTTTATTTATTTTCCAGACAGTTCCAAGAAAGACGAGAAAATCCTCTGCCGCTATCCCCAGTATTACGCCGCCAAGAAACTCTTTCAAAATATCAAGGCGCATCGCCGCCCGCACGGAGACGGCAAAGGCGGCACCTATTTCGGAGCCACTGGCTGCGGCAAGAGCTTCACCATGCTCTTTCTCACCCGCCTGCTGATGAAAAGCGTGGAATTCGCCAGTCCCACCATTGTTTTGATCACCGACCGCACTGATCTTGACGACCAGCTTTCAGCCCAGTTTGTGGCGGCCAAGGGCTATATCGGCGACGAGGCTGTGATCAGCGTTGCCAGCCGGGTCCAGCTCCGGGAACTCTTGCAAGGCCGGAACAGCGGCGGCGTGTTCCTGACCACCATTCACAAGTTTACTGAAGACACGGACTTGCTCACTGAGCGCAACAATGTGATCTGCATTTCCGACGAGGCGCACCGCAGCCAGCTCAATCTGGAGCAAAAGGTGCGGGTCACGGAACAAGGGCTGCGGCGCAGCTACGGCTTTGCCAAGTATCTCCATGATTCTCTGCCCAATGCCACATACATTGGCTTCACTGGCACGCCCATTGACGCGACCTTGGATGTGTTCGGCCCAGTGGTGGATGCCTACACCATGACAGAATCGGTCAAGGATGAGATCACGGTGCGCATTGTCTATGAAGGCCGGGCCGCCAAGGTGCTGCTTGACAATGCCAAGCTGGAGGAAATTGAGGACTATTACGCCCAATGCGCTGAACAAGGGGCGGGCGAATACCAGATTGAGGAGAGCAAAAAGGCCACTGCCAAAATGAACGCTATTCTCGGCGACCCGGATCGGATTCGCGCCTTGGCTGATGATTTTGTCAGGCATTACGAGGCGCGGGTGAAGGAAGGCGCGACGGTCAAAGGCAAGGCTGTGTTTGTCTGCTCCAGCCGCAAGATTGCTTGGAATTTGTACAAAGAAATCATTGCCCTGTGTCCTGCATGGGCTGAGGTCAAGGTCTGCGAGGAAGGGGCAGAACTGACGGAAAACGAGCGCAAAGAGATCATGCCGATGGAGCGGCTCAAGATGATCATGACCCGCAGCCAAGATGATCCCAAAGAGCTGTATGACCTGCTCGGCAGCAAGGACTGGCGCAAGGAACTGGACCGGCAGTTCAAAAGCGGCAAATCCAATTTCAAGATCGCCATTGTCGTGGATATGTGGCTGACCGGCTTTGACGTGCCCTTTCTTGACACCATGTATATTGACAAGCCAGTGCAGCGGCACACGTTGATTCAGACCATTTCCCGCGTCAACCGCAGGTTTGAGGGCAAAGAAAAGGGGCTGGTGGTTGATTATATCGGCATCAAAGGGCAGATGAATCAGGCTCTGGCGCAATACTCAAAAATGGACAGCACCAACTTTGAGGAAATCAGTCAGTCCATTACAGTCGTTAAAGATCATCTGGACTTGTTAGGTAAACTCTTTTATCCGTTTGATACTTCTCTGTATTTTACTGGCACTCCCAATGAACAGCTATGCTGTCTCAACAGAGCGGCAGAATTTGCCATGATCACTGATGCGCAGGAAAAACGCTTCATAGCGTTAGTGAAACGGCTCAAGGCTGCTTATGATATCTGCTGCGGTACCGACAGGTTCAGCCAGAATGAGCGCGACCATATTCATTTGTATCTGGCTGTGCGTTCGATTATCTTCAAACTGACCAAGGGAACAGCTCCTGATCTTGCCCAGATGAATGCTAAGGTGCGGGAGATGATCAAGGATGCCCTTGCCAGCGACGGTGTGGAAGAAATTTTCAAAATGGGCGAGGACGGCGGCAAGGAGCATGACCTTTTTGATGATGACTATTTGGCCAAAATTGACAAGATCAAACTGCCCAACACGAAACTGAAAATTCTCCAGCAGCTTTTGGCCAAGGCAATTGAAGATTTCAAGAAGGTCAATAAAATTAAGGGTGTTGATTTTTCAAAAAAGTTTAAAGACTTGGTGGAGCGGTACAATGAGCGCAAGGAAGATGATATATTGAGAAGCGAAGTGCTGGAAGACTTCACTGATGAGATTTACGATCTAATTGCCGCGCTGAAAAAGGAAAAGGAATCTTATGGAGATTTGGGCATCGACCTTGAAGAAAAGGCGTTTTATGATATTCTCAAGGCCTTGGCCCATAAATATGATTTTGCCTACCCGGAAGACAAGCTCCTCCTGTTGGCCAAGGAAGTCAAAGTTGTTGTTGACGACAAGAGCAAATATACCGACTGGAGCCAGCGTGAGGATGTGAAAGCTGAATTGAAAGCAGATTTGATCATCCTGCTGGCTGAGAACGACTATCCGCCGGTTGACCGGGATGAGGTGTATAAGGAAATTTTTGAGCAGGCGGAGAATTTCAAACAATACCAGAGCAGAGCGGCATTGCCCGACTGACTGCCAAGGAGGACGGCATGTCTGCCGCCACTGAGCTTCTCACTGCTTCCACCAATCTGCAAAAGGCTGTCGCATGGATCAGCGGGACCATGCAGCAGCACCCGGACAAGCAGCGGGCCAAGGTGACAGCCGCCGCCGAGCTGCGCTTTGACCTCACGCCTGCGGAATGCGAGTTCCTCCGCCGTCATTTTTTTGCCCGGCAGCCAGCGGACTGAAGCTCCCTGTCTTCCTTCTTTTTGATTTTTAATCCTATTTCAGGAAGAAATTTTTTTCTGCCCCGCCCCTTGATTTTCCCCCATCCGTCCCTATTGTTTGGCCAAGTCAGATGACAGGACGCTGCTGCGCCTGTCGCCAAACACGTGAATCAGCCGGAAAGGCAGCATGCCCGGCTTGTATTTTCCGATACAAACAATAAACAAATCTGTGCAACAGGAGGATTACGTCCATGAAGATTCGTCCCTTGAATGACCGCATTCTGGTCCAAAGAGTGGAGGAAGAGGAAAAAACCGCAGGCGGCATCATCATCCCTGATTCCGCCAAAGAAAAGCCTGCTGAGGGCAAAGTTGTTGCTGTCGGCGCAGGCAAGCGGAATGACGCAGGCGAGCGGATCGCTATGGATGTCAAAGAAGGTGACCGGGTGCTGTTCTCCAAATACGGCGGCACTGACGTGAAAGTCGATGGCGAGAAGTATCTCATCATGCGCGAGGACGACATCCTCGGCATCATTGAAGGCTGAAAGCCTGCCCTGTCTGTCAATCATCCTGTTTTCATCAACACAAGCTATAAAGGAGTTAAAGCGCAATGTCCGCAAAAGAGCTGAAGTACGGCGGCAAGGCCCGCGAGGCCATGCTCAATGGTGTCAACACCTTGGCCAATGCAGTCAAAGTCACCCTTGGTCCCAAAGGCCGCAATGTCCTGATTGAGAAATCCTTTGGCGCACCGGTCATCACCAAGGACGGTGTGACTGTTGCCAAGGAAATCGAACTCAAGGACAAGTTCGAGAACATGGGCGCGCAGATGGTCAAGGAGGTTGCCTCCAAGACCTCTGACGTGGCTGGCGACGGCACCACCACCGCCACTGTGCTGGCTCAGGCCATCTACACCGAGGGTGTGAAGATGGTTGCCGCAGGTGCCAATCCGATGGATATCAAGCGCGGCATCGACGCTTCTGTTGAGGCGGTTGTGGCCGAGCTGAAGAACGTCTCCAAGCCGATCAAGGAGCACAGCGAGATCGCTCAGGTCGGCACCATTTCCGCCAACAATGACAAGACTATCGGCAACATCATCGCCGAGGCCATGGACAAGGTGGGCAAGGACGGCGTGATCACGGTTGAGGAAGCCAAGTCCATGGAGACCTCCTTGGATGCGGTTGACGGCATGCAGTTTGATCGCGGCTATCTGTCCCCGTACTTTGTCACGGATGCGGAGCGGATGGAAGTCAACATGGAGAACCCGCTCATTCTCATCAATGAGAAGAAAATCTCCAGTATGAAGGACATGCTGCCTGTGCTGGAGTCAGTTGCCAAGATGGGCAGGCCGCTGGTCATCATTGCTGAGGATGTTGACGGCGAGGCTTTGGCCACCTTGGTGGTCAACAAGCTGCGCGGCACTTTGAATGTGGCCGCTGTCAAGGCTCCGGGCTTTGGCGACCGCCGCAAGGCCATGCTGGAGGACATCGCTGTCCTCACCGGCGGCCAGGTCATCACTGAAGACATCGGCATCAAGCTGGAGAACGTGACTGTCAACGATCTCGGCACGGCCAAGCGGGTGGTGATTGACAAGGACAACACCACCATTATTGACGGCGACGGCGACAAAGAGCAGCTGACTGCGCGGGTCAAGCAGATTCGGGCCCAGATCGAGGATTCCACTTCTGACTATGACCGCGAGAAGCTCCAGGAGCGGCTGGCCAAACTGCTCGGCGGCGTGGCAGTGATCAATGTCGGTGCTGCCACCGAAGTGGAGATGAAGGAGAAAAAAGCCCGCGTTGAGGATGCGCTCAATGCAACCCGCGCTGCCCGTGATGAGGGCGTGGTGCCGGGCGGCGGCGTGTCCTTCCTGCGCTGCATCAAGGCGGTTGAGGCACTCCAGCTTGAGGGCGAGCAGGCTCTGGGCAAGCAGATCGTCATCCGCGCTCTGGAGGAGCCGGTGCGGCAGATCGCTGCCAACGCTGGCATGGAAGGCTCTGTGGTTGTGGAGAAGGTCAAGGCTCTGGAAGGAGCCAATGGCTTCAACGCTGCCACCGAGCAGTACGGCGACTTGGTTGCTGACGGTGTTATTGACCCGACCAAGGTTTCCCGCACCGCGCTTCAGAATGCGGCTTCTGTGTCTGGAATGCTGCTGACCACTGAGTGCATGATCGCTGATGAGCCGGAGAAGGAAGGCGAAAGCTGCGGCATGCCTCCGGGTGGCATGGGCGGCGGCATGGGTGGCATGGGCGGCGGCATGGGCATGATGTAAGCCCAAGCTGCTTCTGAACAAAAAAGCGGCAGACTCCCGGTTGCGGGAGCTGCCGCTTTTTTTGTGGGATCAAGTTCAAAGTCCATTTGCAGGCCGAGCCAAAATTGCGGCGACATATCAAAGTATCTGGCAAGCCGCAAGGCTGTGGCAGCGGTTATTTCCCCCGCCGCCAAGTTCTGCTTTGACGGCGGGGTGTTCACTTCCTGTCGGGCTGTCATGGAATGACCTCAAGTGCTGAACCGTCCGAAAGGCGATAGATATAGAAATCACTGTCAACTGTAAAAATTCGTTTCATTTTTCCATGCTCTGCCAAAGCGACCAAGGAGGCATCAGCCAGATCCATCGGCGTATCCTGATATTTTTTCATCAAATTACGCATTATCTTAATTTCTGCAAGGGATGAATCATGGATATCCAGTTTCATTTCCTACACCAATTGCCAAAGAACATCCTGATAACGATACCCGCCTACTGCTCCGAGAATAAGCATGGCTTCGGTAAAGCACGGCCATGTTGTCAGCATGGGTTCAGCAGGCAGGGTGCTGATGACATCAAGACAACGTCTATGCTGATTATCCCTCTTATCAAGCAAGGCAATCAGCGGCCCGGTATCGGTCAATATCATATTTTTCCCTGCCGGTATTTTTCCGCAAGGATGTCGGCAAATTTTTTCCCGCTGTTTTTGGACATCTGCGCACCGCCTTGAATAATTTCTCCGCTGTCAATTGTGCCGATATATCCTTCCAGCATGTCAGCCAAACTGTTCATCTTGGAACAATTCTGTTGTTTACTCTCCTTTTGGAAAAAACACTCTCGAAGTGTTTTCAGGACGATTGATTCAACAGTTGCCCCCTGTTTTATTGCTGCTTGGCGCAGCACCTGCTCAATGTCTGGCGTTAATGTGATATTCATGAAAAGCCCTCGTTTTAAGAATGTGGATTCAGACTCTCTGAATTTTTTGTTCAAGCTGGCAGTAATCTCTCCATAACGCAGGCTGATTTTATCTGCATTATCTACTTTTAGATTATCAAGGAAATCTGCAAACATCTCAGCTACTGTCATGAAAATTACTAGAAATAATAAATTTTGTCGGTCAGCGGGATCAGCTATGGCGAATTACTCTGTGTTCAGAGTAAACACACTCCTCAGTAAACCGCAAGCATTTTCTGCCAAACTTACCCCTTAATCACCGCCAGCGGCAACAGGCTGACTGCAATGTCAACCAGATCGCTTTGGTTTCCCATCACTGTTTCAATATCCTTGTACGCCCCGGCAGCCTCGTCCAAATCCTTCTGATGGCGGATGCCATGCACCACGCCGAGCGCGTTGAGCCGCTCCACTTCCGCAGTTAAATCTAATTCGCGCTGGGCCTGCTTGCGCCCCATCTTCCGGCCCGCGCCATGCGAGCAGGAACAAAAGCTCTCTTGGTTGCCCTTGCCGACCACAATATAACTGCGGCTGCCCTGCGAGCCAGGAATGATGCCGTATTCCCCGGCAAAGGCGCGGGTGGCCCCTTTGCGGTGGATGAGCAGCTCCTTGCCAAAATGCTCTTCCATTGTCGCGTAGTTATGGGCAATGTTGATGAAATTCAAAAAATCAACCTCACCGGCGATTTCCTGCACTGCCGCCTTGACCCGTTCCATCATCAGCTTCCGGTTGGCTAAGGCGAAGTCAACGCACCAGCTCATTTCCGCCAAGTAATCCTGCGCTTCCTGTGTTGCCAAGGGCAGGAAGGCAAGCTGCCACTCCTTGGGCACTGCGCTCCGCCATTGCTCATTCAGGGCGACAGCCAGCCGGTTGTAGTGTTCAGCCACTTTCAGGCCAATGTTGCGGCTGCCGGAATGAATCATCAGCCAGACATGGCCGTCATCGCCCTGCTGGATTTCAATGAAATGATTGCCGCCGCCCAAGGTGCCGATCTGCTTGCAGCCAGCCTCGAACTGCTGGCGGACAATGGATTTTTCCACCGCGTCCAGCCGGGCGAGATCAGGCAGCAGACTGCGTTCCTGCTGCCGTTTGTGATGCTTGAAGCCGACCGGTACAGTTTCCCGGATCAGGCCGAGAATGTGTTTCAAGGTGTCACGGTCAAGGCTGGGCAGAGAAGTCTGTACCGCGCATACGCCGCAGCCTATGTCAACGCCGACAGAATTGCAAATCACCGCTCCGTCACAGGCCAGCACCCCGCCAATCGGCATTCCATAGCCTGCATGAGCATCGGGCATGATGGCCACATGGCGGAAGGTGAACGGATGATTGGCCAGATTGCGGGCCTGCGCCAGCGCGCTGGCTTCCATGTCGTCCAACCAGAGCTTGATGGGCTTCTGTTCTGAAGAGATGACTTGTTTCATGGGTCTGTGTGTGTTTTACTGCCGAAAAGCAAACTTATACACCAAAAACGAGCGGTCAAGATGACGGATCACCCGTTTCAGATCAAGGAGATTGGCGACTGTGAAATGCACCTCCCAGGTGCGGAAAGCCGCGCCCGGATTGCCGCCGCTTTCGACAACCTCCAGAATCCGCATATTCTCCGGTGCTTCCGCCAGCCTGCTGAACAAATACTTGGCTGTCACATCGGCGACCACAAATTTCTGCGGCTTGGGCACAGGCGTGGCCCTGAGCCGCCAGCGCACCTCCACTGCGTCCTCACGCTGAAATTTCAGTTTTTTCAACTGAAAGCAGTCCTTACTGTGCAGAGAGATGCCCCGCAGACTGAGCAGGCCGACCAAGCCTCGGTCCAAAGGCGTGGGATGGCAGCAGGCTGAGGACTTGACCACCACCGGATCAACCGTGGTCAGCTCAATCCGGTTGAGAATACCGGTCGGCTGATGCAGCAATATCTCGCGCTGTTCGAGCAGGCCGCTGTGTATCTCATAGATCAGCTCCCGCATCTTCACTTTGCCTTCACCGACCCGCTGAAACAACTCATCTTTGGAGGAAATGTTGAAATAAAAAAGAATATGCTCCATGCTCGGATGCTCGATCAGGTCAAAGGAGAGGCCGTAGCGGCGCATCTCCTGTTCCAAAACCGCCCGGCCTGTGCTGATCGAGACATGCTTGATCCGCTCGCGGAAGGCCTTGGCCAGCTCGCTGCGGGCGCGGGGAGTCTGGCATTTGGCCTGCATTTCCAGATCAAAATCAACCTGTTCATCCTGCTTGAGGATGCGGACCACGCTGCCGTCTTGGAGCATGTCGCCTGGCCCGACCTTGCAGTTGCCGATCATGGCCCCAGTGCAGCGGTGGCCGATCTCGGTGTGAATATGAAAGGCAAAGTCCAAGACTGCGGCATGAACAGGCAGGCAGATCAGGTCGCCGTCCGGGGTGTAGGTGTAGATTTCCTTGCGCCCGCCCGCCGCAATCATGTCCCGGTAGGAGACGGCCTCATTGCTGCCGAGAATGTCAAACATCTCCTGCAATTCGGTCAGGAAGCGGTCTAATTTCCGGTCGCTGGGGTTCCAGTTCTTGACCAGCCCGCACTGAGCGCTGCGGGCCATTTCCTCGGTGCGGATTTTGAACAGATACTTGTTCCCTTCGATGATGGCTTTGGCATGAAGGCCCTGATAGCCGGTCGGCTTGGGATTGGCAATGAAGTCGCGCACTGTGCGCGGCACGGGCGGATGCAGCTCGTTGATCAGACCGAGCACCTGATAGCAGCTAATCTTCTCGTTCATAGTGATCAGCACTTCCTGCGGTATTTCAATTTCCTTGCGTAGAACCCGATTTTTTGCGTCATAATAGCCCCACAGCCCTTTGGTGCGGACAGTCACTTCAGCCTTAATATTGACAGTCCGCAATGCTTCTTGAATTTCCACCGTCAGAGTGGCAAGCGCAGGATTGCTCTCCAAACGGTCAATCTGCTGCTGGAGGCGATGCCCCTGTTTGGGAAATTTATTGGCAAGGGCGCGGTTGTACAGCTCCCGTTTGACTGCGAAGAGACCAAGGATGGTGGCCAAGGGCGCGTAGAAATCAAGGGTCTCGTCGGCAATGCGCTGCCGCTTGTGGCGGGGCATGGCATCCAAGGTGCGCAGGTTGTGGAGCCGGTCCGCGATTTTGACGATCATCACTTCAGGCCGGGCTGCCGCGCCGGTGAAGAGCTGGCGGTGAATGAGTTTTTTCAGAGCCTGCTTGTCGCCGCTGTGGTGCTTGACCTTGGTGCAGCCAACCACAATGGCCTCAACATTGGCCCCGAATTTTTCTCGAATCACTGCCGGGACAATTTCCTCCACATCCTCGATGGTGTCGTGCAGCAGCCCGGCGGCGAGAATTTCCGGGTTATGGATTTCCAGCTCCTTGGCCAGAATGCGGGCCGTGGCGCAGGGATGAATAATATAGGGATCACCGGAGCGGCGGAACTGACCCTCATGCGCATCAGCAGCAAAGTCAAGAGCCTCGTAAAAAAGCCGCATGGCCGGGCCGGAACCAACCAGTGCCTCCATCTCGCGGCGGTACTGTTCCAGAGCAAAATTTTTCATCTCCATGTTCTCCCTGTCCTTTGCGCAAGGTGCTGCTTTATCTTTGCCAGATTGCAGTGTACACTGGAGAGACTGAGAAGCAAACAGGGAACAGGAAAAAACTGTTTCACCCCGTTGTAAACGCACAGGAGACGCATGTCACAAAAACGTTATAAAGAGAAGAAACGACGGCCTTATCGGCCCAGTCGCAAAAAACGCCGCCATGAGCCGGAAATCCCCTTGAGTGAGCAGCTGCTCGCCGTGCTCAGTCGGCAGAAGGAGCCGCTGTCGCTGACTGCTGTTTGCAGCAGCTTGGGCCTGCCTGAGCAGGAGCGGAATGTGATCAAGGAAGTCCTGCTCGTGCTGGAGAAAGCTGGCAAGGTCAGCCGGGTCCGCCAGTGCTGGCAGCTTGCCAAGCAGCAGGACGGCCTGCGGGCCAAGCTCTCCCTGACAGCCAAGGGCTTTGGCTTTGCCGTGCTCGAAGGCAATGTCGCCAAGCAGCAGAAGGATGTTTTCATTCCCGCTCCTGCTCTGAACGGTGCCAGTCACGGCGACACGGTGCTCATCCGCATGACCAGCCGCCCTGACTCCCGGCGGCCTGAAGGGGAAGTGGTTGAGGTGGAGAAACGGGCCTGCACCCATCTCTGCGGCACCTATATCGGCGGGCGCAACATGGGTGCTGTCACCCCGGACAATGGCAAGCTGCCCTTCACCATCCGGGTCAAGCGGAGCGAATCCATGAACGCGGCAGACGGCATGGCCGTGCTGGTGGAAATGCTTGACTATGGCAGCCCGCAGCGGCAGCCGCTGGGGCGGGTGACAGAGATTCTGGGGCTGCCGGACACGCCGCAGGTCCAGCTCAAAATGGCAGTGCAGCAGTTTGATCTGCCCCGCACCTTCCCGGCGGACGTGGAGGCTGAGGCTGAGGCCTTGGAGCCGCTCACCGAGGCTGAGGCCGGGCGGCGCGATCTGCGCTATCTCCGCCATGTCACCATTGACGGGCCAACTGCCAAGGATTTTGACGACGCAATCTGTGTCCAGAAGACCAAGCAGGGCTTCCGCCTCTTTGTTTCGATTGCTGATGTCAGCCATTATGTCCGGCCCGGCACTGCCCTTGATCAGGAAGCTTATCAGCGCGGCACCAGCGTTTATCTGCCGGATATGGTCCTGCCCATGCTGCCGGAGCGGCTCTCCAACGATCTCTGCTCCTTGGTCCCGGACCAAGACCGGCCCGCCTTCACTGCCATTCTTGATTTTGATCAGGCAGGCCGCCGCATCGGAGCGAAATACAGCAAGAGTCTGATCCGCAGCCATGCCCGCCTGACCTACAACACGGTCCACCGCCTGATTTATTTGCGCGAGCCAAAAATTCGGCAGATGCACAAGTCCCTGCTGCCCATGCTGGAGAAGGCCAAGGAGCTGGCCGCCTTGGTGGCTGAACAGCGCACCCGGCGCGGCTCGCTCGGCTTCAGCATCCCGGAGGCGGACATCTGCTTGGAGCACGGGAAAATTGCTTCTGTCAGCCGCCTGAAGCGCAATCAGGCCCATCTGCTGATCGAGGAGTTCATGCTCGCAGCCAACGAAGCTGTGGCCGAAACTTTGGACAAGGCGGAAATACCAGTGCTGTTCCGGGTGCATGAAAATCCTGATCAGGACAAGGTCAGGGATTTTATTGAGACTGGTGCCTCAATGGGGCTAAAGCTGCCCCAGCATTCCATTGGTCCGGCTTGGTTTGCCGAAGTCTTGGCCATGACCAAGAACAGCCCGGCAGAGTACGTGGTCAACAACCTGCTCCTCCGCACCATGCAGCGGGCCAGATACACGCCTGAAAACCTTGGTCATTTCGGCCTTGCTGCTGAATATTATCTGCATTTCACCTCGCCCATCCGCCGCTATCCTGATTTGGTGGCGCACCGAGTTTTGCAGAATCTGCTCACCAAGAACAAGACCGCCCCGGTTCTTCCGGCTGGCGAGACGCTGGAAACAGCGGGCGGCTTTCTCTCCAGCAGAGAGCGGGTGGCAGTGGAGGCGGAACGCGATGCGCAGGCCCGGCTGGCAGCCCTGTATCTCCGTGAGCGGGTGACAGAGGAGTTTGAGGCTGTGATCTCCGGCGTGACCTCGTTCGGCCTCTTTGTGGAGCTGGTTGACTGCCTGATCAGCGGAGCTGTGCCGGTCAGGGACATGCAGGATGATTTTTATCGTCACGACAACACCGGCCACCAGTTAGTCGGCGAACGGACAGGCCGCATCTACCGGCTCGGCAACTTGATCCGGGTGCGCTTGGTGCAGGTTGACATGTTCAGCCGCCGCCTGACCTTTGCCATTGCCGCCTGAAATGCCGGGGCACGGGAACGACGGCAGCAGGCTCAAGCCGCTGGCTGAGAGCATGAAGTCAGCCCTTGACCCGGCGGAATGGGGACGGCAGCGGTATCTGCCCGGCCTGACCCGCCGCTGGCCGGACTTGGTCGGCAGCGTCTATGCCAATCACAGCCTGCCAGCCTTTTTCCGCCGGGATGAACTGTGGATCTACAGCAAACATGCCATCTGGATTCAGCAGATGCAGTTTGCCAAGCTGAAGCTGCTGGCCAAGATCAATGAATTTCTGGAACAATATAACGGGCCGAGGGTTGGGGACCTGCGCTGGATGCTCCAGCCTGCGGATTTTCCCAGCCCGCCGCCAGAGAAGCCGCCACCGTTGCCGCCGGTCAGTATTGATCCTGAAGCGGAACAGGCTTTTAAGGAATTGACTGAGGGAGTGGAAGACGTGGAGGCCAGGCAGGCCTTGTTCCGCTTATGGCAGAAGATGCACCGCAGCAGAAGGCAATGATTATGTCCGCACTTCCTTTCAACATTGTTCTGATTGAGCCGGAGATTCCGCCCAACACCGGCTCAGTGGCCCGGCTCTGCGGCGCCACAGACTCAGTGCTGCATCTTGTTCATCCGCTCGGTTTCAGCACCGATGACAAGCACCTGAAGCGGGCCGGGCTGGACTACTGGCCGCAGGTGCGCATCCAGCACTGGCCAAACTTGGCCGCCTTCCTTGCCGAGCAGAACAAGCGCAGGCTCTTCCTTTTCACCACCAAAGTTGAGCGGCCCTACTGGCAGGCGGCCTTCCAGTCGGGCGACTTTCTTATTTTCGGTCGGGAAACCAAGGGACTGCCAGAAGAAATGCTTGCGCTGCACAGCGACCGCTGTTATACCATTCCGATGACCAATCCGTACATCCGCAGCCTCAATCTGGCCATGAGTGCCGGAATCGTGCTGTATGAGGCGTTGCGGCAGCAAAACAGCGGCATCTGATTCATTTGCAAAGATATTGCGGCAGAATCGAAATTCTTTCGCCTCTGTCCGCATCAAATCCTTTCTTTCTCAGAGGAGAATCATATCAACATGCCAGAAAGAATCTTCAACTTCAGCCCCGGCCCAGCCGTGCTGCCCTATCCCGTGCTGGAGCAGGCGGCCCGTGACATTGTCAATTTCAAGGACAAGGGCATGGGCCTGATCGAGACGAGCCATCGGTCCAAGGACTTCATGGCTGTGACCGATGAGGCCGAGGCCCTGATCCGCGAGCTGCTGGCCGTGCCGGACAACTACAAGGTGCTCTTTCTCCAAGGCGGGGCTTCATCCCAATTTTTCATGGCGCCGATGAACCTGCTGGGGCCGGGCAAGAAAGCAACCTATCTGAACACCGGTGTCTGGGCAAAGAAGGCGATCAAAGAGGCCAAGCTCTTCGGCCAGATTGAGGTGGCTTACACAGATGAGCCGAATCTGTTTAAGCATGTGCCGACAGAGGATGAGTACGAGGTCGCTGCTGATTCCGAGTATTTGCACTTCTGCTCGAACAACACCATTTACGGCACCCGCTTTCCCAAGTTCCCAGACAAGAGCTGCATGCTGGTCAGCGACATGTCCTCAGATATCATGTCGCGGCCTGTGGATGTCTCCAAGTTCGGCATCATTTACGCCGGAGCGCAGAAGAACATGGGGCCAGCAGGCGTGACCATTGTCATCATCCGCGAGGACCTGCTGGACCGCTGCCCGGCCAATGTGCCGTCAATGCTGCGCTACAAAACCCATGCGGACAAGGGTTCCATGTTCAACACGCCGCCGACTTTTCCGATTTACTGTGTTGGCTTGGTCATGCGCTGGCTGAAAGAACAAGGTGGTTTGGCGGCAATGGAGCGGCGCAATGAGGAAAAGGCGGCCTTGGTTTATCAGGCGATTGACGCGACCGATTTTTACCGGGGTCATGCGGAGAAGGACTGCCGCTCGCTGATGAATATTGCTTTCAATCTGCCGACTGCCGAGCTGGAGGCCAAGTTTGTCAAAGAGGCAGCTGCGGTCGGCTTGGACGGCCTGAAGGGCCATCGTTCTGTGGGCGGCTGCCGGGCTTCGATCTACAATGCCTTCCCGCTGGAGGGTGTGGAGAAGTTAGTTGCGTTCATGGCGGATTTCGCCAAGCAGAACGGCTGAGGATGCGGCACGGGCAGGCAAGGGTCTGCCCGTGCGGTTGATGCAGTTCTTCCGCTCTGCTGTTCCAGAGTTCCAATATTGGACGTGAGAAAGACGGCAGAAACGTGTAAAATTACACACTGTGACCTGCACTGCGGATGAATTGAAGAAAATGCGTTCAGCAACAGATTGGGATAAAGTTGATGCCATGACTGATGAGGAGCTGACCAATGCCGCCTTGTCTGATCCAGACAATCCTCCCTTGGAGGAAGAGGAAATCAGCAGGATGCGTCCGGCAGGGCAAGAGATGCCGAGCCGGGAGCGCGTCACGCTCAGTCTTAATCATGAAGTTGTTTCGTTCTTCAGAAGCTGCGGCAAAGGCTGGCAGGACAAGCTGAACGATATTCTTCAGCGGTATGTGGATTCGCAGAGGATGGCGTAAGCAAAAAATGAGTGCGGGATGTTCTTTGTTTTGATATGCTATCCTAAAGCGGCCTGACCGGCAGGGTGCATTCCATCTTTTTCTGGTGCGGGATGCCGTACTTTACATGACTCAGTTAATATGATTCGTTATAGGTATGCCCTGAATTCTTCAGGTGAAGTAGTGACAGCAGAATCTTTAGCTGGGGAAAAGATTGCTGACAAATATACCTGTTTATCATGCGGACAGTTGCTTATTGCTCGTGTGAATGGTGAGATACGACAGCCTCATTTCAGTCATAAAGCGCAGGTTGAATGTAATGGTGAAACCTATCTGCATCGTCTTGCCAAGCAGGTTTTTAAGGAAACTTATGAAGAATGCCTAAAAAATGGAAATCCTTTTTTAATAGAATTAAATGAGCCGAAAATTTGTGATAAATATAAAAAGATAACTTGCCGAACATGCAACATTGGGGAATATACCCAAAGATACGACTTAACTAAATATTATACAGAAATAAATATTGAGAGTCGAGACGGTCAATTTATTCCAGATATTTCGTTACATAGTGTAACGAGACCCGGTGATGTTATATACATTGAAGTAGCCGTATCTCATTTTCTTTCTGAGAAAAAAATCCATTCAGGAAAAAGGATAATAGAAATTTCCATAGAAAAAGATGAGGATGTGGAAGAGATAAAATCCGCAAAAATAAGCAGTAAACATTCTAAGTTCATAGGATTTTCTCCGCAGGTAAAAGCGGTGCCGGATAGCCAGTGTCGATGTGCAAAAAAGATGTATTTTGCGTTTTACGTTTATGTTTCAGGAAAGGCATACCTTGATCATGGAACATTGAGTAGTATTCATACTTATATTCAAAAAAATGACAAAAAAATTGTCTACGTTAATCTAATCAGAGATCACCATCATGATGATTACTTAGAGATTAATGGTTTAGTACGAGGTTCTTTGTTTATTGAGCAAGTACATATCGCCCAGCAGAAACTCGTTCCTATTAGAAACTGCTATCTTTGTCGTTATCATGCTGTAAATAGAAATAATTTTTTGACTGACTATAGTATATTTTGTAAAACATACAAAAAAGCATGTAATTCAAATGAAGCAGCCATATGTGATCGTTATCATTTAAAATGACGATCAATACAGTCAAGGTGAATTCAAGTTCCAAGTGCAGGCCTCTGTCTTGCCGCAACCTTGGCGCGAAATGTCCCGCTCGCCCTTGCCATCAACACAGAACAAGCCCGCTCTGAGATGAACAAAATTTTAGTCACGGGCGGCGGCGGCTTCATCGGCCTGGCCTTAGTGCGTGAACTGCGCCGCCAAGGCCGGGAAGTCCGCGTTTTCGGCAGAAACCGCTATCCTGCTGCTGAAGAGGTCGGCGCAGTCTGCGTGCAAGGCGACATCCGCGACGAGGCGGCAGTCAGCAGGGCGGCGGCAGGCTGCGAAACTGTCTTTCATGTCGCGGCCAAAGCCGGAATCTGGGGTGGGCTGGCTGAATATCACGGCATCAATGTCCTTGGCACCCGCAACGTTCTCTCTGCCTGTGCTGCGCAGCAGGTGCCGGTCTTGGTCTATACCTCCACGCCTTCCGTAGTCTTTGACGGCCATGATCTCGAAGGCGCGGACGAGTCTTTGCCCTATTCCTCCAAGCCGCTCTGCCATTACGCCGCCACCAAAATCATTGCCGAGCAGGAAGTGCTGCAAGCCAGCAATGACCACCTGCGCACAGCGGCCATCCGCCCGCATCTGGTCTGGGGGCCGGGCGACAGCAACTTGATTCCTCGTCTGCTGGCACGAAGCCGGGAGGGCAGCCTGCGCATTGTCGGCAAGGGCAGCAACCAAGTCGATATTAGTTATATTGACAACGTGGTTCATGCCCATCTGCTGGCGGAAAAAAACCTGCGCAACAGCGGCACTGCCGCAGGCAAAGCCTTTTTCATCGGTCAGCAGGAGCCGGTGCGGCTCTGGCCGTGGATCAACGACCTTTTCGCCCGCATGGACGTGCCGCCCGTGAGCAAGCAAATCAGCCTCGGCAAGGCTAAGGCAGTCGGCTGGCTGCTGGAAAAAATATACGCTGCTTTGAAGATCGAGCGTGAGCCGAAAATGACCCGTTTCCTTGCTGAACAGCTCGCCATGTCGCACTGGTTCAGCCGCAAGCAGGCGGAAACCCTGCTTGGCTACCAAGAACAGGTCTCAACGGAAGAGGGATTGAACCGGCTGGTGCGCTGGCTGTGGCAGAACGAGGCGGAACAACACGCTGCCCATGAAAAATTTGCTTGCAATTCAGGCTTGATGTGATACCATCTTGCTATATTTGCAAGCTGTCATCTGGAAAGGAGGAAGACAATGGCATCTCTTACCGGCTCAGTCGGGCAGGGCGGCATCAACAATGCCGAAGATGTGCGGACAGTTTATGAACTGTTCAACAAAATTTTATCCACAGCTCTGCCAGTCAGCAGCCAAGTCACTGATGCGCTGCTTCAGGCGATTCTGGATTTCCAGAAAGGCTTTCTCTCGCATCCTGACGGCAGGATTGATGTCAACGGCAGGACGTGGCGGGAACTCACTGCGGCGGCGGAACGACCGGAAACTGAGGAACTCAGCGGCTCAGTAGGGCAGGGCGGCCAGAACCGCCCGCAGGATGTGCGGCTGATCTATGCCCTGTTCAATAAAATTCTGTCACGACCGCTGGCATTCAGCGATCAGGTCTCAGACGAGCTGCTGCAGGCGATCAGGGATTTGCAGAAAACCTTCATGTCCCATCCTGACGGCAGAATTGATGTGGGCGGCGGCACATGGCGGCGGCTGACAACTCCGGCAGGAGGAAGCGGCAAGGCTGTCACGCTCTCCTTTGATGACGGCCCCGCGCCAACCAATGCCCTGCGCTCCATTCTCAGCACCTTGGCCCGTCACGGCATCAAGGCGGAATTTTACGTTCTTGGCCAGGAAGTTGACAGCAATCCGGCAGCGGTGAAAGAGATTGCCGAGCAGGGGCACAAGGTGCAGAATCATTCTTACACCCATCCGAATTTGGCCAATTTGTCCAAAGCGGCGGTGCGGAAGGAGCTGGAGAAAACGCAGGAAAGCATCAGAAAGGCTGCCGGAGTGACACCAACAAAGATTCGTCCGCCTTATGGCGCAGGCGGCTGGCGGCCTTATGATCCTGAATTAGCAGCAGTCGCAGCGGAACTGTCCCTGAGCATCGAAAATTGGGACATAGACACCGAGGACTGGAAATCGCCCAAAGGCATCGGCCCCAGCAAACGGAACATGGTTGAACGCGAGTTTGCGAGGAAACAGCATCAGCGCGAATTCATGGTCCTGATACACGTCCTGCCAGACACTGCCGACGATCTTGATGATTTCATCAACCAGCTCAAACAGTGGGGATTCAGCTTTGCCAGACCATAGCCGCTGGCTGCTGCGCCTGCTTTATCTGGCCATGCTCCTGCTGGCGGCCTGCGCCTGTCATGCGCAAGAGCCGCAGGAGGCAAGCAGCAGCTACAAGGCCAAAAAAGATTATGCCAGTCTTGCCATGCTGGTCAAGCATCTGCGCAAAGGCATGGCCCGCGCTGAAGTGGAGGTGCTGCTCGGCGAGGCGGATTATTCGCCCATTGCCGGGCAGGAATATTATTCCTCAGACTGCCGCGAGCTTGTTCCAGAAACAGGGGCAGAGGAGCTGGTTGGGCTGATTGTCGAATACCGGGATGAACAGGGCAGGTTGACGGAACAGCTCCAGCAGTTTCAGCTTGGCCGAATTGGCGAATAAAAAGCAGATCAACAGGAGGAGAACATGCCAGTTTCCATCAGTGGTTCAGTGGGTGAGGGCGGCCAGAACCGGGCCGAGGATGTGCGCACAGTCTATGCGCTCTTCAACAAGACTCGCAGCAGTCCGCTGGCCGTCAGTGATCAAGTTTCCGCCGAACTGATTGCCGCGATTCGGGATTTTCAGCAGGGCTTTCTCTCCCGCCCGGACGGCAGAATTGATGTGGGCGGCAGAACGTGGCGGGAACTCACCGCCGCTGTAGAAGGTTCCGGCAGTGAAATCACTGGCTCTGTCGGCGAAGGCGGGCAAAATCGTCCGCAGGATGTCCGCATTGTTTATGCCTTGTTCAACAAAATTAGCAGCCCGCTGCCGGTCAGTGATCAGGTTTCCGCCGAACTGATTGCCGCGATTCAGGATTTTCAGCAGGGCTTTCTCTCCCGCCCGGACGGCAGAATTGACGTGGGCGGCAGAACATGGCGGGAACTCACTGCGGCAGCAGTCAATCCTGGCGGCAATCCTCCTCCTGTTGAGCCTCCGGGCAATCCCGGCGGGGAAATCAGCGTTGGCGGCGCAGGCGCGGCTTGGACGGCCCGGCATCAGTGGAGCGACAGTTATGAAGCGGAATATTCCCGCTGGGTGGAGCAGCTTTTTGCTGACCGGAAAGGCTCGTTAGCCGCCTGTCTGCGCAATCCTGCGGGCAACAGTCTCTATTCGGACGAAGATCGCAACAATTCCATCTATTGCGACTGCGCCGACCTGCCATATCTCCTGCGGGCCTATTTCAGCTATAAAAAACGGCTGCCATTTTCCTTCAACGTGACGATTTCCGGCGGGCGCTATACCAATAACAACAAGCCGGGCAAGCGCAGCTCCTTTCTCCAGTATTCCAGTTTCGCCTCCTTGGCCAGAGCAATTTCCAACAGCATCCACAGCGGATTTTTCCGTTTCTTCTGGACCACGGAGAAGACCGACACCTACCTCTGTCAGGTGAATCGTGAAAGCATCGTTCCCGGCACTATTTACTATGATGCCAACGGTCATCTCTTGGTGGTTTCAAAAGTGGAGGCTGACGGTGCAGTCCGCTTTGTTGATGCCCACCCGGACAACAGCCTGACCAGCAAACGCTTTGGCGAATATCTGTCGCGGGGCTATTGCAAGCAGGGCGGCGGCTTCCGCAAGTGGCGGCATCAGGAAGTGAGCAGCAGCGGCAGCTTCACTCTGACCTCGAACCGCAATTCACGCTTTTTTGACAGCAGCCAGAGTCAGTGCCAGTCCAGCTATCATGTTGACGGCCTTGATCTCAACTATCATCAATGGGTCAAGCGGATGCTGGCCACAGGCAGCGGCAGGATTGATCCGGTTCACGAGCTGCGGCAGCAGCTGGCCGCCTTGGACGAAGCCTTGCAGGAGCGGGTGGCCTCAGTGGAAGCGGCAATTGCTCAAGGCATTGACAGGAAAGCGCATCCGTCCAGCCTGCCCTACAATATTTACGGCGCAGACGGCGAGTGGGAGTCTTATTCCACGCCGGGCCGGGATGCGCGTCTCAAGGCCCAGATTCGCGGGCTGTGCAACCTGATCACGCAGAGCGTCACAGCAGTTGCTGGTGGCAATCATCCTTACGAGTTCAGCGGCAGTGTCAGCACCTTGGTGCGGGAATACGATGCTATCTGGCAGACAAGCACTGCCAGCATGCAAATCCGCTACAGTAATTCCGCTGGCGCAAAGGTGACGCTGAATTTAGGCGACCTCATGGACAGGCTCTTCAAGCTCTCCTTTGATCCTTACCATTGCCCTGAGCTGCGCTGGGGCGACACAGGGGCTGCCTCCTGCCCGGACGGCTCAGACAAGCGGCGTTGGTATGACCAAGAGCAGCGACTGCGCAATGTCATTGACCCGGATCACAGTGCCCACACCACGGTGGACTGGGGGCCGCTCAACCCGCCGGACATTCATGTCGGCAAGTTGCTGGCCCGCTTGAAAGAGCAATACGCTTGAGCTGAGGAGAAGCAATCATGTTCAGACCTTCTGTCGAAGAAGTGATCAAGGTCATGCAGGCCAAGGGCTGCAAGGTCTATGACACGCCTGAGATTGACTGGAATCTCAATATCGTCGGCATCCGCTCCTCAGACCCGACTCCGGGTCTGTTCAATGACACCCTCTGCGTGTTTCACAGATTCTGCGGCATCTGGGAAATCTACTATTATCACATCACCACTGATCCCAGCATCAGCTATTTGAAGCATCCGGTCAACTGGCGCGGCACGGCGATTCTCAAGGAAGGCCAGTATCGGGGCGCGTACAAGCTCGATGTTCACAACCGGGGCCTGCGGAGCGGCCACTTAGCCCTGTGCCAGCGGCTGGGCGAAGTGACAGTGTATCGGGATGACAACCGGGACGACAAGCTGAACCTTGTCGCCTCCAGCACCCAAACCGGCAAGTTCGGCATTAACATCCATCGCACCACGGATGAGTATGTGCAGAAGCAGAAGTTCTCGGCAGGCTGTCAGGTCTTTGAAGATCAGCGGCAGTTTGCTGACTTCATCCTGAAGTGCAAGGCTGGGAAAGCGGCCTTTGGCAACAAGTTTACCTACACGTTGCTGCATCAGCGGGATTTTTCGTGACCGTCACGTCTGCTGCAATCTATTGAGGGGAACCTCGAAAAATTGGTGTGTTCGGCAGGTATTGCTCTGCAACTGCCTGATTATTCCGTTACGCTGGTAATAAACAGTATTTTTCGAGGAACCCTATACGGTTGCCCTGACAGGCACCCTGAGCGAAGCCGGAACTATAGCTGATACAGAGTTTCGTCGCGAATCGGCGGCTTGGGGCCGGAAGAACGGATTTTTTTCTTCAGCCCTTCCAAGGAAAAAGCATCGTCCGATTCAAGCAGGTCGCCCATGTCCTTTTCAATGGCATCCGGGTCTTCGCCAGCCTCCATCCGGGCAATGGCCTCCTCCATTGGCTCGCCAAGGCTGATGCCGGTTTTATCCGAGAACTTACGCATGAGCTGGGCCATCTGGCGGGGATCGTCCTCGTTCATGCCCTCAGCCTCGCGCATCAGCCCTTCCAAGGCATGTTCCATCTTGGTCTCATCCAGCCCGGCCAGCATATCCTCTTCGCTTTCCTCTTTCGCCCTGCCGATCACGGCAAAGTGAGAAACCTGCCGCTCCAGCTCCTTTCTGCCGCACTTGGGGCAGTCTGGGCGTTTGTCGGTGTTGATCCGGTTGGAAAGAAAGTTGAAGATCGTGTTGCAGTCTGGGCAGAGAAATTCGTAGATCGGCATAGATTTCAGTTAATTGCAGATTGTTGATATGCGGTGCTGTCCCGCACGAACAAAAAAATCAGGCATCCGCAAGGATACCTGATCTTTTTGTTTTTCTCAACCAGCAGATGCGATTGAGCTGGTTTTACCTTACGTTCGGTTCAGTTGGCCGGGGCATCTTTCACGAGGCGGACGCGAAGAGCGTTATCCCGGAAGGAATCTCCAATGCTGCCAGATGAAAAGTCAATAATCCATGATTTCCATTTCGTGACACCGCCGACACTGCCTGTTAGAGACGAGGGTGAAGATGTCCACACGCTGTGGTTAGCGTTCGGGAACTTACTGTCTATTGCAGGCTTTGAAGCATCCTCCTTAACAATGGACTGAAGCTCTTTGAGATTAGGCAGCCGCCAGTCAGGGCCAGCAGAGGCAGCGTAAGTCAAGGCTTCTGCCCAAGTAAATGTTGTTTGGGTGCCTGTTGTCCCGCAATCGGTTCCAGAGTAGCCCGCCAAGCATTTTGTCCATATCAGCTTGGTGTTGTTGTCTGTAACAGTTCCTGCTGTATCATCAACTGAAAAGCTGGGCGTGGGAGTTGTTGCGCCGGAAACCAGAATCACATTATAACTGTCGCTTTTCGCGAGTTGCGATGACCAACCACTTAAAAAACTGGCACCCCATGCTTTTGTTGAATCGCTTGTAGATGTTCCGCTCCAATAAGGCTTATCAGTCTTGAGTGTTATAGAGAAGCTGGAATCGACAAGCGGGGTGGAAGACATATCGTTATAAGAAACTATGCTCAATAGTTCCTTCAGGGTTGGGGCACGCCAGTCTGTCTTGCCGCATAAGCTGCTGTTTTTTGCAGAGGTTGCTTTGCTCGCAATACCAGTCCAAACAGCAGTTCCCTGATCTGGTGACCAAGTAAGACCTGTGACGTTGTCCTGAACACAATCCCCTGATGCAGTGAAACTAAATTCGTTTTTTATACCACAGTCTTGATTAGTGTCAACGCAATTATCATCATTTCCATCTGTTGATGTCTTGCCGGACCACATTATACCAGTGTCGTTCAATGTACTGTCACTTGGAACACGACATTGGCCAGAGAAGCACTGTTCGCCATTGGCCTCATCGCAATGAGAATTCTGTGTGCATTCAACGCATCGACCAGAGCTGCAATATTGTAAATCCCCAGTGGTGCAATCAGTATTTGCTGCGCATTCAGGACATGAAGTAGCGTTGCATACGCCATCGCAGCAATAGTTGCCAGTGCCGCAATCGGCTTCTTGCGTCGCCTCTGTGCATTGACATGCGGTGTCACTGCATTGGCCACCGCAGCAAAATTTGTCAGCTCCGCCGCAATCCGTCGCTACTGTATCTACTGTGCATTTAGGGTCAGAACATGTTGTGGTGCTGCATGTGCCATAGCAGCAAATTGAACAAGTTGTGCTGCTGTCCATGCAGGTTGTTCCGCAGCAGGTGGTGCAGGTGGTGCAGGGTTTGATGCAAGTTGTTTCACAAGGATTGCAACATGGTTGCCCCGCCAGAATTGGCGGCAGGTCCAGCAGCAGATTGGCAGAAGCGGTTCCCGGCATGGCGGCGGCAGCGGCCAGCGCGCTCAACAGGAAAATTTTTTTCATAGCGACATCCTCCACAGATTAGTTTTCTTCCAAGATACCAGAAAAAGAACGACAAGACAAAACTTTTTATTGCAGCAGCGCATCAACAGCCTGTTCCCGCACCTGATCAGTAATTTTCACCCTGCCGACAGCTTCCGGGAGAACATAGAAGACCCTGCCGCCGACGGTCTTTTTATCATTGCGCAGATATGCCTTGATGACCTTGCGGTCAAGATCAGCAGGAATGGCCGTCGGCAGGCCATAGGCGGCAATCAGCGAGTGAATTCGCGCCGCTTCTTGGGCGGCAAGACAGCCGCTGCGCACGGCCAGTTCCGCTGCCGCGACCATGCCGATTGCCACTGCATAGCCATGAATCAGGCGGAACTCAGAAGCCGCCTCCACTGCATGGCCGATGGTGTGGCCAAAGTTGAGAATCCGGCGCAGGCCGCCTTCCCGCTCGTCCTGCTCCACCACCCAGGCTTTGATCTCGCAGCAGCGGGCAATGACCTTGGTCAGCACTTTCGGCTGCAAGGCCAGCGCCGCTTCCCGGTTTTCCTCCAGAAAGGCAAAAAACTCGGCATCCTTGATCACCCCGTACTTGATCACCTCAGCCAAGCCGCCGCGCAGCTCCTCATCTGGCAGGGTTTGCAGCACATCCAGATCAATATACACCGCCTTGGGTTGATAAAAGGTGCCAATCAGATTCTTGCCTTCCGGCAGGTCAACGCCGGTCTTGCCGCCTACTGAGCTGTCAACCTGCGAAAGCAGGGTGGTCGGCACTTGAACAAAAGGAATGCCGCGCAGATAGATGGAGGCGAGAAAGCCGGTGATGTCGCCGGTCACGCCGCCGCCAAGGGCGATCAGGGCATCTTTGCGGTCAAAGCCGCGCTGGGCCAGTTCGCTGGAAAGGGCGGCAATCGTCTGAAGATGCTTGCTGGCCTCGCCTGCCGGAAAGGTGATCAGCTCGGCTCGGATGCCTGCGTCAGCCAAGGACTGCATGAAACGGTCGCCGTACAAGGCTGCCACCCGGTCATCGCTGATCACGCCGTATTTGCTGCCGATCTGCCGTTCGCGCAAATCCGGGCCGATCAGCTCCAGCAGGCCGGAGCTGATCCGAATCGGGTAACTCCGTTCACCAAGCCCGACTGTCACCACGGTTTCTGTCATTGTCCCGCCGCTCCTTGTTTCCCGTCCCTGATGAAACTGCTGATAATCGTTTTGAGTGCTTTCAGGATTCTGAAAATGTCCTGCAAATCCGCCTGCTATGTGGCCAGATAGCCACCGCTCACTGTAGCTTTTACTCAGTCTCCGCAGCATAGCCCATGACTGTCCTGCATTCAATACATTTTTTGCTGATCAGTGCTGCTGCGCTGGGCTGTCTTCCCCTGACTGTTGCAGCAGCACTTCAAGCTGGGCGGCACGAGTGCGGCGGTTGACGCTGTCCGGGTTTGGCGCAGGCACCAGCCAGACCGTCAAGCCAATCAGGAGAAAATAGGCGGCAAGGGCAAGACGGACTTTGCGGTCATGCTGCTTGGCCAAGGCAGGACGGCTTTCACAGCGGGCCAGAAAGTCAATTCGCTCACCAATGCCGAAATGATGCCAGTTTTTCTGCTCGCGAATATTGCCGCTCATGGCCGCAATTTTTTCAAAGGCGCGAATCAGCGGCAGGCTGCTCTGCTGCGTCCGATAGGCGTTCAGATCAGCCTGCCGCTCAAAATTACGGATGAACCAGCCGAACAGGAAGCGAAAAAAAAGCACCAGCAGGATGAGCAGTGCTGCTCCAGATAAGACATCAGCCAGCCGCTCTGCGGCAACATTTGACCAGAGTGCCAGCTGCCAAAACCAGCTGCTGCTGAAGAACAGGACAAGAAGCTGCTGGGCCAAGGTTTCGGCCAGCAGGCTGAAACCGAGCAGAAGGAAAAGGTAAAGCAGCAGATGCCAATGTCGGATATGGCCGATTTCATGAGCCAGCACCGATTCCAGCTCCTCCTGATCGAGCAGGTCGAGCAGGGCCGGAGTCAGGAGCAGATAGCGAAAGCGCGGGGCAAGCCCCATCACGGCGGCAGTCAGCATCCGGCCTTCATAAAGCGGCCAGCGCAGAATGCTGGCGGCAAAGTTCTGGCGGCGGCAGAACTTTTCGACCATGCTGCGCTGTGGCCCCGGCGGCAGGGGCGAACAGTTCCAGAGCCGCCAGACCAAGGCTGGGAGAAAAACAAGCACCAGCAGCAGGGCGGGCAGGACGATGAGCAGATTGCCCCATGCTGAATCCAAGAGACGGTGCAGTCCAGGGAATGGCAGCAGCAGGAGCAGGTCAAAAAACAGGGACAGCAGCAGCCACGGCAGGATGATCGGCAGACTGGCCTGCAGGTTGAGACTGGCAAAGCGGGCCGGGGAGTAACCGCCGCCGAACAGAGCTGAATAGTTGGCTCTGGCCTGCAGCCACATCACAAGCAGGAAGAGGAAAAAAAGGAGCAGGCCGCCTGAATCAGTCAGCACCGGCAGCCTGCCGCCCAAGGAGAGCGGCGCAAGATAATATTTCAAATCAAAGGCAAAGACCGAGAAGGTGAAAAACAGCACGGCCAGCAGGGTGAGTTTCTTTTCTGCGGCAAAATACCTTTTTGCCCCGCCCAAATGCAGCATGTTCCGATGCTCTCTGCCTGCAAGGCGATGAAACAGCAGCAGAATCAGGACAAAGAGCGGCAGGCCAAGCTGCGGCGCAAGCAGAGGCCGGACAGGAGCCTCGGCAAGGGAGAGGACAAAAATAACAATGAGAAAAGAAAGCAGGTTGGTGTAGATCATCTTGGCAGGATAAGCAGTCTTCGTTTCATGTTTAGCATTGGCCTGACAATATACGCTGCTTTTGGTCTGGATGAAATGAAAGGAGATGTTGCGGGCGGCTTTTTCACCTCATGAGCAAAAAAGTGGGAGCAGGATGGGGGCGGCAGCTGAAAGAAAAAAGGAGTTAAGCGTCTCCGCTCAACTCCTTGTATTTGCTGGTCGGAACGAGAGGATTTGAACCTCCGGCCCCCTGAACCCCATTCAGGTGCGCTACCAGACTGCGCTACGTTCCGAAATCTTATGCTGCCCCTTATGTACCATTTTCCGGCAAGGACTGTCAACAGCTACTTTGCCAGCCGCCTCAGTTTTCGTCTGTGTTGAGCAGATCACGCAGCCGTTTTGAGGGACGGAAGGAAACCATTTTTCGCTTGGTGATGGTCATGCTCTCGCCAGTGCGTGGATTGCGGCCCCGGCGGGGCGATTTGCCACGCACTGTCAGGGTGCCGAATTGGACCAGCTTGAGCGATTCGCCGCTCACCAGCGTGTCCTTCATGGCTGAAAAAATTGTGTCCACCATCTTGGCGGCATTGCGCTGGGAGATGCCCAATTTCTCGTTAATGGAAATCGACAGCTCCTTGCGGGTGACATTGCCCTGCCGCCGCTCCTCTTGTTCTTGCTCTTCTTTCATCATCCTGCATCCTTTCCGTCCCGATACTGCCCGCCAAAGCGGGAGATCAGCGAGCTGACTATTTTTTCGTGAAAGCCGTTGACCGTCTCATCATCCAGCGTCCTTTCCGCAGAACGGTAGGTGACGGTCAAGGCCACGCTTTTCATGCCGTCGGCAATCGGCTTGCCGCTATAGACATCAAAAATATCAGCATATACCACATCCTGCATCTTGTGGTCAAGAATATCTTGCAGGAGATCGCCTGCCGGAATCTGTTCCGGCACCAGCAGGGCGATATCGCGCCGCACCGAAGGATAGCGGGGCAGGGAGCTGAAGCTCTTGGCCGCAGCAGGGAGGACGTTCAGCGGCTCCAGCTCCAGTTCCAAGAAATGCACCTCCTGCTTAATGCCAAAGGCGCGGGCTACAGCCGCAGGCACTTTGCTGATCAGGCCGAGCTGCTGCTCACCAGCCATGATGCGCAGGGCGCAGCCGGATTCAGCGTAAGGCTCTGCCTGACCTTCTGAAGCTGCGAAACTGACTGCTGCTTCCAGCCGCAGTTCCCGAAGCAAAGCCTGCATTGCACCTTTCAGGTCGAAGATATCACTCTCTTGGCTGGAAAAATAGAGCGGGCTGGCCTCTGGATAACGGCTGCCGCTGATCACGGCGCAGAGCTGGTGCCGCTCAACAGGCTGCTGGCCCGGAGCGGTGAAGGCGAAGACTTTGCCCACCTCAAAAAGGCGGACATCGGTCTGCTGAAAGCTGATGTTGCGGCGGACATTGTCCAAGAGGCCGGACAGGAGCATGGTGCGCAGCACGGCCTGATCTTCACTGAGAGGATTGAGCAGCTCCACCTGCTGCCTGCGGGAATCAGCAGCAGCCAAGTTGAGCCAGTCGTTATGCTTTTTGCTGACAAAGGAGTAATTGACTGCCTCGTAAAAGCCGAGGCCGGTCATTGCCGCCGCAATCTTTTTGCGGAGTTGGCGGAGCGGTGCAGGCTGCGGGCAGTCCATTGCCATCTTGGGCAGCGTGACCGGAATCTCGTTGTAGCCGACCAAGCGGGCCACTTCCTCGATCAAATCAGCTTCGCGTTCAATGTCAATGCGGAAGGCTGGCACAGTCACGCGCAGCAATTCGCCGTCTTCTTCCACAGCAAATTCAATCCCGCGCAGACAGGCGGCAACCTGCCCACTGCTGAGATCAGTGCCGAGCAAGTTGTTGACCCGCTGCACCCGCAGTTCAAGCTGAAGCAGCTTTTTTTTGCCGGGATACAAATCAACGCCGTCCGCAGCCTGCGCTCCAGCCAGCTCACAGATAAGCTGCGCAGCACGTTCCAGAGCCTCGGTCACGCCGTCCGGGTTGACACCGCGCTCAAAGCGGTAGGATGCCTCTGAGGCGAGATTGAGCCGGCGGGCGGTGCGGCGGATGGAAACCGGATCAAAGCAGGCCGATTCGAGGAGAATATCCGTGGTTCCATCTGTCACCTCGGAATTGAGACCGCCCATGACCCCGGCCATTGCCACCGGCTTTTCCTGATCACAAATCAGGAGCATGTCCGGCTCAAGACTGCGCTCGCTGCCGTCCAAGGTGGTGAACTTGCTCTCATCCGCCTTGGGCTGCCGAACCACAATGCCTTTGCCTGCAATCTTCGCATAATCAAAGGCATGAAGCGGCTGGCCATACTCCAGCATGACAAAGTTGGTGATGTCAACAATGTTGTTGATCGGACGCATTCCAACTGCCAAGAGCAGCCGCTGGAGCCACCACGGCGACGGCTTGATCGTCGCGTCAGTCAGTCTGCGGGCCGCATAGCGAGGACAGAGCTGCGGCTCGTCAATAGCAACCGTGAATTCAGCAGGTTGAGACAAATCGGGCAAGGTTGTTACAGGACGGCAGACCTGCTGGCCTGTAACTCCGCTCACTTCGCGGGCAATGCCCAGCACACTGGCGCAGTCGGCCCGATTCGGCGTGAGATCAACTTCGACCATCGTGTCGTGCAGGCCGAGAGCCTCGCGCAGGGGTTGGCCGGATGCCAAGGCGGCATCCAGCTCAACAATGCCGGAGCTGGCCTCGCTGATGCCCAGTTCTTTCCACGAGCAAAGCATTCCCTCGGAAACTTGGCCGCGCACCTTGGCTTTTTTGATCGTCAGGCCGTCAGGCAGCTTTGCGCCGGGCAGGGCAATGGCGGTCACTAATCCAGCTCGGACATTGGGCGCGCCGCAGACAACAGGCAGGATTTGCCCGCCGACCTCCACGTCGCACAAGGTCAGCCGGTCAGCATTAGGATGCTTCTGCACGGACAGAACTTTTGCGGTCTTGACCGCCTCCAGCCCGGCGTACAGCTTCTGCACCGCTTCCACCTCCAAGCCGAGCATGGTCAGGCGGTCGGCAAGCTGTGCTGCGGACAGGCCGTTAAGAGAAATATATTGGCCAAGCCAAATCAGGGTGAATTTCATGGGCGTGTGGAACTGAATGCCTTATGTGTTTCAACATACAGACGTAATGCGGCCTGCATTCTTCCTTCCCAGTCATCGCTTGCTGCTTTAAACCATTGCAGCAGGTCCTCGTCTATTGCCACTGTGACATTCACTTTATTTTTCGGCTGCCATAGTTCAGCTCGTTCAAAAAATGCCTTTGGCAGACGTGAAATATCAGAAAAATCTATTTCCGCATCTGTCATGTTTTCCAGAGCTGCCCAGTCAGTTTTGGAAGATTCTTTCGTCATATTGCCGCCGCTCTTCTTTTGTTGCTTTTCGTGCTGAAATTATTCGAATTGTGCTTTCACCGCGTTCTGTAAATACCACAGCTACTGCCACGTTATGCAGCAACCCTATTCCAAGCCAACGTTCTTCACCGTAATTCTGCCTGCCATCATAATCAATAAGCATCGGCTTTTGAAAAAGTTCTGGAATGTCCTCGAAGTCAATCTTGTGCTTGCGAATATTGACCGCATTTTTATTTTCATCCCATTCAAACTTCAGCCGCATGACATGCCGTAATTATTTAATCAACTGAATTTTTGCAGTCCGAACTGTCTCCACCTCCAAGCCGAGCATGGTCAGCGCGCTGCGCTGCGGACAGGCCATCAAGAAAAATATATTGGCCAAGCCAAGTCAGGGTTAATTTCATAATATTTCTACTGCACTGATCATGTTAGTATGGAATCCGCACACAGTCGGAGCTGGGAGGAAAATCGCGAGTGTTGCGCGTCACCAGAAGGGCGTTGTGCTTTTACGCGGTGGCTTGAATCACGGCCTGTTCGGCAATGTCTTGAGTGATGGGGGCAGCACAACAAAATACATCCGCAGAAAATCCTCTGTCAGCCTGTCGCCTTCCTTTGCGCCGACCATCACTTCCATCCAAGTGATCAGGCTGATATAAACCTGCTTATACGCTGATACTCCTCGTCCGCCTGTTCAAGGCCGTTCATCACGCAGATGCCGTTGGTAAGCCAGTCCGTCCTGCTGCTTGTCCCGCCAAAGCCCAAAAGCCGGGTGTTCACGCAAAATACGGCGGGGTTTCTGCACTATCCGCGCCAAAAACTGGGTCAAGGCTTGTCCGACTGCCTCTGCCTCGCTGATTTGCGCCTCATGGCAGTATTGTTTGAGCAAAGCTGCTTGGTGTTCCGGCAGCTCAATCAAAACAGCCATTTGTCAGAACTGCCTGAGAAACCGCAGATCGTTCTCGTAATACATGCGGATGTCATCAATGCCGTACTTGAGCATGGCGATGCGTTCCACGCCAAGACCAAAGGCAAAGCCGGAGAACTGCTCCGGGTCATAACCGACCATGTTCATGACTTCCGGGTCAATCATGCCCGCGCCAAGAATTTCAATCCAGCCAGTCTGCTTGCAGACCCGGCAGCCTGCGCCTTTGCAGATCACGCAGGCAATGTCAACCTCTGCGCTGGGTTCAGTGAAGGGAAAAAAGCTGGGTCGGAAGCGCAGGGGCAGATCACCCTGAAAAATACGGCGGGAGAAGAGTCCCAAGACTCCTTTCAGATCAGCAAAAGAAACTTGGCGGTCAACGAGAAAGCCCTCGACCTGATGAAACATCGGGGTGTGGGTGATGTCAGAATCGCAGCGATAGACCTTGCCCGGCGCGATATAGCGCAGAGGCGGCTCCTGCTTTTCCATGATCCGCGCCTGCATGGTCGAGGTGTGGGTGCGCAGGAGGAGAGAATCAGACACATAAAAGGTGTCGTGCATGTCTCTGGCCGGATGATGGGCCGGGATGTTGAGAGCCTCGAAATTGTAATAATCGGTCTCCACATCCGGGCCTTCAGCCACAGCAAAACCCATGCCTTCAAAAACAGCGCAGATTTCCTCCATCACCTGGGTGACAGGATGGAGCTTGCCAACAGGAACAAAGCGGCCAGGCAGGCTGAGATCAAGCATCTGCTTGACCGGCTGGCTGCCAGCCTCCAGAGCCTCTTTTTTAGCCTGAAAAAGGCTCTCCACGTCCTGCTTGACCGCATTGGCAACTTGGCCCAAGCGGGGCCGGTCTGCCGGGGCAGCTTTGCCGAGCTGCTTCATGGCCTCGGCCAGCAGCCCCTTGCGGCCCAGATATTTGACCCGGACTTCCTCCAGCCCGGCCAGCTTGCTGACCGCGCCCAGAGCCGCTTCCGCTTCCGTCCGCAGCTTGCGCAGCGTTTCTTCCATCAGGCAGTCGCTTCCTGCTGTCCGAGAGATTTTTTCACCAGCGCGCTGAAGGCGGCAGGATCAACAATGGCCAGATTGGACAGCACCTTGCGGTCCAGCTCAATCCCGGCCTGCTTGAAACCGTGCATCAGCTTGTTGTAACTGGTGCCGTTCAGCTTGGCAGCCGCGCTGATGCGGGTGATCCACAACGCACGGAAATTACGCTTATTGGTACGGCGGTCGCGATAGGCATAGCAAAGGGCGCGGTCAACCGCTTCCGCAGCAGTGCGGAAGAGACGGCTTCTGCCGCCCCGATAGCCTTTGGCCAATTGCAGGACCTTATTTCTTCTCCGGCGGGCTTTAAACCCGCGTGTGACGCGTGGCATGGTGATTGCACTCCGTTCTTGCTGAAAATTCGTTCAGAATTACTGATAAGGCAGCATCCGCCGCACTGCTTTGGTATCAACTGCGGACAGGATGGCAGACTGACGCAGCCGCCGTTTCCGTTTGGCGTTTTTGCTGGTCAGAATATGCGAGCCAAAGGACTTGCCGTAACGGACTTTGCCGCTGGCGGTGAGCTTGAAACGCTTGGCTGCGGCCCGGTTGGTTTTCATTTTAGGCATGATATGCTCCTTGCTGCGCTGCAACAGAGCGACAAACACCCTGTCCGCGCTGATTTCGTATTGCTGCGATGAGATATTCAGGGCTTGGGGCCGACAAACATGATCATGAACCGGCCTTCCATTGTCGGTTCTTGAAGAATGACGCAGTCCTCGCGCAGGGCATCCGCGATCTTTCTCATAGCCTCCCGGCCCACGGTCTGGGCATGAACGATCTCCCGGCCCCGGAACTGCATGGTTATTTTGACCTTGCTTTTCTTTTCAACAAATTTGAGGATGTTTTTAATCTTGAAATCAAGATCATGCTCCTCGGTCTTGGGGCGGAACTTAATCTCCTTGACATCAACGACCGTCTGCTTCTTTTTTGCTTCCTGCTGCTTTTTTTTCAGTTCATACCGGTACTTGTCATAATTCATCATCTTGCAGACCGGCGGCGTGGCCTTGTCCGAGATTTCCACCAAGTCCAACCCTTGCTCGGCAGCGAGCTGCCGTGCCTTGGCAGCGGAAACAAGGCCGAGCTGCTCTCCGTTTTCACCAAGCAGGCGGACTTCAGGATAGCGGATATCTTCGTTGATTTTGACTCTGACTTCCTGCTGCGAACTTTTCCTGCCTCTTCGTTTGTCCATTCTCTCCGTTTGTCAGACTGCTTGTTCTTGGCATTCCTGGCGCACCAAGGCCAGAAAATCCTGCGGCAGCATGGGAGGCAGGTTTTCACCGCTGCGCTTGCGCACAGTGACAGTGCCTTCCTCCATTTCCCGGTCGCCCGCAATGAGCATGTAGGGAGTCTTCATCAGCTGGGCCTCCCGTATCTTATAATTTAATTTCTCGTTGCGCAAGTCCGCCTCAACCCGGAGACCGGCCTGCCGCAGTTCAGCCAGCACGTGGCCGCAGTAGTCGGCCTGACTGTCCGTGATGTTCATGATCCGGGCCTGCTCCGGGGCCAGCCAGAGCGGAAAGGCACCGGCATAATGCTCGATCAGCACCCCAATGAAACGCTCCAGCGAACCCATCAAAGCGCGGTGAATCATGATCGGCTGATGATCGGCTCCGTCTTGGCCAGCATAGGTCATGCCGAAGCGTTCCGGCAGGTTGAAATCAACCTGAATCGTGGAGCACTGCCACGAGCGGCCAATCTGATCCTTAATTTTTATGTCAATCTTTGGACCGTAAAATACGCCTTCCCCCGGATCAACCGAGTATGCCAGCCCTTTCTTGTCCATTGCCTGCTGCAAGGCTTTGGTGGACAGGTCCCAGTGCTCGTCGCTGCCCACGTATTTTTCCGGGCGGGTGGAAAGATAGACATCATACTCGCTGAAACCAAAGGTCTGAAGGACATGCAGGTTCAGGTCAATGATGTTGAAGATTTCCTCTTCAAGCTGATCAGGGCGGCAGAAAATATGGGCATCGTCCTGGGTGAAGCCGCGCACCCGCATCAGGCCGTGCAGGGCGCCAGCCCGCTCGTAGCGATAGACGGTGCCCAGCTCGCACCAGCGGATGGGAAATTCGCGGTAGCTGTGCGGCTCGGATTTGTAGATGCCGATATGGAAAGGGCAGTTCATCGGCTTGAGCTGATAAGCCACCTCGTCAATGCTCATGGCCGAATACATGTTCTCGGCATAAAAGTCCAAGTGGCCGGAGGTGTGCCACAAATCTTGGCGGGCAATATGGGGGGTGCAGACAAGCTGATACCCGTTCTTGTAATGGGCATCCTTCCAGTAGTCCTCAATCAGCCGCCGCAGCAAGGCACCACGCGGCTGCCAAAGGGGCAGACCCGGCCCGATCTCATCCTGAATCGTGAAGAGCTTCAGTTCCTTGCCTAATTTGCGATGGTCACGCCGCTTGGCTTCCTCCAGCCGGTCCAGATACTGCTTCAGCTCTTTTTTATCAAAAAAGGCAGTGCCGTAAATCCGGGTCAGCATCTGGTTCTTTTCATCGCCCCGCCAGTAGGAGCCTGCCACCCGCAGCAGCTTGAAGCATTTCAGGAACGAGGTGTCCGGGAGATGCGGCCCCCGGCAGAGATCAATGAAATCACCCTGCTGATAGAGGGAAACAACAGTCTCGCCCTGCGCGGCCAAGTCCTTGATCAGCTCAACTTTGTAGGTCTCGTCGTGCTGGGTGAAAAAATCTATGGCCTCGGCAATCGGCACTTCGCGGCGGGAAAACGGCAGAGCCGCCTTGACAATGGTCGCCATCTTCTCTTCAATCGCCTCGAAATCGTCAGGCGTGAAGGCGGGCTTGCGGTCGAAATCGTAATAATAGCCGTCCTCAATGGCCGGGCCGATAGTGACTTGCACCTCCTGGCCGTGCAGCTCCTTGACCGCTTGGGCCATGATATGGGCAGCCGAGTGCCGGAGGATATGCAGCCCTTCCTCTGAGCTGGCAGAAATCAGCTCCAAGACCGCATCATGGTTGAGCGGCGCAGACAGATCAACCATGCTGCCGTTGCAGCGGGCCGCCACAGTCTGCTTGCGCTGCTTGCCGGAGACCAGCTCCTTGAGCGCGTCAAGGACAGAGGTGCCGCTCGGAAGCTGCTTTGCTTCCCCGCCGGAGATGGAGACTGCTATGGAAGTCATGAGTTCTGCCGCTGACAAATTCGCGTGAAAAATTGAATCAAAAAAAGGAAAGGCTAACAGGTCAGACGCGCTTCCTCCGACCCTTAGCCTTTATGCCCTTTGCACTGCAAAATTGGTAGGCGCGGGCGGTTTCGAACCGCCGACCTCTACCGTGTCAAGGTAGCGCTCTCCCCCTGAGCTACGCGCCTGCAATATTTCCGTTTCAGAAGAGTGCTGGCCGCTGACTGCGGGCTTCACTGTTTCGGGCAGCATATTACGGCATAAAAAGCAGAATGTCAATTACCAATAAACAGGGGCAGCTGTCAAGAAGAAAAGAGCAGGCCGGATAATTTTTCCGGCTGAAAACAGGATGCGCATCCTGCTGGGCCTGAATCTTGCCAGCCTTGCTCAGGCGGCAGGAAGGCGGTATAATCCCTCACTCATCCTGATGCAACATGAAAAAGGAAGCAAGAAAACCAATTCTTGGCACAGATTGCCTTTGCAGCCATTGCCCATAACGGCACCATTCAACCGAATCATCGCCTCATGCCTGTTCATCCCTTTGATCACCAGATCAACCCGCATGTCTTCAGCACCCCAGAATTGGAACAGCTCTTTGATGAGCAGGCCATGCTGCAACGCTGGCTTGATGTGGAAGCGGCCTTGGCCGAAGCGCAGGCACGGTGCGGCCTGATTCCGGCAGCAGCGGCAGCAGAGATCAAGGCCAAAGCCAAGCTCGAACAGATTGATCTGGCAAGCGTCCGCAAGGGGTACAGCAAGAGCCGCAACTCAGTGGTGCCGCTGCTGGCTGGCCTGCGCCGGGCCTGCGCCGACGGACATGGCGAGTATGTTCATTACGGGGCCACCACCCAGGACATCTTGGACACCGGCATGATTCTGGCCCTCAAGGAGACGCTGGCCATTGTCCTCCGCGACCTCCTGCACGTGGAAAAGGTCTGCCTTGACCTTGCTCTCAAGCACCGCAGCACGGCAATGGCAGCCCGCACACATGGTCAGCAGGCCTTGCCCACCACCTTTGGCTTGAAGGCGGCAATCTGGACAGCGGAAATCAGACGGCACATTGAGCGGGTGCGGCATCTGCAAGGCACTGTCTGCTGCGGCCAACTGAGCGGTGCGGTTGGCACCTATGCAGCGCTTGGCGAGCAGGGCCTTGAGGTGGCCAAGGAGACCATGACGCTGCTCGGTCTGGCCCACGATCCACTCTCTTGGCACACGGCCCGTGACCGCACTGCCGAGCTGGCCTCAGACTTTGCCCTGCTGGCCATGAGCTTGGCCAAGATCGCCAATGAAATCTTTCAGCTACAGAAGACTGAAATTGATGAGCTGCGCGAGCCGTCCCTGTCCGGCGCATTGGCAAGCAGCACCATGCCGCATAAGCAGAACCCGGTGCTCTGCCAGCGCATCGCCGCCTTGGCCAAGCATATCCGCGCCTTGAGCGGCACAGTCATTGAAAGCATGGCTCATGAGCATGAACGGGATCCCCGCTGCCTCTGGGCGGAATGGCTGGCCCTGCCGCAGCTTTGCATCTACACTGGCAGCTCCTTGCAGATGCTGCTACAGGTGCTCTCCGGCCTGATTGTCCGGCCTGAGCAGATGCTGGCCAACCTGCACCGGCAGAAAGACCTGATCGCCACTGAATGGCTGCTCTTCCGGCTCGGCAGGAGCATGGGCAAGAACAAGGCTATGGACAAGCTGCACAAACTGGCTGCCGAGGCTGCTGAACAGCGGATCAGCCTGAAAGATGCCGTGCTGGCCGACGCGGAGCTTGGCCCGTTGTTCAATGCCGAGGAACTGGCTCCGCTTGATCAGCCAGAACAGTACATCGGCAGGGCGGAAGAGCTGGTGGACAGGACAGTGGCCGGGTGATGGTGAAGCGTCAAAGAGCGGTGCTCAATCCTCACAGTTGTGCAGCATGAGTCAGCAGGATAGTTTTTTCATGGGCACGGCCCTTGCCTACGCAGCCCAGGCAGCGGCCTTGAATGAAGTGCCGGTGGGCGCGGTGATAGTCAGCGCGGAAGGCAGGCTGCTGGCCGGGGCAGGCAACTGCTGCATTACGGCCAATGATCCTGTTGGTCATGCGGAAATCCGCGCCCTGCGCGCTGCTGCCGAAAAAATCGGCAATTACCGGCTGCCCGGCACCACCCTCTATGTCACCCTTGAACCCTGCCCGATGTGCGCGGCAGCCTTGGTCATGGCCAGAGTGGAGCGGGTTGTTTTTGGCGCGGCTGATCCCAAGACCGGCGCGCTGCAGTCAGTCTATCGCATTGGCAGCGATGGCTGCCTGAATCATCGTTTCACCATCACCAGCGGGGTGCGGGCAAAAGAGTGCGCCAGCATTCTGAAAGAGTTCTTCCGGCAGCGCAGAGAAAAAAAAGAGCGGCAGGCTCCATTTTTCTGTTGTCAGAAAAACTGAACTCGGTTTAAATGGGCGCATCGCAGCAAACGCCGCAAAGCGGCTGCGGAAGGTGAGAGCAGCTCAGGAGAGGTGACCGAGTGGCTTAAGGTGCACGCCTGGAACGCGTGTGCACGCAAGTGCCGTGAGTTCGAATCTCACCCTCTCCGCCAGTATGACAATGACAAGACCCAAGTTTGACAGCCGGGTCCTGCGCAATAAGGCATCGTGAACCCCGTCAGGTCCGGAAGGAAGCAGCGGCAGCGAAACGTCTTATGTGTTGCAGGAGTGCCCGGCTGTCTTTTTTTTATTTTGTCTCCCGCCATGATCAGCCGTCTGTGCCGTGCCCAGCTTTTTTTCCTGCTTCTTCTTCTTGCCGCAACTGGCTGTGACAGCAATGTTGACACCCGGCTGGCTGTGGAAGCGGGCGTTGATGCCTTCCGCGCTGTCACGCTCAGTGACGAGCAGGTCAGGCTTTATGCGGAACAGGCCGCAGCGCAGGCTGACAGCGAGAATCAGATTGCTCTGCCGGACAATCCGCAGGCCCGGCGGCTGGCCGCCCTGCTGAACAGCCCGCTGCGGGTGGACGGACACGACTTTGATGTCAAAGTGTATCTGACTGACGATGTCAACGCCTTTGCCATGGCTGACGGCACCATCCGCATTTACAGCGGTCTGATGCGGATGATGAACGATCAGGAGCTGCTCTTTGTCATTGGTCATGAAATGGGCCATGTTGCCCGTCGGCATATCCGCAAAAAACTGGTTCTGGCCTATGCTGCCAGCGCAGTGCGCAAGGGAGTGGCCGCCCAGCAGGAAGGCGGAGCCGGAGAGCTGGCCCGCTCCGCCTTGGGCGGTTTTTTCGAGAAGCTGCTCAAGGCTCAGTTCTCCCAGCAGGAGGAGCGCGAGGCTGATGACTATGGTCTGGCTTTCATGCAGAGCCGAGGACTGGACAGTGAGGCGGCAGTGACCGCTCTCCAGAAGCTGGCCACGCTGGGCAAGAATCATCACTTTCTTTCCAGCCATCCAGCTCCGGCCAAGCGGGCTGAACGGCTGCGCGACCGTTTGGACGGCAAGGCAGTGGATGACGATGATGGAGAGATATCCTGGCTGGCTGCGGTCTGGACGTGGCTGAAAGAAAATTTGGAAGCCTTGGTCAGACTGGTACTGGCACTGCTTAACAGCCTGTGAGTGCTGTCCAGCCCGGTTCAGCAAAAAAAATGGCTGGTATCCCTTCTTGATTTTTGTTGACATTCTGCTTGCGCCGCAATATGTTGGCCAGATCAATCTGGTCCGTTCCTTCCGCAAGCAGAGGCATCAATGAAACATTTCCGTCTTTTTGTCATTATTCTGGTCAGTTCTGCCTGCGTTGCCGCCAGCACCGCTTATTCCGGTAATCTTTTGCTGATGATTGCACCGCTGCTGGGGAAACACAGCAGTTCACCTGAGCCGCTTTCTCATCAAGCTCTTCTTGTTGGCCCGCTGTCAGGGACTTCGATTAAAGCGTTTACAATTGAGGAGTTGGCAAGTCCTGTTGAGGGGCCAAAGGAAGCTGTGCAGAGCAACAGGAGCCTCTTGGCCGCAGGAACTTTTGATCTTGCTCTGGCGGGACTGGCGGATAATGAATGGATTGTGGCCGAAGCAAGCGGCGGCAAAGATATTGATGCCGACAGCAACGGAATTGCTGATGCTTCATCGACTCAGAATCTGGGAACGCTTCATGCCTTGGCACGAGCTTCAGATTGGCGCACCAAGCATTTGAAAATTACGCCGTTGACAGAAATTGGCTGGCGATATGTTGAGAATTTGATTTCTGCTGTGTCTGCCGAGGAAGTAGAAATACGTCTTGCTGATCTTGCCCGCTATCTCATCAAAAGCGATATCGATGGCAACGGCACAATTGACTGGAATGATATTCTGGCCTTTGATCCTGAAAAAGCAGCAGACAGAGATAAGCTCGCCTTTGATTATGACTGGCTTTCTACTGCCAATGATGTCGGGCAAACTATTCTTGCTTCCCTGCGAGCAGGTGAGACAGATGCCATGCTTGCTCAATTGGATGAGACATTTTCTTGGCTCATGACCCGTTTCCCTGTTCCTGATTCCCGTTATCATACTGTTCAAGTAACTCTTTCTGTATTTGGTCCGGGTAAGGCTGCATCAGGAGCACCGCACAGCCTTTCAGTTGATTCCACTCTTGCAGATCCAGTGTATGAAGATCATATCTTCGTATCTGAGGATGAAAGCGGCACGATCACGTTTACAGCGACAGCAGGTGCTGATGCGCAAATTTTAGGCTGGTCAGGTTGTGAAAATGTTTCCGCTGACTTGACGCAATGCACGGTGGCACTGAACAGAAGTCAGTCTGTGGTTGCCAATTTCGGCAGGACAGAGACTATTCTGAACGGCGTTGTCCATAATCTCAGTTCGACCAGCAATACCGTTGGAACAAATACGGTTTCCGTGCGGCTGTCAGATGATATGAATGACCTGATTGACGAGCTGGCAGCAGCCAATGTCGGTGATTTTATTGTTGGTGATGACGGCGGCGGTTTCCTGCGCAAGATTACTGGAATAAAAAAGATTTCCTCAACCTCGTATCAGTTTGACACTGCTGATGCAGCTCTTGATGAAGTTATTGCGCAGGGTACAGGACATATCTTTAAACAGATGACCAATGGTGATTTGGAAGGATATACAGAACCGGCTGCTGCTGGGCTGCCCGCAACCATTTCACCAACAGCTTTCAGCGGACTGGAGGGCACCAGTTTACAAGTTTCTGATCAACCAGATAATACTCATTTTGTCATTAAGCTCGGTGAAGAACCTGCTGTTTCCAGTACATCAGCAGATGGCAGGGCTATATCGCAATCATTAAAGGTTACGTTATATGATGATGGTCATGGAGGAACCCTATCTGCGACAGGGGAAATAACTCTTGACATTTCTATTGACGTTGGAGTTGATTACAAACTGTTTGATGGTTTGCAAGGGTTTAAGTTCATTGTTAAAGCAGACTCAGAACAGAAGGTAGAATTAACTGCAAGTCAAAAGTTGACATTTTTCAACAAGAAAAAGATAAAAATAGGTACAATTCCTCTTAAATCTATCGATTTCATGATCGGTTTTGTCCCAGTATGGATAACTCCAAGTGTAGATATTTATTTTTTTATTGATGATGGGAGCATAGAAATCAAAAGCACGTTTGGAATTTCGGTGCAAGAGAAGATGCAAAGGGGGATGCTCTACAATAAAAATACAGGTTTCTCTCGACATAAAAGTTTCTCCCAATCTGTCTCCCCACTTCTTTCTACAATAACAACAGAGCTTAATGCCTCTATCAGAGGTGGCCTGCTGATTGAATCAGGGATGAAAATTTACAACCTTACTGGGCCTGAAATCCCTTTGAAAGCCTATGTGAAAATTGAAGGAAGCGAATCTTTTTCTGCCGAAGGTTGTGTTGAAAGGATGGCGCAAATTTTGGCAGGTATTGAGGCTGAATTTAACTGGGATATAGAAAATATAGATATAGGTGCTGGTACGAAAATCGGAAAATTACTCCATCTGGATAAACTGAAAAAGTTAAATTTTGCTGTTTATACAGCTGAATGGCCCATAAAAAAATGGACCTTTGAGAATAGCTGTCCTGAATACACAAAAGGTTCATTCCTTCTTGTTGAAGGCGACGGCATATTCTCCACCATTGATGTTGGTGATGCAAGCGGATTGGCAAGCAATCTCACGATTTCCAACACTGGCGATGAAGACCTGCACTGGAACACGACCAACGGATCAGCGGCAATCAGCATCACGCCTTCTTCCGGTGTGTTGGCTCCGGGTGAAGACGAACTTGTTCAACTGTCTGTTGCAACTGCTGATCTGCCAGTTGGCAGATATTTGCGCAAGCCTTTTTTCTATAATGAGGCATCCGTTGGACAGAACTTGCCTGATGAAGAGCTTGGCAACACCTATAAAACGGTTGATATTGATGTCAATGATCTTGAACCAACAGACACACCAACGCTGCTGGATTCTGTTGACGGTTCCACACCTGGACAGGCAAGTTTGGATTGGACGTTCATGCCGGAAACTTCAGAACCTTGGATGGGTTTTCAGATTTTCGCTTTAGATACTTCAGCAGCGGATGCAAGCGAGCAATTGCTGGAAACACGCAGCATCTATGATCGTCACGCTGTTATCTCCGGCCTGACTCCGGGTTCTGATTATGTATTCAAAATGCAGGCTTACAGCAATAACAACAGTCGGCTTGGGCCGTTCTCCAATGAGGTTTCTGCGCATATTGCAGGAACTCCGCCGCCTGCTTCTGCGACGACACCATTAAACGACACTGGCATAACGTGGAGCGGCAATTATAAGTCCGGGAACAACACGGCCTGCATTGCTTCAAGTACGCCGGACGACGACAACGTGGTTGCAGAACAGGACTGCTCGCATGGCCGTGATGCAACCAATAATGACGACAGTGACGGCCATGCCGGATTTAGCTACACTAAGTTAGACAGCAACGGCGTGCCGTTAGATGATCAAAGCGCGGATTATGCAACCACGCCTTGGGCCTGCGTGAAAGACAATGTCACTGGCCTGATTTGGGAGGTGAAGACTGATGACGGCGGGCTGCATGATAAAGATGATACCTATACGTGGTACAATACTGATCCAACGACCAATGGTGGAGCCGATGGTTCTGCCGATTATGGAGGCAATACCTGTTATGAGTATGACAGCAGCAATCCTTCCAAGTTCTGCAACACGCAGGCGTATGTGAACCGGGTGAATGCTGCTGGCTGGTGCGGGGCTTCGGATTGGCGGATGCCGACGCGCAAGGAGCTGAACAGTATTGTTCATCATGGTTCCTATAACCCGGCAATAGACATCAACTATTTTCCTAATACAGTTAGTTCTGAGTTTTGGTCCGGTTCGCCCTATGCGAACGGCTCGGACGACGCGTGGAGCGTCTATTTCTACAACGGCGATTCCGGCGCCTACCTCCGCCACTACGACTACGCGGTCCGGTTGGTGCGCGGCGGACAGTGATTTTGTTTTTTTGTCTTGTGTGACGCACCACCGGTTTGTGTTCCCTCTCGAACAGGATTCAGATTATGCGAACGTTTTTTTTGATGCTCTGCTGCATGTTTTCCGCAATGACCGTCCAAGCAGCCCAAAACTGTAGACCGGATTCTATTCCCGCTTCCACACCGGACAGCCAGCTTGTTGATAACGGCGACGGCACAGTCACGGACAGCAAGACCAGCCTGACATGGAAAAAATGCGTGGAAGGTTTTTCCGGCGATGATTGCGGGAGCGGCACACCAGATACTTTTACATGGCAGGAGGCCCTTCAACAGTCAAGTGTTGTCAATAACAGCGGCGGCTTTGCAGGCCATACAGATTGGAGATTACCAAATATCAATGAGCTTATTTCTCTTGTTGAGGAACAATGCTCTAATCCTGCGATCAACCTGAACCGTTTTCCCAATACGCCATCATCTGTTGTCTGGTCCGGGTCGCCGTATGCTGGCTACTCGGTCTACGCGTGGTACGTCGATTTCCACTCCGGCGGTTCCAACGCCCACTCCCGCAACTACGTCCACGCGGTTCGGTTGGTGCGCGGCGGACAGTGATTTTGTTTTTTTTGCGCTACAGCCGTGCATCTTTGCCATGCAGGCCGGGGCCATAAAGAGATTATGCCGACAAACGGCCTAACCGGTGATATGATATACTCAGCATCAGAACGGCCCGGAGTATTCCTCCGGGCTGTTTCTCTTCCGCCTCTTCAGGACGGTAACATCCTGAGTTTTGCTTTACCAAGGAGTAAAAAATGCCGACAACTGAAATGCGTTCTCAAGTCACTCTCAACAACTTGCTCAAAGGTGTCGCGCAACTGGAAACGAACGATCTGGAACAGTTCGTTTCTTGGGTGCTGACCTTGCGTGCCAGACGTATCGCGCCGAGTCTTTCCAAGCAGGAAGCTGAAATGCTGGAGAAAATCAATCAGAGTTTGCCGCCGGACACGCAACGGCGTTATAACGAACTGACAGAAAAGCGTCATGCTGAAACCCTGACCCATGAGGAACAGCAGGAACTGCTGGTGCTGATTGAACACATTGAACTGGCAGACGCAGAACGTGCGCAGGCATTAATCAGGCTGGCTCAATTGCGTAATGTATCCGTGACAGCATTGATGAGCACCTTAAATATTCATCCGCCCGCTTATGGTTAGACGCTATGTGACCGTCCCGGAAAAACAGGCTGTTGCCGAGCGTGCCCAAGGGCGTTGCGAGTATTGCCAGAGCAGGGCTGATTTTGCAACCCAGTCCTTTTCCGTGGAGCATATCATGCCGGTCAGCCTGAATGGCGAAACAGCATTGGAAAATCTGGCATTAGCCTGTCCGGGATGCAACGCGCACAAGTATAACAAAATACGCTCTCCCGACCCGGCGGACGGAAAAGTCGTTCCGCTGTATAATCCCAGAACACAACAATGGCAGGATCACTTTCGCTGGAATCACGATTATAGCCGCATTGTCGGGCTGACGGCGGTTGGACGTGCAACGGTTCAGGCATTAAAGTTGAATCGGCCAGGACTCGTTAATATTCGTAAAGCGTTGTTTATCATTGGGTTGCATCCTCCGACAGATTGATTGCACATTCTGTCGTTCCGTTGCGTCGAGTAATGACAAACAGCCCATTGGTGATATGATACACAAGTTCAGAGTTACCGCAAAAGGGCAGATGACTATTCCGAAACACATCAGAGAGGCCTGAGGCTGCGGCCCAGGCGATAAGCTGCCGCAAGGCAACAGGTCAGAACGGCAATTCTATGAGGGCTGCTGACATGAAAAAAACAGGAAAAGAGATGCGCTCAGAATACGATTTCACAGGCGGAGTGCGCGGCAAGCATCACAAAATGATGCAGGAAGGATATTCCGTTTCTGTTCATAAAGAGAACGGAGAAATCGAGACTCAGGACTTCATGCCGAGAAAAGACGATACTATAGCGGTTTCAGGTTGTATGGTTATCAGAAAAAGATTAAACTTGACTTGTCTGTTTTTTCCATTTTTTTACACACGGAGGTCTGCCATGATTTATTCTATTGATTTCAGAAAGAAAGTCTTGTCTGTTTATGAAAAACAGAAATCATTGAGAAGAACTGCAGATTTGCTTGACGTTTCCTATAAATTTGTTCAAAGTCTTGTAAAAAGATGGAAGACTGAGGGGACGCTTGAGCCGAAGCCTCATAAAGGCGGAAATCCTCCGAAAATCAAGGAAGTTCATATGCCTTTTCTGACCAGCATGATTGATGACGAGAACGATCTTACGCTTGAAGAGATGTGTGATCGCTTATACGAGAAATTCAATTTAAAAATAGCACCTTCCACGCTGTGCGAAACTCTCGCCAGACTGAAAATCAGCCGGAAAAAAAACTTTCCGCGATCCGGCGGCGTATAAAGAGGAAAATATAGCAAAGACAGTTAATTACCTTGCAGGCCTGCTCGAGGCTGACAAAAAGAATTTCATCTTTATTGATGAGACAGGATGCTGTTTGAACATGTCGAGAAAATTTGCAAGATCAAGAAAAGGAACAAGAGCTTTTTCAAAAAGACCTTCAGGTAAAGGGAAAAGAATAAGCATGATAGGAGCTGTAAAGTTTGGAAAAATATTGAAGTGCATGAAATTTAAAGGCACCATGACAGGAGATGTCTTTTATTTCTATATAAAAAATTATCTTTTGAAATATCTTGACAGCAGCAAGACAGTCGTTCTTGACAATGCCAGTCCTCATAAAAACAAAGAAGCTCTCGCTTTGATCAGAAGTACAGGAGCGAAGATCATTTTCCTCCCTCCTTATCGTCCTGAACTGAACCCTATTGAATACTGCTGGTCAGTAATGAAAAACACTATAAGAAAATTGAAGCCGAGAACAGAGCGTGAGCTGATGGAAGCTTATGATATATCTCTGAAAACGGTTAAGTCAAAATCAATCAAATCGTTTTTCCGTCATTGCTGGGTTTGATATCTGTTCAATACGAAACCGCTATATTATTTTATAACCTGATCTTCGCCCCTATTTCCCGGACTCAGAATCAGTGAACCAAGCCTTGCGCTGCTTGGTTCCGCTGCTGCCGAAATGAGTTTGATAGTTCGTGCCCCAAACCGACCTCCACGAATCTGCAAAAGACTGCCGCAAGGTTCAGTTGGTGTGCGCGGCGGGAATTAAATGAGTGGAGAGGGGAGAATGGACAGTTCAGAGTGGAGAATGGAGAGGTTGAACTCTCAACTCTTAACTCTTAACTCTCCACTTTTATATGATTTACGCCCCGCTGACTCAGAAAATCAAGACCTTGCTTGCGCAATGTTTTGCTGCGCAGACATGAGCAGACTTCGTTCCGGTTTCACCACCGGGGCCTGCGCCGCCGCTGCTGCCAAAGGCGCGGCACTGGCTTTGCTGCGCGGCCAGCCGCCAGCTCAGGCGGAGATTCCCTTTCCCGACACAAGCCGCCACAGCTTCGCGCTCCATCACTGCGCCGTGCAGGACGGCATTGCCTCAGCCTCGGTGATCAAGGATGCGGGCGATGACCCGGACGTGACCAACGGTGCGGAGATCATCGCTACAGTCAGCTTGCAGGAGCCAGGCGGCGCGGGCGAGGCTGTCGCAATCCAAGCCGGGCAAGGAGTCGGCACGGTGACTAAACCGGGGCTGGCAATCCCGGTCGGCGAACCAGCTGTCAATCCCGTGCCCCGACGTATGATCCGGGCTGCGGTGCAGGAAGCCTTGCAGGACGCGGGTCAGGAAAATCTGCGCCTGCGCGTCACGATCAGCATTCCTGACGGTGCCCGGCTGGCTGAAAAGACCCTGAACCAACGGCTGGGCATCGTCGGCGGGCTGTCCATTCTTGGCACCACCGGCATTGTCCGCCCGGTTTCCGCTGCCGCCTGGACAGCCACCATTGACGCATCCATGCGGGTGGCCCGCGCTGCCGGACTGGACGAGGTGCTGCTCTCCACAGGCCGCACCTCAGAGGCGGCGGCCCAGAAGCTGCTTGCTCTGCCGGAAGAGGTGCAGGTGATGATGGGCGATTATCTTGACCACGCCCTCAAGGCGGCCAAAGAGCACGGCTTTCAGCGCATTCATCTCTCCGGCATGTGGGGCAAGGTGCTGAAATGCGCTTTGGAGATTCCTCAGACCCATGTCCGCCACGGTGCGCTGGACATGCGGCAGGCGGCAGAACTGCTCGCCGCGCTCGGCTTGGCTGAGGACGAGGCAGCCAAGCTGGCTCTGGCCAACACGGCCAGAGAAATCTTGCAGCACTTGCTGGCCCAAGGCCGGACTGATCTGGTGCGGGCGGTCTGCCTGCGGGCCAAGCAGTACGCTGAACAGCGTTCCAGCCTGCCGGTACGGATATATCTTGTCACCTCAGAGGATGGCGTTATTGAATCCGTCTGAACGGGATATTATCCTGTAAATCCTGCTGATTCTCCTGCGCCGTCCCGCCCGGAACTGCTCCTGCGGCGCAGTTTTCCATGACAAAACCGTCTTCTTTGCCTATACTGTATGCTGTCAGCTGCCGCAGCGCGGCGGTGTACCTGCAACTTGTGAGAACTGGCAAGGTATTTCTTTTTTATTTCAATATAGTGCGATCATGACAGAAGCAACAGAACAGGCTGTGCAGATGCCTTTGGATATCAGAGAGGTGCTCAAGATGGTGCCGCAGCGTTATCCCTTCATCATGCTGGACCGGGTGCTGGAGTTTGAGCGCGGCAAAAGCATCACCGGCCTGAAAAATGTCTCGATGAACGAGCCGTTTTTTCAGGGTCATTTTCCCGGCGAGCCAGTCATGCCCGGCGTGTTGATGCTGGAAGGCATGGCCCAGGCAGGCACAGTTTTGGCCTATCTTTCTGATGACTCAATGCACGGCAAGCTGGTCTATTTTGCCGGGCTGGAAAAAGTGCGCTTCCGCCGGGTGGTGCGGCCCGGTGATCAGCTCATCTACAAGCTGGAGTTCCTCAAGCAGCGGAGCAAGCTGACCACCATGTCCGGCAAAGTTTTTGTTGAGGACACGCTTGCTGCCGAGGCCACGCTGATGGCGACCTTTTTCTGACTGCCCGCAAGGATGGAATAATGCTCATACACCCTGCCGCCGTCATTGACCCCAAAGCGGAAATTCATGAAACAGCCTCCATTGGAGCGTATGCGGTCATTGGCCCGGATGTAGTCATCGGCGCGGATACTGTGATTGATGCCCATGCGGTGATATCCGGCCCGACCGTGATTGGCCAGCGCAACCGCATCGGCTCGTTTTCCTCGGTCGGCAGCCCGCCGCAGGACATGCACTACAAAGGCGAGCCGACCGAGCTGCTGATCGGCGATGACAACCTAATCCGCGAATACGTCTCCATTCATCGCGGCACGGTCTCAGGTCGAAGCCGAACCGTGATCGGCAACAGCTGCCTGCTCATGTCTTATTGCCACGTTGCCCATGACTGCATTCTCCACGACCATGTGATCATGTCCAATGTTGCCACCTTGGCCGGACATGTCGAGGTGGGCAGCTATGCCAATTTGGGCGGGCTGGTGGCGGTGCATCAGTTCTGCCGTATCGGAGCCTACACCTATATTGGCGGCATGTCCGGCATTTCGATGGATGTGCCGCCTTATGTCATCCTTACCGGCACCCGCAATCAAATGCGAATCACTGGTGTGAACAAGATCGGCCTGCGCCGCAATGGTGTGAGTCGGGAAGCGGTTGATGCCATTGAGCGAGCCTTTAAAATCATCTTCCGGGCCGCCCCGGACATGGTTTTGCAAGATTCACTGGCTTTAGCGGAACGAGAATTCGCTGATTCGCCGGAAGTTATTTCTTTAATTGAGTTTTTTAGAACCAGCAAGCGGGGCGTGGTGAAGAGGATAGAGGAAGGGTGAAGGGTGAAGGTGTCCTGAAAAAAAATATTCTGCATGACTTTTCCTCCCATCGGCCTGATTGCAGGCGGGGGCCAGTTTCCGCTGCTTTTTGCTGAGGCGGCCCAGCAGCGGAACCGTCCGGTTGTGGCTGTCTGCCATCTGAACGAGACTGCCCCGGAACTGGCCGAGCAAGTCTCTGCCTCCTGCTGGGTGAAACTTGGTCAGCTTGGCCGGATCATCAAGTTTTTCCATGCGCACGGCGTGACTGAGACCGTTTTCTGCGGCACCATCACCAAGACCCGTATTTTCCGCGACATCCTGCCCGATATCAAGGGCCTGAGCCTGTGGAACAAAATCGACAGCAAATTAGATGACGGCATTCTCCGGGCTGTGGCTAATGCCCTGGAGCAGGAAGGCATCAAGGTGCTGGCCTCGACCTGCTATCTTGAGCATCTCCTCTTTCCCAAAGGCATTCTTGGCAAGAAAAAGCCGAACGCGGAGCAGTGGGCCGACATCCGTTTTGGCTGGCACATAGCGCGGGAAATAGGCCGGTTGGACATTGGTCAGTGCGTGGTGGTGCGCGGCGGGGCAGTGCTGGCGGTTGAGGCCATTGAAGGCACGGACGCGGCCATCCGGCGCGGCGGCGAGCTGGCAGGCTCTGGCGCAGTGGTCGTCAAGCTGAAAAAGCCGGGCCAAGATTTTCGCTTTGATCTGCCTGCCACGGGCGTACAAACCATTGCAACCTTGGCTTCGGTCAAAGGCTCAGTGCTGGCGGTCGAGGCAGGGCAGTCGCTTCTTTTTGATCGTGAAGCCATGATTGCCGCTGCGGACAAGGCAGGCATTGCCGTGCTTGGCTTGAGCGATGCGGAGCTGGCTGCACAAAACTCGTAATCATCTTGATTTGCAAAGGAAAAAAACATGCCTTATGTCAGCATCCGGCTGGCCGGAAAACTGAGCAGAAACCAGAAGGAAAACATTGCCAAAGGCGTGACCCAAGTCATTGCCGAGGAAACCGGCAAGCCGGAATCTTCAGTTCTGATCTTCATTGACGAGGAGCAGGCGGAAAATATTGCCAAGGGCGGCAAGCTCATTGATCAGCAGTGACTAAGCAGCAGGCAGAGAAGCGTCTGGCCGAGCTGCGGGCGCAGCTCCATTTTCATGCGCACCGTTATTATGTGCTGGATGATCCGCTCATCAGCGATACGGAATATGACCGTCTTTTCCGTGAGCTGCTTGATTTGGAGGCGCAGTTCCCGGACTTGGTCAGGCCGGATTCGCCCAGCCAGCGAGTGGGCGGCGAGCCGCTGGCCGCTTTTGCCGAGGCGGTGCATCGTCTGCCCATGCTCAGTTTGGACAACATCTTTGCCGCTGAGGAACTGGAGGATTTTGAGGAGCGCATCCGGCGGCGGCTTGACAGTTCGGAGCAGTTGACGTGGACGGCGGAGCCGAAGATTGACGGCTTGGCTGTGGAGCTGATCTACGACAAGGGCCTACTGGTCGAAGGTTCGACTCGCGGCAACGGCTGGGTCGGCGAGAACATCACTGCCAATCTGCGCACGGTGCGCAATATTCCTCTGCGCCTGAATACGCCAGAAACACCGGAACGGCTGACCGTGCGGGGCGAGGTCTATCTCTCCCGCCGCGATTTTGCCGCCCTCAATCAGCAGCGGGAAAAACAGGGCGAGCCGCTTTTTGCTAATCCACGCAATGCGGCGGCTGGTTCACTGCGCCAGCTTGATCCGAAACTGACTGCGGCCCGCCCGCTCAGTTTTTTTGTTTATGGCATTGCTGATCCTATAGCTGCGCCCTGCTTCAGCATGGCCGAGCTGTTTCCGTGGCTCAAGCAGCTCGGTCTGCCGGTCAATCCGCAGATCAAAATCTGCCGCAGCTTGGCTGAGGCGGAGGAGCATTATCAGCATCTGCTCACCATCCGTCACGAGCTGGAATATGAGATCGACGGCATGGTGATCAAGGTCAACAGCTTTACCCTGCAAGAGCGGCTGGGCAGCACGACCCGCGCCCCGCGCTGGGCTGCGGCATGGAAATTTCCGGCAGAAGAGGCCGAGGCGGTGATGACCGGGGTGGAATATCAGGTTGGCCGGACAGGCGCAGTCACGCCGGTGGCCGTGCTGGAGCCGGTGCGCATTGGCGGGGCGGTGCTGCGGCGGGCGGCCCTGCACAATCAGGAGGAAATTCGGCGCAAGAACCTGATGATCGGCGACCGGGTCTTGGTGCGGCGGGCAGGCGATGTGATCCCGGAAGTGGTGCGCCCGCTGACTGAGCAGCGCAGCGGTCACGAGCAGGCAATTGTTTTTCCTATAGAATGTCCGGTCTGCGGCCAGCCTTTGCAGCGGCCCGAAGGCGAGGCTGTGACCCGCTGCCGCAATCTCCACTGCCCAGCCCAGCGGCTTCAGCGCATGATCTGGTTTGCCGGGAAATCTGGACTGGATATTGAAGGGCTTGGGCCGAAAAACGTGGAAAAGCTGCTGGCTGCAGGACTGCTCAAGGACATTCCTGACATCTTCCGCTTGGACAAGGAACAACTGGCAGCCTTGGACGGCTGGGGCGAGAAGTCAGCGGACAAGCTCCTGCAAGCGATTGCCAAAGCCAAGCAGACTACGCTGGCCCGCTTGATCAGCGCGCTCGGCATCCGTCATGTCGGTGAGACCACTGCCGAACTGCTGGCGGCTTCGTTCGGCAGTCTTGACCAGCTTATGGCCGCGTCGCAAGAAAAGCTGCTGGCTGTTGACGGCATTGGCGAACAGACTGCCGCTGCGGTGACAGCATATTTTGTTGATCAAGACAACCGCGAGCTGATTGCCCGGCTGCTGGAACTGGGCCTGACCGTGCAGGCGGCAGAGAAAAAAGCGGTCAGCGGCAATGGCCCGCTGCACGGCATGATCTTCCTTTTCACTGGCACCCTCAGCATGACCAGAGCTGAAGCGGAACAGCAGGTCAAAGCCTTGGGCGGAACAGCGGCAAGCAGCATCAGCAAGAAGGTGACGCATTTGGTCGCAGGCGAGAAGGCGGGCGGCAAGCTGAAAAAAGCCGTAGAATTGGGCCTTGCAGTGCTTGATGAGCAGGAATTTCTGCGGCTGATCAGACGCGATTGAACCAAAAAGCCCGGCCTGCTGTGATGCAGGAAGCCGGGCGGTTCTGCTGTTGGGGAAGCGGGCTTCTGAAATCAGCCGCAGGAACTGCAGGAGCCGCAGCCGCCGCTGCGTGCGCCAGGCAGGGGCTTTTCGCTGGTAATGGTGAAGCCGCCGCCGGAGCAGCCGCAGCCGCCGCTTGACTCCATGAAATCCACCTTCACTGCCCCGCAGACCTCGGACAGGCTCTTTTCCATGATGAAGCTGACTCCGTCCTTCTCCACGGTCATGTCATTGTCTTTGGCCTCGTCCAAGGACAGGCTCAGGCTGGGGCCGGAGCAGCCGCCGGACATCAAAGATATGCGGATGGCGGAATCAGCGATGTTGTTCTGGCTCAGATAGTCTTTGACGTTCTTGACAGCCAGATCAGTGATTTCAAGCATTGATTTTCTCCTTGTATGAATTGCGGGCCGCAGCAGCGCGGCCAATATGCTTTTTGCATTAGTGTACTCGAAAACGGGCGAGAAGGGAACGGGCAAAAGAGAAAGAGCGTGGCCGCTGTTTCGGAAAACATGACGAGCAAGCCAGCAACCGGTGAAAAACAATTATATTCTCATAGATTACGAGAACGTGCAGGTGCAGTCACTGGCTCTGCTTCATGGTGAGCAGTTTCACGTGCGGATTTTCCTTGGCCCGCATAATACCAAGCTGCCGGTTGAATTGGCCGTAGCCATGCAGCGGCTGGGCAGCCGAGGGGAATACATCATTCTTGAAACTCCGGGCAGCAATGCCCTTGATTTCCATATTGCCTATTACCTCGGCGCGCTGGCAGCGGCTGATTCAAAAGGAGCTTTTCACATTATCTCCAAAGATACAGGCTTTGATCCGCTCATTCAGCATTTGCGCCGCCGGAAAATTTTTGTGACACGATCCGCAGCGATAGAAGAGATGCCGTGTTTCAAGACACCAGTCGTCAGTGCGGCAGCTCCGGCGCAGAAAAAAATATCCACTGAAGAGCTGCTCAAGCTGGTTGTTGATGACTTGATCAAGCGGAAAGATAAAAAGCCGCGCAGTCCCAAGACATTGCGCAGCACCATCCATGCTCGATGCGGCAAAGACCAGGGCGCATTCCGCGCCTAAGTGGATGGATTTCAGGTAGGAGGTGGGATAGAGCATTTCCTGCATACCCGGCCCGCCCTTGGGGCCTTCGTAGAGGATAAAAACCACATCGCCTGCTGTGATTTCACCGGCCAGAATGCCTTCGCAGGAGGCTTCCTGCGAATGATAGACTTTGGCCTTGCCTTGGAAATGGAGGATGGACGGGTCAACTCCTGCGGTTTTCACAATACAGCCGTTTTCCGCGATATTGCCGTACAGCACGGCCAGCCCGCCGTCCTTGGAATAGGCATGGTCAGCATTGCGGATGCAGCCCTTTTCCCGGTCTGTATCCAGGGTCTCGTACATGGTGTCCTGGGAACCCATGACCAGATTGCGTCCCTTATTGCCCGGAGCACTGGCGTAGAGCTTGCGGGCTGCTTCGTTTGCACTGTCTCTTGCAATATCAAACTGCTCCAGAGCCTGGGCCAGGGTCAGCCCGTCGGCCCTGCTCACTGCCGTGTCCAGGAGTCCGGCCCGATCCAATTCTCCGAGAATACTCAGGATACCTCCTGCCCGGTTGACATCCTCCACATGATAAGAGGCAGAAGGAGCCACCTTGCAGAGATTCGGCACCTTGCGGGAGAGAGCGTCGATGTCCTGCATGGTGAAGTCCACCCCGGCCTCATGAGCCACCGCCAGGATATGGAGCACTGTGTTGGTGGACCCGCCCATAGCGATATCCAGGGCCATTGCATTATTAAAGGCGGCCTTGGTGGCAATGGAGCGGGGCAGAACGGAAGCGTCCTCCTTGTCGTACCATGCCTCGCATATAGTCACGATGCGGGCGGCTGCCTGTTCAAACAGACTTAAACGATTTTTATGTGTAGCCACGACCGTGCCGTTGCCGGGCAGGGCCATCCCCAGGGCCTCGTTGAGGCAGTTCATGGAGTTGGCCGTGAACATGCCGGAACAGGAACCGCATGTGGGGCAGGCTGCCTGTTCGATAGCGGCGATTTCCTCGTCCGAGACAGCTTGGTCGCCCGCCATGACCATTGCGTCCACCAAATCGTAACCGCGCTCCTGTCCCTTGATTCGGCCCGCTTCCATCGGTCCGCCGGAAACAAAGATGGCCGGGATGTTCAGGCGCATGGCGGCCATCAGCATACCCGGCGTTATTTTATCGCAGTTGCTGATGCAGATCATGGCATCGACCTTGTGGGCATTGCACATATATTCCACCGAATCGGCGATCAGTTCGCGGGAAGGCAGGGAGTAGAGCATACCGTCGTGGCCCATAGCGATGCCGTCGTCAATGGCGATGGTGTTGAACTCGGCGGCAAAGCAGCCTCGGGCCTCAATCTGCTTTTTCACCTGCTGGCCGATCTCGTGCAGATGCACATGGCCGGGCACAAACTGGGTGAAGGAGTTGACCACCGCGATAACGGGTTTGCCGATCTGTTCTTCGGTCATGCCGTTGGCCCGCCACAGGGCGCGTGCTCCGGCCATTCTTCTGCCTTGAGTGGTCTCGCTGCTGCGAAGGGGAATTGCCATGATTGTTCCTCGTGAAGGAGTGAAAAAAGACTTGCAGTTTGTCTCTGCTAATTTCATACTTGGGCGGCGGCAGCCGTGACCACTATTCATCGGCTGGCTGTTATTGTCAACCCGAAAACAGTACCTTTTCTGCTTTTCCAGCTCCAGTGTGCAGAACTTGCGAAAATGACTGTTTTATCTTCAACTCCTGCTGGATGATGCGGTCGTCAGAAGTGATTGAATATCTGAAGGAAAACAATATGTTCAGTTCATGCCTCAGTCAGCAGGCAGGGGGCGGCGATGCCTGACAGTTCTGCTGCCCGCTGCCTTGTCATGGCCGGATTGAGCGGCGGCTCCGGCAAATCAGTGGCTTCAGTCGCGCTGGCAGCGGCTCTGCGGCAGCGCGGCCAGAGGATTGTGCCATTCAAGAAAGGGCCGGATTACATTGACGCAGGCTGGCTGACTGCCGCTGCCGGGCAGCCCTGCTGGAATCTTGACCCCTTTTTGATGAGCGCGGCAGCTGTCCGCACCTCGTTTCAGCAGCACGCCGCAGGAACGGACTTTGCCCTGATTGAGGGCAACCGGGGCCTGTATGACGGGGTCACGGCAGCGGGCGAATTCTCAACTGCCGAGCTGGCCCTGCTCCTTGATTTGCCTGTGCTCTTAGTGGTCAATTGCAGCAAGACCACCCGGACTGTGGCGGCAATGGTGCTCGGCTGCCGTGAGCTGGACAAGCGACTCCGCATCGTCGGGGTGCTGCTCAATCAGATTGCCTCGCCCCGCCACGAGCAAATCGTCCGGCAGGCGGTGGAGCAGGACACCGGCATTCCTGTGGCTGGAATTATTCCCCGTTTGACAGAGGATATTTTCCCCATGCGCCATCTTGGCGTGATCCCGCATCAGGAATATGGCGACGCAAATGCCGGCGCAGCAGTGAGTCATTTAGCCGGGCTGGCTGAGGAACATTTTGATCTGGAACTGATCACCCGGCTGGCAGAGCCGCGCTCTTTTGCGCTGCCAGCGTCATCACCCAGCAGTCCGGCAGAGGTGCGCATTGCCGTGCTCCGCGATGCCGCCTTTCAGTTCTATTATCAGGAAAACCTTGATGCCATGCGCGAGGGCGGGGCGGAACTGGTGCTGATCAACGCCCTGACGGCAGAACGGCTGCCAGAGGGTTTGGATGCGCTCTACATTGGCGGCGGCTTTCCTGAAACGCAGGCGCAGCACTTGGCGGCAAATGCCTCTTTCCGCGAGTCTGTCCGGCAAGCCGCAGAGCAGGGCCTGCCAATTTACGCTGAATGCGGCGGCCTGATTTTTCTCGGCCAGTCCATAGTTGTTGATGGCGTAAAATATCCGCTGACCGGAATTTTTCCGATCAAATTTTCCATGTCGCACAAGCCGCAGGGGCATGGCTACACCATGTTCACGGTTGAGCGGGAAAATCCCTTTTATCCGCTTGGAACGCAGGTGAAAGGGCATGAATTCCGCTATTCTGTGGTTGAAAGCTGGGACGGCGGAGCGGAAGACTTGGCTCTGCGCATGGAGCGCGGGACCGGTTTTCAGGGCAGACGTGATGGTTTGCAAAAGAACAATGTCCTTGCCCTTTACACGCATATTCTTGCCCCAGGCGCGCCGGAATGGGCGGCAGGGCTGCTGCGGGCGGCCAAAATCTGGCAGAAAAAAAGGCAGGCCCTCCCTGCGGAAAGCCTGCCTGACACAGCGCGGAAAACCTGACGCTTACTTGTTCAGCACATCATTGCGGACACTGTTGGCAACCTTGGCAGCCTGAGCGATGTCTTCATCCCCAACGCCTATCTCTTTCAGAGTGTTGCCCAGATGCTCGACAATGATGTCAAAATGGGTGTCGTTCAGCCCTCTGGCAACAAGATGGGCGTGAACGGCCCGCAGGTCCCGGCCTTGGTATGCATTGGGGCCGCCAAAAGCATAGGTGAGAAAGGCTGTCTGCATTCTGCGCTGGCGGTCCATGTCAACGCCTTTGAAAAAGCCGTTGACCCGGTCATCAGCCAGCACTTTCTCATAAAACTTCTCTACAGCATCAGCAATAGCCTTGTCGCCGAGCTTCTCATACAGGGACTTCTCGGCAGGCTTTTCTGCCGCTGCTGCTTTTGCCTCTGTAGCAGCAGCTAACTCTTTTTTCGCGGCTTCAGGCATTTCTTTGCTCAAAGCAGAAGGTGCTGAGGCAAAAGCAATACTGCCTGCGGTAAGTACGAAAAGCATTGCTGCTGTAGCTGACAATATTTTCACTTTCTGCATCGGCTTGGCTCCTTTTTTACTTGGGGACTACTCAAAGTCGTTGTCAAGAGGCTTCCGCCCGGTGCGGAATGCACTTCGTAAAAAAATTGTAAGGGATGCAGCCCGGCCAAAGCAAGGAGATTCTACAAGCAGGCAAAAAATCTGCGGCGCGGCTCAACGCACTGTCAGTCCGGCATAACTCACCACCCGTTCGGCATCACCGCTGACATAGCCAGAGTCTGTGCAGCAGAGCAGATCAGCCTGTTCCGCGCCCAGCTCCAAGGCCGCATACAGGGCAATGATCACGGGAATGACTCCGCACATGCTGATCCGCTTGATCAGCACGGTGCGGTGCAGAGAGGCAGGATCAAGACTGAGGATGTCGCCCAAAGCGAGCTGATCCTTTTCCGAGGCCTGATGCCGGGGTTCATAGTGGCTCATGTCGGTGCTGGCGACCAGCAGCACTGGTTGAGCAAAATTTTTCAGTGCCCTCGCCAGCTCTGCTCCTGCCAGCCGACACTGCGGCAGGGGCAGCCGGGAGACGCAGATTGGGACAATGCGCAGCTTGGGCTGGAGTGTTTGCAAAAATGGGAGCTGCACCTCAAGCGAATGCTCATGCTGATGAGCAAGGTCATCCGCAGTGAAGAGGATGGAATTGCTGGCAAGAGCGGCGGCAAGTTCCGTCGCCAGCGGCACCTGTCCGAGCGGGGTTTCCCAATCCTCTGTGCTGACTGCCAGCGGCGCGCCAAGGCCGTGATGATTGGGGCCGAGCAAAACAACTGTTTCCGGGATTTTCGCGCTGGCAAAGACTTTTCCGGCCACCCAGCCTGAATAGACATAGCCTGCATGAGGAACAATCAGGAGCTTGGCCGCTGTCTTGGCCTTGGCTTTCTTTCGTCCTGCGGGCAGCAGCTCCAGCACGGTTTTGCGGAGCTGGATCGGATCAGCTTCATAAAAGCGGCCCGCAACCGCTGGCAGTCTGCTCATGCTTTCACGCTCCACGTTGTGCCGTCCGGGCCGTCCTGTAGTTCAATCTTATGAGCCAGCAGCTCGTCCCGCACCGCATCGCTGGCCGCCCAGTTCTTGCCGCTTCTGGCCTCGTTGCGCCGGGCAATCAGGGCATTGATCCGCTCCTCGTTCAGGTCGGTCAGAGCCAGCATCTGCTCCTTTTTTTGGCGCAGATATTCTGCTGGCTCCTGCCCCAGTAGGCCGAGAATGCCTGCCAGTTCGCGCAGGTCAGCCGCGCCTTGGCGGACAAGGGCCATGTCCTCAGCACTGCCCGGCTGATCGAGCAGCAGCCTTGCCGCCTTGTTCAGCACTTTGACGGCATCAAAGAGATGGCCAATAGCCTGAGCAGTGTTGAAATCATTATCCATTGCTGCCGCAAACCGCTCACGCAAGGTGCTGATCGCCTTCTTGTCTTTTGGATTCAGCAAAGGTGGAGCCGTGCCGCTGGAGGACTCAGGCAATTCGGCAATTTTCGCCAAGCAGGCATACATCCGCTCCAGTCCGGTTGCCGCATCATGCAGGGCAGTGTCGTTGTAATCGAGTGGATTGCGGTACTGGGTGGAGAAGAGGAAAAGGCGCAGCACCTCAGCAGGCCAGTGCTTGAGCACCTCGCGGATGGTGAGGAAGTTGCCCAGCGATTTGGACATCTTCTCTTCCTTGACCGTGACAAAACCGTGGTGCATCCAGAGCGCAGCAAAGGGCTGGCCGTTTGCGCCCACGGACTGGGCAATTTCATTCTCGTGATGCGGGAAGATCAAATCCTGCCCGCCGCCGTGAATGTCAAAGGTCGCGCCCAGATATTTGCGGCTCATGGCCGAGCATTCAATATGCCAGCCCGGCCTGCCTTCGCCCCAAGGACTGGGCCATTTCGGCTCACCCGGCTTGGCACCCTTCCAGAGGACAAAGTCCATCGGGTCTTCTTTCTGCTCGTTGACATCAACCCGCGCTCCAGCCTGCATGTCCTCGAACTTGCGCCCGGAAAGACAGCCATAGTCAGCAAAGGCCCGGACCCGGTAATAGACATCGCCGCCTGCTGGATACGCCAAGCCTTGGTCAACAAGCTGCTGCACCAGCTCGATCATTTCTGGAATATGCTCAGTGGCCTTGGGTTCAATGTCGGCCCGCAGCACGCCGAGCGCGTCCATGTCGGTGTAAAATTCGTCAATAAAGCGTTCGGCCAAAGCCTGCGGCTCAAGGCCCTGCTCTTTGGCCCGGACGATGATCTTGTCGTCAATGTCAGTGAAGTTGCGGGCAAAAGTCACTTCATAGCCGCGCCAGCGCAGATAGCGCACCGCCATATCAAAGACCAAGGCCGAGCGGGCATGGCCAATATGGCACCAGTCGTAGGAGGTGATGCCGCAGACATAAAGGCGGACATGATTCTCCTCCAGCGGTTTCAGCAGTTCCTTTTTTTTGGTCAGCGTGTTATAGATACGGATATTCTTCATCATTCAGGGGCCAAAGAAGATAAAAAAATCATACGAACAGTTGTCCCCCACATATAACACAGTCATCAACAATGAACAACCATACGAAAGCGCAGCAGGCAAGAGAAAAAAACTGGAGCGAAACTATGCAGGCATGGCTGCACCCCAGAGTGCTGACCATGCTTTTTTTCGGCTTCTCCGCTGGGCTGCCCCTGCTGCTGATTTTTTCCACGCTCTCACTCTGGCTGCGCGAGGCAGGCGTGGCCCGCTCCACGGTCACATTTTTTAGCTGGGCCGCCTTGGGCTATTCCTTCAAATTTGTCTGGGCACCGGTGATTGACACCCTGCCCCTGCCGTTTCTGACTGCCAAGCTGGGCAGGCGGCGGAGCTGGCTCCTTGTCGCCCAGAGCGCGGTGATTGCCGCCATCTGCCTGATGGCTCTGACTGACCCGACGGCTGGAGAGCAAAGCCTGACCTGCATGGCCTTGGCCGCCGTGCTGCTCGGCTTCTCCGCAGCCACCCAGGATATTGTTATTGATGCCTATCGGATTGAATGCGCGGCCCAGGAGCTGCAAGCCCTGCTCTCTTCAGCCTACATTGCCGGCTACCGGGTGGGAATGCTGGTCGCCGGAGCGGGCGCTCTCTATTTGGCCTCATGGTTCGGCACCAGCAGCGAGGCGTATCATTATGCGGCCTGGCGGGGCAGTTATCTGTGCATGGCCGCTGTCATGCTGGCAGGGGTGATCACCACGCTGCTGATCCCGGAACCGGAAGTGAACAAGCGAATCACTGACTACCCAGCAGCGTATTATCTGCGCTTCCTCCTGCTCTTTTTCTGCACAGTGGGAGTCTTTATCGCAGTTTTCTGGTTGAGCGGCGGCGTGGTGACATTGCTGAATGGCTTGTTCAATGGATTATTCAACACCGCCATTCAGGAGCATCTCATGCCCTTTTCCACCTTTGTCGCTGAAACGGTGCGGCTGCTGCTTTCCGTGTTTGCCGCCCTACTGGCCGCTTTCTTCCTCATGCGGGCGAATCTGGCAGACGGCAGCATGGTCAGCCAGACCTATATCAACCCGGTCCTTGATTTTTTCGACCGCTACGGCCTGCACACCGCCCTCCTGCTCCTGACCTTGATTGGCTTCTACCGGATATCAGATATTGTTCTCGGCGTGATAGCCAATGTTTTCTATCAGGACCTCGGCTTTTCCAAGGAAGTGATTGCCAGCGTCATCAAGACATTCGGCCTGTTCATGACCCTGCTGGGTGGCTTTCTCGGCGGCACCCTGACTATACGCTACGGTGTCATGCGCATCCTTTTTCTCGGCGCGCTGCTCTCCAGCCTGACCAACCTGCTCTTCATGCTCTTGGCCTCAGTTGGCAACAATGTGCCGCTGCTCTGTGTGGTGATTGCTGCTGACAACTTGAGCGCAGGCATTGCCACCACCGCCTTTGTCGCCTTTCTCGCCGGACTGACCAATATCTCCTTCACGGCCATGCAGTATGCCATCTTCAGCTCGCTGATGACCCTGCTGCCCAAGCTGCTCGGCGGCTACTCCGGGACTATGGTCACAGCTTGGGGCTATCAGTGGTTCTTCTTAGCCACCACATTGATGGGGCTGCCGGTTTTATGGCTGATCTGGCTGGCCGGGCAGAAGCTGGAGCAGGGCAAGTCTGCGTGATTATCCTTCGCCTTCACTCAACCAGATGGCCGATTCTGCTCCAGCGGATGGAGGTGAAGCGGTCGATGGAAAACAGGCTGTCCCGCACATCCCACGACCAGTAGAGAATAAAGGCCTTGCCGCGCACCGCGTCCAGACCGACAAAGCCCCAGAAGCGGCTGTCAAACGAGTTGTCCCGGTTGTCGCCCATGACAAAGAGATTGCCCGGTGGCACTTTCAGCGGGCCGTAATTATCCCTTGGCCCTTCAATGGCAGGTCTGATTTCCGGGTCTGTGAACTGGGCATGATTATTATTCTGCAGCTCGCCGTTGACAAAGACCTTTTTATTCTTGATCTCAATCGTGTCGCCGCCAACCGCGACCACCCGTTTGATGTAATCCACCGAAGGATCCTGCGGAAACTTGAAGACAATGATGTCCCCGCGCTGCGGCTCTTTGATCGGAATCAGGACCTTGCTGGTGAAGGGCATTTTGATTCCGTAAATGAATTTGTTCACTAAGACATGGTCGCCGATCTGGAGGGTTTCCAGCATGGAGCCGGAAGGAATCTTGAAGGCCTGAACAATGAAGGTGCGGATGAACGCGGCAAGCAGCACGGCGATGATGACCGCCTCAATGTATTCGCGGGCAACCGATTTGCGTTTGCTCTGCGCCTGCGGCAGCTTGCCCTTGGCTTGATTTTCTTCGGCAGCGGTCTGATGTTCAGTCTGCGGAGTTTCCGCTTTCTGAAGATCAACTTGCGGAGTTTCCATGAAAGATGCCTCGCATGATGGATGAAGGAATGGGAGCTGCTCCTGACAGCAGCAGCGGCCCGGCACTGTCCGGGTGAAAGCAGAAAGAATTATCCGAAAAAAAAATAAAATTCAAGCGGCATCTGCGCAAACTGCTTATTTTCCTCTGCGCAAGTTTTGTGCCATGAACAGACGGTTCTTTTGCTATAATAGCTGAGATGCGGCCTGTGCTTGACGATGTTTTTTTCAAAAAAGGAGGAGAAGATGCTGCACTATGACATTCCGTCCTCGCTGGAAGCGGATATCCGCCGCTTTGAGCAGAACTTGGCTGATTTTCGCGCCGGTCGGCTCCATGAGACCGCCTTCACGGCCAAGCGGGTGAAAATGGGTGTTTATTTGGAGCGGAATTACACCACCTACATGTTCCGCATCCGCTGCGCAGGCGGCATTCTCAGCCCGCAGCAGCTTGCAGCGACAGGTGAGCTGGCCCGGAAATACGGCGAGGCGCGGGTGCATGTCACCACCAGAGCGGAAATTCAGCTCCACGGCATCCAAGAGGAACATCTTGTCATAGTGCTGCGCCTGCTGCGCGAGGCTGGGCTGTCCTGTCTTGGCGGCGGCGGCAACACCATCCGCAACATTGTCGCCAACCCGGATTCCGGCATCAGTCCGCAGGAGGTCTTTGATGTCCAGCCCTGCGCCGTGGCCCTGACCAGCCGCATGGCTGCCGAGCCGGATAGCTGGGAGCTGCCGCGCAAAATCAAGACTGCTTTCACCTCCAAAACTGAGGACACTGCCTTTGTGCTGGCTCAGGATATTGGGTTCATCGCCTGCTTGGATGGGCAAGGCAGGCGGGGCTATCAGGTTTATGCAGGCGGCGGACTGGGAGCCAAGCCGAAAGCCGCAATCCTGATTCAAGACTTTCTCCCGGAAGAACAGGTGTATCATGCAGTTCGGGCGATCAAAAATATTTTTCATACGCACGGCAACCGCAAGAACAAGCACCGCAACCGGATTAAATTCCTTATCCATGACGACATGGGCGAAGCTGCTTTCCGCAAGTTATACGAGGAGGAGCTGGCGCGGGTGCTGACGCAGGGGCATCCTGAGTTGCAGATCGTGCCGATTGACAATGCCGCCAACTTGAGCCGCACCATTGAACTGGAGCCGCTCGCCGAAGCTGCACCCGGTTTTGCCCTTTGGCAGGAACGTCACGTAAGGCCTCAAAAGCAAAAAGGATTGTGTGCTGTCTTTCTGCCGCTGCTCCTCGGTGATCTCAGCCCGGACGACTGCCTGCGCTTGGCTGAATTGCTTCAGCCCTTTGGCGACAACACCTTGCGCTGCGGCCCGGATCAAAATTTTTATCTCCGCAATATTCCAGAACGCTTTCTGCCCAATCTGCACAGCCTGCTGACCGCCTGCGCAACTCTGAGCGACAAGCCGCCATTATACGGAAAATTGGTGCCCTGCACCGGCGCGCAAACCTGTCAAGTCGGCATCAACCGTCCCCGCCCGGCAGCGCAGGCGGTTTTCAACGCGCTTGACCAAGCGGACTTTCCCCTGCCTGACGACGTGCAGATCCGCATCAGCGGCTGCCCCAACTCCTGCGCCAATCACTGGCTCGGCGATTTGGCTTTTTATGGCAGGGTGCGCCATATTCAGGGCCGGGCGGTGCCGACCTATAATGTCTTGGGCAACGGCGGCCTCCGGCAGGGGCAGCTTCAGTTAGCCGAGGAAGTCGGCTGGGTGCATTCTTTTGACCTGCCACGCTTTGTCGTCGAAGTCATGAAAATATATGCTGACTTTAAAGCGGAGACTCCGAGGGCGGATTTCAGTCACTGGTGGAGCAATGGCGGCAAGGAGGCAGTGGCGGCTCTCTGCGCGGATCAATACAACAGCATCCCGTCTTTTGCCGAGAATAAGAATTACTACTTTGATCATGGCGCGGACCAGCTTTTCTCAATCAAGGACATAGGCCGGGCCGAGTGTTCGGCAGGCATGTATGACATGATTGAGGTGGATGAAAAGGAAATTAAAAAGCTGCTGCGCGAGGTGGAATCAGGTCATGCCGGAGAGGCTGCACTGCGCGAGCTGGTTTTCCGTTCCGCCCGGATGCTCTTGGTGACACGGGGCGAAGAGGCAAAAAATGAGCAGGAGGCGCGGCAGCTCTTTGCCCAGCATTTTATTGACACCGGCTTGGTCAATGCTGAACACCGGCTGGTTCTTGACCTTGCCAACAAGTGCAATGCTGAAGAGCTGCAAGAACATGCCGCCGAGGCAGCCGCCTTGGGCCGGGAGATCACAGCACTGTATCAGCGCATGGACAGCACGATGCGCTTTCCGGGCGAGACAGAAAATCTGGCTGTGGCCAAGCAGGCAGCGGCAGCTCAGGCGGTCGCCGCTGAAAACCGAAGAAAAGCCGACCGGTTCAAAGATTTAACTGGGGTCAAATGTCCGCTCAATTTTGCCCGCACCAAGGTCATGCTGGCCTGCATGAATCCGGGGGAAACGCTGGAAATCATTTTGGATGACGGCGAGCCAATTGAAAATGTGCCCGGCTCAGTGCGGCAGGAGGGGCATCGCATCCTGCATCAGGAAAAGATCGGTGAGCGGTGGACTGTGGTTATTGAAAAAGTCTGATAACAGCCTGAACCTGTGACGGGAATCTAAGCCAACTTGCCGAATTTCAATAGTAAAATGTTGCAATCTATTTACCAGCCGACCATGAGCGGGCCTGTTGTCGTGGTTGGCGGCGGGGCTGCCGGGCTGATGGCTGCTGGACAAGCGGCAGAGAGCGGAGCTGAGGTCATTCTGCTGGAGAAGATGCGCCAGCCGGGCCGCAAGATCAGCATTTCCGGCAAAGGCCGCTGCAACCTGACCAACGCTGCCGAGCTGTCCGATTTTCTTGCCCGCTTTGGCCGGAACGGCAAATTTCTCCGCCAGTGCTTTCAGCAGTTTTTCAATCAGGATTTGCTCCGCTTTTTTGAAGAGCGCGGCTTGGCCACGGTCACGGAGCGCGGCGGCAGGGTCTTTCCCGCCCAAGGCAAGGCTGCGGAGGTGGTGGCGGTTTTCCGCAACTGGCTGGCCGAGCTGCCGGTTGAGCTGCGGCCCGGTTCGCAGGTGGAAAAGCTGCTGCTCGAAAACGGGGCAGTGCAGGGTGTGCTCTGCAACGGCCAGCCAGTAATGGGCCGGGCTGTGATTCTGGCCGCAGGCGGCTCCTCCTATCCAGCCACCGGCTCCAATGGCGACGGCTGCCGTTTGGCCGCCAGTGCAGGACACAGCATTGTCCCGCTCCGGCCTGCCTTGGTGCCGGTGGAAACTGGTGGCAATCTGGCAGCCCGGCTGGCTGGACTGCATCTGCGCAATGTCGGGGTGCGGCTGCTGATCAACAACAAAAAGCGGGCTGATGCCTTTGGCGAGCTGCTCTTTATGAAATACGGGCTGTCTGGGCCGGTGATTCTCACCCTGAGCCACCTGATGGTGGATGCCCTGCGGGCAGGCGAGGCGGTCAGCGTGGTCCTTGACCTGAAACCAGCCTTGGATGAGCAGAAATTGGAGGCCCGCCTGCTGCGTGATTTTGCCGCCCGCTCCAAGGAGCAGATGGATTCGGTGCTGCGCGGCCTGCTGCCAGCCCAGATGGTGCCGGTCTGCTTGGAAGAAATCGGCCTTGCCGGAGAACGGCTGGCTGGCGAGGTCACAGCAGCGGAGCGCAAGCGGCTGCGGAGCTGGCTCAAAGCAGTCAGCCTGCCAGTCACGGGCTATCGCGGCTTCAAGGAGGCGATCATCACCGCTGGCGGGGTCAGTCTGGCTGAGGTTGAGCCGCGCACCATGCAGTCCAAGCTCTGCAAGGGCCTGTATTTGGCAGGCGAGCTGCTTGATGTGCAGGCCGACACTGGCGGCTACAATCTGCAAGCCGCCTTTTCCACTGGCTGGGCAGCCGGTCGGTCAGCAGCGCGGCAGGCGTAATTTTTCTCTCGTTCCATGCTCCCGCCTGCCGATAAAAAAATAAAACAGTAAAAGCAGTTAGCTGAAAAGAAAAAAGTCTGTATAATTTGCTTGCTTTTCTCTTTGTCTGGGAATAAAATCTCTTTATGCAGAAGGGCCTTTTTTTCCTGCTGCACTTTTCTTGCTGATACAGACGGAACGTGATTGCAGAACCAAGCGGTTCGGTCTCCGACTGTTTCATAAAATTCTTGAGGACTTGAACAAATCCTCATCAGGAGCACCTGTCATGAAAAAAGCATTCTTGTTGTTGGCAGCAGCGTTGGTTGTATTCGGAGCAAGTCATGTTTCTTTTGCCCAAGATGATTCTGCTCCTGCTGATGAGACAGCAGTTGAAGCACCTGCTGCACCTGCTGATGGTGAGATGGTAGAAGAGCCATCTGAAGGTGACGATGTGGTTGTAGATGAAGACACCACAGCAGATGATGGGGATGTTGAAGCTGCTGATGATGGCACTGTAGATGAGGCTGCTCCTTCTGATGAAGATGGCGGTGATGCAGCAGATGCTCCTGCTGAGGGCGAAGGCGAGGAAAATTAATTTTTCTCTCTGCTGATTCAGCGGCTGGTTCTCCTTGGCAGGGCCAGCCGCTGCTGTTTTTCCCCCTCCTCTTTTTTCCTTCCAAGCTGTTCCCGCCGTCTGTCCTGCTGGAAAACTTCCCGGAATTTTGCTATAATCCGTTTTGACAGTTGCCACGCAGCGGGCTGTCTTCCGCTGTGACTCATTCAAGCAAGGAGACGGAATATGGGACTTTTTGACGCGCTGAACCTGAGCGGCAATCCCACTGCTGTGGACTGGGACATGACCCCGGAATACACCTTTGGCACCTTTGAAAGCTGGGGCGGCAAAGAGCGGGTGCGCAGCAGCAGGGAGCGGATTTATTATTTTTTTATTGATGCGTGGGGCGAGGAACCCAAGCTCTGCCTGATGGAGCGGGGCATCAAATATGCGCGGGTGGCGGCTCAGATTCTCGCTCCGCCGGAGCTGCTCCGCCGCTGCGTCGAACGGCACGGCAAGGTGGCCTTGTTTGAGCGCACCTTTGCCATTGATGAGGAACTGAAGCAGTGGCTGATTGTCAACGTGATGGCGAGCGCGGACAATTCCAAGGTGGTGCCGCTGGAGACGGAAGACAAGAGCGACAGTCTTGGGCCGTCAGGGCTGCCGGGACTGGATGCGCCCCTGCCTGCTGACCTGAAGGAGGTCAGGCTGCCGGACAGTCCGGCGGAACTGACTGAGGAGGAGGCCGCGCAGCTCATCAAGGCGCATGACCTGATCGACCATGAGCGGAACCTGGACGGCCAGTTCCGCAATTATTTGGTGGATAACAACGACGGCCTGACTGTGACTGACAAGGTCACGGGCCTGATCTGGCAGCGGGGTGGGCTGGACATCATGAGCAACCGGATGCTGCGCAAGGCGGTGGAGGAGCTGAATCAGGAAGGCTTTGCCGGACATGGCGACTGGCGGCTGCCGACCTTGGCCGAGGCACTCTCGCTGATGGAGCGGGAACAGAACGCCAAGGGCCAGTACCTGCATCCGGCCTTTTCCGCTGATCAGCCGTTCATCTTTGTTGATGCAGTGCGCAGGCCGGGCGGCCAGTGGTTTGTTGATTTCAAGCAGGGTCGGACCTACTGGGCTTCCGGCACGATTCCGGGCGGTTTTGGCCGTCTTTGCCGCCGGGCCTGAAACGCGGGCCGCAGCTCTTGGAACAATGCACGCACTGCCATCATGACCATTCTGCTCTTCATCCTTGGTTTGGCCCTGCTGATTGGCGGGGCTGAAATTCTGGTGCGCGGCGCAGCCCGGCTCGCCGCCCTGTTCGGCATTTCACCTTTGGTCATCGGCCTGACTGTGGTGGCCTTTGGCACCAGCTCGCCGGAGTTCGCCGTCACGATCAAATCAACTCTCAGCGGCCAAGGCAGCTTGGCCTTGGGCAATGTCATCGGCAGCAATATCTGCAATGTCCTGCTCATCCTCGGCCTGTCCGCCATGATCACGCCGCTGTTCGTGGCCCGGCAGCTCGTGCGCTGCGAAGTGCCGCTGATGATTCTGGTCTCCTGCGCTGTCCTGCTTTTTGCCTGGGATGGCGCACTCAGCCGGAGCGAGGGCCTACTGCTCATCCTCGGCCTGCTGGCCTATATCGCCTTTCAACTCATCCAGAGCCGCAAAGAGGGTGCCGCGCCTGATGATGAGGATTTTGGCCCGGTTGATAAAAGCAGAGCAGGCTGGCTGAAAAACACGGCCTTGGTCATCAGCGGACTGGCCCTCCTGCTCCTCGGCTCCCGCTGGTTAGTCAGCAGCGCGGTCAGCATTGCCCAGCAGTTCAAGGTCAGCGAGGCGGTCATTGGGCTGACTGTGATTGCGGTCGGCACCTCGCTGCCGGAAATCGTCACCTCAGTCATTGCCGCCCTGCGCAACAAAGGCGATATTGCTGTAGGCAATGCTGTAGGCAGCAATCTTTTCAATCTGCTCGGTGTGCTGGGGCTGGCTGGCATCATCGCCCCGGACGGAGTGGCAGTGCCGCCCGCAACTCTCAGCCTTGACCTGCCGGTGATGCTCCTGACCGCCTTGGCCTGCCTGCCGATCTTTTTCACCGACAGCCTGATCAGCCGCCAGGAAGGCGCGCTCTTTTTCGGCTACTACTGCGCCTACACCCTGCATCTGATTCTGACCGCAGCCGAGCACGAGAATGCGCTGCCCGGCTTTGATGTCGCCATTGTCTATTTCGCCATCCCCATGACCGCTGTCACCCTCTTCACCCTGAGCGCGAAGGAAACCCGCAAAAGGAAGCAGGAATGAGAGAGATGATCAAGGGCCTGCTGCTGGCCGGACTGATCGGCACACTGGTCTCCGGGTCTCAGCTTGCCGCTGCGTATTGGCAGGTTTTTCAAGGCCGTCAGGACATTTGGTGGACTCCGATGCAGTTGGCTTTGCCGCTCTCTGAGGCCGCCCACCATTTTGAGCTGCATATCAGCGGCGAGCTGCTCCAGCGGCATCTGGAGCGCGGCTCGCTCTCGGCCCGCGACAGGAACGGAATGGAATACCGGGTGGTGCCCAAGGACATCAAAGTCCGTCTGAACAACTGGCAGCAGATCAAGGCCATGAAATTGCAGGGCGCGGTGCTGGCCGCCTTTCTGCTCGGCAGCTCGCTGACCTGTCTTGGCATCGGCCTTGGCCTGCTGCTGCGGCAGCGCAGAATACAGAGTTCCTGAGTCTCTTCGTGAAGTTCAGCAGCATCACGGCGCAGTCTTGGCGGCAATGCCAGCAGCCAATGCCAACGCCTCCTTCCTGCTGCTGACAGCGTGTTCCATCTGCGCCTCTTCGACTTTATCCAAGATCGTGCGGAAAAGCGGGCCGGGAACAAGCCCCAGCTCATTGATCAAATCGTGGCCGGTGAGCAGAGGAGGCGCGCTCCGCACCGGGGTCACACGCTCCTGCCGGATGCGCAGCAAGTGCTCGAAAAGGCCGGAAACTTCCTCTTCAATAGCCTCCGGGCTGGTTTCACCCTTGCCTGCCAAGGCATCAGCCATTGCCAGCAGGAAAAGGCCGGGCAGCTGGTCATCGGCATCGCGGATCAGGCGCAGGCAGGCCCGCAGGGTCAGCTTGCCTTTCCGCTGATTGTTGGCGAGAAAAAAAGGCCGCATGTGTCCCTCAATCAGGCGGGCCGTGGCCTCGGTGTCCTCCCGCGACCGGCGCAGCCGCCGGGAAAAGGCAGTGAAGATGTCCGCGCCGCGCAGGTCATGGTTGTAAAAGGTGATCCGTCCGTCCTCTTTGGTGCCAAAGCAGACCGGCTTGCCAATGTCGTGCAGCAGGGCGGCCCACTTCACCTGCACGCGCCGCTTGGGCATTGCCGCCAAATATTCCTCCATCACTGCGCTGCCTTCAGCAAAATAACTGGGCAGATCAGCCAGCACCAGCTCAATCTGGCGCAGCGCTTCGCCGCAGTGCCCGAACACATCCAAATGATGGCTGGCAGGCTGGGCCATGCCAACTCCCGCCCGCAGCTCAGGCAGAATCTCCCAGAGCAGGCCGCTGTCGTGCAGGGCGAGAAAAGCGGCATGCGCCCTGTCAGTGGCCATGATCGCGTCCAGCTCATAAGCAATGCGCTCTTTGGCCACCTTGTTGAGCAGCGGGCTGAATTGCTGGACCTGCGTCAGCGTTTCTGGCTCGACCGTAAAACCAAGAGCGGCGGCAAAACGGAACACCCGCAGCAGGCGCAGAGGGTCGTCGATCAAATTTTGCTCGGAAATCGACCGGATGCGCTGCTGGGCAAGATCAGCCAGGCCGTTGGTCGGATCAAGCACAGGCAGTTCGGCAAGGCTGCGGTCATGGAGGAAGTCATGCAGCGGCACAGCCAAGGCATTGACGGTCAGATCACGGCGGCGCAGGTCGTCCTCCACGCAGGCCGCGCCTTTGCGGAAGCCGGAGAAGTCCAGCACGGTTTCCTGCGGCGTGACAATGCGGAAAGTCCCCTCTTCCCGGCCCAGTTCGACGCAGGCCCCGCCTGTGCGCTGGCGCAGCCGCTCGGCCCAGTTTTTGGGCTGGCTGGCAATTGTCAGATCAAGATCACCCGGTGTGCGGCCAAGGAGCAGGTCCCGCACTGTACCGCCGACAAGATAGATTTCACCGCCCAGCTCATGCTGCACAGCAGCCAGTTTGTCGAGCAGGCCGGGCGGAAAAATAGCTGCGGCGCATTGTGCGGCCATGCTTTTTTGCGGCCTGCGAATCATCTCGTTCAAGTCAGCGGGCATTTTTCTCTCCTCTGCTGGTTCTGGTGTTCGCCTTGTCCCTGACAATATACGCTGTTTTTTCCCTGAATGCCGCATTTCTTTGCCAGCAGCCTGTTCACTCAGTCACGTTCCGTGTATGGGAACTGATTCTTTTCCAGCTCCTTGCTTGCGGCAAGGACGGTCTCTTGGTATAGTTGCCTTTTCAGGCAAAATAGAACTTTCTTCCGCAAATTTTTCTCTTCACGCCGCATGTCCATGAAACGCACTCTTTCCGGCATCCAGCCTTCAGGTCAGCTTCATATAGGAAACTATTTCGGCATGATGCAGCCCATGCTCGCCAGCATGGAAAACTCTGAACTGTACGCCTTCATTGTTGACCTCCACGCCCTGACCAGCGTCCATGACCGGGACCGGCTCGCCGCAGGCACCTTGGAAGCGGCGGCAGACTTTCTCGCCTTGGGCTTGGACCCGGACAAGTGCATTTTCTGGGTCCAATCCGATGTGCCGGAAGTCTGCGAACTGGCCTGGCTGCTTTCGACCGTGACCCCAATGGGCCTGCTGGAGCGCTGTCATTCCTACAAAGACAAGGTGGCCAAAGGCATTGCCGCCAGTCACGGTCTGTTCGCTTATCCAGTGCTGATGGCTGCGGACATTCTTCTCTATCAGGCTGAGGTCGTGCCAGTGGGCAAGGATCAGAAGCAGCATCTGGAAGTGGCCCGCGACATTGCTGTCAGCTTCAATCATACTTTTGGCGAAACCTTTGTTCTCCCGGAAGCGGCGATCAGCGAAAGCACGGCCATAGTGCCTGGCTTGGACGGCCAGAAAATGTCCAAGTCATACGGCAACACTATCCCCCTCTTTCTGGAGGAAAAGGAGCTGCGCAAGCGGGTCATGGCTGTGCAGACTGACTCCACGCCTGTGGAAGAGCCGAAGAACCCGGATGCCTGCACACTCTACGCCCTGCTCAAACTCTTTGCTCCGCCAGAGAAAATGGCCGAGGTGCGTAATCTCTACCTGAATGGCGGCGCAGCCTACGGCTATCTCAAGCAGGATTTGTTCGAGCTGATCCGTGACTGTTTTGCCGCTGCCCAAGCACGAAAAAAAGAGCTGCTGGACAACAAGGACTACATCCGGCAAATCTTGCGCCAAGGTGCGGACAAAGCGCGGGCCAAGGCCAGCGTCACCTTGGATCTGGCCCGTGACCGGGTCGGTCTGAAATATTGAAGCAGCACTTGGTAGCGGATTTTGCCGCTGCGTCGCTCTTTTGAGAATGATTCTCAGAACTTCGCCTACAGCCTGAGCAGTGCAGTTGTTTCAGTCTCTTAGCCTTTGCCTTGGCTGCTGTCACAAAATATTCATTCCGTTGTTCAAGGCAAAGTGTTTGACAAAGACCGGTTGAGCCATTTAAGATGATTTTTTTGTTCAGGAGCTTTGCTGCCGGGCTGTGCGACAGGCAGGCTCCTGACCGGCAAACTGCGAAGGAGAACATGCGCCTTGCTCTGCAATTTCGATTGCCGCAGAACGGTCGTCTGTCCACAGGGACAAACAGTCAGTCTTCATCCTTCAGCGTTGGTCATATTTCTGCTGTGCGGATTTTTCTTCCATTTTTCTCCTGAACAGGTTACAGCGCCCACAAATGGATATGAAAAAAGTATTGCTGGTTGATGATGACGAGGTCATTCACGGGCTGATTGACAGCAGTCTCAGCAAGTACAGCACAGTGTTCGAGCTGGTTCATGCCTTTGATGTCAAAACCGCGATGAGCACGCTGGAGCGGGGCGACATTTCCCTGATCGTCACTGACTTGGTCATGCCGGGACAAGACGGATTCCAGCTTCTCTCCTATCTGCATGACAAGCATGACGACATTCCCTGCATCGTCATGACCTCCTACGAGCTGCCGGAGCTGGAAAACCGTCTTTCCGGCAGGGTCTTTCAGATTTTCAAAAAACCGGTCGCCTCGCAGGAACTGGCTGAGGCCATTCTCCGGGCACTGAAAAGTCAGCAGAAAAAAAGCGATCTGGGCGAGTTCTCCGTGGTCGGCATTGTTCAGCTCATGGAGACCGAGGGCACCACCTGCCGTCTCGATGTCCATAAGTGCAGCAACCATCATGACATAGAGGCCTGCATCGAGCAGCAATGCAAAGAATTTCGCGGCAGCCTCTTTCTTGTCAACGGCACGATTTACGATGCGGTCTGCGGCAGGACAGTTGGCGAGGAGGCTGCGCTCAAGCTCCTGAGCATGGAAGGGGTGCAGGTCAGCAGCTGCCTGCTGGACAATAAAAACATCACCCGGCGGGTGCATAAGAGCAATCAGAATCTGCTGATCAGCGCCATGATTCAAAAAGATCACCAATCTGTTGACAAAATGTCGGAAGAGGAGCTGCCGCAGCAGCAAAAGCTGCTCGAAGAAGGCATCCGTCTCTGTGAGCGCCTGGAGTTCAGCGCGGCTCAGAAACCCCTGATGGCCTTTGTCAAGGAGAACCGCAAGAACGCCCTTGGCTGGCTCTGGCTTTCCCGCGCCATGACGGACTTGAAAAAAATCAAGGCCGCCTTGGCCGAGGCCTACCGCCTTGAGCCGACCAATGCGGAAATAGGGGAGGAGGTGGAAAAAACGCGGCTCCTCGGCAGCGTGGCCCAAGATGCCAGAATCAGCCGCTGCCCGTTCTGTTATGCGCCGATGGAGCAGCACAGTCCGTTCTGCCCCTGCTGCCGGGCCGGGGTGCTGACCGAAGCGGAAACCTTGGCCAAGATTGATTTCTATGCTGTGGAGCAGCGGCATGTCCGGGCGGCGGCGGCCCGTTTTGAAAAGGTGCTGGCTGCTGAGGTCAACCCGAAAATTCTCTTTTATGCCGGAGTCGCTTATCTCAATCTGAACGACTTTGACAAGGCCCTGACCTATTTTGACCTGCTCATGCCGATCATTCAGGTGGACAGCCGCTATCAGAAAGTGGCGGCGCAGGTGACGCAGATTGTTGACTATATCGCCTCCAATCAAAAGGAGGAAAAGGGCGGGCAGAAGCAGCCGGAGGCGGAGCAGAAGCAGATCATTGACAATCAGACCAACCGGCGCACCGTGCTGGTGGTTGAGGACAGCCCCACCACCCGCAAGGTGATCAAGATGACTCTCCAGAGCGGCGGCTTCCGGGTCATTGAAGCGATGGACGGAGTCGAGGCTTTGAGCAAGCTCAATGACAACCGGCCTGACATGGTGCTCTTGGACATCATGCTGCCCAAGATTGACGGCTACAAGCTCCTCTCGATTTTGAAAAAGAATGGGGAGACAAAACATATCCCCGTGGTCATGCTGACCAGCAAAAACCGGATACTTGACAAGGTCAAAGGGCATCTCTCCGCCGCCAGCGCCTATCTGACCAAGCCGTTCAAGCCTGCCGAGCTGATCAATGTGGTCAGCGGCATTCTTGATAAAAAAGCAGCAGACACCGGCGCAGTCCAGCAGCGTTGAGACTGCGGAGCAGCATAGCGTAAAAAAACAGGTGAACCTTAATTTTTTCCAAGGAAAGGCGACATGGCAAAAAAATTGCTAATAGTTGATGACAGCCCCACTGAGCTGAAACTGATCACAGATGTGTTCAGCGGCCCGGAATACACCGTGGTCACGGCAACCGACGGCGAGGAAGGGGTGGAGAAGGCAAAGGCCGAACATCCTGATCTGATCATCTTGGATGTGGTCATGCCGAAGATGAACGGCTTTCAGGCCTGCCGGACGATCAAGTCCATGCCGGATTTGGAAAAAACTCCGATCATTCTTCTGACCAGCAAGAACCAGAAGTCGGATGAGTTCTGGGGCAAGAGGCAAGGGGCGGATGTGTATCTGACCAAACCCTTTAATACGGATGAGCTGCTGCAGGCGGTGAACACTCATCTTGGCTGATTTCATCTCTGGCGGGAAATGACAGTCCTGAACAGCAGCGAGAATGCCAGTCTGAGCAGCCTGCTTGCGGCCATTGATGCGGAGCTGGCCCAGGAGCTGCGCAAGGAGCAGAACCAGACAGACAGATTTTCAGTCGCTTCAGCGCGGGAGGAAATCGGCAGGCACATCTGTTTTCAGCTTGCGGGCCGCCATCTGGCCGTGCCCCTTTCTTTGGTGCTGGAAGTCGGCGAGATGGAGACAGTGCGCCCGCTGCCTTTTCTCCCGGACTGGGTCGAGGGCGTGACCAATATTCGCGGCGAAATTGTCTCTGTCACCAATCTCGCTGTCTTTTTCAAGCTCACCAGTCGGACTGCAAGAAAAAACCGCACCTTTATTCTGCTGCATGACAGCGGGGTGAGAACTGCGGTCATGGTTGACAAAATCACCGGCACCCGGATGCTGCACCGGGAGATTGGCGCAGAGCAGCCTGCCGCCCCGTCCAGCGGCCCGGCGGCCGCCCTCACAGATTTTTTCCAAGGTTCAGCCATGTTTCTGGTCGGAGAGGAAACTCAGGAGCTGCAGCTTTTTGACGGCAGCAGGCTGCTGGCTTCACTTGCGCTGCAATGACGTTCAATCCTTGGCCTAAGAAGGAAGAAGCAGATGGACGCAAGCATCATAGCTGAATTCCTGAACGAGCTGGAAGGGTATCTGCCGGAGCTGCGCCGCTGCTTGGACGTGCTGCGGGCTGACCGGACAGATCAGCCTGCGGCGGATGAGCTGCACCGCATCAGCCACACCATCAAAGGCGCGGCGGCCATGATTGGGCTGGACGGCTTGAGCAGTGCTGGCGAGCTGCTGGAAAAAACCATGGAAAAAGTCTTGTCTGGCGATCTGGTCATGAATGAGGAGCTGCTCTCGCTGCTCCACACGGCCACAGACCGGCTGGAATTTTTCTGCCAAGAGCGGCGGGCCGGAAAGCAGGCTGACGGCGCACTGTCTGCTGATCTTGCCGCCGCTTTTGCGGCCAAGCTCCAACCCGCGCCGCCGAAAAAGGTGGCTGCGCCAGCTCCAGACAGCATTGCCGGCATTCTTGACCAGCTGCTCACGCCGACGGACGAAGAGTCTGAGGAGGAAGTGCTCCTTCTGGAGGATGAGCTGGAGAACGGGCAGCAGAGTCATGAGGCTGTTGATATTGAACTGCTGGCCTGTTTTGCCAAGGAAACAGAGGAGCATGCAGACAACATCGCTCTTCAGCTTGAAGAAATGCGCACGGCAGTGACGGCGGAAATCGCGCTGTCCGAGCCGCTCCGCGAGCATCTCCATTCCCTGCGCCATTCCGTGCATACCATCAAAGGCGCGGCAGCTGTGATCGGCATTGAGCCGGTCGCTGCTTGGGGCCATCAGTTTGAGGATTTTCTCGACTGGCTGCACGACGAGTCGCCGACATTGGGGCCGCAGGCTGTGGCTGCCATGCAGGATGGCGCGGACATCCTTGCCCGGCTGGCAGATGATTCCACCTCTGCTTTGGCTGCGGAAGAGCAGGCTGTGCTGGAGCGGTTCCAAGAAATCATGACCAGCGCAGAGCCTGCGGCAAAAGCTGCGCCAGTGTCTGAACAATCTGAGCAGGTGCCCGCAGAGGATTTGTCCACCGCAGAATCAGTGGTGGAAGACCTTTTCAGTGAAGAGAAAGAGACAGAGGCTGTTGCAACTTTTTTCGATGAACTGACTGATTCGGGCAGCGGCGAAGACGTGCCAACCGATGCAGCTTCTGGTGAGACGGAAGAGCTGCTGCTTCCTGATGAGCCTTCTGTCAATTTCTTTACTGACGACCAAGAGGCGGCAGACGATCCTGCTGCTGATCTTTTTTCCTCTGAGCCGGAAACAGCGGCGAAAGATATGTTCAGCCCGGCAGAGCCGCCTGCTCCTGCTGAGAAAAACACTGAGGACAGCGGCACAGAAGCGGTTGATCCTGAGCTGCTGGCCTGCTTTGCTGAGGAAACTGGAGAGCATTTAGAAAATATTGATCAGCAGCTCCGGGAAATGAAAGCGGCAGTGACAGACGAAACCCCGCTTTCTGATTCGCTGCGGGAACCGCTGCATTCGCTGCGCCGCTCGGTGCATACCTTGAAAGGAGCGGCGGCAGTAATCGGCATTGAGCCGGTCGCTGCTTGGGGGCATCAGTTTGAGGATTATCTCGACTGGCTGCACGATGAGTCGCCGACGCTGGGACCGCAAGCTGTTGAAATCATGCAGGACAGCGCGGACATCCTTGCCCGGCTGGCAGAGAATCCTGCTGCTGACACGGCAGCCGAGCAGGAGGAACTTGCCGCCCGCTTCCAAGCTGCCTCTGAAACCGCTTCGTCTTCTTCTGCTGCGCCGCCGGAAAAAACGGAGGACCTGCCTTCCGCAGCAGAAGAGGACATTTTTTTTGCTGACGCAGTCGCTGAAGAGGATGAGCCGCTCTTTGACGATCTTTTTGCCGACGATAATGACAGCGACAGCCTCTTTGCCGAAGCTGCGGAGCCTGCCGAGGAAGCGATTGATCCCGAACTACTGGAATGCTTTGCTGAGGAGACAGGAGAGCATTTAGAAAATATTGACCTCCAGCTCAAGGAGTTGCGCACAGCAGTGCCAGCCGAGACTCCGCTTTCTGATTCGCTGCGAGAACCGCTGCATTCGCTGCGCCGTTCCGTGCATACCCTGAAAGGAGCTGCGGCAGTAATCGGCATTGAGCCGGTCGCTGCTTGGGGCCATCATTTTGAGGATTATCTCGACTGGCTCCACGACGAATCACCGACGCTGGGGCCGCAAGCTGTTGAAATCATGCAGGACAGCGCGGACGTTCTCGCCCGGCTGGCAGAAAATCCCGCCGCTGACGTGATAGCCGAGCAGGAGGAGCTTGCCGCCCGCTTTCAAGCTGTGATGACCGCCCCGCCTCAAACTGCCTCTGAGACCGTTTCGTCTTCTTCTGCTGCGCCGCCGGAAAAAACGGAGGACCTGCCTTCCGCAGCAGAAGAGGACATTTTCTTTGCTGAAACAAGAGAAGATCAGGCTGAGGAGGATGAGCCGCTCTTTGACGATCTTTTTGCCGACGATAATGACAGCGACAGCCTCTTTGCCGAAGCTGCGGAGCCTGCCGAGGAAGCGATTGATCCCGAACTGCTGGCCTGCTTTGCTGAGGAAACCGGCGAGCATTTAGAAAATATTGACCTCCAGCTCAAGGAGTTGCGCACAGCAGTGCCAGCCGAAACCCCGCTTTCTGATTCACTGCGGGAACCGCTGCATTCGCTGCGCCGCTCGGTGCATACCCTGAAAGGAGCTGCTGCGGTAATCGGCATTGAGCCGGTCGCTGCTTGGGGGCATCAGTTTGAGGATTATCTCGACTGGCTGCACGATGAATCGCCGACGCTTGGGCCGCAGGCTGTGGCTGCCATGCAGGACGGCGCAGACCTCTTGGTCAGAATTACCGAAAAACCGGCAGGCGACTTTGCCGAGGGAAAGGAGACGGTTGCCGCCAAGTTCCGCAGCATCATGGCTGGCGAGGCAGTGCCGCTGCCGCCGGAGCAGGCTGAATCAGCCGACGAGCCGGTTCCGTCAGTGTCGGCTCATGAGCAGCAGGTCAGCGGGGTGCGGAAGGTCAACACCCTGCGCGTTGAGATCAGCAAGATTGACCAAGTGGTCGGCCTGAGCGGCGACATGGTCATCAACCTGAGCAGTTTTGAAGCCTCAATGTCGGCGATGGGCGGCACCCTCAATGAGCTGGGCATGATTCTCCAGCGGCTGAAGAGCATCAATCACAGCTTGGAGGCAGGCTACGAATTAGCTACGATTCCATACCTGCGCGGCATGGGCGACTCCGGCCAAGGCGGTATTGCTGAGGATTTTGATCCGCTGGAGATGGACCGCTACTCCGAGCTGAACATCCTCATCCGCTCTCTGAGCGAGGCGGTCAGCGACTTGGATTCGATCATGAACCAGAGCGCGCTGGAGAATGTTGCTTGGCAGAAGACGGTTGAGCGGCAGGCGCGGGTTCTCAAGGATATTCAAAACCGGATGATCGGCCTGCGCATGACCCCGCTGTCCGTGCTCTCGGCCCGGATGCACCGCACTGTGCGCGAGGCCGAGCGCAGCACCGGCAATCCAGCCCAGTTAGTCATTGAAGGCGAGTCCATTATGATGGACACCCGCGTCTGGGACACGATGGCGGACGCGCTGATGCACATTCTCCGCAACTCGGTGGCCCACGGCGGCAACTCGGACCGGCAGCTTACCGTGGAGATCAAGGCCGAGCGGCGTGGCGGCCAATTCTCCCTGCGGATCAAGGATGATGGCAAGGGCTTGAATTACGAGGCCATTCGGGCCAAGGGCATGAAGCTCTATCCGCTGGAGAACGTCAGCGGCATGAGCGAGGAAAAATTAGCCAGCCTGATTTTCCGGCACGGCTTTTCCAGCGCAGGCACGATCAGCGGCATTGCAGGCCGGGGCGTGGGCATGGATGTGGTGCGCGACGCGGTCGAGCTGCTCAATGGCTCGGTGGAAATTTCTTCTGTCCAAGGGCAGGGCTTGGAGCTGTTCATTCGCCTGCCTGTGGCCGTGGCCCAGCTCCAGGCGGTTCTTGTCCGGCTGGCCGGACAGATATATGCTGTGCCGATGCACGACATCAACAGCGCGGCCCGGATACGGCCAGAGGACATCGCTGGCAGCCATTATGAAACAGAGAGCGGCAAGCGGCTACCCCTGATTAATCCCGCCGCCATCGCTGGTTTTCATCTTGGGCAGGCCGCTGACCTGCTGCCGGAAAGCGAGCAGGCCGTGCTGCTCATCCGGGCTGGCAGCCGTCAAGCAGCTCTGTTCTGCGAGCAGATCATTGGCCAGCGGGACATTGTTTTCAAGGACTTGGGCAGTCATCTGCACAATGTTTCGTGCATTGCCGGGATGACCATTATGGGTGAGGGGTCCTTGGTGCCGATTTTGCAAACTGATGATCTGCTGACCAAATGGACTGAGCTGTCTGCGGCTGAGGTTGAGGCGGCGATTGAAGAGCAGGTTGAGGAGAAATCGCTGCACGTGTTGGTGGTTGACGACTCTATCAGTGTGCGCAAAGTGGTTTCCAATTTCTTGATCCAGCAGGGCTGGCTGCCGAGTGTGGCCCGCAACGGCATTGAGGCGTTGGAGCGCATCCGCGAAGAGCGGCCTGATTTGGTCTTGCTGGATGTGGAAATGCCGCGCATGAATGGTTTTGAGGTGCTGCAAGCCTTGCAGAGCCAGCCGGAATTTCAGGATATTCCAGTGGTCATGCTTACTTCGCGCAGTGCGGACAAGTACCGGGAAAAGGCATCTCAGCTTGGCGCACGCGGCTTTATGACCAAGCCGTTCAAGGAAGATGAGGCAATTGAACTGATTCGCAGCATGGCATCAGGGCAGATGGTGGCAGAAGTGCAGGAGTAAGAGATGTATAAAGACAACATTCTGGAACTTATAAAGAAGTCCCCGCTTCAAATTGATACTGAAATCAAAATCACTGGTCGTCCACCAACTATGGCAAACTCTGAATTTCTTACTAACAAAGAACAGGGAGATTGGGCTGAACAAATTGTATTTAAAGCGATAAACGAATTTTCTAAGGACTTTTTTGCTGTTCACTATGGTCGATCTGATTCAATATCAGCAGGCGACGATGGGTTTGCAGAATTTTATAGTGAATATCAAAGTGAACTTAATAATATAGGCAAAAAGCCAGATATCCTGATCTTTAGAGGCTCTGATTTTTCAGACAAGAAAGTTGATATTTACAATGACAATCATGTAAAAATGGCTGTAGCGGCTTTAGAAGTGCGATCAAGTTCTTTTTTGATTGATAAATACACAGCGTTCATGAATGAGAGGCACAAGAATGCAACAAACAACTGCTTGAAAATTCGCAAGAAAATATTGAAAGGCGTTCTTGGAGAATTGCTTGAGAGAAAAAATAAGGAGATTTACAGACTTATAAAAGAAGCTACAGACGAGACATTTCGAGAGCTTGATTTCAGGCGGCCCTCATGGTCTTCAACTCAAGATTTGAGAGAGCTGACAGAAATTTTGAAAAGATTGAAAGAAAATATAAAAATTCTCCACAAGAGAGATTATTTGAGCATTACTCCCAAGATGGAGGATATTGCTCTCGTGAATAGATGGATACAGAAGTACAATGTCAGACATTTTTATTTACAGGTGTTTTTTGACAAAGCATACGTTATTTCATTTCAAGATATTCTAAAACTCATTTCAGATGACGAGAATGATGGAAATAGCTTTTCAATTGAGCGAGATGTGAAAAATCAAGGAAAGACAACTATTAAAATAAACGTAAATGTAGGAAAGGAAATTATAGGCCGAATTGATATGCCCGAACACAAATCAGCTATGAAAGAGTTAGATAGAGGAAGACTTCTTTTTCATGTAACTTTTGAAGGAGGAAAAGGGTATCTTGACGGAAATATATTGATGAGAGATGTTATTGATGCGTGAATCTGAATATGTAAAAAATACATCTATCCGCCATAGGAAGACCTATGGTCAATTTTTTACGCCATCACCTGTAGCCCGTCTTATGGCGCAGTGGATTTTAAAAGATGAGCCGAAAACTATTATAGATCCAGCCTTTGGACTTGGAATTTTTTACGATGAAGTAATGAGTCTGAAACCTAATTATATTGCTAAATTTGTAGGTTATGAAATAGATAGTAATATTTTTACTTATCTTGACAAAGATAATAGAAAAACAAATTTAAAAATTTTCAATAGTAATTATCTGGAAGCTAATCATAACAACAAATATGATGCAGTTATTTGCAACCCTCCATATTTGCGATTCCAAAATTTTCTTAATAGACACAATATACTGCCAATAATTGAAAAACAGGTTGGCGAAAAAATTGCAGGTTATTCTAACATATCATCAATTTTCCTTGTGAAAGCACTAAGTGAGCTGAATGAAAATGGAAACTTAGCTTTTATTATGCCTTTTGAATTCTTCAACACTGGATACGGCAGGGAAATAAAAAAAATCCTTACAAAAAATTACCTTTTGAAACAAATAGTAATTTTTTATAATGAAAAGGAAATATTCCCTGATGCGACAACAACAGTCTGCGTACTCCTTTGTAAAAAGGATAAAAAAAGAAACGCTATTAAGATAACAAAAATAGAATCTATTGACAATCTTTACCAGATTGCAGATATTGATGATTATTATCATAAAAAAATTGGACTGTCCGACTTGCCTCCTGACAAAAAGTGGACACCAATTTTAATGTCATTATTTTCTTCCAGTATAACACCTTATGGTTTTGTCAAGTTGTCATTTTACGGTTCATTTACAAGAGGAATTGCAACAGGTGCGAATAGTTTTTTCTCTCTTAAAAAGGAGAAAATTATTAAATTGGGAATCGGGAAGGATAATATCTGTAAATGTGTAACAAAAAGTTCTCAAATACGAAAGCCAATTTTTACTGAAGAAGACTTTGTTGAAATATACAATTTTGACAAACCTGTTTACTGTTTAAATGTTGCTGATGCGAGCAACAATGAAATACAAAAATATATAAAGTACGGTGAGGATTGTGGGTATAACAAGAGATACCTTACGAGAATGAGAAATCCTTGGTATAAAATTGAACGGAGAACTCCTGCTCCAATATTATTTGGGGTGTTTAACAGAGGAAGAGTAAAAGTAGTTAGAAATTTTACAGATGCTATAAATTTTACATGTTTTCATTGTTTTTACCCAAACATTTTCGGCATAAATTTAATTGACAAAATTTTTATTTATCTTCTTAGCAATATTGGCCAAGATATTATAAGGATAAACAAGAGAACTTATGGAGACAACCTTGATAAGTTTGAACCAGGGGACTTGAACAAGTCTTTAGCACCGAGTCAATATCAATTTGAAATGATTACAGATAAAGAGGTGAAAGAAATAATAGAAATTGCAAAAAATAATGAAGGCATGGCTATTGAAATGAGTAATTTTTTAATCGAAAGAATTACAAATAAATGAAACGAGTCGCCTCACTCCAATATGGAGTCGTTTTTAAAAAAGCATTTTTTGACCCAGAAATTTTCTCGACCTTTATCAGAGACCTGCTGGTAATGGAACTTGTTGTTGAGCGGGTCGAAACAGAAAAGGAATTTGATCCGCCGGTCGGGTACATCAATGACTTATTTGCCGAGGATTCCGCCCATCGTTTCATTGTAGATATTCAACATGCACGGCTGACCGACCACTATGACAGTTTTCTGTATTATTATTCCGCTTCCTTGCTTGAAAAAGTAAGAAATTCAAAAGACTATCATCCAAAGTTAAAGGTTTTCACAGTCGTGGTCTTAAGGGTTCCTCGAAAAATACAACATCCATTCTGCTGCATTTGTTTTGTTATTTTTTATTTTAATATTGAAATTTCAGTCTATTATGTTATAATTTCGGCATCAATTCAACTCATGCTGCCGGAGATGCACAGATGAACCAACTTGGATTTTTTGATTTTTATATTCGTCTTTCCCGAATTGACAAAGCAGGTGATCCTTTAGTTAAGATCAACAAGGCTATTGACTGGGAAATATTTCGGCCAATTCTTGAAGAAGCAAAAAGAAAGCCTGTGAAATCAAATGCTGGAGCTAAAGGTTATGATTCAGTCATGATGTTCAAAATTTTAATTTTGCAATCATTATACAATCTTTCTGATAAAGGGATGGAATATCAAATTCTTGACAGATATTCGTTTTCCAGATTCCTTGGACTTCGGGCGGCTGACAAAGTTCCAGATGCGACAACGATATGGCTTTTTCGTGAAACTTTGACCAAAGCAGGAAAAATCGAGGAACTGTTTTCTGTTTTTGACGAATTTCTTGATGAAAATGGATATCAAGCCAGAAAAGGGCAGATAGTCGACGCTTCCATAGTCAACGCCCCGATCCAGCGTAACAGCCGCAAGGAAAACAAGCAGATCAAGAATGGTGAACAGCCTGAAGGATGGAGTGAGAATAAGCAGGCGCAGAAGGATACTGATGCCCGTTGGACCAAAAAGAACGGCAGAAGCTTTTTTGGTTATAAAAATCATATATCTGTTGATGTGAAGCATAAATTCATCCGAAAATATGCGGTGACCAGCGCCGAGGTTCATGACAGCAATATTTTTGAGGAGCTGCTTGACCCTGACAACACCAGTCGGGATATCTATGCGGATTCGGCATACAGATCTGAAAAAAAGCTCAACTGGTTGAACGAGAATGGATACAGAGAGCATCTGAACCGCAAAGGAACACGAAGCCGGAAACTGACCGAATGGGAGAAGCAGGGAAATCGGACAAGATCAAAAATTCGCTCCCGGATTGAACACGTCTTCGGCATCCAGGCGCAACGTGCTGGCAATATGATTCTCCGAGGAACAGGTTTCATTCGCGCTGCTGCGAAAATAGGCTTGAGAAACTTGACGTTCAATATTGACAGGTACGGAACTCTTAATAAAATTTAAGATTTAAAAAAAAGAAACGCATTCAGGAACATATTTCAACGGAAGTTTGCTCAAAATAAATAAAAAACAGGAAATAACAATTTATGTATTTGAAATTTTCAACTGTCAAAGACACTATTGATAAGCTGAAAAAACTTTATCTCAAATTTTTCGAGGTTCCCTTAACATCAGGCGAACGGCATAAACGTGATATAGCTCTATTTCCGCCGAAGAGCTGAGAGAGCTGCCCGATGCCTGAGAAGTCAATCGGAATGCGAAAGACTCCATGAAAAAAGTGTGCATAGTTCAAGGCGGCCCGTTTCTGCTTGGCATCGACTGCGACAATGTCATTGCCCGCCGCACTTGGGCTGAGACAGCGGCGCAGACGGAACAAAAAGGCCTGATTTTTCAGCTTGATGCTCTTCTGTCCCAGCAGGCTGCTCAGGCAGTTCCAGATGAGGCGGTCTGTCTTGAGCTGCGGAATGGAGAGGAGCGCGTCTTTCTCATCGCAGACCGTCTTGCCGCTGATGAGGTGGAAATGAGCAATCCGCCCGGCCCGCTGCCGTCAGCCTGCCCGGCCTTGACTGCCAGACTCTGCCCGCAGGTGACAATTTGGGAGGAACTGCCAGTTTTGCTCCTTGAGCCGACGCAACTTGTTGCCACCGCTTTAGAATTAGGACAAAATATCGGTGTGCGGTCGCCTGCGAAAGAAAGAGCGGATGCTCAGGCCGCAGTGCCGGAACCAGAAGAGGATGATCCGTTTTTTCCAGAAACAGAGGAGGAAGAGGCGGAGGACGCGCCCTCTGAGCCGCAGGCGGCAATGCCGTTTTTCTTGGAGAATGCCTTGGCGGAATCTGCCAATTCTGCCAAGGCCGATGAACCGGAACAACCGCCGCCAGGCCAAGAAGCGCAGAAAAAGGAATCCGCCGCTATTGACGAGGAAACCTTTAAACAGGTGATGAGCTGGACTGTCACCCGCTTTAAGCAGAGCCGCAGGGGGCAGGAGCTGCATCTTGGCGTGGAGCAGCTGCCCTCTGAGCTGGCAGGCATGATCAAACGCAAGGGCCTGAATAAAAATGTGATTGAATACCTGATGGAGCAGATTGTTCTCCGTTGCAAGGAGACCATGAGCCGCAAAAAGCAAGGGGGCAGTGATGCCGAATAAGAAAAAAACGTCCCGTTTTGCCCTGAGAACCGTGCTGGTTGCCCTGCCCGGCGCGCAGCTTCTTGACAAGGAACCGTTTTTTCTTTTTGCCGCCCGTCAGATTGAGGAGGTGCTGCCGGAAGTCAAGGTGCAGCCGCTGCCCTTTGCCCCGGACTGGCTCTCCGGGTTGTGCGCATGGCGGCGGCAGGTGCTGCCGGTCATTGACATGGTCAGCCTGTACGGCCTGACTTGTGCGGCTGACCGGCATTTTCACATGGTGGTGCGGGTGATTCTGCCAGCAGAAAGCAAGGATGCTGCGCAGGAGGACAAGCTGCTGCTGCGCTGCGTCCTCAAAGTTTCCGACCGCATCAGCGCAGGCGAGGCATCTGCTGACTGCCAGCCTGTGGCGGCGGAGCAAACTGGCATGAATCTTGCTTTGATCAAAGGCATATTCACGCATGAGAACAGGCTGCTGATCCTGCCTGATCTGCGTCCGGCGCTCTGCGCGCCAGCAGCGGTTTGAAGGTCTGACAGCCTGTTTCAGGCAATTTTCTTGTTTCAAAGGAGAGAACATGGCACGTGAGTGGAAGAAGAAACTAAGAAAACCAGCGTGGATGACAGGACGGCGCGGCCTGCTCACTGACTGGAAACAGAGCATCAGAGGCAAACTGCTCTCCTCGCTCCTGCTGATTTCTTTGGCAATGGTCGTCATCGCCGGTTTGAGCTGGTGGTACTCTGCTTGGGCCTTGCGGCAGCAGTCCTTTGAAAACTTGGAAACCACCTTGGCCTTTCAGAAGCAGGCCCTGCAACAGTATTTCACTGATCAGACCAAAACGCTGGACAACATCGCCGACACCATGCAGGTGCTCCAGCAGGAGGCCTACACACGGCTGGCTGCAATCCGTGACATGCAGAAAAAGCAGATTGTTGATTATTTCAACAGCCGCCTTCAGGATGTGCAGGCCTTCAGCAGCAGCCCTCAGCAGCAGGTTGTTTTTAAGGATTTTCTCAGGAATTCTGCCGCAGGCCTGACCGCCTCCTTTACGGACTTCATGAGCCAATGGCTTGACAAACGTGATTTTTTCTCCCTTGTCCTGCTCAGTCCTGAAGGAACCGTGCTCTACTCCACTGACAAGAAAGTGGAGCAGGGCAGTGCTGCTCAGGAAAACTCTCCTGAATGGAATGCGCTGCAAAAAGGAAAGCAGGAGGCCGCCTTTACAGATTATGGCCTGTCCTCCTTTTTTCAGGAAACCCCTGTCTCCTATTTTTCCTCGCCGCTGTTCAACGAAGGCCAGCTGGTCGGCGTGTTTCTCTTCCGGCTGAAAAGCGATGCCTTGGACAGCATCATGAAAAACACGCCCGGTCTTGGCGAGAGCGGCGAGTCGTACATGGTTGGCGTGGATGGCATGTTCCGTTCCAACTCCGTCTATTTTGAGGAGCCGACCTTGGCCAACCCGGCCTTTCTTGTTGACACGGAAAGCGTGGTCTATGCCTTGGCTGGCGAGAGCGGCGAGGAGACCACCATCAATTACCGGGGCGACTACGTCCTTTCCTCCTACACTGCCGTGGAAATCCACGGCACCACTTGGGTGCTGCTGGTTGAGATCGATCAGGCTGACGCAATGGCGCCCAAGCTGAAAGGCGAGGAGCAGGAGAATCATCTGACCCAGCTTGTCGCAGATTATGGATTTCCTGATCTGTATCTGCTCAATCCTGATGGCTACATCTTCTTCTCGGCCAAGCATCAGCCTGATTATCTCACCAATATTCTCACCGGCCCGTTTGCTGGATCAGGCTTTTCAGGCACTGTGGTCAAGGTCTTGGAAAGCAAGGAAATAGCAGTCAGCGACTACAGCCTCTACGAGCCTGCGGGCGGCAAACCAGCAGCCTTTGTCGCCGCGCCGATCATGGATGACAAAGGCCAGGTGATCATGATCGCCGCCTTGCAGATCCCCATTGACCAGATCAATGCGGTGATGAACATCCGCAGGCAGTTTGAAAAGGAGTCAGCCCATCGGCAGCAAGATGTGGTGCTCACTGACACCTATTTGATCGGTGAAGACGGCCTGTGGCGTTCCGAGGCCGCAGATGCGAAAAAATACGGTGTGAGCAGCACGCTGCTCAATCCCAAGGCCAAGTTGCGCACTGTTGCGGTGCAGGAGGCTCTGAAAGGCAAGGACGATACAAGCATCATCGTCAACGGCGCGGATGAGAAAGTGCTTTCTTCTTGGGCGCCGTTTCAGTACAAGGACCTGAAGTGGGCGATCATCAGCGAGGCAAATTACGATGCAGTGCATAAGCCTGTCACACGGCTGATGTACTGGATCGGCCTGACCGCGCTGCTTGCCACAGCCTTCATTGTCGGCGTCAGTCTCTGGGTGGCAGGCGGCATGACCCGGCAGGCGGATGAGATCATGAGCGTCATCAGCAAGGTGGAGAAAGGCGACTATCATCAGGAGGCCAAGGTGATCAGCAAGGACGAGCTGGGCCGCATGGCCTCCTCGTTCAACACCATGACCGGCACGATTCAGAACATGATTCAGAGCCGTCAGGACGAGCATGACAAGCTGAACAACTCCATCATTCAGCTTCTGGAGGAAATCACCCTGCTGGCTGACGGTGATCTGACCATCCGGGCCACAGTCACGGATGACGTTATCGGCACCTTGGCCGACTCCCTGAACCTGATGCTCGACAACTTGGGCCGCGCCTTCCGCCGGATCAAGGATTCTGCCGAGCAGGTCGGCATGACCGCCAACGTGCTCAGTGAATCAACCGCCGAGCTGGCTGATCAGAACAGCAGTCAGTCCAAGATGGTCACAGAGGCGGTTGACAAAATCAGCGTCCTGACTGAGGAAATCAAAAAGGCGGCAAAGCAGGCGGGCCAGTCTGCTGAATCCTCTGCCGCTTCCAGCCATGTTGCTGAGGAAGGCGCGGTCGCGGTGCGGGAAACCAGTCATTCCATGGAGTCCATCCGCAGCAACGTCCAGAACACGGCCCGCGCCATCAAGCGGCTGGGAGAAAGCTCGCAGGAGATCAGCGACTTTGCCCGCACCATCAACGAGATTTCTGACCGGACCTCGATTCTGGCCCTCAATGCCTCCATTCAGGCGGCTGCGGCTGGCGAGGAGGGACGCGGCTTCGCTGTTGTTGCTGAGGAAATTCAGCGGCTGGCCGAGCGGGCCGCTGCCTCCACCCGCCAGATCGAAACCCTGATCCGCAATATTCTCGGCGAGATCACTGAGGCCGGAGTCAGCATGGACGCGAGCATCCAAGAGGTTGTCCAAGGCACCAAGCTCTCCCAGAACGCCTTGGAGAAACTGGAGGAGATCACGGCCCGCTCCAACGAAGTGGCGCAACTGATTCAAAGTGTGGCCACCGCCTCCAGCGTGCAGGCTGAGACCACTGCCGACCTTGCCGACAACATGAAAGAGATTGGGCAAATCAGCTTGGAAACCGCTCAGGAGACAATGGGAGCCTCGATTTCAATGCGTGAGATGGAGGCAATGGGCCAAGACATGCTCGAATCTGTTGCCGCCTTTAAAATTGAAGGCGACCAGCAGCCTGACGTGAAAGCGTGAGTCACGATCAACAGACAAAGGAATGAGTCATGAAACAGATGCGATGGATACTCCTGCTGACCTGCGTGCTGATCTTGCCGGAGACAAGTTCTGCGGCAGTCACCTTGGGCCAGTCCTGCGCCCTGACCGGCCCGACCGCCTTTCTTGGCATAGAAATGCGCCAAGGCGGCAAAGCTTATTTTGACCATCATGCGGCGGATGATGTCATCCTGATCAGCAAAGACGACGGCTATGAGCCGGACCGCTGCCGCATCAACACAGAAGCCTTTCTCCAAGACGGGGTGCAGGCACTGTTCGGCTACGTCGGCACCCCGACTTCCGCCGTGGCCGCGCCTTTGGCCAATGAGCAGAAAACCATTTTTTTTGGAGCCTTCACCGGAGCCGGGTTTCTCAGTGATGCGGCGGCCAATCCCTACTCCTTTGCCCTGCGGGCCAGCTATGATGCGGAAGTGGAAAACATGATGCGGCGGCTGCATGATGACTTAGGCGTGAAAAAGGTCAGCCTTTTTGTGCAGAAGGATGCCTTTGGCCTGGCCGGTGTCTCTGCCGCCTTGAAGGCGGTGGAAAAGGTCAAGGGGATTGAAATCGTGCCGCCGGTGCCGCCCATCCCTGGAGAAGGCGAGGACCAGAGCGAGTTCTGGAAAAGCGTGCCGCACTATAAGCGCAACACGGTTTCTGTGGGCGGCGGGGTCAGGCAGGTGCGGGGCAACGGCGCAGAGGCGGTGATCTTGGTCGGCACCAGCAGGCCCTGCGCTTTGGCCATCAATCAGTGGCACAAGATGAATTTCAAGGTGCCGATGATCAGTCTTTCCTTTGTTGGCTCGACCGCCTTGGCCGCCCGCCTCAAGGAAAGCGGCAATGTCTATATCAGTCAGGTGGTGCCTGATCCTTGGAGCGATGAGCTGCCGATTGTCAAGCAGTACCATGAAGACCTTGGCAATGACAGCAGCAAATACGACTTTGTCAGCTTGGAAGGCTATATTGCCGCCAATGTCATGCACAAGGCGATCAGCTCCGTGCAAGGAGCGGTCAATTCAGCATCTCTGAAAAAGGCTCTTGAAGCAATGGTGGATTATGATCCGGGCGGCGTGACAGTCTCATTCAGCCCGGATGATCATCGCGGTTTGGATGCAGTCTATTTGACCAAAATAGAAAAGTCTGACGACAGCATCAAGTTCGTCTATATTGACAAGCTGTCCAAGGCGGAAGAATAGAATGGATGCTCCGCCGCCAACATAACATGACGGCGGGGCTGAAAAATAAGAGGGCTGGAGGAGATGACAGAAAAAAAGAACTGCTGGGAAGTCAAAAACTGCGGACGGGAACCAGGAGGAGAACGGGCGCATGAGTTTGGCATCTGTCCTGCTGCTGAAGAGCAGAAGGCGGACGGCATTCATGACGGCAAGAATGGAGGCCGCTGCTGCTGGGTGATTCAGGGGACTCTCTGCAAGGGCGCAGTCGTGCAGGGATCATATTCGGAAAAATTCTGCGCGGACTGCCAGAAGTGTGATTTTTACAAAGTCGTGAAAAAGGAGGAGGAACCCAAGTTCAAAGTCGGGCTGATGATTCTCAAGGAGATGAAAAGCCGGAAATAACCGCGCATCCTTCGACTTCTGAGCCTGTCGAAGGATGCTCTGGCTGCTGCAAACAAAAAGAACAGGCCGTGATCTTCTTGAAGATCACGGCCTGTTCTTTGTCGCGGGAGAGAAAAGAACTGTCAGTGCGTTCCTTGCGATGCCTCCCGATAATGGAAGTTGGCCAAAGTTTTGACCTCCTTCTCCAGCTTGTCTGTGGAGGCAAGAACAATCACTGGCAGGGCGTTCTTCTGCACGCCAAGGTAGAACTCCTTGGCCACCGGCCAGAACTGATTGATCTTGGTGACGCTCTCCTTCACAGAGTCAGGATAGCGGCCATAGCTGTTGATTTTGGCCAGACCTGCTTCAAAGTCGTCCACCGCCTTGGTGAGCTGCACCACGTTGTTGTAGTCTTTGAACCCGGCTTTATGGGCGATGTAGTATTTGTTGACCCGCTCCAACAGGAAGAGAAGATTTTCCACCTCAGACAGCATGGCTGCCTCGCCGCTTTTTTCATGCCCATACTTTCCTGAGAGGAAGTCAGCTCCTTCCAGCAGCGACTCACTGAAATCGATCATCAGCGCCCCGGTTTCCTGACTGTAGGGCTTGCTCAACGCTCTGTCCAGCTCATCGCGGGTGTAGGAAAGAAACACGGCGATATTCTTTTCCTCTTTGCTGCTGCCCTTGATGCCCTCATGGATTTTGAGAATGTCCTTTTTGAGATCTGTCAGGCTCTCTGTCAGGTCCTGCTCCGCATGATCAGGGCGGATGTCCATGTGCTTGTAGAAGTAGGCCTTGGCGATCTTCTGACTGGCTATGCCCACATTCTTGGCTGACTCCATCATTGCCAAGTCATGCTGGTCAACGTTGGCAACGGCATTGCCTGCGGCGAGAATGCAGAAGACCGCTCCTGCCAAAGCCGCCTTCAAATGAACTGTTTTCATGCTGACTCCTCCTGGTACTGCTGCAAAATTGCTGTGATCGTGTCAAGGATTGCCCTTGCCTCTTTCTCGTCTGCGACTGGAATGAAATAGCTTGCGGTTGCCTCGACCAGCTTCTGCTCCATAGTCAGAATTTCCCGCAAGGTGGTGAAGATGTTGCTTGCGCTCTTTTCAGCTTGGGTGGGCATGAAACGTCCTGATGTGCTTTTCGCCATCACACCGAAGGCAACAAAGTCGTTTTCTGTTGCTTTCAGTTTCTCCTTGATTTCCTTGGAAACTAAGTCGTCGCTCGCAGTCATCAGTTCCTGATACAATCTCTCAGTCTCATCAACAGTCTGATTCGCCTCCTGCTCGTAGCTGGCATCCGCGACACCCCACGCCTTCATCAGATACAGGGCGGCGAGCCGCTGGGACTCCAAACCCAGCTCGGCCACCAGCACCACATTGTGCTCCCCTTTGATGCCGGTGTCCTTGGCCAGATCATCAGCAACCTGCTCACAGCGGACTGTGTACTGCTCCACTTTTTTACGCAGCTCGCTCATTTTCTTCTTGTCCGGCTTCTGCTCAAATTCCGGCCTGATTATCTTCCAAGCATTCTCCACTTCCAGCACTTCGGCCAGCAGCTTCTCATCCAGCTTGTGTTTCTCAATATCTTTGAAATATTTATCGACTGTGCCAATATTCTCCTTCAGGTCCTTCTGAGGATCATGATAGGTCACGCCCATGCCGACCAAGGCGTAGTCTTTAAGAATCCGCTGTGAATACATGCAGATGTCTGCCAGCTCATGGACATCTTCTGCCGAAGCATTGGCAGACACTTCTGAACAGAACATGGTCGTTGCGGCGATGAGCAGATAAAAAATCTTTCTGCGTGCAGATTTGCGCCTCATAACATTCTCCTCCTGAAAAAATAATAAAATAACTGACTGTTTTTTTTACGTCAGAGCATTTAATGCGAGACTCGTGCCAATTCATCATTTTTTCATCTTCTGGACAACATGCGGCTGCATTCAGGTCTGCATTTGCACCAAGACCATTCATATCACGAACAGCAAGGACAAGGCATTTTCATATCCTACATTGTAGTCATTGCAAATCTCGAAAAAAACAGCAGGACAGCTTTATATCATTATGTATCCGATGAACACTGCGAAGCTGTTTCTTTATCTAATTTTAATCCTGAGCAAGGGCAGTTCACAGTACGGACAGCATGGAAAAGTCTTTCTTTTATATCCTACGTTGTAGCTGTTTTAAGCTCTTGCAAAAATAGAGAAAGATTCTTATTGAGAATAAGAATCTTTCTCATTTCAGGCTGTTCCGGGTATTTTTTATCCGCTGCTTCAAATTGACGGATATTTTTTACTCAATGAATATCTGGGGGAGAGTCTTGGTAAATTTCCCTGTCTCCACAGCCGCCGCTGTGCTATCTTTGCCGTATGCGAATTCGACTGACCATGACTGTTGCAGCCCTGCTGCTGATTGCCATGCTGCTGATCAATCTCGTCCTCCTGCTGCTCTGGCAGCGGGATGCGATACAGCGGGAGGCAGCCCGTGATCAGGCAGTTCTTGCCTGCATCCAAGACCGGCTGGAGGTGAAAAATGAAAGCCCTGCAAGAGCTTCCAAGCTCTTTACCTTTGCTGAATTTTATCTTGAAGCACAGGAAGGTCAGCTGGTCCTGCTGTTGGAAGAAGAGATGCAGGCAACCGACATCTCACCTCCTCTGCTGGCGGCTGCCCTACAGCAGGCCGCTGCCGGGCAGGCAGTGAGTCATTCTTCCTCGCCGTTAGCCGCTCTGCTCAAAGGCCAGCCGCTGCTCTTGGCAAGTGCCCGTCCGCTGCTGCGGCAGGGACAGGTGATCGGCGCGGCAGCAGTGCTCCGCCCCCTCAATGCCGTGTCCAAAGCACTTTGGCGGGCGGAAAAAATAGTTCTTCTCTATATCTTCTTCAACCTGCTGATTTTGGGGCTGATCAGCTTTTTCCGCCTTAACAGCCTGATACTCCGACCCATAGAACGGCTGGCGGAATTAGCTGGCCAGCACCGCAGCCACGAGGCGGTCTGGTTTGCTGCCGACGACTCTGGCAGCGAGTTGCAGCGCCTGTCTGCCAGTCTCAACAAGATGCTGGCTCGGATAGAAACTGACCAGAAGACGCTGCGGCAAACTGTGGCCGAGCTGGAGTCTGCCAACCACCTGCTGCACGAGCGGCAGGCCGAGATGATCCGCACTGAGCGGCTGGCGGCGGCAGGACGGCTGGCAGCTGGCTTGGCCCATGAAATCGGCAATCCGCTGGCCGTGATTCAGGGCTATCTTGGTCTGCTGGCCAAAACCTGCAATGACGAAGAAAACAGCGAGTTCATCCGCCGGGCTGATCAGGAGCTGCAACGGGTCAACCGGCTGATCCGCCAGCTCCTTGACTGCGCCAGAGCCTCAAAAGGCAGGCCGGAGAGATTGTCCCTGCACGGGCTGCTGATGTCTGCGGCGGAAATGGTGCGGGTGCAGAAAGCCTTTAAAGAGATTGCCGTGACCGTCAGGGCGGCGGAGGGAGAGGACATGGTTCATGCTGACCCGGACCAGCTCCGGCAGGTGCTGCTCAACTGCCTGCTCAACAGTGCCGATGCCATCAGCAGCGCAGGCCGGACAGACGGGCGCATCACCCTGGGCACAGACATGCCTGAGCCGGGCCTGCTCCGGCTCTGCATTGAGGACAACGGCAGCGGCATTGCCGCAGAGGAGCTGGCCTCAGTCTTTGATCCGTTTTACACCACCAAGGAACCAGGCCAAGGCACAGGTCTGGGGCTGTCCGTGTCGCGCTCCATTGTTGAGGCCGCAGGCGGAGTCATGAACATAGCAAGCAGGGCAGGGCAGGGGACTGCTGTTTTTATTTACCTGCCTTCAGCGGAGAAAGAAGAAGCGACTTCTGGTGCTTGATTGATGAGGAAAACCGGCAGATGCTCTTAGTCCTGCCCTTGCCCGGAACTGGTGCTTGCAACCATCATCTTGCCATGCAGGACAGAGCGATTTTTGCCGCCCGTTCCGCGCAGCCGGACGGGCCGAGCTTCTCTGTCACTTCGGTCAAGCCGTCCAAAACCCTGTGACGATACTCACTTTCTTCCAGCAGCAGGCGCAGATGCTGGGCAAGTGCCTCCGGCCTGACCTTGTCTTGCAGCAGCTCCGGGATGACCTCGCGGCCAGCAATCAGATTGACTAAGGAAAAATGGCGGAGATGGCGGACAAGCAGGCGGCCCAGCCGGTAGGTCAGCGGCGAGACCCGGTAGGTGGCCACTGCCGGAATGCCGAGCATGGCCAGCTCCAACGTGACCGTGCCAGAGGCGGCGGCAGCAGCATCGCAGGCTGCCATCAGCGCATGGCGGTCGTTTTCAATCATGCGGATATTGAGCTTTTTTTGGGCATCAGCCAAGCCGTTTTCCAAAAGCAGCTCCTGCGGCACAGTGGCGGCGCGGGGCAGAAGGAAAAGCCAGTTCTGCGTCTTGTCTTGAGCAAGCAGTTCCGCCGCAGCAAGGAAGTCTGGCAGCAGACTGCGGATTTCTTTGGCCCGGCTTCCTGGCAGCAAGCCGATGACCCGGCCTGCTGGCGCAAGCGGCAGGTCATGCGCTTGGAAAAATGCTGCCCGGCTGAGAAGCTGCTCAGGCCGCACTGTGTCTGCCAGCGGGTGGCCGACAAAATCCACATCCACACCGCGCTGGGCATAAAAATCCTTTTCAAACGGGAGGATGACCGCCACCCGTTCTGTCAGTCTGCCGATCTTCTTGACCCGGCTGCTGCGCCATGCCCAGACCTGCGGACTGATGTAGTAAAAAACCGGAATGCCGAGCTTCTTGGCCTGGGCGGCAAGGAGGAGGTTGAAATCCGGGTAATCAATCAGGATCAGCAGGGCAGGCTTTTCCTGTTGCATCCGGCGGATGACCGCTTTTCTGGCCGCAAGTATTTCGCTGAAATGGCTGAGAATCTCGGTCAGGCCCACCACTGCGATCTTTGCCGCGTCAAAAAGCAGCTCCACGCCTGCAGCGGCCAGCTCCCTGCCGCCAATGCCGGAGAAACGCAGGCCGGGCTGAAGCCGCTGCATGGCCGCGACCAAATTGGCCCCGTGCATGTCGCCGGAGGCCTCTCCGGCAACAATGAGGATGTTTTTCGTGGTGTTCAAGCTGCTTCCGCCTGCGTCTGCAAGGAAATGATCCGCACCCGGATCACCCCTTCCACCGCCTCAATTTCCTCCCGCACCGCCGACGGCACTGGATTTTCTGTGTCAATGATATTGTAGCCAATGCTGCCGTTGCTCTTGTTGGTGTAACTCATGATGTTGATCTTGTGCCTGCCAAGTATATTGCTGGCCAGACCGATCATGCCCGGCTGATCGCGGTTGATCATGATCAGGCGGGCATGGCTGCCTGCTGCCGGGATGCTCTCCACATTGGGAAAATTGACACTGTGAGTGACTGTGCCATATTCAAGATAATTTTTCAGCTCCCGCACCGCCATTGCCGCGCACTGCTCCTCAGATTCTGAGGTCGAGGCACCGAGATGGGGCGTGAAGAGGACGTTCTCGTGGCCAAGCAGCTTCTCGGTCGGGAAGTCGGACAGATAAGCGGCAAGCTGGCCAGAGTCAAGGGCACTGAGCACTGCCTCGTCATCCGCAATTGGCCCCCGCGCATAATTGAGCAGCACTGCGCCTTGTTTCATCCTGCTGAGAAACGCGGTGGAGACAGACCCGGCTGTGCTCCGGTTGAGCGGCACATGCAGGGAGACGTAATCAGCCTGGGCCAGCACCTCCTGTCGCGACTGGGCCAGCTTCACATCTGGCAGCAGGCGGTGGATGTTGTCCAAAACCGGATAGGGGTCATAACCCAGCACCCGCATGTTGTGATGCACGCCCATATTGGCGGCCCGCACCCCGATCTGGCCCAGTCCGATGATGCCCAAGGTCTTGTCGGCCAGCTCCTGGCCCCGGAACATTTTCTTGCGGGCTTCAACTTCCGCATGGAGGGCAGTTCCGGTCAGACCGCTCAGACCTTGGCAAAAATTCATGCCCTGATGGACATGACGGAGCCATATCCCCAGCATGGTGAATACCAGCTCCACCACGGCGTTGGCATTGGCCCCCGGTGTGTTGAAAACGCAGATGCCTTTTTCTGTAGCTTCATCCACTGGAATATTGTTGACCCCGGCCCCGGCTCTGGCAATCGCCTCCAGCCGGGGAAAATCAGCCAAGGCCACGGGCGAGCTGCGCACCAGCAAGCCCTGCGCCTCAGCCTGAGCAGCATCCAGCGTGAAGTTGAGGCCAAACAAAGCCAGTCCTTCCGCAGAAATGGCGTTCATAATATGGATCGGACAAGTTGGCATGAGCTTTTCTCCGGGAAAAAATGAAGGAACGGCCAGCAGCGCAGTGCGCAAGATGCGGCTGGTTTGCTCTCGAACTGACTGAAAGCAAAAAAATGATATTTCCAGCTAAATATTGAATACGGCCTGCTCAGGCCGACAGAGCGGCCAATAAGACTATTATCTCACGAAAACAAGGGGAAAACAACTGCTTGATTATCAAAAAAACTGTATTGTCAAAAGAGGAGTGAACGCCTGTAGTTTATTTTTTATCTATTTATTTTATGCAATTACCGTATCCGTACAGAAACGGCATGGCCATTGCATAAAACAAGGTGTTCTTCATCTCTTCTTTTTTTGTGCCGGCTCTTTCCATCCCAGAAAAAGCCGGTTTTTTTATTTCCGGCTGCCCGGCCCGAAGGCGAGGCGGCAATAAAAAAAGGAGATGCTATAAGCATCTCCTTGGCAGCGCAGTAAAAAAATACCTCTTACTTCATGTCTGCGCCGGAAGCGGCACCCTGCATCTTGACCTCAACCTTCTCGGTCAGGCTGCCGTAGTATTTGCGCAGGTGCTCCAGAACTTCCTCGCGGCCAAAGTGATCAACAACTTCGGCTCCCTCGGACAGGGCCTTGCGCAGCTTGGTGCCGGAGAGGATGACGCGGTCTTCCTTGGTGTGGTTGCAGGTGCGCAGGGAAGCCATGCCGTCGCACTTGTGGCAGTAGAAGGTCCAGTCAATCTTCATCGGCTTGCAGAGCAGGTCTTTGCCAGCAATGCCGGTGGTCGGGATGCGATCAAAGATTTCCTGAGCCTCGAACAGGCCGTAGAAGTCGCCCACGCCGGCATGATCACGACCAATCAGCATGTCGGTGATGCCGTAGTTCTGGCGGAAGGTGGCATGAAGCAGGGCCTCACGCGGACCGGCATAGCGCATGTCAAGCGGATAGCCTGCATTGATGACGTTGTCTTTGACAAAGTAGTTGTCAATCAGAATCTCAATGGCCTTGACCCGCACCGGGGCAGGAATGTCGCCCGGCTTCAGGTTGCCGATCAGGGAGTGAATCAGCACGCCATCGCAGACCTCAATGGCGATCTTGGCTAAGAACTCATGCGAGCGGTGCATCGGGTTGCGGAGCTGGAGAGCGGCGACCTTGGCCCAGCCGCGCTCCTCAAACATGGCGCGGGTCTCAGCCGGGGTCAGATACACGCCCGGATACTCGGTCGGGTAATTGCCCTGAGAAAGCACTTTCACTGACCCGGCCAGATTCACGTCTTTCTGGTTCATGACCATGATCACGCCGGGATGATCTTCCGGGGCAACCTGCCAGAACTTGCCGTCAATCGAGTCTGCGCCGGATCCCATGAAGACCTTCTCGCACTCCCACTTTTTGTCAGCCTCGGTCATGTCATACTTCTCTGTGACCTTCATGGTGGCGATGATCTCGCCGTCAGCCTCAAGAGCGATCTCGTCGCCAGTGGTGATGCCGTTGGCATCGTTCTTGGACACATCCAAGGTGATCGGCACTGGCCAGAAGGTGCCGTCAGCGAGCTGGAAATTCTCACAGACGCTCTTCCAGTCCGCTTTGTTCATGAAGCCGTCTAACGGAGAAAAGCCGCCAATGCCCATCATGATCAGGTCGCCTTTGGCGCGGGCACTGACCTGAACTTTTTTCAGGCCAGCTGCTTTTTCCTTCTCCGCTGCCAGCTCACTGCCGTGAAGCAGGGCGCAGACCAGACCTTTGCCGCCGTGGGGGGCTACCAGCTTAGACATAATTCCTTCCTCGTTGCGTTAAGTAATGGTTGTTTTTTATTTTTTCAAGTTGAGGCGAATGTGCCGCAAAACAAATCACGGCCTGTAAAAATATATAAGTATAGGATGGATAAACAGGAAGTCAAGCAAAAAAACTTTTCCGGCGGTGAAAAAGAGTCAGGCAGCCTTGCCTGAACCGCTCCTGCTTTTTTTTCGGCTGGTGAACCATGAGCACCATCGACACTGAACTGCAAAAGAAGGTGCCGCCGACAGTTTCAGTCCGGCTCAATCTCAAGAAAAGGAGCGCGCTGGGCCAAGTTGCCGTAGCCGCGTTCCAGCAGATGAATATTGGTGATCTTGACTGCGCCGTCAGCCATGCAGGCCGCCATGATGTAGGCCAGCCCGGCCCGGAGGTCGGGAATTGGAATTTCAAGCCCATCTGAGCGCAGCTTGGTTCTGCCGCTGATGATCGCGCTGTGCGGATGATCATGCCCGGCAAAGCGGCAGCGGATGCCACCAAGACAGTATTTCACCACCTGAATATTCGCGCATAGCTGGTTGAGAACATGGGTGTAGCCGAAGCGGTTCTCATACACGGTTTCATGGATGACGGAAATTCCGTTTGCCTGGGTCAGCAGGGCAGTGATCGGCTGCTGCCAGTCAGTGGCAAAGCCGGGATAGACATCAGTCTCTATGGACGTGGCAGCAAGGGGCTGGCGTTTGTAGAAACGCAGCGAGTCTCTGCCCAGCACTTCCACGCCGCCGCCGATGGCATTGAAGTGGCCGAAAAAATTCGCCAAAATCTCAGGGGCAATGCCGTTGACAATGATCTCGCCGTCCGTGGCTGCTGCCAAAGCCGCCCATGAGGCCGCCTCTATCCGGTCGCCGATGATCGGATAAACCGTGCCATGCAGCCGGTCAACGCCGTGAATAGTCAGCGTCCGGTCCATGCTGAAGCTGATCCGCGCCCCCATCGCGTTGAGCATGGTGATCATGGCCATGATTTCCGGCTCTTGGGCGCAGTTGGCAATCACTGTGGTGCCGTCCGCGAGCACGCCGAGCAGGATGCAAGATTCGGTTGCGCCGACGCTGGGATAGGGCAGGGTGTAATGGCAGGCGCGCAGACGGCTGCGCCGCACTGCTGTGTAGCCGGTGTCGGTCACAATCACTTCCGCCCCGAATAGGCGCATGGCTTGGAGATGGAAATCAACCGGACGACCGCCGATGTTGCAGCCAGCGACAAACGGCGCGCTCACCTCCTCGAAGCGGTGCAGCAATGCGCCCATCAGGAGAATGGGAATGCGGTTGGAGCCGGAATCTGGCAGCGGAATTGTCTGCTGATTGACCGCTGCTGGATCAATCTTCAGCACCCCGGCATCAGGACCGTCTGTTCGGCAGACATCCGCGCCAATGCCGCGCAGCAGGTCTTCGGTGATGGCGATGTCGCCAATGTCCGGCGCATTGAGCAGGGTTGTCAGATCATCGGTCAAAACCGCAGCAACCATTGCCTTGGTGGCAAAATTTTTTGCGCCGAGGATTTGCACTGCGCCTTGGATGGGCTTGCCGCCAGTGATGATGTATGATCGTGCCATGATGTGAATTGGTTTCAGAGCAAAAGGTTGGCAGGACATGCTTTTTCTTGTGTCTGCCCGCGCAGGTCAGCCTGCACCAGTTCCGCATACAGGCCCTGCTGCCGCAGCAGCTCCGCATGACTGCCCTGTTCAACGATCCGGCCCTGATCCAGCACGACAATCCGGTCTGCCCGGCGGACCGTGGAAAGACGATGGGCGATCACCAGCACGGTCCGGTCGGCAAAACCAGTGCGCACTGCCTGCTCCAGCAGCCGTTCCGCCTCAGTATCCACCGAAGAGGTGGCCTCGTCCAAAATCAGAATGGCCGGGTCGCGGCAGAGCACTCTGGCAAAGGCAAGGAGCTGTTTTTCCCCGGCAGAAAGATTAAGGCCGCCTTCGCCGATGCGGGTGTCCAAGCCCACGGGCAGGCGGCTGATAAAGGCGGTCAGGCCGGTGCGGCGCAAAAGCTGTTCAATGGCTGCGCGTTCCAGCCCAGTGTCCTGGCGGATGTTGGCCAGCACGGTGTCCGGCTCAATCAGCGGATCCTGCAGAACCAGACCGATTTTCTCACGCAGGGTCTTGACTGAGAACTCACGCAGGTCGTGTCCATCCAAGAAAATTTGGCCCACGCTTGGCTCATAGAACCTGACTAAGAGGCTGACTAAGGTGGATTTGCCTGCCCCGGTCGGGCCGGTGATGGCCACAGTTTCTCCGGCCTGAATATGCAAGGTGATGTCGCGCAGGGTGTCCTTGGCCGCCGCCTGCATCTGCCCCTGCCTGTTCTCCTGCTGATAGCCGAAACAGACCTGCTCAAAGCGGATATCGCCTTGGATCAGGCTGCCGTCCAAAGGCTGGTCTGGTTCCTGCATGCTGCTGGACAAGTCGAGCAGCTCGAAAATGCGCTCTGCCGAGGCTAAGGCGGACTGGACCACCGAGTATTTGCGGGCCAGTTCCAGCATGGGCTGAAAAAAGAGGCGCATGTAGGCGAGAAAGGCGGTCAGTTCGCCCAAGGTGAGCTGCTGGCTGAGGACCTCGCCGCCGCCCTGCCAGAGGATGATTGCCACAGCCAGCCAAGTGAGCAGCTCGGTCAGCGGCATGAACGCGCCAAAGCAGTGAATCAGGTGCAGCCAGCGGTGCAGATACTCCTCGTTGAGGGCGCGGAAGCGGTGCAAATTCTCGTTTTCTTGCCCGTAAATATGAACAATGGCCAAGGAGGAGACCATTTCCTGAATAAAGGCGTTGATCACGGCGAGCTGGCTGCGGATGGCCCGGAAGCCGCTGCGGGCGATTTTAGAGAAAAAGATGCTGACTGCTAAGGACACTGGCAGAAAAATGGCCATCAGCAGCGCCAGCCGGACATTGATGAGAAAAAGCATCACCAAGATGCCGAAAAACTTGAGCAGATCATTGAACAAGGTCGCCATGACCAAGGTGAACATGTCGCTCATGTTCTGAATGTCATTGGTCAGCCGGGTCACTAAGCGGCCTGCCGGGTGGGCGTGGAAAAAGGCCAGATCAAGGGAGAGCAGATGCCGGTGCAGGCCGCAGCGGAGCTGGTGCATGACTGACTGGCTGATGTATTCGAGCAGCACGGTCTGGGCAAAGCTGGCCCCAAAAACGACAATCACGGCCCCGCCGTAGAGCAGGGCGGCAAAGGCGAGCGTGTCCAAAAGAAAGGCCGGATCGTTTTTCGGACCGGTCATGCTGCTGTCAATGGCGAACTGAAGCAGTTTTGGCTGGACCAGCGTGGCTCCGGCGGCAAGGAGAGAAAGAACCATGCTCCAGGCGATGCCGCTGCTGTAGTCCCGGCATCGGGCGGCAATCCGCTTCCAGAGCTGCAGGTCGGAAACCCGGCCCATCTTGCCTTCTTCAAAATAGCCGAAATTACCCACCAATCCGTCTCCTGTCCTGCTGACCGCGTGTGCTCTCCTGATAAAAGGCGTTGCGGGCCAAGAGCTGCGCATGGCTGCCCTGGTCGGCAATCCGGCCCTGCTCCATGATCAGAACATGATCAGCAGCAGCCAAGAGGCTGACCTGATACGTGACCACAATCAAGGTTTTGCCTGTCATGCGCTCGCGCAGGGCGGCAAAGACCTGCTGGCTGGTGTCCGCGTCCAAGGAGGACAGGCCGTCATCAACAATCAGGATGGGCCGGTGGCTGAGAATGGCCCGGGCCAAGGCCAGCCGCTGCTTCTGGCCGCCAGAGAGCCGCACCCCTCTTTCCCCCAGCCGGGTCTGATAGCCGTCCGGCATGGCCAAAATTTCCTCATGCACTGCCGCCGCCTTGGCTGCCGCCTTGATTTCCGTCAAGGAAGCCTCTGGTCTGGCCAAGCTGATGTTCTCCGCCGCTGTGCCGGAAAAGAGGGAGGCTGTCCGGCCTGCATAGCTGATCTGCTCCCGGATCAGGGCCGGATCAAGCAGGTTCACATCATGCCCGGCAAAAATGAAGCTCTGGTCAGGCACAGGATAGAGCCGGACCAAGAGGCTGCACAGCGTTGACTTGCCGGATCCGGTTCTGCCGGTGATGCCCAGCACTCCTGGGCCGATTTCCAGCTCAATCTTCTGTAGGGCCGGAGCGGCTGCGCCGGGATAGGTGAAACTGAGCTGGCGCAGGGCAATGCGGGGGCGGCTCTGGAGGATGGCTGTGCCTGGCGGGGCAGGCCGCAGGCTGGCGGCCAAGGCTGATTCCTCAGTCAGGAGGCGGTGGATTCGGGCCAAGGAAGTCAGGCCCCGGCGGAGCAGGCCAGTGACCCAGCCTGCCATGACCAAGGGCATGGAAAGCATGGACAGAAAGGTGGTGAAGGCGACAAAATCACCCAAGGTGATGACATTGGCAATCACCATTCTGCCGCCGACATAGAGGGCGATGAGCATGGCCGCGCTGCCGGTGAGCACGGAGACCGGCATGAGCAGGCCCTGCATCACGGCTGTGCTGACACTGGAGCGGACGTATTTTCTGCTCAGACGGTCAAAGTCGCGAATCTGCTGCCCTTCTCTGGTGCAGCCCTTGATCATGCGGATGGACACCAAGGTGTTGCGGGAAAATTCCGTCAGCAGGCTGAACTGAGCCTGCACCTGCTCAAAGCGTTTGTGCAGCTCGCGAGAGAGCAGCCAGGCGCAGGCGGCCAGCAGCGGCAGCGGGGCAAGGGTGGTCAGGGTCAGCGGCGGGCTGATGTGGAGCATGAACAGAACCGAGGCTCCTGTCAGGACCAGAATGTCAGCCGCAGCAGCCAGGCCCATGCCAAAGGCCATCTGCACTGCTGCCAAGTCATTGGCGGCATGGGCCATGATTTCGCCAGGCGGATGGCGGTTGAGAAAACATTGATCCATATCCAGCACATGCGAGAAAAGCTGCTCGCGCAGGTCGGTCTCCAAATACCGGGAAAAGCCGATCAGCAGGGTGCGCCAGCAGTATTTGAGCACTGCCGCGACTACAGCGGTGAGCAGGATGAAGCAGCAGAGCAGGAGCAGTCTGTGGCTGTCTGCCGTGCCCTGCTCCAGCTCATCCACCCCGATCTTGAGATACCGGGGAATGGTGAGTTGAAGCAGATCAACGACCAGCAGGGCGGCCATGCCAAAGCAGAGCCGCAGGCGGAAGCGGCGAAAAATCGGCCCAACAAGATGAAACAAAGCAATATATCGGAATTGAGCAACAGAAACAGGGCCTGCCCTGAAAACAGATGGCAGGCCCATCAGGAAAAAATGGACAAGTCAGGTCAGGCTTTGCAGATCAGGTTTCCTTCAGCAGCTTCCTGATAGAAGTCAGCAGTTCCTCCACCGGAAAGGGCTTGGCAAAAGCATCGTCCGCACCCAGTTCCAAGGCGGCGGGCAGATAGGTTTCCGGCCCAATCCGGCCTCCGCCGGAAATGGCGATAATTTTAATAGCGGGAAAATTCTTTTTAATATAGGTAATGGTCTCCATGCCCTCGCGTTCCGGCATGATCAGATCCGTGATCACCAAGTCAAAAGGCTGCTTTTCCAGCAGTCGCTGCCCCTCCCGTCCATCCAAGGCAGTCACCGCAGCATAGCCTGCCAGCTCCACCGCATGCGCCAGCATGGGCAGAATTTGCTCGTCATCGTCTATGATCAATATTTTCCGCATCTCAGCCCCTCTCCTCTCCCGGCGGCAGTGTGTCCAGCTCCATAGTCCTTGTTTATTATACCGCATTTTTCAGACCTTTCTGGCCCGAAAAACACGCTCGCGGAAAAAAGTGATCAGCTTTTCCTGCCTGCGGGCGGTCTCAGTCTGTTTGACGACCAGCCCGGCAGCTTCGTTTTTCAAGGGCGGCATCATTGCCTGGTCAAGATTGAGGGCAAAACGGTTGTCCAAATACCAAGCGAAGAGCTGGCCAAAGAGCAGGCCGGGCGGCATGAAGCCCTCCTCGCCGTTGACCGTGCGGGCATAGAGCCGCCGCTGCCGTGCCAGGCGGGTCAGCTGGGCCAGTTGGAGAAATTCGTCCAATTCCTCGGAAGAAAGAAAGCCGTTCAGTTCCTGCCGCTCCCGGACTGTGAGCCAATAGATTCGGCCCACCTGCTGGTTTTGGAAGAGCACCGGCTCGATCTGCTTTTCCTGACAGTAGTTGCCGAGCAGGGACTGGCCCAAGGCGACTAAGAGCGGCATCTCCAAAAGATTCTGCTCCTCAATCTGATCTTGGCGGATTTTCAGGCAGCCGTCTTCTGGGTCATAAAAGGAGAAAATGCTGTCCCACTGCTGGCAGCGGCTCCAGCGGGCCGTGCTGATCAGGCTGAGTCCCTGCACGGCCCGGAGGTGATCAGGGCGGATGTCAGGATGCCGCCAGAGTATCTCAATTACTGCTGCGGCTAACTGCTCGCGTTCCTCCGGCTCCATGTCATTGGCCTGATCAGAAAGCAGATTGAACTGACGGAAGGACAGGGTGCGGACAATCCTGCTGATCTCCTCATAGCGGATGCAGGGCAGAAGCCGGTCCGGGCAGACGCTCACCGGCAGCGGCTCCTGGGTTATCCGCACGGTCGGCGGCGGCTGGACATCGAGAAAGCCGCAGGCCCGCAGGCCGCAGAGGCAGCGGACAGCAGCGGCAAGGGCGGCAGGATCGTGCTGGACGGTCTGCTCCTTCCGCAGCAGGTCCTGCGAAAAGATGCGGGCTTGGACTGGCTCAAAGTGGAGCTGGCGCACCTTGGTGCTGTCCACATAAATCGGCTCTTTTTTCTCCAAGGCATAGTTCTGAAGCACTGAACCGGGAACATCTGTCATGTCCAAGACCAGAACATGAGAGAACAGGTCTTGGGTGCCGCCGGGAATGTTGCCGTCATACGCCCGGATCAGATCAGAAACATGGAAGCGTTTGTCCGGGACATCAAGCGTGGCATCGGTCTCGCCCTCCTGCACCCAGATATTGCCGATCAGCAGCTTGAGTGCTTTTTTGTTGCTGCGGATCAGATCAGCCAGACCGGGCACTTGCAGGATGGGAATGATGGAGGTGTAGAGACTGCCGGGCGCGAAAATGATGATATCCGCTTTCTGCAATGCTTCAGCCGCCTGTTCCGGCAAGTGCGGCTCCTCGCAGAAGCGGACACTGACCCGTTCGACAGGCCAGCCGCGTTCCGCTGCCCCGGCCTTGGATTCGCCTGTGACCTGCACCCCGTTGGCATAGAGCACTTGGAGCTGGGCTGAGGTGAGCGTGCAGGGCAGCACGGCATTCCTGCCTGCGCCGATAAGATGGGCCAAGTCGCTGATTCCTTCCAAGGTCGCGGCCTGAAGCCGTTTCTGATTGGCGATCAGCTCGGCGATGCGGAAAAAAGCAGGCAGCTTGCTATAGACAGCAGCGGCGATCAGCAGATTGCCAAGACACTGAGACCGTTGCAGCGAGGTCTTCAGCCGCTGGTCGCTGAACAGCCGCCGCATCAGATCAGAAAGACCGCCCGCCAAGGGCGCAGGCAGCTGTTCCGGGGTGGCTCCGCTCTGCTTCCAAAGCTGTTCCGGCGAGTCTGGCGGCAGGCTGAAGCGGAAATTGAACAGACTGTGCAGCACCGCAGCAGCTTGGGCCGCCTTGTCCTCATCTAAATGATACAGCTCCTGCAGCCCGGAACTGCGCACGGAAGAGAGCAGAACATGACGGATGTCGCCAAGACTGATCAGAGGAAAGTCCTTGAGCATCTCGCCGGTGGAGCCGCCGTCGTCAGTGACGCAGACGATGCTGGTGAGATTGGGAAAGATTTCCTTGAGGCCGGTGAAGGGCTGATCCCGCCACTCAGGCCGCCGCGAGTCACCGCCTGCAATCCGTGACAGACCAGTGCCGCCGCCCAAGGCCACTGCCCGCAGTCCGCGCACCTCAAAGCTGCGCAGCCCTTGCGCCAGCTTCTCCCATTCCCTACCGCAGTCCGTGTCCGGCATCAATGGCGGCTTGTCACCCAAGGCCAAGGCAAGGGCGCGCTCGGTCAGGCTGCCTGCGCTGAGAAAATCAAGAGGAGCAAATCGTTTTTCTGTGAGTCTCCGCAGCACTTCCTGCAAAGAGCTGATCGTCTTGTCCGCCATGATTGATCCAATAGTTCAGTGATTTTTCCTGTCTGGCGAGCTGCTCTTCCTTTCCGGCAACACGATGAAGCATGGCTTGGACAGGTTTTTCCGCTCCGCAGCTGTGTTCATCGCATCAAAAGAGCGGTTGAACGTATAAGAAGGATACGTTCAATGTGTCCGACGAGACGTTTTGCGTGTCCGGCGATGCGTTCCTCCGTAGGGGCAATTCATGAATTGCCCCCACAGGTTACAGACCCGTCTCCTGCATCTGCTGGCGCACCGCTTCGACCGATTCGCCAAGGGCCTGCCGTTCTTCGTCGGTGAGCCGGAACTCAAGGATGCGCTCCACACCCTGCGCGCCCAGCACCACGGGCACGCCAAGGAAGCAGCCGGAGATGCCGAATTCGCCTTCCAGCCAAGCCGCGCAGGGCATGACCCGCCTGCTGTCAGTCAGCACGGCCTCGGCCATTTCCACTGCCGCCAAGCCCGGCGTGCAGAAGGCGCTGCCGGTTTTCAGGTGATTGACAATCTCGCCGCCGCCGTGCTGGGTGCGATGAACAATCGCCGCGATTTGCTCCGCAGCAAGCAGGTCGCTGACCGGCACGCCGGCCACATTGGCCAGCCGCACCAAGGGCAGCATCTTGTCGCCGTGAATGCCCATCACCATCGCGCTGACATCTGCTGGCGCCACTCCGAGAGCGTTGGCTATGAAAGTGCGATAGCGAGCCGAGTCAAGCACGCCAGCCATGCCGATGATCCGCTGCTTGGGCAGGCCGGAGGCTTTGAAGGCCGTATAGACCATCGCGTCAATCGGATTGGTGACCACGATCATGAAGCAGTTCGGCGAATGACGCACCGCCTGCTCGGCGCAACTCTTGACAATGGCCACGTTTTTGGCCAGCAGGTCGTCGCGGGACATGCCGGGCTTGCGCGCCAAGCCTGCGGTGATGATCACCACGTCTGAATCAGCCGAATCCGCATAGTCGTTGCTGCCAATGACTGTGCCCGCAAAGCCGTCCAGCGGCCCGGCCTGCCATAAATCCAAGGCTTTGCCCTGCGGGATGCCTTCCATGACATCCAAGAGGACGATGTTGCCCAGACGACGGGTCAAGGCCCAGTGCGCAGCGGCGGCCCCGACGTTGCCGGAGCCGATGATGGTTATTTTTTTGTTCATCGCATGGTGTGGAACTGTAGGGGCGGTTCATGAACCGCCCCTACTACGAATTGGTAATGTGACAGGCCAGGCACGGGGGCCTGCCCCCTACAATTTTTTCAACAATTCCGCCTCAACCCGCAGCAAATCCTGCGGCGTGTCAACCTCAATGGAGTCGTGCTCAGTCAGCACTGCTTTAATCTGATAGCCGTATTCCAAGGCCCGCAGCTGCTCCAATTTCTCAAAGCGTTCCCATTCGCCTTCCGGCAGGGCGACAAAGGTGAGGAGAAAGCCTTTGCGGTAGGCGTAAAAGCCCAAGTGTTTATAATAGGTCGGCTTGACCGCCTCTTCCGGGCTGCGCTGAAAGGGAATCGGCGAGCGGGAAAAGTACAGCGCGTTGCCGTTACGGTCAAAAACGGTTTTGACGTGGTTTGTATCCGTGATTTCCTCGGGCCTGATGATCTTGTAAATCAAGGTGGACATGGGCAGGGCCGGGTCTTCCAAAAGCGGGCGGGCGGCCTGCTCAATCACCTCTGCGGCAAAAAGCGGCTGGTCGCCTTGGATATTGACCACCACGTCCTGCTCGGCAATGCCAAGCAGCTCGGCAGCCTCAGCCAGCCGGTCTGTGCCGGAGACATGATCGCTCCGGGTCAGCACAGCCTCGCCGCCAAAGGCAGCGACCGCCTCAGCAATGCGCTGGTCGTCCGTGGCCACGGCCACGCGGGAGAGCAGCGGCACCTGCCAAGCCCGCTCCATCACATGCTGAATCATCGGCTTGCCTGCAATCAGAGCCAGCGGCTTGCCGGGAAAGCGGTTTGACTGCCAGCGGGCCGGAATAATCGCGACCACGCTCGGCGGCATGGTGTTCATTTGTTTGTTCTGGGCCAGCAAAAAAAGTATGATGGATGATCAGGGCCACGCCTGCCGCCCTTGGTCTCTTTTTCTCTTGCAGAAAATGTTCTCATGTTACATCGTGCGTCATGAAATATCAACCAGCAAAGTCTGCTCTGTCCGATTGCGCTTCAGTGCTGGCAGTGACATGGACTGAGCCAGCCTTGGCCGAAGCAGCGGCAGAGCTGGCGAATAGGCTTGGCCTGCCATTGGCGGAATCAGGGCAACAGCCCGGCCTGCTCCTTCGGCTCACGCAGGCAGGACTGGAGCTGCTCAAGCTGGATGATCCCCATCTGCGCAGGCCGCTGCGGGTGGATTTCACTGCCGGAGCACTTGACTTCCGGCGGCGGCAGCCGGGCCGGGAACTGCTGCTGCGGGCGGTCGGCTGCAAAGGAACTGTCCGGCCTGCTGTGCTTGATGCCACAGGCGGCTTGGGCCGGGACAGCTTTCTCCTTGCTGCGGCAGGTTGTCAGGTGCGGATTGTTGAGCGGGAGCCAGTGCTGGCCGCTTTGCTGGCTGACGGCCTGAAACAGGCCAGTCTTTGCCCGGAAACTGCGGAAATTGCCGCCCGCATCCGCCTGACAGTCGGCGACGCAATTGCTGTTTTGCAGAAAATGCGGGTCAATGGCCAACGGGCGGAGGTGATTTATCTTGATCCCATGTTCCCGGAACGGCGAAAATCCGCTTTGGTGAAAAAGGAGGCGCAGTTTCTCCAGCTCTTGGCCGCTCCTGACAACCCGGAAACGGAAAAAGAGCTGCTCACAGCGGCCTTGGCGGTCAGTCAGCGGGTGGCAATCAAGCGGCCTGTCTGGGCACCCTTTCTCGCTGGCCGCCAGCCCTCGCATTTCTTGACCGGAAAAACTGTGCGCTTTGATGTGCATACCCTGAGCGGAGCCAAAGGGTTCGGCTCAAATAATCCAGCTTCTGCTCTCTTGAAATCATGACACAAACCATCCTCATCACTGGCGCATCCGGCTTGGTGGGCCGCGAGCTGACGCGCACCCTGTCCGCCGCCGGACACCGGGTGCTGCCTCTGCGCCGCAAGAGCCAGACTGCCCCGTTCTGGGACATTGACCGGAACATCATCGAACTGGGCGACTGCGGCCCGATTGACGCGGTCATCAATTTGGCTGGAGAAAACATTGCCGCAGGCCGCTGGACTGCCGCCCGCAAGAAGCGCATCCGGCAGAGCCGGGTGGAAAGCGCAAGCCTGCTGGCCAAATTCTTCGCCGCTGCCAAGCAGAAGCCCAAGGTGCTGATCTCCGCTTCAGCCATTGGCTTTTACGGCGACCGGGGTGACGAGGTGCTGACCGAAGCCAGTCCGGCAGGCACAGGTTTTCTCGCGCAAGTGGCCCAAGAATGGGAGGCGGCGATTCAGCCAGCCGCAGCCGTAGGCATCCGCACGGTCCAGCTCCGCTTTGGCATTGTTCTCAGTCCGGCAGGCGGAGCCTTGGCAAAAATGCTGCCGTCCTTTACAATGGGATTAGGCGGCGTGATTGGCAGCGGCAGGCAGTGGATGAGCTGGATCAGCCTGCGCGAGCTGCCGGGCATCATCAGCCATATCCTCCGGCACGAGGAACTGCGCGGCCCAATCAACGCGGTTTCGCCCGGCCCGGTCAGCAACCGTAATTTCACCCGGACGCTGGCCGCAGTGCTCCGCCGCCCGGCCTTGCTGCCTGTGCCGCGCCTGCTGCTCCGCCTGCTGCTCGGTGAAATGGCTGAGGAGCTGCTTTTGGCCAGCGCAAAAGCGCAGCCGCGCCAGCTACTTGACACTGGCTATGTCTTTCAGGAGCCGGAACTCGAACCAGCCTTGCGCCATCTTCTTGGCAAACCCGGCTGAACAGGCCGCTGAGGAGCTGCCATGCACCGCCATGATCCAATTGTTGCCTTTTATCTCCGCCACCTGCCCGGCGCAGAGCTGAGGCAGAGCTTTCTCACTGCCGAATGTCCGTTCTGCCACGAACAGGGCAAGGACGGCCCCAAAAAGCTGCTGGCCGTCATCAACAGCCCGGAAAACCAATTTCATGGCTATTACCGCTGCCTGCACCGCTGCACGCCTGGCGGCTTCCCGCTTCAGTTCGCCCGCCAGAGCAAACTCAGCCTCAGCCTTGCTCCCGGCTTTGACCCGGACCGCGATTATGCCGCTGCCAAGGTCAACTATCCGGCCAAGAACATCAACAACGAGATCACCGGCTTCATGGAGAAGCTGACTGCTGATCTGCTCATCCGCTTTGCCGCAATGGGCATTTCCAAGGCAGTGCTCCACGAGATGCGGATCGGCTTCAATGGCCGCTACTTGGTCTATCCTTATTTTCAGGAGGACGGCAACTGCTATGCGGCCCGCTGCGTCCATCCTGACAAGCCGGACGACAGCTTCTGGCATGGCGACGAGGAATTTGCCACGCCCCGCTTCCGCATCTTCAACATGCAGGAGATCATGCGCTGCGAAAACGGCAGCTTGGTGATCACGGAAGGCGAGGACAACCTGCTGGCCCTGCGCCAGCTCGGCCTGCCCGGCATTGCCTTGGCCTCAGCCGCTGATTTTGTCCATCTGGAGGCGGAGCGGCTGGCCTGGGTCAAGACCCTGTTTGTCTGCGTCAACCGCAACCCGGAATCCGAGACTGCGGCGCGGGAATTTGCCGGACGGCTGGGCTTCAAGGTCAGGATGATCCGCTGGCCAGACACTGCGCCCAAGCACTGGTGCCTGACCAAAATGGCGGTAGAGCAGGGCAATGCCTATCAGAAGGCCGTGTTCAGCCTGATCCGGGAGGCCAAGTCTTTTTCTCCGTTCAGCTCGCCGGAACGGGAATTCCTTCACTTTGAGGAGCAGCTCCGCTTGGAAGGCGGCGATGCCCACGCTGCCATGCGCTCCGGTTTTGCGCGAATGGACAGGGCCTTGGGCGGCATGCACGGCATCAACATCATGGGCGGCCTGCCCAAGGCAGGCAAGTCCTGCTTCTTCATTCAGGTGGCCAGCGACATGGCCAGCCGCCAGATACCGGTCATTTACTATGACTTTGAGAACGGCAGGCAGAAGATTTACCAGCGCACCCTCTGCCGCCTGAGCAGGCTCTCGGTGGAGCAGATCAAAAGCCAAGCCCGCAGCAGCGAGGAGAACCGCCGCTTGCAGGCTGGCAAGGCCGAGCTGCGTCGGCTTCTGCCGTGGTTTCGGGTGGTCACGGACCGCCGCCTGACCCCGGAGTTGATGCGCAGTCATCTTGACTTTCTCCGCCACGAGACCAATTCCGAGTACATCATGGTGGTGATTGACAGCCTGCACAAGCTGCCCTTCAAGAATCTGGCCGAGCGGCGCACCGGCATTGATGCCTGGCTGCGGCAGTTTGAATCGCTCCGGGACCAGTTCAATGCCTCGTTCTTAGTCATCTCCGAGCTGACCCGGCATGAGGACGGGCAGTACGACCAGCAGCCCCAGCTTGGCTCCTTCAAAGGTTCCGGCGACATTGAATATTCGGCAGACAACGCAATGGTGCTGCTGCCGCAGTGGGACCCCTTCAACCGCGATCCGCCGGAGCAGCGGTGCAACGACCTTTGGCTGGTGGCCAGCCGTGAGCACAGTCCGGGCCTGATCGCCTCCTATCAGCTCGACTATCCCTACTGGGGCTTTCTGGAAAGCAACGCTTCCTGATGAACAATGGCAGCACAAGGAGAGAGATGATGCGACAAAACATAATGCTGGCAGCGTTTGCAGTCTGGCTGGCCGCTGTTTCTTGGGAGACATGCGCGCCTGCCGCACCTGCCACAGCAGCAGGACAAGAACATCCTGCTGTGGCTTTCAAGCTGTATCAGGAGGGAGAACAGCTGCGCAAGCAGGGCCGCTATCAGGAGGCGGAAGCAAAATATCAGCAGGCAGCCGCGCTTTGGGAGAAGATATTTGGCCCGGATCATCCTTCAGTGGCCGTGGCCTTGACTGGTCTGGCAGACTTGTGCAAAGAGCAGCATCGATACCACGAGGCGGAGTCGTTCTATCAGCAAGCCCTGCGCATCTGGGAGCAGGCCTTGGGAAAAGACAATCCAGCAACTGGCTTTGGCCTGCGCAGTCTGGCCCGCTTTTATGAGCAGGTCGGCAGATTGGCCGAAGCGGAGCCGCTTTGTCAGCAGGCAGCCGCGATTTTTGCCGCCAGCCTGCCGCAAGGGCATCCTGAGATTGCCATAACTCAGGAGGAATGCCGTCAGTTGGCGCAACGCATGAAGACTGCGGCTGACTGAAGGCAAACTCCAGCCAGCCCGATAGTGTGCTGTCCCGCGTCCTCCTTGTGCTCTTTCACACAGCTCACGCTGCTGATGCGCGAACCTTCGGCAAACAGGGATGAGACGGAGCAGCTCCGTTTCCTCCCTGTTTTTTTTTGAGTTGTCCGGTATAATGGCACCGGGCGACACGAGCAAAGAGCTGTTTGAGCCGCGCTTGGGCGTGATGTTTGATGCCAGCGGCTGCAAAGGGGCGGTATTTCCAAGTCAGAATAGAAAGATAGAAATGCAAAACAAAGAAGCATTCGCAAGAAGGCTGAACGAGCTGGAATTATTGTCTGACTCTTCTGAAATACAAAAAAATCTTTATTTTGTAGAAGACAGGGAGCAGGCGGAAGCAAAAATACGAATCGCGCTGGAGCAGGCTGAAAACTACAAAGCAGATGCTGTTTTCTTTCGTATTTTCCCTGATGGAACTGGCCGCTCTTCTGTTCCTCAAATTTATATCTATTACGACAATTCGCTTTCCTGCAACGAAGCAAAATATGCCGAGATACATCGCCGTCTCTGGAACGCAGGCATCCCGCCTTTAATGTTTATTCTGACACCTCAGAAGGTGAAAGTTCTTAACTGCCGCCAGCAACCTGAGATAGATGAACAAACAAACACTCCAATTTTCACTCCCTTCAACACGCTTGAAAGAATCATTGCTGCTGATCGGGCCTTTGCCGCCCGCGAAGTTGCCGCCGGGACGCTTTGGGAGAATCCAAAATTCAAAAATGATTTCCTTCTTGAAAAAACTGCGTATTTCAAGCTGCTCACTCATCTCAAGTCGTTCAGAAACAATCTGCTGAAGCGAAAGAAACTTTCAGAAAAAGTCATAAACCGCATTCTGGTTATGGCAATTCTGGTCAAGTATTTGAATGACCGTCGGGACTCCACTGGGAATCAAGTTTTTAACAATGGATTTTTTCAGCAATTTTCTCAGGCTGGCTATGATGATTTTGCCGAACTGTTCAATAAAGCTGGAAGCTGCATTAAACTTTTTGATCATTTGAGCGAACATTTCAACGGCGGCATCTTCAAATTAACCGATGAGGAGAAGGGTGAGCTGGAACAAGCTGATCTCTGTGAGATTGCTGCTTTTCTCAAGGGAAATCAAGAACTGTCCAGCGGTCAGTATCTCTTTTGGCCGCTCTATTCTTTCGAGGATCTTCCGGTTGAATTGATCAGCAATATTTATGAAGAATTTTTGGCAGAAAAAAACAAGGGAGTTGTCTATACGCCGCCGATGCTGGTTGATTTTCTCATCGACCAATGTTTGCCCCTCAAAGCAGAGACACTTTCTTGGAAAATCCTTGATCCTGCCTGCGGTTCGGGTGTTTTTCTGGTGGGCGCGTTCAAACGCCTGATTCAATGCTGGCGAATAGCTAATGATTGGAAATATCCACCCTGTCATGAACTGCAAGAAATCTTGAAAAACAGCCTGTTCGGGATAGATAAAGCTCCAGAAGCTGTTTTAGTGGCAGCTTTCAGCCTTTGTGTCACCATGTGCGACGAACTGGAACCGATTGTTATCTGGAATGAACTCAAATTTAATAATCTGCAACCTGATAATCTTCGAGAAGGAGACTTTTTTGAATTAGTTGAATCAGAGGAATTCAACAGTCATTTTGATATAGTTATCGGCAATCCTCCTTTTGACAGCCCATTGACAAGCAAGGCGGAAGAGATTGAGAAAAAACGCAGCAAAGAACGGCAGCAGCTCCCGGACAAGAAGATTGCGCTTCTTTTTTTAGAGCAATCTTTTCAAGTTGCCCGGCTTGGCGGAACAGTTTGCCTGATTCAGCCTGCTGGACCGCTGCTCTACAACGGCAACGCGCAATCTTTCCGCAGTTATTTATTTGAACAATTCGCCATTGATCAGGTCTTTGATTTCACTCCGTTGGAAGGAGTGCTTTTCAAAAATGCCAAAGTTGCGGCAGCAGCGGTGATTGGCCGCAATGAACAGCCAACTGCTGATAAAATTTTACACCTGATTTTCCGCAGAACAAAAACAATCAAGGAAAAACTGCTATTTGAGCTTGATCCTTATGATTTTCATTGGGTTCCCCGTGAATCAATCAAAGAAAAAAAATATGTCTGGAAAATCAATCTGCTTGGCGGCGGCAGGCTGCATCGCATGATGGATCGGCTGTTGACGAATGTGCCTACACTGGGAAAGTATCTGGAGGAAAAGAGGGAAAATCATGGGTGGCAGTTTGGAGAGGGATACAGTGTTGGGTGTGGAAGTTATTTAAATGACTTGCCTGACGCGAACGAATTGATTGAGTTATCGCCTGAAGAACGTATGAAGAAATTTGGCCTGAAGCGAACTCCAAAGACTGCACCTTGGATAACAGGGAAAAATGATGTTCCTCCGAATGGATTAACTAAACACGGTATAAACTGGGATTCAGTTAAATCTGTTGATAAGCTCTTTTTTGAAGAGCCACGTCCGATAACTCAACTCATTTTTTCTGCTCCTCATGTGCTTATCAGAAAGATAGTTGACAACGGATTGGCTGTTCCAGCCATATATACAGAGGAAGAACTGGTATTCACAAAACAAATTATAGGGATATATGCGCCGAAGCATGAGCGGCATCATTTAAAAAATCTTGCTGAACGTCTCAATAATTCAAAATTATTTGGATTATCAGCACTTCTTCTCAGCGGCAGAACTTGGGTTGATCGAGGAAACTCGTTAAATTCATGTGATATTATGGCTGTACCTTATTGGGATGAAGAAAAAGATTTAACTTTACGTTTTTGGGAAGAGGCCCTTATTGATGATGTTGGTAGGTATATTATTGACTTTCAAGGAAAGGGAGAAAGTTCTCTCATTTTGTCCAAAGCAGATACATCTGATTTGCATAAGTTCGGCAAAATGTATTGCGATATTCTAAACCCAGTGTACCAAGAATTCAGGTCATTAGAGCCAATATTGCTGGGGGATTCCTTTATCTGCTATCCTTTCTGTTACGGCGATGCGCCGCAGATAGAGCTGCCAGACCAAGAAAAAATCGTTCCGTTTCTTGATGAGCTGTTGCACCGCCGTCATAGCAGCCGCTTATTCATCAACCGCATTCTCCGCCTCTACGAAAAAAACGTCATTTTCATGATCAAGCCAAATCAGAAAAGATACTGGCTCCGTTCCATTGCGCTTCGTGATGCTGATGAAACAATGATTGATCTCTTGGAACAGGGATATTGAAATCATGAAGCAATATGCTCAAGGACGGGTTCTCGGCGGCATGGGACTATTATTCGGCCCGCCTAAAAATGCGCAATTCAACAAGGTAATTGAATTTGTAAAGACAATCCTGCCAAAATTTACTAATTCTGTTATGCAAGAAAAAAGTAAAAATGAAAACGCTCTTAACAGCAAACTTACCCGATTTATCAACAACGAAGCAGAAAATTTCTTTGCAAACCGGGAAAGCATGGAAGATGAAGCTCGTGGCAACAGTCCTGCTGCTGATATTGGCATTTATGGGAACCTCGAAAAATTTGAGATAAAGTTTTTTCAGCTTATCAATAGTGTCTTTGACAGTTGAAAATTTCAAATACATAAATTGTTATTTCCTGTTTTTTATTTATTTTGAGCAAACTTCCGTTGAAATATGTTCCTGAATGCGTTTCTTTTTTTTAAATCTTAAATTTTATTAAGAGTTCCGTACCTGTCAATATTGAACGTCAAGTTTCTCAAGCCTATTTTCGCAGCAGCGCGAATGAAACCTGTTCCTCGGAGAATCATATTGCCAGCACGTTGCGCCTGGATGCCGAAGACGTGTTCAATCCGGGAGCGAATTTTTGATCTTGTCCGATTTCCCTGCTTCTCCCATTCGGTCAGTTTCCGGCTTCGTGTTCCTTTGCGGTTCAGATGCTCTCTGTATCCATTCTCGTTCAACCAGTTGAGCTTTTTTTCAGATCTGTATGCCGAATCCGCATAGATATCCCGACTGGTGTTGTCAGGGTCAAGCAGCTCCTCAAAAATATTGCTGTCATGAACCTCGGCGCTGGTCACCGCATATTTTCGGATGAATTTATGCTTCACATCAACAGATATATGATTTTTATAACCAAAAAAGCTTCTGCCGTTCTTTTTGGTCCAACGGGCATCAGTATCCTTCTGCGCCTGCTTATTCTCACTCCATCCTTCAGGCTGTTCACCATTCTTGATCTGCTTGTTTTCCTTGCGGCTGTTACGCTGGATCGGGGCGTTGACTATGGAAGCGTCGACTATCTGCCCTTTTCTGGCTTGATATCCATTTTCATCAAGAAATTCGTCAAAAACAGAAAACAGTTCCTCGATTTTTCCTGCTTTGGTCAAAGTTTCACGAAAAAGCCATATCGTTGTCGCATCTGGAACTTTGTCAGCCGCCCGAAGTCCAAGGAATCTGGAAAACGAATATCTGTCAAGAATTTGATATTCCATCCCTTTATCAGAAAGATTGTATAATGATTGCAAAATTAAAATTTTGAACATCATGACTGAATCATAACCTTTAGCTCCAGCATTTGATTTCACAGGCTTTCTTTTTGCTTCTTCAAGAATTGGCCGAAATATTTCCCAGTCAATAGCCTTGTTGATCTTAACTAAAGGATCACCTGCTTTGTCAATTCGGGAAAGACGAATATAAAAATCAAAAAATCCAAGTTGGTTCATCTGTGCATCTCCGGCAGCATGAGTTGAATTGATGCCGAAATTATAACATAATAGACTGAAATTTCAATATTAAAATAAAAAATAACAAAACAAATGCAGCAGAATGGATGTTGTATTTTTCGAGGAACCCTTATCTCAAAGTTGATGCTGATAGCGGGATTGATCCACCCTTGATTACCGTTTTTGAAGGAAAACGTCTTTCGACAGGACTGGGCACAAAACGTCGTAAAGAATATGTGATAGGACATGAAGAAAAGAAAAAGCATGTGCCCTGCGGCGGAATAGAACGTTTCAAACTGGGCATACACGGCAGCAGACTCAACCATGCTGGCATGATCGGCTACATTCAGGATGGAAACGCAGAAAGTTGGCGTAAAAAAGTAAACACTTGGGTTTGTGATCTGTGCGCTCAACCTGCTGAACCGAAATGGTCAGAGGAAGAACAGCTCGCACTGAAGCACGATAATGGAAAAGTTGCTGAATACACATCAATTGTAAATCGTTCTGACAGCAAACTTCATCTGACGCATCTGTGGATTGACCTTGTGCCGCTGCGATAACTGCACGTTGCAGCGCAATAAGCCATAACCTGCAATCATTCGCACATATAGCGGTTTCAGGTTGTATGGTTATCAGAAAAAGATTAAACTTGACTTGTCTGTTTTTTCCATTTTTTTACACACGGAGGTCTGCCATGATTTATTCTATTGATTTCAGAAAGAAAGTCTTGTCTGTTTATGAAAAACAGAAATCATTGAGAAGAACTGCAGATTTGCTTGACGTTTCCTATAAATTTGTTCAAAGTCTTGTAAAAAGATGGAAGACTGAGGGGACGCTTGAGCCGAAGCCTCATAAAGGCGGAAATCCTCCGAAAATCAAGGAAGTTCATATGCCTTTTCTGACCAGCATGATTGATGACGAGAACGATCTTACGCTTGAAGAGATGTGTGATCGCTTATACGAGAAATTCAATTTAAAAATAGCACCTTCCACGCTGTGCGAAACTCTCGCCAGACTGAAAATCAGCCGGAAAAAAAAACTTTCCGCGATCCGGCGGCGTATAAAGAGGAAAATATAGCAAAGACAGTTAATTACCTTGCAGGCCTGCTCGAGGCTGACAAAAAGAATTTCATCTTTATTGATGAGACAGGATGCTGTTTGAACATGTCGAGAAAATTTGCAAGATCAAGAAAAGGAACAAGAGCTTTTTCAAAAAGACCTTCAGGTAAAGGGAAAAGAATAAGCATGATAGGAGCTGTAAAGTTTGGAAAAATATTGAAGTGCATGAAATTTAAAGGCACCATGACAGGAGATGTCTTTTATTTCTATATAAAAAATTATCTTTTGAAATATCTTGACAGCAGCAAGACAGTCGTTCTTGACAATGCCAGTCCTCATAAAAACAAAGAAGCTCTCGCTTTGATCAGAAGTACAGGAGCGAAGATCATTTTCCTCCCTCCTTATCGTCCTGAACTGAACCCTATTGAATACTGCTGGTCAGTAATGAAAAACACTATAAGAAAATTGAAGCCGAGAACAGAGCGTGAGCTGATGGAAGCTTATGATATATCTCTGAAAACGGTTAAGTCAAAATCAATCAAATCGTTTTTCCGTCATTGCTGGGTTTGATATCTGTTCAATACGAAACCGCTATAAGGAACTTCTCATGGGCAAGCACTATCTCAACAAGCTGTTTGAACCGCGCTCAGTCGCGGTCTTCGGTGCCAGCGACCGCGAAGGGGCGGTGGGCAATCTGGTCTTCAAAAACATGATTGAAGGCGGCTTCAAGGGCGAGGTCTTTCCGGTCAACCCCAAGCACGAGGAGGTGCAAGGCCGCAAAGCCTATCCTGACCTGAAGAGCCTTGGCCAGCCGGTTGATCTGGCCGTGATCACCACTCCGGCGGCAACCGTGCCTGCCATTATCGAAGCCTGCGGCAGCTACGGCATCCGCTCGGCAGTGATCATCTCAGCAGGTTTCCGCGAGGTCGGGCAGCAGGGCCTGAAACTGGAGCAGGCGGTCTTGGAGAACGCCCGCCGCCACGGCCTGCGCTTTGTCGGGCCAAACTGCCTCGGCATCATGCGGCCTGCCACCGGTCTGAACTGCACCTTCAACAAGGGCGTGGCCGCGCCGGGCAATATTGCCCTTGTTTCGCAGTCCGGCGCGCTCTGCACGGCCATTCTTGACTGGGCTGCTGCCAACAAGATCGGCTTTTCCGCTGTGGTTTCGACCGGCATTTCCGCCGACATCGACTTTGGCGATGTGCTCGATTACTTAGTCAATGACCCCAAGACCAAGAGCATCTTGCTGTATATCGAAGGCATTCACAACGCCTTGTCCTTTATGAGCGGCCTGCGGGCAGCGGCCCGCTTCAAGCCGGTCATTGCCTTGAAAGTGGGACGGCACGCCAGCGGCTCCAAGGCGGCCATGTCGCACACCGGCGCACTGGTCGGGGCGGATGACGTGTTTGACAGCGCCTTGCGGCGGGCAGGGGTGGTGCGCGGCCTGCGCATCGCCAATCTCTTCTCTGCCGCCGCCATCCTGACCTTTCCGACTAAGGCGGATGGCGACCGGCTGGCAATTGTCACCAATGGCGGCGGCCCAGGGGTGATGGCCACAGACCGGCTGGCTGATCTGGGCCTACCTTTGGCCGAGCTGTCCAAAGAGACCATGAAGCGGCTGAACGAAGTCCTGCCTGCAACGTGGTCGCACAGCAATCCGGTTGACATTATTGGTGATGCGACCCCGGAACGCTATGCCCAAGCTGTGTCCATCTGCATGGATGATCCCAATGTCGATGGTCTGCTGGTCATTCTCACTCCGCAGGCCATGACCGACCCGGCAGGCGTGGCCCAGTCACTGGTCGAGCTGAACACGGGCAAAAAGCCGCTCCTGACCTGCTGGATGGGGGAAATTCAGGTTGGCGAAGGCCGCCGCATTTTCCGCGATGCCAACATCCCGACCTTCAACACCCCGGAAACAGCGGTGGATGCCTTTTCCTACTTGGTCAATCATGGCCGGAACCAGAAGCTGCTGTTGGAAACGCCGGGGCCGATCTCGCGGGACAGGGCACCGGATGTGGAAGGGGCGCGCCTGATCATCGAGAGCGTGCTGGCAGAGGGCCGCAAGGTGCTCAGTGAGGCTGAGTCCAAGGCGGTGCTGCATGCTTTCCATATTCCGACCACTCCGGCCAGCATAGTCCGCTCGCCCAACGAGGCCTTGGTCCAGGCTGAGACCATCGGCTTTCCCGTGGCCCTGAAAATCAATTCGCCCGACATCACCCACAAGTCAGATGCGGGCGGCGTGCGGCTTGGGATCAGCAATGCCCAGGCAGCCCGCAGCGCCTACAACGAGATGCTGGCCGAGGTGCGCCGGAACCGGCCCGAAGCCCGCATTGACGGCGTGACCATTCAGCCCATGCTTCAGCGGCCCAATGGCCGGGAGCTGCTGGTCGGCTTGGTCACAGACCCGGTCTTTGGCCCGGTGATCACCTTTGGCGCGGGCGGCATTTCGGTCGAGGTGATGGGCGACCGGGCCGTGACCCTGCCGCCGCTCAATCGCCGCTTGGTCCAAGACCTGATTCAGAGCACCAGAGTTTTCAAGCTGCTGGGCGCGTTCCGGCACATGCCCAAGGTTGACATGGAAGCCTTGGAGCATGTCCTGCTCCGGGTCTCGGAAATCGCCTGCGAGCTGCCCTTGGTCAAGGAGCTGGACATCAACCCCCTGATTGTCGATGAGCACGGGGCAATGGCCGTGGATGCGCGGATCGTGGTTGATTTTCACGCGATGACTTCCGACCGCTACAGCCACATGGCTATTTATCCATATCCAGCCCATTTTGTCACCAAGCGGCAGCTGCCCAATGGCATGGACATGGTCATCCGGCCCATCCGGCCAGAGGATGCGGACATGGAGCAGGAATTTGTCCGCAATCTCTCTGAGCAGAGCAAGTATTTCCGCTTCATGCAGGCGATTGACGAACTCAGTCCGCAGATGCTGGCCCGCTTCACCCAGATCGACTACAGCCGGGAGATGGGGCTGATTTCCGTGGTGCATGGTGCGGAGGACAAGGAAAAACAGATCGGCGTGGCCCGCTACAGCATCAACCCGGATGGCCGGAGCTGCGAATTCGCCATTGTCGTGGCCGACGAATGGCAGCGGCAGGGCATTGCCCATCTGCTCATGCAGCAGCTCCTTGCCGCAGCCCGCAGTCATGGTTTGCGGCTCATGGAAGGCGATGTGCTCTCTACTAATAATGACATGCTCACCTTGGCGGCCAAACTCGGCTTCAACATCAGCAACAGCGATGAAGACCCGGATGTGGTCCATGTGGTGCTGCGGCTCTAAAGCTGCCGCAATTTGGTGGCATGGTTCATGCGTTCCAACGCTGACATGCTTGAGCGTTGGAACGAGATGACTTGTGTTTTCTGTTTTTTTACCTGCAAGCATATTGAAAGCCTGTTATCATGAACAAAGAAAAAAAAGGCGTTAGGGGTGCATGTTTTGATGCTGTTCATCTGTACGGTAATGAAGGCATCCCAGACAAAACCCCATTCAGCAGACTGATGTGCGAAGCCCTGTCTTTTGATTGCCCGAGATGTCTGCTGGATATCGGCTGCGGAAGCGGTATTGTCGGTCTGTACGCGCTGCTCAACGGGAGCGGCTTTGTTTATTTTAACGATCTCCAGAAGGATGCTATTCGTTTAACGCAGCGAAATCTACAGCGTCATCGTATCCCGGAGTCTGCATACAGGCTGCTCAATACACCTTTCCAAGACATTGAACTGTCTCAATATCAGATAGATGCGATTTTTTTCAATCCGCCGCAGCTACCGACGGACTTGGTTCCCATTGATACATACAGAGATGGTCGGGAACGTATTTTTCGTGACGGAGGAGCTGACGGACGACATTTGATTGATCAGTTTACAGAATGGCTGGCCTCATGCCTGCATAGGCAAACCCGCGCCTATCTGGGGATATCATCAGTATTGCTGCCTGATAATATTCTGAAAGATGCTGGAGACCGTGGCCTGACTGTGGTAAAAAAATGCGCAGCTATAGTGCCTCTCCGGCAAATTTTTTATCCTGCTGTCGGAAAAATGTCTGAAGACGAGCGGCAACGGCGTGAAATCAGCAAAAAGAACGGTGAATGGAATAAAAAAATTTACGTTATAGAGTTCAGGAGGAATGCAGGATGATTGTCCCGGCTCCAAAAAAACTTGTTGATCTCATCGGAAACACTCCGTTGGTTGATTTGAGTTCAATACTGGACAGGTCTGTTTCGCTCTATGCAAAGTGTGAATTTATGAATCCCGGCCTGAGCATGAAAGATCGTATGATTAAATATATCTTACTGCGAGCTGAATGTGAAAAAAAACTTCATCCAGGGGACACAGTTATATGCGCTTCAAGCGGGAATACCGGGTTGAGTCTCGCGATGCTGGGAGCAGTGAAAGGATACAAGGTGGTTATTGTCACCTCTGAAAAATGCAGTCGCGAAAAGCAGGATCATATTCGAGCTTTTAACGCCCGTCTTATTGTGACAGATGACTATATAGAATATGCAATGGAACTTGCAAAAAGAAATGGCTATTTTGATATTAATCAGTATGACAATCCTGACAACCCGTACGCCTACTATTCCTCTCTTGGTCCTGAAATATGGAAGCAAAGTTGTGGAAAGGTGAACTTTCTAGTCATGACTTCTTCAACCTTTGGCTGCATTGCTGGAACAGCACGATATCTAAAGGAGAAAAATAGAGACATTAAGGTGATACTTGCCGATCCTCTGCATTCATGCCTTTCCGGACATTATCGAAAATACAGAAAACAGTCTGTTAAAATCTCCAAAAAAAAGAAATACCTTATTGAAGGAGCGGGAAAAATGAAGCCAACAAGCTGTACTGATTTCTCTTTAATTGATGATGTGATTGATATTTCTGATAAGGAGGCAGTCAATTGCTGTCACCAGCTTGCAAAAACAGAAGGATTCTTTGTCGGCGGCAGCAGTGGATTGAATCTTGCTGCCTGTCAAAAATTGAGCAAACAGATAGATAAAGGAGTTATTATCACCATCCTCTACGATCACGGTATCAAGTATTTGTCAAAAATATATAATCCTGATTTTCTACAGGAGCAGAAGATAGATGTGCAATAATCGTATGTATATGTTCAGCAGCATCAGAACAGGAAAGCAGGGGGACGAACTGCTTGAAGTGCAGTTTTCAGATGGGACGAGCAGGGAATTTCATATTTGGGATTACCCGTTCCTCTACAGTTATCCTGATCTTTATCGTCAACTGATTGTAGATTTTTTGAAATGTGGGGTTTATGATGCCATTGAAAAAATTCTGATCTCCTTTATCCCCAAAAGACTGCCTCTGAGAATAGCAGACATTGCCTGTGGCAGCGGACTTATGGGAAAGAAAATAATCGACAGTCCTTCCCTCGCTGTACAGTACCTTGCCGGTGTTGAAATTACAGCGGAAGCACTGAAAGCCTTGAATCGCGATACGCCCGGTATTTATAACAGATGCTTCTTGTTTCCAGAAGATGACCTGTCAGAACTGAAGAAAAAAAATATCAACTGCTTAATAATCTGCGGAGCAGCAAACCATTTAGCCCTGAAAGACTATCAGCTTTATACAGATTTACTGAAAGAACCCGCCTATATTGCTTTTAATTTAGTTGATGATCCTTTTCATAAGAATAGACAAGAAATTTTGCAATGGATGGATAAGCAGGAACAGTTCACGATCCTTGATCGTCAAAAATATACACATAGAAAACTGCTGAACGGCTGTTCTGTCCCCCATGAAGTATTTCTCTACAGAGTATTGTAATATTTTGCATCTTGACACTGTCTCTGCGGGTCTCGGAAATCGCCTGCGAGCTGCCCTTGGTCAAGGAGCTGGACATCAACCCCCTGATTGTCGATGAGCACGGGGCAATGGCCGTGGATGCGCGGATCGTGGTTGATTTTCACGCGATGACTTCCGACCGCTACAGCCACATGGCTATTTATCCGTATCCAGCCCATTTTGTCACCAAGCGGCAGCTGCCCAATGGCATGGACATGGTCATCCGGCCCATCCGGCCAGAGGATGCGGACATGGAGCAGGAATTTGTCCGCAATCTCTCTGAGCAGAGCAAGTATTTCCGCTTCATGCAGGCGATTGACGAACTCAGTCCGCAGATGCTGGCCCGCTACAGCATCAACCCGGATGGCCGGAGCTGCGAATTCGCCATTGTCGTGGCCGATGAATGGCAGCGGCAAGGCATTGCCCATCTGCTCATGCAGCAACTCCTTGCTGCGGCCCGCAGTCATGGTTTGCAGCTCATGGAAGGCGATGTGCTCTCTACTAATAATGACATGCTCACCCTGGCTGCCAAGCTCGGCTTCAATATCAGCACGAGCGGCGAAGACCCGGATGTGGTGCATGTGGTGCTGCGGCTGTAGTTATGCGAGACGAGCGACATGAATTTCAACACCGCCAACAACACCTTCCGCCAGCTGCTGGGCAATGGTCTCAGCTACCGGGTGCCGCCTTTTCAGCGCGACTACTCGTGGACAGAGGAGGAGTGGGATGACCTCTGGCTGGACATGCTCGGTCTCCTTGAGGAAGACGGCGAGCCAGCCCATTACATGGGATATCTGGTGCTGCAGTCCTCGGACAGCAAACGGTTTGCCATCATTGACGGCCAGCAGCGGCTGACGACTCTCAGCGTGCTGGTGCTGGCCAGCCTGAGTCTGCTTGAGGATATGTCTGCATCAGGTGCAGATACGGACAACAACCGCAGACGGGCGGAGCAATTGCGGAACAGCTACATCGGTTATCTTGATCCGGTGAGCTTGGTGTCGCATTCCAAGCTGGAGTTGAACCGGCACAACAACCGCTTTTATCAGACCTATCTGGTTCCGCTGGGAAAAATACCCCAGCGGCGCTTGAACGCCTCTGAGCATAAGCTGAGAAAGGCGTTCATCTGGTTCAAGGAGCGCATCAAAAAGCACTGCGGAACCACAGAGGCGAGCGGCAGGAAGCTGGCCGAGTTTGTCGAGATGCTGGCGGACAAGCTCTTTTTCACGGTCATCTCGGTGACTGACGAGCTGAACGCCTTCACGGTCTTTGAAACGCTCAATGCGCGGGGAGTGCGGCTGTCGGCAACTGATCTGCTGAAAAATTATCTGTTTTCCATTATCAGCAGAGAGACCGAGCATGAAGTCGAGATGACCTCGCTTGAAGAACGCTGGGAGGGAATCGTTGACCTGTTGGGCAGCGAGAGCTTTCCTGAGTTTCTGCGGATTTTTTGGAACAGCCGCAACAGATTGGTCAGGAAGTCTGAACTGTTCAAGACTATCCGAAAACAGATCAACTCACGGGAGACAGCATTTCAGTTGCTGCGGGATTTAGATCAGGCCGCCGCAGTGTATGCGGCTCTCCGTGATCCGCAGGATGCTGCTTGGAGCGCTGATGAGCGGCAGTATCTTCGGCAATTGATGATGTTCAAAGTGCGGCAGCCGTTAGCCATGCTCATGGCCTGCTATGAGCGGTATTATGAAGCGGAACGGGCGGTGTTCACCCGCATCATGCGGGCGGTCACAATCGCATCTTTCCGTTACAACGTGATCTGCAATCTCCCGACACATGATCAAGAGCGGCTGTACAACGAGATTGCCCGCAATGTCTCCGACAAAAAGTATGCGAGCACGGCAGCGTTGCTTGCTGCCTTGGGAGCAGTCTATCCTGACGACAGCCTGTTCAAAACAGCCTTTGCGGAAAAGGAACTGCGAACTTCGTTCAGCCGGAACAAGAAGATCGTGCGCTATATTCTTTTTGAAATTGAACGGCAGAAGTATCAGCAGGAGTTTGACGTTGAAAGCGCGACCTACAGCATTGAGCACATCCTTCCTGAGCATCCGTCAGAGGCATGGTCTGTCATTGAGGAAGCGAAACAGGAGCGGATGAAATACCGGCTTGGCAACATGACTCCGCTTGAAACCAGCCGCAACCGGGAACTTGGCAATAAGGACTATCAAACGAAGCGGGCCGTGTATCAGCGCAGCGCATTCAAGATGACGCAGGCTGTGGCCGAGCATTACGACAGCTGGGATGAGCAGAAGGTTGAATCCCGGCAGAAGCGGATGGCGGATATTGCTGCGGGAATTTGGAGGTTTGATTTCTGATGGCCACAGGCAAGGAACTTCGCTGGTTTTGCAATATTCCATCTCAGCCCGGCATTCTCGGCATCATCATCCCTGCTGCCGGTTTTGGCCGCCGCATGCACACAGACCAGCCCAAGCAGTTTCTGGAGCTGGCCGGAATGCCGGTGCTGGCCCGAACCCTGCTGGTCTTTCTTGATCATCCTGCGGTCAGCGCAGTTGTCGCTGTCCTGCCGCCGGATCAGCTTCAGTTTGGGGCAGACCTGCTCCGTCCTTATCTCAGCCCAGCCCAGCGGAGCAAGCTCCTTTTTACCGCAGGCGGCGAGACGCGCCAAGCCTCAGTGCGCAATGGCTTGCAGGCTTTGCCCGCTGCAGTTGCGCGCATTTTAGTGCATGACGCAGCCCGGCCCTTGGTCAGTGCTGCAGTCATTGACCGCTGTTTATCTGGCATGGAAGAGCACGGGGCCGTGATTGCGGCGGTGCCGGTCAAAGACACCCTGAAGGAAGTTGCGAATAATTGCATAACTCGCACTGTTGACCGCAGTTCGCTCTGGCAGGCCCAGACTCCGCAGGGCATGAGGCGGGAGCTGCTGGAGCAGGCATGCAAGCAGGTTGAGGTGGACGGCTTTCTCGGCACGGACGAGGCATCTCTGCTTGAACATGCGGGCATTCCGGTGGCTGTGGTCATGGGCAGTGAGGAAAACATCAAGATTACCCGGCCCGATGATCTGCGCATCGCTGCCGGGCTGCTGCAAGAAAAGGAGCGCATCATGCGCATTGGCCAAGGCTTTGACGCGCACCGCTTGGTTGCTGGACGCAAGCTGATTCTCGGCGGGGTGGACATTCCCTATCATCTTGGCCTGCAAGGGCATTCAGATGCGGATGTCTTGGTTCATGCCCTGATGGATGCCATCCTTGGCGCACTGGGCGAGGGAGACATAGGCCGTCATTTCCCGGACACAGATGAGCAGTACCGGGGCGCGGACAGCCTTATCCTGCTGGCGCGGGTCATGGACTTGGTCAGGGCGCGCCAGATGCGCATCATCAATGCCGACATCACCGTCATCTGCCAGCAGCCCAAGCTGGCCCCGCATATTCCGGCCATGCAGAGCAATCTCAGCACCGTCTGCGCAGCGGAGCAGCTCAATATCAAGGCGACAACCACGGAGAGAATGGGCTATACTGGTCGGGGCGAAGGCATCAGCGCCCACGCCATTGTGCTGCTGCGCGCCAGCGGCTGAACACGACTCTGACCAACCAGTTATGGAAAAACAAGCCTGCGACTTCACCATCTTCGGCGTGCTGGGCGATCTGTCCCAGCGCAATCTCCTCCCATCTCTTTACCAGCTCGAAAAGGCGGGCCTGCTCCACCCGGAGACCCGCATCATCGGCGCAGCCCGCCATGACCTCAGCCAAGAGGCCTTTCTGGAGGAGGTGCGCGGCAAGCTCCAGAGCTTTGTCAGTGAGCCGCTGGAGAGCGAGACTGTCGAACGGCTGCTGGCCCGGATGCGCTATGTCCTGATCAACCTTGACATGCCGGAGGAATACATCCGCCTGCTGGAGGTGGTCAATCCCCAAGAGCGGGTCTTTGTCAGCTACTTCTCAGTGGCGCCGTCCCTGTTTGGCCCGATATGCACCGGCCTGGCGCAGGCTGGTCTGGTGACTCCAACAACCAGAGTGGTGCTGGAGAAGCCTATTGGCCGCAACTTGGCCACCTCGCAAGAGATCAACGACCTCGTGGCCACGGTCTTCAGCGAGCAGCAGGTCTATCGCATTGACCACTACTTGGGCAAAGAAACGGTCATGAATCTGCTCGCCCTGCGCTTTGCCAACTCGATCTTCACCACCAACTGGGATCACAACACCATTGACCATGTCCAGATCACCGTGGCCGAGGAAGTGGCCATTGGCAGCCGCTGGGGCTATTTTGATCAGGCAGGCCAGCTCCGTGACATGGTGCAGAATCACCTGATGCAGATACTGACCCTCGTGGCGATGGAGCCGCCGGTCAATCTGAACGACGACAGCCTGCGCAACGAGAAACTCAAGGTGCTCAAGGCATTGCGGCCCATCACGGCCAAGAATGTGGACAAGCGGGTGGTGCGCGGCCAGTACGGGCCAGGCTTTATCAAGGGCAAGGCTGTGCCCGGCTACTTGGAAGAGCAGGGCGGTCATCCTGCCTCCAGCACCGAAACCTTTGTCGCCATCCGGGTGGATATTGACAACTGGCGCTGGGCCGGAGTGCCGTTCTATCTGCGCACGGGCAAGGCGATGGCCTGCAAACGCTCCGAGGTGGTGATCAACTACAAGCCCCTGCCGCACAACATCTTCACCGGCAACAGCCGCAAGCTGCCAGCCAACAAGCTGATCATCCGCCTCCAGCCAGACGAGGGCGTGGAGATTGAGATGCTCAATAAGGTGCCGGGCCTGAGCGACGGCCTCCGCCTTCAGCGGTCCATGCTGGACCTGAGTTTTTCCGAAGCCTTCAGCAAGGAACGCATTGCTGGCGCTTATGAGCGGCTCATTCTGGAGGTCATGCAAGGCAAGCAGGCCCTGTTCATCTGCCGCGACGAGGTGGAACGCTCGTGGCAATGGATCGACTCCATTCAAGAGGCGTGGGCCAGAACCAGCGAGCCGCTCAAACCCTACCCCGCAGGAAGCTGGGGGCCGGTGGCTTCAGTGGCTTTGCTGGCGCGGGATGAACGCGAGTGGGAGGAGTAGTCCGCCTGCCTGCCGGATAAAAAAAGAGCTTCCGGCACAGGCCGAAAGCTCTTGCAAGCATCAAGGTGAAGGTTGATTATTTGCTCAGGCGGTCATTCCAGTTCTGCCTGCCGCTTCTTCCGGCTGTGATAGGCAGGTTTTTCTGCTCGACCTCAATGATCTCCCCGGTGCTGGTCTGAATGAAGGCCTTGGCATCATTGTCGCTGTCGCTGCCGACATGCATGCTGGGGGTGGTGGACAGACCCCGGCCCAGACTCAGCTTGTCTTTAACAACAGTTTTCTTGCTGGCGCTGTCACTTCCGTTGCTCAAATTCTCGTCAAAGGTGCCGAAGACCGTCTCTGTCCAAGCTGTGCCGGTCTGGAAGTGAATGCCGTACAGATAGCTCTGGCCCTCAGCTTGGCACTTGTCGTTATAAGGCTGATAGGTGGTGAAGGTCAGCAGACCGCCCAGCAGGGCCGAAGCACCGAGATTCCGTTCGCGGGGATCATGGAAGGCGTGATACCAGCCGTCCAAGCCAGTTCCGGTATTCTCAATGCACCCTTGCCCATTTCCTGTTGGATTGAAAGCCTCTCCGGCAATGTACCTTTGGAGATTGTCAAAGGCGTAACGCCCGTTAGTCGCATCCCAGATCAGCCCGTTTGTGCCGCCAGGAAAGCAATCTCCATCATCCAGAGTCGCGCCAGTCAATCCATCTGTTTTGCCGCATTGGTACAGAGATGGGTCGGCGAGGTCTGTCGCGCAGTAATAACAGTACAAAGCCCCCGTGTTATCCACGAGAATATTGTCTGTCCGCATCAGACCGCGCTCCCCGGCTTTGTTGTTTGAAGGAGCTGGAGGATCAGAGGAAGAGACATTTTTGGGCAGTTCATCGTTGCTGTCAACGTTGATATCCCAATTGATTGTTGCCCATGTCATCACCCTGTCCGCACAGGTGAAGGACGAGCTTAACGGTGTGTGAGCGGCAGTCCAGTTATCAAAGCCGGATATTTTATCCATCAGCGGCTCTTTGAGGCCAAAGATGGCAGCTTTGCTTCTGTCCCCTTTGTCCGAGCAGTCAGCACTGAGACACCAGCCGTCATCCGTCTTGTCCTTCTCGCCAAAGAAGCGCCCTGTGCCCGCATAGACCCAGTAATTCCAGTTGTCGTAGCCGACAGACTGCGCGCCGACAACCGGCATTCCAACATCAGCCAGCAGCCGCAGCGGATTTCCGTCATCCCATTTGCCCGCCCACTCTGACGGGAGCGATGCGGCTTCAACATAGGTATCCAAGACACCGTTGTTATTGGTGTCTTCGCCCTCATCCAACTGGTTGTTGTTGTTGGTGTCCTCCTTGCTGGTCATTATCTTGGTGACTAACCGGAAGACTCTGCCGCCTCCGTTCCAGTAGAACTGGTCTGCTGCGCCGTCAAGATAGCTGGACGGATATTTCTCAAAGTCAGTGCCATCCACAGTGCCGAAATAGATGGCATCTGTGCAGTACCGCGCACCGAGGTCGTCGCCTGCTGAGGACAGATCGATATTGTAATCGATAGAGATAATATCAGAGATGGAGCTGGCGCTGGTGCTGTCGTTGTTTGGCCAAGGAACAGGGAAGGTGCCGCCTTGGGAACCGGCCTTAGGTTTTTCATTAGGAATGCGGAACGGTTTTTTAGAGACATCGCTGACATTGGTCGGCACACCTTTGGTCCAGCTTGTCACTCCGCCTTCCATCCAGTCGAGCGGGATGACCGCCAGCTTGCCCTGCGCGCCGCTGTTGTTGGCCCCGTCCATATCTGCCGGACCGCTGCCAAGCGTCAGATACCATTGTGATTTGACATCATTCGCTCCGCCCTTACGCATGATGATCATGGACGGCGAGGAGGCGGTGTACTGCATGTCCGCATATTCATCCACGTAGTTTCCGCTGCCGTCTTGGATCAGGTTTCCGTCGCTGTCCTTCTTGAGAGTCTGCGTCATCTCACCGAGCAGCACAGGATCACTTCCAGGATCAGTGATGTCAAGGACAAAGTAGGCGGAGATGAATTTCCGGTTGTCATTCGCGGTGTCATTCAAATCCACAGCTGCCACCGGGGTACCACCAAAGTACATGCCGCCGACCAGTATGGTGCCCCAGCCGCCGGGATGCGTCGCATCTTCTTTAAATATCTGCACATCAAAAATGCGCGGCTTCAGATCAACATAGGACTTGTGGGCATAGAACTTGTCAGCCAGACATTTCAGATGAGGCTGAAGATTGTAGGGAATGTAGGCCCACAGTTCTTCGCCAAGATCAGGATGACCATCGCAAACGCCGTTTTCCGGCTCAGACGGGCAAGTGCCGTCGCTGTCAAACGGAGTGCAGCAGAACTGATTGTTGTAAAAGAAGCCGCCGTTCACCGCATGAAGCATGCCGTCATTGCCGCCGAAATAAATCATGTTGCGGCGGTCGTTCCATTTCGTTGCAAAGCTGTTGTAGGTCGGATCACGGTAGATGTAATGATAGAGTTCAGCAGGCTTGGCCACAACCATCGGTGTGGAATGGATGATGTCGCCCAGCCGCCATGTTTTGTCGGCATACCCTGAAACTTCTGTGCCGCCAACCGTCGCTGTGGTCTGGAAGGTGAACTTTCTTGACCGCAGCTCTTTGGCATTCCACGTGTTGTTGTCCGTGTCAGTCACTGTCACATCCCCGGTCGTCGGATCAGGCAGCACATCAACCCCTTGCAGCCAGAGCGTCAAGGTTTTGAGAGCGTTGCTCTTCATGTCGCTGCTAGCATCGTAGGCGACAAAATCCTCAATATCGTCCTCTTTGAGGAAATCATTGCTCACTGGCCCACGGGGAGGATTGGCTTTGGCAGCCTCATTGTCCAACGCGGTCCAGTCAACAGAGTCATTGAGCTGGAACCATTCATCCGTATCAACCATGCCGTTATTGTTAAAGTCATTCCATGTGAACAGCTTGCGGTCCTTGGCAACATCCCTGTCCGCGAGATTCTTGTTTGCCGACCACAGGTATTTGATGTCCTGCAGCTCGACGCATTTGCAGTCTTGATCAGGCCCGCAGCCATTCTTGGCAGAACATTCAGGAACGAGGTCGTCTCCATTCGCCTCTGGTTCAGAACATTGGCCAGTGGCGACAACCGCATCCGCGTCATAGCAGCCTCTGGTTTTGTTGGCCGCATTGCTGAAATAGAAGAGAATCCGGTTGTCACCGCTGCCCTCATCCAGCTTGCCGTTTTGATTCCAGTCATCATACATCAGGCCCTTGGAGCTGACAAAGAGGGAATGAACATCACCGACCCAGCTCACTTTGTTGCTTGTGCCGTCTCCGTCCGGGTCTCCGTCATCAAATTTGGGCCAGAACACCGCCTGATAGACTGCGCCGGCACCACTTCTGGAGCTGGAGATGACCGATGCCGCTGAACCAGCCGAAGAGCGGCTGAGGATGTCATCAAAGACAGCGTAGAGATTGTCCTCCAGCTGCTGCGGATTCTCGCCCGGATAATAATCGTTAGTGCCGCCGTTTATTGCGGCCTGCTCCATCAGGGTTTCCGGGTTGCATTCGCCGGCTCCATCATTCAGCAGCGTACCGGTGGTGACCACGTGTGTGAAAATAGCCTGTTTTTCGGTCTTAGTCTCTTTGGCCGCATCGTCAACGCAGCGGTTTTTGTACAGCGGCTGGACGTTCTGCCCCAGCCATGTCATGTTGTCCAAATAAGAGCTGGTGTAAAGACCGTCATTACAAACAGTGTTATCCGCTCCGTCACCGTCCGGGTCATCCCCATCGCCGCTCTTCAACTTATCTAACGGACCGGACAGACAGCCGCTCTCTTGGCCGTGTGTTGTGCAGGTGCCGGGGCAGTTCTTTGAAAGGATATGCGGATCATCCTCTTTCACCTGCCCGGAGAGTTTTTTCACCTGCTCGTTGATATCCGCTGTGGACTCGCCCTCGGTGATCACCAAGATATGATTGTCCTGGCACCAGTACTGAATCGGATCAGACTTTGTCACGGTGGGGAAATAAGCTGGATTGTCCGCTGTCGGAAAATCCATGCACTCCCCTGTGCTGGCATCCTTATTCAGACAGAAGTTGATGTTCTGGGTGTAATAGCCTATAGCCTCGTACATGGCCTCAGCCAGCGGTGTCCATGAAGTGCCCCGCGTGGTGTTGATCGCCTCGGCCAGATCATCGACATGCCGCCGCTTGCCGCTCTCATAGCTTGAGTCATCGCTGTCTGTGACATAGTCGCCCACTTCCAGCGGGGTGCGGAGCAAGGCACCATCCATGTTGTTCAGCGGACAGTACTTCTCAATCTTGGAATCCGTTTCCGCAAGATCGCATTCAGTTTTTGCGCCCACGTACCGGAAGGACATCACGCCAAGCCGTAAATCACCGGCCACCCGATGCACCACGCCCTCTGGCCGCTTGGCCTGATAGATATAGCTTTTCATGGTTGCCAGCGGTTCGCCGCCGCCCAGAAAAGCCATCAGCTCGGAATCCCTGAGCAGTCCCGGCATGCCACCGGTTGAGCTTGTTTTTCCGGCGGCATCAGAAGGATCAATGACCTCTGGTATTCGCAGGGCATCGCAGTAATCTTTGATCGCTTGGACAATGCCGTTGTTGGTCGGATCAGCAGGGGAGTCAGCCCAATCTGGATTCTCCCAGTCAGAGCCTGTCGTACTGCCTTCAGAAATGCCGCAGGTTGAATCATCATAATAAAACGCCCCGTCAGAACGTTTGTACACCTGCTCCAAGCCATTGTCTTTACACTCGCCTTTGAGCCAAGAGGTGCATTTGTAAACCATATTGCCATCGTTCTTATAGGCTGGCTCGCCGTCCTTTGTTATTGCGACAGCTACAGGTTGATTGTCAGCATTGTATTCCCAATAACAGGTAGTTGCACTGCCAGGACAGGTATAAGGCACATCGCTTGGTTTCCAAGGATTGCAGGTCATGGAGCTGCCCTCTCCAAGCGTATTCCAGACGCGGCCTATGTAACCAGTCCTGTTTTCTGCATCCACGCCTGAATCATACAAACCATAGCAAATATATGGCCCACCATCCGCCGGACGAAGTTCCGCCGGATCGTATTTCCGTCCATCCGTGGAGAGCTGACCATTTCCCTCGCCCGTGTACAGTGCCCAGCAGGCATCTACGAGGCTTTTGAATTTTCCGTTGTTGATTTCAAAAACATCTGTCGTTGGGTCATCCTGCCAGCAAGCCTGCAGACTGTGATTGAGCGCAGGCCGCATGTCGGTCAGCTTGCTGTTAGAGCTTGGAAAACTGGTGATGCATTGGTCAATCGCATTTTGCGTGCCGTTCAAATCACCATCATTTTTCGCGATCTTGTCAATAGCATATTGACATTTATCAGACATTTGATACCCCTTGTTCGTAATTGCCAGCACTTCCAGCCGTCCAGTATCATCTGTGCTGTCAATCCGATCTTCATAAAGCGGGGCATCACTGTAGCGCGAGCTGCGCACTCCGAGACTGAGGAACTTATCGTCAGCTGTATCCGCAGTGCCTGCGCCAGCTATCTGAATCTGCTTGATCAGACGCGAGCCGGAGCAGCCCCGGTGCTCGCTGACCAAGAACTGTTCCTTGTAATTGTACTTGCCGCCTGTGAGAATTTTCTTCTCCACATCAAATTTGGAAGCCGCAGCCCAGTTGAGCAGATTGCCCCGTGCCGCAAAGGCGGCAACTTGGTCCGGCTCAGGAGTTGTGTTAAGGCTGATGCAGAGTTCGCCGTTCGTATATTTGTTCGTGGCTCCTGGAGCTGTCGAGCAGGCGGTCTGCGCCCCGCTCATGCTGACAGCGACAAAAGAACCCTCATCCAAAGAATTCCAAATAACACCGGTGTCGTCATAAACGCTGGTGCCGTTAGATGTGCCGCCAGCAGCAGTTTCATACAGCACACCTCTATAGGCAACAATATCACCTGCTCCGTATTCTTTGCCGTTCAGCCATGTGGAATCAACAGCCTCCCATGTCACATTGGTTGTATTGCTGCCTTCAAGATTGGTTCCGTCAACAGGATTGGAGTCTGTGCTGGTTCCTGCGTTCAATGCCTTGTAGAGCTGCGGCCCGGACCAGACTATGTCATCTTTGCTGTAGGTTGCGCCATTTTTCCATTTTGGTATGGAAAAAACTTTGCTCCAAATCACATTGGCATCATCATCAGGCGAGGTGCCGCTGGAGGTGCCGTCATTATTAGCCTCCCAAATGACACCTTGGACATAAACCCTGTCTCCTTTCTTATAATCAGTTTTGCCGTTCACCCACGGCTTATAGGTGCCCTCAGTCCATACATACCACTGGTCATTCTGGAAATAACCGGCATAGGTTGTGTCTTTGTCATAGGTGTCATCAAAGCAGAATGCGCCGCATTCGCTGCCGTCAGTACATTTGCCAGTATTAGTATTGCATGTGGAACCGTCGCTACAGTACGTGGTGTCAGTGTAGGCCGCATCCAGCATGGAGCCGGAGTTGTCCAGCACCATCAGCAGGTTGGGCTTGGCCCCAGAGGACAGAAAAGGTGGAATGCCAACGCCTTGGCCGCAGACATTGGCGGCAAGGCCAGCCGCCGGAAGCAGAACTGCTCCGGTCAGGCCGAACAAGGCTGCGCAACATATTTTTTTCATAATCTTCCCTCCTAAGAATCCGCGCTCATCGCGTCAATCTTGAAAATCCTCAAACCTTTGCTGCCGCTAATAGTTGCAGGTTCCTTCAGTGCCAAGAGCATGGCCGTATTGAACCGATATCCTTGATATGCTGCCGCGTTCGCCAATCTCCGTCACCTTGATGTCGTATATCAGGACAGCACCGTTCATTGCCAGACTTTTGCCGACACCCTCGTAGCCTGCGGCCATCTGAATCGCGGCTCCGGCAGTCAGCTTGGTGTTGCCGCCGATTTTGATTCTGGCATGAGGCCGCCAGTCAGCGTTATTCTTTTTTAAGGAATCATAAGGGCTGAAAGCTCCAGATACTGGATAAATAATGTCTGGACGAACAACATCTGTGCCCCAATCAGGATCTTCTTCAGTAGGAAATTCAATGCCGTTTGGCGCGTAATTCCGCCAAAATCCAAGTGAACTTGGATCAATGTACACATTGTTATTATTAGCTCCGGCAAGAGTCATCCCACTCGGATTCTGGCCAAATCCCAGACAGGCAATGCTTTGCTCCAAAATTTCAGAAGCCAGCTCAGTGGCCGCGTCGGCATTGTAAAAGGTCTCTTTATGGACGCGGTCGTTCATGGCGATCTGCCATTCTATCTCGGTGTTTCTGTTGACAGCAACGCCTAAGACGGTCAGCACCAGAAGAATAAGCAGCGAAGCAATCATGACAAAGCCGCTTTCGCCGTTTGTATTTTTTGTTCCATTGTTCATGAAAGTCGCCTTCTTAATCCTTTTTTTTAATAACATTCTGTTTTATATAGCTGTAAGTTGCTGTTAATTCTTCAGTTCCATTGCCGTTGACTCTGGTGACAAGAATCCTGACATGCTTTGGCCGCTGCACTTCATCTGGATTTTCTATAGTATCTTTTGGAATATCGATCAATGTACAGTCATCAGCGACATTCCAGTAGATATTGTAGTACGGAGGTGACGACAAAAAATCACTTCCTTTTTTAGAACCATCTGCATCAGGCCAATCATCAAGTCCTCCACAACCATTCTTAGTTCCACCGCCATCGGCAAGAAAAGGATGATTATACGGAAAACTGATCAGCTGCTCCACTTGATCAGCGGCCCATGTGGAGCCTGCGGTGATTTTGTTGGCCACCACGTTTTTTGTGATTGCTGCTGACTGCATTCCAAAAAGAGAAAGAATGCCAATGGTGAAGATGGCCATTGCCATCAACGTCTCAATCAGGGTGAAACCGGCTTGTTTTTTCATTGTTTCGCAACCTCTACTGCAACATATTTCGCAGCTGAATTGTGGTTACAAGAAGTCTGCGGTGATAGTGTTGAGCCGCTGCGGGAGGTGTCCATTCAGTTCCAGACCCCATTTTATACGTAGTTGTATCCGTATATTTCATATCAGGATACGATGAACGAATCAGTAATGATATTTGCACAGCACGAATTTTATCTCTGCCATCTTTAGTGGCAACATCAGCAGGTATTGGATTGCCAACATTATCATAACCTGAAATATACAGCATCTCAAACCAATCCACACTTTCTGCTATCGGCATTGAATTTGCTGTGTTTGTGTTTAGATTATTCCTTGTCAAGCTGATTTTATTTTCGCCGCTATTGAAATTAACAGTAATTTCAAAATCATTATCGTCTGTATCCATGTTGCAGGCTCTAAACACCATATTATCTGCTGCAGCTGTGGTAATTTTAGTGCTGCATCTGCTTTCCATGTCTGGATTTGAACCAGCCATTCTTATGTCCCGCACTAAAAAATCCATAGCAGAACGAAGCCGCTGCTGCATTTCGGCTACTTGCTCCTGCACAGTGTAGCTCTTCTTTTGGAGTGTATATACTCCATACACTCCAGCTATCACAAAGCTGGAAATGACCAAGGAGACCATGAGTTCGACAAGCGTCATGCCGATTTCCTGCCGCATTATTTTTTTCATCTTAGCACTCTTGAAAAAGTTGCTGCCTTCTCACAGTTTATCCCAGTCGCTTCCATTGAAACGCCGTATTTGCACAGCCCCAAAACTTGTTGTTATTACCGCGTAACACACATCTTGATTTTGATTTTGCAACAAAATTACGCTGCGAGTAGTTGAGCCGGAATCAAAAGTGACTTCTCCAGTAGAACTGAACATAGTATCATCTGTAGGTGAACTTGGAAGAGGATTTGGTGTGTCTTCCCAATCTTTTTGAGCCTTCCCAGAACCAAAACTCACATCGCCATCTTCCGATAAATTTCTTCTTAATTCATCAGGTGTGTCAGGGTTGAAACTGTCGTCATCATCAGCATCAATATAATAACCACCACCATTAAATCGCACTGAAACGGTTCTATTATTCTTCACCGCCAGCATTCTTGCCCGCTGCATGTCCGCATAGAGATTGCGGGCGGCGTTCTTCACACGTTGTTCCGGCAGGGCGCGCAGAATACCCGGCAGAGCCACAGCCGAGAGAATGCCTATCATGGCGATGACCACCATCAATTCCATAAATGAAAAACCAGAACTGTCTTTGGTGTATTTTTCTAACATGATCATGACCTTATTTTGATTGCATTATTTCTGTTGAAAATTTCAGCAAAGAACATGCCGATTCAAAACTGTTACTTGAGTCAGTTCCACAGACAGCCAGTTTCTTTTCGATCTATGCGCACATGCCCATGTCTTGTCGTAATAATTACATAACATACATCTTGATTTTGATTTTTCAGATACGTTGAACCTGTGCCAGCAGAACCAGTAGGACCGAAACTTATATTGTTTGTCTTTCCAAAACTCACATCGCCATCCTCTGACAAGTTTCTCCTGAACACAGCATTTTCAGGGCCTTTCTTCGTATCATCAACACAATAATAAAAATCATCTGCTGCATCTGCTGTATCCGAACCAGAAAATTTGACGTACATTCTTTTGTTTTCTTTCACAGCCAGCATTCTTGCCCGCTGCATGTCCGCATAGAGATTGCGGGCGGCATTTTTCAAGCGTTGTTCCGGCAGGGCGTGGAGAATACCCGGCAGAGCCACAGCCGAGAGAATGCCTATCATGGCGATGACCACCATCAATTCCATAAGCGAAAACCCGGAACTGTCTTTGATGCGTTTTTCCAACATGATCATGACGATTGCATTATTCTTGTTGAAAGTTTCAGCAAGAAACATGCCTGTTGCAGAAAAAATGCTCTAACCGCAAGCAATAAAATGTCTTTTTACGCAACATTATTTTTTGCTTTCCATTTTGATTCTGCGCGAAGTATTAAAAAAGTTTACAAGACAGCAGGCTGGTATTAAAAAGTTGCACGGGGCCTGCTCCGCTCGATGCGCCGGAGTTCCCGCAGCCCAAGGCAGCACCTTGGGCCTTGGCGACTTGCTCACTTCCGCTTCCGTTGCAGCTTGTATTTCTTCATCTTGTACTGCAGCAGGCTTTTGGTGATGCCGAGCTTTTCCGCTGCTCTGGCCTGCACCTGATCCGCCTCGTCCAAGGCCTGCCGCACCAATTTTTCCTCAATGCCGTTGAGGATGTCAGCCAAGGGCAGCCCTTCCGGGACAAACTGACTCAGTTCCAAACCAGCGCTCCATTCCTGCGCGGTCGGCAGCTGGCTGGAATCCGGCTGCACGTCTTCGGCTTCAATGCGGAATTCGTTGCAGAGAATGGCGGCCCGCTCAATGGTGTTTTCCAGCTCACGGATGTTGCCCTCCCACGGCAGGCTGACCAAAAGGCGCATGGCTTCTGGAGAAATCTCATAGCTTTCCCGGTTCATCCGCGCCCCGTTTTTCTTCAGGAAATGATGGACCAAGGCAGGAATGTCATCAACCCGCTCGCGCAACGGCGGCATGTGGATATGAATGACATTGAGGCGGTAGTAGAGGTCTTCGCGGAAATTGCCCTTGTCAACCTCATCTTTCAAGTCTTTGTTGGTGGCGGCAAGAATGCGCACATCAACCTGCATGGTCTTGCTGCCGCCCACCCGCTCAAAGGCTTTCTCTTGCAGGACCCGCAGCAGCTTGGCTTGCAGCGAATGAGCCATCTCGCCGATTTCATCCAAAAACAGGGTGCCAGTGTCAGCCAGCTCAAAACGGCCCTTGCGCATGTAGGCCGCATCCGTGAACGAGCCTTTTTCATGGCCGAACAGCTCGCTTTCCAGCAGATGCTCAGACAGGGCGGCGCAGTTGACCGAAATGAACGGCGCTTCCCGCCGCTCGCTCAGATTGTGAATGGCGCGGGCGACCAATTCCTTGCCTGTGCCGGACTCGCCGGTGATCAGCACCGAGGACATGGTCGGGGCCACCTTTTCAATCAGCCGATACACGGCCAGCATGTTCGGATTTTTGCCGATCATGCCGCCAAAGCCGGACTTGGGCGCGGCTTCGCTGCGCAGCCGGTGTACTTCTTGGATCAGGCCGTAATGTTCAACCGCCTTGCGCACTGCCGCCAGCAGGGCCTCGTTGGAAAACGGCTTGGCCAAATAGGTGAAGGCACCAAGGTGCATGGCCTCGACCGCCTTGCCCACTTCCGCATACGCGGTGACGAGAATTACCGGCAGATGCCGGTTGAACTCCTTGAGCTTGGCGAGCAGCTCAATGCCGTCCATGCCCGGCATCTTCATGTCAGACAGGACCAAATCCAAGTCAGTCTCACGGGCAATTTTCAGGGCTGCCGGGCCGCAGTCAGCCGTGAAGACCTCGTAGTCCTCGTCGCGCAGCAGTTCGGAGAGCACAATCAGATAATTCGGCTCGTCATCAACAACAAGTATGGTCTGCATGGTCTTGGTCTGGATGCGGTTTTTGGTCTGGATTGACAGAGGCGGCTTGCAGACGGCTCAGGCGTTGGCAGAGCTGCTCCATGATCGAATCCGGCGGACAGAAGCCGGTTGCCGGTCCGGCCAAGCCCTTGATCCGGCTGTCGCCGTGATAGTCGCTGCCGCCGGTGAGCAGCAGTTGATGGCGGCGGGCCAAGCTGCTGAACAGCTCGGTCATCTGGTGGCTGTGTTTGGGATAATGCGCCTCCAAGCCGTCCATGTCCCGCTCCGCCAACTCGCGGATGAGCTGCGGCTGCTTTTTCAAGGTTGGATCAATGAGACCGGGATGAGCCAGCACTGCTGCGCCGCCCGCTTGATGTATTATAGCAATGCTTTCTGCTGCTGAACAGGCAAAACGGGGATGCCAGGCCGCTTTATTTCTGCCCAAGTAGCGCGTAAAGGCCTGGCTCGGATGTTTGACATGCCCTTTGACGGTCAGCAGCCGGGCAATGTGCGGCCTGCCGGTCTGGCCGCAGCCGGAGAACTGCTCCACCTCTTCAAGGCTGATCTCCATGCCTAATGCGGCCAATTTTATCATGATTTGCTGATTGCGCTCCCGGCGGCCCTTCTGAATTCGACTCAGCCAGGCATTGAGCTGCGGATGCTCCGGGTCAATGCCATAGCCAAGAATATGCACTGAAATATCGCCATGCTTGGCACTGATCTCCAAGCCGCTGATCACCTTGATCCCCTGCTCCTGGCCAAGCCGCAGCACTTCCGGCATCCCTTCCACGGTGTCGTGGTCCGTGAGGGCAAAGCCGGTCAGTCCAGCCGCCGCAGCCATGCTGATCAGGCGGGCTGGGCTGTCCGTGCCGTCGGAATAGACTGAATGAGTGTGGAGATCAACGCACATGGCTCGCAAGGATGCAGAAAAGAAAAGAATGAGAAACTGTAGATGACCTGATGCGGAATTGCAAGGGCAAGTTGCGTGCGCCAGCCGTATTTTGCGCATTGCCCCTTGACAGGAAACAAGATATTGTCTATATAGACACAGTCCGCAGGGCGTGACAGCAGGCAGAGCGGGTGTAGCTCAGTTGGCAGAGCACAAGCTTCCCAAGCTTGGGGCCACGGGTTCGAACCCCGTTACCCGCTCCAGAGGTGGTCCGGCTGGTCAGCCTGCTGTTTCTTTGCAAGAAGAAACAGTGCGCATTGACGGAATTTTGTGAAAGTGGGCTTGGCCCGCTTTTTTTATTGTCTTTTTGCAAGAAATTGAAAGGCGGGAGGCTGTGAGCGCGGATCGGATCATCAAGGCGGTAGAGGGGTTTGCCCGCCCGATTGCCGAGGAAATGGGGCTGGAGCTGGTTGAAGCGCAGTTCCGGCAGGAGTCGGGCTGGGTCCTGCGCCTGTTCATTGACCGGGAGCAGGGCGGCGTGAACGTGGATGACTGCGCGTCGGTGAGCAGGCAGGTCAGTGCCTGTCTGGAGGCGGAAGACCTGATCAGCCATGCCTACACCTTGGAAGTCTCGTCGCCCGGAGCGGAACGGCCCCTGAAGCGGTTGGAGGATTTTGTCCGTTTTGCGGGCCGCCGGGTCAGAATCAAACTCAAGGAGCCAGTCAACGGCGAATATGTCTTTTCCGGCACGCTGACAGCGGCGGATGCGGAACACAGGCGGATCATTCTGGATGCGGACCAGGCCGGGCCGATGACCTTTGCGCTCGATGCAGTGGCGAAAGCCCGTCTGAGCCTGTAGAATATAGGAAACCGAGGCTGCTGCCAAACAACGGCGCACCGGAGGAGAGAGAAAGCATGTCAGGTGGAGAGAATTTAAAACGGATACTTGATCAAATCTGCCGGGACAAGGGCATAGACCGCGCGCTGATGGTGGAGGCGATTGAGGAGGCGGTGCGCTCGGCAGTGCGGAAAAAATACGGCGGCAAGCGGGATGTGGAGGTGCAGTTCAACGAAGAGCTGGGCGAGGTGGAGATTTTTCGCTACCGCACCGTGGTTGACGATGTCTGGGATGAGGAGACCGAAGTTCATGTTGACGAGGCCCGCAAGCTGGTCCCGGACATTGAGCTGGAAGAGGATCTGGGCGAGAAGATGGAGAGCGTCTCCGAGCTGGGCCGGATCGCGGCTCAGTCAGCCAAGCAGGTGATCATCCATCGGATGCGGGACGCGGAGCGGGAAGTGATTTTCGACATGTTCCGCGACCGGGAAGGCACAGTGGTCAATGGCATAGTCCAGCGTTTTGAACGGGGGGCGATGATTGTCAACTTAGGCCGCACTGACGCGGTCCTGCCCCGCGAGGGCCAGATACCCAAACGCTCCTACAAGCAGGGCGACCGCATCCGGGCCTATCTCCAAGAGGTGCGTCAGGAAAGCCGCGACTCGCAGCTTGTTCTCAGCCGCACCTGCAACGAATTTCTGATCAGTCTTTTTGACATGGAAGTGCCGGAGATTGCCGAAGGCATTGTCAAAATTATGGGTGCGGCCCGTGAGCCAGGCTTTCGGGCCAAAATCGCCGTCACCTCGACTGAGTCGGATGTGGACCCGGTCGGCGCCTGCGTGGGTGTGAAAGGGGCGCGGGTGCAGAATGTGGTCCAGGAATTGCAGGGCGAGCGGATTGACATTGTCCCGTGGAGTCCTGATCCGGCCAAATATGTCTGCAATGCCTTGGCCCCGGCAGTGGTCAGCACTGTGGTGGTCGATGAGGACCTGCATTCCCTGCTGGTCATGGTCCCTGATGATCAGCTTTCTTTGGCCATTGGCCGTCAAGGCCAGAATGTGCGTCTTGCCTCCAAATTGGTGGGCTGGCGGATTGATGTCAAAAACGAGCAGCAGGCTGCTGAGGCGGATATCCCGGTGGATGAGGAGGCAATTGATCCTGAGTGGATGCGGTTCCTGACTGAGAACGGCTTGACTGAGGAGGAGGCAGAGAACTTGAGCCGGGCAGGCATTGCTTCAGCGGAACAGCTTGCCGCTGCCTCGCTTGCTGACATCAGTCAGTTTGCTGAGGTGGATGAGGATCAGGCCGCCTTGCTCAAGCTGCAGGCCGCCGACACTGCCAAAGAGGATGAGCAGCTATTCACCACCATGCCGCAGGACAGCGGCGCGGACGAAGCAGAGGCCTGACAGTGCCAATGAGCAGAGGGCATGTTCCGATCCGCACCTGCAAAGGCTGCGGTCAGAAAAAGCCTGCCTCGGAGCTGACACGGCTGGTGCTGGCCAACGGCGTGGTGAGAGAGGACAGCGGTGAGGGCCTGCCTGGGAGAGGTGTTTACTGCTGCAAGAATGAGCAATGCCGCATGCGGCTGGAAAAGAACAAAAAAGGCTTGAAGCGGGCCTTTCGTCTTTAAGCCGCCGCAGGCAGCGGCAGGAAAGGTTTACGGGAGCAACTGATGAGCAGGATCCGGATTTACGATCTGGCCAAAGAGGCCGGTCTCAAGAGCAAAGACTTGGCAGACAGGCTGGCGGCAATGGGCTACCCGGTCAAAAGTCCCAGTTCAACCATTGACAGCGAGATGGCTGCGGAAATACGTCGTAAAGTGTTGAGCAAGGCTGCTGCCGAAATCACGGGCAGGCCAATAGAAATCAAAGACAGAGGTGCTGAGATGCCTGACAGAGCGGCGGCAGTGGTCCGGCGCAGATCCAGGGACCAGAAGGAGAAAATTGCCAGGAAGGAGGAGGCAGCCAAAGCTGCCGCCGAACAGGCCAGATTGAAAAGAGAAGCTGAAAAAGGGCATTCTGAGCAGCCGCAGGCGGAAAAGACCGATGCTCCTCCGGCAGAGGTCAAAAAAAATGTCCCTGCTGACAAGACCGGCGGCAAGGAGGCGAAATCAGGCGGGCAGCCGGCTGACAAGACTGGCGGCAATCGGGAGCCGCGCCGCCCCAAAGGGCTGGCCAGAATAGTCGGCCAAGTTAATATTCCGGTTGCGCCTTCTTCTGTGCCGGAACCAAGAAAGCCAAGCCGGACTGGTCCCCGACCGCAGACTGGCCGCAATCTGTCTGATGCTGCGGCTGCGATGCCAAACACTGGCGATGGCAGAGGCCGGAAAAAAGGCAAACGGGTGGTCGCGGTCGGCAATGCTGCTGATGACAGCCGGAAAAAAGGCGGCAAAGGCGGACGGAGCAAGGGGCGGCAGTCAACCGGCTTCTCCAACACTGGCGAGGAGCTGGCGCAGTCCATGCGCGGACGCGGCAGGAGGGACAAGCGGCGCAAAAAAATCGCTTCCACTCCGATCACGGAAAGCAAGGCCATCAAGCGGCGGATCACGGTTTTTGAGACCATCACGGTTGGTGATTTGGCCAAGCGGATGGGAGTCAAGGCGGGCGAGATCATCAGCAAGCTGATGGGACTCGGCGTGCTGGCCACCCTTAATCAGTCCTTGGATGTTGACACCGCCTCACTGGTGGCCTCGGATTTTGGCTACGAGATCGAACAGGGCATGACCGAGGAACTGGGCGTTGAGGCCCTTCAGGAGGAAGAACGGGGCGGCGAGAAAAAGCCGCGCTTCCCAGTGGTCACGGTCATGGGCCATGTTGATCACGGCAAGACCTCAATTCTCGACGCAATCCGCCGCACTGACGTGGCTGCGGGCGAAGCGGGCGGCATCACCCAGCACATCGGTGCCTATCATGTGCAGGCCCCGTCCGGCGACATCACCTTTGTTGACACGCCCGGCCATGCCGCCTTCACCGAGATGCGCTCACGCGGGGCCAAGGTCACGGACATTGTCGTGCTGGTCGTGGCTGCGGATGACGGAGTCATGGAGCAGACCAAGGAGGCCATTGCCCATGCCAAAGCTGCTGAAGTGCCGATTGTGGTGGCGATCAACAAAATCGACAAGGACGGCGCGGATTCAACCAGGGTGATGCGCGAGCTGGGCGAGTTCAACCTGCTCCCGGAGGCTTGGGGCGGCAGCACCATGTTCTGCGAGACCTCGGCCAAAAAGGGCATCGGCATTGCCGAGCTGCTGGAAAGCATTCAGCTCCAGGCGGAAATTCTCGAGCTGTCCGCTGACCCCAACCGGAAGGCGCGGGGCACGGTCATTGAGGCCCAGCTCCACAAGGGCCGGGGGCCAGTGGCCACAGTGCTGGTTCAGGAAGGCACCCTGCGGGCAGGTGAGTGGTTCATTGCCGGTCAGTTCAGCGGCAAGGTGCGCAGCCTGATGAATGACCGGGGCGAGCTGGTGACTGAGGCCAGGCCGTCGATTCCGGTCGAGGTGCAGGGCTTGTCCGGGGTGCCGCAGGCTGGCGACGAGTTCATGGTGGTCAAGGATGAGAAGATGGCCAAGGCGGTTTCTGACTCCCGTCAGCTCAAGAGCCGCGAAGTTGAACTGGCTTCGGCATCCAAGGTTTCGCTTGGCAATCTCTTTGAAAAGATGGCCGAGCAGAAGATGAAGGAGCTGCGGGTGGTGCTGCGGGCTGATGTGCAGGGCACCTTGCAGGCCTTTGGCCAGGCGGCGGAAAATCTCTCCACCGACGAGGTCAGAGTGCGGATTCTGCACGAGGGCGCGGGCGCGATCACGGAGAACGACATTCTTCTCGCTTCCGCCTCAGATGCGGTGATCATCGGCTTCAATGTCCGGCCTGCGGCCAAAATCAAGGAGCTGGCTGAACGCGAGGGCGTGGATATCCGCACCTATGATGTCATCTATCATGCCCTTGAGGACATTGAAAAGGCAATGGCTGGAATGCTTGAGCCGGAGCTGCGCGAGCGGGTGATCGGCTCGGCAGAAGTGCGCGATACCTTCTCTGTGCCCAAGATTGGCACTATTGCTGGCTGCATGGTCAGTGAGGGCAAGATTGAGCGCAACGCCCATGTCCGGGTACTGCGCGAGTCGGTGGTCATCTACACCGGCAAGATCAGCTCCTTGCGCCGCTTCAAAGACGATGTCAAAGAGGTTGCCAGCGGCTATGAATGCGGCATTGGCGTGGAAAAATACAATGACCTCAAAATCGGCGACAGCTTGGAAGCATTTTTCGTCGATCAAGTGGCGGCCACGCTGTAGAATACTGGCATGGACAAGTTTGATTTCACCCTGCCCGGACTGGGACGGCCCAAAAGCTCCCGACCTGAACGGGTGGCTGAAGCAGTCTTTCAGGAGCTATCCATTCTGCTCCGCCAGAAGGCGCGGGATGCCCGGCTCCGGGGGGTGTCCATTTCCAAGGTGCAGATAAGTCCTGATCTCAAGCAGGCCAAAATCTGGTTTGCAGCTGAGGCAGGAGCTGATCCCGGCCAAGCTCTGAAAGCCATGCGGCGGGCGGGCGGCTTTTTCCGCTCTCATTTGGCTCGGACGCTCAATCTGCGCTGCACGCCGGAACTGCTTTTTTTTCATGACCGGCAGAGCGAGGAGCTGGAACGGCTGGAACGGCTCTTCACCCAAATCAATAAGGAACGAGCTGTGGAAGACAGGGACAGTGAAGAGAACGAGAATACGTCAGGCGATTGAACAAGCGCAGAATATTGTCTTGGCTACGCATGTCCGGCCTGACGGCGACGCGCTGGGGGCCACGCTGGGGCTGGCTGACATTCTCAGCATGACTGGCAGGCAGGTGCTCTGTTATTTTGAGGAGCCGCTCGGAACACTGGGCCAGTTCCTTGTCAAGGACATGCTGCGGCGTAAAACCGATCTCAGAAAGGCGGCGGCATTTCGCGTCCATGATCTGCTGCGGATTGAGACTGACATCGGGCAGGTTGCCGCCTTTGTTCAGGAATGCGGCCAGAACATCATGGGCATCTGCCTTGACTGCGGCGACTTGAGCAGATTGGGCAAGAACGGGGAGGCCCTGCGGAAAATCAGGCCGTTTGCCGTGATCGATCACCATCAGAGCAATGACGGCTTTGGCGACTTGCACTGGATTGAACCGCACCGTTCCTCAACTGGGGAAATGGTCTATGATCTGGCCGCAGACATGGGCTTGGCCGAAAGCGTTTCCCCGGCAGCGGCCAAATGCCTCTACACAGCCCTTGTCACCGACACTGGCTCCTTTCAGTACGATGCTGTCTCCAGCCACACCTTTGCCGTGGCAGCCCGGCTCATGGAACGGGGGGCCAAGCCTGCCGAAATCAGCGAGCAACTCTATGCTCAGGCCACCTTTGGCAGTCTTCAGCTCCTGCAATTAGTCTTGGCCACGCTTCAGACCTTCCGTGATGATCAGGTTGCCATGATGCAGGTTTCCCAGAAGATGCTGCAGACAACCGGCACCACTTACGAGGACTGCGACAGCCTGATCAATTTTCCCCGCTCCGTGGGCACGGTGCGGGTCGCCGTGCTGCTCAAGGAGAAGGAGAACCGGGAAATATCGGTCAGTCTGCGGGCCAAAGGCGACTGCGATGTGGCCAAGGTGGCGGCCCAGTTTGGCGGCGGCGGACATCGGAACGCAGCTGGCTTCCGGCTCCATGATCTCAGCTTGGAGCAGATGCAGGCCGTGCTGATGCCGGTGCTGGAAGAAGCGTTGCAGGCGGCAGGCGGAGCAGGGTGAATCTGGCAGACGCAGAGGCCGGAGCAGTGCTGGTTGACAAGCCTGCCGGGCCAACCTCCTTTGCAGTGGTGCAGCGGCTGCGGCGGCTGCTGGAAATTAAAAAGATTGGTCATGCAGGCACGTTGGACCCTTTTGCCAGCGGCCTGCTCATTCTTTGCATCGGACGGCCTGCGACCAAGCACATTGACCAGTTCATGGCAGGCCGGAAAACTTACGAGGCGGTCATTCAGCTCGGCCAAGAAACAACGACGCTGGACCCGGAAGGGCAGGTGACAGCGGTCAGGCCAGTGCCAAAGCTGACTGAGGCAGAACTCGCCGCCCTGCTGGGCAATTTTGTCGGGCCGCAGCTGCAGGCTCCGCCCGCCTATTCTGCTGCCAAGCATCAGGGCCGACCCTTGTATGACTATGCCCGCCAAGGCATCATCATTGAAAAGGAAGCCAAGCAGATTGAGATTTACAGCTTGGAGCTGAGGCAGTATGCTGAAGAAACAGCCCGCCTTGCCTGCACGGTGTCGTGCAGCCGGGGTACTTACATCCGGGTGCTGGCCGCAGACATCGGCAGCAAAATCGGCTGTGGTGCGTATCTGACCGCGCTGCGCCGCACCCGGAGCGGCGGCTTTGTAGTGGAAGAGGCTGTTGATGGCAGCCTGCTCTTTGCTGATGACCGCGAGGCCGCCCGTGCCGCCCTGCATCAGAAGATGCTGACTGTGGAGCAGGCCTTGAGCAGCAGCGCATCTGCATGAATGAAATACAGGCTGCTCCGCAGCGGGCGGAGCAGTCCTTGCCGTTTCTGTCTCATTCCTCGGACAGGAAATTGAAGGCAAGCGTATCCAGACTCCGGCGAGGCTGAGGAAAAGCAGGCTTTGCCGACAGCAGAAGGAACAGATTTTCGGAGGCCAAAATGGTGCAGACTACAGTAAAGAAGATGGAAATCATCAGCAAATTTGCCACCCATGAGAACGACACCGGCTCGCCGGAGGTGCAGATTGCCCTGATTTCCGACCGGATCACCTATCTGACCGAACATTTCCAGACCCATGCCAAGGATCATCATTCCCGGCGGGGCCTGCTCAAGCTGGTCGGACACCGGCGCAGCCTGCTCAATTATCTGAAAAAGAAGGATATCAACCGGTATCGGACCCTGATTCAGGCCTTGGGCATCAGAAAGTAAGGCATCACTGCACTTCCTGCCATGCACGTTCTGTAGCATGGCAGGAAATTCATTATCTCATACTTAAAAAAGGAGGACATGATGCAATCCCGGAATTTTTTCTATTCTGTTCAAGCCGCTGCTCTTTCAGTTCTTCTCTTTTCACCCCCTGCTTTTGCTCAGAGCAAAGCGGCTAATGCGCCAGATTCATTTTTTGTCTATGGCGTTATTGTATTTTTTCTTTTTGTTTTGTTTTATACCCTAAGAAATATAAAGAATGCTCTTGCCTCTGGCAAGTCAGAGTGGTCTCTTTCTGATGCTTTGTCAGAACCGGTTGAGGTGACAAATAAAGATAGCGAAAATAAAGAAAAGATTGTAGAAATGCGGGCAAGTTCAAGCAGACTTGTTGCATTTATGGGCATGATCGCTATTCTGGTGCTTTTTATTGGCTTTGGCACCTTCGCTCTTTACAGATTTGCTGTAAGTGGAGAACTTGGAGAAGATGCCGATAAAGTTGTCACTTTTTTGACCGCTGGCCTTACTTTGTTTGCACCTTATGCTGTCAATAAGGCATCGAAGGTATTTGAAAGTATTAAACCATCATAATAACAGTAGATAAGCCGCCATTTCTTGCTTTTCGGATGAAATGGCGGCATGAATTTGATTGCATAACGAAAGAACACCCGGCCTGATATGTCCGGGACTTGCACGCAGAGGAGTTTGCATGTACAAAAGGTTTGAAGTCGCACTCGGTGATCGCAGCATAGTGTTTGAAACAGGCAAGATGGCCAAGCAGGCCAGCGGTTCGGTGACAGTTTCCTGCGGAGACACGATAGTTCTGGTCACAGCAGTGGCGGAGAAAAGTGCAAAAGATGACATTGGCTTCATGCCTTTGACCATAGAATATCAGGAGCGGCTTTACGCTGCGGGCCGGATTCCAGGCAACTACTTCCGCCGCGAAATTGGCCGTCCTTCTGAAAAAGAAATCTTGACCAGCCGTTTGATTGACCGGCCTCTGCGGCCTCTTTTTCCAAAAAAGTGGCGGGCCGAGACCCAAGTCATCGCCACAGTCTTTTCCGCAGAAGACGAGATTAATCCTGACATTCTCGCCATGAACGGCGCATCTGTCGCCTTGTCCTTGTCCGATATTCCGTGGAGCGGGCCAGTGGCAGCGGGCCGGGTCGGCTATGTTGACGGCAGCTATGTGCTTAATCCGAGCAAGAGCCAAATAGCCCACTCGGCCATGAATCTGGTTGTGGCCTGCACGGAAACAGCTGTGGTCATGGTTGAAGGCCGCATCAGCGAACTGAGCGAGGAAGTGGTTTTGGAAGCCATTTTCTTTGCCCATGAGCAGCTTCAGCCGCTGATTGCCCTGCAAAAAACAATGCAGGCTGAGGCAGGCAAAGCCAAGCGGGCCGCCATCGTCCCTGTGATCAACGAAGAATTGCAGGCCAAGGTCGAGGAGCTGGCTGCCGCAGGCATGGAGGACGTGGTCAACACTGCGGAGAAAATGGCCCGCGCCAGCCGCTACGATGCCTTGGTTGATGAGGTGGTCGCCGGAATTGATCTGGACCTGCACAAGAAAGACGAGGTCGTCGAGCTGCTTGATGCCTATAAGAAAAAGGTCATGCGCGGTCGGATCGTCAATCAGGGCATCCGCCTTGATGGCCGCAGCATTGATCAGGTGCGGCCCATAGAATGCGAGGTCGGGGTTCTGCCCAAGGCGCACGGCTCGGCCCTGTTCACCCGTGGCGAGACCCAGGCCTTGGTGGTCGCAACCCTTGGCTCGGAGCGGGATGAGCTGCACATTGAGGGACTGACCGGCGATGTCTATCGCCGCTTCATGCTCCATTACAATTTTCAGCCCTTCTGTGTTGGCGAGGTGCGGCCTTTGCGCGGCCCCAGCCGCCGCGACATTGGTCATGGCACTTTGGCCCGCCGAGGCGTTGAGGCCGTGCTTCCTGATCCGGTGGATTTTCCCTACACCATGCGGATCACTTCCGAGGTGCTGGAGTCCAACGGCTCCTCATCCATGGCCACGGTCTGCGGCGGCAGCTTGGCTTTGATGGATGCGGGCGTGCCAGTCAAAGCTCCGGTCTCCGGTGTGGCTATGGGTCTGATCAAGGAAGGCGACAAGGTGGTGGTGCTCACTGATATTCTTGGCGATGAGGATCATCTTGGCGACATGGATTTCAAGGTGGTGGGCACAGCCAAGGGCATAGCCGCTCTCCAGATGGACATCAAGATCAACGGCGTTGACCGGCAGATCATGGGCAAGGCCTTGGCGCAGGCCAAGGATGGTCGCCTCCATATTTTGGAGAAAATGCAGGAGGCTCTTGGCATTCCCCGCAAAGACATTGCTGATCATGCGCCCAAATTTATCAGCATGAAGATTAACCCGGACAAGATCCGCGACATCATCGGCCCGGGCGGCAAGATCATCCGTGAGATGACTGCCGAATTTGATGCCAAGATTGACGTGGATGATGACGGCACGATCAAAATCTTTGCCAAAAGCAACGAGTCCGCCGATGCTCTGATGGCGCATATTGAAGGTTTGACCGCCATGCCGGAGGTTGGCAGAATTTATAACGGCACGGTGAAGACGATCAAGGACTTTGGCGCGTTTGTCGAAATCCTGCCCGGCACGGACGGCATGGTTCACATCTCTGAGCTGGCTCCGCAGCGGGTCAGCAAGGTCGAGGACATCCTCAAAGAGGGTGAGCAGGTCAAGGTCAAGGTGCTGGACATTGACAGCCGGGGCCGCATCCGTCTGAGCCGCAAGGCGGCCTTGGAGGAGGCAACGGCCTGAGTCAGCGGCAGCCTGCCGCATCTTCCGGGAAATCAACATGGTGATCAGCGTGCGAATGATGAAGCAATGTGCCAGCCTGACCGTGCTGCTGTGGCTGCTGCCTGCCTCGTGGGCTGGAGCCAAGGTGATTGACTCTGTGGCCGCAGTGGTCAATCAGGATGTTGTCACGGTTTCTGAGGTTGAGGAGGCGGGCCAGCCCATTTTTGCCCAGATCAATGCCGAAGCTCCGCCCGGCCAGCGTGAGGAGGCCCTGCGGCAGGCCAGACAGGCGGTGCTCGACAAGCTGATCAACAAGCACCTGATGCTTCAGCAGGCTGAGGAGATGAAAATTTCAGTCAGTCCGGCAGAGGTTGAGGCGGCCAAGCAGGACATCTTGCAGCGCGGCGGTCTTAGCGAGGAGGATTTTCAGCATGAGCTGAAGAAGATGGGCCTGACTGCGCAGCAATATCGGGAAAACCTGAAAGAGCAGATTCTCAGCTCCAAACTGATCAGCTACGCTGTGCGGGCCAAGGTGGTGATCCCGGAGGAAAAGCTGCGGGAATACTATGAGCACAGCTATCCGGTCAAAAAGGCGGGCTATCATCTCCTCCAGATCGGCATCACTGTGCAGGACGACGGCAGAAAGGCGGCTGCGGAAAAAGCTGAGGAGCTGCGGCGGCAGGCTGTGGCCGGAGCAGATTTCCGCGAGCTGGCCCGCAAGCATTCTGAGCTGCCCTCAGCCGATGACGGCGGCGACATCGGCACCTTTGAGGAAGACGAGCTGGCTGCGGCCACCAGAGCGGCAGTGACTTCGCTGCAGCCTGGCGGCATCAGCCCAGTGCTTGACACTGGTGACAGTTTCATGATCTTCAAGCTGCTTTCTGCTGGCAAGGAAGCGGCCAAGCCGCCTTTTGAGTCAGTCCGGGAGGAAATCCATGAGCTGCTGCAAAAGCAGGAAATGGAGGCGCGGTATAAAACTTGGATTGAGGAAATCCGGCGGCAGGCGTATATTAAGATATTATGAATTATGACAGGGCGGATCGCGCAGAGCAACAAACAACTTTCAGCGGAACAAATGAGCACCCAGGAAAAGAACAGCTCGGAAAAAAAGGAACATGCTGCGGTCGGGAAGCAGGAGCAGAGCAGCGTCGGCCAGCTCCTGCGCCAGCTGCGCAAGGAAAAGGGCCTGAGCCTGCAAGATATTGCCAGCGAGACCAACATTTCTGTCTCGAACTTGGTTTCGATTGAGAATGAGGCGTATGACGCTCTGCCTGCTGACACCTTCATACGCGGCCAGATCGCCATTTACGGCAATCTTCTCGGCATTGACGGCCCGGATGCGGCAAGGAGATTTCTTGCGGAACGGCACAGACATCAGCAGAAGATGGGCGGACCAGGCCTGTCTGGCCGGGATCAGGGCAGCATGTCCGCCAACAAGCTGTCCGAGCCGTCCCATCTCTCTTCAGCAACCTTGGCCGCTTTTCTCCTTATCCTGACAGTGCTTGCTGTGGCTGCGTTCAGCCTTGCCACTGGCTGGAATCCTTTTGGCTATTTACTGAAACAGGAACAGCAGCCAGCAGTGCCGCCGCCTGCCAGCAGCAGTCTCTCTTCAGCGGTGCTGCCGCCGGACGATGCTGCTGAACAAACTGCTCCTCCTGCGCAATCTGAGGAGCAAGCACCTTCGTCGGAGAACAGCAGCACTGCCGCAGACAGTGACTCAGCAGCTAATGAAGCGGCGGAATCATCGCAGCAGTAGGGATTGCCGCTGATTTTTGCCCAAAAATTTCTGACAGCGTCTTCAGGAAAGGCGGCATTTTCTTTCTGCCGCCTGCCTTGACAGTACGGAGTGTCTCTGCCCATTGCCTTTTCTTTTCATCCGGGGACGCAGCAAGATGATTTGCTGACACAATCCCTTTCCGCGCACAGTTCCAGTTCCTCATGTCCTCTCTGCACCTGCCTCAGCCCGTCATAAACCACCGCCTCCAGCAGCAGGGTGCTGATGCTGTTGATCAACTGAAAATGATGGTCAGCAGTTTATTGAAAAATGCACCAATCAGCAGAAAGCAGATGTTCTGCCGGAGAAGTTGAATTGCCTGTCCTGAAAAACAGCAGACAACTGTGGACAAGAGAACAGCTTCTTGTAGCCTTCAGTCTTTACTGTCAAATCCCTTTCGGAAAATTACATGCGAAAAATCCAGATATTATAAAGTGCGCTGAAGGGATTGGCCGGACTCCGTCCGCACTTGCAATGAAGTTATGCAATATAGCGAGTCTGGATCAAAAAGTCACCGCAACTGGAAGAAGAGGATTGTCCGGGGCATCAAAAGCTGATCGTGAGTTATGGAATGAAATACATGACGATTGGGGAAAATTTGCAGTTGAGTTGAAAAGTGCCACAGATAAACTCTTTCAATCAAAAGAATCCCAAACAGATGCTGATGATCATGCAGGGGAGGAAAGAACTGTGCAGGCTTCTGTGCGGATAGGACAGGCATTTTTCCGTCAGACGCTCTTGAATGCCTATGAGAGCAAATGCTGCGTCACTGGGCTGTCTGAGCCAAGACTTTTAGTTGCGAGCCATATTATTCCTTGGCGGTGCGACAAAAAGAACAGGATGAATCCGAGGAACGGCCTGCTGCTTTCAGCACTTCACGACAAAGCCTTTGATCTTGGAATCATAACCATTAACGAGAACATGACAGTCCGTGTCTCAGAAACGCTTTCGTCAAACGACAGCTATACGGAAGAGTCCATTGTATCTTACAATGGAAAGAGGATAGCAATTCCAAACAAATTCTATCCTGATCCTGCCTTTCTTGCTTATCATCGTTTATATATTTTTGATAAAAAATAGCAGATGCCTTTGTGCGAATTTTAGAATCGTTTGTGAATAAATGGAGACTGAAGCCTTCAGTAAAAAATCCGGCAGTTCCAAAGGACTGAACTGTTGAACACGTTTGAAATTCTGCTCTTCGGCATCAGCGGGGACAGTTTGGACCCAGAGCAGCTGCAGCTTATTGAATGCTGCACTGCGGTCGTTGCTTCAGAGCGGCATCAGGAGCTGCTGACTGGAATAGACATTCACTGGATTGCCATCACGCCGGTCGAAGACATGATCTTTGAACTGGCCTTAGCTCTTCAGGACGGTGATGTTGCGGTGCTGGCCTCTGGCGACCCGCTTTTCTTCGGCATCGGCAGAATCCTGCTGGAACGCTTCGGCCCGGAGCGGGTGCAAATTTTCCCCGCCTTGTCCGCTGTCCAGCTGGCCTGCGCCCGCTTCAAAATCCCTTGGGACGACCTGCCCCTGATCAGCCTGCATGGCCGTGCGCCTGAGCTGCTGGCGGGCCGGATGCTGGCCACGCCGCGAGTGATGCTCTTCACTGACCCGCAGCGCAGCCCGGCCCGCATTGCCGCTGATCTGCTCACCCTGCTGGAGGAGCACGAGGATGCCGAGCGCATCCGCAGGCTGCGGATTCGGGTGGCGGAAAACCTTGGCCTGCCAGAGGAGCGGCTTTGGCAGGGATCACTGGAAGAGGCTTCCCAGCAAATTTTCGCCCCGCTCAACATGATGCTGCTGGAGCAGGAGCCGTCTGAAGCGGAGGGGCAGCCGGACGCGGCCTGCGTCTTCGGCCTTCAGGAGAATGAAATCAGCCATTCACGCGGCCTGATCACCAAGGATGAAATCCGGGCCGTGATTCTCCATCGGCTCTGTCTGCCAAGGCAGGGCGTGCTCTGGGATGTGGGCGGCGGCTCCGGATCCATTTCAGTTGAAGCGGCCCGGCTCTGCCCTGGCCTGTCCATTCATGTGGTTGAGCAGAAGGAGGAGGGCTGGCAGAACATTCGTGCCAACATTGTCCGCTACGGCCTCTACAACATCACCCTTGTGCGCGGCCAGGCTCCAGAGGTCTTTGCCAAGCTGCCTGACCCGGACCGGGTCTTCATTGGCGGCAGCCGGGGTCTGCTGGCCGAAATCGTCGCGCCTTGCGCCGAGCGGCTGGCCAAGGGCGGCAGGCTGGTGGTCAGCGCGGTGCTCCAGAACACAGCCGAGCAGGCCCCGCTCCTGATGACGGCCAATGGCTTGGAGGCTGATGTCCGCACGGTCTCAGTAAGCCGGCAGCAGCAGGATTATGGCGAGGACGGGCGGCTCTCCGTTCTTCAGCTCAATCCGATCACCATCATCACTGGCAAGAAACTGATATAGTGCTTCAATTTTCTGTTGATTTTCGGTCGTCACCCTATTGAGCGTTGTTTTCTAATCACGACCATGTTGAATCCACAGCCTCTCCAGCCTGCAAGAGCCTGTCCCTTTGCGCTTTCTGTTTGACAGGGCGTTGTTTTTTTTGTACTGTCAAGTCCTTTCTGCGCCGGAAGGAATATCCGGCCCAGCGCATATCCAGCATCGAATTTCCGGGAGTCATTTATGTGTCGATTAGCCTTGAAAACCGCAGACATACCCTTCTCACCCTACGAGGTGCTCAGTGGCATGGAGGCCATGCAGGAGGGATATGACGGCAGCGGCCTTGGCCTGCTGCTGCGCGGGGTCAGTTTTGAGGATTTCAAATACAAAAAGGAAGAGCAGGTCATTCTCTCCGGCATTGCCCACACTGAGGCGGCAGCCAAGCGGCTCCACCGCATCATGGAGGAGCGCGGCTTTGAGCAGGAGTATGACCACTGGTTCAAGGTCAAGCCGGAGCTGATTGAGGCCAAAGACCGCTTTCAGTACATTGTCCGGGTCTATAAGAAGCCGCATGGGCTGACTCAGGCCGAGCTGGAAGACCGCCTGATGCAGACTCGCCTCTTCCTGCGCAAGGACGGCGAGGCGCACGGCGGCGACCTGACCGCTTTCTCGCTCTGGCCGGACGTGGTCATGATCAAGGAGGTGGGCTGGCCGCTCGACATCGGCGATGCCCTTGGCTTGGATGACGGCAGGCTCAAGGCGCGGGTGGTCATGGCCCAGGGCCGCCAGAACACCAACTACGGCATCAACCTCTATGCCTGCCATCCCTTCTTCATCCAAGGCATCGCCACCATGACCAATGGCGAGAACACCGCCTTTGTCCCGATCAAGGAATGGCTGCTGGGCAAGAACATCCCCGGCTACATGGGCTATCAGTCTGACTCCGAGGTTTTTGCTCATATTCTCCATTATGTGACCAAGAAGCTCAATCTGCCGTTAGCCTGCTACAAGCACGTCATCACCCCGCTAAAGACCGAGGAGCTGAACGCGCATCCGCAGGGCGAATTCCTCAAGGGCCTGCGCACGGCCTGCCGCCGCCTGATCATTGACGGCCCGAACGCGGTCATCGGCACTTTACCGGACGAAAGCTGCCTCTTGGTCATGGATCAGAAGAAGCTGCGGCCCGCCACAGTCGGCGGACGGCCCGGCGCATGGGCCATTGCCTCGGAGATGTGCGGCGTGGAAGCTCTTGTCCCTGACCGCGATCCCAGCCTCGACTTCCAGCCCATGCGCGAACACACAGTCATCATTCCCCCTGACAGAAAGGAACTCCTGATATGGTCTCAGTTCGATCAATTTACACTCAGCCAAGCAGCCTGACCTACAGCGACCTGCCGTGGATCATCCAGCACCGGGAAGACCGCTGCACCCTCTGCGGCCAATGCACGGCAGTCTGTCCTAAACAGGCGATTTATCTGACCTACCGTCGCCAGCGGCTGCCCAAGTTAGACATCCTCCAGAAGAAGCGCGGCAACGACTTCCGCCATTTTGTCGGCATCCGCCAGAACACGGATGTGGACAAAATGTGCATTGGCTGCGGCATGTGCGCTTCTGTCTGCCCGAATGAGGCCATCAGCCCGGTGCCGAACACCAACGAGCATCGCTCCCGCTTTCAGATGGATCAGAAGGGTGATGCGTGGAAACGTGGCGGTCGGCGCAATGTCAGCGGCAGAACCATTCTGGACCGCATCGCCTTTGACCGGATTTCCATGCTCACGGATCCGGCCTTGGATGCAGGGCGGCATGAGTTCAACATCAACACCATTCTGGGCCGAGTGCTGCCGCCGGAGGAGTTTCTCCGCCGTCAGGCCGCAGGCGAATGGATTCCGCCGACCCGCGAGATATTCCCGTTCGTGATCGGCTCCATGTCCTTTGGCGCGCTTTCGCCCAATATGTGGCTGGGTCTGCTCCAAGGCGTGGCGTATTGCAACGAGGTGCTCGGCATTCCCGTAGTTATGGCCACCGGCGAGGGCGGCTGTCCGCCGTGGGTGCTGAAAAGCCCGTTCCTGAAATACATCATTCTGCAAATCGCTTCCGGCTATTTTGGCTGGGACGAGATCATCCGGGCCATCCCGGAGATGCAGTGCGATCCGGCAGCGATTGAGATCAAGTACGGCCAAGGCGCAAAGCCTGGCGACGGCGGCCTACTGATGTGGTTCAAGGTCAGCAAGCTGATCGCCCGCCTGCGCGGTGTGCCGGAAGGCGTTGATCTGCCTTCGCCGCCCGTGCATCAGACGCTTTATTCGATTGAGGAAAGCGTCATGAAGATGATTCAGACCCTGTCTATGGCCTTTGGCTTCCGGGTGCCGGTTTATCCCAAGATTTCCGGCTCCACCTCGGCCAAGTCCGTGCTCAACAACTTGGTGCGCAATCCGTATGCGAGCGGCCTGCTGATTGACGGCATTGACGGCGGCACCGGCGCGGCCTACAACGTGTCGATGGATGCCACCGGCCATCCGATTGCCTCCAACCTGCGCGAGTGCTATCTGGATCTGGTTGCCCAAGGTCGCCAGAATGAGATTCCGCTCTTTGCTGCTGGGGGCGTGGGCAAAAACGGTAATGTCACCCAGAACGGTATGGCCCTGATCATGCTCGGCGCGTCCGGCGTGCATATTGGCAAATACATCATGCAGGCTGCGGCAGGCTGTCTTGGCAACGAGCTGGGCCGCTGCAATATCTGCAACGTGGGCCTGTGTCCAAAAGGCATCACCAGCCAGAATCCCAAGCTCTATCGTCGGCTTGACCCTGATGATGTGGCCCAGCGGGTGGCAGATGTCTTCCAAGGAATCCGCACCGAGATGAAGAAGATCATGGCTCCGCTTGGCCGTTCGCAGAGCCTGCCCATTGGCATGTCTGATGCCCTTGGCATTGATGATGCGGATGCGGCGCAGCGGCTGGGGATTAAGTATATTTGTTAGCCCCACCCATTTTTGGACATGCCAATAATAAGCAGATTTCTTGGAATAATCATCGTCATGTACTGGGATGATCACAGTCCTCCGCATTTTCATGCAAAATATGATGGCTATGAAATCACAGTGGACATTCATACCGGCGTGGTTGAAGGGCGCTTTCCAAAGAGAGCTTTGCGGCATGTACTTGAATGGCATGAACTGCATCAGGATGAATTGATTGCAAACTGGGAGCTGTGCCGAAAAAAGGCGGCTCCCAACTCTGTCGAGCCATTGGAGTGACAATGTTTCTTCATATTACAGATGCCAAACATCTTGATGAATACAAAGTAGAAGTAGCATTTAACAATGGTCGAAAAGGTATTGCTGATTTGTCTGAAGCATTGCATGGCCCTATTTTTGAGCCGCTGAAACAACCATCCGCATTTTCCGCCTTTGCTGTTGACGAGCACTTAGAAACACTTGTCTGGCCAAACGGCGCAGATTTAGCCCCTGAATATATATTTTTTCAAGCGTTCAAGAATGATCCTGAGTTGCAGGAGCAGTTCAGGGAATGGGGTTACATCAGTTGATAGCGGCAAGAAGTTGCGATGATTGATGCCTATTGGCAGATGCGGCCAAATCAAGCCAAGGCAATCATGCTGGCCAAACGCCAGCTTGCTGAATTTGTCTGTGATGCAGTCAATCTGGAGGGAATCAGTTACACTCTGCCGGAAATCCAGACTCTGCTCGAAGGTATCACAGTCGGCGGTCATAAGATCAGCGACCAGCAGGTTGCCCTGAATCAGGCTGATGCGTGGCGATACATCTTCCGTTTGATAGAAAAAAAGCAGTTTGCTGTGACTGTTGAACAAGTTTGCGCCTTGCACAGCATTGCCGCCAAGGAAGATGCGCTGGAATGGGGGAAATTTCGTTCCGGCGGCGTGACCATTGCTGGAACAAGTTATCTGCCGCCCGCAGCAGAAAAGCTACTGAAATTTTTTGCGCAAATGACAGAAGAGGCAGCGCAGCTTGATGACGTGTATGACCGCGCTATTCACTATTTTCTGACTATGGCCCGCTGTCAATTTTTTTATGATGTCAACAAACGCATGGGCCGTTTTGTCATGAATGGATTTTTGTTAAGCTGCGGCTATCCTGCGATCAATCTTCCAGCCAAACGGCAATTGGAATTCAATCAGCTCATGTTGGACTTTTATGACAGCGGCGAGCAGCAGCAGATGAATGCCTTTTTGCGTTCCTGCTTGGATGAGCGCGTCATCACGATCATGAAAGAATAATGGCTGATATGCAAAAGGGTAATTATCTAACCGTAAAATTATATCCGCCCATCATCACGGATTTTCATTATGACTGAACAAGCGAAAAACATTGTGACAATACGCGGCAAGGACGCAAAGGGCCTGCGCCTGACCTCGAAGATATTTGAGGAGGAGGTGCGCGGGGCAGCCGCTGCTGCGGATGAGCTGCTGCTCGAATCCTTTGGCCAGCACAACATTGGCCTGCGCCTTGGCAGCAAGGACAAGCCGCTCACCATCCGGGTTAAAGGGCCGGTGGGCCAGCGGCTGGGCTGCATGGGCATGTCTGGTGCCACGATCATCTGTGAAGGCTCGGCCTCGGACGATGTCGGCTACCTCAATATCGGCGCGGATGTCATTGTCAAAGGCGATGCGACCAACGGCGCATGCAACGCGATGGCCGGGGGCCGGGTGATGATCGGCGGCTCCATCGGCGCACGCGGCCTGACCATGACCAAGTGGAACCCGGACTACGAACGCCCGGAAATGTGGGTGCTCGGCTCAGTGGGCGACACCTTTGCCGAGTTCAACTGCGGCGGCACTGCGGTGGTTTGCGGCCATAATCCCAAGAACCCGGACAATGTGCTCGGCTATCGTCCTTGCGTCGGCATGGTCGGCGGCCAAGTCTATTTCCGGGGCAAAACGGATGACAGCTATTCGCGCACCAATGCCAAGCTGACCCAGCCGACTGATGAGGAATGGCAGTGGCTTATCGAGCGGCTGCCGGAATATCTGAAGGCCATCGGCAGACTTGAGCTGCTCGACACCCTGAGCAGGCGTGAGGAATGGAATCTGCTCACGGCAGTCAGCCCGCAGGAGCGCGCTCTGATGTTCTCCGGCCCGATGCCGATGTCGGAATTTGCCAAACGCGTCTGGAGCGCGGGCTTTGGCGGCGGCGATCCGCTGCGCGACTTGGCTCCGAACTTGGACCGCTCGGTGATCGGGGTGATTGAAACCGGCGAGCTGCGCCGCCGTCGGCCTTGGTGGGTCAACCGCGACTCCGCCGCGCCCTGCACCTTTTACTGCCCGATGCACATCCCGACCATTGACCGGCTGCGGCTGATCCGCGAGGGCAGGAACGAGGAGGCCTACGAGCTGCTGCTCCGCTACACGCCCTTCCCGGCCTCGGTCTGCGGCACCATCTGCCCCAACCTCTGCATCCAGAACTGTTCGCGCAAAAAAATCGATTTTTCCATTGATGTCTCGATCCTTGGTCAGGCGGTGCATAACGTGGATCCGCCCAAGGCCAAGGCGACCACTGGCCAGAAAGTGGCGATTATCGGCGGCGGCCCGGCAGGCATGGGCGCGGCTTGGCATCTGGCTTTGGCTGGTATTGAAGCCCATATCTTCGAGAAAAGCGAGCAGCTCGGCGGCAAGCTGGCCCAGACCATTCCGTGGGAGCGGCTCTCCAAGGCGGTCTGGGAGTTGGAGGTCGAGCGTTTCAAGAAGAGCGAGAACATCAAGGTGCATCTCGGCGAAAGCATGACCAAGGCCCGGATGGAGCAGCTCAAGGCCGAGTACGATTATGTCATCGTCGCGGTCGGCACCCATCAGCCCAAGACCATTCCCTTCCCCGGCCACGAGCGGGTGATTCCGGCCCTTGATTATCTCAAGGCGGCCAAGAGCGAGCATCCGATGGCCACGGGCAAGCAGGTGGTGATCATCGGCGCGGGCAATGTCGGCTGCGACGTGGCTGCCGAGTGTTATCGGCTGGGAGCGGATCAGGTCACGCTGGTGGACATCCAGAAGCCGCTGGCCTTTGGCAAGGAGCGCGAATCTGCCGAGGCTCTTGGTGCGGTTTTCAAGTGGCCGGTGATGACTAAGGAGGTGACGGAGAAAGGACTTGTCACGGACAAAGGCGAGCTGATTCCGGCCCAGACCGTGATTATTTCCATTGGCGACGTGCCCAGCCTGCCTTTCCTGCCGGACAGCGTCGAGGTGATCAAAATCGCTGGCGGCTCTTGGATCAAGACCGACGAGGCGGGCCGGACCACGGATGACAAGATTCTTGCGGTCGGCGACGTGGAGCGGCCCGGTCTGGCGACCAACGCCCTTGGCGCGGCTAAGCGGACAGCCGAGTATCTGATCGCGGCGATGGAGGGCAGGGAATGGAAGCCTTTTGCCAAAAAGCTGATTCAGTACGAGGCGTTGACCATTGCCCACTATGATCCGGCGGACGACAAGGGCAAGACCGAGGAGCAGCAGGCGGCCCGCTGCCTGAGCTGCGGCTCATGCCGTGACTGCCACCTCTGCGAGACCATGTGCCCGACCCACGCCATCTCCCGCGAGGAAGTGCCTCCGGAGCAGGCTGCGGACGGCGTGGCATACAAGTATGTCTCGGATGACAGCAAGTGCATTGCCTGCGGCTTCTGCGCCGACACCTGCCCCTGCGGCATCTGGACCATGAGGCCGTTTTAGCGCAGCCTCGCAAGACGACAGATGAAAAACGGGGATTTTGGCGATGGTCTGAATCCCCGTTTTACCGAAAAGATTGATCATGCACATCATCAAGCGCAAAACTTTGATGGAATTCTGGGAAAAGCATCCTGATTCCGAGCAGGCGTTGAAAACTTGGTATGCGGTGGTCAGTAAAGCGAGCTGGAGCGGCCCGGCGGAGATGAAAAATATTTTTTCAACGGCGGATATTCTCAAGAACGACAGAATATGCTTCAATATCAAAGGAAACAAGTACCGCTTGATCGTGAAAGCAGTTTATGAACTGCAACGAGTTTACATCCGCTTCATCGGCACTCATGCCGAATACGATAAGATTGATGCGAATGCTGTTTAAAAGCGGCGCGAAAGGAGGTCATAATGATCATTCTGCCGATACGTTCAGAGGAAGATTACAATCAGGTGATGCAGCGGATTGATGCGTTGCTTGATGCGCCGCCGGGTTCTGACGAGTTCAACGAGCTTGAAGTGCTGTCTGTGCTTGCCGAAGATTATGAAGAAAAACATTTTCCCATTGATTTTCCTGACCCGGTTGAGGCTCTGAAATACATCATGGAATGGAAAGGCATCACCAGCAATGAGCTTGAGCCGTATATTGGCACCAAGGCGGTAGTGCGGCAAGTTCTGGAACGAAAGAAAAAGCTAACTGTTGAGATGATCATGCGGCTGAAGAAAGGGCTGAAAATCTCCGCCGATCTGTTCATTCCTGAATCGAATGAGGATGTTCCTATTCTGGCATGATCTTAGCTGCGTTGCTACAGCGGAAACAAGAAAGGGTTCGGGCTGGCGGCCTGAACCCTTTTTGCTTTTGTGGTGCCAGTGCAAGTCTTTTTGTGCGGCCCGGAAATATTTCTTGACAACTGGCGGAAAAAGTGGAAAACTCGCAGGATAAAAAGCAGGCTGCACGGGAACCTATTTTTGATAAGAAGGTCTCATTGAAACAAACTGAGAGGCCATAGTAATAAATTTATTTGGCTTCCATTTTTTTACTATGGGCAGTGAATTTTAAAAACTGGTAGGAGTTACGCAGTTGAAATAAGAAGTTTAGCTATTACAGCCAGTTGTCTTTTTACCGCTTAAATCGCCAGTTGAATAAAATCAACGGGTTGGCACTCCAACTGCGTAATTCCTAACAGTTAAGTCAAAATCAATCAAATCGTTTTTTTGTCATTGTTGGGTTTGATAACCATGCAATCCGAAGGGAACCTCGAAAAATTTGAGATAAAGTTTTTTCAGCTTATCAATAGTGTCTTTGACAGTTGAAAATTTCAAATACATAAATTGTTATTTCCTGTTTTTTATTTATTTTGAGCAAACTTCCGTTGAAATATGTTCCTGAATGCGTTTCTTTTTTTTAAATCTTAAATTTTATTAAGAGTTCCGTACCTGTCAATATTGAACGTCAAGTTTCTCAAGCCTATTTTCGCAGCAGCGCGAATGAAACCTGTTCCTCGGAGAATCATATTGCCAGCACGTTGCGCCTGGATGCCGAAGACGTGTTCAATCCGGGAGCGAATTTTTGATCTTGTCCGATTTCCCTGCTTCTCCCATTCGGTCAGTTTCCGGCTTCGTGTTCCTTTGCGGTTCAGATGCTCTCTGTATCCATTCTCGTTCAACCAGTTGAGCTTTTTTTCAGATCTGTATGCCGAATCCGCATAGATATCCCGACTGGTGTTGTCAGGGTCAAGCAGCTCCTCAAAAATATTGCTGTCATGAACCTCGGCGCTGGTCACCGCATATTTTCGGATGAATTTATGCTTCACATCAACAGATATATGATTTTTATAACCAAAAAAGCTTCTGCCGTTCTTTTTGGTCCAACGGGCATCAGTATCCTTCTGCGCCTGCTTATTCTCACTCCATCCTTCAGGCTGTTCACCATTCTTGATCTGCTTGTTTTCCTTGCGGCTGTTACGCTGGATCGGGGCGTTGACTATGGAAGCGTCGACTATCTGCCCTTTTCTGGCTTGATATCCATTTTCATCAAGAAATTCGTCAAAAACAGAAAACAGTTCCTCGATTTTTCCTGCTTTGGTCAAAGTTTCACGAAAAAGCCATATCGTTGTCGCATCTGGAACTTTGTCAGCCGCCCGAAGTCCAAGGAATCTGGAAAACGAATATCTGTCAAGAATTTGATATTCCATCCCTTTATCAGAAAGATTGTATAATGATTGCAAAATTAAAATTTTGAACATCATGACTGAATCATAACCTTTAGCTCCAGCATTTGATTTCACAGGCTTTCTTTTTGCTTCTTCAAGAATTGGCCGAAATATTTCCCAGTCAATAGCCTTGTTGATCTTAACTAAAGGATCACCTGCTTTGTCAATTCGGGAAAGACGAATATAAAAATCAAAAAATCCAAGTTGGTTCATCTGTGCATCTCCGGCAGCATGAGTTGAATTGATGCCGAAATTATAACATAATAGACTGAAATTTCAATATTAAAATAAAAAATAACAAAACAAATGCAGCAGAATGGATGTTGTATTTTTCGAGGAACCCCGAAGTCGCTATATAAAGACTAACAGAGGAATGTCATGTTAGATATATTATTGCGTGCTGTAATAGGTATTGCGGCAGGTGCCGCAACAGTTTATGCCGCTTCAAAAATTATTGATGCGTTATGGCCACGGTTTGTTGATTTATGGAAAAGTTTTGTTGCAGACGTTAAAGGAATTCTTGGATACATCACTGAAGCTACTGAGATTTTTCTGGCTAATATAGCTGAATTCCTTCAGAATCAATGGGAGGATGTTAAATCCCTAATAAGAGAAGCGTTTGGATATATTAAAGAATGTATTGTTTTCTTGTTTCAAGAAGACGATGAAGTTTATCTTGGATTTATGAATCCGAGCACAGAGGAAACATCTATAGGCTCCATAGGGCAAGCACCATCTGATGCTCCATTGCCTAACAAGCAAGTTATTGCTGGCAAACTTAAGCTAAGTTAAAAAAAATATGGAGATAAAAAAATGGGACTTTTTTCATGGTTAGGCAGTTTGCTTGATCAACTGCTTGATTGGTTAGGAAGAGCAGTAAAGGCTTTTTTGGAAGGGTTGATATATCTTCTTCAAGAATTATGGGAAATAGCTGTTGCTGCTGTTTTAATTGCTGCTTTTGGTTATGTTTCAACGTTGTATGTTATCTTTTATGCAGGATATGCCTTAGGAGAAACTATAATGGAAATTTGGGACCCAACTCATTGTGATAGCAAGCCATCTCAAGTTTTTACGCTGGAACAAGCTCCCCAAAGTTCACCTTTGCCAAAGCAACGAAGCGAAGCCAAGAAGCTTAAATTACAAAATTGGCACTGAATAAAGAGGTTTGTCATGCCACGAGTTAATGAGCAACGTGAAGAAATTTTTCTCCAAATAGGTTTTAACTCCTCAAACGCGGACGGGAGTTTAAAAACTATTGAAGTAATAGGGATTCCAGGAGAAAAACTGTCTAACGGAAAGTGCGTTGTCAGTGAAAAAGCACAGCATTTCTTTGACGACTTAATCGTTAAGCCGATATTTATGAAAAGTCGTCAAATGCGAAGTTGTGATTTTCGATATCTTAAAATCTGGGCATATAATCCAGATGTCAAAGATAGTCAAAGAGGATATAAAGTTCCAAGCATTGACCAGAATGATCTGAAGATAGTTTCAGATACAAAATCTTCTGGATTACGTGATATTATAATATTAGACAATGGATTAACCGGAGAATCTTATCAAAGATGGAAAGTTATATGTATCGAATTGTTCTCTCATTTATTCAGGAGATTCGTTGCTCCTCCAAAACCTCCAGAATTTGAGGGTCGTATTGGGATGAAATTTATAGATACAATATTCAGCGGTATCGATTCTATGATGACTAAATCAGATAAATACGGAGAAATGAAACGTAATTTATTTTTTGACACTCTGATTATCCAGATAGATTGACTTGCAAGAGGGGGCTAAAATGCCGCGATACGATTTGCCTTTAGACGAGAGAATGGAGAAATTCAGAAATTTTTCCAAAGGAAAGGTGAGTTCCTTAAAAAAGGGTGTTGTTGAAGATGCTGACGATAACAAAGAAGAAAATTGTAATTCATCAACGCCTTCTTCATTAATTGATTTTTCGTTATATCTTCGTGAACCTAAATATACATTAAATGATGTTATTTTACCAAAAAATACAAAAAAACAGATAGAGTCTGTTTTGGCTGAAATTAAACATTACGACTTAATTTATAACAAATGGGGAATTGGGGAAAAACATAAATTAGATAAAGCCCTTTCTGTGAATTTTTCAGGCCCTCCAGGTACAGGAAAGACATTGGCTGCTGAGGCATTGGCTTATACCTTGAAATCAAAAATTATAGTTCTCCCGTACTCACAACTTGAATCAAAATATGTTGGGGACACTCCTAAAAATATTGTCAGTGCGTTTACTTTTGCTGCGGAACATAAAGCTATTCTTTTTTTTGATGAGGCGGATTCTTTTCTTGGAAAACGGCTGGAAAATGTTACTCAATCTACAGATACAGCCGTTAATTTAACAAGAAGTGTAATGATAACTCAGCTATCAAATTATGAAGGAGTTATAATTTTCGCTACAAATTTAATAGGTAACTATGACCCAGCTTTTTTGAGCAGGATTCGTTGGAAACTACATTTTGAATTGCCAGACGAGGAGTCACGGAAGGCTATTTGGAAGATACAAATTCCTGATAAATTGCCACTGGATAATGATGTTGATTTTTCAAAGTTAGCGTCAGAATTCAAAGATATTTCTGGACGTGACATTAAAAATGCTGTATTAAAAGGAGTTGTTTCGGCGGCGAAAGAGGATAAGCCCGACTCGGAAAAGAAAGTTAATCATTCGCATCTGTTTGAAGCAATATCAGATGTTGTTGAATCTAATAAAAGCGCGGTTCAAGAGCAGCATCTTAAACTGAATCCTGTTGAGGGTGATATTCGTCTTCCTCAAGAACCGAACATAACGGAAGAGAAAGATACGACAAATTAATTAATCAGAATATTAATTTTTATAAGCAAATCGTTAAGCGCAAAGTAATCTAATCCACTATGGCAACTTTATTGATAGACCGCATCAATGTGACGAATCCTTCAAACAGTTAAGACAAATTGCTGTTCATGTCTTTGCAGGTCCAGCGGAATTGGCACGTTTCTTCTTAGCGGCTGGCATATACCATGCGCACAAGATGAGCTTTCAGGCCGCAGCGAATTCATTGGTAATGGTGAATCGTGAGTGATGGGTTGAAAATATGTTGAAATTGCTGGAAAATATAATATACTGGCGGCAAGGGATGCTCTCTGTCCCATCGGCTCTTCGTCGGATGCGCATGTCAAGCCGTCATTATGAAAAAAACAAACATGGAGAAGAAAGCTGTGCAATGCCCAAGATGTGGTTCATCAGTCATTGTGAAAAATGGCTCCAATGCGAATGGGAAAAAGAAATTTTTATGTAAGGACTGCTCACGTCAATTCGTTGAGAATCCTCAGAACAAAACAATATCTGATGCTGAATGGCGCATAGTTGATAAGCTTCTTGTTGAAAGAATCTCCTTGGCTGGGATTGCGAGAGCCGTTTCCATCTCAAAAAGATGGCTTCAGGAATATGTTAAAAAAAAACGAAATGAAGTCAAAAAAGAGGCTTTCAATATGTCCCGCAACGGAAAAATCTTCATCGAAGCCGATGAAATGTGGACTTTCGTTGGTGACAAGGAAAATGATATTTGGATATGGCTTGCTGTCGAGAGAAGAACAAAGCTTATTGTCGGATATCATGTTGGAAAAAGAGATAATGCAGGAGCAGCCGCCTTGTGGGACTCCCTTTCTGAAGATTGCAAAAAGAACGGAATATTTTTTACGGATGGACTCGCCGCTTATTCGAGCGTGTTTCCAGCTGAAAGGCATAGAATTGTCAGCAAAGGAAGCGGAAAAACAAGTCATATCGAAAGGCTCAATTTGACATTCAGACAAAGATTGTCTGCACTTGTCAGAAAGACCATTTCATTTTCGAGAAGCATCGAAAATTTAACTGCATCTGTCTGGAGGTTCATTCAAGATTATAATAATAATCTTTTGTTTAATTGATCACTCACAGTTCACCATCACCATTCATTGGGCTTAGGGTTTGACAATTTTAAAAAACGGTTGAAAGAGTATTTCTCAACCGGTTATATCGTCGCATCTGAGTCTGTTGAAGAAGATTTGCAGACTGCCAGACAAATATCCAGCGCGGAATGAAGGTTGTATCAAACACCAGCCCAATCATCTTCTTGCGCCATGCGGGCTGCTTAGAGCTGCTCTCTTCCTGCTTCGCAGGGCAAACGTATGATTTGTCAAGAATAAGTCATGCGTTTACCCTGCCATCATCTCCACCATCTTTATTTCCCTAACCTTCATTGCCGGTGTTTACGGCATGAATTTTGAGCAGATGCCGGAGCTGCGCTGGCGGTTCGGCTACTCTGAATGCAGCAATGAACATTTACCAAAATCCGTCGATGTGAGGAGGTTCAGTTTATGTCGGCACGAATCAAATTGCATAAAAACAACCTGTTCCGCCTGCAATGGACTATTTTCTCCAAAATCTGATCAACGCTCTCCAGTGGGGCAGCTTTTACGCCGTCATATCGATTGGCTACTCAATGGTTTATGGCGTGCTGATGCTCTTCAATTTTGCCCACGGCGACATCTTCATGACCGGCACCTATATAGGCTGCGGCATTGCCACGCTGCTGCTGGCCTTACTGGGGCCGTTCCTGCCGGGCTGGACGATTTTTCTCCTCACTGTGGCGATCACCATGTTTCTTACCGCGTGGCTGGGGGTTGCAGTGGAAGTGGTCGGCTACCGGCCCCTGCGCCATGCGCCCCGCGCCTCTGCCGCCATCACCGGCCTGATGATCGGCATCATCTTGGAAAACGCCAATCTGATTCTCCTCGGCACCAAGCGGCTGAGTTTCCCGGCCCTGATTGAGTCGCAGACGTGGCAGATCGGCGGGGTTTATCTCACCAATGTCAAGGTGCTGATCATCGTGGTTTCACTGCTGCTGATGGTCGGCCTGCACCTTTTCATCCATCGCAGCAAATGGGGCATGGCCATGCGGGCCATGTCATACGAGTTTCAGGCGGTGCCGCTGATGGGCATTTCTGTCAATGTGCTGGCCCCGCTCACTTTTGCCATTGGCGCGGGCTTGGCTTCGGTGGCAGGGGTTCTCTACGGCCAAGCCTATCCGGTGCTGGATCCGTACATGGGTGTGCTGCTTGGCTGGAAAGCCTTTGTCGCCGCCATCCTCGGCGGGCGCGGCTCGATCATGGGCGCGGCTTTGGCCGGGTATCTGCTCGGCGCAATTGAAATTTTCACGGCAATGGTCTTTCCCTCCACTTTCCGCGACCTGATCGCCTACACCGTCATTCTGGTGATTCTGACCTTCCGGCCACGCGGCTTCTTCGGCATGGCCCACAGCAGCCAGCTGCGGCTGTGAAGCAGCGGCTCTGATGCGGAACAGGCGTGGCGCGGTGCTCCCCGGTTGCCTTTTTCCCCTGCAATATGCTATAGTCTGCCGCATCCCAAATTATCCATTGCCCAAAACGGAGCCTGCATGAAGCGCACCATCACCTTTCTGCCAGAAAAGATCAGCGTTGCTGCTGACAAGGACGACACCATCCTCACTGCGGCGGCCAAGGCCGGAGTCTATATTCCTGCGAGCTGCGGCGGCGAAGGAGTCTGCGGCAAGTGCAAGGTGCTGGTCAAGGGCGAGGTGCGTTCGGACAAGGCCAATCTCCGACAGGAGGACTGGGACAAGGGCTTCCGCCTCGCCTGCCGGACCACAGCCGAGTCTGATCTGGAGGTCACAGTCCCGGAGCTGACCACCAAGGGCGGCAAGGCGCTCAAGCATCGGCCTAAAACCACCCGCAGCGCCTCGGCCAACGCCTTGGACAGCCTGATCGGCCACTGGACAGCCAATCCGCCGGTGCGGAAAATCTGCTTGGAACTGCCGCCGCCAACCATTGAGGACAACATGGCGGACATGCAGCGGGTCATCCGTGCGCTCAGGCAGGCTCTGCCCGAATACGAGGGCGAACTGCTGTACGACTTCCCGGACCTGCTCAAGTATCTGCCCCGAACTCTGCGCGACGGCGACTGGCGAGTCACCCTTTTGCTCCGGCAGGGCAATCCCCTCCGCATCATTGACATTGAGGCGGGCGACACTACGGCCAAGCTCTACGGGCTGGCCTTGGACATCGGCACCACCACCTGCACCGGCCTGCTGCTCAATCTGCGCAACGGCGAGGTGCTGGCTGAATCGTCTAATTACAACGATCAGATCAGCTTGGGCGAGGATGTCATTTCCCGGATCATCTCTGCTGGGCGGCCCGGCGGCCTGAAAACCTTGCAGGCCAAGGCGGTCAGCACCATCAACACCATCATTGAGGACATCTGCCGTCAGCGGGTCATTCCGCCCTCAGACATCGCCTGCATCAGTGCCGCAGGCAACACGGTCATGTCTCACCTGCTCCTGAGCATTGATCCCAAATACCTGCGCGAGGCTCCTTATGTGCCCAGCGTCAGCCAGTTCCCTTTGGTCAAGGCCGCCGATTTGGGCATTCATGCGCATCCCTCCACCCGCTTGTTCTTCCATCCCTGCATTGCCTCCTATGTGGGCGGCGATATTGTCTCCGGCGTTCATGCCTGCCAGATGGCCAAGTCAGACAAGATCAGCCTGTTCATTGACATTGGCACCAACGGCGAGATCGTGGTCGGCGGCAAGGACTGGATGGCCTGCGCAGCCTGCTCCGCCGGACCGGCCTTTGAGGGCGGCGGCATTCAGTTCGGCATGAGGGCGACAAGCGGGGCAATAGAGAAATTCCAGATTCACCCTGAAACCTTTGAGCCGATGATCGTCACGGTGGGTCAGAGCAGGCCCGCAGGCATCTGCGGCTCCGGCCTGATTGCCATCATTGCCGAACTGCTGGAAAACAGGGTCATTGATCAGCAGGGCAAGTTCCGCCGCGACCTGAGCACGCCCCGCATCCGGGAGGCACGGGATGGCTGGGAATATGTCTTGGTCTGGGCGGCAAACTCGCTGGTCGGCGAGGACATCGTCCTCACAGAGGTCGATATTGACAATCTGATGCGGGCCAAAGGGGCCATGTATGCGGGCTATCAGACCCTGCTGGAGTCAGTCGGCCTGAGCTTCGCGGACTTGGATCAGGTCATTTTGGCAGGCAATTTCGGGGCCTATCTGGATTTGGAGCAGGCGATCTGCATTGGCATGTTGCCGGACATCAGCCGCGAGCATTTTTATTATCTCGGCAATGCCTCGCTGCTCGGCTGCCAGATCAGCCTGACCGACATGAGCCGCTTTCAGGAGCTGGAAGCCACCCGGCAGCTCATCACCAACATGGAGCTGTCCGAGAATCCGCAGTTCATGCAGCACTACATGGCCGCGCTTTTCCTGCCGCACACGGACATGCAGCTCTTCCCAAGCGTGCGGCAGAAGCTGGAAACAGCATAACCCATATCGGAGATCAACCATGATCACAAAGGACTATCTCAAGGCCGCCGCCTGCGCCCTGGCTCTGCTTGGCCTGCTGGCAGGCTGCTCAGAGGAAAAGAAGGAGCCGGAAAGCAAGGGCATGATTGAGCGGGCTTCTGACGAGGTCGCGCATAAGGCGGTTGAACACATGACCAAACCGATTGACAAGGCTAAGGCTTCGCAGGCCCTGCAAAATGCCCAGAATCAGCGGATGGAGGAAATGGCCAAGGAGGCGGAGCAGGAAAACTGAGCGAACCGGGCACGATGGTTGCAAGGCACGGCCCCCTGTGACCGTGTTTCCCGTCATTCTGGTGCATTGCGCTTGAATCCACGAACAAACTCTATGGACAAAGGGACATACAGCCCAGGAATCGTGATCGTGCGGTCTGCAAACAGTGAACGCTATGCGCAGTTCATTGCCAAGGCCGTCAATCTCCAAGGCATCCGCTGCGGCGTGACAACAATTCCTGAGCTGGAAGCGTATTTAGAGCACGAGGGCTGCCGACCGGACACGACACTTATTCATAATCGGACTGCCATTTATCATCGAACCAGGGCAAAAGAGGACGTGTTCGACACCTTGCGCCGGGTCGAGCAGGCTGGATACGAAGTGATCAACAGTGCTGACACGGTCTTGCTTTCATCGGACAAGCATCTGTCAATTCAGCAGGCTGTCAAGCACAATATTCCGGCCCCGCAGACAGTCTCTGCTGACAAGCATTCTCTGGTTCAGCAAATCGCCAGCATGTTTGCCAAGCATGAGCGGCTTGTCCTGAAACCGAGATTCAGTCAAGGCGATGGCCGTTACTGTTATCTGCTTGCATCTCGGCCAGATTCCTCCATGCTTGATGCCTTGCATGCTCTTCCCTTTGATCAATTCATCATCCAGGAATATGTGCCGTACAAGGCTCTGTATCGGGTGATTGTCATCAACGGCCAAGCTCTGGCAGCGGCGGTGTTTTTTGATACACCTTCAAGCAGTTGGAAATGCAGCGTCTGCATGAATCCCGCCATCCAGCACTGTGAGGCCCCGCCGCCTGCGCTACTCACGCTGACAGAGACATTTGCCCGCATTATCAAGGCGAAAATCACCTTTGTTGACTGGTTTGCGACAGATTCAGGATGGGTTTTCAACGAGGTCAATACTGCCTGCAATTTGGCCATTCATGAACGGATCAGCAGGCATGATATTTCGACAGACATTGGCAACTGCCTGGCATCCTGCCTCAGAAGCAAGCATGACAAATTGAACTGAAGCGTTTCTCTCCAGCTCCCGGACAAGAATTTACTTATTTCCCGCATGAACAAGCCAGAAGAAGCTGCACCAGCCAAGAAGTTCTCCTTGATGCAGCGCATCTACATCCGCTGCATGGAGTGGATTCAGACCCCGGCAGGGCTGTGGGTCTTTTTCTTCATTGCTTTTGCCGAATCGTCGTTCTTTCCGATTCCGCCGGATGTCTTCCTGATTGCCCTTTGCGTGGGCGAGCCAAAAAAGTCCTTTAAGTTTGCCGCCATCTGCACTGCCGGTTCCGTGATTGGCGGCGCATTCGGCTACGCGCTTGGCTTGGCCTTCATGGACACGCTCGGCATGAAAATCGTGGAGCTGTACGGTCTAAGCGACAAGTACGACATTGTCATGGCCTGGTACCAGCACTACGATGCCTTGGCCGTGGCAGCCGCCGGATTCACGCCTCTGCCCTACAAACTCTTCACCATCACGGCTGGAGCCTGCAAGGTCAGCTTCCTCACCTTCATGCTCGCCTCGCTTGCCTCGCGAGCAGCCCGCTTCTTTCTCGTCGCAGCCCTGATCTACAAGTTCGGCGCGCCGGTTCAGTATTTCATCAACAAGTATTTCAACCTGCTGACCATTGTTTTCCTGCTCCTGCTCATTGGCGGCTTTGTCCTGCTCAAGCTGGTGCTCTGAAAAATGACCATGCAGAAGACCCATCAGGCTGTCACTGGCCAAGGTTCGCCCTTGGCCAAATACCAAGACCTCATGGTCGGCAGCCGCTCCTTGGCGGCACTGCTCTATTATGAATGGTGCCTGCTGCTGGGGCCGCTGCCCGGCCTTGTCGGCATGGCCCTGCGCAAGCTCTTCTGGCCGCGCCTCTTTGCTAGCTGCGGCAAAGGCTGCATGTTTGCCCCCGGCATTGTTCTGCGTCAGCCAGGCCGCATCCGCCTTGGCAGCGCCGTGGTGATCAGCGAGGGCTGCATCTTGGACGGCAGACACAGCAGCGCGGCAGTCTCAATCAGCATTGGCGACAACGTGGTTTTCTCCAACGATGTCTTGCTCTCCTGCAAGAACGGCTCCATCAGCATCGGCGACAACTGCGGCCTCAATTCCCGCACCATTGTCCAGTCAACCAACGGCTGCCCGGTGGAGCTTGGCCCGGACTGCCTGATTGGCCAAAATTGCTGCCTGATCGGCGGCGGCAGCTACAATCTCGAACGTTTGGACATGCTGATCCGCGAGCAGAGCATCCGCAATGACGGCGGCCTGCGGCTGGAGGCGGATGTCTGGCTCGGAGCCAATGTCACGGTGCTGGGCGGGGTGACGATGGGCCGGGGCAGCGTGGCCGGAGCCGGAGCAGTGCTGACCAAGCCAGTCGGCGCATGCACCATTTCCCTTGGCGTGCCTGCCAAGGTGGTCAAGACGCGCAGAGCATGAGCAAAGCACGGCGCAAATGGCTCTTCACCGCAGCCAAGCTGCTGATCAGCGGCGCACTGATGTTTGTCCTTTATCGGAAGATTCCCATGCAGGAGCTGCGCGGCCTGCTCGCCGGAGCAGAGCTGCTGTATCTTCTGCCCATCGCCGTGCTGCTCTTCTGCAACACGGTCTTGAGCGCGCTCAAGTGGCGGCTCTTCCTCCTTGCCGATCACGTGGATATTCCCCTGTCTGCCCTGACCAAGACCTACTTGATCGGCAGCTTCTACAACCTCTTTCTGCCCTCCAACATTGGCGGCGACTCCTACCGTATCTATGACATTGCCCGCCAGAGCGGCGGCGTGCGCTCGGCAGCCTCAGTCTTTGCTGACCGCTTCTCCGGCTTTCTTGCCTTGGTCATCCTCAGCCTGCTGTCCTCAGTGCTGGTGGCCCGCCAGTTCCATAATTTCTTCTTTTTCCTCGCCCCCCTGCTGATTCTCATCATCCTGCTGGCCATCCTCGCAGCCTTGGTCAAAGAGCAGCCGGTGCGGTTCTTCCTCCGCATAACCAAGCTGGACCGCTTCCCCCTGCTCACCGGACTGGCAGAAAAGTTCTTCTGCTCCTTCCAAGCCTACGGCAGCAAGCCCAAGCTGCTGCTGCACGTAATGGTCATTTCCTTTGCCTTCCAGCTTTCAGTGATCACCATTGTCTGGCTGCTGGCAGGCGCAATTCATGCCCAAGTCTCGTTCTTCTACTTCAGTGCCTTTGTCCCGCTGATCACCCTGCTGGAAGCCTTGCCGATTTCCATCTTCGGCCTTGGCCTGCGCGATGCGGGCTATGTGGTCTTTTTCGGCTGGGTCGGAATGAGCAATCTGGAGACCAGATCACTGGCCCTGCTCTTCCTCGGCACCACGGTCAGCTATTCCCTGCTGGGCGGGCTGGTCTATCTGGGCCGGATATGCTCCAGCGCGGCTGGGCCTGCGCAGAAGTAAGGCCGAGCATCCGAATAGAGAGACAGTGCTGCCCATGACCCATTCTCTTGCCAAGCTGGAGCTTGCTTTCAAAAAATGACCTGCGCCTGATCGGTTCCGCATCATTTTCATTGACGCAGATGCGGGTCCGGCTGTATATCCTTTGCCGCCGTTGCTGCGCTCATGGTGAGCGCAGCTTTTTTTCTTTGCGGAGCGGGCTTAGGCCCGTGCATTGTCTATGGAAACGATCAATCCTTGTCTGACCTGCGGAGCCTGCTGCGCGTTTTTTCGGGCATCCTTTTACTGGGCCGAGACCACCGCAGGCAATCCTGATGGCGTGCCGGAGCAGCTCACTGAAAAGCTCAACGATTTCCGGGTGCAGATGAAAGGCACCAGAGGAGAGAAGCCGCGCTGCATCGCCTTGACCGGGGAAATCGGCAGCAACGTTGCGTGCGGCATTTATGCGCAGCGGGCTTCAGTGTGCCGGGATTTCCCTCCTTCCCTGCTCGACGGCGTGGTCAACGAACGCTGCGACAAAGCCAGACTGGCGCACGGCCTGAAGCCGCTCACGCCTACGGACTGGGGCTTGGAGGATTTCCCCAAGGCGGCTTAAAAGTTGAAATAGAGAAATTCTGTCGGCGCGACCCGCAGCAGGCGGTAGAGGGCCATTGCAAAGAGAATGCCGCTGATCACGGCCCAATAGCAGTTTGGCTGGAAGCGGAGGAGAAAACGGGCAGCTTGGCGGCGCAGACTTTTCAGGCGGCCTGCGGGTGGCTCGTTTTCTTTTTTCTCCGCAATCAGGCCGCCGATTCGGCAGGAATTAGGCAGGAGAAAGAGCACGAGACTGAAGAAGAGTAGATGCCAGCCAGTCTCGGCAGGCAGAAGCAGCGTTTTGCTGCTGCATCCGGCAAGCTGCTCATGCAGCCCTGCCAGCAGTTTGGCGATGCTTGGACTCAAGGCGATGCCGTTCAGTCCGGCCATGCTCTGCAAAATATGCAGTCCTTCCCGGAGGCTGGCGGCCCGGAAAATCACCCAGGACGCGCTGACAAAGAGAAAAGTAAGCAGCCAGCCGATGAGAGCAGGCATTCGCAGACCAATATTTTTCCACAGCCGATGGAGGACTAAGGCCGCGCCGTGCAATGCGCCCCAGATGACAAAGGTCCAGCCTGCGCCGTGCCACAACCCGGCCAAGAGAAAGGTGATGAACAAATTCAGGCAGGTGCGCAGCTGTCCTTTGCGATTGCCGCCAAGAGGGATGTAGAGATATTCCCGCAGCCAGCGCGACAGGGTGATATGCCAGCGTCGCCAGAAATCCTGAATGCTGACAGATTGATAAGGCGAATCAAAATTGATCGGCAGAACAATGTTGAACAACAGGGCCGAGCCGATGGCCATGTCAGTGTAGCCGGAAAAATCAAAATAGAGCTGAAAGGTGTAGCTCAGGGCCGTTCCCCAGGCATCAAAAAACGTCAGAGCATGTTTTGCGGCAAAGCCGAGACCTGCCCAGACAGAGAATTGATCGGCAATCCAGACTTTCTTGAACAGGCCCAATGAAAAGAAAAACAGGCCCAGCCCGGCATTGGGGAAGGAGAAGAGCCGGTTCCGCAGGCGGACAAATTGCGGCATCATCTCCCGATGATGTACTATCGGCCCGGCAATGAGCTGAGGAAAAAAGGCGACAAAGAGGCAGTAGCTGAGAAAATCGTATTCCTTGGCATTGTCGCGGCTGCAATCAAGCAGATAGGCGATCTGCTGAAAGGTGAAGAAACTGATTGCCAGCGGCAGGAGAAGATGGGGCAATGGCAGGGAGCTGTTGAACAGCCTATTGACATTGCTGAGAAAAAAATCAGCGTATTTGTAATAGCCAAGCAGGCCGAGATTGAAGAGAATGCCAACGACCAGAATGCTGCGGCGGCCAAGCTCCTGCCGCCGGGTGCTGCCCAGTTTTCTGCTGCTCTGGTGCAGCATGGTGCCCAAGGCGAAATTGACGAGAATTGAAACAGTCAATATCAGCAGATAGCCGGGTTTCCAGCAGCCATAGAAAAAGAGCGAGGCCAACACCAGCCAAGCTGTGGCCGCTGTGACAAAGCGGGCGCGGTTGAGCAGGAAATAGCCGGCAATGACGCAGGGGAGGAAGAAGAAAATGTAGGCTGAGGAATTGAACAGCATGATCTGTTCTATTTTTTATCAGCCTGCTGTTTCAGGCATTGTTGAAATGTCTGGGCAATGCCTTGCAGATCATAGCTGCCAGCCAGTCCCTTGATTGTTTGAAGATACGCCGCAAGATTTTCTTCTCTGAGCAGCCCTGTTTTATTGGCCATTAGATGGAGAATTTTCGAGTTGATCTTCTTATGATAATGGCTTTGATCTTTGTAATTGGCAATATCGGCAGTGAATGGCTGATTGTCAAAACCAAAGAGCTGGACGTTGGGAAGTTTTTCAACTGTGTTGACCATATCTTCCAGGAAAAGAATATAGCTTTGGTAATAGCCGACATAATACTGCTCCTGCATGGCATACCACAGTCTTGAATAGGGCGGAAAAAAGAGGAGAAACTTTGTCTCTGGATGCGCTTTGATCAACGGCAGAATATGCTGTTCAAAAGCGGCACGACTGTTATGTCGGCATTCGGCAGTGAGTTCATCGGTCCAGTGGTCTTTGTTGCCCTGTTGTATTTCAGCTGCAACCCGGATGATTTCTTTCAGAAAAACTTTGAAGGCCTGAGACTGCCTGCTCCAGCCGCACCACGCATCAGCCCCGCCAAAGGCATTGACATAATAGGGAAACCATTTATACAGCTCCTCCAGAGATTTTACTCTGGCCGCGCCGGGAATTTCCTGCCAGCAGGAGTTCTTCTCCATGAAGTTCCAGCAGCGGAACAGCTTGACATCAAAGTAGAGACGAAAGTCGTCCAATGGATTCCAATTATAGAGAAAGGCGTATTTTTCCGGCGGCAGGTCCTGATTGTACTGTCCAGGCTGAATATTCGGCATATGATCGAGCGAGATGATGAGCTGTTTAATTTTTTTTTTGCGAAAAAGATGCTCAAGCACTATCTGCCGCTCGCTGAACAAGGAACCAGCCATGGAGAGATTGATAAAGGTGCCGCCCAGCACCTGCGATGCCTCGTGCGCGGAAAAATTTTCCGCCATGCTGTTGCCGAGAATCGCTGCATCAAAGTCGTAGCTGTTGATCAAACCTGCATTCTGAAAGCGGGCATTGCTGATGAACGCCTGTGATCTGAACCACGGCTGGTGAAAAAGCTGCCACGGATCAAAAATGAAGCCATAGCCCAGCAAGATGCTGAAGAGAAAAAAGACAGTGCAGAAGAACTGAAGGCAATATCGCTTGGCTGCTCTTGAGCGGCTCATTGCGGCGAGCAAAGCTGTCCTCTGAGACACTGAAACAGGCGTTGCCAGCGGGAGGAGGTCCGGTCGGCAAGGCTGATCTGATGCCCGGCCAGAAACTGCGGCAGACTGCTTTCCTTCAGGCAGACCGTGACTTCCAGCAAATCACCCGGCGCAGCGTCGTTTTCTTGCAGTTGCGGCAGGATGCAGATCGAATTTGCCCCGCCCGCCAAGAGAATATTTCTCCGGGCAGGAGCAGGCCACGTCAGATCACCAGTCAAAAACAGCGTTTTAAAGTCATCCGGCTGCCGGAATGTCATAATTTTCTGATTCCGCGTCACATTGCGCACCGTGAGGTGATGGAGTTCAATGATGCCGGTCCGGCGGCTGGGATCAAGCCGGAGCCAGAGCGGCATCTCCTTGACCGGCAGAGTGAAAGAGACAGTGGTGCTTTCTCCTGGCGGATATAGATGCTGCTGCGATTGCTCGGCAGTGAACTTGCCGCTGCTGTCCCAATACAACCGCAGAACATTGTCGCTGCTGTTTTTCTCTTGACAGTTGCCTTGGCTTTGCTGTTCGGCAAAAAATTGCTGGACCCCACTTTCTTTTAATTTGATTGCAATTTCAAGATAATCTCCTATACTGAGGCAATCTCTGCTCAGTTGCGGAAGAACAAACATTGGATCAGGCCCGCAGGAGAGGAAAATATTTTTTCTGTCCCTGAACAGCCAAGTCAGATCACCGGTCAGAAAAAGCTGGCTGAATTCATCTGCTTTTCGGAAGGCCATAATTTTTCTATCACGGGTCTTATTGCGCACTCTGATCCATTCGACAGCAATGATTCCAAGCTGAACACTGGGATCAAGCCGCAGCCAGAGCGGGGTCTCTTCTGCTCGTATCTCAAAGGAGACCGTGGCCGACTCCTCAGTGCGATAATGCCGCCATTTTGATTTTTTGACGGTGAATTCTCCCGCGCCATCCCAATACAGTTGAACAAAATTATCCCGACAAGTTACTGCGCCTGCCTGCGCCGCTTTCTCTCGTTCTGCAAAGAGTGCCTGCGCTTTGGCCTTGCTCAGAGGATCGAGCAGACTGTGCAGTGCTTCTGTATGCTGCCGAAGATAATCCCGGCTGGTCGGTCGTTCTGCTGCTATTGCCAGCAGGGCCTGCTCAAACTGTTCAGAACAGACATCCCAGTCCGGCCAAGCTGCTGCTGTTGCTGCTGCGCCTTTTTTAAGCCGATCTAATTCTGCCGGATTGCTCTTCAGATGCCGAAGCAGGCAGACAACCTGCTCCTCGTCATCCTTGGGCACCACATAGGCGTTCTGATCGTGAACAATATATTCGTCATGACCAGTGACATCATAAACCAAGGCCGTGCCGCCGCAGTGAAAAATCTCTAACGGCGGTCCGAACATGCCTTCAACATAACTGAGTTTCAGGAGCAGATCGCAGGATCGGTAAATTGCCGGGGTCTCGTGAATAGGCACTTGTGAAAAGACATGATCAGCATCTGGATGTTCCTGCATGTCCGAGGAAGTCAGCAGCCAAATTTCATCAGCTCCGGCCTGCCTGGCTAACCGCAAGGCTGCAGGCACATTCTTATAGCTGACATGAACCGGCCCCTCCACCAGCACCCGGAAATGGCCTTGACTGCGGGGTGCAACAGTCTTGCCCTCAGCAGTATAGATGTCCTTGCGGATGCCGTTACGCACTAAGTGCGGCCAGCTGTTCCAATTTTTGTAGAGATATTCCTGTATCCAGCACGCCTCGGTGATCATGGGCAGCTTGTAGGAATACGTTTTTTCACAAAGGTTCTGCCACAGGGGGTTATCTGCGGTGCTGAAGTCTGCCGGGCCGGGCGGCTCAAAAAAGCGGGTCTCAATAGACTGGATAAAGTAGGCGTAATGCACCGCCTCAAGCTGGTGGAGCAAAAAAGGACTCTGCCACCATGTAGCCAGCAACATGTCAAAGGATTCATTCTTGGCCTGCTCCAATATCAGCCATTCCAGCTCGCTGGCAGAGGAATGCCACGCATGTTCTGCTGTTGCAACTTCCTGTTTGGTGATAAGAACAACCCTGTGCCCTTTGCGCTTCAGCCTAGAGGCGTGTTCATAAATGACGTACGTGCCGCCGTTAATTCTTGGCGAGCCGAGTAAGAACCCTATCTTCATTTTGATTTTTTTTCTGTTTGAACAATGCTGCTGCAAAATTTGCTCTTCTTTAAAACTGGCATGGAATCAACTTCATTTTTTTCATAATTCTGCCAGCCCATGTTCTTCGTATCACATCCAATTTATGTTCTAAAGCAATAATTCGCTCACGCATGACCGCTGCGTGTCTCAGTTCTTCTTCCAGTTTCCTTTGTTCTTCTTCCAATTGCCGACAAACAAAAAAATGTTCTTCTTTCATCTGCGTCATTAGCCGTCGCTGAGTCCGCATCTCATCAAGAGCAGCAAGATAATCGGACGAATGCGGCCAGTCCATCACTGCCTCAAATTGCAGGCTGCCCTTGCCGCTTTGCTTGGTGATGGATTCAGGCAGTTCAATGATAATCTGGGGGTCGTCTCCAACAGACAGCAAGACATCGCCGATGGCCGAAGGGCAGTAATGCAAATTTTCTAAAATAACTGTTTCTGCAATCCTGCAGCTGCCGACCGCTTCCCAGAGAACTTGCCCTTCTTCGCTATTGCCTGCGCTTTGGCGAAGCGTCAGCCGATGCAGATGCAGAAAACCGGACTGCTCTCCTGGATCAAAGCGAAGAATCTTCAGGTCTTCGATCTTGTCAGGCAGGGCAAAAAAAAGCGTCTGCCGCTCCGAGCCGATACACGCTTGAACTCTCATGCTGTTCTCAGCAGAGAGTGGCGCAGTCTCTGTTACCCAGAACAGCTCGGTTTTGAACAGCTTGCTCTGATATGTCCTTGCTGCCTGTTGAAAAGGCTGATACAGAACCGCCCGCACCTGATCTGCGCCTTGACTCGGATCAATGCTGCGCTGCACCTGTCCCTCCAGCTCAATAAAGATGGGTAGGCTCTTTGGATAATCCAGTGAAAGCAGCCGAAAGCCAAACTCAATGAATTCAGCCAGCGTGGTCAAATTTTCTTCTGCCATGCGGCAGCTTATGTGAATGTCATGAGCAAAGCCGAACCAGAGCAGAGCACGGAAGAGAATGAATTCCGCGCTGATCTCAGCACAATCAATGACCCATTCCTGATCGAATTCCTGATAGTTTCCTTCCTTGTCAAGGATGATGTTGAATGGCAGCAGATCAAGATATTCTCCAGGCCGGGAAGACTGCTCAATTTTGTTGAATAGAAAATGATAATATCCATGCAGCAATTTTTTAAAATCACCTGTTCTGCCGCCAAGAACTAAGGCATCAATCCACAACTCCGCAAGCAACGGCCCCTGAATATACGGGACTGATGAAGGGGTATGCGTGATCGTTGCTGCATCTTCCTGAACATTTGAACTGCTGTTGTCAACCTGCTTTTTGATGACAACTGGCTGATGCCGTTCTTTGTAAGTGACAGTGTGATAATTTTTCCGCTGTTGACTCTTTGAGAGCCGGATAAAATCATAAGGAAAAACGTGTTCCAGAGTATCTCGTTCTTTTGCAGCGACGATCAGAAAGGAATTGGCAAAATTCTGCAAATAACCAGATTGATGCAGTGATTTCCAGTAGAGAAACTCATCCTGATCCGGCAGCCATTTCGGTGCGAATAAATCTCTGGACCGCAGCCGGTAGAGCAGTGAATGCGCATTTGGATTCGTGGCGATGAAATCATCTGACAAAATCAGGTCGGCAAACTGATGATCTGGGAACGGATAAAAAAAACGATATTGCGGCAGCTCTGCTTGGTGAAGGATATCAAGCCACTCGTTGCGGGAAAAGAGTCGGGGACTCTGGGCAGCCGAGCCGTAGTTCCACAGTCCGATATATGCTTTGCCGTAGTGCTCTTCCGTTGCGCCCAGCCAGTATTTCAGTCCAAGCCGATTGCCAGCCCCGATGACCAGCAGGCCGTTATTTGCAAGACGGTCTTGAAGAATTCGCAGGCATGCGGTCAGCTCTTGAGGTGCGCTGCTGTCTTCATTGTTCAGAACCGGAGCCAGCAACTCCGGCAGCGGCGGCACCAGCAGGATGAGGTCATAACTCTGCGCGAATGCAGCGGCAATTTGCTCCTCATTTGCGGCAAAGCTGACATTGGCCATGTCTGCACAGCGCAGCCGGGCAGCATCAAGACATTCTTGACAGGTCTTGATGCCGGTGACGCGGTGCCCCTGTTCGCCGAGGTATCGGGACAGAATGCCGCCGGAGCAGCCGATCTCCAGCACATTCAGCTCCTGCCCAAGATGCAAGGGTCGCAGAATATTGGCCCGGTCAGGATTCAGATGATACTCTGTTGTTCCGTTGACCCAGCTTCTTGCCAGCTCTGGGGAATTGACAGAAGTGTCCTGAGCATTTTTTAAAATATGTCGTACAAAACTTATGTCCATGTTGCTTCCTGATTAGCTGCGTGGTGTCAGCGGGCCGAATTTTCCGCGCAAACCGTGGGCAAGTCCTTTCAGCACCATCCGCAGTTCGGTCTGTTTTTTCTCCCGCAAACAGCGGAAGGCATGGCGAAGGTGGAGGGCTGTCCAATAGGGAAAGAGTACCGGAATGGAGGAACGAAGGTGCTTGCGGATGTAGAGAAAGCGATTGCGGACGGTATAATAGGTGTAAATTCCACCCCGGTTGCCGTGTGAGGCGGCGAGGTCATGCACCGCTTCGGCCAACGGCTGCACTGCTGTGCGAAAATGTTTTTTTTGTACCCTTGTGCAGAAATCAGCAATTTCGCCGCTGAAAAAATAGCTCTCATCCAGCAGGCCGATCATATCAAACAAGCAGGCACGGATGAGACAGACAGTGCCGGAGACATAATCTGCATTGTAGAGCGCATCCTGCTGCAATGGTTCTTTAAAATGGGAAATATAATGACGGCCTATGTCCCTGCCGCCCGCGTTCAGGATTGCGCCGCTAGGCCGGTCACGGATGATCGGCCCGACAACACCTAAGTTTGGTTCTGCATCCATTGCCTGCACTAAGAGCCGAAAATCCTTTTCCTCAATCCGGGCATCGTTGTTCATCAGCAGGACAAACTCGTGTACTTCGCTGACAGCACTGCGGATGCCGACATTGTTGCCGCCAGCATAGCCGAGATTCTTGTCATTCCAAATAAAAATAACATGTTGACAGCCTTGCCGGAGATTTTCCTGATCCGCTGGAGCTGAGTTATTGTCCACAACATAGATGGTCGCTTCATCCACGAGAAAGGCCTGAAGCTGGCGGACACAGCTCATCGTGTCTTCAGCAGCGTTCCAGTTAAGAATGATGATACTGGTGCGTTTCATGATCTGCCGCCTGTTTCAAGATAATGCAACAGAGGATTCGTTCGAGAGGGCATCTCGCAAGTCTTCCTGTACGCTTCTGGCTCAAATGAGGCATTTGGTTTGCGGTTCTCTTGCCAGCCTGTTTTGCAATAGTGAATCAGCGGATCAATTTCTTTAAAAAAAACATCTGTGTATTGATTCAGATAAAATTCCCTGTCAAAAAGACCGGAACGAAGAATAACCCGATAAGCTCTGCTGGTGCAGAAGAGCAGCAGCTTTTCCACAATCGTTTTGAGAGAAAAAGACTGTGCTGCCGTTTTTCTGCTGATGTATTCTTGCAACCCGGCAAGCGCGGGCCGAGCCGTCGCAAGCTCTTGGTTGAGTTTTTTTATGAGATGCTCCGGCACTGCTTCGCCAATAATCAAATAATCCAGCTCAACTGTCAGGCGTATCTTGTCCTGTCCCGACCGCTCCGGGCAGATGGTTAGCAATGGCTTTTTGCTGTTAAAATAATGAAGACTGCCGTCAACCAAGACAGCGTTGCTCTGGAAAGACACTTCCTTGACTGCATCACTGCTCCGCATCTGCACAGATTTGATGCTGATAATTGCCTGCTCATTAACCAAACAAAGCTCCAGCACCGCATCGCCATCCAGCGCAATCTGCTCAAAGACCAAGCAGTTGGTCTGAATATCCACCTTTCTGCTGCCGAGCAGCCACCGCTCCTCGCTGTTCTGCTCGCGGCAAAAAAGAGCTGCTTCAAGGTACACACCTTTGATATCCACCAGCCGATCAAAGAGAACATCAATGTGCTGCTTGTACAGGGCCTCATGTTTGTGAAAAATTCTGACCAGAATTTCAACCTTCTGCCTTTTCTCTCGGCTGCGCAGCATGGAGTCGGAGCGGATGCGGTAATAAAAAAGAATCTCAGAGATTCTTTTGACCTTCCGGCCTCGTTCAATCAGGGAAAGCCAGAAATCATAATCTTCCCAGCCGTGAACCATTGCCGGGTCAAAGCCGCCTGTCTCCTCCCAGTCAGCTTTGCGGAACAAGGCGGTGCAGAAGATGACATTGTTGAGCAGCATCTCATCCAAACTGTAGTCTGGTAAGAGCCATTCGCCGGTCCGGTCACCGAAATACTCGCCCTTGCAGTAAACAATGCCCAGCTCCGGGTCGTTGTCCAGCAGGCAGACCGCCTGTTCTAAATAGGTCGGGCCGATACGGTCATCCGCATCCAAGGGCAAAATGTACTCGCCCTGCGCCTCACGGATGCCGTTGTTCCGGGCGGCAGGCAGACCTTTATTGGTCGTATGCAGCACCCGTGTTTTTGAAAAATGCAGTGCTCGCAGATGCTTGGCCGTGAAAGGATCAGTTGAGCCGTCGTTGACAACAATGATCTCGAAATCCTGCCACGTCTGAACAAGGACAGAATGTATGGCTTCATCAATAAACTTCCCCTGATTAAAACATGGGATGATGACAGAAACACGCGGCATTCTCAGTCTTGCTATTTCTGGCTGGCGAGCAGCTCCTTCAGTTTTCGATACGGTGCGGCAAGAAGAGTGCCCAAAAGCCAACGTTTAGAAGACAGCACTTCATTGAGCTGCTGCTCCGCAGCGGCCAGCCGTTTGTTTAAACTACTGATGACAAATTCCTTCTCACGGAGCAGCTGTTTTTCCGCAATAAAAATGTTCTCCGGCGGCGGCGCAAGTTCCGGCGCAGGAGCTTCGCTTTTTTTGTAAATCAAATTGAGCACGATCCGGGAGAAAGCCAGCGGCACATCGAGCTTTTTGACCAAAAAATAATGGCGCAGCAGTTCCTCTTCAAAATGCACTTCCACCCAGCTCAAAATTTCTTCCTCAAAACCATGCGCAACAAGGTGTTTGCCATGATCCTTGCCCAGAGCCAGTTCAAAATCATGATAGCTTACGCCCCGACCCCAGCGCATGATCGAGGTGTCCAAGTCCCGCAAGGACATGGAATCAGCGTTGGCAAAGCAGCCGCCAAAGCCTTCTCTGGGTGAACGGTCTGCATAACGGGCATAGAGTTCGGTCGGCAGCAGATGGAGAAAGGGCAGCAGGGATGTGTGCAAGTCCGAGTATTGCAGCAGATTGGGCGTTTCCGTGACCACCAGCAGACCGTCCGGCTTAAGCATTTCCCAGCAGAGCTTCAGAGTTTCCTGCCGCTCACGGATGGTCTGATGTTCCAGCACGGCAAAAAGGAGGACAATGTCCACGCCGTCGGCATGATTGTCCCGCAGGGTGCTGACTAAATTTTCCGGCACAACGTGATGCAGGACAACGTTGCGCAATCCCATCACCTCCAGCCGCGCCCGCGCCCCGGCCAAAGCCTGCGCGTCAATGTCATAGCCGTCTATTTTTTCAACAAAATGGGCAAAGGCCGCCGTGCTGGAACCAGTGCCGCTGCCGATTTCGACCACAGTCTTGCCGCGCAGGTCAATCTGCCGGGCCACCCAAGGCACGGCATGCAGCAAGGCCCTGTCATATCGCCGATAAACATTGGCCTTGATGTCCTCCTTGCCGGTTTCAGTCTGGAGAAAATCCTGATCGTAATTCTTGAAATAGCTGCTTAGAAGGGCATCCTCGATCTGCCGCAGCTTGCCGCTGTCTGTGACAAGATATTGTTCGTACATCAGCTTTTCTTGTACAGGCCGAGGGCGGCAAGAATGCCTTTGACCGCCTGCTTGAGCTTGAAATCAGCAGTGGCGCGGTAAATCTGCATCAGCTTATCCACTTCGTGCTGCCAATGGCGGATGTCATGCTCGGCCTGCGCCTGCTGCCGGGCCAGCACGGTGTCAGAATTGCGGCAGCGGTCGCGGAGGAACTGAACATGCGCGCAAGAAAGCAGCAACTTTTCGCCCGGCTGGCAGGGCACTACCAAGCCGGAGCCGTTTTCCAGCGGCATGGCCTGATAGCTGAGGCCGCGTTCGCTGAAAAAGGCATTCAGAGCTTTGGACGGGCCGATGGTGGGCTTGAGCAGGCCGTTGTCAAAATCCCGCTCGGCAAACAATTCATGCGAAATCATCACTCCGCCGGACGAGAGAAAAGGAAAGACATTGTTGAGAATATCCATTGCCGATTCGTACAAATCCACGTCCATCCAGAGCAGGCAGAGCGGGCGGTCAAAGCCGCGCAGGGAGGTCTCGTAAAAGCCTTGGATGAAATCCACCTGCGCAATCCTGCCAAAGTCCTCCAGATTAGCCCGCACTTCGTCGATTTGGCCGCAAAAATCGCCTTTTTTGTAATAAGGGTCTGTGCTGTTCTCTGGCAGCCCAGCAAAGGAATCAGCGACAATCAGCCGTCGGCCAAGGTAATTGCAGACCCAGCTCAGGCAGCAGGCGGAAAAGCCCTTGTAGGTGCCGCATTCCATCACATCGCCCGGCACGCCCCAGCTATCCAAGCAATACAGATAAATGGCGTGATAGATCAGCTCTCCCGGCGCAGTGCCAATAGCACTGACATCATCCTTGTGGGTGCTGTTGAGATTTCTCTTGGGGAAATAGTGAAATATATCGTTGAAGATGCTGTAGGTTGAAGCGATGAAATGCAAATATTTCCTAATTGCCCGGCTTTTTTCAAAGCCTTCTCTCAGCATATACTCTTCAAAGGCGAAGTCCTGCTGAGGAACTGGCGTGGTGCTTGTGTTGACCGAGGCAATGGCGGCAACGTGGCTGAATCGTTCCTTCAGCGCAGGGTCATTGCTGACAAATTCAACTATGTCTTTTGGGTAGATCATTTGCAATAAAATTTTCGTTATTCTTCAGCAGATTCCACTGCCCGCACCGTCAACGACTCCAAATCATTATTGAACATTCCATGAATGGAGCGGTTTGGAGTCACGGCGGTCAGGGAAACAATGTCATGCGCCCAGCACTGGACCACATGGCCCAGCGCGGCCTCGCCCTGGCCAATGCCGACCGTGATCGTGTATTTGTAAGGATAAACCTCTGGCCAGCGGAAGGAATACTCAACAATGCTGCGTCCGGCCTGCAAACGCGGAGCTGGCATATTCAGACAAAGACTGTTTTCACCAAAAACTGCATTGCCGATCCGGTCTTTGACGGTGTAGCCGAAAATCAGCTCGTCTAAAGTAGTCGCAGCATGAACCAGCAGACGAATGGTGATCAAATCGCCCTTCTGCACTACATTAACCGGCTTGCCGTTGCTGATCACGCTTAGATACTCAATTGCCGCCTCCTCCACCCCGGAGCGTTTCTCGTGCGGCACCTTGATCCACTGGGAGAAATCTTCCAGCAGGCCCGGCGTGCTGACCGGCGGCGAGGGCAATGATGCAGTCTTCAGCCGTTCTTTCTTCTTCCCGCCGCTGAAATGCTCGTCATGGAGAATTTTGGTGTATTCAGCCACGCCATCCACCGGATCGCCGTCAAACATGACCCGCCCATTCTCCAGCAGGAGGACTCGGTCGCAGAGATTGACTATCGAATGCGTGTCATGACTGACCAAGACAATGGTGCAGCCTGCCATCATCTTCTGCATCTGAGTCATGCACTTCTGCTGAAAGAAAATATCGCCTACAGACAGGGCTTCATCGATAATCAGGATTTCTGGCTGGACACTGATTGCGGCGGCAAAGGCCAAGCGGATGTACATGCCGCTGGAATAGGTCTTAACAGGCCGGTCGATGAACTCGCCGATGTCGGCAAATTCCGCGATGCGCTGAAAACGGGCATCTGTGTCCTCTTCAGAAAAGCCCTGAATGGCGGTGTTGAGATAGACATTTTCCCGGCCTGTGAACTCCGGGTTGAAGCCTGCGCCCAGCTCCAGCAGGGCGGAAATGCGGCCCTTGACCTGCACCGTGCCGCTGCTCGGCTGCTGAATGCCGGTGATGAGCTGGAGCAGGGAGGACTTGCCGCTGCCGTTGCGGCCAATAATGCCCAAGGCTTGGCCCCGGCCCAGCTCAAAGCTGATATTGTCCAAGGCCCGGAAGGGTGTGTGATATTTTCTCCCGCGAGGATGAAAAATCTCCAGCAGCCGGTGAATCGGCTTGCGGTAGAGCGCATAAACTTTGCTTGCGTTGCGGACAGAAATGACCGGCTCAGACATGATTACAGCACGTCAGGAAACTGGGGTCGCAGCTTCCGAAAAATGTATGCGCCGCTGGCCAGCACAGCGGCAGTGACAACCCAGTAGTAGGCTGTGTAGGCAAGATGCGACCAGACCGGCTGAAAAGTGATAAAGGAATCCCGGTAGCCCTGCACCACATAATAGATCGGATTGAGCTTGAGCAGATGCTGAATTTTTGGACTCATCATGCTGATGTCCCAGAAAATCGGCGTGACCCAGAAGCCGATCTGGAGGAGCACGGCCACGAGCTGGGCCACATCGCGCATGAACACATTGAGCGCGGCCAAGCCCCAGGCAATGCCGAGCGAAAGCATGAGCAGGCAGAAAAGATAATACAGGGCCTGCACATAATACAGACTGACTGGCATCTGCTGAAAGAGGAGCAAGGTCAGCAGGACCAGCAGGAAAATTCCGTGCGTGACCAAGGCTGAGGCGATTTTGACAAGAGGCAGTATTTGCGAGGAAAAAAGAGTTTTCTTGACCAAGTGGGCATGGGCGATGACAATGCCGGTCGAGCCGCTGACTATCTCGGAAAAAATATACCACGGAGCCATGCCCGCTGTAAGCCAGACCACGAACGGCACGTCATTGAGCGGTCTGGCCTTGAAGCCGACGCTGAAGACAAACCAGAAGACCGTGATCATCACAATCGGATGAATCAGCGTCCAGAGCAGGCCGAGCGACGAGGCCACATACTGGGAACGCAACTCCCGCGCCGCCATAGCTGTGATCAGCCTGCGCCGATTGTAGAGCAGGCGGAGAAAGGCGGCAAAAGCAGTCAGATTCATTTATAGGCGGGCCTGCTGCCCGTGTTCAAGAAACCAAGCATACGTTGAAGCAATGCCTTCTTCAAGAGTGATTCGGCTCTGCCAGCCCAAGGTCGTAAGTTTGGACACGTCCAGCAGCTTGCGCGGCGTGCCGTCAGGCATGGCTGGATTATAGCGGACTGCGCCCGGAAAGCCAACTGTTCGGCTGACCAAAGCGGCTAAATCAGCAATTGTGACCTCCTGCCCGGAACCAATGTTGATGATTTCCGCCTCGCTGTACCGCTCCATCAGAAAAAGGCTGGCCGAAGCAAGGTCATCAACGTGGAGAAATTCCCGCTTCGGGGTACCAGTGCCCCAGATTTCCACTTCCGGCAGACCGTTGATCTTGGCTTCGTGAAATTTTCTGATCAAGGCGGGCAGGACATGCGAGCTTTGCAGGTCAAAGTTGTCACCCGGCCCGTAGAGATTGGTCGGCATCAGGCTGATCGCGTCAAAACCGTATTGCTGGCGATAGGCTTGACAGGTCTTGATGCCTGCGATTTTGGCGACAGCGTACCATTCGTTGGTCGGCTCCAGCGGGCCGGTGAGGAGATGCTCCTCCTGCATCGGCTGAGGCGCGAGCTTGGGATAAATGCAGGATGAGCCAAGAAAAAGCAGCTTTTTCGTGCCGTGCCGCCAAGCCGCGTCAATGATATTGGTCTGAATCAGCAGGTTGTCACGGATGAAATCCGCCGGACTGCTGTTGTTGGCATGAATGCCGCCGACTTTAGCCGCAGCAAGAAAGACGTATTCCGGCTGTTCTTCAGCAAAAAAGCGGCGCACCGCCGCCTGATCGGTCAAATCCAGTTCAGCGTGGGTTCGGGTCAGCAGATTGGCGCAGCCAGCCTGCGCCAGCGCACGGCAGATTGCGCTGCCGACCAAGCCGCGATGTCCAGCTATGTAGATGGAAGAGGCAAGTAAGGATGTCATAATAAATGCGGCAGTTCTTTCATGCGGATATTCCGGCAGACAGGAAGATGTCGATATTCTTTAAGAAAACTGTGGCTTCTCTCATCCTTCCCGTTGAAGGAAGCCGCCGCCGTATTCATTTGGCACTGAGGATCATCCCGATGGCCGACGGCAGCCAGAAAGTCAGCACGCTGACAGTAACTTGTTGTAATTTCGAGACCAATTATTGTTTCCTGCATGCGGTTGTGTGTTTTTCAGACAGCAAAACATAACACATGCAGGGGGAAAATTCAGATGTTTTTACAGGTCACAACTTGGGTTGCATTTTACTGCCTCAGCTGTATTTGTCCAGAAGGACAAGCTCGGCAGTCGCGTTTGCTCTGCGGCAAAAGAACCCGGTGCGGATGGAGCAGGATTTCTGCGTTGAAACCGGCTGCCGCGCCAAGTTCTGCAAGCTGGGCGGCGGTTCAGGGCCGAAATCAGTTGACACTGGAACGCGGGCGGTTATATTCAAAGAAGATGCCAATGTCAAAAAGTATTTCCTGTTTCCTTCAGCGGCGACAACAGAGGATCAATGTTGAGAATTATTTCAGCGGCAGCACTCGCGCTCCTGTTCACTTTTTTGCACAGCCTGCCCGCAGCTGCAGCAGCCCAGCTTTTGCAAGATATCCGTTTTGAGAGCATCTCCCCGAACGAAGAGCGGATCATTTTTCGTCTGACCGGTTCTGAGATGCCGAAATTTTTCCCGATCAGAGAGGGCAAGCCCCGTTTGGTTTTTGATTTCAGCGACACCGGGGTCAGCAAACGAATCAGAAACAGTGTTGATATCAACGGCAAGCTGGTTGAACGGGTCCGGGTGGGACTTCACGAAAGCAAGACGCGGGTGGTGCTTGATTTGGTGGAAGGCCGACATGTGCAGACCATTCAGGAGCCTGACCAGGAGCATCATCTCCTGACCGTCATTGTCCATGATGCAGGCATCAAACCATTGCCCCGGCCTGCTCCGCCTGTGGTCAGCAGCAGCAAGCCGCCAAAAAAGCAGGTTCAGCCGCCTGTCAGGCAGCCAGCAGTGAAAACAGTGCCTCCTCCTGCCGTCTCTGCGCCGCCGCAGGAGAAGACAGTGCAGAGCAGCAGGCCCGCCACCTCATTCAATGGCAGCTCCACAGTGCTTACCACGGTGCTGTTTGACAAAAATTCCAACCGGGGGGAAATGGTCATGTTCAGGCTGAACAAATTTCATCCGCCGGTGGTCTTTGGCTTGGAGGAGAACAAGCCAAGAGTGGTCTGCGATTTTCAGGACACTGTTGCTGGCGAGCGGCTGGCTGAGACAGTTCCGGCAGACGGCAAATTTGTCCGCAGCATCCGCATCAACAACAATCCGGCGGAACAGAAAATTCGGGTGGTGCTCGATTTAATGCCGAATAAAAGCTATGATCTTCAGCAGGTTTTTTTCAAAAATGATAATCTTTTTGTCCTGATCATCAACACGCTGGGCAGTGCTGCCAAGCACTTGAACTGAGTAGTTGAACAGATTCTGCCGGTTTCTGATCAGGGAGAGCGGAGCCGGACAAAGAATTTCCACCTCCAGCTTGTTTGCTTACAAGGCGGACAAAAAATAACCGAGCCGAACCAAGTGCTTGAGAAAGCGGTGTTTTCCTAATACGGGAAGCACCGCTTTTTTTGTTTCAGAACTGGCTGACGTTCGGTCTGAAAATAGTTTTCTTATCATCCCGAAAAGTTGCAAGAAAAACCACAGCGTGGTAAAAAATAATTTGACTTTTCATGCTTCTTCACTTACAAATTAACTATGGCATATTTTTCCAGAGGGATGTCAAAGTTAGTATAAATATTTATACATTCTGTAAGAAAAGGAGATTGCGATGACAGCTTGGACAAAGGAACTGGTTCAGAAACATGCACAGGTGGCAGCGGCGATTGAACTGTACACTATTCCGTTCTACACTACCGTAATGACCTCCATCAAGGATGAGAATTGTGACGCGTACAAAATTTTGCACGGAATCCTCATTGAGGAAATGATGCACCTGCAACTGGCAGCCAACCTTTGTCTTGCGCTTGATACGACTCCAAACTTTCAGTTTCCTGCTTATGGAACAAACATACCGTACTTAAAGCCAGGAACAGTTCTCAATGCTAAAATGGGGCCGCTCAATGCTGAGACACTCAATACAATGCTGGCTATTGAGACCCCAGAGCACACATTGGGGCCAAATGATCCAACACCAGACGGCAACAACACGCCGACTTTTCCTTACAGCTCCATCGGTGAAATGTACCATGCTCTGATCTGCGGCATTCAAAGCGTCGGGGCAAGTCAGTTTAGCTGGACCAGCAGAAATCAGCAGGCGCGGTGGATTCAGCAGGAATATCCGCAGATCATCTGCAACATTGGTGACGCAAAAGAAGCTGTTACAGCCATTGAAGAGCAGGGCGAGGGCCGTCGTATGACCTCACCCATTCAGAAGCCCTACAAACCTTCAGACTTTCCAGTTGAATCGCAATATCAGATGGACAACCGTGCGCCTGCTGGAGCGCATAGCGCACCTTACCAAGAGGTGATGTTAAAACAATATTCCCATTTTGGCCGTCTTCTCCATATCCAGCAGACAGGTTTTCCTGATGTGTACACAGGCCAACGCAATCCGAAGTATCCGGCCAATGATGCCTTGCAAGGCAAATTCATGGCAATGATGGGATCGCTCAATCCGCTTTGGACTTTGAATCCAGGCAGCCCTATTTCACCAGAGAGTTTGTGGAGAACAGCAATCGACACCATGAGGGACGCAGCCCGTTACGCACGGGCATGCTGGCAGGCTGGAGTCATTCCAACGTGGTTTTATATTGATATCTGAATGGATTTCTCTCTCCTTGATCGCTCACCGCTTGATCAAGGAAATTTTCCAATCTGCTCGCAAGCGAGCTGTCTTAAACATTTCCAAAGGAGGAATAGATGTCAATCCAAGAGCAACTTGCAAGAATTCAGACTGAAGGACGGAAAATCAGCACCGCAACAGCAGGAGATCAGGAACTTCTTGGTCCGTTGCAACATCTGCCCGGCACATGGAAAAACGAGCCGAATCTTGAAGGACACGGCTGGAACATGATCGCCCTCCCGTTCGCCTTTGCACGACTGAACTATCGGCTGCTGATAAATCGGTACAACGAAACGCTGAAGTTCACCTTGGTGGACAAAGGAGTGCCTAACCGGGGCATAAAGCGGACACAGCAGAATGTGCCTGATCCGCAGATATTCCCGCATCATGAAGATACGTTCGAGGATTCAGATCAATTTGTTGTGACGATTGATTATGAGCAGGTCATCCATCAAATTGCGGCAGATGATTTTCCACAGAGCGGAAAGGCAGGCGGCCCCGGCCTTGCGATTCATCATGAGCCAGGACTTTTGCTGCATATGTTGAACGAACGGACAAACAGTTTCGATATTGCCAGACTGGCCACTATTCCCCACGGTGATTCTGTGCTGGCTGTGGGAAAAAGTGCTGTGCATAGCGGCCCGCCGAGGATCGAGGCGATTAATGGCCTGCCGATCGGATATCCGATGCCGCTCACTGATTCCTACATGGAGCCATACAGGCATTTTCACGAGAATCCATTTCAGGGACGTTTCGATCCGGTCAATCCGCATAAGCTGCTGAAGGAAGCAAATAAAGATGTAAATATTATCAGGACAACCGTGCTGGAGGTTGACAGCACTGCGGAAACCGGAGGCATTGTCAATCTTCCCTTTATTGTGAAGCAGGCAAATGCTGCTTCGATGAAGTCAACCTTTTGGATTCAGGAAATTCAAGAGACAGATGGTTCAATCAGATTCCGTCTGCAATATGCGCAAGTTGTCCTGCTTGACTTCCTTGCCCGTGAGGACGGACTGCCTGGCATTATCCGCTGGCCGCATGTGAGCATCAATACGCTGGAGAAGGTCGATAGCTGATCTCTACGGGTTCCCTTGCAAATCATGAGCGCAGAAATTGCGCTCATGTTGACTTGTTTTATCGCAACCACTCTCATTCTATTGCTTTAAATTCATTCATAATAACCTGAAAAAAGGAAATGAACAATGGCTAATGAATTGTTTCACACGCTGAAAGCGAACGGCAGAACTCTTTCCAGAGCTGTATCAGGTGATTCTGATCTCGGCCCGTTGAAAGACTTGCCTGGTGTTTGGTGCAACACACCAAACTTTGAAGGACAAGGGTTCAATATGATTGCTCTCCCTTTTCAAGATGCAATGTCAGATGGAAAGCAGATTGAAATGTCAGATGGAGAGCAGATTGACTATCGGCTGCTTGTGAATCAGTATAACGAAGAGCTTAAATTTGATTTGGTGGACAAGGGGGTGCCAAATCGAGGAAAACATCTGGACAACATCGGCATCGCAGCAGCAGGCCCAGATTTTGACCAGAGGGTGGTTGCCCTTGACTATCAGCAGATGATAACCCAGATTTCTGCTGAAGATTTCCCAAAAGATGAAAATGCAGGTGATTTTGATGGCAAGGTCATTCATCGTGAACCGGGACTCTGGCTGCACATGGTTGATGAAAGGTTAAACGAAATCGACCTCGCCCGGCTGGCCACAATTCCTCATGGGGATGCTGTGCTGGCTTTGGGAAGAAGCGGGTTCGTTCCTGATGATGTTGAAATACCGAAGCTGTTAAAGAGTGGGCTGCCTGTTGGAGATACCCGTGACCTGAATGATCCTTACTTGGCACCGTACAAACACTTTGCGGACTGCCATTTTCATGGATTTGATCCGATCAACCCGCAAAGGCTCCTGCAAAAAGTAAGGGATCAGTGGGATGTAGCTGGCATCAATATTCTCGAAACAACAGCCGTTCTGAAAGTGGACAGCACAGTGGAGACAGGAGGAATCAACAATATCCCCTTTATCGTCAAACAGGCCAATGCCGCTTCGATGAAATCAACCTTCTGGATCATGCGGATTGATGATCATGGAGTTGACAAAATGATCCTGCAATACTTGCAGATTGTCATCCTTGACTTCATGCCGCGTGAAGACGGCCATCCAGGGCTTGTCCGCTGGCCGCATATCAGCATCAACACACTTGAGAAGGTTTGATGCAATAACCTGACTATATCTCTCCGCTCTCCTGCAACATCTGATCGCAGGAGAGCTTTTTTTGAAAAACAAGGAGGAATAACTCTATGAACAATATTTGGGTATGCAAGCAGGACGGAACGATTCAATGCGAGGCCGCACGGGAAATCACCTTGGAGGAAATGCGGCGTGAGCTTGCTGAATTGATTGGTGACAGCAACATCATACAAATGGAAAAGCAGTCACATATCGTGGCTGCTGTCTGCGGCGCGCCGACTGGCAATATGAATGCTTATGAAATCACTGAAGATGGGTGGCATTTTTTGAATGACGGCATCAGAGGCAGGCAAGGCTTTGAACCCTGTGACGGAGAGAGTATTCCGAATACTCAGCCTGTGCAGATACAGGAGTTGGTTGGCCGACCTTTGCGAGTCTATAAAACCGGCGATCCTATTACTGCGGACAGCATACCCAATAGAGTGAACATCATAACAGATGACCAAAGAGTCATTGTAAGTATCTGGTTTGGTTAGCAACAGGTTGCTGAACCACGTTGCATGATCAGAAGAAAAAGCCGGGCAAAGGTTGTCCAGCTTCTTTAAACACGGCGTTACGGAAAAATAACGCCGAACTATCCAATGCTGTTAAAAAAAGGAGATAGCACCATGATTAACCCAGACATTATCAATGCTTTTGCCGATGGCTGCACACCGCGTGTGCTTGTGGTTACGGATATGTGGTTTAGTAAAGAGAATGCAGTATTTCAAGGCTTTTCTCTTTCACAGTTTGTCGATACACTCTTGGGCGCAGGCATGGAGGTGACACGAGCAAATATTCTGGGGCCAAATAACGAACCTGCTGGAACCTTGCTGGATTTCAAATTCGATGATGTAAGCAATGGGTTAAGCAGATCAAGATACGATGTCTGCTTTATTTTTACATTTGATGATGAGGCACGTGGGAGATTTGGCGTACCTATCCTTGAAGACAGTGAACTTACAGCAATCAAAAAATTCATGGAAGAAGGAGGCGGAGTGTTTGCCACAGGAGACCATGAAGACCTTGGAGCGCGAACAGCCAAAGATATTCCACGAGTGCGCAGTATGCGAAAGTGGACATTCGACCAAGGTGTGCCAAGTCAAAGTGGCCCTGATCGCCTTTCCACTATGCTGTCTGGTGACGATGTAATGTATGAATTTGCAGATGAATCAGATATTCATCCACAGCGACTCTTTCTGAATAGAGATACTGTAGCTGGGGGGGCAGGAAATCCTCATCCGTTAATGCAAGCTCAAGATGGCCGGGCAATAGTACATATTCCAGATCATCCGCATGAAGGAGAGTGTATAATTCCAGAAAATCTGGAAACCTTCTTCGATCTTGACGGAGAGGAAAAACGAGAATGGCCACCCGAGATTAGTGGTAATACCCCAGTTTCACCAGAGATTGTTGCCAAATCCATGTCTGAGGGAGGGCCTCTTTTCTTTCCCTTGGCCCCTGGGGAAGTTCCTGGAAATCCTAATGACATACCCAAAGCTACTCCGATTCCACGAGAATTTATTGCTATTGCCGCTTATGATGGCCATCGGGCCGGAGTTGGCAGAGTGGTGACAGATGCGACTTGGCACCATTTTCTTGACATCAATATTGACGGAACAGGTGCCCGCCCGCGACCAGATGGTGATGGTGCTCCAAGATATGGATTGAGAGGAAATGGTGCTGATGATTCACCGGTGATGATGCGTCTCCGCCAGCACTGGCGCAACCTCGCTGAATGGCTGATGCCGCAAGATCGCCGTAACTGCGCTTCAATCGGTCGCATTGCCGAAGCGATGATGTCTTTTCCGCTGATTGAGGAACTGAACATCCCCGCACCGGAAAACCGCAGCGCAGGAGTTGCCGCTGAGGTCGGCAGCCAGATCATAAATGTGCTGAAATCCAGACTGATGCCATTCCAAGTCAACGAGCTGATGGAAGATGTTATGGCAATGGGCGGCAGAGACAAATCATCGCGGAAAGCCGGGGATGAAAATGCGGCAATCGGCGCGCTGGCAATGAGTCTGGTTGATATGGGCAAGGAAAAGGAAATGCCCCCTGCTGAGGAAATGCGGGCAAAAATGGCTGAAGCGGTCGCAGCCAGCGTAACACCGGAGAAGTAATCTCTCACCCCTCTTTCAACTTTCACCGAGGGCAGGTACGCTGCGTATCTGCCCTCGCTTTGCTCACATCATATTTTCCGGGTCAACATCAATTCCCAGCCGTACCGTTGTGCCGCAGAGCCGCTTTTTCTCTTGCAGCAGCACCTCACAAAGCTGATGAAGCTGTTCTGGCCGCCCGCCTTTGAGCAAGAGCTGCCAGCGGAACCGATTTCTGATCAGGGAAAGCGGAGCCGGGGCCGGGCCGAGAATTTCCACTTCCAGCTTGTTCGCCTCCAAGGCAGCTTGCAGCAGCTCGGCCGCCGCCTGCGCTGTCCGCTCCACCTGCGCTTCATTCTGGCTGCTGAAGCGAATGTTGATCAGGCGGCCAAAAGGCGGATAGCCAAGCACCTGCCGCAGCTCCAGCTCCAAGCCGCACATTCTCTCGTAAGCATGGTCGCGGGCCGCTTCCACCACATAATGCTGGGGCTGATGGGTCTGGATGATCACCCGGCCCGGATGCTCGCCCCGGCCCGCCCGGCCTGTCACCTGAGCCAGCAGCTGGAAGGAGCGTTCCGCAGCCTTGCAGTCAGGCAGGGCAAGGCCGCTGTCCGCCCAGACCACGCCGACCAAGGTCATCTTGGGAAAATGCAGCCCCTTGGCCACCATTTGCGTTCCTACCAGAATATCAATCTGCTGCTCACGCACCTGCTGAAGCAGGGCCAGATAGTCCTTGCGGCTGCCAGCTGTGTCGCTGTCTAAACGGGCCACTCGCGCTTCAGGAAAAAGCCGCCGCACTTCCGCCTCCACCCGTTCCGAGCCAAGCCCCAGCCCAGCCACTGCGCTGGAACCGCATTCCGGGCAGGCGGCCACTGGCTTGAGCGAGTAGCCGCAGTAATGACAGATCAACCTGCCGCTACCTCGGTGCAAGGTCAGGGAGACGCGGCAATTGCGGCAACGCACCACGGCCTTGCAGTCGCGGCAGAGCATGAATGAGGCATAGCCGCGCCGGTTGACAAAGAGCAGGCTTTGCAGCCCTTGGGCCAAGTTGTCGCGCAGAGCTGCGGTCAGCCGCTCGGAAAAGAACCAGTCCGGCTTAGGCCGCTTTTCCTTGCTCAGATCAACAATCTCCACCTTGGGCAGGAGCTGGCCGTCAATCCGCTTGCTCATGGTCAGCAGCTTGTACCGGCCCTGCTGGGCATGATAAAAGCTGGTCAGGCTGGGCGTGGCCGAGCCGAGCAGCACTGGGCAGGCGGCAAAACGCGCCCGCAGCACAGCCATGTCGCGGCCATTGTAGCGCAGGTGTTCGTCCTGCTTGTAGGCCGGTTCATGCTCCTCATCGACAATCAGCAGGCCCAGCTCGGCAAAGGGGGCAAAAATCGCTGATCGCGCTCCGACGACAATTCTTGCCGCGCCGTGGAGAGCGCGCTGCCACTGATCAAATCGCTCGCCCTCAGAAAGGCCGCTGTGCAGCACTGCCAATTTGCTGCCAAAACGGGAGTAAAAATGAGCCTCAAGCTGGGAAGCCAAGGCTAATTCCGGCACAAGGACAAGGACATTTTTTTTCTGGGCCAGACAGTGTTCTGTGGCCCGGAGATAGACTTCGGTCTTGCCGCTGCCTGTCACGCCGTGGAGAAGAAAGGGCTGAAATACGTCTGCATCGACTGCGCGGCACAGTTCAGCCACAACTGTCTTCTGCTCCTCGGTCAACGTTTCCGGGCGGGCGAAAAAGGGCAGTGTGTCGCCAAAGGGATCACGCAAGACCTGCCGCTCCTCCAAGCTGACCAAGCCTGCCTCAGCCAAGCCGCGCAGAGCTTGGCCAGCACCTTTATAAATTTTAGTCAGCACCTGACGCGGCAGAACCGGGCTGCCGCCGCTATGCTGATAAAAGAGGTCCAAGGTTTTCAGCTCAGACGGCTTGAGCTTGGCCGCAGGCTGCTCTGATTTTGGGGAGCAAAGCCGGACCGCGATCTCGGTTTTCGCTTTGGCCGCTGTGGCAGGCAGGGCAGTGCGGAGCACCTCGCCAATGGGATGATGATAATATTCCGCCATCCAGCGGAAAAAGGGAATCAACGCGGGCGGGAAAAGCGGTTCTTGATCAAGAACTTTGGCTATTGGCTTGATCTCGCCAAGGAACTGTCCGTCTGTTTCAGACAGTTCCGTCAGCACCACCCCGGACAAAAGGCGGCTGCCGAGCGGTGCCAGCACCCGGATGCCGACCGGCAAAGCCTCGGCATGGCAATAGGTCAGCGGGCCGGGCAGCGGCGCGGCGACCGCAACTTCATAAAGCCTCATGGCTGCTCCGGCAGCAGCTCAAGAGTGGATGGCGCGGCATTCGCAGGAAGAGACAGTCTGAAGATACTCCCTGAAGGATTTGCCAAGGGTGGGATGGTGCATGGCCACATCAACAATGGCTTTCAGATAGCCGAGCTTGTCGCCTGCATCGTAGCGTCGGCCTTCAAATTCGTAGGCATACATGCCCCGCTGGTTGGCAAGGGTCTGCAAGGCATCGGTGAGCTGGATTTCGCCGCCGTGCCCAGGCTTGGTGCTGCTGAGAATCTCAAAAATTTCCGGCATCAGCAGATAACGGCCTATGATGGCCTTGTCAGAATCCGACATGCCCGGAGACGGTTTCTCCAGCATCCGATTGATCTTAATGGCCCGGTCAAGATCGGTTTCCTCGCCTTCAACAATGCCGTAATTGCAAGTCTGCTCCATTGGCACCCGCTGAATGGCGACAATGGATTCGCCGACTTGTTCATAAAGGTCGAGCATCTGGCGGCAGCAGGGTGTTTCGCTGCGGACAAGGTCATCGCCGAGCAGGACTAAGAACGGCTCGTTGCCCACCACCTTGCGGGCCATCCATATAGCGTGGCCCAAGCCGAGCGGCTTTTTCTGCCGCACCGAGACCACATCAATGAGGTCAGAAATATGAGCCAGCTCATCCCGCAGCTGGTGCTTGTTCTTTTCCTTCAGGACATTGTCCAGCTCGTAGTCGTAGTCAAAATGCTTTTCAATCGCTGACTTGCCGTCAGAGGTGATCAAAATGACCTCTTCAATGCCGGAGGCCACCACCTCTTCAACAATGTACTGAATCGTGGGCCGGTCAATGATGGTCAGCATTTCTTTGGGAATGGCCTTGGTCGCGGGCAGAAAGCGGGTGCCGAGACCGGCCACAGGAATGACAGCTTTGCGGATTTGTTGCATAATCGTTCTCTTTTGACGGAATGTGAAAAAGCAGCTTCAGGTTGTTGGGCCGACAGGAGAGCCGGAGGACGGCAGTCTTGCAAATTTTGTTCTCAGAGCAAAATCATGTCGCATTATAGGTGACTTCACCTTGCTTGGCAACTGCTCAGGCGTTGCGCAATGCTCTACAGAGCCGCCGCAGCGGCGATAATTCGGCTTCGATTTGTGGCCGACCAAGCTGCCAGGCTCTGGCTGACGGCTTAATTCCTGCTTGCTTCAAAGGATAAATCTGATTATAAACAGGTGGCAAGAAGTTGGGCTGGGATTGGTGACGCTTCTTTGTGATGTTGCTGCCCCCCTGTTGCAACATGGACCTGACAGGCATTGCAAGATAATGAGCTGCTTGAGCGGAGTCAAAAGCGGCGGTTTCGGCTCCGAAATCGCCTTGACCACCTTCAGGAGTGCCGGAAAAAACTGAGTCATCAATATGACGTTGTGAGAGCAACAAGATGAAGAATGCTCCAGTCAATATTGGGCCATTAGAAAAATTACGTCAAGGAGGAGAAAAATGTTTGCATTGAAAAAAAGTATGCAGTTGGCTCTTGTCATCACAATGATGTTGTGCTCATCCAGTGCTTTTGCTTCCAAGATATCTGCTTTAGACAAAGCAAGGTCTCTTATCGAGTATAATGAGGAAATGATCTTGCTTTTCGCCTATCCAACTGCTGAGTACATCAGGTGCGAATTTAACAGTGCAAATGATACATACTCAGGTTTCAAAGTGAGATATACTTTTTACTGGAAAAACGATGTTGGAGAGGAGAATAACGTTGTTATTGATTTTCATTTCGATGACAATACAAAGCTGGCCGCTATTGAGCCAATCAGTCAATCGAATGTCATTCCTCCATTCTTCTCGTCTGACTTGCTGCCCATCTTCAAGGTCGGCATTCTTGACCGTCTGCTGAAAGATACAAGCTATACAAAAGCTAAAATACAACAACTGCTGCTTAACAGCGAAGAGGCTAAAAGTATATTGACAGTCATTCTTCGCTCAAAGCAAAGATGATTCATTGTGTTCCAACGCGAAAAGGTTGGCAATCCTGAATTCATCAAGTGACCAGCACCGCGTCCCGCAGCTTAACAGGAAAGAATCCAACCAGCGCAGCAGATATGCAGCGCGCAAGCAACAGGAGGAAACTATGAAGAAAGTTGGCATCATCCGCTGTCAGGAAACCGAGGACATCTGTCCGGGCACTACAGACTTCAAGGTCGCGCCAATGGGCGAGCTGGGCTTTGAGCCGCTTGGCCCGGCAGAGATTGTCGGCTTTGTCAGCTGCGGCGGCTGTCCGGGCAAACGGGCTGTGGCGCGGGCCAAAGTCATGGTTGACCGGGGCGCGGAGGCCATTGCCTTTGCCTCCTGCATCAGTCAGGGCAAGCCGCTCGGCATGGTCTGTCCGCACTATGAACTGATGAGGGCGGCGGTGGCCAAAAAGCTGGGGCCGGACATTCCCATCCTTGACTACACCCACTAAATGAAGATCGGGCCATATCAGGAGCACGCCCTGCGCTATGACTGCTGGTTTGACGAAAATCGCTTGGCTTATGAGGCCGAGCTGCGGGCAGTGCGTCATCTGCTGCCAGCCACAGGCTGCGGCTTGGGCGTGGAGGTCGGCGCAGGCACAGGCCGCTTTGCCGGGCCGCTCGGCATCCAAGTCGGCGTGGAGCCATGCGCGGCAATGGCGGCCTTGGCCCGGCAGCGGGGCATCAGCATCATCAGCGGCGCAGCCGAGGCCCTGCCTTTCCGCAATGCCGCCGCCGACCTTGTCCTGATGGTGACAGTGCTCTGTTTTGTCCATGAGGCGCGGCAGGCCGTGCAGGAGGCGGCGCGGGTGCTCAGGCCGGGCGGCCTGATGCTGATAGCCATGCTGGACCGCAGCAGCCCGCTGGGGCAGGTCTATGCCGCCCGCAAGAAGGAAAGTCTTTTTTACCGGCAGGCGACTTTTCACCCTGCTGACGCGGTTCTTGACCTGCTGCGGGAGGCAGGCTTGACCGAGTTCCGCTGCTGCCAGACCATTTTTCAGGACGCGGCTGCGGTCACAGCGCAGGAGCTGATCCAAGAGGGACACGGCCAAGGGCTGTTCGTGGTCATCCGGGGCAGGAAGCCATGAACAGCAAGGAAATTGCTGCGGCGCAGGCTGTGCTTGGTCTGCCGGAGCGGGCCTCAATGGCCGAGATCAAGGCGGCCTACCACGAGCTGCTCAAGCAGTGGCACCCGGACAAAGGCAGCGGCGATCCGGCGGAATGCAATGAGATGACCCGGAAGATCAATGCCGCTCACGCTGTGATTCTGCGCTATTGCAGCCAGTACAAGTATTCCTTTGCCCCGGAGGAGCTGGAACGGCATCTCTCTGAGCAGGACTGGTGGACAGGCCGCTTTGGCGGCGATCCAGTCTGGGGCAGGCGGTGAGGCAGCCTTGCCTGCTCATCCTTGATCGCTGAAGCGGTAGCCCACCCCGCGCACGGTTTCAATGCAGCTGCCCAGTTCACCCAGCTTTTTCCGCAGTCCGACAATCTGCACATCCACGGCCCGGTCTGTGACGCTGTAATCTCCGCCCCGCACAGCCTCGACAATCTGATAGCGGCTGAAGACCCAGCCGGGCCGCAGGGCCAGACAGAGGAGAATGCCGAACTCGGTCGCAGTCAGGCGCACTGGCTCGCCTTTGACGCGCACCTCGTGGCGGGAGCGGTCAATCCGCAGCTCGCCGAGGTTGAGAACATCCGCTGCCTGCCCGCCCGGCTCCCTTCGGCGCAGCACCGCCTTGATGCGGGCAATGAGGACGCGGGGGCTGAACGGTTTGGTCACGTAGTCATCCGCGCCCAGCTCCAAGCCGACCACCATGTCGGTCTCCTCGCTTTTGGCGGTCAGCATGATCACTGGCAGATGCGCGGCAGACGGATCGCGGCGCAGGCGGCGGCAGACCTCATACCCATCCATGCCAGGCAGCATGATGTCCAACAGGACCAAGTCAACGTCATGCTCACGCACGGCGGCCAGCGCATCTTCACCGGACATGGCGCAGCGCACCTGCCAGCCTTCCTTGCTCAGATTGTAGCGGACCAATTCGAGAATGTCCTCGGCATCCTCGACCAGCAGGATTTTTTCTTTTGCCATGATGCAGGGTTAAAGAATGGAAACAGCGGCAGGGCTGAAGATGCCGGGCAGCATCTTCAGCAGAGGCAGGAGAACTCAGAACTTGAAGCGGGCACCGCCTAAGACGAGATTGATGTCGTCATAATCCGCCGTGGTGTCATCTTCCAGTTGATATGCCCGGTAGGCTGTGAACAGCTCAGTGTTCCAGTCAGAGAGCTTCTGGACAAGCTGCACCCCGGCTGCCGTGCCTTTCTGGCCAATGTCCTGTTTTTTGACGTTCTCATACACGCCGTAGTCAACAGAAACCGCTGTGGAGCCGACCGGCACGAGCTGGCCAAAAATATAGCCAGCCTTGCCGTACATGAAGGTCGGATCATCACCGCCCGCAGGCATGTCGTCCAAGTCGCGGGTCCCGCCTGCGGCAGTCAGGTTGAAGCCGCAGTTGAACAGCAGTGAAGCCGAGCCGTTGATCTGGCTGTAGTCTTTGTCATCGCCGGGATTGGACCATGCCAAGGCCGCCTTCAATTTTGCCAAGCCAAAGTCCTGAGAATAGAGCAAGGTCGCATCGACCATCTCCTGCTCACCTGCCGAGACTCCCAAGCTGAAACCGGCAAAATCCGGTGTGTCATAGCGGACCCGGTTTCTCCGGCTCAGGCCGTCCATCTGATCAAACACATTGCTCACGGCGAGACGGTCATCGACAGGCTCCCCGTTCTCATCCAAGGCCGGAGCTGCCGCCGCTGGATCGTGAAATTTAATGCCGCCGCCAACATCAGCCACACCGACATTGCCTGCTAAATCCGTGCCGGACAGGTCAACTTCCGAGCTGTCATTCGAGGCCATATTGCCGCGTCCCAAAGAGAATTTCCCCAATCCCTTGGGAGCGAACCAGACCTCCATGATCCGCTCTTTGAATTCGCCGGAGATGGTTTCCTCCTCCATAGAGACCTTGTCCGAGGGATTGGCCTGCCACTGCACCTCAAAAGTGCCGCCCACGGCTATGTTGTCCGAGGCCTTGACCTTGCCGTACAGACCGATTCTGCTTTCAGAATTGGTGTTGTCAACATGGAAGACCTTGCTCTCATCGCCGTCATCCGCATACATCAGGGCACGGTTGATATGACCTTTCAGCTGCAAGTCAACCTTGTCGCTGCCGGATTTGATTTCCAAAGCTGAAACGCTGGCTGCCGCGACAAGCAGCGCGGCAGTGGCCAAACTGATGGTGGCAGCTGGCAATTGTCTGTTTTTCATCTCTTTCCTCTTGTGAAAAATTGGTTGTGCTCAAGCAATTCCCTTGTAATTATACTTCAGCACAGGCTTTTTTTCTACAAGAAACAAGGAGCGGGCGCGTCTCAGAACTTGAGCCGGGCACCAGTCATGACCAGCGAAATGTCATCGTAGGATGCGCCGCTGTCGTCATCAAGCGCAAAATTGCGATAGGCGGCAAACAGCTCGGTGTTCCAGTCAGACAGCTTCTGCACGAGCTGAACACCGTAGGCAGTGCCTTCCTCGCCCTTGTCCTGATGCTTGACGTTCTCATAGACCCCGTAATCGACAGACACCGCAGTGGAGCCGTAGGGCAGCAGCTTGTCGCATTTCCAGCCGATCTTGCCGTAGCTGTACACCGGATCATCGCCGCCTGCGGGCAGATTGTCCATGCTGCGGCTGCCAGAGGCAACGGTGAGGTTGAGGCCAAAATCGAACAGCGCGGACAGCGAGCCGTCAATCTGGCTGTACTCCTTGCCGCTGCCAGGATTGACAAAAGCCAGCGCGCCTTGCAGTTTGGCGCCGCTGAACTCGCCGGAATATCTCAGGGTGGCATCGGCCATGTCCTTTTCCCCTGCGGACGCACTCAAACTGAAGCCAGCAAACGCGGGCGAGTCATAGCGCACCCGGTTTTTCTTGCTCAACCCGTCCATCTGATCAAAGACATTGCCGACAGAGAGCCGTTTATCCACAACATTGCCGTCCGCATCAACTGTCGGATCAAGCGAGGCCGGGCCATTGAATTTGAGGTTGCCGCCCACATCAGCCACGCCGACATTGCCAGCCAAATCTGTGCCGGACAGATCAACCTCGACACTCTCATCTGAGGCCATTTTGCCCTTGCCCAAGGACAACTTGCCGAACTGTTTCACATCAAAATACACTTCCATTGCTCGGTCAATGAATTCTCCGGCAACGCTCTCCTCTTCCATTGAGACCTTGTCCGAAGGATTGGACTGCCATTGCAGCTCAAAATTGCCGCCAATGGTCAACTTCTCGGAAGCCTTGACTTTGCCGAACAGCCCGACCCGACTTTCCGAGTTGGTGTTGTCAACGTGAAACACTTTGCTGTCCTTGCCGTCATCAGCAAACATGACCGCCCGGTTGAGATGCCCTTTCAGCTTCAGTTCCACTTTGTCGCTGCCGGACTGAATATCCAATGCCGAAGCATTGACTGCGGTGCCAAGCAGCATGGCTGCGGCCAAGACACTGATCGTGCCTTTCACCTGTATTCCCTTCATCTCTTCCTCTCCTTTTCATTTTTAAAAAGTTCTTCGCAACCCGGCGGTTCCTCTACGCCGTTTCTTATAACAAATTATATCAGGTTTCCCTGCGCAGCACAACGCGGGGCTGTGCGCTGGTTGCCTTGCCGCGCAGGGAACCTGCATATTCTTTGCTGTCCAAGCGTACTTGGCAAATATTAGAAACGTGTTAGGCTGACATGAAAAACAGGTGAAAAGAGTCTGGGTACCTTGCGTTCCCACGCTGGAGCGTGGGAACGAGGTTCAAATGTCTCATTCGATACATTGTGGGCTGGATGGACTGACGTTCTTAATAGGCACACAGCTTTTATTAACACATCTTTCACACTCATTACAGGCCGTGCATCCACAGGCTTTTTGAGCACCTGACATTACTTGCAGCATCTTGCCTGCTGGCGGACAGACGCAGTGTCCATTTTGACATATCTCTCCATCTTTGCATTCTCTTGTTCCTGTATCAGGTGTTTGATTTCCAACTTGTACCCATTGTCCAATATTTGACACTAAAGACACTCGTCTGCATATCAATCTTATTTGGTTACATAGGCCAATTGTTGTACTGTTAATACAGCATAGCGTTGAGATAGGGAATCTTTTTATAACAGGTCTATCAATTTGAGGATTGCAAGCGTCCCCTGCAACAGGTTCTTCAGCCACCGCCCTCCCCGGCAAGGCCACAAAAAGCATCGTCACAACCAGCAGCATGGCAGCAGTCATCCCAAAAAGCGTTTTCATGGTTCTCCTCCATTTGTTGATGAAAATACAAGCTCCTGCGATAAGACAAGCACTGACAGGCGGAAAGATCAACGCTTTTTTACGCTTTTTCTGGGAAGAGAGTTCCTGTGTTTATAGCTGGCTGAAAGACGCGGACACAGCAAGGATTCTGCTGCGGAACTCACCAGCGAGTTGCTTGGCAACTGCCCGGCAAGTTGTCTGACAAGTCCCTTGGCAGTTTCTTCACAACTCCTTAGTCAGTTCTCTGATAACTCCCAAAGGAGTTTCTTGACAACTGCCTTGGGACTTGTCTGACAAGACACTGGCTGCCAGGACGGAAAAAAATAGGCTTGACAAAACCCCGCCGCCTCCGTAAGCTGCTGAGTCAGGAATATTGTCGGAAGTATCAAGCAGTTGAATTCAATTGGAGAATCGCTATGAACACTATCCTATGCCGGCCCGAACCGAACGCCATGACCGTGCCTCCGTCCTACAACTTGCGCTTCATAGCGCGGAATGTCCTCGGCTATGATGAACTGGCTGCGGAAATGGCGCGGGACAATCCGCTCTGGGACGAGGAAATGATCAAAGCAGTGCTGATGGCGCGGGACAAGATGATCATGAAGCAGCTTGTCAACGGCAATAAGGTCACGCTGAAAAATGCCTTCAGCTACAGCCTTTCCTTCAATGTCCGTCTGGACGAGCCGGACGACCCGCTGCCGCCGGTTGAGGACATGCTGCGGGTCAAGGTCTCGGCTTCGCGCACCCTTGTCAAAGAGGTTGGGCGGCAAGTTCACATAGAACGTGTGTCTGCCGAAGAAAAACTGCCCGTGATCAGTTCGGCGGAAGACACGGTGCTCAAGCTGAACAATGTTCTCAACCCGGACGGCGTGCTCCGGCTGACCGGCAGCAATCTCGACTTTGATCGGACTGCCCCGGACTGCGGCTGCGTGATCGAAGGGACCCGCAGCGGCAGGGCGGTGCAGAGCCAGTTCGCCTCTGTCAGCAACAGTGAAGTCTTGCTGGTGCCGCACATCCCGGCCCAAGATGCGCCGTGGAACAATGAATACATCCTTTCCCTCAGCACCCGCTACACCGCGCATGGCACACTCCGCACCGGCACTTGCCGCCGCAAGCTGCGCTCGCCCCTGACTGTGACCGGTTTTGACCATCCGAATATGGAGGTCGGCATCCTGACCAACAACGCGACCGCCCCTTATGTGACTGTCACCGGCGGCAGCTTGACTGCGGATGAGACCTTGCGTGTTCAGGCGGGGCTGGATCCGGCGGACAGCCGCCTGCGCCTCGGTCTGCTGGATATGCAGGAGGACGGCGCGGCAGGCGATGTCGTCACCGCAACTGCTGACGGAGAATACACCCTGCCCGGCTTTGCCGGTTCCGCTGTCAGCAGCCTGAACATCACGGTCAACAACCATGCCGCCCTGACCGAGATGATCAGGAGCAGCTACGCAGGCTGGCTGGCGGACGTGCTGGTGCTGAAGCTCTGAGAGCGGTCCGGCCTTCTGCTGACTTGCCTCAGAACATCTTGCTTCTGAGCAGGGCGGCAGGCCGGATATGCCTGAGCACCAGCCGCTGCTCCTCCTCGTTCCTGACCAAGCGATAAAAATCACAGCCATCACAGTCGCCGCCACACTGGTCCAAACAGATACCCTGCTGCCGCAGGGCGGCGGTCACAGCCCAGCAGCAGCGTCCGCCGTTCATGCCGCTGTGAATGCCGTCCGCCCGCGCTTCAACTGCCGCCGGACAGGTTCCGGCATGAGAGGCGTTTGCGCCGCCCGGCTCGCGACCGCACTTTCTGAATTCCCAGCAGTTCAACTTGCCTTCCGGGCTGGCCGGAACCGCCTGACCGCCCGGCAGCAGCCGGAGCTGCAAAAAATCACTCATTCGTTTCCTGCGCCTCCTGATTGTGAAATTGCTCATGCTGTTGCCCGCAGATAGGATATCCAGCACTGCCACGGGACAATATCTTCATGGCAGACACAGGGACAGCCGGGAAAATTCTCCTCCTGCATCGGGCAGCGTCCGCACTTCAGGGTGCAGATTATTTTGGCCGCCTTTTCCAGAGCTTTTTCCACTGCGCTTTCGTTTTGTTCCGGCATGGCTTGAGTCCGCATCATTTTCTCCTCCTGAAAAAAAGGTTCTCAAATTCAGCCAAGACAGCAGACAGCCCGACGATTTTTTTGCCCAGCCCAATTGCATCTGGCCTCTTGTCAGGGCCATACTTGAAAAGATGAATGTTCGGAAAATATTACGATGGAAACAGAAAAATGTCAGAAAAGCGTCTTATTTGCGCTTTCTTCTTCTGGCTGTTACGGTATAATTTTCACCAGAAGCCAGACTGCTGCAACAAGGCCAAGGAGTCCATAGCCATGCAACGATCCAGAAAGATGCTGCCATTCCTTTTCATTTTTTCCTGCGCCGGGCGCAGGCACGCATTTGCCCGGCAGGCAGAGGGACTGCGTCGGCAAGGGCCGAAGCCCTGAAGGTGATCATGCACGCATTCCACAGGCTGCTGGCTGCGGCGGCAGGACTCATGTTGCTGCCTACGCAGGCGGCGGCAGGCGGGACATGGGGTCTTGCGCAGGAACCATTGTCAGCCATGCTGCTGGGCTGGAGCGCGGTGGCCGCTGTGCTCACTTCTCTGTTCATCACCATGATGCACAAGGTTGAAAACACTGATGTCCGCACGATCTGGATCGCCGCCTCGTTAGCTGGCATGGGGGTTATGGACGGCTTCAATGCCGCCAGCTCTCTGCCCTTGTCGGAAATCTGGCTGCACAGCCTTGCCGCTTTGGTCGGCGGCCTGCTCTTCGCCCTTGTCATCCTCCCGGAATCGCTGTCGCAAATTGCGATTTTTGAATGGCTGCCCTGCATGACCGCTGCGGCCTGCGCTGTGCCCGGTCTGACCTTTATGCTCGTCCCGGATATCCTGCCGGAAACCAGTTCAGCCGCCTTGGTGATGAGCTGGGCAGGCGGGATTGGCTTTCTTTACGCCAGTCTGTTCTTTTTCCTGCAAAAACAGCAGAAGGGCAGACCGGCGCGGCGGCTTCTGGCCGGATGCAGTCTCTTCTTCGCCTTGACCGCCTTTTTCTTTCCCTTTCTCCAACCGCACAGCCCAGTCTGGCAGCTTTGGCAGGCCCTGCGTCTGGCCGCCCTCTTTGTTCTGTTTGACTTCTTTTTCCGCAACAGCCGGGATACGGTCAGCAAGCTGCGCCGCAGCCGGGACGAGCAGAGTGCCGCGCACCGGCTGCTTGCTGATTTGATTGAAAACGCGCCCGCCGCTGTGACCATGAAAGATTTATCCGGGCGGTTTCTCTTGGTCAACAAACGCTTTGAGGAGCTGTTCGGCATCAAAAAACAGGAGGCGGTCGGCAGGGCTGCGGGCGAACTGCTGCCCTGTCTCACCCGCCGTTTGCAGGAGAGCCGCAGCGACACTGCCGCCGAATATGAGGAGAGCATGGCCTTGCAGAACGGGGTCAGAACCTTCAGCACCTCCTGCTTCACCCTGTCGCCGGACGCGGAGAACAGATGCTGCGTGGGCTGTATGCAGACTGACATCACGGACCGCAAGCAGCTTGAGCATCAGCTCAGATTGGATGAGAAAATTATTGAAAACACCGAAGAGGCGGTTGTGATCACGGACAGCGAGGCCATGATTCTTGATGTCAATGATGCCTATACCGAAATCACTGGTTACACCCGGCAAGAGGCAGTGGGCCAGAATCCGCGCTTCTGCCAGTCAGGCCGTCATGACCAGCTTTTTTACAAGGAAATGTGGCGGCAGCTGAGTGAGAACGGCTTCTGGTCAGGCGCAATTTGGGACCGGCGCAAGCATGGTGAAATTTTTGAAAAATGGCTGACCATCAACGCCATCCGGGACAGCGGCGGCGCAACTGTCAGCTATGTCGGCGTGTTCACCGACATCACTGAGAAAAAGAATGCCGAGCGCAAGCTGCGCAACTTGCTCTTCTATGACTCGCTGACCAAGCTGCCCAACCGCACTTTGTTTCAAGAGCGGCTGGAGCAGGCTCTGCTCAACAGTCAGGACCGGGACATGCCGCTGGCCCTGTTCTGCATTGACTTGGACCGGTTCAAGGACATCAACGACACCTTGGGGCACAAAGCCGGCGATGAGCTGCTGGTCCAAGCGGCCAAACGCATCCGCAACGGGCTGCGCAAAAGCGACATTGTCGCCCGGCTCTGCGGCGATGAATTCTGCGTCATTCTTTCGGAAATCAAACTGCGGGAGTCTGTCGGCCTCTTAGCCATGCGGCTGATTCATCTGCTCCAACAGCCTTTTTACATTGCCGATCAGGAGGTTTTCATTGATGCCAGCATCGGCATCAGCATCTATCCTGATGATGCCAAGACAGCGGACAGCCTGCTGAAGAATGCGGACACAGCCATGCACTTTGCCAAAGAACAGGCGCGGGGCAGCTTCCAGCATTTCCGCTCGCAGATGAATGAGCGGCTGCTCCAGCGGCTTAATTTGGAGCATGATCTCCGCCACGCCTTGGAGCAGGAGGAGTTCCTGCTCCATTATCAGCCCAAGTATTCGCTGGTGGAAGACCGGATTGTCGGTGCTGAAGCCTTGGTCCGCTGGCACCATCCCAAGGAAGGCATGATCTCGCCAGAGGAATTCATTCCTGTGGCTGAGGCAAGCAGCATGATCATCGCGCTGGGCAAATGGGTGCTGCGCACCGCCTGCCGCCAAGTGAAAACATGGGAGGAAGAAGGCCTCGGCCAGCTGCGGATTGCAGTCAATCTCTCCTCCAAGCAGTTTCAAGACCGGAAGCTGCTCCAGTTCATCAAGGCGACCTTGGAGGAAACTGCCTTGGCTGCCGAACAACTGGAGCTGGAAATCACCGAAAGCACGGTGATGGAGCAGCCGCTGCAGACAGCGGAACTGCTCCGGGAAATCCGGGATATGGGGGTGCGGATCGCCATTGATGACTTTGGCACCGGCTATTCCTCGCTGGCTTATCTGAAGAAATTCCCGGTCAACACGCTGAAAATTGATCAATCCTTTGTCGCTGATCTGACCAAGGACTCAGAGGACCAGGCCATTGTTGACTCCATCATCCGCATGGCTGCGGGCTTGAAATTGGATGTGGTGGCCGAGGGCGTGGAGACGCAAGAGCAGCTCGATTTTTTCAAACAGCGGCAGTGCAAGGAGGTGCAGGGCTATTTTTTCAGCAAGCCGCTTTCTGCCGAAGCCTTTGCCGAGAAAATCCGCGCCAGCCTTATATAGCTGAAGCAGGATGAAACGACTTTGCCATCTGTCTCTCTCCCGTAAGGGCGGCAGAAAGAATTCACACTGGAGCGGGCAAGGCTGCCCGTCCCGGCAGCCTCTGTTCCCTGAATTTCCGCTGACTTTTCCGCATTCAGGCAGGAACTGCTTGCTGTCCGGCCTTGTTTGTGGTAATAAAGAAGATTTCTTCAGCACCGCCTGAAATGAATCAGGCATCCCATCACACACACTCCCTCGCCGCCCTTTGGTGTTCCCGTTGCGGGAATCGGGCTTAGGAGTGGAGGAACAACCATAAAGCAGAAAAGGAGCAATAATGGCAGTGACAGTCACCATGCGGCAGATGCTTGAGGCCGGTCTGCATTTCGGACATCAGACCAGACGCTGGAACCCGAAAATGAAGCCCTACATCTATGGGCCGCGCAACGGCATCCATATTATCAACTTGGATGCCACCATGCGCATGTTCCGCAAAGCCTGCGCCTACCTGACCGACGTGGCGGCCAATGGCGGCACCATTCTCTTTGTCGGCACCAAGCGGCAAAGCCAAGCAGTGATTAAAGAGCAGGCCCAGCGCTGCGGCATGTTCTATGTCAATCACCGCTGGCTGGGCGGCATGATGACCAATTTTCAGACCATCAAGAATTCCGTGGATCGGCTGAAGCGGATTGAGGCCATGCAGAAGGACGGCAGCATCAACCGCTTTCCCAAGCATGAAATTCTTAAGATGGAGAAGGAGCGGGTCAAGCTGGAGCGCAATGTCGGCGGCATCAAAGAAATGCGCAAGCTGCCGGATGTGCTGTTGGTCATCGATCCCCGCAAGGAGGACATTGCTGTGGATGAGGCCAAGAAGCTCGGCATTCCGGTGGTCGCCCTGACTGACAGCAACTGCAACCCGGACGGCGTTGATTACATTATTCCTGGCAATGACGACGCAATCCGGGCCGTGAAGCTGATCACCTCCCAGATTGCCGATGCCATCTTGGAAGGCCGGGGAGCGGCAGGCGAGGCGGTTCCAACCAATATTGACGAGCTGGAAGCCGAGATGAGTGCCAAGGCTTTTGTGGAGCCAACCGAAGTCTGAACGGAACAAGGCTGAGGACGGCGATTCAGAAAGGGGCTTAGGCAGGCCCCTTCTTTTTGCGACAATTCTGCCGGGTCAGCCCGGCTGATTATTTTTTCTTGCAGAGAAAGGAGATACGAATGCAAATCACCAGCCAGATGGTCAAAGAGCTGCGCGATGCGACCAATGCAGGCATGATGGACTGCAAAAAGGCCCTGACGGAAACCCAGGGTGATATGGAGAAGGCGGTTGACTACCTGCGCCAGAAGGGTCTGGCCGTGGCGGCCAAGCGGGCCGACCGCGCCACTTCCGAGGGTGTGGTTGAATGCTATATTCACAGCAACAGCAAGCTGGGCGTGATGGTCGAGGTTGGCTGCGAAACTGACTTTGTCGCCAAGACCGATCAGTTCAAGGCCTTTGCCAAAGATGTGGCCATGCACATCGCTGCCACCAATCCGGTGGCCGTCCGCCGGGAGGACATGCCAGCAGAAATGATTGCCCGCGAGCGGGAAGTCTATCTCAGTCAGGTCAAAGAGGAAGCTGAAAAAACTGGCAAAAGCAAGCCTGAGAACATAGTTGCCAAGATTGTTGATGGCAAAATCGACAAGTTTGTGGCTGAAAACTGCCTGCTGGAGCAGAAGTTTGTCAAGAATCCTGATGTCTCGATTCAAGACCTGCTCAATGAGCTGATCGTCAAGATGGGCGAGAACATTTCCATCAAGCGTTTCAGCCGCTTCCAGCTCGGCGCGTAAATCGTTGCCGCCCGCGCCTTTTTCCTTTTTTCCCTCTTTGACGGAGCATTTTTCATGTCATATCAGCGCATCCTTCTCAAGATCAGCGGCGAGGCCCTGATGGGCGATGGGGCTTACGGCATCAGCCCGGCCATGATTCAGTTTGTCGCTCAGGAAATCAAGACCGTGCATGAGCAAGGGGTGCAGATCGGGCTGGTGATCGGCGCGGGCAATATTTTCCGGGGCGTGGCCGGAGCTGCGGGCGGCATGAACCGGGCTGTGGCCGACAACATGGGCATGTTGGCCACCGTGCTTAATGCCTTGGCCATGCAGGACGGGCTGGAGCGGGTCGGAGTGCCGTGCCGGGTGCTCTCGGCCATTGCCATGCAGAATGTCTGCGAGCCATACACCCGCGCCGGGGCACTGGCGCATCTGGAGCAGGGCAGGGCGGTGATCTTTGCCGCAGGCACGGGCAATCCCTATTTCACCACTGACACCGGCGGCGTGCTGCGCGCCTTGGAGATCAGCGCGGATGTGATGATGAAGGCCACGCGGGTGGATGGCGTGTATGACCGCGACCCGGAAAAGGATACAAATGCTGTCCGCTTTGACCGCCTCACCTACACCAAGGTGCTGCAGGATCAGCTTCGGGTCATGGATGCTGCCGGCATTTCTCTTGCCCGTGACAACAACCTGCCAGTGCTGGTCTTCAACATGAAGAAGCAAGGCAACATTGCCCGTGCTGCTGCAGGCGAGCAGATGGGGACGCTGATTGTGGCGTGAATCTCACTTTGATGGCGTAGATATGCCTTATGGAAGTTTTGCTACTTATGAACAAGTAGCGACCAAATTTAAAATCAAACTTGTTGAGCAGTCTTTCGTGCAAGAAACAAGCCTTGTCGTTGACAAGGTCTTATTTGATCTTATCAGCGATAATCTACGAACAAAACGAAGTTATGTCAGTGAGAATGCGATATGTGAATCAATCATATTTCCGATATTGAACATAGTTGCCAAGAACAACGGGCTGCCTGTCTGGTCACATGTCAGATTTGATGTTGCGGAAGAAGAAGGCTTGGTTGGTGTGCCTGATTTTATCATTGCCCCTGCGTCAGATATCGGAACAACCTTTAAAAATCCAATTGTTTGCATCGCTGAAGCGAAGAAAGAAAATTTTAACGAAGGGTGGGCGCAGGTGCTGGCTGAAATGATTGCTGCTCAGAAATTTAACAATACTATGGAGCAGGAAATATTCGGCATTGTGACCACAGGCAACTTTTGGCAGTTTGGCAAGCTGTGCAGGAATATTCTGACAATGGAAGTTGTTTCCTATTCAGCAGCGGAAAATTTGCAGCAGTTGTTTGATGTGCTCAATTGGATTGTCATTGAGGCTAAGAAAAACATAACGCAGTGATTTTCTGAAATGGCCTACAGCAAATTCACCTTAAAAGATGTGAAGCAGAAACTTGGCATTGATGTTATTGAAACTGATCATTTATTTTCAAGTTCGAGCATTGAGGCGGTGTCAATAAGCGATTATTTAAAGACCACTTTGGACGAATTTGCTCCCTTAGCGTTATCCATCAATACAGAAAAATCCAGATCAGAATGGATTATCGCGCCAATCATGGCGGAGCTGCGCCGGACATTAAATAACACGATAAGTCTTTTTTCAGGCTCAACATTCACGGTAGATGAAGCAAAGGAACTGGATGGGCAATGTGATTACATCATCAGTCTGAATTCAGAGCAATTTTATATCACAGCTCCTGTGGTTGCAATAGTTGAGGCGAAAAAAGAGAATATCGTTCAAGGATTGGGGCAGTGCATTGCGACAATGTATGCGGCTGATCTATACAATAAACGGGAAGGAAATTCGCTGCGTGATGTGTATGGCTGCGTCACCACAGGAACTGCTTGGAAATTTATAAAATTGTCAGAAAAAAAAGCCTGTATTGACATTGATGAATACTATTTGAATGAGATTGAAAAACTTATGAGCATTTTTTTGACAATAGTCCGCTCATCCATCTCAGCGTATATGGAGAAAGATCATGGCAAATCCTGTTGTTGATGAAGCTGAATTAAAAATGGCGGCCCGGATTGAGGCTCTCAAGCGTGACCTGACCAAAATCCGCACAGGCCGGGCCTCGCTGTCCCTGTTGGACAGCATCAAGGTGGATGCCTACGGCTCCAAAATGCCCCTCAATCAAGTGGCTGCCCTGACCATCCCGGAACCCCGCTTGATTTCCATTCAGCCGTGGGACCCGCAGATGCTGCCGATTATTGAAAAGGCAATTCTCGGTTCAGACATTGGCCTGACTCCGACCAGCGACGGCAAGATCATCCGCCTGCCCATTCCCCAGCTCACTGAGGAGCGGCGCAAGGAGCTGGTCAAGCAGGTCAAGAAGATTGCGGAAGAGTTCAAAGTCGGCATCCGCAACGACCGCCGCGAGGCCAATGACACGCTGAAAACGCAGAAGAATGACAAGGAAATCTCGGAAGACGAGATGGCCCGGCAGCAGGATGAGGTGCAGAAGCTGACCGACGATTTTGTCAAAGAGATCGATTCAATAGCCGCTGGCAAAGAAAAAGAGGTCATGGAAGTATGACCGCCCTGCCGGTCATTGAGCCGCTGCCGGTCCATGTTGCCATCATCATGGACGGCAATGGCCGCTGGGCCAAGGAGCGGCATCAGCCCCGGCTCTTTGGCCACAGGGCCGGGGCTGAATCAGTGCGCAAGGTGGTTGAGACCGCCCGTGAGGTCGGCATCCGCCACCTGACATTGTACGCTTTTTCCACCGAGAACTGGCAGCGGCCCGGTCTGGAAGTGAAAGGGCTGATGGCTTTGCTCAAGAATTATCTCCAAGGCGAGCTGGCCACGATGAAAAAGAATGGCATCCGCTTAGGCTGTTTTGGCCAGAAGGAGCGGCTGCCAGACGATGTGCGGGCCACTCTTGACCGCTGCATTGCCGAGACCGCTGACTGTGCGGAAATGTGGCTGAATCTGTCTCTGAGCTACGGCTCCCGCGCCGAGCTGCTGGGGGCAGTGCAGGAGATCAGCCGCAAATGCGCTGCTGGCCAGATCGGGCCGGAGGCGATTGACGAGCAGCTTTTCAGCGAGCATCTTTACTCTGCCGGGCAGCCTGACCCAGACCTGCTCATCCGCACCAGCGGCGAGCAGCGGCTTTCCAATTTCCTGCTTTGGCAGCTTTCCTACGCCGAGCTGTATTTCACTGAAACCCGCTGGCCGGATTTCCGCCGGGAGCAGTTCCTTGAGGCATTGCAGGTTTTCGCCAAACGGCAGCGGCGTTTTGGTAAGACGGGGGAGCAGGTGGAGAGTCCGTAATCATAATGTCTGATATTGAAAACAAAAAGATCATAACAGGAAAATTGCTTAAACAGATGACAAGAGCGTTGTTACGTTCTATTCCGTTGCTGCCTGGGCCTGAACTTTATTATATATTTGATGAACTTAGAAGGTCAAGAACATCTTTAGATAAAAAGGTTGAACAGGCCGCTGCTTCTCTAAAAGAAACATCAGAGTTAATTTCTGAATTAGAATCAGACCTTGCTGAATAAGGACGAACTGCCAAAGAGTTTCGCCGAACGAAGTGAAAATTATTCATTAGTGAAAAAATATTTCGATATTTTGAAAACTAAAGTTCCGATGGACTTGATTGTCTATACCAAACGTGAATGGGAAGAGTTCATCGAGACAGACAACTCATTCACTAAAGAAATCCTTGCAAAAGGAAAAGTTCTTGTATGAAACCGTCGCAACGCTGCGAACAGGCAATAACATGGAACGCATAATCCCCGGTCTGCTCATGGCTGCGCTGTGGGTGCTACTGCTCTTTTTCGCGTCGCCATTTCTTTTCTGGCTGGTGATGACAGTCGCAGCCGCAGCAGCCCTGCGCGAGTTCTTCCGCATGGCAGTCAAGACTCCCGGCTCCGGCACCTGGACGCTGGCCATTGCCGCCTGTCTGCTGCCAGTTTTGGCCGCCTCTGTCGGCACAGCAGCGGCAGTGCTGACTGGTGTCTATCTCGCTCTGCTGGGCGTGGCCCTGCTGGTCATCTTTTTTTACAGCCGCTTTGCCGCCCCTTTGGACTTTCTTCTCCACGCCGGTTTTTCCGTATTCTACATCTCCCTTTGCTGCGGCTTTATCATTCTCCTGCACGGTCAGCCGGAAGGCAGCAGATGGTTGCTTCTTCTCACCGTCATCACCGCTGGTTCTGACACCGGAGCCTATTACTCAGGCCGGGCCTTTGGCAAACGCAAACTTTGTGCATCAGTCAGTCCGGGCAAAACGATCAACGGCGCGATTGGCGGAATAGTAGCCGCAAGCGGAGCGGCTGTTGCGCTTGCCTGTTTTCTCCTGCCGGAAATCAGCAGCCTGAAAATCGCCCTTGCCGCTGTGCTGCTCACTGTCGCAGGCATAGTCGGTGATTTGACAGAATCAGTGATCAAGCGCGGCTCCAGCCGCAAAGATTCCGGCACCATGCTCGGCGGGCATGGCGGCCTGCTCGACCGGACCGACAGCCTGCTTTTTGCCGCGCCCTTGCTGCATCTGCTCATCACAGCAGGATTTTTTGCATGAAAAATCTTTCTCTGCTCGGCTCGACCGGTTCCATCGGCAACAATGTCCTCAATGTAGTGCGGGCCTTTCCTGACCGTTTCCACATCGTCGGGCTGGCTGCCGGACGCAATGTCACGGAGCTGGCCAAGCAGGTGCTGGAGTTTCAGCCAGAATGCGTTTCTGTGGCAGACGAACAAGCCGCAGCGCAGTTGGCCGAGCTGCTGCCTGCGGTCTGGCAGGATAAAATTTTCCACGGCGAAGAGGGCAGCAGCAAGATTGCCACCGTGCCATCCGCCGCAATGGTGGTTTCAGCAATGGTCGGCTCTGTTGGCCTGCTGCCGACCTTGGCGGCCATTGCCGCAGGCAAGGACATTGGCTTGGCCAACAAGGAAACCTTGGTCATGGCCGGACGCTTGGTCATGGAGGCTGTGCAAAAACACAAAGTCGCCCTGCTGCCGATAGATTCCGAGCATTCCGCGATTTTTCAAGCCCTTGAAGCAGGCCGCCGCGACGACGTGGCCATGCTTATTCTCACTGCTTCCGGCGGGCCGTTCCGCACTTTGGCGAAAGAGCAGCTTGCGCAGGTCACGCCTGACCAAGCTCTGGCCCATCCCAACTGGAACATGGGCCGGAAGATTTCCATTGATTCCGCCACACTGATGAACAAGGGGCTGGAGGTGATCGAGGCCTGCTGGCTTTTTGACATTCCAGCAGAGAGAATCCGGGTGGTGGTGCATCCGCAGTCTATTGTCCATTCCTTGGTTGAGTACATTGACGGCTCAGTGATGGCCCAGCTCGGCATTCCTGACATGCGCATTCCCATTGCTTATGCCCTGTCCTATCCTGAACGGCTCAACCTTGGCCTGTCGCCGCTCAGTCTTTCCGCCTGCGGCAATCTCAGTTTCGAGAAACCGGATTACGAGCGTTTTCCGGCCCTGAATTTGGCCTTTGCCGTGCTCAAGGAAGGCGGAGTCAAACCTGCGGTGCTCAATGCTGCCAACGAAATTGCGGTTGCTGCCTTTCTGGAACAGGAAATCGGCTTCACAGATATTGCAAAAGTGGCAGCATCAGTGCTGACGCAGTTTGCTGCGGGTGATGATCTTGATCTGGCCGCGATTCTGGCTGCGGATCAAAAGGCGCGGGAACTGACGCAGCAAGAGATAAAAGAATTGCACTAAAACAAAATGACTACAGAAACATTGGCTCTGAAGCCCTATCTTGAGAAGATCAAAAAACATTGCGCCAAACTGACCAAAGCCGAGCTAATTGACTTGCTTTGTCAGGCAGCTCTCGATGTTCCTGCTGCGGAACGAACGTCATTCCTCGAAAGACTGTCAATCATTTCTCATCCTGTTGATTTTGAGGAAATAGCTGCGCCAGAAGATAGCAGCATCTTAGCCAGAAAAGAAAAGCTCCTTGAGGATATTGCGGATTGGCAGAAATCTGTTGAAGATGGCTCGTATTACGAAGAGCGTTATGAAGAAGATGATTATTATTATGATGAAGAATTCCCCAGCATGTCCAAAGAACAGCAGGAGTCTCTCGAAGCCTTGTTTGCTGAGGCGGACAGGCTCTTTCTTGATGGGAAGCTGGAGCTTGCCCAAAAGGCCTATCAGCAACTAATTGATCTGTCTCTGCACGGCAGAGGGTTGGATTACTCAATTGAATATAACGAGATAGATATCAACTGGCGGGAGACCTTGGCCCGGTATTGCCGTTGTGTCTATGAAACTTCCTCTGAAGCAGAGCGGCCCAAACTGATGTGTGTGGCAATGGAAGCAGAGCGGAAAACAGAGGCAGAACAACATCCTTTTGGAAGGCAACTTTTTGGCCTTGGGTATGATCCGGTAAATGAAATTTTACCCTCACTTAAAGATGTGTTTAACGCACGGCCCGGTGAACTGGCAGATTGGGACGATTTCCTGAAAAAATTGCAAAAAGAGCTGCGCTCCATCGACAGCAGCCGGGCTGTGCTTCTGCATCTGGAGGCGGTGCAGCGGTTAGACGGCCTGCAAGGGCTGGCGGCGGCAGTGCGTCAACGCAACAATCCGACCGGTTATCTCTATTGGTTGGATCGACTGCGGGAAGCGGAGGCATGGGGCGAACTGGCTGCCGCTGCGCAGGAGGCATTGCGTGCCATGCCCTATGATAGTCTGCGGGCTTATGCGGCAGCGCAGTTGTACGCAGCAGGCGAGCAGACAGGCGACAACATTCTTGTTTTGCAGGGCAAACGGGAACAATTTTTTTCATATCCGCAGGAGGAGTACTTAGCTGATCTGCTGCGGGAGGCGGACAAGCAACAAGTCCGCGAGGCAGAATTGGACAAGGCTATTTCCTTTCTGGAATCAATGCCTGCCAAGGTCAAACAGCCTCATTTTTTCAGCCAGTCGGATTTTTTCCTGCGCATCAAAATCATGCTGCTGTTGGGCCAATTACAGGAAAGCTATGCAGCAATTGATCAAGAGGCGGCAATTGGCTGGTCAAACGAGAAAAGAACGACAGGTGCTGTTTATGTCAGCATCCTGTTTGTTCTGTGCAAAGGAAACGCTGAGGCCAAAACGATTCAGGCTCTGTTTGAAAGATACATGCGCAGGCGCGACGGCAATGGCTTTATCGCTGATGAAATCAAGAAGCGGCTGCTGCAAACCGCTGTTTCAGATTCGCAGCAAAAACAATGGCTCAAGTTTGTTGAACGAATTTCCTCCGACCGTGCCGAGCATATTGTCTCCAACCAGTATCGGAAAGGATATGCCAGAGGTGCGGAAGCTTTGGGCGGATATATGGAATGCCTGATCCTGCATGAACAGCAGGACAAAGCGGCTGCATTTCTTGAACTGAAAAGAAATCAGGAGTACAAAAGGTACCCGGCTTTCCGCCGCGAATTTGATGCGGTTGTCAGCAATTCGCCTCTGCTGGGCCGTTTGTAGAGCGTTTCTCCATCTAAGCGCAGGAGCTGCTTGAAATCTTCCAGCATCATGAGTAAAATTGAAAAGATGCTGCTCAGGATGCAGAATAATCCGCAGGACTGGCAGATTGATGAGCTACAATATCTTGCCAAAAGATTTGGTATTGCATGGAGACAACCCGGCACAAGTCACGTCACCTTCCGTCATCCAAATGAAGCAAAAATCACTGTTCCAGCGCATCGGCCCATCAAACCAATTTATATCAAAAAATTCCTTCGCTTTCTGATTGAAGGGGAAGGCGATCAGGCATAATTTTATGGGCAGAAAAGTCAACTATCCTTTTGAAGTTCGTCCGCTGACAGCAGAGGAAGGCGGTGGTTTTTTGATTTTATTCCCAGATTTGCCAGGCTGCATTGCAGATGGAGAAACCTTGGAAGAAGCTGTCATGAATGGCTTGGACGCAGTTCATTCATGGCTGGCAACGGCTGAAGAATTTAATGATCCTATCCCTGAGCCGGAGAGCAGCAGCCGTCTGGTTCAGCGTCTTCCAAAAAGTTTGTATGCAAAACTTGCCGCCTGCGCCCGGCAGGAAGGAGTGAGCATGAACACCTTAGTCACAGCAATGATAGCCGAATCCTTGGAAAGAAGAACCATTCTTTCGTGAAATTACAATAAACGCAATGAACGCCATCATCTCTTTCATAGTCATTCTCGGCATCCTGATTTTTGTGCATGAGCTGGGCCATTTTCTCTTTGCCAAGCTCTTTGGTGTGCGGGTGCTGAAATTTTCCCTTGGCTTTGGCAATAAGCTCATCGGCAGAAAGTGGGGTGAGACCGAATACCTGATCTCCGCCTTTCCTTTGGGCGGCTATGTGAAAATGTACGGCGAGCAGCCGGGCGAGGAAATTGCCGAAGAAGACAAAGCCGTCTCCTTTTCCCATAAAAGCGTGGGCCAGCGCTTCTGGATAGTCTTTGGCGGCCCGCTCTTCAATCTGCTTTTTGCCCTGATGGTCTTCTGGCTCATGTTCCTGCTCGCTGGACGGCCCGATCTGGTTGACAGCACCAAGATCGGCCAGGTCAATTCCGGTTCACCTGCGGAACAAGCCGGGGTGAAGCCGGGCGATGTGGTGCTGTCGATCAACGGGCAGGAGATGACCTCGTGGCAGCAGGTTTCCGAGGCTGTCCGAGATTCTGGCGGCAAGCCGCTGGAGCTGGTCGTGCAGCGGGATAGGGAACCAGTGACGCTTGCAGCGGTTCCAGTCTTGGACAAGGTGAAAGATATTTTTGGCGAGGAGACGGGCGAAGCGCGTTATCTGCTCGGCATGACCCGGAGCGAGGAACTGACCTACACCAAGATTTCCCTGCCAGAATCAGTCAGTCTGGCCTTTGTCTATACGTGGAATCTGATCGTGGTCACGATCATGGGCTTGGTCAAGATGATTCAGCAAGTGATTCCGGCTTCTGAGCTGGGCGGCCCGATCCGCATTGCCGAAATCACTGGTGAGCAGTTCCGGGCTGGCTGGCTGCATTTAGTGCATTTCACCGGCCTGCTCTCGGTCAATCTTGGCATCCTCAATCTGCTGCCCATCCCGGTTCTGGACGGCGGCCACCTCACCTTTCTCACTATTGAAGCCATCCGCCGCAAACCGCTGGCCGAGTCAGCCATGATTCGGGCGCAGCAGGTCGGCATAGCCCTGCTCGGCGCGCTGATGATTTTTGTTTTTTACAATGACATTGCCCGGCTGGTGCAGCGGTGGCTGGGCGCATCCTGATGCCCCTCATCCTTTCCCTTGAAACCGCTGCTGGCTGCGGCAGTGTCGCCCTGACTCGCGGCGGTGTGGCGAACGGCAAACTGCTGGCCGAGGCCATTGCCCAGCCGGAACAAACGCATTCCCGCCAGCTTCTCGGCTCGGTCGAATGGATAATGAAGGCGGCGGGCCTGACATGGCAGGACGTGGATGCAGTCGCGGTCAGCATTGGCCCCGGCTCCTTCACTGGCCTGCGCATTGGTCTGGCAGCGGCCAAGGGGATTGTCTTTGCCACTGGCAAACCGCTGCTGGCTGTGCCGACCTTGGATGCAGTTGCCCTGTCCTGTCCGCTTCTCGACATGCCCCTTTGGTGCCTGTTGGATGCCCGCAAGCAGGAAGTCTATGCGGCCTGCTATGATGGCAGCGGCCAGATCAGTCCGGCAGAGGCTGTCCGCCCAGAATTGCTGGCGCAACGGATAAAAGCTCCTGCGGCGGTCGCCGGGCCGGGGCTGGCTGAATATCATGCTGTTTTTACGGCAATTGATGACCTGTGGCTCATTCCGCCTGCTTTGAGCAGTCCCAAAGCCTCCCTGATTGGTTTTCTTGCTGCTGAACGTTTGGCGCGAGGTGAGTTGTCTGATCCAGCCCTGACTGTTCCACTCTATGTCCGGCCTTCGGAGGCGGAGGTTAATTTGCAAAGAAAAATAAGGAAATAGCACACGCATGATGCGGGCGAATTTGCATCGCTTTTTTACAGGACGTGGACAGCTGTTTCACGTCCTGCAAAAAAATTCCATTTTCAGAATGGAGCTGCATAAGCGGTGACATTTGCCTGCTGCGAACAGAAATTGGCCGTGCTGGTGAAATAGGCAATGCCTGTTTGGATGCAGTTCTCCACTAATCCGGCATGTCCCCTGCAAATTGAGCAGTAGGTGGTGATGCAGGCTGGAATGTGGTAGGAAGTCTGGCAGTTCAGGCCGCGTTTCTCCGCATCATTGATCAGGTTCTGCACATACATCTCAATGCCCTCTTTGCTGTCACAGCCGCAGTGTTGCATGGCCGTGTTGTTTGCCCCGGCTTCAGGGATCACCTGAAGCGTCGCTGCCCGGAGCTGCGGGGTGATTTCCACTGCTGAGGCCGGACTGACACCTGCCAGCAAAACGCCTGCTGCGGACATTGCGAGTAAAAATCTTCCTGCCTGTGTTCTTGCATTCTTCATTCTCTCCTCTCCTGCGGGACATTTCCCGCTGTTGCACGTTACGCCATGATCAACCGAAAGCGATTGAGCCGCTTCCGGCTTGTTGCATGGTTACTGTAACAGCAGCGGAATGAACACCAGATGAACGCGATGAACAATTTTGTCAAATGCGCAAAAACAGGCATTTATGGTGAAAAAATGCGTCCAGAAGAGGCATGGCCTGCTGTGGCCACCTTTATTGACTGGTTGAAAGTTGAACGGGGCTATTCAGCCAACACGGTGAAGAGCTACAGCCGGGATGTTGAGGATTTCCTCCGCAGCCTCGGCAACGGGATTGATCTTACCGACCTCAAGGCCCTGCATCTGCAGCAGCATCTCGCCTCGCTTTATTTGAGCCATTCAGCCTCGTCAGTGGCCCGCAAGATGTCTTCGCTGCGCGTGTTCATCCGCCACTGCCTCAGAGAGAAGCATCTTGCCGCTGATCCTTTAGCCGGGCTGGCCGGGCCAAAGCTGCCCAAGCATATTCCTGTTTATCTGACTGTGGATGAAGTCTTCAGCCTGCTGGAGGAGCCAAAGCCGCAGGATACATTGCAGCAGCGGGATCGGGCGGTGATGGAACTGATTTATGCCACAGGAATGCGGGTTTCCGAGGCAGTGGCTGGCAATGTGGCGGACGTGGATTTTGCCGCTGGCATGATCAAAATCAGGGGCAAGGGGGGCAAGGAGCGGCTGGTGCCTTTTGGCAGGGCGGCTGGGGAAGCCCTCCGCGCTTGGCTGCCGCTGCGCGGACAGCTTATTGCCGCCCGGATCACGCGGGGCGACAGGCCGGAACAGGAGGCCCTGTTTCTCAACAGCCGGGGAACCCGCCTGACAGCGCGCAGCATCGAGCGCATGGTGGCCGCCTATGGGCAGCGGGCTGGCATCGGGCCGCAGGTCACGCCGCATGCCCTGCGCCATTCCTTTGCCACCCATTTAGTGGAAATGGGCATGGACCTGCGCATGGTGCAGGAGCTGCTTGGTCACGCCAGCCTCTCCACGACCCAGATATACACCCACTTGGACATGGAGCATCTGAGCCGGGTCTATGACAAGGCCCATCCCAAAGCGGCAGGCCACGGAACAGCGGTCAGCGGAGATGCTTGAGAATGAAGAGCGCAGCTTGGAGCTGATTGTCCTCAGCCAGCAGCCCGTTCTTCAGACTGCTGTTTTTCTGTTCATTTTGATCTGTGTTTTCAAAATGATGGAGCAGGTCCTTCTCGCGGATGCTGCTCCGCTCCGCACTGCCTTTTTCTTCTAAGGGCACGACAATGTCCGGGCTGATGCCGGTCTCCTGAATCGACCTGCCGCTGGGCGTGCAGTAGCGGGCTGTGGTCAGGCGCAGCCCGGCTCCGTCCGGCAGGGGCACCACAGTCTGCACCGAACCTTTGCCAAAGGTTTTGGTGCCGAGAATCAGTGCCCGCTTGTGGTCTTGCAGGGCACCTGCGACGATTTCCGCAGCACTCGCTGAACCGGCATTGACCAAGACCACCATTGGCACATTGTATTTTTCTGCGCCCGGATGGGCCGCAAAGAGCATGTCATGCTCCTTGTCCCGGCCTTTGGTCGAGACCAGCACCCCTTTTTTGATGAACAGATCAGCTACCTTGACCGCCTGTTCCAGCAGGCCGCCCGGATTGTTGCGCAGGTCAAGAAGCAGCCCTTTGAGCGGATGCTTTTTCGCGGCCTTGCTCAGAGCCTCTTTAAAGTCGCGGGCCGTGGCCGACTGAAAGCTGCTGATCTGGACATGAAGCAGACCCGGCTCCAGTTCTGTGCTGGCAATGGAATGCTGAGGAATCAGGCTGCGAGTCAGAACAATATCCTGCACCTGCCCGTCCCTGCTCAACGAGAGCGTCACCTTGTCGCCGATCTTGCCGCGCAGCAGCCGGACTGCCTCGTTCAGAGTCATGTCTTGGGCTGGCTGGCCATTGATGCCAAGAACCCGGTCGCCCGCTTTCACGCCCTGAGCAAAGGCCGGGGTTCCGGCAATGGCCGAGACCACGGTCAGGACACCGTCCCGCACCGTCACTTCAATGCCCACGCCGCTGAAATTGCCGCTGGTGTCTTCTTGCAGTTCTTTGAAATCCTTGGGGGAGAGATAGGCGGAATGCGGATCCAAGGTGCCGAGCATCCCGTTGACCGCGCCGAGAAGCAGCTCACTGCTGCTGACCTTGTCAACATAATGCTTTTCCAACAGGTCCAGAATGTTGGCAAAGGTCTCAAGATTGCTGTAAATCTCCGCTTCTGGCCGGGCGTGGTCCTCCTTGGCCGAGAGCGGGGCGGCAAGGAGCAGGACGCAGGCGGCAAGAAAGACGAGACAGAATCGTGTGGATTTCATAAGCATTCCGGGATGATTTTTTTTGCCGTTTTGACAGCCTCTTTTTGTTTTATACCGCAAAGCGGGCTGCCAAACAAAAAAAAACGCATTCCCAGCACTCAGTCCGCCTTGAGCCACTGAAGAGGGTCTTGCGGCTCTGTGTCTTGGCGGATTTCAAAATACAGGCCTGGCTCGTACAGGGTGGCCAAATCGCCGCTGGTTCCAATTTTCTGACCAGGACGAAGGATGATGTCGCCTTCCCTGACCACAATGCTGTCCAAGCGGGAAGTGATGGTGAACCAGTTCTGGCCGTGATCAATGATCACTGCATTGCCATAACCGCGCCGCCAGCCAGCAAAAGCCACCCGGCCCTTGGCCACGGCCCGAACTGCTGTGCCCGGCTTGACCTCAATATGAATGCCCTTGACCGTCTCGCCTTTGCGCAGGCCAGTTTTTAGCACCTCGCCAAAATGGAGCGTCACCCTGCCTTGAGCAGGAAAGGGAAGTTTGCCTTTGAAAGCCAGCAGCCCTTGGCCCGGATTCCGCTTTCTGGCCTTGATTCCGACCAAGGTGCGCTTCATTTTTGCCTCGGCCTGGCGCATTTCCTCAACCGCAAGCCGGTACAGCCCCTGCTGGGCCTTAATCCGGGTCAGCATGTCTTCACGCTCTTGCCGGAGCGTTTGCAATTTTTTCTGCTGCTCCTCAGCTTGGCGCACCAGCTCCTCTTGGAGCGACTCCTCCAGCTCATAGGAGGTCTTGGCCTGCTCCAGCACGGCCAGACTCTTTTTATAGCGGTCAATCACGCTCTGGTCATAGCCCGCCAGACTGTGGAAGGAATCCATCATCAGCAGCAGTTCCGGCAGGGTCTTATTGGAAAAGGTGACATTGAGCACCTCCAGCCGACCCATCATGTAAAAGGCCCGCAGCCGCTTGAGCATCTGCTCCTTGGCCTGATCCCGCGCCTGCATAGTCTTGTTGAGTGCCTCCTTGGTCGCAGCCAAGGTCTGCTGCTGCCGCTGAAGATGATTCTGGAGGACAAGGATTTTTTCCTGCTGCTCCTCCATGTTGCTGCTGATCTGGTCCAATTCGTCCAAGACGGTCAGCTCCTGCGCGCCGCTCTGCTGGAGCTGCTCTTCCTGCGCCGCAATTTGCTCGTGCAGCCGATTGATATTGCTTCTGATCGCCTGGGTGTCCGCGCCCAGACAGTTGCTGGAGCAGCAAAAGAGGACAGCAGGCAGGAGCGCGGCAAGCAGTGTTTTCAGCTTCATGCGCTCAGACACTGAGTATCTTGCGGATGGAGACAAAACTGCCGCCCGCGCAGAGCAGAGTGGAAAGAATCACAATGGCTAACAGGGTCGGAGTGCTGAAGAAGCTGAAGACAAACATGCTCTGGGCGGCCTGGGCGGCAAAGCTGGCTTTAATCCAGCGGAAGAGCAGATAGAGCGCGCTCAGACCTGCTGCCGAGCCAAGCGCGCCCAGCAGCGCGCCTTCCAGAAAAAAGGGCACTCGGATGTAACTGTTCGATGCGCCGACCAAGCGGAGCAGCTCCAGCTCTTTTTTGCGGGAAAACACAGTCAGGCGGATGGAATGACCGATCATGAAGGTGGTGGTCAGAATCAGTAGGGTGCCGGAGAGCAGGACCACCACCCGCAAGAGCTTGACAAAGGAGTAGAAACGTTCGACCCATTCCCTGCCGTACTGAACTTTGAGCACACCGGGCAGACGCTCCAAGTAGGCGGAAAAATCCTTGAGTTGGGACAAGCTGCGCAGAGTGCGGCGCGGATAAATTTCAATGGAGGCCGGAAGAAAATCCTTGGGCACGTCTTCAAGCACATCATTGCTGTCCTTGAGCTGTGCTCTGAAACGCTCGTAGGCTTCCAATCTGGAGACAAAAACAATCCGCTCCACTTCAAATTTTTCAATCTTGCGGCGGTATTCCTGCTGGAGGGCCTCGTTCGGCTGCTCATCAAGGTAAACGATTAAACGGAGGTCATTGTCCAAGCGGTTGCCGACTTGCAGGGTGTTGACATAGACCAGATAAAAAAAGGTGAAGATCAGCACGGACAAGGTGATGGTCATCAGCGAAAGAAGCAGACTGCGCCACGTCTCAATGATGCTGCGCCATGTCTGACTGAGCACGGCAAGGAGAAAATTCATCATGTCCGGGCCTCCGCTTTTTTGAGCGCAGCCGCAGGCTTCTGAATCGCCAGCCGCCCGTTCTCGATTTTAACCACCTTGCTCCCCGGAAAATCGTAAATCGAATGATCATGGGTGGCTATGAGCAGAGTGGTGCCCTGCTCGTTGCAGTGGCGGAAAAGCTGCATGACCAGCCCTGTGGTCTCCTTATCGAGATTGCCGGTCGGCTCGTCGGCGAGAATCAGCTCCGGTTCATTGGCTGCTGCTCTGGCAATGGCCACCCGCTGCTGCTCGCCTCTGGACAAATAGCCAGCCAGCGCATCCTGCTTGTCAGCCAGATGCAGCTCGGTGAGCAGCTTTTCCGTCTGGCTGCGGATGAACTGCCTGCTCCGGTAGGCAACCTCCATTGAGTAGGCGATGTTCTGGGCCACAGTCTTGTCCGGCAGGAGCTTGAAATCCTGATAAGCCACGCCGATGCGGCGGCGCAAGTCTTGCAGCTCCGCATCAGTGGCCCGGCTCAGATCCTGGCCGACAATCTCGACATAGCCCTTGTCCGGCCTGTCAATGCCGCAGAGCAGGCGCAGCAGGGTGGTCTTGCCAGCTCCGCTTTGCCCGGTGAGAAAAATCATCTCGCCTTGGCGGATGCGCAAAGAAATGTCATCCAAGGCATGAACATCTGGCGGAAAGGTCTTGCTGACCCTGGCCAGGTCAATTATGGTCTGCCGTTTTTCGCTCATTATCCGAAAATCCGGTCAAAGACAGCGAACGCCTGCTGGATAATTTTCGAGTCTTCCGGGAGCTGCAAATAGGATGCGCCGCTCAGTTCCTGGCCGACCAGCTCTTCGCTGGCTGGAATGATGCCTGCCAAGCGCAAGCCGCTCTCGGTCACTGCCGCGTCAATTTTTTCCTGAAGAGCAGGGGGGATGGGATCAGGAGCGCGGTTGACGATCAGGTGCTGCGCCCGGATGTCGAGCTGGAGCGGCCCGGTCAGATCAGCAATCCGGCGGGCGGTGAGAATGCCCCGTGCTGAGGGATCAGAAACAATAATGAGCTGATCAATTCGGCGCAGGTTGAGGCGGCTGAGATGCTCCATGCCAGCCTCGTTGTCAACAATGATGTGCTTGTAGTTGTCGGCCAGCCGGTCCATGGTCATGGCCAAATACTGATTGGCGGCGCAGTAGCAGCCCGGCCCGTCCGGCTGGCCCATGACCATCAGATCAAAACCCTTTTCCTCAAGCAGGGCCTGATGGATTTTCATTTCCATATACTGATCGCGGCTCATGCCGGGCGGAATATCGCCTTTCAGCTCCTTGCGGATCGTGCCGAGGGTGGTGCTGATCTTGAGATCAAGCAGCTCGTTCAGGTTGGCGTTGGCATCAGCATCCACAGCCAAGACCGGGGTCTTGCCATGAGCGGTGAGATATTTGAGCAGAAGGGCGGCTGTGGTGGTCTTGCCGGTGCCGCCTTTGCCTGCAAGGGCTGTCACGTGGGTCATCAGTCAGGCCGGGTGAAGAGTTGTCAGTCATAAAAAATCAAATTCCTGATCATCATACCCAATAACCGGGCTGATTCCAAGCCAAACGCGCAGCGGCAGGCACAGGCACCTGCTGCTGCTGTTGGGAATAAGACAGAACATTACCTGTACACATCTTTCCGGTGATCAATGGTAAGAATGTAAACAATTTCTTCTTCTTGACTGACCGTGTAGATGAGTCTGAATCTGCCTATCCGATGATGCTTTGATTCAGCTCTTCATTTCCTTTGATTTCAGCCATCTCAAATTCATCTGCCAGCTCCTGCCCTTCAATATAGCGGAGCACCGCAGTTTCAATGAAGTTTGCCAGTGTGCGGTTGTCGCGCTGGGCAAAGCGGCTGCATTTGCTGTGCAGTTGTTCATCAAGTCGCAGTGTGACTGTTTTGGCCATTGCCGCCTCCATCCTGTTGCGTGTTATCTTTCTCCTGCTGGAAGAATACAACCTTGCACATCTGAAGGCAAGTTTAGCTGCGGAAGCCGCTGGTAAGGAGGTGCGCATCTCGTCTCGTTCAGGCGGAAACAGAGGCTTCCCCCATATCTTCCTACATGAAGTGACTATGAATTGTCATTGAGAACGGAGCAATGAAGACGATTGCTCTTTCATCAAAAACAATTCCGTGATTGTTCAATTCCCGCCGCACGCACCAACCGAACTGCGGGGTGGCGAATGTTACGGCTGTAGCCCTCGGAAGTGCCATCCAAAAAATTAACGCTCCATGCGATTGAGTTGTGGGCATGCGGCGACCCGGACCAGACATACCAACTTGGCGTGTTGGGAAAAAGGTTCAGATTGATTGCGGGGAGACTGCATTGCTCCTCAACAAGAGAAACAAGTTCATTGATATTGGGCAATCTCCAGTCTCTATAACCTGCAAATCCTCCTGAATTATTGACGGCATCGGGCTTTTGGAGAGCTTGCTGCCATGTGAAGGAATCTTCAAAACCGTCTCCGCAATTATTCCCGGAAAGGCCTTCAAGACATTTTTTCCACATCAAGCCAGTTGCGCTGTCCGTGACAGTGCCGTCGCCGTTGTCAACAAGCTGGCTGTCCGGGGTTGAGGCGGGAATGGAATCAGGCTTGCAAATTTGTTCGGCATGAACGCTTGCTGTTGGCAAGATGCAGCAGAGCAGCAGGAAATATATTTTCATAGTCAATGAAAGTCGGTAGTTGCGAGAATTTTTTCGCTACTATAATGGTTGCGGTTTTCGCAGAATATCTCATGAACATCCTGCTGCCGTTAAAATTGTCCGTGTTCCTCATATCAAGGCAAAAAATTATTTATTGCACTGTCCGTTGTGTACTAACCGAACCGGAAGGTCAACAAAGCGGTTAAAGGTGCCTCCATCGCCGTCGACGAAATCACCTGTCCACACTCTTTCTTGACCATCCCTATCGTAAGCATTCGGCACCCCAGACCAATAATACCAACTCCTCGTATTGGGAAAATAGTCGATGTCTATTGCTGGGTCGATGCGGCCATGATGAACAAGATTCTCCAGCTCTTTGCGTGTCGGCATCCGCCAATCAGAGGCCCCACACCAGCCTGCCGCATTCACCCGGTTCACATAGGCTTGGGTATTGCAGAAGGTGGACGAATCACTGCTGTCATATCCGTAACAGTTATCTCCAGCATCATAACCATTTGAGCCGCCATTGGTTTTTGGGTCAGTATTGTACCAAGTATATTCATCATCCTTATCATGCAGACCGCCGTCATCAGTTTTTACCTCCCAAATCAGACCGGTAACATTGTCCTTCACACAGGCCCAAGGCGTGGTTGCGTAATCCGCATTTTGATTAGCTAACGGTTTGCCATCGCTGTTCAATTTGGTGTAACTGAATCCGGCATCGCCGTCACTGTCGTCATTATGGGTTGCATCCCGTCCATGCGAGCAGTCTTGCGCAGCAACCACGTTGTCGCCGTCCGGGGTGCTTGAAGCAATGCAGGCCGTGTTGTTCCCGGACTCATAATTGCCACTCCACGTTATGCCGGTGTCATTTAATGTTGACAACAAGGTGAAAGATTTATAATACCACAGCCCGTGCCTGCCCTCTTTATCAATATCTTCTTTAGCAGGAGTTTGCTTTGAATATTCCAAGTTAAGAGACACATCTTTCCACGTAGTATCAATCTCAATGCCAACCTTTGCCGCAGCGCGAGCTATAAGACCAGCTCCCAAGCCTCCTGAAAAACAAATTTCACCGTTCCAGCTCCCTGATTCGCCAAGATTGTTAATGCAATAGCCAGCTTTCCCAGTTGCTTGCGCCTTAAAAAGGCCTACGACATCCATGCCAGCATTTGCAATTCGTACACCACCTGCAAGAAAATCTAAATCTGTTGTAATTCCAGCTTTAACTTGCAAACCAGCCTTTCCATCAAGTTCAGGGGACTCTATAAGACAATCAGAAGCACTCTTTTTTGTTAATGAATTTATTATGTTAAAATCATTTCCATAAGTTTTCTTGATGCCAACAGACAAACCGGCTGGAGTCAGATGCGCGAGAGTAAAATTTCCATCAAGTGAGAATTCTCCTTCTGCTGTTAGATACAACCAAACAATGACACCCAATGCTTTAGCCTGCCGCAATGGTGTTTGAGTTTTTCCTGTCAGCACAGGGCAAGTCTCTGGACATGGCACCGACCAAACCAAACCGGCAAGAGGATATTTACCTATTTTGTCATCTGACGACAGCCCATTAAGTTTTGCTTTGACACCAAGCATTTTAAAAGACTCATCTTTTACTTCATTCCATGCTTGGGAAAAATAGCCGAACTTCACCGCTCCCTTGCCGTTAAATTTCACGTCAAAATCAAGATCACCATCCAAACGCAAATTGAGATATTTCAATCCGCCTTTAAGAAGTGAGAACTCATTCTCATTAGTAATCTTAATATTTTTTAAGGAGCCGCTTATTACAAAGCCAACAGGAGTGTTAATGTTGATCGGTTTCATCGTACTTGCTTCAACTCCGTCAATAATTTTTCCAAGATCGACCTTCATATTAAGCGACACAGTGCCAGCATCTATTGTTCCGCTTTCCGATGCGGAAGACATCGCCCTGCTTTTATCCACAGTCCGCCTGACCACAACCGCACCATCACGGAACGAATAAACACTGCCATCAGATACGCTTTTTGCCAATGCTGCCGACATTGGCGATGCCGCCTCAACAGCAGCCGGAGCAATCACGCCAACAAAATTGCTTGCATCCAAGACGATGTTGTCCAGATTAAAAGATGCCTCTTTGACGATGTCCGCATAGGTCGCTTCACCCAAAACAACAGTCTTTGTTCCATCAGCATTGCTGGTTGTGCTGACCACTTTGCCAGCAATGCCAAAAGGAAAACGGTCATCCGCGCCGGAAAGCAAATACAAAATGGAACCGTCCTGCGTGGAACTTGCCAAATTGCCAGATAACTGAAGCTCTGTGTCTCCTTCCGCGCTGGTATTCGAGCTGACAATCTCAGCCGCGCTGTTTTCATCAATGACCGTCACATTGTCGTTGACCGTTGTGGTTCCGCCTTGCGGCTTCGCCAAAATCGCTGGAATCTGCAAGAGCAAGGATGACTTGCTCCACGCGCTGCTCTGCGGGCAGAAAATTGACGTGAGCGACGCAGCCAAGGCAAGAGAGAGAATCTTTTTCATTTCAAGGATATCCAAAGCAGATAAAAAACAGAAATGGCGGACATTGCACCCGCCTTTCTCAACAGAATCGCACTATAGCCGACTTCCTGTTTTTGTCAAAGAAAAACGACAGACTGCGGTAAGAAATATGCTGAAGAAGCGCAACTGCTGCCGCCGCAGCGGCAGATGCTGGCTGAAGCTTCGGTCAAGAGCAAAGTCACCTTTGACGGCAATCCTGCAACAGTGGTCACGCATACAAGCACGCAGGTCACTGATGAATTTGGCAGCCGCTCTGCGACCATTGTTTTTCAGGGCGACAACATGGCCTGTTTGGTTGACGAGCAGGGATACGGACAGTGACGGCGTTGCGGATGCCTTGCCGGATGATTTGAATAACTGATGCTACGCAGCCTGAAGTTGCTGTAGATTAAAAGCCGAGCGAACGGCTTTCAGATAGAGCGTGGACTTCAGGGCGAAGTGATTCATCTTCGTTTTGATTTTCAGGTGCTCAATTTTGTTGATAGAAAAATCACGAGTTATGCACTCACTTGAATCCAGCATCTCGATTCTGAATCTGCACCAATGAATTTTCTGGCGGATTTTCCAACCGGGTGACAATCACCTGCTCGCCTTCCTGCAAGCCGCTGACTACAATGGCCTTGCCGTTTTGGACTCTCGCCACCTCCACTGGGCGGGTCTGCAGCCGATTTTCCTTGACCACATAAACCGTGTTCTCAAAACTCACTGCCTGCCGGGGCAGGACAACGGCCCGCTTGATGGCATGGCCCTGAATGTCAACCCGGCAGAACATGCCTTGGGTCAGTGGAATAGCTGCGCCTTTTTTCGGTTTAATACGGATTGCAAGAACTACGCTTCTGGTCTTGGCATCAAAACGAACCGCCCGATCAACGCTGCCCTCAGCCTGCACTGCCGCATTCTCTGTCCATGTCACGGTGCAGGCGGTCTTTTCCGGCCTGCCAAACCAAGAACCGTCCTGACTCTGCTGAAAACGAAGCCATTTCAGGGCCTCGCGGCTGTCCAAAGGCACCTGCGCCTCAAGATCGCTGTCATTTGTCAGCGTGACCAAGTTCTTGCCCGGAGTCACGTATTCATCCTGCTCGGCAAACAGCTCGGTGATTCGCCCGGTGAATGGCGCACGGATCAGACAGCGGGCAAGATGCAGCTTGGCCTGCTTCTGGGCCTGCTCCAACTGGATGATCTGGGTTTGAATGGCGTTGACCGCCCGCTCCGCCTGCTCAACATTCGACTGGCTGCCGATATTTTTCTGATACAGACCGCTGAGGCGGGCCTGTTCCTTGCGGGTCAGCTCAAGGTCGCGGGCCAGACTTTTCAGACGGGCCTGCGCGCTGTCCAACTCCAAGCGGTAATCCTGATCATTGATCATGTAGAGCACTTCTCCCTGCTGGATCACCGCGCCAACATGGAGATTTTTATAAGCCGTCGTGATCCGTCCAGAAACTTCGGCAGGCAAAGTGATGACCGAGCGGGCGGCAACTTCGCCATACCCGGAAATGATCACAGGCACGCTTTCCGTCTGCGCCCGCAGCACTTGCACAGGCAGGGCGCGTTCCTGCTGCTCCACCTGCACAGGCGGCTTTTTCATAGCATTGAGCCGTTTCATGCCTGCAACGCCAGCGGCAAGAATCAGCAGGCAAAGCACAACGCGCACCAGAAGCACTGCGGCTGAGATTTTTTTCATCAATTCAGGAGGGGTTATTCAGTTCAGAAGGATGTCTTTTGCTCAAGATATTTCATCCGCCCATGAGACATCAAGGGGAAAACAGCAAAATCAGCTTCAAGAAAGATGACTGCTCACCCCTTTCTCGCACCAGATCAGCTTGTTGTCAATAGTATTCTTGAGCAGCTGATTGTTGTCCTCAAGATGACTGCGGTCGTTGCGGGGATGATAGAGATGGTAGGCCAAGGCATTGAACTTGATGTTCCGGCGGACAAGGCCGCAGTTGAGCAGCCGGGCGGTGAATTCTGAGTCCTCCCGGCCCCAGCCGACAAAATCCTCATTAAAACCGTTCACGGCCAGCGCGTCGCTGCGCCAGAAGGCGAAATTGCAGGTGCGCACTCCGCTCATGCTCCAATCCCGGTAGGAAAAAAGACGGCAGAGAATGTCTGAGCGCAGGCAGTTTTTCCGGTTCTCCACGCCCCGGCGGCAGATCGGCTCACGCAGATTTTTCCGTCCAGCCAGCACCTCCCGGCTCAACTGCTCGCCCAGCAGGACCCGTGTTCCTTGGACAAAGCTGCCGGGCTTGGCAAAGCGGGCATGATCATAAAGAAAATGCCGCTCCAAGATGATGTCGCCGTCAATGAGAATGATGTAGTCCCCATGCGTCTTGGCCAAGGCCTTGTTGCGGCTGGCAGCCAAACGGAAGCCCTTGTCCTCCTGCCAAGAATGAAGCACCGGCACTGGCGCGGTCGCGGCAATGCGGCAAATCAGCTCGCCGGTGTCAGGCCGGGAGCCGTCATCTGCAATGATGATTTCCAGCGGCAGCCGGGTCTGCTGGAGCGCGCTTTTCAGGGCCAAGCCCAAGGCTTCCTTCCAATTGTAGGTGGTGATGATCAGACTGATGTTCATGAGTCCGCCAGCAGCTCAAGGGCTGACTCAGCAACTGCTTGCACAGAAATGCCTTTCATGCAGGAGAGATGGCCGCAATGCCGCTTGCGGCAGGCCAAGCAGGCCAAGCCTTCAGCTCTGACAATCCGGTGCCGCACCCGCCACGGCCCGACCCGCTCCGGGTGGGTGGGGCCAAACAAGGCCACGACCGGCACTCCGGCCAAGGCCGCGATGTGCATCGGCCCGGAATCCAAGCCGATATAGAGAGCAGCTTTGTTGATCAAAGCGGCGGATTGAGCCAGATTCAGGCGGCCAGCGGCAATCACTGGCTGGCTGCGCATCAGGCGGGCAATGGCGGCGATATACTCTGCCTCTTTATCGCTGCCGCCAAAGATCAGCACCTTGCCTTGGGCGGCAAAGTGATCAGCCAGCGCGGCCCAATTTTCGACAGGCCAAAATTTCGTCTGCCAGCGGGCTGCCGGATTGGCATAGATGATTTGTTTATCTGCTGCGCCTTGTTCGCGCAAAAAGGTCTGCGCCGCCGATTGGTCTTCTTCGCGGCAGCGGAGATGAAAATCTTCGTCTGCCGGACTGATGCCGAGCTGCTCACAAAAGAGCAAATTTTTCGCCTGCGCATGCTGCACTGTCTTTGGCACGGCCACGAGCTGATTCTGAAACAAGGTGTTCAATTCCTTGGCATCACGGAAACCGATGCGCAGGCCGCCGGGATTGCAGCGTCCCAGCAGGCCGCTGCGGAAAGAGGCGTGCAGATCAAGGACAAAATCATACGGCTCCTGCCGGAACTGCGCCCGGAGTTTCTTCAGCGTATGCAGCGTGGCCCGCAAGGCTGCCTGCCAAGCAAAACGGCCTGCCTGCGGCTCGCTGGTCGATGGTATCTGAATTGGGTAAAGCTGATTGATGCTTGCATCTGCCGCCAGCAGCGGGGCGAACGTCTGCTGAACAATCCAGCCGATGCAGCAATCAGGAAGGCTGCGCTTGATGGCATGAACCACAGGCAGAGTGTGAACAATGTCACCAAGCGAGCTGGGTTTGACAATCAGAATGCGGCTCTGGGCTAACTGCATCTGTGCTCAGTCAGACAAAGCAGCCTTTGCACCGCCTCGGCAACAGTCCACGTCTTGACTGCCGCTTTGCTTGGCAGCCGGTCAGCAGCCCAGTCATCCAGCACAGCTTCAATGGCTGCCGCAGTTGCCTGCACGTCATCCGCAGGTACAATCCGGTGCCCGTCTTCAGTCAGCATGACCTCCAGCTCCTGATTGTGATGCAGGAGGCCGAGGAGCGGACGGCCTGTGAGCAGATACTCATAGACCTTGGAAGGAATGGTCTCGCAGGAAAAATAAATAGTGTTCTGGATCAGCAGAAGGCAGTCAGCCTGCTGCATCTTGGCGACCGCTTCCTGCCTCGGCACCGGGCCATGCACGGCAGCAAGATCGTACAGGCGCAGCCGTTTCATTTCCCACGCAGACAGGCTGTCAAAGGAGCCATAAACCTCAACCCGGACAAGCCTGCGCAGCTCCGGCCTGCGGCTGACCACCTGCTCCAAGGCTTGAAAAAAGACTGATAAATTTCTGGTTCCGGCCAAGGAGCCGAAATGAGCAAAGCGGCAGCGTTCGCCTTTGACATATTGGGTCTGGCCAAACCAAGACAGCTCCGCCCCTGGATAGACCGTGGCTGCCTGGCAGCTTCCAGTCCGTTGCTGACAATGTTCCATTGCCGCCCGGACCAGAAAGACAAACAAGTCGGCCTGTCGGCAAATCCGTTGCTCCAGATTTTTATAGAGCAGCAGGACCAACCGGCTGCGGCTCCAGTCCTCATCATGCACAAGCGGATCTTGGGTTTCGGCCACCCAGCTGGTGCCGGTCCATTTTTTGATCAGCAGGGCGGCCAGATGGGCGGAAGCGGAACCGCCTGTGGAGTAGAGCATTTCCGGCTGGAGGCGGCGGCAGAGGAGCAGGCCGCGCAGCGAGGCAAGCAGGCACCACGACCATTCGCTTTCCAGATTAACAATGATTTTTTCCAGCAGATAGAACGGCAGGACCGGCAGGAGGAGCAGAGTCTCCACGGTCTTGAACTGCCAGCGTTTATGAAGATGACGGCGGAGAAAATGGCGCAGCTCAAAGCGGATGCCAGAGGGCGCAATGCTCAGGGCGCGGTGATGCTGCCAGTGCGTGGATTTCCGCCCTGCCGGGCCGGTGAGTAGAATCGGCTCAATCCCATGCGCCCGGAAATGAGGCAGGCGGTCGTCAATGTGCTGCGAGCAGGCTGAACCGGGAATATTGGCCCGGTAGGAAAGAATCAGCCAGCAGCGGCCTTCTGCTTTCTGCTCCGGCTGTTTTTTATAGAGCACTGCCGCCAGCAGGGCAAAGAAAAAGCCGGTCTGATAAACTTTCAAGTACGACTCAGCCAGCATGATGACCAAGAAAAACAGGGGAAAGGCAAGGCGCGCCCGTTGCAGCCTGCGGTCTTCATCGGTGCGGGTCTGAAAGAACATGGCGGCAAAAATGAGCAGCAGGGCCAGCAGGCCGGGCAGGCCGAGCATGACCGCGCTTAACAGATACTGATTATGCGGGTTGTCGGTGGCAATGACCTGCGGGCTTTGCTGCCGATTGATTTCAGCGTAGGCGGCCCGGAAATCACCGGTGCCGACTCCCAGACAAGGATGCCGGAGAAAAAGACTGCATGAATTTTCGCAGAATTGCAGCCGCAGACCGACTGAGGTGTTCGGGTCTTCCTGAAAATCTGAAATTTCCCGCAGAGCCAAATCAACCCGCTGTTGAAAGACCGGGCTGGCCAAATAACAGACTGCCCCTCCTGCGGGCAGGAGAAGACAGACCGCCAAGACGGCCCGGAAGCGGTTCTTGGTGAAAATCTGCAAAAGAAGCAGGCTGCTGAGGACAAAAAAAACAGCCTGGCCAGTGCGGCCTTCGGTGATGAACATGTTGAAGCTCATCAGCCCGGCCAAGGCAAAAAGAGCTGTCCGCCGCCTGCCTGCGCGTCCGCCCCATAGGGCTTCATGGAGCGTTAAATAGATGGCAAAGGCCAGCAGCGGATTATAGACAACATGAAAGGTCTTGGGAGTCAGATGGGTGGGGCTGACATCCGCATAGCGCAGCAGGCCGAACCAAGCTAAATAGGTGAGCAGCATGGCTGCTGTCATTCCGGCGAGAAAAGAGCCGATATAGAACGACCGCCGTTCAAAGCGGACAGTGGTGAGAAAAACTGGCAGCAGGGCAATTTTCCAATGATCTTGGAGCACAGTAAAACCCTCTGCTGGGTTGGCTGTCCAGAGCAGGCCCAGACAGAGCAGGGCAAGATAGAGCAGAACTGTCACTGCCACCGGAGTGAACGCGGTTTCCGCGCATTTTTCCCAGAAATTGCCTTCGATCAGCCAGAGCAGCAGGATCAGCAGGGCGACAACAGTCACTGCTGAGGTGGAAAGCGGCAGGACAAAAGCCAGCAGACCGGGCAGCCAGCTATTGACTTGGCCTGCGCCCGCCTGAATTTTCCGCCAGCTAATCATTGTTCGGCATGCTGCATGGAGTGCAGCCCTTTGTAGATGCCGCCCAAAACCAGCAGCTGCGCATGGCTGCCTTCCTCTGCCAGCCGTCCCTCCTGCATGACCACAATCCGGTCCGCATTTTTGATGGTCGAGAGGCGGTGGGCAATGACCAAGGTGGTGCGATTTTTCATCAGATTGTCAAGGGCCTGCTGCACCTTGCGTTCTGATTCAGTGTCTAAGGCGGAAGTGGCCTCGTCCAAGATGAGAATAGGCGCATTTTTGAGAATGGCGCGAGCAATGGAAATCCGCTGCTGCTGGCCGCCGGAGAGCCGCACCCCGGACTCGCCGATCATGGTGTCAAAACCTTCCGGGAAGTCTTCAATGAAATCCAAGGCGAAAGCCGCGTCTGCAGCCCGGCAGACATCTTCCTCAGTGCAGTCAGGACTGCCGTAAGCAATATTACTGCGCACCGTATCATTGAACAAAATTGTTTGCTGCGTGACAATGGCAATCTGGCTGCGCAGAGAATGCAGGCTCAGGTCGCGGATGTCATGGCCGTCGATCAGAACTGCTCCTTCACAGACATCATGAAAGCGGGGCAGGAGGCTGGCCAAGGAGCTTTTGCCGCCGCCAGACGGCCCGACCAAGGCAATTATCTCGCCTTGTCTGATATGCAAATTGATCTTGTGCAGGACCAGTTCGCCGGGCTGATAGGCGAAACTGACCTCGCGAAACTCTATTGCGCCTTGGAAAGGCGGCAGGGTTGTTGGTCGGGTCTTTTCCTTGATCTCCGGCTCAATGTCGAGCAGGGCAAAAATCCGAACCGCTCCTGCCAAACCGGATTGAATGGTCGAGTTGAGCTTGCTCACCCCTTTGACCGGCTCATAGAGCATGACCAAGGCGGTGAGAAAGGCCATGAAGGTGCCGGGCGTGGAATGGCCTTTCAGCACTTCGTTTCCACCAAACCAGATGATCAGGGCCATGCCGATGCCGCCGAGGAATTCGATCATCGGGTGGGAAAGGCTGCGGTAGCGGGTCTCGCTCATCAGGGTCTCGAAGAGCTGCTCCATTTTGGCGGCAAAGCGGGTCTGTTCCTGCTTCTCGGTGCAGAAGGCCTTGACGATGCGGATGCCCCGGATGGTCTCGTTGAGAAAATCGCTGGCCTCGCCCATGCCCTGCTGGTAGCTGGTGCTGATCCGGCGGAATTTTTTGCCGAAAATCACAATCGGCACTGCGGCCATGGGGATGAAGATCAGCGAGAGCATGGCCAGCCGCCAGTCCATGTAAAAGATCACTGCCAGCAGGCCAAGGACAGTGAAAAAATCGCGGAGAATGTAGATCAGGGCATGCGAGACCGTGCCTTGGAGCATGGCCACGTCATTCATGATCCGGGAAATCAGCTCGCCCGTGGAATTTTTATAGAAAAAACTCATGGACAGCTCGTGCAGATGACTGTAAATGGCCTTGCGCAGGTCTTTGATCACCGACTGCCCCACCCATTCGAGCAGATACGAATAAAAAAAATAAAAGATCCCTTTGATAAAAAAAATCACCAGCAGGGCCAGCGGCAGGACGGTCAGCCAACTGGCATTTTTTTCGTAAAATATCTTGTCCAAGAGCGGCTGGACCATGTAGGCCTGCACCGCATTGAACAGGGCCACGACAACCATTGCGGTCATCGCGACAAGCAGCTTGCTGCCGTAGGGACGAAGTGTCTCCCGCAGGCGGCGCAGGATGGTTCGGTTGGTCATGCGTTCTCTTGCAGGGAAAAAACAGCGGTGTCTCAGCAGAGCATGCAGCCTTTCGTGCTTTGCAGTATAATGGTCTTCATGCAGTCATAATATATGATACGGTTCAGGATGAGCAACAGTGAATTCGCATAATCAGCGCATGCTTTTTCCATGTATCTGATATTAAAATATTTTAAAGACAGCAGGACGCATATCTGTTTTGCGGGCGGCCATCAGAGCATGTCCAGAGCTTATGCGGATGACGTAGCGGCAGGAAGATTGGTGATGCTGCCAGAGGGAGAATGCGCATCTGAAAGGGCAGGAGCAGGAATGCGCGGACAGCAAGGGCGGTCAGCGGCGGCGGAAAATAGCTGTTCTCAAGCCGGAGACTGGGAAGGTGATGCAGAGGAAATGATGAGTCGCACTGTGCTGCAACTCATCACGTTGCGGCAGAAAACGAATGCAGCAGGATGAAAAGGATCAGAGCAGCGAGGTCAGCACGTCGCATTCGCGGCAGATTTCCATCTTTTCTTTGCCTTCTTTACCGGATGTGCATTCACAAAGCGTGCCGTTGAGAAACCAGCAAAGATGCCCGGCTTGAAATTCCCAGGCCGGACATTCCTTTTTGCAGTTGCATTTCTTCAGCATCCAGCACTCTTTTCGTTTTGAGGAGTCATCCCGGCGTTGATTGACGACCAAGAAAAGCAGCTTGCGCTCTATATGCAGCGGCACTGACCGCCAGCCCTGCTCGTAGCTCTGCACGGCCTTCAGAGAGACCCCCAGCAGCTTGGACAGTGATTTCTGGGTTTTGTTGAGTTTTTTGCGATAGCGGCTGAATTCTTCAGAAGTCATGACAGGCTGAATCAAATATTGCAGGGAAATGCGCACAAGGAGTTACGGCAATCGAGCATTGATAATGCCACATCGTGGGAATTTTCGCAAGATAAATAGAGACATTTTTGCAATCCGTCCTGTCTGGTCACTGCTTTTTTGTGCGCCGCTGCCGGAGAATCTCCCGCCATTTGAGGAGCCGCTCCCGAACCACCGCCTCATAGCCGCGCTCAGAAGGCTGGTAAAACCTTTTCCCGGCCAGCTCCTCTGGCAGATGCTCCTGCGCAGTCAGCGCATCCGCCTGATCGTGCGCATACTCGTAGCCTCTGCCATAGCCGCAGTCCCGCATCAGCTTGGTCGGCGCATTGCGGAGATGGAGCGGCACTGGCAGCGAGCCGCTCCGCCGGATTTCCTCCTTCACAGTCTTTTCCGTGACATAGAGGGCATTGCTCTTGGGCGCAGTGGCAAGATACACTGCGGCCTGATACAGAGCCAGCTCGCCTTCCGGTGAACCGAGCAGGTGACAGGCTTGACGGCAGCTCAGGGCCACCTCCAAGGCTCTGGGGTCGCTGATGCCCACGTCCTCACTGGCAAAGCGGATCAGGCGGCGGGCAATGTAGAGCGGGTCTTCGCCGCCTGCCAGCATCCGGCCCAGCCAGTGGTAATGGTGAATCGTGAGTGATAGGTTGAAAATATGTTGAAATTGCTGAAAAATATAATATACTGGCGGCAAGGGATGCTCTCTGTCCCATCGGCTCTTCGTCGGATGCGCATGTCAAGCCGTCATTATGAAAAAAACAAACATGGAGAAGAAAGCTGTGCAATGCCCAAGATGTGGTTCATCAGTCATTGTGAAAAATGGCTCCAATGCGAATGGGAAAAAGAAATTTTTATGTAAGGACTGCTCACGTCAATTCGTTGAGAATCCTCAGAACAAAACAATATCTGATGCTGAATGGCGCATAGTTGATAAGCTTCTTGTTGAAAGAATCTCCTTGGCTGGGATTGCGAGAGCCGTTTCCATCTCAAAAAGATGGCTTCAGGAATATGTTAAAAAAAAACGAAATGAAGTCAAAAAAGAGGCTTTCAATATGTCCCGCAACGGAAAAATCTTCATCGAAGCCGATGAAATGTGGACTTTCGTTGGTGACAAGAAAAATGATATTTGGATATGGCTTGCTGTCGAGAGAAGAACAAAGCTTATTGTCGGATATCATGTTGGAAAAAGAGATAATGCAGGAGCAGCCGCCTTGTGGGACTCCCTTTCTGAGGATTGCAAAAAGAACGGAATATTTTTTACGGATGGACTCGCCGCTTATTCGAGCGTGTTTCCAGCTGAAAGGCATAGAATTGTCAGCAAAGGAAGCGGAAAAACAAGTCATATCGAAAGGCTCAATTTGACATTCAGACAAAGATTATCTGCACTTGTCAGAAAGACCATTTCATTTTCGAGAAGCATCGAAAATTTAACTGCATCTGTCTGGAGGTTCATTCAAGATTATAATAATAATCTTTTGTTTAATTGATCACTCACAGTTCACCATCACCCAGCCAGTTAGCAGGCCCCGTCCGGGTCACTGTCGCGCAGGCTTTTGTGCAGGGCCGAGATCAGGTTGTAATGCTCCTCGCCGTTTTTGTCGTAACGCAGTGTCCGCTCTTGCAGAACTTCGTTAGCCAGCTCCCTGCTGATCAGGCCGCCGCCTTTTTTTTGCGCCAGAGCCGCTGCTGTTTCCAAGCAGTTGAGGGCGCGGCGGCAGTCGCCGTCCGCAGTGCGGGCAAGCAGAGCAAGGGCCTGCTCATCTGCGGCAAGTTCTTGGCTGCCAAGCCCGTGTCCGGCATCGCTCAGAGCGCGGCCCAAAATCTGCTGGATATGCTCAGGAAGCAGCGGCTTGAGCAGCAGCACCTGACAGCGGGACAGAAGCGGGGCAATGACTGCAAAGGAGGGATTTTCCGTGGTCGCGCCGATCAGGGTCAGCAGGCCGCTTTCGACATGGGGGAGAAAGGCATCCTGCTGGCTCTTGCTGAAGCGGTGGATTTCATCAACAAAAAGGACGGTGGCCGTCTGCGTCTGCCGGGCCTCGGCCTGCTGAACAATCCGTCTGATTTCCTTGACCCCGGAGAGCACGGCGGAGAAAAAGACAAACTCAGCCTGCACACTGCTGGCGAGGATATTGGCAAGGGTGGTTTTGCCGGACCCAGGCGGCCCCCAGAGAAGCAGGGATGGCAGCCTGCCGCTGCGGATCAGCTCGTGCAGGAGTCGGCCTTGGCTGACCAAATGCTCTTGGCCGACAAAGTCAGCCAGCGAGCGCGGGCGCATCCGCTCGGCAAGAGGAGCGGTGGATGGTCGGCGGCTGTTCATGCGGCTATTGTACCATGTTCAAGAAAGCAGGGATAGGCACTGTTCTGAGCCGTCATGCTTCAAGAAGATTAAGCTCCTGCAAAAAGACAGCTGTTCTCCGTAATTGCGCCCCTGCTTCGCTTGTGCTACAGTACGTGCCATATACGCCGTCGGCAGAACTGCGGGCGGTTCCAGACCAAAAAAAGGAGAAATCATGGCAGCGCACTGTGAAAAAGAGCCTCTTCAGGCATGGATCACCACCTTTGCCGGGGTGGCGGTCAATTTATGTCTTGGCATACTTTATGCGTGGAGCATGTGGTCAGCAGCCCTGACCAATGTTGACAAGGCAGGCCAGCCCATGACCGGCCTGAATCAGGGCTGGACCTATCTGACCAATGCTCAGGCGGCCACGCCCTTTTCCATCTGCATGGTCATGTTCGCCCTGCTCATGATTCCCGGCGGACGGATTCAGGACAAAATCAGCCCCAAGTTCGGCGCAACCATTGGCGGCCTCTTTCTCGCCTCCGGCTGCATCATTGCCGGACTGATGCAGAGCTACCTCGGCCTGATCATCGGTTTCGGCATCTTGGGCGGCATGGGTATGGGCATTGGTTATGCCGCGCCCACGCCCGCAGCTCTGAAATGGTTCGGCCCGCATCGTCGGGGATTGATCGCCGGACTGGTGGTGGGCGGTTATGGCGGCGCAGCCCTGTACATCAGCCCGCTGGCCGAATACCTGATCAACAACTACGGCATCTCCAAGAGCTTCATCTTTCTTGGCCTCTTCTTCGCCACGGTGGTGGTCATTGCCGGACAGCTCCTGAAAACCCCGAACGAGGTGTACCCGGACGGCTCCTATGTGCCGCCTGCGCCGAAATGCGCCCGGACAAGCAAGATTGCCAGCGCAGCCACCCAGCATGACTGGTCAGCCAAGGAAATGCTGAAAACATGGCAGTTCTACGCCTTGGTCTTCATGTTCATCCTCACCACCCAGTCCGGCATGCTGATCATTGCCAATGCCGCTGGCATGCTGAAAAACGCTGGCGGGAAGATTCCCTTCTTTGCCGAGAACGCCTGGCTGCTCGTGGCCTACGGCGGCTTGATCAACGCCTCCGGGCGGATTGGCACGGGCTGGTATTCCGACAAAATCGGGCGGGCGCATTCCTACACCCTGAACTGCGTGATCTCAGCTCTCTGCCTGCTCTTGGTGCCAATGGCCATCCAGTCGCAGAACATTCTCCTCCTCTTCATTGTTGTGGGCAATGCCTACTGGCAGTACGGCGGCGGCCTGTCCCTGATGCCGCTCTTCACCGGCGACTTTTACGGGGCCAAGAATCTGGGCATCAACTACGGATTAGTCTTTCTTGGCTGGGGCATGGGCTTTTTCATGGCCAAACTGGGCGGGATCATCAAAGACCTGACCGGCAGCTTGGATTACGCCTTTTATCTTTCCGCCGCCCTGCTGGTTGTCGGAGCAATCATGGTCCAGTTTGTCAAACGACCAACTTGGGCCGAAGAGCAGCCGACAGCCTGAGTCATCACCTTCTGCTGTGTCCGCCCTGACGCAGCAGAAGCTCAAACATCTTCTCCTCTCCCTCCATGAAGCCTTTCAGTAATGCCGACATCGTCCGTCTCAGTTCTTGGCTGGCCCGGCAGGATGACTTTGTTTTTCTGGAAAGTTCCAGAGTGACTGCCGAGAATCATCATTCCCTCCTCTTTCTCAAGCCGCGCCACTGGCTGCAATGCTGGCCTGACGATGATGCTGCCGCCTTTCTCCGCCAAGCTGATCAGCTTCAGGAGCAAGGAGCTTTTCTCGCCGGTTGGATAGGCTATGAATTCGCCTATCTGCTGGAGCCGCGCCTGCGTCCCTGTCTCGTTGACAGCAGCAGGCCGCTGGCCGCGCTGGGAGTCTATCAGGAGCCGCTGATCTTTGATCATCAGACCGACCAGTGGAGCAACGGCGCAGGGCCGGATGACGGACAGGAGGCGGTCGCGGAAGACTTCACCTGCGCCGACCTGCGCACCAGCATCAGCAAGGAGGAATATCTCCAAGCCATTGCCGCCATTCAGGAGCATATCCGGGCCGGAGACACCTATCAGGTCAATTTCACCCTGCACGTTGATTTCACCCTGCACGGTTCCATCGCGGCCTTGTACTGCGCCCTGCGCCGCAATCAGTCAGTCTGCTACAGCGCCTGGATCCGCCAGCAGGGCAGGGACATCCTCAGCTTTTCCCCGGAGCTGTTCTTCCGCGCTGATGCGGCCAAAGTGCGGGTGCGGCCCATGAAAGGCACCCTGCGCCGGGGCCGCACCAATGCCGAAGACAAGGCCCAGCAGGAGCGGCTTCATACTGATGCGAAAAACCGGAGTGAGAACGTGATGATCGTTGATCTGCTCCGCAATGATCTCGCCTGTTTGCTGCACAAGACCGGCGGCGGCACAGTCGCGCCCCACAGCCTCTTTGCTGTCGAGTGCTACGAATCCCTGCTGCAAATGACCTCGACCATTGACGGCCTTCCGGCCTGCGGCAAACCATCGTTTCAGCAGCTTATTGGAGCTTTGTTTCCTTGCGGCTCAGTCACGGGCGCGCCGAAAATCAAGACGATGGAGATCATTCACCAATTGGAACGGCAGCAGCGGGGTGTGTATTGCGGGGCCATTGGCTATGCCAGTCAAGCGGCAAGCTGTTTCAATGTGCCGATCCGCACGCTGGAGCTGGACAACGACAGCGGGAGGATGGGGATTGGTTCCGGTATTGTTGCGGATTCTCAGCCGGAGGAGGAATGGGCCGAATGTCTGCTCAAGGGCAATTTTCTCACTGTCAGCGAGCCGGATTTCCAGCTCATTGAAACCATGCTCTGGCAGCCGGACAGCGGCTTCTTTCTGCTGGAATATCATCTGGAACGCTTGTCAGACTCAGCCCGCTATTTTCATTTTTCCTGTGATGTGCAAGAAATTCGTTCCCGCTTGGCAGGAGCAGTGGCGCAGGCAAAGGAGCTGCTCCGGGTGCGGCTGCTTCTGCATCGGGACGGCGAACTGAGCCTGACCGCGACTCCAATCCCGGCAGAGCAGCCATCAGCCGAGCTGCCAAAGGTGCTCTTCTCGCAGCAGCAGGTTGACCCAAGCAATCCGCATCTGTTCCACAAAACCACCCGGCGGCATCTTTATGAGCAGGAGCGCAGGGCCGCTCTTGCCCAAGGCTGCCATGAGGTGCTGTTTACCAACACTGCCGGGCAGGTCACAGAAGGGGCAATCTCCAATCTTTTCATCAAAAACAGGGGCGAAGACCTTCTTTGCACGCCGCCAGTTGCCAGCGGCCTGCTGGCAGGAACCTACCGGCGCATGCTGCTGGAGCAGGGCAGGGCAGTGGAGCGCATTCTGACCGTTGAGGATGTGCGGCAGGCAGCGGCGGCAATCTATCTGGCAAATTCCGTGCGCGGCCTGACACAGGTACAACATGTTGGAATAACGTGAAAACACCGGGCTGCCATTGCAAGGGCAATTCATGGGCCCCTACAGTCATTTTCTTGTCCATAAGAGTTGACATTCTTGCTCAAATGTGCTACAAGCTTTTTTGTTCATTTTTCAGATAATAGCTGAGGACTCTTGTGAAGAAAACAATCCTGCTGTCTCTTGCCGCGATGTTGTGCTGTTTCCTGCTGCCCTCAGCATGGGCTGACAAGACGGACAGCTCCCTGCTGCGCATGTTCATGATGATACGAACAGCTTCCTCGCCCAAGGTGTCTTTGAGCGCAGAACCGGCTGCGATCAAATTGGGTGGAACAGCAACGCTGACATGGACCAGCAAGAACGCGGAAACAGTCAGTATTGACAACGGCATTGGTGCGGTTGATCTGAACGGCTCCATGTCTGTAAAGCCGACAGCGACCACAATCTATACGGCCACTGCCACAGGAGCAAAAGGCGCTGTGACGGACAGCGTCACAATCACTGTGCTCCAGCCGCCCACGGTTTCTCTGACCGCTGATCCGGCCTCCATCGTCGAAGGAGACAGCTCGGCCCTGACTTGGACCAGTACAAATGCCGATACGGTCAGCATAGACAACGGGATTGGTACGGTTGATCTGAACGGCACAAAAAGCGTTTCTCCCACAGCGACCACCACCTATACAATCACCGCCACTGGTGCGGGCGGCACGGCCTCGGACACTGCCACAGTTGACGTGGTGCCTGCTTCAATCACCATCTCTGCCGTCTCGGAGACCATTGCCGCCGGTGAATCCACCGAGCTGTCCTGGCAGAGCCGCAACGTTGAAAATATCAGCATTGACAACGGCATTGGTGTGGTCGCGGCAAATGATTCCCGCAGTGTTAGTCCAGAAAACACAACAACCTACACCATCACCGGTTCAGGGGGCAAGGGCACGGTCAGCGCGCAGGTGACAGTGCAAGTGACGAACAGCCCGGAAGCGCAGCCGGAAGGCTCGTTTGGTGAGCAGTATGAAGACCTTGTGCCGGACGATGCGACGATTGATGAATACGATGCCAAGCGGTTTTCGCTGATCACTGGCATGGTGCATGATCTGCAAGATGCGCCGTTAGAGGATGTGCGCGTCACGGTGCATGGGCATCCTGAATACGGCACTGTAAAGACCGCTGCGGACGGCAGATTCACCCTTCCCGCAGAAGGCGGCGGCACCATGACCATTGCCTACAAACGGGCCGGGTATATCACCGCGCATCGTCAAATATATGTGCCGTGGAATGATATTGCTGTTGCTGAAACGGTGCAGATGCTGGTTGAAGATTCAGCGGCCACGCAAGTCACTTTTGACGGCAATCCTGCAACAGTGGTCACGCATGTAAGCACGCCGGTTACGGACGAATTCGGCAGCCGCTCTGCGACCATAGTTTTTCAGGGCGACAACATGGCCCATCTGGTTGATGAGCAGGGCAATGATATTCAGGAATTGCCGAACATTACGGCCAGAGCCACGGAGTTCAAGACGCAGGAGTCCATGCCTGCGGTTTTGCCGCCGAATTCCGCCTACACCTACTGTTCAGAGCTTTCGGTGGATGGTGCGGCACGGGTGCGCTTTGACAAGCCGGTTACTGTCTGGGTGGACAACTTCCTCGGCTTTGAAGTCGGCGAGGCCGTGCCCGTGGGCTATTACGACCGGGATCGCGGGGTCTGGGTGCCGTCTGAGAACGGCCTTGTGGTCAAGCTCTTGGATGTGGACGGCGACGGCGTTGTAGATGCTCTGGATTCAGACAAAGACGACCTGCCGAATGATTTGAACAGTGATGGTTCCTTTGCTGATGAAGTGATCGGCTTGGAAGATGCGAGCCGCTATGCGCCGGGAAAGACCTTCTGGCGGGCAGCAATCACCCATTTCACGCCGTGGGATTGTAACTGGCCGTATGGCCCGAAGGAGGATGCAATCCCGCCGAATGGTAAGGGTACGCCTGATGCGGAAGGAGCTGAAACAACCGATGGTAAAAATCCAGATGACATCGACTGCATCAACTCCTACGTCAAAAAACGGGGACGGGTCTTTCATGAAGATATTCCGATTCCCGGCACTGGCATGACCCTGCATTACGCCTCTAATCGGGTGGACGACTACAAGCAGGTGATCACGGTTCCGGCCAGCAGCGACACGGTGCCGGACAGTCTGAAGAGCATCATTGTGGAGGTGAAGCTTGCCGGGCGCACGCTGACCCAGACTTTGGAACCGTTGCCAAACCAGCAGGCCCAATTTACTTGGGATGGTTTGGATTATCTGGGCCGGGAAGCAGGAACTGTGGATGCTGATGTAGCTATCGGCTTTGTCTATGAAGCTGTTTACTTGACAGCCGGGAATTTTTCCAATGCCTTTGCGCAGGCCGGGAGTGATGTTACCGGCATCCGGGCACGGCAGGAGGTTATTTCGTGGCAGCGTTTTGAACTTCAGGTTGGTGCAGGAAAGGCTGCGGGTAATATCGCTGAAGGCTGGAGCCTGTCTGATCATCATGTTTTTGGAAGACGAGCCGCGCACCTGTACAAAGGAAATGGCTCCATTCTGGAAAACAAGAACTCCAGTATCATAACAACACTGGCAGGCACCGGCTCTTCCGGTTACAACGGCGACGACATTCCGGCTGCCGAGGCCAAACTTTATTATCCTGACGATGTGGCAGTGGATACGCTTGGCAATATCTTGATTGCCGATAGAAATAACCATCGTATCAGAAAGGTAGATAAAAACGGCATCATCACCACTGTGGTCGGTACCGGCTCTTCCGGCTACAACGGTGACAACATTCCAGCCATTGAGGCCAATATTTCTTACCCAGATGATGTAGTAGTTGATCAGCTCGGCAACATTTTTATTGCTGATACCGGAAACAACCGCATCCGTAAAGTGGATACAAACGGCATTATCACCACTGTGGCAGGCAACGGCACTGAAGGCTCCGGCGGTGATGGCGGCCCAGCTATTGATGCCGAGCTTGATGAACCTTATGAAGTGGCAGTGGATGAAATCGGCAATATCTTTATTGTCAATGTGATTGGATACTACAATGACAGCATCCGCAAGGTGGATACAAATGGCATCATCAACACTGTGGCGGGTGGCGGCAGCTCTACAGGTGACAACATTCCTGCTGTTCAAGCTAAAATCAGGGCAGCCGGAGTAATAGTCGATCAGGCTGGCAATTTTTTTATCGCCGACCCCGTACATGATCGCATCCGCAAGGTTAATTCCAGCGGCGTCATCACCACTGTAGCGGGAACAGGGTCATCAGGCTACAGCGGTGACGGCGGTCCGGCAATTGAAGCTCGACTTAACAGTCCAACGGATGTTGCTCTAGATCAGGCGGGCAATCTCTTTATTTGCGACGAATACAACTCTCGTATCCGCAAGATTGATCCAAACGGCATCATTACTACAGTGGCAGGAAACGGGTCATCGAGCTATGCCGGAGACGGCGGCCCAGCTCTTGAGGCCAGTCTTGATGATCCTATTGAAGTGGCAGTGGATCAGCTTGGCAATATTTTCATGGCTGAGTATGATCACCACCGCATCCGCAAAGTTGAATTTGCCGCCGCTGTATTCAAGTCAGACCTGCTTGCCGCAGGCGACATCCCCTTTGCCGACTCCAACGGCCTCGGCTACATCATGTCCGCTGCCGGTCTGCATAAAAAGACCATTGATTTAGACAGTGGCCTTGTCCTACAGGAATTCGGCTATGATAGCGACAACAACCTGCTTTCCATCACCGACCAGTTCGGCAATGTCACGACCATTGAGCGGGATGCAAACGGCACAACAACTGCCATTGTTTCCCCGGACGGCCTGCGCACCGAGCTGCACATCAATGCGGAAAAGCAGCTTGCCAAGATCGTTTACCCGGACAGCAGTGCCTACAATTTCACCTACAGCCCTGACAGCCTGATGACCGTTGAGACGGAGCCGAACGGCAACCGTTTTGAACATCATTTTGATGCCAACGGCAAAATCGTCGAGGTGCTTGACGAGGAAGGCGGCCAGTGGCAATACTCCCGCCAACGGCTGGCGAACGGCGAGGTGCAGATCGACTCCCTCACTGCCGAGGGCAACCGCACCACCAATCTGGATAATACCGCTTCCACCGGTGCCTTTTCCACCACCACAATTGATCCAAGCGGCAATGAAAGCACGTTCAGCCGTTCTGCTGACGGCCTCAGTGAAACACGGGAGCTTTCCTGCGGCATGACAAGCTGGACAGACTACGGTTTGGATGCGGAATACAAGTACAAAGTCGCGCATGGCACAGGCACGCAGTCGCCTGCCGGACTGACCAAAGTCGCCCAAGTAGATAAAACCTATCAGGATACGAATACAGACGAGATACCTGACCTGATTACGGAAACTGTCTCCCGCGACGGCAGAATAACAACCCTTGTTCATAACACCCTGACAGCGGAAAAGACGGTCACTACGCCGGAAGGCAGGACTGTGACTGCTGCGTATGATCCGGCGACCCTGCTCACTACGAGCGTGGAAATTCCTGGCCTTTCTCCGACCAACTATGCCTACGACAGCAAGGGCCGTTTGACCTCGGTCACCACGGATACCCGGACAGCGGCGTTCAGCTATGACGCGCAGGGCTTTCTTGCCTCGCAGACTGACCCGGAAGGCCGCAGCACCTCCTACAGCCATGATGCAGTCGGCAGAGTGACCGCAATAACCCGGCCTGATACAACAACTGTGCAGTTCAGCTACGACAGCAACGGCAACATGACCGCGCTGACCAATCCATCAGCGACAAACCATCTGTTTGCCTACAACAAGGTCAACAGGCAGAACGCTTACCAAACACCGATCAGCGGCTCGTACAGCTATGTTTATGACAAGGACAGGCGGCTGAAGCGAACGGATTTCCCGTCAGGCGCGCAGATCAGCAATATCTACACCGACAATCTGCTGACTCAGACGCAGACTCCTGAAGGCAATATTGATTATACGTACCTTTGCAGCTCCAAGGTTGGTTCGATCAGCAAAGGCGGTGAAAGCATTTCCTACAGCTATGACGGCAGTTTGCTCACCTCGGAAAGCAAAAGCGGCACGCTCAATCAGACGCTGACGTTCTCGTATAATAACGATTTCAATCTTTCCGCAATCACGTATGCCGGAAGCACGGAAAATCTCAGCTATGATGACGACGGCCTGCTGATCAGTTCCGGTGTTTATTCCATAAGCAGAAATGCGGCCAATGGTTTGCCGGAGCAGGTCAGCGGCAATGCCCTGAACCGCAGCCGCACCTTTAACGGCTATGGCGAACTGACTGCGGAAAACTCGACGGTCAATGCCCAGCCTGTCAATGGCTGGTCGGTGACTCGGAATAAAAACGGCAGGATACTGAGCAAGACCGAGACCGTGAACGGCAGCGCGGTTGACTATGCCTACACGTATGACGACATGGGCAGGCTGCTGACCGTGAAAAAAGGCGGCATTCTTGTGGAAGAGTATCAGTACGGGCTGAACGGCAGCCGCACACATGAAATGAACAGCCTCAAGGGTGTATCTGGCCGGGATTATAGCTATTCGGAGGAAGATCATCTGCTCTCCGCAGGCGATGTGAGCTACGAGTTTGACAAAGACGGCTTCTTGACCAAGAAGACCCAAGGTGCTGAGGTAACTGCCTACAATTATTCCTCTCGCGGCGAGCTGCTGCAAGTCACCTTGCCGGACGGAAAGAGCATTGAATACCTCCACGACCCGCTGGGCCGCAGGATTGCCAAGAAGGTCAACGGCACGATTGTGGAAAAATATCTCTGGCTTGGCCTGACCAAACTCATGGCAGTCTATGACGGCAGCGACAACCTGCTGATGCGCTTTGAGTATGCGGACGGCAGAATGCCCGCAGCCATGACCGCCAGCGGCGCGACCTATTATCTGGGCTATGATCAGGTCGGCTCGCTGCGCACTGTTGCCGATGCGACCGGCAATGTGGTCAAAGAAATCAGCTATGATTCCTTTGGCACGATTCTTTCCGACAGCAATCCCGCCTTGGCCGTGCCCTTCGGCTTTGCAGGCGGCCTGCATGACCGGGATACCGGGCTGGTCAAATTCGGTTTCCGGGATTACGACCCGGCAATTGGGCGTTGGGTTGCTAAAGACCCGATCTTCTTTGCGGGCGGGGATGTGGATTTGTATGGGTATGTGGTGGGGGATCCGGTGGGGTTGGTTGATCCTGAGGGAAAGCTATGGAGTTGGGCAGCCACTGGCGCGGGGGCCGTTATTGGGGGACTTGGTGGCGCATCATACGGATTAGGTTCTCAAGTAATTTCAGCAATCCAAGGCAATGGATTCCATGCTGAAAACATTATCGGTGCAGCGGCAGGTGGAGCAGTAGTGGGGGCCGTTACTGGGGCAGTAGTAGGAGCAGTCACAGGTGATCCGTCTGCTATACTGATTGGCGGGAGTGTATCAACAACAATAGGAGCAGCTGTATTGGGGGGAGTTTTAGGGGGAGCTACTGAACAGTCAATTAATGGTGAATGGAAGCAAACATCACCTTGTGATGGTAATTGAAGTGGGAAATTTATAGCAAGTGACTTCTATGAGATTTTTGTTTACATTTACTTTATATTGTATTGTTATGGGGTTTGGTATTCAACGTATTAGCAACGTTGTCGGAATAGAAAGCTATTTGCTAAAAGGTGGGCTTGCAAGTTTTTTTCTTTTACTTTTTTTTCTTGTTAGTAATTATTTGAGATAGCTAAATAGGTTTGCTTGAATGACGAAAACGGCAAAAAAAATTACTAAATCTCAACAGTTTTCAAGGCAAAAGGGGACTTTTGAGGAGGAGAAATAGTAACTACTCAGCCTGACAAAAAAGGCCGTTTTCAGAAGTGCTGAAGACGGCCTTACTCGTTTTTTATACTGCGGCATCGGGGATAAAAGGACTTCCAAGGAAAGCATCTTTGATCGCTTCAAAAATGTTTCTTGAATTTTTACGGACCGTGGAGATATATCCCCGGATACAGGCGAATCGTTCTGCTCCCTCAAGTGTTCGGAAGCAGCCGGAAACCTTCTGCTTGACCTTGATAAGCAAAAGGGGACAGATTTATTTTTTTAAAAAAATAAATCTGTCCCCTTTTGATGCTTCTTGTAAAAGCGGCTTTCTTGAAGAAATAACGAAAACCGGAATTTTGATATAACCGTGATGACAAAAAGGCCTCGATCAGCCGGAATGATACTTCCATACACTCCTCACCACATTGTTCAGCGAGGACATAATCGTCAAACTGTTTTCACTTCCGATGACGATTATAATTATTACCGAGAAAACCTTGCTGCCTTTTAACAGGAGTTCGGCTGCAAAATATAGCCGGAGCCACACGTAGGGTCGATTCATGAATCGACCCTACGTGTGGCGGATAAACTGCCTGATGACCAACCATGTCCACCTCATCGTTGACTAAAGCGGGAATCCAGAATCACTTGCGCTCCTGATGAAGCGAGTTGCTGGGCAGCAGACGAGATATGTCAACAAAATGGAGGGCCGTTCAGGCAGCTTGTGGAAAGGACACTATAAATCCAGCATAATATCCACCAAGGAGTATCTGAAAAGATGCAGTTGTTGATCTACCGCCGTTTTATCTCTCATTAGGAGATGCTGAACAGGAACGGCAAACAGCGTATAAGGAATATGAAATCAAGCTGATACGGGAAGCATTGCAAAGAGGGCAGTTGACCGGCAGCAATCTATTTCAGGAAGAGATCGAAAAGAAACTGGGAATTCGCCTGTCAAATAAAAAGCAAGGTCGGCCTGGACGGAAAGAATAATTGCCCCTTTTGAGAAAAGCTCGCGTTTTTTGCGATTCCGGGGCAGAATAGGACAGATAAGCAGGTCGATAAATTGTAATTTAAAATCTGTCCAATTTTTCCTATGAAAACGCTGCTCTCGCATCTTTTTGCCCTGCTTCTCCGCCTCCGCTACCGCCTCCGTGTCACTGGCCTGCGGGAGATCAAGAAAAGCCGCCGCAACGACCATCGGCCAGTGCTTTTTCTGCCCAATCATCAAGCTCTGATTGACCCGATAATCATTATGAGCCTGATTTATCCTGCCTTTGCCCCGCGTCCGCTGGCTGACGAAAAACAGACTGCGCAGCCGCTCTTCCGCTGGCTGATGGACCAGCTGCGGGCGATTCGCATTCCCGACCTCAGCACCAGCGGCCAGCAGGTCCGAGATCAGGTCATTGTCGGCATTGAGGAAATCATTGCCGCGCTCAAGCAGGGTGACAGCATCCTGCTCTATCCATCAGGCCGAATAAGCCGTGGCAATCTGGAGCTGCTCGGCGGCAACAGCGGCGCAGCCACGATCATTCATGCGGTGCCGGAGGCCCGGATTGTGCTGGTCCGCCTGCGGGGCCTCTGGGGCAGCCGCTACAGCCGGGCGCGAGGCATTCCCTCGCTGCTCAAGGATGTCAGCAAGGTGCTGCTGGCGGTGCTGGCCAACGGCATTTTTTTTCTGCCGCGCCGCCGGGTTGAGCTGGAATTTGTTGAGGAGCCAGCAGATTTTCCGCCCCGCAACGCAGGCAAGCAGGTGATCAACCGCTGGCTGGAGGATTTTTACAACCAGCATCCTGACCGCCACAGCGAGGTGCCGCTCTGGTGGTGGCAGGGCAGTGCCCCGATTTATCACGACGAGACCCAGCCGGAATTCAGCGACAAGGACACGAGCAAGATTCCTGAGTCAATCCGCACGTTAGTCATGGCCAAGCTGCAAGAGCTGGCCGGAACAGAGGATATTGAGGAAAGCGACAGTCTGGCCGCTGATCTTGGTTTGGACAGCATTGTCTTGGCTGAGTTTGGAGCGTGGCTTCAACAGGAATTCGGGGTTTCCGCCGACAATCTGGAGACTCTGCGCACAGTTGCGGACTGCATCCTGGCGGCGGGCGGCATCATGCCAACCTTGGCAGGCGCGGAGCTGAAGCCGGTTTCGGCAGGCTGGTTTGCGCAGGTCGAAGAGCGGAAGCTGACCATGCCAGAGGGGAATACTCTTGCCGAGCTGTTCCTTGATCAGGCCCGAAAAAATCCTGATCAGGTCATTCTTTCTGACCAGCTCAGGGGCGACAGGACGTGGCGGCAGCTCGTCATGGCAATTTTCGCCCTGCTGCCGGAAATCGAGAAACTGCCTGAGCAGCGCGTCGGCATCATGCTGCCCAGCTCTGTGGCAGCGGCAGTGGCGTGGCTGACCGTGGTTTTCAGCGGCAAGGAACCGGTCTTGGTCAACTGGACTAGCGGCATTGCCAATATGCAGCACTCGCTCGGCGTGGTCGGGGCCAAGAATGTGATCACTGCCAAAGCCCTGACTGAGCGGCTGGCCGGACAGGGACTTGCGCTGGACCAGGTCGGGGTGACGTGGCTTTATCTGGAAGAAATCGCGGCTGGCATCAGCGCGGGACAGAAACTCGCGGCTCTGCTCAAGAGTCAATTGTCTTGGAGCCAGCTCCGTCACGCCAAGATTGCCAAGAACGCGGCCATCCTTTTTACTTCCGGCTCAGAAGCGCGGCCCAAGGCCGTGCCGCTTACTCATGCCAACTTTCTCGCCAACTTGCGCGATTTCGCCCAAGTGCTGTCCCTGTCCTCCAACGACCGTCTGCTTGGCATCCTGCCGATTTTTCATTCGCTTGGTCTGGCGGGCACAGTGATCATGCCCCTCTGCACCGGGCTGCGCACTGTTTATTGGCCCAATCCGACCGAAGGAGCCATGCTGGCCCGGATGACCGCCGCCTACAGGACAACCGTGCTGATCACCACGCCCACTTTTTTGCAGGGAATGCTGCGCACGGCCAAGCCGGAGCAGCTGCGCACCCTGCGCCTGATCGGCAGCGGGGCCGAGAAATGCCCGGACCACGTCTTTGCCGCCTTGAAGGAGAAATGCCCGCAGACCGTGCTTTGCGAAGGCTACGGCGTGACCGAGTGCTCACCAATGATTGCAATCAACTCCCTCAGCAATCCCCGGCTGGGCACGGTTGGCAAGCTGCTGCCCTCGATGCAGCGCATCCTCCTTGACCCGGAGACAGGCGAGCCTGTTGCGCCGGGCAGGAACGGGCGGCTCTTGGTGCGCGGGCCAAATGTGTTCAGCGGCTATATTGGCGAGGCCAAGTCGCCTTTTGTTGAGTTTGACGGCGAGTTGTGGTACGACACCGGCGACCTGATGTTTGAGTGGGAAGGGGTGCTGGTCTTTGCCGGGCGGCTGAAGCGTTTTGTCAAGATTGGCGGCGAGATGATTTCTCTGCCCGCAATTGAGCAGGCCTTGGAGAGCTATTATCCGGCAGGCGAGGGGCCGGTGCTGGCCGTGGCTGCGAGCGGCGACGAGCAGCACCCGGAGCTGGTGCTGCTGACCACTTTGGCCACGGACCGGCAGGAGGCCAATCAGGCCATCCGTGCTGCCGGGCTGTCGCCGCTGCATAATATCCGGCTGGTGCAGCAGGTGGAGGCGATCCCGCTTCTCGGCAGCGGCAAGACGGATTATACTGTCATCGGCAGGCTGGTGCGGGAAGGGGCAATGGTGAACGGTGAATGATGAAGAGCGCGCAGCGATTTCTCGCTGCGCTCGAAATACAGTCGTCACCCTGTTGAGTGTTTCCCGATAACAACCATGCTGAAGACATCTTGCTGCTTTGCCATAGACGGCGAATCAGCTAACCTTCACCTCGATCTGCTTCGGCTTGGCCTTTTCCAGCTTGGGAATAGTCAGGCTGAGAATGCCGTTTTTATATCCAGCTTCAACCTTTTCCACGTCCACATCTTGGGGGAGCGTGAAGCTGCGGACAAAGGAGCCGTACAGACATTCGACCCGATGCCGCTTCTCATCCTTGCTCTCCACCTTTTTTTCGCCCTTGATGGTGAGAATGCCGTTGTCGATATGCACTTTCACATCATCCTTGGCCACGCCAGGCAGTTCGGCTCGGACAATGAAGCTGCCTTCGTTCTCGACAATATCGACGACCGGTGTCCAGTCACCCGACTCAATCGCTTTGCTGTCGCCAGCAGCCGCTGTTTTTCGTGCTGATCTGCTGTATCTGTCTAACAGCGCTTCCATCTCCCGGAACGGATCCCATACTGACAGGTTCATGATTACCTCCTTTACGCAAATAATGTCAAGATTATATCAAATTTGCTGTTCAGGAATCGTACTGCTCCCTTCTTGGTTATCTGTAATTTAAGCACGATTTGTTTTCTGTCAAGCAGGTGCCATGCTATTTTTTCGCAGGCCTTGTTTGGACTCTGCTCCGCCGCAGAGCTGCTTTCCTGCGCCTCAAACCAATAAGCATGCTTGGACGATCTGTCAATCAGGCCGGGAAAAAAATCACATCGCCGCTGGCTGCCCTTGGCAGCATCCTGCCCGGCATTTTTTTCCTGATCAGTTTATTTTTATCTTTTCTTCATCATTTTCTAACAAAACCTCTGCATATTGCCTCAGGAAAAGATTGAACTCTGCACGCAAGTTGTTTATAAAATATAAACGTGCAGAAGAAGCCAACCTCAAGCAAGGTGTATCTTATGAGAATGAATGCAGTTCGCTGGATTACCGCAGCCGCAGTTGCCGCTGTGCTGCATGTCGCCGCTCCAGCTGGGGCAGCCCTGTCAGTCAACGGGGCAGGCGCTTCCTTCCCTTTTCCAGTCTATGCGCAGTGGGCGCACCAGTACCACGGGCTGACCGGGGTGCAGCTCAACTATCAGTCCATCGGCTCTGGCGGCGGCATTGCTCAGATCAAGGCCAAGACGGTTGACTTTGGCGCGTCTGATGCGCCGCTGAAAAAACAGGAGCTGGATAAGGCCGGACTGCTGCAATTTCCGATGATCATGGGCGGGGTGGTGCCGATCATCAATGTCAAAGGCATCAAGGCCGGGGAAATGAAACTGAGCAATGCGGTGCTGGCTGACATCTTCTTGGGCAAGATCAGCAAGTGGAATGATGCCGCCATTGCTGGGTTGAATCCGGGCCTCAAGCTGCCGGGCAAGAAGATCACCGTGGTGCATCGGGCTGACGGTTCCGGCACAACCAGCATCTTCACCAACTATCTGACCAAAGTCTCCCCGGCATGGAAGGACAAGGTCGGCGAGGGCAAGACGGTTTCTTGGCCGACCGGCGTGGGCGGCAAAGGCAACGAGGGTGTTTCCGCCTATGTGCGCAAGGTCAACGGCTCAATTGGCTATGTTGAATACGCCTACGCCTTGCAGAACAAGATGGCTCATGTCAAACTGCAAAATCGGGACGGCGGCGAGGTTGATCCGACCATTGAAAGTTTTCAGGCGGCTGCGGCCAATGCCGAGTGGAAGGCTGAGGACGGTTTTGCCATGTATCTGACGGATCAGCCGGGCAAGGACAGCTGGCCGATCACTGGCGTTTCGTATATTCTTCTCCATAAACAGCAGAAAAAAGCTGATCTTGCTCAGGCCATGCTCAAGTTCTTTGACTGGTGCTACAAGCACGGCAAGGAGACTGCTGAGAAGCTGCATTACGTTTCCATGCCGGACAAGGTGGTGGAGATGGTTGAAGCAGCCTGGGCCAAGAAAATCAGCGCAGGCGGCAGCTCGGTCTGGCCGGCAAAATAATCTTGCAGCGGCAAGACTGATCAGGAGAGCAACGGGCAGGAAGGCGGTCTTCCTGCCCGCACTTTTGTTTTAATCGGAGGCAAGGTTGTGAGTAAATGCAAGGTGAAAGCCAAATCTGACAAGACTGAGATTGAGCATGCTGACAACATCTGCAAACAGCTCATGGCGGAGCTGGGCGACCGGCTGGCCAAGCGGGAAGGCTATGAACAGGTTTCCGGTTTGGAGGCGATCTGGTATTATTTGATCCAGAAGCATCACTGGACTCCTAAGCGGGTCCGGGCCATGCACCTGAATGACCTGCATTTCTGCCTCAAGGAAGAGCGGCTGTAATAGAAACGGCCCTGAACAAGACTGAATTCCACGTGAACTGATTTTATGGAGCACAGCACAACAGGAAGGCATCAGGGCTGGAAGACCAGCCGCAGCACCGACTTGCTGTTCCGGGGCATCACCGCTGCCTGCGCAGGTCTGGTCCTGCTGATCATGGCAGGCATTTTTATTTCCTTGGTCTGGAACTCGCTGCCCTCTATCAAAGCATTCGGCATCAGCTTTCTTTTTTCCACGGCTTGGGATCCGGTCAGCCAGAACTTCGGTGCCCTGAGCAGCATCTACGGCACCCTGATGTCCACCGCCATTGCCATGCTCCTAGCAGTGCCCCTGAGCATGGTCATTGCTCTATTCTTAGTTGAGCTGGCTCCGCCCAAGATCAGTTACTTGGTCGGCAATGCCATTGAGCTGCTGGCCGCTGTGCCAAGCATCATCTACGGCATGTGGGGACTCTTTGTCTTTGCGCCCTTCATGGCCGATTATGTCCAGCCCCTGCTCTCTGAATATCTCGGCTGGCTGCCGCTCTTTCAAGGGCCGGAAATGGGCATCGGCATGTTGACCGCCGGAATTATTTTGGCTTTGATGATTCTGCCCTTTATCAGCACCGTGATGCGGGATGTCTTTGCTATGGTGCCGGATGTGATGAAAGAGGCGGGCTACGGCATGGGCGCGACCACTTGGGAAGTGACCAAGGACGTGACCATCCGCTACGGCATCCAAGGCATGATCGGAGCCTGCCTGCTCGGTTTGGGCCGGGCCATCGGCGAGACAATGGCTGTGACCTTTGTCATCGGCAACAGCAGCGACATTTTCATTTCCCTGTTCGAGGCAGGCAACAGCATTGCCTCCCGTTTGGCCAATGAATTTGCCGAGGCGGCAGAACCAATGTATCTGAGTGCCCTGATGGAGTTGGGCTTGGTCCTCTTCCTGATGACCTTTGTCCTGCAAATCGTCACCCAGCTCTGGCTCAAGCGGGTGAAAAGAAAGATGGGAGGTGATCTGCTGTGATTCCGCGATCAGACAAAAGCCGCAAGCTGCTTGACTGGACAGTCAAGGCAATATCGGTTTGCGCCGCCCTGCTCGGCATATTTTTTCTTGGCTGGATTCTTTTTGTGGTGGTGGACCGGGGCATTGCTGCGATCAACTGGCAGTTTTTCACCCAGCTGCCCACTCCGCCCGGCATGGAAGGCGGCGGCGTGGCCAACGCCATTCTCGGCACCGTGCTCATGACAGGCATCGCCGTTCTCCTTGGTGTGCCAGCCGGACTGATGGCCGGGGTTTATTTGGCTGAATTTGGCAAGCACAGCCGCCTCGGTGCCTGGGTGCGCTTCACGGTCAATGTCCTGATGGGCATTCCCTCCATCATTCTTGGCCTTTTTGTTTATTCGATTCTGGTCTATCCGTTTGGCAGTTTTTCCGGTTGGGCAGGCGGGGTTTCCTTGGCAATCCTCATGTTTCCGGTTGTAGCCCGCACCACCGAGGACATGTTGAGCATGGTGCCCAACGCTCTGCGCGAAGCAGCCTTGGCAATTGGCAATCCGCGCTGGTTGGCCACCCTGAACATCATTTTCCGGGCTGCCAAGTCCGGCCTGATCACCGGGGTGCTGCTCTCAGTGGCCAGAGTCAGCGGCGAGACCGCGCCGCTGCTCTTCACGGCCCTGAACAGCTCCTATATGATGAAGTCTTTGAATGAACCGCTTGCCAACCTGACTGTCACCATTTATCAGTACGCCATGTCCCCTTATGATGACTGGAATCAGATTGCTTGGGGAGCCTCGCTGCTTATCATGACCGCTGTGCTGCTGCTCAATATAGTGGCGCGTTTTATTGTGCGGGAAAGGAAAATATGACTGCTGCCGCTGACGAGGCGAAGGCTGCCTTCTGACAGCATGACGGTTCGGAGCGTGCTGGATTGGCGCAGGATGTTGGAAAATTCGAGTTCCGCCGCCAACAGAATTTTCTTCAGCAGCAGGAGTGCCGCATGGACTGGGCCGAAGTGATCAGCAATCCATTGCTGCAAAATCTGTCGGTCTCCCTCCTTGGTGTTGCTGAATCAGGAAACCGACAGCAATTCTATGAAATGACCCGCTTTGCGAAGCAATTAGTCTCTGCAATGCGAGCGCATTAGCATCACGCATTTAACTTGAATCGCACGATGCGAAAAGGGCGAGCACAAGCATCGCCCTCCCTTGCCACCATCTCAGCGCTTGCGAATCGCATTCGCATGCGACTGAAAGCCCTCATACTCGGCAAACTGCCGCACCACATCTTTCAGGCTGTCGTAGCCTGCTTTGGACATATAGCCAATAGACGAGCGTTTGAGAAAGTCAAAGACCGTGACACAGGAAAAAGTTTTGGCAAAACCGCCGGTTGGCAGAATGGCGTTCACGCCCAAGGCGTAGTTGCCAATTGAAATCGGCGTGTGCTGGCCGAGCAGGATTTCTCCGGCATTGCGGATTTTCGGCAGAACCAGCATCGGCTCGGCTGTCAGCACCTCCAGATGCTCCGGGGCAAAGTCGTTGACAAAATCAATCGAGGCCGCCAAATCTGCGGTCAGGACAATGCCGCCGTAGTTCGAGAACACGGTCTTGCAGAATTCCTGCCGCTTCTCCGGCAGATCAGCAATCAAGTCCGGCAGCAGAGCTTTGACCTTATCCGCCAGCTCGCGTGAATGCGTGACCAAAAGGGCGGTGGAATCCGGGCCATGCTCGGCCTCGATCAGCAAATCCAAGGCCGCGATTTTCGGATCAACGCTCTCGTCGCAGAGGATGATCGACTCGCTCGGACCAGCCGGAGTGCCCACGTCCAAGTGGCCGTAAAGCAGGCGTTTGGCTGCTGAAACATACGCATTGCCCGGCCCGATCACCTTATGCACCTTTTTCACCGTCTCGGTGCCAAAGGCCATCGCCGCAATTGCCTGCGCCCCGCCGACTTTATAGACCGTCTCAATGCCGCAGACCTTGGCCGTGAAGAGCGAGGCATCATCAACGCCCCCTTCAGGCGTGGGCGGGGTGCAGATGATGATTTCCGGCACCCCGGCAATCACTGCCGGAATGCCGAGCATCAGCATGACCGAGGGGAAAGAGCCTTTGCCACGCGGCACATAAATGCCGACCGAAGTGATCGGGGTGATCTTCTCGCCCGCCAGAACGCCGTCCTCAATCTCGGTGAACCACATCTCCTCCGGCATCTGAGCCTGATGAAACTTGCGGATATTGACCGCTGCCCGCTCGATCACCGCCTTGATGGCCGGGTCGAGATTGCGCTCGGCCTGGGCAAACTCCGCCTCAGTCACTTGCAGGGCAGAGGCAGGCATGGTCACTTTGTCGAACTTGGCGCAATAGTCGATCAGGGCCTGATCACCCTGCTCGCGCACGTCGCGGATCACGGGCCGGACAGTCTCTTGAAAGCTCTCAATGTCCAATTCGGAACGGCGCAGGATTCTGGCCTTGTCCGTTGCTGTGAGTGTGTTCAGGTCGTAGGTGTTGATGTGCATGAATGTTGTTCCTTTACCTTTATTCTGCAAGTCAAATTGATATGCGCAGATTCACGCCTGCGCCTTATGGCAGACTGATGTCCAATATATCCACCAGTCTGCCGCTGTAGTTGTCCCGTGTCAGACTGATCAGTTCAGCAAGATTCTCCGCAGCAACTGCACTGGTGAGCATTCACGACAGGCTGCCATAGAATAGTCAACATGATCGTTCTCCGGCGTGAGGATGAGGAGAGATGCGGAAGGGCAGTGCTGCATCCAGCGAAAACTAAAACGCGGCGGGTATTTTGTCAATCGAATTGTTGCGGCTGCTGCCAAAGGATGCGGTGGGCGAAATGCGCAGATGGCGTGTCAGCTGCTGACGCTTCATCTGCGCATGAAAGAACATCATCTTTAAGCCAGAGCAGATGATCAATCATGCTCCCGCGTCTTATGAAAGACTATCTCCGGGAACAGCTCGCCGACATGCTTGAGCCGCCACTGGCCGTCGGAGAGGAAGGTCAGATGCCCTTCTGCGTCAAAGGCTAAATAGCCCTGATTCTTGGCCTCAAAGGCCTTGAGCCGCTTCGGATCAGCGCAGCTCACCCAGCGGGCAAGGTTCCAGTTCGTCCCCTCAATCACTGCCTCCACGCCGTACTCCGCCTTGAGCCGGGCCATTGTCACTTCAAACTGGAGCACACCGACTGCGCCGAGGATGTAGTCATTGCCAAGCACCGGGCGGAAGACCTGCACTGCGCCTTCCTCGGCCATCTGCACAAGGCCCTTGGCAAGCTGCTTGGTCTTGAGCGGATTCTTGAGCAGGACGCGGCGGAAGTGCTCCGGGGCAAAGTTGGGAATGCCAGTGAACTTGAGCGGCTCCTTGTCGGTGAAGGTGTCGCCGATCTTGATCGTGCCATGATTGTGAATGCCGATGATGTCGCCGGGATAGGCTTCATCCACATGGCTGCGCTCTTGGGCCATGAAGACCGTGGCATTGCTGAGGTTGATCTCTTTGCCAAGGCGGTGGTGCTTGACCCTCATGCCCCGGATGAACTTGCCGGAGCAGATGCGGAAAAAGGCGATGCGGTCGCGATGAGCCGGGTCCATGTTGGCCTGAATCTTGAACGCAAAGCCGCTGAATGCCTCCTCGTCCGGCGCGACCATCCGGCTGACGGTCTGACGCGGGCCGGGCGGCGGGGCCAGCTCGACAAAGTTGTCGAGCAGCTCGCGCACGCCAAAGTTGTTGATCGCGCTGCCAAAGAAGACCGGGGTCTGGCCAGCTTTCAGATACTGCTCATATTCAAAAGGATTGGCTGCGCCGTGCAGCAGCTCCACATCTTCGCGGAGCTGTTCGGCATCGCGTCCCAGCAGCTCGTCCAAGCGCGGATCATCCAAGCCTTTGACGACAATGCGGTCTTCGGGACGGGTGTCGCGGCTGGGCGTGAACAAATTCAGCTCATTGCGGCGCAGGTCATAAACTCCTTTGAAGCCCTTGCCCATGCCAATGGGCCACGAGAGCGGCGCGCACTCAATCTGGAGCTTTTCCTCAATATCGGCAAGAATGTCGAACGGATTCAGGCCGTCCCGGTCGAGCTTGTTGATAAAGGTGATGATCGGCGTGTTGCGCATCCGGCAGACCTCCATCAGCTTGGTGGTCTGCGCCTCCACGCCCTTGGCCGAGTCAATCACCATCAGGGCCGAGTCAACCGCTGTCAGAACGCGGTAGGTGTCTTCCGAGAAATCCTGATGGCCGGGCGTGTCCAAGAGGTTGATTTCAAAGTCGCGGTAGTTGAACTTCATCACCGAGGTGGTGACCGAGATGCCGCGCTCCTGCTCAATGCTCATCCAGTCACTGGTGGCGTGGCGGGCCGTCTTGCGCGACTTGACCGCCCCGGCCATGTTGATGGCCCCGCCAAAGAGGAGGAGCTTTTCAGTCAAAGTGGTCTTGCCTGCGTCCGGGTGGCTGATGATGCCGAAGGTGCGGCGTTGCTGGATTTCCTGCTGCAAGGTGCTGCTCATTATGGGCTGCCTGCTGGCTGTTGAGATTGAAGGAGATGTCCGGTGCAGCTTATCAGGAAGACTGGCTGAGGAAAATAAAAAAATGCGCATCTGCAGACCGGTTATGTTCATTCGCCTGTCGCCGCTGTTGAACTCCCCTTGCCAGCGCAAGCCTGATCGTGGTAAGTTTCTCGATATATTCTGTCGGCACAAAATCCTGCTGCGCCGTTCCTGTTGAAGCAAAGGAAAGACCATGAAAAACCTCATGCTCGCCCCTTCCATCCTTTCCGCTGATTTCTCCCGCCTTGGCGAGGAGATCAAGGCAGTGGAGGAGGCTGGGGCTGATGTTATCCATATTGACGTGATGGACGGGCATTTTGTTCCAGCCATCACCATTGGCCCGCTGGTGGTCAAGGCGGCCCGGCAAGTGACCAAGCTGCCCTTGGATGTCCACCTGATGATCACTGAACCGGACCGCTATGTGCAGGATTTTGCTGAGGCCGGGGCAGACTGGATCACGGTTCATGCCGAAGCCTGCGTCCATCTCCACCGAACCTTGAACGCGATCCGCAAATTGGGCAAAAAGGCGGGCGCAGTCCTGAATCCGGCCACGCCGCTCTCTGCGCTGGAATACGTGCTCGAAGAAGTGGATTTGGTCATGCTGATGAGCGTCAATCCTGGCTTTGGCGGCCAGTCCTTCATTGAATCCACGCTCGGCAAGTGCCGCAAGCTGCGGGCCATGCTTGATCAGGTCAACCCGGCGGCAGGGATTGAAATTGACGGCGGCATCAGTCCCAAGACGATCAAGGCAATGGCTGAGGCCGGAGCCAATATCTTTGTGGCTGGTTCGGCTGTCTATGGTCAGCCGGATTACGCCGCCGTGATCCGGGAGATGAAGGAGCTGGCTGGATTCAAGCAATGAGCCTGCTGGAGCGATACAAGCACTGGGGCGAGATCGTGATGCGAATTTTCCGCTTCGACCTCCAAGCGCACTTTTTCTGGGGCTTTGCCCTCACCCTGCTGGGCGTGTATTGGCCGCCGCTCTATCTTTCCGGCATTGTGGTCAATGTGGTCAAAGAGGCCCTTGATCTCTGGAGCAAGCAGCTCTGGAGCTGGGACGATGTCTGGCTGGGCATAGTCGGCTCTCTGCTGGCATTCGCATATCTGTATTCGTTAGATTTGCTGGTCTGGTGAAAAAAAAGGAGATGATCATGAAGCATTGGAAGAATTTTGTCGAACTGAAGACCGTCCAGTGGCTGACAGAGCTGGCGCAGAATCCCTGTAATCTGGCCCGGTCTGACAGTTTGCCGCCGGAACGGATTGCTGCTTGTCGAGCCTCAGCCTGCGGTTTTGATCTGCTTTATGGAACGCAGCGGGTTGATGACAGTGTCCTGACCGCCTTGCAGGATTTGGCGGACGAGGCTGGCTTGGTTGACCAGTTCAAGGCCATGAAGCGCGGCAAGGTCATGAACCGGATCGTCGGTCATGCCAGCGAGGAGCGGCAGGTTCTGCACACCGCCTGCCGGGATATTTTCAGCGATGCGCCCCTTGCCCCGGAAGCGACTGCGCAGGCCAAGGAGCAGCTCGCTCGGCTGCAAGCCTTTCTTGCCGAGATAGAAAGCGGCGCAATTTGCAATGCCAAAGGCGAACCGTTCACCACCATGCTGCAAGTGGGCATTGGCGGCTCTGACCTCGGCCCCCGCGCCTTGTATTTAGCCTTGGAGAAATACTGTCTGCCAGGACGTTCGGCCAAGTTCATCGCCAATGTTGACCCGGACGACGCTGCGGCTGTGCTGGCCAGCCTTGATCTGTCCCGCACCCTGATCAACGTAGTTTCTAAGAGCGGCACTACCCTTGAAACCCGCACCAACGAGGACTTGGTCCGGGCGGCCCTGACTGAGGCCGGGCTGAATCCGGCCAAGCATCTCATCGCGGTTACAGGCGCGGGCAGCCCGATGGACGATCCGGCCAAGTATCTTGCCTCGTTCTATATGTACGACTACATCGGAGGCCGCTATTCTGTCACGTCAATGGTCGGCGGAGTGACGCTCGGTTTTGCCCTTGGCTATGATGCCTTTGTCGAGCTGCTGCGCGGGGCAAACGACATGGACAAGGTGGCTGAAAGCAGTTCCATGCGTGACAACCTGCCTTTGCTGATGGCCATGCTGGGGATATGGAACCGCAATTTCCTTGGCTGCAATACCGTGGCCGTCCTGCCTTACAGCCAAGCCTTGCTCCGCTTTCCGGCTCATCTCCAGCAGTGCGACATGGAGAGCAACGGCAAGCAGGTCAGCCGCCTTGGCACGGCGGTGACGTGGAAAACCGGCCCCATCGTCTGGGGCGAGCCAGGCACCAATGGCCAGCACGCCTTTTACCAGCTCCTCCATCAGGGCACAGAAATCGTCCCGGCAGAATTCATTGGCTTCCGGCGCTCGCAGCACGGACGCGACATCACGGTCAAAGGCACCACCTCGCAGCAGAAGCTGGTTGCCAACATGCTGGCGCAGTCTCTGGCAATGGCCCAAGGCCGCGAGCATGACAATCCGAACAAACACTTTGCAGGCAACCGGCCCAGCTCGGTGCTCATTGCCGAGCAGCTCACGCCTTACGCAATGGGCGCGCTGCTGGCATTGTACGAGAACCGGATTGCTCTGCAAGGCTTCTGCTGGAACATCAACTCCTTTGATCAGGAGGGCGTGCAGCTCGGCAAGGTGCTCGCCGACCGGCTGCTGGGAGCAATGGCGGGTGCGCAGGAACTTGGCTCGGACAGGCCGGAAAGCAGTCTGCTGAAAGCGGCGGGCATGGTTTGAGAAAGGAGATGACGTGATGACTTTTATGGTGCCGCAGAGAATCTGTCTTGCGGTCTTGGCAACAGCCTTGCTGTTCACTGGCTGCGCCGCACCGGAGAAAAAACAGGTTGCGCAGGTGCAGCCTGAGCCGAAAATTCGCAATGTCATTTTCATGATCGGTGACGGCATGGGTTTTCCGGCGGTTGGATTGTTAGACAGCTACGCCAAATATGCCGCCAGCTCGCCGTACAAAGCTGCTGGAACAAAAACCGCACTGGAGGAGCTGGCCGACACCGGTGTGATCGGTTTTGCCTCGCATGAGGCGGCCAATGTGCTGGTTACGGATTCAGCCGCTTCGGCAACCCAGATCGCCAGCGGCAAGGCTGCCGGTTCGGAAATGATCGGGGCGGATGCGCAGGGCAATCCGGTTGAAACCATTTTGGAAAAGGCCAAGAAGATGGGCAAGGCGACCGGTCTGGTCTCAGACACCCGCCTGACTCATGCCACTCCTGCCGCTTTTGCCGCGCATCAAAGCCGCCGCGCTATAGCGGTTTCGTATTGAACAGATATCAAACCCAGCAATGACGGAAAAACGATTTGATTGATTTTGACTTAACCGTTTTCAGAGATATATCATAAGCTTCCATCAGCTCACGCTCTGTTCTCGGCTTCAATTTTCTTATAGTGTTTTTCATTACTGACCAGCAGTATTCAATAGGGTTCAGTTCAGGACGATAAGGAGGGAGGAAAATGATCTTCGCTCCTGTACTTCTGATCAAAGCGAGAGCTTCTTTGTTTTTATGAGGACTGGCATTGTCAAGAACGACTGTCTTGCTGCTGTCAAGATATTTCAAAAGATAATTTTTTATATAGAAATAAAAGACATCTCCTGTCATGGTGCCTTTAAATTTCATGCACTTCAATATTTTTCCAAACTTTACAGCTCCTATCATGCTTATTCTTTTCCCTTTACCTGAAGGTCTTTTTGAAAAAGCTCTTGTTCCTTTTCTTGATCTTGCAAATTTTCTCGACATGTTCAAACAGCATCCTGTCTCATCAATAAAGATGAAATTCTTTTTGTCAGCCTCGAGCAGGCCTGCAAGGTAATTAACTGTCTTTGCTATATTTTCCTCTTTATACGCCGCCGGATCGCGGAAAGTTTTTTTCCGGCTGATTTTCAGTCTGGCGAGAGTTTCGCACAGCGTGGAAGGTGCTATTTTTAAATTGAATTTCTCGTATAAGCGATCACACATCTCTTCAAGCGTAAGATCGTTCTCGTCATCAATCATGCTGGTCAGAAAAGGCATATGAACTTCCTTGATTTTCGGAGGATTTCCGCCTTTATGAGGCTTCGGCTCAAGCGTCCCCTCAGTCTTCCATCTTTTTACAAGACTTTGAACAAATTTATAGGAAACGTCAAGCAAATCTGCAGTTCTTCTCAATGATTTCTGTTTTTCATAAACAGACAAGACTTTCTTTCTGAAATCAATAGAATAAATCATGGCAGACCTCCGTGTGTAAAAAAATGGAAAAAACAGACAAGTCAAGTTTAATCTTTTTCTGATAACCATACAACCTGAAACCGCTATAAGGAGAACGAAATTGCTGTTGATCTGCTCAACAACGGCGCGGATGTAATGCTCTCCGGCGGCCTGCGTTATTTTATTCCGCAAGAAGCTGGCGAGACTGCAAGTGCGGTCCATAAGGAACTGGCCAAGATGACCGGCGGCGCGGTGGAGCTGAAATCTGCCCGCAAAGACAGCCGCAATCTGATTGCCGAGGCTGAACAGAAAGGTTACGCAGTCGCTTTCACCAAACAGCAGCTTGAACAGGCTGCGGGTGGAAAAATTTTAGGCCTGTTCAGCAGTTCGATGATGCCGGATGCCTTGCAGCAGCAGGCGGAACAGAACAATCCGCAACGCACTGTGCCTAAATTGAAAGAGATGACGCAAAAGGCCCTTGCCACGCTGGCCCAGCAGCAGAACGGCTTTTTCCTGATGGTCGAGGCCGGACAGATTGATCAGGCGGAACATGCCAATGATGCTGGCTGGTTGCTGCATGAACTGCTGGTCATGGACGAAACCTTGCGCGTTATTCTTGATTGGGTCAAGCAGCGCGATGACACCCTGCTGGTCGTGCTGGCTGATCACACCACTGGCGGCTTCGGTTTCAGCTATAATCGCCGCAATCTGCCGCAGGCAAAGGCTCTGCCGGGTGTTCTGTTTCAAGAGGAATTGTTTGCGCCAAAATATAATTTCGTGCCGCACGATGTGCTGGACAAGCTGTATGCCCAAAAAGCAAGCTATCAGACCATTCTGGCCCAGTTTGATGCCCTGCCAAAGAAGAAGCAGACTTCAGCCGCTCTTGCTGAACTGATCAACGAGAACACCGCCTTTCCTGTCAGCAAAGCTGAAGCGGCCAAGGTCTTGCAGGAGGAGCCGAACAAATATTATGTGGAAGGGCATGAATATTTAGGTGCGAAGACCTTTCCCAAAATCGACGACTTTGAAGAGTTCTACGTGTACGGAGCAAAGGTGCGGGCGGACATCATCGGGCGTATTCAGTCAAAATATCAGTCTGTGGTCTGGGCCACCGGCACGCACACCAATGAGCCTGTGCCAGTTCTGACCTATGGCCCGTCCAAGGTTGCGGCCCAGTTCGGCCAGATGATGCACACGACCGAGCTGGGGCAAAAGGCCATCAAGGTGCTGACCGCCGACAGGTGACAACTCGCTGCAACCCACCAGGGCGCAGGAACTTGGTTCGGCACGCCGGAAAGCAGTCTGCTCAAGGCGGCGGGCATGGTTTGACGATGGGCGGCAGGCAGCTTCTGCCGCCTTTGCTGACCTGCCCTGAACAAAGCAGCTTGAGACAATGTCCCGATCAACGAAAAAGGTAACTACTCAGCCTGACAAAAAAGGCCGTTTTCAGAAGTGCTGAAGACGGCCTTACTCGTTTTTTATACTGCGGCATCGGGGATAAAAGGACTTCCAAGGAAAGCATCTTTGATCGCTTCAAAAATGTTTCTTGAATTTTTACGGACCGTGGAGATATATCCCCGGATACAGGCGAATCGTTCTGCTCCCTCAAGTGTTCGGAAGCAGCCGGAAACCTTCTGCTTGACCTTGATCATCCGCACATCTCTTTCCGCCGCGTTGTTGTCGAACGGAACCCGGAAATCATACATGAATGCGAGGGTCTCCGCCCTGTAATCACGCATCCGTGTCAGCAAATTGAGCGGCGGAGTCTTCTTCGCCCGTCCTCGTTTTTTCTCCTTAGGCGGAGTGAACGGATTGTCGGCAAAACCCCGTCGGACGATTTCATCATACCGCCGCTCAAATTCTTCGATCTTCTCCGGCGCGAAGCCGTCCCGATCCGGCTTCAGCTTTTCAGCCGCGCCTTTTATTTCAAGCAACAGCTCGGCCATCTCGCCGGCCCAAACTTGTCCATACTGTTTTTCTATGAACTTGAGTTCCCGGAGATGATGCGCATTGCACAGCGCATGACCGCAGTTTTCATAGCTGAAGTACGATTTCCAATGATCATGCGTCGCTGTTCCTGTGAACTTTCCAAGGATTCCCGCTGCGTCCATCGCCTCTTTTCCCCGTTTTTCATGCACCGAATAATGGGTGAGGCAGTCTGTCGAAGCGACATGCAGCCAGTGCAGCTTCCCTTTCACGCGGACTCCGCTTTCATCGGCATGTAACACATCGGTATTCATGAGCAGTTTTTCGACTGCTTCCGTTGAAGGACGCACGCATCCGCAAAGCTCTTCCGATGCCTTCAGCAGCGAACCCTCGGAGACGGAATGCCCGGTCAGGTCTTCGATAATCTGCGCAGCCCGTTCAAGCGGAATATGATGCTGGTTCGCGAAATATGCCGCCCAAGTTTTCACCCCCGTGCCGTAACGGATGCCCTGTCCGACGTTTTCCGGGAATTTGCCTCTGTTTTCCGTGCCGCAGCCGGGACAGATTTTTATTTCCGCTCGATGCGAGGTCACTTCAATCCGAATCGCCGGAATATCATAAACCTGCCGTTCCTCCTCTCCGACAGCGACGACATCCGCAAGCGACATTTTGCAAGCCGCGCATTCCTCGGGTTTATACCTCTCCGTAGAATCCGGTGCCGCAGACCGCTCAAGAGTATGCCCTTGATGACCTGGCTGGCCGCCGTTCGGCTTCCTGCCGGACTCTCTCAGACTTTCCGTTCGCTTCGCTTTACCGTATCCATCGCTCGAAGGCGGTTTCCCGCTGTTCCGACTGTTTTTCGACAGCCGGGCCTGCAAATCCTTCAATATCTCGGACTGCTTGGCTGACTGAGCGGCGAGGTTTTCAACCTGCGCAGTTATACTGCTAAACAGGGCGACGACCGCTTCTTCGCCTTCTGCGTATGCAGCACGGACTTCTTTTTCACTAGGAACACTGAAATTCATAACGGCAGCATAATCTTTACCTGTTGATTTTGTCAAGAGGCTTGGCGGATGCCTGAGTAGTTACCGAAAAAGAAAAAAAGAAAGCCCAGCGGCTCCGGCATCAAGTCTGGCATGGCCCCTGGCACAATGGTTTTCATCGGCGAGCAGCGGCAGGAGCAGGCTCGGATTGACCTGATTCAGTACAGCGAGACCGGACTGAACGAGCTGGGCAATGTCACAGTGCAGCAATGCGTCGAGTCAGCGAAACTGCCCGGCATCACGTGGATGAATGTCAGCGGCGTGCATGACCTCAGCCTGATCGAGGCATTGGGCAGCTGCTTCGGCATCCACCCGATGACCTTGGAGGATATTGTCAACACCACCCAGCGGCCCAAGATCGAAGAATTCCCACAGCATCTGTTCATTGTTTTCAAGATGATGACCTGGAACGAGGCGGCCAGCAGCCTGCTTATTGAGCATGTCAGTCTGATTCTGGGTGAGAACTATGTGCTTTCTTTTATAGAGGATGCGGGCGATGTCTTTGACACGGTGCGCAGCCGCATCCGGGCCGCAGCTGACCGCATCCGCTTCTTGGGCGCGGATTATCTCGCCTATTCCCTGATGGACGCAGTGGTGGATCAATATTTCCTGATCGTCGAGCGAATCAGCGACCGGATTGAGGATATTGACGAACAAATCCTGACCGAGCCGAGAAGCGAGGATATTCAAGAGATTCATCACCTCAAACGCGACATTCTCAAGCTGCGCAAGGCGGTCTGGCCCTTCCGCGAGGGCGTGGGCAAGATTGCCAAAAGCGGCTCGTCCTTGGTGCATGAGGAGACAGGCATTTTCTGGCGCGACCTGCACGATCACAGCATCCAGATCATCGACATGGCCGAGACCTGCCGGGACATTCTCAGCGGCCTGCACGACACCTATCTGTCCAGCATCAGCAACCGCATGAATGAGATCATGAAAATGCTGACCATCATCTCCACCATCTTTATTCCTCTGACCTTCATTGTCGGTGTTTACGGCATGAATTTTGAGCAGATGCCGGAGCTGCGCTGGCGGTTCGGCTACTGCGCGGTCTGGGGCCTGATGCTGGCCATCGCCTTTGGCCTGACCATATACTTCAAGCGGAAGAAGTGGCTCTGAATGCGGCAATGAACAGCCCTCACAGCTCAGGGCAAAAGTCATGCGTTTGCCCTGGAATACACCCCAGCAGCTCCCGCATCTCTACCAGACTGGCGCAGGCAATGATCTCCTGCCGCAAGTTGGCCGCTCCGGGCAGGCCGCTGAAAAAACGGCAGGTGTGGTGCTTGATGCGCGAAAGAAGCCGGGCTGCGTCAAGATGCTCTTCGGCCAGCTCTGCATAGCGACGGATGACTGGCAGCCGTCCGGCCAGCGTCTCCGGTCTGCCGCTGGGCTGGAAAATCCACGGATTGCCCAAGGCGGCCCGTCCGACCATCACCGCATCGCAGCCAGTCTCGGTCATCATTGCCAGTCCGTCCGCATGGCTGCAAATGTCGCCGTTGCCGATCACTGGAATGGACACAGCCTGCTTGACTGCGGCAATGATCTGCCGGTCAGCCCTGCCGCCAAACTGCTGGGCCTTGGTGCGGGCATGAATGGTCAGCGCCGCCGCTCCGGCAGCTTCGCAGATCCGGGCGAATTCCGGGGCAATGATTGACTGCTCGTCCCAGCCGCTGCGGAATTTGACCGTGACTGGCTTGTCCGCAGCATTGCGAACCACCGCCCGGATGACCGCCTCAGCCAGCCCCACGTTCTCCGGCTTCATCAAGGCCGAGCCTGCGCCTTTCTTGACCACCTTGGGCACAGGGCAGCCCATGTTGATGTCAATAATATCAACAGGCATTGCCGCAACTGAAGCGGCAGCCCGACCCATGCTCTCCGGCTCGGCTCCGAAAAGCTGCACTGCCCAAGGCCGCTCCTCTGGCAGGCTCTTGAGCATGGCCAAGGTCTGCTGCTGGCCATAGTTGAGGCCGTGGCAGCTGATCATCTCTGACACAGTCAGGCTGGCACCGGCCTCGCGGCAGAGCAGGCGGAACGGCAGGTCGGTGTAACCGGCCAAGGGCGCAAGAATAAAGGGACTGGCAAGCTGCACCGTCCCGATTCGCAGTGCTTCAGGCATCATGCCGGACCAAGACGTTGTAGAGGGTGTCGCGCTCAACCGGCACGCGGCCCGCCTCCCGGATCAGACGGATCAATGTCTTATGGCCCAAGGCCTGGCCGCTCTCGCCGCCCGCCATCTGGGTGATGACCTCCTCCTTGACCGTGCCGTCCATGTCATCCGCGCCAAAGGACAGGGCCACCTGCGCCAGTTTGGGACCAATCATCACCCAATACGCCTTGATGTGCGGGAAGTTGTCAAGCATCAGTCGGGCCACGGCAATGCTCTTCAGATCGTTCACGCCCGTGGTGCGGGACAGATCAGCCATCTCTGTGTTTTTGGGATGAAAAGCCAGCGGGATGAAGGTCAGGAAGCCGCTGGTCTCATCCTGCGCCCGCCGCAGGGCATCAAGATGCTCCAGTCGCTCGGCAACAGTTTCAACATGCCCATAAAGCATGGTGGCATTGGTCTTCAGGCCGTGCCGGTGCGCGGTCTTGGCCACCCGCAGCCAGCCTGCGCCGTCCAGCTTCTTCGGGCAGGTCAGCTCGCGGATGCGGGGGCTGAAAACCTCGGCCCCGCCGCCAGGCAGCGAGCCAAGCCCGGCCTCTTTCAGCTCCTCTAAGGTCTCGCCCACGGACTTGTCGGCCAAATCGGCCAGATGCTGGATTTCCACGCAGGTGAAAGCCTGAATATGGACATCAGGCCGCACCTCCTTGACTGCCCGCAGCATCTCAAGATAATAGGAATAAGGCAGGTCAGGATGAAGGCCGCCGACAATATGAACTTCCGTGATCGGCTCGTCCAGCCGCTGCCGCACCTTGTCCTTGATCTCCTCAATGCTCATCTCGTAAGCCAGCTTGTGCCCCTTTTCCTTGCCAAAGGCACAGAACCTGCAGAGATTGGTGCAGATGTTGGAATAGTTGATGTGCTGATTATAGACAAAAAAGGCTTGTCCGCCGTTCTTGCGCTCGCGGACCAGATTGGCTAACCAGCCGACTGCCAGCAGGTCCGGGCATTCGTAGAGCCGCCTGCCGTCTTCAAGGGAAAGCCGCTCCTTGTTTCTGACTTTGACAAGAATGTCAGCAAGGCCAGCCTGTTCGATGAGAGATTCCATATTTTGATGATGCTTCTTTGAAGAAGTGGATGCGCGGTTCAGGTGCGCTTATGAGGATGCCTGAGATAAGAGCGGCACCGAAATCACCGGAGTGCTTTGCCGTTCAGAACCAGAAATAAAGCCTCACGGCTGGGCTGTCAAGCGGACAGAATCTTCTTTGGCAGATTCCTGAAAATCTGCCGCACGAACCAGCTCCTGGCTCTCCGCTTCGGCCTGATGCAGGGTGATCTGCATGAAGGGAATGCCCCATCCGTATTTGTTGCAGGCATCAACCGCTGCCCGCTGGAGAAAGCGGGAAATGGCAAAGTAATTGCTTGCCTGACTGCCGGGGAATTTGACTGCCAGCAGAATATCGAGCGATGAGGCGGCGGCTGCCTTGAACTCAACCAGCAGCTCCACCAGATCGGAGCCGTATTCTTCTTCCGCCAAGACCGCCATGACATGCTCGCGCAGCAGGCAGGGAATGGTGCGGGTGATTTGCGCCTGACAGTCGTAATCAATGCCAAAGGTGACAAAGATGCCAAAGGTGTTGGCTGAGTAGTTGATCGGATTGAGACCAAGAAAGGTCAGGGTTGAATAGGTCTTGAAGGCGCCGTTCCGGGTCTCTATGACCACCTGCTCCGGGGTTTGCAGGGAAATCGTGCCGATTGCGCCGTCAGACAGCTCAATCAGATCGCCGGTTTTGGTGGGAAACCACGGCTCATCCTTGTAAAAGGGCCGGGATTGCAGGCCGACCAGCGAGGAGATGGGCAGACGGATCATGCCGCCTTTGAGATCAGGATTGAGCAGCTTGGTGTAGATGTTGATCGGCAGCACCTTCCACGGCAGGCCCTGATAGATGAGCCGCTCCCCTTCCCGGACTGTGCTCAGATTGAGCAGCATCTTGACCTGCTCCCAGAACAGAGGCAGGGCCTGCTTGCCTGCCCAGGCCAGCCCAAAGAGCATGACCAGGCTCAAACCGAGCATGATCCAGTCTGTCCTCAGATAGAGAACAATGAGAAAAGAGCTGATACCAGCCAGCATGGTGAGGAAATAATAAACAATCTCACCCAGCCGGAGGAGAAAGGAGCGATGCTCGCCAAGTCTGCCCAAGCCAGTTTTGCGGTAGAGCCGCTGCTTGGCGTAGTTCATCAGCAGAATGACCGTGATCAAGGCGGCAAAAGCCAGTGCCAAGTCCATGCCTTGGTGGCGGAATGCATCCCGCAGGGAGGTGAAGATCAGCCCGTCCTCCTGCTCCTTGTCTTTAAGCTGCTGCTGGGAGGCGGCCAGGCGACTTTGCAGCTCCTCGCTCCGCCGCATCCACGACTGGAGCATGGCTTTCAGCTCCTTTTTCACCAAGGCGGAATCCGTCTTGTCAAGATGCTGACTGATGTTCTTCACCGCGCTTTCTGTCAGGGCAATGCGCTGTTCGGTCTGGGACACCTGATAGCGGAGCAGCTCCAGTTCGCGGGGCCGGGCGGTCATTTTCTTCATCCCTTCAACCAGCGGGGCGAACAACGCTTCCAGCTCTTTCTGCCAGTCAATCTTTTCTGTCACCGGGTCAAACTGGCTGATATCCACGCCCGTGGCAATATGCTTGAAGTCTTTCTCCAATATCTGCATCCGTCCGCTCAGTTCTTCAACTGTCTTGTGCAGGACAGATTTTTCCTCGTCCGTCTTGGCCTGCTTCCACTCCTTGGTGGCCGCATTCAGCTCCTGCTGGAGGGAGTCTCTGGCCGCGATGATGTTGTTCAGCATTTCCGCCTCAGTCTGCGGCGCGGCCTGTTCAACTTGGGCTTGGTCATTTTGCGCAGCAGCAAGATGCGGCCCCAGGCAGAACAGGCAGAGCAGCGCCAGCAGGAAAAGCCGACGGCAAGGATGTTGCGGTGTAGTCATAAGGAAACCTCCTTGAATGGGATGAAGTTCACAGTTCAGCGGCATGGTCTGCCGCTTGGCTTGTACGAGAGAAAAAACAGGGGAGCAAGGCGAAGACAACTGCAAATACAGGCTTGCTTCAGAGCACTCCTGCGGGCATGTCCGGCACCTGACTGTGGCCAAGGACAAAGCCGCCATCCAGCCGCAGGACTGTGCCGGTCATGAACTCTGCCTGGAGGAGGAACATGACCGCTTCTGCGGCCTCTTCTGGACTGCCAGTGCGCCGCAGCAGGGTGTGGCGGAGCAGGGCTTCCTGCTCGGCTGGCCTGAGCAGGCCCCAGCCGCGTGTGCCCGGCCCGTGCCGATGGTCAAAGAGACCGAGCATCAGCTCGTTGACCCGAATGGTCGGCGCGCCGAGTCTGGCCCAGGTTTCGGTGAGCGAGCTGATGCCACGATTGGCGGCAGCGTAGCCGTCGCTGAAGAGCAGTCCAGCCGGGCCGGAACGTCCGGTCAGGGCGGCAATGGAGGAAATGTTGACCACAGCCGCCTGCTCGGCCCGCCGCAGCAGGGGCAGGCAATGATCAAAGACAAGCTGCTTGGCCCGGAGCGTGGTTTCCAGTTCCAACTGCCACTGCTCGCTGTTGACGGGCCGGTCATAACTGCCATGCAGCACTGGCATTCCGCCCCGCTCAATGTTGTTGATCAGAATATGGAGGCAGCCGCAGTCCTCCTCAATGCGCCGCACCAAAGCCTGCACGCTGTCCGGGCGGCGCAGGTCAGCGTGCAGGCACAGATGACCGGCAAATTCCTTTTCCATCTCCTGCACCGACTCTGGCCAGTCAAACCACGGCAGGATCAGCCGCGCTCCTTCAGCGGCCAGTCTGCGGGCAATGGCCCGGCCCATGCCCCGGCTCGCACCGAGGACCAGCGCGTAGGTGTCTGTCAGGTTCATAATGCCTTGGAGGGACAAATTCATTGTAGGGACAATTCATGAATTGTCCCTACAATGAATTGCCCTACGCCGTCTCCACGTTGAGCAGATCGACCAGCCTGCTGCTGTAGCTGTTGCGGATCAGCGACTTGAGGGCGGCGTAGTCATCGACCCGCACAGTCAGGCTGCTGACTGCCGAGCCGCCGAAGCCTTGCAGGGTCTGTTCCCCGTTGGCAGTGACGGTCACGACCGGGCCTGTCTGCCCGCCTTCCTGCATGTCCAGCAAGCTGAAGAGCAGCGCGTCCGACCGCAGAATGTCTTTCCGGCTGGCCGAGTTGCGCGGTATGAAGCGAATCCAGTAGGATTGCGGCACGGTGAGCGCGTTGACTTCAGGCCGCCATTGAATCGTTGCCATAGCTTTTCTCCTTGGGAAGGAACTGCATGATATGAGTGCGGAAGATCACAGCCGGCATATCCTACGCCGCCCGCCCGCATTTGTCAAGGATATACGCAGGGCGCAGGCTGGCCTGCGGCTCCTGTACATGCAGACATGTGCTCCGGCATACATCTGCAGATGTGCTGGGGCGTACATGCAGAGATGTGCTGCCCGCGCAAGGAGACATCTGCTGGGGTGTACATGCAGCCATGAACGGCGAGCACATCTGCACATGTGCTGCGGCTCTGAGGAGAGATGTACAGACGGGCCGGTCTGCCTATTGCCTGCCGCATTCCGCAGGGACAATGAATGCAGGGACAATTCATGAATTGTCCCTACGACCTACGACCCTACCTGCCCCGCAGCTTGACGCGGATGTCTTCCAATCCCTTGCGGAATCTCTCCAATTCAGGATGACCAATCTCCTCGGCAAGCTGCACCGCCCGGCTGATGTGCTGTTCCGCCTTGGCTAGGTCGTCCTGCTTTTCGTACGTGCGACCGATATTCCAACTCGTCTCTGCTTCCCCGCGCCTGTCGCCGATCTCTTTGCTGATGGTCAGGCTCTGCTCCAGATACTTGAGGGCCGCAGCGTAGTCGCCCCGCGCATCGTAAATCAGGCCGATGTTGTTCAGCGTCGTGCCTTGCATAGCTCTGTCGCCAAGCTCTTTACTGAGAGCCAAGCTCTGCTCCAGATACTTGAGGGCTTTGTCGTAGTCGCCCCGCACACGGTAAGTCTCGCCGATGTTGTTCAGCGTCGTGTTGGCCCTGTCACCAATCTCCCGGCGGATGCTCAGACTCTGCTCATACAGAGACAGGGCTTTGTCGTAGTCACCTCGCGCACGGTAAATCTCGCCTATGTTGTTCAGCGTCGTGCCTTCCACTGTCTTGTCGCCAATTTCCCGACTGATGCTCAGACTCTGCTCATACTGGGATAGGGCTTTGTCGTAGTCACCCCGCGCAAAGTAAATCAGACCGATATTGTTCAGTGCCGTGTTTTCCACTGTCTTGTCGCCAATCTTCCGGCTGATGCTCAGACTCTGCTCATATAGAGGCAGGGCTTTGTCATAGTCACCCCGCTTACGGTAAATCTCGCCTATGTTGTTCAGCGCCTTGCCTTCCACTGTCTTGTCGCCAATCTCCCGGCTGATGGCCAAGCTCGGCTCCAGATGCTTCAGAGCCGCAACGTAGTCACCTCGCGCAGAGTAAATCTGGCTGATGTTGTTCAGAGTACCCCCTTCATACTTCTTATTACCAATCTCCCGGAAGAAAATAAGGTTCTGCTCCATATCTTTCAGGGCCGTGCCGTAGTCTCCCTTGGCATAGGCGGTCGTAGCAAGGTTGTTCAGTGTCGTACCTTCACCTACCTTGTCGCCAATCTCCCGGCGGATGGCCAAGCTCTGCTCCAGATACTTCAGGGCCGTGCCGTAGTCTCCCCACGCAGAGTAAATCTGGCTGATGTTGTTCAGCGTCACGCCTTCGCCTTCCCTATCGCCAAGCTCCCGATCTATCGCCAAGCTCTGCTCATACACAGGCAATGCCTCCTTGTATTTGGCAATGCGATGAAGGTCATAGCCCGCCTCATACAGATAGAGCGAGCGTTCCTCCTTGCTCTCCTCCGGCAGCAGGGCCGCAGCCTTCTGCCAATACTCGGCAGCCTTGGCGTAATGCAACTGGAGACGCTGGAGACTGGCTTGGTCAGCATTGGTTGCCGCAGCGGAGATGCGCCGCTGCTTGGCCGTCTTCTCCATCTGCTCAATGGCCTTCAGGTCAAGAGCCTCTGCTTGGTTCAGCAGTTCCTCGGCCTTGGCGTAGTCGCCCGCCTCAATGGCCTGTTTAGCCTCCTGCTTCAGCTTCACCACCTGCGGGTCTTCGGACTTCACGCTGTCCAGCCGGGCCAGCAGTTCCTTGTACTGGGCGGCTATCTCGCGCAGCTTGCTGTCCAAGTCCGCACGGGGCACCTGCGCCTTCTCCATGATCTTGAAGAAGCTGACCAAGGCAACATCCGTGACATCAAGGTCTTTGACATACTTCTCAAAGAGTTCCAAGGAGACGTTGTAGCCGCCGGGGTAGTTGATCGTCTGGTGAACAGCGGCACCCGCGCCCTGCGCAACAGCAGTCGGCCCGCTGTCTTTGTTGTCCTTGATGACGATGCTGTTGTTCTGCACCGGCGGCGGCTTCGGCGCAAGGAAGTGCCACCCGGCCAGTCCCGCGCCCAGCAGCATGGTTGCCAGCCCTGCACCAAGCAGCACCGTGCGCGTCTTCACCCGCAAGCCTTGATGCACCGTCACATTGCCTGTGCCGGAGAAGATGTTGCCATCTCCGCCTACATCCTGCCCGGTGTTCTCCTGCTTGCCAATGGCGTGGTCGCCCTGCGCAACGTTCTGCTCGCCAGGGCCGCTGTTGTGGAATTGATTGGTCATGGTTCCTCCGTCAATCACGGTAAGGCGTAGGGGCACGGCGCGCCGTGCCCCTACGCCTCACTGCTCCTGATATTTAGGACACTGCCGCTGCGGGTCATAGTTGCGGTAGGCTGGGTCGTCATAGCTCTTGTGGCAGGGCAGGCACAGTCCCACCCGGAGAATGCGGTGCAGCTCCTCAGCATTGAACGGGCGCAGATCGGGCCGGGAGCCGTGCTGGAGCTGCTTGCCGTCAATGGTGACAAAGGCATCCAAGGGCACGGTGCGGCCATGCAGGGTCTCCACGCCTTGATCAACCGAATGGAACTGCCACTTGCCGTCCTTCTTGGTCACTGTGCCCTGGCCAAGGCCGATGGTCTTGGGCGCGGCGTGACAATCCTTGCAGGGCCTGCCCTTAGCTTGGGTGGTATGCGGATTGATGGCCGCCATCGTGAAGCGGTTAAAGCCGCCGCTGATCTTGCCTTCCTTGTCAATCAGCGTCACCATATCCTGACAGCCGGGCGTGACAATCACCACTTTGTCCTGCCAGACCGCCAGCATGGGCTGCTCATAGCGGATATAGGAACGGCCTTCCAGCCACCAGCCCGGTGTCTCCTTGACGGTCAGCTTGTCAAGATGGGTCTCGCGGGCATCGCGGCGGGCATGGCAGCCATAGCACTGCGGCACCCAGGTGGCATGGCAGGACTCGCACGAGAGCCGCTGGTGGCCGGGATAGGCGCAGGCATCCTGCTTGGGCGGGCGGAGCGGGCGGACTTGGCCGTCATTGCGGCCTGTGAGGACAAAGTGTCCGTCCTTGTCCTGGCTGACATTGGTCAGCTTGCGGCCCTTGCGAGTCAGGCCCGGCTTGGTGCTGTGACAGCCCGTGCAACTGATCTCCAACTGCTCCTCGTAATGGGCATACTGGGTGCCGTCACCCATGATCTCTTCACGGGTGTGGCAGTCTATGCAGGACATCCCTTTCTTATGATGCACATCCTCAGCCAGCTCAAGATAGAAGCGCTCACCCGGCAGCCGCTTGGACGAGGGCTGGCCATGCTCGTAGGGGGTGCCGTAGCCTTCGGCCTCAAAAATACCCGTGTAAGAAACGCCAATCCGGCCAGAGCGGTTGTGGCAGCGGATGCAGTTGTCGTCCGGCACCTTCTTGCTGATCAGAGGATGGGGCTTCTTGCCCGTGATCTCCTTGTCCTCAAAGTCCATGACCGTGGTCTGGGGATCGCCCTTGACTGGAATGTAGTGGCAGGCCGAGCAGCCGCCGCCTTGGTCATTGTAGAACTGGGGCGCGCCGGGCAGGTTGTTCTTGGGCTTCCAGAGATGGCAGGTGGCGCAGAGCTTACGGTAGTAATCCAAGGCCAAGGAGGTCTCGCCGCTTTCGATGAGCTGCTCCACCGTGATCTCGGCGTTCTGATTGTCCCGCTCGCCCCAGTAATAGAGCAGGGTGGCGAGAATGCCCCGGTTGGTGGCCATGAGCGAGTTCTTCACCTTGTGGACATCAGCCGGGTGGCAGCCTTCCTTGCCGCAGGTTTGCTGGGCCACGCGCAGGTCGCCGGGATTAAGGACCATGCCTTTGTGGGCCTTGTCCTTGGCAATGGCCTTGGGATCACCGAGATGGCAGGGCGAGCAGCCGAGCATCTGGGCGGCATGGGCCGGGTCAGGCTTTTCGTCCTTGTGGCAGGACAAGCACATCTCTAAGAAACCGGCAGTTGTGACTTCGATTTGCTCTGGCCGTTCCGTGCGTTGCTCCTGATAGATCAGATAACCAAGCAGGGCAAGGACGAAGAGGAGGGCAATAACAAAGCGGAAGGCTTTGGGAGAGGAACGCATAACAGTCTTAGCAGGAAGAAATCAACTGGGCTAGGGCAAGTCGCCCTGCTCTGGCAGAGCAAGAGGCTGCTCGGCAAAGAAGCGGACAGCGTTGAGCAGCTCCGGGAAATTGTAAATAATGTAGTCTGCCTCAGTATCCTTGTAGTCCTGCTGGCCCTGATTGGATTTGAAGAACACGGTTTTCATGCCCATCTGCTGCGCGCCAAAGACATCGCGGTGCATGTCATTGCCAACAAAGAGCACCTCGTCCGGCTCAAGCTGCATGGCCTCCAAGACCATAGCAAAGAGCCGCTGATCCGGCTTGCGGAAGCCGTGGTCGCCGGAGACAATCACCGGGCTGAAATAGTCAAGCAGGCCGACGGCCCGCAGCTCCGGCACAGCCCAGGCACTTTGCCCGTCTGAGAGAGCTGCTAACTGATACTGCTGATGCAATGTTTTGATCGTGCCTGTCACTCCTCGGTAACGTTTCAGCCGGAAGAGCGAGGCGGCCCGGAAGGTCTCAGCCAAGAAGAGCGGCAGTGCCTCCAGCTTGGCTTCAGGCAGATTAAGGGTGTAGGCTGTGGCGTTCTCGTCGATGATCTCTTGGAAAATGCCGGTCGCATTAAACTCAGGGTGCTGCTCGCCGCCTGCGGCCCGCTGGCTTTTCAGCAGACGGTAATAGAGGTCACGCACTTGCTGCTCGCTCAGAGAAATGCCCTGATACAGGAGCAGATTGCTGAGAATGCGGTAAATCTCGCCGTGCCATTCATTGGTGTTGATGTCGGTGACAGTGCCGTTGATGTCAAAAATCAGGCCCTTGATGATCATGCAACTCTCCGTAGGCATTCTTTAGCCTCGTGGATTAAACAGCGGCGGTAATCCTGAGCGATCCAGCTATTGCGGGCAATGCGCAGCAGGGTGATACCCATATAAAACGGCACTCTTGCAGTAATGGAACGGAACGCCTTGTCTCTGTCAGGAAAATGGCAGGCATATTCCCAGAGGAAGTGGCCGATAAAGGGTTCTGCAGCCTCTTTGCTGCCTGTATCACGCAGGAAAAAATGCTTCAGCTCGCCAGCAATGCGGCCCACATCAAAGACCCGGTCATCCCGATGCGCGCGCTCCAGATCAAAGGTGCTTACGTTCAGGCCGCCGGTAAACTTGAAGTTTTCCGGGGTGGCATCGCCATGCACCAGCACCTCCCGGTCTTCCCACATCCGTTCCCGGTGCCGCCACTGATCGCGCAGCCGACGCAGCTCATCCGCTTCTTTGTCCTTGAGAGCATGAATCCGCAGCAGTTTCTGAATCAAATGCTCTGTATAGTCGCAGCTCGGCCGGAAGTCAACCTTGCGGCCGTTCGCTGTACGGTTATGGAGTTTTGAAAAGAAATAGGCCAAGGCTGTGAGCCGCTGGAAGAGTTTTTCCTGCTCACCATTATGGATTGCTGCAAGAATCACCTTGCTTAACAGCTCGCCCTCGCAGATTTCCGTGACCAAGAGGGCATTGAGGGCATAGTTCTTTCCCAGAGGGCGGGCCACATTATGAGGGGCACCGGTCAGGCCGCAGTCGCGCATGGCCTGGAGATTGTCAAACTCATGGGTCAGGCGAGCAGCAGCTTTGTCTGCATCCTTGGTACGGGCGCAGCAAAAGAATTTACCTATGAACTTTGCGCCGCTGTACTTTTCTTCGTAAAGGAAAACGTCATTGGAGGCGTTGAGGCGGAAGACGCGGTATTTTGCCTTGTCAGGCGTGGTGCCGGTTTGCGGCTGAATTTCATGCCGCAGGTAGCTGTAAAGCGGGTCATCCCTGCGGACATGGCCAAGATATTGTCCGTTGCTCATGTTGTCCAGTCTGTTTGTGTGATTGGTGCGGAGTTTTACCCGGTTATAACATCTTTCTGGCATTTTTCTAACATTTTTTTTGGCAGAAGGCCTGCTGCTCAACGCGGGAACAATAAAGCTGGTGACAAAAAAGACCTGTTTTCCCGACAGTTATGAACTGTCTGAAGTGACAGCAAGCGTTCCGGCCTGCCGCCTGGGCAAAAGCTCAGTCCCTTGCTCGTTATGGAGAATGCGGCAGATGATGCCCGGCAGTTCAGGCAGCCAAAGAGCAAGGAGGGCCGCTTGACCAAAATGAGAAGGAACCGCCCGCACCAAGATAGAGTCTTTGCAAAATCATATCCGCATGGCATAATGACACGACTGGCCCGCAGCCTTTTCAGACAACCGTGCAACCAACAGGACTTGCTCATGAACCGCCATTCCTTGATTCCTCCCATTCTGCTCCTGCTCCTCCTCTTCTGCTGTCTTGCGGCTGGCTCCGCGCTGGCAGCCAAGCAGAACACCCTGTTTTTGCCCTTGAAAATCAATGCCACTGACAGGAATGTGCTGGCGCATCAGGCTGACACGGATTTGGAAGCTGTGCTGGCGGCGCGGGACTTTGCCATGCTCTCCCGCACGGCAGCGGAAGACCTGTTTGACTATCAAGGCCCGTGGCCGCCGCCGCCGGCTGCTCTGAGCAAGGCTTTGGAGCACAGCGGCAAGGACTATGCTGCGGTCGGCAGCCTGACCGTGATCGGCGGACGGATTTCTGTTGACATGCAGATCATCGACCTGCTGGAGCCGGGCCAGCCCAAGACCGCCTACAAGGAGGGCGCATCCGCCGCTGACCTGCCTGATGTTCTGGAAGGCATCCTTGCCGAGATTCTCAGCTACACCAACCGGGACCTGATCATCGCCTCGGTTGCCCCGGCAGGCAACAAGCGGATTGATTCCGGGGCCATCCTCGGTAAGATCAGCACCAAGGCCGGGGATGCTTACAGCCCTGACAGCCTGCGCCGGGACCTGAAAGCGATCTTCAGCATGGGCTATTTTGACAACGTCAGCATTGAGGTCAATGATTCAGCCAAGGGCAAGAAGGTGGTCTTCCGGGTGCAGGAAAAGCCGCTGATCAACAAGGTCGTCTTTGCCGGACTGCAAGAGTTGGAGGAAGACGATGTCCGGGACGCTGCCGGGATCAAGGCCAACAGCATTCTCAATCCTGCCACGCTCAACGACGCAGTCAAGAAAATCAGGGAATTGTACCGCAGCAAAGGCTACTATTCCGCCAAGGTCAGCTTCAAAGTCGAGCATCCTGATCCGCAAAGCACAGAGGTCGTCTTTACCATCAGCGAAGGCGGCAAAATGTCCGTGGCGGACATCCGCTTTGTCGGCAATAATTCTTTTGAGGCCAGCGAGCTGAAAGATGAGATCGAAACCGGCACCTGGAAATGGTATTCTTCATGGATCACCGGCTCCGGCACCCTGAAAATGGATGTCCTGCGGCAGGATGCGGACCGGCTGGCTGTCTTTTACAGCAATCACGGCTTCATTGATGTCAAGGTGGCTGAACCGGAAGTGGATCAGCACGACAAAGACCTGCTGATCACCTTCACCATTGAGGAAGGCCCGCGCTACAAGCTCGGCTCTCTTGATGTGGCTGGCGACCTGCTCAAAAGCCGGGAGGAGCTGCTGGACATGCTCGACATCCGCAAAGAGCAGTTTTTCAACCGGAAAGTCCTGCATGACGACATTCTCAAGCTGACAGACCTGTACGCCGAACAAGGCTATGCCTTTGCCGACATTGATCCCAAGGTGAAAAAATCGGCTGAGGACAGAACCGTTGATCTTGTTCTCAATATTGACAAGGGCGGGCTGGTGAGCGTCAATCGGGTGGAAATCCAAGGCAATACCCGGACCAGAGACAATGTCATCCGCCGTGATCTGGCGGTTGAGGAGGGCGGCACCTTCAATTCCAAGGCCCTGCGCGATTCAGTCAAGAAGCTCCAGCGGCTCGGCTTTTTTGAGGATATCAATGTCACGCCCAAGCCCACAGCGACTGGGGATCAGATGGATGTCTTAGTTTCAGTCAAGGAGCGGGCCACTGGTCAGTTCAGCATTGGCGCGGGCTATTCCTCGTCCGACAAGCTGATGTTCATGGGCGAGATTTCTGAGGACAACTTCCTTGGCCTTGGCACCCGGCTCGCCTTTTCCGCCAATCTCAGTTCTGTGACCACTAAGTACAATCTTTCCTATACTGACCCGCGCATTTTTGACTCCAGAGTCTCGGCAGGTCTTGATGCCTTCAACTGGGAGCGCGAATACACTGACTACACCAAGTCCTCACAAGGCGGCGGCCTCCGGCTCGGTCATCACCTGATCGAAGAATGGCGGATTTACTATGGCTACAGCTGGACTGACACCACTTTGGAGGATATTTCCGAGGATGCTTCCGACTACATCCTTGAGTCGGCCAAGATCAACATCACCAGCGCGTTCAAACTGTCCTTTGTCCGCGACACCCGCGATAAAATCTTCAACACCGACTCAGGCTCCAGAAACAGCATCAGCGTTGAGTATGCAGGCGGTGTTTTTGGCGGCGAGGCGGAATACACCAAGGTTGAGGCCTCAACTGGCTGGTATCATCCGCTGCCCTTGTCAACTGTGCTGCACGGCAGGTTGAGCGCGGGCAAGGCTTTTGAGAACGAGGACGGCAAGCTGCCGGTCTATGAGAACTTCTATCTGGGCGGCATGAACTCGATCCGGGGCTTCAAGTCCTCGACCGTCAGCCCGATCAACCCGGACAATGGCGAAAAATACGGCGGCGACAAGATGTGGTTCGCCAATCTGGAGCTGTACTTCCCGCTGCTCAAGGATGCCGGGGTGCGCGGCCTGGTTTTCAGCGACTTCGGCAATGTCTATGCCCAGGATGATGACTGGGATTTCGGCGAGATGAAAAAGACTGCCGGACTGGGAGTCAACTGGCTGTCGCCAATGGGGCCGCTGCGGCTGGTCTGGGGCTATAATATCGATTCCCAAGCAGGCGACGAGGAAGCCCAGTGGGATTTTGCTATGGGCGGCAGTTTCTAACAATCAAGGAGCAGAGCAGCAGAAATGACTATATGGACATATCAGGCCTTTGAATCCCATCTTTCCGGGCGGGCCGGCATCACTGAGCTGGAGCAAAGCGTGACTGAGAAGCTGGCATCACTGGGCCAACGGGCGGAATATGCGAAAATCGCCATGAGCAACATCATCGGCGGCACGGCCAGAGCAGTGGTCTATTACCCGGAAACAGCCATCACCGTGCCGCCGGGGCAGCCTCTGTCCGGCTGGGTCAAGGGCGATGTCAATTTGATTGCTGATTCCGCTGACACGGCCCGCTATCATGAGGAGATGTATCAGGGCATTGCCGGACTGCTCAGTTCGCTCTCAGAGGCGCAGGCCGCCAGAAGCCAGATTGCGGCCACGGCCTGCAAAAACGGCTATGCGACCGTGACAGTCTGGTATCCGGCAGAGGCTGATTGAACAGGTGCTTGAGCGGAGCCAAAACCATTTTTCGCCGTCCTTTGTAGGGGCGGCCCCCTGTGGCCGCCCGGTGTTTCTCCGTTATTACGGCGCGCTGCATGGGCAGGCACGGGGGCCTGCCCCTACAGGAGAGAGACAGATGACAGCGTCTTTTTCCCTGCTGCGCCATTTTCCGCTTGATGCCCGACCGAATTGCCAGTAAGGTTAGGAACCTCTCTAACAGCATCCGCCTGTCGGCAATGCCGCAGCACGTTTGTCCGTCTTGCACATCCCTTTCTTTTTTTTATTATTTCTGATTTCGACAATGTCACAGCTCCTTTTTGAAATCGGCACGGAGGAAATTCCGGCCAGTTACATCCGACCTGCGCTCGCTTTTCTGGAGCAGGCTGTTCAGGAAAAATTTCGCGAACTCGGTCTGAGCTTTGGCTGGGTGCGCAGTGCTGGCACGCCGCGCCGCCTGACCTTGGCCGTCGATGATGTGCAGGACGAGCAGCCGACCCGCTTGCAGGAGCATATTGGCCCGGCCAAGCAGGCTGCCTTTGCTGCTGATGGGCAGCCGACCAAGGCGGCCCTTGGCTTTGCCCGCTCCAAAGGCGTGGCTGTTGAAGATTTGCAGATTATCAGCACTGCCAAGGGTGAATATGTCATGGCGGCTGAGGAGATCAAGGGCAAGACTGCTGCCGAGCTGCTGCCCGCCCTGCTGGAGGAGCTGGTCCGAGCCATTCCCTTTCCCAAGTCCATGCGCTGGGGCAAGACCAAGCTGACCTTTGCCCGGCCTGTGCAATGGCTGCTGGCTTTGCACGGCGGCAAGGTTGTCGAGATGCGCGTGGAGCATCTCCAAGCCGGAGACACGACCCTTGGCCATCGCTTCCTCAGTCCTGAGCCGGTGCAGGTGCGCAGTTTTGAGGATTACTTGGCCAAGCTGGCAGACAAGGCCGTGATCGCTGACAGTGACGAGCGGCGGGCAGTGGTGATTGCGGAGGTGAAAAAGGCGGTGCAGGAGCAGGCCGGAGCAGAGGCCGAGCCGCTGCTGGACGAGGGTCTGCTTGATATTGTCACCAATTTGGTCGAAAAGCCGCACGGGGTCTGCGGCAGTTTTGAGGAAAAATTTCTTGCCCTGCCTGCTGAGGTGCTGATCACCTCAATGCGGGAGCATCAAAAATATTTCCCGGTCGTGAGTTCCTGCGGCAAATTGCTGCCCTATTTTGTCGCAGTCAACAACAATGCCGTTGCTGACCAGGAGCTGGCAGTCAGCGGCCATCAGCGCGTTCTCCGCGCCCGCTTGGAAGATGCCCTGTTTTTCTACCATGAGGACACGAAAAAGTCGTTAGCCAGCCGGATTGACGGCTTGTCCGGCATCATTTTCCAGCACCAGCTCGGCACGATGGCGGAAAAACGAGACCGCATCATTGCCTTGACCGCCTGGCTTGCTGATCAATTGGCTCCAGCGCAGAAGCCGGATGCCCTGCGGGCGGCAGAGCTGGCCAAGGCTGATTTGCTCACCGAGATGGTGGGCGAATTTCCGACCTTGCAAGGCATCATAGGCCGGTGCTATGCCCTACTGGACGGCGAGCAGGAGGCGGCAGCAGAGGCCATTCGTGAGCATTATCTGCCAGTGCGGGCGGGCGGCGAGCTGCCGCAGTCCCTGCCCGGCGCGATTGTCGGCCTTGCAGACCGGATTGACACCATTGTCGGCTGCTTTGCCATTGGCGAGCGGCCCACTGGCAGCAAGGATGCCTTTGGTCAGCGCAGGCTGGCCCTTGGCCTGATCAACATCATCCGCAGCCTGAATCTGCGCCTGTCCTTGATCGAGCTGGCAGAAAAAGCCTTGGCAGGCTATGCGGACAAGATTGCAGCCAAAGAAGACACTTTGACGGAAGCAATGAATTTTATCCGCCTGCGCTTTGAGAATGACTTGATCGCCGCCGGAAAAAATCAGGCCGCTGTGGAGGCGGGAACCTCTGTCGCCTTTGCTGACCTCAATGACTGCTTGGCCCGGATTGAGGCCTTGGAAGCCATGCGCGGCAGCGAGGACTTTGCCGTCTTGGCTGGTTCCTGCAAGCGGATTGCCAATATCATCAAGGATAACGTGGAAACCTCTGTGGATGAATCCCTGCTGACTGAGGCGGCGGAGAAGGATTTGTTTGCGGTCGGCAAGGCTGTGCAGGCGCAGGTTGAGCCACTGCTGGCCGAGGGTGATTACCCTGCCGCGCTGCGGGCCATGCTGATCATGAAAGCACCGGTGGATGCCTTTTTTGATCAGGTCATGGTCATGGATGAGAACCCGGCTGTCCGCGCCAACCGGCTTAATCTGCTCACCAAGCTAGCTGGGCTTGTCCGGCGCGTCGGCGACATCTCCAAGATGCACGCGGAGCAGAGCTGATTGCAAAACTTCGCATAAAAGAACAGGCTCTAAAGGGTTCCTCGAAAAATACTGTTTTTATCGAAAGCGTAATTGAATAATCAGGCAGTTACAGAGCGGTAACTGCCGAAAACACCAATTTTTCGAGGTTCCCTAAAGTCAGTCCAGCGGCAAAAGTTGCCTTTGCAACGTGAATCCAGCTCATGCTTATTTGGGCAAATTATTATTTTTAATTCGACTAATATTTTGTTTAGCATCAATAAAAGTTGGATCAATACTTAGTGCCTGTTGATATTTTTCTTTTGCTTTATCTATCTCGCCTAAATTCTCAAGCGCAACACCAAGATTATTGTAAGCTTCTTTGAAAGAAGTATTATTTTTTACTATTTTCTCAAGAATTTTAGATGCTTCCTTGAAATCACCTTTTTGTAAAAGCAGGATACTTCTGTTGTAATTATTTTCAATGTTTTCCGGGTCTAATTTTGCTGCTAACTGGTAGTGCCGCATAGCAAGTTCGGTATTTCCAAGAACAGAAAGCGTGTTGGCAAAATTTATATGTGCTTTTGTATAGTTTTTGTCATTCTTCAAAGCTATTTCGTAATAAGTAAGTGCCTGTTTAAGATAGCCAAGTTTAGATAACGCATTTCCAATATTATTACATAATTCCTTGCAAGATGACTGAAGAGGCAATGCGGTTTTGTAATAAAGAATTGCATCTTGCACATTGCCTTCTTTCATATATATATTTCCTATATTATTGTATAAATCTGCATTTTTCGGATTGAGCCGGGCTGCCCTTTTATAATGCCGGAGTGCTTCTGATAAGTGTCCTGCCTGTTCCAAATAATAGGCTAAACTTTCATGAGGTCTTGGTTTGTTCGGTGATTTATTAACACTGTCTTGCCATAAAGCACTGCCGCTTTGCCAGACACTGTTCCGCTGATACGTCCAAAGAGAAAAAAACATTAAAAAAAGCAATGAAATGCACATAACGCCTTTTTTTCTTTTCTGTCGATAAGAACCTGTTGGAAACATTATTCCTGCAATCAATATCATGGATGGAATGTAAACCCTGTGTTCAAAAATAAAATCTAATGGTATAATTGTTGACTCTATCAAAAGATTGCTGAAAAACCAAAATATGCCGAAAGATAATAAAGGATATTTGTTTATAGCAATCCAACCGATTGTTAGCAAAAAAAGTATTGCTGCAAGACTTAATGCCGTGGATGGCGGCGCAATCAATGTTTTTGACAGTAGAATATCGTGATCAATATTAAGACGGGATGGGTGAGGAAAAAAGAGCAGGGAAAGATATAGGATTATTACTCTGAACTCTGTCATAACCCGTTGAACAGGGGTAAAATCATTTTTAGCATACCAAGACGAAAGCAGAAGCATTGGATGGCCTTGCATGAAAAAGTATCCAATTGCTCCCACTAACACAATAGAACATGCGAGAATGGCTGGGAAAGATGGATGTCGCCACAGTTTGTTTTTTTTCTTTTGGAAGAAAAAATATTCATACAGCAGAATAAGCAGGGGCAGCATAGCCGCATTCGGTTTCGATCCTATCGCCAGCAGTGCTGCAAGAATACATGCAATGACTATAAGAATTTTTTTGGTCAAACGAGCGTGAATATACAGCAACAGTGAAAGCAGCAGAAAAAAACCAGCAAGGCTATTCATGCGCTGGACGATATAAGTAACTGACTGAATTTGCAAAGGATGCACAGCCCAAAGCAAGGTGCTCAACGCAGGCATCCAGCGGTGCTCCTGCTGTCCGACATCCTCGGTCAGCAGAGACATTGTGCGGCAAAGCGTGAAATACAAGATCATTGCTGTGCCAATATGGATAAAAATATTTGTCACTCTGAACCAAAAAGGATTCAGACCGTGCAAATAATAGTCGAAAGCAAAGCTCAACATAGCCACTGGTCTCGGACCATGAGCCGCTTTTTTTAATGAGGATATAGACAGCTCCGACATCTGAACAGCACGGTTATGCTCTATATTATTGATATCATCAAACAGGAATGGAGATGTCAAAGCCGGCGAATACAATAAAAAAATAGCAGCTGTCAGCAGCAGAAACAGGAACAGAGATTCCTGTCTGATAAATCCTGCTTTTCTCATAACACGGAAAAGGCTCCATTGTGCGGCAGTTTGATTTGAATAGGAGTTACGTGGTTGCATGAATATTCAGGAGTGTCTGGTTAGTTTTTTTATAATGCTGAATCTGAAACATGTTTACAGACAGTTATCATTAAACTATTCGCTGTCAAAGCGTTTTTTGCACAACGGCAGGGCAAAAAAACACCCGGCCAGAGTGTTTTGGCCGGGTGTCAGGCGGGAGAGTGAAGCTCGCCGCGCTGTCTTCTTAATTCAGCAGGAACTTGAGGATCGGAATAAGTGAGCCTCCGCACTGCCTGAGCTGAACCGGAAACGCGACATCAAGGGTTGTCGCATTCGGTGCGGTCACGCCGATCTTGTTCGCGCAGCGGCCTTCCATCCTGCCCTTGTACCATTGCCAGAGCGAGTCGCCAGTGCTTGTCTCTCCAGAAACATACACTTTATACGAACCGGATAAGCCTTTGACTGTGTACTTGCCTTGGTAATCGGTGACTGCCGAGCCTATTGTCGGATAGTAACAGTACTCGCCCCCCCCCTCGTACTCGTAGCAATAACCATCAACCTCACGCACAGAGACATAGGCGCATTTGAATGCTGCTCCGTCATTGGTCACGGTACCGGTAATGCTGCCGCCTTTTGCCAGCGTTGCGTCGATTCCTGACTTAGTGTCCGGTGCTGCGACCGCAACTGCACCTGCGCTGCTGGAATCCGCTTTGCCGTTATACCACTCGTCAAGCAGGCCGGAGTCGTAGGGAGCTTCAAACTTCACCTTGTAGCTGCCGGTCGGCAGGCCGCTGATGGTGTACTCACCGTTTTCATCAGTCGTAGCAGAGCTGTATGGTGTTACATGGACATAGGTGCCTGTAGATGAAACGATGCTTTCATAAGCATAAACACGCGCACCTGAAACGACTGCCGGTGTTGCGGCTGAATCTATCACTTTGCCCGTGATGCTGCCACCCTTTGCCACCGTTGCGTCAATTCCTGCTTTGTTATTCGGGGCGGTCACCGCAACCACGTCCGCACTGTTGGAATCCGCTTTGTCGTTATACCACTCGTCGATCAGACCGGTCGCCGTCCATCCTTCAATGCCGTTAGAACGGTAGGCAACGGTAAACTTCACCTTGTAGCTGCCGGTCGGCAGGCCGCTGATGGTGTATGTGCCGTCGGTAGCTGTATAATCATACCCTGCGGATGAATAAGAGTCACAGCTTGCATTGTCGCAAAGATAAGCATAAACATAGGCACCTGAGAGAGGAGCATCACTATTTGAACCATCTTTGACCGTGCCGGAGATGCTGCCGCCCTTTGCCACCGTTGCGTCAATTCCTGTTTTGTTATTCGGGGCGGTCACCGCAACCACGTCCGCACTGTTGGAATCCGCTTTGTCGTTATACCACTCGTCGATCAGACCGGTCGCCGTCCATCCTTCAATGCCGTTAGAACGGTAGGCAACGGTAAACTTCACCTTGTAGCTGCCGGTCGGCAGGCCGCTGATGGTGTATGTGCCGTCGGTAGCTGTATAATCATACCCTGCGGATGAATAAGAGTCACAGCTTGCATTGTCGCAAAGATAAGCATAAACATAGGCACCTGAGAGAGGAGCATCACTATTTGAACCATCTTTGACCGTACCGGTAATGCTGCCGCCCTTTGCCAGCGTTGCGTCGATTCCTGACTTGGTGTCCGGTGCTGTGACCGTAACTGCATCCGCACTGCTGTAATCCGCCTTGCCGTTATACCACTCGTCAAGCAGGTCGGAGCTGAAAGGCGCATTAAACTCCACCTTATAGTCGCCGCTCGGCAGGCCGCTGATGGTGTATGTTCCGTCAGCACCTGTGCTTGTGGAACCATAATCTGGGCCGTAAGCATAAACATAAGCACCTGAAACAGCAGTGCCATCCGGATCCGTGACTTTGCCGGAAATGCTGCCAGTTTCAACTACAGCTGTCTTTTCAAGAACAGCGTCAATTGTCTCAGACTTATCAGCAGCAAGTGTCACCGGGGTGGCGCAGGCCTGCTGCGGCGCATCTTCGTACCATTCTGCTTCATAGCCATCTGCTGAGAAATAAACATAGTAGATGCCAGCAGCTATGTTCGCCACAGTATATACGCCAGCAGCATCTGTCGTGCGGGATTCTCCGTTACCTGAAGAATCAACCACCAATACATATGCTTCTGCAATAGCATTGCCACCACTGTTCGTCACTTTTCCGGTAATGGTGCTTGTGCCTGCGGTAAGAGCCGCTGCTGCAACAGCCGAAGAAGCTGCTGCCTGCGTTCCTCCGCCCAGTCGGGCCAGTTCATCAAGCAGCATTTTTTTCTTCTGCACCAGCCGGGCCAGTTCAGCATCTGCCGGGGGCGCATCGCCCAGCAGACGTTTCTCCAACTGATTCAACTGCCGCCGTAGCTGTCCGGCCTGATCATCACGGCCCGCCTTTTCAGCCATACGCAGTTGCGACACAAGAGCATCTACCTCCTGTGAATGGAGCTGCTGCCAAATGCTGGATTGCGTTTGGTGCAGTATGTGTTCCACTGTCGCAATTTTGCCAAACTGCTCTGCTGGCGGCACCGATGCGTAGCTTGACGACACTAACAAAAACGTCAGTCCCGCCAGCAGCACCATGCCGGTCAGCAAGCTCCGGCACACCTGTTTTCCTGCTTCTTTCATTTTCCACCTCTTTACTTTGAGAAGTACGTTGTTGAACATCCATCATCTTGTTGGAAGTCTTGAAAATTTGCTGTTTTCGCCAGTTATTGCTCTGCAAGCAATTGGATTCGCTTGATCACGCTTTCGACAAAAACAGCATTTTTCAAGGAACCTTTTCTTTTTAAGCAGATTTACTTCTGAAAAGCAAGCAAAAAAATAGGCAGGGCACTGCCTCCCTGCCGTCTTTGCTGAACCGATTGAAAGAAACGACGCTCAGGACGCGCTCACGCCGAACTTGGCGCATATCTGGGCCAGCCCCTCGGTTGAGCCTTGGCCGACCGCCTTGAATTTCCATTCACCGTTTTTTGAATAGACCTCGCCGAAAATTACAGCGGTTTCCCCGGAAAAATCCTCTGTCAGATCGTAGCGGGCAATCTCCACATCATTGGCCGCATTGACAATGCGGATGAAGGCGTTTTCCACCATGCCGAAGTTCTGGCCTCGGCTGACCGCCTCGTGAATGGTGACCACAACAGCGGCTTTGACCAGTTCCGGCGGCATGTCCTTGAGCGACATCATGATCATTTCGTCGTCGCCATCGCCCTCGCCGGTGCGGCTGTCGCCAGCATGAACCACTGCGCCGTTCGCGCCCTGCAAGTTCTTGTAATAAATAAAGTCGTTCTCTTTGGTGACTTTGCCGTCCTCGCCGCAAAGAAACACGGAGGCATCAAGGTCAAAGGCCGCGCCGCTCAGGGCCTGCGCATCCCAGCCGCAGCCGATCTTGATGGCCTCCAAGCCCGGAGCCTCTTTGCTCAAAGAAACATTGCTGCCTTTGCTTAATGAAACGCTCATCTTGCTCTCCTTTTCCAGTGAATGAGTTGAATGTTCAGTTCCTGCGGTCAAGCCTTCTGCCCGTGCCTTTGCAGAACATGCAGCTGCCGCCCGCGCCCTTGCACATCAGGCAGAGATCATCTGCGGCAGGAGGAGTCTGCTGCGGGGCTGCTCCTGCCGAACTTGGCGGAGGACTGCTCGGTTTGTTGATGTTGTGCTGATGGACCAGTCCCTTGTCTTTGGCCTTATTCAGCCAAGCAGGAAATTCATGCAGCATGTCTTTGTAAAGCTGCTCATCAGAGGTGTTGACGATATCTGTCACTTGAAAAAAACTGGCATTGTCGATGAAGTCCCGTCGCATCTCGTCAAGTTTGCGGAGAAAGGCAAAAGAAGCTGTTCCTGCGCCGACAAACTGGATGAAGATCGGCAGCACCTCCATCATGCGCAGCAGCTTCTCTGTCTCTTCACGGTCCTGATTGTCGCCGTCAGTTATGAATTGGACAAAAATAGGAACAGGGGCAGGAGACTGCTGGACAATTTTCCTCTCGGTTTTCTTCTTTTTGAACCAGCCGCCCTGCGCAACCGTCACCTCTTGAACTGCCGCACTGCAATGCCGTTGGACAATATGCCAGAGCGGCTTGGCATACTTAGTTCCGCCCTCAAAAGGATAGTGCTTGACAACTTCGCGGTTGACGTATTCGCAAAGGTTGGCTTGGGTGATTGGCGGCGCCTCATGCGCATCCACGCCAAAAAGGGTGACTGGCATGGCGCCGTCAGCATCAAATTCCAAGGCAATCGGAGCCAGCCGCTCAACAATGTCCTGAATGGTGTTGTCGCGATAACGTCCTGCAAAAGAGCCGGAAATATCGAGGACAAACTCAACCTGCGCCGCTTGAGCCAGCAGCCCGGCCCGCTCTTTGGCTAACGAAACTTTTTTACGGAGATCAATGGTTCTGGCCGCCACCTCCTCCTGTTTTCTCAGCTTCACAGCCATACTGTTTCTCCTCCTGAAAAAAACGACACTCAGGACGCGTTCACGCCGAACTTGGCGCAGATATGAGCCAAGCCCTCGTTTGAGCCTTGCCCGACCGCCTTGAATTTCCATTCACCGTTTTTCTGATAGACCTCGCCGAAAATCACCGCTGTCTCGCTGGAAAAATCCTCTGTCAGGTCGTAGCGGGCAATCTCGACATCATTGGCCGCATTGACAATGCGGATGAAGGCGTTTTCCACCATGCCGAAGTTCTGACCCCGGCTGTCCGCCTCATGAATGGTGACCGCAACAGCGGCTTTGACCAGTTCCGGCGGCATGTCCTTGAGCGACATCATGATCATTTCATCGTCGCCCTCTCCTTCGCCGGTGCGGTTGTCGCCAGCATGAACCACTGCGCCGTTCGCGCCCTGCAAGTTGTTGTAATAAATAAAGTCGTTCTCTTTGGTGACTTTGCCGTCCGCGCCGCAGAGAAACACGGAGGCATCAAGGTCAAAGGCCGCGCCTTTCAGGGCCTGCGCATCCCAGCCGCAGCCGATCTTGATGGCCTCCAAGCCCGGAGCCTCTTTGCTCAAAGAAACATTGCCGCCTTTGCTTAATGAAACGCCCATCTTGCTCTCCTGTTTCAGTGAATGAGTTGAATGTTCAATTCCTGCGGTCAAGCCTTCTGCCCGTGCCTTTGCAGAACACGCAGCTGCCGCCCGCGCCCTTGCACATCAGGCAGAGATCATCTGCGGCAGGAGCAGGGGAGGGCTGCTGTCCATGCGTCGGACTTGGACTTGGTGCTGGCGGCAGCTGCGGCGGAGCTGACGTGGTCGAGGGAATGTTCTGCGGTTTGTTGAGATTGAGCTGAAACTGATCAGCCAGCGCAGCCATGTTGACTTGCAGCGTGGCTGCGTGCTGTTCAATGCAGGCCCGCTCCTTGGCATCGCAGTCGCCGTCAGCCGCTGCAACTGCCAAGGCGGACAGAATGATCAGCCGGGCCAGCTCAGGATCCTCAATTTTCTTGACCGCCATGAGCACGGCCTCGTCATCGCAGAGAAAAGCCGCCACCGCATACTGCTCCAATTTCTTGGCCAGCTCGTCCAAGCTGAACAGTTCCAACATAGGAGTGTCGCGGCAATTTTGCAATAAAAATTTTCGGAACTCCTCGATCTCCTGTTTTTGCAGGCGGCCATTCTGCGAGGCCACATCGCCGACCACTGCGCACAGCGCCTCGACAAAGGGCGCAAACTTGCTGCGCTTGAAGCGGTTGCCCACCCCTTTGAAGGCGGAACCGACTCCGCTGATAAAATCAGCCGAAGAGTTGACAATCCGTTCTCCTGTATGGCTCCAATCTTTTGCCATTTCATGCCTCGTTGTTGATAGTGATCAGTTCCGGCCCGGCCCTGCCGGCCGCCTCCTTGCGCAGATGCGTGTTTACACCTTAGCAGCAGCACAGTATATATCAAGCAGTTCCAGATTTTTTCAGCAACCTTTTTTCATCTTTGCCTGCTGACCATGCGCTGCTCTCTCCGGTTCAAGCTCGTTCTGCTCTCACTGCTGCTCCTGCTTTTCCCGCTGCTGGGCATGCGGCTGAACCGCACTCTGAAAGACAGCCTGATCGTCAGCCAGCGGGACACGCTCAATTTCACCGCCCAAGCAGTGTCCGCCGCCCTGACCAACCGGAGCGACCTCTTTGACCGGGAGCAGTTTCACGCCCTTGATCAGCATCGTGATCTCTACCTGTTCCAGCTCTCCAACAGCATCAAATTGGACGGCAGCTTGGAGGACTGGCAGCCGGAGCTGACCTTGGCCGAGCAGTTCGGCAAAGAGCATCTGATCAGCAAGGCGGATCCGGCAGGGCCGCTGACCCTCAGCTTCCGTCATTTGGCAGGCAAGCAGGACAAGTACTTGTACGCCTTTTTTGATGTGCAGGATGATCACGTCATTTACCGCAGCCGCACCTCCCTCCGCCTTGACCGCTCTGATCATCTTCAGATTGTCATTGAAGATAATTTCGGCCAGCGCACTTATCTGGTCGCCCCGCATGAGCCGGGCTGGGTCAACGGCTTTCTCATGCCCAGCAATCCGATCAAATTTCCAGTCAGCGAGCAGCGCATTCAAGGAGCGTGGCGGCAGACCCGGACTGGCTACATTCTGGAGCTGCGCATCCCGCTGGAGCTGCTGGGCAGCAAATTAGCCTTTCTGGTCGCTGATGTGGATGATGAGGACAAGCGGGACGTGCAGGCCATGATCGGCACCGCCAATCTGGCTGAGAACCATGAGCCGGGCTGGCTGCTGGGCACCTCAGAGCCGATTGAGGAGATACTCCGCTCCTTGGACCGGCCCTACGCCCGCATCCGGGTCGTTGATCAGAACAAGCGCATCCGCGCCCAAGTCGGCAGTCTGCGCAAACAGGAGCCGCTGCCTGCGGATGCGGATGCCCTGGCCCGGCTCATGCGGCGGGCCAGCGAGCTGCTCCATCCATTGTACCGCTTTTTCACCACCTCCTTCAATGCTGATATTGAGGAGCAGGTCTCGCAGCCCACTGAGTTGGATTTGAAAGGCATCCGGGAGGGCTTGGCTGGCCGCCATTCTCTGACAAGCTATTTTCTCAACAAAGATGATCAGGTGGAAGTTTTGGCTGCCATTGTGCCGGTCTATGAAGGCGACAAGGTGCTGGCCGCTGTGGTGGTGGAGCAGACCACCAACTCCATCCTTGCCCTGAGCAACCGGATGATTGAAGAGACCATATCCCTGTCAGTGCTGGCCTTTTTCTTTGGCGGCGGCATCTTCTTCCTCTTCGCCTTCCGGCTCTCAAACAGGATCCGGCGGCTTCGCAATCAGGCCGCCTCAGCCATCACGCCGGACGGCCATATCCGCAGCGAGGTCAAAGCAGACCGGTCCGGGGACGAAATCGGCGATTTGGGCCGGACCTTGGACTCGATGCTGGACCAGCTCCGCCAGCAGATTGAGCACCGGGAGAAAATGGCTGACAATCTGGAGCACGAGATGCGCACGCCGCTGGCCGGGGTGGCGGCCTCGCTGAAAAATCTCAAGCAGGAGCAGATGCGGCAGCAGGAGAGTCCCAGCAAGCAGGTCACAGAATACATCCGCTGGGCCGAGCGGGACGTGGAACGTTTGGAAAGCCTGCTGACTTCGATTCGCGAGGCGGCCAGTCTCAAGAACGCCCTGCTCTTGGACAGCATGGAGCCAGTTGATCTGGGCCGGGCTGTGTCTGTGTGGCTGGAGCACGGCTGGCAGCTCACCTTCAGCGAGACAAAATTTGTCTATCAGCCACCAGAGCAGGAGGTGCTGGTCAAGGGCGATCCAGTCCGCCTGCATCAGGCCCTTGACAAATTAGTCGAAAACGCGGTTTCTTTTCATGCCCCGGAAACGCCGGTTGAGCTGCGGCTGGAGCAGCAGGCTGACACTGTCTCCTTGCAGGTCATCAATCAAGGGCCGCCAATTGACCCGGTCTTGCAGCAGCAGATTTTCAACTCCATGGTCTCGACCCGGCCTGTCAAGGACGACCGCCCGCACATGGGACTGGGGCTGTACATAGTCCGCACCATCATGGAACATCACGGAGGCCGGGTCAGTGTCCGCAATCTGGAAGACGGCAGAACCGGGGTGATTTTTGCCATCACCTTGCCCAAAGAGGCGGGCTGACGGGAAAGTAATGGTTGCAAGTTGTTGGCAATTTCTGTACAAAATCTGTAAACAAACTTGCACCAAGAACGCCGGAGGAAAAAATGCTCCAAAAACTGTTTGCCGTTTTTCTGCTCACCATGCTGGCCGCGCCTGCGGCCTGTGCTGAACCTCTGCCTGTGTTAGTCTCCATCCTGCCGCAGAAATGGCTGGCCGAGCAGGTCGGCGGTGACAGGGTTCATGTCACTGCTCTGTTGGACAAAGGCCAGGAGCCGCACGGCATGGAGCCGACCCCGGAGCAGGTCACTGCCCTGTTTCGCGCCCGGCTCTATTTTGCCATTGGCCTGGAGTTTGAGCGCGGCCTGTTAGCCAAAGTGGAACAGGCTGAAAGCAATGTGCAGATTGTGAACACTGCGGCTGGCATCAGGAAAATTCCCATGACCGACCATGCGGATCATGACCACGAGCATGAGCACGGCGGCCTTGATCCGCATGTCTGGCTTGATCCGCAGAATCTGCAAAAAATGGCGGCTGTCATGGCAGAGGCCTTGGCAGCCGCTGACCCGGCCAATGCGGCTGTGTATCAGGAGAATCTGCAAGCGGTCTCAAAAGAGCTGCGGGCGTTGCATGAAGCAATCAGCAAGAAGCTGGCTCCGTTCAAGGGCCAGAGCTTTCTCGTCTTCCACCCGGCCTTCGGCTATTTTGCCCATGCTTACGGCCTGCGCCAGGAGGCGGTGGAAATCGAAGGAAAATCGCCTGCGCCCAGACAGCTTTACGCCCTGATCGCCAAGGCAAAAAAAGAAAAAGTCAAGGTGATCTTTGTTCAGCCGCAGTTTGATCGTAAAAACGCGGAGACCATTGCCCAAGCCATTGGCGGCAAGGCAGCTGCGCTTGATCCCTTGGCGGAAAATGTGCCGGAAAACCTGCGCCTCATGGCCGAACAGATCAGCTCGGCCTTGGGCGGCAATTGAACTGAAGGTGAACCATGAACTGGCAGGAAGTGTGCGAACATCCAAGTCTGCAAGATTTGCCGTTCAAAATCGAGCTGAATGAAGAGGGAAAGGTGCTCATGACTCCGGTGAAAATTTATCATGCCGCCTTGCAGGGGGAAGTGGAATTTCTCCTTCGCACGCTGCTGCGCACAGGCAAGACCCTGCCGGAATGCGCCATTCAAACAGGCAAAGGGGTGCGGGTGGCGGATGTGGTCTGGGTCTCTGACGCAATCTTTGCCAAGATCAAGCATGAGGCCGCCTGCTCTGTCTGCCCGGAAATCTGCATTGAGGTTGTTTCGGCCAGCAACACGGACGAGGAGATGCGGGAGAAACGAAAGCTCTACTTTGAACAGGGGGCCAAGGAAGTCTGGATTTGCTCGGAACAGGGCGGGCTGCGCTTCTTCACGGCACGGGGCGAGCAGCCAGCCTCGTCTTTGGTGCCGGATTTTCCGCCGCAGATTCAGTTGTGAAAGAAGCGGCCATCGAAATAGAGGGCCTCAGCTTTGCCTACAGCAGCGACATGCCGGTGCTGACTGATGTCTGCCTGACGGTCTGGCCTTTGGATTCAGCCTGCATTGTCGGGCCGAATGGCGGCGGCAAGACCACGCTGGTCAAGCTGATTCTCGGCCTGCTCAGTCCGAGCAGCGGCAGCATCCGCGTTTTTGGCCGAGCACCGGCAGAGGCACGGACCCGGATCGGCTATGTGCCCCAATATGCCCGTTACGATGCCTGCTTTCCCATCTCAGCCTTGGACGTGGTCTGCATGGCCCGGCTTGGCCGCAGCTTCAGCGGCAGATACAGCAAGGAAGACAGGCAGCTGTCCCTTGATGCGCTGGCCTCAGTGCGGCTGGCTGACTTGGCCAAGCGGCCCTTTGCCGCCCTGTCCGGCGGGCAGCGGCAGCGGGTGCTGATTGCCCGCGCCTTGGCTTCGGGCGGCGACATCCTCATTCTTGATGAACCCACTGCCAGCTTGGACCGCGAGTCTGAGCAGCAGCTTCTCACCCTGCTGGCCGAGCTGAACCAGAAGATGATTGTTCTGATGGTGACGCACGAAGTCGGCTTTTCCTCAACTTTTTTCAAGCGGATTATCTGCGTCAACAACAAGGTCTATGTCCATCCGACCAGCGAGCTGACCGGTGAGCTGATCCAAGAGATGTACGGCGGCGAGCTGCGCATGATCCGGCACGACCACCGCTGCTGCCCTGAGGGCCACGAACATGACTGAGCTGCTTGCCGCCCTGACCGACCCTGACCTGCCCTTTCTCCGCTACGGCCTGCTGGTCGGCCTGCTCTCCTCAATTTCCTTTGGCATTATCGGCACCTTTGTCGTGGTGCGGCGGATCAGCTACTTGGCCGGGGCCATCTCCCACTGCATTCTGGCAGGCATCGGTTTAGGCCTGTATCTGCAAACTGTGACAGGAATTTCCTGGTTCACGCCCATGCACGGAGCAGTGATCGTGGCCCTGCTTTCAGCGGTGATTCTCGCCCAGGTCAGCCGCCATGCCGGGCAGCGGGAAGACTCGATCATCGGCGCGCTCTGGGCGGGCGGCATGTCGCTCGGCTATCTCTTCATCGCCAAAACACCGGGCTATTTTGACCCGATGTCCTATCTGTTCGGCAACATCCTCCTGATCAGCAGGCAGGATATTTATTTTGTCGCCGGGCTGGACGCAGTGATTCTGGCCGTGGTCGTCATCTTTTACAACAAGCTGCTCGCCCTCTGCTTTGACGAGGAATATGCCCAGCTTCGCGGGGTGCGCACCCAGTGGCTGCATCTGCTCCTGCTCTGCCTTACCGCTCTGACCATTGTCCTCCTGATTCGGATTGTCGGCATCATCATGGTCATTGCCCTGCTGACCCTGCCAGCGGCGATTGCAGGCAGCTTTGCCGCCAGCATCCGCCAGATGATGCTGCTGGCCACTGCAGTCTGCGCGGTCTGCATCACGGTCGGGCTGGGGGTAAGCTTTTACCTCAACCTGCCCAGTGGCTCCGTAATCATCCTGCTGGCCACGGCTGTCTATCTGCTCAGTCTGGGCTTCAGCAGGCTGACTGCCTGAGCGGCTTCCGGCAGCCCCCACGCTGTAGGAATAAGCTCTGACATGCTTCATGCGCTGAAAAGCCCTGTCATACATTTTTGCAGTTGTCGGCAGGGGCGAATCCCGTTATAGTGCTTGCTTTGTGAGGAAAAATCAACAGTTTTACATACTGTCCCGAATAGAACGAACTGGAAAGAGGAAAATCATGAAAGTGCTGATCAGCGACAATCTCGCTTCTGTTGGAGAAAAGATACTCAGGGAGGCGGGGCTGGAAGTGGATGTGAAAACCGGCCTGCCGCCGGAGGAATTGAAAGCAATTATCGCCGATTATGACGGTCTGGTGATCCGCAGCGCGACCAAGGCGCGGGCCGACATCATTGAGGCGGGCACCAAGCTCAAGGTGATCGGCAGGGCGGGCATCGGCCTGGATAATGTCGATATTCCGGCAGCCAGCGCCAAGGGCATTGTGGTCATGAACGCGCCGGACGGCAATGCGGTCACTGCTGCCGAGCACGCCATTGCCATGATGACCTCCTTGGCCCGCAACATTCCCCAAGCCACTGCCTCGATGAAGGCGGGCAAGTGGGAGAAGAAGAGCTTCATGGGCCGGGAACTGACCGGCAAGACCCTAGGCATTGTCGGCATAGGCCGGATCGGCTCAATTGTCGCCAGCCGGGCGCAGGGCCTGAAGATGAAGGTCATTGCCTTTGATCCCTTCATGCCGGAGGAATTGGTCGAGCAGCTGGGCGTGGAGCGGGTTGAGCTGCTGGAGCTGGCCAAGCGGGCTGACTTCATCTCCGTGCACACGCCGCTGACCAAGGACAACCGGCACATGCTCTCGACTGAGTTTTTCGGGGCCATGAAAAAGGAGGCCATGTTCATTGACTGCGCCCGTGGCGGGGTTGTGGATGAGGAGGCTCTCCATGCGGCCCTCAAGGAAGGCCGGATTGCCGGGGCAGCCTTGGATGTGTTTGAGAAGGAACCTGCCACCGTGGAGACCACGCCGCTGATCGGCCTGCACAACTTCATCTGCACCCCGCATCTGGGCGCATCAACCTCTGAGGCGCAGGAGAACGTGGCTGCGGCCATTGCCGAGCAGATGGCGGATTACCTGCTCACCGGCGCGGTGCGCAACGCGGTCAATGTGCCGTCAGTCAGCGACGAGGTTTTGGCCAAAATCGGCCCCTACATCACCTTGGGCGAGATGCTCGGCTCCCTGCACATGCAGATTTCCAAGGGCGGGGTGCAGGAAGTGGCCTTGGAATACAGCGGCGATGTTGCCGAGCAGCATGTCAGCCCCGTGACTGTGGCCTTTCTCAAAGGGCTGTTCACTCCGATTCTTCAGGATGCGGTCAACTTTGTCAATGCCCCGCTGATCGCCAAGGAACGCGGCATCAAGGTGATTGAGTCCAAGAGCACATGCAGCTCAGATTTCACCAGCTTGGTGCGGATCACGGTCAAAACCACGGAAGGCGAGAATGTGCTTGCAGGCACGGTCTTCGGCACCAAGGAACCGCGTCTGGTGCGCCTCAACTCCTTCTGTCTGGAAGCTCTGCTTGCCGGGCCGATGCTGTTGGTTTATAACAAGGATATTCCCGGCGTGATCGGCGCGCTGGGCACAACCATCGGCGCGGCAGGGGTGAATATTTCGCGAATGACGGTGGGCCGCGAGGAAAGCTCCAAGCAGAATGTCATTCTCCTCAACACGGATCAGCCGGTGAACAAAGAGCTGCTGACTAAGGTGCTGGAGCTGGAGCATGTTGATAATGCAATGGCCCTGAGCCTGCCTGCGTACAAGTCTTAAACAACAAACAGGGCGGTGAACATAATGAGCGAGCAGAAGAACGATTGCGGATGTCCTGAAGGTCAGGTGCGGAACAGGAAGGGCGAGTGCGTCATGCCGGAGGTTTCCTTTATTTCTTTCATCCTCTCGCTCAACACCACCGCCCTGTTTCATCTTGGCGACATTCCTCATCCTGAGACCGGGCAGAAGGTGCTGGACATGGAGCTGGCCCGGCATTCGATTGACACCTTGGCCATGCTGGAGGAGAAAACCAAGGGCAATCTCAACAATGAGGAGCAGGAGCTGATCAGCCGGATAGTCTATGAGCTGAAGATGCGGTTTATCAGAATGAAGAGGGAGAGACAATCTGCGGAATTATGAATATTTCAACTCATCTGTTCATACTTAACGGATTGGAGATTACCAATGAAATACTGTGGGATTGTCTGTCGTTTGATGATCTTGAGATTTTGAAAAGCGAAGCAGATATGCACTGATGTACATGAAAAAATAAATAATGTCAATAGACGAAATAGTAGTAGTATCAGGTTTGTCTTCAGGTCTATTATTAGGGATTTTATCCATAATTGCCGGATTCATTTTATCTTTTTTGGCGAAAAAGAAATCCAAGGAAGATAATTTAGAAAAAGAAAATATAAGTAAAATTGCAAAAACAGCATTTTTACAAACAGAAGAGGCCAAATTACGAGCACTGGAGGAAATTGCCAAAAAACTACCTGACGGTCTCGATATTAAAGAATTTGAAAAAAAATTTCAAAGTAGTTTGAGAGTGCATGGAGGTATCCATATACATCAATTAGCAGACGAGAATAACGGTTTTGCAGAAAAATTAGTAAATAATTATCATAGCCAAGCACTTTCGCAGGCAAAGTTTCAGTTTTGGTTTAGTGTAACTGCTGCAACAATTGGTTTTGCATTGATACTGTTTTTTTCTCTTGGTATTGATCATAAAAATTTTGTTGAATATATAAAAATACTGCCTGGCGCAGTAATTGATGCAGTTGCATTTCTTTTCTTTAAACAAGCAGAACAGACACGGCAAAGAGCAACTGAATTATATGATAGGTTACGAAATGACCGACAGTTGGAACGTGCGGAAACAGTTGTAGCTTCTATTGAAGATGTTAAGATTCGTAGCGTAGTAAAGGCGCAGATTGCCTTACATGTGGCTGGAATGAAACCAAAAAATTTAGAATTGCCAACTTTATCTTCGCACTCTCCTGAGACAACTGAATATTAAATACCTTTTGAAACATTTAAATTTAGCAGATTCCATGACCGACCCGACTCCTCGCTGGCAGTATCGATTTGACAATTACAGCCGCGCTTTCACGTTGCTGCGCGAGGCAGTTGAACAAGAAAAGCCGTTGACGCAATTAGAAAAGGAAGGCGTGATTCAGCGGTTTGAATACACGATGGAGCTTGCTTGGAAAACCTTGAAGGATTATCTGGAAAGCGAGAATGTGGTGTTTAACCAGATCACGCCGCGCACGGTAATCCGTCAAGCATTCGAGGCAGGCATCATCCAGCAGGGCGAGGCATGGCAGAACGCCTTGGATGCCCGCAATCGCATGTCGCACACCTACAGCTTTGAGACCTTTGAACGGGTGATTGCTGATATTCGCAGCAGTTATCTGGCAGCCTTTACTGAATTGCACGAGTTTTTGCTGGTGCGGCGCATTGAAGTAGGCGAGCTATGAGCGATGCTTTTGGTCTGAATAAGGCACAGCGGGCACTGGTTCGGGAGATTCTGCTTACAGCGAAAGATCGCATTGAACAGGTGGCGGTGTTCGGTTCACGTGCGCAGGGCCGCCAGCGACATAATTCTGATCTGGATTTGGTGCTCTATGGTAGTGCTGATGAGGCAGTATGTGACCGTCTTTGGACTTTGTTTCAGGAAAGCTGCCTGCCTTTTTCAGTAGATGTGCAAAGTTATGCCAGCATCAAATATCCGCCGCTCCGTGCTCATATTGACGCAGTTGCCCGGCCTTGGTTTGTGCGCACCAGCCAAGGACTGGAGGAGGAAAAAGTGCATTCATGAAGAAAATTCATCTGCTGCGTCATGCCAAGTCAAGTTGGGAGGATGCCTCGCTGGCGGATATTGACAGGCCGCTGAATGAGCGCGGCAGGAAGACCTGCGGTTTCATGGCCCAGCATATTGCTGAGGCAGGCTGCTGCTGTTTTGCGCAGGTCTTTTGCAGCCCGGCGGTCAGGGCGCAGGCAACCATAGAGCTTCTCAGCAGCAGGTTGCCGGGAGCGGCGGTGCAGTGGCAGACTGTGGAGCAGCTTTACACCTTTGAGAGCAAGGCAATCTGGGATTGGTGCAGAGTGCTTGATGAGTCGACACACGAGCCGCTGCTTGTCGGGCACAATCAGGCTTTGACAGATTTCTGCAATCAACTCAGCGGCAGCGCAGTGAACAATATTCCCACTTGCGGCTATGTGCAGCTTGTCATTAAGAAAGAATGCCTCTGGCGGGAACTTGCTGAAGGGGCTGCTGACTTGGCGGTATTTCTCAGACCCAAGAAGCTGATGCAGTGAAAATATCGTCCAGCAAAAACTTACAAATTCCTGACCAAATTTATCAGGCTTTGCAGGAAAGAGGTGTTAAACTGGGTAAAAAATTGCAGTTGCGAAGATGGCCGGTTTTTCTCTATGATGTTAAATTTTGAAATGAATCAAAATTTTATACAAAGCAGGTATTGAGCAGTGCCAATGAATGAGGTATTATCGTTAAATATTCAACCACAAAAAGAGGATAGCTGCATGTCAAACAAAATAGCTCATTTACAGATGATTCAAGGAGTAATTAACAGACTTTCCACCAATTCCTTTTTATTGAAGGGATGGAGCATTGTTCTCATTTCTGCAATATTTGCCTTTGCAAAAGGAGGCAAATATTCGTTTTTAGTTATTTCTTATTTTCCAGCGTTAGTTTTCTGGGGGCTTGATGGATATTTTTTGTATGAAGAAAGAATATTTAGAAAAATTTATGAACATGTTCGCATGATGTCCGAGGAAGAAATAGATTTCTCTATGAAAATCTCTTGCGATAGAGAGAGAATAGACTCTTGGTTGTCTGTGACAACTTCAAAAACGATAATTGCTTTTCATGGGGTTATATTATTTTCTATAACACTGTCTATTGTCATTAGTTTTATTTGTTTATAAAATTACAGCAAAAAGGAGACTGTGATGAGTGGTAATGAAAAAATAGTATGTTTCATGACAGGAAAGTCATGCAGTAAAGATATAAAGGAAGATGAAGATAAAGTTTTTGTTGCAATGCCTTTTAAAAATCCTTATTTTGATTATTATAAATTTGGAATAAAAGAATATTTTTCTTCTATCAAAAAGAAATGTAAAAATATAACGGAAGCGCATTTTTTAGGAGGAGAATATGTGATATGTAAAATATGTGAAGAAATACGCAAGTCATCATTAATTATTGCTGATCTTACAGAAAGAAATCCAAATGTATATTACGAGATTGGAATAGCCCATGCTCTTAGTAAAAAAACTATTATTATATATAATTCAAATTTAGCAAAAAAAGAGAAAGTAGAAAAAAGGCTTAAATTTCTTTCGGTCAGAAGCGACATAAGGTCTTACTCGAAAATAAGAGATTTAAAGAGTATATTTTCGTTTGAATCTGCTAAATTTGTCATTCCATCTGTCAGTGGTAAAGAAAGATTTAAATCTTATTCAATAATATGCATTCTCCCAAAGAAAAAATCTGAAAGCAAGCAGATAACTTACTCTGAAATTTATAAGTTTGGAGTAAGAAAAGGGATAAAAGATTTACATTTTCCAGGCGATGACCTGATTGAATTAAGTTGCAAAGATATACATGATATTATTGAAGATGCAATGGTTGCGTCTTCAGAAAAATTTACCAATATTATACACAATATAAGCAGGGCAAGATACTGTATTATTGATATTTCAGAAAAAAATAACACAGAGGTTTTTTACTGGCTTGGATTTATACATGGCCTTCGTGTTAATAACTATGTTGAATTGCAGAAAGATTTAACTTGTTTATATTTAACTAATAAAGATTTCGCTGGGCTTCCTTTTGATGTCATAGCAGCAAGAATTATAAAATATAACGATATAGCAGATTTAAATTTAAAAGTAAAACTTGAAATAGAAAATATCGAAGTTGCAAGAATTGATGATGCAAATAAACAAAAATTTAATTTTTGGAAAAATTTTCAGCTTCTGAAAACAAAATTTATAATTGGTGCTGTAGATTGTCTCCTTCCAGAAGAAGATGGAAAAAAGACAAGAAGCAGGACAAGTATTCAAGATTTTACAGCTTTTAATAGAATTATTTATCAAATTTTATTTATTGAGGAGAGAATTCCTTTTCATTACAAATTAGATATGCTTGAACTTATTGATTATATAAAAAATGGAGATGAAGAATTAACATGTCAGAAATTTGATGAAGAAAAACTTGAAAGAATTTTTTCTGTAGATAAAAAATATCATTATGATGATTACATCATAATTGGATCAAGCTGCATAAATCCAGCGGCCGAACAACTTATGAGAAAACTTTATCCTGATAAAGAAAGATTTGAGTTTAGAACATTGCATAAATACAAATCGAGAAGTAAATATTGGAAATATATAGAAAGTGATAATAGTGATGTAAAAAATACAGGTATTTTTTACATTAATGACAAAAAAGAGCAGCATGTTGGAAATCCTGAAGAAAATGGAGAAGGAAACGTGATAAGAGATGCTGCTCTCCTTATAATATGCAGTGGAAGATATGTCGATGAAAACATAAAAGGTGATATAATTTTACTGTCTGGATTCCATAAGTATGGAACTTTTGAGTTAAGCAGAATACTATCGAGGGTTAATATTGAAACTAGAAACCAAGAAGAAACTAAACGCATTAAAAAATATAAAGAAATAAAATTTATAAACGAAGAAGATGATTTTTTAAAAATTGAAAATTTCTTTTTCAAAATAAACGAAATTAAGCATGAGAAAGAATCTAGAAACGAAAAGTATTGCATAGAAGCTGTGTTTAATTTTTCCTTCATGGAAGATGATAGTAATAATGAAAAATCATCTGAAAGCTGTAGTTGCAAAAAAATTGCAAACGAAAAAATATTAAAAGAAGTTGAATTGAAAAAATTTACTTCTTTTAACCCAGAGGACGGGAAGGAAGAGAAATATTTTTTGAAAAATGGGATACTCGAAAAAACACCTACCGATCTTGCCGAAATCGTGATCGAATAATCAGGCAGTTACAAAGCAACAACTGCAAAAAACACTAACTTTTCGAGATTTCCATAATTAAAAAAGATTGTTTTTCTTATTAAATATTGACCGCCCCCCCCCCAATCTAAACCGGAGGACACCCAATGACTGACTTTGAGCCGCAAATCGTCGCCTTTTTCTGCAATTGGTGCACGTTCACTGCCGCCGACTTGGCTGGCACATCCCGGATGACCTATCCGCCGAATGTGAAAATCATCCGCGTGATGTGCAGCGGCATGGTTGACCCGAAATTCGTGATCAAAGCCTTTCTCAACGGCGCGGACGGGGTGCTGATCGGCGGCTGCTGGCCCGGCGACTGCCACTACATCAACGGCAATCTCAAGGCCAGACGCAGGGTTGCCCATCTGACCGAAATCCTCAAGCAATACGGCATCGGCGAAGACCGCTTCTGGCTGCGCTGGATTGCGGCCAGCGACGGCATCATGCTTCAGAAGGTCGCCCAAGAAATGACGGATAAAATTAAAGTCCTCGGCCCCAGCCCGATCAAGATGGCAGCGCAGGAAGCGGCCTGAACCGACAGAGAGAACGCACATGTCCAACTTCACGACCATATCGTACAAGGAAAACGAGCTGAACAAGGAGCTGGCCAAAGTCTTTGCCGCCCTGCTGGAGAAAAAGACCGTTGACGCGGTGCTGGCACCCTGCCGCCAAGCCAACGGCACCATCATGCAGACGCTGATCACTGACCCGGCCCAGACCGCAGCGGTTGATCCCTTTGCTCCGATTGCGCCGGTCAGTTCAGCCAAGATCGCCTCGTCGCTGACCGCCAAGCCGTCAGGCAAAAAAATTGCCTTGGTGATGCGTCCCTGCGAAATCCGCGCCCTGATCGAGTTAGTCAAGCTCAAGCAGGCCAATTTGGACGACACCCTGCTCATTGGCATAGACTGCTTTGGCCGCTTTGAGAATCAAGATTTCTACAGCCTGCGCGAGCAGGGGCTGACTGCGGAATCCTTTATCAAGGCCGCGCAAGGCGGGACAACTGCGACTAAGGACCAGGATATCATCGAAGCCTGCGCCACCTGCGAGCACCCGACTGCAGCCAATGCGGACATCCGTCTCTGCCTGATCGGCGCAGATGCCGGAACCTTTGCCGTGGAAGCGGCCACTGGCAAAGGTGAAAAAGCATTCAGCGACATGGGCCTGTCCAGCAGCACCGCACCCGGCAAGCGGGCTGAGGCGGTGAAGAGCCTGACTGCCGCCCGGCAGGAGGCCTTCAAGCAGAAGATGAACGAGTACCGGGAGAAGATCAACAGCTTCCAGGCCTTGGAAGAAAACATGGCCAAGTGCATCAACTGCTACAACTGCCGGGTGGCCTGTCCAGTCTGCTACTGCAAGGAATGCGTTTTTGTCACCGACACCTTCCGCCACGACAGCGAGCAGTTCGTCGGCTGGGCGCAGCAGAAGGGCAGCCTGAAAATGCCCACGGACACGGTCTTTTACCATCTCACCCGGATGACCCACATTGGCAACTTCTGCGTCGGCTGCGGCCAATGCACCAGTGCTTGCCCCAATGATATCAACCTGACTATGGCCTTTAAGGCGGCAGCCAAGGTTTCGCAGGAGCGTTTCGGCTATGAAGCGGGCCGCTCTGTGGACGAGGCCCAGCCGCTCACGGTTTTCCATCATGACGAGCTGGTTGAAGTGACCGGCCAGATGAAATAGGAGCGCAAGGCATGACGGAAAAGAAAGAAATTGGCCGGGTGCTGGTGGTTGGAGCCGGCATCTCCGGCATCAAGGCGGCCTTAGAGCTGGCTGAGACCGGCTACAAGGTTCTGCTGGCAGATGCCTCGCCGCATATCGGCGGCATTCTCGCCAAGCTGGATCATCAGTTTCCCACAGACCACTGCGGCATCTGCCGGATGCTGCCGATTGTTGGCCGGGAGTATGCTTCGCAGTTCTGCATGCGCAAGAGTCTGTATCACGACAACATCGAAATCCTGCCCTTCACCGAAGTGACAGCAGTCAGTGGCGATGCAGGCAAGTTCAGCGTCGAGCTGCGCAAGAAACCGGCCTACATTGATCCGGCCAAATGCAACGGCATGGGCGAGTGCATCAAGGTCTGCCCGATGGAGGTCGAGGACGGCTTCAACCATGAGCTGACCAAGCGCAAGGCGGTCTATCAGATGGTGCCGCACAACCTCCCCAACATGCTGCGGATTGACCGGGATGCGTGCAGCGGCTGCACTGAGCAGCCCTGTCTTGAAGTCTGCCCGAATGGGGCTATTGATTTCACTCAAGAAGAGCAGAGCGAGACACGGCAGGTTCATGCGATCATTCTTGCTGCCGGAGCCAAGCTCTGGGACGAAAACGTTGAAGATGCCAAGTCCTACGCCGTGTCCCCGGATGTGGTCACAGCCTTGGCCTTTGAACGGCTGATCAGTCCCTCCGGCACCTATGACGGCGTGATTCACCGGCCTTCGGATGGCAAGGCGGCCAAGCGGATTGCCTGGATTCAGTGCATGGGTTCCCGCAACCGCCGGTTGGGCCGGGATTATTGCTCATCGATCTGCTGCATGTTCGCCCTCAAAGAGGCAGTGCTGGCCAAGGAAAAAGGCGGCCCGGACACCGAGACCACCATTTTTTACATGGACATGCGCACCTTTGGCAAGGATCATTACCGCTACTTTGAAAAGGCGGTGGCCAAGGGCGTGCGCCTGATCCGCTGCCGGGTCCAGCAGGTTTATGCTGATCCTGACGGCAGCCTGCAAATCCGCTATTTTGACCCGGACAGCAACGAGTTCAAGGTCGAGACCTTTGACCTGACTGTGCTTTCAACTGGCCAGGCACCTTTTGCCGAGCAGCAGCGGTTTGCGGAAATCCTGAATCTGGAAGTCAACGAGCAGAAGCTCCTGCCCACCGACGAACTGAGCAAGGTGCGGCTGCGCAAGCCGGGCGTGTTCTTATGCGGCTCCTTCATGGGCCTGACCGAGATCAGCGAGGCTGTGAGCAGCGGCATTGCGGCAGCCGGTGAGGCAAGCAAGCTGCTGGCATCCTTGGACGTGCTGAAAGTGAATGACGAGGCCGAGCTGTCGAACAAAAGCACTAATGCGGACACCGAAGCAGCCAAGCTGGAGATTGTTTTCAGCAAGGGCTTCACGGACAAGGAAGGCGAGCAGTTGGATGCCGCCCTGCTGACCAAAGCCCTGACCGCTCATCACAGCGTGACCAAGGTGCATGTCTTGGCAAGCCTCCACAGCGAAGCGGGACTGGCCGCCTTTGCCGAGTTGGTCAATCGGGCCGAAGGCAATCGCCTTTTGATCGGCGCGGCCAAGCCCTTCCTTTACCAGACGAAATTGCAGAAGATTGCCGAGCAGGCTGGTTTTCATCCCTCCTTGGTCAAGGTCTTTGACATCAGCGCGGCCTTGGGCAGAAAGGACAGCCCAGACAGCTTCACTGCCCGTCTGATTCAGGAAACCCGTGCTCATATTGACCGGCTGCGCTTCACTCCTGCCTTGCAGTTTGACAGCCTTCCGGCCAATCAGACTGCGCTGGTGGTCGGCGGCGGCATCGTCGGCATGTATTCCGCCCTGTCCTTGGCAGAACGCGGGGCAGCTGTGCATCTCATTGATCGTGCTGAGAAGCTGGGCGGCTATGCAGGCAATCAGGTCAGTGCCACGCTTGACGGCCTCAAGCCGATCAGCATTGCCCAAGACCTTGCCCACCGAATTGCCGACACTGGCCGGATCACGGTTCATCTTGGCAGCGAAATCCTCAGTTCCGGCGGTCAGGCTGGGCAGTACCGGACTCAGATCAGAGAGCAGGACGGTCGCATCCTTTCACTGGAACACGGGGCCGCGATCTTGGCCACCGGCAATCAGAAAAGTCCGACCACGGCCTATCATTATGACGAGTCGGACAGAGTCATGACCCAGACCGAATTCGGCAAGGCTCTCCGGGCCGATGATATCGACCTCAGCAAGATGAAAGAGGTGGTCATGATCCAGTGCGTTGACTCCAGAGACAAGGAGGCGCGGGAGTATTGCAGCCGGATCTGCTGCATGGGCGCGCTCCACAATGCCCTGCTGATCAAGGAGAAGAAGCCGGAAGTCCGCGTCTTTGTCTTGTACCGCGACATGATGAGCTATGGGCCGTATGAACGCTACTACACTGAGGCCCGGCGCAAAGGGGTGATCTTTGTCAGCTACAGCTTGGACAACAAGCCGCAGGTGGAGCTGAAAAACCGCAGGCCAGTGGTCAGCTTCCGGGATCCGATTTTGGATGCGGAGCTGGAAATTACAGCGGACTGGCTGATTTTGGCCACCGGTATTGAGAAGGACGAGGGCAACGACAAGCTCGCCGAGACCTTTGGCGTGCCGCTCAATCAGGACGGCTTTTTTGCCGAGGCTGATTCCAAATGGCGGCCAGTTGAATTCCATAAATCAGGCTGCTATGCGGTCGGCGTGGCCAATGCGCCCATGACCCTGCGCGAAGCCATCATGCAGGCGGAGGCGGCAGCCCAGAAGGCCTCAGTCTTTCTCTCAGGCAAGGAAATTCCCTTGGCCCGCGAGGTTTCGACTGTCCATGATTCCCTCTGCATCCGCTGTCAGCAGTGCATTCCTGTCTGTCCATACAATGCCCGTTCTTTTGATGCGGACAGCAACCGGATCGTGGTCAATGGCGCAGCCTGCCAAGCCTGCGGTCTCTGCGCCGCCACCTGCCGGAACGGGGCAGCAGAAGTGCGGGGCTGGAATGACAAGCAGATGCTGGCCATGATTGACGCGCAGTTCATGGACTGCCGGATACCGACAACCGCATAGGAGGCGACCTGTCGTGGAAATAGATTTCAGTGCTGCCCGAAAGGATTTGTGGCAGGAAATATATCCCAATGAAGACCTGCATCATTGCTTCAATTGCAGCACCTGCATCACCGGCTGTCCAGCCTCGCACGGCAATCCGCCCCTGTTAGTCAGGAATTTGGCCCGAATGGTGATTCTGGGCTTGGAGGAGGAGCTGCTCGACGATCCCACGCCGTGGTCCTGCGTCTCCTGCACCCGCTGCGAGGAGATGTGCCCGATGGATGTCAAACCCTTTGAGCTGATCCTTGCCATCCGCAAATGGCAGTCAGCCAGCGACCCGACCTATATTCCCACTGCCGTGGTTGACATCTACAATCGCGGCTACTCCCAGCCGGTGGGCGTGAACACTGAAGTGCGGGAATCGCTGGGCCTGCACGAGCTGCCGACCATCACCAGCAGGCCGGAGATGCTGAGGCAGTTCCGAGAGATGCTCATGAAAACGCCGGTCATCAGCGAGAACGACTATATGTTTATGGGGGATGAGTAATGGAATTCTGCTTTTTTCCCGGCTGCAACATGCCGGCCATCCGCCCGGACGTGGAAAGCGCAATCCGGCTGACCATGCCTGCGCTGGGCGTGCCGCTTCACGATCTGCCCGGCTATGTCTGCTGCCCGGCCTTTGGTGCCTTTCCTTCCACGGACAATGAATCCCATTTTGCCGCCAGCGGCTGGAACATCTCCTTGGCTGAAGAGCAGGGCCATGACATCATGGTCCAGTGCGGCTCCTGCTACAGCTCCCTGCAGATGGGGTTGGAGCATCTGCATGAGGACAAGGCCTTGCGGGCCAGAGTGAACGAGCTGCTTGAACCGAGCGGGCGGCAGGTGAACTGCACGACCAAGGTCAGGCATATTATTGATGTTTTGTACAATGAGGTCGGGCCAGAGAAAATCGCGGCCAAGATCAAGAAGAAGCTGACCGGGATGCACGGGATTGTTCAGTATCCCTGTCACACCCTTTTTCCCAGTGAGGTGGTCGGTTTTGAGGAGTCGCCCCGGAGACCAGTAGCCCTGCGCCGCCTGACCGAGGCCTTGGGCGCGACCGTGGATGCCTTCAGCATGGAGTATCAGTGCTGCGGCGGGGCGGGCGGCTTTGCCAAGACTTCTCCGGCAGAGGCGGATGCCTTCACCCAGAGCAAGCTGGATGCGATTCTCAACGAAACCAAGGCCGAATTCATTGTGGTCTCCTGCATCACCTGTCTGATGTACATGGACAACATTCAGGAGAAGCTGAACAAGAAGGCGGGCAAGGATATCTATAAGATTCCGGTCTTTGATTACAATCAGCTTCTGGCTCTGTGCATGGGCTTTGAAGGGCACAAAGTCGCGGCCATCTCCAAAATTCCCCGCGACAGCATCCTGCGGCATTTCTGAGACAGCTGCACAGCTAATATCCAATTTGGGCGGACCGATATGGTCCGCCTTTCTTTTTTTCAGGCCGACAAGGCGGCTCGTTGCTTGACAAGAAATGCGGATTCAACTCGCAAGTGCAACTTTTTTTGGTTATCCAAAAAGCATAAATTGTATGGCGTTTTACATCCTTATGTAAATTTTTATATTATTTTCTTGCAGTTAGTAAGAGCATAAAAGTATAGTGCTCCTGCAACTGCCTTTTCTTGCAACCAAAAAAAGTTGCACTTGGAACTTGAATTCACCTGTTCCAACGCAGGAACGTTTGGAACAAAAAAAGTCATCTTTGCTTTGCTCTGAGAATCACTGTTAAGATTTCTTTGGAATCGCCATCTTCAAGTATTGATTTCAATTGACTTCTTGTGTAGTCTGTATCTTTCAACATTTCGTTAAAAATACCGTCTGCAACAATTGATATCAATCCAGACGCAACAAAAGGAGGAATGATGTTTGATTGATCAACTGGATCGATGGCGGCAATTTTTGCGTTATCATCAAAATAAAAATCGAAAGTATTGTAATGCCTTTCTCCGTTATCTTTTTTCCAGTTGAAAGTATACCGAACCTTGAAACCTGAAGACATTTCTTTTGAACCATCAAACTCACAGCTAATGTGATCAACTGTAGGATGAGCAAAAAATGCTATCATTTTATCGTTGTACTCAATAAGCCTTTTTGCATTGTTAAGACCGAATGGTTGAGCAAAGACAGCGGATGAACAGAACAAAACAAGAGCTATACAGCCTAACTGTATGTTTTTTTTTGCAAAACTAAACATGTTCTTCTCCTTTGCTGAAATGCTTTTATCAGAGGCCAAATGCCTGTATTGACACTGCGTTCTATTGTATAGAGAAATTTTTTTTAACATATTTCACCGCCTGCCGCAAGCCAAAAAATGGTGAAAGAGCATAAAAAGGAGGCATAATGCTGACCATCTACAAAGTCTGCTACAAAAATCTGCTCCGCAAAAAGCTCAGAAGCTCGCTGACCATCATCGGCGTGGGCCTGTCCGCTTGGGTTTTAGCCAGCCTGATGGGCTTCAACAAGGGCTACGAAGCCTCGCTCAACCGCGACATCGACAACATGGGCTTTCAGGTGGTGGTCACAGCCAAGGGCTGTCCCTATGAGGCCGCCACGTTGATGCTCAAGGGCGGCGGCACCAGTCTGCGCTATATGAAAGAAGGGGGCAAAGAAGAGGTCGATGCACATGAGGAGGTTGAGAGAACCACGCCGATGCTCATGCAGGCGATCTTTGATCCCAACAAAGGCGGTTTCCGAGCGGGAGCTGACCAAGGTGCGGCGGGAGCTGTTCGGCTACATCTTCCAGAAATTTTATCTGATTCCAACCCTGAACGTTCTTGAAAATGTCCTCCTGCCCTGCACCTTTTATCAAAAGGAGGCCGGTTCGGATGACTATGCTGTTGAGCTGCTCAAATCGCTGGGACTGGAAAAGCGGATGAGCCATCTGCCGGGCCAGCTCTCTGGCGGCGAGATGCAGCGGGTGGCCATTGCCCGCTCGCTGATCAACAGGCCGAAGATTCTCTTGGCCGATGAACCCACCGGCAACCTTAACTCGGCCCGGAGCGAGGAAATCAGCAAGGTCTTGCAGGAACTCAATCAGCGCGACGGCCTGACCATCATTCTTGTCACCCATAACCCGGAATTAGCCAAGACCGCGCACCGGATTGTTGAGCTGCGCGATGGCAGAATGGCAGGGGAATAAGAAGCAGAACTTCCATTCACCTGATATCTTTTACTGCGGCAGAGCGGAGATAGCTATCGGCAGGAGCAAGCAAGCCGACGATATAACCGGTCAAGGCTTCGGCCAACTGCGGCAGCGGAATAGCGTTCGCGCACTAATTTGCGGCCTTCCCTGCCTCTGCGCCGGGCCGCATCCATGTCCGCCAGCGAAGCCCTGATTCCGGCGGAAAGCCCCTGCGCATCCCGGCTTGGCGCATAGCAGCCAGCCGCGCCCAGCATGCTGCGATTGTTTGGGGTGTCAAAACAGACCACTGGCAGTCCGGCAGCCATGTAATGGAGCAGCTTGCCGCTGGCCTCGCCCGCCTCTGCCGCCTTGGGTTCCACAGCAATATCACCCAGAGCAAGCCAGCTCACCAAATCCGCATACCTGATCTGACCGGGCAGCAGACAGCGGTCTGCCAAATTATGCGCCGCCGCATAGTGCCGGGCCTCTTCTTCGGGATATCCGACCAAAACAAAATGGAGGTCATCCCGCTCCGCGCAAAGGCTCTGCATGGCTTGAAGAAGATGCTCCACGCCCTTGCCCGGCAGCAGTGAGCCGGTGTAGATGATCACTGATTTGCCCGTCGGAATCAGCTCTTCCTGCCCGGAACCGGTTGCAGGGGCAAAAAAAGAATCCGGGACCATGTCCTCCAGCAGCTGGATGCGCTCGGCAGGGACGTGGAATTCCTCGTGCAGGCAGCTCATGCTCTGGCGGGAGGAGCAGAGAAAGCAGTCCGGCATCCGAATTATGAGCCGTTCAATCACCTTGAACAGGCGCAGAGGAAAAGACAGGGAGCCGAAGGCTTTGTAAGCGGCCAGCTCACCAGACAGACTGCCCTGCATGTCCATGACCACTGGCAGCCTGCGCCAGAACAGGCACTTGCTCACCGCCCAGCCGATCAGTGCGCCTTCGTGCAGATGACCGTGGAGCAGGGCGGGCCGCTCCTGCCAGACTGTTTTCAGCACCAGAAAAAAAAGCAGCAGATCAGCGATGAAACGGAAGGGCGAATAGCCTGCGGTCAGCTTGGTGTAGCCCAGCACTGGCCATATCCGGCGGATGTCCATGCCGCTGACCGGGCTGCCATGATGGTAGGTGCAGAGAATGATTCGATAGGGGCTGTAACGGAGCGACTCAATTTCGTTGCGGATTCTAATATGACAGCCCCGGTCAGCGAAAAACGGGGTAGGGGCAATATGAACAACAGTAGTTTTGCTGCTGCTCATGCTGCTCTGCCTTGGTGAAAGTCATAACGCGACAGCACTTTTTGTTTTTCCTCAGCCTGCTGTGCCGCAGTCCAGTCCAATTCTTCAGCCATGATGGCGATTGTTCGCTGTAACGCCGCCTCATCCGGGCAGCCGACTGTACCCATGCCGCTGCGCCGGAAGACCACGTCCTCCAGAGTCATGGCCATTTCCTTGCGCACTGCATACAGCACTTCTGCCGCGCAGACACTGACCGCAGGCGAGAGAGGCCGCAGCAGTTCCCGCTTCCCGGCAGCCAGCTCCATGACCCGGTCTATGCCGGTGCCGTAATAGCGGATCAGATGCGCGACACTTTCTTTGGAAAGCAGATTGCTGTACTGCTTATTTTTGCGGGCAGTGAACGAGGCCAGATTGGCCATGCTGCCTTCCAGCAGCGGAATCGTGGCGGTGCGGCAGGGAAATGTCTCGCATTCCAACCTGCGCACGGCCAAATCAACCGTTTTCTCGGCCAAATAGCGGGCCGTGGTGTATTTTGCTCCCAGCGCGGTGATCAGGCCGGGAAATCCGTCAGTGCGGTGGTGATCAACAAGCTGATAATCGCCGCCTGCCTGATATTTTTCCGGGTCAATCTCGCGGACAGTGAGCGGATAAATGCCGGTGTAAGCGTATCGGACATCGTCACGGCTCAGGCCCAAGTCAGGCAGTGCCTCGTTGATGTCAGCAAGAAATTCCGCCACCTCCTCTTCTGTGACCCGCATCTGATCAAAATCACCCTGAAACGGAACATTGGTGGTGCCAATCAGCGAGCGGTTGCGCCACGGGATGATGAAGAAATGCCGTCCGCCGCGAGTGACAAAACCTTCGATTTTTTTCCGGGTGGTCAAAGCCAAGGCGTATTCAGGATGCACCTGCCTGGTTACCAGATGCACGCCTTTGGCAAAGCCGGTGATCTTTTTGGGCAGGCGCAGTTCCAAGGCAGGTGCGGCTTGGTTGAGGGCCTGCACTGCTGGGCCTGCCGAGTTGACTGTCAGGCGGGCCGCCACCGTGAATTCCTCGCCAGTCAGCGTGTCGCGGGCAAGCACACCGCGCACTTTGCCATGCCTAACATGATAGGAGACTGCTTCCGCATAATTGGCGACGGCCGCCCCGTTGCTGACCGCTGTTTTGAGAAAGGCCAAGGTCATGCGTTCGGTGCTGTGGATGTGCGATTCATACATGACCTGCGCCCCAGTGAGACGCTCTACGCCGGAAAGCTGCGGAGCCAGTTCCAGTGCCTTGGCAGCGGAAAGAAACGGTCCGGGCGGCGGGCCGTCTGGCAGCCCGGCATGACAGAAGCCGCAGACTTTCATGCCCAGCTTAAGGGCGAACGCGCCTTTCATGAAAGAGCCTTTCTCAGTCGGAATGAGAAAGGGCAGCCAGTGGAGCAGATGCGGGGCTAAATGCTGAAAAATGCGCTGTTCGCAGCCTGATTCGCGCACCTTCCAGACTTGGCCCTGCGGCAGGTAGCGGATGCCGCCGTGCAGGAGCTTGGAGGAGGCGGCAGAAGTGAAGCTGCCAAAGTCCCGGCGTTCAATCAGGGCCACAGACAGGCCGCGCTGGGCCGCGTCATGGGCAATGCAGGCCCCGCTGATGCCGCCGCCAATCACCAGCAGATCAAATTCCTGCTTGGCCAGATAGCGAAGGTGTTTTTTTCTGTTCATTTTTTCTCCTGCCTCAGAGCCGTCCAGTCAATTTTTTCCGCAGCTTGAAGCGCACTGCCGCCAGCAGCAGTTGCAGCCGCTCGCGGACGCTGGGTTCAGTTTGTCCGGCCAGCTCCGCCCGCACCTGCTCCAGCTCGTCGCGCAGCTCCAGCAGCCGCTCGGCGCCCGCAGCGGCAAGGCCGCGCCATTGCTCCGGCAGGGCGGCCAGCATGTATTTTTGGATCACTTCGAGGTCTTGCAGCCGCCCGGTGATGGCCGCCTCGCTCAGGGTGTTGCCGCTGTGAATCCGGTAATAGAGCAGCTTCTCATTATCAAGATACCGCACCTGACCGGGAAAGGCCAGCAGCATGCGGAAAATATAGTCATAGTCGTGCAGATAACGCAGCGAACAGAATTTGCCGACTTTCTGGACAGCCTCAGCGGTCATGAAGAGATTGGAGGTCGTGACCATGAAGTTGCCTTTCAGAAAGGCCGTGTACAGGTCCTTGCATTGGAAATACCAGTCCCGGTTTTTCTTGTGCCAGAGGTTCCAGCCAACGTTTGGATCAGTGAATTCCTCGCCCGCATCCGAGATGGGAATGACATCAGTGAACAGACAGGCGGCATTGCTCTCCTGCTGGATAGCCAGCAGCTTTGCCAAGCGGTCTGTGGTGTAGATGTCGTCCGAGTTGAGAATGGCGATATACTCACCCTGCGCCAGCCCCAGTCCCCGGTTTATCGTATTGTAGGCATCCTGATTTTCCTGATGATAATATTTCAGGCGGGGATCGTCATAGTTTTGGGCGATTTCGCCGGTCTTGTCTGTGGAGCCGTCATCAATGACAAGCAGCTCCAAATCGCTGTGCGTCTGCTTGAGAACAGATTCAATGGCTGGGCCGATGAACCGCTCGTGATTGTAGGCCGGGATGATGACGGAAACTAATTTGTTCATAGTCAAATTTGAAACAGTGAGGCTGATGCAATAAAAAATCAAGCCGTTGGTGATGACGAACTATGATTGATCATTAACTTGATTAAATAATTTCAATTTTCCAACCTGTCACTCCCAGTTCACCATCACCATCGATCAGACGGGCAGGCGGATGGCAAAGGTGCTGCCGCGTCCGGGCGCGCTTTCGACCCTGATCGTGCCATGATGGGCTTGGACAATGTGCTTGGCAATGGCCAACCCCAGCCCGGTGCCGCCCAGCTTGCAGCTCCGGGCCTTGTCAACTCGGTAGAAGCGTTCAAAAAGGCGGGCGTGGTGCTCGCTGCTGATGCCGCAGCCAAAATCCTGCACCGTGAGCAGCAGCTCGTCCTTGTCCTGTGCCGCCCCAAGGATGACCCGGCTCTGCGGCTGGCTGTATTTGATGGCGTTGTCCAGAAGATTGACCACGGCTTGCTCCAGCAGATCAGGGTTGATCTCTGCTTGGAGCCGGTCCGGGCAGATCAGCTCCAAGGCGATGCGCTTCTCCTCTGCCGCCCTGAGGCAGAGGGCCGCCGCATTCTCCAGCACTGGCCTGACATCCCGCCGCACCAAGGCAATGCGGCCCTGCCGCTCTTCCTGCTCCAGCCGGGCCAAGGCGAGCAGGTCTTCAATGATCGCTTGCAGCCGTTTGACATTGCGGGCAATGATCTCCAAAAAACGTTCCGCCTCCGGCCCATGCAGGGCACCGTCGCGCAGGGTCTCGACAAAGCCGCTGATCGCGGTGATCGGTGTTTTCAACTCATGGGAAACATTGGCGGCAAAGTCGCGGCGCATGGTCTCCAGCCGTTTGAGGCGGGTGATGTCATGAAAGACCACGAGCGCGCCACTGCGCTGTCTGTTGTCGCTGCGCAGCAGGCAGCCGTGCGCGCTGCAAATCTTCTCCCGGCCAGCACCGACAGCAATGATTTCCTCAAGCGGGCTGCGGCTCTGCAAGGTTTTCTCCAGAAACTGCTGCACATCAGCATGCCGAATGATCTCCTGGATTTCGCGCTGCCCGGCTGCGGCTGGCTCAAAACCGAACAAGCGGCCTGCGGCCTGGTTGCAGTGCAGCAGCCGTCCGTCCTGATCTGTGACCAGCACGGCCTCGGTCATGCTGCGGAAGGTGGATTCCAGCAGACCAAGCTGCTTCCTGAGCGCAACAGTCTGCTCGTCAAGCTGGGCCGCCATGCGGTTGCAGGACTCGGCCAAGCTGGTGATCTCCGGCGGCCCGGAAACATGAATCCGATGGGCCAGTTCGCCTTGGGTGAAGCAGCGCACACCTTGGGCGATTTCCTGCAAAGGCTGGTTGATGCGGAAGGCCAGCAGGAGACTGACAAGAGCGGCGGCAAGCAGGGCTGGCAGAGCGGCAGTCAGCAGTTTGCCGCGCAGGACAGCCCATCGCTGCTCGATCTCTGTGGCTGGCAGCGAGACCCGCGCCACGGCCCAAATCCTGCCGTTCCGCTGCACCGGCACTGCCGCATAAAGAAGCTCCTTGTTCAGGGTGTGACTGAGCCGCAGGGAAATGCCAGCCTGTCCTGCCAACGCCTCCTCAATTTCCGGGCGGTCGCCATGATTGTCCATGTCCGCCACCTTTTTTTCTGAATCAGCCAGCACCTGCCCGGCAGCGGCAATGATGGTGATCCGGCTGCCAAGCTCTTCGCTGAACACAGCGCAGAGTCGGTATAGCTCCGACTTGCTGACTCTTGGAACTGTGGCCAGATGGTGCCGAACCAGCCGGGCCTGCGCGGCAAGCTGCGCCTCTGTCTGTTCATAGACAACCTGCTTCAGGAGCAGCGGAGCCGTGACAAGACTGATGGCCAAGGTCAGTCCGGCAGCAAGCAGGTACGAGGCGCAGAGCTTCCAGAACAGCTTTTTCATGGTTGTGACTGCGACTTGCCCTTGCTCGGAATTGCTTCAAGACAAGCTGATCTGTCCAGCCACCCCGTCTTCCGGGCAAGGATGGACTTTTTTTGGCTATTTTTTCTTGCTTGCGATGAAGGTGAATGCACCTGTATTATTTCTAATACTAATATCAAATGATTTGTTTTTTATACGCGCTTTCCACCAAAGTTTACTGAATAATTGGATAGGAAAAACTATCGCTCTTGATATAGGTTGAGGCATTTTTGGAAAAAGCCCCATAATAGATTGAGCTGTAAGACCAGACCATGTTTCACTTGGGGCTATCTTTTCTATAATAAGGTCGCAATATGATAATGAATTGAAGATTCCTAAATGAGTATGATGGTAAAAGCTATTGCCATGAAATGGCTCAAGAAATGCAACTGTACCTATGAATTTTCCACCAGGCTGTAAGACCCTATGAACTTCACGCATAACTATAAAAGGAAATCTAATATGCTCAAGCACTGCATATGAAAAGATAAATTCAAATGAATTATCCTTAAAAGGTAGAGAATGAGCATCCGCTAATATTAAGGCGTTATCTGAATAATAATCTAAACCTGTCCAAATAAAACCTGCATGCTCACAAATCTCTCTATGAACAGCTTTACCACAACCAAGGTCAAGCATTTTGCTCTTATCATTCTTTGGTCTCGGAAAAAAACTTATAATTTCCTTCTGAAGATTTCCTGTATAATTGATTTTAGAAAAATCAATCCAACTATCTTTATTTATAGGCAATGGTTTAAAATCATTTTTTTTATCTGGAAACAGATCGTTACCTATGTTAAACTCGAGGCTATATTTTTTACACTTTTTTAAACGAAGATCGAGTGATCCATAGTCGGTACATGGATAATAAGTACTACATTTAAAGCATTTAGCTCCATTTTCATGTGATTCTATTTCACATCCACAGTAACTACATATAAGTATATTCCATAAATCATTTGATATTTCATGCTTCATTCGATAATCACCTTGTAATTATTTATATTGATCAATACTGATTGCCAAAAAAGTTAACAATGCAGAAGGCATTCCACTGCCGCGCAGGCCAGCCCAGCTTGCGTTCAGGAAAGAGCAGGTCTGCGGCCTCGCTGCGGAACCAAGGCGTGTTCATGCTGCGCCATTGCTCCTTGATCTCTTGTCCCAGCGGCCCTTTGCACCACTCAGACCAAGGAACGGAAAAGCCCATCTTGGGCCGATCAATGAGTTGCTCTGGCAGATAGCGTTGTAGGAGATGACGCAGCAGATATTTCCCTTTGCCTTCCGGGCTGATTTTCTGAGCAAAGGAGAGTCGGGCGGCAAACTCCACAACCCGGTAGTCAAGCAAGGGGCTGCGGCACTCCAAGGCATGGGCCATGCTCATCCGGTCAACCTTAACAAGAATATCATCTGGCAGATAGCTCTTTAGATTGAGATATTGGAGCTGACTGAGCAGGTCGGCTCCAGCAGCCCGCACCTGCCACTGTTTCCTGTCGTGGAGAGCATCTTGGATAGTGACTGGGTTGAGAACACCTTCTTGCAAGACCTTTTTGAGGAAGATTGCAGGCATGATTCGTTCCAGAGCCAAAAGCCGCTGCTCTTTCGGGACAAAGCGGAGCTGGAGAAAATCAACAAGCTGCTGGAACTTGCTGACCCGGCCTTTGAAGAGTCTGCGCTGCTCTTTTGTTCCCCAGATGCTCAATGCTTTGGCATAGCTGTCATAACCGGCAAACAGCTCATCTCCGGCATCTCCTGTCAATGCAACCGTGACATGCTCTTTGGCCAACTTACTGACAAACCACGTTGGAATGGCTGAGGAATCACCGAACAGCTCATCAAAATGGAGGGCAATGGGCCGGAAGAAAGACTGAAGATTGTCTTCGACCCGGAGCAGGGTGTTGTCAATGCCCAGATGCTCGGCAACTGCTTGCGCATACTGGGTTTCATCAAACTGCTTCTCTGCAAAGCCGATGGAAAAGGAGCGGATGCCGCCCTGCGTCACCTTGGCGGCCAAGGCGGCAATCAGGCTGGAATCAATGCCGCCGGACAGAAAGACTCCAACTGGAACATCAGCAATCAGGCGCAGGCGCACCGCATCGGTCAGCAGACTCTCCAGCTCGTCGGCCAGATCGTCCATTGTCCGCTGCGGAGCCGGATCAAGGCCAAAGCGGACATCCCAGTATTCATGCTGAGAAATGCCGCCATCCTTCCAGACCAAGTAATGGCCCGGCAGAACCCGGCGCACCTTCTTGTACATGGTCCGGGCACCGGTACTGTAGCCATACGACCAGAACTGAATCAGGGCTGCTGCGTCTATATCTTGGGCATCAAGAACGCCAGCAGCGGCAAAGGCTTTGATCTCCGAGGCAAAGAACAACGTGCCGTCCTCCTGCTGGAGATAATAGAGCGGCTTCTTGCCCAGCCGGTCTCTGACCAAAATCAGCTCTCCACTGCACTGATCCCAGAGGGCGAAAGCAAACATGCCGTTGAGACGCTCCAGCAGCCCGCGCAAGCCCCATTGCTCATAGCCGTGCAGCAGGACTTCGGTGTCTGTTGCTGAAGTGAACGCATGACCTTCTTTACTCAGTTCGTGCAGCAGGGGCTGATAGTTGTAGCATTCGCCATTGTAGCTGATCCAGAGGCTGCCGTCCTCATTGCCCATTGGCTGCTGACCAGCAGCGGACAGATCAATGATGCTCAGGCGGCGATGGGCCAGACCAACGCACGGCTTTTCCGGTCTGCCGGATTCGTTGAAAATATGAATTCCAGCATCATCCGGGCCGCGATGGCTGAGACTGCTGTTCATCCGCCGGAGCTGCTCCCGGCTGACTGAAGGGAAGCAGGCCGCGAAGCCGCTTATGCCGCACATGCGTTTCTCACAGCAGCAGCACAAGCAGCAGGCCGACTGCGGCACAGTATCCGGCAAAAATGTGCAAGGAATGTCTGCTCAGATAGGTGATCAGCCAGCGGATGGCAAGATAGCCGGAGACCATTGCCGTGAGAAAGCCGAGCAGCAGAGGCAGGAGGAAATCATGCAGCGCAGGCAGATCGAGCAGGTCTTTTGCGGCCAGCACACTTGCACCGACCATGACCGGCACGGACATCAGAAAGGAGAAGCGGGCTGCGGCAGGCCGGTCCAAATGCCGGGTCATGCCGCCTGCCAAGGTCGCGCCGGAGCGGGACACGCCTGGCAGCAGGGCTAAGACTTGGGAAAAGCCAATCCAGAGGCTGTCCTTCCAATCAAGCTCCTGCATGGAGCGGCAACGATTGCCTGCTTTTTCCGCAATCAGCAGCAGGATAGCGGTGCAGAGCAGAAAGACTCCGGTCATTTTCGGACTGGCAAAGGCCTGTTCCACCAAGTCTTTGGCTAACAGTCCAACGACGACCGCTGGCAGAGTGGCGAGAATCAGGAACCAGCCCATGCGGGCATCTGCCTCGGCAAAAGGCTGCCGCCGCACCAAGCCAAGGAGGAAAGCGCGGGCTATGGCAGTCAAGTCCTGCCAATAATAGACGACCACTGCTGCCAAAGTGCCGAGCTGAACCAGCACATCAAAAACAAAACTCTGATCTTTTGGAAAATGCCAGCCGAGCAGGTGCGGGACCAGCACTAAGTGACCGGAGCTGGAAACAGGAATGAATTCAGTCAGTCCTTGGACAAGACCGAGGACAAAGGATTGCAGCAGGGTCATGGAATATTCGCCTCAACCGTAATAGCTGCGATACCACTCGACAAAATTTTTAATGCCCGTCTCAATCGCAGTCTGCGGCTTGAAGCCGATCTCCCGCACCAAGTCATCAACATCAGCATACGTTGCCCGGACATCGCCCGCCTGCATGGGCATATAATTGCGAATCGCCTTTTTACCAAGGCAGTCCTCCAGCACCTCAATGTAGCGCAGCAACTGCTGCTTGGCGTTGTTGCCGATGTTGTAAAGCCGCCACGGACAGTAGCTGGTCGCCGAGTCAGGCTGGTCGCCACTCCAGTTTGGGTCAGGCACAGGCAGATGATCAATCAGCCGGAACACTCCCTCGACAATGTCGTCGATGTAGGTGAAGTCGCGCTCCATGTCGCCATTGTTGAAGATGTTGACTGGCTGATCTTCCAGAATCGCCTTGGTGAAGAGGAACAAGGCCATGTCCGGCCTGCCCCACGGCCCATAGACGGTGAAGAAGCGCAGGCCGGTGCAGGGCAGGCCGTAGAGATGGCTGTAGCTGTGCGCCATCAGCTCATTGGCCTTTTTGGAGGCCGCATAGAGCGAAACCGGGTGGTCAACATTGTCATGCACGGAAAAAGGCATGGCGGTGTTGGCCCCATAGACCGAGCTGGACGAGGCATAGAGCAGATGCTTGACCTTGTTGTGGCGGCAGCCTTCCAGCACATTGAGGAAGCCGACAATGTTGGTGTCAACATACGAGTGCGGGTTGATCAGCGAGTAGCGCACCCCGGCTTGAGCGGCCAAGTTGACGACTGCATCAAACTGCTCTGCGGCAAAAAGCTGCTCCATCTTGGCCCGGTCAGCCATGTCAAAATTCGCATGACGGAAGCCGGGAAACGCGAGAAGCTGCTCCAGCCGCGCCTTTTTCAGGTTTGGATCATAGTAGTCGTTGAGGTTATCCAAGCCGACAACAGTGCGGCCCGCCTCAAGCAGACGTTTGGACAAACTGTGGCCAATAAATCCAGCCGCGCCGGTGACAAGTATCTTGTGCATGCTCTTTTTGGGAAAAAATTCAGTGTGCGCCCAACTCTTTTTCAAGCCGTTCAGCCAAGAACATCTTCAGCAGGGACTGATAGGAAACATCACGTTTTCTGGCCAGCAGCTTCAGCTCTTCCAGCATGGATTCAGGGAGTCTGAGCGATATTTTTTTAACAGATGGTTTGAGCTTAGGAAGAACGAGCTGTTCCGCTTTGCTCCAATCAATGAATTCCGCAGAGTCATGTTTCTGCCAAAATGCCCGTTCCTCGTCTGCGTTCTTAAATTTAGGAATTTTTTTCATCGCCATATATCTTCCTTTCCTTACGGCTCATGTCCCTTGCAGAAATGATTCTGATCAAATTCATCCTGATGGTGAAAACAACAAAAAGCCGTCTATCTCTGTCAGTTCTGCCGAGTGCGTAAAATCGCTTTTCTTCTGCTGAATGCAGCGTGTCATCATCAGGTAATGGTGAATCGTGAGTGATGGGTTGAAAATATGTTGAAATTGATGGAAAATATAATATACTGGCGGCAAGGGATGCTCTCTGTCCCATCGGCTCTTCGTCGGATGCGCATGTCAAGCCGTCATTATGAAAAAAACAAACATGGAGAAGAAAGCTGTGCAATGCCCAAGATGTGGTTCATCAGTCATTGTGAAAAATGGCTCCAATGCGAATGGGAAAAAGAAATTTTTATGTAAGGACTGCTCACGTCAATTCGTTGAGAATCCTCAGAACAAAACAATATCTGATGCTGAATGGCGCATAGTTGATAAGCTTCTTGTTGAAAGAATCTCATTGGCTGGGATTGCGAGAGCCGTTTCCATCTCAAAAAGATGGCTTCAGGAATATGTTAAAAAAAAACGAAATGAAGTCAAAAAAGAGGCTTTCAATATGTCCCGCAACGGAAAAATCTTCATCGAAGCCGATGAAATGTGGACTTTCGTTGGTGACAAGGAAAATGATATTTGGATATGGCTTGCTATCGAGAGAAGAACAAAGCTTATTGTCGGGTATCATGTTGGAAAAAGAGATAATGCAGGAGCAGCCGCCTTGTGGGACTCCCTTTCTGAAGATTGCAAAAAGAACGGAATATTTTTTACGGATGGACTCGCCGCTTATTCGAGCGTGTTTCCAGCTGAAAGGCATAGAATTGTCAGCAAAGGAAGCGGAAAAACAAGTCATATCGAAAGGCTCAATTTGACATTCAGACAAAGATTGTCTGCACTTGTCAGAAAGACCATTTCATTTTCGAGAAGCATCGAAAATTTAACTGCATCTGTCTGGAGGTTCATTCAAGATTATAATAATAATCTTTTGTTTAATTGATCACTCACAGTTCACCATCACCTGTCATCATGTATCAGCAATGGTCTGTTGAAAAATATCTGCTCGCACTCCGATGGAACAACATCATGCTTGATTCGATTTTTTTCAACATTTCCTTCATCCCAATCAAAGCCGCAGCATTGACGGAGCAGTTGTTGATGCGCCTTATCCATCTTTTTTCATGCTTTTTGCTCCATGTCAAAACCTGCGGAGCCGCTCTTTACAGCAAACCAAAGCAGCTCCGCCTCGGCAGAGCATCAATCCGAGAAATCACCCTCCGGGCCTTTGTCCGTGTCCAACTCGGCAGCGCGGGCGCGAATTTTCTCCTCTGTCCAGTCCTCCGGCGATTCCATCCGCCCGACCTTGGGGCCAAGGTCATAGGAGCCTACCTCCAGAATCGCATCGACCGCGTGGCGGGCTGTGCCTTGGGCATTGAAGACCTCGGTCAGCATGGTGAAAATGAAGTCGCTGACCCGGCGGGCCATGCGCTCCCGAATCTCTCGCGGCTGGCCCATGATCCGGTTTTCAAAGGTCAAGTTCAGGTTTTTGTAATTGCCCTTGGACCAGCCTTTGTCCTTGGCATACGCTTTCATATCCGCCCACAGCTCTTCTGTCATGCCTTGGCCGGGAACCTTGACAAACTCGCCGTCCGCATCAAGGATGGCATTGCCGTAGTCATTGACTTCCACGCCCCAAGAAATCATCTGCAAAGCAGTGGCGACATTGGCCTTGGTGGTGCGGGTCTGCGAGGCAATGGCCCGCAGCCGCTCCGAGCTGTTGCCGGAAGTGCCATGCTGCGCCCCGGACACGCCGTATTTTTCCAAGGCCGCGTGAATTTCGCCGGTCAACTCAACCTGAATGCCTGCGTCCGAAGCCTCAATGCCGTGAGTGGTGCCGTTGTTGAGGGCGATCCAGTCCGGGAAGATGTCATGCGCATTCAGTCCTTGGACAAGAAAGAGGGCCTCGTCGGCAGATGACAGCCCTGCCGTGCCTTTGATCTCGCCCACCTCGGTTTCATAGCCAGCCCACGGCGGAATGACGCTGCTCAGGGCAAGACTGGCCAAGAGATTGTCGTCATCCATCATGTGCGAGGCATCAACAGCAATGGAGGTGATGCCCGCGTCAAAGAGCGATGGTATCTCGGTGCGGGCAAAGGCGATGTCCGCAGGCGATTTGATGCCGTAGTGGTCGGCGTGGATGGCCACTGGCACGGTGATGCCCATCTCGTTGCAGAGCGCATCGACCTGCCGGGCCATGTTCCAGTAGTTGGTGGCGCAGTAGGAGGAGGCCCCGCCCTCGGAGCGAGCAATCTCAATGATCAGAGCCGCCTGCGCCCGCTGGGCCGCCATCAGCGCGCCGCGAATCACCAAGTGGTTGCGGCCATTGGCAGCCATAGTCATGGCCTTGCCCTTGCGCAGCAGAGCACGGTCAATCACCTTGCCGCTGACGATCAGGGCGCGGGAGTTGGGAAACAGAGCCTTGATGTTCGGCGGACGGCCAACTTCCAAAGCTTTTTCAAAATCGGCTATGTAAGACATGATTCCTCCTTTGTGTTCATCTGAATTTTCTGCAACTTTATCAAACAGACGTGATCTCGCGTCAAAAATCGATCATATTTATCAGGGCACTTGTTGACACAGAGAAGGATAAGCAATTATCCGGCAACTCTCAAGAGAACTTGACTCCACGCCAGATGAATTTTCCTGACAACCGGCATTGCCTTCCATTCTGGCGGCTTCTTTGACAGAAGGCTGTTCACTGTCCCTGCTTCGTGTCCGGGCCTGCCTCATAGACCTCGTCGAGCACTGCCTTGCCGCCTGCGGCCAACAGGGTTTCAGCCAGCGTCCTGCCGATATCTGCGGCTGATTCAACCGGCCCGGCAAGCTGCTCCTTGAACACTGTCCTGCCGTCCAAAGCGGCAATCAGGCCGGTCAGGGTGACTGTGCCGCCCGCAACCGTGGCAAAGCCGCCAATCGGCACTTGGCAGCCGCCTTCCAAGCGATGGAGAAAGGCCCGTTCGGCTGTCACAGCGCAGGCTGTGTCCGCATGATGGAGGAACTGTAGAGCATCCAGCAGCTCGCTGTCCTCCTTGCGCAGCTCAAGGCCCAACGCGCCTTGGCCAATGGCGGGCAGCATCTGCTCTGACGAAAACAAGGCGGTGATGCGCGCCTGCAGCCCCAGCCGGTTCAGCCCTGCTCCGGCGAGAATGATCGCGTCATAGATGCCTTCGTCCAGCTTGCGCAGGCGGGTGTCCAAATTGCCGCGCAGGTCGCTGATCTGCAAATCAGGCCGGAGAGCGGCAAGCTGGGCCTTGCGCCGCAGACTGGAGGTGCCGACCGCTCCGCCCTGCGGCAGATCAGCCAGCGTCTGGTATCGCACGGACACAAAGGCATCAAAAGGCACTTCGCGTTCCGGGACAATGGCGACATGCAGGCCCGCAGGCAGTTCAGCAGGAACGTCCTTCATCGAATGCACGGCCAGATCAACCCGCCTGTCCAAGAGCGCGTCCTCAATCTCCTTGACAAACAAGCCTTTGCCGCCGACCTTGGCCAAGGGCACGTCCAAAATTTTGTCGCCCTTGGTGAGGATTTTGACTAATTCCACCGTGGTGCCGGGATGCTGCCGCTCAATCTGCTCTTTGACCCAAGTCGATTGCGTGACCGCCAGCAGGCTGGCGCGGGTGCCGATCTTGATTTCTTTTCTCATGTTGTACTGTTGTGCTTTGGCTGGAAAGGATTCACAGCCAGTGAATGAAAGGTTCTGGGTCCCGCTGCCGGACTGTTGTCGGCAGGCGGCTCGGCATCCCGACAAGGCAGCCTGCCAAAGCCCACTGCTTAGGCGGCAGGCCGAGCAAGTCCATGAACTGCCGGTTCTTTGCCAGCGAGCCGGTGAGGGACAGGAGCTGAAAGCCGACTCCGTGCGCGGTCGCGGTCAGCCAGATATTCTGCATGACATGAGCCAGAGCCTGCTGTTCCACCGCCGGAAAGCCCTTCTTCTCGGCCACCACGATATAAAATGAGCCTTGCCGCAGGCCGGGAATGCCATTTTCTGCCGTATTTTTGATCTGCCTGGCAAAAAATCCCATCTTCCTGCTCAGAAAAGGGAGCAGCCGGACCATGATGCTGATGCCAAAAGCAGCCTTGCGGAGCTGCCTGGCAATGATCTCCTGCGCCTGCGCTATTGCCGCGCTGTCCTGCCGGAAGATGAAGACCTTTCTGATTTCGGCCAAGGGTATGCCGGTTCCGGCGGCATACGGAGCATAGACGGCAGATTCAACAATCTTGCGCAGCACCTCCTCCGGGACGTGGCCGGAAAAGCTGCGGATGGAGCGGCGGGAGCGGATGATCTGCTCAAGGGCGGCAATGTGCTGGGGATCAGGCATTTGCTGGTAATCCATTTTTTCAGACGGCTGACAAGTTCTGGTGTCAAATCAGCTTCCGGCTCTACAGTTTCCCGCTGATTGAGAATCCTGTCCGTCTCTGAGTCCGGGACAGTGCCCCATTTTTCCAGCAGATTATCAAACAAGACTTTCTGTTTGGCTGCATCATTTTCCGCACTACTCGTACAGCCTCTCGGCAATGTTGCTAACAACCCTGCCTTTCCACGATTCTGCCAGTCACGTACTTGTGAAGAATGCTGGTCACAAGCTCTTGATACGGAATTCCTTCTTCCAGAGCCTTGGTTTTTAACGCCTCGGCATCCCGCTTGGAAACTCTGACATTGATTTGATAATCCTTTGCCGTAGTTTCAGCAGCGGCCCGCATCAGTCTTTTTTTAAAAGAATCCAAATCGCTGACAGAAGTCCACTCCTCGTTTTCAACTGAAGCGATCAATTCTTTCTCTTCGTGTTCATTCATTTTTCACATTCAATTTGTATTGCTTTGTGTATTTTCTGCTCGGAAACAGCGTCTTCAGGAAGAAGTCGCCGTTTTTTTCTTCGATTGCCGGAACACAGACCGCATAGCCGTCAATTTCCACAACAATAACAATCTGATTCGCGTATCTTTCTTTATTATGATGCTCAAGAATGCCGAGCAGATGCCCTTCCTCTATTGCAACAACGATCCGCTCGAAAGAGATGCCGCGTTCTTTCCGCAATATTTCATTTTTCTTTTCGTTCCAATGAAATGCCATTAACGATGATGTGTGCAGGTGGATGGAGTGAGGATGTGCATCATGGCAAACGCAGGATTCTTATTAGCATACGTGATGCTGTATGCTTGCTGCACTTCGTCAGGCGAGTTGAAGTCGGTGAAAGCCATATTTAAAATGTATTCGTCAAAATAGCAATCTCGCAGCTATTTTCTGTCATCTGCCGCTCGCAGAAAACTCAGTATTTCAAAAGGATGACGAGAGAATAATTCTTTACAAGTTATCTGCATCTATGATATTTTGTAAATATTCGGCTCCGTGTTTTTTACACCAGAGTGACTTTAATATATTTATTTTATCGAATGAAAATCTGTCATCCGATGATACATCTTGTTCTTCCCATAACAGTTGAGTTGATGAGCATCGGCAGCAATAAAGAGCTTCTCTTGATGTTATTTTCTCATAAAAACAATTTGATACAACTATTTCGTTGTTTTCTGACAAGCTCGCAAGTTTAACCGCCATATTTACAGTTTTTCCAGCCCAAACTTCATTGTGCATATCATCTCTATTTTTATTTCTTTTAAGACCTATCTTACTCACCAATAATGTTGCCTGATGTATCCCTATATGAACTCCAGTATCTATTTCATGTACTTTTTTTAAAAAAGTATCTTGCACAAAAGTTTTAAATGTAACTGCCGATGCAAGAGATGTATGAACTTGATCATAATTAAATAATGCAAAGATACCATCGCCTTTGATATCTATATAAGACGCATTAAATGCTCTGAAAATCCTTACAGCCGTCCCTGTGAACAACGTGTATATTTTTGCTGTTGTTCTTGCATGTTTATATGCGCTCAACTTGGTTGAATTTTTCATATCAACAAATACGCATATTACATCTGGAATTTGAATCCATCTTATAGAATCTTCAGTTGGAATATTCTCAGCACTTGGTATCCTTTCCATTTTCCTTATCTTCTGAGAAAAAATTTCTCTCGAGAATTTTTCATCAAATTTTTTAACCTGATTATCTATTATATCACGATATTTTTCTGGCAATTGAGTTTCAGTAATCATAGCTTATCTCCAAGCAAGGCAATCGTTATAAAGATAACGAAAAATATTATAGAAATAATTGTAAACCTTGATGCAATTTTAAATTGCTTGTATTTACTTAATGCAATATCAGCATTGTTTACTATTTGACCAGCATAGTCTTTTTCTATTTCAGAAAACTTGTATTCTTTCATACCAGCTTTCCTTTTTGCCAATTCTAAAAATTCCCTCTTAGAATACTTGGCAATGTCATAAAAGAAAAGAATATTGTCACTTTCTCTCTTTTCTTCCATCTTAAACCATTTGTCTGTAAAAACAGGCATAAATGAGGCTATACATATTATTATTGAAACAAAATTAAATAAATAGCCAAAAACTATTCCGCTAAATATCAAACTTGATTCAGAGAAATTTTTATTGATTATTCTGCTGACACCCCAAACTATCCCTGTATTCAAAACCAATAAAGTAACATTCTTCTGTTCCGCAAACTTTAACCAGTCATTTATATTTTTAAATATATTTTCAAACAGATGTTCCATGTCAACTTCTGCATTTGAACTATTTTTAAATTGAGTATCATTTATTTGCAGTTCCATTTTGTCAAGTTCAACCTATCCACAACCGCCAGCCGTTCCGCTGCTCTTAAAAATGTTTATGTGAATCAAGAAGAATGGTCACTGGGCCGGAGTTGCACAGGCTCACTTCCATCATAGCCTGAAATTCGCCGCTGGCCGTGCTGATGCCGCAACGCTTGATCGCCTCAATGAACTCAAGGTAGAACTGCTTGGCCAGCTCTGGCGGCGCAGCCTCTGACCACGAGGGGCGGCGGCCTTTGCGGCAGTCGCCGAGCAAAGTGAACTGCGAGACAATAAGCATGGCCCCGCCCGTGTCGGCAAGGGAGCGGTTCATCAGTCCGGCCTCATCCTCAAAAATGCGCAGATTGACGACCTTTTCCGCCAGCCAGGCAATATCCTGCGGCGCATCTTCCTTATGCACGCCGAGCAGGACCAGCAGACCCGCGTTAATCCTGCCGGTCTTCCGGCCTGCCACAGTCACGCTGGCTGAACTGACCCGCTGCACCACTGCCCGCATGAAATTTCTCCTTGCCCATGAGCTTGCTTTCTCCTGAATGGAGAGCATAACCGGATTTTTCCCGGTTGGCAAGAAGGGCGGAGCAGAGTATAGTTTTTCCGCCGCATCAGGCGGCAGAACTTTCAAGGCGGAGGCAATCATGCAACCTGCTGCAATCACGATGGGCTGCCCGGTCGGGGTTGGCCCGGAAATCATCCTCAGCCTCTTTGCCGGGCTGGCGGCGGATGAAGCCTGCCCGCCGGTGGTGCTTGGCGATCTGGGCGTGCTGCAACGAACTGCCGCTCTGCTGGAGAGCACAGTTAAACCGGTTGCTTGGCAGGCAGGAGAGAGCATCAGGCCGGGCACGGTGCCGGTGCTGGAGCTGTCGCATCTTGATGCGGACAAGCTGCGCTGGGGCCAGCCGAGCAAGGAAACCGGCATCGCAATGGCTGAGTATATCATCCGGGCGGCGCAGGGCGCGCTGGCAGGCGAGTTTGCCGCAGTTGTCACCTGCCCGATTGCCAAAAAGGCCTTGCACGATGCAGGCATGAATTATCCCGGCCACACCGAGATGCTGGCCGAGCTGACCAATGCCCGCCGCTTCCGCATGATGCTGGCTGGCAGCCGCCTGCGGGTGATTTTAGTGACCATTCATGAGCCATTGGCCAAGGTCAGCACCATGCTGTCTGCGGACGGGATTCTTGACTGCATCCGCATGACTGCTGATTCCCTGCGCCGGGACTTCGGTTGCAGCAAGCCGCGCATTGCCGTGGCAGGCTTCAATCCTCACAGCGGCGAGCAGGGCCTGTTTGGCCGCGAGGAAATTGACCTTATAGAACCGGCCCTGCGCCAGTACAAGGGCGAGGCCGAGGTCAGCGGGCCGTGGCCTCCAGACACGATTTTTTATAAGGCGGCGAACGGCGGCTTTGACGCAGTGGTCTGCATGTACCACGATCAAGGACTGATCCCCTTCAAGCTGCTCCACTTTCAGGACGGGGTGAACGTGACGCTGGGCCTGCCCATTGTCCGCACCTCAGTTGATCACGGCACGGCCTACGACATAGCCGGAAAAGGCATTGCCGATGCTGCCAGCCTGCGGGCGGCGTGGCTTATGGCAATGGACATAGCAGAGAACAGAGCGCAATGCGACGACGAAACATACGGACAGGATTGCTGATCGCCTTTGAAGGCATCGACGGCACGGGAAAAACAACACAGCTGCCAATGCTGGCTGACTGGCTGCGGGCGCAGGGCGAGGATGTGGTTGTCACCCGCGAGCCGACTGACAGCGATTATGGCCGCCGCATCCGCGAGCTGTATGTCAATCGCGGTGCCTGCACCCCGGAGGAGGAGTTGGAGCTGTTCATCCAAGACCGCAAGCAGCATGTCAAGGAAGTGATCCGGCCTGCTCTGAATGCCGGTCGGATCGTCCTCACTGACCGCTACTATTACTCCACTGCTGCCTATCAGGGCGCGAACGGGCTGGATGCCAAGGCTATTCTCAAGCGCAACCGCTTTGCCCCGCAGCCGGACTTGGTCATTCTTCTGACCATGCCGCCGGAGTTGTCGGCGGAGCGGATTCGCAGCCGGGGCGGGCAGCTCAACGCCTTTGAGCAGATCGAGGCCTTGCAGCGGGTTGCCACAATTTTTGCCTCATTTGCAGACCCGTGGATACGGCGGATTGATGCGGCCCAGCCGGTCAGCGTCGTCCATGAGCAGATACAGCGCGCTTGGAACTGCCTGTCAGAGAGCGAACCTTGCCTGTAACAGAACGGCTGCGCTTGCTTTTCTGTGTGACTGCCTTTTTAGCAGCTTTTTTGGGCAGCAGCTTTTTGTCCCTGCTCTTTTTGCTTGCCGCAACAGATCGTTTTTTATTTTTGGAGCGAATGTTCCGCACCTGACTGCGGCTGCGGTCTTTTTTTGCAGAACTGAGGGCGACTGATTCTTCTGCGACTGCGCTGTCTGATGTCAAGACCTGCGCCGCCGATTCAGCCAGCCTGCCGCTGGGATGGCCGCTGCGCAGGAACTGGAGCGGATCAACAAAATTATTGTGATCACCCCGCTTGCTGGTGCCGTAAGGCGCATGAGGCAGTCGGCCCGGAGCAATCACGCCGAAATGGAGATGGGAGCCGCAGCTATAGGAGCCGACCACGCCGATGCGGGCGCAGGCCTGCACCCGGCTGCCTTTGCGCAGACCTTGGGAATTTCTGATGTGTCCGTACAGGGCAATGAACCAGCGGCCATCTGCCAGCCGGTGCTTGACCATGATGGCGACATTGCCTCTGCCCCAGCCGCCGGTGGAGATGTCATAGACCACGCCGTCGGCAATGGCCCGCACTGGCGTGCCGATTGGAGCGAACATGTCAACCCCCAGATGCTGGGAGCCTCGGCCTCTTGCAGCCAGCCAGCCGCCGCCTGTGCTGCGCGAGTATCGGAAGGTTTTCAATGGCCAGCAGAACGCGGCCTGAGCTGCCCGCTCTGCTGCGGATTTCTCATCCCGCGCCGCAGCGCAGCCGGAGGGCAGCCAAACAACCAGCAGAAATAATGCTATTCTTTTCAGCATGTCCGTTCTTCTTGCCGAGTTTATTCCGTGCGGCCTCCTCTTTGCCGCTGCATGACGCAAGAAAGGCATTATACCCCAAGCATTGCTCTGTGGCATGATTTTTTCGCTGCCGCAGTCATCCAGCTCGTGAGAACAAACCTCAGCACCCTTCCGCCATGTTCACTGCCTGCAAATCCCTGATTCTCGCCTCAGCTTCACCTCGTCGTCAGCAGTTTCTCACTGATCTGGGCCTTGTCTTCACCTGCCTGCCTGCGGGCATTGATGAGCTGCCGCTGCCCGGGGAAAAGCCTGCCGCTTTTGCCCGGCGCATGGCTCAGGAAAAGGCGGCTGCCATTGCCGCCCAGCACCCGGAAAGCTGGATTCTTGGCGCGGACACAGTGGTGACAGTCGATGACCAGATCATCGGCAAACCAAAAGATGCCGCTCATGCCTTGGAGATTCTCCGGCGTTTACAGGGCCGCAGCCATCAAGTCATCACCGGGCTGGCCCTTGTCTGTCAGGCGGAGAACTGCTCGAAAACCTTGGCGGAAAGCAGCGAAGTCACCTTTGCCGCCTTTTCCGAGGCAGTGCTGGCCGCCTACATCCGCACTGGCGAGCCGCTCGACAAGGCGGGTGCTTATGGCATTCAAGGAAAAGGAGCCTTTCTGGTTCGCTCTGTGCATGGCTCCTGCGCCAATATCATTGGCCTGCCAGTGAGCCGCTGCGTCAGCCTGCTGCTGGAGCACAGCATCATTACCCCTGAAACCTGAAAAGAGCCTTTGTCTTTTGCCGCAAGGAATGTTATCTTTTAATCAGCCATGCCGCAAACCTGCGGCTGCCTGAAACTGTCTTTCAGGCGCGGACCGTCAACCCTCAACCTGATACAGCCTCATGGATGTCACGCGCAACAATGCACTGTCAGCGGCGGACGAAGAAGAAAAGGCCGCTTTTTCAACCGATGCTCAGACCGCGCTGGAGGAGGAAGAGGGCGCGATGCTGTCAGCAGTGATCAGCGATCTTCTGGCAGAAAAAAACAATCGGCAGATTGACAAAATGCTTGGCCAGCTCGCTGCCGCGCTGCAAGCCGACAGTCCCCAGCTGCGCCTGAAGGCGGCCTGCGAGCTGACTGACACCTTGGAGCTGCTCATTGCGCATCAGGAATGGCTGCGGATCGACAAGATGCTGCCTGCGGCGGAAAGCGCCCTGCACGCGGCCTTGGAAAACGAGGTCGAAGTCTGGCAGCTTGTCACGGCCCTGTCCGCCTTTGCCGCCTATCAGATTGAAATGGGCAAATACGCCTCTGCCCGGCGCGCCTTGTTGACGTTCTCCTCAGAAAAGATACTGGCCGCCGCGCCTGAGCATGTCCGCGACCGCATCGGGCGGCTGCTCAATGACATGGCCACCCGGCCCCTGCTGGAGCTGCTCTTAGTTGAATATCTGTATGACAAGGACAAAAGCGTGGATGCCGGACGGCTCTTTGCCGTGCTTGGCCGGTCAGCAGCCGAGTTTCTTTTGGAGCCGCAGTGCCTGAAACTGTATCAGGAAAACAAGGCCGATGTCCTGCTCAAACTGTTCAGCGAGATCGGCCCGCCAGCAGAGGAAAGCCTCTGCCGCCTGCTGGAGCAGACCCAGGACTGGTACCTGATCCGCAACATCATCCGCCTGCTGGGCGACAAGGGCGGGCCAGCCTGCTTCACTGCCGTGACTTCGTTTATTGAGCATGAGGATATCCGGGTCAAGGGAGAAGTGCTGCGGGCGGCCAGCCGGATTGATGCGCCGGGGAAAAAGGACTTTTTCCTCAGGGCCCTGAAAACAGTGCCCCGGCAGCTGACCGAGCTGGTGGTGGCCTTGATCGGCGACATCCCGGACAGCAGCTTGGTTGCGCCGTTGGCTATTCTGCTCGATGAGGCGGTTCTGATCAAAAATCGGGCCGGGCAGAACCTCCAGCTTGCCATCTGTCTCACCTTGGGCAAGATTGGTTCCGTCAAGGCGGTGCCGACTCTGAAAAAAATCATCGCCGCCAGCACTGGCAAAGAACTTGGTCAGGTGGAGCAGCAGATTCTGCGGACAGCGGAGCAGGCCATCCAGTTCATCAATACCGGCGGCAAGCACAAGCGGGCCGGCAGCATCTCGCCGGATGTGCCGAGCCAGAACAATCCCTTTGCCGCCCGCGAGGCAGGCATCATCCGCATGGCCATGTCCGGCAACCGGTCTGGGGCTGCCCAGCAGCTTCTTAAGCTGATTATGGAATGCGTGCAGAACGAGGACATCTTCAACGCGGAACGGCTGCGGGAACGCTTCAGCGAGATCAACCCCAACGCCATTGCCGAGATCATTCGGGCCTCAGAGCTGATTGAAGAGGCGAAAAGCGGAGTGCAGGTGCGCAGCTATTTGGATATTTGGTCCAACTTGCTGCATGAGCTGAGTTCTGAGGAGTTCAGCGCCATTTATCATGAACTGGAGCACCGCACTTTGGAGCCGGAGGAGATGCTGGTCAAGCAGGGTGATCAGAATGATGAGTTGTTTTTTGTCAATCATGGCACGGTCCGGGTTTTTTATAAAAAGCATGACCGGAAAATTTATATCAAGAGCCTCTGCGACGGCGACTTGGCTGGGGAAAACTTCTTTGACACCTCGGTCTGGACTGTGAGCATGAATGCGGTCACAGAAAGCCGCATTTCCGTGCTGAAGCGCGCCTGCTTTGAACGCTGGAAGGAAGCCTATCCCGGCTTGGAGAAAAAATTAAAGACGTTTTATAATAAATCAAATAACATAAGAGACCTGCTTCAGCGCAAAGGTCTCAACCGCCGCGCCTTTGATCGCTATGAGGTCTCCCGCAAGGTTGATTTTCAGGTTCTGGAAGTGCCGGGCAAACGCCCCCTTGGCCAGAAATTCAAAGGCAGGCTGGCCGATGTCTCCAGAGGCGGCCTGTCCATGACCTTCCGCATGATGCAGCAGAAGCATATCCGGGTGCTGCTGGGCCGGACCATGCAGATCACCATTCCTGTGGTTGGCAGTCCCAACGGCTTGGATGTCCGGGGCCAAGTGCTGTCCATCAAGCAGGCGGACCCTGCCCCAACCAAAACGGCTGCGCTGGAGGCTGCTGGAGAATACAAGCTCAGTCTGGAATTTGACGAGCCGCTGGAGCATGAGCAGCTTCAGCTTGTTCTGGGTTGAGTCGTCCCCGCCAGCTCTGGCGGCCAGCTGGATAAGAAAATTCCAGCCAGTCGCGGCCCACGCCGACCCGCAGCCCTTGGCTGAGATGCAGCTCGCTGCCGGTTCTGCCAGAAGCCGCCGCTTCCAGCAGCAGGATGATATGATTGTATGCAGCCCGGCTCTGCATGCGCCAGAGCAGCTGCTCCAGCACCCGCCGCTGCAAGGCCGCAGGCAAGGCGAGAAAGGGCTGACGCAGCAGGCGCATGGTCGGCAGCAGACTGCTGTGCCCAGTCAGCTCCTGCACTGTCTCCTGAAAGGCCTTTTCAGTCAGCTCCTCCAGCAGCACTTCATCCGCAGCCAGACTGTCCGCAGTCTTGAGCAGGGCTTGTTTGATGCCCGGCTCGAAATGTTGCTCCAAGAAGGGCAGCAGCTCGTGCCGCACCCGGTTGCGGAGAAATCTCCGGTCATTGTTTGACGAATCAAAACAGGAAGCGATGCCGCGCTCGTTCAGCCAGTCAACCAGCTCCTGCTTGCTGGTGCGCAGAAGCGGGCGGATGATTGCGCCGCTGCGCATCTGCATTCCAGCCAAGCCCTTGCGACCGCTGCCGCGCAGCAGGCGGAGCAGCACTTCTTCAGCCTGATCATCGGCGGTGTGGCCGACCGCAATCCATTCCGCCCCGCAGTTGCCAGCCGCCTCGCGCAGCAGAGCGTACCGCAGCTCGCGGGCCGCATGTTCCAAGGAAAGCCGCTTGCTCTTGGCCAAGGCCGCCGCATCCGCCTGCCGGGATAGAAAAGGAATGCCCAGCTTGGCCGCCGCTGCCGCAACTGTTGCTTTTTCCTGCGAAGTTTCCTGCGGACGCAGGCCGTGCTCAATCCAGACCGCAGTCAGCCGAAGCTGGAGCCGCTCCTGCGCTGCGGCCAGCAGATGGAGCAGGGCCATTGAATCCGGGCCGCCGGAGACTGCGGCAGCAATGCCCGCTCCTACAGTCACGCCGCAGGGACCGGTCAGCAGGCCAAGCACCTGCTCTTCCATGCCCCTGCTCACTTGCCAATGGCATCCGGCAGCATCACGGTCTCAAACCAGTAGCTGTGGAGCCGCTTGACCGCCTCCATGTAGCCTTCAAAGCTGACCGGCTTGGCCACATAGCTGTTGGCCCCAAATTTGTAGCACCGCTCCACATCCCGCTGATCCGAGGAGGTGGTCATGACAATCACCGGAATGTCCTTCAGCGTCTCATCGCTCTTCATCTCCTCCAGCACCTCGCGGCCATCAGTGCCGGGCAGGTTGAGATCGAGCAGGACCAGGGCGGGCCGGGGCGCGGCTCCGGGGGCGGCAAAGCGGTTGCGGCGGTGAAGATAGTCAAGCGCGTCGTCACCGTCCTCGCAGCGGATGACCGGATTGTGCAGATTGCCTTTTCTGAAGGCCCTGAGCACGGTTTCATAATCCACATCGCTGTCCTCAACCAAAAGAATGTGCTTGCCTCCGGCTTCATTGGCGATCATCTGGGCGTTCCTCCTGGTGATGAGCTGATCTCGTCTGCTGCATTGTCAAGCCAGACTCCGCAGTCCGGCTTCTCGACCAAGGTGAAGAAAAAGACTGTGCCTTCGCCTTCCGCGCTTTCCACCCAGATATGGCCGTCATGCCGTTCAATGATCTTTTTGACAATGGCCAAGCCTGCGCCGGTGCCGCGTCCGTATTTATTGCCGCTGTTCAGGCGTTTGAACATGGTAAAAATTTTGCCGAGATGCTTGTCCCGGATGCCGATGCCGTTGTCACAGACATAGAACAGAAGCTGTTTCGGGTCGTTCCAAGGATGGAGCGCGCCGATTTCAACCCATTTGTCTTCTTTGTCATTGTAGCGGGCCGCATTGGTGATCAGGTTGTAATAGACCTCCCGCATCCGCACCGCATCGCAGATGATGGTCGGCAGCGGCTTGGCAATGCGCACCGTGACCCGGTCCTCCTCCAAGCCGACTCGGAGCGTGATCAGCACATCTTCGACTAACTGATTGAGGTCAACGGCCCGGCAGGCCAAGGCTAATCTGCCGACACGGGAAAAGGTGAGCAGATCATCAGTGAGGTCAGAAAGCCGTCCGGCCAGATCGCCCATAGTCTTGAGCCGGTCACGGCCCTCGCTGCCCAAGGTTTCGCCGTAATCCTCCAAAAGAAAGGTGCTGTAGCTCATGATGCCCCGCAGCGGCTCTTTCAGATCATGCGAGGCGATGTAGGCGAAATCATCCAGCTCCTTGTTGGAGCGCACCAGCAGCGCAGTGCGCTCGTGCAGGACCGCCTCCATCGCCTTGCGGGCCTGAATGTCCTCAATCACGGAAATGTAGTACAAAGGATACCCCTTGCTGTCCCGGACCAAGGAGACTGTGTGGTTGACCCAGATCGCGTTGCCGTTCCGATGGAGATACTGCTTTTCCATGCTGTAATTTTCTTGGGCAGGCTCGGCGGCCAAGTTTATGGCCTTGGCATAGCTGCGCTCCTTATGGTCAGGATGGGTGATATCCATGATGGTCTTGGCCAGCAGCTCCTCCTGCGGATAGCCAAGAATGGCGCAGAGCCTGCGGTTGACCCGGAGCAGGCGGCCATCCGGGGCGACATGGGCAATGCCCACGGCTGCCTGCTCAAAAGTGGACTGGAATGCCTCCTGCGCCTCATGCAGGGACTGCTCTGACTGCCGCTTGGCAGTCATGTCCGCGCCGGAGCAGATTGCGCCGATCTTATGGCCGCGCCGGTCGCGCAGGGTCCGGCCTGACCAGTCAATGATCCGCTGGCCGCCGTCAATCCGCCGCAGGTGCAGTTCAAGGCCGTCAATCTGCTCTTCCTTGCCGTCCAGCAGCCGCTGCAAGGCTGCCGATGCCTGCTGCCGGTCCTCCTCCTGCACGCAGTGCTCAACCCAGAACAGCCCCAGCAGGCCCTCCTGCTCGCCGCCGAGAATCTCGCAGCCCTGCCGGTTGATTAGCTGCAAGCGGCCCTGCTGATCAAGAACCGCGATCATGGCCCCGGCAATGTCGAGATAATTCTGGGCCAGCCGCTTTTCCTCCTCCAGCCGCCGCAGGAACGGATTGAAGCGGAGCAGGACAAAACTGCCTGCCAGAATGAGCAGCAGAGCGGCCCCGCCCGCGATTGCCCCTGCTTGGAACAAGGGACGGCGCACTTCGGCCAAGTCGATTTTGGCCACTAAGCCGATGCGCATCTCCGGCACCCACTGATAGGCGGCCAGCACAGTTCTGCCCCGGTAATCAAGGCCGGTCATGGTGCCGCGCTGCCCGGACAGGGCCAGCCGCATTGGCTCGGCCAAGGGCGAGTCCAGCGGCACAGACGGCGGCAGGAGGCTGCTCAGATGCTTCTGACCGGGCCAGAAGACAATCTGCTCCCCTTCCTGCCGAGCCAGAAGGAATTCGCCGCTCTCGCCAAAACAGTGCTCATGCAGATGGGCATTGAAGACTCCGGTCAGCACAGTCTCAAGATGCTGTTCCTGCTGGTCTGATTTGAAGACCTGCTCCCGAATATGGAAAAATTCCTCGATCAGCACGGCATGGCTGTGGACCAGCTCATGGAGCCGCTGCTCCTCCAGGCGCAGGGTGGTGCGCTGCAGCAGACAGAGGGTCAGGGTCATCAGACCGCAGAGGGCCGCTGTCAGGACTATCACAGACAAAACGGCAGCTTTCTGCTTATCGCTTTTCATGATGCGTTTGCTCAATTTTGCCGGGCGATTTCGCTGAAGGTCAGGACCACGCCGTTCAGACGGCTGTTCTGCGCGGTCAGTTTGTTGGCCTTGACCGTGAGAAAATATTCCTGCCTGCTCTCTCTGCCTTGCAAGCGGATGATCAGGGCCTCCTTGGCCTCGGCAGCAGCCCGGACAAAGTCCTGGGCCTCGGCAAAGGCGCGGCCTTCCAGATCAGTGAAGAGGAAATGTTCGGAACTGAGCGGCAGGCCCACCAGCTCCTCGGCTGGCCGGGTGAACATGATCGCCGCCATTTCATTGGCAAAACGGATGTCGCCCTCTGTGGTCACCATCATGGTCGGAGCCGGGCTGGCTGCCAAAATCTGCTCCAGAACTTCGCTGGACTGGCGCAGGGCCTCCTCGGCCCGCTTCTGCTCGCTGACATCAACAATGGAAATCACCATGCCGCTGACTTCATTGGTTTCGTCAATATAGGGAATGAACTGGACCAGATACCAGAACTCCTCCTTGTGCCGGACCACCCGCTCCTTTTTTTTCCGGGTCAGGAGCAGGCTTGCCAGCTCGGCCTCAATATCACCTAAGAGCGGCGCGGCCATGTCGCTGATCCGGCGGCCCAAGTCCTGCCGCATCAGGTTGATCACCTTGACCACGGAGGGCGTGTATTTGCGGATGCGCAGCTCCCGGTCAACAAAAATGAAGCCAATGTCGGTGCTGCAAAAAAGATTGTCCAAGTCATTGTACAGCTCGGACATCTCCGCGATCTTGCTCTGATATTCGGCATTGACCGTGCTCAGTTCCTCATTAAGGGAGTTCAGCTCCTCGTTGGCACTCTGCAGCTCCTCATTCGAGGCCAGCAGGGCCTCATTGGCCGCCTGCAGCTCCTCATTCGAGGTTTGCAGAGCCTCATTGGCCGCCTCAAGACTTTCGCGGGTGAACTGAACTTCCCGTTTCAGATCAAGTAGCTGCCGGTTGACTTCCTCCTCGTGCTGACTGTTTTTCGGCCCGGCCCGCTCCGATCTGCCCGGCATCTGCTCCAAGGCAACAAGGATGCTGGCCGGATACAGCCGCTCCTCCGGCAGGAACACGGCCCGGAGCAGCCAGCGGATCGAGCTGGTTTCGCTGATCTTGATGTTGTCATAGACCATCTCGCCCTTGACCTCATGCTGGCAGGCGCGCATGGCCGTGCAGACCGGCAGGAGCAGGGTGGGAGTCAGCATGGCGCTGAGGTGCAGGTTCATCTTGCCGGGCTGCGGCTGAAGAAGCAGCTCAGTCCGGCCAAAGCTCTCAATGATCTCCCCTTCTCGGCTGACCAGCAGGCAGGCCGCCGCCATCCTGCCGACAATGCGCTGATAATGGGCTTCCCGCAGCTCCAGCCGCTGGGCCAAGTCCATGCGCTGGCGCACTGCGTCCGCCTCAGGCTGCCGGAGTGGCAGGGACGTGGGAAACTGGGCCAGCCGCAGGTTCCGGTTCGGCGGCGGCAGGCCCTTGCCTGCATGACGGTAGATGCGGATATGCCGATTCACGGCCAGGAAATTGTCGGCCATGTCCTCGGTCACAGTCTCGCTGCTGCCGAGAAAGAGAAAGCCGCCTTCCTTGACCGCAAAATGAAACAGGGCCAGCACCTCCTGCTGCACCGCAGGCTGCAAGTAAATGAGCAGGTTGCGGCAGACCGCCATGTCCAAGCGGGTGAAGGGCGAATCTTGGAGCAGGTTCTGCTGGGCAAAGAGGACCATTTCCCGGATGTGCCGCCGGACAATGAAGCCGTTCTCTGTCTTTCTGAAATACCGTTCCAGAATGTCCTGGGGCAGATCAGCGGCAATGCCTTCGGAATAAAAGCCTCTGGCCGCCTTGGCAATGGCGTGCTGATCCAAATCCGTGGCAAAGACCTTGATCTTCCAGCGTCTGCCTTTCCGTTTCCGGGTCATGTAGTCATGGAGAAGCATGGCCACCGTGTAGGCTTCCTCGCCAGTGGAGCAGCCCGCATCCCAGACCCGGATTTCCTCCTGTTCTGCCGCGCTGTCAAATATCTGGGGAATGATGTTTTCCCGCAGATAGTCGAACTCCTTGTGGTCACGGAAAAAACGGGTCACGCCGATCAGCAGGTCGCGCTGGAGCAGGTCCGCCTCGTAGGGCTGCATCTGGAGCAGCTCCACATAATCGTGCAGGGCTGGGCAGCGGGACAGCGCCATTCTCCGGCTGATCCGGCGGCTGATCGTGACCGGCTTGTACAGACTGAAATCAATATTGGTGCGGCTGCGCAGCAGGGCGATGATTCTGGTCATGTCCGCCTCCTCGCCTGCAGATGCCTCTGCCTGGCGGCGGAGGCGGGGATGGCGCAGATAGTCCTGAAGCCGTTTCGGCATCTCCGCTGCCGGGCATATCCAGTCAGCCAGGCCAGTGGCGGCGGCACTCTGCGGCATGCCGTCAAAACCAGCCTCTGCCGGTGTCTGCACCAAGACCATGCCGCCCCCCTGCCTGACAGCGGCAATGCCCCGGCTGCCGTCACTGCCCGTGCCAGACAGGACTATGGCCACAGCCTGCGCCTTCTGGTCCTCAGCCAAGCTGCGGAAAAAAAAATCTATCGGCAGATGCGGCTTGGGCTGGCCTGTCACCTTGTCCAAGAGCAGGGCGCCCTTGAACAGGGTCATGTTGGTCTGGGGCGGCTGGAGATAGATGCAGTCCGGCATGACGCGCATGCCATGCTCTGCCGGAAAAATGTTCATGCTGGTGTGATGCGCCAGCAAATCCGGCATGGCGCTTTTCCGGTCCGGCGACAGATGCTGGACCACAATGAAGACCAGGCCGCTGTCCGTCGGCATGGCTTTAAAGAAGCTGATCAGGGCTTCCAAGCCGCCTGCCGAAGCACCAAGGCCAACTGTGCCGCAGGCCCAGCCTGTCTGTTCCTGCGCGTTGGAATCAGTCACCGCAGCTGTCGTTCAATGGCTTGAAAGAATTCATCCAAGATCAACGGCTTGCTCACATAGTCGTCCATGCCGGAGGCCAGCATCCGTTCCCGGTCGCCTTGGAGGGCATGGGCGGTCATGGCAATCACCGGCAGATGGCCGCCGCCATTGCCCGCCTCCTGCCGCCGCAGCTGCTTGGTCGCCTCAATGCCGTTCATGACCGGCATTTCCACGTCCATCAGGACCAGATCATAGTCCTGCTCCGCCACCCGGTCCAAGGCCTCCTGTCCATTGACCGCCTCGCAGACCTGCCAGCCCCGCTGCTCCATGAGATGGCGGGCCAGAATCCGGTTGGCCTCGACATCATCAACCAAGAGCACAGAGAGCTGCTTGGAGCTGGGGACCGGCTTCCGGGCCGCCTTGGCAGCGGAAGCGGGGACAGCGCCCTGCGCCTGCGGTTCGGCAGTGGGCAGGGAGAGGGTGAAGAAAAAACAGCTGCCTTTGCCCGGACTGCTGTCAACTTGAATCACGCCGCCCATCATCTTGACAATCTGCATGGAGATGGACAGGCCCAAGCCGGTGCCGCCCTTGTCCTTCTGGGACTGCTCAAAGGCTTCAAAAATGACCGTCTGCCGGTCTTCGGAAATGCCAGGCCCGGAATCACTGACCACAAAACGGACTCTGACCGGTTCCGGGGTCGTGATTGGCGGCGGATCCAGCACCTCGACGCTGAAGACCACGCAGCCTTCGTCAGTGAATTTGATCGCATTGCCGAGCAGATTGACCAGAACCTGCCTGATGCGGCTGAAATCACCAAACAGCTCATGCTCCACGCAGCCTTTGAAATCAAAGTGCAGATAGAGATTTTTCTGCTCGGCCAGAATCTGCATTTCGTCCCGGACTGAGAGCAGGCTTTGTTTCAGGGAAAAGGGTGCGGACGAGAGACTGAGCTTGCCCGCCTCAATTTTGGAGAAATCAAGGATGTCGTTGATCAGGTCGAGCAGCCGCCCGGCAGAGTTGCGGACAATGCTGAGAAAACGATGCTGCTCCTGGTTCAGCTGGCTCTGGAGGACAATCTCGGTCATGCCGATGATGGCGTTCATCGGGGTTCTGATCTCATGGCTCATGGCGGCTAAAAAGCGACTCTTGGCCCGGTTGGCCTCCCGCGCCTCCTCAGCCAGCCGCTTGGCCTTGCTGATGGTTGACATCAGGGCCATGTTGGCATGCTCGGTCCGTCGCTTCGCCTGCCGCAGCTCCTTTTCCGCCTGTTTTCGGTCGCTGATGTCGCGCATGATATGCAGCAGAAAATGCTCGCCTTGGAAGTCCACTGCCGCCGTGCTGACTTCGACCGGAATTTGCTGCTCATGAAGGCTGCGGACCAGCGTCTCCACCACGCTGCCTGCTGCGCCTTCATTGTCGTCTGAAGCGGACGGCAGGTTGAAGAACTCCGCCACCTGCTCAGGCGAGAAAATGCTGGCCAAATGACAGCCCAGCAGCCGCCGCACCGGGATGTTGAGCAGGCGGGAGGCCTGCTCGTTGGCTTCAACAATGATGCCGTTTTTCGCCAGGCTGACGATGATCGCGTCATTGGCATGATTGAGCAGCAGGTGGTACTTGCGTTCTGAAATCTCCAGCTCCGAGGTCCGGTACTCAATCTGGGTCAGCAGCTCGGCGCGGGCATTGAGCAGGACCCGCTCCGCCGCCTTTTCCTTGTCAATATTCCGTATTGAGCAGAGAATAATTTTCTCCTCCTGATCATAAGCGTCAATCATGTCCATGCGCAGCCTAGCCCAGAAATGCTGATCCGGGGTGATGCGGAGTCTGACTTCGGCCTGGGCGATTCTGGTCTCGCCGCGCCGCACCTTCTGCACCGCCTCAATATAGGTGTGAAAAGTGTCCGGGCTGATAAAGGACTGAAGGGTGCGCTTGGTCAGCATCTGTTCGGAAAGACCGAAATACTCTCTGGCCAAGGTGTTGGTCTCAACAATCTGGCCGTTGCGGCCAAGAACCAGAAAGCCGATTGGCGCATGGGTGAACAAGTCGGCCAGATGCCGCCGGGATCGCTCCAAGGCGGCCTGAGTGCGGCGCAGCTCCTCGTTCTGCATTTCCAGCTCAACGTGAAAGATGTTCAGCTCTTCGACCAAACGTTTCACGTCGGCTGAATCTTCCGAATAGGCCTTTTCCTCAAGTTCGGCAACTGCGGCCTCGGCCCGCTGGCGCAGTTTGCTGCCTTTGTCTGCTGTTTCGTTCTGTGTGAACATCTGCCTCATGATTCCCCGGAGGAGAGCGTGAAATAAAAGGTGGTGCCTTTGCCCGGCTCTGACTTCAAGGTGATCAGGCCGCCGTGCCGCTCAATCACCTGTCGGGCAATGGTCAGCCCCACGCCGGTGCCGCCCCCGTATTTGTCCTGTCCGTGCAGCCGACGAAATATACCAAAAATTTTTTGAAAATGCTTCTCTGGAATGCCAATGCCGTTGTCGCGGACGTAAAAAACCGGCGCATTCCGCTCCTGCATGGGAACGCCCGCAGGCAGGAAGCCAGGCGGATGCCAGCCAATTGCAATCTCTTTGATATCCTTGTCATTGTAGATAACCGCATTGCTGATCAGATTGTGGAACGCCTCCCGGACATATTCAGCATGGCAGAGGATGTGCGGCAGCGGCTCGGGCCGTTTGATCCTGACCTTGGCAGCGGCGATGCGCCCTTGGAGGCTGTCGATGACCTCGTCGAGCAGGCGGTCAAGATCAGTCGGATGCAGGTCCAAGTCCAGCCGCCCGATGCGGGAATATTTGAGCACGGCCAGCACCTGGGCATCCAAGCGTTTGGCCAGCCGCATGATGGTGTCCAGCATCTCGCGGCCATCCTGGTCAATGCTGTCCCGGTAATCTTCCGCCAGAAAATGGGCAAAGTTGTACATGCCCCGCAGCGGCTCGCGCAGATCATGGGAAATGCTGTAGGCAAAATCATTGAGCCGCTGGTTGCTCTCCTCCAGCTCCTTGTTTTTCTGATGCAGATTGGCGGTGCGCTGCCGCACCTGCTGCTCCAGATTGTCTTTGCTCTGCTCCAGCTCCTCCTGCCGACGGTTCAGCTCATGGAAGAGCAGGGCCTGTGGCGCGGTGATGCCAGTGCGGATGAAGGCCCGGAACAGACAGTAGGAGGAGCCGAGATTAAAGAAATGACCCAGCATGTTGGCCGGGCCATAGACTGAGGCGTAGCGGGTGAACATGAAGCCTGCCGCCGCAGTCAGGAGCAGGGCGGCAAGGAGGAGGCGCAATATTTTGACATTGACCTGCTCCCGGTGCAGCCAGATAAGCAGACCGGCAGTCAGCAGCAAGACTATGGCTAGCCATTCCCCTGCTTGCTTAAACAAGGTCAGGCCGCTGCCCTCGACAAAGCAGACCGGGAAGCGGCCTGTAAAAATCAGCCAGGTGGAGAGCAGGGTCAGCAGTCCCCAGAAGGCGGCAAGCGGCGGCGCGCTGATATCTAACTTGGGGCGAAAAAGGCTGGCTGCGGCGGCAGCAAAGGACAGCCCTTGGAGCAGGCGGGCCGCAATCCAGAGCTGGGTGGGCAGATTGGCATCAGCTTGGAAAAAAACACCCATGCCCTTGTAGGCCAGCATGTGGAGCAGATAGAGAAAGCCGACAAAGAGCGAGGACACGCCCAGCATCAGCAGACAGTTGCTGCGCAGCAGCCGTCGGGCACTCCAGGTGACAAAAAAGACTCCCCAGAGCACCACCACATTGTACATCTCCACCAAGCTGTGGAAGAGCAGGTAATTATGATGGCTCGTCCACCAGAGGCCGAGCAGGGAGGCGCACAGGACCAGCAGGACGCAGACGCGCTCCTCCCTGCCGCAGGACAGGCTCTGTTCCGGCGGCGGCGCGCTTTGCCCGGCAAAAGGCAGCATCATGGCAGAATGCGGCGAATGCAGGTGATCACCTCATCGACATCAAAGGGCTTGGTGACATAGGCCGCCGCGCCCAGCTCAAGGGCCTTCCGCTCTGACTCCTCCCGGACTAGCACGGTGAAGATGACCACCGGCACCGCCCGGAGCCTCTCGTCCTCCTTGAACTGAGTCAGCACCTCAAAACCGTCCTCGCCCGGCATGAAGAGATCAAGAAGAATCAAGTCCGGCAAGGTTTCCCGCGCCTGCCGCAGCCCCTCCTCCCCGTCTCCAGCCAGCATCGGATGATAGCCAGACCGCTTGAGCACCATCTCCAGCACTTTGCGATTGGCGAAGTCGTCATCAATGACTAAAATTGCTGGAGACCTTTCCACGGTTCCGTTCATGGTGTCATCATCCTCTCAGCATATTGAGGCCGCAGGACATTGCCGTTCCGTCAGTCAACGGAAAAAGAGCAAAGCTGCGCAGGTCTTCTTTTTTCATGATACGGCGGAACTGATGGAATGACAAGCTGCCTGATTTTTTTTGCGGCTCAATGCAGGCTGCCGCTGCGGAAGCGGGCGGAGAGGAGGCTGACGGCGGGGTCTCCAGCCAGCTCAGGCCGATGCCGATGCAGAGCACGGCCAGCAGGAAGAGCAGGAGGAGAAAAAGAATGACCGCCGTCTGACCATACGGCTCTGGCTGCTGTTTTCTGTTCAGATTCGGCACGGGGCTGCGGTGGATATATGGCAGAGGTCAGGCATTGGATTCGCCGTGCTCCTTGGCAAGGAAGCCTGCTTCAAATACCACAAAACAAGAGGCCTGTCAAATCCCGCAGCCGTTCCGGGCCGTGCTGCTCGCCATCCATCACTTTTTCGCACCACCAAAAGCACTGGAATTACAACCCCGGAAATTATCGGAGAGCCAATACTATTGAGTTTTATTCAAGTCTTTTATTCAGCATAGTCGATTTTGAACATCGTTGCGCCTCACGCGCTGAAAAAAATTACCGAACCATTGAGAATAAAACGTTTCATTTTTCATCTGCTAAGTTAAATTTCTGACAGAAATATATTACACTTTTTTGCCTGAAATGTCAAGATGTTGATTTTAAGTCAAGTGTATTTTTATTGCATTAAATTCACGGATTCAGGTTCCCCTCCAGCAGCCCTCCGCTGGTGCGAACGCAACCTCCTCCTGCCAGTCACCGCCTGCTTTCTCCTTGGCATCATCGCCGGAAAGCTGCATCCGCTGCTTGCTGAACCCGCCACAGTCCTTGCTCTGCTGCTCATTGCCGCGCTGGCCCTTGTGCTCAGAAGCAAGCAGGCTGCTCTCTTCCTCAGCCTGCCCCTGTTTTTCCTCACCGGACACCTGCATGTCCGCCATCAGCTCAACGCGCCGCAGGCTGTAGGACAGCTCGCCTCCCTGATTCATGAGCAGACGCAGGTAACGCTGGTCGGCACGCTCGCGGGCATGGTGGAAACCGGCACAAAGCAAACTGAGCAGGGCAAGGAACTCATTTCCCGCTTTGTCCTGGAGACCGAGGAGGTTCGGCTGGGTCAGCACTGGCAGCCGGTGCGCGGCAGAGTGCGGCTGTCCCTGCCGGGCCGGGCGGATGATCTGCGGCCTGGCGCAACCCTGATGCTGCTGGCCAAAATTGGCCCGCCGCATCGCTTCAAGACACCCGGTGCCTTTAACTATCCCGTCTATTTGGCAGCAGAAAATATTTACCTGAGCGGCTGGATCAGCGAGCGGCAGGACGTGCTGCCGATCAATGATCAGAGCAAAAGCGGCTGGCAGCGGCTGCGCTGGTTCCCGGAGCGGATTCGGCAGCAGATCGGCCTGTTCCTTAGCCAGCAGCTCCGCCCTGAGCTGGCAGGCGTATATGAAGCCCTGCTCATCGGCAGCCGGGCCAAGGTCGCGCCGGAACTGCTGGAGCAGTTCAAGGCCACCGGCACCATGCACATCTTGGCGATTTCCGGCCTGCATGTCGGCCTGCTCGCCCTGCTGGCCGCCACACTGCTCCGCTGGCTCTTGGGACGGTCGCGCTGGCTGCTCCTGCACAGCCATCTGCCGAGCTTGGCCCTGCTGGGCACCCTGCCGCTGCTCTTCACCTACGCCCTGATTGCCGGGATGAACACGCCGGTGCTGCGGGCGGTGGTCATGGCCGCGATTCTCCTTGCCGCTGCGCTGCTCCGCCGCCAGCACAACCTGCTGCACCTGCTTGCTGCCGCCGCCCTGCTGGTTTTAGCCAGCAATCCGCTGACCCTGTTCACGGCCTCGTTTCAGCTCTCTTTCAGTGCAGTCGCCGCTTTGATTCTCTTCCTGCCCCAGATTCTGCCGCCAGATTCGGAAGAGAAAAAAGGCATTATTGCCCGCTGGCTGGTGCCGCTATTCATGGCCTCCATTGCCGCAACCTTGGGCACCCTGCCGCTGATGCTCTTCCATTTCCACCGCATTTCGCTGATCAGCCCGCTGCTGAACCTGCTGATCGAGCCGCTGCTTTGCTTCTGGGCCTTGCCGTGGGGCTTGGCAGCCATTCCCTGCATTTTCATCTCTCCGCCGCTCGCCATCGTGCTGCTCAAGATCGGCAGCCTCGGTCTTGCAGCCGGGCAATGGTGCGTTGGCCAAGGAGCCGCCCTGCCGTGGGCTTCGGTCTGGACAATCAGGCCCAGCAGTTGGGAAATTCTTGCGTATTTCCTGCTGCTCCTGCTCTGGACGCTGCATCGTCGCAAAACCGCGCTGCTCGGCGCAGCCCTCCTTGTTCTCCATTTTACGTGGGGACTCTGGCTGCCAGAACGACCGGGCCGCAGTCAGGTCACAATCTTGGATATCGGCCAAGGCTCATCGGCATTTCTCCATTTGCCGGACGGCACCCGTATTCTTGCCGACGGCGGCAGCACAGCGGCCAAAATCGGCGAGCAGGTCATCGGGCCGTATCTCTGGAGCCAGCGCATCTGGCGGCTGGATCAGGCCGTGATCAGCCATCCGCACAGCGACCATTTCAGCGGCATGGACTTCATCCTTTGCCATTTCCGGCCCAAGCAGCTCTGGATTAACGGTGACGCGCACCGGGAGGGGAATTATCAGCAGATTCTTGATCAGGCAGCAGGGCAGGGCATCCGCGTGCTGATTCCTGAGAACAAACAACGGCTGGCGCAGGGCAAGGACTTTGCTCTGACCGTCCTGCACGGCGCAGCTCCGGGAGGGGATGTCAACGATGCCTCGCTGGTGCTTCGTTATCAGCACGGGCAACGGGCTTTTCTCCTGCCCGGCGACATCGGCAAGCGCAGCGAACAACTGCTTATCCAAAAAAACGAGGACTTGCAGGCGGATATGCTTCTGGCCGCGCATCATGGCAGCAGCACCTCAAACAGCGAAGCGTTTCTGGCAGCGGTCAGACCAGAGCTGATTGTGGTTTCCGCCGGAACAGGGTATCGGCAGGAGCATTTCCCGGCAGCGACAAATCTTGCCCTCTGGCAGGAGCGGCATATTGCGGTCTGGATCACCAGAGAACAGGGAGCAGCGCAGTGCGCAACAGACGGCAGGGTTCTGGAGTGCGGAAGAGCACAGCCTGCCTTTTGAATAGTCAGGCCGCTCAGGCTGTCTTCCTCGGCACAAACCGCCAGACCGGACTCATGACCGAGGAATAGACCTCTTTGGCAAAGTTGAGCATGCCCTCAAAGCCAGCCAGAGCCTCCTTGCGCTCATGGTTGTGGTCGCAGAAGCCAATGCCCAGCTTGTAGGCAATAGGCCGCTCCTTGACTCCGCCGACAAAGATATCCACGCCTTTTTCCTTGAGAAAGCTGTTCAGCTCCAGCGGGTTGGCATCATCGACAATGACTGTGCCCGGATCAGTGATCGCCTCCAGCTCGCGGTAGTCCTCCTCAGTGCCGGTCTGCGAGCCGACCATGACCACATCCATATCCACCAGCCGGAAGGCTTTGACTAACGAGAAGGCCTTGAACGAGCCGCCCACGTAAATTGCCGCCTTCTTCCCGGCTAAAGCCTTGCGGTACGGCTCCAGTTTGGGCACCAAGTCGCGCACTTTTTCCTGCACCAAGACCTTGGTCCGCTCCATGATCCGGTCCGCTTCGGGATCGTCCGGGTATTTCTTCTGGAAGAAGCGGGCAATGTCGTACAGGGCCTCTGACATGTCCTCAATACCGAAATAAGAAACCCGCAGCGATGGGGTTTCGTATTTTTCCTCCATCATGTTAGCAAGCTGCATGGTCGAACCGGAGCACTGGACAACGTTCAGGGCTGCGCCGTGCGCCCGGCAGATGTCAGCAACGCGGCCATCGCCAGTGATGTTGGCCACCACTTGCACGCCCATGCGCTCGTAGTATTCGCGCACCATCCAGATTTCTCCGGCCAAGTTGAAGTCGCCAAGAATATTGAGCGAAAACTTGGAGAGGCCTGCGGTGTCACCGGTGCCGATCAGGCGGAACATGGCCTCGCAAGCCGCCTGATAGCCTGCCCGCTTGTTGCCCTTGAACCCCTCGGACTGCACCGGAATGACTGGGATGCCAGTCTCGGCAGCCACGCTCTTGCAGACCGCTTCCAAGTCATCGCCGATGATGCCGACTATGCAGGTTGAATAAACAAAGGCGGCCTTGGGGCTGTGGCGTTCGATCAGCTCCAGCAGGGCATTGCGCAGCTTCTTTTCCCCGCCGAAAATGACATCCCGCTCCTGCAAGTCGGTGGAAAAAGAGAGCCGGTGCAATTCCGGCCCAGAGGAGAGTGCGCCGCGAATGTCCCATGTATAAACCGCGCAGCCGATGGGGCCATGCACCAGATGCAGGGCATCGGCAATCGGATAGAGCACCACCCGCGAGCCGCAGAAGACGCAGGCCCGCTGGCTGACCGCTCCGGCCAAGCTGTCCTTGTTGCAGACGATCTTGAAGGGTTTCTCACCCTTGACATAAATCTGATCTTCCCGTTCTTTCAGCACTGCTTCGCCCATGATTGCTCCCTGCAAAGAAAAAGGTGAGGATGGCTGTCATCCTGCTTGCAGCAAGAGCTGTGCCAAAGAATAAATTCGGTATTATTTAAATAAAAACATATTGCTGCACTAAGCGCGGCAGCGATGTGGCAAATGTATCGTCTTGTTCATTTTTGTCGATTAAATAACAAAATCGCAGCTGGCTGTATTTTTGTCATCTGGAGCGACGGCCCTTGGCAAGGACATTCCTCATGAAAAAACGCAACAACCGGCCAAAAAAATCTTGGTTTCAAGCGGCCAAAAAAGCTATTCTTGACAGCCAGTCAACTGGAACGTGAATCTGCAAATATCATTGAGGAGGACAAATAATGAAGCAATCGACCGATAAAGCAGTCCTTGAAGTGCTGGCCCAGCACAAAGGCGGCCCGAAAGTCCAGACCGCTTGGGACAGATACGAGGCCCAGCAGCCGCAATGCGGCTTTGGTGAGCTGGGAGTCTGCTGCCGCCACTGCATGCAAGGCCCCTGCCGCATTGACCCCTTTGGCGAAGGCCCGACTCGCGGTATCTGCGGGGCAACAGCGGATACGATTGTCGCACGCGGCGTGGCGCGGGCTGTGGCAGGAGGAGCGGCCTCGCACAGCGGCCATGCCCTGCATGTCGCCCACGTACTCAAGAAAATGTTGGCTGGCAAAACCCCGGACTACGCCATCAAGGACGAGGGCAAGCTCAAGGCGGTGGCAGCCCGTTGCGGTATTGCTGTGGAAGGCCGTTCCGTGAAGGAAATTGCTCAAGATTTAGTTGAAACGGCTCTATCTGAGTTCGGCGACAAAGGTGAGGCTTTGACGTGGGCTGCAACGACTGTCACCGCAGGCCGGGTGGAGACCTTCAGCAAGCTGGGCATAGTCCCGACCAGTATTGACGGCTCCATTGCCGAGGTTATGCACCGCACTACCTACGGCGTGGACGCCGACCCGGTCAACATCCTCCTCGGTGCGCTCAAATGCGCAGTGGCTGACTACACGGCCTGCCATATCGCCACTGATCTGTCCGACATTCTCTTCGGCACCCCGCAGCCTGTGGTCAGCAAGGCCAATCTCGGCGTGCTCAAGGAGGATGCGGTCAACATCGCCCTGCACGGCCATAATCCGCTTCTCAGCGACATTATTGCCCAGGTTGCTTCTGAGCCGGAGCTGATTGCCGAGGCTGAGGCGGCAGGCGCAAGCGGCGGCTTGAACGTGGTCGGCATCTGCTGCACTGGCAACGAAGTCATGATGCGGCACGGCATTCCGTTAGCCACCAGCTCGATTTCCCAAGAGGTTGCAATCATGACCGGGGCGATTGACGCGATGGTGGTTGACTATCAGTGCATCATGCCAGCGGTGGCCACGGCAGCCGAGTGCTTCCACACCAAGGTCATCACCACCATGCCGATTGCCAAGATGCCGGGTGCGGAGCATGTCCCGTTTGCGGATGAGAACGCGGCGGAATGCGCCCGAGCCATCCTCCGTCAAGGCATTGAACGCTTCAAAATACGCAACAAAGACAAGGTCTGTATTCCGCAGGAGGTCTCAACCGCGATTGCCGGTTTCTCGGCAGAGGCGATTGTCGGCGCGCTGGCCAAGGTCAATGCCGAAGACCCGCTCAAGCCGCTGATCGACAGCATCGTGTCCGGGCATATCCGGGGCTTATGTCTCTTTGCTGGCTGCAACACAGTCAAGGTGCCGCAGGATCATAACTATGTGGAAATGGTAAAGCGGCTGCTGGCTGAGAATGTCCTCATTCTCGCCACAGGCTGCGCTTCCTCAACGTATGCCCGGCACGGCTTCATGACTTCTGAGGCCACGACCAAATATGCCGGCAAAGGTTTGGCCGCAGTGCTCACCGCTATTGGTGAAGCTGCTGGATTGGGCGGGCCGCTGCCGCCGGTTTTGCATCTTGGTTCCTGCGTAGATAACCCCAGAGCGGTTGATGTGGCAGTTGCAGTGGCCAACAAGCTGGGTGTGGATCTGAGCCAATTGCCGGTGGTGGCCTCCGCCCCGGAAGCGGTCACGGAAAAGGCGGTGGCTATCGGCACTTGGGCTGTGGCAGGCGGTTTGCCAACCCATCTTGGTGTAGTACCGCCAGTTCTCGGCAGTGCGCTGGTCACGGAAGTGCTGACCTCCACGGTCAAGGAGCTGCTGGGCGGCTATTTCATTGTGGAGCCGGATCCGAACAAGGCTGCCGAGGCGTTGCTGGCAGTGATCGACGAACGCCGGGCCGGGCTGGGCCTGCAAGGAGGCATGTCATGCAACTGATTTACGTGCGGGCTGACCGCTGTCTCGGCTGCCGAACCTGTGAAATCCAGTGCCGGGTCGAGCACGCTGAGACGAAGAACCTCTTCGCCGCCATCCGCCAGATTCATCCGCCGAAAAAGCGGCTCTTTGTCGAGCAGCAGGGCGGCATGAAAGCCCCGATTCTCTGCCATCACTGCGATGACTCGCCCTGCATGGCCGCCTGCATCACCGGCAGCTTGTACCGGGACGAGCGGGGCGTGGTGCAGCGCAAAGATGAACGCTGCATCGGCTGCTGGTCCTGCATCATGGCCTGCCCCTTTGGCGTGGTGGCCCGCGATGCGGACCTGCATCTGGCCGTGAAATGCGACCGCTGCCCTGACCGCGAAATCCCGGCCTGCGTGGCCTCCTGCCCGACCAAGGCCCTGCGAATCGTTGATGCGGACGAGCTGCCCAAGGAGCGGCGGAGGGAGGTGCTGCTGCGGGAAATTGGGTAGGGTGCATCCCTTACCACTTGCACTTACCCCCCGCACAATCTCCGCCATGAGCTGCTGCAACCACGCCCTTGTTCGCTGCTGCAAGATTTCATGACGACCATGTGATCGGCAAAGGGCTGGAGCTGAATGAGCGTAATGAAGGCGATTATCTGAGGATTGGTTGCGGGGAGCAGAGATGTTCTGCTCCCATGCCATACGCTCCGTCTTTTCATTGCCAATGGTGCGCGATTACAGGGCATCGCTTCAAGACTCACAGCTATGGAGATGATGAGAAACTTTGACAACTGTCATTTCACAGGGCCGAAAAAACTGATGGGTGGCAGACCGGAAGATTCAACGCCCGCAGCACCGCCCCTTGAGAAAAAATATCCAGCACGGTCAGAGAGGCGGGCCGCACGTCAAAGAGCAGATAACTGCGCGGCGGCAGGTTGAGCGCGGCGCAGAGCATGGCCCGGATCACCCCGCCGTGGGTGACGGCGGCGACCTGACTGCCGGAGGCGGCGAGCACAGCCAGCATCTCCTTAGTCCGGCAGAGAAAATCAGCCACAGCCTCGCCTTCCGGGAAGACAAAGCCTTCATAGTCCTCTTGCCAGGCAGTGATTTTTTCTGGAGCAGCGGCAGCAATCTCGGCAAAAGTTTTCATTTCCCATGCGCCGAAATCAATCTCCCGCAGCCGGGCATCGTACAGAGGCTGCTCAATCCGGCAGCCCTGTGTCCGCAGATGCTCCAAGGTCTGGCAGGCGCGGCGCAGCGGGCTGCAATGCCACATTTCCACGCCTTGCAGATGCGGCAGCAGCGCAGGCAGGCCCTCCAGCCCCTGCCCGGACAAGGGCAGATCCGTGCTGCCTGCAAAACAGCCTTGCGGAGCAGTGGTCGGGCCATGCCGGAGCAGATGCAGCCGCACAGGTTTGCTCATAAATCCCTCAGCTTTCGTTGAATGGCCTGCAAGTCCTGCCATGCCGCCCGTTTCATCTCTATCTGAACCAGCTCCGGTTGCAGGAGAAGGTGGCGGGGATGGTAGGTGGGCACGACCGGGGCAGTGATGCCGGGCCAAGGGCAGCGGTACAACTTGCCCCGCAGCCGGGCCACAGGCGCAGGCTTTGCTCTGCCGAGCAGGGCATTGGCGGCAATGTCACCCATTGCGCAAATTACCTTGGGCTGGACTGCCCGCAGCTCCTGCTCCAGCCAGGCTAGACAGCGGCGTTCGGCCCCGCTGTCCGGCCCCAGCTCGCTCGGCTGGCCGCATTTGACCACATTGGTGACATAAACGTCCGCCTGGTGCAAATCAATGGCCGCCATCATCCGCCAGAACATTTCATCTTCACGCTGGCCCCAGAGCATTTCCCTGTCCAAAGTTGCCCCGACGCGGCAGGGACCAATCACGGCCAGCCTGGCACCGGCCCTGCCCATGCCGGGACAGGGCCCAGCTTCTGGCCCGCAGCGGCGGCAGACGGCTAGCTGTCCGGCAAAGTCCGGCAAACTGAGCACCGACTGCTTGGCCGCTGCGGGCTGTCTGGCAACTGTTTCTGGCCGGGGATTTGCCGCTCCTCCTGCGGGCTGAAAATTTGCTGTCCGGGCAACGGCAAAGCGGCGCAGCTCCGGCGTGGCTGGATAGGCAGTGATGCCCAGCTCCAGATGACTGACTAAGAGGCTGCGGGTCTGACAAAGCAGCAGGGCCAAGGCGGCAGGATCAGGGGCTGACATCGCTTTGTTCCTCAGCAGGCGGCGGGGCGATGTAATAGACCTCCTCGTTTTTCCGCAGCATGTTGTATTTTTCTCTGGCAATCTGCTCCAAGTAGCGGTCATCATGCTGGATGCGGCTTATTTCTTTCTGCAGGCGCAGGTTCTCCTGCACCAGCCCGCTGTTCTTCTGCCGCAGTTCCTCATTTTTTTCCTGCATCAGCCAATGGGCGCGCAGGCCGCAGTGCGGGGCAAAAAGGAAAAAGAGCAGGGCGGACAAGGCGGCAGCTGAGAGAATCCGCACCAAGGCCCGTTTCTCCCGCTGGTTGAGATAGCTTCGCCGCCGGTCTGTCATGCCCTCTCTCCTTGTTCCTGTTCTGGCATCCTGCCGCATATTTCAGTTGGCTTGTTCTGCATGATGCACTATAGTTTGACGCTTATGCGCGAAAACAACGCTGAACCCTGCCTTGTCAGCAGCTGCCTGATCGGGCTTTGCACCCGCTATGACGGACGCAGCAAGCCGGACAGCCACTGTTTGGCAAGACTGCGCCATTGTCAGTATATTCCTGTCTGCCCGGAGCAGCTTGGCGGCCTGTCCACGCCCCGCATTGCTGCGGATCTGACTGGCGGCGACGGCGAGGCTGTGCTGGACGGCAGGGCGCGGGTCATCAACCGGGAAGGCGCGGACCTGACCAAGCAGTTTTGTGCCGGAGCTGCGGCGGTGCTGCATATTGCCCAAGCGCAGAATATCCGGCTGGCCCTGCTCAAGGCGCGCAGCCCTTCCTGCGGCCTGACTCCGCAGCTCGGCGTGACTGCCGCCTTGCTCCAACGGCACGGCCTCCGCCTTATTGAATTTTGACCGCTGCATCTGCTTTGTCAAGCCGCAGCAGCCGAATGACCAAGATGCCGCTTTCGTAGAGCAGATAAAGCGGCACACCCATGAAGGCCATGTTGACCACATCCGGGGTCGGAGTCAGGACAGCGGCGAGAATGGCAATGGCGAGAATGGCGAAGCGGCGGTTCTTCTCATAAAAATGGCGGGACAGCGCCCCGGTCTGCACAGAAAAAATCATAAAGACCGGCAGCTCAAAGATCAGGCCAAAGGCGAGAATAAAGATGCTGATGAAGTTGACAAAGCTGTCAATGGAAATCAGCGGGCGCAAATTTTCCGACTGAAAACTGAGCAGAAAGCTGATGCCGTAGGGCAGGGTGACAAAATAGCAGAACAGGGTGCCGCTGTAAAAAAGCAGGCAGGTCGCGGCGGTGAGCCAGAACAGTTTCTGCCCGGTCACGGCAAAGGGCTTGCCCAAGGCCTTCCAGAGAACGTGGATGAACAGCGGCATGAGAACATAGACCGCTCCGAAAAAGGCGGCCTTGACATGGGCGAGAAAGGGTCCGGCCACGGAAAAGAAATAAATTTTTTCATGCAGATGCTCCTGAAAGACCGTGATCAGGCCGGAGGAGAGCAGAAAAATGCCTGCGGTCAGGCTGATCAGGCTGATCAGAAGAAAGCGGAGCGAGCTGCGCAGCTCGGCCAGAAACAGGGCAAGATTGCTGAGATGTTGTTGCACAGGTTGCGAAAAGTCGGAATTGCTGTCAGGATGGCGAATATCCCCTGCGCTGCCGCTGCGGGGATGGTTTTCTATGTAACAGACCCGCAGGGCAAAATCAATTGAATATCAGTTGCGGCCCAAGCTGCGTCATGCTGAAACAGGCAGGCCTAGCTTCTGAACCTTCATTTTATCCACTTCATCTGTCATCATGCTTGAATTACGCTTTATCCGGGAAAACCTCAGTCTTGTCCGGGCCAAATGCATCAGCCGGGGCATGAGCACGGACCTGCTGGACACCTTTGCCGCTGCCGATGCCCGGCGGCTGACAATTCTGAGCGAGTCGGAGCAGCTCAAAAATCAGCGCAACACCGTGTCCAAGGAAATCGCCGCGTTGAAAAAAACAGGCAAGGAAGAGCAGGCCGAACCGCTGATAGCCAACATGCGGACGGTTTCTGACCGGATCACGGCCTTGGATAAATGTCTGGCCGAAATTCAGAGCCAGCTTGATGAGACGGTGCTGTCGATTCCCAACCTCTGCGACAGTGCTGTGCCTGCGGGCAGCGATGAGCGCGACAACCTTGAGGTGCGCCGCTGGGGCGGGATTCCTGAGTTTTCCTTTGCCCCCAAGCCGCACTGGGAAGTGGGCGAGCAGCTCGGCATTCTTGATTTCGAGACAGCGGCCAAGCTCTCCGGGGCGCGCTTTTCCCTGCTCAAAGGCTTTGCCTCCCGGCTGTCGAGAGCCTTGATCAATTTCTTTCTTGATTTGCACACCCAGAAGCATGGCTACACGGAATTTCTGCCGCCGTTCATGGTCAATTCCAAGTCCATGACCGGCACTGGCCAGCTGCCCAAGTTCAAAGAAGACCTGTTTAAAATTGAAGACCGTGATCTCTGGCTGATTCCGACTGCGGAAGTGCCGCTGACCAACATTCATGCTGACACCACCTTGAACGCAGCGGATCTGCCGCTCAAATACACCGCCTACACGCCCTGCTTCCGCTCTGAGGCTGGTTCCTACGGCAAGGACACACGCGGCCTGATCCGTCAGCATCAGTTTGACAAGGTGGAATTGGTCAAATTGACCACCCCGGAGACTTCGGATCAGGAGCTGGAATCGCTGCTCGCTGATGCCGAGGAAGTGCTCCAGCTTCTTGGCCTGCCCTATCGGGTCATGTTGCTCTGCGCCGGTGATCTTGGTTTTTCTTCGACCAAGACGTATGACATTGAAGTCTGGCTGCCAGGGCAGAACACGTACCGGGAAATCTCCTCCTGCTCAAACTTCTTGGATTTTCAGGCAAGACGGGCGGGCATCCGCTACCGACCTGAGGGTGAGAAGAAAAGCCGTCATGTTCACACCTTGAACGGCTCCGGCTTGGCTGTCGGACGGACTTTGCTGGCGATCTTGGAGAACTATCAGCAGGAAGACGGCACTGTCCGGCTGCCCGAAGTGCTGGAACCCTATTTCACCGACCGTTTTTGAACAAATATCCTCCGCGCTTGACAGTGCTCCTGCTGCTTGGTATCACATAGACAGCATAAAACATTTCCGTTTCACAAAACCTTGTCATGAAACAGACCATCAGGAAGCCTGTTTTTGCTGTTGTTTTACTGGCCTTGGCAGCAAGCGGCCCGCTGTCGGCAGCAGCAGCAGATGAGCAAATGCCAACGACTCAAGCTGCCGACAGCAGCACTCCGCAGCAGTCTCAGGACGATGCGCTTATTCAAGCCATTGATATTTGGCAGCTTGTGGATCAAGACTCCCCGCAGGAAACGCAGCCTTCTGCTGATGCCCCGGCTCAGGAACTGCCTGCTGAGGAAAAAACAACCCCGCAGGCAGAGCCTGCCGCCGCAGCTCCTGCTGATGCTCTTTCCAGCGGACAGCAGAACAACGCTGCCCCGGCTCAGGAAGCTGTCATCATTGAGGCGCAGGCCCCTGTTGAGGAGCAGCTGCCGGAAAAGCCAGCCGCTTCGGTGCCAAGCCAGCCGCAGTCCGTCTCTCCAGCCGCTGTTCCCAACAGGCAGCAGGACAGTGCTGTTCCGGCGCAGGGCGCGGGCCAACCGTCAACTTGGTCCGCCTATCCTGATCAGGAGATTGTCGTCATTGAGGCGCAAGCCCCTGTTAAGGAGCAGCTGCCGGAAAAGCCAGCCGCTTCGGTGCCAAGCCAGCCGCAGTCCGTCTCTCCAGCCGCTGTTCCCAACAGGCAGCAGAACAGCGGCAGTTCTCCGGCGCAGTCGCAAAATAGAGCACAACCGCAGTTCAGGCAAGACTCAGGCTGGCCTGTGCCTGAACCGCCGCAGAGCTTGCCCGCCTCCTCAGCACCGCAGGCAGTTCTGCCGGCCATGACCTCTGCTTCTGCTGGACAACAAGCAGTGCAGCAGTCCGGCAGCCCGGCGTTTCCTGCCCCTGTTCTTGCCCCTCCAGCAGCGCAGGATGACATTGTTGCTGCTGTTGAAGAGGCCATGCGGCAGTACAGGAGCAAGGATTTCGCAGGCGCGGTTTCCAATCTTGATTACGCCGCCCACCTGATCCGCCAGAAAAAAACCGAACTGCTCAAGAAATTGCTGCCGGAACCGTTTTACGGCTGGCAGGCCAAAGAAGCTGTGTCGCAATCCCTTGGCACTGCTGTTTTCGGCGGCGGCTCAACTGTCAGCCGTGATTATTTCACCCAGAACGGCTCTGTGATTTCCATTGAGATTGTTTCTGATTCTCCGGTTCTGCAATCCATTATCATGATGCTCAACAATCCGCTTTTCGCAGGAGCTTCAGGCGGCAACCTCAAGACCATCAAAAGGCAGCGGGCCATGATAAAATACAATGAAGAGGAACACAGCGGCGAGATCAATATCGTGGTTGCCAGCCGGTTCATTGTCACTGTCAAAGGACGCGGCATTGATATGACTTGGCTGCTCCGCTATGCTGAAGCAATGGATTTTGACGTGCTGGCCAAGAACTAAGATTATTTATTGTCGATGACTTGATTGCAAAAAAATACAGAGGAGGGCGCAGCTCATGTCCATGCTGGTCGAGTATCATCTCTACATTATGATTGCCGCCACTGTTGGGCTTATCTTTCTGCCCTCAGAGTGGCGAAAAAAGAAATTGTTCATGCTTGCGGGATTCCTGCTGGTCTTTTCCATCGGCTATGAATTGATCATGAAAGAGCCGGTGACAAAGATGCCCAGCCGCATCAACAGGGTTCTGAACGAGGAGCCGCCGCCAACTCATTCGGAAAACGTGAAATACTACCGCAAGCCGGATATTGACTGAGTTGTTCTGCTGACCGGGCTGTGAGAATGCTTTGCTTTTTTCAAATGGAGCTGCAATGAGTGCCGACAACCTGATTCTGCTGGAAAATCTGGAATGGTTTGATGAGAGCGGCCAGGAGCTGCTCCACCGCCTGCCGGAAAAAGGTTCCGGCGAAATCAAGTTCGGTGCCCAGCTCACGGTGCGCGAAAGCCAGGCAGCGGTTTTGTATTACAAAGGCCGGGCTGGCGATGTCTTTGGCCCGGGCCGCCACACCCTGCGCACCGGCAACATTCCGATCATCACCAAGCTGTTTTCCGCGCCGTGGGGCATGAGCAGCCCGCTGCGGGCTGAGGTCTATTTTGTCAATCTCAAGCTCTTTCCCAATCTGAAATGGGGCACCCGCGATCCCATGGCCTTCCGCGACTCAGAGCTGGGCTTTGTCCGCCTGCGGGCGCACGGGATTTGCAACATCCGGGTCATCCAGCCAGTGCTGTTCATCAACACCTTGGCTGGGACAATGGGCAAATACAATACGGATCAGATTGAAGAGTATCTGGGCCGGGTGATTGTTTCCCGGCTCAACGACTATCTTGGCGAAACTGTTGACACCCTGTTCAGCCTGCCGTCTCAGTTTGACGAGATGGCCTTGGAGATGCGCAAACGGCTGGTCCGGGATTTTGTCCGGCTTGGTCTGGCCTTGGATGAGCTGTACATCTCCTCCATCACGCCGCCGGAAGAGGTGCAGGCCGCGATTGACGACCGCAGTCGCCTTGGCGTGATCAAGGACATGGACAAGTTTGTCCGCATGAAAGCGGCAATGGCTATGGAAAAGGCGGCCCAGAGCGGCGGCGAGGCCGGAGCTGGATTGGGGCTGGGCATGGGCCTGATGATGCCTGCCATGTTCGCGGGACTACAGCAGGGAACAGCAGGGCAAGCAGCTTCTGCGGCGGTCAGCCGCTGCTCTGACTGCGGCAACTCGATTCCGGCTCAGGCCCGTTTCTGCCCGCTCTGCGGTCATCAGCAGATTGTCCTCATGCAGTGCGCCAACTGCGGCAAGAATCTCACTCCCGGAGCCAAGTTCTGCTCCCGCTGCGGCCAGCCTGCGGATCAAAAGCCTGCCGCGATCATCTGCGCGGCCTGCAAGCAGGAGAATCTGCCCGGAGCCAAGTTCTGCAATGGCTGCGGCTTGAAGCTGTGAGCCTGCGGGTCGAGCAGCCCTGCCCGCAGTGCGGCGGCCCGGTCACGTTAGATGCAGACGACCGCCTGCTCACCTGTCCCTACTGCAAGGTCAAAAGTTTTCTCCTCACCGGCGGCGCGCCGTTCCGCTATGCCTTGCCCAACCGGGCCAAAGATCAGGCCCGCCTGATTTACGCGCCCTATCTGCGCTTCAAAGGCACTGTCTTTTCTGTGACAGACAGCGGGGTTTCCTACCGGGTCTTGGACACCACTCACGATGGCTGCGGTCAGCCGGGCCTGCCCGCCTCCCTCGGCCTCCGACCTCAAGCCATGAAATTAGTGCGAGTTCACAGCGAAACCAAGGGCCGCTTTTTGCCGCTCGCTCTTACAGTCAGAGATATTTTCTTCAAGGCCACCAAGCTGCACAATCTGATGGAAGGCCATGCTGAGAAGCAGGTCCATCACCATGCCTATATCGGCGAGACAGTCAGCTTTATCTATCTGCCGCTGCTGCCGCGAGAAGACGGGCTGTTTGACGCAGTGCTGGGCGAACCGCTGCCCAGTTCCGTCGGAGTGCTGAAAAACGGTGTTCCCGTTCAGCCCCATTGGCAAACCCGATTTCTCGCCGCCCTCTGTCCACGCTGCGGCGGCACACTGGACGGCGAGGGCGACTGCCTTGTCCCGCTCTGCCCCAACTGCGACACGGCCTGGCAGATTGGCAAAGATGCCTTGGAGGGAGTGGCCTGCAAAGTCGTTCCTAACGATTGGCAGGCGGCCCTGCATCTGCCGTTCTGGAAAATTGCTGTCCAATTCCCTTCCTTGCGCCTCCGCAGCTTTGCAGATTTCATCGAGCGCACCAACCAGCCGCTGGTGCCGCGCCCGGAGTGGCGGCGGCAGGCCATGCAGTTCTGGATTCCAGCCTTCAAGCTGCGCCCGGAAATGTTTCTCCGGGTCAGCAAGCAGCTCACCATCAGTCAGCGGTATTTGCTGCCGGAGCGGCAGACAAAAATCAAGGAGCTGGTCAGTCCGCATCCAGTGACTCTGCCCCGCAGCGAGGCCTTGCAATCACTCAAAGTGGTGCTGGCTGCCTGCGCCGCCAGCGGACGTGAAATATATTCCCAGCTCTCCGGCGCGGCCCCGGCAGCACAGGCCGCCTCCTTAGTCTTTCTGCCCTTTGATGACCGCCACCATGACTGGACCCAGTCCCACACCGGCGCAGTCATCGCCAAAAGCGTGCTGCATTTCGGCAGGCGGCTGTGAGAAAAACATAATGCGTCTTGTAAAGACTATCTGTTGCAGAAGACAACAGGCAACTTCAACAAAATGAAAAAAATGAAAGTGCAATCTATCGTAACTGTTGCAGCAATGCTGACCGTATTTGCTGCCGTGCAAAGTCATGCTGCAAGCAGAGAGGAAGTTTATATTCCTCAACCGCTGCCCGCCAAGCTGTCTGCGGATGGCAAGACATTGATGAACGGCTCGCAGCCTCTTGTTGTGGTTTTCGATCCGAACATCAGCCAGAATCCGCTGAAAATTCCTGCGGCAATCAACCTGATGACTGCTGCACAGACTGCTTCTGCCACCTTCACTATCGACTATGTCACCTCCGGTGGTACGGATATTTTGGGAGCAAACTGCTATACTTTTCCAGAAGAAGCCAAAGCTGCCTTTGAGGCGGCAGCCAGCATCTGGGGAAATATCATCAAGTCTGATGTGCCTGTCACGATCCGGGCCTGCTGGAGTGATTTTGGGGAATCCTCAACCTTAGGGTATTCGGGCGCAGGAAATATGGTGCGTGACTTTGCCGCTGCTCCAAGAAGTGAGACTTGGTATTCTGTATCATTGGCGAATGCCTTGGCAGGAAAAGATTTAGATACTGAAAACCCAGATATGCATATCACCTACAACAGAAATTTTACTTGGTATTATGGTGTGGATGGAAACCCGCCGTCAGATCAGATGGACATGCTCACAGTAGTCCTGCATGAAATTGCGCATGGCTTGAATTTCTCTGGCACTGCAAGCTATGACAGCACCAGCCAGGAGGGTTCAGGTTTTTGGGAACCTGCCGAAGGTGAAGGTGGCTTTCCTAATATTTACGATGTGTTTGTCAAAGATGGCGCAGGCAAGGATATTGTGTCCTACACGGCCCCGTCTGTTGCCCTTGGCACGGCTTTGCGTTCAGGAGACCTTTGGTTTCACGGCCCGAACGCCATGACAGCCAATGGCGGCCAGCGGGTGAAAATTTATGCGCCTGCCACATGGAAACCTGGTTCCAGTTATTCTCATCTTGATTACGACACCTTCAACAACACCGTCAACCAGCTTATGGTCTGGGCAATCAGCAATGGCGAGGCTGTGCATGATCCTGGCCCAGTGGCCAAAGGCATGCTCAAGGACATGGGCTGGCCGAGTGGGCTGCCAACGCTTTCCAGTCCATCTCCCGCAGACGATGCAAAGGTGTCTTCATACAACGCCTCTACCCAGCAGCTGCGGATAAATATTGCCAATGCGGATAACTGCATTATTCATTACGGCACAGACAGCAATACATCCGCTTCTGTTGCAGGCGAAATCAGCAACAGCTATTGCAGTGCGACAGTTCCTTATGGAGCCGATCTGACCAATGACGGCACCAATTACTGGCACGTGGAGGCGAGCAACTCTGAAGGTGCTGTCAGCTACCCGGAGAGCGGCAATCTGACCTTTATCGCTTCACCAATCAAACCGAAATTTCTGCCGGGAGTGCGGCTGCTGCTGTTCTGATGGCTGTGCTGCGGTGAACATCTCTCATGTGCCCGCTTAATCCTCTTACCCTGCCTCTGCGCGGCCAGATTCTGATTGAAGCCAGCGCAGGCACGGGCAAGACATTGCCCTGCTGGCCGGAGCCGAAGGCGGCGGCACTTTCCGCTTCGCTCACTTGAGCAGCAGCAGCTTGTAGATGGGCACCATGTTTATCTTCTTCTTGTCGGCGATGAAGCTGAACTCAACAGTGCAGTCCGCATCTATCTGACCAGTGGTGTATATGCTGCCGTCCCAGCTACCTTCGGGACAGGTGCCGCTGACTACTTCATCAGCACTGTAACCTGCATCCGGTGTGACGGTGAAGCTGGCCGTACTGCCATCAGCAACAGTCTGAGCTGTATCAGGAGTGACGCTGCCGCCGGTACCGGCGTTCGGTGTAACAGTAAAAATAACTGTAATATCAGCAGATTCAAACGATCCTGCATCGCAGCCCGCACCGACTGGGCGGGTATAGCCGCGTTGATCCTCGGTCAGCTCAGTGCTGCAATCTTTGTCCAGATCAATAGCTGGACTGCCCGCAACTAAGGCATGAGTTTGCGTAGGGCCGTCATTGTCCGCCAAGGTTGTATTGAGAATGGCATCCAGCGTAGTCGGTGTGTCGCCGTCACTGGTAGCAGTGACATCGCTGCTACCTGGTGTGAAGCCAGAGAATGCCTCTGTGTCTGTCTCACCGCTGTGGCCAAAGATATTGAAGCTTGCGGCATTGACTACAGCATTGAATGTATCTTTGTTATAAACTTCATTGACAATATAAGCCGTATTGCCGCTGATGATGGAGCTTTGCAGCGTGACTGTGCCTGTGTCTGTGCCATAGTTGTAAATCCCACCGCCGAATGAGGCGGAGGACGTGGAGGAAGCAGTATTGCCGCTGATCGTGGAATTCGTCACCGTGACTGTGCCATTGCCATAGTTGTAAATCCCACCGCCGTAGGAGTAGGACGTGGAGGAAGCAGTATTGCCACTGATCGTGGAGTTCGTCAGCGTGACTGTGCCTGCGTTATAAATTCCACCGCCGGAGGAGTCGGAGGACGTGGAGGAAGCAGTATTGCCATTGATCGTGGAGTTCGTCAGCGTGACTGTGCCATAGTTGTAAATTCCACCGCCGGAGGAGGCGGAGGACGTGGAGGAAGCAGTATTGCCACTGATCGTGGAGTTCGTCAGCGTGACTGTGCCTGCGTTATAAATCCCACTGCCATTGGAGAAGGAGGAGGAAGAGGCTGTATTGTTGCTGACTGTGGAATTCGTCAGCGTGACGGTGCCATAGTTGTAAATCCCCCCGCCATCGGAGGAGAAGGAGGAGGAGGAGGCAGTATTGCCGCTGACTGTGGAGTTCGTCAGATAGATAACACCCTTGTTCTGAATCCCCCCGCCATCGGAGGAGGAGGAGGAGGCAGTATTGCCGCTGACTATGGAATTCGTTAGATAGGCAGTGCCATCGTTGTAAATCCCCCCGCCGTCGCCTGTCGTCTTTCCCTCCTTGATCGTAGTCTCATTTAGTGTCAGGTCTCCGTCGCTGGTTATATACAGCACGCTGCCAACGTTCTCATCATTATTACCGCTGATGAAGTGACCGCCGCCTTCAATGGTCATCGTGCTGACAATATCCGGCAGGGTAGCCGCAAGCGTGACATCCGCCTGCAAGGTGATGGTATCGTCGCCGGATCCTGCCGTACAGCCACCTGTTGCTGTATAGCGGTTTCAGGTTGTATGGTTATCAGAAAAAGATTAAACTTGACTTGTCTGTTTTTTCCATTTTTTCACACACGGAGGTCTGCCATGATTTATTCTATTGATTTCAGAAAGAAAGTCTTGTCTGTTTATGAAAAACAGAAATCATTGAGAAGAACTGCAGATTTGCTTGACGTTTCCTATAAATTTGTTCAAAGTCTTGTAAAAAGATGGAAGACTGAGGGGACGATTGAGCCGAAGCCTCATAAAGGCGGAAATCCTCCGAAAATCAAGGAAGTTCATATTCCTTTTCTGACCAGCATGATTGATGACGAGAACGATCTTACGCTTGAAGAGATGTGTGATCGCTTATACGAGAAATTCAATTTAAAAATAGCACCTTCCACGCTGTGCGAAACTCTCGCCAGACTGAAAATCAGCCGGAAAAAAAAACTTTCCGCGATCCGGCGGCGTATAAAGAAGAAAATATAGCAAAGACAGTTAATTACCTTGCAGGCCTGATCGAGGCTGACAAAAAGAATTTCATCTTTATTGATGAGACAGGATGCTGTTTGAACATGTCGAGAAAATTTGCAAGATCAAGAAAAGGAACAAGAGCTTTTTCAAAAAGACCTTCAGGTAAAGGGAAAAGAATAAGCATGATAGGAGCTGTAAAGTTTGGAAAAATATTGAAGTGCATGAAATTTAAAGGCACCATGACAGGAGATGTCTTTTATTTCTATATAAAAAATTATCTTTTGAAATATCTTGACAGCAGTAAGACAGTCGTTCTTGACAATGCCAGTCCTCATAAAAACAAAGAAGCTCTCGCTTTGATCAGAAGTACAGGAGCGAAGATCATTTTCCTCCCTCCTTATCGTCCTGAACTGAACCCTATTGAATACTGCTGGTCAGTAATGAAAAACACTATAAGAAAATTGAAGCCGAGAACAGAGCGTGAGCTGATGGAAGCTTATGATATATCTCTGAAAACGGTTAAGTCAAAATCAATCAAATCGTTTTTCCGTCATTGCTGGGTTTGATATCTGTTCAATACGAAACCGCTATATCGCTATTTGCCGCAGTGATCGCATCTGGCAATGTACAGTTAGTTCCATCTACTGTGATGTCAGCCGCCTGCGCTGCACTGCCAGCCAGCAGCAGCAGAAAGGATGCCGCCAGCAGCACCCGCCAATACGTTTGCTTTTTCATGATGCTCCTCTTTGTAAAGGAAATGCTTATGTTCCAGCCCAGCCAGCGGAATGCTGGCAGCACCAAAGCAGATAACCTAATCCCAACTGTGTAAAAGAGCAAGACAAAACTTCATTAGTTGCAGCAGCTTTTTCTTCGCCAGCACCTGCCCTGCGCCCAAGCAGGAGAGTGCCTTTTCTGCGAGCACCGGAGTGGTCACTTTTCGATCACCAGAGTTATCGTTTGCCAACCACTCTCGTGCTCGATATACGATCACTCTCCTGTCCGCTGCACGACCACCTTAGTGCTCGGTTTGCGACTGCCAAGGTGCTTCTGCCGCGCCGCTTTTCCTGCGCATCATGGCAAGAAACCTGTTGACAGCAACGCAGTCCCGTCTTAGATTGGGCGGGCAAAGGTTTCAGCGGTCATCTCAACAAGTTGAATAAACAAGGAGAAACATCATGACAACGATTCAATGGCGGCCCGAAATCAATGCCATGACCACGCCGCAGTCTTGGCTCCGCCGCTTCTTGGACGACTTGGCATAGAGCAGCCTGTCCGGCCATGCGTCCCCTCAATCCCCTCACCCTGCCTCTGCGCGGCCAGATTCTGATTGAAGCCAGCGCAGGCACAGGTAAGACCTACACTATTGCCTTGCTCTTCCTCCGCCTCCTGCTCGAACAGGAATTGGCGGTCGATGAAATCCTTGTTGTCACCTTCACGGACGCAGCAGTGGAGGAGTTGCGTGATCGGATTCGCAAGCGTATTCGGGAGGCTTTGGATGTGCTGGAAGGCGGCGGGCCGAATGATCCGCTTCTCCACAAACTGTTAGACAAGGCCGGGCGGAATGAGCAGACTAAGGTGCTGCTCAACGATGCCCTGACCCGGATGGATGAGGCCGCAGTCCGCACCATCCACAGCTTCTGCCGCCGGATGCTGCAAGAGCACGCTGTTGAGTCAGGCGCGCCTTTTGAGATGGAGCTGATCGACAGCGAGGCTGTGCTGCGGACGCGCATCATCGAGGACTTCTGGCGACAACAGTTCTATCCGGCGGGCGAGTCTGAGGCGGCTTGGGTGCAGTCACAGTGGCAGGAGCCTGCCGCGCTGCTGGCCGGGCTGGGCGGACATCTGGAGCGGGAGGACGTGCAATGCCTGCCAGAGATCAGCCCGGAAACCTTGGCCCGGCTGGAGGCGGAATCAACCAGACTCTTTGCGAAAGTGCGGCAGCACTGGCAGCAGCAAGGAGAGGAAATTGCCAGCCTGCTGCGGGAGAGCAAGAAGCTCTCACGGGATAATAAGAAAGGCTATGGTTTGGAGCGGCTTGACTCTGCCTTGGCGCAGATGGACAGATTGGCTGAGGCGGCAGAATCGCCTTGGTTGCTGGGCAAAGAGCTGGAGCTGTTCACGAGCAGCAAGATACTCGACTCTCTCCAAAAGAGAAGCAAGGAAGCACCGCCGGAGCATCCTTTCTTTGATCTCTTTGAGCAGTTCTGGCAGATGCAGGAAAAGCTGCTCAACAGCCGCAAGATTGCTGTCCTTGTCGAAGCGCGGGACTATCTGCGCAGCGAGCTGGCCCGGCGCAAGCAGGAGCAGAACCAGCTTGGTTTTGACGATCTGCAAACATGGCTGGCCAAGGCTCTGGGCGGCCCGGAAGGCGGGGAGCTGGCTTGGCGCATTGCCCGGCGGCTGCCAGTCATCTTGGTGGATGAGTTTCAGGACACCGACCCGCTTCAGTACCGCATCTTCAATGCGATTCATGCGGCTGCGCGGCAGAAACGCCGCTGGCGGGCCGGTCTCTTCCTGATCGGCGACCCAAAGCAGGCTATTTACAGCTTCCGGGGCGCGGACATCTTCACCTACATCCAGGCCCGTCAAGACACGCCGCCGCATAACCGCCTGACCATGATGGAGAATCATCGCTCCAGTCCGGCAATGGTGGCGGCGGTGAGCCGCCTGTTTGAGCATGAGGCCCCCTTTCTCTTTTCAAAAGATAAAATTGACTTTCCCCACGTCAAAGCGGCGGACAAGGCAGGCCAGAAGGCATTTCTTGTTGACGGCAGGCCGCAGCCAGCTCTGACCTGCCTACTCCTGCCGGAAGGACAGGGCAAGAAAGGCAGTCAAGCCCTGAGCAAGGAAGCTGCTAAGGAACTGGCTGCCCGTTTCTGTGCCCAAGAAATCGGCAGCCTGCTGACCGCTGGTCAGATTGGAGAGGCGAAGATCGGCGACAAGCCCCTCAGTTCCGGTGACATTGCCGTGCTGGTGCGCACACATGTTGAGGCCGAGCTGGTGCGCCGCGAGCTGCATGCGCTGGGCATTGCCAGCGTCTCCGGCGATCGGGATTCAGTCTTCAGCACGCAGGAGGCCAAGCAGCTCCGCATCCTCCTGACCAGCCTCAGCGACTTGTCCGATACCAGCCTGATGCGCACGGCCTTGGCTGGCGACTTGTTCGGCTGGACAGCAGAGCGAATCTATGACTTGAACGAGAACGACTCGGCGCGGGAGCAGATCATGGAGGCCATGAACCGCTACCATAAGCTCTGGCTGGAAAAGGGTTTCTTGGCCATGCTCCAGCAGCTTCTCAGCGAGCAGAAGACGGTCAGCCGCCTCTATGCCGAGCCGTCTGGCGAGCGGATGCTGACCAATTTCCTCCACTTGGCCGAGCTGCTGCAAGAGGCTTCCAAGCAGCGGCCCGGCATGGACGCGCTCCTGCGCTGGTTCATCGACCAGATGCAGCACCCGGAAGGGCAGGCAGAAAGCCAGCAGCTCCGCTTGGAAAGCGACGAGAACTTAGTCAAGATCGTTACGATTCATAAGGCCAAGGGCATGGAATATCCGCTGGTGTTCCTGCCCTTTCTCTGGTCAGCGCGGGTCTGCGACAAGGACAAGCCGCTGACCTTCCATGACCCGGATGATCGCCTCTGCCTTGATCTTGGCTCCGGCAACGAGGAGCATCTTGCCTTGGCGGAGCGCGAGCGGCTGGCCGAAGACCTGCGCCTGCTCTATGTGGCTGTGACCAGAGCGGCGCACGCTTGCTTCTTCTGCTGGGGCTGGATTAAAAGCATGGAGGACAGCGCGTTGGCCTATTTGCTCCACAGCGGCGAACCCTCTTCAGCGCAGCTTGCTGCTGACTTGGCCCGACTGGGAGAGACGCTGGCCGTCAAAGCCTGGCCAGAGACATTTCCGCCCCTGCCTGACCTGCGCTCCTCGGAAACAAAGGAGTCGCTGCAAGCCAAGCAGTTCCGGGAGCATATTGACACAACGTGGCGAATCACCAGCTATTCCAGCTTGGCTTCCCGCAAGGAGGACAGCCACACTGAGCAACCGGATCATGATGAGGCGGCGGATGAAGAGGAAGCAGCTCTGCCTGCGCCTGATCAAGGTGTGTTCGGCTTTCCCAAAGGCGCGGCAGCAGGGACCTGCCTTCATAATATTCTGGAGCGGATCAGCTTCAGCGACAGCAGCGGCCATGCTGAGGTGATTGCCAGCCAGCTGGCGAGGGCCGGTTTTGCGGATTCGTGGCTGCCGACTGTGAGCGAGTGGATGCAGGAGGTGCTGCGCAGTCCGCTGCTGCCCGGCTTGTCGCTCTCCTGCCTGCAAGAGAGCGCACGGCTCAACGAGATGGCCTTTTATTTCCCGCTGGAATCGTTACGCCTTGAGCAATTCAACCGCGTGCTGCACGACTTCGGCCATGCGCCCCTGCCGGAACGCAGCGGCACCCTGCACGGCCTGATGACCGGCTTTATTGACTTGATCTTCTGCTGGCAGGGCAAGTATTATCTGGCTGACTACAAATCCAATCATCTTGGCAGCCAGCCGGAAGACTACCGCCCGGAACGGCTGACTGCGGCCATGAACGAGCATCGCTACGATCTCCAATATCTGATCTACACTGTGGCGTTGCACCGTTTTCTCGGCCAGCGGCTCAACGGCTACAGCTATGAACAGCATTTCGGCGGTGTCTTCTATCTCTTCCTGCGCGGCATGAGTTTTCCCTCTTCTCCAGCAAGCGGCGTGTTTGCTGCTCTTCCTCCCTCTGCGCTGGTTGAAAGGCTGGATGCCTGTTGCCGGAAAGTCGTTATGCCGACAGGTGGTCAGTGAATCTTTTCAACATGCCGCATTGAGCGGCCCGCAAACTAAAGCCACTGGTTTTATCCGTGGACACTTGCGGGCAAAGCCGGGGGCGCGGAAAGAACTTCCCCTTTTGCTTGGAGAATGGTAACAAGCATCTGTCCATTGCAAGCAGCACGTCTATTCCATTGTTCCTGGCGCAGGGCGCAAAATCATGTCAGAGAAAGCAAGCAGTTCAACAGGGAAGATTGCCCGTTCTGCCGGGGCGGTGAGCGCGGCGGTGATGTGCAGCCGGGTGCTGGGGCTGGTGCGGGAGCAGATATTTGCCGGGCTGTTCGGAGCCGGATACGCCTATGATGCCTTTGTCGTCGCCTTCCGCATTCCCAACCTGCTCCGGGACTTGTTCGGCGAGGGCGCGCTTTCTGCCGCCTTTGTCACGGTCTTTTCTGATTATGACACCAACAAAGGCAGCGAGGCGACCTGGCAGCTTGCCTCCAATGTCTTAGTCTTCATCAGCATTCTCCTCAGTGTGCTCACCTTGGTCGGCATCCTGCTGGCCGAGCCAATCGTCCGCCTCTTGGCCCCGGATTTCGCCGAGGTGACAGGCAAAATTGCGCTCACGTCCATGATGACCCGGATCATGTTTCCCTTTCTCATCCTCGTGGCCTTGGCAGCCGTGGTCATGGGCATGCTCAACAGCAAGGGCAAGTTCTTCATTCCGGCCATGTCCTCGTCCTTCTTTAATCTTGGCTCAATCATCGGCGGCGTGAGCTTGGCCTGGCTGCTGCCCAAATTTGGCTATCCGGCGATAGTCGGCATGGCATGGGGCACCTTGAGCGGCGGTCTGCTCCAGCTCCTGATTCAGCTGCCTGCGCTGCGCAAGACCGGCTTCCGTTTTATGCCCCAGCTTGATCTGCGCGACCCCGGCCTGCGCCGCATCCTCCGCCTGATGCTGCCCGCCACCATCGGTCTTTCCGCCACCCAGATCAACATCTTTGTCAACACCAACTTTGCCTCTTCCTGCATGGAAGGCTCAGTCTCGTGGCTCAATTACGCCTTCCGCCTTGTTCAGCTTCCCATCGGCGTGTTCGGCGTGGCCTTCTCCATTGCCGCCATGCCAGTGCTGGCCCGTCATGCCGCCCGGAAGGACTTGCCCGGCCTGCGTCAGACCTTCTCCTCCTCCTTGGTCATGGTCTTCAGCCTCACCATCCCGGCAACAGTCGGCCTGATTCTGCTGGCCGAGCCGATCATCCGCCTGATCTTTGAGCACGGAGCCTTCACCCCTGCTGACACGGCCCGCACCGCCCAAGCCTTGGTCTGCTATGCCTGCGGCCTGTTCGCCTATTCAGCGGTGAAAATCATGGTGCCGGTCTTCTATGCCCTCGACAACACCAAATATCCGGTGATCGGCTCCTTTCTTGCCGTGGCAGTCAACATCGTCTTCATCAGCCTGAGCATTGACCTGCTTTCCTTCCGGGCCATCGCCCTTTCCACTTCCTGCTCAATGGTGCTGAATTTCCTCTTTCTCGGCCTGATCCTGCACCGGAAGCTGGCCGGGTTTTCCCTCAGCTATCTCGGCAGAGGCACGGCAAAGATCATTCTGGCCAGCGCGATCATGGCAGTCGGATTGATTGCCATGAAGCTGCTCCTCCGCCCGCTGCTTGACGGAGCAATTCTCTTTCAGCTTGCCGCAGTGGCCCTGCTGATCAGCACCGCCGCCCTGCTGCACGCGCTCATGCTCCATCTGCTCCGCCTGCCGGAATTTGCAGAGATCACCGGCAAGCTGAAGCAGCGGTTTATCAAAAAATGATGCTTCAGTTTGCCGAGATTCCAAGTTGCCTATCTTTTCCTTGCCTTTTCCCTCTATCTTCCGCTATGGTGGCAGCCGCATCCTGAACCTGAACAAGCAGGCCGCACAGCGCAGCCTGCCTCTCCATTCCTCAGCCGCCTTGACACGTTAGCTTGAACACGCTCTCTTTAGACTCCATCCTGCCCTTGGTGCGCAAGCCGGGCCGCTACATCGGCGGTGAGCTGCACAGCGTCCGGCCTGATTATGCCGCAGTTGATCTTGCCTTTGCCCTTGTCTTCCCGGACTTGTATGAAATCGGCATGTCGCACCAAGGCTTGCAGATTCTCTACCATATTATCAACCAGCAGCCGGGCTTGGCTGCGGAACGCTGCTATGCCCCGGACACGGACATGGAAGCGCAGCTCCGGCGTCACCAGCTGCCACTCTTCTCGCTCGAATCGAGGCGGCCTCTGGCAGCTTTTGATGTCATCGGCATCACTCTGCCTTATGAGCTGTGCTTCACCAATATCCTCACCATTCTTGATCTGGCCGGGATTCCTCTGCGGGCGGCAAAGCGCGGCGAAGATGCGCCCTTAGTAATTGGCGGCGGTTCCTGCTCCCTCAACCCAGAGCCGCTGGCAGACTTCTTTGATGCCATTGTCCTTGGTGACGGCGAGGAGGTGATTCTCGACATCGCCGCTGCCCTGCGTTCGGCCAAGGCGGACAAGCTCTCCCGCAGCGAAAAGCTGCATCGGCTGGCCGAGATTGCGGGTGTCTATGTGCCTGCCTTGTTTCAGCCTCAATACGAGGACGGGCGGCTGACCGCCATCTTGCCGCTCAAGCCCGGTTATGACTTTGTCCGTCGCCGGATTGTCCCGGAGCTGCCGCCAGTGGAGCTGCTCGAACGTCCGTTAGTGCCATTAGTCAAGCCAGTGCATGACCGTCTTGGCATTGAGATTGCCCGTGGCTGCACACGCGGCTGCCGCTTCTGCCAAGCTGGCATGATCTACCGCCCGGTGCGTGAGCGCACGATTGCCGACATCATGCGCCTGGCCGAGCAGGGCATCAGCAGTTCCGGCTTTGGCGAGCTGGCCCTGCTCTCGCTGTCGAGCGGCGACTTCTCCGGCCTGCCCGATTTGCTGACCAAGCTGATGGACCGCTTTGCTGATGAACGGGTGGCAGTCTCGCTGCCTTCAATGCGGGTCGGCACACTTACGCCAGAGGTCATCGCCCAGATTCGGCGGGTGCGCAAGACCGGCTTCACGGTCGCCCCGGAGGCAGGCACTGACCGCCTGCGCGAGGTGATCAACAAGGGCATCACTGAAGACGATTTGCTTGCAAGCTGTCGCGATGCCTTCAGCGCGGGCTGGAAGCTGATCAAGTTCTACTTCATGCTCGGCCTGCCCACTGAGACAATGGAGGATGTCGATGCAATCGTTGAGCTGGCCATGCGGGCGCGGCGGGAAGCCAAAGGAGGACGGGCGGACATCAACGTCTCGGTTTCGACCTTTGTCCCCAAGCCGCACACGCCCTTCCAGTGGTGCGGCCAGATTTCCTTGGAGGAATCGCGGCAGCGCATTCAGCGGCTCAAGCAGCGGCTGCCGGGCAAGGGCTTCAAGCTCAAGTGGCACGAGCCGGAGCAATCGTTCATGGAAGGCGTGTTCTCGCGGGGCGACCGCAGACTGTCTTATCTGATTGAGGCGGCATGGCAGGACGGAGCGCGCTTGGACGGCTGGAATGAGCATTTTTCGCTCGCCCGCTGGCAGCAGGCCGCCGAGCGGTTGGGCATTGATTTGCAAGCCTACCTGCGTCCACGCGAGATGAGCGAAGTCCTGCCCTGGGATCACCTGCGCAGCGGCGTGGAGCGCAGCTTTCTGGAGCAGGAATACGCTCGCTCGCTGGAGCGCGCCTACACGCCGGACTGCCGCAAGCATGGCTGCCAGAACTGCGGCCTCTGCGATTTCAAGACCATCAAGCCGCTGCTCAATCCTGACAGCAAGCAGGATGAAACTGCCGCCAGTCCTCTGCGCACGGTCGAGCGGCCAGCTCAGAGCCAGCCTGCGGTGTTCCGATATCGGGCCGAATATTACCGTCTTGGTGATGGCCGCTTTCTTGGCCATCTGGAGATTCTGCAACTTGTCTTCCGCGTTCTCCAACGGGCCGGGCTGCCTGTGCTTTTCTCGCAGGGCTTCCATCCCACGCCCAAGGTCTCGTTCAGCCCGGCCTTGCCAGTGGGCGTGGAGAGCGAGATTGAGTTCTTTGAGATGGACTTGGCTGAACCCATCCGCCGCCCGGTCGAGGTCATGGACGAGCTGAACCGCCAGTTGCCCGGCTTCATGGCTGTCACATCGCTGGCTCCGGCCAAGAAGAAAGTGCCGATGACAGAGATTGTCAGTTATGACTGCCTGCTGCCGGAGGGTATGAACTTAGATCAGGCGACGGACAGCATCGCCGCCTTCCACGTTGCGGCCAGCATGCTGCTGGAGCGCAGCCGCAAGGGTAAAACCCAGACCTTTGAGCTGAAGAAGTTTATCCGCAAGCTCAAGCTGGAGGAGGCGGGCAGGCTGCGGCTTGAGTTGCTGCATCCTCATGCCGAGGCTGGCATCGGGCCGAGGGAGGTGCTGGCCAAGGTGCTGGCTTTGGAAAATGATGCCGCCGCCGGGCTGCGGATTCTCAAAAAGAGCGCAAGAGAGGCGGGCAGCCGATGAAATCAATGCCTGGTCACAACAACCGCGTCCAGCAAGGAGCAGAACAATGAAAGCGTTTCTTCTCAAGCACAAAATCATTCTTTATGCAGCCTATCTGCTCTTCCTGACCATTGTCCTCCTGGGCGGCGGGGAGATCATTGCCCGCATGAAAGGCGTGCAGCCCTGGCATGTCCGGGATGCGCCGGTGCGGGTGGAGCCGGGCGGCAAATTCTTCCGCAAGGATCCGCTGCTTGGCTATGCCGCCATTCCCGGACAGTTCACTGTCACCCTGCTCCAGACACACTACAGCTTCCACGTCACCCATCTGCCCAATGGCCTGCGCATCACCCATCCGCTCAACACCTACAATCCTGCTGCGCACAAGCCGGAAATCTGGATATTGGGCTGCTCGTTCACGCATGGCTGGAGCCTCAATGATGAGGACACCTATCCGTGGCGGCTTCAGGAACACCTGCCAGACTACGAAGTGGTCAACTTCGGCTTCAGCGGCTACGGCACCATTCATTCGCTGATTCAGTTCCGCGAGGCCTTGAAAAAGAAGACTCCCAAGATTGCCGTGCTCGCCTATGCGGACATCCATGATGAGCGGAACACCTTTCTCCGCAAGCGGCGCAAGTCCATTGCCCCGTGGAACAAGCTCGGCCCGCTGGTTCAGCCTTACGCCCGACTGGACAGCGACGGAAATTTGCAGTATCATCTTGCCAAGGTTGAATACAGGGAATTTCCCTTGATGCGCTATTCCGCCCTGTCCCACTTCTTGGAAATCAAGTGGAACGAGCTGGAGCAGAAGCTGCGCCAGAGCCGCAAGGTCTCAGAGGCATTGGTGCTGGAAATCAACAGATTAGCCCAGCAGCACGGGGTGAAGTTCATTCTTGCCACCATTGGCACTGACCCGCAGATGCTGGCTTTTGCCGACAAGCACGGAATACCCAATGTGGATATTTCGGTCAGCTTCCGAAAAAATCCGCGCTATATGAATCTGCCTTATGACGGTCATCCCAGTCCGCTGGCCACTAAAGAATATGCCAAGAAGTTGGAAACCTTTCTTCGTCAAAAGGGCTTTGTGACTGCCCAGCAGACAGCAGACCATGCTCCGCCTCATTCGTAACAAGCTCTGGGCCGCCTTGGCCGACCTGCTGCCGATCATTGCCGTGATCAGCTTTTTTCAGCTTGTCGTCATCCAGCAGCCGCTTCCTGATCTGGCCGAAGTGCTCACCGGGGCAGTGCTGGTGGTCATCGGCTTGGCCCTGTTTGTCCAAGGCTTGGAAATGGGCCTCTTTCCCATTGGCGAGACCATGGCCGAAGCCTTGGCCCGCAAGGGCAGCCTGTTCTGGCTCCTGCTCTTCGCCTTTGCCTTGGGTTTTTCCACCACCGTGGCGGAACCAGCCCTGATTGCGGTTGCTGACAAGGCGGCGGAAACCGCCAGTCAGGCCGGGCTGCTGGCCGCAGGCGAACAGGCCATGCAGCGGTACGCCTTGGGCCTGCGCCTGTCTGTGGCCTGCTCAGTCGGCACCGCCATTCTGATCGGGGTGCTGCGCATCCTGCGGGGCTGGCCTGTGCATTACCTGATCATTGGCGGCTATGCTCTGGTCATGCTCATGACCCTGATCGCGCCCAAGGAGATCATCGGCATTGCCTATGATTCCGGCGGCGTGACCACTTCGACCATCACCGTGCCCTTGGTCGCCGCCCTTGGCGTGGGCTTGGCCTCGATCATCCGGGGCCGCAATCCAATGGTGGACGGCTTCGGCCTCATCGCCTTTGCCTCGCTCCTGCCGATGATCTTTGTCATGGGCTACGGACTCATTTTCTTTGGCTGAAGCGATGAACCTTACTGCCGCCTTTGTGCCCATCCTGCTGGCAACCCTGCGCGATGTCGCCCCGATCCTCCTCTTAGTCGCCTGCTTTCAGCTCTTTGTCCTCCGCCAGCCAGTGCCCCATCTCAAACGGGTGCTGCTCGGCTGTGTCTATGTGATTCTCGGCTTGGCCCTGTTTCTCCTCGGATTGGAAAAGGCCCTGTTCCCGCTCGGCACCACTATGGCAGTCCAGCTCGCTGATCCAGCCTTTCTCTATGGCTCGGCAGCAGCAGCCCCGGCAGCAGCGCATTGGACAGACTACGGCTGGATTTACCTGTTCGCCGCCCTGACCGGCTTTTCCACAGCCATTGCCGAGCCGTCGCTGATCGCAGTGGCGCACAAGGCTCATGAGGTTTCCGGCGGAGCCATCAGCCAGCTCGGCCTGCGCATCACAGTGGCTACAGGCGTGGCCTGCGGCATTGCTCTCGGAGCCTTCCGCATTGTCACAGGCACCCCGCTTCATCTCTACATACTTGCCGGGTATCTGCTCGTCACCCTGCTGACCATCTTTGCCCCGAAAAATATCATCCCATTGGCCTACGACTCCGGCGGGGTCTCCACCTCAACCGTGACCGTGCCTTTGGTCGCCGCCCTTGGCCTTGGCCTGGCCGGAGCAGTGCCGGGCCGCAATCCGGCTTTGGACGGCTTTGGCATGATCGCCTTTGCCTGCCTCTGCCCGATCATCACCGTGCTGGGCTATGCCATGATCAGCGAATGGCTGGCAGCATGGAAGAAGAGAAAAGAACGCAACAAGGAGAAACAAAGTGATGCGCTTTAAGATCATCATCACCACGGTCAAGCCTGCGCTCACCGACAAGGTGGTTGAGGCGGCCAAGGCTGCCGGAGCCACTGGAGCCACCATTCTGTCCGGCAGGGGCACAGGCTGTCATGAGGCCAAAACCTTTTTCAGCCTGACCTTGGAGCCGCCCAGCGACATCATCATGATGCTGATTGAGGAGCATTTTGTCCAAGACATTCTTGATGCCATTGCTCAGGCGGGCGAGTTTGCCAAACCCGGCACTGGCATGTCCTTTGTCCTGCCCGTGGAGCAGGTGGTCGGCTTGGACAGCCAGCTTGCGCTGATTCAAGATAAGATGCCCGCTGAATAGACAGTTCCATTATGTGGCTGATCAGCCAGACAGGAGCTGCTTGTCAAGAACAGGAACGGGCGTTCCCAAGGAAAGATGTGGCGGGCGTAGAAAGCGGGTTATTGGCAGGAAAAATTACTCCAGCAGATGGACCCGCTCGCAGTCAGGGCAGATCCACGTTGGGCCGTTGCTCATGCCCCACGTGTTTTCCGCAAAGCAGGCCGGACAGATGGCAAAGCCGCAGAGGCAGGTCCGGCAAAACGGCGCTTCCATCTTGCAGCAGTGACAGACGCGGTTGCCGCCGCTTCTCCGGCGGCGTTTCCGGCTGGAACCTTCTTCCGTAGTGCTCATTGCTGCTGCGGATGCTCATGCGGCAGGCCGCCGCCGCTGTGCGCATGCGGATGGCAGTGCAGACATTCCGTGCCGCTGCGCAGTGCCTTGCCGTCGCGCAAGGTGTAGAGTTCATCGCAGGTCTCAGCCAAGAAATCCCAGTCATGGGAAATAATCATGTAGCCGATCTTCAAGCCTTTAAGAATGCTGATCAGGCGGGCGCGGATGGTGCCGTCCAAGTTGTTGGTCGGCTCATCTAAGAGCATGGCTTCCGGCTGCATGGACAGCACAGTGGCCAAGGAGACCAACTTTTTCTCGCCGCCGGAAAGCTGATGCGTGATTCGGTCCGTCAGCCTGGTCAGACCCAAGTTGTCTAATGTCTGGCGGGATTTATCCAGAGCTTCTTCTTGGCTCAGACCAAGGTTGAGCGGGCCAAAGGCGACATCTTCGAGCACAGTGGGAGAAAAAAGCTGGTCATCCGCATCCTGAAAGACCAGCCCGATGCTGCGGCGCAGCTCACGCCAGTCCTCCTTGCTGCTGACCTCCCGGCCTTTGAAGAGCACCTTGCCGCCGGTGGGATTGATCAGACCCATGAGCAGATGCAGAAGGGTGGTCTTGCCGCTGCCGTTGGGACCGATCAGGCCAATGCGCTGCCGGTAATCCAAAGTCACATCCGCCTGCTCGAGAATCTGACGGCGGCCCGGATAGGCAAAGGAAATCTGCTGAAGCTGGACAAGAGGAGGAGTTGAATCAACGGTCATCTTTGTTGTAAAAGGAAAGAAAGAAAATCAGCTTACCGCGCCAGTTCGAGCACGGTCAGGGCAAGGGCGGCAAAGGACAGGCCAGCAGTCAGAATGACATCGCTCCGGTGCAGGATGGCGGTGTCCAAACTGCGGAAAGTTCCGTCAAAGCCGCGCAGGATCATGGCCTGCTGCACCCGCGCCGCCCGGTTCCAGCTCCGCACGATCACCATGCCGAGAAGATGGGCGTATGTTTTGTAGGTGTGCAGATTGGTCTTGGGCTGAAAGGAGCGCAGACCTGCCGCCCGGTGTAGGCGGAGATATTCTTCATGAATCAGACCAAGGTAGCGGTAGGAAAAAAGGAGCAGCAGGCAGAGGCGCGGTGACAGGCGCAGCCCTTGCAGACCCTGTCCCAGCTTGGCCACCGTGGAAGTGGCTAAGAGGCTGATGAAAATCAGAATGACCGCATTGGACTTGATCGTGATCAGCACAGCCAGCCAGAGGCCGCTCAGGCTCAGGTCAAACCCGGCAACACGGGCAGTCTCTGCACCGCCATAAGTCAGCGGCAGAAGCAGGAGGAGAAAGGCGTTGAACCCGTTGACAATCAGCAGTCTGCGCAGCACCTTTGTCCACGGCAGCCGGGCCGCCGCTGTCAGCAGCAGCGACAGCAGCAGTCCGGCTAGGGCAGTGCGCATATTCTGGGCCAAGGCAACAACCAAACTGAGCAGTCCAGCACTGACTAATTTGCCGCGTGGATCTGCCTGATGCAAAAAGGAACTGCCAGTGCTGAATTGCTCAAAGGTCATTATTTCGTCTTGTACGCATCCAGATAAAGCCAGAGCACTGCGCCAATCTCCACGCCCTTGTCGTTGCCGTCCGGGTCTTTGATTTTGAAATCAGCTTCGTTCAGAGCGGCAAAACCCCACCAGCCTGGCTGCGGACAGGTGAAGCTGAACACGCCGTTCTCATCCGCCTTGACCACCTGAGTGACATGGTAGTCGCTCGGTGCGACAAATTTGCCATCCTTGTTGTACAGCTCAACCTCAACTTCCGCGCCCGGCACTGGCTTGCCCTTGAGCAGCACTTGGCCACGGAAGCTGTCGCCAGCGTAATTGGCAAAAGGACGGGTCAGCGGCACGATCTCCGTCTCAATGCCGACCGGCTTGTCCCAGCCCTGATCCTCACCAAAGGCCGCAATCACAGTTTTCGTGTAGTGGATAATGCTGATGTCCTCAGCAGGCTCCCAGTAGGGATGCGGCTCCATGACAAAGGTATATACGCCAGGCCGCTTGATGTCAACAGTATCCTTCCAAGCCTTGTGATTCATGACCTTGCTGTCCTTCAACTCAGGCAGCAGGTCGGTTTTCTCGCCTTCGGCAGACACCATGTAGAACTTCTTGGGTTTGGCCAAATCCATGCCCTTCAGCTCAAAAGGATGGGAAAAGGAAATATCCAACGTGACGTTTTTCTTTTCCGGGGTGACAACGTTTTCCGACGGAATCACCATGCCGAAATGGGCAAAGGCATTGCCTGCCAGCAGGGCCACAATGGCGGCAGTCATAGATGCAGCGTGCAGCTTCTTCATTTCTGCTCCTTTTTTATGATGCAATATAGAGGGATGGATAAAAAAGACGGGCAGCGCATTGCGCACCGCCCGATTCTCGGCAATATCAGCTCTGTTTTTTCCGACGGCTCTGCATCCAGGCGGCAATTCCGGCCATGCCGACAATCCAGCCAATGCCGCCGAGAATATCCTGCAAGGAAGGCCCGCGCTCGCTTTCTTCGGCTAACGTCCTCCGTATAGGAGTCACTGCCCGGTTCACTTCCTCAGAGACAATCTGCCGCAGCAGGCGGCTGTCAACTCCCGTCGCCTGAACAGTGCCGCTGGAAGAGGACGATGAGGACTCGGCTGCTGTTTCCTCCTCCTGCGATGCGGGCGCGGCAGCAGCAGTGTCAGCCTCAGGCGCGGCAGGAATTTCAGCCGCCATGTATTCCTTGGCCTTGAGCGGCCATTCGCCCCGGTGACCGTCGCCGCCGTTGGCGACTATCAGCAGGTCCGGCTTCTTTTCAAGAACAGCGGCGGACAGGGCAAGGGTGAATTCTCCATTGTCATTGGTCTCGCTTTTCATCAGCACAGCATGAGTGGCTTCATCCTGCGCCTCGACAGACACATGTTTGGCCCGGCGGCCTCCGCTGAATTTGACTTCACCCTGAATCTGATTCCCTGAAGCCCAGGCAAAGACGCTCATTTTATGGGCAGCGGCAGTGACCGGCAGCAGGAGAAGAATGCAAAGCAGGACAAGCGGCAGCGATGTTTTTGGAGTGTTCATGACTTGACGGTAACAGGCTGAAGATGAAGGATTTCCGGCTGCACCTTGGCAATAAAACCGGCGACAAACATAGTAATGAAGCCCTCAATGATCATGACCGGCACGTGGGCGACAACCAGAACCTTGGCTGTGGTTAAGAACCCCATGTCTGACAGGGCCAAGGCCAAGGAGGTCAGCAGGGCGGAAAAGAGAATTGACAGCAGGCCGACGGCAAAGGCGGCACCGGCCCGGGTTTTTGGCTCCTCCAGCCAGCGGCGGGTCAGATAATGGCAGCACACGGCTGGTAGGGCCATAGTCGTGGTGTTGACTCCGAGCACAATCAGGCCGCCGAACTGAAAGAAGAGTGCTTGCAGAAAGAGGGCGATCAGAATGGCGGGAAAGCAGCCCCAGCCAAGAATCAGGCCAACCAGTCCGTTGAGAATCAGATGCACGGATCCCGGCCCTATGGGGACGTGGACAAGGCTGGCGACAAAAAAGGTGGAGGAAAGCAAGGCCGTCGGCATGACATTGTCCCATTCGATCTTGCGTAGGCCGATGATCGTGCCGACTGCGGCAGTCACGCCGCCGCTGATCAGCACTGGCGCAGAGAGGACACCTTCGGAAATGTGCATAAGATTGTAATATTTATTTGTTGATTATAACATCATCGTTTCATCCGTTCTATCACACCGTGTTATATCTGTCAAGCAGGAAAAAGAAAAAATAATGCGCTGCTTTCAATGAACATACTATGCAAAATAATTTTTTAAACCAGAGTTTAAAAAATAACACATCTTTTTGAAATCATATATTTTTTGACAATTTTCCTCTGATCCTGTAACATGAAAATAGGAACTATTCCTATTACAAGGGCTGGACATCTTCATAGGAGGTGTGATCATGCAGAATTTTATTATTGCAGCCTATGCGGCAGTTGGCTTGCTGCTCGCCACATTGGCTCATGCCGGGGATAAAAAATGCGCAAAAGTCTATGGAAAAACTGTTGCTGAGGCTTTTGCCGCAGGCGCGCAGCTAGCAGCCAGCAAGGATGCGGAACTGGGTGGAAAGGACTGTCTCAGAGCTGACACCATGATTCAGATTCTGCCGGAAAAAGAAAACGGTCTCTATGTGGCTGAAGTGCATTACAGCACTGACAAAGGTGCCTGCGAGACGAAACCGGAATCTCAGTAAATCAACGATGCTGTTTGACTCGGCCCGTCATGTCTCAGGCATGACGGGCTTTTTTTATTCGGACTGCGGCTCCAGCACCGCAGCCAGCCGCACTGCCGCCCTTGTTTGAGCCACGTCATGCACCCGAAGAATATCCGCCTCTTGCCGGGCGCAAAGAGCTGACACCACGGCAGTCGGGCAGTCGCGTTCCTCAACGGCAAGATTGAGTAGCTTGCCGAAAAAGGATTTGCGTGAATGGCCGATCAGGACTGGAAAGCCAAGCTGCTTGAACGCGCTGATATGGCGGAGAATGGTCAAATTATGCTCCAGCGTCTTGCCAAAGCCGATGCCCGGATCAATGATGATCCGCTCCCGCCTGATGCCTTGGGCTTGCATCCACGCGGTCCGCTCTTGGAAAAAGGCGCAGATTTCAGCAACCACGTCCTCGTAGTGCGGATTGACCTGCATGTCGCCCGGCGTGCCTTGGATGTGCATGATGATCACTGGGCAGTCATGTTCGAGCGCGACCTGTAGCATGTCCGGGTCATGGCGGAGGGCGGAAATGTCGTTGAGCATGGTCGCACCGGCGGCCATAGCGGCGCGGGCCACAGCAGCCTTGGTGGTGTCAATGGAGATCGGCACCGCAGCGGACAGGGAACGCACCGCCTGAATCGCTGGAATGACCCGTCCCAGTTCCTCTTGTTCAGAAACAGGCTCGGCAAAGGGCCGGGTCGATTCGCCGCCCACATCAATGATGTCCGCGCCCTCGGCCAGCAGCCGCTCGGCCTGCGCAAGGATGCTGCGCTCGTCAACAAAACTGCCGCCGTCGGAAAAGGAATCCGGGGTGACATTGAGGATGCCCATGATCCGCGTCTGCCGCATCGTTTTCACTCCAAAAAGAAAAGGCGCAGGAAAATCCTGCGCCTCAGATTGACTGGAAATGTTCAGCGCAGGTCAGGCTGCTTCGTCTTTCGCCGCTTTTTCCAAGGTCACTGTGCCCTCGTCCGATCTCAGCTCGGCAATAACCCGGTCAATATCTTCAAGGGTGATGGTCTCCTTTTCCAGCAGTTCATCCGCCACAGCCTGTAAGATGTCTATATTCTGCCGCAGCAGCTTGTCTGTGGCCGCTGTCGCGTCAAGGATGATCTGCTTGACCACCTCGTCAATGCGGCGGGCGGTTTCCTCGCTGTAATCACGATGCTGGGCGATCTCGCGGCCTAAGAAAATCTGCTCCTCCTTCTTGCCGTAGGCGAGCGGCCCCAGCTCATCGCTCATGCCCCATTCACAGACCATTTTCCGAGCCAGCTCGCTGGCCCGCTCAATGTCATTGCCTGCGCCGGTGGTGATCTCGCCAAACATGACCTTTTCCGCCACCCAGCCACCGTAGAGTATCTGGATGTTGCTGAGAAGAAACGGCTTGGAAAGAGTGTATTTCTCATCAATAGGCAACTGCATGGTCAGGCCGAGGGCGCGTCCACGGGGAATGATTGTCACCTTGTGGATGGGATCCGTGCCGGGCAGCAGTCGGGCCACCACCGCATGACCCGCCTCGTGGCAGGCGGTGATTTTCTTCTCATGCTCAGAGATGATCATCGAACGCCGTTCCGCGCCCATCATGACCTTGTCCTTGGCCTGCTCCAGCAGCTCCATGCTGACTTCCTCAGCCCCCTGCCGGGCGGCAAGCAGGGCCGCCTCGTTGACCAAGTTCTCCAAATCAGCCCCGGAAAAGCCGGGAGTGCCACGGGCAATGACCGCCATGTCAGCATCAGCGGCCAGCTTGGTTTTTTGCCCGTAAATCTCCAAGATCATCTGGCGGCCTTTGATGTCCGGGATGGGCACCACCACCTGCCGGTCAAAACGGCCTGGCCGGAGCAGGGCCGGATCCAGCACATCAGGCCGGTTGGTGGCCGCTATGATGATCACGCCGTGATTGGCGTTGAAGCCGTCCATCTCCACCAAGAGCTGGTTCAGGGTCTGCTCACGCTCGTCATGGCCGCCGCCCAAGCCTGCCCCGCGATGCCGTCCCACTGCATCAATCTCATCAATAAAGATGATGCAGGGCGCATTTTTCATGCCTTGGCTGAACAGATCGCGCACCCGCGAGGCACCGACACCGACAAACATCTCAACAAAATCTGAGCCGGAAATGGTGAAAAACGGCACGCCCGCCTCGCCGGCAATGGCCTTGGCCAGCAAGGTCTTGCCTGTGCCTGGAGGACCGGCCAGCAGCACGCCCTTGGGAATGCGTCCGCCCAGCTTGGTGAATTTTTCCGGGTCTTTGAGAAAATCAATGATCTCCTCCAACTCGGCCTTGGCCTCGTCAATTCCGGCCACATCCTTGAAGGTGATTTTAACCTCTCCCTCCTCCTGCATTCTGGCCCTGTTTCTGCCAAAGCCAAGCGCGCCGCCCTTGCCGCCGCCCATCTGCATCTGGCGCATGAAAAAGACCCAGACTCCGATCAGCAGGAGCATCGGGAACCAAGAGATGAAAATCGACATCCAGAGCGATTCCTTGTCCGGCTCCTTGACTGAAATATCCACATCTGCCTTGCGTAGCAGAGGAATCAGCTCCAAGTCAGGCGGAACAATGGTCATAAAGGGTCTGCCGTCGGTGGTTGAGCCAAGAATACGGTCATCTTTGACCGTCACCCGGCGGATCACCCCGCTCTCGACATTGTCCAGAAACTGGCTGTAGGTCATCTGCGTGCTGGACTCCTGCGGCTGGGGACGGAAGAGATTGACCAGCAGCACCGCCGCCAGACCGATCACCAGCCACATGCTCAGATTTTTGTAAAAGTTGTTCATTCCTCTGGGAAGTGATTGGATGAGTTGAATGCTGCGTCAGTGGGCAGCGGCGGAAAATTCCTGTACAGTTTTCACCCCGATTTCCTGTTCAGCCAGAGCCATGATGGCTTGGGTCATGGAAACCGCGCCGCTGACCGTGGTGGTGTAGGGGATATGGTAATCCAAGGCGGCCCGGCGGATGAAATACGAATCCTCTGTGGTTCTGCTGCCGGACGAGGTGTTGATTATCCACTGTACTTGACCGTCCTTGAGTTTGTCAAGAATATGGGGCCGACCTTGGGAAATCTTGTTGACCCGCTCGCAGGCCACGCCGTGTTCAGCCAGCTTGTCTGCCGTGCCGTGGGTGGCCAAGAGGCAGAAACCCTGCGCCGCCAATTTTTGGGCTACAGGAACAATGGTCTCCTTGTCTGAGCGGCGGACACTGATGAAAACGCAGCCGCTTTTCGGCACCTTCTGGCCTGCGGCCTGCTGCGATTTGGCCAGGGCCAGGCCGAGATTGTCGTCAATGCCCATGACCTCGCCCGTGGATTTCATTTCCGGGCCGAGCAGGGTGTCAACGTTTTCAAAGCGGTCAAAGGGGAAGACCGCCTCTTTCACCGCCCAGTGCTTGATGGTCACTTCTTGAGTGAAGTCGAGCTGCTCCAAGCTCAGGCCCAGCATCACCTTGGCTGCGATCCGGGCCAAGGGCACACCAGTGGCCTTGGAGACAAAGGGCACAGTGCGCGAGGCGCGGGGATTGACTTCCAGCACATACAAATCATCCTTTTTGACTGCGTACTGAACATTCATCAGGCCGATCACACCCAGCTCGGCAGCCATCGCCTTGGTGGCCCGGCTGATTTCGGAAATTATTTCAACAGACAGCGTGTGGGGCGGCAGGACGCAGGCCGAGTCACCGGAATGGATTCCCGCCTCCTCAATGTGCTCCATGATGCCGCCGATCACAGTCTGCTTGCCGTCCGAGACCGCATCGACATCCACCTCAATCGCATCTTTGAGGAAACGATCCAGCAGTACCGGATGCTCGCTGGCCACGATACTTGGCCGGGCCATGAAGTCGCGCAGGCCCTGCTCGTTATAGACAATCTGCATGTCCCGCCCGCCGAGCACATAAGAAGGCCGCATGACCACTGGATAACCAATCCGGTCAATCTCCTTCAGAGCCTCGTCCAAGGTGCGGGCCGTGGCATTTTCCGGCTGCTTGAGGCCCAATTTCTGGAGCATCTCTTGGAAACGCTGACGGTCTTCAGCCCGGTCAATGGCATCAGGCGGAGTGCCGACAATGGTCACACCGGCCTTGGCTAACGGCACGGCCAGATTGAGCGGAGTCTGGCCGCCGAATTGAACAATCACGCCGTCTGGCTTTTCCCGCTCAATAATGCTGAGAACATCTTCACGGGTCAGCGGCTCAAAATAAAGCCGGTCTGAGGTGTCATAGTCGGTGGAGACAGTCTCCGGGTTGGAGTTGACCATAATCGACTCCACGCCGATTTCTGCCAAGGCAAAGGCGGCATGAACGCAGCAGTAATCAAACTCAATGCCTTGGCCGATGCGGTTGGGGCCGCCGCCAAGGATCATGATCTTCTTGCGGTCAGACGGCTCAGACTCGTTCTCCTGATCATAGCAGGAATAGTAGTACGGCGTGTAGGACTCAAACTCGGCAGCGCAGGTGTCAACGAGCTTGTACACCGGCTGCACACCGAGCTTTTTGCGGAGCTGACGGATGTTCTCCTCAGTCGTGCCAGTGAGCTGGGCAAGCTGGGCATCAGAAAAGCCCTGCTGCTTGATGCTGAAAAGAAAATCCGCATCCAGCAGCCCGGCCAAGCCTTTCTCTTTGATTCCCAGCCCGGTTTCAACGATCTGGCGCATGTTGACCAAGAACCACGGATCAATCTGGGTGCGCTGGTAAATCCGCTCAATGGTCATGCCTCGGCGCAGGGCCTCGAAGAGGTAGAGAATTCGCTTGGAATTCGGCTCGCTCAGACCGTGATTGAGATCGTCTTTATCCAAGCCGCTCAGGTCGTTTTTGCTGTCAAAGCCAAAGCCGGTCCAGCCGATTTCCAAGGAGCGCAGGCCCTTCTGCAAGGCCTCCTTGAAGGTGCGGCCCATAGCCATAGTTTCACCGACCGACTTCATGGCTGTGGTCAGATAGTCCTCGGTCTCCGGGAACTTCTCAAAAGTCCAGCGGGGAATCTTGACCACGCAGTAGTCCAAGGTCGGCTCAAAGGCGGCGCAGGTCTCCTTGGTGATGTCGTTCTCCAGCTCGTCCAAGGTGTAGCCAACCGCCAGCTTGGCCGCAATCCGGGCAATCGGAAAGCCGGTGGCCTTGGAGGCAAGGGCTGAGGAGCGCGAAACACGGGGATTCATCTCAATCACCATCAGCTCGCCGTCTTTGGGATTGACGGCAAACTGGACATTGGAACCGCCGGTCTCCACCCCGATTTCCCGGATGATGGCAATGGCCGCATCGCGCATGTTCTGATACTCGGCATCGGTCAGGGTCTGCTGCGGAGCCACGGTGATCGAGTCGCCGGTATGCACGCCCATTGCGTCCACATTCTCAATCGAGCAGATGATGACCACATTGTCCTTGCGGTCGCGCATCACCTCCAGCTCGTATTCCTTCCAGCCGAGCAAACTGCGCTCCAACATGACTTCATTGGTCATGGACAGATCAAGTCCGGCAGCGCACATCTCCTGCAATTCCTGCCGGTTGTAGGCTGCGCCGCCGCCGGTTCCTCCAAGGGTGAAGCTGGGCCGGACAATTACTGGAAAGCCGATTTCCTCGCCTGCGGCCAAAGCCTCGTCCAAGGTGTGAACAATCGCTGACTGGGGCACGTTGAGGCCGATCTTGCGCATTGCGTCACGGAACTCCTCGCGGCCTTCAGCCTTGCGGATGACCTTTGCGTCCGCAGCCAGCATCTCCACCCCGTACTTTTCCAGAATACCGCTCTCCGCCACCTTGATCGCGGTGTTGAGGGCAGTCTGGCCGCCGAGCGTGGGCAGGAGCGCGTCAGGCCGCTCCCGCTCAATCACCTTAGTCAGATATTCCGGGGTGATCGGCTCGATATAGGTGCGGTCGGCCAAGCCGGGGTCGGTCATGATGGTGGCTGGATTGGAGTTGATCAGCACCACCTCAAAGCCCTCTTCTTTCAGGGCTTTGACCGCCTGCGCCCCGGAGTAGTCGAACTCGCAGGCCTGGCTGATGATGATCGGCCCGGAGCCGATAATGAGAATCTTATGTATGTCTGTGCGTTTGGGCATGGCAAGCTGGACGAATAATATCTAAAAAAGCATCGGCAGGACAGGCCCCCGTGCCTGCCCTGAATGTCGTGGTCGCAATAATTAACCGGGCAGCCCATCATCGGGGATAATGAGCAACCGGGCAGCCACAAGGGGCTGCCCCTACGGTGGGATTTCCATCAGGAACGGACCATCATCAGGTCAAGGAAGCGGTCAAAGAGATAGACGGCATCGTGCGGGCCAGGCGCGTGTTCCGGGTGGTACTGGACAGAAAAGGCGGGGAATTCCTTGTGCCGCATGCCTTCCAAGCTGCCGTCATTCAGGTTGATGTGAGTCACTTCCACGCTGTCAGGCAGGCTGTCCGGGTCAACGCAGAAACCATGATTCTGGGAGGTGATCTCCACCTTGCCGGTCTGCAAATCCTTGACCGGCTGATTGCCGCCCCGGTGGCCGAATTTGAGCTTGAAGGTCTGGCCGCCATAAGCCAGCCCCAACATCTGATGACCAAGGCAGATGCCAAAGATCGGCTTCTTGCCAAGCAAAGCGCGGATGTTATCGACCACCCCTTCCACGCCTGCCGGGTCGCCAGGGCCGTTGGAGAGGAACACGCCGTCCGGGTTCAGAGCCAGCACCTCGGCTGCCGGGGTTTTCGCAGGCACAACCAAGACGCTGCATCCTTTCTCAGTCAGAATGCGGAGCTGGTTGTATTTGATCCCGAAATCATAAGCCACGACCTTGAACCTGCCGCCTGCCGGGAACGCGCTGCTTGCCAGCGGGCCGTTTGCGCCCCAAGCATAAGGCTTGGCCGTTGTCACGCCTGCCACCATGTCCCGGCCCACCAAACCATCCCACTGCTTGGCTTTTTCCACCAGCGAGGCTGGATCAGTGTCTTGGGTGGAGATGACCGCCTTCATGGCCCCGCGCTTGCGGATGATCCGGGTCAGCATCCGGGTGTCTAGGCCTTCGATGCCAAGCACGCCGAATTTTTGCAGGAAGTCGAGCAAGGTGCTGCAGGCGCGAAAATTGCTTGGCACGGCCTGATGTTCGCGCATCAGGAAGGCGCGGGGATGCACGGCTGCCGACTCCATGTCCTCGGCATTGATGCCGTAATTGCCGATCAGCGGGTAGGTCATGGTGACCATCTGGCCGGTGTAGGAGGGATCTGTCAGGATTTCCTGATAGCCGCTCATGCTGGTGTTGAACACGATCTCCCCGGCGGCCTCGCCCGGCCCGGTGAAGGAGCGGCCAGTCATGACAGTGCCGTCTTCAAGCGCGATAAGTGCTTTCATATAGAATTGTTTTTCGGATTGAGATCACCTGCTGTTGCGCTGCGAAGGAAAATCAGGTGCGGTGGTTTATCGATGATAATGTGAGCGAATACCAAGCGGGTTCAAATATTCCTAACTAAATTTGTTCAACCGTCAGGCCGAGATGCCTTGCAATTGCCGCAGCACCATATCCGCCTGCCGCTGCGCTGCCCCCTGCTGCGAGCGGGCCAGCCGCTTTGCCGCCTGACAGACTTCCTGCTGAAGCCGCTCGTCCCGCAGCAGCACGGAGAGACGGTCAGCCAGCTCCTCTGCGTCACGCACCTGAAAGCCCGCGCCTGCGGTCAGCACCAAGTCTGCCGCATCCTGATAATCGCGCATGAACGGGCCGAAGAGCACTGGCCTGTGCCAGCGCACCGGCTCCATGATGTTGTGGCCGCCCTTATCAACTAAACTGCCGCCGCAGAAGTTGACATCACCAAGAGCATACAAATCAGCCAGCTCGCCCAGCGAATCAACCAAGATAATGTCCTTTCTCCGTCCTTCAGCAGCGCAGTCAGAGAGCAGCTCGCAGTCCAGCCCGGCCCGCATCAGCAGCCGTCTGACCTCATCCAAGCGGTTCAGATGGCGAGGAGCAATGATCCAAAGCAGGTTGCCTGCTGTTTCCGTCCGCAATCGTCGATACACTGGCAGGAGCAGCTCTTCCTCGCCGCTGCGGGTGGAGCCGCAGATGAACAGCCTTTTCCCGGCAGGCGTGAGCAGCCGCTGATATTTTTCCCGCACTGCCGCCGCATCAGCAGCAGGCAGATCATATTTGAGATTGCCGCAGACTTTGATCCGCCCGGCCTCAACGCCGAGCTGGCAATAGCGGTCGCCGTCCTCCTCCCGGATCACTCCGACTGCGGCAAAGCCTCTGAGCAGATCGGTCATGAAACCGCAGATGCGCTGGTAGCGGCGAAAGGCGGATGCAGACAGCCGTCCGTTGAGCAGGAGCATGGGAATCCCGGCCTTGCCTGTTTCCAGCAGCATGGTCGGCCACAGTTCAGTTTCCAAGCAGACATAGAGATCAGGCCGCAGCGTCCGCAGAGCCGCAGTCACAGCCTGCGGCGTGTCTATCGGGGCCAGCTCGCAGCGCACCGTCTCCGGCAGCCGGGCGCGGGCCGCATCCCGGCCCTGTCTGGTCATGGCCGTGAGCACAAAGCGGCAACTGGGAATTTTTTCGGTCAAGACAGCGATCAGAGCGCGGGCAGCCTGCATTTCGCCCACTGAGGCGGCGTGAATCCAGAGCAGCGGGCCTGTGGTCTGAGCAGCGGTTCCCTGATAGTTTCCCAGCCGCTGTCCGGCTTCCCAGCTGGGAGCAAGAGCATTGACTGCGGGCAAAAGGGCCGGAAGCAGGGCGTGAGCAGTCCTGCCAGCTATGCGGTAGAGAACTGGAAGCATCTGAGAAGGTGTTCCGGCGCGGCAGGTCCGGCAGTCGTTTTCATCCTTGCGGAGACAGCCTATTTAAACCGGACAGCCCCGGCCCGTCAAGAGCGAAGCGGCTTTGGCCGGGAAAAAGAGCGGTTTTGCTTGACAAAGGTCGCGCTGGCGGGTTAGTTGCATCGTTGCAAATTCTGCCGCCATTCTTTTGGCAATGCCCAAAGGCGGCTTTTTCAATCAACCTGCTGACGGAGGATTTTCTATGAACACCTTGCCGCGCCTGCTGCCCGCGCTGCTGCTGTCTGTGCTGCTTGTTTTTTCTTCGCGGCCTGCTGCCAGCCAGCCCGCGTCGGCTGATTCAACCTCAAAGACCAAGGAGCAAGCAATGAAAGACGGACTGTATGCCAAGATCAAGACCAGCAAGGGCGATATTCTGCTGGAATTATATTACGACAAAACGCCGCTGACTGTGATCAACTTTGTCGGCCTGGCCGAAGGAACCTTGGCTTATGGCGGCGCAACCAAGCCGACTGGCACCCATTTTTATGACGGCCTCAAATTTCACCGGGTGATCAAGGATTTCATGATTCAAGGCGGCTGTCCGCTCGGCACTGGCACTGGCGGACCGGGCTACAGCTTTGCGGACGAGATTGTTCCTGATCTCAAATTCACCGGCCCCGGCGTGCTGGCAATGGCCAATGCCGGGCCAAACACCAATGGCTCGCAGTTTTTCATCACTCATGTCGCCACCCCGCATCTGAATGGCAAGCACACTATTTTTGGTCATGTCGTGGAAGGACAGGATGTGGTCAATGCGATTGAGCAGGGCGATGTGATCAAGACCATTGAAATCATCCGCCAAGGCGAAAAGGCCCAGCAGTTCGAGACTGATCAGGCTGCCTTTGACAAGGCCAAGGCTGAACTTGCCAGCCACGAGCAGACTGCGGCCAAGGAGGAAAAAGACAAAACCATCAAGCTGATCAGAAAACGATGGTCTAATGTCCATTTCAATCATGACGGTCTGTTCTGGGTGGTGAACAAAGAGGGCAAAGGCGGCAAGCCTGCGCCGGGCACCACGGTCAGTGTCCATTACACAGGCCGCCTGTTGGAGAACGACCGCAAGTTTGACAGCTCTTATGATCGGGGCGAGCCGATCAAGTTTCCGGTCGGCGCAGGCCGGGTCATTCCTGGCTGGGACATGGCCATCAGCAATATGGAGAAGGGTGAAAAACGCACTCTGATCATCCCGCCGGAGCTGGCCTACGGCGAGCAGGGCGCAGGCGGAGGTGTCATTCCGCCCAATGCGTGGTTAGTCTTTGACGTGGAGCTGGTGGATTTTTAACTGCCCCGGAGCCGCTGTAAGCACACGGTTTTCACCACCAGCAGCGCAAGCGCGGCAGATAGGCATGGATGCGGCGGCCATTGCCGCGCTGGTTGGGCTGGCTGAGGATGAAGTGCAGGAGATTTTGCGGCATGAGGCTGATTTTTTAAAGGACGATTTGCCATGATTGATGTGATTCCGCTGAAATACGGTGCAGCGTTTAAACGGATTTTCAGTCAGCCAGAGGTGTTCAGCCGTTTTGCTCAGGACGTGCTCGGCTTGGAACTGAATATCGACAAGGTGCATACCGACTACGAATACCCGGAACCGATAGGCTTTGTCCGCAGCCGCTATGATCTTTTTGCCGAGGATGCGGCACGGCGCATCATTGTGGAGATTCAGCATGTGAAGGAGGAGGATTTTTTTGACCGCTTTCTCTACTATCATCTGATCAGCATGGCCGAGCAGGTGCGTGGCTTTGCTGCCTACTGTTTTGAACGCACTGTTTTCACCATTGTGGTGCTGACCAGTGTGCTGCGTGACGGCAGCGTGAACTTTAGCTGTGCGGTGAGCGATTTCAGTCCGGTGGATGAGCAAGGAAACAGGGTTGCTGTATATCCGCACCGTTTAGTCTTTCTGTCGCCGCCGCAGTCCGGGCCGCACACGCCGCCTGCGGTGCGCCGCTGGCTTGATTTTATTGCGGATTCATTGGATGGCAAAATGGAGGAGAGCAGCGGCAGTGATGACATGTTCCGCAAGCTGATTGAGGAGATGCGGCGGCAGACTGTTGATCCGTCCGTGCTGGCAGAAATCAAGGATGAGGCGGCATGGGAAAAGGCCAAGGAACGCTTTACCGCCGAAGGTTTGGAAGCAGGCAGACAAGCCGGGCTGAAAGAGGGAATATTGGCCCAGCAGCGCAAGACGGTGCTGCAAGCCCAGCAGATGGGCATGGATGCGGCGGCCATTGCTGCGCTTGTCGGGCTGGCTGAGGATGAGGTGCAGGCAATTTTGCAGGAGTCCTGAGCGGTTTGCTGCTTTAATTTCTTGCCAAAAGCTGCGGAATGGGGTAAGGCTGCTGTCTGTTGATGCGAGAAAGTGCGTCGCAGGTTGATGGCAGAGAAACAGCATCTTTTTGTTATTACGAATCAATATGGTAAGCACAAATGATAGTCAGTAAAAAAAGACTTTTTGCTCTTGCGTTGATCTTGATTTTGTCAAGAGTAGTTCCAGCTACGGCTGGATTTAAGCAACCTGTAGGCGTTGCTCTTGATTTTTTGTCAATGGAGCTTGATGCCTTTCATGATGTTTCGCAACAGACAATTTCCAGTCTTTCTAATAGCGCATTCATGCAGTTTGATAATGTTTACGCAATCATTGATGCAGAAAGTTCTGGTACGGTCGATCTGACAGACATAGATGCTTTAACCGATATGGTTGACCTGATGTACGAGCATCCTGTCATCAAGTCACGCCTTGGCTTGGCCAGCTCGCTGAATGGCATAGTGAAAGTTGTTGATACAGGTAATGCTATTATAGCTGTTGCCAGTCTTGCTGGTGATTTTGCAAAAATAGCTTCAGATGCACCGAAAGCAGCTCAGGAACTTTCAGCATTGATAAAAGGTGCGAAAAGAAAAATAATCATCAAAAATGCGCTTCTTTATGGTGCAGGCAGGCGAGCTGGCAAGTTGCAGGCCATGCTTGATGCAATTGATGGCGAGGCATTTTCTCATATCTATGAATTTACAAAAACAGTTAAAGAAGCATATCTTTCTGGAAGAACAGAGGATGCAGCAAAAGCCTTTGACGCTCTGCTGTATCTGACCCAAAAAAATGTTGCAGATGAGCAGGCCGATAATTTGGCAAATGGTTTATGGGCCAAGATAGTTCTGCAAGATTTCATTGTCAGAAAATGGAAAGAAGCGAATATTATCAATGACAGCACCTACGAGAATTTTAAAAAACTTAATGTATATTCAAAAGATACCGAAGGATTCTGGAACAAGCCAATTGTTCGGAAACTTTTCTCAGCGGATCAATATTATGATCTAATCACGGATGCTGATCTTGCTGCTCCATCAGAGCCGCTGTATGATTTTCAATCAGAGATAAACCGCACGACGCTGAATCGCTATCAAATAGCAATTCCTGAAAATATTATCAATAATGCCGAGCTTGGCCAGCCGAAGAGCATTACGTTTAACTATAACGGAACAGATATTTTCACGTCCTACCCTGATGCGATCAGCAACAGAACGAATATTTCCGGGACGGAAATACCTGAAAGTTTCATTTTTGATCTTGCCGCATACCCTCAATTGAAATCATCAGCATCGCTGAATGTTATTGTAGATTATGGTGACGAGCAGCGCAAATATGCTGCTGATTATCTCATTTTCCTTCCTGAAATAAGTTCTGTTACAGTGCTCTCGCCGCCTGCTGCATGGAATTCTGAAGAATTTTCTTTAAATTTGCAGATATGCGGTGATGAAACATCAGGAGGATACATTTGGTACAAGAAAGCGGAAGATGCTGACAGCAAGTATCAAAGCACCTCTTTCAGACTTTCTGAACCAGAAACTGTTGATGGTGATTGCCGGACGTACAGCGTCGCTGTCAATGGCTGGGATTTGATGTGGGTGCTTGGCGGCAACAGAGATGTCAGTTTGACTGTGGAAGCATCAGGCATTTCTGTCACCGAAGGCAGCAGGTCTTCAGCGGAACTTACAAGAAAGCTCGTCAATCTCAATGATCTTGATGACGATGGTTTGCCTGATTCATGGGAGGAGCACTTTTTTGGTGATATATCTGCGCAATCCGCTGCTGATGACCCGGACGGTGACAATGTTGACAATCTGTTTGAATATCAGCATGAAACTGATCCGACCAAGCCGGGAATTGAGGGCATTACGAAGTCTATCGTCTTTGAACCAGTACAGAATTCATCAGGAGAATGGCAAAATGATTTTGTGCTGGACAGGATGTATTGGGCAAATGTCACCTTGAAAGGTTCTCCAAATGTCTCCCTTTATGATGATGAAATTATTGTGCAAGGTAATTTTTATATCGAGAGCGGGACACTTGATTTGAATGGAAGTACTTTGATAATAATGGGTAATCTTATCCAATCCGGCGGCGAGCTGAAGGTGAACGGCGGCAGGCTGATCGTCAAAGGCGACTACCGGCTGGAAGGCAGGGAAGTTGACGGCTACATGTACAATTGTGGCCTGCTGAACATGACGAATGAGTCTGACCATGTTCTGGTTGAGGGCGATTTTATCATGTCCAGCGATTCTTATCATGAGAGCTATCTCACCGCAGGCATTTTGGAACTGAAGGGAAATTTTATTCAAAAATCAGACAATTATGCCTACAAAAACTTTGACGCTTCCGGGATGCACAAAGTGCTGCTTTCAGGCAGCGGCCCGCAGAACGTCTCCTTTCAATATTCTGGCGGAGAAGGGATGTCCCATTTCAACATTCTGGAGATAACCAACCCTGACCCGACGAAGATCACTTTCAGCCCTTGCTGGCCTGCTGTTACGTACAGCGGCGAAGGGCTGCCGCTGGGCAATGTGAATATCGGCACGGTTGATTTCATTTTGTCTATGGATATGACGGTTGCGCCTTCAGAAGAATCGGCCTTATGGCTTTATGCCGCGACACTCAATTTGAACGGCCACACGCTGACCGTGGAAGGCGACCTCGTTCAATCCGGCGGCGAGCTGAAGGTGAACGGCGGCAGGCTGATCGTCAAAGGCGACTACCGGCTGGAAGGCAGGGAAGTTGACGGCTACATGTACAATTGTGGCCTGCTGAACATGACGAATGAGTCTGACCATGTTCTGGTTGAGGGCGATTTTATCATGTCCAGCGATTCTTATCATGAGAGCTATCTCACCGCAGGCATTTTGGAACTGAAGGGAAATTTTATTCAAAAATCAGACAATTATGCCTACAAAAACTTTGACGCTTCCGGGATGCACAAAGTGCTGCTTTCAGGCAGCGGCCCGCAGAACGTCTCCTTTCAATATTCTGGCGGAGAAGGGATGTCCCATTTCAACATTCTGGAGATAACCAACCCTGACCCGACGAAGATCACTTTCAGCCCTTGCTGGCCTGCTGTTACGTACAGCGGCGAAGGGCTGCCGCTGGGCAATGTGAATATCGGCACGGTTGATTTCATTTTGTCTATGGATATGACGGTTGCGCCTTCAGAAGAATCGGCCTTATGGCTTTATGCCGCGACACTCAATTTGAACGGCCACACGCTGACCGTGGAAGGCGACCTCGTTCAATCCGGCGGCGAGCTGAAGGTGAACGGCGGCAGGCTGATCGTCAAAGGCGACTACCGGCTGGAAGGCAGGGAAGTTGACGGCTACATGTACAATTGTGGCCTGCTGAACATGACGAATGAGTCTGACCATGTTCTGGTTGAGGGCGATTTTATCATGTCCAGCGATTCTTATCATGAGAGCTATCTCACCGCAGGCATTTTGGAACTGAAGGGAAATTTTATTCAAAAATCAGACAATTATGCCTACAAAAACTTTGACGCTTCCGGGATGCACAAAGTGCTGCTTTCAGGCAGCGGCCCGCAAATCGTCTCATTTCAATATGCTGGCGGAGAGGGGATGTCCCATTTCAACGAATTGGTACTCAACAATCCGAGCATGACCAATTTCACCACAGCAGTGGCAGTCACCAAACTCTTCAACCACCAACTCAAGCCCTTCACCTTATCTGACCCCGACAATTCATCCTTTGTTGATTATGACGGCGACAGCGTCAAAGACAACGTGGATGCGTATCCTTTAGACCCGAACAGATGGATACTTACTGATAGTGACGGCGACGGCGTTTTGGACGACGAGGACGCTTTCCCAGAGGATCCCAGCGAATGGCTGGACACCGACAACGACGGTATTGGCAACAACGCTGATCTGGACGATGACAATGACGGCGTTGCCGACAGCAAAGACGCATTTCCATTAGACGCATCAGAATGGTCTGACACTGACGGCGACGGCATTGGCAACAACGCTGATTTGGATGACGACAATGACGGCATTGCTGACGACGAGGACGCATTTCCATTAGACGCAACAGAATGGCTGGATACTGACAAAGACGGCATCGGCAACAACGCTGATCTGGACGATGATAATGACGGCGTTGCCGACAGCAAAGACGCATTTCCATTAGACGCATCAGAATGGTCAGACACGGACGGCGACGGCCAGGGCGATAATGCCGATACTGATGACGACAATGATGGCATTGTCGATACCGCAGACAACTGCCCCCTTGTCGCCAATCCAAACCAAGAAGACGAAAACGGCTATCAGGACGGCGACGGTATCGGCGATGCCTGCGAGACCCTGTCCAGCACAGGTGAATCCCTGCCTGCGGTCCTGCGGCTGCTGCTCGGCAACTGACTCAAATTCAAAACGACTATGATTACTCTGCTTGATTACGGCGCAGGCAACGTGCGCTCTGTGGTGAATGCCTTGGAATCCCTTGGCGAAACCGTGCGGCAGGTCGCCTCGCCTGCGGACATTGACCAAGCCGAACGGCTGGTCTTTCCTGGGGTGGGCAATTTCGGGGCCATGATGCGCAGCCTCAAGGAACAGGGACTGGTGGAACCGCTGCTCCGCTATCTGGAGGCAGACCGCCCCTTTTTCGGCATCTGCATCGCCCTGCAAGCCCTGTTTGAGGGCAGCGAAGAGGCCCCGGAAGAGCCGGGCCTTGGCTTTCTGCCGGGCCGGGTCAAACGTTTCCAAACTGATCTGGCTGTGCCGCATATCGGCTGGAACGGCATTCGGGCCGCGCAGCCGTCGCCGCTCTTCAATGGCCTGAGCGGAGAGGAAAAATTCTACTTTGTCCACTCCTATCATGTCGAACCGGCCAGCCGCGACGATGTCCTGACTTATACCGACTACGGCAGCGAGTTTGTCAGCTCGATTCATCGCGGCAAGGTCATTGCTACCCAATTTCACCCGGAAAAAAGCGGCAAGGCGGGCCTGCGCTTGCTGGAAAATTTCCTCGACAGCAGCCGGGAAACAGTGACCTTGCATTCCTGCCCGCAGCCGACCAAATTAGCCGCCCGGATCATCGCCTGCCTTGATGTTCGCTCCAACGATCAGGGCGACTTGGTCGTAACCAAGGGCGACCAGTATGACGTGCGCGAGCAGGGCAATGTCCGCAATCTCGGCAAGCCGGTGCAGCTTGCGCAAGAGTATTACGAGCAGGGCGCGGATGAAATCACCTTTCTCAATATCACCGCATTCCGGGCCTTTCCACTGCAAGACATGCCCATGATGGAGGTCTTGCGCGAAACCTCGAAAAACGTCTTTGTCCCGCTGACTATTGGCGGCGGCATCCGTGATTTCACCGACTGCGAGGGCAAATTTCATTCTGCCTTGGCCGTGGCTTCAGAATATTTCCGCTCCGGCGCAGACAAAGTCTCTATCGGCTCGGATGCAGTCCTGATTGTTGAGGAAGTCTTACAACGCGGCAAGAGCAACGGTCTCAGCTCGATTGAGCAGATTGCCCGTGTTTATGGCAGCCAAGCGGTTGTGATTTCTGTGGATCCGCGCCGGGTCTATGTGGATTCACCAGACGCAGTGCGCCACCCGGTCATTGAGACCAAGTTGCTTGGCCCGCAAGGAGAGCGTTTTTGCTGGTATCAATGCACCATCAAGGGCGGACGCGAAGGCCGCGACCTTGATGCGATCACCTTGGCCAAGGTCTGCGAGCAGCTCGGCGCAGGGGAAATCCTGCTCAACTGCATAGATCGGGACGGCACCAATGCCGGTTTTGATCTGGAGCTGATCCGGGCGGTCAAGCAGGCCGTGCGCATTCCGGTGATTGCCTCCAGCGGCGCAGGCAAAGCGGAACACTTCTTGGAGGTTTTTCAGGAGACAAATGCGGATGCGGCCTTGGCAGCAGGCATCTTCCACCGCAAGGAGGTGCCGATTGCGGCGGTGAAGGAATTTCTCCACGGCAAGGTGGAAGTGCGGCAGGATGGAGCAATGCAATAATGCCCGTTGAACAGGAACTTACAATCATGAAACTCTCCGTCGTCATACCCATCTACAACGAAGAAGAAAACATCAGGCCGCTCTATGAAGAGCTGAAAGGCGTGCTGAACACGCTTGAATGCGGGCACGAAATCGTCTTTGTTGATGACGGCTCGCATGACAGCAGCCTTGCCCTGCTGGAGAGCATTCAGCAGCAGGATGACAAGGTAGTGGTGATCTCCTTCCGCCGCAACTTTGGCCAGACCGCAGCCATGTCTGCTGGTTTTGACTACGCCTCTGGTGACGTGATCGCCACCTTGGACGGCGACATGCAGAACGATCCGCACGACATCCCGATGTTTTTGGCCAAGATGACCGAAGGCTACGACTTGGTCAGCGGCTGGCGGCACAAGCGGCAGGACCCTTTCCTCAACCGCCGTCTGCCTTCAATGATCGCCAACAAGATCATTTCCACGGTCACGGGCGTGCATCTCCATGACTACGGCTGCACCCTCAAGACCTTCCGCCGGGAGATCACCCAAGGCATTCATCTCTATGGTGAAATGCACCGTTTTATTCCGGCCATTGCCAGCGGCGTGGGCAGCCGCATCGCCGAGGTCAAAGCCAATCACCGGCCCCGGCTGCACGGCACCTCAAAGTACGGCATTTCCCGCACCTTGCGGGTGGTTCTGGATCTGATGACCGTCAAATTCCTCCTCACCTTTTCCACCCGGCCCATTCATGTTTTCGGGATGCTGGGCATGGCCAGCGGCGGTTTCGGCTTTGCTCTTGCCCTGCTGATGACCATCCAGCGGACCTTCTTTGACAAGCCGCTCTCTGACCGGCCTCTGCTCCTGCTGGCTGTGCTGCTGATCTTCATGGGCATTCAGTTCATCTCCATCGGCCTGCTCGGCGAGCTGCAAGTGCGCACCTACCACGAATCACAGAACAAGCCGATCTACGTGGTGCGCAAAGTGCTGGGCAGGCAGGAAGAAGCATGACCGCTGCGGTCAGCATTGTCATTCCCAACTGGAACGGCCTGCGCTTTCTCCCCGGCTGTCTCTCCTCCATTCAGGGGCAGCAGTGCAGCGCATGGCAGATCATCGTGGTTGATAACGGCTCGGCTGATGGCTCCTTAGAGTATCTGCGGACAGACCAGCCTGATGTGCGCTTGATTGCCCTGCCGGAAAACCGGGGCTTCAGCGCGGCAGTGAATGCGGGCATTCGCAGCAGCAATGCGCCCTATATTTTTCTCCTCAACAACGACACGGAACTGGAGCCGGACTGCTTGCAGCATCTGCTCAAGGCCGCAGAAGCTCTGCCGGCGTATGATGTTTTTACCCCAAAGATGCTCAGTTTTCAGCAGCGCGAAGTGCTGGACGGCGCAGGTGATGCCTATTTGCGCGGCGGGGCAGGCTACCGGCTCGGCACGATGGAGAAAGACTGTGAAACCTATAATCAGCCGGGGCCGGTCTTCGGAGCCTGCGCCGGAGCAGCCCTGTACCGACGTTCACTCTTTGATCGCATCGGCCTCTTTGATGAGGACTTTTTTGCCTATTTGGAAGATGTTGATTTCAATCTGCGCCTGAACAGGGCAGGCGGCAGGGCCTGGTATGTTCCAGCAGCGCAAGTCTATCATATTGGCAGCGCCAGCAGCGGCTCAAAGTTCAATCCCTTCACCATCCGCCTTTCCACCCGCAATTCCATCTACGTCCTGGGCAAGCATTATTCGTTGCTGCTCTTTCTCCGTTTTCTGCCGGTGATTGCGATGTATCAATTTTGCTGGCTGCTCTTTTCCATCAAAAAAGGACATCTGCGGGCCTATTGCCAAGGCATGGCCGAGGCCTTGGCAGGATGCGGCAGGATGCGTAGAAAACAAGACGAAATTCGTTGTCATGACCGCCTGAGCGCGGCGGAATTTGCCGCCTGTCTGCACGAAGCGGAAAAGGCGGCAGTCGATTCCATCATGCGCAGACGCAGCGAACAGGGCAAGGGAAACGGCCTGCTGCGGCTTTATCTGAAAATCTTCAGTGCGGTGTAAAAAGCTGAACGCCCTTTGGAGGGAATGCTTGTCTGATCTGCTCTACAAAACATCCATCGCAGTTGTTCCACGCCTCTACGTGGCCCTGTCCTCGCTCTGGTTCAGCACCTGCCGCCTCGAAGTGCGCGGGCTTGACAACCTGACCAAGGTGCTGGCGCACGGGGCCGGGGTGGTGCCCTTCTGGCATTACTCGCTTTTTTACATGCTCCACCACCTGCGCCAATATCCGGGCGTGGCAATGGTCAGCGCAAGCAGGGACGGCGAATACATTGCCCGCGTTGCCGGGCTGCTCCACTTTGAGACGGTGCGCGGCTCGGCCAACCGCTTTGGCATCCGGGCGTTGAAGGGCATGGTTGATCATGTCAAACAGGGCAAGAATGCAGGCATTGTTGCGGACGGCTCGCAAGGCCCGGCCCTGAAAGCGCAGCCGGGCGCAGTGCTGCTGGCCGCCAAGTCCGGCTCGCCGATCATGCCCATAGTCTGGGCTGCCAAACGCTATAAGGCCTTCAATTCATGGGACCGCACCGTGCTTCCTCTGCCTTTCAGTTCGATTATTTTGCAATACGGCGGACTGCTCTGGGTGGAGCCGGAACTGACTGCCGCAGCAACCGAGCAATACCGGCAGCAGCTTGAGGCAACTATGAACAGCATGTACCGGCAGCTCTGGGAAGAGTTTGGCCAAAACGGGCATTGAATAAACCTGCCCGCGACTATAAAATATGATGGGCAGGGGAAGGAGAAAATCAACAGCATGACTGCGCAACTGCGAAAAGCCATAGCCAAGGACGGCGGCACGGTCGAATATGTGGATGAGATCATCGGCTCCGGCGGCATGAAGGATGTTTATTTCACCCCAGACCGCCAGAACGTGCTCGCCTTTTTCCGGGACCCGCAGGACAGGCAGGCCCAAGAACGGCTGGAAATGATCACCGGGATTTACCGGGAGCGAATATTCAATCAGGAAAGCGGGGAGTACTGGGAAAACCTGTTCCGCTGGCCGAGCCGGATGGTGACTGATGAGGCCGGGCGCGTCGGGGTCATGGTGCCAGTCTATCAAAAGCATTTTTTCTTTGCTATCGGTTCGATCAACAACGATTTTCTTAAAATCAAAGGCCGGGAAAAGGAAGGCAAGTGGTTTGCCTCGCCCAGCAACCGCAATAAGTATCTTGATCCTGCCGAGCGCGGCTGCTGGCTTGAGTATCTCCGCATTGCCATTCTTCTCAGCCGGGCCGTGCGGCGGATGCACGCTGCCGGGCTGGCCCATTCTGACTTGTCGTATAAGAATGTGCTGATTGACCCGGTTGGCGGCCATGCCTGCATCATTGATATTGATGGCCTGGTGGTGCCGGGCAAATTTCCGCCAGATGTGGTGGGCACCCCGGATTTCATTGCCCCGGAGGTGATCAAGACTGCGCATTTAGACAGAAACGATCCCCAGCGCAAGCTGCCTTCCATTGCCACAGACCGGCACGCCTTGGCGGTTTTGATCTACATGTACCTGCTTCTCCGCCATCCGTTGCGCGGCGACAAGGTGCATGATATTGACGATCCGCAGCGGGACGAAGATTTGTCTATGGGCGAACGTGCCCTCTTTGTTGAGCATCCGTCCGACCATTCCAACAAGATTCGCCTTGACGATCTCAAGCCCTTGGAGCTGCCTTGGAAAGACACGGCCACGTTGCCCTGTCAGGTCACTGGGCCATATTTGACGGAACTCTTTCAGCGGGCCTTTGTTGCAGGGCTGCATAGCCCGGAAAAACGGCCCACTGCGGATGAATGGGAACAGGCCCTGATTAAAACCGTTGACCTGCTTCAGCCCTGCGCCAACCCGCAGTGCGAGCAGAAATGGTATGTCTTTGACAACACCAAGTCGCCCAAATGTCCGTTCTGCGGCACGCCCTACAAAGGCAAGCTGCCAGTGCTCAATCTCTATTCCAGCCGACATGACGGCAAATTTCTTCCAGACAACCACCGCCTGATGGTTTATACTGGGCAGTCGCTGTTCCCGTGGCATGTCAACCGGACTGTTGTTCCCAATGAGCGGCTGGCAGCGCAGGACCGGCAGCGGGTCGGTTATTTTCTCCTGCACAACAACAACTGGCTCTTGGTCAACGAGCGGCTGCCCGGCCTGATTGATCTGGCCACAAAAAAGCCGGTGCCGCCGGGCGGACGCATTGTGCTCAACCATAACAGCCAAATCTTGTTAGACAAGGAAAACGGCGGCAGACTGCTGCATGTCCAGCTTGTGGAGGCATGATTCAAACAGAATTTCACTATGCGCCCTTTGACTTTGCTCAGGGCAGTTTTACAGCCCGCCTGCCAGCATCCTGAATCGGCGCAGGATATTGCAGCAGGCGCAACAACAACCCGATTCAATTGGAGGAAAACAGAACATGTATCATTTTAAGGGACTTTCGCGTCAGGAAGTCGAGGCATCCAGAACAACGCACGGTTCCAACCAGATCAGCGTGGTGGAAAGCGAGACCTTCTGGGACAAGCTGCTTGACAATCTCAAAGATCCGATGATCATCATTCTGACGGTCGCCTTGGTCATCATCACTACGCTGGCTGTATTCGGAAAAGCTGAATGGTATGAGGGAGTCGGCATTGCTGCGGCAGTGATTTTGGCCACCTTGGTTTCCACTTTTTCTGAGTTTAAAAACGAGCAGACCTTTCAGAAGCTGCAAGAGGAAGCCTCCAAGATTAAGGTCAATGTTTTCCGGGAAAACAGTGTTTCTGTAGTCGGCATTGACGATATAGTGGTCGGCGATTATGTCCTGCTGCAGCCGGGCGACAAAATCCCAGCAGACGGTGCCGTGGTGCAGGGCAAAGCAAAGATCAGTCAAGCGGCCCTGACTGGTGAGCCTGAACCACGGAGCAAAACGCCGGGCGAGGCGGATGTTGAGAATCTTGAAGACGACCATGCAGTCTTCCGGGGCACCATTGTTGAGGATGGCGAAGCCGTGATGGAGGTGCGCCAAGTCGGCGACAGAACCCATCTGGGCCGACTGGCCGAAGGCTTGAAAAGCGACGAGCGCATGGGGCCGCTGCGGGTGAAATTGGCCAAATTAGCTGACCAGATCGCCCTGTTCGGCTACATTGCCGCCCCGCTGATTGCATTGGCCTTCATGTTCAAGGAGCTTTATTTGGACGATGTCAGCCATTCGCTGATCTACACCATAGTCAAAGCTCTGATTTTGGCGGTGATCATCATTGTCGTGGCAGTGCCGGAAGGACTGCCGATGATGATAGCCATTGTCTTGGCCCAGAACATGCGCAAGCTGCTCAAATCCAATGTTCTTGTGCGCCAGCTTCTTGGTGTGGAGACCTCTGGCAGTCTCAACCTGCTTTTCACCGACAAAACCGGCACCATCACCAAAGGTCAGATGGAGACCGTTGGTTTCTTAGCTGTCGCAGATGGAGAAGCAGGCGTGAAGCAGTACAATGCTCTTGATGAGCTGCCGGAAAAGAATGCCCGCCTCTTGGATGTGTCCCTGCGCGAGAACACCTCCTGCGTGGTCAACTGCAATGCGGCCTTAGAAGCAGAGCGCATTCTCGGCGGCAACAGCACTGACCGCGCCTTGGTCAAATTTTCTCAGGCTGATGTCAAGGAATGCCAGTACGAGGACAAAGCCTTTGAGCGGGTGGATGAGCTGCAATTCAATTCCGCCCGGAAATTTGCCGCTGTCCGCCTGAAAGAGCAGGCCAGTGGCCAGGTGATGACCTATCTCAAAGGCGCGCCGGAGTGGATTTTAGACAAGTGCGGCACCTATTACACCAGCCAGGGCGAGGTCGCGCCGCTGTCAGCAGAACAGAAAGAGGCACTTTTTAATGAGCTGGACAGCAGAGGCGACAAGGGCTTCCGGCTGATCGGCATTGCTTTGACTGAGGAGGAAATTCCTGCCAGTCTGGACGAGCTGTCCGATCATCTGAGCCTGCTTGGTTTCGCCCTGATCCGCGATGATCTGCGGCCTGACTCTGCGGCCACAATCAAGGAGCTGCGCAGCGCAGGCATTCAAGTGGTCATGATCACCGGCGACCGCAAGGGCACGGCTGAGGCGATTGGCAGAGATTCCGGCCTGATCACCTCTGCCGAGGATGTGCTCCTGACCTCTGAGGAGTTGGGCAAGCTGTCTGACCAAGAGCTGAAAACGGTGCTGCCGCACCTGCGGGTTGTGGCCCGCTGCCTCCCGTCTGACAAATCCCGCCTGGTCAAGGTGGCTCAGGAAATGGGCATGGTCGTGGGCATGACCGGCGACGGAGTCAATGACAGCCCGGCCCTGAGCGCGGCGGATATTGGCTTCGGATTGGGCAGTGGCACCGAAGTGGCCAAAGAGGCTTCAGATATTGTTGTGCTGGATGACAACATCAGCTCGATTGCCAATGCGGTGCATTATGGCCGGACTATTTACAAGTCGATCCAGAAGTTCATCACCTTCCAGCTCACAGTCAATGTGGCCGCGATTTCCATCGCCTTCCTTGGCCCGTTCCTCGGCTTTGAATTGCCCCTGACCGTGATTCAGCTCCTCTGGGTCAACTTGGTCATGGACACCTTGGCGGCCTTGGCTTTTTCCGGCGAGCCGCCGCTGCCGGAATACATGGAGGAAAAGCCAAAGCAGCGGGAAGAGCATATCATCACCAAAGACATGTGGCAGTCCATTCTGGCCAACGGCTTTTTCATGACCGTTCTCTGCGTGTTCCTGTTAAAGGCCGAATTCATCCACAATCTCTTTGCTGACAAGGCGACCTTCCTGACCGCCTTTTTTGCCATCTTTGTCTTTCTCAACAACTTCAACAAGTTCAATGTTCGGGTCACAGACCTGCGGCTGTTTGATCATCTCGACAAGAACAAAGGCTTTATTGCCGTGGTGGGCCTGATCTTCTTGGTGCAGGTAATTATCACCTATATTGGCGGCGAGGTCTTCCGCACCGTGGCCTTGGGTGCTACAGACTGGTTCTGGGTCATGCTCTTCTCCATCCTCATCATTCCCTTTGATCTGGCGAGAAAGGCGATTTTTCATCGAAAAAAAGCCTGAGCCGGATTCCTTGCAAGCTGCCGGGAGGTGTCTCTGCCTCCCGGCAGTTCTTAATTCTGTAGCCCGCAGGAGCAAACAAAAGGGGCGGTCTTCCCGCCCCTTGCTCTTCTACATCCGTTCCGGCGCAGCCACGCCAACCAGCTCCAGCCCATTTGCCAAGGCCGTCCGAATTCCGCGACAGAGACAAAGCCGGGCCGCCGTGAGCTGGGCTTCCTCAGTCATTACCTTGTGCTTGTTGTAGAAGGAGTGAAACTGTCCGGCCAGCTCCATCAGGAAAAAGATGAGCCGGTGCGGGGCTAAAGCCTCCGCCGCATCCGCGACCAAGCCGGGATAGGCGGCCAAGGTCTTGAGAAGCTGATATTCCTCCGCCTCTTGCAGCAGGCTCAAATCCGTGCCCGCAGGCTCAGGCAGGGCGATGCCGCGCTCCTCGGCCAGCCGCTCAATGGAGCAGAGCCGGGCATGGGCGTATTGCACGTAATAGACCGGATTTTCTTGGCTTTGGGCCTTGGCTAATTCCAAATCAAACTCCAACTGCGAGTCAGACTTGCGCATCAGGAAGAAGAAGCGGAAGGCATCAATGCCGACCTCATCGACCAGCTCATCGACCGTGATGTAGGAAGCCTTGCGGGTGGACATCTTGACCTGCTTGCCGCCGCGCAGCAGGGTGACAAACTGATACATCAGCACATCCACCTTGGACTTGTCATAGCCAAGAGCCTCAACTCCGGCCAGCACGTCCGGCACCGTGGCTATATGATCCGCGCCAAAAACGTTGATCATCCGCTCAAAGCCGCGCCGGAACTTCTCCCGGTGATAGGCGATATCTGGCAGGCGATAGGTCGGCTCGCCAGTGTTTTTGATAATCACCCGGTCCTGCGCCTGGCCGAACTCGGTGGTCTTGAACCAGGTCGCGCCCTCCTGCTCATAAACCAGTCCCTTGGCCCGCAGCGCGTTCACCACGTCTTCGATCAAACCTTTTTCATACAGATCGCGTTCGTTGTAGTAGGAATCAAAGCAGATGCCGATCCGCTTCAGGGTCGCGTCAATATCCGCAAAAATCGCATCCTGCGCCCGCTGGCGGAAGACATCCAAGTCTGCGTCCTTGAAGCCGTCGCCTGCCTCGTCAATCATGCCTTGGGCGATTTCGTGCATGTAGCCGCCCTGATAGCCGTCTTCCGGGAACTCGTTCGGCAGGCCGAGCTTTTCCAAGTAGCGGGCCTTGAGCGACTGGCCGAGCACACGCATCTGCCGTCCGGCATCGTTGAAGTAATACTCACGGGTGACATCATAGCCAGCCGCCGTGAGCAGGCGGGCTACTGCGTCGCCGAGCACCGCGTTGCGGCCATGCCCGACCGTGAGCGGGCCGGTCGGGTTCGCGCTGACAAACTCGACCATCACCTTCATGCCCTTGCCGAGATCGCAGAGACCGAACTGCCCGCCTTGCTCGGCTATCGGGGCGAGCACTGAACTCCAGACCGTCGGGTTGAGGAAGAGATTGACAAAGCCCGGCCCGGCGATTTCCACTTTCTCAAGCAGAGCGGCATCCTGCCGGAGCATGGCGGCGAGCTGCTCCGCCACGTCGCGGGGCTTGCGCCGCTCTTTGCCCGCGACAATCATGGCAAAGTTGGTGGCAAAGTCGCCTTGGCCCTCGTGGCGAGGCGTTTCCAGATTGTACAGGCCAGCAGCGGCATCGGACCAGAGGCCCTGGCCCACGCCCTGCTGGAAACATTGGTCAAGAAGGTTTTTCAGTTGGGATCGGATCATGTCGAAATTATTTGTCTTATTTTGCTGGCTTAATTGACCAAACACCTGTTTTCAGAGAAGAAGAAAAGCAGCTCGTTAACGTAAAGTTGTGGTAGTGACAGGCAGGCCACGTCGTGCAGAACCGACGTGAATTCAGGAACATGTCGCAGAAACAGCGGCTCGTGAGCAGAGATCAGGGAATAGAAGTTCAGGGCATGGGGCCAAGGTATGAAGAATCACCGGACACACTGACTACAGGGCGGCGCGCTTTGGCTGCTCCGCGCTCATGAGTATAATCTTGTCGAAAAAATTATGCAAGAACCTCGGAATTCCGCAGATGCTGTTCTGATGTCAGCATTCACGCCGGAGTGAGCAAGAGAACAGCATGCTGGATATACCTTCCGCAACACAGGCTGCCAAACGCTCGAAAAGTCCAGATCACTGATTTTTGAGAGCACATTGCTGTGTTGTTGGTAAAAGTCACAGATTGAGCACAGATGCAGCTGTTGCGATTTGTCTTTTATCAACCACCTTTCCTTATTTTTCTTGTTTCTTGCGCAATTCTTCCAGTACACTGAATAAAGAAGCGGCAGGCACTGCTGCCCGCACTAAGCAAAAAACAGGAGGAAAAGCAAATGGGAAATCAATCTGCAAACAATAATTTTGAGAGCAAGAATGACCGTCCTTGGCCCAATCCGTATCTTGATGTGGCTGCAATTGTTGGCCACACCACCGCGACGAGCTGCCGCCTTTGGCTGCGAACTGGCCGGACAGGCAATTTTACCCTGCTTTACTGGCCATTGAACAATACTGAACCTTTTTCCGCTGAAAAATTGGCTGTGCATTTTGTGGTTGATGCAGAGAAAGACACCACAGCAGTGGTGGAGCTGGAAGGACTTCTGCCGGACACGGTGTATCAGTATGCTCTGGCAGATGCGGATGCCAGTCCGGCCAAGATGATTCTGGGGCACGACAAAGCCTGTCAGTTCCAAACCCTGCCAGTTCAGGACAGCACTTTCTCTTTTGCCTTTTATTCCTGTCATAATCCGTATAAGGGATCACTGTTCGGCTTGTCAGGAACCGCGCAGGTGGTCAACATTGAGATGTGGGAATATCTCCATGCCATGCTGCGGCGGCATCAGGAAAAGCAGGAGCTGCGTTTTGTCATTGCCGGAGGCGATCAGGTCTATGCTGACGGCGTGGACAGCCTCAATATCTGGGCCTATCTCAACAAAAATATGCGCAAGGTCCATGGCAAACTGTTCCCTGACCAAGCCGCCATGCGGAGCTGGTATCGTGACATTTACAGAGGCTACTGGGGCTTTCCGCAAGTCCGGCGAGTTTTTGCAAATTTCCCCATGTACATGATGTGGGATGACCATGAACTCAAGGACGGCTGGGGATCCCGTTATCTCCGAGGCCGCAGCAATCGCAGGGGCGATGAGATGAAGCGCATCTTCAGCGATTATCAAAGCAAAGGACTGAATTACAACGACTGCCGCACCCTGCTGGCCCGCATGGAAGCCGCAGCCAAGGCTGTGTATGAGGAATACCAGCATTCGCATAATCCCGCAACCGATGCCGGAGTCTATGACTACGGCTTCCGCCATGACCGTTCCGCCTTTTATGTGCTGGACGGGCGCGGCAGCCGAGACATCAACCGGGACAGCCATCGGATTCTGGGCAAGCCGCAGATGGCCCGCTTCAAAAGCTGGATTGATGCCCTTGACAGCACTGACACCCGCCTCCTCTTTGTGACCACTGCTGTGCCGCTGCTGCATTTCAAACCGGCTCTTGTCAATGCGGATGACACGTGGCTGGCCCAATGGGCCGAGCTGGAGGATGATCTCCGTGATGCGTGGGAGCATGACCTGCATGACAAGGAGCGCAGGGAACTGCTGGAAATTCTCTTTTCCGCCGCCCGCCGGGGCATTGGAGTCTGCATCTTGAGCGGTGATGTCCATACTGCCGCCGCCTTCCGCATGAGAGACAAACAGAGCGGCGCAGTGATGTACCAGCTTACTTCCAGTGCCATCACCTACAATATCCCCAGAGCTTTGAGCTGGGTGGTTGGCGGCCTGATGCCTGACAGCGGAACTTCGGATGACGGCTATGAGTATGAACGGCTGCTCCGTTACACGGACAGCAACTTTGCCTTGATTCGGGCTGATCAGGATAACCAGTCAGTAACTTTCCAGATTTACGGCAAACAGACTGCCGAGCATCCGAACAGAGAGACAGTGCTGCCGATGACCCATTCTCTTGCCAAGCTGGAGCTTGCTTTCAAGAAATGACCTGCTCCTGATCGATTCCGCATCATGCAGAGGTCAGAAGACAGCGTGGGAACTGGTTGGAGGGGGGAATTACTGAGCAATATAGCCGGAGCAGTATAATTTGAACGTTCTTTCTGCCGCCCGACGCAGGGGCAGGCCCCGTGCTTGCCCGTGCGACGCGCTGACATGACGGGAAATACCAAGGGCGGCCACAGGAGGCCGCTTAAATTGGGACTGCCGCCGATGAATCAGAGAAAGTCAGTCGGGTGTGTCCAGGCAGATGCGTCCTGAGCCGTCATCCTTTGTGGATGATGACTTCTGCAGCTGCCATGCCGAGCAGCTTGGGCAAGCATCTTATCTTCCCTCAGCAATCATGCGGATCAAGTCCGACTTGCCGAGCACGCCGACAAGCTGCCCGGCCTTGTCCAGCACCGGCAGGGTATGCACTTTTTTTTCCGCCATCAGGGTCGCCACTTCCTCCAGCGGCGTGTCCTCCCGCACTGTGACCGGCTTTCTGGTGCAGATGTCAGCCACTGTGGTGCCGACCATTTTTTGCATCTCCCGCTCCATCTTGTCCGGGTCTTCAAGGAAGATGAAGGCATCAAGAATGGGGAAGGCAGTGGGCAGGTGCAGCTTCTTGTTCTGAAAAATCAGGTCGCTTTCCGTGACCACACCGACCAGCGCGCCTGCGCCGTCTGTCACCGGTGCGCCGCTGATTCGGTTGTCAGCAAGAATGCGGGCCAGCTCGCGCACCGGGGTATCCAAACTCACGGCAATGACGTTGCTGCTCATCAGGTCTTTTGCGGTCAGCATTGCGTGTCTCCAGTTTCAGGCTGAGGTGACATACTGCCGGATGGACTCGGCAATGGTGCGGAAAATGCGGGTGAAGGTCTCCTCGTCGCGCTCCAGCAGGGTGATGCGGAAGCCTTGCAAAGCTGTGGCAAAGGAGGAGAGCGGCACCACGCAGATGCCGGTTGAGCCGAGCAGATAATAAACAAAACGCTTGTCCGGTTCCACATTCGGGCCGCTGACCATCTTTTCCACGGTCATCCGCACCTCGTCCTTGGCAATCGGCAGGCTCTGTTTATGATTGAGCAGGCCGTGCTCAAAGACCACGCTCATGTAAAAGGCGCCGTTGGTGCGGTTGACCAGCACCCCCTTGAGTCCTTTGAGCATGTCGTAGGCAATGTTGGAATATTTCTCATAGCGGCGGATGCGCTCGTTGAGATACTTCGGATATTCCGGGTGGGTCAGCACCTTGGGCAGGACGAGCTGCGGCAGGGTGGTGGAGCAGACCTCCATCATCTTGGCGTTGAGCAGCGAATTGACATATTTTTCAAACATGCAGTCATGATGGCCGTTATAGACTTCAATCCAGCCGCAGCGTCCGCCCGGCCACGGCATTTCTTTGGATACGCCCCTCATGCAGATTGCAGGCACCCGCTTGCCGATCACTGTGGCCAAGGGCACGGCCTTGGTGCCATTATAAACCATGTTCTGATAGACCTCGTCGCAGACAAGAAAGAGGTCGTAGCGGTCAGCAATGTCAACAATGCCCCGCAGGATATGCTCAGGATAGACCGCGCCGGTCGGGTTGTCCGGGTTGATGACCAAGATGCCGGCAATGGCTGGATTGAATTTGACATGGCATTCAAGATCGTCCAAATCCGGGTACCAGTTCCAGTTCGGATCAAGGATGTAGGTCAGGGGCCGGTCGCCTGCATGGGCCGCCTCAGCTGAGGAATGGGTCGAATAGCTGGGCGTGGGCACAATCACCCTGGCAGTGGGCCGGAGCAGGCCGAAAACCTTGGAAATGGCATCGCCAAGGCCGTTGAAGAAGAGAATGTCGTTCGGCGTGATCTGCGCCCCGCCAAGGGCATTGGTTTGAGCGGCAATGAACTGCCGGGCGGAAAGCGCGCCTCTGGTGGGCGAGTAGCCGTAGCTGGCATTGTCCTGGGCCGCCTCAGCGACGATGTCCTTCATCCAGCCGGGAATCTGCTCGCCTTTGGCAATGGGATCACCGATGTTCTCCCAGTTCACGGTCACGCCCAGCTCTTGGAGCTGCTCGCCGACGCTGACGATGTTGCGAATCTCGTAGGTGAGTTCGCCAGCCCCGGAATGGACTATATTAGTTCGCATGGCTGATTTGTCTCCTGTGCCGGATCATCCGGCAAACGTTGCGCAAATGTGTTGGCGAAGGAGGCCGGGCCGCCTTCTGCCTGAAAGCTCAAGTCTTTACCACAGATAAAGCAGGCCGTCAACTGCCTGCCGCCTGACATGGATTTGCAGGAAAGTTCAGCTCGAACTGTTGTCTATTCCGTATTTCTTGATTTTGCTCAACAAGGTTTTACGTGTGATTTGGAGACGTTCAGCAGCCCGGCTCTTGTTGCCGCCGGTTTCTTCAAGGGTCTTGACAATCACCTGCCGCTCCGCCTCTTGGAGGGTTCCCGGCTGCACCGAGTGCGGCTGACTGCCAGTGTCTAACCAGCGCTGAATGGCGAGCGGCAGGCTGTCAACATTCAAATATTCGCCCTTGCTGAGAATCACGCTCCGCTCAATCGCATTTTCCAGCTCCCGGACATTGCCCGGCCACGGATAGCGGTTGAGCACATCCATGCACTCCGGGGTGATGCCCTGCACCTCCCGTCTGTTTCTCCGGCTGCAGCGCTGGAGAAAAAAATCGGTCAGCAGGGGAATATCGCCGATCCGCTCCCGCAAGGGCGGCATGTCCAAAGTGACCACATTAAGCCGATAGTACAGGTCTTCACGGAAACGGCCCGCCTCAACCTCTGCTTCCAAATTCCGGTTGGTGGCCGTGATGACCCGGACATCCGTCTTGATCACCTCATGGCCGCCCACCCGGAGCAGTTCATGCTCTTGCAGCACCCGCAGCAGCTTGACCTGCATGGCCGGCGTGGTCTCGCCAATTTCATCAAGGAACAAGGTGCCGCGCTGGGCTTGGACAAAACAGCCCTCCCGCCGCCGGTCCGCCCCGGTAAAGGCTCCTTTTTCGTGTCCGAACAGTTCGGATTCCAAGAGATTTTCCGCCAAGGCGGCGCAGTTCACCTTGACAAACGGCCCTTTGCGGCGCAGACTGTTGTAATGGACGGCTGAAGCGGCCAGCTCCTTGCCTGTGCCTGACTCGCCGCTGATCAGCACAGTGGCCTCAGTCGGCGCCACCTGCTGAATCATTTCCCAGAGATCCTGCATGGGCGGCGATGCGCCGATGATTTTGCCGTTCTCGTCAAAAGGCTGCGCCCCAAGCAATTCCGGCTCATCCGGCTGCTGCCGGTGGCTCATGGCGATTTCCGCTGTCTTGCGGAGCCGCTCCACATCCACCGGCTTGGTCAGATAGTCGTGCGCGCCCAGCTTGATGGCCTCGACCGCTGTTTCGACAAAAGAGTTGGCGGTCAGCATCACCACGGGAATGGCCGGATTGATGGCCCGGATTTTGCGCAGGGCCTCAGTGCCGTCCATATTGGTCATGCAGACATCCATCAATACCAAGTCAAACGGGCCGCTGCGCACGGCTTCCACCGCAGTCAGACCGTCATCCGCCTCCACCGCCTCCCACCCCCAGTTTCCGAGGATCGAGCGCAGCATGCAGCGATGCGTCGGCTCGTCATCGACAATCAACACCTTGGCGGCATGTTTTTTCATCATTGCATCCATTCATTCATTGCTTGCATCCTTTCGTTCTCCTCCTCTGTCCCCCGCAGCAGAGTATGGTATGTGGAAACGCGGCTGCTGTCCATAAAAAAACACCTTTCACAAAGTGCTCCGCAGCTTGGTCAGCAGACGGCCCATGTCTGCCGGACTCAGGACGTGATCAGGCTGGACAGCGCGCAGGGCACTGTGCGGCATCTCAGCAAACTGGGCGGTTTCCGGGGTCTGGACCAAGGCCAGGCCGCCCTGCTCCTTGATCCGCTTCAGTCCCTGCGCGCCGTCCCGGTTGGCCCCGGAAAGAATGATCCCGGCCAGGCCGAAGCCATAGACATCTGCCGCGCTCTCAAAAAGCACGTCAATTGAGGGACGGCAGTAGTTGACCTTCTCTTCCACGGACAGGGAAAATGTCTCATCCTGCTCAATGAGCAGATGATAGTCAGGCGGGGCAAGATAGAGATGATTTTTCTGGATTTTTTCCTTTTCCCCAGCCTCAGTCACGGCAAGATGGGTGTGGCTGCTGTAAAAATGAGCCAAGGCCTCATCGTGACCAGCCTGCCGGTGCTGCACGATAATCAGCGGCAGCCGGAACTTCGGGCCGAGCTGACCGAGCAGGGCGGCGGCGGCATCCATGCCCCCGGCAGAGCAGCCTAAGACAACTGCCCGGCACAGCCTCCTGTCCAACCAGCTCATGGCTCTTCGTCCTCATTCAGGCGCATCTCGCCAAGAACTTGATTGCCTTGTTTTTTCAGCCTGATGCCCAGCAAGTGTTTGTACTTTTTCAGTTGTATGCAAGTTTCGATGTGAGCGTGATGGGTTCCCGAACCACCACCTCGAAAAGGCGTGGTGGTCTCTTTCCCGGAGCAGTGCTCTCGCCCTGCATGAAAAGCCTATCACAGAGCGGCCATGCCTGCAAAGGACAAAAAACAAAACAAGTCTGGGGAGAAAGGGTCAACAGACAGGGAGCAGGCACTCAAACAGGGCAGGGGTCTTTTTCAGCGACAAAGCGTTTGCGGTAAATTTTGCCGCCGTGCTCCGCTTCCCTGTAGCGGCTGTCAATGCTGGAGAAGCGGAGGGTCTCTTTTGCGCCCAAGCAGAGAAAGCCGCCCCGGATCAGGCTGTCGTCAAAGAGGCGCAGGACCCGGTCCTTCAGCTCCTGATTGAAATAGATCATCACATTGCGGCAGAGAATCAGGTGCATTTCGGCAAAGACATAGTCAGAGACCAGATTATGCTTGGCAAAGGTGAGGCTCTGCTTCAGGTCCCGGTTCATGACAATCCGGTCATGAGCGGCATGATAATAGCTGCTGAACGAGTCCAGCGGCCCGCTTTGCTGATAGTTTTCCGTGTATTCCCGGACTTGGCTCAAGGGATAAATGCCTTCCTTGGCTGCGGCCAAAGCGCGTTCATTGATGTCTGTGGCATAGATGGTGGCGCGGGCCAGCAGGCCCTCCTCCTTGAGGAGAATGGCGACGGAATAGGCTTCCTCGCCTGCGGCGCAGCCTGCAATCCAGACCCGGATAAAGGGATAGGTTTTGAGCAGGGGCACGATGTCCTGCCGCAGCACCTGATAAAAGGACGGATCCCGGAACATGGAGGAGACTGTGACCGAGAGCTTGAGCAGGAGCTGCTGGAACAGGGCCGCATCGTGCAGCATTTTGGGGATCAGCTCGCTCACACAGGCATGACCTGTTTTCTCAATGAACTGACGGAGCTGGCGAATGATGCTGGCTCTGGCATAGCAGCGGAAATCATAGCCGTAGCGGCGGAAGATCGCCTCCAGCAGCAATTCAACCTCAATCTTTTCAATATCGCTGCGATCCATCATGATGCAAAAAGCATGTCACCGGTAGAGCCAGACCCGCATCATGGAGAGCAGGCGGTCCAAGTCAATTGGTTTGGTCAGATAGTCGCTGGCTCCGGCCTCCATGCACTTTTCCCGGTCCTCCTTCATGGCCTTGGCAGTCAGGGCAATGACCGGCAGATTGCGGAACCGCTTCTGCTCGCGGATTTTCCGGGTGGCCTCATAGCCGTCCATTTCCGGCATCATAATATCCATCAAAACCAAATCAACATGTTCCTCTTTGGCAAGCATGTCAAGGGCTTTTCTGCCGTGCTCGGCGATCAGCACTGCCATGCCCCGCTCCTCCAGCACATTGGAGAGGGCAAAGACATTGCGCATGTCGTCATCAACCAACAAAATGCGCCGGTTGCGGAACACGGCCTCCTGATCATGCAGTCCGGCAATGATTTCCTGTTTCTGCGCTGGCAGCTCCTCAACCATCCGGTGCAGGAAAAGAGTGGTCTCGTCAAGCAGCCGCTCTTCAGAGCGGACGTTTTTGATAATAATGGATTCTGAATATTTGTTCAGCTCCTTTTCCTCCTCCCGGCTCAGTTCCCTGCCCGTGTGAATGATCACCGGCGGCACGGTCAGGCTGCTGTCCGCCGCCAATGTGCGCAGCAGTTCAATGCCATTGCAGTCTGGCAGGCCAAGATCAAGAATCATGCAGTCAAACTGCTGGCCGCGCAGCAGCTCCTGCGCCTCCTGACCGGTTTTCGCCTCCATAGTCACGGTGTCGCCGCTGCCGACTAAGTCAATCACCGCCCGCCGCAGCTTGTCGTCATCTTCAACCACGAGCAGCTTTTTGACCTTCCGGCTGCTGATCGCCTCAAAACGGCTGAAGGTCTCGGCAATCTGCTCCCGATCCACCGGCTTGGTGAAAAAGCCGACCGCGCCCTTTTTGAAGGCCTCCCGGCTGACTTCCTCCACCGACATCATGTGGACTGGAATATGCCGGGTGGCCGGATTGGTCTTGAGCGTGGTCAGCACAGTCCAGCCGTTGATGCCAGGCAGCTTGATATCCAAAATAATGCCGGTCGGCTGATGCTGTTCAGCTAAGAGCAGCCCTTCCTCGCCCGTGTCCGCAGTCAGTGCTTTAAAGCCGCGTTCGCGACACTGATCCATCAAGATTTTGGCGAATTTCAGATCATCCTCAATAATGAGAATGCTGCGGTCTTCAGCGGCAAGAGCGGCCCGGTCATCCGCCAGACTCTGGCTCTGAGGCACCGGCGTTGGCGGCGGAGCGGACGGCTGCTTTTCAGCCAGCAGCGGCTCGGCAGGCTCCTGCTTTGCCAGCTTGGACGGCTGGCCAGCTTCACAGGGCAGATAGAGGGTGAAGGTTGCGCCTTTGCCGCTTTCGCTGACAAGCTGAATCTCGCCGCCGAGCAGCACGGCCAGCTCCCGCGAGATGGACAGGCCAAGGCCGGTGCCGCCGTATTTGCGGCTCGTGGAGCCGTCAGCCTGCTGAAAGGCTTCAAAAATGACCTTCTGCTTGTCCGGGGGAATGCCGATGCCGGTGTCGATGACATTGAAGGCAATGGTCTTTCCCGGCAGCAGGTCATTGCGGTGGAATGCAGTCTGCGGCGCAGGCCGGGCAATGGTCAGGCTGACCCTGCCCTTGGCCGTGAACTTGATGCTGTTGCCAAGGAAATTCTTGAGAATCTGCTCCACCCGCTTGCGGTCGGTGACAATCACCGGCGGCAGGGAAGGGGCAAGGCTGACAGTGAACTCCAAGCCCTTGCTCTCGGCCATCTGCCGGAACATGGTGTTGGCATTGGCAGTCAGGTCAGTCAGCGGCACCTCCTCCACGTCCAGCTCAATCCGTCCGGCCTCAATTTTGGACAGATCAAGAATTTCGTTGATCAAATTGAGCAGGTCATTGCCAGACTCCACAATCACTTTGGCCGACTCCTGCTGATGGCTGCTCAGGGTGCCTTCCCGGTTGTCAGCCAGCGATTTGGCCAGCAGGAGCAGGCTGTTGAGCGGGGTGCGCAGCTCATGGCTCATGTTGGCCAAAAATTCGGACTTGTACTTGGAGGCCATAGCAAGGTCTTTGGACCGCTCCTCCACCTCTTCTCTGGCCGCAGTCAGCTCCTTGTTGCGCTGCTCAATTTCGTTTTTCTGGGTCAGCAGGTCTTCAGATTTTTCCTTGAGATTGGCATTGACTATCTCCAGTTCAGCCTGCTGGCTTTTCAGCTCCTCCTGAAATTCCTTCAGCGCCGCAGTCTGCGCTTCCAGCTCCTCGTTGCTGGCCCGCAGCTCCTCAGACTGGGCCTGCGTTTCCGCAAGCAGTTCCCGCACCTCCTGACGGCTGTGCGCGGCATTGAAGACAATGGCGATGCTTTCCGCAATCTGATTGAGAAAGGCAATGTCCTCATCAGAAAATTCTTTGAACGAGGCGAATTCCAGCACTCCCACCAATTTTTCCTGATGCAGAAAGGGCAGGGCGAGTATGTTGCGCGGCACAGCATTGCCAAGGGTTGAGCTGATGCGGAGATAGTCTTCCGGCAGGTCAGTGACGGAAATCAACATCCTCTCCTCTGCCGCCTGCCCGGCAAGGCCTTCGCCGAGCTGAATCGCCGTGCCGATGCCTTTGCGTTTATTGAAGGCGTAACTGCCAGTTATGGACAATTTTTCACCGCTCTTGTCAGCAAGATAGAGCGAACCCATCTGCGCGCCAAGAAAACCGGCTAAAAAGCTGACCACGTTTTTGGCCAAAATGCGGATATCCTGCTCGCCGCGCATCCGCTCGGCCAGTTCAGCCGCCCCGTTGACTTGGCGGAAATTTTTCGCCACCTGGTCAACCATGGCATCAAGGGCGGCGGCCATCTGGCCGATCTCATCCTCCCGCTCCATTTTGAGCCGCTGCTGCATGTCGCCGGAGGCAATGATGCCCGCCATCTCAGCGGCATGGACAATCGGACGGCTGATGGAGCGGGCCACAAACCAGGCAATGGCCCCGACAATGGCCAAGGTCAGCAGCAGGGCGGTGACAATCCACTGCATCAGATATCGACCCGCATCCGCGCCGCTTTGCTGCATCGTGTCTCTGGCCGCCAGCGCCTCGTGCTCGTCAATCTCGCAGATCAAGGCCCAGCGGATGCCGAAAATATCCACCGGCATCCATGAGGACAGGACAGCGTTGTCGCGATAATCCTTGATGACACCAGTGCCGCTGCGGCCTGCCAGCGCCTCGTGGCTGGCTTTGGTCAGGACTTTGTTACCCATCTGGAAGGAAGCGGCCCGGCTGTAATTTTCCGGGTCCAGCACAGAGTCGGAGCGCATGTAGCCGTCCACGCCCACCACATAGGCCTCAAGGGTCTGTTTTTTCGCTGCTCCCATTTTGATCATGTTGCGCAACGCGGTGGTGGAGGGCTGCACCGCCAGATAGGCTGCGCCTTTATCTTGGTGTTCCTGCTTGATGCGGGTGATCAGAAAGGCGGACGGCTCATTGTCCAGCGGCCCGTAAGGCGCATAATCACCAAAGGTTGCATCGAGTTCCGGGTGGTTGCGGAGCTGGGCAAAGGCTTTGCCCAATGAACTGCTGATCAGCGGCACCTTGGTGAGCGACTGGCCAAGATCAGAAGACTTGTGCAGCGAATAGATGATATTGCCGTCGTTGTTGATCAGATAAAGATTGTTCCAGTCAAAATCCGTGCAGACATCTTGCAGCACAGCATCAGCCTGCCGGGCAAGGTGCTGCCAGATTTCTGAATGGACTGATCCATTCTCGGCATCAGCTGATTTGCCGACCTCGGTGAAGGCCTGGTCAAGATTGTGAACATGCCGCACAAACCACGGATTGTCGCGCAGCATCTGCATCTGGCCGACCATGACCTTGAAAAAGTAGGCGATCTGCTTTTCCTTGATCTGGCATACGAGCTGGAGTTCATTGTAGGCGGCCTGTTCCACCGCCTCCACGCCCTGACCGCTGACCTTGTCCAGCCCCTTGGAGGCGGTGTTCCAGAGCAGCCAGCTGATGAAGAACAGGGGAATCAGGCCGACACAGAGATGGGAGAGGAGCAGTTGCGCGCTCAGGCTGGCTTTCATGGCTCTTTTCGCAGTATTTTTATCAGCAGGCAGTCGAACCGCTGGCAGATTGCTTGCTTGTCCCGTCATGATCATAGATGACGATCCGGTTCCGGCCTTGCTCTTTGGCAATATACAGGGCATGATCGGCCTGACAGATCATATCTTCATTGTCTGTCAAGGGCTGTTTCGGGCAGGAGGCCACGCCGATGCTGACCGTCATGGCAATGGTGTGCGAAGCATTCTCAAAAGGCAGGTCCGCGCAGCGGCTGCGGATTTTTTCTGCTGTGGCCATAGCCCCGCGCAGGTCGGTCTGGGGCAGGAGGACAATGAACTCCTCGCCGCCGAAACGGAAGGCGACATCAGACTGGCGGATGCAGGAGAGAATGCGGGCTGCGAATTCCTTGATCACATAGTCGCCGAAATCATGGCCAAAGGTGTCATTCACCCTTTTGAAATGATCCAGATCAAGCATGATCAAGGACATGTCCGTGCCATAGCGCCGACTGCGCTCCACTTCCTGCTGCAAAGTCTCTGAGAGCTGCCGCCGGTTGTAAAGACCAGTGAGCATGTCCTGATTGGCCAACTGTTCCAGCATCCTGTTCTGCTCCAGGACCAGCTCCTTGGTATGCTCCAGCTCGCGGATGGTTTCCTGCAATTTGATCTGCTGCTTGTACATTTCTATGAAGAACAGCACCTTGCCAGTCAGTATCTCCGGCGGAAAGGGCTTGGCGAGAAAGTCCACCGCCCCGGAGTCATAGCCTTTGAAGATATGATAATTGTCTGAATAGATGGCGGAAAGGAAGATGATCGGCAGGCGGCGGGTGCGATCCCGGCCCCGGATCAGCTTGGCCAGCTCATAGCCATCCATTTCCGGCATCTGCACATCAAGAATGGCAAGAGCAAAGTCATGGTTCAAGGTCGCCAAGAGCGCGTCATTGCCATTGCCCGCCTCAATCAGCTCCGCCTCGACATCCTTGAGCACGGTTCTCAGGGCAAAAAGGTTGCTGGGCCGGTCATCGACAAGGAGTATTTTTACCATACCTGTTGCGTGGTGCCGCACATTTTGGGAAGATCAGCAGGTTCTGCTCAAAATGTAACCGGCCAGCCGTTTCAGCACAATAAGGTTTTGCATCATGGTTGAGTATCACCGCGTGGCCCTGTGTTCTGGGCCGCAGCTGACTGGGAAAGAAATTCTTGGCGTTGACGCGCTGAAGCAGCTATTCTTGAGAAACTGCGCATGGTGTCAATACGCCATGCAGCAGGTTGCAGGGGCAGCTCAGTGCGCTGCGCAGGCGGCTTGTCAGACAATGAACAGGGGGAGTCATGGGACACACTTTCAACAACACCTTCACTAACAGCGGCAATGGCGAGCAGAACAGTGCTCAAGGCGAAGGAGGTATCCGTTATCACCAGTCGTCGCCTGCTCCGCCACCCGTCATTCCCCACGATCCCCCGCTGCTTGAACCCTGCTTTCTTCACCGGGAGGAGGAGCTTGCTTGGCTGAACGAGAGGCTGCATCCGGGCAAGGTGGTGGCAGTGTGCGGGCCGGGCGGCATGGGCAAGAGTGCGCTGGCTGCTCAAGCAGTGAGTAAGCTGGAGCCAAGCCGCTTCCCGGACGGCATCATCTTCCACAGCTTCTATCATCAGCCGAGCGCAGAGCAGGCCCTGCAAGCTGTCTGCGCGGCCTTTAAGGTGGAGGCAAAGACAAACCTTGTCGGCGGAGCGCGGCAGGCCCTCTCAGGCAGGAAGGCCCTGCTTATGCTGGATGGCACGGAAGAGGCGGACGACCTGCAAGCGGTGCTCCGTCTGCGCGGCCAGTGCGGGGTGCTGATCACCAGCAGGAAGAACGAGGATGCCCCGGATGCGCCGCTGGAGCTGAAGCCGCTGGACGAGCAGACCGCAGAGGAGGTGTTCCTGCGTTACATCGGTTCCCCAGTGGGTGATCTGGCCAGCGTGCAGGGCATCTGCAAGCTGCTCAATGGCTGGCCCGTGGCCCTGCGTATTGCGGGCTTCTATTTGCGCAACAATAAGAAGAATGCGGCCAAGTATTTGCACTGGATGAACAAGACACCGTTCAGGATGCTGGGCAGCGGCAGGCATCAGGAAGACAACATGGCCTTGCTGCTGGAGCACAGCCTATTACAGGTGAGCGCGGATGCAGTGCAGGCTATGCGCCTAGCCGGGGTGCTGGCCTTTGCGCCTATTGGCCTGATGCCCTTTGCCATAGTCTTGGTGAGGGAGGGCGAGTACATGGACGAGCTGAAGATGCGCAGCAGCGATGCCCTGCTCGAGCTGATCACTTATGGCCTGCTGAAGTTTACGGAGTACGGCTGGCAGGTAAGCCATGCTTTGATCCATGCCTACGCCCGCACCGAGCTGCCCCTGAGCAGGGAAGACTTGGAGCGGCTGGCAGGCTGGTACATTGCTTTCTGCTTGGCTGCGAGCAAGGAAGGCGTACAGGGCTATGCCCATCTTGATGAAGAGCAGGCGCACTGCCTGCGGCTGACGGAGGGTTACTTTGAAAGCGGGCAGGGCTATGCCCGCCTTGATGGAGAGCGGGCGCACTGCCTGCGGCTGATGGAGAGCTGCCTTGCCAGCGGGCTGTGGCAGGAAGTGAAAGGCTTGGAAGGGGCAATGTGGGAGTACCTTGACCGGCAGGGGCATTGGACAGACAGGCTGACTGCCCTTGAGATGCGGCTGACTGCGGCCCGGCAGGCTGGCGACCGTGGTGATGAAGGCTGGTGCTTGAATGATCTTGGCGACACCTGTGACAATCGCGGCGAACCTGACAAGGCGTTGGCTTGGTATGAGCAAGCCCGACCGATATACCGCGAGCTGGGGCATAAAGAGGAAGAACTCGTAACCCTGAACAATATCGGGGCAATCTATCGGCAACAGGGCAAGTGCGAGCAGGCCTTGAAGACCTATCAGCAAAGCCTGAGCATCTGGCAGTCTATCGGCAACCGGAAGGGAGAAGGCACGACCCTGAATAATATCGGCATGCTTTATGATGCCCAAGAGGACTATGAGCAAGCCTTGTGCTATTTTGAACAGGCCCTCCTTATCACACGGGAGGTTGGGGATGAGATTGGAGAAGGCATAACCCTGAGCAACATTGCCGCGATCTACCGTGCGCAGGACAATCATGCCAAGGTGCTGGAGTATCTTGAACAAGCCTTGGCGATACAGCAGCAGATTGGTGACAGAGCCGGAGAAGCGCAGTCGCGCTGGAACATCGGTTTCACCTATATGGACATGGGTGACCTTGCCCAAGCAGAGGAATACCTTGCCCATGCCGTACAGATTGAAGAAGCTCTCGGTCATCCTGATCTGGAGAATGACCGCAGGACATTGGCGCGGCTGCGGGCAAAGCGGCGTAGGGACAATTCATGAATTGTCCCTACGCCTGCCGCGCTGAACCAAAGTGCCCCTGCCGATTATACTGGAGTGCAAACTTTTATTGCACTCTCGTGCAACTGACCATTGTACTCTCGTGCAACTGACCATTGTACTCTCGTGCAACTGACCATTGTACTCTCGTGCAACTGACCATTGCACTCTCGTGCAACCGTTCGTCGCACTGGAGTGCAAGCAGCGCGGCAAGGCTAAACATAACAGAAAAACATGCGTTCTCTTGATACAGACAAGCACCGAGTCCTGATTTACTTAGACTCCACCAGCTTTGGCGGCCACGAGGTCACGCTGCTGGAAGCGGTGCGCGGCCTGGCGCAGGCGGCAGAACTGGCCGTGTTCCTGCTCCTGCCGCAGCGCAATCAGCGGCTCCTCAGCCTCATCCAAGGCAAGGAACTGGCAGGGCGGGTGACGATCATTCCGCATGATTTCCAGACCGAGCCGGGCGATGTCTTCCGGGTGCTGGGCCAGAGTCCAAAGGTCAGGCGGCTGCGGCAGGAACTGCTGCGCTTGCAGCCGGAGCTGGTCATTGTCTCGCAGGGAGCAATTGCCTTGTCTGCCTGCGGCCTTGGTGCGGCCCGCGCTGCTGGCCTCCCGCTGATGAGCTTCCTGCCAATGGCCCATCCAGTGGCTCTGGTGCGCGGCCAGAACAGCCTGTCTGTGCGCCTGCAAGAGTGGCTCTATTGCAGGCTCTACGCCCTGCCGGATTACTTCTTCACCATCTGCAAGACCGCCAAGGCGCAGTTGCATGAGCTGCACAAGGTGCCGAACGAGCGCATCTTTGTCCAGTATTTCGGCTTGGATTTTGACCGCAGCCAGCCGCTGGCCTTGCCCCAGAAACCGGAGAGCGAGCCAAAGCACCTCGCCCTGATCGGCAGAATAGAGTTGCAGCAGAAGCGGCACGACTTCTTCTTCCAGCACTTGGCCCGACACAAAGAGGAACTGCCGCCCCTGCATGTCCATATTATTGGCGATGGCCCAGACCGGGCGCGAGTGGAGCAGCTTGTTGATGCCCTGCGCCTGCGCGAACTGGTCAGCTTTGCTGGTTGGGTCGATGATACAGCAGTATGGTATCAACGCTTGGATGCCGTCCTGCTGCCCTCCCGCTTTGAGGGCGTGCCCGTGGTCATGCTGGAGGCCATGCGCTGGGGTCTGCCGGTTTTGGCCAGTGATCTTGATGGCATGGCCGAGCTGCTGCCCAAGGACTGGCTCTTTCCTGTGGATGACGGCAGAGCAATGATTCACTGCTTGCAGAAAATGCTGACCCATGATCAACAAAAACATATTGTCCGCAACCGGCAGATTGTTGACGGCATGGACACAGAAACTTTCCGCGCTGGCTTCTGCACGGCGGTCTTCCATTGTTTGGAGCAAAAGAAATGAAATCCGTTGTTCTCACCCCCTACTGCCCGCTGCCAAGCGACACTGGCGGCAAGGTGGAAATGTGGAAGCATCTTGACCTGCTGCAAACGATGGGCGAATGCACCATTGCTTCCGCTGCGACCCGGCCCGCAGGCATGGGCTGGACTGCTGAGATGAAAAAGCAGATTGAGGAGCGCGGTTTTGCTGTGCGGCTGCGCGAGGAGTTGTATTCTTCCCGTAACTGGCGGCAATGGGCCGGATTGGCTTATGGTGCTGTTTGCAAGGGTTTAAAGCTGGAGCGGGCTTTTGGTCATGCCAATCCTTACCATCGGCACGCCTTTCCGCCCGACTTCCTGCTCGAATGCAGCCGTGATGCTGATCTGGCCGTGATCAACTATAGTTACTGGACATGGCTGCCGACTGCCTGTCCCAAAGTGCTTGTGCTGCTTGATTTATGGTCAAACCAAATGTGGGGGGGAAGCCGCTGCGAGACCGAAGACCTGCGCAAGGCTGATTTGATTGTGGTGATTTCCAAAGATGAGGAAATCCAACTCCGCCGCCGTGGCGTAAATAATATTCTCTGGAGTCCTCCGCTGGCCCAGCCTTCTGATTTTCCTCTAACAGATAGGGTCGGCCTGACTGGTTCAGCCAATTTCTTCAATCAGGAAGGGCTGCGCTGGCTGGGACAGGCAGCCATGCCTCAGCCCCTGCCCTTTACGGTCTATGGCGCGCTGTCGCAATTTGCCCTATGGCCTGATGTGCTGAAGGTGACAAGGTATGTTGACAACAATCAGCCCTATCAGGAATGCGGCATCATCCTACTGCCTACTGCCTTGGGCATGGGAGTGCAGATCAAGGTGGTGGAGGCACTGGCAGCGGGCCGGGCCATTGTTGCCCGCAACGGAGCAATGCGCGGCCTGCCGCCGAGTGAAGGGGCGTGGCTGGAGGTGAACAGTCCGGCAGAGATGTGGGCGCAGGCGGAACGTCTGAGCAAGGATGCGCAGCTCCGAACGGCGCAGGCGGCCAAGGCCAAAGCCTATTACCAGCAGCATTTAGATGCTGATAACATTCTGGCGGAACTGCGGCAGGCGTATTCCGCGCTGGCTGGCATGAATTGACCTTCCATATCGTCACAAGCCGCCATGCAGGAATGCTTGCAGTTTTGCAGCAGCGCGATTATGATGCAGGGTTCAGCAGTTGTTCAAACCTCAAGCATATCTGGACGCATGGAGACTGATTCACCCTGCCTGATTGTCGGCTTAGGCAATCCCGGCCAGCAGTATGAGCTGACCCGTCACAATGCCGGTTTTCTCGCCGTGGAGTATTTTGCTGATCAGCAGGGCTGGAGCCTGACTGCGGCAAAATGGCAGGGCTTGCATGGCAGCGGTCTGCTGGCCGGACAGCGGGTGCTACTCCTCAAGCCACAGACCTTCATGAACCGCTCCGGTGAGTGCGTGAGCCGCTTTGCCACTTTTCACCGTCTCTGCCCGGAGAGAATCCTGGTTATCCATGATGATCTTGATTTGCAGCCGGGAAAAATCAAGGTTGCGGCCAAAGGCGGGGCAGGGGGGCATAATGGCATCCGTTCTCTGATCCAGCATCTGGGCGGGCAGAATTTCGCCCGCCTGAAAATCGGCATAGGCCGTCCGCCGCGCAATGAGCAAGGGCAGGGAATGCCGGTTGAACGCTACGTGCTCTCCGCCTTCAGTGAGGAGGAGCTGGCTCTGTTCAACAGCCGCCTGCCGCTGATTGAGGAGGCGGTCGAGCTGTTCATCGGTCATGGCGCGGCCCAGTGCATGAACCAGATCAATGGCCGCACCTGAGAGCTGCCCCGGCTATCAAAATAAATAATAATAAAGATCAATTTCCTTGATTTGCAAGAACGGCTGAAATGTGCTATCCTGTCCAGCTGTAGCTGATCTTTCATTTATCTGCACAACTGTCTGCCAGCCGGAGCTATTATGAGCGAAGTCAAGGAAAAAATCAGATTCGCCACAGGTGACATGGCTGTTTATCCTTCCTATGGAGTCGGCCAGATTGAAAACATCAAAGTGCAGCAGATCGGAGGGATTGACCAGTCCTTCTATGTCTTGAAAATCTTTGACAACGGCATGACCATCATGGTGCCGACCGCCACCAGTGAAAATGCCGGTCTCCGGCCCATCATCTCGAAAAAAGAGGTGAAAAAGGTGGAGGACATTCTCAGGGACCGGGAGGTGAAGCACAATTCCCAGACATGGAACCGCCGTTACCGGGACTACATGGACAAGATCAAAACCGGCTCGGTCTTTGAGGTGGCGGCAGTGCTGCGGGACTTGCTGGTGCTCAAGGGCGACAAAGACCTTTCCTACGGCGAGCGCAAAATGGTGGACACAGCTAAAAACCTGCTGGTCCGGGAGCTTTCTTTAGCTGGAGACGTGGCTGAGGAAACGGTTGAGGAGCAGCTTGAGCAGCTCTTTGCCTGAGACAGTAGCTGTCGAGAACTTTCTTTTTTTTCAGGTGCGGTCGCACGAGGCCGGGCAGCGGCTGGATCACTGCTTGGTCCGCCTGCTGCCGGAACAAAGCCGCTCGGCTCTTGACCGGCTGATCCGCTCCGGCCATGTTTTAGTCAACAGCAGTCAGGTCAAGCCCGGCTGCAAACTGCGGCCTGAAGACCGCATCTCTGTTGCTTTATCCGCCCCTGCCGCAGAAGAACGCCCCCAGCCCCAGCCTGTTGCTTTTGACATTCTTTTTGAAGATCAGCACTTGGCCGTGATCAGCAAGCCGCCTGGCTTGGTGGCCCATCCTGCTGCCGGTCATGCGGACGGCACCTTGGTCAACGGCCTGCTCCACCGCTACAGCGAGCTGGCTGCAGCAGACAGTGACCGGCCCGGCCTTGTTCACCGTTTGGACAAGGACACGTCCGGCATCATGCTGGCCGCCCGCACCGAAACAGCCCAGCGGCTGCTCACTGCCGCCTTTAAGGAGCGGCAAATCCGCAAAATCTATCATGCCCTGCTCCTGCGCAGCCCGGCAGCAGACAAAGGCCGGATTGACGCGCCCATTGGCCGCCATCCGGTCAACCGGCAGAAAATGGCGGTGCGGCAGCGCGATGGCCGGGCGGCAGTGACCAACTGGCAGATATGGGAACGCTTTGCCAATGGCTGCTGCTGGGCGGAAATTGCTATTGAGACCGGGCGCACCCATCAAATCCGGGTGCATTTGTCCTCCATCGGCGCACCAGTGCTGGGCGATGCGCTCTACGGCGGCTCCAGCCGGACTGTGCAGGCGGAGCGTCAGCTGCTTCACGCTTCTGAATTAGCCTTTGTCCATCCGATCACTGGCGAAAGCTGCCGCTTCACCGCCCCGCTCTGGCCAGACATGGCCGCAACTTTGGCTCTGCTCCGGGAGCGGCACAGCCTTGCCTGAGATCATCGGCATCACTGGCGGCATCGGTTCCGGCAAAAGCCGGGTCTGCTCGTATTTAGCCGAACTGAGCGGCTGGCCGCTGCTCGACGCAGATCAGATTTGCCGCAAGCTTCTCCTGCCGCAGGCGGCAGGCTGGGCAGCTTTGCGAACATTGTTGCCCGCAAATTTTTTCACTGCTGCTGGCGAGCTGAACCGGCCCAAGCTGCGCGAAGCCATCTTTGCTGATTCCGCGCTGCGGCAGCAAATTGACAACATCCTCCATCCCTTGGCCAAAAAGGAAATGCTGACCCAAGCCGCGCAGCAGACCGCGCCGCTGGTGCTGGCCGAGATTCCCCTGCTTTTTGAGGCGGGCTGGCAGGACAGTGTTTCCCTGACTGTGCTGGTCTATGCGACCGAGGCAGTGCGCTTGCGGCGGATCATGGAGCGCGATCAGGTCACAGAAGAGCAGGCCCGTCAAGCTGCGGCGGCCCAGATGCCGCTGGAGGAGAAAAAACGGCTCGCCGATTATCTTGTTGATAATTCTGGCTATTGGCAGAAGACCTGCGGCCAGCTCCGGCAGCTTGCCGCCATTCTGGCCCAAGGGCAGATTTTTTTCCGCAAAACATCTTGACAGAATTCCAGTCAGCAAATAATATTCAACAGACTCAATTCTGTTTTTCCGCATTTTTCCAATTCTGAAAATTTATTGCATCCTGCCGACTGTCTCGGCCTGTTCTTTTTTTGCCGCTGTCATCAAAGAAGACCCCTCCTGAATTCATTGAATGAAACTCTGCCGTTTAAGGCGGAGCATTGCTGACATGCCCATTCTGCGCAGTCATGCTGGATCAGTTCCGGCATGACACGACTTATTCATTATTTCATTGCTTGCCAACAGCAGAAAAAATGTGTGCTGCAAGACTCCAGCATGATCCTGCCGGAGTGCTTTGCTGCACTTCTGTCCTGATGTTTTCCAACCCAAATCACACTGGCCCCTGTTCCAAGAGGAGAAAGAGAACCGCTGATGATCAATCCTACTGAGCTGAAAAACAAAAAAATAAAGGATCTGGTCGCCTTGGCCGCCAACTTGCGGATCGAGGGCTACAGTTCCATGCGCAAGCAGGAGCTGATTTTCGCCATCCTCAAGGCGCAGTCCGAGCAGGACGGCAAGCTGCGCGGCAGCGGCGTGCTGGAGGTGCTTCAGGATGGCTTCGGCTTTCTCCGCGCACCGGATTACAACTATCTGCCAGGGCCGGATGACATTTACGTTTCTCCCTCCCAGATTCGGAAGCTCAATCTGAACACCGGCGACACGGTGGAGGGCGAGGTCAGGGCGCCCAAGGAGAATGAGCGTTACTTTGCCCTGCTCAAGGTTGACAATGTCAACTATGAGCCAGCGGACAGATCAAACGACAAAACGCTGTTTGTCAATCTCACGCCGCTGCATCCCCAAGAGCTGATCAATCTCGAATCTGACCCGGATAACTATTCGACCCGGATCATGAATATTGTCTCGCCCTTGGGCAAGGGCCAGCGCGGCCTGATCGTGGCCCCGCCCCGGACTGGCAAGACCGTGCTCATGCAGCAGATAGCCAGAGCTATTGTCAAAAATAACAAGGAGATCATTCCGATAGTCCTGCTGATTGACGAGCGGCCTGAAGAGGTCACAGACATGCAGCGGAGCGTGGATGCGGAAGTGGTCAGCTCCACCTTTGACGAGCCGCCGCAGCGGCATATTCAGGTGGCGGAAATGGTGATTGAAAAGGCCCGCCGTCTGGTCGAGCACCGCCGGGACGTGGTCATCCTGCTGGACTCCATCACCCGGCTGGCCCGCGCCTACAACACGGTGACTCCAGCTTCGGGCAAGATTCTTTCCGGCGGCGTGGAGGCCAATGCCCTGCACCGGCCCAAGCGTTTTTTCGGCTCGGCCCGCAACATTGAGGAGGGCGGCAGCCTGACCATTCTTGCCACTGCCCTGATTGAAACCGGCAGCCGCATGGATGACGTGATCTTTGAGGAGTTCAAAGGCACTGGCAACATGGAGATTGTTCTGGATCGCAAGATGTCGGATCGCCGCATCTATCCCTCGATCAACATTCAGAAATCCGGCACCCGCAAGGAAGACCTGCTCCTTTCGGCGGATGAGCTGAACCGGATGTGGATCCTGCGCAAGCTCCTCTCTTCCATGAATCCGGCAGACGCGATGGAGTTCCTTCTTGAAAAAATCAAGCACACCCAGAGCAATGCCGAGTTCTTCGCCTCTATGAACAGCTGAAGCGGCCCTCAGCCGCTGCCTGCATATTTTCCTTTGTTTCCCCCAGCGGAACAGGTATAATATGTTCTTTGCAACTGATAAATTCTGCCCGCCGATTGATGGCGGTCTTTCTGAGAGGTCAGAGACGATGAAACCGGATATCCATCCCACATATCAGAAGATAACCGCCACCTGCGCCTGCGGCAACGAGATCGAGACCGGCTCGGTCAATGGCTCGCTGCACGTGGAAATATGTTCTGCCTGCCACCCGTTCTTCACTGGCAAGCAGAAATTAGTGGACACCGCAGGCCGGATTGAGAAGTTCAAGAAGAAATACGCCAAGCATTTCGAGCAGAAAACGGCTTGAGCCGCAGCCTCCCTCTCTCCCCCTTGTCTCGCTTTGAGCTGCCATGCTTGCCAATCTTGCTGATATTCATGAGAAGATGTCCGCCTTGGAGCGGCAGCTTGCTGAACCGAATTTGATGCAGGATCAAAAAAAGTATCAGGCATTGATGCGCGATCATGCGCGAGTGGCCAAGCTCTGCGGTCTGCATGACAAATATCTCAAGGTCGGCCAAGACTTGGCAGGCAGCCGCGAGCTGATTCGTAATGCTGAGGATGACCCGGAGCTGGCCGAGCTGGCCAAGGCCGAGATTGAGGGGCTGACTGAGCGGCAGGCCGAGCTGGAGCGGGAAATCCGGCTCCTCCTCCTGCCGCCTGACCCGAATGACAGCAAGAACATTTTCTTGGAAATCCGGGCAGGCACGGGCGGGGATGAGGCGGCTTTGTTTGTCAGTGATCTGTTCAGGATGTATTCCCGCTTTGCCGAAAGTCAGGGCTGGAAAACCGAGATCATGAGTTCCAATCCCATTGGCATTGGCGGCTTCAAGGAGCTGATCGCCCTGATTTCCGGTCATCGGGTTTATTCCAAGCTCAAGTACGAGTCTGGTGCGCATCGGGTCCAGCGGGTGCCTGAGACTGAGACCCAAGGCCGGATACACACTTCCGCAGTCACGGTCGCCATCCTGCCGGAAGCCGAGGAAGTGGAATTGAACATTGCCGCCAATGAGCTGAAATTCGATGTCTATCGCTCTTCCGGGCCAGGCGGTCAGTCGGTCAACACCACGGACTCAGCAGTCCGGGTCACGCATCTGCCCACTGGTTTGGTCGTCACCTGTCAGGACGAAAAGTCGCAGCACAAGAACAAGGCCAAGGCCCTGCAAGTGCTGCGCGCCCGTCTCTTGGACAAAATGGAGCAGGAGCGCAGTGACAAAATTTCCGCCGAGCGCAAAGGACAGGTTGGCACTGGCGACCGCAGCGAGCGCATCCGCACCTACAACTTTCCTCAAGGCCGGGTCACAGACCATCGCATCGGCCTGACGCTCTACAAGCTGGAGCAGGTCATGTCCGGCGAACTGGACGAGGTGGTGCTGCCTCTGATCACCCATTTCCAGACTGAGGCCCTCAAGGGGCTGGATTGATCAGCCGAAATCGTAGGGGCGAAAAATTTGGCTCTCCGATAATTTCCGGGGTTGTAATTCCAGTGCTTTTGGTGAATTCAAGTTCCAAGTGCAACTTTTTTTGGTTGCAAGAAAAGGCAGTTACGGGAGTGTCACAACTTTGCTTTTGTCGCTAACTAAGAGAAAATAATTGAAAATTTACATGAAGTATTCAAAGTGCCAGCCAACTTATGCTTTTTGGATAACCAAAAAAAGTTGCACTTGCGAGTTGAATCCACAAAAATGAGCTGATGGCGGGTCAAAAAACTGACGGGTATCGTCACAGGACACCATGCGGGGTTAAACCGTATGCAAAAACCTAACCGGACACTACTGAAAAAATCTTGACAAGCCGTCCAGCAGATAGGATAATTATTATTACAATAATGTTTCATGCCCTATACTGATAACATGAAAACGGCATCCGATATATGAAAAGAAAAACAGGACGTAAAACGGTTGCAGCCTGCAAAGAAAAAAACAGGAGTCCCCAAAAGGTCCGAACCGGGGTGAAAGTCGGATTCTTGTTTGTTCCTGTACGCTGATCCTCATTGGCGGTTATTTTTTTCGATTTATGCTAAAAAAATCTTGACAATCCGTCTATAAAATTGGCTTACTTATTAAGTAAGCCATTAAAACACGTATCATCAAGAAGGAGGGATATCATGAAACGTAATATCAGCAAAAAAACAGACTGTAAGATTATTTCGGCACGGAAGACCGGCAAGAAAGGAAGAAAAAATTCTGTTGCGATTCGCAGCGAATTGAAAGCAGGTCGGCTTCTAGCATGGGGTATTATCTAAAGATAAGAAGCGTGTTCAGCATGAATGAGCTGGACACGCTTCTTATCAATATCAACTCCTTTGAACTCGAATTATTAACTTAAAAAAACAGTAAGTTGTATCTGACTTGTTGTTCAAAGCGTCAGATTACCTGACCTCCACCACTCCGTAATCCAACGCCTCTTCCAGATGTCAGCCTGCTTCAAGCTCAGTGCGGCAAGGATTTCACCTAACGAAGTTTCACCATCCATCTGCCGCAGCACGGCAATCCAGTCCCCGACCTCATCCTCAAGCAGATCGTATTCCAGCACTCCGGTTCAGCCGCAGCCTGTTGCCCGGTAGTCAGCAGGAGCACATCTTCAACCAATTCCGGGATGCTTTCATGCTTGGTATCAGAAAACAACAGGCAACAGGGTGACGACCGAAAAACTCGGAGAGCCAAAATTTTTCGCCCTTACAATTCATGACGTGCTCAAAGAGGCTGCTGCCACCCTTGCTGAGGCTGGGGTGGAAGACAGCCCCTTGGAAGCGGAGCTGCTTGTCCGCCACTGCCTCAACCTGTCCCGCACCAGCCTTTTCCTGCGGCAGCAGGAACGTGTCCTGCCTGACCGCCTTCAGCATATTGAGGAATGCCTGCGCCGCCGCTGCCAGCGCGAGCCGCTTCAGCACATCACCGGCACCTGCGAGTTCTGGTCCATGGATTTTTATGTCAGTCCGGCAGTGCTGATTCCCCGCCCGGAGACCGAGTTCCTTCTTGAACACGTTCTGAGCACCCTCTCGCAAGAGCAGTTTCATCCCTGCCACGTCCTTGATCTTTGCACAGGCAGCGGCGTGATTGCCACCGTCTTGGCCAAAGAGCTGCCATCTGCCGCAGTCACAGCCTCGGACTGCTCGTTAGACGCGCTGGCCGTGGCCCGCCGCAATCTGCTCCGGCACAACATGGCCGAGCAGGTGCGGCTTCTCTGCGCCGACCTGCTGACCGCCTTTTCCGCTGCGCCTTTTTTTGATCTCATTGTCAGCAATCCGCCTTACATCAAAGCAGGCGACCTGCCCGGCCTGCAAGCGGAAGTGCGCGACTGGGAACCGCATCTGGCTCTGTCCGGCGGCAGCTCCGGCATGGAAGCAATTGAGACGATCTGCGCCAAGGCGGCGGCCTGCCTGCGGCCCGGCGGCTGGCTGTTCATGGAGATTGGCGCGGATTTGGGCGCAGAGACGGAACAGGCTTTGCAGCGAGCGGGCTGCTATGAGCAAGTCAGGATAGCACCTGACTGGGCAGGCAGGCCACGGGTGGCGCAGGGGAAAAAGAGGCAGTAGAATTTCCTCGTCCGACAATTCCATCGCTCTGTCGAGCGAGACTTGCACCTTCTCGCGCCCGACAGATGCACCTTTTGTCGAGCGACGTTTGCTCCATTTCTCGCCCGACAAATTCCGCCTGCCTGAGCAGCAACAGGACAGGCACAGGGGCCTGTCCCTGCCGGGACAAGAGGCAAAAAAACAAAATCACTGTCCGCCGCGCACCAACCGAACCGCGTAGTTGCTGAAGCGGAAGTCGCTGCCGGAATAGCCGCCGTTGAAACGGACGTACCACGCGTAGTCCGAGTTGCCAGCATACGGCGACCCGGACCAGTACCACGAAGTGGTATTCGGAAAAGCCTGCTGGTTGATCGTCGGTTTTTCAGAACCATCGTTGCACCAACCGTCTTTATATTTCCCTTTGCTGCACTGCACCAAGGTTTTCAACTCATCAATGGTTGGCAGCCGCCAGTCAGAATAGCCTGCGTATTCAATATTCTTGAACCGCTTCACCGCATCATCATATTCATATTTTTTCACCTTTCCCTCTTCACAGTTCACACCTTCCAACCCTTCTGAGCAGCGTTTCCACATCAAGCCGCTTTTCGTGTCAGTGATCGTGCCATCGCCATGATCAATATATTGCCCGATTGTTCTGTCTCCCCGCTGCAAGTATGTCAAATCAACCTTGCTCGTCTGCTGCTGCAACGTCACTCCCTGAAGCTCCTTGGGCACCAAGAGAAAATCACCCCACTCATGACCGGTCATGCGAATATCCCCGTACTGCGGAGTCTGGGGCGCGTTCAGGGCGACAGGCCGCCTGATCCGCTCAAACAGGCTGTAGCCGTCCAAAAATCTCCGGTTTGTCTTCAGCACCTCAAGAAAGACCTTGGCAAAGATTGAATGGCCGCTGCCGCCGCCGTCCAGAACCGGCTCCTCGCCGCCCGAAGTCAGGGCTGTGCGGGAGCGTCTCTCCTGCATTCGCCGGAGCAGCTCATCCAAGCCTGAGCCGTCCGGCAGTTCCGCGCCAGAATCCCGCATCAGCAGGCTGCCGGAATAACAGGAATCCGCCACCACCAGCACATGTCTGGCCCGCAGCTCTCTGAGCATGCTGGTGATTCTGGAAGTCGGAATCCAGTAGATGTCGCTGTCCCGTTCCGCATCCACTGGCTGCCAGTATTCAACCTCGGTCTTTTCATTGAGATAACCGTGCCCGGCATAATAGATCAGCAGGTTGTCCTCTTTCCGGTTCGCTGTTCTACGCAGATTGGCAATGGCCCGCATGGTCTGCTCCCAAGTCGCGTCCAAAAGCAGCTCAACCGTGAAGCCGTACTGCTGCTTCAGCACCTTGGCGACCGCCTCAGCATCAGCTTTCGGAGTCTTCAGCTTGGTCAGATGCCGGTAATTCTGATTGCCGATCACCAAGGCCTGAAAGCGGCCAAAGCCCGCCTGCGTCGTTGCAGGCAGAACCGTCAGCGCAATCAGCAGCAGCACACGTTTCATTGTCCCTGTCTCCGCAACGCTTCAACCGCCTGCTCAGTCTTGGCCGCCCCTTCCTCATCGCCATTTGCCCGCAGCAGTTCAGCCAGCAAGGCAAGATGGTCTGCTTTGTCCTCGTCCTTGCCATACAAAGCCGCCAGCTTTGCCATTGCCACAGCCTCACCGATGCGATTTTTGCTCCAATAATAGCAGGCAATCTTGTGCAGCGGCCCGGCAGCTTCGGTCAAGGTCAGGCCGGACTTGCCCAGAGTTTCCCATTCCTGAGCTATGCCGTCAGGATTGACCCGACAGTCTTCCCGCATCAATCTTTCCGAAGACACAGTTGCTTTGCCGGGCTGTTCAATAACCTGCTTCTCGCTCAACTGCGGCGGCTCGCCCTTCCACAGCATGATGCTGATGATCACTGTGCCGAAGAGGGCGAAATAGGTTCCGGGCAGAATGCTGGTCAGGGCCAGCTTGAAGCCGTTGCCTTCCGCGCTGGCAGAACCGACACTGTCATCGGCTCTGCTTCCGGCATTGTTGAACAACCGGAAACCCAGCCAGATGGACAGCGCGCCAACTGCCAGCACGGTCAGGCGGTACAGAGCGACATAAATCAGAAATCCAGCAGAGACAGTCATGACGTTTCTCCACAGCAGCTTGACTTTTTCCCAGCATCAGGTACTATCCAGCACTGCTTATTAACGTTGCAACTGGCCTGCTGTCAATGAAAAAAAAGCCCGCAGCCCTGTCAAAAGCAGGGGCCGGTGATGCCGGATGCGCAAGTCGATCCTACAGCAAAACAGCAATGGTGAGCCATGAGTGACAGGTTGAACGTATCGGGCCTTCTCGCGTGGTTTGCTGAACACCAGCGGCCCCTGCCGTGGCGCGGCAGCTATCAGGTCTGGATTGCCGAAATCATGGGCCAGCAGACCCAGATGGAGCGGGTGGTCAGCTATCTGCGCCGCTGGCTGGAGCAATTCCCGGACATGGCAACCTTAGCCGCCGCTTCGGAGCAGGAAGTTTTCAAAGCCTGGGAAGGGCTGGGCTACTATAGCCGGGCACGGAACATCCGCAGGACAGCGGCCATTTTAATGAACGAGCACAATGGCAGGCTGCCGGAGGACGAGACTGCCTTGCTGGCCCTGCCCGGCATTGGCCCATACACTGCCGCCGCCATCTGCTCCATTGCCTTCAATCAGCCGGTGCCGCTCGTGGATGCCAATGTGGAACGGGTCTTGTGCCGGCTTGAGGACATTGCCGAGCCGCCCAAGCAGAGCGCAACCAAGAAGCGGCTGCTTCAGCTCTGCGCCGGGCTGCTGCCTGCGGATGATGCGCGCAACTTCAATCAGGCACTGATGGAACTGGGTGCCTTGGTCTGTCTGCCACGAAATCCGGCCTGTGACCAGTGCCCGGTGCATGACTGCTGCCGGGCGCGTGCTGCCGGAACAGTCAGCCAGCGGCCTGTTGCAGCAAAGAAACCGGACAGGTTAGACATCATCATGGCCTGTGGCATTATTGCGCATCAGGGCAAATTCTATATTCAGCAGCGGCAGGCGGATGATGTCTGGGGCGGCCTGTGGGAGTTCCCCGGCGGCAGACTGGAGCAGGGCGAGACCCCGGCAGAGGCTGCCCGGCGTGAAATCGCTGAAGAGACCGAGTTTCAGGTTGCGGAGCTGCGCCCCTTTGCCAGCGTCAGTCACAGCTATACCAAATACCGGGTCAAGCTCCATGCCTTTGCCTGCCAACTGGCCGCTGGGCAGCAGCCACAGCCAGTGCTCCACGCCGCTGATCAGTTTTGCTGGGTGAGCCGCGAGGAGCTGGACAGTTACGCTTTTTCCTCTGGCTGCCGCAAGCTGATCAGCAGGATGCCTGCAAAAGGATAGAACTCTTTTCAATGCGCTAAGATAGCTGAAGCATAATTTGCAAACGCATCCTTCGGCTTCGCTCAACCGCCTTGAATCAATGAAGCGGAACCACTGGAACAAGGATGCGCGGCAACGGTTTGTCCGACCGCGCATTTCTCTTGCAGCTTGCGAAAACCGTTAGTTTTTCTTCGGCAGGATGATGATCTCCGCCGCTTTTTCCGGCTGTAGATAGCGTTTGGCCAAGGTAGCAATTTCCTTTGTCTTGATGGCGGCAAAGTCGCTCTGAATTGTGGTCGGCCAGTCGAGCCGCTGCGGCTGCCGGGCTGAATTGATCAGCACAGATTCGAGCCAGTAGCGGTTGGTGCGCACCATGTCCTTGATGGAGGTCAGGGTCGGCTCCAGGGCACGCTCCAGCTCCTCAGCGGTAATTGTTCCTTTTGCGAGCTGCGCCCCGACCTGCTTCAGCTTCGCGGTCAGCAGAGCGGCCTTGTCCGGCTCAACCAGCATCATGCTGCGCAGCACACCATAACCGGGATCAACCGTGCTGGACTGGTTATAGACATAGGGCGAATAGGCCGCGCCCATGTCCTCGCGAATCTGCTTGCGCAGGCGGTCATCAAGCACTGCGGCCAGCACGCTGAGGCGGCGGGTGCGGGAGATGTCCCAGAAATCATCTGTGGGCCAGGCCACGGCCAGCATGGCCTTGTCACTGGCGGTCGTCACCTTGAGCGTGAGCTTCTGGCTGGAAGGAAAGAGGATTTTCTCTCCCTCAGCCTGCTGACCGCCTGTGCGCGGCTCGCCAAAGTATTTGCCTGCCAGCTTGATCACCTGCTCCGGGTCAAAATCGCCGACCACAGAGATTTCCAGCGGCTCGTTGCGGAAAAGCGGAGCCAGCCAGTTCTCCACATCAGCCAAAGTCAGCTTCTGCAACTCCTTCAGTGGCGGCAGGCCATAACGGGAATTGCCGCCTGCCAGAAAACGTGCGCCTTTGAGCTGCATCACCCCTTCCACAGCAGCCCCCATCTGCGCGTAGAGCTGTTCAATTTTCTGCCGCGTCCGCTTCAAGGCATCAGCCCGAAAGGCTGGGTCGTGCAGGCGGGTGCTGAGGAGCTGAAAGAGCAGTTCGGTCTCCTCCTTCAATCCTTTGCCTTGGAACTGGAAACTGTCCTCATCAACATCAAAATAGACTGAGCTGGAATACGCGGCCAAAGCAGCCTTGAGCTGCTCCTTCTCCAAGCCGCCGACCCCGCTTTCCTCGACCAGCATCGGAGCAAGCAGGGAAAGGCCGGGTTTTGGTTCAGTCAGCTCGCCTTTGCCAAAGACCACGGCTGCCCGCAGCTCATTGGGTTCAAAGTCGGTCTTCTTCAGATTCAGGATCAGGCCGTTGCTGAACACGTACCGGTCTGCCTTGATCTTGTCATAGGCAATGTGCTTCGTTACAGTCGCTGCTGTCTCCGGCTCCGGCAGATAGGGAAAAGTGCCTTGCGCAGGCGGCTGCCACGGCTTGAGTTCCGCAGCTTCAGCAGCCTGCTGCGCAGCCAGGACGATTTCCTCCGGCTTCTGCTCCTTGCCGGTCAGATCAGCCGTGCCTGCCACTTTGACCAGCCGCCGCTCATGCCAGAGGCTGCGGAAGGTTTCGTTGATCTCAGTCAAGGCCGTCTTCTCCACTGCCGGGCCGTACAAGTCCAGCTCCTGCTGCGGCGAGAGCGGCACTTCCGCATCATTCAGACTGTCGATGATGCTGTCAGCCAGCTCGGTGCTGGTTCTGCTGCCAGCGGCCTGCACCTGCGTGTTCAGCTGAGTCATGAGTTCCTTCTTGGCCCGATCCAGCTCCTCAGCCGTGAAACCATCCCGCATGACTTGACGCAGCCCAGTGTTGAGCAAATCCAAGCTCTCCTGCCATTTGTCCGCCGCCGTTTTGGCCTGCAAGCTGGCATATCCTGCCTTGCCGAACTTGATCTCCGAGTAAAAATAAGCCTTGGTCAGCGGACTGTCCTTGCGGTTGACTAAAGATTCAAGACGATTGTTCATCATTTTTGCTGCCAGAATTTCCCTGAGCTGGCGCAGAGCCACAGCCTTGGTGAAGCTCTCCGGCTCTGTGTTCCAAACCGAGCCGATGCTGACTTCAGTAGAGCCAAGGTCCTGTTCAGACTGGTAAAAGGCTTCTGTGCCGTTTTCCGCCACGTTGCCGAACGGCAGGCAGTCAGGCTGCGCCTTGCTCTTGGCCTTGAGCTGACTGAACTGTTTTTTGATCAGCCCGGCCAGCAGCTTGCTGTCTGTGTCGCCGACTGCGACCACGATCATGTTGTCAGGACGGTACCAACGTTCATAATACTGCCGGAGCAGGGCCGCATCCGCCTTGTTGAGCACCTCGTCTGTGCCGATCACATCCCGCCGTGCAAGGAGCGTGCCAGCAAAGGCCTGTTCAATGTCCTTGACAAAAACCCGCCGCATTGCCGAATTCCGCTCCCGTTTCTCAGCCAGAATCACGCCCCGCTCCTTATCCACTTCTTTGGGCAGCAGAAGCGCGCCTCCAGCATAATCAGCCAGCACTTGCAGCCCCTCGTCGAGTGTTTTCTCCTCACCGCTTGGCAGCAGCAGGTTATAGACTGTCTCATCATAGCTGGTGTGGGCATTGGTGTCCGGGCCAAAAGCCATGCCAATGGATTGAAAATACTCGATCAGCTTGTCGGGCGGATAATGGCTTGTGCCGTTGAACATCATGTGCTCCAGATAATGGGCGATGCCGCGCTGCTCATCCGTTTCATGCAGCGAGCCGGTCTGGACATCAAGATGCAGGGCCACCCGGCCTTTTGGCTCATGATTGATCATGATCACATAGCGCAGGCCGTTGTCCAAGGTGCCAAAGGTCAGGGCCGGGTCTGGCTGGAGATCGCTCTGCTCATGCGGCCAGCCCTTGGAGAGGCAGGCTTCTTCGCGTTGCGGCCCACTCTCTTTGGCGGCAACGCTGGTCAAGCTGCCGGGCAGCAGCAGAGCTGACAGGAAAAAAATCAAGGCCGAGAAAATCAAAGATGTCTGTCGCAGGTTCATGACACAGTCCTGTTGAAGTTACGTCAGATTGCTGTAAAGCAAGGGATGGGGCAAGGATACCACCTTTTCCTGTCTGCGCCAAAGAAAGAAATGCGGCAGTGCGGCAGAAAAATCAGCAAAGTCACCTTTGCCGTTTGAATTCACGGCAGGTGCAGTCAAGCAGGATGAAGGCGGGCAGAAAAAGCAGGCCGAAATAGAGAAAATAATAATAACGCCAGTTGAAAATGCGCAGATAGACCAAGGGCAGCGCGCCTGCCAGCAGCACGGCTCCCAGCACTGCCGTGTTGGGCAGCCAGCGGCAAAGCAGGGTCAGCAGCGGCAGCAGGGCCAGCAGCCAGACTGGATTCCATGTCAGCCAGACCCAAGGCTGGTCATAGCTTTTCTCATAAACATGCAGAGCAGCGCTGTTCAGTGCTGGAAACGGCGGCTCTGTTTTTTGATACGGATACACATCCTGCCAGCCGGAAAGGCGGAGAAACCACCACGCCTGCCGGTCTTGAAAATAATGGTGAAATTTATCCCATTTTTGATACGGCTGATTGATGTTGAGCACGGTCATATAGTCCTGCGCCGTGCGGACAGCATCTTGGGCAAGCCCTTGCAGCGAAAGAGGTTTTGTGTATTGGTGCAATTTTTCATCCAGGAATTTTGTTTTTCCCGCCTGCTGCAAGACAGCAAAGCCAAGCCCTGCGACTGTCAGCAGGACAATCAGGCCAAGCAAGGCCTTTTTCAGCAGCACCAGCCTGAGCAGCAGGAGCAGCGCAGGCAGCACTGCCAGATAGACCAGTCCGTTATGGCGGATAAGTCCCAAAGAAATGCCTGCAAGCAGGAGGGCGCAGATTCGCTGGCCAGTCCAGCGCAGCCGCTGCTGCTTCTCCTGCCGCAGCTTGACTAAGATGCAGGCCCAGAACACGGTCAGCAGGGCAAAAGGAACATCCTTCCAGAGCATGACATTATACACCCCAACCGGCACTGAGCAGAGCAGGAACAGCAGCCAGAGCAGCACCATTGGCAGTGCTGCGCCCTGCCTGTGCAGCCAGAAGCCGAACCAAGCTGCCAGCAGGCTGGTCAGCAGGACATGGACGACAGGCACGACAGCAGGATCGTGCCAGAGATGATAGAGATACTTATAGAGAAAAACATTGAGCAGCGGATGATCGTTCAGATAGACATCCGGCAGGACGGCGGCCCGCCAGATTTTCATCGAATCAACAGACAGCACGCCAGGCCAGAAGGCGGCCAGCCAGAGGCTGAAGATGGTCAGGCTACCTGTCAGCATCAGCCAGAACCAGTGCCGTTTCTCAGCACAGAACAGACTGCGCAGACTGCCAGCCGCTTTGCAGCGGTGTGTCAGAGCAATGAGCAGCCATGTTGAAAGCAGGGCAAAAATAATCTGCTGGACAAATTGCAGCGGCTGAAAAAAGGAGCGCATCCCCTGCAAGGGCTGGTCAATGCTGAACCTGCCCAACGCTGCTGGCTGGCCGTGCAGCAGATCAACAACCTTGCCTTTGCCATGCAGTTCGGCGGCAGTCAGGCGGAGCTGCCCGCCCGTTCCGCTGTTGACAATCTCCAGCTTGCGGATGGGATAGCGCGGCAGGTCTGTCTCCACTTGGAAGGAGCCGTCCGGCTGGAGCAGCCAGAAATCAAGCTGCTTGAATGTGGCCTCAACATTGGCCATGTAGAGATCGTATTCTGTTCGTTTTCCGTTCACCTCGACAAAGGCAACACCGGAGCTGGTGTCGGTGCGGAATTTGAAGGCAATATGCGACTGCGACTGCACAGTGAGGGCAAGAACGCCATGCTTGCCAAAATGCAGCTCGCTGTCAGCTTTCAGAAACTGTTTGGCAAGATCGTGGAAATCTATTTTTTTGCTATCAACCCGCACTGCCGCGCAGACCACTTGTTTGCTCTGAGAGGCCGGATAACAGCGGCCTGCTGCGCCGAAACGGATTTTGACCTGTCCGTTCTGTGGCACAATGTCGGGCTGAAAAAGCCGCTGTTCATAGTTGTTGAAGCCGTGACCGCTGTCCCAGCGCACCGTGAGCTGCGGAGAATGGTCGGCAGTCAGAGCTTGGCCGCGCAGCACCAGCTTGGCCGGTTCCAGCCAGCCAGTGCTGAAGACAAAATAGAAGAGGAAGCAAAGGAAGATGCAGGCGGACGGCAGCAGCCTGTGCAGAAAAGATGGGAATGGCAAAATAAAACTCTATGGTGCGGCAGTCAGCATGAGCTGTTCCAATTGGCTGGCAATCTGCCCGGACTCAGCGCGCTGCACAAGATAGGCATGAGCAGCATTCTGTTCAGTCTCAGCCAGCCAGCGGTTGCTGCCGTCTGCTTGAACCAGATTTCTGCCAGAGATTGTTGACCAGAAAGCAGACTGTCCGTCATTCGATGCCATGACCGCATAATAGACGGCGATCTGATCCCAGCTCGGACGGCCTGCCAGCTTGTTGTGCAGCTCGTAGCTGCGGCGGATTGGATTCTTTGCAGGCAGCCTGCGCAGGCCCGCGCCGGTCAGAATATCTTTGCCAAGTTCAAAACCGACAAAGAATATGGGCCGGGGCCAATGGCTGACCACATAGGCTGCTGCTGCCGCATCTTGGTGAAAATTCCACTCTTGGCCTGATGGATACTGGCCGCCCATGCAGACTAAGTGCCGCACTTTCCGGCGCACCAGCTCAAGGCCGGTTAATGGCGAGAGCGCATCCGGCTTGGAGCGGAGCAGCCTGTCCAAATTGGTCAGATAGCCAGTTGTGACAAGCAGCACGCTCTGGTCGGCCTGTTCCGCCAGCAGCCGCCGGTAGAGTGTGACCGCCTCCTGCGGTTCTGCCGCTGGACAGGGAAATTCCTCGGCAATGGCATGGGTGTAGGCTGATTCATCCTCCACCGCTCCGGCAGCCGCTTTGCCGACAGGAATCTCTGGCCGCCCAAACCACGCATTAAGGGATTGCAGGCAGGCCGCGCTCCACGGATTGGCAGAGGAGACCATCATGGCCAGAATCCTGACCCGGCCTTGGTCTGCTAAATGGTGAAGAACCGCCACTGCCCCGACATCATCCGCATCAGAAGCAAGGTCGGTGTCCAAGATCAGCAGCGGCGGCTTTGACTCTGATTTTTCCTGCCTGCCGCAGCCGGGCAGCAGCATGGCCAAGAGCACGGCAGCCAGCAGCAGAACAGCCCTCTTGCGCATCAATACCTGCCGCTGAAATAGTCGGCCAGAATCTGGGCGTGATCAAAGGCCAAGGGCGGCAGGGCATCCTGCTTGAATATCTTCGCCTGCAAGGCATCATCCAAGCCGCGTGGCTCGCCTTCTGCCTTGGCGATGAAAACTGTGGAAGCAGTATGCAGACGTTTGTCGCGTTCCGGGTTGGAATAGGTATGAAACTGGCGGATCAGCGTGACATCCAAGCCGGTTTCCTCTTTGGCCTCGCGCACGGCGGCCTGCTCAAAGCTCTCGCCGTAATCAACAAAACCGCCGGGCAAGGCCCAGCCGGGCGGCGGATTCTTGCGCTCAATCAGGACAATGCCCTGTTCCAGCTCAATTATGATGTCAACAGTGGGAACAGGGTTTCGATATGTCGGCATGAGTTTCTTTCACTATTTTTGCAACGTATGGAAATTTTATTTTAATACTTCAGAGAACTCTCTTTTAAAGCCCAATGGAGAATCATGTTTCGATGTCATTAATAAAAAGAACAGCCCTGAATCTGATTGAATTTTTAGCTCTCCATACAAACAAATTGGAATTTCGTAATTATCTTTGAATCTTCGATCAGGACCACCTTTTTTATTTGGATGTTTCCATGTACGGTCGACGACTTTCGCGTCACGCGGTGGACGCTCTTCAATAAACCTTGTGGTGTTGTCATATATAGAAACAGTGTCATACTCAACAAATCCAACTCCTTTACTGTCGTAGACAAGAATTCCATCTGGCAACATATATAATGTTTGCTGTCTTGCTTTCATTACAGGCACATCAATATTTGTGTTAACCCAAGGTGGTTTTCCTTCACCAATTTGAACATCTGATCTGCTGATAATATTACTTGCACCTGCATTCAATTTTGACTCATGAGAGCCATGAATATTTCGAGAATCTATCAAGGCCCAGACATTGCTATTTGAGGCTAACTTGTTGAAAGCAGATATAAGTTTCTTGAAAGGCTCTCCTTTTCCATCCTCGAATTCATATGTGATTGTGACTGTGCGTCTCTTAGACTCCCATACAGCTACGGCGGCTGTAGCTAACACTCCTATAATTGCTACAGTTATTCCAGCGATATTGTTATTCTTAAAAAAAATAATTGAGAGGATAATGAATAAGCAGCCACACAAATAATCTAATCTGAATCCTTTATATGAGTCATTAAGAGTTGAGATGAGTTCTTTTCTTGATTTTGATGTTAGTTCCTGTGAACTTGCAGAATTATACTGGACGGCATCAGGATGAGAGGAATGAACAATTTCTGTTTCTCTTGGGGGAGGCACATCATTTGTGCGAGCACGACCGCCACTTCCTAATTCTTGCCGATAATAAATCCCATACCCGCCGGCATGTAAATAACTTCTTCCGTTTGGACGAACACCTACTCTAAAACCCTTAATACCGACTGATGTGCCAATACCACTTTTAGACAAGTTAAATCTTACTGGTCCTATCTTTACAGATTTTCTTAGATAGAATGCCATTTCAATTATCCTATTTTTGGCCAATTATTAATTATCAGGTGCAGTCACCTTCCAAGCGTGCCTGCTGATCTCATGACCGCAGAGGCTGGATTGCATCGCTCATTCTTCCCTCAAAACAAAGCACCCTGATTTCCTGCCACGAACTGACTGCCGGAAAATCACGGCAGCCCTGATTCCACGGCTGGCGGAAGACAAGCGGCTGAATGCCAGCCGCATGAAGCTGGGCGCAGGTCTCGGCCCGGTCATCAACAAACCAGCGCAGCCCTTGCGCCAAGATATGACGGGGTTTGTCGTCATGATCGCCCATTGCCAGCACCCGCACCGCTTGCAGGGTCGGCTCCGGCAGATGACAGGCAAACCAGTCCAGCACCGGCTGGAGCAAAGGCCGGGCCGTGACCACGGTGACAATCTCGGCTGCATCGGCCAGCTCGGTGAGCACTTCCAGCGCACCGGGCATGGGCCGCAGGCCGCAGCCGAGGGAATCAGTCAGAATCCTGCCGAAAATGCCTGCAGCAGTCTCGGCTGGCATGTCCAAGCAGCACTCGACCTCGAAACGGATGATGTCCTCCAAGCGGAAGCTGCAGAGGTCGTGCTCCTCGCAGGCAAGGCGGAGAAAGGCTTCCGCCGTGTCCGCGATCACTCCGTCAAAATCAAAACCGAGCCGGGCCGGATCAATTCCTTGCTTCACAGGCAATCACTTGCTGATCTTGGCATCCTCGATGATTGCGTCGTAGCGGTAGCCTGCGCCAAAGTCCTTGTCCTTGCTGAGAACTCCTTCAACAACAATCACCGCATCTTTGTCAACGGTCTCGGCAGTGGTGACGACCAAATCATGGGTGTTCTTCATCGGGTCGCCGCTGCCGTCCTGAAGATGAATCCAGTTCTTGCCCATGATCTCCGGCGAAAATTTCACCACTTTGCCCCGCACCCGCACGGTCTTGCCGTTGAGCTGCCCGGCCTCAGCAAAGCACTGCTCCACAGTGCGGCCATTCTCACCCTCAGCTTTCTCGACCTTCAGCTCATCATTGGCAGGCACCACTGCCCGCGAAGAGCCGCCGGACAGCAAGGCCAGCGTCTCATCATCCACAGGCGCGTCCGTTTCCCGGCCCTGCGCCGCTGCCGCAGCATCAGCCAGACCAGGCGAGAAAATGATCTGGTCAAAGGTCTTGCCCAAGGCTTTGGATTCAAACGACTGCATGACCATGCCCGGCTGCAGGGCAACCTGCTGGCCGACTTCAACTTTGCTCTCTGGGATGGCCGCCCATGTCTTGTCCTGCCCGTTCTCAATCAGCAGATAGGTGTAGCCCGCGCCGGACAGACTTTCCAGCACCTTGCCCTGCACAGCCTGCTGCGCCGGAGCAGCCGCAGGGGCATCCTTGTTCGTGTCTTCAGCAAGAGCCGGGCCAGTGAGCAGCAGGGCCAGCAGCAGGGCTGCGGCAATATTTCGCATCTTCATGGAAGCATGTCTCCTTGAGTGAATTCAATCCTGATGCGGCGGAGCATCGCCTGCCGCCGCATGATTGTCCAGATTTCCTTTATAGAAGATTATCGCTGCCCTGTCAACAAAAGCCGGTGGCAGAGCTTGGGGACGAACGCGAGTTTCACCTCTCCGCCCCGCTCTGGACGATCAGCATGGCTGCTGCAATCAGCAGCACGCCGGGCAGAATCCGGGGCGAGGGCAGCGGGTGGCCGCAAAGCCATTCAAACAGCAAAATAAAGGGCGGATAGAGGTAGCTGTAGGCCATGACTCTGGTCGGGCCGAGCCGGATGGTGCAGAACTGACTGAGGAAAAAGGTGATGATGGTGGAGAACACGGCTAAATAGGCGGTCCCGGCCCAGACGATTGGCGCAGTTTCCCGCCAGGAGACCGTCAGCAAATGCGGCCCGGCAAAAAGGAGGAGCCAGCCGCAGCCGGTGAGCAGTATCCACAGGGTCATGACCATCATCGGCTCATCGCGATGAAAAAATTTGACCAAGGGCGTGTAAAAGGCCATGAGCAGGCAGCTGGCAAAAAAGAGCAGGTCGCCGGGATAGAGCAGGGCAAAGGCGGCCAGCCGCTCCCAGCTGCCGTGAAAGAGCACCCAGACTGCTCCGACTGTGGCGGGAAGCATGGCGGCGAGGCGGTTCCGGCCCAGCCGTTCGCCCAGCAGGACTGCGCTGTAGAGGCCGGAGATGCTGGGCACTAAGGTGAAGATCACGCCAGTGTTGAGGGCCGTGGTTGTGCGCAGGGACAGATACATGAGCCAGAAAAAACCGGTCAGAACAAAGCTGATGCTGGCATAGCCCAAAAGCTGCCGTTTGCCGGGCAGATGCAGGCCGTGCCGCCACGCGGTCAGCGGCAGAAAGAGCAGGGCGGCCAAGGCAAAGCGGAGCAGGGTGAGCACTGCCGGATCAAGGCCGCTGGCAATTGCTTTGCTGACTGTGAACGAGGTGGCGATCAGCAGGGCGGTCAGCAGCATCAGGGCGTGGATGGGCCAGAGGGTTCCTGTTGTTTTCATGCTGCCGCCTCAGCGTTCCCGGTTGAGAATATAGTCAGCCAGACTGCGCAGGGCGGCAATGTCCTCCTGCTGTTCCTGCCGTGTGAAGCAGGCCAGCGCGGCCAGTCCGGCCCGCATTTCCTCCTCAGCCCGGCTCCGGCAATAGACAACGCTGCCGTTTTCCGCCAAAATGGAGCGGACAGCGGCAAAGGCACCGCTCTGCCTGCGCTGGTCATCAGCCAGACTGCGGCGCAGAAGTTCTTGGTCTTGGACCGTCGCCTGGCGGAGCGCATGAATCAGCGGCAGGGTCATCTTGCCTTCGGCAAAATCATTGCCTGTCTCTTTGCCGGTCTGCTCTTCCTCGCCCAGATAATCGAGCAGATCATCGGCAATCTGAAAGGCGAGGCCGATTTTTTCTCCGTACAACGCCAAGGCCGCGACCTGCTCCGGGCTGCCCTGACCATGCAGGGTGCCGACCGCGCAGGCCGCCTTGATCAGTCCGGCAGTCTTCTTTTTGATCACAGAAAAATACTGCTCTTCTGTCATGGCAAGGTCTTCCGCATGGCGCATCTGGAGGAATTCGCCGTCAACCATGTCAGCAGTGGCTGTGCAGAAGACCTCCAATGCCTGCGCCCCGGCCAAAAAACCGATCAGGCGCATGGACCGGGCATGAAGCCAGTCTCCGGCAAGAATGGCGGCAGTCATGCCATAGCGGCGCACCACCGAGGCTTTGCCACGTCGGCTGGCCGCATGGTCGATGACATCGTCATGAATCAGGGTGGCAGTGTGCAGGTATTCAAAGGCTGCTGCCAACAGACTGATATTCTTTTCTCCGCCGCCGCAGAGCCGGGCGCAGATGGTGGTTAGAAAGGAGCGCAGCCGCTTGCCGCTGCCGAGCAGGGCATATTCCAGCACCTCATGCAGCAGCGGATCGCTGTCAGCCAAGGCGGCGGCCAGATCAGCACGCATGACTTCCTCGGCCTGGACGGTGTTTGCGGCAATCAGCGCAAAAAAATCAGCATGTTCTGCTGGAGAGGATTTCATTGGTGTTTTTTCCTTTGCTGAAATGGAACTTCAGGTGCAACAGCATGACGTGAAAAACCGTTCGACATCCCGCAGCTGCCGCGTCAGGGGCGCGGGCGGCAGACTGGCAAGAAATTTGCAGCCATAGGCTTTGCGGAACAGGCGCACGTCAAGAATGGCTGCCGTACCCCGGTCTCCTGCCCGGCGCATGAGGCGGCCCACTCCCTGCCGCAAGGAGAGCACTGCCCTTGGCACCTGCAAATCAAGAAAAGGATTGCCGCCAGCAGCCTTAATCCGCTCAATGCGGGCCAGCAGCAGCGGATCAGTGGGCACTTCAAACGGCAGCCTGTCAATGATGACCAAGCTCAGGGATTCACCGGGCACATCAACTCCCTCCCAGAAACTGGCCACGGCAAAAAGCACCGACTCGGTCTGCTGGGCAAAGCGGGTCAGCAGAAGCTGGCGCGAGGCTTCGCCCTGCCGGAGCAGCGGATAGTCCACCTCATCCCGCAGGCTTTGCCAGGCAAGCTCCATTGCCTGAAACGAGGTGAACAGCACCAAGGCGCGGCCCTGCGAGCATTGGATCAGCGCTTTGATCTCTTGGTGAAGCCGTTCCCGGTGCTCAGGCGCGTTCGGTTCAGGAAAGCTGTTGTCCGGGACATAGAGAAGCATCTGCTTTTTGTAATCAAAAGGCGAGGGAAAAGAGCAGGTGCGGCTCTGCCCAGGAATGCCGAGACGGCTGCTGAAATACTCGAATCCAGCCCCTGCGCTCAGGGTGGCAGAGGTGAACAGGCAATGCTGCGCTTGGGAAAAAAGCGTCTTTTGGAGGTCATCAGCAACATCAACAGGCGTGGCGGCAAGGGTGAGATTCTTTTCATTCCGCTCAAACCAGCGGACATGGCTGTCCTGCGCCGCAGCGGCTTGGGCAGTGATTTCGCCAAAATTTTCAGCCATTGCCTCGCAGCGGAGCTGATACTGCTTCCAAAGCCGCTCCTTTTCCGCTTCCTTTGCCAGCAGTTTGGCAAGATGGCCAAGCAGTGCCCGGAGCACATCAGTGGCCACTGCAAGCTGCGGCTGGTCAGCAAACAGTTCAATCAGCGGCGCACGGCCTCTGACTGCGGGAAAAAGACTGAAAAAGTGTCCGCCCGGCCCGGCAAGGCTTTCCAAGGCAGTGAAGATTTTTTTCTGCTGCCGCTTGCTGCCGCTGTCCTGGGCCGCTTTTTCCAGATCGTTGATCAGCTCCAGGAACTGGCGGCGCGAAAAGGAGAGGCCAAAAAATTGGGCGGCAATATCCTCCAGATGATGGGCCTCGTCGAAAATGACTGTTTCGCAGCGGGGCAGCACTTCTCCGCAGCCGTGCCGCCGCAGAGCCAGATCAGAAAAGAAAAGATGGTGATTGACCACCAAGAGCTGACAAGAGGCCGCCTCGCGCCGGACACGGTTCAGATAACAGCGGCTGTGCTCCGGGCAGTCCGGGCCAAGACAGGAATGCGACTGGCAGCAGATTTTCTGCCAGAGAAGGGAACTGTCCGCCAATTCAGGCAGCTCGGCCCGGTCGGCAAAGACTGTCCGCCGCAGCCAGGCCCGGACTGCGGCAATGCCGGAAATATTTGCTCTGCCGGCGGCGAACAGCTCCTGCTGGCGGCTGCCGGCAATGAGCTGCTGCCAGCGATGCAGGCAAAGATAGTTCTGGCGGCCCTTGACACACATCGCCGTCAGAGCAGGAGCCAGATGCTGCCGGATGAAAGGTATTTCGCTGCTCAGTATCTGATCTTGCAGGTTGCGGGTGCTGGTCGAAACCACTGTCTTGTTGCCGCTGAGAACTGCCGGAATCAGATAGGCCAAGGTCTTGCCCAGCCCTGTCTCCGCCTCCACGATCAAACAAGAGGCAGGCGGGCCATCTTGGCGGGCCAGGAGCTTGGCTGTAGCTTCAGCCATCCGCAGCTGACCGGGCCGCAGCTCATGCTGGGGCATGGACCGGGCAAGCAGGCCTGTCCGCCCAAAGATAGTCTTCATCTGCCTCATCTGTTCTGATTTCATGGGAAGGGTTGAGGCTCTCAGCATAGCCGCAGCGTTTTTCAGTTGTCAACTGCAAAGTTATGCGGTATTACTGGCTTCCCTTGCAGCGTGGTTCTTATTTTCTATTTTTTTCACGGAATTTCAAGCCTGCCGACAGCCCATGAGCGCCTCTTCCGACTCTCCTGTCTCCACAGCCTATCTTGAAGATGATGAAATTGTTTTAGCTGTGGACGACTTTGTCCAGATCGCCGACATCCTCCAAGCCTATCTTCAGCATCGGTCTCTGAAGACCAAAACCGCCGCCTCAGTGGCGGAGTTCCGGCAAATGCTGCGGCAGGAGCGGGTCGCTCTGGTTCTGCTGGACATCAATCTGCCGGACGGCTGCGGCGTTGACCTGATCCCGGAGATCAAGGAGGCTGACCCGGACACGGCCATCATCATGCTCTCCGGTGTGACCGATCTCCAGACCGCGCTCAAGTGCATCCGGCACGGCGCGGACGACTATCTGACCAAGCCAGTCCAGTTTGACCCCTTCTGGGAAACGGTGCGCAAGGTGCTGGAGAAGCGGCGGCTCAAGATCAGCAACCGCCGCTATCAGAAACAGGTTGAACAGGCCCATTTCCGGCTCCAGCTCATCCACGAGCTGGCCGTGAAGATGAACAGCGCCTATTTGAGCATGAATGCCCTTGATGAAATCCTGCGGGCCATTCTCATCGGCATCACGGCTGAGGAGGGCCTGAGCTTCAACCGGGCCTTTCTCGCCCTGTTTGACGAATCAGACAAGGAGCTGCAAGGCCGACTCGCCATTGGTCCAAGCAGCCAGGAGGAGGCAGGGCGAATCTGGCAGGAGATCAGCAGGCAGGATCTGCATTTTCATGATCTGATTGAATCAATCCGGGAGCATGCCTTTCAGGAGAACGATGCGGTCAACCGGATCGTCCGCGCTTTGCGGGTTGATGCGTCAGACAAGGAGCATCTGCTGATTCGGGCCGCTCTGGAGCGGCGGAGCATCAATGTTAAAAACGGCAACTGCGAGTGCCCGGTGTCAGTGGAGTTGATGGGCTTGCTGGAAGTTGACTGTTTTGTGGTTGCACCGCTTTTTTCCCAAAGCAGTTCGCTGGGCGTGATCATTGCTGACCATTTTGTCACCGGCAAACCGATTGATGAGGCCCAAGTTCATGCTTTGGAGAGTTTTGCCAGCCAAGCCAGCCTGGCCATTGAGCACTGGCGGCTCTACATGAGCATGGAGCATAAAATCAACGAGCTGGAGGAGGTCACTGAGGAGCTGGAAAAAAACAAGGACCTCCTGGTCGAGGCGGAACGCTACGCCGCTGTCGGCCAGATGGCGGCCCAGCTGGCCCACAACATCCGCAATCCGGTCACAGCCATTGGCGGCACGGCCCGGCTGCTGGCCCGCAAGAGCAGTGATCCCCAGCAGCTCAACTTTCTCAGCATGATGGTCAGCGGGGTGGAGAAGATCGAGCAGGCTTTGGAGGATCTGCTCAACTTTGTTGACAAATCGCCGCCAGTCAAAGAAAATGTCTCGCTCTATCCCATGATCATCAAATCGCTGATGCTTTTCTACAGCGTCATGCAGAAGCAGGGCGTGGAATATGAGGTGATCATGCCGGACCGCAAGTTCACCTGCTGTGTTGATCCCTGCCAGATGAAACGAGTATTGATTCATCTGATCCGCAACGCGGTCGAGGCAATGGAGCAGGGCGGCCAGCTCAAGGTCGAGGTCGCGGCGGATGCGGAGCAGATGCGCATTGCTGTCCGGGACAGCGGCATCGGCATTGCTGACACTGACCTCCAGCGGGCTGCTGATCCCTTCTACACCACCAAAACCGCAGGCACTGGCGTGGGCTTGGCCTTAGTGACCCGCGTGGTTCATGATCACGGCGGCACCATGCGCATCCGCAGACGGGAGAGCGGCGGCACTGAGGTGCTCTTGGTTCTGCCGAAATAAGCCGCTTTCCAGTTGCGAAAAATGGCTGAACCTGATACAGAGGGGGGCACGTTCTTTTACTGACAACCCTTCCCAATAGGAACAGATCATGGCTCAGGAACCGATTCGTCTTGCCGACCGGGTGCTGCAAGTCCCTCCCTCTCCCACGCTGGCCGTCAATGCCAAGGCCAAAGCCCTCAAGGCCGCTGGCGAGGACATTCTTAATTTCAGTGTTGGCGAGCCGGATTTTGACACCCCGGAACACGTCCGCGAGGCAGGGAAAAAAGCAATTGACGATGGCCAGACCCGCTATACCGCCGTGCCGGGCATCCCGGAGCTGCGCGAGGCCGTGGTCATGCGCTGCAAGGCGGATCACGGCTGGGACTACACCCCGGAGCAGATTCAAGTCTGCTGCGGCGGCAAGCACGGCCTGTACAACATCTTCCAAGCCCTGCTCAATTCCGGCGACGAGGTGCTGATTCCAGCTCCGTACTGGGTTTCGTATCCGCCCATAGTCCAGCTTGCAGGCGGCATTCCGGTTGAGGTGCCCTTGGATGAGGCAGCAAATTTTGACCTCAATCCAGCCACGCTGGCCGCCAAGGCGACTGCCAGAACCCGCGCCATCTTCCTCAACAGCCCGTCCAATCCGGCTGGCTCGATTTTCTCAGAACAGGCGCTGCGGGCTGTGGCTGACATGGCCCTTGAGCACGGCTGGCTGGTGGTCAGCGATGACATCTACGAGACCATCACCTATTTGGATGGCAAGCTGCCCCACATTCTCGACGTGGAACCGCGCCTGAAAGAGCAGACCGTGGTGCTGAACGGGGTCTCCAAGTCCTTTGCCATGACCGGCTGGCGGATTGGCTGGTGCGCGGGGCCGCTGCATCTGATCAAGGCCATGAACAAGGTGCAGAGCCAATCAACTTCCAACCCCTGTACTCCGGCCCAATACGCCGCCTTGGCCGCTCTGATCGGGCCGCAGGATTTCCCCGGTGAGATGAAAAAAGCCTTCCTGCCCCGCCGCGACTTTTTTGTCCGCGACTTGGAATCCATTGACGGCGTGACCTGCGTCAATCCCAGCGGCGCGTTTTATGTCTTCCCTAACTTCTCTGCCTATTACGGCAAAACCTTCAAGGGCAAAACGATCAGCAATTCTGTTGACATGGCCGACTATTTCTTGGAAGAGGCCAAAGTCGCCTCAGTGCCGGGCGCGGCCTTTGGCGCGGATGCCTTTGTCCGCTTCTCCTTTGCCACCTCAATGGCAGTGATTGAGGAGGGCATGGCCCGGATTAAAACAGCTTTGGCCGCTTTGGAGGACTGAGGCGGACACAGCCATTGCAGCTGCATCAGCGCAGCCGTGTCGTTATCTTTCTGCCTGTGAATCTACAGGAACTCTGTTTGTTTACTTGACAATCTGTCCAGCAGTCGGCTTCATGCATCTTTCTGCGGTTAAGCAGACGCTGCGTGAAGCCGTTACTGCACTTTTTTTCTATTTTCTTCCGCCAGACCATGAGCAACGAGACGACCACGCCGCAGTGCGCCGCCAAATACGACCTGCCCAAAGCCTATGAATTCGAGGAGGTTGAAGAACGCTGGTATCAATACTGGCTTGAGGGCAAGACCTTCAGCGCACAAATGGAGCCGGGCCGCCCTGCCTTTTCCATTGTCATTCCGCCGCCGAACGTGACCGGTGTGCTCCATATCGGCCACGCCCTCAACAACACGCTTCAGGATTTGCTGACCCGCTATCACCGGATGAAAGGCGACAACACCCTCTGGGTGCCGGGCACTGACCACGCGGGCATTGCCACCCAGAACGTGGTGGAGCGGCAGCTTGCTGCTGAGAAGACCAACCGCCACGAGCTGGGCCGGGACAAGTTCATTGAGCGGGTCTGGCAATGGCGCACCGACAAGGGCGGCACGATCATCAAGCAGCTCAAGCGGATGGGCGCGTCCTGCGACTGGGACCGCGAGCGGTTCACGATGGACGAGGGTCTGTCCAAGGCGGTGCGCGAGGTCTTTGTCCGCCTCTACAACGAGGGCCTGATCTACAAGGGCGACTACATCGTCAACTGGTGCCCGCGCTGCAAGACCGCTTTGTCTGACGACGAGGTGGAGCACGACCCGACCCACGGCAAGCTCTATCATCTCCGCTATCCATACTCGGACGGCTCCGGCTCGGTGGTGATCGCCACCACCCGGCCTGAGACCATGCTCGGCGACACGGCGGTGGCCGTGCATCCTGATGATGAACGCTATGCCGGGCTGGACAAAATCGGCATCCGCCTGCCCATTGTTGACCGCATCATTCCGGTGGTGCTTGATCACCATGTCCAGCGTGATTTCGGCACGGGCGCGCTCAAGGTCACGCCTGCGCACGACCGCGACGACTACGAGATCGGCCTGCGCCATAATCTGGAGCGGATCAAGATCATGGACGAGCACGGCATCATGAACGAGAACGCCGGAAAGTACGCTGGCATGGACCGCTTCGCCTGCCGAGAGCAGATTGTCAAGGACTTGGCCGAACTTGGCTTCCTCGACAAGATCGAGGACTATGAGCACGCGGTCGGCAAGTGCTACCGCTGCGCCACGGTCGTGGAGCCAACCACCTCCAAGCAGTGGTTTGTCTCAGTGCGCCCGCTGGCAGACAAGGCGGTTGCCGCAGTGCGCGAGGGCCGGATCAAGCTCTACCCGGACACGTGGTACAATACCTTCTACGCCTGGATGGACAACATCCGCGACTGGTGCATTTCGCGGCAGATATGGTGGGGCCACCGCATCCCGGCTTGGACTTGTGCTGACTGCGGTGAGATGACCGTGGTCTCGCTTGACCCGACCGTCTGCGGCAAGTGCGGCAGCAGCCAGATTGAGCAGGAGCATGACGTGCTCGACACGTGGTTTTCTTCCGCGCTCTGGCCCTTCTCCACCCTTGGCTGGCCGGACCAGACCAAAGAACTGGCCACCTTCTATCCCACCTCGGTGCTGATCACCAGCTTTGACATCCTCTTCTTCTGGGTGGCGCGGATGATGATGATGGGCCTGCACTTCATGGACGAGGTGCCCTTTCACGATGTGTATCTGCACGCCTTGGTGCGCGACAAGCACGGCAAGAAGATGTCCAAGTCCACCGGCAACGTCATTGATCCGCTTGACATGATCGCCCAGTACGGCACCGACGCTTTCCGCTTCACCCTGACCGCCTTTGCCGCCCAGGGCCGGGAAATCAAGATGGACGAGGAGCGTATCGACGGCTACCGCCGCTTCATCAACAAGCTGTGGAACGCAGCCCGCTTCACCCAGATGCACATCAAGGAGAGCGAGCCGGGCATCACGGCGGTCACAGACAATCCGGCGGCCTTGGCTCTGCCGCACCGCTGGATACTCAGCCGCACTGATGCCGCTGTCCGTGACGTGCGCAAGGCATTGGATGGCTATGATTTCAACCTGATCGCCTCGGCCATCTACCAGTTCACCTGGCATGAGTTCTGCGACTGGTACGTGGAGTGGATCAAGGCCGATTTGTTCAGCGATGATACTGCCAAACGCGAGCAGGCGCGGGGCGTGCTTCTCTGTGTGCTGGAGAATATCCTGAAGATGCTCCACCCGATCTGCCCGTTCGTTACTGAGGAAATCTGGAGTCAACTGCCGGGCCAGCGCGGCACGATCATGCTGGAGTCCTTCCCGGAGGCCAAGCCGACGTGGCAGGATGCCGAGACCGAGCAGGCCATGCAGCTCCTCATGGAGATCATCACGGCTGTGCGCACTATCCGCAGTGAGGCGAATGTGCATCCGAGCGCGAAGCTGCATGTCAGCCTGATCTGCCCTGATCCGGCCAAGCGGGAGCTGCTTCAGTTGTTCAGCGGCTCGATCTGCGCCATGACCCGCGCTGAAAGCTTAGACATTGTCGAGTCCGGCGCAGTGCCGGACGATGCGGCGCATAGCTTGGTCAGCGGGATTGAGGTGGTCGTGCCGCTCAAGGAGCTGATTGATGTGGACGCGGAGCTGGACAAGCTGGCCCGCGAGCGCAAGGTGCTGGAGCAGGACTTGCAGCGGGTGCGCGGCAAGCTCGGCAATGAGAAGTTCCTTGCCAATGCCCCGGCGGATGTGGTGGAGAAGGAGCGGGCCAAGCTGGAGGAGCTGGAGACCAAGCTGGCCAAGAACGAAGAGTCGAGGGGGAGGTTGGGGACGGTGAAATAAGTTCTTTCTAAAGGAGCAAGCACCATGAACAACACATTCAACATCACCGGCAGCACGGTTACTGTGGCTGAAAAGATCGACGTAATCAATCAGATCATCAATAGCACACAACAACCTTCATTTGAGGATTTGCTGAATCTGATAGCGGCAATCAAAACCGAAACAGCGGCACTGCCGGAAGATGTGCAGACGAAGGTGCGGGATGAGCTGGATGAAGCGGAGCAGCAGGTCAAAAATGAGCCTGTGAAGGCATTGAGCAGTCTGAAGAATGCCGAAATGATTATTGCGCAGTTGCCCAAGACCGTCGCTGCTGTCGTCAAGGTTGGCAATATGCTGTCACAGGCGGCCATTTATTGCGCCAAACTGTTTGGCCTGTAAGTCAGAACGAGGCATATTATGAGTGACACCAATATCAGCAACAGTATCGTCAATATTGTCGAAGAACAGGGCACCGTCAATCAGAGGGTTTCCAATAAAGCAACCGTTTCGTTTCCCGGCCTGCTGCCAGCAGCACCCAACCTGTTCATCGGACGCGACAATGACATGGCCGAGCTACGGCAGCGTCTCTTTGGCAAGCCGTCAGCAACCTTGATTACCAGCGTGCGGGGCTGGCCCGGAATCGGCAAGACCACGCTGGCGGCGGCAATAGCCCATGATGCCGAAGTGAAGAAGGCGTTCCCGGACGGTGTGCTGTGGACGGCCTTGGGTATGTCGCCGAATCCTTTGGCAGGACTGGGGCAATGGCTGCTTGCATTTGGTGATGATCCGCAGCGGTATCAGCGCATTGAAGAACGGCAGAACCGACTTGCCGGGCTGCTGCGCGACCGCCGGATGCTGCTGATCATAGATGACGTGTGGCAGGCTGCCGATGCGCAGCCCTTCCTTGTCGGCGGGCAGTCGTGCCGGACGCTGCTCACCACCCGCGAACCTGACGTGGCGCGGAAGCTGGGTTTGCCGGACAAGTCAGTGTACCGGCTGCTGGTGCTGTCGGAAGAGGATTCCATCGAGTTGATCCGCCAGCTTTCGCCTGATTCGGTGGCGCAAGATGAGCAAGGAGTGCGGCGGTTGGTGCAGGAACTGGAAGGGCTGCCCTTGGCTCTGAAGGTTGCCGGCAGCCTGCTTGCCGCTGAAGCTCCGCTGGGCTGGGGAGTCAGTGACTTGCTGGACGAGCTGGCTGAAGGCACCCGCCTCCTGAAAGAATCTGCACCGGCAGACCGCACTGATTTATCCGGCCAGACTACACCTACCGTAGCGGCTCTCCTGCGGAAAAGCACCGACCGTCTTGATGTGCTGACCCGGAAGCAGTTTGCCTTTTTGGGAGTCTTTGCGCCGAAACCGGCAACCTTTGATCTTGCTGCCATAGCAGCGGCATGGGGAGTGGAGAATCCGCGTTCAACAATCCGCGAGCTGGAGAGGCGCGGGCTGCTGGAGCCGTATCAGGAGGATGGCGAGGTGCGCTTCCAGATGCACGCGCTTCTGACAGTTCATGCCAAAACCATGTGGGAGGGCACTGTCAATGCCTGAATATGCTGCGTCAAGTGACGAATTGACTGGAGTATCCCAGCGGCTTGCTGCACATTATACTGCATTGGCAGAAAAGGAAAGTGCTCGCGGTGCGGCGGGATATGCCAGATTAGATAAGGAGCGGGGTAAGCGATCACAGGGTACCGCTCAGACCCAGCTTAAATCCGGCATCTGTCCTCTGAAATAGCAGCGCATGGCCTCGGTGAGCACCTCGAAAGTGGATTTTCCCCGAAGCAGGCATGTCTGCCGGAGGGAAAGGATTCGTTCAACCCAGCGGTTTCCCTTGTCGCTGTCAGTGCCCTGACTCCGTTTGCGCCACAGCACGCCGAAGCGGAGCATCCGTTCCGCTGGATTATTTGTCGGTTCTACGCCTTCTTCGAGCAGAAAAGTGAACAACGCAGCCATTTCCTTCTCAATATGACGGACAAACCTCCCCGCATCACTGTCGCAATCGCGCCAGCGCAGGATAAGTCGGCAGAGCCGGGCATAAAATGCGGACTGTTCACCTTTGGTCGGCGGGTCTTTCGCCATGCGGCAGAGCCGCCGCAGTTCCGCAGCGGCCCATTTGCCGCAGGCAGCCAGTTCAGGGTCAGCGCGCTCCGCAAGGCCGTCTGCCCGGCGGATAAGATGCGCGAGGCAAGTCTGCCGCTTGCCGACCCATTTTTGGTACACGTTGTACCCGTCGCTGATGAGAATACCGTTCCAAGCGCCGATCAGTTCTTCAAAGGCTTCCTTAGAGCGTTTCGGATGAATCATGAAGAACGCGGCCTGCCGGTTCGCCATAACCCATAACCAGCGCAGCCTGCCGCCAGTTTTCCACGTTGTTTCATCAACATGTCCGATATCCCCGCTTGTGACGGCAGCCCGGACGGCCTCATAGTGCGGCGCGACAGCCGCCGAAGCCCGGTCAATGATCTTCTGCACCGCCCCGGCACTGATAGGAACGCCGAGCACGGAACGGATGAACTTCCGCACAGTTCCCCGGCTGCTGCCGTCCATGCCGCTCAGTTCGGCAACCAGCGCGGTGAACCGCGCCCCGAAACCGGTTCTGAATTCATCGGGAACACAGCCTCTGACGGTTTTGCCGCAGGCGGCGCATTCACCTTTATAAAGAAGGAAATGCCTGACCTGCATCACGATTTCCGGCAGTTCAATATGCTGATGCGTATAATATGACCGTATGTTTTTGAATTTGCCGCAACCGCAGGAGCAGGCGGAAGGATACATTTTTTGCGTTTCTGTCGGCGGCATCAGCTCCTGACGATATCCACGCCGCTTTTTCCGGGGCTTCCCCGCCTGATCTCTCTGCCGTTTTTCTGTAAACGGAGAGTCGGAAGAAGGCGGCCTGTTCGAGTTCGAGGAATCTTCGCCGAGTTTCGCCTCAAGCTCTTCGACCCGTTTTCTCAGCCGCGTTACCTCAGCGATCAAAAAAGACAGCAGCTTCCGCACCGCAGGAGGTGTAGCGGCAAGGTCTTCCTCGCTTATCTCAAAATTTTCACGATGGAACGGGGCGGTCACAGCTTTCTCCTGCGGAAAAAATTACTGCTCACAATTTATCCAGTTGCGATGCCAAGCGCCAGTGTTTTTTAGAGACACCCTGTGATCAGTTACGGAGCGGGTGCAGTGTATGCGGGTGATGGAGAGTTGCCTTGAAAGCAGGCTGTGGCAGGAGTTGCAATACTTAGTCGGTGCAACTTATATCTACCTTGACCGGCAGGGCTGGTTGACAGAGCTGCTGGCCGCTTTTGATATGCGTCTGACTGCGGCCCGAAAAAGCAACAACCGTAAGGATGAAAGCTGGTGCCTGTGTACATTAGGCTACACCTGCTGGCGGCGCGGGGAGCTTGATAAGGCATTAGCGTGGTATGAGCAAAGCCTGCCTGCCGCCTACCTCGCTGGTTATCGACCGGCAGAAGGCGCAACCTTAACCGGCATTGCAACGATTTATCATCAACAGGGCAAGTACGAGCTGGCCTTGGAGACATACCAGCAAAGTCTGAGCATCTGTCAGGAGATCGGCGACCGGGAGGGGGAAAGTAAGATCATAAATAATATCGGTATGACTTACAGGGTACAAGGTGACAATGAGCAAGCCTTGTCATACTATGAGCAATGCTTGCCTATCGTAAAAGAGATTGGCGATAAGATTGGGGCAGGAACAACCCTGACCAACATTGCCATGATCTACCGTGCGCAAGGTGATCATGCTAAGGCATTGGAGTATCATCAACAAGACTTGGCAATATGCCGGGAGTTGGGTGACAAGGCAGGAGAAGCGGTCACATGCTGGAACATCGGCCTCACCTATGAAGACATAGACAACCTTACCAAGGCGGAAGAATACATCAGCCGTACTGTACAGATTGAAGAAGCCATCGGTAGCCCTAATATAGTAGATAGCCGCGATGGATTGGAACGGGTGCGAGCAAAACGGCTGGCGGCACAGGGGCCGACTGGAGAGAAATAGCCTTTCGTGGGAGACACTACGATATCTCCCAAAGAGACACCGTAGTGTCTCCCTCCGAGTTACCATAGTGACTCCACGAGAGTTACCTTGGTGTCTCGACAGGAGATACCGTAGTGTCTCCCTTCTTCACACCATAGTGTGAGTTCAAGTCAGACCATTGAGAATGATGTCTAACCATACTGCTTCAAGTGCTGAACTGACCGAAGTATACCAACGGCTTGCTGCGCACTATACTGCATTGGCAGAAAAGGAGAGTGCTCGTGGTGCGGCGGGGTACGCTCGGCTGAATAAGGAGCGAGTGCAATGCCTGCGGTTGTTGGAGGTCTGCTTGGCTAGCAGGCTGTGGCAAGAGGTAAATGACTTAGCTGAAGCAATCAATACCTACTTAGACCAGCAGGGGTATTGGGCAGAAAATATGGCGGTCGTTGAGATGAACTTGAATGCGGCCCGACAGCAAGGTGCCCGCAGAAATGAAAGCATGTGTCTGAACAATCTCGGCTACATTTGTGGGCGGCGCGGTGAACACGAGAAAGCATTAATGTGGTATGAACAAAGCCTTGAGATAGACCGAGAGCTGGAGGATAGGCAAGGTGAAGGATTGACCTTAAACAACATCGCAGAGATATATCAGCAGCAGGGCAACCATAAGCTGGCCTTGAAATATTACGAGCAAGACTTGACGATATGTCGGAAGGGAGGAGATCGAAAGGGAGAAGGAATAGTTCTGAACAACATCGGCAGACTTTATTATGAGCAAGGTGACTATGAGACAGCTTTGACGTATTATAACTTGGATATAACCTTACAAGAAAGCGATAAGGCTGGAGCGGGTACGTCATTGAACAATATCGGCGAAATATTCCGTACATTGAACAACTATACCAAGGCGTTAGAATATCACAAACGAGCCTTGGCAACACGCAAAGAAGTTGGAGATAAGATTGGAGAAGCGGAAAGCTGTTGGAACATTGGCCTCACATATTACGATATAGACGATATTGCCAAGGCGGAGGAATATATCAGCAAAGCCGTGCATATTGAAGAGGCTGTCGATCATCCTGATTTGAAGGATGACCGCAAAGCATTGGAGGAAGTGCGGGCAGAGCGGCAGGAATCATCCCTCTGATGATGCTCCTCCACTTCATGGACGAGGTGCCGTTCCGCGACGTGTATTTGCACGCCTTGGTGCGCGACAAGCACGGCAAAAAGATGTCCAAATCAACGGGCAATGTGATCGACCCGCTCGACATGATCGCCCAGTACGGCACCGATGCTTTCCGCTTCACCCTGACCGCTTTCGCTGCGCAAGGGCGTGAAATCAAGATGGACGAGGAGCGCATCGACGGCTACCGCCGCTTCATCAACAAGCTGTGGAACGCGGCCCGCTTCGCCCAGATGCACATCAAGGAGAGCGAGCCGGACATTGTTGCGGTGGCGGACGAACCGGGCAAGCTGGCCCTGCCGCACCGCTGGATATTGAGCCGCACCAACGCCACCATCCGCGACGTGCGCAAGGCATTGGACGGCTATGACTTCAACCTGATCGCCTCGGCCATCTACCAGTTCACTTGGCATGAGTTCTGCGACTGGTACGTGGAGTGGATCAAGGCGGATTTGTTCAGCGATGACACTGCCAAGCGCGAGGAGGCGCGGGGCGTGCTCCTCTGTGTGCTGGAGCACATTCTCAAGCTCCTCCACCCGATCTGCCCGTTCGTTACTGAGGAAATCTGGAGCCAACTGCCGGGCGAACGCGGCACGATCATGCTTGAGTCATTCCCAGAGGCCAAGCCGGCGTGGCAGGATGCCGAGACCGAGCAGTCCATGCAGCTCCTTATGGAGATCATCACAGCGGTGCGCACCATCCGCAGCGAGGCCAACGTGCATCCGAGCGCGAAGCTGCATGTCAGCCTGATCTGTGCTGACGCAGCCAAGCGCGAGCTGCTTCAGTCGTTCAGCGGCTCTGTCTGCGCCATGACCCGCGCTGAGACGCTGGAGATTGCAGAATCAGGCGCGGTGCCGGACGATGCGGCGCACAGCTTGGTCAGCGGGGTGGAGGTGGTCGTGCCGCTCAAGGAGCTGATTGACGTGGATGCGGAGTTGGACAAGCTGGCCCGCGAGCGTAAGACTCTGGAGCAGGACTTGCAGCGGGTGCGCGGCAAGCTCGGCAATGAGAAGTTCCTTGCCAATGCCCCGGCGGATGTGGTGGAGAAGGAGCGGGCCAAGCTGGAGGAGCTGCGTAACCGGCTGGCAAAGAATGAGGAGTCGAGGGAGAGGCTGGGGAAGGTGAGGTAGAATGCCACAGAATGGGCAGGTGCTGCATCACGTCAATCCTGCTCACTTTGTGGCATCAAGCAGCAGATCGAACAGCTCTCTGATGATTTTCGGATGCAGCGTTTTTCCTTGATGGTGCGGAATGACCATGCGGCAGCTGTCCTTGCGGTACACTCGGTGACTGCCTTTCTGCCGGGACAACTCGAATCCTTTGTCCAGCAGCAGCTTTTCCGCCTCCTGCGCAGTCAGACGCGGCCACTTCTTAGACATGCGCTGCAATCTGAATGGGAGCTATAAGATAGCTGCATTTGGAAAGGCTTTCCTTCTCCTGCTCGTCCATGTCTTCCAAGTACAGCTCGACGGCCTCTTTGATATTGGCAAGCACCTCTTCCAGCGTGTCGCCTTGGCTCACGCAGCCTTGCAAGGAAGGGACATACGCATACCAGCCGTCTTGGTCATGCTCAATGATGGCGTTGAACTGCATGAAATAGCCCCTCCTCAACAGGGTGCAACCTTTAACCAGAGATAACAGTACAGTATATAACACGTGCCCATCAGGATAGCATATTTCTTCTGAGAACACCACTGTAAAGTCAGACTTCACAGCGAAACGAACGGGCCGTGCGAAGGCGCAAGGAAGGGTGCTGATGGCAGGGCTGTCAGGCCTTGAAATATCTTCCCGATTTTTTTGCCATTGCTGGTGAAATGAATCCTGCCGGGCCGTCTGCTGAAGAACAGGCCTTGTTCCGTCTTCCTGCCGGAGGCGTTCAGCAACACGCTGTTTTGTAAAAGAAAAAGAGAACTGGGAGTTCAGACGGACAGCACGGTCTTTTCTGAAAAAGGCGGTGCTGTCCAAAGGCAGCAGACTGAAATCCTGTTCTTTTTCCTCAGCGGCAAGTTCTTGTGTTTTGCATTGCCTCTTTGCCTTCCTGCTGGTAAACTGCACCTGTGCCCTGCTTCCGATGCAGGACGGCACGACAATTTCCTTTTGCTCTCAGCGGCTCCTGCGGGAGCCTTTATTCATTGACAGAACGAATAATTCTTTCACAGGTGACATCGGATGTTTTCTCCGTTGAATTTTCTTTTTGGCTGGATGTCCAGCGATCTTGCCATTGATCTTGGCACAGCCAACACGGTTCTTTACGTTAAAGGCAAGGGGATAGTTCTGCGGGAGCCGTCTGTAGTCGCGGTGCGGCAGGATTCACGCGGCAGCCGGGTGCTGGCTGTGGGCAGCGAGGCCAAGAACATGCTTGGCAAGACACCGGGAAACATTGATGCCATCCGCCCGATGAAGGACGGGGTCATTGCCGATTTTGAAGTCACTGAGGCCATGCTCCGCTACTTCATCAACAAAGTCCATAACCGCAAGACCTTGGTTCATCCCCGGATCATCATTTCCGTGCCCTCCGGCATCACCCAGGTGGAGAAACGGGCGGTGCGCGAGTCAGCCGAGTCAGCCGGGGCGCGTGAGGTCTATCTGATCGAGGAGCCAATGGCGGCGGCAATTGGCGCGGGTCTCCCCATCACCGAGCCGACTGCCAATATGATCATTGATATCGGCGGCGGCACCACCGAGGTGGCGGTGATCTCGCTGTCCGGCATTGTCTATGCCAAATCCGTGCGCGTGGCTGGCGATAAAATGGATGCCTCCATTCTTCAGTACATCAAGCGCAAGCACAACTTGGCCATTGGCGAGCGCACCTCTGAGCAGATCAAAATCTGCATTGGCAATGTCCTGCCCAGCGAGCCTTATGAGACTATGGAGATCAAGGGCCGCGATCTGGTCTCCGGGGTGCCGAAAACCATCACCATCCGCTCTGACGAAATTCAGTCCGCCATTGCCGAGCAGGTGGAGGTGATTGTTGACGCAGTGCGTCTGGCTCTGGAGGTCACGCCGCCGGAGCTGTCCGCTGACATTGTTGATCAGGGCATTGTCCTCACCGGCGGGGGCGCGCTCCTGAAAAATTTGGATAAACTGCTCGCCAATGAGACTGGCATGCCGATCATTGTTGCCGATGATCCGCTCTCCTCAGTGGTGCTTGGTTCTGGCAAGGCCCTTGACAATTTTCATATACTTAAAGAAATCGCCATTGACTGATTGTTCCGGCCTTCGCCTTTGCTTGTCCAGCGCAGATGCAGCAGCGCACTAATCCCCGCAGGCGGCGGAAAGATGCGGGCGGCGGCTTCCGTTCCCTGCTGCTTGGCGGCGCAGGCGTGACCATTGTGCTGATTTTTCTGGTGGTTCTCTTTGGCAGCCAGGATTTCGGCCCCATGTACAAGCTGCTTCTTGATGCCGCCGGGCCGCTGCAAAAGGTTGCCGCGCAAATCAAAGCCCCGTTTCAAGCCATGAAAGAGCAGTACCTTGACCTCCTCACTGTGCGCGAGGAAAAGGAACGGCTCTGGCAGGAGCTGCAAAAATGCCGGACTGCGGCCTATGCCAACCGGGGGGCAGTGGCTCTTAATGCCCGCCTGCGCAAGCTGCTGGAATTCAAGGAGTCCTCCGGCCTGCCCACCGTGACGGCCCGGATTGTCGGCAAAGACCCCTCGCTCTGGTTCCGCAGCGTCATTATTGACCGGGGTCTCAGCGACGGAGTCGATAAGGGCATGCCTGTGGTCACTGGCGAGGGCATTGTCGGTCAGGTCTATGCCGCCTCGTCTAACTACGCCAAAGTGCTGCTGGCCATTGCCCCGTCCAGCGCCATTGATGTCCTGCTTCAAAATTCACGGGTCCGGGGCATCCTCAAAGGCACGGGCGGCAGCACCTTCACGCTGGAATACATCCTCAAGACAGTTGCGGTGGAAAAAGGCGACCACGTCGTCACCGCAGGCTATGGCGGCCTGTTTCCGCCCGGCCTGCCAGTGGGCATTGTCTCTGAAGTCACGAAAAACCGGCGCGGCATGTTTTTGGAAATTGAGGTGATGCCGGCAGTGGATTTCAGCACCTTGGAAAATCTGCTGGTGATTGAACAGAAGAAAAAAGAATTCAAGCATCAACCTGAGACAGAGGTGCCCTAATCTGGTCCGCAATGCTGACCCTTGTCTTCATCATAATGGGCCTGCTCTTAGCTGTTGCTCAGACCACGGTCTTCATGCCCAGTCCGCTCTGGCGGGCCGCTCCAGATTTATACTATGTGCTGGTGGCCTACGCAGCCTATCAGTTCCCCATCTGCCAGAGCATCGCCATTCTTCTGCCCCTGAGCTGCGTCATGGATGTCTATTCCGGCACCGTGACCGGCCTGCATCCGGCCATCTGCTGCGGCGGCTATTTTTTTCTCAAATTCATGGCTGTCAAGATGCCGGTGCGCAAATCGCTCTACCAGCTGCCCTTGACCGCAGTCAGCTATCTTTTTGTCTCCTGGCTGGAAGTGCTCCTGCTCAAGCTGCTGCTGCCTGAGGCTGAAATCGTCTGGTCATGGCCGCCCATGCTCTTCCGGGCCAGTCTGGTGTATCTTGCCGCGTTTCCTCTGTTCCGCTGTTTCGCCTTTGTCTCCCGCCGCCTGAGCGTCGGCCTGCTGCCCGGCAGAACAAGACAGGCCCACGCGGGCAACCAGTTCCGGCAGGAGCGGGGACTGCCGTGAGCGCAGGCAATCGGCGGCGCGTGCGCACGCGCCCGCAGGAGGAGACCGGGCGGCTTGTCGGCGGCAGGCCGGTGATCAGCAGGGTCAATGAGGATGAACTGGATTTCTACCGCCGCCGGGCCATGTATTCCTCAGCCGTGCTGCTCTTTTTTTTCGCCGTGCTGGCGGCCCGGTTCTGGTATCTCCAAGTGCAGCAGGGCGGGGAGTACACCCGCATGGCCCGGAACAACCGGGTGCGCGCCTTGGACATTGCCGCGCCCAGAGGCAATATTCTTGACCGGAAAGGACGGGCGGTGGTGACCAACCGTCCTTCCTTCAATGTGGTCTGGGTGCGGGAGGGCAACCGCATTGACGAGGACCTGATCAAAAAGATGGCCGTGATTTTGGACGCGGACATTGCCGAGCTGCTGGCCCGGATCCGCAAGATGGCCGACACTCCAGGGCATATTCCCATCCGGCTGGCGGAAAATCTGAGCTGGGACAAGGTCGCCTATATTGAAAACAACCGCATGAACCTGCCAGGCATCAAGATTGAGGTGGTGCCGCAGCGGGTGTATCATTACGGCAATCTGGCCTCGCACGTCATCGGCTATCTGGGCGAGATCAGCCGGGAGGAGCTGAATGCGGCGGAACCGGGTGTCTATCGGGCCGGCGACCTGATCGGCAAGATGGGCTTGGAAAAACTGCGGGAAAAGGATCTGCGCGGCGAGAAGGGGCGGCATTACATGGAGGTCAACGCGCTCGGCTTTGAGCAGCGCAACCTGAAAGGGGTGAAGCCGCTGCCTGGCAATGACCTGCAGCTGACGCTTGACGTGGATTTGCAGCAGACCGCCGAAAAACTTATGGAGGAAGAGGACAAGGCCGGGGCTGTGGTGGCGGTGGAGGTCAACACAGGCCGCCTGCTGGTGGTGGCCAGCTCGCCGGTGCTGGATCTGAGCCAGTTCCTCGGCGGCATCTCGCAGAAGAACTGGCAGGCCATGCTCAACAATCTCAAACATCCGCTGATCAACAAGACCGTGCAGGGGCAGTATCCTCCGGCTTCCACCTACAAAACTGTGACGGCGCTGGCCGGCCTGGCCGAAGGCATCATCACCCCAGAGAACATTATTTACTGCCCTGGCTCATACCGCTTTGGCAACCGCCGCTACCGCTGCTGGAAACGGGGCGGACACGGGTCTGTGAATTTGAAGCGCGCCCTGTCTGAATCCTGTGATGTTTATTTTTATCATGTCGGCCAGCGGCTGGGGGTGAACCGGCTGGCAAAGTATGCCCGGCATCTGGGGCTGGGCCGCAAGACCGGCGTGGAGATGGAGCACGAAAAGGCGGGCCTGATTCCCACCTCGGATTGGAAGATGGCCCGGTATGGCAAGCCGTGGCAGGACGGCGAGACCCTGTCCGTGGCCATTGGCCAGGGCTTCAACTTGGTGACCCCGCTCCAGCTCACCATGATGACAGCGGCAGTGGCCAATGGCGGCATTCTGTACAAGCCTGGGATGATTGAAACCGTGCACGATCCTGATGGACACGTCATTGAACGGTTTCAGCCGGTCATGCTGGATCATTTTGAAGGACAGGACCGTAACTTTAAAATCATCAAGGATGGGCTGATTGAGGCGGTGAACGGACGGCACGGCACTGCCCGCCGGGCGCAGCTCAAGGGCATCACGGTGGCCGGCAAGACCGGCACTGCGCAAGTGGTCCGTCTCAAGCAGTACAAGCATCTGAAAGAAGAAGATATTCCCTACAAGTACCGGGATCATGCCTGGTTCACCTGCTTTGCTCCCGCAGAACAGCCGGAGATCGCAGTCACAGTGCTGGTCGAGCACGGTCTGCATGGCGGCTCGGCTGCCGCGCCAATTGCCAAGGCAATTCTGAAAAAATATTTTGCCGACCGGCTGGATCCCTCTGACAAGGAAGATGACCAAGCAGCCGGGACCGCAGACTCGGGCCAAGATTAACATTTTGATTTGTCGAGCTTCATGCCGCACTTTGACCGCCGTCTGATCCACAATTTCGACTGGGTGCTGATGCTGGCCCTGACCTTGGTCTCCATCATGTCCTTGGCCAGCCTGTTCAGCGCCACATGGAACGGCAGCCCCTCGCCCTCGCCGCTCTTTTTCAAGCAGCTCTATTTTTTTCTCATCGGCTATGCCCTCATAGTCCTGCTCGTCAATATTGACTACAGCGAGCTGGAGCTGTTCGCCTATCTTGGCTACGGCGCAGTCTGTCTGCTCCTGATCTACACCAAGCTGTTTGTCAAAACTGTGGCCGGGACGCAGCGCTGGATTGACCTTGGCTTTTTCAACCTCCAGCCCTCGGAACCGGCCAAATTGGTGCTGGTCTTGGTTTTGGCGAGCTGCTACGCCCGCCGGGAAAGCCCGGTGAAAGGGCATCAGCTCAAGGACTTGATCCGGCCCGGCGCGCTGACCGCAGTGCCCTTTATTCTGATTTTGATTCAGCCGGACTTGGGCACCGCCCTGATGCTGGGCATTCTTTTTGTCTCCATGACCCTTTTTGCCCGGCTGCGCTGGTCAACCATGAGCACTTTGGGACTGGCCGGACTCGGCTGCGCCTGGCTGGGCTGGAAATATGCCCTCAAACCCTATCAGCGCCGCCGGATTGAGACCTTTCTCAACCCGGAAGCTGACCCGATGAACCACGGCTATCAGATCAAGCAGTCCAAGATCGCGGTGGGCAGCGGCCAGATTTTTGGCAAGGGCTTTCTTGAAGGCACGCAAGGGCATCTCAATTTCCTCCCAGAGCGGCACACAGACTTTGCCTTTGCCGTCTGGTGCGAGGAACTGGGCTTTGTCGGCTCGGTCTTCTTTCTCACCTGCTATTTTTTTCTTCTCCTCTGGGGCATCAACATCGCCCTGTCCGCCCGCGATAAGTTCGGGGTTTTTCTCGCCTTTGGCTTGGTGATGCTGATTTTCTGGCAGGCGGTGATCAATCTTTTCATGATTACGGGCATGCTGCCGGTGGTCGGCATTCCCCTGCCGCTCTTCAGTTACGGCGGCTCCTCGCTGCTGACCACCTTGGCGGCCATCGGCATTCTCATGAACATTCATATCCGCCGTTTTCATAAACGATAATATTCACTTCCGCTTTTTGTCATGCTGCGATTCAGTTGGCTGCGCCCGATTATTCTGCTCCTGCTCATTCTTCTGCCCGGACACGTCTTGGCGGCCTCGGTGCTCGACACCAATGATGTGGTCCTGCGGCGGACGCTGGTCACCATCTCGCAAATGCCGGGACTGACTCCGCAAAATCTGGAGCGGGCAGGCAAGGTGCTGCAAGGCATGGAATACAACGGCCAGCGGTTGGTGCGCAAGCTCAGTCTGCTGCCTGGAGCCAGCTTTGTCCGGGCCATGCCGGTCTGGTCAGGCTTGGCGGAGAAGCCGCTCAACTTTGAGCAGGTCCTTGCTTTTGAGCAATGGGCTGACCTGAGCGGAGCCACCATGCCGCAGGGAGCCAAGGCTCTGCCTTTGCTTCGGGAAATGAACCGGGACGCGCTCAAGACCTTCCGGGCCTGCATCAGCATGAACGGCATGGATGCGGCCTTGGCCCTGCGCCTGCTGCCCCTGCTGCAATCCATGGACCGGGCCAGCAGTCTGGCAGCGCGGAGCCTGTTCGCGGTTCAGGGCATGGATGTCCGGCAAGGCCTGAACAGCTTGGGCACAGTGCAGAAGTTCAGCCGGAAGCAGGCTTGGGTCTGCGCCGCCTTTGCCGCCATCCCGGACATGACCCCGGTCACTGCCCTTGAAGCCCTGCCGCTCTTCCGCAAGCTGCGGGAAGATGATGCCTGGAACATGCAGTTTTTCATCCGGCGGAAGAATCCGGACCGGCACACAGCCTGGACGTGGCTGATCCGCTATTTCACCCAGCCCCTGTCCGTGCAGGAAGCACAATTTTATGCCATGAGCGAGATCAACCGCACCGCCCTGCTTGATGCCTTTCATCAGGCTGGCGAAGAGATTGTCTGGCGGATCAACAATCTTCATGCTGTGACCAACGAATACGGCATTGAGTATTCCCAAGCCAAACTGCAAAGCATGAATTCCGACCAGCTACAGGAGCTGTTTGACCAGCTCTCGGCCACGACCAGAGCCAAATACGGCAGCCAGTTCGGTGCTGCCCGCAAGAAGGGCGGCGTGATCAGCGTCCTGCGGCGGGCCACCACCGCTGACCGCACCCAAGTCTCGGAAGACCTGACCTCAGCCAACATCTATGCCCTGCTCTCCTTGGGCAGCGAGCTGTATGACTCCTCGTTCCGGGACATTCTGGTGCCGATTCTCAAACGGCGCATCGACCGCAGCCATCAGGATAACCTGCTCGTTTTTCTCCGGGCCACGGATCCGGCCAACCTCTTAGTCTCCAGCTTCATTGTCAGTCTGGCTCAGAAAGGCAAGCTGACCACCTTTTTCCCGGCAGATGCGCGGGAGCAGGAGAAAATTCTTGAATTGGTGGCCAGCTCGGCCTTCAAAGATGAGGACTCGATCCTCCTTTTTTCCGCCACCTTCCGCTACCTGCTCACCGTGCTCGAACCTGCGTCGAGAGATTATCTGATCCAGCGGATGGTGGCCGCAGACAGCGGCACAAGCAGCTTCACTAAGCTGATCACGGTTATTTTGCAGTATTATTTGGAGGAGTATCCTGACCTGCTCAGTTCCCGGTCAACTGAGCTGATCCGGCGCACCGTGGCCCGCAACGGAGCCATTGATCTGAACCGCTATCTGCTCACCCCCTTTGCCCAGTGGAAGCAGGACGGCCAGCTCGGCTCGCTCTCCATCTTTCATCCTGATGATGACGGCCACAGCTCTTTTGTCTCCAATGCCAACACCTTGGCCAAGAACGGCTACAAGCTGGTCCTGTCCGAGCCATATACCTTTGCTCCTGATGCGGCGGCGAAGCAGCGTTTTGCCAGCATCATCAAGCGGTCAGGCTACAGCGCGCTCTTCAAGGCCATGAGCACGGAGCCGTTTTCCGCCGCCTTTGTCAAAAAAGTCAATGGTCTGACCATCCGCCATTCCGTGCATGTCTATCGGAATGAGGAGAGCCAGCAGCGGGTCATGCTCCGCTTCCTCCAGAGCGGGGATGAGATGTTTGCCCAGCGCGGCCATTCCTACTGGCGCACTGAGCAGCTTATTGATCCAATCCTCAAGCTCAGAGAGAGCAAGCAGATTTCTGATCAGGAGCTGACCGCCCGCGAGCATTTCCTCAGCCTTGGCTCCTGCGGCGGGGTCAAGGTCTATACTAAGCTGAACCGGATGTTCCTTGGCCATGTTGACATCCTTGCCACCATCGGCACGGGCATGGCCATGATCAACGACCCGTACAATCTCTATTTTTTTGAGATTGTCGCCAAGAACCCCTCCAGCATGACCTGGGAGGACATGGCCAAGAAGACGGCCTTCATCTTCTCCAAAGGCCGGGGCCAGGATTATCTCCAGCCCGGCTGCCTGACCGCGATTCTCCACAAGATTCTTGACGAAGACCTGCTGCGGCAGGGCCTGCCTCTACCGAGCGTGGAGGCAACCGACAACTTGTGGTGAGCAGAAAAAAAGAGCCGCTGGCCTATCAGGAGCGGAGCTACCGCTGTCAGCATGGTTCCGACTTGCTGGCCGCCACGGTCAAGGTGGCGGAAACAGACCTGCATATTCTGACTTCAGAGCCGGTCGGCGACCTCGCTCTTCTGGCCGTGACCGAAGTGCGGACGGAGATTGAAGCCTACATCCGCCAGCAGCCGCACTTTCTCAGCAGCTTGACCCCGCTGCCTGCGGACAGCCGTGCGCCGGAGCCAGTGCAGGCCATGCTGGAAGCCGGGATATTGGCCGGAGTCGGACCAATGGCGGCAGTGGCCGGAACAGTTGCCGAGCAGGTCGGGCGCAAGCTGCTGGCGCACGGCCTGCAAGAGGTCATTGTTGAGAACGGCGGTGACATCTTTGCCGCCAGAACCCAGCCCTGCCTGATTGCGGTTCAAGCCGGGGCCTCGCCGTTCAGCGGCACCTTGGGCATCCGCCTCCAGCCTGAGCAGCTGCCCTGCGGCATCTGCTGCTCCTCCGGCACAGTCGGCCATTCTCTCAGCTTCGGGGTTGCGGATGCCGTGGTCGTGCTGGCCGCCTCAACCGCCTTGGCCGATGCCGCCGCCACTCGTATAGGCAATGAGGTGCGCAGTCAAAAGCAGCACAGCGTCAACAAGGCTGTCGAGATTGCCAAGACCATTGCCGGGCTGGCAGGAGTGCTGGTGATTGCTGGTGATTGTCTCGGTGCTTGGGGAGCGATTGAGCTGGAGCCGGTGCAGTCTCATGCCTGAGAACGAGAACGCCGCCCGCCGCCTGACTTGGCTGATTCTTGCCGCCGCCTTGGCCCTGCGCCTGCTGATCAGCGGCTGCTTCCTTCTCACCCCGGACGAGGCCAACTACTGGCAGTGGAGCCGTTATCTCGACATCGGCTACTATGACCACCCGCCCATGATCGCGTGGACGATCTGGCTGGCTGCGCAGCTTTTTGGTCAGACTGAGTTTGCCGTCCGCCTGCCGACCATCCTTGGTATCAGCGCAGCCTCAGTCTATCTCTGCCTGCTCGCAGCCCGCTGGTTTTCATGGCGCACAGCCCTGCACACAGCCCTTGCCAGCCAGTTCATCCTCTTATTCAACGGCGCAGCTCTGATTGCCACCCCGGACGGCCTGCTCCTGCCCTGCTGGGCCGCAGCCTGCTATTACGCCGCCATTGCCGCTGAAGAGGACAGGCTTCGGCACTGGCTCCTGACCGGCCTCTGCTTCGGCCTTGGTTTGCTCTCCAAATACACAATGGCGCTCTTTCCGCTTCTGCTTTTCTGCGCCCTGCTGTTTAACGGTTCATACCGCAAGCAGCTCCTGAGCTGGAAACCGTGGCTGGGTCTGCTGGCCGGACTGTCGCTCTTCATTCCGGTCATCATCTGGAATGCGCGCCACAACTGGGTGACATTCCGGCATGTCCTCTTCCAAGGCGGGGCCAACAGCGGCGCGCTTCTTACGTGGAACTATCTGCCGGAATTCCTCGGCAGTCAGGCCGGACTGCTCTCGCCAGTGCTCTTTTGCCTCATTGCTGCCGCCTGGCTGCGCGGTTGGGGCAAGGGGGAGAAAGAACACTTCCTCCTCTGGCTTTCCCTGCCCGGCTTCATGATCTTCAGTCTGCTGGCCCTGCATGTCCGCATCTACGGCAACTGGCCTGCCCCAGTCTATCTGGCCTGCCTGCCGCTGGCCGCCGCCATTTACGCAGGCCGCCGCTGGTGGAATTTCGGCCTCAGCCTGGCCGCCGTCATGTCCGCAGCCGTGATGCTGCAAGTCCTCTATCCTGTCCTGCCAGTTCCCGTCAAGTGGGATCGCACCGCGCACGAGACCAAGGGCTGGGATGAGCTGGCTCGGACTGTGGCGCGCATCCGCAGCAACATGCGGCAGCCCGGCCAGACCTTTGTCTTTGGCCTGCGCTATCAGTTCGCCAGCGAGCTGGCCTTCTACCTGCCCGGCCAGCCCCGCACTGTGTCGATCAACCGTTGGTCGCGGCCCAATGTCTATGACTTCTGGTTTGAGGATGCCCAGCTGCTGGGCATGGACGCAGTCGGGGTTTATGAGCACAAAGGCATGGCTGTTCACCTGCGGCAAGTCTTTGCCGAGGTGGGGCGGGAGGAGGAGATCATCCTGCACCGCAGCTCGCCGTGGTTTGGCAAAGAGGCGGTGCAGACGCTCTATGTGGTCAGATGTCACGGCTTCAAGGGCGGCCTGCGCTGGCTGCCCAAAGACCCGGCGGACATCCGTGCCCTATGAAGGCGGCTCGGTCAGCAGGATGATGCAGGTCTTGCAGTCCCGGCTCAGACGATCAAGAATCAGGTCATCCAAGATAAACCTGCGGGAGAGCACCTTGAGAACAAAAGGCACCCCTTCCTGCTTTGCCACAGCCTCTGGAATCTGAATCAGATCGCCGGGCAGTGGCAGCGGCTGGATGGTCGGCACTTTGAAGGCAAACACATTTTGCTTGAGACTTTCATCAATGGTCACATCGACCATCACCAAATAGGTTTCCATGTTTCCTCCTTAATGAGATGTCAGGCCGTATGATAATATAACGCATCCTCTGAAACATTCTTCCTGATATTTAGCAGCTTGGGTTTAAAATAACTGTCCCCTCATTTCACCTTATACTGCTTCGGATCAATCCCGTAGTTGTGAATCTTGTAGTTGATGATCCGCAGGCTGGTTTCCAAGCGTTCCGCCGCCTTGGTCTGATTGCCGTTGCACTGCTTGAGGGCCTCAATGATCAGGTCGCGCTCAAAATTCTCCACAGCTTGACCCAAGAAAGGAGAGCCGTCTGCCGCTGATGTAAGAATGCAGCCAATCAAAAAGATGTTTCATTTATAGCGGTTTCGTATTGAACAGATATCAAACCCAGCAATGACGGAAAAACGATTTGATTGATTTTGACTTAACCGTTTTCAGAGATATATCATAAGCTTCCATCAGCTCACGCTCTGTTCTCGGCTTCAATTTTCTTATAGTGTTTTTCATTACTGACCAGCAGTATTCAATAGGGTTCAGTTCAGGACGATAAGGAGGGAGGAAAATGATCTTCGCTCCTGTACTTCTGATCAAAGCGAGAGCTTCTTTGTTTTTATGAGGACTGGCATTGTCAAGAACGACTGTCTTACTGCTGTCAAGATATTTCAAAAGATAATTTTTTATATAGAAATAAAAGACATCTCCTGTCATGGTTCCTTTAAATTTCATGCACTTCAATATTTTTCCAAACTTTACAGCTCCTATAGCGGTTTCAGGTTGTATGGTTATCAGAAAAATATTAAACTTGACTTGTCTGTTTTTTCCATTTTTTCACACACGGAGGTCTGCCATGATTTATTCTATTGATTTCAGAAAGAAAGTCTTGTCTGTTTATGAAAAACAGAAATCATTGAGAAGAACTGCAGATTTGCTTGACGTTTCCTATAAATTTGTTCAAAGTCTTGTAAAAAGATGGAAGACTGAGGGGACGATTGAGCCGAAGCCTCATAAAGGCGGAAATCCTCCGAAAATCAAGGAAGTTCATATTCCTTTTCTGACCAGCATGATTGATGACGAGAACGATCTTACGCTTGAAGAGATGTGTGATCGCTTATACGAGAAATTCAATTTAAAAATAGCACCTTCCACGCTGTGCGAAACTCTCGCCAGACTGAAAATCAGCCGGAAAAAAAAACTTTCCGCGATCCGGCGGCGTATAAAGAAGAAAATATAGCAAAGACAGTTAATTACCTTGCAGGCCTGATCGAGGCTGACAAAAAGAATTTCATCTTTATTGATGAGACAGGATGCTGTTTGAACATGTCGAGAAAATTTGCAAGATCAAGAAAAGGAACAAGAGCTTTTTCAAAAAGACCTTCAGGTAAAGGGAAAAGAATAAGCATGATAGGAGCTGTAAAGTTTGGAAAAATATTGAAGTGCATGAAATTTAAAGGAACCATGACAGGAGATGTCTTTTATTTCTATATAAAAAATTATCTTTTGAAATATCTTGACAGCAGTAAGACAGTCGTTCTTGACAATGCCAGTCCTCATAAAAACAAAGAAGCTCTCGCTTTGATCAGAAGTACAGGAGCGAAGATCATTTTCCTCCCTCCTTATCGTCCTGAACTGAACCCTATTGAATACTGCTGGTCAGTAATGAAAAACACTATAAGAAAATTGAAGCCGAGAACAGAGCGTGAGCTGATGGAAGCTTATGATATATCTCTGAAAACGGTTAAGTCAAAATCAATCAAATCGTTTTTCCGTCATTGCTGGGTTTGATATCTGTTCAATACGAAACCGCTATATCCTCGGCACGATCAGTTTTAAGGAACCACTCTGTATTGCCAGCATTTCCAAAGAATGCGTCACTGAACTTATCCAGCTCGTATGCTATTGATATATTACGTGGTTTGTTGTCTGGAAATATGCCATTATTATTCACCGCTGTAATAATGAGTACATAATCCAGCAAATTAGCATTTTTGCCATAAGTTTCTAAAAGTGCTTTATTCACGAACTCTTTTGTCGTGGTTGCAGACTCATAACAGTTTTTATTTTGCAATTCAGATGCCCTTATATTTAGGCTCTCCGAGTTTTTCTGTGGTTGACAAAATCGGGTGGTGCCCCTGTTGAGTGTTGCTGTCTCGAAAATTATGTGATACCGATTGGTTAGCATTACTGAGACAACTACTCCGTAAAGTGAGTTGTGGATTCAACTCGCAAGTGCAACTTTTTTTGGTTATCCAAAAAGCATAGGTTGGCTGGCACTTTGAATACTTCATGTAAATTTTCAATTATTTTCTCTTAGTTAGCGACAAAAGCAAAGTTGTGACACTCCCGTAACTGCCTTTTCTTGCAACCAAAAAAAGTTGCACTTGGAACTTGAATTCACCAAAAGCACTGGAATTACAACCCCGGAAATTATCGGAGAGCCTATATTTAGGCCCGAATCATTTGTTTTGTTGGTTTTAAGAATGCTCAAAAAACGCTTGATTTTGTCTTTGTGGTCTGGGTTGAATGGATTGAAAATCAGATGAAGATGCACCTCTTCATGAGCTTTATTAACTCTATAGATCATTCGTAATTCAATATTTGGCAAGAACACTTTCCGTGAGTCAGGATAACGCCTTATGTATTGATCATATACAGCCTCATAGGAATCAACCGAAAAATAATCGGCAATACCAAATGCCTGTACATCGGAATCATGCAGTTTTTGACAATATTCCTTCCATATATCGCCATCATTAGCCAGCTTGAACTGATCTTTCAATTTTGTGCCTGGTGCATGAATATGTAGGTCCCACTTTCTCCATTCAGAACCGCGATGATTTTTTCTCCGACTCATAGCCGTGAACCTTCAAACATTGAAAAATTCATTATTATTTACGCTGTGACTAGCGCAATTGAAAATCCCCTCACTTCACCTTGTACTGCTTCGGATCAATCCCGTAGTTGTGAATCTTGTAGTTGATGATCCGCAGGCTGGTTTCCAAGCGTTCCGCCGCCTTGGTCTGATTGCCGTTGCACTGCTTGAGGGCCTCAATGATCAGGTCGCGCTCAAAGTTCTCCACAGCCTGACCAAAGGCAAGCGGCCTGCCGCTGCTGCCGCCCACGCTCTCCGCACTTTGCAAGGTCGGCGGCAGATGCACGGAGGTGATGGTGCTGGAGTCGCAGATCAAAACCGCCCGCTCCATGCAGTTTTGCAGCTCGCGGACATTGCCTGGCCAGTGGTATTTGATCAGCAGGTCAATGGCTGAGGTGGAAATGCGCTCGATTCTTTTGTTATTTTCCTGACTGTACTGCTCCAGAAAATGCTCGGCCAGCAGGAGTATGTCGGTGCGCCGCTCGCGCAACGGTGGCAGATAAATCGGAAAGACATTGAGCCGGTAATACAGGTCTTCCCGGAACTTGCCTTCGCGCACTGCTGCCTCCAGATCGCGGTTGGTGGCCGCGACAAGACGAATATCCGCCTTGAGCAGCTCTGCGCCGCCCAGCCGCTGAAAGACGCGCTCCTGAATCACGTTGAGCAGCTTGACTTGGACTGCCGTGCTGATTTCGCCGATTTCATCAAGAAAGAGCGTGCCGCCTTGGGCCTGCTCAAAACGGCCTGCCTTGCGTTCGACCGCGCCAGTGAAAGCCCCTCTCTCATGGCCGAACAGCTCGCTTTCAAGCAGGGTTTCGGGCAAGGCCGAGCAGTTGACCACCACAAACGGCTTCTTGGCCCGACCGGAGTTGTGATGCAGGGCTTTGGCAACCATTGATTTGCCCGTGCCTGACTCGCCTCGGAGCAGGACTGTGGCGTTGGAATTGGCCACCCGCTGGGCTAAGGCAAAGACCTCCTGCATTCGCGAGGAATTGCCAATAATGCCGCTGATCCGGTTCTTGCCTGACAGCTCTTGGCGGAGCTGCTGGTTCTCGCGGCAAAGCAGCTCCTTTTCCCGGTTCACGGTTTGAATCCGATGCGCGGCTTGGGCAATCAGGGCGCTGACTATGGTCAGAAAACGGAGATCGCGTTCCGACTGCTGGCCAAAGTCCTTCTCATAACAGCGGTCAACTGAGAGCGCGCCAATGGCAAGACTCTCGGCCTGCATCTGGCCATCCAAGCCATCGGCCGAGTTCTCCACTGCCGCCTTGATCGGCACACAGATGAAGGAGCTTTTCCGCTTCTGCTCCTCGCTGCGCATGCCGGTGCGGTTGAGAAAGAGCGGCTCCTCAGCGATCTGCGGCACAATCACTGGCTCGCCCACTGCGACCACCCGCCCGGTGATGCCCTCGCCGAGTTTGTAGCGGCCTTTTCTGCGCACCGCCGGGGTGCTGCCGCAGGCCACCTCAATCTCCAGCTCCTTGGTCAGCGGATTGACAATGGTGATCGTGCCGTTCTCCATTTTTTTCATCTCCGCCAGCACCCGGACCACCATGTTCAAGGCTTGGCGAAGATCAGCGGCAGCGGCCAGATTTCTGGTGATTTCATAGAGGCAGGTGATGTCCTGCATCGCCAGTTCCTGGTCTGGCAAAGCGGTCTGGTCAGCATTCATTTGCAGGTCAGCAGCATGAGAAGGGGGTTGACAGGATGAATTACAGCTGGTATATGTTAGGGTCGCGCAGTGCCTCAGAGGAGGAATGGCCGAGTGGTTGAAGGCGGCGGTCTTGAAAACCGTTGTGCGAAAGCACCGTGGGTTCGAATCCTACTTCCTCCGCCAGAGCGGCCCTGCAACCTTCCCGGAGAGATGACCGAGCCGGCCGATGGTGCTCGCCTGCTAAGCGAGTGTGGGGGTTACACTCCACCGAGGGTTCGAATCCCTCTCTCTCCGCCACGAACTGAAAAAGACCCGCTCCTGCATCAGGAACGGGTCTTTCTGTTTGCCGCCTTCTCAGGCCGCCTTTCCTCATGTTCAGAATCCCCAAAGCAGGTTCCGACTAATCCAGCCGGTCAGATCGCCGTGCTTGACTTTAATCCAATTCTTTGTTTTTTTCAAGGTTTTGAAGACCACGCCGTAATTGGCCTTGGCCACCACCCGGCTGCGGGTGGTCGGACGGCTGCGGATGTTGATCTTCCGCCTCTTGACGATCATGTGGCCGGAGCTGTTGACCACGCTGCGGTGAATCCAGCCGGTCGCGCCCTCAAAATCCCGCACCTTGTACCAGCTGCCTGAACGGCGCAGCACTTGCAGGGGAAAGCCCTTGCCCAGCTTCCAGAGCACCTTGTTCTTGGTGCTGGGGCCGGAACGCATGTTGACGTTCTCATTTTTGACCGCCACCATCTTGGCCATGACCGGCCCGGCAGCGATGAAAAACGCTGTCAGCACTGCAAAGACGACAACAAGGAAAGAGGATGCTTTCTTCATGACACTCCTATGAATTATGGATTGGGGTTCATATCTGCCGGTTTCCGTCTCCGTATTCTCCCCAGGACACCGCTGATCAACGGCGACCGGGTTTTGCCCACATCCGGGCCGAAGACCGGGAAACCGGCCACTTCAACAGAAATAGCATCAAAAGCGCAGGCTTCGGTCATGCAGCGCATGCAGTTGACGCATTCGCAGCTGGCCGGGGTCTCGTTGAATTTGACATCCACCGGACAAACCTTATGACAGGCCCCGCAGTTGGTGCAGTTCTCCTTGTTGAGCTGGAGCCGGATGAGCTGCCAATGAGCAAAGAGAGCGTAAAAGGCTCCCAGCGGACAGGCGGTGCGGCAGAAAGGCCGGGAGGAGAACACTGACCAGACCGTGAAGCTAATGGCGATGATCAGCTTGTTGATAAAGAGCCAGCCCACAGCGGCCCGCAGCTCCGGCTGAAGCAGGAGCATGGGGATGCCGGCCTGAAAGGTGCCTGCCGGACAGACATATTTGCAGAACCACGGCGATCCCATGCCGACATCATTAACTACAATCAGGGGAAAGAGAATGACCAAAAAGAGCAGGATAAAATATTTCAGCCAGCGCAGCAAGTTGGGTATGGGAAACTTGCGCGAGGGCAGCTTGTGCAGCAGCTCCTGAAAAAAACCGAACGGGCAGGCCCAGCCGCAGATGAAGCGGCCAAAGACCGCGCCCATCATGCCGATGGAGCCAAGGACAAAGGCACCGAAATAATACTGGCCAAAGGCAATCGAGGAGCGCACGTTGAGCAGAAGCTGCTGTAGCGCGCCCATGGGACAGAAGACCGTGGCCGCAGGGCAGGAGTAGCAGTTCAGGCCCGGCGAGCAGATCACCTTCATCGGCCCTTTGTAAATCGTCTTGGTCCAAGGAAAGGCCCAATAACCATTTGCCAAGACCAGCCAGACCCCCTGCACCCATTTTCTTGCACGTTCCATACTATTTATCCTATGCCAATGCAGCTCAGGCAGATGGTTTTGGCCTGCTCCAGCACCCGGCTTGGCTCGTTCAAGGTCACGCCAACCACCCAGAGCAGGAGAAAAAAGACCAGCAGAATAAAGGGCATCCGGCGCAGTTTGATTTTTTTCCGCATGACAGGCTCTCCTTGGCGCAGTTCATAGTTGCTCTGACCGCTGCTGCTGTTTTGTCCGAACAGGCAACACGCCCTACTGGTATAAAAACTGCCGCCCCTGCTGTCAAGCCTTTTCCAGCATTTTCCAGTGCCGGGCGATGCCCAAGGCAGTGGTTTTTCTTCATGCAATTCCGACGCAGGCGGAGTAAAGTGCGGGGCAGCCTTCATTCATCTCAGCAGGAAATAAAGACCATGCACTCCACAGACATCCTCATCATCGGCAGCGGCGTGGCCGGTCTGTCCTTTGCCCTCAAAGTTGCCCCCTTTGCCCGTGTCGCTCTGATCACCAAAAAAAAGCGGGCCGACACTGCCACCAACTTGGCCCAAGGCGGAGTGGCGGCGGTGCTGTCCAGAGAAGACCGGCTGGAGGATCATGTTCATGACACCTTGACTTCCGGGGACGGCCTCTGCCACGAGGATATCGTCCGCATGGTGGTCGAGGAAGGCCCGGAGCGGGTGCGCGAGCTGACCGCGCTTGGGGTGCATTTTCAGCAAGGTCAGCATGGCGAGGAATTTGATCTCGGCATGGAGGGCGGCCATTCAGCCCGGCGGGTCGCTCATGCCAAAGACCTGACAGGCCGGGAGATCGAAACCGCTTTGCTGGCTCAGGTTCATGCCCATCCCCAGATTGAGGTCTTGGAAGACCTGATGGCCATTGACCTGCTGATCGAGTCCAAAGTCACGGGCCGGAAAGAAGGCAACGACCGCTGCTTGGGGGCTTATGTTCTCAGCCGGAGCACGGGCGAGGTGACAACGTGGCGGGCCAAAGTCACCGTACTATGCAGCGGCGGTTGTGGCAAGGTCTATCGCTACACCACCAACCCGGACATTGCCACTGGCGACGGCGTGGTCATGGCTTGGCGGGCTGGGGCGCAGGTGGCGAATCTGGAGTTTGTTCAGTTCCATCCCACCTGCTTTTTCAACCGGGAGGCCAAGAATTTTCTCATCTCCGAAGCAGTGCGCGGCGAGGGCGGCATTCTGATCAATCAGGAGGGCGCAGCCTTCATGCAGCAGTATGACCGCCGGGGCGACTTGGCCACACGGGATGCCGTGGCGCGGGGCATTGATGCGGAGATGAAGAAGAGCGGCGCAGACTGCGTCTATCTCGACATCACCCACAAGGGCCGCGACTTTCTTGAGCAGCGTTTTCCCAACATTTACGGCACCTGTCTGCAATACGGCGTGGACATCAGCAGCCAGCCGATTCCAGTGGTGCCTGCAGCCCATTACATGTGCGGCGGGGTGCGGGTTGACGAATGGGGATGCAGTTCAGTCAGCAATCTCTTGGCCTTGGGCGAGACAGCCTGCACAGGCCTGCACGGCGCAAACCGGCTGGCCAGCAACTCGCTGCTGGAGGCCGTGGTCTTTGCCCATCGGGCCGCGCATTGGGTGCAAGAACGCTGGCTGGAGCTGCAAGCGCAGTCTCTGCCCAAGGTGCAGGCATGGCGGACTGGCTATGCCCGCTCGATTGAGGAAAACGTGCTGATCAGCCACAACTGGGATCAGGTGCGGCAGCTGATGTGGAATTATGTCGGCATTGTGCGGACGCAGAAGCGGCTCCAGCTCGCAGCCCGGCGGCTCCAGCCCATCCTCACCGAAACCAAGGAGCATTTCCACGACTACCTGCTCACGCCGGACTTGGTGGAGCTGCGCAACATTGTCCTGATTGCCGAGCTGATCATCCGCAGCGCATCCCTGCGGCAGGAGTCGCGGGGCCTGCACTTCATCACCGATTTCCCGGACAAGGATGATGCGCGCTGCGGCAGGGACACAGTGCTGGAGAAGAATGCAGGCTGACCGCGCCGCATCCACGTTGTGCTGCTGGATATTCCCAGTTGACAAGCGCAGATGCGTTGCTTAAACTGACTGGTCAGTAATAATCACCATTCCAGAGAGCTGATCCGCAGGACTGGCAGCGAGGCATCAGGTTGAGGCAACTGCGTAAATCTGTCCCCATTTTGCTCATAAATTTCCGGCCTTGGCGGCCTGTCTTCCGCCGCGCCAAGGAGCGCAACTATGGCTGTCACTCTCAGACAGTTTGAAATTTTTATTGCTGTGGCGGAAACCGCTCAAGTCACCAAAGCCAGCCGGAAGCTCTTCCTGACCCAGTCAGCGGTCAGCATGGCCTTGGCTGAATTGGAAAATCAGCTTGGCGGCCCGCTTTTTGACCGGCATGGCCGCAGTCTTCTTCTCAATGACCGGGGCCGCTATCTGCTGCCCTTGGCCAAAAGGATCATCTTTCAAATCCGCAATATTGAGTCCATGCTCACAGAAAAGAAAGATTCTGTGGCTGGCTCGCTGGAGATCATTGCCAGCTCCTCCATCGGCAACTATGTCCTGCCCTATCCGGTCGGCCTGTTCATGCGGCTGCACCCGGAAGTGCGGATCAACATGATGGTGGCCAACACTCGGCGGGCCGAGCGGCTGGTGGCGCAGGGGGTGATGGACTTGGGCTTTGTCGAAGGCGAGGTGACTGCTGAGGGGGTGCGATGCACGCCGTGGTTTGAGGACGAGCTGCGGATTGTGGTCAGCGCGTCCCATCCGCTGGCCGCCGAGGACAAGTTTCGCATTCCTGATGACTTGGCGGAAACAGCCTGGGTTCTGCGCGAAGAAGGCTCAGGCACGGCAGAGACCTTCAAGAGCCGGCTCGGCAGTCATGCCGCCCTGCTCAACATTGTCACCCGGATGGGCCATACAGAGGCGATCAAAAAAGCTGTGGAAGCGGGCGTGGGCGCGGCCTGCCTGTCTGAATTGACCATCTGCCGGGAGACCGAGCATGGCTGGCTGAAAAGCCTGCCGGTCAGCGGCATCAACATGCGGCGGCAGATTTCCATCATCCAGCATCAGGACAAGATGACCACCCGGCTGATGGAGGAGTTCCTCAAATTTTGCGAGATCATGAGTCAGTGCGGACTGGGCCAGAGGTTTATGGCCGCGCCGGGACGGCTGGATGAGCTGCTCCATCAAGCAGCGGCAGGGGCCATGCCGGGCGGCCTGACTACAGAACAGCGGCAAGGGCCTGGCGCAACTCAGCCAAACTGAACGGCTTGGCCACTGCGGCTTGGAAACCGTATTTTTTATACTCAGACAAGACTGGATCGTCTGAGTAGCCGCTGGCCACAATCAGCTTGGCCTCCGCGTCAAGCGCAAGAATCTGCCGGGCCGCCTCCTGACCGCCCATGCCGCCGGGCACGGTCAGATCCATGATCACCAAGTCCGCAGGGCTGCCGCTTTCGCGCAGTTCCCGGTACAAGCTGACCGCCTCGGCTCCGTCTGCGGCCAGAACCGCCTCATGACCAAGAGAGCGCAGCTGGGCCTTAGCCAAGTCGCGCAGCATCTGGTCGTCATCCATGACAATAATTCGGGCCATCTGTCGTTCTTCTTTCGGCTCTGCTGGCCGGGACTGGACTGAACTGCCGCTTTGAGCCGCAGGCAGCATCACGGTGAAGACTGAGCCGTTGCCAGGCTCTGACTGCACTGTGATGCTCCCTTCATGTTTCTGGGTCACGAGCTGGCAGATGGCCAGACCAAGGCCGTTGCCATCCTGTTTGGTGGTGAAATGGAGATCAAAAATTTTGCTGATGATCTCCGGGGGAATGCCGGGGCCGCTGTCAGCAATTGAGATGCGGACAAAGCGGCCCTTGCGCAGGCCGGACTGCGGCTCGGCAGTGCCGACTTCCGCATTTTGGCAGCTGATCCTGATGCCGCCGCCCTTGGGCATGGCCTGTTTGGCATTGATGATGATGTTTTGAATCACCTGCGTGATCTGACTGCTGTCCGCATTGATCAGCCAAAGATCCTCGGCAAAATCATAGTCACAGACCACTTGCGAGCCATGCAGGATGAAATCAGCTGAATCCCGGATCAGCTCCGGCAGGGCGACCGCCTCTTTGACCGGTTCGCCGCCTTTGGCAAAGATCATGAGCTGCTTGGTCAGCTTGGCGGCCCGCTCCGCCGCCTTCTGGGCGCTGGCAAGAAGCATTTCGGTCTGCGGATCAGAAGTGACTGCTTCAGAGGCCAGTTCAATGTTGCCGAGGATGGCGGAAAGGATATTGTTGAAATCATGGGCAATCCCCCGCGCCAGCAGGCTGACGGACTCTAATTTTTTAATTTTGATCAGCTCTTTGATTCGCTCTTTTTCATACGTTGCGTCACGAAAGACAATCACCGTGCCAATGATTCGACCTTCCCGGCTGCGGATCGGGGCGCAGCTGTCGGCAATGCTCAGATGGCTGCCATCCTGGCGGATGAGTGCGGAGCCGTTCTCCAAATCTGTCATCCTGCCGAGCGCCAAAGCCCGCCGCACAGGATCAGCGCAGGGTTCCTCAGTTTTTTCATCAATAATTTTAAAAACAGCAGCAGAAGGCAGGCCGATTGCCTGCTCATTGGACCAGCCAGTGAGCTGTTCAGCAACGTTGTTGAGGCTGGTGATCCTGCCGCAGACATCGGTGGCAATCACGCCGTCACCAATCGAATGCAGCGTGACCCGGAGCCGCTCCCGCTCTTCCGCCGCCTGCTGCTCGGCCTGCTTCAGTTCCGTGATATTGCGGCAGATGCCGATCAGCCCCAGCAGATTGCCGTCCGGGCCAATATACGGAGTTTTCAGGACATCAAAAATTGCCGTCCTGCCATCTGGACAGACCACAGTCTCTTCAGTGCGGGCCGCCGTGCAGGCCCCCAGCATCTCCTGATCTGAGCTGTGAAACGAGGCGGCCATTTCCGGCGGCAGCACGGTCTCATCCATGCTGCCCAGCAGCTCCTGCTCTGTTTTGCCTGCAAATTTCTCAAAGGCCCGGTTGCAGCCCAGATAATGGTTCTGCATGTTTTTAAAATAAATCGGGTCCTGAATCGAATTCAGCAGCGATTCGAGCATGCTGTTCTGATGCCGCAGCCGTTCGCGGGTTTCCTTGAGGCTGAGATGGGTGCTGATCCGGGCCAGCACTTCAGCCTGCTGAAACGGTTTGGTGATGTAGTCAACTCCGCCCGCCTTGAAGCCGGCGATCTTGTCCTCAACACTGTTCAAGGCGGTCATGAAGATGACCGGAATATCAGCCATTCCCTTGTCCTTCTTGAGCCTGCGGCAGGTCTCCAGCCCGTCCATGTCCGGCATCAGCACATCTAAGAGAATGATGTCCGGCTCTATCTCCTGCACCACTTCCAGAGCCTGCCTGCCGCTCTGGAGCACCCGCAGTTCAAAATGCCGGTCTTGGAGAAAGGAAAGCAGGATTCTCAGACTGGCAGGCTGATCATCGACAATCAGAATGATTTTGTTCGCACGGGCATTCATGAAGGTTTGCAGGGTGAATCCTGTTGGACCAGACTGAGGATCAGTTTGAGCTGAAAATTGTCAACAAGCTCTTCCAGCCGGGCGGCAAAGGCTTGACATCTGCCCTCTTCAGCCTCAGCCAGCCAGGCGCATTGCCGCCCAAGTCCGGCAATGTCGCCGGTGCGGGCCAGCCGGGCCAGTTCAGCCAGCTTCTCCGGTACTGGCCAGGCATGTTCCGGGATGCTTTCAGTCCATGCCTCCTCCTCCGGCGGCGGCGCGGCAGCCGCAAGCTGGGTGCTGACCGCAGCGAGTAGGTCTGCTGAAGAAAAAGGCCGGATCACGCAGGCGGCAAAATGCTCCCTGTCCCGGCTCAGGGCCGCGTCCTCAGCAGTGGCCAGGGCAATGACCGGGATGGCGCGCAGGTCCGGCTCATCCTGGAGTTGCTTGGTCAGCGGCTCGCCATCACGGTCCGCCTGGCGAAAATCAAGCAGGACCGCATCCGGCTTGGCATGGGAGCAGGCTGCGGCCAGCCCGCTCCGCTCTTCCAGCTCATGAATATGAAAGCCTGCATCTTCGAGAATATTGCGCAGCACAGTCCGGCAGGCAGGCTTGTCATCCATGATCAGCACGGTTTTGCCTTTGCCAAGACCTGGCGTGACCTCTGCCGCGCCGCTGAGAACTCGCACCTCAATGCTGAAGAAAAAGCGGCTGCCCGGGCCCCGGCCCGGCGGCGGATTGCTGTGCAGAGGACTGAGCGCCTGCAGCTCGCCGCCCATCAGGCGGACCAAGGTCTGACTGACTGCCAAGCTCAGGCCGTTGCTGCCTTCGGCGCAGCGCAGACGGTCGCCATGCTGCCGGAATGGCTCAAAGATGCTCTGCCGCAGTTCCGGGCTGATGCCTGCGCCGCTGTCCTCCACGCTCACCGTGAGCACCGCCCGATCCCTGCCCACTGCCTGAGAGCGGACGTTGAGGGCGCACCAGCCTGAACTGGTGAATTTGACCGCATTGGAGAGCAGGTTGAGAATGACCTGGCGCAGCCGCAGCTCGTCCGCCTCAATGACCTGCGGCAGGGCCGGATCCGGCTCGCAGCTAAACCTGATTTTTCTGCTTCTGGCCTTGCTTCTGGCAATTTCAGCAATGCTGCTGAGAAAATGCGGCAGCCGGAACTCGCGCAGATTCAGCTCCAGCCTGCCGGTCTCCATCCGGGACAGATCAAGAATGTCGTTGATCAGCATCAGCAGATGCTCGCCTGCATTGTGAATGGCGGTGATGTTCTTGAGCTGCCGCTCATTCAAGCTGCTGTCATCGGCAAGTAGCTGGGCATAGCCCAGCACCGTGTTGAGCGGAGTGCGCAGCTCGTGGCTCATGCTGGCGAGAAAGGCGGACTTGGCCTGATTGGCTGCCTCAGCCTGCTCTTTGGCCCCCCGGAGCTGCTCCTCAGCCTGCTTGCGGGCATTGATGTCAAGCAGGATGCCAGCGGCCCGTAGCGGCCTGCCGTCAGCATCGCGCTGAAAGACCCGGCCTGCGCTCAACGTCCAGACATAAGCCCCGGATTTATGCCGGAGCCGGTGCTCGGCAGTGAAGAGCGGCGCGCCGCCTTGCAGATGTTCATTCATTTGCCGCATGATCTGCTCTTTTTCTTCAGGATGGAGCGCATTCTCCCAAGTCGCAACATGAGGCCTGATCTCCTCCAGCCGCCAGCCTGATATTTCCGCCCAGCGTTCGTTGAAAACCACTTCGCCGCTGACCACATTCCAGTCCCACGTGCCAAGCCCCGCGCCTTTGACCGCCAAATCCAAGTGCTCATTACTTTCCCGCAACGCTTCTTCCGCCTCTCTTCTTTCAGTTATATCATGAATAATAGAGTAGAGCAATGTTCGACCGCCGCAGCGGATCGGCCCGGAATAGACCTCCACATCGCGCAGTTCGCCGGAAGCCAGCCGGTGCTGGAAGAAAAAATGGAGCTGCTCTGCTGTCAAGGCACGTCCCATCTGTTTTAGCAGCTCCTCGACCGGCAGCGGATTGATCTCGCTGATCCGCATTACAACCAAGGCCTGAAGATCATAGCCGTAATAGTGGCAGGCCGCCTGATTGGCCTCGATAATCCTGCCGTCTTCAGGATCAATGATCAGCTTGACCGCCATATTGGTTTCAAAGGTCTGGCGGTAGCGCTGCTCGCTCTCCCGGAGCAGCTCCTCTTGGAGCTTGAGGGAGGTGATGTCGTGCGAACTCATGACAATGCCGCTGATCACCCCGTCCTCAGCTGCAAAAGGATAATAGGACACATTCAGATACCGCCGCCCGGCAGGAGGAAAATCAAACCAGCCCTGATAATGGATTTCCTCGCCTGCAAGGCAGGAGCGCAGCTTTTCCCCCATGTTCAGGCGGGTGAAATCCTGGCCGTGCAGCTCGGCCACTGTGCTGTTGACAATTTTTTCCTTGGGCCTGCGAAAGGCCTGCGCGTAGGCGCTGTTCACGGCCTGATACACCATATTGCGGTCGGCAAAGGCCATCAGATCGTCGGTGGCCGAGATGATTTGCTCATAGCGGCGGAGCAGCTCCTGCGCCTGCCGGTGCTCGGTGATGTCCTCTTTGACCGCGACAAAGTTCCTGATCTCGCTGCCGGAAAAAACCGGAGCCGCCACTATTGCCTCCCAGCGCAGCGAGCCATCCTTGGTCCGGTTGAGCAGCTCGCCCTTCCAGACCTTGCCTGCCTGCACGGTCTGCCAGAGCTGCTGATAGGTTGTCCTGTCCGTCTGCCCGGACTGGAAAATGCTGGTTTCCCGGCCAATCAGCTCATCAACCGTGTAGCCGGTCAGCCGCTCGGCCTCCGCATTGGCATAGCCGATCCGCCCTTTGGTGTCTGTGATGACAATGGCTGCCGGATTCTGCTCCACCACAGCGGTAAGAATGTTCACCTGCCGGTCGTGCTGCCGGAGCAGCCCGGCCATGCGGTTGAAGGCTCTGGCCAAGGCGGTGAAATCCGCAGTCCGGCACGATTCGCTCAGGGGCTGCCAGTCCTGGCTCTCAATGTTGTTCATGCCGACAAGCAGCTCGGCCACTGGTTCGGCCACTGCATAGCGGACAAAAAGATTGGCGACCGGCACAAACAGGGCCAGTGAAATGGCGAACACTGCCAGCATGACGCTCTTGAGCAGGCTGCCGGGAAAAACAGGCAGCTCCGCGCCGAGCAGGACCGCCGCCTTGCCGCCTTCAGTCAAGGGCAGCCATGCCCCCTGCACTATGACCTGATCATGATGAGCAATATCTTGACCTTGCCAGTGCTGCTGGCTTCCCAGCAGGGGCAGCCTCTCAGTCAGGCTGCTGACTGCGCAGGGAATTTCGCCGCCCGTTGTCAGGCGGCGGTCAGGAAGAATGACAACGATGCGTAGGCCGCTGTGCAGGGCCGCCTCATTGAGCAGCTCCTGGGTGATTTTTGCCTTTGGCACAGGCTGCGTCTGACTGTCCAGCATCTGGGTGATTTTTGCCTTTGGCACAGGCTGCGTCTGACTGTCCAGCATCTGCTCCAGCACGGCAAATCCCTGCCGGAGCTGCTGCCGGGCCGCGTGTCTTTCCTGCTGGCTGTTGAGCAGGGCAAAGACGATGTATAAAAAAATCAGCACCGCAGCCATGATGCAGGCTCCGAAAAAGACAATCTGATCACGGAGTTTCAGATGGCTGCACGGCTCTGCCGAAAAAATGCGCATTGCACCTTGATGAAGGAGATGAAAAAATGAGTATAATTTTTTGAATTATAGCAGATGGAATCTGTATTCGTCAAATTTTTTGAATCAGGCCCGCGAAAAGCCGCCAGAGCAAGAAAGTGCGTTGTCAGGCTGCTGCTTCTGTGGTAAGAGGAGCAGGCCGCAAACCCAGTTCAGCGGCAGCAATCAACCCGGAGGAACCGCCTCATGCTCACTTGGTCACGCCCCAGTCTCTCTGCCGCGCTCTGCCTGTTTTCAGTCCTGTCATTGCAGCCTGCCGCAGCGGAGGAAGCCCGCCTGCTCCGCAATCCGGCGGTCAGCCAGTCTGCGATTGCCTTTGTTTATGCCAATGATATTTGGCTCTGCGGCCTGCAAGGCGGCCCGGCCCGTCGGCTCACCACCTTTGCCGGGGCAGAGACAGAGCCGCATTTCTCCCCGGACGGCAGCCAGATCGCCTTTTCCGGTGAATATGACGGCAATGTTGATGTCTATGTGGTTTCTGCCCAAGGCGGCGAGCCGCAGCGGCTGACCTGGCATCCAGCAGACGACGAGGTGCGCGGCTGGAGCAGGGACGGCAAAGCTGTGCTCTTCACCTCTGGCCGGGACAATGTGCCGGATGATTATCCCAAGTTCTGGCAGGTCAGCCTGCAGGGCGGCCTGCCAAAGCCGCTGCCCATGCCCAGAGCTGAGGAAGGCCATTCCTCTCCTGACGGCAAAAAATTTGTCTATCAGAAGATCAGGCAGTGGGAGCCGGAATGGCGCAACTACCGGGGCGGCCAGAACAATCCGATCCGCATCATTGATCTGCAAACCTTGGCCGTTGACAAGCTGCCTTGGGACGGCGCAAATGACAACAGCCCGGTCTGGTTGGACAAGAGCATCTATTTTCTTTCAGACCGCGACCAGACCATGAATGTCTGGTCCTACAGTCTGTCTGACAAAAAACTCCGGCAGGTCACATTTTTCAGCGAGTTTGACTGCAAGCATCTGGAGGCTGGCGGCGGCAGACTGATTTTTGAAAACAGCGGCTGGCTCTATCTCCTTGATCCGGCAGACGGCCAGCCGGAAAAGCTGGCCATCACCGTGCAGGGCGATTTCCCGCTGGCCCGGCCCCGCTGGGAATATGTCGGCAATCAGATCGCAACGTGGGATTTGTCGCCAACCGGCCAGCGGGCGGTCTTTGAGGCGCGGGGCGATATCTTCACGGTTCCAGCGGAAAAAGGTGATGTCCGCAATCTGACAGCCAGTTCCGGCGTGGCTGACCGCAACCCGGCCTGGTCGCCGGACGGCAAGCTGATTAGCTGGTTTTCAGATGAGGGCGGTGAATATCAGCTGGTCCTTGCGGATCAGTATGGTAAAAACAAACGGAAGATCAAGCTCAAGCATCCGACCTTCTTTTACACGCCCGCTTGGTCGCCGGATGCGAAGAAGATCAGCTTCAGCGATGCGGACCGGAATCTCTGGCTGCTTGATGTCAAGAGCGAACAAGTCCGTTTGATTGCCAACGAGGGCTTCACCGCGCCGCAGCGGGTCATTGCCCCGATCTGGTCGCCGGACTCACAATGGATCGCCTATGTCAAGCGGCTGAAAAATCAGTACAAAGCCATTTTTCTCTATTCCCTTGCGCAGGACAAGTCCTTCCAGCTCACGGACGGTCTGTCCGACTGCCTGTCCCCGGCCTGGGATGCAAGCGGCAAGTATCTCTATTTTCTTGCCAGCACCAATTTCGGTCTCAATGTCAGCTGGTTGGATATGAGTTCGCAGGACCGCCTGCCAGTGCGCCGGGCGATTTATTTGGCGGTCTTGGCAGCGGATGAGCCTTCCCCCTTGCTGCCGGAAAGTGATGAGGAAAACAAGCCGGACAATGACGCTGCCAAGGATACAAAGGAGGAGGTCAGCAAGGAAAAAAAGACGGCAAAGGGGACAAAGGACAAGAAGTCTGGCAAAGCGAAAAAGAAATCAGAAAATGGCATGGAAGACCTGCCGGAAGAGGAGGAAAAACCGGTTGCAGTCAAAATAGATTTGCAGGGCATTGATCAGCGGATTGTCGCCCTTGATCTGCCTCAAGGCGATTACCGTCAGCTTAAAGCAGGCAAGGAAGGAACAATCTTTTACACAGAGTGGAACAAAAATCAAGATTGGTCTAAAAGCATTGGCCTGATTCTGCACCGTTTCACGCTTAAAGACAAGGAGCCAGTTGACTTTCTGAAAAATGTCTGGAACTGCGCCTTGTCTGCTGACCGAAAGAAAATTCTCTATTGCAAGGACTGGAGCAACTGGGCTATTGCTGATGCCGATGGCTCGCCCGAACCGAGCGAGGGCGGCATCAACACCAGAGACATGCAGATGAAGGTGATTCCCAAGCAGGAATGGCGGCAGATATTCCGGGAGGCTTGGCGATTCGAGCGCGATTATTTTTATGTCGATAACGTGCATGGCCTTGATCTGGACTGGGCCTACAGCGCTTATGCGCCTTTGGTGGCCCATGTCCGCCACCGCGCCGATCTCAACTACATTCTTGCCATTCTCGGCGGCGAAACCTCGGTTGGCCATGCCTTCACCGGCGGCGGCGACCTGCCTTTTCCAAACTACACCCCGGTCGGCCTGCTGGGCGCGGACTTCAGCATTCAGGCAGGCAGGTATCGCTTGGAAAAAATTTACAAGGGCGAGAACTGGAACCCGCGCCTGCGCGCCCCGTTGAGCGGGCCGGGCATTGACGTGCAGGAAGGCGACTTTCTTTTGGCGGTGAACGGGGTGGAATTGGACAGCTCCATGAATCCGTACAGCCTGTTTGAGGAGACCGCTGACAAGCAGACCGTGCTGACTCTGAATGACAAGCCGGTCATGAAAGGCAGCCGCGAAGTGACGGTAGTGCCGACCTTTTCTGATTTCAGCCTGCGGCTCAAAAGCTGGATTGAAGGCAACCGGAACAAGGTTGAGGAACTGTCCGGGGGCAGGCTGGCATACGTCTGGCTTCCCGACACCGGCTTTGGCGGCTACAACTTTTTCAACCGCTACTATTTTGCCCAGCAGGACAAGCAGGGAGCGATTATTGACGAACGCTTCAATCAGGGCGGCATGATCCCTGACTACATTGTTGATCTCTTGGGCCGCGAGCTGCTCGGCTTTTTCAATAACGCGGCTGGTGAGCATCAGCCCTTCACTGTGCCGAACGCAGGCATCTGGGGACCAAAGGTGATGCTCATCAACGAGGCCGCCGGTTCGGGCGGTGACATACTGCCATACATGTTCCGCTTGAAAAAAATCGGCCCCTTGGTCGGCACCCGCACTTGGGGCGGCTTAGTTGGTATCTGGGATGTGCCGCCCTTGATGGACGGCGGCTATCTGGCCGTGCCAAGAGGCGGTTTTTACAACTTGCAGGGGGAATGGGATGTGGAGAACAAGGGCGTGGAGCCGGATTTTGTCGTTGAGCAGGAGCCTGCCGCAGTCAATCAGGGCCATGACCCGCAGTTGGAAAAGGCAGTGGATATCGCGCTTGATTTGCTGAAAAAGGAGCCAGTGCGGATTCTGCCGCAGCCGCCGGATCCGGTGCGGGTTAAGCGGGCGGTGCGGCGGTAAATTCCTCTGACGCATGAACATGAATTTACAGACAGAAAACTGATGCGCATTCTCAAACTTCGTCTGAGCAACCTCAATTCCCTGACCGGGAGCTGGGAGCTGGATTTCACCGACCCAGCCTTTGCTGACGGCATCTTTGCCATTACTGGCCCGACCGGCGCAGGCAAGACCACCATTCTTGACGCGCTCTGTCTGGCCCTGTACGGCTCCACACCCCGCCTTGGCAAAATCACCCAGAGCAGCAACGAGATCATGTCCCGGCAGCGAGACAGCTGCTTTGCGGAAGTCGATTTTGTCGCAGAACAAGGCGGCTTCCGCTGCTCGTGGCATCAGCACCGCAGCCGGACTGGTCGGCTTCGGGCCGCAAAACGGGAGCTGGCCCGCTTGGACGGCCAGATTCTTGCCGAAAAAATCAAAGATGTTGAAGCTCAGATCGAGGAGCTGACCGGCATGGATGCGGAACGCTTCACCCGCTCCATGCTGCTGGCGCAGGGCAGATTTGATGCCTTTCTCCAAGCCCCGCCTGACAAGCGCGCTCCGATTCTGGAGCAGATCACTGGCACCGAGCTGTACAGCCGCATTTCCATCCGGGTGCATGAACGCTGCAAGGCGGAAAAGGAGGCCCAGCAGCGGCTGCAAGAGCAGGCTGATGCCCTGCGGTTGCTGACGGCGGAAGAAGAGAGCGAGTTGCAGCAGAAATTGGCTGATCTCAACCAAGAAGAGGCCAAGCTCAAGTCTGAAGCAGAACAGCTTGCGGCGGCCTTGGCTTGGTTGAAAAAAATCGCGGCCCTGCGGCAGGAGCTGGCCAAGATCAGCATCGAGCAAGCTGGGCTGGCAGCAGAGCGGCAGAACTTTGCTCCTGTAGCGGAGCGGCTGGCGCGGGCCGAGCAGGCTTTGGCCTTGGAAGGGGATTATGCCGCCTTGGCTGCCCTGCGTGAGCAGCAGAACAAGGACGTGCAGGCGGCAGCGGACTTGCGCGGCACGCTGCCGGAGCTGGAAGCTGCGCTCAAGGTGGCAGGGGAGCTGCTGCATCAGAATGCGGCTCTGCTGACCAAGAGCAAGACTGAACAGGAGCAGGGCAGTCTGCTGCTTCGGCAGGTGCGGGAGCTGGATTTCCGTATTCAGGAGAAACAGACAGCCTTGCAGAAACAGGAGGCGGCCTGTGCTGAACTGCGGCAGAACAATGCTGCTGATGTGCAGAAATGTCAACTGCTGGAGCAGCAGAGCCGTGTTTTGCAGACCCAGCAAGAGCAGAGTGCAGCCTATCTGGCCGAGCATCAGGCGGACAAGGGTTTGCTCACTGAGCTGACCGGTATTTGTCGGCAAGTGGAGCAGGTTGCTTCCTTACGCAAGCGGCTGGAGAAAATGAGCAAAGACAGCCTTGCCGCAGACAGGCAGCTCATGGCCAGCAAGCAGCTTTGGCAGGACAAGGCGGCTCGTTGCGCTGCCGCAGAGCAGTTGCTGGCCGAGACCAAGGAAGCACGGGCAGCAGCGGAAGAAAAGCTGGCCCAGCTCCTGCAAGGCCGTCGCACAGCTGACTTGCGCGATGAACAGAATGCCTTGTCACAACTGACAAAATTGCTTGAGCAGCAGGAGAAGCTGACTGACGGACTGACGAAGTTGCGCCAGCAGCAGGAGCAAAACGCTGCGGACAAGATGGAGTTGTCGGCCCAGCTCGACACCTTGCGCCAGCAGCGGGACTCAGCCCGGCTGGAGGAGGAGAAGCAGCGGGCTGTGGCTGCCTTTGCCAGCAGGGTTCGCAGCTTGGAAGAGGAGCGGGCGCGGCTTCAGGATGACAAGCCCTGTCCGCTTTGCGGCGCGCTGGAGCATCCTTATGCGCAAGGCAATCTGCCGCTCTTGGATGAGGCCGAGCAGGCAGCCAAGGCAGCAGGGGCGGCTCTGCGGCAGGCTGAGGATTCCCTCAACAAGGCAGGCAAGGAACAGGCCCGCTTGGAGCAGCAAGCTGCTCATCTTGCTGATCGTTGGAAAGAAAAAAGCAATGCGGCGCAGGAGGTCAAAGAGCAGGCTGATTGCCTCTGCAAGCAGCTGTCTCTTGCACCTGAGCAGGTTGCGTTGACAGCAATTGATGAGCGGCTGCAAGAGAACCAGCAGCTTGTTCAGACCGCTGAGGAAGCTGTAGAGCAAATCAGCCAGCTTGGCAAAACCTTGGAGCAGCAGCAGGCAGGGCATTCCTTAGTTGCTCAGGAACGGGACAAGGCTGCGGCTGCGCAGGACAAGGCCGAGGCGGAGCAGCAGCGGATTGTTGATCAGCAAAGAGAACTGACGCAGGAACTGACGGAACAACAGGAGCAGGTCTTGCGCGATACAGCGGTTTATGGCATTACTGCTGAATTCGACAAGCTGGCTGCTGCGCTGACTGTGCGCAAGAAGGCGTGGCAGGATCATCAGGACAAATGCCAAGCAGCGGAGCAGCAGCTTGCCGCCCTGCAAACTGATCTGAAAGTGCTGCGGGCAGGCATTGACTCGCGGACAGGACAGTTGGAAACAGCAGAGCGTCTGAACAAGGAGCTAGCTCAAGACCTGGAGCGCATGGCTGCTGACCGGGTGGCTCTGTTTGCGGACAAGGTGCCGGATGCCGAAGAAAAGCGGCTGGCGGCTGCGGTCAAAGCAGCGGAACTGGCCATGCAGCAGGTGCAGGAACAGCGGCAGCAGGCTGCTGATCAGCTTGCCCAGCAGCACACGCTGATCAAAAGCCGGGAGACGGCGGCTGCGGAGAGAACAGAGCCGCTTCAGCTACAAGAGGCGGTCTTTGCCAAGCGGCTGCATGAGAGCAGTTTTGCTGCTGAAACAGACTGGCTGGCGGCCCGGCTGCCGGAGCAGGAACGGAAGGCGCTCCGTCAGCAGGCAGATGCGCTGTGCCGCCGGGAGGAGGAATTGCAAACTCGGCAGAAAGATCGGCAAGACCGCCTTGCCGCAGAGGAGCAGGCCCAGCTTGCCGCAGGTCAGGAGCCGGAGCAGCTCCGGCAGGCCCAGGATGAACTGCATAAGCAGCACCGGGAAACGGTCGAGCTGATTGGCTCGATGCGGGATCGGCTGAACGTGAATACGCAGCGGCGCGGCGAGCAGACTGAGCTGCTGGGCAAGCTGGCAGGGCAGAGCCGGGAATATCTGCGCTGGCGGCAGCTTGACGAGCTGATCGGCTCGGCGGACGGCAAAAAGTACCGCAACTTTGCCCAAGGTTTGACCTTTGAGCAGATGGTGGTGCAGGCCAACCGGCAATTGGCCCGGATGAGCGACCGCTACCGGCTGGTGCGCGATCTGGGCCAGCCCTTGGAGCTGAACGTGACCGACCGCTGGCAGGCCGATGAAATCCGTTCTGCCAAAAATCTTTCCGGCGGCGAGAGCTTTGTCGTCAGTCTGGCCTTGGCTCTTGGATTGTCCGGCATGGCAGGCGGCAAGGTGGAGTCGCTTTTTCTTGATGAAGGCTTTGGCACCTTGGATGATGCAGCCTTGGACACGGCCTTGGAAAGTCTGGCCGAGCTGCGCCGCGAAGGGCGGCTGATCGGGGTGATTTCGCATGTTGCTGCGCTCAAGGAGCGGATTGCTTGTCGAATTGAGGTGCTGCCTAAAGCGGGCGGGCGGAGCTTGATCAGAGGGCCGGGAGTGAGGGGTGGGTGAAGTGGGAAGGGTTAAGGGTGAAGGGTGAAGATTGGGGGGATATATTACCTCTCATGCCGAGGTGTTATGTGGGGTGCGGCGGAGTTTGATTCGGTGATTCTGAGGAATTTGGAGGTGCTGGGTTATGGGGAATGAGTGGAAGGACAAAACGCTTGGTGAATTTGTGACCTTACAAAGAGGACATGATTTACCTGAAGGCAAAAGAACTATAGGAAAGGTACCAATATTAGGCTCCTTTGGGATTACAGGATGGCATAACGAAAGCAAGGCCACTGGACCAGGTGTAACAATTGGTCGCAGTGGTGGATCTATTGGGGTGGTTTCATACTCGCCAATTGATTATTGGCCGTTGAATACTGCCCTCTACGTGAACGAGTTTCATGGTAATTATCCGAAGTTTGCATATTATCTTTTAAAATCAATAGATTTTACCAGATTTAATTCTGGCAGTGCTCAACCGTCTTTGAATCGAAACTTTATCCATCCGATAGAAATTAAAGTTCCTCCACTCTCAGAACAAAAAGCCATTGCCCATATTCTTGGTTCTCTTGATGACCGAATCGAGTTAAACCGGCGGATGAATGAAACCTTGGAGGCGATGGCGCAGGCATTGTTCAAAAGCTGGTTTGTTGATTTTGACCCGGTGATTGACAATGCCATTGCCAGCGGCAAGGAAGTGCCGGAGGAGATTGCTGGACGTGCTGCTGCTCGTGCTGCATTGGGCGACAAGCGCAAGCCGCTTCCTGCTGAAATCCGCGCTCTTTTCCCTGATGAGTTTGTTTACAGCGATGAAATGGGGTGGGTTCCCAAGGGGTGGGAGATTACAAAAATTGGTGATGAATTAGAAACTATCCTTGGTGGAACTCCTGCACGTAAAAATAAGGAGTTTTGGAATAATGGAAGCATTCCTTGGATAAATTCAGGTAAGGTTAATGAATTTAGAGTTATTGAACCTTCAGAATTGATTACTGAGGAAGCAGTCCGAAAATCTGCGACAAAACTTTTACCAAAAAGAACAACTCTTCTGGCCATAACAGGAGCAACTCTCGGTCAGGTTAGTCTGAACGAAATTGAATGTTGTGCTAATCAATCAGTTGTTGGAATTCTTGGAAAAGAAGAACTTCCAAATGAGTTCGTCTATCTTTGGATAACAAACAATATAGAGGGAATTATTTCATCTCAAACTGGCGGAGCGCAACAGCATATCAATAAAGGAAATGTCAATGAGGCAAGTATATTGCTGCCTTCACAAAAAATTATGAATTGTTTTTTGCAGATTGGGACAAGTTACTTTGATAAAATTTCATTAAATTGCTTCTCAAACAAAACACTTGCAACCCTCCGCGACACCCTGCTCCCAAAACTCCTCTCCGGCGAACTGCGCATTCCAAAAGGTGAAGGTTGAAGTTTGAAAGGTGAAGGGTAAAGTGTGAAGGGTAAAGAATAAATGATGAAATTATGAAACGTGATTTACCAGACCGATCAAAGAAATTTGCCCTGCGAATTGTAAAACTCTGTCAAGTCCTTGATCAAAAACCGGGAATCAACAAAACACTTGGCAGACAACTGCTTCGCTCTGGAACATCAATCGGGGCAAATATCGCCGAAGGAGAAGGCGCGCAAAGCAAGGCCGACTTTCTGACCAAATACAGCATTGCTGTGAAAGAAGCGCACGAAAGCCTGTACTGGCTCGAACTGATTGAAGAAGCTGAACTGATAGAATCCACCCAACTCGACGGATTAAAACAGGAATGCAATGAACTGACCGCCATCCTTACCGCAATATGCAAAAAGCTGAAAGCAAAATGACACTGAATTTCACCATTCACCCTTCAAACTTCACCCTTCTTCACTCCTCATGAACTTTGAATTCCACAACCCGACCCATCTGATCTTTGGCGCAGGCAAACTCGCACAACTTGGTGAAGTGGCCAGCAGGCATGGCAAAAAGGCGCTGCTCGTCACGGGCGGCGGCAGCATCAAGCGCAGCGGCGCATTTGACCGGGCAGTGGCCAGTCTGAAGGCTGCCGGGCTTGCCGTGACAGAATGCTCCGGCATTGAACCCAACCCGCGCATCACTTCTGTGCAGCGCGGCGCGGACATGGCCAGAGCAGAAGGCTGTGACGTGGTCATTGCTTTAGGCGGCGGCAGCACAATGGATGCTGCCAAGGTGATTGCGGCTGCTGTTCTCTATGATGGCGACCCTTGGAATCTGATCGGTCATGGACAGGAAAACTGGGCCATCCCGACCAAGGCCCTGCCGATCATCACGGTGCCGACCTTGGCGGCCACTGCTTCGGAAATGAACTGCGGCGCGGTGATCAGCAATGAGGCAAGCAAGGTGAAATCCTTTGTCCAAGCGGCCTGCCTCTATCCCAAAGCTGCGGTGGTTGACCCGGAACTGACTCTGAGCGTGCCCAAAGATCAGACCGCTTACGGGGTCTGCGACATCATCACCCATGTGACTGAAGGCTATTTCAACGGAGCCGACGGCACGCCGATTCAGGATCGTTTTGCGGAAGGGGTGATCATCAATGCGATGGAGTGGGGCAAAAAGGCGATTGCTGACGGCAGCGACCTTGAAGCGCGCACTCAAGTGCAGTGGGCCTCGATTGTCGCTCTGAACGGCTGGGTCCAGGCCGGGGCCGGAAGTGCGGGCTTTCCTGTTCACATGATTGAACATGCGCTTTCCGCCCACCATGACATCACGCATGGTGCTGGCTTGGCCATTGTCAACCCGGCTTGGATGCGTTTTGCCGCCAAGGTGCGTCCCAATAAATTTGTCCAGTTTGCCGAACGGGTCTTTGGCCTCAAGGCAAAAGGGAGCGATGACCTTGCCTGCGCCTTGGAAGGCATCAACCGCTTTGAGGAGTTTCTCAAGTCCATCGGCTGCCCTGTCCGCCTGTCAGAACTTGGCATCAACGATGCCTTGTTTGCTCAGTACGCCGAGGATGCCGCGCTGGTCGCCCATGATGCGGACGGCAAGCTCCTTGGCCGCCCAGCTCTGAGCAAAGCGGATATCATCGACGTGCTGCAATCAGCCTTATAGAAGAGCCTTGGACCTGGCAGGGCTGGCCGCCCAAATTTCTTTCTTGACAAGTGCCTTCTGTCGAAATAAATTTGGGGTCGATGTTCCATAAGTCGCTGAGGACAGGATTGATACAAAACAGGCGGGAGATTTCTCCCGAAAAAAACTGACACCACGCAAGGAGCGGAAAATGGGAGATAAAGGCGGAAAAAAAGACAAGGAGAAAAATAAGAAGCAGATGGCCCAGAAGCATGACCAGAAGGTCAAGGCCGCGCCGGTTGCGCAGGCTGCTGCCCCAGAGAAGCCGCCGAAAAAAGCAGGCAAGTAGGCGGATTGCTTCTGCCGGGCTTTTGTCTGAGGCCCGGCAGAAGCTGATTGACAGCAAAATCGTGATCAGGCAAGGACTGTTTCACCGCCGGTATCCTTCCGGGTTTTTTGACTGCCAGTTCCATGTGTCCGCGCACATTGCGGCAATGCCCCGTTCCGCCTTCCAGCCCAGTTCCTTTTCCGCCCGCGAGGGGTCAGCATAGCAGCAGGCAATGTCTCCTTTCCGGCGCGGGGCAATGACGTGAGCAACCGTTCTGCCTGATGCCTCTTCAAAGGCCTTGATCATCTCCAGCACGGAACAGCCCTGCCCGGTGCCCAAGTTGTAGGCAATTGCGCCCGGCTGATCTGCCAGCTTTTCCAAGGCGCAGAGATGCCCTTTGGCCAAATCGACCACATGAATGTAATCGCGCACGCCGGTGCCGTCCGGGGTGGGATAGTCGTTGCCGAACACAGAGAGCTGCTTGAGCCTGCCCACGGCCACTTGGGCAATATAAGGCATCAGATTGTTGGGAATGCCGTTCGGGTCTTCACCGATCTCGCCGCTTTCATGCGCGCCCACTGGGTTGAAATAACGGAGCAGAATCACGTTCCACGTACTGTCCGCCGTATGAATATCACGGAGGATGTCCTCAATCATGGCCTTGGTGCGGGCGTAGGGATTGGTGCAGATGCCTGCCGGAAAATCCTCGGTGATCGGCACTGAGGCCGGGTCGCCATAGACCGTGGCTGAGGAGCTGAAAACAATATTTTTCACCCCGTGCCGCTGCATGGCCTGACAGAGATTGAGCGTGCCGGTGAGGTTGTTGTGATAATAGAGCAGCGGCTTTTCCGAGGATTCGCCCACCGCCTTGAGACCGGCGAAATGGATGACCGCTGCCGCGTCCGGGCATTGGCGGAAGACATAGTCTGTGGCTGACAAGTCAACCAGATCAGCCTGAAAAAAACGCAGTGCTTTGCCTGCAAGCCGCTCCACCCGCCGCAGCCCTTCCTGGCTGGCATTGGCCAAGTTGTCAATCACAGTCACTTCGTGACCACTCTTGAGCAGCTCCAGACAGGTGTGCGTGCCAATGTAGCCAGCCCCGCCAGTGACAATAACGTGCATGATGAAAGTCCTTGAATATGTGTGCGGTCAGAGCGGCAGGGCCGCAATCTGCTGAAAACTGCTTTTGTCTAACCAGCCTTGCTGGCCGCTGGCAGCGCGGACTAAGGCATACGAACCGTATTCTTTATCCAAGGGCCGGACAATGCTGCCTTCCTTGAGCGGGCTGACTGCTTCAGCACCAGCAAAGGGCGAGATGAGCAGCTTGACTTTGCTGCTGATGACCACGCCGTCCTGCCACGCCTGATAACGGAACAGGGCTGGGGGCAGCGGCAGCAGGGTGATGATGAGGAAAAGAAGACTGAGCCGTCCGGCCTGCGGAAAGCGTTTTCGGCCTAACAAGCCGACAGCCAGCACGGTCAGAGAGAGGAGGACAAAGGCTGTGCCGGAGAGCAGCAGCCACTGGTCTGCGCCCAGCAGTCCGGCCAGCCGTTCCGGCCAAGTCTGCTTTTGGAACAGTCCTGTCTCCTTGCGGAGCTGCTGCAAATCCGCCCGCAAAACAGCGTTGCTCGGAGCCAACCGCAGGGCGCGCTCATAGTTGAGCACAGCCAGCCCGGTCTGTCCGGCAGCCGCATAGCTGTCTGCCAGGCTGCCGAGCAGCTCGGCGGAAACCCCCGCATTATGCGCCACTTGCAGATACAGGTTGGCAGCCTGCCGGTAGCGGCCTTTGAGATAGGCATCGTTGGCCTGCCTAAAAAGTGCTCCTGCCGTGTCTTGCAGGGCAGAGGCGGCACTGACAGTCACACAGCAGAGCGTCAGCAGGAGAACAAAAAGCCGTTTCATGTCAATTCCTGCTGGGCGGTCTGGAGCATGTTTTCCATTTCCTCCGGCTCCAAGCTGCCGCCCGCATAGCCGCTTTGCTCCAGCCGGGTGAAGAGGGCCAGCAGCGGCGAATTCGCAGACAGCCGTGCCTGCAAGTCCGCCAAGGTGATCGCCTCTGGAGCGCGCTCCCAGGCCGCGCCAGCCCATGTCTGCACTGCTTCCCGGCAGTGCTGCTGGAACCGCTCCTGATCCTGCCTTCTGATCGCTTTCCGCATCGCCTGAAAATGCCGGGCCAATTGCCGGGCCACGACTTTGCGGCGGACCAAGCCTGGATTGTTCTCCAACTTTTTCCGGCGCATATCAAGCAGCAGTCCGGCGGTCAGGCAGCAGCCTACCCCGGCCATGAGGTGCTGAAACCATTGCTTTCTGTACAAGGGCTGAATGGAGCGCACCATTTCCCCCGGCTCCAAAGGCAGCTGCGGCATTACAGGCTGCTTTGTTTTTGGCAGAGCTTTTTTGGGATCAGGAGCTGGTTGGGCCGGAGCTGCTGGCAGCGGCTGGGCCGGGTCAGCACCTTGCTGAAGATGAAGCGGAATCGGCTCGCTGCTCAGGCTGACATAGTCTTTGGCCGTCGGATCAAAATAGGAAAAATGAAGCGGCGGCACCGCAGTCAGGCTGCTGTCCGTGGGAATGACAGCCTGCTCAAAGGTCTTTGCGCCTTTGCCGCCATTCTGCCCGGCAAACTTGGCTGAGGCCGGATAGAGTTTCCAGCCCTTGCGGTCTGTCAGCACCGGAGCTTGGACCCGGTCAAAATTGCCCTTGCCCTCAATCCGCATTTTCAGGCTGATCGGCTCGCCTATCCTGCCGTCAACAGGCGAGGCGGTCACGGCCAAGCTGAAGGTGCCGACTGCGCCGCTGAAATCTGCTGGCCGGCCTTTTGTTGGCAGAGGCAGGACATTCACCTGCGCCGCCGGGCTGGCCAGCTTGATCTCCCGCTTGCTGTAGTTGCTGAAAAAATTGTCAAAAAACGGATCGTCAAACATGTCGAAGGGGTCTGTGCTGCGCTGCCGCTGCTTTCGGATGAGCAGATCAGCATCTAACTGCACCGACAGCGCGGCAGGCCCTTCCTTGACCGCTGACAGCTTGCCCTGCCAGGTCAGGGACGTGCCCCATTGGCCCATGAACTGCTCCTGCCGCTGGATTGGCTCTTTATCCACCTCGTGTATCAGAAAACTGTCGCCAATCAGCACTGGCGCGCTGTCAATATTGATCCGCTGGCCTGACTGAAAATAGGCTTTGAGCGTGAACGGAATGATTTCGCCGAGATAAAAGGTGTCTTTTTGCGGCATGATCCGCAGGCTGCCGATGCGGGCCGCCTCGTCTGCGGAGAGCGGCGGCGTGCTGCTGCTGCCGGAACCGGGAGCAGGCTGTGATGCGCTGGAATGGCTGGCCGGGCCGACTGTGCAGTGCAGCGGCTGGGTCTGGTAGGTCTTGCCGCCTGCCCGCACCGTGACCGGGCCAATGGTGTATTGACCAGGCTTGCTTGCCTGCACGGCAAAACTGAACGTCACTGAGGCCGAAACCTGGCCGTTGACCCAAGAGGTCTGCTGGCTCTGCCCGCGTGACTGGAAATACAGTCCCGGCGCAAGCGGCAGGTCTGGCTGGGCCGAGCTGGTTCCCTCAACCGTGATGATGAATTCTGCTGTTTGATCAAGAGCAAAGGTGGTCGGCTTGAGTTCGGCTCTGACCTGAACATTCGCTGCCCAAGCTGCGGCAGCCCAGCAGCAGAGCAGGCTGACCATAAGCTGGAGCCGCGCTATCCTGCGCCAGCCCATCACCAGTCCCTGCCGACCTCATCGCCGTCGGCAGCCTCCTGCGGGATGAAGTTCAGCTCGCCCTGCTCATCTTTCAAGCTGTCGAGCAGACTCTTGGCCTCCTCTTCGGTCATTTTGCCAGTCTTCATGCGCTCCCCCTTGCTTTGCTGACCATTTTCAGACTGCTTCTGCTTCGCATCTGCCTGAGCAGCCTGCGGCGATTTTTGCTCCGAACCATCCTTGCCGTCTTTTTCCTGCTTTTTCTCAGAGTCCTGCTTTCCTGACTGCGGCGGTTTATTATTTTTCTTATTTTCCTGCTGCTGATCGCCCGGCTTCTTGCCATTGGCAGCATCCTGCTGCTTCTGCTGGTCCTGCGTATCTTGATTTTCCTGCGTATTGTTTTGCCCGGACCTCTGCTTTTTCTCTTTATTGCCGTTTTCCTCTGATTGCTGCTGATTCTTTTTCTGTTCCTTGCCGTCCTTGCTCTGCTGATCCTGAGAATCCTGCTGCTTTTTTTGCTCCTTGTTATTATTCTGCTGACTGCTCTGCTGTTGTTGCTCCAGCCGCTTGCGCTCTTTTTCCGCCTCTTGCTGATAATGCGCTGCCTTGGCTTTTTTCCGCGTTTGCAGGAGCTGGGCTGCGGCCTGAAAAGAGTCTTCCGCCTGCTTCAATGCGGCGATGGCTTGGCCGAGATCAGTCTGCGCGGCAGTCCGGCCTTGATAATATTGGCTGATGCCGCGATTGTAATAGCTCTTGGCCTGCAAATCGAGGTCATCACTTTGCAACGCCTTGCTGAGGGCGGCAGCGGCCTCTTTGTATTTTCCTTGTTTGAGCAAGGCCGTGCCACGATTGAAATGCAGAACAGGCTCGTTCCGCTCTTTCAGTTTATTGGCATAATATTCGGCAGCCTGTTTATATTTTCCCGCCTGAAACAGATCAATTCCTTGATCAGCCCGTGCCTGCCCTGCACAACAAAGGATGCAGCAGAGCAGCACTGCCGCCGCCTGCCGCCGTTTTTTTCTCCGGCCTGCCGTGAAAATCTGCGGCAGCCGCAGCAGCTGGCGGCGGCCAATCAGGAGAAAATCCACACTGAGCAGCAGAATGGCAGCTCCCAACAGCCACTGAAACCGTTCCATCGGCACTTTCCGTTTCCGGCGGCCATGCTCCTCTTTGGGGATCACGGCCAGCTTGCGTTGATAGACCGTATCCAACCCTTGGCCCATGCTGCCCAGCGGCACATAGATGCCGCCCGTGGTTTCCGCAACAGCGGCCAGCGTTTTTTCATCCAGCCGGGAGGTGACAAAGCTGCCTAAAGGGTCTTTGACAAAATTGCCAGCTCCGCCGTCCGGCAGCGGGATCAGCTCGCCCTGCGCTGTGCCCACGCCTACGGCATAGATAATCATTTTTTCCTGTTTGGCAAGGGCCGCCGCTTGCAGCGCGTCCCGACTCAAGTCCTCGCCGTCCGTGATCAAGACCAATATCTTGTGATTATTCTCTTTCTTCAGCACCCGGACTGCATCCCGGATCACCCCGCCAATATTGGTGCCGCCTTTGGGAATGGTGGCGGTGTCCAAAGCATCAAGCGAGGCGGTGAAGGCATCATAGTCTGTGGTCAGCGGGCATATCAGAAAGGAGGTTCCGGCAAAGGGCAGCAGGCCGATCCGGTCGCCATCCAAGCGGGCGGCAAAATCGCGCACTGCCAGCTTGGCCCGTTGCAGACGGCTGGGCTTGATGTCCGGGGTGAGCATGGATTTGGACACGTCAAAACCGATCAGGATGTCGATCCCCCGGTGCCGCAGCTCAACCCAGCGGCTGCCCCACAGGGGCCGGGCCAAAGCCATGAACAGGCAGGCCAGTCCCAAGATGAAAAGAATGCTTTTCAGCCGCCGCCGGGTCTGGGAAACATTGGCGGTCAGCAGGGGCAGCAGATGAGGCGAGGCGAATTTCTCTAGCTCCTTGCGGCGGCGGACCGTGCGCAGCCTGAGAAAAAGCATCACTCCGCAGCAGGTCAGCAGCCCGGCGGCAAGCCAGAAGGGTTGGATGAAAAATTTTGTAATCATGGCAAAAAAACAGGCAGGCTGTCCGTCCTTCAGGCAGGCAAATCCGCTTCCACCTCTTCCTTCAAACTGCGCTGAAAGAGTTCCTCAACTGCTGTTTGGCAGGGCTTGTCTTCATAAAGGATTTGATATACCTGCTCCAAAATGGGCATTTCCACCCCAGCCTGAGCTGCCAGCCGCCAGCAGGACTTGGCCGTGCGCACCCCTTCGGCCACCATAGTCATTTCCGCCAAAGCCTGCTTGAGGGTGCGGCCCTCGCCCAGCTTGAGGCCCACAGTGCGATTGCGGCTCAAGCTGCCAGTACAAGTCAGCACCAGATCGCCCAAACCTCCCAGACCGGCAAAGGTGAGCGGATTGGCTCCCAACGCTGTGCCAAGACGGGTTATTTCGGCCAAACCACGAGTGATCAGGGCAGCTCTGGCATTGAGACCGCAGTCAAGGCCGTCAGCAATACCTGCGGCAATAGCGATCACGTTTTTCATGGCCCCGGCAATTTCCAAGCCGATGATATCCGTGCTGGTGTAGGCTCGAAAAAACGGTGCGGCAAACAGCTCCTGCACAGCCTTGGCCGCCTCCAGATCAGCAAAGCCGACTGTGACAGCGGTAGGCTGATTTTGCGCCACTTCGTCGGCAAAACTGGGGCCGCTCAGGACTCCGACGTGAACAGCCTCCTGCCGCTTGAGCTTGGCCAGCTCCGCGTTCATGACCTGCGACATGGTCTGGCCGCTTTCAATCTCAATGCCTTTGACTGCCGAGACTAACAGGCTGCCGTCTTGAAGCAAAGGGACAAGGCGGATAAAAACTTCGCGGAAGCCGTGCGAGGGCACAGCCATGACCACGCATTGACAGTCTGCAACACAGCTTAGATCATCCGTGGCCTGCAGCTTGGCAGGCAAGGCTGCTCCGGGCAGATAACGACGGTTTTCGCGGTCGCGGCGCAGGGCATCGACATGCGCGGGCCGGTGACTCCAGAGAAAGACTTCCTCGCCTTTGTCGGCGAGCAGTTTGGCCAAGGCTGTGCCCCAGCTTCCTGCGCCGACAACAACTGTCTGTTTAATCATCTTTATCAATGGTCTCATTGCATCTTCAGGCCGCCGTTGATCAAAAGGATCAAAAGGGGACAGATTTGTTTTTTTAAAAAAATAAATCTGTCCCCTTTTGCCCAGGACGACCTTGCTTTTTATCTGATATGCGAACTCCATACTTCTTTTCAATCTCTTCCCGGAATTGATTGTTGCCGGTCAACTGTCCTCTCTGCAATGCTTCCCGTATCAGTTTGATTTCATATTCCGGCACAGTTCCAAAGACATATTCTTTATACGCTGTTTGCCTTTCCTGTGCAGTTTCTCCTAATGACAGATAAAACAAAGGCAAATCAACAACGGCATCCTGTCTTCCGCACACTTTAGCTCCGTAACTTGACCATTGGTATTGAGCAGGATCAGTAACTATTCCAGCCCGCAGAGGATTCAGTTCAATATAGCGGCAGCAGGCCGACAGATACTCATCAGCAGATATGATGCTGGATTTATAGCGGCCTTCCCACAAACTGCCTGATCGACCTTCCAGTTTATTCACATATCTTGTCTGCCGACCCGCGACCCGCTTCATCAGGAGCGCAAGTGATTCTGGATTGCTGCCGGGATCAACAATGAGGTGGATATGATTGGTCATCAGGCAGTAGGCGTATATTTTGCAGCCAAACTCCTGTTTGAAGGCGGCAAGGTTTTGCCGGTAATAATTATAATCATCATCTGAAGTAAAAACAGCCTGACGATTATGTCCTCGCTGGACAATGTGATGAGGTGTATGCGGAAGTATAATTCTGGCTGATCGAGGCATTTTGTTTATTCCTCCTCCTCACTCAAAAGGGACGCGACCAAAAGGGGACAGATTTATTTTTTTGCAAAAAAATAAATCTGTCCCCTTTTGCCAATTATCGGGGGTCGTTCTTCATCCCCAACCTACCGAGCTCAAGGAAAGATGCGTTGGACGCATCCTACACTACTATAACCCTCCACTATCAGAACCCCAAGTATTATGCTGTTTATAGCTCCTAATGCTGTCATTTATTGCTCGCTCACGCCCTATCCTTCTCACATAATTACTATGGTTACGTGATGTTACAAACGCCTTCCAGCCATTTGCAACAATTCCACCACTATCATTAACGGTGTGATTCCACCCATCAGTTTGGGGGTATTGATCAGCTGTCCCTTTGCAACCACTGAATTGATGATTATCATCAACAAGTCTGTTTTGCTCATCATAGCAGGCTTCCTGAACTGGATCGTTTACACAACTATCACCAATACACTCTCGATTTTCGATATAACATTGATATCCACAATGAAAAAGTTCCTCACCCCAACGGTTAGAATACCTTCCCCAGTCTGGATCGTTGATCGGTGGTTTCAGGGGAGGATCTGCTGTAAGCCCCCACGAATCAACCAACCCAACCGGATCCCCCAACACATACCCATACAAATCCACATCCCCGCCGGCAAACAAGATCGGGTCTTTGGCAACCCAACGGCCAATTGCCGGGGCGTAATCCCGGAAGCCGAATTTGACCAATCCGGTATCCCGATCATGCAGGCCGCCTGCAAAGCCGAAAGGCACGGCCAAGGCGGAATTGCTGTCAGAAAGAATCGTGCCAAAGGAATCATAGCTGACTTCCTTGACCACGCTGCCGGTCGCGTCGGCAACCGTGCGCAGCGAGCCGACCTGATCATAGCTGAGATAATAGGTCGCGCCGCTGGCGGTCATGGCTGCGGGCATTCTGCCGTCCGCATATTCAAAGCGCATCAGCAGGTTGTCGCTGCCGTCATAGATTGCCATGAGCTTGGTCAGGCCAAGCCAGAGGTATTTTTCCACAATCGTGCCGTTGACCTTCTTGGCAATCCTGCGGCCCAGCGGGTCGTGGAGGTATTCAATGCTCTTTCCGTCCGGCAGAGCGACTTGCAGCAGCTCGCCGCGAGAGGAATAATTGTAGGCGGTTATCTCAGCACCTTGGGTCTTGCTGGTCAGGAAGCCGTCCGCATTGAACGCATAGCTTACATCGCCTGCGGAGAGCAGATGATCTTCCTCCGAATAGCTATAATCCCGGCTCGATACACCTTTGAGGCTGTTCATTTCATGCGTGCGGCTGCCGTTCAAGCCGTACTGATACTCTTCCACAAGCGTGCCGCCTTTTTTCACAGTCAGCAGTCTGCCCATGTTGTCGTATGAATACGCATAATCAACCGTGCTGCCGTTCACATTCTCGGTTTTGCTCAGTATTCTGCCGTTCTTATTCCGAGTCACAGACCAGCCGTTGACAGGCTGCGTATTGACCATCGAGTTTTCCGCAGTCAGTTCGCCGTAGCCGTTAAAGGTCCGGCTGCGGCTCAGAGCATTGCCGCTGACCTGCTCCGGCAGACCATTGGCCGCATTTCTGCTTATGGCATAAGCACCAGAACTGATCAGCAGGCCGTCGTCATCATAGCTGAGATTTTCCGTACTTCCGGCATACGTGATTGCGGACAGATCGAAGTCGTTGTTATACGAGAACGTCAGCGTCTGATTGACTGTGCCGCTCTTGCTTTCCGAGGTGAGCAAACTGCCGTCATAGTTGTAGGCAATAGTTTCACCGCCTTTGCTGATCGAACCAACCTTGGAGCTGCAAAGGTACGTATAATCAATATTGCCTTCAGGAGTCTGCGTCTGGGTCAGCAGATTGTCGGTGTAGATATTGCTGATTTGCGCGCCTGACGGGAAATCCGTTCGCTTCAGCCGCCTGTCCTTGTCATAAACGTAGCTGTATGAGCCGCTGATCGGTGTATTGTAGGCGTTCTGCTTATTGACCTTGTTGTAGTCGAACAGATGATTTGTCGCTGATGGATTGGTCAGCGCGGTCATATTGCCGTTGCTGTCATAACTGAACTGAACCGTGCTGGCATCAGGCCGGGTTATCTTGGTCACTCTGCCCACCGCATCATGGCTGTAGGAGGTGGTGCGCCCTTCCGGGTCAGTCTGCGAGGCAAGAAAACCCTGCGCGTTATAGCTGAACGCCGCTGTCCGCTCATCCGTCGTGACCGAGGTCAAACGGCCCTTGCTGTCGTAGGCATAGTTGGTCGGAGAAAGGCCGGGAATTTCCACGCTCTTGGTGAGCAGGGTCGCCGGATCATACTTGGCCGTCACTTTCCTGCCTTTCGGCGTAGTGACAGTCTTTTCCCCGATCAGGGTGTTATGAACAAGGGTTGTCAGTCTGCCGTCGCGGGAGAGCGTTTCCTTGATCAGGTCAGGTATCTCGTCTGTATTCGTATCCTGATAGGTTTTATCTATTTGGGCGACTTTGGTCAGTCCGGCAGGCGACTGCGTGCCTGTGCTCTGCGCGACCTTGTACTTGTATTCCGCATCCAAGCCGTAGTCTGTCCAGCTTGTCATGCCGCAGGAAAGTTCCCGTGTTTCACTGAGGCCGTCAGCAGAACGGCTGAAGCTGCTTTCGTTGCCGCTGGGGTCAATGGTGACAGTGGAAAAGGCCCCAGTGGAAGCGTTGGTATCCAGATTTACCGTGCGGTTGCCCTCAGCCGTGACTGATTCAATCCGCACCTCGCCGTTCGCCAGCCGCTGCCGCGAGTATTGCCACTGGCCGCCTTCCTCGTCAAGCACCTCAGCGATTTTGCCGTTGGCATCAAAATGATGTTCAAAACGGTTGCCGTTCGGCTCCGTCTCAACCGTCATCAGGCTGTCCGGGCTGTAGGTGAAATTGTAGGCGCTGCTGTCCGGGTAAACGATCTTGGCAAGCTGCTTGTCCGCGTTGATGTGCAGCTCGGTGCGCAGGCCGTCCGGCGAGACAATGGCAGTCGGTGTGCCGTTTGCATCCCGCGCAATCGCCGTGACATTGCCGAACTGGTCGGTGATGGAAATCAGGTTGTTGTCGCTATCATATGCGAAGTTCTGCACAACAAGGCCGCTGTCTAAATCAATGGTCTTTTTATGGAGACCAGCAGCGGACATGATGTAGCCAAGGCCGTTGGAGTCGGCAAAGGGGATGTCGCCTGCTTCCATTAGATGCGACCTGAACACAGCGGATGCAGCGGCAACTTTGCGGATGCGGTGGTGACCATACTCAGCAATGAAAATATTGCCTTCATGATCCACTGCCACCCTGTTAGGCTCAAAAAGACTGGCGGCAGCAGCCGGGCCGCCGTCGCCTTCAGAGCCTGATGACCCATTTCCAGCCACTGTGCTGATAATCCCGTTCGCAACCTTGCGGATACGTTTGTTGTCATAGTCGGCAATAAAGAGGTTTCCAGCTTGGTCTAAAGTAATATCCACTGCATTATGAAGACTGGCCTCGGTTGCCGGGCCTCCATCGCCGCTGTAGTCCCCAGAGCCATTTCCGGCCACCGTAGTCATGATGCCGGTGCTGGAATCAATCTTACTGATACGAGCGAACATTGAATTGGCAAAGAGAAGATTGCCAGCCTGATCGACTGCTAATCCTCCTATTTTGTAGGGTTTTGTTATAGTGGTAATGATGCCGTTTGTATCCACTTTGCGAATATACCTGCTAATCGGGCTGGTATTGTGCCCAATAAAGATATTGCCGCTTTCATCCACTGCCAATTGATAAGGATTCTGAAGTTCGGCATCAATAGCTCGACCGCCATCACCGCCATTACCTGTAGCACCGTTGCCTGCCACTGTGGTGATAATACCGTTTGTATCCACCTTGCGGATGCGATGGTTATCGTATTCGGCAATGAAAATATTGCCGAGCTGATCGACCACGACATCTCTTGGTTCAGCAAGTTTGGCATCAATAGCTGGAATGTTGTCGCCGTTGTAGCCTTCAGAGCCGGTGCCTGCCACTGTTGTTATAATGCCGTTTGTATCCACCTTGCGGATGCGATGGTTTCCTCTATCGGCAATAAATATATTTCCCGCTTTATCTGTCGCCACTCCGCTTGGATTATTCAGCTTGGCCTCGGTTGCCGGACCGTCGTCACCGCTGGAGCCATAGAAGCCGTTACCAGCCACGGTTGTTATGATTTGCGTGTTGTTATTTTCCAAAAAGGAGCCATACCCTTTGTTAAGGTATGCAGCACCTCTTCCAAGGACATGATGATCAGACAGGCTCCAGCCTTCAGCAATGTTGCCCGCAGCTTTGCCTGCGCTAATTTGAAGCTGAAAACGCTGCCACGAAGTAACCTCCTGCCGCGCCCGAATACCGCTCACCTCGCTTCCAGCCTGAGCAAAGGCATTGGCAACATCATTTCTGGCTGTGTAATACACCGCATCATAGACAAAACCCACAGCCACATCAGCTTGCACAGTTCCTGCTTCGCGGCCCAAATAATCCAAACCATCCCAGACAAATTGCGCCTGCTTATTCGGCTGCGGTTCTAAAGTCTGCGTCAGCGTGCGCCCGGCAAGTTTCACCTCAACAATGATGCTCTTCAGACTGTCCGGCACCGTGTCGCCGCTGGCCGGAACCGTGATGACCTGCTTGTAGCCCTCCACCCGATTAGAGGCGTAATGCAGGGTCATGCCCGTTCCGGGAATCGGAATATCTTCATGAACAATCCGCCCGCGTTTTTTGATGTAAGAGCCGTTGCAGTCCGTGTCATCCTTTTTCAGTCCGTTATTGGCATCATTTATAGGTTCTTCCGCAGCATCATTTATAGGTTCTTCCGCATCAGGAACACCATTAGGATTCGGCCCTGTCGCATCAGCGGGCGGGCCATACGGCCAGTTGCAGTCCCACGGCGTGAAATGGGTGACAGTTACCCGCCAAAATTCCTTTCCTGGCACATACCGGCTCGCATCTTCCAAGCCAATCACTTCATCAGCAAAAGAACCGTTATTATTCAGATCATTCGGCTGGCCGTCGCCATCCGAATCCAAGGCATCCGCAACGCCGTCGCTGTCCGTATCCAAGAGCTTGACCACAAGGCCGTTCTCAGACGGCACCCAAACTCCGCGATCCCGGTTGTAATAGCCAACCGGCACTTTTTCGCCGACATCAAATTTGAGGAAGTTGTCCACCCAGACAGTGACCGGCTTGTCAAAGCGCACTCGCGCCGCGCCATCCACGGACAGTTCCGTGCAGTAGGTATAGGCGGAATTTGGCGGCAAAACCGCAGGCATGGACTCCTGCGTCTTGAACTCTGTGGCTCTGGCCGTAATGTTCGGCAAGTCCTGAATTATGTTGCCCTGCTCATCAACCAGATGGGCCATGTTGTCGCCCTGAAAAACGATGGTCGCAGAGCGGCTGCCGAACTCGTCCGTAACCGGCGTATTTACATGCGTGGCTATGGTTGCAGGATTGCCGTCAAAAGTGACTTGCGTGGCCGCTGAATCTTCAACCAGCATCTGCACCGTTTCCGCAACCGCAATGTCATTCCACGGCACATAGACCTGACGATGCGCGGTGATATACCCGGCCCGTTTATAGGCAATGGTCATAGTGCCGCCGCCTTCTGCCGGAAGGGTGAACCTGCCGTCCGCAGCGGTCTTTACAGTGCCGTATTCAGGATGATCATGCACCGTGACGCGCACATCCTCTAACGGCGCATCTTGCAGATCATGCACCATGCCGGTGATCAGCGAAAACCGCTTGGCATCGTATTCATCAATCGTCGCATCCGGCGGCATAAGGTCTTCATATTGCTCACCAAACGAGCCTTCCGGCGGTGCTGCCGGATTGCCTGTCACCTGTACCGTCACCTGCGCGCTGACCGTGCCTTTGTCTCCTGAACCGGTAATCGTATAAGTTGTGGTATGCTGGGGAGTGATGCTCTGAGAACCATTTGCCGCAACTTCGCCAATCCCGTTGTCAATACTGATATTGTCAACGTTTTGGCTCTGCCAAGACAGCTCCGTGGAAGCACCAAGGGCAATGCTCTCCGATGCTGCGGAAATCGTAATTGCAGGGGCATCAGCAGGCGAAACTGTAATTGCAGCAGTATCCGAGGCCGTGCCGCCGGGGCCGGTTGCGGTAATTTTGTAGGTCGTGTCTGCTGAAGGAGAAACGCTTCTTGTGCCGCTTGCAGCGACCGTGCCGATATTGTTGTCTATGCTGACGGAATCCGCATTGGTGCTGGTCCACGTCAGGGTTGAGCTGCTCCCTTCTATGATGGAAGTCGGATCAGCAGCCAGAGAAACCACAGGCGGCTGAAGCACCGTGACTGTGACACTGTCCGTAACTGTGCCTTTTGCTCCGGCAGCAGTGATGGTGTAAGTTGTGGTCGTCGTCGGAGCCACAGACTGAGAGCCGTTCAGATCGACTGCGCCAATGCCGTTGTCAATGCTGACCGTGTCCGCGTTCTTGCTGATCCACGTCAGCGTTGCTGTTCCACCCAATTTGATCGCAGCCGGTTCTGCGCTCAAAGACACCTTGGGCGAGGAAGCTGTTCGTATCATCATGAACATGCGCAGCAGGGAGCTGTCCGTCTTGTCAGCCCATGCTGAGGGCAGCAGGAAACAGCACAACATCGCGGCAAGAGACAGCAGGATTGTTTTCTTCACGGAAATCCTCAGCTATGATCTGAAAAATGAATGAAAAAGCTCATAGCATGTCTGAACAGAAATGTCAACTCTCATGGTCAAAAAAATGAGCGTAGGGGCGGCCCCCTGTGTTTCCACGTCATTTCGGCATATTGCACTGGAGGATACTGCTGCCTGCGGTGATTGTGATTGGGTCGGTCAGTGGATAGGATGACGGAAGGGAATTTGCTCTTTAACCTCATCATCAACATGAGTAAGTTGTCCGTCGATGCGGAAGAGAGCAGTGATCAAGATAATGTATTTATTAGAAAAATAATTTCTCAGCATTGACAGTGGTCTGCCGGGCTATATCGTCAAGAGAAACGCCTTTCAGTTCCGCAACTGCCGCAGCCGTGTGCAGGAGATATTGCGGCAGATTGCGCTTGCCCCGGAACGGCACTGGCGCAAGAAAAGGGCCGTCGGTTTCCAGCAGCAGCCTGTCTGTCGGCACTTCTCGAACCGCCTCCCGCATCATTGCCGCATTGGGAAAGGTGACAATGCCGGGTATGGAGACATAGAAACCTAAGTCCAGCACCTGCCGGGCCAATTCCGCATCGCCGGAAAAACAGTGCATGACTCCGCCGTGCGGAAACGGCCCTTGCTCTCGCAGCAGCCGCAGGGTGTCCTCGTGCGCATCCCGGTCATGGATGATCAGCGGCAGGCGCAGTTCTTTAGCCAGCTCAAGCTGGCGGGCAAAGACCCGGAGCTGCACCTCCTTGGGCGAATAGTTCTTGGCATAATCCAAACCGATTTCCCCGTAACCAACCACCTTGGGCGCGGCAGCCAGTTCTGCAAGCCGCCGGAACGTCTCCTCGTCTGCGCTCTCCGCATCATGAGGATGAATGCCGACCGCCGCATACACGCCTGCATAGCATTGCGCCAGCTCTGCGGCCCGGCATGAGCTGGGTAAATCAATGCCAATGGTGATGATCCGGGTCACGCCGCAGCGGCGGGCATCAGCAATAATCTGATCCAGATCAGGTTGATAGGCAGCCATGTCCAAATGGCAGTGGGTGTCAATCAGGCTGATCTCAGGACTGAGTTGCGGAGAAGGAACTGTTTTTTTCATGAGATGCTGTCAATTCATTGATGTTCAAGAGGGCGAATGCCGCAGGCGCAATTGCTGCTTCCGCTGCCTGAGCAACTTGTCCGGCCAGCCTGCCGCCTGCGGAGTCTTTTTCTGAGCTGTGTCCGAAAATCAGCCGCACCACAGAGGCGGCATCAAGCTGCTCCGCAGGCCGGGCCGGAATATACGCCAGCGCGCCGTTCCGCTCAACTTCGTGCAGCAGGCCGCCGCTGATCAGCAGCTGCACGGTCTGATCAAGATCAGCTTCATTCAAGACTGCGCAGCCTTGGGCCAGCCGCTCCTCTTCCGTGGCCTCGGCGCGGGCAAAATTGCCATAGACCGTGAGCAGGACATCAAAGGCCTGCTGAAGCCGCTGCCGGGCCGTGCTCTCCCTGCCGGGCAGCCGGTAGTGGTTATGGTTTTGGATAGCGTAGGCCAGCACTGCGCCGAGCAAAATGAATATCCAGCCAAGCTGCATCCAAACCAGGAAAAGCGGCACAGTGGCGAAAGAACCGTAGATGGCGTTGTAATTGGCCACCCCGACTTGCAGCATCACGTAGAGCCGCTGGACAATGAACCAGAACACGGCCCCGAAGAGCGCGCCGCAGAGGGCCGCGCCAGTTCTGACCTTGACGCTGGGAAAGAACAGGTACATCATCATCAGCGACAGGGTGATGAAGACAAAGGGCAGCAGTTTGAGGAGCAGGCCGACCGTCCAAGCCGAGGGAATGGCGGCGGCAAAATATTTCATGATCTTCTGCGAGGTCAGCACCGCCTCGGCGGCCAAGGTGAGATTGACCGAGATCGGCAGGAGAACGAGCAGGGCTAAGTAGTCCATGATCTTGCGGAAAATCGACCTGCCCCGCTGCGTGTGCCAAATCGCGTTCATCGCATCCTCAATCGCGTTCAGCACCGTGATCACCACAATCAGCAGCCCGGCAATGCCAAACGCGCCAAGAGCGGCAAAGTTGGTGTTTTCCACATAGTCAAAGATGCTGTCCACCGCATTGTGCAGATGGCGGTTGAGGCTGGGCAGCTCCGGTTTTTCCGGCTCCTCCGGGGCAGCAGCTTCCTGCTCCTCCTGCTGCGCTGCCGCCTTCATTGCCGCTTCCGGGTCAAGCTGATCAATCAGCCGGTAGGCGGCAATCCGCATCTGCTGCCCATTGCCAAGGCCTTTGAGAATGGCGGTGCTCATGGCCAGCAAGGGCACCATTGCCAGAACCACGGAAAAGGTCAGAGCGGCGGCCCGCAGCGAGATGCTGCTGGCAAAAAATTCATGCCAGAGAATCAGGAGGATGCGGAGGAGACTGCGCAGGAGGGCGGCTGGCCGCCCCTCGTCTGGCTGGCAGGCAAAGGCCCAGCGGATCAGCCGGTTGGGCTGGGCAGCAACAGCGGACATGGTGCTGCTCAGGCGGCAAACTCCTTTTTCCGCACTGCCTCGGCCTTGACCCGGTCGAGCAGCTCGGACAGCACCGGTTTGACATGCTCGCGCAGATCACCGGCCACAATGATGAAGAGCAGGTCATCGCCGGGTTGAAAACTGCCAGAGTCTGTTTCAATGATGATTTCGTAAATGCCGGGCCAAGCTAAATATTCTTGGCGGAGCCGGGCAATTTGCTCGTGATCAACTTGGGTTTCCAGCCCGCTGACTCCTGCGCCGTCCTTGCGCGACCAGCTCCGCACCACGCCGTTGTGAATCAGGATCATGCCGACTTTCTCACAGAAGTCAGGCCGTTTTTTCAGTTCTGCTATGGTCTTTGAAATATCCATGTTTTTTTCAGGGTCTTCGTTTTGCTTTGCTCTTGATCATGCGGCGGCTGGAACTGCCGCTGCTGCCGGGAACGGTCAGCCGCTGGCCGATCTGCACATCCGCCTTTTTGTTCAATCGGTTGAGCCGTCGCAGGGTGTCCAGCGTGATGCCAAAGCGTCTGGCAATGCCCAAGGCGGTGTCACCCCGCTTAACCGTATAAGTTCTCCGGCTTCCTGTCTCCGGCCTGCTGTCAGCTAACTGACTGCTGTGAAGGAGTCTGTCCGGCAGTGTGCGGATGCGCTCACGGATGAAATGGGTCGCAGGCAGATGCAGTTTCACGCCTTTGGGAATGTATTTCTCTCCATCCAGCACAGGCTGGCGCAGGGCAGGATTGAGGCGGCGGAATTCGTCAGCAGAAACGCCGAAATAGCGGAGCAGGTCCTTGACAGCGGCATAGCCTTTGAGATGGAGGGTCGCGCTGGCCCAAGGCCGGTCGCGGATTACGCTGTGGTCAGCCTCTAGGCGTTTGGCTGCCCGGTAGGCGGCGACAAATTCAGAATAAAAATTTTTCGAGGCAAAACCGAATGTTGCACTGCTATGCCGGGCGAAAACAGCTGGATAGGAACCCCACTGCTCTTTGGCCCGCAACATCCCGGCCCGCCCGTGATTGTAGGCTGTCAGGGCCAGCGGCCAGGAGCCGAGACTGCGGTGGTTTCCTTTTAAAAAACGGGCTGCCGCCTCAGTGGCGATGTGCGGATCATAGCGTTCGTCAACCAGCTCATTGATGGTCATAAAGTCCCGGCCTGTGCTGCGGGTGAACTGCCACAGCCCGGCAGCTCCGGCCTTGGAATGGGCCTTGGGATTGAAGGAGGATTCAACATGGGGCAGATAGGCCAATTCTTCGGGCAGGCCCTGCTGGCGCAGCACCCGTTTGATCATGGGCATGTACGCGCCGGAGCGGATCACGCCGTCCCGGAAATGCCGCTTGAGGCCGGTCTGGAGGCGGATGTTCTCACTGGCTTCCCGAAAGACCTCCGGCGTTCTCCGGGCAAAGAGCAGATAAATCCGCTGCTCCTCCTTGTTCTCCGCCTTGCCGCCTGTCGCAAATTTGATGAGCATGTTTTTATAGTTCTGGCGGGAGAAGTCGATCAGTTTTTCATTGATTTTCGCTGCGCCTGGAGTATGCTTGCTGACAAAATTGACCGTGCCGTAAATCACATCCAAGTTGTCCCGGTCGTGCAGCACCCCTTGATTCTCTGTGTAGGTGCCGTAGATTTTCTCCCAGAAACGGATGTTTGGCATGATGATCGGATACATCGGAAAGCCGGTGTCAGCCGGAACAGTCACCCAGCCTGCGCTGGTGAACTGGGCTGAGACCGGCCAGACGGCCAGAACAACAAAAAAGAGGGCGAAAAGAATATGTTTCACGGCTGACTGCATGGCATTATGATGCGGGGAAAAAGAGCTGCCCCTTGCGTCGCTGTCCAAGGCTGTTGTGGTCAATTGTAGCATACTTTTGACAAAAAACAGGTAAAAAGCTCTCCTCTGCCAAAACAGATCGTGTACAAACCCATCATCGGCACCCTTGGTTATGTCCTTTCCCCGGACCGCAGCCAGGTTTTGCTCCTGCGCCGCAATGCCCGGCAGGATGATCAGCATTTCGGCAAATACAACGGCTTGGGCGGCAAGATGCGGCCTGACGAGGATGTGCATACCTGCATGGTGCGGGAAATTGAGGAGGAGGCAGGCATTCTCTGCCAGGAGCTGCATCTGCGCGGCACGGTGAATTGGCCCGGCTTCGGAGCCGACGGAGAAGACTGGCTCGGCTTCATTTTTCTGATCACCGCTTTTGTCGGCCAGCCCAAAAAACGTTGCCCCGAAGGCGAGCTTGCTTGGCATCCCTTGGCCGCCCTAGATCATCTGCCCTTGTGGGAAGGCGACCGCTATTTTCTGCCCTTGGTCTTTGATGACGATCCCCGGCCTTTTTACGGCTGCCTGCCGTATCAAGAGGGCCGCCCGGTGCGCTGGCAGTGTTTTCGCTGACCGCTGGAATTTTTAGATTGCCGCCAAGGGCCAAAACTGGTAAGTACTTTCTGTTCCGCAGTCTGAACGTGCAGCACGAATTGTCTCGCAGAGCCTTGCAAGGAGGAGCGCGTCATGCAGAACAATGAGGAAATAGTCCGTCTTGAACAGCTTGTCGAAACCCTGATCAGCCGTTTCAGGGAGCAGAAGAGCAAGCTTCAGGCTTTTGAGAAAAAGCTCCGCGACCGGGAGGAGGAGTGCGAGCTGCTCAAGCTGGAAATTGATGAGCTGCACAAGCAGCGGTCAGAAGTGTCCAACCGGGTTTCCGGTCTGCTGGGCCGGATTGAGGACTGGGAAACAGAGCTTGCGCCCAAGCCTGCCGGTCCCAAGCTCGGCAAGGGGGAGCCGGACAAGAAGGACTGAGCTGAGGAAAAAATTTTGCCGGGCAATTAGCTGATTTCATGGCCCGTCGCCCTCTCCGCCGCTGTCCTGAGATCGGAAAACGAAAAAATTGTCTTTGCTTTTTTTGCGTTTTTATTTTATAAAACAGGAAGAAAGAGACAGCAGCCTTTCCTGCGCTGTTGGTGATCAACGGAGTATTGAGCCAACTCTCATTGATAGGGCAGCTCCTATCTGCTGGTCTGACGGAAAACCTTGCGGATTTCCCGATGCCAGCATGGCGCGCCCACCTATTTTACTATAGGTTTAATCATTCTGTTGACACGGCAGCGCGGGTTTTTTTATAATCTTGGCCGTCATCGGACCTGCTGCTTCAGAGCGGCGCAGCAGGAGACAGAGCTGAGAGAATTGGCGGACGCAAGGCCGTTTGGCGCAGAACAACTCTGACAAAATCAGGTTCGTCATATATCATGCAACCCCCTTCCCCCCAGCTGCGGCGCGGAATGCGGCGGCGCAGCCTGCTGCCGGAGTCTGTCTCTGCTTCATCGCGCTGAAGAGCCTTTTCCCTCCTCCCCTGCCTTGCCTTTGACCGCAAGGTGCTGTTGTCAGCGATTTTCCTATTCCGCAGTTCTTCTCCCCTGACAAGGAGGAAACTGCTGTCAATAATACAGGTATGCAATTATGTTACTGAGTGGAATAACAGTGCTTCTGTTCTGCTTGGCCTTGGCTGCGGGCGCAGCCGCCGGTTTTTTTCTCCGAAAAAAGCTGGTTGAGGGGGAGCAGGCTGATATCGAAAATCAGCGGCGGCTGATTATTGAAAACGCCATTCACGAGGCCGAGCAGATCAAAAAGGAGAATCTTCTCCAGATGAAGGAGGAGATATATCAGGCCAAAAAAGAAGCCGAGCTGGAGATCAAGGCTTCCCGGAAGGAAATTGACAACGAGCAGCGGCGGCTGGAGCGAAAATTAGACAAGGTTCATGAGGAACTGAATGAGCTGAAGGATAAGGAAACAGCACTGGCCACTGCAGAGAAGAAATTGACAGTGCGGGAGCAGAACGCGGCCCAGCGGGAGCAGCAGGCTGAGTCCCTTATCGTTGAGCAGCGGCGCAAATTGGAGCAGCTATCCGGCATCAGCTGCGATGAGGCCAAAAAGCTGCTCATGGACTCTATGGAAAGCGAGGCCCGCATGGACGCGGCCAAGCGGCTGACCAAAATAGAGAGCGAGCTAAAGCTGGAGGCGGACCGCAAAGGAAAAAACATCCTTGCCTTGGCTGTTGCCCGCTATGCTGGGGATTATGTGGCGGACAGGACGGTGTCCATGGTGCCGCTGCCCAATGACGAGATGAAGGGCCGGATCATTGGCAGGGAAGGCCGCAACATCCGGGCCATTGAGGCGGCCACCGGCATTGACATCATTATTGACGACACCCCGGAAGCGGTGATCCTCTCCGGCTTCAACCCGATCCGGCGCGAGGTGGCCCGGCAGTCGCTCCTTCAACTCATTTCTGACGGCAGAATTCATCCAGCCCGGATTGAGGAGGTGGTGGCCAAAGTCACCAACGACTTGGATGTGGAGATCAAGGAGGCAGGCGAAAAAGCCACCTTTGATGTGGGTGTGCATGGCATCCATGTTGATTTGGTCAATTTGATCGGACGGTTGAAATACCGGTCCAGCTATGGCCAGAACATCCTTCAGCACTCCTTGGAAGTGGCCTTTCTCTGCGGCATAATGGCTGCCGAGCTGGGCATGGATGTGAAAAAGGCCAAGCGGGCTGGCCTGCTTCATGACATCGGCAAGGCGGTTGATCACGAGGTGGAAGGCTCTCATGCCGCCATTGGCCGCGATCTGGCGAAAAAATACGGCGAGCGCGACGATATTGTCTATGCCATTGGCGCGCATCACGAGGAAGTGCCGCCGCAGGGGGTGCTGGACATTCTTGTGCAGGCGGCGGACGCGCTTTCCGGTGCCCGGCCTGGAGCGCGCAAGGAAATGCTGCAAAGCTATGTCAAGCGGCTGGAGGACTTGGAGAATATTGCCAATGCCTTTCCGGGCGTGGATAAATCGTATGCAGTGCAGGCAGGCCGTGACTTGCGGATCGTTGTGGACAGTCATAAGGTGAAGGATGACGAGGCAACCCTGATGAGCCGCGACATTGCCAAGGCCATTGAGGAAAAGCTCACCTATCCCGGCCAGATACGGGTTACGGTGATTCGTGAGACCAGAGCAGTGGAATATGCAAAATAAGACGACAATGCCAACGGTTGAGGAACAGCTTGCCCTGATAGAGCGGGGCTGCGAAGGGCTGGTCTCCAAAGAGGAGCTGACCAAGAAACTTGAATCTGCCTGGCAAAGCGGCAAACCGCTCCGGGTCAAGGTCGGTTTTGATCCGACTGCCCCTGATTTGCATCTCGGCCACACCGTGCTGCTCCAGAAGCTGCGCCAGTTCCAGCATCTCGGCCATCAGGTCTGCTTTCTGATCGGCGACTTCACGGCCATGATCGGCGATCCGACCGGCAAGTCAGAAACCCGGCCAGCCCTGAGCCGGGAAGAGGTGCTCTGCAACGCCGAGACCTACAAAAGCCAAGTCTTCAAGCTGCTGGACCCGGAGAAAACCGAGGTGGTCTTCAACGCGGACTGGCTGGGCCAGCTCTCAGCCCATGACATGATCAAACTGGCCTCAGAGCTGACTGTGGCCCGGATGCTGGAGCGGGACGATTTTAAAAAACGTTTCAGCTCTAACCAGCCTATTTCCATTCACGAATTTTTCTATCCGTTGTTTCAGGGATATGACTCGGTTGCTTTAGAGGCGGACGTGGAGCTGGGCGGCACAGACCAGCTTTTCAACCTGCTCATGGGCCGGGAGATGCAGCGTTCCAGAGGAATGCAGCCCCAAGTTGTCCTGACCACGCCCCTGCTGGAAGGCTTGGACGGGGTCAACAAGATGAGCAAATCACTGGGCAATTACATCGGCATCTGCGAGCCGCCCAATGAGATTTTCGGCAAGACGCTGTCCATCAGTGATGAGCTGATGTTCCGCTATTATGAGCTGCTCAGTGATTTGTCTTTGGCTGAAATCAGCAGGCTGAAAGAGGACGTGGCCCAAGGCAAAGCCCATCCCAAGGCAGTCAAGGTGCGGCTGGCCAAGGAATTAGTGGCCCGTTTCCACGATCAGGCGGCAGCAGACGCAGCAGAGCAGCATTTTGAGCAGGTCTTCAAAAAGCACGAGCTGCCTGACGAGATTCCAGAAAAAATACTGGCAAAACAGGACGAAGGCATTCCCCTGCCGCGCCTGCTCTTGGATGCCGGGCTGGTGGCTTCTGTTTCTGAAGGCCGCCGGATGATCCAGCAGAACGCGGTCACAGTTGACAGCGAAAAGGCGACAGATGTCAACACGCTGATGCCAACTTCCGGCGAGCTGCTCCTCAAAGTGGGCAAGCGGCGTTTCTGCAAGGTGATTTTTGTCTGATCAGGCTTTTTCTTCGGGCCGGAACAGAGTATAATGCCCTCAAGCAACGCGCCGCATCTGTTCTGACTTTTGCCAAGGAGCGAAAATGACAGATATTTACTCCCTGCTTTCGCCGGTGCTGATCTGGTTCCTGCTGGGCATCGGCTTCTTTGTTGCCGAGCTGATTCTGCCCGGCTTCATCATGTTTTTCTTTGGCATCGGCGCATGGTGCGTGGCGGCGGTGCTGGCAATGGCCGGCTTGTCTTTAAACACCCAGCTGTCAGTTTTTTTAGTCAGTTCTCTGATCAGCTTGTTCCTGCTCAGATCATGGCTCCGCTCGATTTTTTTCGGCAAAGAAACTGAGAATAGCGATTCAGTAAATGTTGATTCTGCTCCGGCCACCGGCGTGGTGACCGAAGCCATCTCGCCTCCGGCAAGGGGCCGGGTCAAATACGGCGGCTCCTCATGGCTGTCTGTTGCGGATGAGCCGATCCCCGCAGGCGCTGTAGTGGCGGTGGTGGAGCGGAAAGACCTTATTATCAAAGTCCGCAGGCTGGATGCGGACAAGGAGGAAGGGAAATGAGCGGCTTTCTGTTCGGCATCATTGCGCTGATCATCTTTATTGTCATTGTCCTGCTGAAAACAGCGATTGTTGTGCCGCAGCGGCAGGAGTATATTGTCGAAAGGCTCGGTAAATACCGCACCACGCTGGAGGCGGGCTTTCATATTCTGGTTCCTTTTTTGGATAAGGTCGCCTATAAGACCAATCTCAAGGAACGGGCTGTTGACATTGACAGCCAGACCTGCATCACTGCCGACAATGTCAGTCTTGCCGTGGATGGTGTCATGTATATCCAAGTGGTCAACTCCAGACAGGCAGTCTATGGGGTTGAGAACTATTACGGAGCTGCCTCGCAGTTGGCCCAGACTTCGCTCCGTTCCGCGATTGGCAAAATGCCCTTGGACAAGACCTTTGAATCCAGAGAAACTCTCAATCAGCAGGTGGTCGAGGCGCTGGACGAGGCGGCGCAGAACTGGGGCATCAAGTTGTTTCGCTACGAAATCAAGGATATAAAGCCAAATCCCTCAATTTTGGAAGCCATGGAAAAACAGATGCGGGCTGAACGCGAGAAGCGGGCTGAAATCGCCCGTTCTGAAGGCGACCGGCAGGCCGTGATCAACCGGGCTGAGGGTGACCGGCAGGAGGCTATCGCCAAGTCTGAAGGTGAGAAGATGAAGCGGATCAACGAGGCTGAAGGCCGGGCGCAGGAAATTCTCAAGGTTGCCAGCGCCACGGCTGAGGGCATTCGCAAAGTTGCTGAGTCGCTGGCCGTGCCTGGCGGCATCGAGGCGGCCCGCTTGGATGTGGCCAAAAAATATCTGGATGAATTCGGCAAGCTGGCCAAAGAAAACAACACCATGATTCTGCCCGGCAATCTGACTGATGTGGCAGGCATGATCGCCACGGCCATGTCCGCCATCCAGCAGCAAAGTGGCAAACGGCCTGCGCCGTCTTCTTCCAGCGTTCGTGCTGAAAAGCCATTTCCCAAGTCAGCAGCCTAACTCTGAGAAGACAAGGAATCCTTGTTGACAGCAGTCAGTGCGCAATGCTACATTGAAGGATGTCCGGTCGATGCCTTTGTCTGAAAATTCAATCTGGAGGTGCAGTTATGTTTGGTCTTGGAATGCCTGAACTGCTTGTCATTCTGATCATTACTGTGATCATTTTCGGAGCCGGCAGGCTGCCGGAGATCGGCTCAGGGATTGGCAAAGGAATTAGAAACTTCAAGGACAGCGTCAAAAAGCCGGACGACGATGCCAAAGCAATTGACGAAAAGGACAGCAAGGAGATATGAAGCATGTTTGGACTTGGAACCCCTGAACTGATTGCCATCATGGCTATTGCCTTTCTTCTCTTTGGCGGTAAGAAGCTGCCGGAGGTCGGGGCAGGTCTGGGCAAGGCCATTCGTTCATTCAAAGATGGGCTGAATGAGGTTGAAGACGCGGTCGGCTTGGAGGGCATGACCAAAAAACTGCCCGGTGTGCGCGAGGTTGCCGCAGTGCAGGACAAGATCGACAAGGCCAAAGATATTGGCAGGGTGCTGACAAAGTAACGTGCTTCGCTGCCGGAGCATCCCGGCCTCTGGCAGCGAATCGAACCCCTCTGCATCCAGCTCTCCTTTTCTCTGTAACGCTGCTGTCCTGATTCGCTTTATTTTTCCCTGAACCGATGTCCTTTTCGTCGCAGGTGCAGACTGTGACCGGCACTCTGTCCCATCAGGCGGGGGTGCAGCCGGAAAAAACCTTTATTTATTCGGCCCACGGCAGTTTCTCTTTTGCGGAGAGCCAGCGCACAGCCCTGCGCTTGGCAGGTTTTCTGGCCGGGAACGGCGTGCAGGCTGGAGCGCGAGTCTGCCTCCTGCTGCCGCGCAGGCCGGAATTGGTGCTTTCATTTTTTGCCGCCAATTTAGCCCGCTGTCTGCCAGTGCCGGTCAACTATTTGGACAGCCCGGAAAGCATCAAAACCACGCTTGCCCTGCTGGCCCCGGCAGTCATTGTTGTTGATGCAAGCGTGATCAGCAGCGAGGTGCAGGATTTTCTTAGGGAATGCGGCGCAGTGGTTATTTCGGTGGGCAGGGCAACGGAAGAGCATCGCTCCTCGTTTGTCAACTGGAGCGATTGTCTCCAGCACAGTCCTCTGCCTGAGCTGCCGCAGATCAGCCCGGAAGAAACCGCTTATCTGAACTTCACCTCCGGCTCGTCCGGGCAGCCCAAGGGTGCGGTCTGCACTCATGCCAACATCTATTGGAATACCCGCTCGGCGATAGAGGCATTTGCGCTGACTGAAGCGGATGTCCATCTCTGCATCTTTGCTGCCTTTGCCCATCCGCATGAGCTGTTCAGCCGAGCACTTTATACCGGCGGCTCGCTGGTCCTGCTGCCGGAGATCAATCCAAAAGCCATAGTCCGGGCCATCAAGCAATATCACGTCACCTGCGTGATGGGGTTGGCAGTGATGTACAAGATGCTGGCCGAGCACTGCGCGGACACGCCGCTGCCGAGCCTGCGGATAGCTGAGAGCGGCGGCATGTTCACTCCGCCCGCCTTGCAGGAGAATTTTCTTGCCGCCTTTCAGGTGCCGCTGCTGCCGGTCTGGGGCAGCACGGAAACCACCGGCATTGCCTTGGCCAATGCGCTTGGCTGCCGCCGGGCTGACGGAGGGATGGGCAAGCCTTGTCCGCATTATCAAGTCAAATTGGTTGATGAGCAGGGCCGCGAGGTGCGGCACGGTGAAATCGGCGAGCTGCTTTTATCTGGTCCGGCAGTGGTCAGCGCATACTGGGGTGAAATGCCTTTCCCGGCCCAGGCAGGCTGGTATTGCAGCGGTGATCTGGCGTGGCAGGACAGCGGTGGTTTTTATCATTTTGCCGAGCGGAAAAGTGGTATGATCAAGGTGGCGGGTCTGAAAGTCTATCCGCTGCAAATAGAGCAGGTGCTGCTCCGACATCCCGGCATCCACGAGGCGGCAGTGATCGGCATGAATGAACGGCGGCACGGTTCAGTGCCGCAGGCCTTTGTTGTGCCCAAAGCAGGGGCGCAGCTTGCGGCGGATGAGCTGACCATGTTCTGCCGGAATCGTCTTGCCTCCTATATGGTGCCGCGACGTTTCACCCTGCTTGCTGCCCTGCCGAAAACCGGGGGCGGCAAGATCAACAAAAAGGCTCTGCCATTGGAGTGCTGGCAAACGTTATGAAGGCATTTATTGTCGATGCGGACTGGTCGCCGCGCCCGGACTATCCCCTCAGCTTAGAGGAAGAACGCAGGAAGCGGGCAGTGTCCGGCTCTCAGGTTTGGAAGAATTCCCGCTTTTTTCAGGAGGTGCGGCCTGTTCCCGACCTTGCGGCCCACGAGGTGCTGATTCGGGTCAAACGCTGCGGCATCTGCGGGTCTGACACCCATCTCTATGAAACCGATGCGGACGGCTATATCATCTTTTCCGGCCCGGCCAAGCTGCCCTGCATCATTGGCCACGAATATTCCGGCCTTGTCGAGCAAGTCGGCAGCAGTGTCAGCAATGTCACGCCCGGCGATATAGTGGCAGCGGAAAGCATTGTCTGGTGCGGGACCTGCACCCCCTGCCGGAGCGGCGCGCCCAACCAGTGCTGTCAGGCGGAATTGGCAGGCATCACCGTGGATGGAGCCTTGGCTGACTATGCCGTGGTCAGCAGTCGGCAGGTTTGGAAGATTGACAGCCTTGCCCGGCACTACAGCGACGAGCTGCTGTTTGATATTGGTGCCTTGATTGAGCCGGTCGGCTGCGCCTACAATGGCCTGTTCATCAGCGCGGGCGGTTTTCTGCCTGGCGCGGCAGTCGCGGTCTATGGCGCAGGACCGATAGGCTTGGGGGCTGTGGCCTTGGCAATGGCCAGCGGAGCCAGTCAGGTGCTGGCCTTTGACTTTATCCCGGAACGTCTGGCCATTGCCGCCAAAATGGGCGCATCTCAAGTATATGATTTTAACGAGGTGGCAGCGGCGGGCATCCGTCCCAGAGACATCGTCTTGGAGCAGACTGCGGGCAGAGGCGCGGATGTGCAGGTGGAGGCGGCAGGCGCGGCGTGGCAGACCATCCCGGAAATGGAAGCCTCGCTGGCGGTCAACGGAGTGATTGTCTATCTGGGCAGGGCAGGCCGGGCAGTGCCGATCACCTTGGACACCTTGGTCACAGGCGCAAACCGGATTGTCGGCGCACGAGGCCATGCAGGCTGCGGCATCTTCCCGAACATCATCCGCCTGCTGGCCGCCGGGCGGCTGCCCATTGAAGCAATGATCACCGCCCGCCTGCCCTTTGCCGAAACCATCCACGCCATCCAGCGTTCCTCCACCCGGAAGGACGGCAAAATCATCATCAAGGTGGACGACAAATCATGATCAAGGCGCTTGCCCTGCTCCTCTGCTGCTGTTTTGCCCTCCTGACTGGCGGATGCAGTGAAAAGGAGGTGGAATTTTCAGTCAAGGACTATCCGGCTGCTGTTGACAAAAAGGCGGAGCAGGCTGTGGACCAAGACGGCCCAAAGGAGCTGCGGCTGGCTGCCGGAGATTCCCTGAACATCGAAGTCTGGGGGCAGGACACTCTGACCAGACAGGTGACAGTTGATCCTGTCGGAGCCATTCATTATCCGCTCATCGGTTCTGTGCAGGCGGCAGGCTTGACGGTGGATGAACTACAAGCCGCGCTGACCAAGAAGCTGGCTTTGTATTATAAAAATCCAAGGGTGACAGTCATGCCGCAGGATTTGGCCGGACAATGTTATTATGTCTTGGGTGATGTCAACAGTCCAGGCAAGTTTGTCCTGAAAGCGAAAACTGCGGTTATCGAGGCGGCAGCAGCAGCAGGCGGCCCGACCCAGAGTGCCGGAGATTACATTATTCTTCTGCGGAAGAAGGAGAACAAACTTCAGATCATCAGCATTCCGCTTGAATTTAAAAATCTGAACGAAAAACATGTCGCTGCTGTGGCCATGCAGGTGCAGGCCAGCGACATTCTTTATCTGCCGCCGAGCAAAATTTCTGATGTTGAAGCCTTCATGCGCAGCTTGGACACCATCCTCAATCCGCTCCTCAGCATTGAGCGCGGCGTGATGTACTGGCCTGTTTTCAAAGAGGCCTTGAAAGGCAGCTCCGGCGAAGTGCTGGTCCAGTAAGGCGGCTGTGTATAAAATCGTCAATCGCAAGAAGCTGCTGGCCACGCTGCTGCTCGACAGCATCGGCAAAGTGCTTTTCCTGCCGTGGAATATCTTCCGCAAACCCGGCCCGATTCAGCCGGAGAGCATACAAGACATTCTCCTGATCCGCACTGCCTACATTGGCGATGTCGTCATGACACTGCCCATGCTCAAGCCGCTCAAGGCGCGCTTTCCGCAGAGCAGAATCAGCGTTCTCACTGCGCCGGGCGCGGCCCCGCTGCTGGAGCAGCATCCTTTGGTGGACGAGGTCATTCCCTTTGCTCCGTTCTGGTTTTATTCTGCAAGTTTCATTGCTTATCTGCGTTTTATAAAAAAACTGCGGCAGCGGCACTTTGATCTGCTGATTGAGGCCAGAGGCGACATCCGGGAAATTTTGCTCATAGCCGCCCCGCTCAGGAGCAGATATAAGGTCAGCTACGGCATCGGCGGCGGGGCTTATCTGCTGACTCACGAGGTGCTGTACACAGAGCTGCGCCACAAGGTGGAGTATCATCTTGACATCTGCCGCTTTCTCGGCTGCCCGGAAGAGCCGCTGGAATGGGGGCTGCGCTTTTCGGCAGCAGAGCAGGAGCAGGCCAGACAGCTCCTTGCCGGGCTGGGTGTGCAGCCGCCGTATCTCTGCGCGCATCCCGGCTCCCGCCTGCCCCTGAAAATTTGGCCTGTAAAATATTGCGCTGTCCTGTATGATCAACTTATGGAAAAATATGATCTGCCCCTGCTCCTCTTTGGCGGCAGCAAGGCTGATCAGGATTTGGCAGCGCAGATCAGCAGCAGGATGCGGCGCAAGCCGGTGAACTTGGCAGGAAAAACCAGTCTGCGGCAGATGGCGGTGCTGCTGGAGCAGGCCAGCCTCTTCGTATGCAATGACAGCGCGCCGATGCACATAGCTGCTGCCTTGCAGGTGCCGACCGTGGCGATTTTCGGGCCGTCCAAATCAGCAGAAACCCATCCGTTCAGCCCTTGCGGCGTGGCTGTGGAAAAAGATTTTTCCTGCCGTTTCACCTGCGACGAAAGCACCTGCTCCAGAACAATTGCGCAGGAATGTATGCAGGCAGTGCTGCCCGAAGATGTGCTGCGGGCGGCGGAAATTCTGCTCGCCAAGCAGTCCTGCTGACAGAACACAGTACAGCGGAATTCAGGTAAGTGATCACTTTAATTGCATTTTACAATAATCTCAATACATTTTTGGCGATGACTCAACTTGTCACTCATAGTTCACCATCACCGTGCAGCGGATGGAGGCGATTCCGCTTTTCGGCAGCGGAAAGACGGATTATACTGCCATCAGCAGGATTGTGAGGGAAGAGGCTTAGGACTCCCGTAAAAGGATGACACAAGAAAATAGGTGAGTATAAAATGGTCGATCCAATAACAGGTGCATTTGCATTTTCAACAATCGTAGGATTATTGTGCAACTTCAAGTCAGAACGTTCAGAAACTGGTTTGAATGAGTTTATGCGCTGGCTCGAAGAAAAACATCATGAGGGTGTAGCGGCATCAATACGCGGCAATGAGGCATTGGAGCTAAATCTTGGCGCACTCCTAAACGTCAAACATGAAGAGCTGGTTGATCGTCTTCAACGGCTTGATTTGCTTATCTCGTCTGTTTCAGGAAAATTAGATGCGTTTTCAGGCATCGCACAAGCTATTCACAGAGAATCTGTTCTTTCCGATCAAGCAGTTTCTATTCTTACCCAGCTCGTCCAGTCTGAAGCAGAATTTTTTTTTGAGTCTGAGGAAATATCTCCAAATCCAATTTACTATATGGATAGAGCCAATATAAAGATAAGCTATACCGAACCTCGTTTTATAGTGGATGATTTGGACACGTTAGTTTCAAGTAACCTGCTGAAGCTGAAAAAAAATGGAACAAAGAAATATTATGTGACAAGAGCCGCAGTAGCATTTATTTCCGAATTAAAGCAATCAGCCCAATAAGATTATGGCAGGAAACACCTTCGGCACCCTGTTCAGGGTGACAACTTGGGGCGAGTCGCACGGCACTGCCCTTGGCGCGGTCATTGACGGCTGTCTTTGGACACGTTAGTTTCAAGTAACCTGCTGAAGCTGAAAAAAAATGGAACAAAGAAATATTATGTGACAAGAGCCGCAGTAGCATTTATTTCCGAATTAAAGCAATCAGCCCAATAAGATTATGGCAGGAAACACCTTCGGCACCCTGTTCAGGGTGACAACTTGGGGCGAGTCGCACGGCACTGCCCTTGGCGCGGTCATTGACGGCTGTCCACCCGGCCTTGACCTGACCCCGGAAATGATCCAGCAGGAGCTGGAGCGCAGGAGGCCCGGCAAGGGCGGCGCGACTTCGCCCCGGCAGGAGCCGGACAAGGTCGAGATCATGTCCGGCATCTTTCAGCCGGAGGGCGCGGCCTGCCCGCAAACCACGGGCACCCCGATTTCCTTGGTCATTTTCAACAAGGACGCGCACTCCAAATCCTACAGCAATCTCTTGGACATCTACCGGCCTGGGCACGGCGATTTCAGCTATCAGGCTAAGTACGGCATCCGCGACCATCGGGGCGGCGGCAGGGCCTCGGCGCGGGAGACGGCAGCGCGGGTGGCTGCGGGCGCAGTTGCCAAACAGCTGCTCACCAAGTACAATGTAACGGTCTGCGCTTACACAGTCGCTCTGGGCGGGATTGCCGCAGAAAAACGTGATCTGGCCGTGATCGGCGAGAACAGCCTTTTCTGCCCGGATCGCGAGGCGGCAGCACGGATGGAGGGCCGGATTGACGAGGTGCGCGAGCAGGGCGACACCCTTGGCGGCATTGTCGAAATTCGGGCCACTTGTCCTGCCGGGCTGGGCGAGCCGGTGTTTGACAAGTTGGACGCAGAGCTGGCCCATGCCCTGATGTCCATTGGCGCGGTCAAGGGCGTGGAGATTGGCGCAGGCTTCCAAGCTGCGGCCATGCTTGGCTCGGAGAACAACGACCCGCTTGCCCCGAACGGCTTTCTCAGCAACAATGCGGGCGGCATTCTCGCCGGAGTCAGCAGCGGCCAAGAATTGATCATGCGGGTGGCGGTCAAGCCGATTCCTTCGATCCGCAAGGAGCAGCAGACAGTCAACCGCAGCAATGAGGCGGTGACGATCAAGGTTGGAGGCCGCCACGACATTTCCGCCATTCCGCGCATTATACCGGTCTGCGAGGCAATGGTGCGGCTCTGCTTGGCAGATCAGCTTTTGCGGCAGCAGGCAGTGAGCGGTCTGCAATTGCTTTAAGGGACAGGAACAGATATGGCAACGGCAAAAATTGCAATCACGCTCGAAGAAAGCCTTCTCAGCCGTCTTGACATTCTTGTGAAATCGCGCATTTTTCCCAACCGCAGCACAGCCATTCGTGAAGCAATTCAAGAAAAGCTGTGCAAGATTGAAGGAGGTCGGCTGGCAAAGGAATGCGCAAAGCTGAGTGCTGATGTTGAGCAGTCTTTCGCTGATGAAGGCATGGCCTCGGAGCTTGAGGAATGGCCGGAATATTAAGAGGTGAAATTTACTGGGCAGACTTGAATCCAACGATTGGACATGAGCAGGCAGGATTGAGACCAGTTCTTGTTTTGAGCCGCGAGGTCTTCAACAAGCATTCTGGCACAGTCATCGCAGCGGCAATCACGAGTCAGCCGCAGAGAGCTGGTTTTCCTTTGACATTGGAGCTGAACAGCGTGAAGCTGCCGAAAAAATCGTGGATTAAGATCAGTCAAGTGCGCATACTCTCTGTCAAAAGACTCGGCAAAAAGATTGGCAGAGCATCTGAGGCGGAAGTGAATTCAGTTGTTGAAGGGCTGAATGAAATCATCTCTGCTTGATGTCATCCCCCTGAGAGGAAACAAGTGAACCAGCCAGAACAACGAAAGATAGAGCGTGTCCTGATGGTCAGCCGCGAATACGACGGGCTGGCCGGCGCAGGCGGGGTCAAGGATGTCTGCCGCCAGTTGGCCGAGGCATTAGCTCGGCACGGTGCTTGCGATGTGCGGGTAGTTCTGCCGCGTTATGGCTTTATCGATGCCGAGGAGCTGGGCTTTGCCCCGGTCACGCTGCCCTGTCGAGGCGCAGAGGGCAAGCCTGCCCTGAGCTTTGATGTGGCCATGAACTATGCCAACCGGGAGCGGCGGGAACAGGTCTCGCTCTGGACAAAAAACATCCACGGCGTGACTGTCTATCTCTTGGAATCGGCCCGCTTTGCTGAAAAGCACGGAGTCTATGCCTACACAGCCGGGGAGGAGGCGGAGAAAAGCTGGCAGCAGGCCGGAGCCGGGCATTATGACTACTTTGCCATGAACATCCTCCTCCAAAAGGCGGCCTTGGACATGCTGCTCCTGCTCGATTTCCGGCCTGACATCATCCACTGCCACGACGGCCATGCCGCAGTCCTGCCTGCCATGCTGCGGGAGAATGAGGGCTGGCGGCACTGGTTCTGCCGCACCGGGGCCGTGGTCACGGTTCACAACGCCGGGCAGGGCTATCATCAGGAGGTGGAAGACATCGAATTTGCCGAAGCTGTCACTGGCCTGCCCTTTTCGGTGATTCGCTCCGGCCTGTTCAACAACAGCTTTGATCCCTTTGCCGTCGCCGCAGGCTACGCGGCCATGAACACGGTCAGCGAGAATTACGCCCGTGAGCTGCAGGAGACGGATGAGGACAGCCGCACCGGCTGGCTCGGTCATCATCTCCTCCGTCGGGGAGTCCCTCTGGCCGGAATCACCAACGGCATCAGCCCGGAAGGCTTTGATCCGCGTCATGCGGACCAAGTCGGCATTGACGCGGCCTTTGATCCGGCAGCGGGTGATCTGCACGGCAAATGGCAGTGCAAGGAACGGATGCTGGCCGCCTGCGGCGCAGACCAGCACTGGCAGCGGGTGGTCCAGCACGGCAGTCTGCATGCAGAGCCGCACCTGCCCCTGTTCACCTTCATTGGCAGGCTCACGGCCCAGAAAGGCGTGGATGTGCTGCTCAAGGCCCTGATTCTGCTCGCCGCCACAGGCGAGACCGGTTTTCAAATCCTGCTGCTCGGCAGCGGCGAGAAATACTTGGAAGAGCATCTCCAAGACATGGCCGCTTCTGACAACAGCAACGGACGGCTCTGCTTCCTGCAAGGCTATGATCCGGCCTTGGCGACCAAAATTTACGCGGCTGGCGATTTCTTTCTCATTCCTTCGCTCTACGAACCTTGCGGCCTGACCGACTACATTGCCCAGCTCTTCGGCAATCTGCCGGTGGCGCACCGGGTCGGCGGCTTGGTCAAGATTATTGACGGCGAAACCGGCTTCACCTATCAGGAGCACCAGCCGGAAGCTCTTGCCGCAGCCATGCAGCAGGCCCTGCATATATACCGGGAGGAGCGCAGCCGGATCACGGACATGCAGCGGGCCGCAGTGGAGCGCATCCGCAGCCGCCATACTTGGGAGCAGGTCATGCAGAACTACCTTGCCCTCTACCGACAGTCCCTGCCCTGACAGGAGGCAATGCTCTCCCCGTCCCAGCCCAGCTTCCGCCGCCAGCGGCTCAACTGGTTCCAGCGGCAGGGCGATTTCTTCATCCGCCAAGTCTTTGCGGATTTCTTCGTTCTGATGCGCTCGTTTCAGGAGCTGTACGGCTCCTATTGCCTCTGCCGCACCTCCAAGCGCGGCGAGTCCTGCTGTCTGCTTGCGGACGGCGCAGGCCATGAGAAATGCAGCATCTGGGATCAGCTGGCGGTCATGGTCGGCACGGAAGTGGAGAAAGGCCCGCTCTGGCTCCTCAAAGACCTCTGCCAGCATATCTGGCCGGAAGATTGCCGGGGCCAGCAGATTGGCGATTCGCTCATAGAATGGCTGATCAGCTCCATTTTTCATGAGGCGGTCAAGCTCAAGGAGGATGTGCATATCCTCAACAGCTATGCTGCCGCCGTCTTCTGGAGCGACGGCTCGGCCCCAATTTCCCGCCTGACCCGGATCATTGACCGGAAAGGGCTGATCCGGCGGGTGGCAGTGGATGTCATGCGGCAGATGGAGCATCTGGCCCTGCTTTTTGGTCAGACCAGCAACATGCTCCGCACCCTGCTCCCGGCCTTGGCAGGCAACAGCCTCTTAGTCCGCTTTTTAGTCGAGCACGAGGACATGGTGGAATATCTGTGGAGCGAGGAGCTGACCTCGGTCTTCAGCGACATGTTCTCCGGCCAGGCCGCGCAGGGCTTCTGCGCTGCGGGCCGCAGCTACATGAGCGGCCAGTGGTACACCCGCGCCTTGGTCATGTACCGTCGGGCCGTGGCCACAGACAGCACCTGCGCTGAGGCGGCGGCCAAAGTTGACGAGCTGCAGCAGCTCATCCAGCAGACCAGCGGTTTTCTCGGCGCAGCCTGAGACTTGGTGCTGGGCTTGACACTCCCATCCCGCCCTTGCCATCCTGTGCCGGATTCTTCCACGGAACAGCTTTCTTTGTCTCTGAGGGACAGCCGATAATAGCCCCGTGATGTATCTGCGGGGTGTGAATGCGGGAAGACCGTGTCAAGCAAATTTGCCCTCGCTCTTCAGCAATTCATACAACAGCCTGCGTTCACTGACACGTTCAGGCGTATTAAAACGTAAAAGTTGCGAAGTGACCCGTCCGATATCAGTCAGCGGTTGTATCTTTCCGTTTTCTTCAAGCTGAAAATGTTCCTCCCAGGAATCCAGCCTCGGATTATACAAGGCAACAATTTCTCCTGTTTCCGGGTCAACCGAGGCAATATCACTTCCTTTGTGCTTATTGCAAAGAATGCAGGCCAAGGCGAGGTTGTCCTGTTCAGTTGCTCCTCCATGTTTTTCAGCAATAACATGATCAATCTGATGCGGAGCAAAGGTGATCATTTCGGGAATCAGGCAATACTCGCAGGCAGCCTTTGCACGCTCATGCACTAAATTGCGCAACGCGACAGGAATATACGTCCTACTCACGACAAGCCTGCCGCCTTTTCACAGCGTTTAATTTCGCTTTACGGACTAAATGTTCAACATACTCATACTGCCGCCATTCTGATTCCTCATCTGGACTCAGGCCGTCAGTGCGCTGTTTTTCGAGCAACGCTTCCAGTTGCGCCTGCAATTGCGGAGACGGACGCAGACGCAGAATTTCTTCTTCTGCGGGCAGACCAGCTAAGAACTCCAGCACATCCGTCAGACCTGCAAAGCTCCCGGAGGGCTTGGCCTCCAGTTCACGCAGTCCCAGAGACAGAATTTGCGCCAGCCGATTTCGGTGCCTTTGCAGATGCGGGAATAATTCATCGGGAATATTTAAACATATTTCCATAAAACTCACCTCGAAGTATTGTTGATGTCAGTCAGATACTCTTTGAGTAACATATTCGATATTGCTCAGGAGGTGTAATTCTTCCCGGATAGCCTCTCGAAGCTGGAGTTCTCCCATCCAGCTGACATATTCGTCATCGCCGCCGTCCAAGTCTTCTGCGGTGCAGTCGCTCATGAACTGTTCTGAAGCAATATGATATTTGGACTCAACCTTCTGAATTTCCTGTTCCGTCGTTCGCAGCCCTATTTCAATCCGCTTCACTTTTGCCGCAATGGCTGATTGGATAATAGGAAGCGCATGCTGTTGATCTGATATAATTTGGAGCTGTACCATGCTGTATCCTTATTGATTCGTCTATTCTCTTGCCTGTAATACTAAAAGCCGGGCAGGATGCGGCCCCCGCACTAAAGACAGTGCATGGCACCCTGCAAGGCTATTACTTGGCTTCGGGGAGAACCAAAACGCAAGGAAGCCATCTTGGTTTAGCGTAACTTCTTGCGGACTTGGCAATCGGAATATTGGGTACCAACCCGTCAATAATGTAAACAAGTTGTTCACATGGAGTAATTGCGACCCCATAATTACCCATAAGATTGTTTATCGCGTGATATCCTTCCTCGGAAACTCTATGCCAAATGAGAATATTGTTGTATCTTGGGTGGCTAATGCTCCCTTCACCATCAAAGCCAGGAATCCTGTTCAGCTCGGCAAAAGACACATGGTTTCTCTCTCTGAGAAGTTTAAGAATTTCGGTTTCAATATCCATTTGGTTTAATTACTCCTGACAGTATCAATAAGCGGAAACGTTCCATGCGCAATCACCTCTGGGAGAGCGAAGTACTCCCCGCCCTGCCGGTTTTCCTGCACACGAATGCCTGCATTTGATTAGCACGAATGCATGCATTTGATCGGCACGAATGCAGGCATTTGATTGGAACGAATGCATGCATTCGACAGACACGAAACCAGGCATTCGTGCGCTGCGAAAGCCTGCATTGCAGCAGCCGGACAGAGCTGCCTGCATCTTCCGATTTTATCTGTTGCGGCATCTGCTCGAAAGATTTATTTTGAAGATGGATGATACCGGTAAGATGCCGGTAGGGCAAGTATAAAAGCACATCTTCAACCAAAGGAGCACGTCATGCCTATCCAATACAAAATCATCCCGAACTATCTGACCAATCCCCCGTCCTACACCGCCCGCCCGGTTCCTCAGAACACCTTGGACTATGATGCCCTGGCCGAGCAGATCAACCTGCACAACCCGACCATCCCGGCAGACACTGCCAAGGCGGTGCTTGAGGCCTTCCGGGATGAGGTGATCCGCCAGCTTGCCGACGGCAACACGATCAACCTCGCCGGGTTCGTGTCTTTTGTCACCTCTCTGCCTGTCCGCTTGGCGCAGCCGACCGACGACCTGCCGCCTGACCCTGTTGATGTCAAGGCCAAGCCTTCTGTGGTCCTGAAAGAGGAAGTGGCGCAGCAGGCCGAATACGTGCGCCTCCCGTATTCGGAAAAGGCTCCTGAGATCAGCGCGGCCTATGACACAAACACCAATCTTGCCAACTGGATCCGCCCGGATCACGGCTTCCGTCTGGACGGCTCGAATATCGGCTTTGATGGAACAGACCCGACCCAAGGCGTTTTCCTGACTGATGCTGACGGCCATATTGTCCAGCAGACAAATATCAGCCTCAACAATCCCTCCAAAATCATCATCACCCCTGATTTCGGAGGAAATCCTACAGTCTCCCCAAATGTTGAGAAGATCATTGCGGTGCGGTCACGATACACGGAGAATGGACAGCTGCGAACAGGCGAGTATGCCAAGCATCTGCGCTCCACCAACGTTGTCACTGCACAGCAGCCCAAGCTCTTCGTTGTCGGCGATGCTGCGGACGGCCCGCTGGTGGTGAGCAACTATTCCAGCCATCAGGTTATGTGCAGGTTTGAGGCGGTCTATCGGACAGATGGTCAGATTGCCCTTGCTGTCGGCCCTCTTGAAGGACCGCTCGGCCCGGAGGTGATCATTCCTCCGGCAGGGGTTGACATGGCGCTTGCCGGCCTGAATGCGGAGGTGACGGTGAATTTCATCGACAGCAACTCCTATGATCTGTTCGTCGCCAGCCTGCTTTCTTATGGACGATACATGCTTGAGGTCTGTGATCTTTCACCGATTGGCGGATGACAGACGATTATTGAGTTGGGCAGGGTGCAGTCACCGCACTAAAGACAGTGCATGGCCATGCACCTTGCAAGGCTTTTTGCAATGCGCAACCGGAGACTGAGAAATGAAAAATTTCCTCATCATTATCCTGCTGCTTGGTGCTGCCGGATATTTCTTGTATAATCGAAGCAGCACGCCCGACATAACGGCAGAACAGACTGATGGGCATTTAGTTCTGTCCAATGAGCAAGTTGAATGGAATTTTGATTTGAAAGAAGAGTGGGAAGCAGAAGGCGCGCTGATGGGCGTATCTCATGGTGATCAGATATTTGACGTGTTCAGTGGTTCCTTCTCATTGATCTGGGGTGAAACAGCGATAGAGCTTGCAGCATGGGATTATAAATCCGACCTTTCAGCGGATGCCAGAGGGATTATCGATCAGTATGGTTGCGCCGCAGATTATCTGAATAAGCATACAATTAATTTTACCGCAATAGGTGCGTCAAAGGATGTGGACAACGCATTGAGGTCTGCCGACGAGCATGATGAACTTGTTCTTAGAGGGTGCAAGGCCGTTGTTGATTCCGTCAGTTTCAAAGACAATGGACAAACGCTCAGGAGATCAGGACCAGAACCTGTTTATATCTATGTGACAGGTGCAAGCGTTAATGGCAAGGAATTTGGCGAAATATAAATATATGCAGAGGCCGCATGCTGTCCCGATGGACAGCATGGGCCGCCCGCTGCAAGCTCTGTTTTTCCTTGCATCTTCCCCGGTTCCGGGTAAACTCTTGCTTTATTGCGCCGGGACGGCCCGCCGCAGGCCGGACTTGTCAACCTTTTCAGAATAAAAGATATTTTCCTATCCGCGAGAACAGCAATGGACTACCGGGACACTCTGAACCTGCCCAAAACCACATTCAAGATGAAGGCCAGCCTGACCCAGAAGGAGCCGCAGTATCTGGCCCGCTGGGAAGAGGAGCGGCTCTATGAGAAACTCCAGCAGGCTGCGGCGGACAGGCCCCTGTTCATCCTTCATGACGGCCCGCCTTATGCCAATGGCAACATTCATCTGGGCACGGCCTTCAACAAGGTGCTCAAGGACATCATTCTCAAATCGCGGCGCATGGCCGGTTTTCAGGCTCCTTACGTGCCGGGCTGGGACTGCCACGGCCTGCCGATTGAGCACAATGTTGACAAGGAGCTGGGCGAGCGCAAGGAGGTCATCTCCACCTTGGAGAAGCGGGCCGCCTGCCGCAAATATGCGAATCAATGGGTGGCGGCTCAGAAGGAGCAGTTCCGGCGGCTGGAGGTGCTGGGTGACTGGGACGCTCCCTATCTGACCATGAGCTGCGGCTATGAGGCAGCCATTGCTCGCGAGTTCAACCGCTTCCTGCTCAACGGCGGGGTAGTGCGCTCGAAAAAGCCGGTCTATTGGTGTTCCACCTGCCGCACGGCCTTGGCAGAGGCGGAAGTGGAATACTATAATCACACCTCGCCTTCGATTTACGTCAAGTTTCCGCTGGCTGAGGACGTGAGCGACGTAATCCCGGAGCTGGCAGGGCAGACAAGCAAAGTCTCCGTCCTGATCTGGACCACCACCCCGTGGACCCTGCCTGCCAACATGGCTGTGGCCTTTCATCCGAATTTTGTCTATGCCGCCGTGGCTGTGCGGGATGAAATCTGGATTCTCGCCCACGAACTGGTAGAGCAATGCTTTGCCGATTTCGGCATTGCCGACTACCGCATTGTCTGCACCTTTTCCGCCAAAGGCTTGGAAGGCCGCAAGTGCCGCCATCCCTTCTTTGAGCGCGAGTCATTGATTGTCTTGGCTGATTATGTCACGGCGGATTCCGGCACTGGCTGCGTGCATACGGCCCCGGGGCATGGTGCGGACGACTACCTGACTGGCCTGCGCTATGGCTTGGAGGTGCTCTCGCCGGTTGATGATGCGGGCCAATATACAGGCGAGGCGGGCAAGTACGCAGGCCGCCGCATCCCGATGGTCAACCGGGAGATCAACGACGACATGGCTGCTGCCGGGGTCTTGGTCAAGGAAAGCGAGATCGACCATTCCTACCCGCACTGCTGGCGCTGCAAAAAGCCGGTCATCTACCGGGCCACCAAGCAGTGGTTCATTGCTATGGAGCTGAACGAGCTGCGTCAGAAAGCCTTGCAGGCGATTGAGGAGGTGCGCTGGACACCGGCCTGGGGCGAGCAGCGGATTCATGGCATGGTTGAGGGACGGCCTGATTGGTGCCTGTCCCGCCAGCGTTCCTGGGGAGTGCCGCTGACCGTGCTCACCTGTGCGGACTGCGGGGAAATCCTCAAGGACAAAGCGGTCTGCGAGCGGATTGAGGCCATTTTTGCCCAAGAAGGGGCAGATGCTTGGTTCCAGCGTGAGGCGGCGGAATTCATTCCTGAAGGCGTACAATGCGCCTGCGGCTGCGCCAAATTTGAGAAAGAGCATGACATTCTTGATGTCTGGTTTGACTCCGGCGTGAGCCACGCAGCGGTTTTGGAGGCACGGGCCGGGCTGCGCTCGCCTGCTGATTTGTATCTTGAGGGCAGTGATCAGCACCGAGGCTGGTTCCAAGCCTCTCTGCTGGCTTCGATTGGCACACGCGGGCGGGCACCGTTCAAGGGTGTGCTGACCCACGGCTATGTGGTTGATGGCAAAGGCAAGAAGATGTCCAAGTCGCTCGGCAATGTCATCCTGCCGCAGGACATGATTGACAAGTTCGGGGCCGAGATACTTCGCCTCTGGGTGGCGAGCGAGGACTACCGCGACGATGTCAAGGTTTCCGAGGAAATCCTCCGCCATGTCTCAGATGCCTACCGCAAGATGCGCAACACGGTGCGCTTCCTCCTCTCCAACCTGAGCGACTTTGACCCGGCTGCGAACAGCGTCGGGCCGGAGCATTTCCGCGAGCTGGACCGCTGGGCCTTGGCCCGCTATGCTGACTTGGTGCGCCGGGTGGAGAAAGCCTACAATGACTACGAGTTCCACGCCATTTATCATAGTCTGCTCAACTTCTGCGGCATCACCATGTCCAGCCTCTATGCCGACATCCTTAAAGATCGGCTCTACTGCTCCGGCACCGATGCGCCGGGCCGCCGGGCTGCCCAGACTGTCCTGCATCGCATCCTTGACGGCCTGCTCCGGCTCATGGCCCCGATTCTCAGCGTCACTGCGGCAGAGGCATGGGAGCATCTGCATGGCTTGGACGAGAATGCGCCCCTGGAACAGTCGGTCTTCTTTGCCGAGCTGCCCAAAGTGGATGACATTGCCTTGGACGCGGAGCTGGATCAACGCTGGAAGCAGCTCCTGAACCTGCGCGGTGAAATCACCAGAGTGCTGGAGACCGCCCGCAAGGACAAGGTGATCGGCCTGTCCTTAGATGCCGAGGTGCTGCTCTTGGCTGAGGGCGAACTGGCTGCCTTTCTCAGTGGCAAGGAGGAGCTGCTGCGTGAGCTGTGCATAGTCTCCAGCCTGAAGACGGTCAGCGATGCAGGCGAGGCCGCCTTCACCGCTTCCGAGGAAATTGCCGGGCTGCAAATCGGGGTGCGGCCTGCGCCGGGCGGCAAGTGCGAACGCTGCTGGATGATTTCGCCCAGCGTCGGTCAAGACAGCGAGCACCCGGCCCTGTGCAGCCGCTGCGCTGCTGTAGTCCGCAGCCTGCCCGCTTGATCATGATTCGTTTTCTGCTCATCATGGTGCTGGTGGCGGTCAGCGACCAGCTCACCAAGCTGTGGGTTGTCCAGCAGTTCACGCTGCACGAGACCCTGCCGGTCATTCCCGGCTTCTTCAACCTGACCCTGCTCTACAACAGCGGCGCGGCCTTTGGCATCTTGTCCGGCCTGCCAATGCTCTGGCGGCAGATATTCTTCATCAGCATTTCTGCCGCCGCCCTGACCGCCTTGGTCATCATGCAGTATAAACTGGGGCCGCGCCACTTCCTCTATGCAGTCAGCTTTGGTCTGATCAGCGGCGGCGCGCTCGGCAACATGATCGACCGGCTGCGCTGGGGCGCAGTGGTGGATTTTCTCGATTTTTACCTTGGCAAATACCACTGGCCCGCCTTCAATGTGGCTGACTCCGGCATCACGGTCGGCATTGCTCTGTTCCTCCTGCTCCAGTTCTGGGAGGAGCGGAGGGCGGCCAAACAAGATGGCTGAAAAGGCTGCTCATGCAACTGTCTGTCTGATGCCATTTCCAAACCAGCAATTCCATGCCCAAGCCGCTCCGCATTCTCCACACCTCTGACTGGCACTTGGGCCGGATGCTGCATGGACGGCAGCGGCATGAGGAGTTTGCCGCCTTCCTGCACTGGCTGCATCAGGCCGCCCTTCAGCACGAGGTTGATATTCTGGCCGTTGCAGGCGACATCTTTGACACCACCACGCCGGGCAGCAAAACCCAGCAGCTTTACTACAATTTCCTCTGTCAGATGGCCGCCTCGCCCTGCCGTCACCTGATCGTGACCGCAGGCAACCACGATTCCCCCTCCTTTCTCAGCGCGCCCAAGAAGCTGCTCCGTGCCCTGAACATTCACGTCATTGCCGCAAAAGGAGATTCGCCTGCGGACGAGGTGCTGCTCCTCCGCAATCAGCAGGACGGGCCGGAAGCCATTGTCTGCGCGGTGCCCTTTCTCCGTGACCGCGACCTGCGCACAGCCGCGCCCGGCCAGAGCATGGAGGAGCGCGAGCGCGATTTGGCCGAGGGCATCCGGCGGCACTATGCCGAAGTCTGCGCGGCGGCGGCAGCTGTGCAGCAGGGCCTGCCGCAGCCAGTGCCGGTCATTGGCATGGGCCATCTCTTTGCCGCAGGCGGCAGCATGGTTGAAGGCGACGGCAGCCGCAGCCTCTATGTCGGCGACTTGGCCTGCGTGGGAGCAGATGCCTTTCCGCCCCTGCTTGATTACGTCGCCCTTGGCCACCTGCACACACCGCAGCTTGTGCAGGGCAACGAGACTCGCCGCTACAGCGGCGCGCCGCTGGTAATGAGCTTTGCTGAGGCGGGCAAAGGGAAAAGCATCTGCCTTGTTGATTTCACGGAGAACGGGCCGCAGGTGCGGGTGCTGCCTGTGCCGGTCTTTCAGGAGATCAGAAGCATCCGGGGCGGCTGGCTGAAAATTGCTGAGGAGCTGGGCCGCCTGCGGGTCGAACAGCGCAGAATATGGCTGGAGGTCGTGCATGAGGACAGCGAGCTGATCAGTGATCTGCGGGAGCGGGTGGAGCAGCTTGTTGCCGGTTCAGGGCTGGAAGTCCTGCGCATCCGCAGCCTGCGTCCTGCTGATCAGAATCTCTGCGCGGAACGCGAAGGCGAGACTCTGGCCGAGCTGGCGCATGAGCAGGTCTTTCTCCGCTGTCTTGCCGCGCACGAAATTCCAGCCGAACAGCAGTCCGGCCTGCTGACTGCCTATCAGGAGATCAGCCACGAACTCTTTGCTGATGATCCGCTGGCTGAAGCATGAGAAGAAGCTGGCAGGCGGCATCCCTTGACTTGAGGGTGATCAAGTTAAAAACATCCCGTCCGAATCTTTCTGAAATGTTTTTCAGAGCCTCTCCGAGAAGTTTCAAGTTCTCATAGTCTTTCGGCTTCAACCACGGCAAACGCATGACTTGCACAGTCCTGCCAGAACCTTGCATATTCCCGAAAAGCTGCCGTCTGTCTCTCTCCTGGAGGGACGGCCCCCTGTCCGCCCCTCATTCCAGCCTGCCCTTAGAAGATATTGGGGCGATGCGGCAGGAACATGCTATACTGTCTCAGAGGAAAAACAGACAAGGCTGAACCGAAACACCTGTCACAAGAAAGGAGAAACGTTATATGGAGTTATCAGAGTATCACCTTGACGGCTTTTATGATGAACTTTTTGCTGGGCCTGACCAGCCGCATCCAGGAGCCAAGCTGCTGATTGAAAAGATTGAATCCCTTTCGCAAGATGATCTGCTGGCCAAGCAGCAGGCGGCGGAGATCATGCTCCTGCAAATGGGCATCACCTTTGCGGTCTATGGCAATGAGGAAGGGGCGGAGAAAATCTTTCCCTTTGACACAGTAGTGTCCGGTTAGGTTTTTGCATAAAATTTTACGCTGGATGTCGTGGAGTAAGTTCCGCTGTTATTTCGTCCAGCCGCCATTAATTCATTCTGAATATTTGACCGTATCAGTCTGATATTTTGAACAGAAACTTGTTCATTGAAGTTTTTCCGGCAATACATTGCCATTAACAGGTATGTGATCAATCCGCCGAGCATCTGAACAGTGAGACCGTATCTGCTTCGGGCAATCAGATGATAAACATGCAGATGCTGTTTCCACCAATTGAAAAACGTTTCGATATTCCAGCGCAGCTTATAAATTTCCGCAACCTGTTCCGCTGTCAGATCAAACCTGTTCGTTGCGACATAATATTTTACTCCTTCAACCAGATACCCGATGACCCGAACCGGCAACTCGGTCCGATTTTTTGCCGTGCCGAGATGCGCCGATGAATCTTGAAAGACATTGCTGCCCGGTTTGACGCAATTTTCTTTGATAATACTCTTTATTGTGCAGGCTTTGATGCGGCAGACAAAATTTTTTCCCGCTTTTTGAAGCGAATCGAACAGAATATGAGATTGATACCCCCTGTCCATCACTCCTGTCTGCCCTGCGGCGAGAATTTGCTCGACAAAAGGACGCTCTCCCGCCTTGCCTTCAGTCAAATGGAATCCGGTCGGAATGCCCCGGTTGATATCGAACCCGAAATGACCCTTGGCTTTCTTGGATTTTTTCCTGTAATCAGCCCAGTGCATGGAAAGAACCGTATCAATCAGCGAGCCGTCGATTGCGACAAGCTCGCCGAGTGCCTGAAAGTCAGCCGGAAGCGTTGCGCGGGCCTGCTTTGAGAGTTCATTGAAAACATGCTGAAGCTGCTCAAGTCCCCGATTATTAACAGCTTCTGAAAAACTGCTCCGGCTGATGCCTCCATCCGGCGCAATGAATTCCTTCGCAAAGTCATTCCTGTTGAGATCGGAAACAAGATGCCGCGCCGAATCATGCTCCTGCAAATGAAACCAGATCAGGGCATTGAGCTGATGCTCGAACGTCATTTGCAAAGGCCGGTCTCCCCGTGACTTCAACACAGGAGTGCTGCGCAAAATATCGCGCAGAGGCAGACAGAACTCATCATACGTTCGGGACGTGATTTTTTTCTTCACAACAAGCGGCTTCACTAGGACATCTCCCTGTTATTGTTGATTACAGGAAGATAATGAAACCTCACGGTCACGCTGTCAAGCGGACAGTCTGTTGTTCACAGATTCGCTTGCAAAAAACTAACCAGACACTGCTGCCTTTGACATCATTCCCCGCATTGTCGATGGCAAGGAATGGGAGCGGGTGGAGGCGGGCCTCAAGCAGCGCATCTTTGCCCTGAACGCCTTTATTGATGACATCTATCACGACAAGAAAATCCTCAAAGACAAGGTGGTGCCGGAGGAAGTCATCTTCACCAGCAAGACCTTCCGCAAGGAGTGCGAAGGCTTCAGTCCGCCCAAGAACATCTGGTGCCATGTCACCGGCACAGACTTGGTGCGGGACCGGGACGGCACCTTTTACGTGCTGGAGGACAACCTGCGCTGTCCTTCCGGTGTTTCCTATGTGCTGGAAAATCGGCAAGTCTTAAAGCGGACCTTCTCCTCGGTCTTTGACAAGTCGAATGTCCGCCCGGTTGATGACTACCCGAACCGGCTCTTGGACACGCTGGAGCATCTGGTGCCGGAGCATGTCGCCTCGCCCACCATCGGCGTGCTCACGCCGGGCATCTACAATTCCGCCTATTTTGAGCATTCCTTCCTTGCCCGCCAGATGGGAATTGAGCTGGTTGAAGGCCAGGATCTGCTTGTCCACGACGGCTTTGTCCACATGCGCACCACCAAGGGGCTGCAAAAGATCGATGTTCTGTACCGCCGCATTGATGATGACTTCATTGACCCGCTGGCTTTCAGGCCGGATTCCGTGCTCGGTGTGCCCGGCCTGATGGAGGTCTGCAAGGCAGGCCGCTTGGCCTTAGCCAACGCGCCCGGCACCGGCATTGCTGATGACAAGGTCATTTATGCTTATGTGCCCAAGATCATCAAATACTACACCGGCGAAGACCAGATTCTGCCCAATGTGCCGACCTACATCTGCTCTGATCCCAAGGAGCGGGACTATGTGCTGGCCAATTTGGACAAGCTGGTGGTCAAGGCGGCCAACGAGTCCGGCGGCTACGGAATGCTGGTCGGGCCGCATGCCTCGGCAGCGGAACGGGAGAAATTCGCCGCACTGATCAAAGCGAATCCGCGCAACTACATGGCCCAGCCCACTTTGGCCCTGTCCCGTGCCCCGACCATCATTGACGGCGAAATAAAAGGCCGCCATGTTGATCTGCGGCCCTATATTCTCTACGGCGAGGACATCTACGTGCTGCCTGGCGGCCTGACCAGAGTTGCCCTGCGCAAGGATTCTCTGGTGGTCAACTCCTCGCAGGGCGGCGGAAGCAAGGACACGTGGGTGGTTGACTTCAATCAATAAGATCAGGCAAGGAGAGACGATATGTTAAGCCGTGTTGCCAATGCTGTCTATTGGATGTGCCGCTACATTGAACGGGCTGAGAACACGGCCCGTTTCATCGGCGTGAATCTGAATTTGCTCTTGGACATGCCGCTGGACGCGCATCTGCAATGGGAGCCGATGATCGCCATCACTGGCGACCGGGAGGCCTTTAAGGTGCTGCATGCCGAGTATTCGCAGGACAAGGTGATTCATTTCCTCACCTTTGAGCGCAGCAATCCGAATTCAATCATTTCCTGTCTGCAGGCGGCCCGCGAGAACGCCCGCTCTGTGCGGGAGGTGATCTCCTCAGAGATGTGGGAGCAGCTCAACCGCTTCCACATTGAGCTGAAAGAGGCGGAGCACAGCGGTTTTGCCCAGAACGAACCGCACAAGTTCTTTCTCATGATCAAGATGCGCAGCCACATGTTCTCCGGCCTGCTCTACTCGACCATGACCCACGGCGAGGCCTGGCATTTCGCCCGCATGGGCCTGATGATTGAGCGGGCGGACAAGGTTTCCCGCATCTTGGATGTGAAATACTTCATGCTTCTGCCCAAGGCCAATGCTGTCGGCAGCCCTTATGACAACATTCAGTGGGCGGCAGTGCTGAAATCAGCCAGCGCCCATGACATGTACCGCAAGGTGCATCACCGGATCGCGCCGGTTCATGTTGCTGATTTTCTCATCTTCAACGCCGAGTTTCCCCGTTCGATCCGCCATGCCGTGGCCAGCGCCTTTGAATCGCTGCACCGAATCACTGGCTCGCCGCATGGTTCGGGCCGCAGCAAACCGGAAAAACACCTTGGCAGACTGCTGGCGGACCTGAACTATTCCGACATCCAAGAGGTGATGGCGACCGGGATGCACGAATATCTTGACGCGCTCCAAGCCCGGCTCAATCAGATCGGCTTGGAGATCAGAAATGCCTTTTTCCTGCCCGCGCCTGCTGAGGCTTCAGCCAAGCAGGAGCAATTTTCTCTTATGGAGACCATAACATGACCTATTGTTTGGGAATGCGGACTGAGGAGGGCTTGGTCGGCATTGCCGACACCCTGATCACATCCGGCAATGAACTGACCCGGAGCAAGAAGCTAACCTGCATCAATCACGGTCAAGGCGGCCTGTTCCTGCTCACCTCTGGCCTCAGATCGGTGAGCGACAAGACCATCACCTATTTCACTGAGCATCTTGAGAAATTAGACGAGCCGTGCGACCGGATGTTCAAGACAGTCAATATCTTTTCCCGGATGATCCGGCAGGTGGCTGCGGAAGACAAGCCCTTTCTTGAAGAAAGCGGCCTGCTCTTCAACATGCACTGCCTGATCGGCGGGCAGATGGCTGCTGATGCCGCGCATTCCCTTTACTTGGTTTATCCTGAAGGCAACTGGGTGGAGATCAGCGAGGAGACCCCGTATCAGATCATCGGCGCGCCAGGCTATGGCAAGCCGATTCTCGACCGAACCTTTTCCAGCAAGGATTCCTTGGCCTTTGCCGTCAAGGTGGGCTGTCTTTCTTTTGATTCCACCCGAATCAGCGCGGCAGATGTCGATTTTCCTATGGATGTGGTGCTCTATCGCAAGAATTCCTTTCAGATGATTCAGCACCGCTTTTATCAGGAGGACTTGGCCGAGATTTCAATCTGGTGGGACGAGGTGCTGCGCAAGGGCATCAAGGAGCTGCCGGATGAATGGATTGACGGCCTGCTGCACAAACTGAATGCAAATGGCGGTCGGAAATGATTCTTCGGCTCAAACACCGCATCCAGTACCGTTATTCCGCGCCAGTCTTTCTGGAGCCGCACATTGTCCGGCTCCGGCCCCGCAGCGATGCCTTCCGGCAGGTCAGGAATTTTTCCCTGCGGCTTGAGCCGCAGCCTGCCGGACTGCACGAATTCCTTGACGCGGAAGGCAATCTGGCAGCCTGCGCTTGGTTTGCAGAGCTGATGGACGCACTGATCATCCAATCCGAATTCGTCCTTGAGACAAGTTCAGTCAACCCCTTTGGCTATTTGATCACAGACAACGGATTTTCCCGTCTGCCGGTCAGCTGTTCCGGCAGTGAGGCGGCAGCGCTGGCTCTTTATCGTGGCAAAGGGGAAGCAGAGGCGGTGGTCAGGGATTTCATTGCCCCGATTGTTGAGGCGGCAGGCAAGGAGACCATTCCTTTTCTTTTCCTGCTGAACAAGACGATCTATGAAGCGTTCACTGTGACGCATAGAGAGGAAGGCGCGCCGATGCAGCCCGCTGCAGTCTTGCAGAGCAGGGAAGGGGCCTGCCGCGACCTTGCTGTCCTGTTCATGGCCTGCTGCCGGGCAGTCGGCATTGCAGCCCGCTTTGTCAGCGGCTATCACGTCGGTGAGAGTGAAGAAGATTACGAGCTTCATGCGTGGGCGGAAGTGCATCTGCCCGGCGGCGGCTGGCAGGGCTATGATCCGACGCTGGGCTTGGCTGTGGCAGAGCAGCACATTCCCTTGGCAGCCAGCCATGCGTCTGCCGGTGCCGCGCCAGTCAGCGGCACATACCGGGGCACTGGGGTTTCTGCGGCAATGGACTTTGCGATTGAAATGACGTGGGAGACTGGCAGTGAACAATATCAGCGTTTGGATTGAACATCTGCACCATCCGTTGGTCTTTGCCGGATTCGGCCTGTTTCTTTTCGCCCTGATCATCAAACCGCTCTTTCTCAACAACAGCAAGCTGACCGGCACAGCGACTGAGCGACTGCTGCACCGGGCCATGCTGCTGCTCTTTCTGCTGGCGGCAATCGCAGTTGCTGGCGGCATTGCCTTGAATTGGAAAGACAGTTCGGCGGATGAGAGGCAGGCTAAGACTCCGGCAGCATCGGCAGAACCGGTTGTGCAGCAACCTGTCACAGAGCAAAAGAATGCGGCAGTGGCTCCAGAAAAAAGAAATTCCCTCAGCATCACGGCTTCTGAGCAAGGAGAGGTTTCGATAGGCGGTGATTTGATCAATGCGGACGGCAATGTGGAGAAGAATGATGAACAGTAAGAAAGGATTGATGCTTGCGGCGGTCTGTTTCTGTCTTTCGACAGTTGCTGCTGAGGCTGCTGATATGGAGATTAAAGCCACGGACAGCGGCAAGGTGACTGTGCAGGGCAATGTGATCAACGCGGGCGGTGATGTGAATTACGGCCTGAAGAAGGAAGAATACCGGCAGATGCTTCAGGAAGAGCTGCGGAAAGCTGCCAAGGAAATGCAGGCTCCCGGCCTTGCTGCCGAGGAACGCCGCCTGCTGGAGCTGAAGGTGAAAGGCTTGGAAGAAAAATCAGCCAATCTCCAGCAGAGCTACGAGGAGGAGCTGGCCCGCCGCAGGAGTGCGGAAAAAGCCCTTGCCGAGCTGCAAGGCCATCTGTCTCCTGCCCTGATTGCCAAAGCTGAAAAAAGTTTGGCGCAGGGCGACACTGCGGCAGCGGAGCAGGTCTTTGATGAGGTGGTGGACAAGGACGGCAAATCTGTGGCCCTTGCCGCCTTTCAGAGCGGCCAGCTTGCTGCAGGCCGCTTGGATTACGCCAAGGCCATGCGCCAGTACAAAAAGGCTGTGGCTTTGGAGGAGGACAACCCGGACTATCTGCTGGCTGCCGGAAAGATGGCCCGCACGCTGGGCGACTACCGCCATGCGCAGGAATGGCTGGAACGGCTGTTGAAGATGCGGGAGGCAGAAGGGAAGGACAATCTTGATCTTGCCAACGCCTTAAACAGTTTGGCAAATCTTTATCAGTCGCAGGGCCGTTACGCAGAAGCGGAGCCGCTGTACAAGCGGTCGCTGGTGATCAAGGAGAACTCCCTTGGCAAAGACCATCCTGACGTGGCGACCACCCTGAACAATCTGGCCGCATTATACGAATCGCAGGGCCGTTACGCTGAAGCGGAGCCGCTGTACAAGCGTGATCTGGAGATTTCCGAGAACTCCCTTGGCAAAGACCATCCTTCCGTGGCGACCACCATGAACAATTTGGCCGAGCTGTACAGAATGCAGGGCCGTTACGCTGAAGCCGAGCCGCTGTACAAGCGGTCGCTGGTGATTTGGGAGAACTCCCTTGGCAAAGACCATCCTTCCGTGGCGACCACCCTGAACAATTTGGCCGAGCTGTACAGAATGCAGGGCCGTTACGCTGAAGCCGAGCCGCTGTACAAGCGTGATCTGGAGATTTCCGAGAAATCCCTTGGCAAAGACCATCCTGACGTGGCGACCACCCTGAACAATCTGGCCGCATTATACGAATCGCAGGGCCGTTACGCTGAAGCAGAGCCGCTCTACAAGCGGTCGCTGGAGATCAATGAGAAATCTCTTGGCAAGGACCATCCTTCCGTTGCAACTACCCTGAACAATCTGGCCGGACTCTATCGGCAGCAGGGCCGTTACGCTGAAGCGGAGCCGCTGTACAAGCGTGATCTGGAGATTTCCGAGAAATCCCTTGGCAAAGACCATCCTTCCGTGGCGACCACCCTGAACAATCTGGCCGGACTCTACGAATCGCAGGGCCGTTACGCTGAAGCGGAGCCGCTGTACAAGCGGTCGCTGGTGATTTGGGAGAACTCCCTTGGCAAAGACCATCCTTCCGTGGCAACCACCCTGAACAATCTGGCCGGACTCTACGAATCGCAGGGCCGTTACGATGAAGCGGAGCCGCTGTACAAGCGTGATCTGGAGATTTCCGAGAAATCCCTTGGCAAAGACCATCCTGACGTGGCAACCACCCTGAACAATCTGGCCGGACTCTACGAATCGCAGGGCCGTTACGATGAAGCGGAGCCGCTGTACAAGCGTTCGCTGGTGATTCGGGAAGACAAGCTCGGCAAAGACCATCCTGACGTGGCTCAAAGCCTGAACAATCTGGCCGGATTATACGAATCGCAGGGCCGTTACGATGAAGCGGAGCCGCTGTACAAGCGGTCGCTGGTGATTTGGGAGAACTCCCTTGGCAAAGACCATCCTTCCGTGGCGACCACCCTGAACAATCTGGCCGCGCTCTATTACAAACAGGAAAAATACCAAGACGCAGCAAAGATGTTTCAACGCGCTATCGCCATCATGAAGAAGAAATTCCCCGGCGGCCATCCAGACATTGACCTGTTTCAGGGAAATTACGAATACATGCAGGCAAAGATGCAGGAACGGTAGGGGCAGGCTCCTGTGCCTGCCCGTGCATGGTGCCGGAATAACGAGGAAAGACCGGGCGGCCACAGGGGGCCGCCCCTACGGAATGAATCATCGCCATCATGAAGAAGAAATTCCCCGGCGGCCATTGCTCAAGTCACTGGCCTGCCTGTGGAAGATGTTGAGGCGATGCGGCAGGAAACTGCTGGCAGACAAAATGCAATGCCATGAAGATGCTGCAGGTGATTTCCCTTTGCCTTTTTTTGCTGATCGCGGCCTCAGCTCAGGCAAGCCAAGGCGATGTGCTGGCCGCAGGAACAATCTATCAGGCCGCCACCTATATCGACCATCCCAAATACGGCACTCATCCCAGCTATTACGGCAATCCGCCGGAACAGGTCGTGGATATCAATATCGGCACAAACAGCTTTGATGATTACGGAATGCTGCTCTTTGCCCCAGAGGACGGCACCGTGCGGGTCGTGTATGACAACACCAATGCGTGGGGCTATGCCATTGAATGGGAGAATATGGCAGGCACGGAGCGGCTCTTCATGGCCCATCTGAAGAGCATCTTTGTCATGGGGGCGGTGCTGGCAGGCGAGCAGATCGGTGAAATCGGCGGCACAGGCGGCTGGAAGCCGCATCTGCACATTGAGAGTTCCCAAGGCTGGCTGGAGCTGTCAGGCCGCACGATAGTGCCGCCAGTCAACCCGGAAGGGCATGGCGCGTTTTATCTGTCCAAAGGCCCGCTGGTGACAGAGAACCGTTCCGCTCTTCAGACGGCTTGGTAATACCGCTGGCCAGCGCAGGCCCGGCAGATAACTTTCCCCTCCTGCTCCACTTCCCGGCAGTCCTGCACATAATCGCCGCACTGCGCGCATTGCACCCGGCGCATGGGGCGGCCCGGCAGGTCGCATTCCGGGATGCTGACCGTGACTTCCTGCACGGTGAACAGCTCCTCCTCCGGCATGACCCGGTAGGCTTCGAGCTGCCGCCGGTACTTGTCAGCCAGTTCAGGGCAATATTTGGTGGACAGCTCGCGGGCCTCTTCCCGCGCTGTGATCCGCGCCGCCTGACCAGTCTTGAGATTGACAAAGGTGGCGGCCATGATGCCGAAATCCAGCCAGCGGAGCGAACGCTTGCCCAGACTGCAGCCAGTCACGGACTGAATCGCATCTGTGGCGCAGCGGTCAATCTCAACAATCACATACAGTTTTTTCCGGTCCGCGCCCTTGGGGTCATCAATGCCGATATGCCGCAGGCCGAGCAGGGCCATGCGCACCCCGATCACCTGCCCGGCGCAGAGATGGCCGTGAATTGTTGAAGAAATTTCCAGCAGTTTTTCAAAAGATTCCATGCGTCACTTGTTCTTGGCTGCGCCTGCGGCTGGCGGCAGAGTATGAGAGATGGACTGAAACAGCTCCATGCAGAAGCGGCAGGTCTCGCAGCGGTTGTTGCAGACCGAGAGCATGTTGGCAAAATCAAAGGACAGCGCGCTGTTGTCAACATGCAGCTCCTCAGCCAGCCAATGCGAGGAATCCAGCAGCTCCAGCAGATTGCCGTTCCAGTGCCGCTCAATATAGGCGGTGATGACTTGCATCAGGGCCGCGCTGGTTAAATTCCGTCCGCTGATCTTGATGATGTCAATATCATAGAGATAGGAATCAATATCTTCAGGCCGAATAAAGGGCGATTGCAGGATGCGGTAGGGCTGCTTTTTCAAGAGCTGACGGCAGCCCAGCGTCTCATTGATCGCCTCGCTGGTCTTCTTGCTGCTGCAATTGTCCAAGGCAATATAGGCATCATGGGAACTGCGGTACGGACACCAAGGCAGGCAGCCCTCGTTGCCCACCACCTCCAAGCGGACATCCGGCAGAGCCTGTCGGCACCATGCTGAGATTTCCGCCAATTTTGGCAGATTGCGGTTCAGGGCGCGGTCCAGGATCAGCCGTCCCGGCTGCCGGAAGCGGGTTTCGCCGATATAAGCTAAATGCGCCTCAATCTTGCCCTGCGAATCCAGCATGGTGTTGAGGCTGGGCACCGCCTCCAGCGCGGCGGCCAAGTCCGGGGCTGTGTTGGACAGGGCTTGGAGCAGAAAATGATCGCTATAGACAAGGCCATTGACCACCCCCTGCTGGACGCACTGGTCCACGTCCTTGATCAGAGCGCGAAGCTGCCCCTGGTCAGTGAGCAGGGCCGGGCCGTAAAACCGGCTGTTGAGCAGGAGATACCGCTTATGTCCTGCGGCCAGCCGCTTGAGCAGCTTGATCTGGTGCGCCAGCGTTTCTCCGGTGCAGGCATGAGAGCGGTTGTCCAACCGCTGCTCATTAGGCAGGCTGAAATAGACGCTGTCCACCGAGCCGCCGCAGCGGTTGAGAAATTCAACATACGCCTCCTCCGGCAGGAAGGGAACATCAAGAAAAGGGGTCATGAGTCGGTTTTCTCAGTATAATTTGTTCGTCGGAACAGCGCGTTCACACACAAATCCTCTGGCATCGGCTCCAAAGCAGGCATGATCATGCTGCCCGGATTGGCCCGGCTGATGACTGTTCCATCCGCCGCAGTCATGCCGGTCACAGTGCAGCGCGTCGGTTCAAGCCTGCGGCCAAGATACTCAATCTGGTCGCCAATCTCCAAGGCATTGCGGATTTCCAGCCGCAGCGGCCAGATGCTGCGGACAATGCCAACCGGAACCCAAGCCTGATTCTCCCTCATTGTATCATAAAGCATGGCTGATGCTGAAGGGGCGGAGTCGAAAAAATTCTCTGTCCGGCCTCTGGTGCCAACCTTGGCGATTTCCTCGGCAAAGGCGGACGGCAGGATGATCTCCTGCGGCGGCAGGCCCTCATCCAAGCGTTCCTTGATATAATCCAGCGCGGCCCGATAGACTCTGACCGCTGCGCCCACATAACCTGCTGATTTCATCCGGCCTTCGATCTTGACTGAATCCACCCCGGCGGCAGTCAGCTCCGGGAGACGCTCCAGCAGGCAGAGGTCGCGGGCATTGAAAATATAGGTGCCGCGCTCATCCTCCTCGACCGGAAAATACTGGCCGGGCCGCTTTTCCTCCACAAGGCGGTAGGAGTAGCGGCAGGGATGGGCGCAGTCGCCCTGATTGGCATTGCGACCGGTCATATAGGCGGAGAGCAGGCAGCGGCCTGAATAGGAAATGCAGAGCGCGCCGTGAACAAAGACTTCCAAGCTGATCTTTGGCACGGCTTGGCGGATGGCGCGGATTTCCGCCAGCCCCAGCTCGCGGGCCAAGTTGACCCGGCGCACTCCCTGTTGCTGCCAGAAGCGGACGCTGGCCTGATTGGTCACATTGGCCTGCGTGGAAAGATGGAGCGGCAGATCCGGCACAGTCTCCTGGCAGAGGAGAAGCAGGCCGGGATCAGCGACAATCAGGGCATCCGCGCCTGCCTCGCGGAGAAAGAGCAGATAGTCCTCCAAACCGTCCAAGTCGCGGTTGTGGGCAAAAATATTGACCGTGACATAGACCTTGACTCCATGCTGATGCGCATGCGACACTGCCTCGCGCAGGCCGGGGCGGTCAAAATTGCCTGCCTGTGCCCGCAGGCTCCAGCCCGGGCCGCCAAGATAGACTGCGTCCGCGCCGTAATGAACCGCCGTGATCAGCTTTTCCATAGTGCCTGCCGGAGCCAGCAGCTCTGGGATGGCCTTTTCTGTCGTCATCTGCTTGTTTGTGGTATATGCTGCGGCACAGGGCCGGTCAGCGGAAAAATGGCAAAAGAGCAGCTCTGGCTTGACCGGGTCTGATTTTGCGGATATTGTGCTGTCTGTCCGCACAAGATAAAATGCAGCGTCCCCTCATGTCAAGATGGACGTTGTTTTTTCGCTTTTTTCTGCTCCTGAAGAGGTCAGTTCTTGTATTTCAGGACAATTCTTATTATGTGATGCAGGCATGAATCTGACGCAGCAGGAAACTGCGGTCCGCATCGACAAATGGCTCTGGGCAGCCCGTTTTTTCAAGACCCGCTCCTTGGCTTCAACAGCCGTGAGCGGCGGCCATGTCCATGTTGACGGCAGCCGGGTCAAGCCCTCCCGCAATGTCCAGATCGGCAACCGGCTGCAAATCCGGCGTGGCCAAGAGGAATACGAAGTGGAGGTGCTGGCCCTGAGCAGCCGACGCGGCCCGGCCAAAGAGGCGGCCCTGCTCTATGCGGAAACTGAGGCATCAGCAAGCAGGCGCGAGGCGGCCCGCGAGCAGCGCAAAGCTGTGGGCGGGCTAATGGCTCGTCCAGACGGGCGGCCTGACAAGCGCGACCGCAAGAAAATACGGAAGTTCACTTTGAAGGAGTAAAAGGATGGGGCACACCAACAGTGGCTCTGGGAAGCAGAATATTGCCATCGGCAAGCACGCTGTTGCCGAGCAGACCAATACATACAACTACAATGCCCCATCAGCTTCGCCGGATGAGCTGCTCAAGCTGCTGGCCGAGATCAAAGCGCGGTTGCCTGAATTGCCGGACAAAGCGCAGGTCAAGCTGCGTAATGCCGTGGAAGAAGTGGAGATGGAAGCGCAGGAGGCCGAACCGGACAGGGAGGAGATTACCGCTGCGCTGACCCGCGCCCAGAAGGTGCTGGCTGCCATTCCGAGCACGGTCAAGGCGGCGCTGCCGGTAGGCGAGCTGATCGGTAAGGCGTTGGCCAAACTGCTGCTGTAGCGGCACGAAGCAAGGATGCATTATGACAACCGCAGAACGTATTTATCAGCAAAGCAGGGAGCTTCCTGAAGCGCAGGCGCAGAGTGTGCTTGACTTCATTGAGTTCCTGAGAGAGAAGCTGCGCCGGAACAAGGAGCAGCAGCAGGAAACCGCTGACAGGAACGAGTTCGATCAGGTCGGTGCGGCGCATGACGGAACCTTTGACCGGAACGCCTGCTATGACGACCTTGACAGTCTCTTCGGCTCATGGACAGAGGAGGAGTTCGGCAGCATTCAAGGGAGCATCAGCGCGGAACGGCGGATTGACCCGGAGCTGTGGCGGTGAACAGAATCCTGATTGACACCAACGTGTACTCTGCCGCCATGCGGGGCGATGCGGAGATAGTCAGCCTGCTGCGCCGGGTTGAACACATCGGCATCTCATCCGTCTCTATCGGCGAGCTGCTCTCCGGCTTCCGCGCAGGCGGCAGAGAGGAGAAGAACAGGCAGGAACTGGGCATCTTTCTTGATTCGCCAAGGGTTGCTCTATATCCGGTGAATAAGGAAACTGCCGAGCATTACAGCGCTGTCCTCAACCAGCTCAGGCGGCAAGGCAAGCCAATTCCGACCAATGACATCTGGATAGCTGCGTCCGCCTTGCAGCACAGCCTGCCGCTCTGCACTTTAGACAAGCATTTTGCTCATGTTGAGGGGCTGCTGCTCTGCCGGGGCGATGCGGAGGAACCATGACTGACCAATTCCACAACAGCGGCCCTGGCGAGCAGAATGTTGCGCAGGGCGATGGTGCCATCGGCAAGCAGGTCAATAATTACGGCATTTCCCCGGAAGTCTTTGCCGAGTACGCAGGCAAGCTGGCCGTGACCGAGACCGCCCTTGCCAGCTTCTTCAAGATACTGGAGGAGCAGCAGGTTCCTCTGGGGGATTTGGACAGCAAGCTGCGGGACATAGCCGCCCAGTACAAGGAACTGCTGGCGCGGCTGGAATTTGTGCAGTCCGAAGACCAAGAAGTTCGGCGGCTGAAGGATGGGGCCAGGCAGGCGATTGAGGCGGGCAAGTACGCTGAGGCCGAGGAGCTGCTGAACCAGGCCGAGGCCCGCGATGTGCAGGCCATTGAGGAGCTGGAGCAGGCCGCCCGCCAGCGGCGCATCTCCGCTGCGGCAACCAATGCCGACCAAGCCAAGCTGCAAGGAATCCAGTTGCGCTATGCCAAGGCTGCCGAGTACTGGCAGAAGGCCGCCGCCCTGCTGCCGGAGGAGGAGAAGAAGGACAGGTCGCTCTATCTGCACAAGGCAGCCTTTGACCTTGACCGCATTGCTGAGTACACGAAGGCCCTGCCCCTGTATGAGCAGAGCTTGGCTATTGACCAAGAGATTGGCCACAGGGCGGGCGAAGGCGCGACGCTGAACAACATCAGCCAGATTTACGATGCGCGGGGCGACTACGCTGCGGCCCTCAAGTATCTGGAGCAGAGCTTGGACATCTGCAAAGAGATCGGCGACCGGGCGGGCGAAGGCACGACGCTGAACAACATCAGCCAGATTTACAAGGCGCGGGGCGACTACGCTGCGGCCCTCAAGTATCTGGAGCAGAGCTTGGTCATCAGCCAAGAGATCGGCGGGCGGGCGGGCGAAGGCACGACGCTGAACAACATCGCCGGGATTCACTGGGCGCGGGGCGACTACGCTGCGGCCCTCAAGTATCTGGAGCAGAGCTTGGTCATCAGCCAAGAGATCGGCGACAGGCGCGGGGAAGCTGTGACGCTGAACAACATCAGCCTGATTTACTCTGCGCGGGGCGACTACGCTGCGGCCCTCAAGTATCTGGAGCAGAGCTTGGTCATCAGCCAAAAGATCGGCGACAAGGCGGGCGAAGCGGTGACAAGCTGGAATATTGGCCTGACCTACGAAGATCAGGGCTACCTTGCTGAGGCGGAGCAGCACATCAGCCGGGCGGTGCAGCTTGCCGAGGAGATTGGTCATCCCCTTCTGGAGGAATGGCGCGAGGGATTGGCAGACATTCGCGCCAAGCTGCGGGGCCGGTAGGGTCGTAGGCCGTAGGGACAATTCATGAATTGTCCCTGCATTCATTGTCCCTGCGGAATGCGGCAGGCAATAGGCACACCAGCCCGTCCGCACATCTCTCCTCAGAGCCGCAGCACATGTGCAGATGTGCTCGCCGTTCATGGCTGCATGTACACCCCAGCACATGTCTCCTTGCGCGGGCAGCACATCTCTGCATGTACGACCCAGCACATCTGTAGATGTATGCCGGAGCACATCTCTGCATGTACAGGAGCCGCAGGCCAGCCTGCGCATGTTCTTGACAAATGCGGGCAGGCGGCGTAGGATATGCCGGTTGTGATCTTCCGCACTCATATCATGCAGTTCCTTCCCAAGGAGAAAAGCTATGGCAACGATTCAATGGCGGCCTGAAGTCAACGCGCTCACCACGCCGCAGTCCTACTGGATTCGCTTCATGCCGCGCAACACAGCGGGCCGGAAAGACATTGCCGCCGACATCGCCCGGATGCACCCGAATTTCAATGAGGCTGACATCCTGACCATTTTGAATGCCCACGACGTGCGTATGCTGAGACAGATGCGATGATCCGCGCTGGCATCCGACAACCTGACACTACACAATAATAGGAGACATGCACCATGAAAAAAGCAGAACGCGCCCTGATCAGCCTGACTGACAAGTCCGGGATTGAGGATTTTGCCAAGGCATTGACCGAGCTGGGTATTGAAATACTTTCCACCGGCGGCACAGCCAAGAAGCTGCGCGATAACGGCGTGCCGGTCAAAGATGTGTCTGACTTCACCGGCTTCCCGGAGATGCTGGACGGCAGAGTCAAGACCCTGCATCCTTTAGTGCATGGCGGCATCCTCAACCAGCGGGAAAATGCCGATCATCAGCAGCAGTGCGCTGAACATGGCATCAAACCGATTGATATTGTTGCGGTCAATCTCTACGCCTTTGCCAAGACCGTGGCCAATCCGAATTGTCCCTTGGCTGAGGCGATTGAGAACATTGACATTGGCGGCCCGACCCTGCTCCGGGCCTCAGCCAAGAATTTCCACGACGTGACCGTGATCGTTGATCCGGCAGACTATGCCCAAGTGCTGGCCGAGATTCGCGCTGCAGGCAACACCACTCTGAAAACCCGTTTCCGCTTGGCAGTCAAGGTCTTCCAGCTTACTTCTTCCTACGACACGGCCATTGCCGACTGGCTGACTCAGGTCGATGTTGACAGCAACCCCTATTTCGAGGGAAAATAAATGCAGAAGATGGCGGTGCTGCTGTCCGGCTCCGGCAGGACGCTGGACAACTTTCACCAGCGGATTGAACAGGGCAGCCTGCGAGCACAAATTCAGGTGGTGATCTCCAATGCGGCTGATGCCTTAGGTTTGGAAAAAGCGCGGCGATACGGCTATCCAGCCTTTCATGCGAACGGCAATCCGGCGGTCAACGCGATTCTGGCGGATTATGACATTGACCTGATTGTCTTGGCCGGTTATCTCAAGCTCTATCAGCCGCCGGAGGCCTTGCAGCAGCGGGTGCTCAACATTCATCCCGCCCTGATTCCCGCCTTCTGCGGCCCAGGCTTTTACGGCCATCATGTGCATGAGGCGGTCTTGGCCAAAGGCTGCACCGTGAGCGGCTGCACGGTCCATTTCGCCAATGAGGTCTATGATGACGGCCCGATAGTCCTGCAACGCTGCGTCAGCATTGCTGACTGCGGCACTGCCGATGCCATTGCGGCCCGGGTTTTCGCCGCTGAATGCGAGGCCTACCCGGAGGCGGTCAATCTGGTCGATGAACTGGGCGCGGAGCATTTCTGGAACAGGGGACAAGCTGCGCCCTCACTTTAACGCAGCAGGCGAAATCATGCACGACTGTCCTGATTTGCTGAAAATGCGCCAGCGGGTGCGGGAAAAATCCGCCAGCTATGAGCAGTACAACTTCACCTGCTATTTTGATGATTTTCTCAAAGCCTTCTTTGATCTGGCCCAAGAATACGACTCACTGAATGACTTTTACCGGATCTGCGTGGCAGTTCCCAAGGAAATGCTTGACATTTCCAGCGCCTTGTATCTGCACAACGACAAGGAGCAGGAGCTGTGCCTGATCTGCGACTGCGAGGAAGGGGTCTATCAGCAGAAGGAGCCTGCGCCGCCGGAAATTGTTCTCAGCAGCGAGGCGTACCGGGTCAATGACAGCTTTGTGATGCCGATTTACAGCAAGGCCCCGCCTGAACCGCAGCGGCCTGACGAGCATCCGGCAGAAGGGCCGCTCTGCCACAGCACGGGCTGGCTGCATGGCGGCAGCCGGGTGCTGGGCATGTACAGCATCTCGCCTTATGAGAAGCTGTCCAAGAGCGACCGTTTTTTTTTCATCAAATACAGCAACCGGATCGGCTACAGCCTGCACAACCGGCTGATGGCCCTGCAGAACATTGAACATCTCAAGTTCATCAACACCTTGGTCACGGACATTGAGCACAATGTGATTGTGCCCAACATGTACTTTCTCCACCTTTTCAGCAAGCTGCGCAGAAGCATCAATGAACTGGAAGAGCTGCGCGAAGACATCCGCAAAGCGGCCTCAGGGACAGCGCAGGAGATGAAGCACTGTCTTGCCCGCTGTGAGGAGCTGCGCGAGGGCCTGATGTTTCATCATGGCGAGCTGGTCAAGCATCATTATAACATCAGCATGTTTTTAGAGAGCCTGTTCCGGCGCGAGCATTTTGAAAGCGGCCGCTTTGTTCTCCATCCCAAACGCTGCTTTGTCGAAAAGGAAATCATCCTGCCCCAGCTGGAGCATTATGCCGGTCGCTTCAGCTCCGCCGACATTGCAGTGGAGCGGCCAAACAACATGATAGAGGAGGAGTTTCAGCTCTTTGTTGACATTGGTCTGCTCTCGCAGGTCTATGCCAATCTGTTTTCCAATGCGGCCAAGTATGCCCGTGAAATCACCACCCATGCGGGCAGGAAGCGCAAGGCTGTGGCGTATGGTCGCGAGCTGGTTGACAACTTCCCGGAACAGGGCGAGCTGGGTATCAAGTTCAATGTCTTCAGCACAGGGCCACACTTGGCCAGGGAAGAGGCGCGGCAAATTTTTCAGGAAGGCGTGCGCGGCAAGGACACGGAAGGAATTCATGGCACTGGCCACGGTCTCTCCTTTGTCCAGCATGTGATTGAGCTGCACGGCGGCATTGTCGGCTATGAGCGCACCCCGGAGGGCAATAATTTTTATTTCATTCTGCCCATGATTTCTGCTATTGAGCAGTGCTGAATGAAGATGCCGCCGCTCATCGCCCATACAGACTGGTCCCGCTCTTGGGGCGGTCAGGAAATCCGCACCCTGACCGAGCTGCGCGAAATGCGGCGGCTCGGCTTCCGCACCGCCCTGATCGTGCGGGAGGGCGCGGAGCTGGCCAGCCGTTGTGCGCAAGAGGGCATGCCGGTGTATTACATTGATTTTTCCTCCAAATTCAATCTTGGAGCTTGGCTGCAACTGTTCCGGCTTCTCCGGCGGCTGCGGCCCGCAGTGCTCAACACCCATTCTTCCGAGGATTCATGGATGGCAGGTGCCGCAGCCCGCCTCTGTCAAGTGCCCTTGATCGCCCGCACCCGCCATGTGCTGGCCCCGGTCTCTTCCTCCTTGAGCTACAACGCCTTTCCCCATCTGATCTTTGCTTGCAGCGAGGCCATTGCCGAACAGCTGGCAGGGCAGGGGGTGCGCCCGGAAAAAATTGTTGTCCAATCCACGGGCGTGGATGAAGAACGCTTCTGCTTCTCGGCCCGTGACCGGGAGGAAATCCGGCAGCAGCATCAGCTCAGTGATGCGGATATTCTAATCGGCAACGTAGCCTTTCTCCGCCATTACAAGGGCCATGACTTTATTGCCAAGACAGCGGCCCTGCTGCCAGAGCAGTTCAAGTTCATGATTGTCGGCGGCGGCAATGGCCGCGCCCTGCTGGAAGAGGAACTTGCCAAGGCGGGCGTGACGCACCGTTTCATCCTCACCGGCCATCGCGAGGACCCGGAGCGGTACTTTTCAGCAATGGATATGATTTTCTTTTCCTCCTACGAAACAGAAGGCATTTCCCAGTCCTTCATACAGGGCCTGCTCTATGGCCTGCCTCTGCTCACCTGCCGCACTCCTTCCATCTTGGAGCCGCTGGAATTTGTCCGCAAGTACAGAACGGTTGCTTACGGCGACACTGCTGCCGCCCGACAGGGCATCGTGGAGCTGGCCGCAGATCTTGCCCGCGATGAAGCGCAGATTGCCCGGCAGCGGCAGGCCATTGCCGCCAAGTACGGCCTCAAGCAGATGGTCGTCAACATTGTCAAACATTACGGTGAGCACGGGATCGTGCCGCCCTCCTCCAACAGCAATTCCCTCTGAAACATGCAGGCCATGCTTTTGGCTGCCGGGTTCGGCACCCGGCTCCGTCCATACAGCCTTGTCCGGCCCAAGCCGCTTTTCCCCATCTGCAACACGCCTCTGCTGCATCTTCTTTTAGACAAACTGACCCAGGCTGGCTGCGAACGGGTGGTGGTCAACTGCCATTATCTTGCTGATCAGCTTGCCGCTGCGGTTGCTGACAGGCCGGAAGTGATTCTTCAGCACGAGCAGGAGGTGCTGGGCACCGGCGGCGGCTTGCGCAAGGCATTGCCGAACTTTGCGGATGAACCTGTGCTGGTCATGAACGGCGATTTGTATCACGATATTGATCTGCGCAGCCTGCTGGCGGCGCATAAGAAAAGCGGCCTGCCCGTGACAATGGCCCTGCATGACTGTCCCCGCTTCAACATGGTGCGGGTGCGGGAGAGCCGGGTCTGCGGCTTTGGCCGGGCAGGAGCGGGAGAGCAGGTCCTTGCCTTCACCGGCATTCATGTTCTCAACCCAGAGGTACTGGAACAGATTCCGGCTCAAGGATTTTTTCATATCATTGACCTCTATGAGCGGCTGGCGCAGGCCGGGCAGATCGGCTTCATCCGCACAGACGGCTGCTTCTGGCAGGACATTGGCACACCAGCAGACTATCTTGACCTGCACCGCCGCCTGCTGGAAAACAAATCACCTGCTTGGCTGATCAGCGAAAGCGCGGAGATTGGCAGCGGGGTGAGATTATTGGACTGGGGCGTGATCGGGCCGGGCGCGAAGATTGGGGCAGGCGCGGAGCTGCGCCGCTGCGTGGTCTGGGACAAGGCGGAGATCGCATCCGGGCAGCGGCTGGCAGAGACGATACGTTGCCCTGCAAATGAGTAAAAAGTATCTACTCAGTGGATAGAAAATACTCAGAGAGTTGTAATGATAATCATTCTCACTTGCGATGAATTCTCAAGCAGCGTTTTTTCATCACTCTGTTATCAGTAAAAAATATTTTTTATATGCACTGCATTCCTTTTTGTGGTACAAAGTTTGCTGGTACCTTTTTACACAGTTGTGTATTTTTAGGCGTGGCGGCTGTTCCTGCGCAGCTCTGCCAGCAGAACTGCCAAATGTGTAATTTTTACAGTTTCACCCTGTCCGGCAAGACCCTGCTGATACTGCATCAAGCAGCCGGAGCAGGTTGAGGTGATACAGTCAGGATGGTCGTGCAGAGCCTGCCTGCTGCTCTGAGTGAAAATTTTTGCCGCAGTGTCTGGGCAGGCAATATGAAACAGGCCGCCCTGCCCGCAGCAATGGGGTCCGTCTTCCGGCTCCAAGACAGCACAACCCATCTTGACCAGCAGCTTGCGCGGCGCGCTCATGCCGCCGGGCTGAAAGCGAAGATGGCAGGGGTCGTGATAAAAAATCCGCAGAACCTCAGCTCTGTCATCTCCTGACAGGTGCTCATTGAAAAAACTGGTGAATTCGCAGACGCGGGCGGCAAAGCCCTGCGCCTGTTCTTGCCACGGATCATTTTCCCCAAACAAATCAGGATAGGTCAGCAGGTGAGCCGAGCAGGAGGCGCAGGAGGTGATGACCGGCCCTGCTGTTTCGGCAAAGGCTTGGATGTTGCGCTTGGCCAAGGCGCGGGCCTGCTCGATATTGCCGGAACTCCACGCCGCCAAGCCGCAGCAGCCCTGCTCTGCCGGAACATGCGCCCGCAGGCCGCAGTCTTTGAGTAGGCTGAGTGTCGCCGCTGCAATTGAGGGCTGGAGATGGCGGGCAAAGCAGCCGGTGAAATATCCGCAGTCAGCCTGCTCCGCTGCGGCTTCACCTGCGAGCGGCGGCGGGGCAAAGACAGGCCGCTCCTCCAGCAGGGCTAATTTCAGGCGCAGGCCAGACTCCGCAGGCAGGCTGAGAATGCGGCGCAGGCTGATGCCGGTTCTGACCAAGCCTTCCAGCAGGGCCGGGTGGCTGAGGGCAACACAGGCTGCCGCTTTTTTGAATTGGCCCGGGCCGAGCAGGAGGGGGAAGCGGCTGCGTGCTTGGACCACAAGCTGCGTGATCGGAAGCTGGCGGGCGCAGACCTGCTCGCAGGCCCCGCAGAGCAGGCAGCGCGAAAACAGGTCTGTCAGCAGGGCCGTGGGCTGGTCGGCGCAGACTGTGAGCAGGTGCATCCGACCTCTGGCTGTGAGCGAATCGCGGCCCTCGGCCCGGAAGACCGGACAGACCGGCGCGCAGGCCCCGCATTTGGCGCAGGATGATGGAGGATGAATGCTGTTGTGCTGTGTCATGTTTTATAATGCTCTCCATAGCAGAAAATGATGCGGTTGTCAACAGAGGGGCTTGCTTTTGTTTGTTAGTTTTTTGTTAATTATTATAAAATGTTATTGGGGGGGGCGGAGCGTTTTCTTCTTGTTCTTTTTTCTTTTTTGTTATATTATTAAATAGTGAGAACCTTACCATCCATCACTTTTCTTGACAGAGCTTGAACGCCGGAGTAAAAAGATTGAAAAAACAATTCGTTTATTCAAACTCTGTGAAATATGAGCACGATCAGTCATCTGGCAGAGGAAATCTCGTCCGGCCTGCGGGACGTTTTGCCCGGAATTAACAGGAATCCTCTGCGCAAGTTAAGCTTGTGCGCGGCGGCGGTTTTGGAAGTTCAGAGTTGCAATACTATGGACATGGCGGCTGTCCTTCCGCTGGAAACAGAACGGATTGACATGCGATATCAGTGGTTAAGCCGTTTCCTGAGCACAGACTCAATCGACAATGATGATGTGATGCGGCCTTTCATCCGTCAGGCATTGGAGACGGCCTCCGCTTCGGGAGAAACGCTGATTCTGTGCATTGACCAGACGCAGCTATCCGACCGTTTCGGCATTCTTTCGCTGTCATTGCGCTTCGGCGGTCGGGCCCTGCCTCTGCTATGGCGGGTCCGAAAAGGACAGGGCAATATCGGCTCGGATATCTGCATGGAACTTCTTGAAAAAATAAAATCATTCCTTCCAGAGGGCAGCAGAGTGCTGCTGCTCGGCGACCGTTTTTACGGTCAAGCGCCGCTGATTGCATTCTGCCACCGCAGCGGCTGGGATTATCGGCTCCGCCTCAAGGAAAATCTTAAAGTTTTCAATGAGGACGGCGATGAGACATCTCTTGCGGACCTTGTTCCTGCTGAAAAGAAAGGTCGCAAGGAACTGCTTATGAAAAATATTTATCTGACAGAACAGCGGGTTCAGACAAATTTAAGCATTCTCCAGGAGCCGGGACATGATGAGCCTTGGCTGCTGGCAGTCGGAGGAACTGAGCCAAATTATTATAAAACACTTGATTACGGCATGCGCTGGGGATGCGAGGCCATGTTCAGCGATTTCAAAACCAGGGGGTTCGGTCTGGAGGACACAAAACTGGAGCGCGCCGACAGAATCGCCAGACTGATGCTGATCCTCTCGGTCGCCATGCACTGGTGCGTACTCGCCGGACTCCGCGACAGGATGCGGAACCCGCTTCCAAGAGAAAAAAAACTGAAAATTTCGGATTTGACGACGTTGCCGACAAGGATGCGGAACAGCATGAGCTGCCGCCAGTCGTCAGAAAAACTTGGAGAAGTGTCTGTTCTTATTTCAAAAGAGGACTCAGGCTGCTCAGAAGATACGCTCAGATGCTCCGTCCCCTGCCTCCCTTGTTTTTTACATTGCGAAAAAGTGATGGATGGTAAGTAGTGAGAACTTATATAATTTATTTACTTTTTGACCAAATGCGCGTTAAAAAAATTGTACTGAATAGCAGCGGCACAAAAATGTCCGCCGGATGTTTCTGTCACGATATGGAGGCATGATCATGAGGAATATGAAACAACGATTGAGCGGCAAGCGCGGCTTGGCGGTTCTGCTGGCAATTTTGGCGGTCAGTTTGATGCCGCTGTCGGCTCAGTCAGCCAACCCGGCTGGTGATCTCAAGATTGAGATCATTTCTGCCTACAACTTGGTGGTGGATTCCAACGTCACCACGCCTGCCACGTATGCGCCCACAGCGGCGACGCTGGGAGCAAAGTTCTGCAACACCGGCATCAACGACCTGACTGATGTTCAAGCATATATTGGTGATTTTGCCAACAAAACACCAGGAATTTATCCGGTTCGCGACAGTTCAAGCGACCCTGCGTTTGCCACAGGGCAGCCGTTGGAGTATCTCAAGGACACCGGAAAATATTCTTTCACTCACGAATCCGGCTCTTACTCCAGCGTGACGGATGCGAGCCGGGCATGGATCGGCACCCTGAAAGCAGGCGAATGCCGGACTGAGTATTGGGTGGTTTCCTATCCGCAGTGCAAGAATAATTCAGACGGAACACCGCAAGCTCCGCCCTGCACCAGTGACAGCGTCACCGGCGGCAACGGGCCTGAAGATGACCTTTCGCTGACCTATGATGTCTGGGCCACTGCCAAGGATGACAATGGAGCCACCTCCCTGACTGCTGATGACAGCCGCAGGCTGACCATGCGCAGCGAGATTTCCGCTTCGGCCAACAAAATATGGCCCAACGGCGACAACAAGGTACCTGATGAATACAAGCAGGTCATTCAGGAGGCTTTGGGCTGGGACACATGGAGTTCAAGCGGCATTCCCGGCGTGGCCTATCCGGGCAACGTGGTGCGCACGCAGGGCATTTGGTATGACTTTGGCAATGCGAACCAAGGCTTTGACAACAACGGCGACTTGGTGCCGGATCAGAACGCCTGGGCGCAGCCCATTGGCGACCCGTCACTGTACGACCCAGGCTGCTTCCGCATGGTGCGCACTTACGGCCTGCTGATTGTCAAGCTGAAGGACGGCGGCGAGAAGCTGATTCCCTTTGCTGATCAGCTCTATTTTGAGAACATCCCGGACAACACCGGCGTGGTCGGTTTGGTGTTTTATGAGTTTGTCGCTCTGAACGGCACCTGTTCCGGCACGTTGTCGCCGTATCAGGAAGTGGCTTCGGGCCGCGACAACGAGAAGTTCTCGGCGGACTATGGCGCGCCGATTCCGCCGATGATGACCCGGAATCCGCTGGCGTATATTGGCAAGACAGCCAGCCCGTCCAGCGTTGCATCCACTGGCGGCACAGTCATCTACACCCTGGAAGTAACCAACCCGAACGATTATAAAGACCTGTCAGACAATCCCTACACCCTTTCCATCGGCAATCCTGAGCTGGGTGTGCCACTGGTCATCCGGGAGCAAGTTCCAGATGGTTCTTTGTACGAGCTTGACTCGGCAAAATTTATTGCCAATGCCGATGGAGTCACCAAGAGCGGAGTGATTCTCTATTCGACAGATGGTGTGACATGGACGGATGTTCAGCCAACTACGGCAAGTGATGTCAAATATATAGAGTGGCGGCTTGATGAGCCGCTGACTTCAGATGACACTGCGCATGAAAACACCATGAGGGTGGAATTCAAGGCGACAATGCCAAACACCGGCTACACCGAGCCGGTCATTTCCAACACCGGTTGCGCAGCATTGGGTTCCGGCCCCTGCTTTGCTGAGGATGATGCGGATGTGACTATTCAAGGAACATACTCTATCAGCGGGCAGGTGTTCACCGATGATGGCACTGGCGGGGGAGGCAAGGCCAACGGACTTCGTGATGGAGGAGAAGTGCGAGAACCTGGAGCAATCACCGTCTCTCTGTATTATGATGCCAATGATGATGGCAAACTTGATTCCGGCGATATTCTCTGGAAAACGACAGATGCCACCGCCGCCAGCGGATACAGCTTCACCAATCTGCCTGCGCAGCAATTTATTGTCGTGGTGGACAAATCTGACGTTAATTTGACTTCCGGCGCTGCGCCGACTACAGACACTGAAAAAGTTGCCAAGATCACGACCGCGAACATAACCGGCATTGATTTTGGCTTTCTGCCGCCGCTGGGCGTGACCAAGACGCTGACCAGCTCTTCGCCGATTTATGAAGGCCGGACAGCGACGTATCAGATTCAAGTGAAGAATCAGCTGCCGCCGGAAGGCACTCCAAATGAAGCAGGTGGCTGCGTGTATAATGCTTGGGCTTCTGTTGAGTCAACAATTCCATTGAAGGCTTTCGTTGATTCATCAAACTTGTTCGGTGCAACTGGCCCGGATGGTGTGTACGGCACAGGAGTGTGGGAGGGCGGTTCTAATCAAGAGATATATGGCGGAGGATTCAACAGTCTTGGCCAGCCGTCAGGAAACATCATCAAGGTTGAAGCGATTGCGCAGGGATATCTCAGTGCTGCTGTAGCTGACGATTATAGCCTGTTTACGATTTATTTCAACAACGCGGCAGCGGCAACAACATATCAGATCACGAATGCAACACTTAACAGTCATATTGGCAAAGCCAATGAAACGCTCTTTTATGTTGATGTTACCGGTGCACGGACTTGGAATTGGAGCGATTTTGCAGGAGATTTGGAGCTTAAACTCGAAGCCGCAAAGACTGCTGCTGCTGACGGTAACTTTTTGTATGTTGATGGTTTTGGCTACCGTATCACTACAGATCAGCCTTGCGTGACTTCTGCGGCAACCACGCTCAATCCGGTGCCGCTGGAGGATGATTATGACGAAACCAAGCTGCAATTTGTTTCCGCAGAGCCTCCTCCGACCTCAACTGCTGGCGGCAAGCTGACATGGAGCAATGTCGGCCCGCTTGAGCCGGGACAGAGTACGGCTATTTCTGTAACCTACAAAGTGATCGGCGATACTGATAGCAGTGTTGTCAACACCGCCACATCCGCAAATGCAAAATTTGCTGACGGCAGTGCCGCCAATACGCCAGTGTCTGACACTAAAACAGTACCAATGGAGGCGACCGGCTCCATTTCCGGCGTGGTCTGGACGGAGGGCAGCGGTGGCTCCAACGGCTGGGTCGACACAAACGGCTATGAAGCTTTTGACAATAAAATTCCCGGGGTCTCGGTTGAACTGTATCTTTGTGCCAAAGCAGACGGCAGTCCGGCTGTTAGCCCTGCCGATTCCCCCGGAAACAATATTGAGTGTGTGGATAAAGGCGGAACTTGGACACTTGCAGCCGCTCAAGTCACTGCAATTGATGGCAGCTATAAGTTTGAAGGACTGCCAGATGGGTATTACTATGTCAAAGCACTCAAAGATACTTTGTCTACAACTGCTTCCCAAACAGGGGACCCGAACGTCACCAGTGGCACATGCGGAAGCAACTGTGACAACATTTGGGCGGTGAACGGTTTTAACGAGACAACGACAGACTTGCGTGATCTGCTCAGTTACATCAGCAGCGGCAACGAAGATCGAACCAACGTCAACTTCGGCTACACCCTCACCAGCCCGGTGATTTTTGGAAATATCTGGAATGACGGCGACGGTGACGGCAGCCGGGACAGCGGAGAAAATGGCATACCCGGCAATGGCAGCTCGTATGTGAAAGTTAATCTGTATGATTGCGGAACTGATACAGTATGCTCCGCAGCGGAGCTGGCTACACCTGCCGCTTCAGTTTATACCGATGCCAGCGGCAACTACCGATTCCAGACAGGATTGACCGCAGGCCGCACGTATCAGGTTTCTGTGGATGCCAGCACGCTGCCGTCAGGCGGAACGTGGACGGAGACTGCGGAATCTGACGGCTCTGTCACCAACGCCATTCAGATCAACAATATTGGCGCAGGTGTCATCACTGGTTCGCATGATTTTGGCTTCCATCAGGCGGGCGGTTCCAGCATTGGCGACACCATTTTCTATGATTTCGATGGGGACGGCATCCAAGATGCCACTGATGAAGGCATTCCCAGCATCACGGTCAATCTTTACGAGGACAGCAATGGCGACGGTGTTGTTGATCCGCTCACAGACGCGCTGGTTGCGACCGTTGACACTGACACAAACGGCAAATATCTCTTTTCCAACCTGCCCGCAGGTAATTACATTGTCAAAGTCGATGAATCTGACCTGACCGGCACAGTCAGCCAGACCGGCGACCCGGATGAAACCGGCACCTGCGTGACTTGCAACGCATTAGGCAAGGTCAGTGTTGACGGCACCAGCTCCTATCTCAATGTTGACTTCGGCTACCAGCCCAAAGGTACCGGCAGCATCGGCAACTTTGTCTGGAAAGACATTGACGGCGACGGCGTGCAGGACGGCGGCCAAGAGACCGGCATCCCCGGCGTGACGGTTACGCTGGAATGGGACCCGAACGGCGACGGTAATTATGTTACCCTGCAAACAACGGTCACTTCAGACGGCACGGTTGACCTTGACGGCGACAACATCCTTGACCCGCCCGGCTCCTATCTGTTCAACAATCTGCCGGAAGGAAACTACCGAGTTGTTGTCAGCGATACTGATCCAGACTTGCCTACAGATGCCTTTGGCAACCCGTACACCGAAACCACTAATACCAGCTATGATGTCGCCTTGGCAGTCGGCGAGAAAGCCTTGGACAAGGACTTTGGCTTTGCCGCCTACGGCGCAATCGGCGACACCATTTACTGGGATGCCAACGGCAACGGCGATTATGACCTGAGCGAAGAGGGCATCTCCGGCGTTACAGTTACGTTGTATAAAGATGTCAACGGAAATGGTATCTATGATGCTGGTGACACTGAATATGCCACGGACACCACAGATGCAGATGGCCGCTACCTGTTCAGCAATCTGCCGCCAGATAATTATGTGGTTGTAGTCAGCTCCCCCCCCGGCAATCCTGCCCTGACCGCTGACCCTGATGCGGACGGCGCGGTCTGCCCCGCAGCAGGAACCGGCACGGTCTGCGACGGTCAGAAGGCAGTGAATGTGCTTTACGGCACCAGCTTTATGGGCGCGGACTTCGGCTATCAGCCTTCCGGCGTGATCGGCGATCAGCTCTGGATTGACACTGACGGCGACGGCCAGTTTGACCCCGGCGAGCCACCGCTGGCAGGCGTGACAGTCACGTTGAAGAATTCAGGCGGAGCTACAATCGACACGGCGGTGACTGACAGCAATGGTCAGTATTCGTTCGCGAATTTGTCTAATGCAACATACACAGTAGCTGTGCCCGGCAGCCCGTCTTCCGGTTTGCAGCTAATCTATGATAAAGACGGCGGCGGTGATAATCAAACCACCGTTACCATCACTGCCGCAAGCAATATCATAACTGATATTGACTTCGGCTATCAGTACGCCAATCTGAATAACAGCTTGAGCGGCACCATCTGTCAAGAGCCGTCCACCGGCGGCGATGGCGTGTGCGGTGCCAGCGGACAGGACAGCGGCGTGACAACTGGCGAAACCGCCTTCAGCGGCGTGCCGGTCTATATCTACAAGTGGATTGATGCGGACAACGACGGCGTTGTGGATTCCGGCGAAACCGCGCTGCTGCAAAGCACAACGACCAACAGCAATGGCGACTACAGCTTTGACAAACTGCCTGAGCTGGGTGCAAATGAAGGCTATGTGATCAGCACCAGCACACCGGGCGATTATCTCCAATTGACCACAACCGACGGTGTTGTTCCTGCGGACAGTCTGGTGGTGACGAGTATCGGCGCATATCAGGCAGATAAGACCGATATCAAGAATGGTGCTGAAACCACAAACACCGGCTACGATTTCGCCTATAAATCCACAGTCAATTACGACTACGGCGATGCGCCTGCATCATACAGCACTCTTGCCGAAGACAACGGCCCGCGTCACATTGTCCCGGCAAACTCAGATGACATTAATTTGTACATCGGAGACAAACCTGACACTGAAAACAACGGCCAGCCTTCTGCAAATGCAGAGTTAGACAGCAACGACGGTATCACCGCAGTTGGCACATGGACAGAAGGAGCGGTCGTGGACGGCGACGGCGGCAGCGTCACGGTAAATGTCACCGGCAGCGGCTGGTTAGTCGCATGGTTTGACTTTGACGGTGACGGCACCTTCAGCGGCGCAGGCGAAATGATCATCAGCCAAGCTGTGACAACCGGCAATTCAACCGTCAAGTTCGACATTCCTGACGGCACCTTCGATGTTTCCCAAGGCTATGCCCGCTTCCGCCTCTTCCCGGAAAAACCGGCAGTGCCGGAGCTGGCCTACAAAGGCACAGCCACAAACGGCGAGGTTGAAGATATTCAATTCCCGCTGCCGGCAGCCAAAAGCGCCATCGGCGACCGTGTATGGTTAGATGAGAACGGAGATGGCAAACAGGATGCGGGTGAGGATGGTATTGCCGGAGTGACTGTATATATTGATGATGACGACACTCTGGGATACTCTGCCGGAGACACACAGGCTGTGACTGACAGTAACGGCAACTATCTGCTCAAAGATGTTCCGGCAGGTACCTATTCCGTCAAAGTGGACACCTCCACCCTGCCTGCGGGCTTGGCGGCCAATCCCACATACGATGAGGACGGAGGTGCTGACAACACAGCGAGTGTCACCGTCAGCGGTGGCGAAGAGTACATGACCGCTGATTTTGGCTACAACTGGGTTGCTCCGACAGTCACAACGAGTCCCGGAGCTGGAGACACCGGTGCCATTGGCAACCGCATCTGGAGCGATGCGAACGGTGACGGCGTGCAGAATCCCGGCGAGCCGGGCCTCAGCGGCGTGACTGTCAAGTTGCTCACTGACGACAACGGCGATGGTGTGTATGGCGGTGCTGGCGACAACACCCCAACAACGACCACCACTGACAGCGCAGGCAATTACATCTTCACAAACGTCAGCGCAGGCAGCTATGTCGTTGAGGTCACTCCTCCGGCAGAAACCACCCAGACCGGCGATCCTGATCAACCGGGTGTTACCGCTATTTCAGGCGACAACAAGACAACCTCGCCCATCATTCTTGCACCGGGCGATGTCTATCTGCAAGGCGATTTCGGCTACAAACCAGCCAGCAGCGGCAGCGTCACCGGCACGGTGTATCGTGATGTCAATGCCGATGCCTGCGCCTTGGCGGGCGGAAACACTGTCTGCGGCGACCCTGGCGACAACGTCCTGAACGGCGGCGACACTGGCATCCCCGGCGTGACCGTGGTGTTGAAAGATGCTTCCGGCAAGATCATCGCTACTACTGTCACAGACAAAGATGGCAAATATAACTTCAGCGGCGTGCCAACCGGCAGCGGTTACAAAGTCGTTGTCACCGACACGCAGAACGTCCTTGGCGAGGTTGTGCAGAGCGGCGATCCTGACAGCACGTTGAATAACGAAACTGCTGTAAATGTATCGGGCGCAGTGACCAACGTGAACTTTGGCTACACGCCGAAAGGACAAACGGCTGGCAAAGGCATGATCGGCAGCACGATCTTCTTGGATCGTGATAACAGCGGCGATTACAATCCGGGCGAAGGTTTGGAAGGTGTTGCCGTCAGTCTGTATCAAGATGGCGCACTGGTAGCTGTCACCCAGACCGACGAGAACGGCCAGTATCAGTTCGGCAATCTGCCTGCGGGCAATTATGAAGTGCGGGTTAAGACAACCTCGCTGCCCAATAGCGGCGACGGTCTGACCAATACTGTTGATCCGAACGGCGACGGCGACAGCAAATCCGTTGTCACGCTGACTGCTGATGGCAGCGGCGCAGTGCAGCCAAATCTGACCCAGAACTTCGGATACACAGGTGCTAACACCGTTTCCGGCACCATTTGGAATGATGTCAATGCGGACGGAACGCTGAATGAAACCGGAAAAGGCATCGCCGGGAGCACAGTTGTTCTGCGTGACAAAACAACCGGCAATATTATTGCTTCGACAACAACTATCAGTACCCCCGCCGATCTTGACGGTGATGGTGCTGCTGAACCGGTCGGTAGCTATATATTCAAAAATCTGCCGGACGGCACCTACACCGTTGAAGTGACAGATGAAGCTGGCCAGCTCACCGGCTGGTGGCATTCTGTTGGCTCCAATCCGGGCGATGACAACAACAGCCAAATAAGCGGCGGCTACAGCGTCACTGTCGGCGGCAGCCAGCCAAATAATAACACGGCTGATTTCGGCTACTACAAGGACAGCACGACCTTTGGCGGCACCCTCTGGAGCGATGTCAACAACAACGGCACGTTAGACAGCGGCGAAACGAAGCTGGCGCATTATCCGGTGGTGCTGACCATCACATATCCGAACAGCAGCGGAACAGTGACCATGACCACCATGACAGATGCGGACGGCAATTACCGCTTCGACAACGTCATGCTGGATGAAGATTACAGCAGTGCTGACGGCACCAACGGGCCGACCTTCAACATCACCGTTCCCGGCATAGATGGCATGGTTTCGACGCATACACCAGCGACAGACGGAGCAAATGATGGTGCTGACCCAGCCACAGAAGCTGGTGACAACAAGGCTGATGATCCCGCAGGTGAGATTGTCACTGGTCTGGTCAAAGGTGAAACTGACACAACCCGCGACTTCGGCTTCGTCGGCGGCGCAACCATCGGCGACCGCGTCTGGTTAGATGTGAATCGGGACGGCATTCAAAGCCTGAACGAACCCGGCCTGAGCGGCGTGACGGTTAATATCTACCGTGATGATGGAGTCAGCGGTTTCAGCAGCACTGGAGATACGCTGGTAGCAACTGTTGTCACCGACGGCAACGGCAATTACTCCTTTGCCGGGTTGCCTCCGGGCAACTATTGGGTGGATGTGGTCACGCCAACCAATTTGACTGCTGCTGAAGCTGACAAAAGTGGTGTTGATGATACTCTTGACTCTGATAAAACTGCCAGCGCAGGCGGCGGCATGATCACTGTCACAGCCGGTCAGGTCATTGACAACCTTGATTTCGGTTACGTTGGCGAAAAGCCGCTGATCGGCGACACGGTCTGGTTTGATGCCAATAACAATGGTGTGCAGGATCCAGGTGAAGCGGGTCTTGATGGCGTGACAGTAACCATCACGCCATCAGGCGGCGGTACTCCGATAACAGTTACCACTGATGCCGCAGGTCATTATCTGGCACCGGTTGATGCAGGTGATTATACTGTTGCAGTTACACTGCCGACCGACATGGAGGTCAGCAATGGCGGTCCAACAAGCAAAGACGTAACCGTTCCTGACGGAATTGATGTTCTCTCTGCCGATTTCGGTCTCAAGCTGACCAGTGGCACCGGCTACACCATTGGCGATCTGATCTGGGAAGACAGTAATGGTGACAAGACGCAGAACGCAGGCGAGGCTGGCATTGCCGGAGTGACAGTTGATCTGTATCGGAACGACATTCCTGTCGCCACCACTACCACCGGCACGAATGGCGCATATTTATTCAACGTGGCCCAAGGCGGCGCAAACTACGAAGTGCGGGTGACAGACCGCAGCGGCATTTTGGACGGCAGAACTGCAACTTCAGGCAGCAACACCTTTGCCATAAATTTGACCGGTGATGTTGACAATGCTGACTTCGGCTATCAACCACCCAAAAGCCTGAGCATCGGCGACCGGGTCTGGCTGGATTTGAACGACGACGGCATTCAAGATGATGGCGAGCCGGGCATGAGCGGCGTGGAAGTGGAACTGTATTTAGACAGCGACGGAGACGGCAACATTGACAGCGGTTCGTCACCGATCAGAACAGAAACCACCGACTCGGACGGTCTCTACAACTTCAGCGGTCTGTCTGCGGGCAAGTACGTCGTCAAACTGCCTAACAGCAACGGTGAGCTGAATAGTTTCACAGCTACAACTACACCAAGCCCGACAGCAGTCACGCTGGGAGCCACCTCAGTCAGCAATATTGACTTCGGTTTCAAAACTAAGACTGGCAGCGGTTTGATCAGCGGCTTGGTATGGAGCGATGATGATAAAGGTAAGGATATAGATGCTGACGAAAGTCCAATAGCAGGTGTGACTGTCACTCTCTATCTTGATCAGAACGGTGACGGCAAGCTCGACAGCAGCGATCAGTTTTTGCAGACTGCAACAACCAGCAGTGCCTCTGACAGCAACTATTTTTTCACCAATCTGCCTGACGGCAAGTATCTGGTTGAAATCAGCGGTAGCGCCTTAGACGGCTTGTCTCTGACCACACCTGATATTCCGGTTCTTTCAGCCGAAGTTTCCAGTGGCTCCAGTATCGCTGGAAAAAATTTCGGTTTGGCTCCACTAGTTCCAACCTACGCCCTGATCAGCTCGTTCAAGGCATACATCAACGATGACAACCAGACCGTGCTGGAGTGGAAAACCGACAGCGAAGTTGGCACCATCGGCTTTCTGCTCGAACGGCTGAACGAGCAGACCGGCGCGTTTGAGACGGTTTCTGAGCTGCTGCCGGGAATGCTCCTGCCGCCGCAGGGCGGAAGCTACCGCTTTGTTGATCCGTCAGCAAAGCCGAATCAGCAGCACGTTTATCGTGTGCAGGAAGTGACAGTCAACGGTGACGGCATGGTCAACGGGCCTTACACGGTCACGCCGAAACAGCCTCTACCAATCAACCGGCAGATGTTCGCTGACGGCCCGGCTGGCTTCACCTTGGCGCAGGCTGATTTCTCCGCCAAACAGATCAGCCGCTTTGCCGCCCATAAACAAGCGGCCCGCAGTTTGGCAGCGGAGAAAAAACGTAAAACCGGCGACACGGTCAAAGTGCCGGTCAGCAAGGATGGGCTGGTCTATCTGACTGCCGACGAGCTGGCAGCAGCTTCCGGTCTGCGCAAAGCTGAGGTCACACGGCATCTGAAGAACGGCAAGCTGTCTCTGACCTTGGCAGGCGAGCCTGTCTCAGTGCTCTCCTCAGCAGTTGGCTCGGCCCTCTGGTTCTATGGGTATGCGCCGGAGCGGAACGACATTGGCCAGAACATCTATCTCCTTGATCTGGGCAAGACAAAAGGAGCTGAGATAAAGAACAGCCACAAACGGGCTGAGAAGAAGGCGGATAATTTGCAATCCTTCACCGCGCAGGTGAGAACGGAAGAAAATCACATGCCGTTCCATCTGTACATCAACAAGCCGGTGCATGATTTCTGGGCATGGGAATATCTGATGGCATCCAAGAAGGGTAATGCTTCTGTTGCTCATCCAGTGTCCGCACCTGATCTGACTGGTGAAGGCACGGCCCGTGTCACAGTCAATCTGGTCAATATCTCCAGCAGCTCCAGCAGTCAGACTGCGCCATACAAAGTCTCCCTTTCTTTGAATGGCACCGAGCTTGGCACAGCAGAAAGCAGTGAAACCGGTGACTGGCAGATCAGCGAGGAAGTCTCTGCAGATTTGCTTAAAGACAGCGGCAATGAGCTGAAAATTGTCTCTGCCCTGAACAGCGGCGTGAACTATTCGCTGATTTATCTTGACTCGATTGATCTCGAATATCAGCGGCTGGCTCAGGCCGTGAACGGCGAACTGACCTTCTCCAGCAGCGAGGACAGCAGCATGACTGTGGCAGGCTTCAGCTCCCGCACCGTCTTGGCTTTGGACATCACTGACCCGAATGAACCGGTGCGCATTTATCCGACTGTCGAAGAGGAAGGGGAGGGCGCATACACGGTCACAGTGCCAGTCCAAGCCGAGCACCGCTATTTCCTCACCGAAAACATCACGGCAACTGTGTCCGGCGAACTGACCGCTGACACGCCGTCAAGCCTGCATGATGCGCGCAACAGAGCTGATTATCTGCTCATAAGCCCGCTGCATTTGATGGACGAGGCCCGGCGATTGGCAGAATACCGCGAGACACAGGGACTGGAGACAATGGTCGTTGATATTGACGATGTGCAGGATGAGTTCAGCGACAGTCTGGCCGCGCCGGAGGCAGTGCGCGACTTCCTCGCCTACGTTCATGAAAACTGGGCCAAGGTGCCGCACTATGTGGTTCTGGTTGGCGATGGCTCCTATGACTATAAAAACTATCTCGGCGCAGGCTGGCCGCTGGTGCCAACTGTGCTGACCGCCACGCCGGAGGGGTATTTCCCCAGCGACAATGCGCTGGCGGATGTGGTCGGTGATGATAAAGTGCCGGAATTTGCCATTGGCCGAATTCCAGTGATCGACAATGAGGAGTTTTCTGCCTATACTGACAAGCTGATTGCTTATGAGCAGACAGCAGGGCAGGGCGGCGCATTGTCGATAGTTGTCGATAAATCCGACCCAGCCGCAGGCAATTTCCAAGCCAGTGCTGACAAGGTGGCTGCGCTGGTGCCAAACGGCCTCACAGTGGAGCAGATTGCCGTTGACACGCTTGGCGAGAGCGGAACAAACAGCAAAGTGGTCAACGCATTCCAGCAGGGCGGCGGCATCCTGCACTACATTGGCCACAGCTCTTTGATCAAATATGGACGGACCGGCAAGCTGCTGACTGCTGATGAAATTGCAGCAATGAACGATCTCAGCCAGCCCATGCTGATGGTCAGCATGAGCTGTTCGTCCGCCAGCTTTGGCTATCCTCCCATGAACAGCATCGGTGAAAGCGCGGTGCTGAAAGAAAATGGAGCTGCGGTTGGATTTTTTGGCGCAACAGGCTTGTCATACAACTATCTTGCGGATATAATGGCAGACGGGTTCTATAGTAGCCTGAGCGATCCGGCAGTTGGCAGGATCGGCGATGCCGTGCTGCGGGCCAAGCAGCAGTATGCAGAGCAAGGGGCAATGCCATATACGCTGGACATCTACAACCTGCTCGGCGATCCGGCAGCCTTGGTGCCAGTTCCGGCAGAACATTGAGCGATTCTCACCCCGGATGCGAACGTGTCCGGGGCGATTCAAAGAGCATGAGGTGCGAGAACATGAGTGCGCAGTTGTCTGATGTCTTCCGGCAGGCCGAGAACATAGTCACCCGCAAGGTGATGGATGAAACCCTGCTGGTGCCGATTTCCGGCGAACTGGCCTCAATGGATAACCTCTACACGCTCAATGAGACCGGGGCCTTCATCTGGCAGGCCTTGGACGGCAGCCGCTCACTGGCGGCAATCGGCTCCATGCTGGAGCAGCAGTACGATGCCCCGGCAGCAGTGATTGAGGCGGACATGCTGGAGATTGCTGATGGACTGGCGGAAGCAGGGCTGATAGTGGCGGCAGTCAATTAAAACAAAGGGGGGACGCGGGCCATGCAGCAGGATATTCAGGAAAAACAGACGCAGAAAGCTGCCAAGCAGGTGTATGAAAAGCCGCAGTTAGGTAAAGTAAGTTTGTTTGCAGATCGAGTGCTGTCGATGTGTTATGATAATGATAACACATGTGAAATTCGCAACTTAGTTGCTGTCAATTCTGATCCTTAATAACTTAATAGCATAAGGAAGTTTTTTGAAAGGCCATCGGGTAGTTCAAAAAGAAACGGATTGTCTTGCAGCGGAAAGCAATGATATATCCAGTTATCTTGTCAAAGCAGGGCAAGCTCATGTATCATTTGCTGTTTCTTTGGAGCTGACCCGACGATGCAATTTTCGTTGTGTTCACTGCTATCTCGGCGATCAAAAAAGCATACGTGGTCATCAGCCGCAGGAATTGGATGCAGCAGCGGTCATCAGGCTGCTTGATGAGATGATGGCGGCAGGAACTTTGTTTTTGACCCTGACTGGCGGAGACCCAATGCTCCGACCTGATTTTCTCGACATCTACCGTCATGCGGTGCGCAGAGGTCTTTTGGTGACGGTCTTCTGCAATGGCTCGCTGATCACAGATGAAATTGTCAGCACTTTTGTCACCTATCCGCCACGAGCCGTCGAAGTGACGTTGTACGGTGCAAGTCAGGAAACCTTTGAGGCGGTGACGCAGGCTCCCGGTTCTTATGCCGCTTGCATGAGAGGGGTTGAGAAGCTCCGGCAGGCCAAGGTGCGGCTCCGCCTGAAAACAATGGCACTGACCTTGAACCGGGATGAACTGCCGCAGCTTTGGCATAAGGCGGAGGAGATGGGAGTGCAGTTCCGGCATGACTGTTCGATTATCCCAGCTCTGCCCAACGGCGACAACGGCGGACGCAGCAATGTTGGGGACAGCTTGCAGGACACACTCCGTTTCCGACTGGCCCCTGAGCAGGCGGCAGATGCTGATCTGAGCATTGCCAAGGTGCGGGAAAAGTTGCAGGAGCAGATTGCTGAAGCGGCTTCAGCAGAGCCATCAAATAAACTCTACCGTTGCGGCGCAGGCAGGTCATCCTGTCATATCACGCCCTATGGAGTGATGCAGCCCTGTCTGATCACGCTCCGTTCTGCAATTGATTTGCAGGATGCCAGTCAGACATTTCAGGCGGCATGGAAGAGCATCAACGGAACTTTTCCAGAGCAGGAGGCGCGGGACGGTTTTCCTTGCAATAACTGCGACGACAGAAATGTCTGCACAGGATGCCCAAGCAATTTTGCTTTGGAAACAGATGATGCGCAGCAGGTGCCTGATTTTTATTGTCAGTATGCTGTCAGCCGTCGAACTGAGCTGGCCCAAATACCATCTTTTTGATTGGAGAGTGAATGATGAAAAAATACGAAATGTTGGAACAGTGTCGCCAAACAGACAGGCAGGAAAAAATGCCGTATGAAAAACCGCTCTTGGGCAAGGTGGAGTTGTTTGCTGACCAAGTGTTAGAGGTTTGCAGATGGGCTATAGGAGCAGGTGGATGTGGTGAAGTTAGTGGTCAATCTGGATAAGTTATAGAGAGTATTTTCATGCTCTCATATAGTCTTGGCGGCTTGCCTGTTCAGATTTCTGCTGGTTCTTATTGCAATCTGAAAGAAGAAGGAAAAGAATACGATTCTTTCTTGGACCAAAACCATAGCGGGAAGTATATTCAGGCGAAAATTCAGATTGACTTCAAGTTATCCAGACAGTATGATGCTGAAAAAGCTGCCAAAAATAAAATATATTCACAACATCAGATAAATCTTTACGCCGCAGCGAACGGCGGACTTGAATTGCAGTATTTGAAGGATGGAAAAGCAGATATTTTATGGCATCTCGCTGTTGATTCTGAATTTTCTATTTTTGAATTTTTTCTTTCTCCGCATGACGAGAAAAAAAATGATTGTTATCGTCTTGCATTTAACCGCTTTTTCCTTCAGCACACCTTCATAAATCATCACGGCTTGATCATCCATGCCGCAGGCGGCTCCATTCACGGCAAGGGCATGGTTTTTCCGGCTGTTTCCGGCACGGGCAAATCCACTCTCAGTCATTTGCTGCTACCTTTTCCAGAAAATCAGCTCTACAGCGAAGAGCGGATCATCATGCGCCGAATGAATGACGGCTGGCAGCTCTGGGGCACTCCGTGGAAAGGAACTGGTGTGATCGCCCGCAACGAGTCCGCGCCGCTTTCGGCTTTGGTCTTTCTCAGCCAAGCCTCGCAGACAAAAATTTCTGAACTGGCACCCTCCGCCGCTCTCCGCCGTCTGCTGGAGACGGTCTCCATTCCTTGGTACAGTCAGGAATGGACAGACAAAGGACTTGCCGTCTGCGAGTCGCTTCTCCTTGATATTCCTGCCTTTGAGCTGGCCTTCCGCCCGGATCAAACCGCTGTGCAGGCTGTGGCCGATTTGGCCGCTTTACTGCCTTGAGCAGACTTGCCGATGAATAACCGTTCTGTCATTGGCATCCGCGAGCCGGGTTCCTTAGTCTTGGTGCAATCGCTGTTGCGGCAAGGTATTGCTGTCCGCATCCGGGTGTCCGGCAATTCCATGCGACCACTGCTCAAGGGAGGAGAGGTCATTGAGATTGCCCCGCTGCTTGGCAACAGACTACAGCTCGGTGAGATTTTTTTCCTTTATGATCGAACGGGAAATCCGCTTGTCCACCGCCTGATCTGGCGGCGTTTGCAAAACGGAAGGCTGCATCTGTTGACTAAAGGTGATGCCTGCGCCGGTTTTGACGGCTTTTCGCCTGCTGACAACGTGCTTGGCCAGGTGCGGCGAATCATTCCTGAGACAGGGCCGCCAATCAGTTTAAACACACCGTTCCAGTGGTTTATGGCCAGCTTGATTGTCAGCCATACCTTGATTTTTCATGCCCTGCGCAGACTGCATCTGTGGCTGTGTGGCTGTGGAAAAATAATTGTTCCGCCAGTAGAATAAATCTCTTGCAACCTGTTAGGATTTCATTTTATAATTTGGGCAGAATTTATACAAACTTCTGTCCAAGGAGATATGCCATGAGCATGAATAATAACCGTTGGCTGCGGTTTCTGACCATTCTGCTGCCCCTGCTTTCCTTCTCTGGACTGTGCTGCCTGCCACCAGCAGCGGAAGCTCAGACAACTGGTTCTATAACTGGCAAAGTGCTTGATGGCAATGATCCTGTTCCAAATTTTCTGGTTGGAGTATCTCTATCTGACCAGAACTCTGTTTTCAAGGCAGAAAAAACAGGTGCTGATGGTTCCTATACAATATCAGGATTGCAGTTCGGGAATTACAGAATAATCTTTGCTTGTGCTGCTTCTGAACTTGATTGTATTGATCAATGGTATAACAACAGAGCAACTTTTACTGAAGCAGATATTGTCTCTTTGACATCAGGGCAGGCTACGCAGGATTTAGGAGAAACCGTGCTTGTTTCAGGTGCTGTCATTAAAGGCACAGTAACAGATCAGAGCAGCGGCAAAGGAATCGAAGGCGTTACCGTGCAAGTTATTGACTTGAATGACGAAAATAATTTTCTATCAGACACTACAAACAGTTCTGGAGCCTATTCCATAAGCGGTTTAAGGGCTGGAAGCTATAAAGTGCGTTTTAGAGCTTTCGGGACTAATTATGGTACTGAATGGTATGATGACGTAGCTGATGAAGGTGATGCTACAGTTTTAACTGTTACAGCAGGAGAGACAAAAGTCGGTATTGATGCTATACTCTCTACTGGTGGTAGTATTTCTGGCAAAGTAACTATCAGCGAAACTGGAGCCGGTATTTCTGGAGCATGGATCAATGTATATGATACCGCCGATAATACTCTGAAAGGATATACAGCAACAGGAACGGATGGCTCCTACACTGTTGGCGGCCTTTCTGCATCAGGAAGTTACAAAGTGCAATTCTTTGAGAAAAAAGCAGCCACTAATGCCGGAGCAGGAGTCAATAAATGGTATAATGACAAATCTGATGCTGCCACTGCCGATTCAGTTTCTATTGGTCAGACAGATGTTGATGCTGTTTTCAACGGCGCAAGTATCTCTGGCACAGTGACAGACAGCGCAGGAGAAGGAATTGCAGGCGTAATTGTCAAAGCTTATGACAGCAGCGGCAGTCTGGCCGCAACTTCTCCTGCAACAGGAACAGATGGAGCATATACTGTTGTTGGCTTGCAGCGAGACAGTTACACACTCTATTTTCAAGCTGACGGAACCGGTTACAGCAGTGAATGGTATAAAGAGAGCAGTGCTGACGCTGTAGATATTACATCATTAGGTGATGCTCTGACAGGAAAAGACGCTGAACTCGATCTTGGTGTCAGTATTTCCGGCACAGTAACAATCAAAGATGGCGACAGCGACCCTGTGCCTTTGGAAGGCGGCTTGGTTGCAGTCTATGACAGTGCGGATTCATCTCTACTGAGAGGAACTGCAACGACTGGAACAGACGGCATATATGAAGTTACAGGTCTGCCCGCTGGCGGTACGTTCAAGGTGAGATTCTTTAGAAAGACGACTGCAAATGGTTCGGGCTATGGAACATCTGAATGGTACGATGATCAACCTAATTTTGATCAGGCGACTGAAGTGCAAGCAGGTGATACCACTGTTGATGCAGTTCTTGAACCGTCGAATTCCCTTATTCCAGTCTATAAACTGTTGCTCCTGAAATCAAGACCGCAACCAGAAAACCCCTGAGTTCTGCGCAGCTAAACAGCGTATCCATGCTGACAGGATTTTCCTGTCAGCATTTTTTATTTGGAATCTGAACAATGAAAGTCATCTCCCCATCCTTTGAAATTCTTGAACATCTCGACCAGCAGCCCCTTGCTGTCCGCATTGAGTTCTGCGGGCGTGTCTGCTACAAGAGCGAAGATCGGATAACCCAAGAATCAGCCATTCCTTTTGTCGAAAAAATGGCCGGGCATGGCCACAATTCAGTGCTGGAAATGGGTGTGGTCACGCTGGAAATAAACTGCACTGATGAAAGTGCCATTGCCGAGTTTTTTCTTTGCCAGCCCAAATACCTGCACATCAGCCATGAAGGCCGCAGCCTGCTGATCACTGGCAGCATCCGCGCTTTTCGGGAAATGCTTCTCGTGCATCCAGACTGCGCTGTGATCAGAGCGGCCTGCGCTTTGCTCAGTGAGCGGCATCCTTATTTTTTTCGGGATATTCTTGCGGAAAAAGGGCTGACCGCTGTTCCCGGTATCACTGTGCGCAAGGTGCCGCTGGCGGAAATCGACCAATTCTCTGGGCAAAAATTGGCAAAGCACCGGCATCTTGCGGTGAAGTTCATTGTCAATCGCGCTGTCACGCATGAGATTGTCAGGCACCGCCCATGCGGATTTATTCAGGAATCACAGCGCTATTGCCGCTACAGTGAAGACAAGTTCGGCAACGAAATAACGTTTATCAAGCCGCTGTTTTTTGCCCAAGAAAGTGAGGAATATGCTGTCTGGAAGCAGGCCATGCTTGATGAGGAACAGCGATATTTCAAACTGTTGGAGACCTCCACGCCGCAGGCCGCCCGCACCGTGCTGCCCAATTCCTGCAAAACCGAAATCATCGTTTATGCCAACTTGGAGGAATGGCGGCATATCTTCAAACTGCGCTGCTCCAAGGCGGCGGAGCCGTCCATGCGCGAGGTGATGATTCCCCTGCATGAGGAATGCAAACAGCGATTCCGCAACTTTTTTGAATAAAATAAGATTTGCTTGCCCTCCCGCCTGCCGAACCGCTGCGCTGTGTCCGGCGGTCGTCTGTTTCAGCCTCGGAATCAGAGAGAAAAAGAAATCCCTTTTGGCCGATTTTGTTTTGGGGTAAGATAGAAAAGGATACCTTAAAAGTGAACTGAAACGCATTGTCAGCCGGAATATCTGCACTATGGATAAATCATCTGCGGCAAAAAAAACAGAGCAAAAGGCGGCGCTGAGACGAACTGTCAAAGATCAGTCCGGGGCAGGCAGACTCAAAATTGGCGAGCTGCTTCAGAAGGCTGGCTATATCACTTCTGCCGAGTTCACCAATGCTCAGGCCATCCAGAAAAAATCCAACGAGCGGTTGAGCAAGCTGCTGCTTGAAAGCGGCATTATTGAAGAAGATACGATAGCCAACTTCCTCAGCAGGCAGCACGGCTACAACATGGTCGATATCGTCGAGGAAGCGCCGAGTCCTGATGCCATCAAGCTGATGCCCTACGAAATGGCCAAGAAGTATTTGGCCTTTCCTCTCCGGGTTGCGGGCGACACCCTCCAGATCACCATGGCCGAGCCGACCGATGCCATGGAGGTTGAGGAGATACAGAACTCCCTCAACATGGGATTGAATGTCTGCGTTTCCACAACCCGAAACATCGTTGATGCCTACCGCACCTATTACAAAATTGATGAGGAAGAGTATAAAGCGTTCTTTGGCCTGAAAGAGGATGAGCAGGTCGATCAGGTTGAGCAGGTTGAGGACTGGGGCGCGCTGGTGAACGACGCGGCCGAGGACTTTGAGTTCGAGGACACAAGCGGAGAAGAGGATGACAAGACTGGTCAGTTCTCAGCCAATGACGCGCCGATCATCAAATTGGTGAACGGCATCTTGGTCAAGGCCGTGCAGGAAGGGGTCAGCGATATTCATATTGAGCCGTTTGAAAAGACCATGCAGGTCCGCTACCGCAAGGACGGTTCCTTGTACAAGGCCATGAACCTGCCGTTGACCATCAAAAACGCTCTCTCAGCCCGCATGAAGATTCTTGCCGGGCTGAACATCACTGAGCGGCGGGTGCCGCAGGATGGCCGCATCAGCATCCGCATGGGCCGCAACAAGGCGGTTGACTTTCGTGTCTCCACCTTGCCGCTCCTGCACGGCGAAGGCATTGTCCTCCGTATTTTGGACAAAGGCTCGCTCAACGTCAACCTGACCAAGCTCGGTTTTGAGGAAGAAACCTTTGCCGCCCTCAGACGCTGTCTTGAACGGCCTCAAGGGCTGCTTTTGGTCACCGGCCCGACCGGCTCCGGCAAGACAGTCACCTTGTATTCGGCACTCAACTCCTTGAACAGCGAGGACATAAAAATCCTCACTGCCGAGGACCCGGTTGAATTCAACTTCAAGGGCATCAATCAGGTCAACGTCAACGTTGAGGTCGGCATGACCTTTCCTGCCGCCCTGAAGGCCTTTCTCCGGCAGGACCCGGACATCATCATGGTCGGCGAGATCCGCGACATCAGCACGGCTGAGATTGCCATGAAAGCGGCCATGACCGGCCATCTGGTCTTCAGCACCCTGCACACCAACGACGCAGTGGCCACAGTCAGCCGCATGGTTGACATCGGCATTCCTCCGTATATTCTGGCAGGTTCGCTGACTATGGTTCTGGCCCAGCGTCTGGGCCGCAGGCTCTGCGCCAAGTGCAAGCAGCCGATTACAGTCGAACGGAAAAGGCTGCTGGAGATCGGTTTCAGTGAGGAGCAAATTGACAAGGAAGGCTTTCAGCTCTACGGCCCCAAGGGCTGTTCGGTCTGCAGCGGGCGTGGCTACAAGGGCCGGGTCGGCTTTTTTGAGCTGCTGGAAGTCACCACCGAGGTTGCGCAAGCCATCCAAGCGCAGGTTTCTGAGGAGCAGCTTCGCAAGGTCGCCGTGCAGTCAGGCATGTACACCCTGCGTCAAGCGGCAATTCTGAAGGCTGTTCAGGGAGTCACCAGTCTTGATGAGGTGGAGGGCAGCACAGTTGTCCATCAGGACACCCTGCCGCCCTATCTCGTCAGTCCGCCGGTGGAGGAATATGAGGATGGTGATATCATCATTCAGGAGGGCAATCAGGACGACCGCAATTTCTACAAATTGGTGCGCGGTAAGGTGGCAGTGCTCAAGCAGGGCAAAAAAATCGCAGAAATTACCGAGCCAGGCGAATATTTTGGTGAAATGGCCTGCATGCTCCAAGAACCCCGCTACGCCTCAGTCATTTCAGTGGGCCGGAGCAAGGTGAAAAAGTACCCTGGCGACAAGCTGAAGGAATTGCTGGAAAAATATCCAGAGATATCCAATCATCTTTTCAAGACGCTGGCCAAGCGGCTGCGCAAGACAGACAACATTGTCATCCAGCTGGCAGGCGGCGGCGCGGCCAGACGGCCAGCTCCTCCTGGGCCAAGGCCGCTGCGATGAGCAGAATTTCCGCATACATTATAGCGTGGAACGAGGCGGACAAGATTCAGGCCGCAGTCAATTCTGTGCTCTGGGCGGATGAAATTGTTGTAGCTGATTCCTTCAGCACCGACGGCACAGCGGAAATGGCCGCCGCGCTGGGCGCACGGGTGGTGCAGCTTGACTTCAAAGGCTTTGGCGACCTGCGCAATCAGGCCATGGCCGCCTGCGCATACGACTGGATTTTCTCCTTGGATGCCGACGAGCGCTGCACCCCGGAAGCACGGGATGAAATTTTGGCGGCCATTGCCCAGCCCCGCCCGGCGGATGCCTACTATATTCCCCGGCGCAACTTTTTCATGGGCCGCTGGATCCGGCATTCCGGCTTCTGGCCAGACTACCGTCAGCCGCAGCTCTTCCGCAAGGGCGCGCTGCGCTTCCGCAACGATCCCGTGCATGAGGAATACGAGATTGTCTCAGACAAGCCTGCCGCGTATCTTTGCCAGCCGATCTGGCAGTTTCCCTATAAAAATCTGGAAGAAGTGGCCCGCAAGGCCAACCGCTATTCCAGCCTCGGAGCGGAAAAGCTCTGCCAGCGGGGCCGGAACGCGGGCATGTTCACTGCCCTGAGCCGGGGCCTTTGGTCCTTTTTTCAGATGTATATTGTGAAGAAAGGCATTCTTGACGGCTGGCCCGGCTTTGTTATTGCAGTGGGAAATTTTGAAGGAACATGGTATAAATACGCCAAACTGCACGAGCTGAAGGCTGACTGGCAACCGCCGCAGAGCCAGCCGCTCCGCCGCCCGGCACAGCTTAACTGACCGACTCAGATGCGGAGGGTGGAGGCTAACCTGTTGATGCTCTGACAGTATTCCTTTGCCAGCAGCAGACGCTGCGGCACTGGCAGATAAAAATAGATGGGACTCAGCATCAGGATATGAACAGCATCGCGGAAACTCATTCTCTCTCTCCTCTTCATGCAGCGGGCGAATCCGTCTGCTTCCTCCAAAGCAAACGTTCCTCTTCCTTATATTAAAATTCATACAGTATTTTTGAAGAAAGTTCAATATTTTTTACTGAACCGCAAACTATTTTTTTTGCCAATTCTGCCCGCGCAGACTGTAACAGCTAATTTTCACAGAAAAAATATAAAGTGACCTCACCTGTTCTTTCTTTTGCCGCCCCCTATTCAGAAAGCCTGCTGGTCCATTTCCGCCGGGCTGAACAGCTGCGGGCCGAAGCCGTGCAGCTCCCCTCGCTCGACTTGAACCAGCGGCAGCTCTGCGATCTGGAAGGGCTGCTCAACCGGGCCTTTTATCCTCTAAATGGCTTTCTTTGTCAAGCAGATTATGTGTCGGTTCTCCAGAAAATGCGTTTGGCTGACGATTCGGTCTGGCCGCTGCCGATTTGTCTGGATGTGAACGAGGCTTTTGCCGCCAAACTGCATCCCGGCGACCGGGTGGCTCTCAACGACAATGAAGGCTTTCTCTTAGCCGTGCTGACCGTCCAAGATATCTGGCAGCGGGACAAGCAGGCTGAGGCTGAGGCGGTCTATGGCACTGCTGAGGCCAGACGGCATCCGGGCGTGCAGACCCTGTTCACCCAAGTCAAGGACTGGTGCCTTGGCGGCTGCGTGGAGGGCTTGACTTTGCCCATTCATTATGATTTCCGGGAACTGCGTCTGACTCCGGCGGAAACCAGCCGCCGCTTTCTCCAGCAGGGCTGGCGCAGAGTGCTTGGTGTTCATACCAAAAAATATCTGCACTGCGCCCATCGGGAAATGGTACTGGCCGCCGCCCGGCAGGCAGGCTGCGCCATCCTGCTCCAGCCCGCCTTGGGCCTGGATCATCCGGGCAATCGGGAGCATTACACCCATGTTCATTGCTATCAGGAATTTGTCCGCCAGTTTCCAGCCAACATGATTCAGCTCGGCATCATTCCCTTGGCTGACCGTCATGCTGGTCCGAGAGAGGCCCTCTGGCATGCCCTGATCCGCCGCAATTACGGCTGCACCCATTTCATGGTTGCGGCGAATCACGGCGACCCCTTTGCTGACTGCGACATGGAACCCTTTTACCCGCTGGGCGCGGCCCAGCAGTTAGTGGCCTCGCTGGCCGAGGAAATCGGCATCGAGATGGTGCCGGAGCAGGCAATGGGCTATGTTGAGGAACGTTCCTGCTATGTTCCGCTCGCGGAAACCGGCACGGAGGTAACCGTGCGGAGCATCAGTTCCAAGGAACTGCGGCACCGGCTGGAATGGGGCTTGGAAATTCCTGAATGGTTTTCCTTTCCCGGCGTGGTTGCGGAACTGCGCCGCTCCTTTCCGCCCCGCTCCAAACAGGGCTTCACAGTTTTTCTCACCGGCCTGTCCGGGTCTGGCAAATCGACCATTGCCAAGGTCCTGATGGTGCGGTTCATGGAGCTGCGCGACCGGCCTGTCACCCTGCTGGACGGCGACATTGTCCGCAAGAATCTTTCCTCAGAGTTGAGTTTTTCCCAAGAGCACCGCAATCTGAATGTGACCCGGATCGGCTATGTGGCCAGCGAGATCACCAAGAACGGCGGCATTGCCCTCTGCGCGCCCATTGCCCCGTATGAGGAGTCGCGGCAGGAGAACCGGCATCTGATCAGCCGGTACGGCGGCTACATTGAAGTTTATGTTGCAACGCCGCTGGAGGTCTGCGAGCAGCGCGACCGCAAGGGCTTGTATGCCAAGGCGCGGGCTGGCTTGGTCAAGGGCGTGACCGGCATTTCTGATCCCTACATTCCGCCTGCCAACCCAGAAATCGTCATTGACACCTCCAAGCTGACCCCGGCAGAGGCGGTGCAGGAAATTTTCCTCTATCTGGAGGAGCAAGGCTATGTCCGCTGAAGGCGCGGAAAACAGGCCTGCGCTTTTTCCTTGCAGTTGCGGAACGTGATCTTGACTGGTAAAAAGAAGCGGCTGTTTTTTCCGTTTGAATCAAGAAACCAGTCATGTCCTCGATCAGCACAGACATTCTTATTATCGGAGCCGGGCCGGGCGGCTTGGCCTGCGCCAAGGTCCTGGCTGAACAGGGCCGCAAAGTTCTGGTGCTGGAGCGGCGGCCAGAAATCGGCCCTAAGGTCTGCGCGGGCGGCATCACTTGGAACGGCCTGCTCCGGCTGCTGCCGGAAGAACTGATCGAGCGGAGCTTCTGTGAACAGCATATTTTTTCCTCCTGCCAGCAGACCGTGGTGCAGGAAGAAAATCCAATTGTCGCCACAGTCAGCCGCAAGGTTCTGGGGCAATGGATGGCGGCGCAGGCGCGGCAGGCAGGGGCGGAAATCATCACCAACTGCAAAGTCAATGCGGTCAATGGTTTGCGAGTGACAGCCTCCTGTGACGGGGCAAGCAAAACGTTCATCTGCTCGCAGCTTGTCGGCGCGGACGGAGCCAATTCCCTTGTCCGGCACAATCTTGATCTGCCTGCGGAGGCGCGGGGCATTGGCATCAATTTTCAGGTACCAGGCACGGCGGCAGAGATGGAGTGGCATCTCAGCACCAAGAGTTTCGGCTGCGGCTACGCATGGATATTCCCGCATAAGCACACGGTGTCTGTGGGCGCGTACAGCCCGCAGGGCCGGATGTCCGCAGGCCGATTGAAGCGCAGCCTGATTCGCTGGGCTGAAAAACACGGCTTCCGCCAGCTTGAGGAGCTGCCCTGTCAGGCCGCCCTGATCAATTACGATTACCGGGGGCATCAGTTCGGGGCAACGTGGCTGATCGGCGATGCCGCTGGACTGGCCTCCGGACTGACTGGCGAGGGCATTTATTCGGCAGTCATTTCCGGCGAGGCCGCCGCCCGCCTGATTCTCGATCCGCAGAGCAATGACAGCACATTGATTGCTCTGCTCCGCCGCCAGCAGCAGCACCGCCGGATCATCAGCCTTGCTGCCCGCCATCCAGCCTGCTCCCTGCTTCTGATGGAGCTGTTCATCCTCCTCCTCCGCGTCCGGCTGCTCAATTTTCAGGCCTTGGAAATGGCTCCTCAACATTCGTGACTGCTCATGGCGGACGAAAAAAAGAAAAAAAATATTCTGCTGTACAATCTGCTTTTTGTCGCGGTCTGCGCAGGAATTTTCCTCTTTCTCTGGAATGCGCCGCCAGAGACCACGGCTCATCTTCCCCATGACCAACATCACCAGCAGCTTTTGACCATAGATAAAAAAGAGGCGGAAAAGCACTGCGGCGAATGTCATGGCACGGGAAAAATGCCGCTGCCCAAGGAGCATCCTGCCACCTACCGCTGCTTGTTTTGTCATAAACGGACCTGAAATTATGTGGAATATTAAAGATGTATATTATATTTCCGACTCCACGGCCCTGCTGGCTGAGGAAATCGGCCAATCCCTGCTCTGCCAGTTCCCGGAAATCGGCTTTCATGAGGAAAAAATACCCTTTGTCCGCGAGAAACGGGACGCAGAACTGGCCTTGGCCCGGATCATGAAGCAGTCCGGCGGCCTCCAGCCGCTGATTTTCTGCACCATCATGGAGGCTGAAGTGCGGCGTGTCTTTGACACGGCAGAAGTTGAGATGATTGACCTCTACGGCGGCTTTCTTGCCCGGCTCGAAGATATTTTGGAGGCCAGGGCACTGCATCAGCCTGGCTTTTACCGCAACCGCGACGATGCCAAGACCGAAAAACGGGTGGAGGCGATCCGCTACACCTTGGATCATGACGACGGCAAAAAGACCGAGGGCTATGATCAGGCGGACATCATCTTGGTCGGGGTGTCGCGCACCGGCAAAACGCCGGTCTCTGTCTATATTGCCACGCACATGAGCTTGAAAGCAGCCAATTTTCCCATGACTGCCGATCATTTGGGTGCCTACGAGCTGCCTGCGGATATCATCCGCAACAAAGCCCGCGCTGTCGGCCTGACGGTCACGCCGCAGTTTCTTCATCGCATTCGCGAGGAGCGCTACCGAGGCAGCAAGTATGCCCAGCTTGCCACCTGCAAGGCGGAATTGCAGCAGGCCGAGCAGCTCTATATGCAGCACGGCATTCAGCTTGTCCATACCGAGGGCAAGTCGATTGAGGAGCTGTCTGCGGAAGTGACCAATCTGCCTGGCATCCGCAAAAAAGAGCGACTGCTGCAGCCTCGTTGATGATGAACACAAAAGGACTCCGGCTGATTCTGCTCCTTGCCCTGCTTTGGAGCTGCACCGGCCCGGAGCATTCCAAGGAAACAGAAAGCAATCCCATGAATCGTCCTGAAGTGCAGCACGTCCTCTTCCGGCCCCGCGCTGCCGCCCGCACCTCTCTGCCGCCCGGGGCCGCAGATTTTGCTGTTGAAGTCGAGCCGGGCATCAGCATTGGCTGCCGCCTGTTCATGGCCGACAAGGCCGCGCCGACCATTCTTTTTTTTCACGGCAACGGTGAAATTGTTTCAGATTATGACGAGATCGGCCCGTTTTACGTGGAACAGGGCCTCAGTTTTTTTGTCACGGATTACCGGGGCTACGGCTGGAGCGGCGGCAGTCCGAGCTTCTCCAATCTGCTCGCAGACAGTCATGTTCTCTACAAGTGGCTGCAAGAGCATTTGCAGGAAAACGGCGGCAACCCGGCTTTGTTCCTGATGGGCCGCTCGCTCGGTTCCGCAGCGGCCATCGAGCTGGCTGCTGCGTACAACAGCGAGATCAGCGGCCTGATCATTGACAGCGGCTTTGCCCTTACTCTGCCACTGGCGGCCACCTTGGGCATGGGCGATCTGCTCAAAGAAATTCCTCTCACTGAGGAGCAGACCTTCAACAATGTCGGCAAAATCCGCAAAGTGACCAAGCCGACGCTGCTCCTGCACGGCCACAACGACACGCTGATTCCGCTTTGGCAGGCTGAAAAGCTGCACGCCGAATGCGGGGCGCGCAGCAAGGAGCTGCAAGTTGTGCCGGGCGCAGACCATAACTCGCTGATTGCCGTGGGCGGCAAATACTATTTTCAGGCTGTCAGCCGTTTTGTCCGGCAGGCCACAGGTGCGGACGACTGGCGCAAGCGGCGGAAACAGTTCAAAGACGCGCAGCAAGACAAGGAGGAATAGACGTGGCTGGCAAGCGCACGGATTATCTTTCTTGGGACGAATATTTCATGGCCGTGGCCCTGCTCTCCGGGCTGCGCTCCAAAGACCCGAACACCAGAGTCGGGGCCTGTGTGGCAAATTCATCCAATAAAATTATTGGTGTGGGCTATAACGGCTTCCCGTGGGGCTGCTCAGACGACGAGCTGCCTTGGGACCGCGAAGGCGCGTATTTGGAGACCAAATATCCTTATGTCTGTCATGCCGAGCTGAACGCGGTGCTCAATTCAACTGCCCGCGACCTGCACGACTGCCGAATTTACGTGGCCCTGTTCCCCTGCAATGAATGCGGCAAGGTGATCATTCAGTCCGGCATCCGGGAGATCATCTACTTGTCGGACAAGTACAAGGACACAGATTCAGTCAGGGCGGCAAAAATCATGTTTGCCAAGGCAGGCGTGTCATGCAGGCAGTTTGTGCCGGAACGCAAGTCAGTGCTGCTTTCTTTCACACAGCCAGAGGGTGAAAAAACTTGTTTTTCTTGTGGGCAGAAAGTATAAAAAATGCTATTCTTAGCCAAGAGGAACAATCACAATCACCACAGGAGAACGCTGATGAAAAAAGCATTGGCAGCAGCTCTGTTTTTTCTGCTGATGAGCGGGCAGGCCTTTGCCGCTTGGACTGAAGATTTTACAAAGGATTATGACAAGTTTGGCCTTGATGTGGCCATAGAGAACGCCCTTGCCGATGATGTCACGCCGCAGGCCATCTTGGATTATGTGCTGAAGAACAGGGAAAAATTCAGCGAGCAGCTTTCCATGAAAGCCCTGTACTGCGCTGGTGTGGATGTCGATGTTGTTGACCGGGCTGCCAGCGCGCTGGGCATCATCCCTAAAGACATCAAATCCGCCTTGCAGCAGAGCATTGAGGAGTGCGGCTCGAAAATCGCCTTAACCGACCGGGATATTTTGGAAACAGAAATTCCTTCTGGAGACAGCGGTTTGCCGGGAACTCCTCCGACAGGCATTAATGTCCCCGAAGTTCCTCCGGTTGTCAATACTGGCGGAACGGCGGGCGGTTCATCTGGCGGCGGTTCTGGAACAAGCAGCTCAAGCAGCGGCACGTCAATAATGCCGCCGCCGCTGCCTCCCCCTGTCAGCCCGAGCATTCCGTAAGCTGTCTGGACAATGAACGCAAAATCAAAGGAGAGAATGATGAAGAAATATTATGCAGGTGTGCTGGTGCTCTTCCTTGCGGCTCAGGCCCAGGCACAGACAGAAGCAACGGTCAGCAGTGACGCTGGCGGCGAGGCTGGCGGTCAGGAGATGACAACCATAGTGGATCGCCCAGAGGAAGCTCAACCTGCTGATGCTTATGATGCGGGCGAGGAGGATGCCTCTTCTGATTCTGATGAGGGCTATGTCTTCGGCTATCGCAATGGCTATGTTCATGCCGCCTTGGGCGCGAGGGGCGAGTGGACAGACAACATCTACAACACCGATGCGGACAAGAAGAGCAATTTTCTGACCCAGATATCACCGTCTGTCTGGCTGACACTGCCGAGACGGTCCAAGCGGCCCATCCAGCTTGTCTCTGACAACACTGCTATTGGCGGCCTGCAATATTCTCCGCCTGACACAGATGTGTACACCAGGATGCAGGCGTATCTTGCCGCTGGACTTGACTACAAGGCCTACTCGGAGAATTCTGACCTGAATCATACAGAAGGCGACCTTGAGGCGATGTTCCAGTACCGGCCCGGCGAGAAGCTCACCTTCCAAGCTCTGGACAAATATACCCACAGTCAGGATATTTACAACATTGCCGAGGCAACCCAGGAGAACGACCGTATTTATGACTCAAACGTGTTCGGTCTGGGCGCGGCATGGTATTCCAAGGACAAGTTTTCCGCCAAGGCGGCGTACAGAAACTTTTTCTTGGAGTATGACGAGGATATCAATGACTACATGAACCGCACAGACAACGGCTTTGATCTCGCCGTTTATTACGAGTACAGCGGCAAGACCAACTTCTTTGCTCAATATCAGTATCTTGTTGCCGCGTATGATGAGGAGCAAATGCCGGATAACGACAACAACTTCCTCGCAGGCGGCATCAACTGGCAGGCCACGGTCAAAACCAACCTGATGGCCAAAGCCGGCATCCAGTCTGTTGATTACGACGAGTTGAGTCCGAGCAGTCCGTATTACTACACCACCTACGATGACAGCGACTCAACTTTCTACTTCGAGACCCAAGGAATATGGCATGCGACCGTGAAAAGCAACCTGCTGCTGAATGCCAAGTACAGCATTGAGCAGTCAGACAGCGAGATGGCTCAGAACAAGAGCGTGCTCTCCTTCCGGGTTGCCCTTGATCACCGGTTCACAGACCGGCTCCGGGGCGATGTCAATCTTGTCTATGAAGATTCTGAGTATGCGCAGTTCGGCGGCGGCACCCGCAATGATGACCGCTGGTACTTCAAGCCGCAGGTGCAGTTCGCTGTCAACAAGTGGCTGTTCCTGAACGCCTATTTCAGCTACGACACCAAAGATTCCGACTACGAGGGGCTGGATTACGACACCAGCACCATCGGCTTTGGTGTCCGGGGATCGTTCTGAGCTGCATCTGATTGAATTGCTGCTCATCTTTTTCGCCTGTGCCGCCGCAGGGCAGACGGAGAAGATGAGCACGCGAATGTGTCTGTAGATTCCTCAACATCTGTTCCTACTTATGAAAACACGTTCTTCCTTCTTTTCGGCTGGCCTGCTGCTGAAAATCTTCTCCCTGTTTCTGCTCTGCCGTCTGCTGCTGCCGGCTTTGCCCGCAGCAGCCGAGGATTATCAGATCGGCGCAGGAGACGTGCTCTCCATCTCTGTTTATGGCTACGACGAACTGAAGACAAAAGTCCGGGTTTCAGAAAGTGGAGACATTGATTTTCCGCTCATCGGCACCGTGCGGGTCGGCGGCATCAAGACCTCGGCCGCAGCGAGAAAAATTGAAATCATGCTTGCTGATGGCTACATAGTCAATCCGCAGGTGCAAATTTACATTGAAGAATTCAGAAGCAAGAAGGTGGCCGCGCTGGGGCCGTTCAACCGACCGGGCCTGATTGAACTGAGCGGGCCGACCACCCTACTGGAATTGATTTCCAAGGCCGGCGGTTTGAGCAAAGACGCAGGCGACACCATTACAGTGACCAGCGAGAACGGCAAGACTGTCACCCTTGATGTGAAAAAACTGATTGAAGACAGCGATGCCGCCAGCAACATTCCCATCATGGGCGGCGAAACAGTGGCAGTGGCCGAGGGCGAGCCGCCGGTCTGCTACATCACTGGACAAGTCAAACGTCCCGGCTCCTACCCGTGGATAGAAAATATCACCGTGCTCAAAGTGGTCTCCTTGGCCAGCGGCTTCACCGGCATGGCAGCGGACTCACGCATCAAGATCAACCGGATTGTCAACGGAAAAAAGCAGGTGCTGGAACATGTCAGTTTAGATGCAAAAGTGCTGCAAGATGATGTCATCGAAGTGCCGGAAAGCTTTTTCTGAGCATGTCTGACCGGTCGGTCAGGCCGGTTCCGCTTGTCATTCCGATTTTTTATACTTAGCCTCTCAAAGAAATGCATTCTGAAGACACCCTCCAGGAAGGGCCGGAGAAGGAGCTGCACCTGCGTGATTATCTGCGCATTGTCTCCAAACGCAAAGGGCTGCTGGTGACTATCGTCAGCATTTGTGTTATTGCCGCTGTCCTGTCCGCTTTTTCCAAAGTCCCGCTTTACACCGCCTCCACCAGAGTGCTGATTGACAAAAATTTTGACATGGGCCGGATTGAAGGCGCGAACAGCCCGTATGCAGGCTGGGACCCCAGCTTTCAAGAAACCCAATTTCAGACGATACTCAGCCAGAGCGTTGTCTTGCGGGTGGTGACAAACCTGCATCTTGACACGAAATACCGGCATTATTTTCTTACCGACAAACCAGTGGAGCCGGGCCTGCCTGCTCAGGTCATTGACTGGCTCTCCTCGTTGATCAGTGATGCGGTTGCCGCCCTTGAGGGACTGGTCAGCCCGCAGCTTGCTCAGGAGGAGGCAGCCTTGCTGGCGGCTGGAGATGAGGACGACAGTGAAAAAATCGTTGCCGAACCAGAAAGTGACACGCAAAAGATCGCCAAGATCATCCAGCAGAATATTGATGTCAGTCCAGTCAGGAACACCAAGCTGGCAGATGTGTTCTACACTCACGAGAAGCCGGAGATGGCCCAGCTCGTGGCGGATGCGCTGGTCCAGGCCTATATTGATGAAACTATGGACATCAAAACCAGCACAGCCCGGAATGCCCTCCAGTGGATGACCGCCAAGGCTGAGGAGGAGCGGAAAAAGCTGGACCAAGCAGAGCAGACGCTCCAAGACTACATGCGCAAGAATGACATTGTCACGGTGGAGAACCGGCTCACGGTGCTGCCGGAGCGGCTGTCCGGCTTCAGCAAAGAGCTGTCTGATGCGCAAACCAAAGAAAAGGAGCAGGAGGCCATCTATCGGCAGATTGAGCGGGCCGGGAAAAATTACGATGCCTTGGAGACCATTCCGCTCTTTGCTGACAGCACTGTTCTGCGGCAGATTCGCACTCAGCTCGTGACTTCGGAGCAGAAGGTGCGGGAGCTGTCGGCAAAATACGGGCGCAAGCATCCGGCCATGCAGCAGGCTCTGGGGGAGCGGCGGGTGCTGCAGCAGGCGCGGCGGCAGGAAATAGACCGGATCACGGCCTCGGCGAAAAACGCTTATGAGCTGGCCAAGGCCAAAGTGCGGGACATCAAGGAGATGATGGAGGAAACCAAGGCTGAACTACAGAACACGAACGAACGGTTTGCCCAGTATTCGATTCTCAATCGGAACAAGGAGATGAACCGCACCATCTATGAAGCGCTCGCCTCCAGCATCAAGACCACAGATGTCACTGCCCAGTCTATGGACATCAAAATTTGGGCGGTCAAAAAAGCGGAACTGCCAAAATTTCCTTCCAAGCCGAATAAAAAAATGTATCTGTTAGTCGGTCTGGTGCTCGGCTTGGGCGGCGGACTGGGACTGATTTTCTTCTTGGATTATTTGGACAACACAGTCAAATCCGGTTCGGAAATTGAGACGCGCTACGGCCTGACAGTCCTTGGGTCGGTCGAGGACATGAATCCCAAGAAGCATAATATTGAAACCTTTGTCCGTGACAATCCTCTGACACCGACTGCGGAAAGCTACCGCCTGATCCGCTCCGGCCTGCTGCTCTCCACGCCTGAGCATCCGCCCAGAGTCATTCTGATGACCAGCATGGTGCAGCAGGAGGGCAAGTCAACCACCACCAAGAACTTGGCTCATATTCTGGCCCAGAACGACAAGAAAGTGCTGATCATTGACTGTGACATGCGTCGGCCTCGGCAGCATTCCATGTTCAGTATTGTCAACAACTACGGTCTTAGCAATTATCTGTCCGGCAATGTTGAGGAAAATAAGACTCTGATTCATCAAGTGCCGGACAGCGAAGTTTATCTGATCACCTCCGGGCCGGTGCCACCCAATCCGGCGGAGCTGCTCAACTCGACCAGAATGGTCCAGCTTGTCAAGGAAACCCAAGAGCAGTTCGACTTTGTTCTGCTCGATTCGCCGCCAGTGCAGCAGGTCACAGACAGTCTGGCCCTGTCGCCGATTGCCGACGGCACTGTGGTAGTGGTGCATGCAGGCAGAACCACCTACGAGATGCTGGACAGCGGCATCAAGCGGCTGCGGGAAGGACATGGCCATCTGCTGGGCATCGTTCTCAACCGCCTGAAGAAAAAACATGTAGATCGGGGCTATTACGGGTATTACTCCTACTATTCCCATTATTCGCGCTACAGCGGCTACAGCAGCTATTATCAGGAGGACAGCGGCAAAAAAAAGAAGAAAAAAAAAGCAGAACCTGAACAGGAAGCCTGATCTCCATTTGGCATGGCTTTTGCTGTTTTTCTCATTGTTCTTTTTTTTGCCCCGCTGGCCTTTGGCACCACAGAGGTCTGGTCAACGGTCATTGCCCAGCTGCTGGCGGGCGTGGCTGTTCTGCTCTGGTTCCGGCCCAGGCCTGGCCGCAAAGCACAGTTTTATCGGTCTCCCGGCCTGCTGCCTTTTCTGCTCTTCCTTGTCTGGAGCTATGTTCAGCTTGTGCCGCTGCCAGTGGGGGCGGTGCAAGTCATCTCACCGCAGACGGTTGCTGTCTATCAGCCAGTTCTTGATCTCCTGCCGCCGGACTCGTGGATACCTCTGACCATCAATCCGCAGGCCACGCTGTTTGAAGCCCTGCGCTTCACGAGTTATCTCCTCTTCTATCTGCTGACAATTCAGCTTCTCACCTCCAGCAGGCGGCTGTCGGCAACAGTCGCCAGCGTGGTCTGGCTGACCCTGTTCATCGCCTTTGTCTCCATGCTCCAGCGGGCCGCCGCCCCGGACAGCTTGTTTTTTATTCGGAAAATGGAGCACGTGCATGGCTCGTTTGGCCCTTGGGTCTATAAAAATCAGTACGCCGGGTTCATGGTCATGACCTGCCCGCTGCTGCTGGCCCTTTTCCTGCGGCATCGTCCAATTGCTGACCCTGACGAACCCTTCCGGGAGCGGCTCCTGCATCTCTTTTCTGGCACCGGAGCCAGTCTGCATCTCTTTTTCGGCTTTGGCGTGATTGTGGTCATCGCCTCGGTGCTGCTGGCCCAGTCACGAGGCGGTTTTCTCAGTCTCGCCTTTGCCATGCTGCTCTTTTTTCTCATCTTGGCCCGCAGTCAGGGCAAGATTCAAACATGGACCCTGCTCTTCCTGCTTCTCGGCCTGCTGGCCGCCGGAGGCTGGTTCAGCTGGGATGCCATTGTTGCCAAGTTTGAACGGGCGGTTGATTTCAATGAAGGGGCTGTTCAGGATGCGCGATTGACCATCTGGAAAGATGCAGTCAAAATCATTCCTGATTTTCCTCTCACTGGCACCGGCTTTGGCACCTTTCTCGATATTTTTCCCAAATACAAGAGCTTTGCTGACAGCCTGATCTATGATCATGCTCATAATGATTATTTAGAGCTGCTCAGTGACGGCGGCCTGATCGCATTCTTCTTGGCAGCTTGGTTTGTCATGGCTGTGCTGCAGAGCGGCTGGCGGATGATTTTCCGGCGGCATGAACGGCTGTCTGTTCTGACCGCTGTTGGCGCTTTCAGCGGCATTGCCGGATTGCTTTTCTTCAGCCTCACGGATTTCAATTTGCACAACTGGGCCAACAGCTTGTATTTTTTCTTGCTTTGCGGCCTGCTGGTCTCAGCCGGTCATACCCGGCAGCATTACCGGAAACGGCCCACTCTGCTGCCTTTGTCCGCTTCCCCAAAAACGACGCGCATTGTCATCTTTGCCACTGCCGCCGTGTTCCTTTTGGCCATGCTGCGCCTGCAAGGCAGCTTTTTTCTTGCTGACCGCTATTACAACCAAGCACGAACCGTCTCTGAATCAACCAATTTTGATTTGGAGCAACAGCTGCCAATTCTGAACAAACTGCTGGAAGAGTCTGCCCGAAAAGCTCCTCTCAGCAGCAACTACCGCTATGCCTTGGGCAATATCAGGCAATATCAGCAAAAAAATGATGAGGCCTTGCAGTTCTACACGGAAGCCGCCCGCATGGAGCCAATGGAGGGTTATTATTTGCAGGCTGCTGGCTTGGAAGTGGCCAAAACTGATTTGGACCAAGGCCGCAAGTTAGTGCAGACCGGCTATGCCCGCGCCAAACTGAAAGAAGGGCCTTTCAGCACTTGGGTTGACTTTGAGCTGTCTCGCAAGCACTGGACCGAAGCATTCAAGGTTCTGCGCCAGGAGCTGCGGCATGACCCCCGGCTGCTGAAAAGCGTCTTTCCGCTGCTGACAGCGCAGGACTTCTCCAAAGAGGAAACAGCCAGCATTCTTCCTGACCTGACTTCAGCGTGGATTGATACCGCCAATCTGAGCCGGGCCGCAGGCAAGGAGGAGGACAGCGGCTATTTCCTTGAACAGGCTCTTGCATTCATTGCGCAGGAGCCGCAGCCAAAACCATACTATTTTATGGCTGTGTTCCAGCATTATCGGAAGCTCAAGGAGCAGGACAAGGCGGCGGCAGTTCTGCGGGAGGGCATCCGTTATCTGCCTGACTATGCGCCCTTTCATATCTACTTGGGCGATTTCTATCGAGACAGCGGCATTGATGACCGGGCCATTGAAGAGTACAAGCAGGCTCTGCTCATTGACCCAAAGAATGTCGGCATTCAGAACAGACTGAAGCAGGTTGAAGGCAAACAACAGTAATCAGAGCCAATTCTGCGTGTCGAGAACTGCGCCTTGGGTGGAAATCACCACCTGCCGCACCGGCACCGTGGCACCAGCTTGGCTGTGCGCTCTGCGGACAATTTGCAGCATGGCCGCGCAGCAGGGCACCTCCATGATCAGCATGGTGACGCTGTTCAGTTTTCTGGTTTTGAACAGCTCGGTGAAGCGGTCAACATAGAGCTGCTGGTCATCAAACTTGGGACAGCCCATCATCACTTTGCGGCCTTGGATGAAATCCTGCTGCAAGCTTGGACAGGCAACAGCCGTGCAGTCAGCAGCAATGAGCAGGTCGCAGTTTTCCAAAAACGGCGCGGCAGGAGGGACGAGCCGAATCTGCACCGGCCAATTCGCGCTCTCGCACGAGCCTGTTTTCGCCTGCGCGGAAGGACAGGTGCTTGGCTCCTTCTCCCCTTCCTCTGCCAAGAATTGCTCCACAGCCTCCTCATCAAAGGCATCCGCCTCCCGTTCAATCACTGACAAGGCCCCAGTCGGGCAATGACCAAGACAGGCTCCCAAGCCGTCGCAGAGATTGTCTGCCACTAATTTGGCCTTGCCGTCAACGATCCGCAGCGAGCCTTCCGCGCAGTTGGGGATGCAGTCGCCGCAGCCAGTGCAAAGCTCTTCATTGATGGCGATGATTTTTCTTTTCATGGCAGTCACGCTTTAGGGGCAAAGGGCCTGAGCAGCTCTTTCTTGTCAATATTGGCCTTGGCAGTATCGTAGGTGATTTTGCCTGCTTGAAGCATCTCGATGATTGATTCGTCCATCAGCTTCATGCCCACGGCCCGGCCCATCTGCATGGTGGAGCGAATCTGGAAGGTCTTGTTGTCCTTGATCAGATTGGCAATGGACAGGTTGCCGATCATGATCTCCACAGCCAAGTGCATGGCTGTGCCGTCCGCACCGGGCAGGAGCCGCTGGGTGAAGACCGCTTTCAGCGACTCACTGAGCATGGCCCGGACTTGGTTCTGCTCGCCTGCCGGATAGGAGTCAATAACCCGGTCAACCGTTTTGGGCGCGCTGGAGGTCGAAAGGGTGCCGATGACCAAGTGGCCGGTCTCAGAGGCGGAAATGGCCAGCGATATGGTATCCAAATCGCGCAGCTCGCCGATGACAATCACATCCGGGTCCTGGCGCAGCGCGCCTTTGAGGGCATTCGCGTATGACATGGTGTCCTTGCCAAGCTGCCGCTGATTGATCGCTCCTTTCTTGAGCGGATGGACAAACTCAATCGGGTCTTCAACGGTCAGAACATGGTGAGCGTGGTTGCTGTTGATATAATCCACCATTGAAGCGAGCGTGGTGGTCTTGCCGTGCCCGGTCGCGCCAGTGACCAAGATGATGCCTTGGTGGTTTTCCAAGATTTTGTACATCACATCCGGGATGCCCAGTTCCTTGAACGAGGGAATCTTGCCGGGAATGGCCCGGAAAATGCAGCTCAGGCCGTTGTTGTGAAACATCGCGCTGCCCCGGAAGCGGCCCAGCCCTTGAATCTCGTAGGCAAAATCTATCTGGAGCTGCTCGCGCAGGGTGCGCTGCTGCTCCGGGCTGAGAATTTCCATGATCACCTTGCGGCAGCTCGCGTCGGTGAGGGGCTGGCTTTTCAGCCGGATCATCTTGCCCAGCCGCCGGACCATGAACGGCTCACCCGGCAGGACATGGATGTCAGATGCCTTGAGATCAACCGCCGCTTTGAACACCTTGTCTAAGATCGCCATGAATTGAGTTCTCCTGAGAAAGAAAAAATTGCCGCACAGAAAAACGACGTGATGCGGGTCTGGCACTCCGGTGCCTGCGGCGTGACAGCAACGTGCTCTTCAGCAAGGCCCCGCCCTTTGAGGCGAGGCGCGGCTGACAAACAGTATATATCAATACCTCATCCCTTGCGACTGAGGCGTTATTTTCTTTCTGATGATCTCAACTGTGACCACGCTGCCGCAGTCGCGCAGCATTCCTGTCGCCTTGCAGTTGTCTGAACTGGTGACGATGACAGAGTCTTTGGTCTTCATAGTCTGCATCAGCATGTCCGCAATTTCTTGGAACTCGGTGGAGACGGTGCAGCGGTATGAAGGCGGATTTCCGGCACGCTCTGGAGCAATTTCAATAACGGTCGCTTTGTTGCCTTTGGTCAGGGCAAGCACCGTGCCGGAAAAGGTCTCGGCATCCGCTGAGGTCAAACCGGTGAGCAAAACGGCTGCGGTCAGGGCCGAAACACAGCAGAACTGGTTGATTTTCACAAGAATCCTCCTTGAAGATAAAAATTGATCTTTCTGCATGTCCGTAATCCTCTGAAAAAAAAGAACGATTGTCAAGAGAAAAAAGAATTCACGGCAATGTGCCGATGATCTCTCCTCGTGAGGAGTCACGCCTTGGCTTGAACTGGATGAACAGTGATTGCTGCCAGTTAGGTAATACGGCAGCGTGGAGGCAACATCTTGTCCCGCAGCCCCGGAGCAGGTCAGCGGAAAAAACAGGCGGCGGCCAGGCCATCTTGCCCTTGAGCAAAACGAGTCAGCTGGGGTACAATCTCTTTGACCAACAGACCGTTTCCCCTTTCCAGAGCATAACAAAACTGACCTCATGATCCATGATGCCGCCCTCGGCATAGCCGTTCTGCTGGCCGCAGGACTGGCCGCCGCCAAGCTGGCCCAGCTTTTTCGTATGCCCTCTGTGACCGGCTTCATTCTTGCGGGCCTGCTGCTGGGCGAGTCAGGTCTCGGCTTAGTCACTGATGACCTGATGGGCCATCAGCTTGATCATTTCACCAGCATCGCCCTGATGCTGATCGCCTTTGGCATTGGCGAGCACGTGGAGCTGCGCCGCCTCAAAGGCATGGAGCGCACCGTGCTCTGGATTGCCGCTGTCCAGTCTGTCGCCGCCTTTGCCTTGGTCACAGGCGCAGTCTTTGCCACGCTCCGCCTGCTGCCCGGAACTGCGGACAGCAGCAGCCAATTCACCTTGGCCCTGCTCCTTGGCGCGATTGCCGCCGCCAATGCCCCGGCCACCCTGCTGCACGTGGTCCAGGAGCTGGGCGCACGCGGCCCGCTGACCTCCACCCTGATGGCCTCAGTGGCGGTCGGCGACGCGCTGGCCATCATGATCTTTGGCATGGCCCTGTCCGCTGCCCGCAATTTGGCCGGGCCAGGCCAAGGGCTGCTGCTGTGCCTCTATGAGACTGGCGGCTCACTTGCGGTCGGCATCAGCGCAGGTCTGCTCTTGGACAAAATTCTTGACAAGCTGCGCAGCCAGGGCGAGATGCTCACCGCTGGCTTGGCTCTGCTCCTGCTTGCCGGCGAATTGTCCCGGCTGGCAGGACTTTCCCCGCTCTTGGTCGGCATGGCGGTCGGCTTCATCATCATCAACAATGCCGAGCGGGATGTGCGGCTCTTTCGGATCATCAACGGCTTTGAGCCGCCGATTTACGTGCTCTTCTTCACCTTGGCCGGAGCGCATCTCAATCTCTCGGCCCTGATGGCCGCAGGCTGGCTGGGACTGGTCTATTTCCTTGCCCGGATGATCGGCAAATACTGCGGCAGCTGGCTCGGAGCTTGGCTGGCCGGGGCAGAGAGCATGGTGCGCAACTATCTCGGCCTGGCCTTTATTCCTCAAGCTGGCATGGCCATTGGTTTTGTCTTTCTGGTCAGCGCGGATGCCAGCCTCTCGCAATGGGCTGACATTGTCACGCCCGTGGTCCTGGCCGGGGTGATGCTCTCCGAGATTTTCGGCCCGCTGCTGGTCGGCATCACCCTGAACAAGGCCGGAGAAATAAAGAAGCAGGCGGAGGATGAGGCTTCCGGCATAGCCGCCCTGTTCGGCAAAAAACACAAGCGCAGCCGTCTCAGGTTGGAGCCGTGGACCAAGCAGCAGCTTCATCCCAATGCCAACCCGACAGGCACGGTTCTGATCGGGGCGGCCCATTTTGCCACAGTCCGCGCCCTGACCAGAGCGGCAACCATTCTTGCTGATCATCTCGGCGCGCAGCCCCTGTCCGTGCGGGTGATTTCACCTGTAGCCCCAGGATTGGTCTGTGAAGAGCAGGAAAACCTCTGCTTTCCTGAGATTGACGAGGCGAGGATGCTGGGCTATCAGCTCCAGACCAAGCTCATTCATGCGGACAAGATCGACGTGGCCTTGGCAGCGGCAGCGCAGGAGCATCAGGCGGTCGCTTTGGTGATCGGCTATCCGGTCAGCCGCAATCCGCTCAAATTTCACAAGATGATGGAACGGATCACGGACACGGTCTCCTGTCCGGTGATTGCGGTGCGCTTTGTCGGCTCCATGATCTGTCAGCGCATCTTAGTGCCGTTCATCCATCCGCAGGAATTAGACAGCCTGCGTCCGGTGCTGGAGGCGATGACGGCGGCCTGCGGCTCCAAGCTGACCTTTCAGCATCTCCTGCCTGCGGACAGTTCCCTTGATGAGGAGGCCGAAGCGGCGCAGGCTCTGGAAGCATGGGTGTCCGCCCGTTTTTACGGACTGGAAAAGCCCCGCTCTGTAGCCGAGATCACCGATTCCCGGCTGGAATCCGTGCTCCGGGAAGCAGAGGAGCACGACCTGATCATCATGACCGCCGACCGGGTCTCTGGTTTGCAGCGCAGGCTGTTCGGCACCTTGGCGGACGCAGTCCTGCACAACTGCGGCAAACCGGCCTTGGTGGTCCATACCGCCAAAAAGACGGAGAAGCAACTCCAAGACTGACGCATCTCACCCTGGGCTGCGGATGTTTCACCAAAGCATTCCAACCGCTGTTAGATCAATTATGCGTTATATTGCCGCCCTCCTTCTTTTTCTGCTGCTCTCCGCAGGCAATGTCATGGCAGCGGAAAAGCAGAATTTCCTCATCACCACTGGCCCGGAAGTCACTGAGGAGAATTTTCAGCGGTTTGTCTTTTATTTTTCAGTCGATGTCAGCTCTGCGGACAAACTTTTTGTCCGCATTTTTGATGCTGATTTCGGCGGCACGCTTGATCTTGATTATAACAATTCCAAGGTGCGCTATCTGGTCTATGGCGGCCAAGCCATCAAGCAGAATCTGCGCAAAATTGATGAGCCGTTGCCCCAAGCTTCGCCGCTGGCCTCATTGGAGCTGGGCGAAAACTCGTTCTACGACAGCCGCTGGCGGACTATTGCCGCTCTGAACCCTGCGGACGGCAGGCTCCCGGACGGGAGGATTCTCTTTCAGCTCGTGGTTGACGGCATTTCCGGCCCGGGCAGCAACAAGTTTCAGCTCTTCATCTCAGCGGATGAAAAGAAGAACACGGCTGTTCCCGGTCTTCGCCTTTATGCTCCGGCAGTGAATGTGCAGGTGCCGGATGCTTCGGCTTTGAACACAGAAATCCGTTTCACGATTCCAGCCGCAAGTCAATCGTTTAAAATCACCAATTTTGACGCTGACACTGCTAATTTCGGCGGTCGCATCTCTTTTTCCTCGCCAGCGCGGCCAAAGGTGGCACTCAAAAGCTCGGAGGACAAGAGCACGGATTTCGCCAAGATCACTCTCCTTAACGAGGAAAAAGGCCAGACTGTTGCCGTGCTGCTCTCCTCGGCCAAGGTGAATTATGTCCAGCTCTGGCTGGAGGATGATCAGGGCCGGGAAATTCCGTTGGAGCTGCCGCCCTTTCTTGCTCCTGCCAACCATATACCGGAGCCGAAAGTCACGGTCACGCCGTTGTCCGCCTGCAATACCGCCGTGCTCGATGCCTCTGGCACGGTTGATCAGGATGATGACCAGCTCCAGTTTGAATGGCAATTTGCCGACGGCAGCACCGCGACCGGCAGCCGCATCACTCATGATTTTCAAGAGCCGGGCAAATACACGGCCAAGCTGACCGTGCGGGACGACTCCGGCTTTGTCGCCAATCAGGCGGGCGTGGAAGTGCCGATAACCATCAATGCCCCGCCCAAGGCGCAGATTGCCGCCCCGGCCAGTGCTGCTCCCGGTGAAAAAGTGCGCTTTGACGGCAGCGCATCCGCAGATGCCGACGGCAGACTCATCCGTTACCGCTGGATTTTTGACAAAGACCGGGAAGACAACGGCCCGGCCATTGAGCACAGCTTTGCCCGCCCCGGCCTCTATCAGGTGCGGCTCATCGTGGAGGACGACGGGCCGGGTCTCTGCACGACTGATCAGGCCAAGCACAGCATTTTGATCAATGCCGCGCCATTGGCGAAATTCACGTTCAAGCGGGTGGCTGCGCCGGGCGAGGAAGTGATGCTGGATGCGGGCCAGTCCTTGGACAGTGACGGCACGATCACGGCCTACAGATGGAATTTCGGCGAAAAAGGCGAGCAGGGCAGGGGTGAGACGGTCAAGCATGCGTGGCAGCAGCCCGGTCTCTATAGCATCCGGCTGCAAATTGAGGATGACTCCGGCCTCAGCAACAGCAGCAGCGAGATGCTCGGCAGCATCAGAATCAATGCCGCCCCAGTGCCGGTCATCACGGCCTCGGCCTCAGTGGCTGCCGCCAATGTCCCGGTCAGCTTCAATGCGGACAAGTCCCGTGATGCGGACGGCGGCATCAGTTTATATACGTGGGATTTTGGCGACGGGGCAGCAGGGCAGGGCGGGCAGGTCAGTCATGCCTACAAAGAACCCGGCCTGTACACGGTTCGGCTGACGGCAAAGGATGACTCCGGGGTCGGCAATGCAAGTCAGTTCGCAGAACAGACCGTGCGGATCAATGCACCGCCGGTGCCGGTCATCACCATGCCGGAGATTGTCAACACCAGCCAAGTCGTCTTTGATGCCTCCAAGTCCAGCGATGCGGACGACAAGATCATTGGTTATACGTGGGACTTCGGCGACGGCGGCAAGGCTGAAGGCGTGAACGTCAGTCATGTTTATCCGCTGCCCGGCACCTATATGGTGCAGCTCCGCGTGACCGATGCTTCCGGCACGGCCAGCGCGACGCAGTCGGCGCAGCAGGCCATCCGGGTCAATGCGCCACCAGTTGCTGATGCCGGAGCAGATCAGCTCATCGCTCCGGGCGAAACCGTGCAGTTTGACGGCAGCCGTTCTTTAGATCAGGACGGCACGATCAGTTCTTTCACGTGGCAGGTTGAGGACAAAAAATATACGGAAGCAAAGTTTGCGCATCAGTTTGACCAGCCCGGCCAGTATCAGGTTGGCCTGACCGTTGTTGACAACGACGGCGCGAGCCACAGTGATTATCTGACCGTGACCGTCAATAGCCAGCCCGTTGCCCGGATGCAGGCTCTGCCGCGTGTTGAGCCGGGCAAGGAAGTCCTGCTTGATGCTTCCGGCTCAACAGATGCGGACGGCGGCATTGCTGCCTGCAGCTGGGACTTCGGCGACGGCGGCAAGGGCGAGGGCAGGCAGGTCAAGCATGTCTATGCTGAACCGGGCCGTTATCAGGCCGTGCTGACGGTGCAGGATGAGAGCGGCGCAGCCAATGACACCTCCACCGCCCGGCAGACTGTGGCCGTCAATTTCCCGCCTAAAGCAGAACCGGGCAAGGATGTGCATACCTGCGAACAGTTCGTGCAATTTGACGGCTCGGCCAGCATTGACCCTGACCAAGACCCGCTGGCCTATCATTGGGATTTCGGCGATCAGAGCAGCGGCCAAGGCGTGGCCGTCAGCCACCAGTTTGCCGCGCCGGGTCTCTATCCGGTGCGCCTGCGGGTGGATGATCAGACAGGGCTGGGCAACAGCAGCGATGCCAAGCAGATTACGGTGCAGATCAATCATCCGCCGCAAGCGGTGATCCGTACGGCCGGCGAGCTGTTCTGCGTCGGCGAGCATGTCCTCTTTGACGGCTCGTTGTCCAATGACCCGGAGGGCGGGCCGCTGCGCTATCTCTGGGACCTTGGCGACGGCCAGCAGGTGGAAGGGTCAAATCCGATCCGGGTTTATGACAAGGCGGGCGATTATCCGATCAATCTGACCGTGCTCGATGATTCCGGTCTGGAATGCAACGCGGGTCAGGCGCGGAAAAACATTCAGCTCATTGCCGCGCCGGTGGCGAGAGCTGGCGAGTATATTGAGGTGTGCAGCAATGCGCCGGCAGCTTTTGACGGCACGGCCTCCAGCGGCGGCGAACGGCCCATCATCGGCTATGCGTGGAATTTTGGCGACGGCAGCACGGATGTGCTGGCCAAGACCAATCATATCTACAAAGATCCGGGTCTGTATGTGGCCAGACTGACCGTGACAACCCCTGAGCTGAGTCGCTGCAACAATCAGGCTGAGGATGAACGCAAGGTGCGGGTGCTGGCTGCGCCGCAGGCGGATTTCAAGGCCAGCGACGGCTGCGTCGGCGAGAAGCTGACCTTTGACGCTTCCGGGTCAACGGCGGTTAATGGGGAATCAGCCCGATATAGCTGGAATTTTGGCGACGGCGCGACTGGCAACGGGGTCTCAGCGGGGCACAGCTATGAGAGGGCAGGGCGTTACACTGTCCGTCTCAAGGCTGACAAGCCGGAGAACTCGGTCTGTAGCAGCTCGGAGAGCAGCCGGGAAATCAAGATCAATCAGCCGCCTGTGCCCCGCATCCGCTGGAGCGCGGCTGGGAAGGCGATGAGCTTTGAAACCCCGCAGGCTGTGCTGCCCAACACCGTGCTGCATTTCTCCGCTGCCGAGAGCATTGATGAGGACGGAGCGGTCAGCAAGGCAAGCTGGGATTTCGGCGATGGTCAGCAGGCTGAAGGCTGGTTTGTTCAGCACAGCTTTAAGGAGCCGGGCCAGTATGCCGTCCGCCTGACCGTGGAGGATGACAACGCTGATCTATCTTGCGGCAAGGCGCAGACCGAGCTGCCCGTCTTTGTTATTGGCCAGCCAGCCTTGCAGATTGACGGGCCGGACCAGGTCTGCGTCAATCAGGAAGTCCAATACGCCATGACCGGCGAGGCCGAGCAGGTGCATTGGGATTTCGGCAATGGGCTGAACGAGCAGGGCAGGGCGGTGCGCATGACCTTCACGCAAAGCGGCAGGCGGGAAATCCACACTGTGGTGGACGGCCAGCCCGGCCCGACACTGACCGTGCAGGTGCTCAGTCTGCCGGAGCTTGCTCTGCCGGAGCAGCTCACCGTGCTTGTCGGCGAGGAGCTGCGCATCACGCCGGTGCTCTTGGAGGAAAGCAGTGTGCAGCCGCTCTTCAGTTGGGATACTGGCGACGGCAAGACGCTGGAGGGCGGGGCGTTCCGTCACAGTTACAGCAAGCCGGGCAAGTACATAGTCCGGCTGCGCATCAGCGGCAGCTCAGAGGAACCAGCTTGTCTTGCTGCTGAAAAAGAAATTGCCGTTACCGTTCTGCCGCCGCCGGAGCTGCGAATTCTCCACGAACCGGAGCAGGTCTTCAGCGGCGGGGCCAGAGATGAGGTGCTCTTTTACACGGATTTGTATGCTGATCAGGACAGCTGGATATGCCATTGGGATTTCGGCGACGGCAGCAAAGCTGAGGGCGAAGCGGTCAGCCACGTTTTCCAGAAGCCGGGTGCTTATACTGTCACCCTGACGCTGACTGACGGCAGCGGTATTGCCCGCAAGCCGTACAGCTTCAGCGTAAAGATTGTCGTGCAAGGGCACGGCCAGTTCTAAGCACCAAGGCAAGGGCATGGTGCTTGTTCTGCATGCAGGAGCCTGCTGCCATAGTCCACACGTTGGTTGTGTTCGAGCAGCAATGCGCTCTGCTTGACTGTTACTCCCGATAACCAGTGATCGGTGCTACGGTTAAATACTGTTCAAAGGATATTGGCTTCAGCAAATCAAGGTTCTTGGTGTTGACAAAAACAACATAGGTATTCGTGTCGTGCTTGGAATATGGATACAGAATTGTGCCCTCTGGGAGCGTGCCTTTGCCGTTTGACGCTGATGCCAAGGTGAGAGACGAGGTCAAGAGCATGGGGCCTGATTCTAACAGGTGGTGTTTGCTCCATAGTATGCCCGCGAGGAAGGATGCAACCATCAGCACAAGCACTCCCGTTCCTTTTAAGATGTTCATAATTACCAAAGGATAATATATACACATCAGGGAAGAGCCTCTGCTCCATGCTGCGTTGGAGTGTTCCTCAATGGCAGCATGGAGAGAAGGTTGCAGAGTGCGGGGCGTTCCTCAGCGTGACTTACGGGTCTTGCCCCGATTTTGCTGAAGGACATCGTTGCGGCGGCGCAGCAGGCCGAACCGCACTTGCAGCAGCTTATTGCGGAGATTGCGCAGGAGTTGTCGGTTCAAGCGGCGTGTGGGATATGCCCTGCCTGACTGCACGACTACATAAGTGGTTACAAATCATTTACCGTTATGTACAATATCTCTTTTGACTCATTATGCTTCGTGCAATCCCTGTCTACTTGATCAGCTAAAGCCTCTCCATAGGCTTCTTTTAGATACTGAAGAACAACCTTTCTGCTAAAGGTCTCAGCTCCCTTCGATGCTACGTAATAAACTCTGCCATAATCAAAATTAACGGCCCCATATTCTTTGATTAACGGCAACAGCTCGCCTTTCATCTCTTTTTCTTTAATAAGCAGCTTTTTGATCTGCCTTTTAATGTCGATCAATTCTTTTGCTCTTTCCTGAAGCAGTTGCTCGTCCATAAATATCTCCTATTCATAAAACTTAAAAGACTTATGACAGTCTGTTTGCCAATCGTTCTTTTCACTGCTCCTCTGCAATCCATCCAGTATTTACAGCACATATTCCCCCACGTCAACTATGAAAATCTCCCGCAGCAGCACCCCGCCTATACGCCCATCAAGGCCGGGCTTCCACTCCATGCCAGCATGGAATAAATCTCCATGCTGCGTTGGACTTTTTCTCCATGCATGCATGAAGGAAATCTCAAAGCAAGCATGGAGCACCTCTCCATGCTACGTTGGAGTGATCCTCCATGCCAGCATCGAAAATCACTCCATGCATGCATGGACTTTGCCCATATTTGTCTTGACAGCAAGCCCGCTGCTCCGTATTTTGGGAAATCAACGCATTGTCCGGTTGCATCAGCATCTTAAATCCCCAAGGGAGGACATCATCATGGCTGTTCACTATCGCATCGAGCGGAATCCCCTGACCAAACCCGCCTCCTACCGGCTCCGCTTTGTCCCGCAGGGCACAGGCGGCTACGACGAGGTGGCGGCCCGTGTCGCCCTGAAGAATCCCGGCTCCTCGGCGGAGCAGATCAAGAACCATCTGCGCTCGGCAATGGAGGAGATACAGGCCATGCTGCTGGAGGGCCTGCAAGTCACCTTGGAGGATGCCATGACCTTCCGGCCCGCCTTTCACGCCCGCTTGGATGCGCCGGACGCGCCGCTGCCGCCTATGGAGCAGCTTCTCGGCCTGAACATCTCGGCTTCACAGCCGTATGTCAAGGATTTTCAGGCTGAGGCGACCTTGGTGCGCGAGCCGTGGACAGAAAAGATGCCCGCGATCTTGGCGGCTGCGGACACTGCCACCGGCCTGAGCAATGTCCTCAACCCGGACGGTGTGCTGCGCCTGAGCGGCAGCAATCTCGCCTTTGACTGGCAGTCGCCGGACTGCCGCTGCGTGCTGGCCGGAACTGAGAGCGGCAGCGCGGTGCAGACCCAGTTTGCCAGCGTCAGCGACAGCCAAATCCTGCTGGTGCCGCACATTCCGGCGCAGGCCCACCCGTGGAACAACGAATACATGGCAGCCATCACCACGCAGTACACCGAACACGGGTCGGTGCGCACCGGCACCTACGGCGGCAGACTGCGCAGCCCTCTGACCGTGGCGCAACTCGGTCATCCCAATCCGCCGGAGACCGGCATTCTCACCGGCAGCGCGGCTGCGCCTTATGTGGTTGTCATTGCAGGCGAACTAACGGCGGATGCGCGGCTGCGGGTGCAGGTCGAGCACAACGTGCAGGATGATATTCTGGCCTTCAAGCTGATCGATATGCAGGACGGCGGCGCGGCAGGAATGATTGTCCCGGCAACCGGGAACGGAGAATTTGTCCTGCCCGGCTTCAGCGGCTCAACAGTGAGCAGCCTGAGCATTCGCGTGGACAACTACCCCGCCTTGAAGACGCTGGTCGTCAATGACTACGACGGCAGGCTGGTGGATGTGCTGGATTTGCAGATGGGGTGAGGGAGGATGCTGGATGGCCGGGTCACGAGGTGTTGTGGCCCGGCTTTCTCGTTGCACACAAGCAGAGCTATATTGCTATGTGATGCTACTGTTCAGTCGCAGTAGCGGCTATACCCATTGGTTAGCCCTTCTCATCAATCACTATCTTGCCTGCGCAGAATTCCTCAAATATTACTAAATACTTCCTCAAAACTGGCTGCAATGAAATCCCTAAGCCATTCTTTTGGCGACATGGGTGCTTCAGGTTTAAGCTGAACATCTCCCAGCTCAATAAGCCAATAGTGTGCAGGCGCAGGTCAGTCTGCCGGAAAACATGCCAAAGTGGGCTATGGTCTTCGTCATCTGGCGACGCGAACATAATTAAAGCACTGGCACTCTGTGATTGATCGCACCGCGCCAGAGCGTTTGTCCCGCATATCCGCCTTTGCTTGCCTTCTTTTTTCTGTTATAAGAAAAAGCAGAGGAAGCCCCTTTTTTCATTTCCGCCGCCGGAAAACAAGCCAAGGAGCATCGTATGGATGTGCAGAAGAAACTGTCTCAGTTAGCGGAAATAGATGGTTTTCTGGGAACCGCCCTTTTCTCGGCGGAAGGCCGTCTGCTGGCCAAATGCGAGCCGTTTGACATTGATCTTAAACTGATTGCCACTTTGGCCAACAACATGCTGGTCAATGCCCAGAAAACAGCGCTTGACATGGGTTTTGGCAACTGTGCGCTCACCTGTGTGCATACAGACAAGGCGCTGATTCTGCTCCGCTGCCTCAATGAGGGCAGAAATCCGCTCCGGGCCGAGCCGGGAAAATCGCATATTCATTTAGTCCTGCTGGTGGACAACCCGGACAGTTTCGGCATTGCCCGGCTGGAGATCAACCGGGTGATTGAGTCATTGGCGGAAGATTTCCGGCTGCAGGAGACAGCAGAGAAGAAAAAGAAAACAGCAGCGCCTGCGCCGTCTCAGAAAAAGAATAATATGCAGACAGCAGCGCAGCGGCAGGAGCAGCTCAAGCATGTTGCTGATTTCTTGGATGACAAACAGATTGACGAAATGTTTGACGGTCTGCTGATTCAGCCTGAACAGAGGCTCGGCGAATGACAAAGAAAAATTGCTGGGAATTCAGGGGCTGCGGACGGCAGCCCGGCGGTGTCAATGTGAAAAAACACGGCCTGTGTCCGGCTTCCACCCTGACTGCAGTCAACGGCATCAACAGCGGCAGCAACGGCGGACGGGCCTGCTGGGCCTTGACCGGCACCATGTCCGGCCCGACGGAAAAGGTGCAGGGCCTTTTTGCCCGCACTATCAGCAGCTGCTATGCCTGCAAGTTTTATGAGCAGGTCATGCTTGAGGAAGGTGAGCATTTTCAAGGCACAGTCGAGATTGTCCGCATCCTCAGAGAGCGGATCACACGGGCGGCTGAACGCACGTCAAATCAAAATAACACGATGAACAATGGAACAAAGGAAAAAATGCGTGCTGGCGGTTGACGACACGCCCAGCTACCTCATGCTGCTCAACATGATCCTGCAGAAGAGCTACACGGTCAAGGCCGCGCCAAAGGGGGAAATTGCTCTGAAAATTGTCCGGCAGGACCCGGCGGCAGTGGATATTGTCCTGCTTGATGTGATGATGGAGGGCATGGACGGCTTTGCAGTCTGCAAGGAACTGAAGGCGGACCCGGCCACCGCTCATATTCCGGTCATCTTCGTCTCCGGCAAGGAGGATGCCGAGGACCGGCGGCAGGGCCTACAGCTCGGCGCGGTCGATTTCATCCTCAAGCCCTTTGCCGCCGACATTGTGCTGGAAACCGTGGCCCGGCACCTGCCCGCCTGAACTCAGGCCGCGCTCCCGCCGCCCAGAGAGACTGTGAATGTGGTGCCTGCGCCTTCCTTGCTTTGCACGGCAATGCTGCCGCCGTGCTTGTCAATAATATTCTTGGTGATCGCCAATCCCAGACCAGTGCCCCGGTTTTTATCCGTGTAAAAAGGGGTGAAAATTTGAGTCAGCTTTTCTTCCGCCATGCCGCAGCCAGTATCGCCAATCGCCACGGAAACGCCGCCCTCCGGCAGCGCGGCAGTGCGGATGGTCAAGGTGCCGCCGTTTTCGCTCATGGCATGAACCGCATTGAAGACAATATTGAGCAGCACTTGATAAATTTGCTCGCCGTCCATCAGCGCTTCCGGCAAATCTTCATCCAAGCGCAGGGTGAGCAGGATATTTTTCGCCTGCAAATCTGGCTCCATAAAGGTGAGAAGCCGCTCAATCAGCCCGTTCAGCGAACCGTGGGCCAGCGTTGGTTCCTTGGGCCGGGCAAAATCAAGAAATTCCCGGACAATTCTGTCCAAACGGCTGGTTTCCTCAACAATAATTCCTGCCAAATGCTCGTTGCCAGGCGCAACCTTGCTGATCCGCCGGACAATAATTTCCGCTGTGGAACGGACAATGCCCAAGGGGTTTTTGATCTCGTGCGAAACAGAGGCGATCATCTTGCCGAGCGCGGCCAGCCGCTTGGACTCTTGTAGCTGCCGCTCCAATTCGCGCCGCTCCTGCGCTCTCTTTTCCATGATCCGGTCCGCCCGGATGACAAGGGCGATGAGCACGGAGAAGAGAATGCTCATCACCAGCAGGGCGAGGAGAATGATTTTGAACTGAAGCGAGAACAGGGCCTCCATGTCGCCGGACAGATCCTGCTCCACTTCAACTACGCCCATGATGTCTCCCAAACCGCCGTTTCTGCTGTCCTGCCGGAAAGGCACATAGGTCTTGAGGGTGCAGGACACGCTCTGCGCGCCGGGCAGAAAGCTGAACATGGAGCCGGTGGCGATCAGCACTGAGGAATTCTCGCCTCGCAGAGCCTCTTGGTACTCAAGCCCGCCAATGTTTTTTTTCCCGACCAGCTCGGCTTTGGTCGAATAGGAAACAATATTTTCCTTGGAGTCAAAAATGGACACGGACTTGATCTTCATGCCGCGAATGATGTCGCTGACAATCAGGTCCAGCTGCTCAAACTGGATCGGATCAGAAAGGGCGATGCGTCCGTAGCGGACAAAAGTCGGCAGGACAAAGAGATAAAAGACCTGCCGGTTCAGGCTCTCGGCAAACATGCGCGAGTAGATTTCACTGCGCTCCAGCATGGTCCGGCGGGCATTGCCGGAAAAGCTCAAAACTAAGATCAGGGTGGCGAGCAGGAACACGCCCAAGGAAGTGAAGGAGAAATATTTGACTAAGGCAAAGGGCTGCTGGGTGCTGAAGTCATCTTGCGTCTGGTCAGGCTTCTTTTTTTTGGTGAAATTGGGCAGGTGAAATTTCATCGCCAAGCGTGCGGGTCAAAGGCCGGAAAAGACGGAAGCGCGTTCCGTCCGGGTTTGTGCAGGCATTGTACCCTATTTTGCCGCTGAAATGCAGACAAATCAGGCTCCGGCTTCTGGATGCAGGATGGCGAAAATTTCTTGAATGCCCTCCAGCAAATCCATAGTTGGCCGGGAAACCTTTTTTTCATCCACCAGAAAGACTTGGCCCTGCCGCACAGCCTTAATCACCTGAAAGCCCGGTTCCTTCATGATCATCTCTTGTGTCACCGGATTCATCCGTCCTTTCTGGGCAAGAAAGACATCAATCTGATCAGCCTTGGCCAGAATGCGCTCCTTGCCGTATTCGGCGATGTTGGTGGAGCGCACCTGCACAGCATCATTGGCAATGTTGATCCCGCCTGCGGACTGCAAGACAAAGATGGCCATTGAGGTTGTGGCAAAGGTCTTCATCCGGCTGTGGATGGACTCAAAATAGACCTTTTTTCGCTGGCTTTCCGGCACCTGCCCGACTTGACGGGCAATCGCAGCCAAGCCTGCGCCGAATCGGGCAATCATCTCCTTGGCCTCTGGCTCGTGGCCGCTCAAGGTGCCGAGCGCCTCCCAGTAGCGGAACATTTCCTCGACTGAATTGGGCTGGAGCGAGACCACGGCCACGCCGCGCTGGGTCAGCCGCTCCACTGTTTCAGAATGGGCATGACTGAGCATGGGCCGGATCAGGACCAAGTCCGGCTTCAGGGCCAGCAGTCGTTCGAGATCATCGCCAAAACTGAGCCGGGGCAGGTCTGGGAGCTGCTTGTCGCTGCGGCCTGTTGCGACAATCTGACCGCCCGCGCCCATGTCAAGCAGGTTGCGGGTGTGAGCGGCGTACAGGGAAATAATCCGGGTGAACGGCTTGTCAACCTTGATCACTCTGCCGTCCGCATCAAGCAGCGGACTGCTGAGAGCCGGAACAGTGAGCAGCATAAAAGAAAACAGGAACAGCGTAATCTGCTTGCGCATGGTTGACCTCGTGGATTCAAGTTGCAGGAATCCGCCCATCATACTTGCAAGAAGAGAACGATGTCAAGCAAGGTGTTCATACGACAAAGGAGCAATTGCCTCTGGAAGGCGCGGGCATCTTGGAGTACATTGCAGAACATCTGAAACAGCCTGTGTTCAGATCAAGTTCACCAATACTCGCCATGAACCAGAAATTCAACGCAATCTTCTTCCGTGACCCGTGGTTTGCCGTGGGCGGCCTGCTCTTCCTGCTCTTCACCACAGTCGCCCTGTTCGGGCCGCTGCTGGCTCCGCATGACCCCTTTGCTATGGATGCCACACCCTTTGCCCGGCCTTCAGCAGAGCATCTGCTCGGCGTGAACGACTGCGGGCAGGACATTCTCTCCGAGCTGCTTCATGCGGTGCGCAACACCATAGTCTTCGCCTTGGTCTGCGCTGCCGCCGGATTGGCCATTGGCGTGCTGACTGGCCTGCTCTCCGGCTGGATCGGCGGCCTGCTCGATCTCAGTCTGATGCGCTTGGCCGACGTGCTCATGGCCGTGCCCTCAGTCATGGTCCTGATCTTAGTCTCTGCCGTGTTCCGGCCCCATCCCTTAGTGCTGGCTCTGATTCTGGCCCTGCTGACCTGGCCCGGCACCTGCAAGTCGATCCGGGCGCAGACCCTGATTGTCCGCGAGAGCCTGCATGTCCGGGCAGCGGTCCAGCTTGGGGCCAGCACGTGGTATATTATCTCCCGCCATCTCCTGCCGGAGCTGTTCCCGCTCTACCTGATCGGCTTTTCCGCCAAATGCCGGATGGCCATCTTCATGGAGGCTTCCTTGGCGTTCATGGGTTTGACTGATCCGGGCCGGAAATCGCTCGGCATGATGATTCAGTACGCAATGAAGTTCTATTACATGAATGTCTGGTGGAACTGGCTCCTGCCGCCAGTGCTGGTCCTCTGCCTGCTGATCATGACCATCACCTTTGTCGTCATCAGCATGGAGAAAGTTGTTGATCCGCGCCTGCGGGAGAACAGCGGCGGCATGGCAGGAGTTTCTTAAAAACAGTCTCTTTGCCAATCTCCTTGTCTTTTTGCGCTTTCTGCGGTACATTCCGTCTTTTTTCATTCATACGCCGGGCGCACACCGTGCCCGTTTCATTTTTTTCAGGAGCAGCAGAGCAGTAATGGAGCAGAGCAAAATCAGAAACGTGGCCATCATTGCCCACGTTGACCACGGCAAAACCACCCTTGTTGACAAACTCTTTCACCAGAGCGGCATGTTTCGCGACAATCAGCATGTGGCGGAACGACTCATGGATTCAATGGACTTGGAGCGGGAGCGGGGCATCACCATCGCCTCAAAGAACGGCTCCTACATCTATAAGGACTATAAGATCAACATTATTGACACGCCCGGCCATGCTGACTTCGGCGGCCAAGTGGAGCGCGTCCTGCGCATGGCCGACGGCGCGGTACTGCTGGTTGATGCCCAGGAAGGGCCAATGCCGCAGACCTTTTTCGTGGTCAAGAAGGCTCTGGCGGTCGGCCTGCCCATCCTCGTCCTGATCAACAAGATTGACAAGGAAGCGGCCCGCTGCGACTGGGCTGTGGATGAGGTCTTTGATCTGCTCGTGCGCTTGGAGGCCCCTGATCATATTCTTGATTTCCCGGTGGTCTATGGTTCAGCCAAGCAGGGCTGCATGGTCGCTGATCACCATGAGCCGCTGGTGCCCGGCCAAGGCATGGACCTGATCTCTGAGATGATCATCAAGCATGTGCCGCCGCCTTCTGGTGATATTGCCGCGCCGCTCCAGCTCCAGATCAACACTATTGACTATTCGCCCTATTTGGGACGGATGGGCATTGGCAAGCTGGCCAACGGCACCCTCCGTCTGAATGAGAACATAGCCGTGGCCCGCCGTGATGGCTCAATCAAGCCGGTGCGGATCAGCAAGATATTTGGCTTTGCCGGCAGCGAACAAGTGCCGGTTGAGAGCGCAGGCGCGGGTGACATTGTCGCCATTGCCGGCATGGACGACGTGACCGTGGGCGTGACCTTTGTCGATCCTGTCAAGCCGCAGCCCCTGCCCTTGGTCGAGATTGATCCGCCCACCATCTCCATGCACTTCATCCCCAACGACTCGCCCTTTGCCGGGCAGGACGGCAAGTTCGTCACCTCACGGCATATTGAAGAACGCCTGAACCGGGAGACCTTGGCCGACGTGGCCTTGCGGGTGGAGCCGCTCACTGACGGAGTCGGCTTCCGGGTCTCAGGCCGGGGCGAGCTGCACCTGTCCATTCTGATTGAAAAGATGCGGCGCGAGGGCTATGAGTTCCAAGTCACCCGGCCCCATGTCATCATGCGCGAGGTCGATGGCAAGACGATGGAGCCGTATGAGTCACTGACCGTGGATGTGGATGAGCAGTATCAGGGGGCGGTGATTGACAAGCTGGGACGGCTGAAGGGCGTGATGACTGAGATGAAGGTCCATAACGGCATGTCGCGGATGATCTTCAAGGTGCCGACACGCGGCCTGCTTGGCTACCGCTCCCAGTTCATGACCGATACTCGCGGCATGGGCGTGATGAACTATGTCTTTGCTGAATGGGGGCCGCACGCAGGCGATATTCAGAACCGCCAGAACGGGGTGCTGCTTGTCAAGGAGAACTGCACCAGCGTGGCCTATGCCCTGTTCAACCTGCAGGAGCGCGGCACCATGTTCATCGGCCCGGGCGAGCCGCTCTATGTTGGCCAGATTGTCGGTGAGAACTGCCGGGGCGAGGACATGGTGGTCAATCCGGCCAAGGGCAAGAAGCTGACCAACATGCGCGCTTCCGGCTCAGACGAGGCGGTCATTCTCACCCCGCCGCGCCAGATGAGCTTGGAGGACTGCATCTCCTACATCAATGACGACGAGCTGGTCGAGATCACGCCCAAGATCATCCGCCTGCGCAAGCAGAGCAACGTGCGCATCCGGGGCTGAGGAGCGCAGCAAAGACTGCCCTGCATTGTTGAAGCGCAGGGCTGGTCTTTTTCCTGTTGACAACATGCTTGCTGCACAGTGCGGTGTCGTTTCAACAACAGAGGTTTCTCATGGAAAAGGTCATGTGCATAGAATGTCCCGCAGAGCTGCTGCAGGGGCTGCATGTCAACGTGGAACGCCTTGCGGAGATGGTCAAGCTGGAGGCGGCAATCGCCTTGTTCAGGAAGGGAAGCATCTCTTCCGGGATGGCGGCGCGATGGCTTGACATGCCACGGGCTGCCTTTCTCTTCAAGGCGATGGAGCAGGGAGCCGCCTTGCTTGAGGACTCGTCCGACGACTTCCGCAGGGAGACACCATGCTGCTGTGATTGTCTTCTCCAACACCACGCCGTTCATCGCCCTGTCGTCCATTGGTCAACTTGATCTGCTGCCGCGTCTGTTCAATCAAGTCTGCGTGATGCCCCGACTTCACCCTTCACCCTTCACCCTTCACCCTTTCTCCCCACCTGCACACTGGTGATCACGCGCTCCCGACACCAGTGTCCAGCGTGGCTGCACACTGGTATGCAGTCATCGCCGACACCAGTGTCGAGCCTGCCTGCACACTGGTGTCCTCCTCAGCACCGCAGGATGCGCGCCAATCATGTTGGCTTGGAGATGGCGAACGATACAGCCGCTTGCCCGCACCGCCTGCTGCGTAAGCAGAGCAAGGTGCGCATTCAGGGGTAAGGAGCACGGTTCAGGCGGAAGATGCAGAAAGGCCGGATGAAAGCATCCGGCCTTTTGTTCATGCTGCTGGAGATGAAGATGGTGACTGTCAGTGTTCGATTCCGACGAAGAACTCAAGAGGCGGTCCTTCAATACGGACATTCAGCCATTCTTTGAGCGCACGGGTCAAGCGATGAACTGTTCCGCCCGGCTTGATGCCGTCCTCTTTGCAGGAGGCATCAAAGAGGTCTTTGGGCACTTCGATTTTGGCGAGTTCTTCCGCGCCCTCAACCGTGCGGTGCAGCAGCGTGACTACCGGCGGCTCAATCTCCCAGTCATAGATGACAAAGTAATAGCTCTCATCGCTGGCGCTGGAAACAAAGTCGTTGCCCCTGATCCAGCCTGTTCCCCATTCCAGATACATTTCCACAGCTTTCTCTGGGGTCATCGCCCAGTCGATGCTGTTGGCCAATGTCCTGTCTTGTCGTATTTCTGCAAGAGTCAGCATGGAGCACCTCTCTGTAGGTTGATTAGCAATGCTATATAGTAATTATTATCATTATTAGAGTGTGATGTCAAGCAGTGCCCCGAATAAACTGCTTGCCCAGCTGGAGAACAGGCAGCCAACTGTCTTGCCGCCATGCCTGCACCGACGAATCTTCCTCCCCGAAAGCATGAGATATTTGACAAATCCGCTTGCGTTCCCGCTTCAGGTGATTTAAGCTCAACATCTTTTCTTCCCGTGAGTTAGTGCGGCAAACTGCATCGGGCAGCGGCAGCGCGGCCCGTTCTTGGTACTTTTTTTCAACGGAGAACGCATTATGGCTAAAATCGCAATCCTGTACTGCAAGCAGATCAAGGACAACTCCTGCATCGCCTGCGCCAAGTGCTACAAGGGCATGGCTGAGAAAAACGGTGAATTTGCTCAGTACAAGGATGAGGACATTGAGCTGGTGGCCATGACCGACTGCGGCGGCTGCCCTGGTCTGACCGTGCCGAGGGTCAAGCTGCTCAAGGAGACCACCAGCAGTCTTGACAGGCCGATGGAGGTGGTGCATCTCGGCACCTGCATGAAGGCGGCTATGGAAACCGCAGGCTGCCCCATTGCCTACGATGATCTGAAGATCAATTTGGAGAAGAAATTCGGGGTCAAGGTGGTGCTGGGCACACATTCCTACTGAGCAGGCAGCTCTTCCAGCCAAAGCCCGGAGCGCTGTCTCCGGGCACCCTCCTTCACTCCTCCGCCTTTTTTTCCGTCAATCTGCGGACATGCTCCATTTCCTTCTGATAGCAGTCCGGGCAGAGGCCGTGGCTGAACATGGCCTTGGAGTGCTGGCTGATATATTCCTCCACCTGCTGCCAGTAGCCCTGATCGTTGCGGATCTGCTTGCAATAGGAGCATATCGGCAGGATGCCGGTCAGGGTCTTGATTTCCGTCAAGGCCTGCTCCAGCTCCAGCTCCCGTTTCCGCAGGGTGATATGGGTTCTGATCCGGGCCAGCACTTCCACCTGCTGAAACGGCTTGGTGATGTAATCCACTCCGCCTGCTGAGAAGCCAGCCATCTTGTCCTCCACGCTGTCCAAAGCGGTCATGAAGACCACGGGAATGTGCTTCCGCTCTTCATCCGCCTTGATCCGGCGGCAGGTCTCAAAGCCGTCTATGTCCGGCATCATCACGTCAAGCAGGATCAGGTCCGGGCTGACCCTGCTGAGGATGCTCAGGGCGCGGGTGCCGCTGTCAGCAATGTAGAGCTGAAAGTTGTGTGACTGGAGAAAGGCGAGCAGCACCCGCAGGTTGGTAGGCTGATCATCAACAACAAGAATCGAGTCCTTAGCTTGGGGCATGGTCTTCTATTGGTTCAAACGGCCTGCTGCTAAGTCCAGCAGAGAGGTGAAATTGAAGTCTTCGGCCAGCTCCTGCGCCCGGCGGGCAAAGACCCGGTATTTGCCCGCTTCCATCTGCGCGATTTCCGCAATCTTGTCACTGAGGCCCTGAATCTCGCCAACCTCGGCCAGCGCATCCAGCGCATCCAGCAGCTCCTGGGGCGGCAAGACGATATCCTCCTGCTCCGCCGCTGTTTTGGTTTTGCTGTAGATCAGCTCAATATTGAGATGATCCGCCATGATTTCCAGCAGCTCGGCAGCGGAAAACGGCTTGTGGATGTAATCGCAGAAGCCATTCTCCAGACAGCGGCGGCGGAAGATGTCGCCCTCGGCAATGGAGGCAGTGACTGCGACAATGGGAATATGGCGGAATTCCGGCTGCCGTTTGAGATCGACGGCAGCAGTGAAGCCATCGACTTTCGGCATCCGCAAATCCATGAGAATGATATGGGGCCAGAAGCGGCCGCAGGCCGCAGGCACTTCCACGCCGTCCGCCGCCTCCTGGATGAGAAAGCCGAGCGGTTCCAAGGTGTCGCGCAGCACGGCCCGGTTGGAGAGCTTGTCATCGACAACCAGCACCCTGAGCGGCAGGCCCGGCTGCCACGGGCAGGTGTAGCCAATTACTTTGCGCTGCTGGCGGGCAGGGTTGATCTGGTGATTGGAGACTGGTGCCTCAATGCTGAAAAAGAAGCGGCAGCCCGGCCCTGTCCCATCCTCCGTCCTGCTGCTGACCGGACTGAGCACGTGCAGCTCGCCGCCCATCAGCCGCACCATTTCCCGGCTGATCGCCAGGCCAAGGCCGGTGCCCTCCCGGTGCTGAAGCCGCTCGCCCACTTGGAGAAAGGGTTCAAAGATGAGCTGCTGCTCATCCGCGCTGATGCCGGGGCCGCTGTCCTCAACCGCAATATCCAGCCGCACCCGGCCTTCACCGATGGCCTCAGCCCGCACCTTGAGGGCGCACCAGCCGCTGCCAGTGAACTTGACCGCATTGGTGAGCAGATTGAGGAGCACCTGCCGCAGACGCAGCTCATCGGCAATGATCACGGACGGCAGGGTCTTGGTCTCCAGGAGAAAGTCCAAGCCCTTGTCTCTGGCCCGGAGCTGGATGATGTCACCAATGCCTTGCAGGAAGGAGCCAAGGCAGAACTCGGTCTCGATCAGTTCCATCTTGCCGGATTCAATCCGGGAAATGTCGAGAATGTCGTTGATCAGGAGCAGCAGGTGCTCGCCGGCCTGATGGATGGTGCTGATCCCGCTCCGCTGCCGGTCGGTCAGGCTCTCATCGTTGAGAAATATCTGGGTGTAGCCGAGAATGGCGTTGAGCGGGGTGCGCAGCTCGTGGCTCATGCTGGAAAGGAACACTGACTTGGCCCGGCTGGCCGCCTCAATCTTCTGGGCCGCCTCATGCCGCTCCGTGATGTCATGACCAATGCCCATGACCCCGGCAAGACTGCCGTCATCGTCAATCAGCGGCGCCTTGGTGGTTTCCAGCAGAATCTCCTTGCCGTCAGCCAGCGTCACCCATTCCTCATTCACCAAAGTCTTTCTCGCTGTTGCAGCCTTTTTATCATACATGCGGAAGGCATCGGACAGCTCCTTGCTGACAAAATCATAATCTGTCCTGCCGATGATCTCCGCCTCCGGCGCGCCGAAGAATTCCTCGAAACGGGGATTGCAGGCCAAATAGACCCCGTCCGCATCCTTGAGCCAGAGCAGGTCCGGGATGGTGTCAATGATCAGCCGGTTGAGCTGCTGAATATGCTGGAGTTCCCGTTCCGCCGCGTGTTTTTCGGTGATGTCAATCCACGTGGAGCGGGTATGCAGGATATTGCCCTGCTCATCCCGCACGGCTGAGACATTGAGCAGCACGTCAATGACAGCGCCGTCCTTGCGCCTGATCTTGATTTCGGCATTCCTGATCACCCCAGTCCTCAGGAACGAGGCGAAGACCTTCTGAAAGTGCTCCAGGCAGTCAGGATGATAGAACTCGTCAATCCTTCTGCCAATGATCTCCTCCATGCTGTAGCCTGTTTTTCTGGCAAAGGTCTGATTGCAGGTCAGGACCTTGCGGGTCGCGACATCAACAGAGCCGAGCATGTTGGGCGAATTGTCGTACAGGTCCTTGTAGGCCTCCTCGCTCCTGAGCAGCTGCTGCCGGAGCCGCCAGCGGTCAAGGTTGAAATGGATGATTCGTTCCAGCAGGGTGTCGTTCAGCTCCAGCTTGGGCAGACAATCATCCGCGCCCTTTCTGATGATGTCGAGAATGGTGCTGCGGTCGTCCAGCGAGGTGAGGACAATGACCGGGCAGCCGCAGCTCAGGCCCATGTCCCGGAGCTGGGTCATGGTTTCGGCAATGCTGCTGTCCTGGAGCGAGAGGTCGATGAAGAGAAGATCAAACTGCCCGTCCGCCAAAGCCGCCTGTCCGCCCCGCAAGGTCTCCTGTCTGACCACCTGCGCATGAGCGTAAGCGGTCAGGGACAGGTTGGCCAGAAAGAGGTCGGCATGATCAGGGTTGTCCTCAATCAGAAGGATATTCAGCGGCTGTTCAGGCATTGGTCTTGCGTGGAGGGCAGAGGATATGATGATGCTGGTTCAACTGCCAGTAATGGAGCATCTCGCTGATTAGCTGGCCGTACTTGTCCGCCTCCATCGGCTTGATCAGATAGCTGTTGGCATGATTGTTCAGGGCCTGCTCAATGTCCTTGCCGGAATTGGAGGTGGAGAAGATGACCACCGGCACCTTGGCCAGGCAGGGGCTTTTCTTGAGCTGGATCAGGACTTCGTGGCCGTCGTATTTGGGCAGCTTGAGATCAAGCAGAACCAGCCAGGGCAGGCACTGCTCCGCGCACTCGGCCTGCTCAATATAAGCCATTGCCTCGGCTCCGTCCCGTAAACGCCTGACCTGAAACTGCGGCCCGCAGTCTTTGATGTAGAATTCAGCCAGTTCGGCATGATCATCATTGTCCTCAATCAGCAGCAGCTTGCGTTCCTCCTGACTCATGTCATGTCTCCTTATGTTCTTCCGCACCGGCCCGCAGCTCCTGTCAGGACAGGAGCGTCCTTGTCATCTGAATGGCAATATAGCCGGAGTTCTGCCGTCCGCCGTAGGGACAGATACCTGTGTCTGCCCGTGCAAAGTGCTAAAATGACGGGAAATGCCGGGTCGGCCACAGGGGGCAGCCCCTACCTGCGGCGGCAGAAAGAACGTTCAGATTACCCTTCCTGCCGGATGCCTGGTTCCGTTTTTGGGAAAGTGAGATGAAACACGGCCCCGCCTTCCGGCCCTGCTTCGACCCAAATTTCACCGCCGTGCAGCTTCATGATCTTCCTGGCCACGGCCAAGCCAATGCCGGTGCCTTCCATATTGACATCCAGCCGGTAAAAAAGCCCGAAGATTTTTTCCCGATACTCCTCCGGGATGCCCGGCCCGTTGTCAGCGCAAAGGACATGATGCCATGCCGCGTCGCTGGCCGAACTGATGCGCAGGCAGCCGTTCCGTTTTTGGTTGGCGTATTTGAGGGCATTGGAGAGGATGTTCTCAAAGATTTGCAGGGCGCGGCTCTCGTTGGCAAGAATGGTCGGCAGGCCGGGTTCGATGAGCAGGCGGAACTGCTCCTGGGCCAGCACCTCGCTCCGGCTGCGGGCAAAGTCGGCTAAGAGCAGGTTGAGATCAAACGGCTTGGTCTCCATGTCAATCCGCCCGACCCGGCTCAGTTCGAGCAGATCGTTGATGAGCTGGCTCATCCGCTCATTGGCCTTGACCACCTTATCCAACATGCCGACAGCCTGCTCGGCCTTGCCTTGATCAGCCAGCTTGCGGATGATGCCGATGAAGCCCATGCTGGTGACTATCGGCGACTTGAGATCATGCGAGACTGTATAGACAAACTGCTCCAGCTCGTCATTGGAATGCTCCAGCTCCTTTTTGCTCTCCTCCAGCTCAATGTTCTTGGCTTTGAAGCTGGCAGCGGCACGGGTCAGCGCGCCCAGCTCATCTTCGAGCGGATAGGGAGGAATGTCGGCCTCGGACGAGCCTGCGGCCAGCCGCTGGAAGGTCTGGGTCAGCCGGTTGAGGGGGGTTGTGATGCTCTTGATGATGATCCATGAAAAAAGGATGATGAACAGAAGGAGCAGGCCGCTGGTGAGGAGGAGCAGCCACAGCCGGGAGCTGATATGGGCTGTCACCTCCTCCTGCGCCTGCTCAGATGCGTCACTCATGATCTTGGCCAGCTTCCGCACCTGATACATGGTCTCGTAGGCCTCGGCAGCCATGACCACATTGACCAGATAGAGGTAGCCGCGTGTGCGCTGCACCGCCTCCAGAAAGGTGCTTTCGTACTGGTCCAGCACTGCGGCCAAGTCCGCTGTCCGCTGCCGGTTGCTGAAAATGCCCAGCATGGAGCGGGTTTGCTCAATATAGTCTGACGCGGCCCGGATGAACTGGCCGTCAAGCGAGTCAAAGTATCGGTAGGCGTTCTTTTCAATCTGAAGAAAGGCGTTGAGCATCCGGGCGCACTCCAGCCGCTTGTGCCTCTCCTCCTCTCTGGTCATCTCCTCAATGAGCTGCTGCGCTCTGGTGGCATATATGCGCAGTTCCATCTTGGTCAGCCGCTCCCGGATATTCCGCTGCTGCCGCACTTCCTTGAAGGCCTCGTAATAGGCATTCAGATGCGTTCCAGCCAAGGCTGCGGCTGCGTTTGCTGCGGCCAGACCTCTATCTCTGCTGATGCTGCCGATCATCTGCTGATAGACCGCCCTGACCTGCTCGCCTGCTGAATTATGGCCTTCATAAATATAGATCAGGGCCTTGCGCTGCATCTCAGCCATCTGGGCGGCAAAGGTCATGCTGTCAGCGGCATGGCGGCTGAACTGGACGATCTTGCGCAGGTCAGCAGAGAACCGTTCAAAGGTGCCCCAGGAGAGCAGGACGATGGCGCAGGCCACGGCCCCGGTGCAGAGGTAGCCAAAGACGATGCGCTTTTTCAGGCTGAAAGCGCGGACGGGCAGTCTGAGCATGATGCGGTCTCTCTCAAGTCAGGACAAATTCATTCCATTTGGTCAGGATGTATTCGTAGGTGTCCATGACCGTGTTCCAGACTGCGACATTTTCAAAACGTTTGATGTAGGAACCGCCAGTGCGGACTTCGCCCGGCTGAATCGAGATTCTGCCGTCCGTGCCTTGGAGCGGCTCGGCAGCAGGCTGGCCCTCGTACCAGTAATCCCACTCTGCCTTGGACATGAAGGGCCGCGACCGCTCCGGGTTGGAGATATAATACCCTTGCCGGGCAATGAAGGCCCCAGGCCAGCCGGACAGCCACCAGTTCATGAAGGCATAGGCCGCCTCCTGCCGTGCGCCAGTGCAGTCGCGGGACAGGCACATCACGCCGTGCCAAGCCCGGTAGCCTTCCTTGGGCGCGGCATAGATGCAGGGAATGCCCATGCCCTTGAGCGTGCTCACGCCTGGGGAAAACATGCTCTGAATCACGGTCTCACCAGAGGCCATCAGCTCCACAGAATGAGGCACGGAAGTCCAGACACCCCGGAAATGACCTTTCCGCTTCATGCTGATGACAATGTCAAAAAGCTGATCCACCTCGCTGCGGCTCATATTGCCCATGTCCTTGAACTGCATCAGCCCCTTGGCCTGCACAGCCAAGGCCAAGTCAAAGACCCCGATTTCCGGGGAATTGACTATCGCCACCCGGCCATGCCAGCGTTCATCCAAGAGCCAGGCCCAGCTTTCGCTCTTGTAGGGAATGCCCTTGGGCACCACAGCGGAGTTGTAGCCGAATGAATCAACATTATGGACATAGGGCAGGAAGCTGATCTGTCGGCTCGGTTTGGGGCCGAGGCCGCCGTCCGGCTGGACATAGAGAATTTTGTTCGGCACATCGCCCAAACCGGGTCGGGCGTGTGCCGAGATGCGGCCCAGCTTGCTCAGGCTGTTGACCTCCGGCCAATAAGTCAGCCTGCCAATATCAATCGGCTGAATGGTCTTGGCCTGCCAGAGGACCTTGATGCTGTTTGACCACTGCTCATAAAGATCAAACGAGGTCGGGTCAGTGGCCGCCTTGAGCAGGACGGCGGCATCACCGCCCGGATGAAATTCAATCCTGATGCCCAAGTCCTGCTCGGCCTGCTGCCGGAGCGGTTCCAGCAGGGTGACATGCGTGCCGACCACTTTAATGGTGGGCTTGGTTGTATGATGTCCTGCGGCGAAGTTGGGCAGCACGGCAGCAGCCACGGCGGCGGCTCCGAGCTTGCCGCTCTGCTGGAGAAAGGTGCGGCGGTTCATGGCTGGCGTGTTTGGCGGTATTCATCCAAGGAAAAAGTTCTTCTCAGAGAGTACTGTTGCCTGCCTGTCAGCGCAAGGAAAAGCTGCGTGGCTGGTCAGCCACGCGGATGAAATTGCTCGTGTCCGGCCTTGAGGCGGCTGGCATCAACATGGGTGTAAATCTGGGTGGTGGAGATGTCGGCATGGCCGAGCATCATCTGGAGGGCGCGCAGGTCGGCTCCGCCTGCGAGCATGTGGCTGGCAAAGGAATGGCGCATGGTCTTGGGGCTGACCGGCTTGCTGATGCCGCGCTGCCGGGCCATTTCACCGATGATCTGCCAGAAGCGGATCCGGGTCATGGCCTTGGCCTGTCTGGTGATGAAGAGGAAGCGGCTGCTTTTCCGGCCCAGCAGGACTGGACGGCCCTGCTCCAGATAGGCGTTGATGCGCTGGCCCGCCTCCTCGTTGAAGGGAATCATCCGCTCCTTGCTGCCCTTGCCGAGAATGCGGACATGGCCGCTGCTCAGGCTGCAATCCTGCACCGGCAGGTTGACCAGCTCGGAAACCCGGATGCCGGTGGCGTAAAGCAGATGGAGCATGGCGCAGTTGCGCAAGGCCAGCGGGTTTGCCGCGCTGTCTTCCGGCACGGCCAGCAGCAGGTCAACCTCGGCAGATGAGAGAATCTCCGGGAGCGGGCTGCCGATCTTGGGCAGATCAATCTCAGCCGCCGGACTGATGGTCAATGTTCCCTGCACCACGAGGAAATCAAAGAAAGAGCGCAGGGCGGAAAGCCGCCGGGCATTGCTGCGGGCATTGAGCTTGCGGGCAAAGCAGTCTTTGAGAAAGGCCCGCACCTCAGCAGGGCTGATCTGGGCCGGTTCCCGGATGCCCTGCTCCTGAAGGAACTTGATGAAGAAACGAAGATCAGAGCCGTAGCTGTTGACCGTGTTCTTGGACAGCCTGCGCTGCACTGTCAAGTGGCGCAGAAAATGATCAAGACTGAGGAAAAGCGGGGAAGTTTCCAGAACAATAGCAGGGCAGGAATGAAATGAAAAAGCCCTGGCCGCAGCGCGGCAGCAGGGCTGGAACACCTGAACTTAATACGGTCGGTTTCTGAGCCGGTTGTACTTGCGCAACTTGCGCAGGGCTTCAGCAGACTTGCGCCGCTTCTTGATGCTCGGCTTCTCGTAGTATTCGCGCCGCTTCAGCTCCCGCTTGATGCCGTCGATCTGCAGCTTCTTCTTGAGCTGGCGGATGGCGTATTCAAGGTCTCCTTTGACTTCGACTTCAATCATGAAAAATCACATCCTTTAGGTGATGGCATGCCCCATCTGCGTGTTCATCTTGGTGCGTGTAAAGGGACACTATTTTATCCATCTGCCGGATGATTGTCAAGAAATTTCTCTGTAAGCCGCTTGCCATCCTTACCATCCATCACTTTTCTTGACAGAGATTGAACGCCGGAGTAAAAAGATTGAAAAAACAATTCGTTTATTCAAACTCTGTGAAATATGAGCACGATCAGTCATCTGGCAGAGGAAATCTCGTCCGGCCTGCGGGACGTTTTGCCCGGAATTAACAGGAATCCTCTGCGCAAGTTAAGCTTGTGCGCGGCGGCGGTTTTGGAAGTTCAGAGTTGCAATACTATGGACATGGCGGCTGTCCTTCCGCTGGAAACAGAACGGATTGACATGCGATATCAGTGGTTAAGCCGTTTCCTGAGCACAGACTCAATCGACAATGATGATGTGATGCGGCCTTTCATCCGTCAGGCATTGGAGACGGCCTCCGCTTCGGGAGAAACGCTGATTCTGTGCATTGACCAGACGCAGCTATCCGACCGTTTCGGCATTCTTTCGCTGTCATTGCGCTTCGGCGGTCGGGCCCTGCCTCTGCTATGGCGGGTCCGAAAAGGACAGGGCAATATCGGCTCGGATATCTGCATGGAACTGCTTGAAAAAATAAAATCATTCCTTCCAGAGGGCAGCAGAGTGCTGCTGCTCGGCGACCGTTTTTACGGTCAAGCGCCGCTGATTGCATTCTGCCACCGCAGCGGCTGGGATTATCGGCTCCGCCTCAAGGAAAATCTTAAAGTTTTCAATGAGGCCGGCGATGAGACATCTCTTGCGGACCTTGTTCCTGCTGAAAAGAAAGGTCGCAAGGAACTGCTTATGAAAAATATTTATCTGACAGAACAGCGGGTTCAGACAAATTTAAGCATTCTCCAGGAGCCGGGACATGATGAGCCTTGGCTGCTGGCAGTCGGAGGAACTGAGCCAAATTATTATAAAACACTTGATTACGGCATGCGCTGGGGATGCGAGGCCATGTTCAGCGATTTCAAAACCAGGGGGTTCGGTCTGGAGGACACAAAACTGGAGCGCGCCGACAGAATCGCCAGACTGATGCTGATCCTCTCGGTCGCCATGCACTGGTGCGTACTCGCCGGACTCCGCGACAGGATGCGGAACCCGCTTCCAAGAGAAAAAAAACTGAAAATTTCGGATTTGACGACGTTGCCGACAAGGATGCGGAACAGCATGAGCTGCCGCCAGTCGTCAGAAAAACTTGGAGAAGTGTCTGTTCTTATTTCAAAAGAGGACTCAGGCTGCTCAGAAGATACGCTCAGATGCTCCGTCCCCTGCCTCCCTTGTTTTTTACATTGCGAAAAAGTGATGGATGGTAAGCTGTGATCAGTTACCTTTCTTCTCCATGTTTGTTTTTTTCATAATGACGGCTTGACATCCGCATCCGACGAAGAGCCGATGGGGCAGAGAGCATCCCTTGCCGCCAGTATATTATATTTTCCAGCAATTTCAACATATTTTCAACCCATCACTCACGATTCACCATTACATAGAACTTGAATCCGCAACATAAAACAAACAATCAGTGTGAAAGAAGAAAATGCAGGAAATTTAAGGAATTACCACTGAAATGATTTTTCACATCAATAAAGATGCTAAACAGACCTGCATTACCATCCTGCGATCTTACTATTGCATAATAATCACCAGCATAAGGAAGAATGAAACTGAGTTTAATCAGCCCGTCAGAATCAGCATCAGAATCAGAGGCGATAATATTCCCATCACGGTCAAATACCTGTACAGATGGACAGAAATTTCCATCTGTATCAACGATAACTTGTACATTCTCATGCGAGGAACCGCGAAACCGGAAACTCCGTGACTCCATATAATCAGTAAGCAGATCAAAAGTTTTGGTCTGCCCAGCTATTTTTTGGCCACCTGGATCTGAAATATCAGCATTTGTAATACCTCGATATTTAACTTGTTCTGCAAATGCTCTCTCTGCATTAGCATTATCTATAATTGCATAGACTCCACCAGAAGCTAATACAGCCTCAATAATAGTTGCAGGCAATGTGCTATCTTCCTGAAAGGAGGATTCATGGGGAATGTATCCTTGAGGGGCATCAGAAGGGATAGGGAATGATGCAGCCTTATTAAAAAACGAATAAGGGTCTAAAAATCCCAGATGAACACGAATTCCCTTGATAGTCGCATTTGCAATTGCTTCAATTACTGGGATTGAGCCATCATTATTTTCACCATCCGTAAAAACTACAACAGCAGCCTTGTTTTTTATAAGGCCTGTTAACCCTGCGGTGTTGAGATTTTCCAGTATCTGCACAGCAGTATTAATTCCTTGCGCAATGTCAGTGCCACCATAGGAATCGATGCTGCTCAGTTTAGGAATGACAGCATCTGGATCATCTAACTGGCTTAATACAATCACTCCGCTGTCAAAATCAACAGCACCAGCCAAATCATGCGCAGTATTATTTTTCTGGGACTCAGAAAATGATGTTAAACTCCGAATAGTTTCTTTTGCAGCGGCTATTCGCAGATTCTGTGGGTCTGTCGTAGTGTTAGATTCTGAGCTATCGACAGCAATCACTACTGTTCGGTCAACATTAGTGATCATTATTTCCTTTGGATTACTGAAATACGGACCTGACTCCAATTCTAATATATAGTCGTTTTCTCCTATAATAACAGCGTATAGCGAGCTGGGAGAATAAGACAGTCCGTCTATTGCCGATTTTATGTCTTTAATATCGGATTCAGTCAATGTGTATTCATTTGCGGTTATTCCTGTTTTTTTAAATACCAATGTTTTTAAGTCAAAAGTGTACAGGGCCAGTGTAAATTCCGTCAGTCCTTCCAATGTGCCTGTTTTTTTTTGACTCCATACAAACTTTGGCCCACTTTTATCATTCAAAAGATCTAACTTCGTTTGCGGTGCTGGCTGTTCAAGATATGGCGCGACCCCAAATTCGGAAAAAGTATATGAAAGATCGAAAGCACACTGCAACGCACTGTTATTTATTTTATTTTCACCTGTTTGTAAAAGATCGCCTACCGAAGCAGCGCATTTTCTCTCCATAAGCTTTTCGTAAAGCTCGATAATATTTGATATTCCTGACCCTTTAAGGATATTCCATAAACCAGATAGACCGAGACTCATTGCATCGTTGCAAGTTGCGCATGTTGCTCGTGCATTTGCCTCATTATTTGAGTCCATTATATCCCAAAGGAGCCGACAAGATGCGTTTTCTGTATCTTCGCCAAAATATGTCGCATCTATATTCGTTTCAAAAGACTCATGAAGTTCCGGGATTGCATCCTCCTCTGTATCGTCATATTTTCCATCAGCGATATTCAAAAATTTTCCGTTGTACATAACGCTCGGATTCAGCATCAATGCTCCACCAAACCAAGTTCCAAAGCCCTCGTTGATTGCCAGTTCAAGAGATTTTCTCTTGCTGTGAAGTGTGTTGCTATTTCTTGAATAATCGTATTGGTTTGAACCGTCATGACCACCACCTGTATTGGTATCAGTTGCATTAGTTTCATCTGCAACAGCATGGCCAAATTCATGTGCAATAACATCCCAGTCGTAACGGTCATCAAGCAATAGCTTGATATTTGGAGCAGAATATTTACTCGCATTGCCTGGGATATTAAATATCACCTCAAATCCTGATTTCTTATCAATACTTAACTGTTTTCTAGTTTGAACCACCATTTCAGCCACACCATGAAAAGCTGACCATGCACTGGCAGACGCTTTACTTCCTGTTTGAGCTTGAGAACAGATGATCGAAGGGTTGTTTTCAGCTTCGCATGTATATATTGTCCCGCTGCTGTCACTTACTACTTGGAATGAACCTATTCCGTTTCCAGCAGTATTGACAGTTCCATCAGCGTTGATGCCTGGAAAGACTGTCTCCATTACAACTTTATAAGAATAATTGTTTCTCGGAGCAGTAAATGAAAAATTTCCATTGATCAAATAACCATTGATATTCGCTGATAATGGGTTGCCAGTGGCATCCTTATTTTTATCAGATACAGTAATTTTTACACCATGCATCGGAAAATTATTGCCATGACTCGTGGTGCCATTGCCAATCCACTGTGCATCCACTATGATTATATCACCTTGATTGATAGCATTTACAGCATCCGGTGACATTAACATTTTTTTATTATTATCACGAGCCCTTGTTGCTCTTTCTATTTGTTCTTTCTTTAGCTTTTCTTGGTATATCTGCTTATTTTTGCCAGAACTTGATTCTGCACCAATTTGATGTAGAATTTTTGCTTCGACAGCCTGATCAACACTATCTCTGCCAAACCAGACAATTCCATTTTTAGCAATGACTCCAAAAGCTCGCGAACGACCTATCTCTCTATTTTCGGTCTGCGCAATAATTGCAACCCTTATCTCATATTCACCATCACCTTTAACAATTAAAGGAATATCAAAAAAACAAGATGCTCCGTTACAAGAAGAAAGGTTAAGCATCTTGCTAATTGATATATTTTCTGCTGTTGATTTTGGATCAACAAATTTTATTGCAGACACTGTTGTCTCGACTTTCCCTTCCTTCCAAGTTCTTGCCCCTGATATATTTACTTTGACTTGAGCAGGACTATTTACAGAAACTCCTTGATCTGGAAAAGAAAATGTTATATCCATTGACTTTGGCGATGATGCCCAACTGCTACAACAGATCGATATGGACAATATAAAAAATATTACCGCTATAGGCAATACAGATATGATTGATGTTTTTTTCATGATTCACCTAATAATTCTATATCTGCTCGGCATTGAGCAATTTGTCTATTTCAACCCAGTTGAGCTGCCACTTCAACAAGTGGCTAAATTTATATTCTTTTAAACAGGATGTCAAGAAATATTTTCACTGTCCGCAACATTTTTTTTGCGGCAGATGAGCAGCGGCAGGAATCTTGCGAAGAAAGAAGAGAAAAAAGGCGGGAGCAACTGAGGAAAGGGGCGGTCTTGCGCCGCCCCGGAAAGGCTGTGCTTAGTAGTTGTTCAGATACTTCTTGATCTCCCAGTCAGTGACTGCGGTGCGGTAGTCATCCCACTCAGCTTCCTTGTTCTCAATGTAGTGCTCAAGGATGTGCTTGCCGAGCGCCTCTTCAGCAATCGGATTGGCTTTGAGAGCCTCAATGGCATCTTGCAGGTTGGCGGGCAGGCTCTGGATGCCTGCCTCCACCTTCTCCTGCGCAGTCATCTTGAAGATGTCCTTGTTGACGGCAGCCGGAGCCTCAAGATTGTTCTTCACCCCGTCCAGACCGGAATTCAGCATCATGGCGAAAGCTAAATATGGATTGCAGGTCGGATCCGGGCAGCGCACCTCGGTGCGAGTGCCAAGACCGCGTGAGGCCGGAATGCGGACCATGGCCGAACGGTTGGAGGCGGACCAGGCAACATACACCGGTGCCTCGTAGCCAGGCACCAGCCGCTTGTAGGAGTTGACCAACGGGTTGGTCACAGCGACAAAGCCGGGCGCGTTCTTGCAGATGCCGGCAATGTACTTGTACGCAACCTCGGAAAGCTCCAGCGGGCCTTTCGGATCATAAAAGGCGTTGGTGCCGTCCAGATTGAACAGGGACTGGTTGGTGTGCATGCCAGAGCCGTTGATGCCAAAGACCGGCTTGGGCATGAAGGTCGCGTGCAGGCCGTACTCAGCGGCGATGGAGCGGACAACCCACTTGAAAGTCACGGTGTTGTCAGCCGCAGTCAGCGCGTCGGCATACTTGAAGTTGACCTCGTGCTGGCCCTCGGCAACTTCGTGATGGGAAGCCTCGATCTCAAAGCCCATTGCTTCAAGGGTCTCAATGATCTCGCGGCGGCAGTTGATGCCGCAGTCATCCGGGTCAACATCGAAATATCCGGCCACATCACTGGTCTCGGTGGTGGCTCTGCCGTTCTCATCCTTCTCAAAGAGGAAGAACTCAGCCTCAGTGCCCACGTTCATGGTGTAGCCCAGCTCTTTGGCCTCGGCCAGCACCCGCTTCAGATTGTTGCGCGGGCAGCCTGAGAACGGGGTGCCGTCCGGCATATAGACATCGCAGATGATCCGGGCCGCATTGGTGCCGTTCTGATTGCGCCACGGCAGGACAGTGAAGGTGTTGTAGTCCGGCTTCAGATACATGTCTGACTCATTGATGCGGACAAAGCCGTCAATCGAGGAGCCGTCGAACATCATCTTGCCGTCCAGAGCCTTCTCAATCTGGCTCAACGGCACGGCGACATTCTTCATAAAGCCGAGAATGTCAACAAATTGGAGCCGGAAGAAGCGGACATTCTGCTCCTCAATGGTTTTCATAATATCTTCGCGGCTGATCTTCTTCTCACAGGTCATCTTGATCTCCTTGTGCTTGGGATAGGGTAAGGAACATACCGGTCGAACCGGTTATTTTTTTGGCTTGCTTGTCACTCTTCCTCGCAGATGACATGCAGCAGGGCATGTCTGACCTGGTCCAGCAGGGCCGGGTCTTCAACCTTGCGGCGGTTTTCCGCTGTCACATAAAATATGTCAATCAGCTGCTCCACCTCAGTGGCGATTCTGGCCCGATGGATGCTCAGGCGGAAATCAGACAAAGTTTGGGTGAGCTGATAGAGGGTGCCGGGCTGATCGCCGCCATAGACCTCAATCACCGTGTAGTCGCGGGAGGCCTCATTGCTGATCAGGACTTCGTTCTTGGTCTGCTGCACCCGGCGCACTTGGCCAAGGCGTTCCAGCTTGCTGTGGAGCTGGAAACCGACATCCAGACGATAATTGACCGCCCGGTTGAGATCGCTTTCCAGCCGCTGCCAGTCCTGCTCGACAAAATTGATCTCAGCTTGGGGCAGCAGGTCCAGCACATCCACCACTGTGCCGTCTGGCCAGGTGAAAATTCGGGCCGCCAGCACAGAGAGATTGTGCAGGGCCAGCACTCCGCAGAGCTTGGCCAGCAGGCCCTGCCGGTCCTGGCAGAGCATGAGCAGCGACCATGAGCCATGCTGCTCCTCTGGAAAGAGCAGCACTTTTTGCTGGAGCAAGGCCGCCTGATCGCGGTGCAGGCGCAGATGGCGGAGCACGCTGTCTGAAGTGAAGGTGGTCAGATAATCGGCAGGCAGGTCTTCCACGGCAATCCGCAGCCGCCCTTCCGGCTGAAGCAGATTTTTCACCTGCTCGCGCAGCCATTCCTCGCCTTGGGCTGCGTGTGCATCCTGCTCTGCCGCGACCGTGCAGCCTGCGTCCAAGCAGGCCCGCAGCTTGAGGAAGAGATCAGTCATAAGGGAGGCTTTCCAATCTGACCAAGCCGACGGGCCAGTGGCTTTGGAATCCGCAACCGAGAGCAGATGGAGCATGAGCAGCCGCTTGGTGTCGCCGATCATTTCAGCGGCCTCGCGGATGAAGTCGCGGTCGCTCAGGTCGCGGCGGAGGGCGTTTTCCGGGAGAAAGAGATGGTGCCGGATGAGAAAGGCCAGTGTTTCCTGCTCCTCAGCAGCATAGCCCATTCTCGCGGCCACAGCAGCGGCTTTGTCCGCGCCCAGCACAGAATGATCGCTCTGCTGGCCTTTGCCAATATCATGGAGCAGGGCGGCTAAATAGAGCAGATGCGGGGCGGTCAGATCAGCAAAAAGCTCAGGCTCGGTCTGGCGGAGCTGATCCAGCTCGCCCACGGTCTGAATCTGATGCCGGTCAACTGTGTAAATATGGTAGAGATCGTGCTGGGCCAGCGATTCAACTTTGGCGAATTCAGGGATGTAGGCAGGCAGCAGGCCGGTTTCCAGCATGGCTTCCAAAGCGGGCGGGGCATTGCCGCTCAGGAGCAGGCTGGCAAAGGCTTTGGCGGTTCGTTTCGAGGAGCGGAACTCCTCGTCAGCAAGGTGGAGATTGCGGCTGACGAGCTGGCGGCTGCGGTGATGAATCGGCAGATTGCTGCGGCCCGCTTGCAGGAAAAGGCGCAGCAGCAGCAGGGGCCGCTTGGCCAGCCCGGCATCAGTGACGGCCAGCCGCAAAGTGCCAGCCCGGACGGCAATATCCGCTTCCAGCTCCTGCTCTTTTGCTCCCCGACCAGTCAGACCGAGATTTTCATGCACCTGCTCAAAAAACAAATCCGTAGTCACGGCCACGGTCTGGAGCTGCTGATAGATTTGGCGCATGAAATGCTCGACCGCCAAGATGCCGTCCTGATCCTGACAGCCGAAAGCGGCAGCCATTTCCTCCTGATGCTCAAAATAGAGCTGGTCGTTGTGGCGGCGGCTGAGATAATGAAGCCGGTTGCGCACTTTGGCCAGCATGTCCCAGGCTGCGGCAAAGGCCTGCCGCTCCTCGGCAGTCAGCAGACCGGCATCTTCCAAATCCGCCAAGCCATTCAAGCCGAACACGGCCTTGGCCGTCCAGAGCATGGCCTGAATGTCCCGCATTCCGCCCCGGCCTTCCTTGATATTGGGTTCGAGCAGATAGGCATGGGTGCCGTATTTCTGACGGCGTTCCGAGCACATCGTGTCCATGGTGCGGACAAACTGCTCCCGACCGCCGTCCAAGACCTTTTTCCGGTACAGCTTGAGCAGCTCCTGATGCAGCGTCTCTGAACCGGCCAACAGGCGGGCATCCAGCAGCGAAACCTGAAAAATGAAGTCCTCGCGGGCAAAGCTGACCGCATCTTTGACCGTGCGCACGCTGTGACCAACCTCAAAGCCTGCATCCCAGAGCGGATAGAGAATGGATTCCGCCGCCTCCGGCATGAATTTCCTGGCCTTGCGCTCATGGAGAAGAAGCAGGTCAATGTCGGAAAAGGGATACAGCTCCTGACGGCCATAGCCGCCCAAGGCGATCAGGGCAATGCCGCTGCCTGCCTGCTGGACTGCGGCGGAGGCGGCAAAGCGGTCAATTATGAAGCGGTCAACCAGCTCTGTGTGCTTGGTCAGCAGCTCATGGCCGTGCAGGCCCTGCTGCCAGAGCTGCTCCAGAGCCTCCTGCCGGGCCTGCGGCTTGCTCTGCATCAGATGGCTTGGCTGTCAGTTTCTCCGGTTCTGACCCGCACTGCTTTTTCCACGGGCAGGACAAAAATTTTGCCGTCGCCGATCTTGCCGGTCCGGGCCGCAGCAACCACGGCCTCAATCACCTTGTCCACCTGCTCGCTCTCGACAATGATTTCCAGTTTCATCTTGGGAAGAAAATCAACCTTATACTCCGCACCCCGATAGATTTCAGTGTGGCCTTTCTGCCGACCATAGCCTTTGACATCAGAAAGGGTCATCCCCTTGATGCCCAAATCATTCAGGGCCGCCTTCACATCATCCAGTTTAAAAGGTTTGATAATAATCTCAATTTTTTTCATTAGCCACCTCATGGCTCCTTTTTCGGGCCGCATTCACAGCCAGCACCATACTGCGCGGCGCGGAAATTAGAAACAGTTATTATCAGATTGTCAGCCTCAAAGAGCGGGATGCTCCGTTTTTCCTTTTTCGCGCAAATACTTGCAAAGTTGTAAGCGAAATGAACAGAATCATAACAAAAAAGAAATTTTTCTTCAAGGGCCATTTTCAAACACACGGACTGCCGCCCTGCAACAGCTTTCTTTGCCGCAAACAGAACAGTTTTGTTTCGGGGCAGCAAAAATTGTGCCGTTTTGAAATACCACCACAACTATTTGATATAATAACATATTGAAAAGAACAGCATCGCCGCGCCCTGTCTTGTTGCTGCAAAAATGTAAGTTTTCATCCTTCTGTCCACAATAATGAAAAACAGACGGCTGCTGAAAAACAGCGCAGTTCCTCTTGACGATTCCGGCGGCGCGTATAAAAGTATAGGCCAGTCCGCAGGCCAGGAAAGGGAAGGGTTTCCTCCCCTGCATATCTCCCTAATCCCCTTTAACCGTGGAGCTGCACAATGAGCAGTCAACAAAACACCTTGGTCAGACCGTGGTTTATTGCGGCCTGTTTTCTCTGTCTCTGCCTGTCCTCCGGGCTGCCTGCCTTTGCCCAGGACAGCAACACGCTCATGCTGGAGCGCACCGGCAAGGCGTTCAGCGCTGTGGTCAAAGCAGCTGGACCGGCAGTGGTCTATATCAGAGTGGAAAAGGACCTGAAAGGATTCAGCAACGGCAGGATGGGAGTCCCGGAAGATTTTCTGCGCCGTTTTTTTGGGGACCACTTTGAGCAGTACCAGATGCCCCGGCAGCGGCAGCAGGAAGAGCGGGAGGAGGGCGCAGGCTCAGGCTTCATCATCTCGCCGGACGGCTTGATCCTCACCAACAATCATGTGGTTGAGGATGTGGACGATATCAAGGTCAAGCTGGCGGACAAGCGCGAGTTCACGGCCAAAGTGGTGGGCACGGACCCTCAGTCAGATGTGGCCCTGATCAAAATTGACGCGGACAATCTGCCCACCCTGCCGCTGGGCGACTCCAACCAGCTGGAAGTGGGTGAATGGGTGATCGCCATTGGCAGCCCTTTTGAACTGAGCCAGAGCGTGACCGTGGGCGTGGTTTCCGCCAAAGGCCGCAACGGCATGGGAGTCAGCGAGTACGAGAACTTCATTCAGACTGACGCGGCCATCAATCCGGGCAACTCCGGCGGGCCGCTGCTCAATATCCGGGGTGAGGCTGTGGGCATCAACAGCGCCATTCTCTCCCGCACCGGCGGCTACATGGGCATCGGCCTGGCCATTCCCATCAACATGGCCAAGACCGTGGAGGAGCAGCTCCGCAGCCACGGCAAGGTGATCCGGGGCTGGCTGGGCCTGATCATTCAGGATGTGGACGAAAATCTCGCCCAGTCCTTTGGTCTGGCCAAAGCGGAAGGCATTCTCGTTTCCGAAGTGACTCCTGACGCGCCCGCAGAAAAAGCCGGACTCAAGCAGGGCGATGTCATTCTTTCCTTAAATGGCTCGAAATTGACTGATGTCAACGACCTGCGCAATCGGGTCGCCATGACTGCGCCCGGCAGCACGGTCACATTGGACATCATCCGCAACAGCCAGCAGCAGCAGGTGCAGGTGCTGATTGCCGAGCAGCCTGCTGACTTCAGCCGCCGGGCCAAAATGAAGATGCGGCTCCAGCATGGCTCGCTGCTGGACAAGCTGGGCCTCCAGCTCCAAGACCTGACCCCTGAGCTGGCCGCGCAGTTCGGCTATCACAGCGGCCAAGGCGTGATCGTCACTGAGGTGGAGCAGGGCAGTCCGGCTGACAATGTCGGCATTGAGCCGGGCCAGCTCATTGAGGAGGTCAACCGGGTGCGGGTGCATAACCTGTCTGAACTCAAGGATGCCCTGAGCAAGGGCGAAAATTCTGATCAGGTGCTGCTGCGCATCCGCACCGGCGAGTTCAGCAAGTATGTGGCCCTCAAGTATGAAGCCGATGAATAAGGACGGCATATCCGTCTGAAACCACTGGGGGCAGGCTGTCCGCCTGCCCTTTTTTTTCGATCATGCCCTTCAATTCTCTGGCCGAACTGGCAATCTTCCTCCGCAAATTTGCTGCTGAACGTGACTGGGAGCAGTTTCACAGTCCGAAAAATCTGGCTATGGCCCTGAGCGTTGAGGTCGCCGAGCTGACTGAGCATTTTCAATGGCTGACTCAGGCGCAGAGCCTTGCGTTGAGCGAAGAACAACATGAGGCGGTTGCCTTGGAAATGGCTGATGTGCTGATTTACTTGGTGCGCATGGCTGACCGTTTGGATATTGACCTGCTCGCTGCGGCCCGGCACAAAGTGGTCCTCAATGCGGACAAATATCCGGCAAGGCAAGGTGATGCCTGATCTCTGCCAGCAGGCCTTTGCTTTTTTCCGGGCCAAGGCAAAATTGGCCTCGTTCACACCGTTGGGCGATGGCCGGATCAACAGCACATGGCTGGTTACTACCGCTGCGCAAGAGAACTACGTGCTCCAGCGGCTCAATCCAGCGGTCTTTCCTGAGCCAGCCTTGGTGCAGCAAAACCTTTGCCGGGTGACGGAACATCTGCGGAAAGGCGGCTGCAACAGCTTTGAGGTGCTCCGCAGCCCGGCAGGCAAGACCGCTTGGCAAGACCGCAGCGGCGGATGGTGGCGGCTGCTCACGTATCTTGAGGGAACAGGGACGCTGGCATCGATCAGCAGCCCGGCGCAGGCGCAGGAAATTGGGGCCGCCCTTGGCCGCTTTCACACGTTGCTGGCTGATCTGCCGCCTCCGCCATTGGCTGACACCTTGCCCGGTTTCCATAACACGATTGAGTATTTAGCTGCTTATGACACCCTGATGCCAAACGTCTGCCAGCCGCAGGCTGCGGACTGCCGCGCCTTCATCGAGGAGCGCAGAACGGACATGCGCCTGCTGGAAGAAGCCCGTCAGCAGGGAGCAATCACGGAGCAGACTGTTCACGGCGATCCCAAGGTCGGCAATTTCCTTTTTTCGCTGGACGGTCAGCGGGTTGTCAGCCTGATTGACTTGGACACGGTCAAGCCGGGACTGCTGCTCCACGATCTCGGCGACTGCCTACGTTCCTGCTGCAATCCTTGCGGCGAGGACGTGCAGCATCCTGAAAAAATTTTTTTCGACTGCAATCTCTTCGCTGCTGTGCTGACCGGGTATTTATCACAAGCTGCCGAATTGCTTGCAAATGAAGACCAACGGCTGCTCGTCGCCAGTGTCCGTCTGATCAGCTTGGAACTGGGCCTGCGCTTTTACAGCGACTATCTGGCAGGCAGCCGCTACTTTAAGGCTGATCACCCGGAGCAGAACCTTTTTCGGGCCAGAGTGCAGTTTGCGCTGGTGCGTTCCATGGAAAATCAATATAGTAGCCTGATGCGGATTGCGGCGGACTGCGGTCTTGCGCCCCATTCAAGCAACCAACAAGAAAAGGAGAAAAGATGAACAAGATGCTGCTGTTCTGCTGCTGTCTGGCCGTGCTGATGGTTTCCTGCGCCAAGAGCGAACCGGAAGAGCCGACTCCGCCCAAGATCATTGAACTGCAATACAATGGCACTGTGGCTGAACAAGGCACGGTCATTCATTTTTCCGCTGTCACCAGCGACTCGCGCTGTCCGAGCGGCAGTGAATGTTCATGGGCAGGCAATGCGGAAATCGTGCTGGAGCTGACTGGCGATGGCAATCAGGTCGCAGTGCTGAACACCAATCCTCAGTTTCAGCAGACCTATCCCTACAATAAGGCCAAAATCACGCTCAAGGAGCTGAAGCCGCATCCTGAAGTTGATCAGACGATTGACATGGATTCATACATTGCGGTGCTGTCGATTGAGAAGTAAAAAAATGAATTACAGCCTCAAAAGGCTGACTTCAAGAGGGACGGATCACCATCAAAGGGAAAGAATCATGAAAGTTTTCATGGGAAAACGTGTCCGCACGTTGCTGTTTCTGATTTTCCTGCCTTTATGGGTAGCTCCATTGTCGGCTGCTTGGGCCAACAAAGGGGAAAATCTTTGGAATCTGACCCAAGAAAAGCTTTTTAATGATCAGGTTCATCGCATTTATATCAAGATGAACCAAGCGAGTTGGAATCAGCTCCATGATGACGAGAAAAACCACGGCTGCGAAAAGACCGACGACGTGAAATGGGTGCATGTTCGCTATTTCGTTTTCAACGGCATTGCCTTTAAAGATGCCGCTCTTAAAGTCCGAGGCAACAGCTCCCGTTGCATTCCGCGCCTACAGTTCAAGGTGGATTTGAACCGCACGCATGGAGTTTATTCCCGGCAGGGCAATGAACCGTGGCATGAGGTGCAATACGATGATGCGACCAAGGCCGCAATCAAAAAAAGAGACCTGTTCGGCCTTGAGGAATTGAATCTGCGCCGCAGTTACAACGATTCCAGTTCAGATAACGACTCAGGCAACGGCATGCTGACTCGGGAAAGAGTGGCCGCATGGGCAGCCGCTCAAGCCGAACAGGTGCAGCCCACCACGTTGCGCGGTGCTCCGGTGTATCGCACTGCCTATGCTTTGGTGGAATTTCAGTTGTGCGCAAACGACCAAGATACTTATTGCGGCAACCGCTTCCGCCGCGTTTACTTAGCAGCCGAGTCCATAGACAAAGACTTCTTTCGTATGCGCTATGATGACAGCAAGCCCACTTTCTTTGCCATGTCTCATGGCTGCGCTCTGAAAGGTGACAGCGGCTTCAATCTGTACTGTCTGGAACCAAAATACATAGAAGGCAAGAAATTTGACGAAAAGGACGATCAGCAGCGGACGGCGGCCCAGGCTTACCTCACCGGTGCTGAGGGGCTGCGCACCCGACTTGCTGCGGCGGACACTGCCGAAAAGCTGGCCCAAGTGCTGGATATGGACAATATCATGAACTATGCTGCCGTGGCCACCACTGTTGGGCATTGGGACAGCGCCTATGGCAACTTCAACAATGAGGTGCTCTATTTCCACCAGCCCAGCGGAAAATGGAAACTGATTACCTGGGACCTCGACAACACGTTCGACTACGACAATCGAGGCGGTCCAGATCGCAACTACGATTACGCCGATGTGGCTGAAGCGCCACGCCCGCTATTTGATAAACTGTTCAGCTTCCCAGAAACGAAGAAGGCGGTGCGTCAGCGCATGCGCGACTACCTGTCCTTCCTCTGCTGGAAAGATGGCGATGAAGCTGGCTTCCTTCGCGACCGTATTCTGCAAGCCAGAGATTTAGAGATTGGACCGCTTAACACCTTGGTGGTGCCGGGAGAGCGTCAGAAGCTGCAACGTGCCAAGGAAATGCTCGACTACACCAAGGACCGTTATCACAGCCTGCAGCGACAGCTCTCCGGCCAGTGATGCGGGCTGGATAATTTGCGAATTGGATTCAGCTTGAATCCACGTGTTTACTTGTTACAGGAGAATGCAGCATGAAATGCCGTTTGATCTTTTCAGCAGTCCTGTTGTCCTGCTGCTGGCTGCCCCAAGCGCAGGCCCATGAGCTGCCGGAAAAAGCCGTGCCGCTGGAACAGTCCAATCAGTGCGCTGGCTGCCATGCCACGATCTATCAGGAATGGCAGGAATCCTTCCATGCCCTTTCCTCAGTGCATAAGGATTCAGCCCACAAGGCCGTGCATCAGGCTTTTGTCAAGGCCATGAAGGCGCAGGGAAAACAGGGCAATTACCACTGCGGCAGCTGTCATGCGCCCATGTCTGACAACTTGGCCGAGCTGATGGCAGGTCAGGCCGAGCCGGACAGCAGCAACTGGACCCAGGCCGAAGGCGTTGGCTGCACCTTCTGCCATCGGATTGAAGCGGTTGTTGAGCAGAAACCGTTCAGCCGCTATCGGCTCAACCAGGACGGTGCCTTTCACACCAGCCGCCCGGCCAATCCAGAAGCTCTGCACAAGACAGCCCAGTCGTCGCTTTTTGGTGACGGCCAAGTCTGCATGGGCTGCCACAGTCATTTGTTCAACGGAAAAAATGTAGCGGTCTGCGCCATGAGCGAGGAAGGACAGAGCAACTGCATCACCTGCCACATGCCGGCGGTGCCGGGCGGCGCAGTGCTGCTCTTTGCCTCACGGGACACCCATTTGTCGCACCGGATGACAGGCGGACATGATCTGGAAATGCTGAAAAAGGCGGTCAGCGTGGAGGCGAAGATTCAGGCTGAGGGCAAGCAGCAGGCGGTTGCCATCACGGTCAAGAATATCATTGAGCACAGCTTTCCTTCAACCAATCCGATGCGGATGGCCTTTGTCAAAGTGACTGCCAAGGACAAAGCAGGCAAGGTGCTCTGGACGAATTTCAAGGACAGTCCGCTGGAGGATAAAAAGGCCCTGTTTTTCAAAGCCTTCAAGGCTGGCGAACAGAGCGGTGTGCCCACGTGGGCGGCAGAGACAGTTGCCTTTGACACCCGGCTCAAAGCTGGTGAAACCCGCTCGCTGACCTATCCGCTCGCCGACCCGGCCATCACAGAAGTGGAGGTGGCTCTGATCTATCGGCTCTTTCCGCCTGCGGCAATCGAGGGCTTTGCCATTCCCAAGGACGGCGTGAATGACAAAGTTTATCCGATTTTCAAGAAAACATTGCCTGTTGGCAAGGGCGGCAAAAGCGGCGGCGAGTGCTGGAAAAAGGTCAGCAAGACCTTAACCTTTGACTACTACATCAAGTCCGAGCAATGTGACGAATAAGAGGTGTTTCTTGTCTCTGACGGGTGCCTCGAAAAATACTGCTCTTGCCCAACACGCCAATTTTTCGAGGTTCCCTGTGGCCGCCCGGTGTTTCCCCGCATTCCTCGCCGCAGCGTTGACTTTCCCCCGCGTTCAGGTACAATCCCTCTGTTTCCCGTCCGCGCTGTTCCCCTGCCGCTTGGAGATGCAAGATGAAAAAGATCGGCCTGTTGTTTGTTCTGCTGACCAGTGCTGCTGGCACGATTTTTTATTACACAGACCGACATTTTTCTGCGCCATCCTCCCAAAGCGCATACTATGCCGACTATCTGCCTGCTGACACGCTCGCTGTTGTCAGCTTCTTTGATCTCAAAGGACTTTCTCAGTCTTTTCCCAACTCAGCCTTGGGCCGGTTTTTTTCCAAAGCTGCCCTGCGCGGCATCATGAGGGAACAGGGCGAGACTGAAGAAGCGGTGCAGCAATATGAGGATTTCCATGACGGGGCTGCCGATCTGCTGACCAATCCTTTTTTGCAGCATCTTTTCGGCGATGATCTGACCTTTGCCCTGCTCAAGCCTGATTTTGCCGCTCGGCGCAGGAACCCGGAAGAGGAGCTGCGCAGCCGACTGCTGGGTTTTGGCACCTCTGCTTCAGGCCGGATTGTTGACAGCATTGCCCGGCTGACCATGCGCGATGATTTCAGCCAAGAGACTGTGAACGGCCTGAAGCTGACCCGCATCCGTCTTGATGATGACGAGCCGCTCTACGCGCATGTCCAAGACGGGGTGATCATTCTCGCTTTCCGCCCGGAACTGATTGCGGCGGCTCTCAGACAGAAAGAGCACGGCAGCGGCTTGACAGAACAGCCGTGGTTTCGGGCAGCACAGCAATTCTGGGCGGAAGCCGGGACGGATCACTGCTATGCCAGATTTTCCTGCAATCTGAAAATGCTGCGCGGTCTGCGCAGCTTGAGCGGTTTTGCCGCAGCGCATCAGGGTGATTTTCAATTCCACAGCAAAGTGGAATATGATGCCGCCAACCTGCCGGTAACAGTGCGGCATCAGCTACGGTCAGCGCGCAATCTTTCCCTGTCTCTGCCGACAGGCAAGACTTTGTTCTATCTGTGGACCGCCGGACTGAATCAGCAGCTGTTTGCCAGCCTTGCTCCGGCGTTGCACCAAAGAGCGGATCAGGCGGCGCAGCAGCAGCTTGGCCTGCCGCTGCAAGAGATTATGACTGCTGTTGGACCGCAGGCCGGGCTGATGGTCAATGGCGTTGCCACGACTGGTTTCTTTCCGCTGCCCAAGCTGGCCTTGTTCGCCCAAGCAGCGCAGCCGGAGGCGGCCCAACAGCTTGTCAACAGGCTGCGTCAGCGCATCACGGCCCAAGGCATTGCTGCGGAGCAGGTCACAGAGGCGGCAGGCCATGCTGTCTATTATTGGAATCTGCTGCCTGCTGAAGCCGCTCATCCAGCAGTTGCCCTGAGCAGTCAGATGCTGTATATTGCCAACGGCGAGTCTGCCATGAGGATGCTGCTTGAGCAGGAGCGGCAGGCGGATTTGCCGCAGGCTGTGCGCAGTCTGCTGGGCCAGGAATTGGCAGCCCAGTTTTCTCAGGCTGATTATGCCGCCTTTTTTGCTCGACCGGCCCTGCTGGCTGCTGAGGCGGAGAAAGCGGATGTCTGGCTGAATGCCGCGCTGGGCAGCTCCAGAGAAAAATTGCGGACAGCGCTGCTCAAGCTGATGGAGAGCGTTGACCTGTCTGTCAGCTATGGCAGTTTGACGGAACATCAGGCAGATTTCACCCTGCTCCTCCGGCCTGCGGTCCTGCGGCAGCGTCCGCAGCAGGAATAATAATTTTTCTTATTAGGCAAAAAAACTTGACAGCAAGGCTGCCGAGTCGATATTACAAGAGAAGAGCATATTTTCCCTTTCCTGTCTAAAACAATACCAAGCAAGATGAATCGGCACTCTTTTTTCTTCATCCAGTTGTTGGCGGCCTGCTTTTTCATCACCCAGCTTCAGGCGGCTCCTGTTCCGGTTTTGAACAGCGGTGCCAAAAGAGCGGTTGCTGCCCAGAAACGGCAATGGAAGCGCAAACCGGTAGCTGTCACCCGGCAGCGGGCCACGCGAAGCAGGAAAAAAAGTGGCGTGGCTGTCCTTGGCAGCAGAAAGAGCCTTGCCAAAGTCAAAGAAAAGGTCTCTGCTGCAAGCCGCTTTCTTGCTGTGCCTGATAACATCAGCAGGCGGATCACCTCGAAAAGCGTGATGATTATCGATGCCCGCACTGGCGAGCCTCTCTTCGCCAAAGCACCGGACAAGCCTAGGCAGCCTGCCTCGACCATCAAGGTGCTGACCGGCATGATCGCTCTCAAACGTCTGAAAGAAAACGAGAAGGTGCAAGTCAGCTCTCATGCCGCGACCATGCCCCGGTCCAAGGTCTATCTGAATTCCGGGAAGCAGTATAAGGTGGATGACCTGATCAATGCTGTCCTGCTCGCCTCAGCCAATGATGCCAGCGTGGCCTTGGCGGAAAAAATCGCAGGCAGCGAAGAGGATTTTGCCAGCCTGATGACCCTTCATGCCCGGCTGCTGGGGGCGGAAAACACGGTCTGCCGCACTGCCTCCGGCCTGACCGCACGGGGACAGCACTCCACAGCCCGCGATCTGGCCGAGATATTCCGCCACGCCATGCAGGACAGGGAGTTTGCCGAACGAATGCGCCAGACCAAAGTCAGGACTTCCTATGGCAAGCTGCTGCGCAATCATAACAAGGCCCTCTGGCAGATGGAAGGAGCTGTGGGCGGCAAAACCGGCTACACCAGCCTTGCCCGCCAGACCTATGTGGGCCAGTTCAAGCGCGGCAATGATGCCATTGTCGTGGCGATCATGGGCAGCGAGACCATGTGGCGGGACATCAAGCAGTTAGTTGAGTATGGCTTTGAGAAAAAAGAGCAGATCAGGCTGGCGCAAGTTGCCCGGCGGAACAGCGATTCATAAACAAGGCGGCAGGGGAAGCAGCTCAGACTTTCTGTTTGACTTTTGCGGACCACAAGTCCCGTTCAGCCAGCCTGAACGGGACATTTTTTTTAAAGCGGAGGCGAGCGCCTCCTCAGCCGAAAATAAAACAGGGCTTGTTGATATTGTTGGAATAATATCAACAAGCCCTGTATTTTCTTCAAAAGATGGTCGGGAAGAGAGGATTCGAACCTCCGGCCCCAGCGTCCCGAACGCTGTGCTCTACCAGACTGAGCCACTTCCCGACACTGCAACAGATTCCTGTCTGCTGACAGGAATTCCTATATACTCTGCCTGAACCGTCTTGGCAAGAGAAATTTTACAGAACCGACTTTCAGTGATTAACCGCTTCAGCCAGTTTGCTGCCAGCCTTGAACTTGGCCAAGGTTTTTTCAGGAATATCAAGCGGCTCACCAGTGCGCGGATTTTTGGTTTTGCGGGCGGCGCGCTTGACGGCGGAAAAGGTGCCAAAACCAACCAGCGTCACTTTATCACCTTCAGCCAAAGCCTCGGTGATGCTCATGAGCAGGGCGTTGAGGGCCTTTTCTGCGGCGGCCCTGCTGATATCAGCTGCCTCGGCCATTGAATCAACTAATTCTTTTTTGTTCATCTGCTGTTCCTCTCTTCTTTTTTGTTTACCCATCCAGGGTGATTGACGCATCTGCTCTTCACAGCGCAAGAAACGCCTGTCTCATCAATATGAGGCATTAAACAGAATAAAAAAATATCTGTCAACGGCCATCAAGGTCAAGAAGAATTTTTTCTGCGCCCTGTTTTTTCAGCTGGGAGCAGAGCGGCTTGCGGATTTCTCCGGGCCAAAACTGTTCCATGTCGTTCTGTTGAAGCTGCAAGCAGACCGCCGCCTCGTCAAGGAGCCGTGCCCGGCAGCCGGAAAAGCCAGCTTCAGCAAGCACTTGCTCCATTGCCGCGACCTGCTCCAGCCGGGCAACAGTGATTTCCATGCCCTGCGGAATTCTGGTGGCAAGGCAGGAAGAAGCAGGCTGATTCCATGTCTCCAAACCCAGCTCGCGGCTCAAGTCCCGAATTTCCGCCTTGCTGAAACCGCAGTCCGCCAAGGGACTGCGGACACCGAGTTCCGCAATTGCCCGCAGACCGGGCCGGCTGGTTTCGCCCTGCTGCAAATCATCCGCGTTGCTGCCGTCCAAAAGCACGGCAATGCCTTCCTCAGCCAAGAGAGCCTGAAAAAGCTGGCATATATGCCGTTTGCAAAAATAGCAGCGGTCTGGCGGATTGCGGACAAATTCCTGCCACTGCAACGGCTCCAGTTCAACAAGGCGCAGCCATACCGCCGGAAAGCCATGCCGCTCCGGCCATGCTGCCACCCGCTCCTGTTCTTCCTTTTTCTGGAGACAGGAACGGCCATGCAGAGCCAGCACGTTTTCCGCGCCCAGCGCATCAAGGGCGGAACGCAGGAGAAAGGAGGAGTCAGCACCGCCGGAAAAAGCAATGCCGACCCGCCCGAAGTCCCGCAGCAGGCGGCAAAGCCGGGCTGTCTTCTCCCTACAGTTACTCCTGCGGCTCTGGCTTGTCAAAGGAAAAATCCACTGTGGGGAAATAATCGACCGGTTCGCCGAGATGAAACTTGCCCTGCTGAATCCATTCTTTCAGGATTTCCGCGATCTGCCGGGCCTTTGCCAGCGAAGAGAGCGGCGCGGTCGGCACCTTCTTGCCTTCTACCTCAATTTCACCGCTGCGGAGCTGGGCATAGCTGACCTTGCCGTAGGTGCGGGCAATGCCATTGGTGTAGTCGTGGCCGTAATCGACCACATGGGTGAAAATCTCCTCGTCCGAGACCCCGGTGAAGCGGGCCATCTCCTCGTTGAGGATCGGAATCGGCACGCCCAAGCCGACCGCCAGCGAGCTGCCATAGCCCTGAATGCTGACTCCGCGCAGCCAGTCTGCTGACATCTGCTTGAGATCGCCCTGCACCATCATGGTGCCAGCGGGCCGGATGGGAACGCCATTGTCGCCGCGTGGCGCAGCCGGATTGTGCTGGGTGCCGCAGAACGTCACGTAGCCTGTGCCGCCGCCAAGGAAAATGCGGGTGCCAATGCCAATGGTGCGGTAGAGCGGGTCGTTGAGCAGCGGACTGAGCTGACCTGCGCTGCAATAGTTGGCATTGCGGCAGTTGGGCTTGAGCGTGCCCATGTAGGTATAGACGATGCGGTCGGACAGATTGACGGCGCAGTTGTAATTCTGATAGCCGTTGCGGGGATTGCAGAGCAGTGCCTGAGGCAGGTCAGCCAAGGTCACATCTTTTTTCCACTTGGTGTTGGCATAGCAGTCGGTCGGATAGGCTTTGACTTCCAGAAAGACCTTTTTGCCTGCAACCAAGTCTTGGATGACGTGGCCGCCGCCGTAGCGGAATTCGCCCGGATAAACCTGATTGAGCGGATCCGTCTCTGCCAGCTCGGTTGCGCCGATGTAGGCATCCACAGCAGCAATGCCCGCATAAGCAGGCACCTTGTTGAGCCAGACTTTCTGGCCCTTGATGGTGGGATTGCTCTGGCCGAAGTTGAAGAACAGGCCGGACGAGCACATGATCGAAAAGGTGCCGGTTGTCACCACGTCAACCCGCTTGGCCGCCTCGACCGGGCCTTCCTGTTTGACAATATCGACCATCTCGTCCGCTGTGACCACCACAGCCTCGCCCGCCTTGATCCGGGCATTGATTTCCGCGTATGTTTTATTGACTTGAAAGGCCGTACCCTGCCGATGATTGCTCATAGTTTTCTCTCGATTGAAAATTTCCTCATATCCGCGCAAGTTAGGCCAAGGCGCGGGAACTCGATTGATTCACGCTTTGGCCGCTTTCAGCTCGGCGACCGATTCAGTATGAAAATCGATTTGTTGTTTAATACCTGCGATAATGCTGGAGCCATCAATCATACCGCTTTTTGACATCGGCGGATGGACTTGGCAGGCCCATTGACGCAGAAGTATGCAGGAGTACGGACAATACTCATTAACGGGTCAAGGGATTTATCAAACAAATATTCTGCACACATGAGTTCCAGAGCACGAAGCTGTTTGTATGTCCCATCCAAGTATTTTTCTGGCAAAGATCGAAGGGCAGCGCGATAAGCGAAGTTTGGTCTCAGCATCACTCCGCAAGCCCTATTGGATGCTTCAAGAAGAGCTTCCAAGTATGAGAGCGGTAGATTTTGGATAAAACCTTGACGATATTTATTCTTTAGACATCTCGATGTCATAAAAAGATGTATATCCTCTTTCTTGATCATCTGTCTTTTGTTTGCCTCTACAAAAACCTTCCCCCATGCGAATACATATTTTCCGTCGCATGCAAGTCTCCGAATTAGAATGTTCCGCACACTAGAAATTAAAATATCAATAGCTACGGCTATTCCAGCAGATGTCTGAGGAATAAAATGAATAACTTCCAAGAGGTCTAAATTATCTCGTACTTCATCCCAATAGTCGGCAGCCGCCTGCCATCTATCTTTAAGTTCTCTATAGCGAGCCTCTGATCCGAATACAAGGACACCTTCATCGAAGATATGCTTGAAGAAAAGATTGCCCTTGCTTGCCAAATAGCTGGCCTTGTCGAACAAAAATGTACTAACAGAAAAACCATTTATGCACCACTTTGCCGATTCATACGAAATTTTCTGCCAATCCGTTCCAATAAGGAGAATATCTCTATCTGATGTCAGATCGCAATCTCCACGCCTGCCGCTTCCAAATTCTATCACCAGCATCATCGGATAACCTTCTTAAATATTGCACCGATAGTTGCAGATAAAATGCTCATTCCGAATATGACATTTGCCACTACGAATAGATAACCTATTTCCGTGTCTGGACTATAGCCAGATGCTCCAAGCGTTGCCATAGTCGTAAGTGTGAAGTATATCGTCTTCACCAATGATGTTTCCACTGGTTCTGCAAAAAGATACTGAGCGAATATGTAATTCGCCAAAATGGTTGACAATATAGCGGTTTCGTATTGAACAGATATCAAACCCAGCAATGACGGAAAAACGATTTGATTGATTTTGACTTAACCGTTTTCAGAGATATATCATAAGCTTCCATCAGCTCACGCTCTGTTCTCGGCTTCAATTTTCTTATAGTGTTTTTCATTACTGACCAGCAGTATTCAATAGGGTTCAGTTCAGGACGATAAGGAGGGAGGAAAATGATCTTCGCTCCTGTACTTCTGATCAAAGCGAGAGCTTCTTTGTTTTTATGAGGACTGGCATTGTCAAGAACGACTGTCTTGCTGCTGTCAAGATATTTCAAAAGATAATTTTTTATATAGAAATAAAAGACATCTCCTGTCATGGTGCCTTTAAATTTCATGCACTTCAATATTTTTCCAAACTTTACAGCTCCTATCATGCTTATTCTTTTCCCTTTACCTGAAGGTCTTTTTGAAAAAGCTCTTGTTCCTTTTCTTGATCTTGCAAATTTTCTCGACATGTTCAAACAGCATCCTGTCTCATCAATAAAGATGAAATTCTTTTTGTCAGCCTCGAGCAGGCCTGCAAGGTAATTAACTGTCTTTGCTATATTTTCCTCTTTATACGCCGCCGGATCGCGGAAAGTTTTTTTTCCGGCTGATTTTCAGTCTGGCGAGAGTTTCGCACAGCGTGGAAGGTGCTATTTTTAAATTGAATTTCTCGTATAAGCGATCACACATCTCTTCAAGCGTAAGATCGTTCTCGTCATCAATCATGCTGGTCAGAAAAGGCATATGAACTTCCTTGATTTTCGGAGGATTTCCGCCTTTATGAGGCTTCGGCTCAAGCGTCCCCTCAGTCTTCCATCTTTTTACAAGACTTTGAACAAATTTATAGGAAACGTCAAGCAAATCTGCAGTTCTTCTCAATGATTTCTGTTTTTCATAAACAGACAAGACTTTCTTTCTGAAATCAATAGAATAAATCATGGCAGACCTCCGTGTGTAAAAAAATGGAAAAAACAGACAAGTCAAGTTTAATCTTTTTCTGATAACCATACAACCTGAAACCGCTATAACAATACAAATGTGGTCACTACGAGATTGCGCAATCTATATCCATACCCTAAGAGATACCCATACAGGTACGAGATAATATGCTGAAAAATATAAGAATAGAATTTCTTTTTCTTCCTTTTTGCTTGGATATACTCATTTTTTCGATTCCAATGTCCAAAATAATACTCCGCCTCGTTCTTAAACTCCCGTTGCGATTCTTGATAATAATTCTCACGGAGCTGTTGGTACAGATGAACGGCAATATTTGCATACTCATCATTAGCAATAGCCTTCCTGAACTGATGTGGTCTTGCGTAGAGGCTATGAAATGTAGATTTGTAAAAATTGCAATTTTCAAAAATACAGTCATGAAATCCAACTGATGTAAATTTTGTTGCTATAAAGAGACAGTCTTTAAAAATACAGTCGATGAATGTCACCTTGATTATAGTTGTTTTTGAGAAAGAAACATTCTCAAATGTTACTCTTGTAACCTTGGCTTCTTTATAGGAGTTAGGCTCATACAACACATTGCAAATATGCTTACTTGTCCTCAGATGAGAGTCGAAAGTCTCCCTGTTGAATGTATCGAACGGGGCATTCAGCTTGAAAAAATTTCTCAGCATATTCAAAGTCCAGTAAGGAGCCTAACCTTTATATCTCATTATCTTCAAAGGTTAAGGAATGCAAGCAAATCCTCGCCTTCCATTTCCCTTGGCTGCTCCAGCCCCAGCAGGTGCAGCAGGGTCGGGGCAATGTCCTTGAGCGCACCGCCACCTTTCAGAGTGCAGCCTTTGTGCTGCTCACTGACCAAAATCAGCGGCACCGGGTTCAGGGTGTGAGCAGTGTGCGGCTGGCCGGTTGCTTGATTGCGCATCACCTCGGCATTGCCGTGATCAGCGGTGATCAGCAGGATGCCGCCCAGCTCGCGCAGCCGCTCGGCAATCCGGCCCAAGCACTGATCCACAGTTTCGCAGGCCAGCACTGCCGCTGGCAAAATCCCAGTATGACCAACCATGTCGCCGTTGGCAAAGTTGAGAATCACCAAATCATAATCCTGCTTGGCCAGCGCGGCCAGCAGGCGGTCAGTCACCTCAACCGCGCTCATGGCAGGCTTGAGATCATAAGTGGCAACATCACGCGGCGATTCAACCAATATACGCTCTTCACCGGCAAAAGGCACCTCATTGCCTCCGTTGAAAAAGTAGGTGACATGCGCGTATTTCTCAGTCTCAGCAATGCGTAGCTGGCGCAGCCCGGCCCGGCTCACCTCCTCACCAAGAATGCGGGTCAGATTCTGCGGCGGAAAGGCGATGGGAAAAGAAAAATCTGCTTCATATTCGGTCATGGTTGCCAGCTCCAGCAGCTCAGGCCGATTGCTGACCGAAAACCCTGTGAAGTCCGTATCCGCGAAAGCATGACACAGCTCGCGCACCCGGTCAGCGCGGAAGTTGAAAAAGACCACTGCGTCGTTGTCCTGAATTCGGCCTGACGCATCCACCACAGTCGGCTGAATAAATTCGTCTGTCTCGCCCTGGCTGTAGGCATCTTCCACAGCCTGCACCGGATCAGCTGCGGTCTGCCCTTGGCCGTCAACCATTGCCTGCCATGCCTTTTCCACCCGACCCCAGCGCGTGTCGCGATCCATAGCCCAGTAGCGGCCAGAGACCGTCGCCACTTGACCGCAGCCAACTCGCTCGATAATCTCCATGAGCTGCCGCATGTAACCTGCTCCGCTTTTCGGCGGCGTGTCGCGGCCATCCATGAAGCAATGAATTTTGGCCTCAATCTGGCGGGCCGCAGCCATTTCCAGCAGGGCGGCCAAGTGACTGAGATGCGAATGCACCCCGCCATCTGAGAGCAGGCCGCAGAAATGCACCCGGCTGCCTGCGGCCTTGACCTTGTCCAGCACCGCTGTCAGCACAGGATTCTGAGCAAATTCCCCCAGCTCAACAGCCCGGTTGATGCGGGTGTAATCCTGATACACCACCCGGCCCGCGCCAATATTGAGATGGCCGACTTCGGAGTTGCCCATCTGTCCTTCCGGCAGGCCAACCGCGCCGTTATGGGCGGCCAAGGTCGTGCAAGGATATTCCGCCGCCCATTTGTCCATGTTCGGAGTCTCAGCAACAGAGACGGCGTTGGTCGCGGAAGGCGGAGCAAGGCCCCAGCCGTCCAAAATTGCCAGCATCACAGGCTTTCCTGCCGCAGTCATCATGCGCCCTCCTGTTCGTCAAGGCCCAAATCGCGCTGCAAATCGAGCAGGGGCGCATCGTGCCACAGGCCTTCGAGGTTGTAAAACTTGCGCTGATCCCGATAAAAAATATGCGTCACCACGTCGCCAAAATCGAGCAGCACCCAGAGGCCTTCCTGCAAGCCCTCGGCATGTTGGCTGCTGATCCGCTTGGAGTTCAGCTCCGTCTCAATGGCTTCAGCCAAGGCTTGGACATGCCGGGTCGAGCGGCCGCTCATGATGAGAAAATAATCAGCAAATGAGGACTGTCCGCGCACGTCGAGCACGGCAAGTTCTTCGGCCTTGGTGTCCAAGGCAATGCGGGCGCAGACAGCAGCCAGCTCCAGCGGGCTGTGCTGCCGATATTCCTTTTTCAGTTGTTGCATATTGTCTGTTTGGATTATAGTCTTCAGTTGAGGATTCCAATCTTCACTTGAATTTTTACAATAACATTGTGGCACTGCATCAGGAAGATGGAAAACATTTGATCTGAACGCAATCTCTCATGCGTAAGTTCAGTCAAGGCTTGCAGCTTTACTTCTGTGACCTGTTGCATCAGATGTATCAGCTCTTCACGAGATGTTGACTGCATCTGCTTGCGGTCAGCCTCCATTGTGATTTTCAAAAAATCATCAAGCTGTTCTTTCATCCGCGCAACCTCATCTCTTTCCTTTTTCTTGCGCAGTTCGCTAACGCGTAGCCAGAGAAAATAGCAGGCAGCAGCAAAAGCAAAAAACAATTCCTTGACAGCAGCCAAGGATTCCATGAAATTCGCGATCACCCCGATTTTACGGTACGGCTCAAAATATTCCATTGCTGTCGGATGCAGAGGAAGCCTTGACCAAGTCTTTGCTTTTTCCTGAGACATCAGCATTGGAAATTGAATATGAAGATCAGGGCTGTATATCGCGTCAAGCACCTCATTTACCAGAACTGGATCAGCTTTTTTCTTGGAATTTTCTCCGTTGTTCCCGGCAAGAAAAGTCGTGTAGGCAACGGTTTGAATATCATGCGCTGGGAGCAGGTGCGGCTTTCTGGCAAATATTCCTTTTGGAACTGTGAATTCAGTGGGAAAAGCATAGGATGCTGCCAGCGCCTTAGTTACTGGAAGGCCGATAATTTTATAATCTCCCGTTTGCACCATCTTTTGCAGAGACGGGGTAAGCAGTCCGAACACTGCAAAAGCAGCATCCCACGAGTCTTGCTCCGCAAAGCAGTTTTTTTCCACCCGTTCTATGTCTTGATCATAAAAATCCAGCAGCATTTCAGTTGTTTTTTCCATGCCAGAGCCTTTTGGCCAGACGCAGACAGGCCGTCCTTGCAAGTCAAAGACAGAATTTATGGCCAGTTCTTTTTTGGCAAGGATCAGTGCTGGTTCATGATAGAGCGGGGTGATGATGGATATATTGTCATTTGGGTTTGGGTACAGGACAAACTCAAGCAGGGCAAAATGAACCTTGTCGTTTTTCAGCAGCTCGATATTTTCCAATGTTCCTGATGTGTCATGGAGTAATATCTCATGACCATGATCTATTCTTTGCTGTAGTTTTTCTTTCAGGGCCTTTCCAAACCTGTAGTACATCCCGCCCGGTCTGGCAGTTGCTATCTCGATAGTTTTAGGCAACGTGTCCCGCGTGAAGAACCATATTCCGATTAAACCAGCAAGTGTGCTGGCAACAACAAGAGAGAAAATGCGCTTTTTCATCAAACTGTTTTATAGCAGTTATACTTTCATGGAATGAACGTATTTTTAGAAAATTACAGATGCTTAACATCTACATTTATTAACTTTTCCGCAAGATATTCACTCACCAAACGACGATGACAGTGTTCAGATGCTGGCTCGCTGCACAGAAGACATGCGTTATCAAGCTGTTCAATCGATACTTTTGTTTCAATTTCACGTTCTTCAATGAGCAGCAGAAAACGCCGGGCATACTCATGCCAGTCAATCTCTTTCTTTTTGTACGCATCAAGAATTTCTTTTGTTGGTGTAAAATCTTGAATATACAAATACTTACAATCACACAATTCTTTCAAGAAAAAAACAAGATCGTTTTTTTTAGCAAAACCAGCAAGCTGCGAAATATTGTTCAACCGAACGTCGATGACTATTTTCACACCAGCATCACGTATTTCCGAAAAAAATACTTCTGCGCTTTTTTTTGTAAATCCGATAGTGTAAAGTTTTATCCTGTGCATTGCATGTCCTTTTATTCAAATAGATTTAGTGGCAAAATAATTTTAATCTATGTTCATGCGCTTGCTTCAAAAGCAATTTTTCTGCCTTGCCGTAAATATGCCTCATTCAATCTCTCTTTCTCACTGCGAAATAATTCTGGATGATTCAGATTAAAAAGTTTCAGCAGCCTCTGTTCGCTATCTTTATGATCTTCAATAGTTCCATCGCTTAATAAATGTTTCACAGAAACATTATAGGAAATCAAATTTCGACAAATCAATATTGTTCTATGGCACATTATTGGATCTTTTTCTGAACACATAAGTGCTATTCTAAATTTATTCATACCGTTGATTATTCTTTTTAAGCATTCACTGAATTTATGTTTTTTTGCTACAAGTGTATAATCTATCCTTCCGTCAACCTGACAAGACTTGTCTTCTATTTTTGCACCGCAAACATCTCCTAAGAAAACATAAACAATTTCATTCTTTTTAAGAAATTCAGATAGCTGGTCTCGATTAAATTCCGGTTTGAATTGACTGAACGGTAAAGAACGAACATCTGCAACTGCTGTTATTTTATATTTTTTTAAAACAGATAAAAAAGACTCTCTTTCGTAAGGTGAGTACCCTACTGTGAACAGCTCGTTATTTTCACTCATAGCACCTGATTTTTTTGAAATATTCTGGAAAGGTGTAAATCCCATTGACTTGCAACCAGAATCCGCTTCTTCCGTCCTTCTCGTTTTTGTAAAGACGGCTAAGACCTAATCTAAGATAAATTTCTTGTTGGGTATGAATAAAATTATTCAGCTCATATAAATTATCATCTATAAGGTTTCTTTCAGCGTAATTGCAAAATCTTAAATCTGTGACAGACAGGAAACTAAATTCTTTGCTGTGTTGAGTAAAATTAACTCTAAGTTTGTTGTATTTATCCTTAACCATATATAATTGATCAGGATACAATGTCAATGTTATAATTGATAAATCTGGAGGATTGTTATGGGGGATATATTTTTGACCATCTGCAAATTGGATTCCAAAACCTTCTTCAACAGAATCAATACTTGTATTTTTAAGCAGATGTTTAAATTCTTCTGAACTGCATGGGCCACGAAATGTCAACAGGCTTCTATTTCTATCTTCCGTATGCGGAGCAGTATATGGGTAAGAAGTAAATTTACCTTCAATTATTGCGCCGGGCAATATATTTCTCTTTTGACAATCTTTTTTTGCAATATATGGCCTCGGCCTGATGCACTCATTTGTCTTTGGATTGATTCCTGCAATACAGACAATATCTTTTTTGTTAAATTTTGTCAGGTCAGTAATGATTATTCTCATTAAAATTGCCTGTCTAATATTTCAGATAGAATTTCTGCGCCATCACGAACAAAAATATCACATATTTTCCTGTGGTGTTGCCGTTGTTCGACATCTTGTTCACTGACATGCTTTTTGAGCAGTTTGCCGCAATCTGTCTCGCCGTGTTTTTCTTGGAATCGTCTGGTAAATTCTTGAACCAAACGATAAGTATGCAGCTTTGAATCCATATCATTCGGTTCTGCGTTGCCATACTTCATACCCAGTATCATAAATGCGCCAGTCAACACGCCGCAGGTTTTCCGCAGTCGCCCCATGCCGCCGCCAAAAGCAGAGGATATTCGTTTTGCTGTATCCCTGTCAACACCTGCTTGCTCTGAAAAGGCAATCACGATTGACTGAGAGCAAGCATATCCTGACTGAAAAAGTTGCAGTGCTTCTTCTCTTGCGTCCATATTTTAATACATTGACGTTGTTTCCTCTGTTTCCGATCTGACGCAGACAAAAACATCGGCAGATAAATTGCAGAAGTTAGCAAAAATGGTTTCTAAAAAGAAAATATTTCTTCATACTTCAAACAGTGCTTTGAACCACTGCATAAAAATTTCCGCCTGCGGCGAGTCTGGCGAAAGAATGCGTTCTTTTATCGCATAACCAAGCTGCCTTCCGGGCGGATTTTGCCACGCCAGCCATGTGTGAATTTTTGCTTTATCGCTGTGGCAGTCTTTGAAGCAAGCACCTTGCTCTTTTGCCTGATGGCAGCTTTGCTCGGAAAATTGCCATAACGCCTTGCTATCTTCCGGCAGGAGAAATTGGAGGAAGGTTTCCAGCATTCCACGCTCTTTATTGTCCGGCATCATCCAAACTCCGACTTTGATTTCACCAAGATGAATCAGGCCAGATTGTGGCAATTGTTCTGGGAGATCAGGAAATCTTTCAATCAGGCAGTTGCGGATGCTTTGCCAACGTTTGGAAGGAAATTCATCTGCATCAAGAATGATGCCGAGAATTTTTAAACCAGATGCTTTCAGTTCAATATTGATCAGATTTTTATCAAGCAGTTTTTCTATTCCGTGGAGCGGCTTGATTTCAACAATACGATCTTTCGGTTTATTTCCCCATTGTACGCCATTAGCTTCGACAAGCTCAGGAATAACCCGTTTGTCTTCCTCGCCTTCAACCAGCAGCACCTTTTCATAAATCATCTCAACGCACCTCAATTTCTCTGTTCAAGGCAAGGTGCATTTCCTGATTGGTGAAAGTTTCCGGTTTCTTTTTATCCTTGTCAATACGATGAATACGGATAGGCATGTCTGCAAATTTTTCTTCAACGGCATTGTCAGCCAGCGTTTTCCAGCAATCGCTGCTGTGCGTGGTGGCAAAGACCTGCACATTGAGTTTTTTTGCTGTGGCGCAAATCAGCTTCCACATCTTGGACATCACCGTGTGATGCAAGCCGGTGTCTATCTCATCAATCAGCAAGGTTCCGTTCTTTGCTCCAACAAGAGATAAGGCGATGCCGAGCAAACGCCAGATGCCGTCACCGAAACTGCCTATGGGAATTCTTTCCTCCCATTTACTGCTTTTTACAAAAAATCCACCACGAGTATCTCTTTCAGAGAAAGTCTTTCCTCCAAGAGATGCAAGACGCATAATATCTGGTTCAATAATTCTTATAGCTTCCAGTACAAATTCCTCATCAGGAAGAAGAGCTATCTTCTCGAATAGAGCAATAACTTTCTGTGTCGTCAGGGAAGATGCTGGCACAAATTTTATATTTTTAATATGTTCTGGTGCATTTTTAGCAAACCTTTGCTCTGTCCTACCCTTGTTAAACACAATAACAGATTCAGTTTTTTTGTTTTTAACGCTATAGATAATATGAAATCTATAATCATTATCAAGTGTGTCAATATCTAGATAAAGATCTTTCTCTGTGCTGATTGAAGTTTTTAAATATTCATTATCATTGCATTGTATTAAGAATGCAGATAATGGTATAAAATTAAATCCATGAAATAGGCCACGAAAATCTCTTGCACTTATCTGTTGTTCACTTTTCTCTCCTCTTTGATCAATACTAGAAAAATATGCAAGATAGGATCCTCGTAATTTAAGCAGTTGAATCGCTTCCAAAATCGAAGTCTTCCCGCAGTTGTTTGTCCCAACCAGCAGATTGACCTGCCCGACATCATCAATCTTGTATTCAGAGAAGCCTCTGAAATTTTTTATCTCAAGATTTTTTATCATTGCAACTCCTCTCAAGTAATGTACTTGTTCCCACACTCCCGCATGGGAACATCTATTTTCTGCTACGCCACCCGCGATCCAACCGCAATATCCCCGGTCACAGTGGAAAGCACCAGCCGCTCATTGCCGTCCGCATCCTTCTCCTTGGCCGCCAAGACCATGCCCTGCGAGGTGATGCCCATGAGCTTTGCAGGCTTGAGGTTGGCGACAATAATGACCTTCAGGCCGATGATGTCTTCCGGCTGATAATGCTTGGCAATGCCCGCCACCAAAGTGCGCTCTTCCGGTGCCTTGACCGTGAGCTTGAGCAGCTTGTCCGCCTTGGCGATCTTCTCCGCCGCGACAATCTCGGCCACCCGCAGCTCAACCTTGCCAAAATAGTCAAAAGTAATCAGACCGTCCTGTTCTGCCGTCTCCGGGGCAACCGCTTCTTTCGCCTTTTTTCTCTCAGCCTTGGCAATTTTTTCCGGCGCAGCAGAAGCAGGTTGAGCAGCCTTCTTGTCCAAGCGGGGGAAGAGTGCCTCGCCTGTTTTCAGCACCGTGCCAGCCTGTATCTTGCCCCAGCAGCCTTCCTCATCCAGCACTGCCTTGGCAAGCTGCTCCTCCAGACCCAAAGCTGCCGCCATTTTGCCTGCCGCAGTCGGCATGACCGGACGCAGAACCAAGGCCAGCAGGCGCAGACTGTCTGCCAAGAAATAAAGCACAGTGCGCAGCCGCCCGGCTTGGCTTTCGTCCTTAGCCAGCTCCCACGGCGCATTGGTGACAATGAAGCGGTTCAACATGCCGATCACTTCCCAAACCGCCTGCAAAGCACGGTGAAACTCAAAATTATTCATGCACTGGCGGTATTCCTCCACCATCTTTTCCAGCGCATCGACCAGCAGCCGGTCCTCCTCAGTCACACTGGCCTTGTCAAGTTCTGGCACGATGGAGTCCGCATACTTGGCCAGCATGGTCAGGCTGCGGGAAAAGAGATTGCCAAGATCATTGGCCAAATCAGCATTGCGCCGATCAAAGATTGCCTTGGTGGAAAAGGAGGCATCGCGGCCAAAGCTCATCTCGCGCAGCAGGAAATAGCGCACCGTGTCTGCGCCGTATTCCTCGACCAGATCGCTGGGCCGAATAACATTGCCAAGCGATTTCGACATCTTGGTTTCATCCACATTCCAATAGCCATGCACATGCAGCCGCTTGTAGGGCGGCAGGCCCATCGCCTGAATCATGGTTGGCCAGTAAATGGCGTGCGGCTTGAGGATGTCCTTGGCAATCACGTGCTCGGCAACATTCCAGTATTTATCGAAATTTGGGCCGTCTGGCCAGCCAATGCCGGTCAGATAGTTGATCAAGGCATCAAACCAGACATAGGTGACAAATTTCTCGTCAAAGGGCAGGGGAATGCCCCACGTCAGGCGCGAGCAGGGCCGGGAGATGCACAAGTCCTCCAGCGGCTCGCTGAGAAATGACAGCACCTCGTTGCGGTAGCGTTCCGGGGTGATGTAATCAGGATTGTTTTTGATATAGCTGATCAGCCAGTCCTGATATTTTGACATGCGGAAGAAGTAGTTCTGCTCGCTGACCTCGTCCGGCACAGTCAGGTGATCCGGGCATTTGCCGTCGATCAGCTCCTTTTCGGTCAGGAAGCGTTCGCAGCCTTTACAGTATTGCCCTGAATATTCGGCAAAGTAAATATCATCCCGCTCATAGACCTGTTGCAGGAGAGCCTGCACCACCTTGATATGCTCTGGCTCGGTGGTGCGGATGAAGCGATCCGGGGCAATATCCAGCAGCGGCCACGTGCTGCGGAAGGCGGCGGAAATCCGGTCAGCATACTCACGCGGACTGCATCCTTCCTTTTCCGCAGCTTGGGCAATTTTTTCGCCGTGCTCGTCCGTGCCGGTTTGAAAACGGACATCATCACCGCAAAGCCGCCGGAAACGGCTGTACGTATCCGTGATGATGGTGGTGTAGGCATGGCCGATGTGCGGCAGGGCATTGACGTAGTAAATCGGGGTGGTGATGTAGGTGGTCATGGTCGGGCAATTTGCAAGCGCATTGACTGCGGCATCATTATCATTTCATGGTATCAAACAGACAAGCCGGTAAACAATTTCTCCTATCTCGCTGATAAATAGCTGAACTCGCTCGGCATCATCTTGATCAATAGGCAGTTTCTCCATAGTGCTTGGGTCTCGGTCAGCCTCATGAACTATCGCGCTTCTCCGCTTGACGATATTTCTGAGTTCGATCTTGATCTGTTTCTCATCTTTGCTTAATTCGTTGGCAATAGCCTGCCATTTATGCGGTTCTTCCCAAATGAGCGATAAGCCTTCGGCAAGTTTTGCCGGATCCATAAAGCTTTGATAGCCAAGTTTTCGCCGAATAATTTTTTCAAAGAGAATTTCAGGAGGAGGAACAGTTGCCTCTGACAGTAGAAGATGATTTTCAATCGTAAGTGCTTCGGAGAGATATTTAGGAGTTGGCGAACGCCTTCCAGCATATATTTCCACCATTTCGTGCAAAATAATATCGTGCATCAACTTGTCCAGCGCGCTCAGGCAATAAATAAAGCTCATCCTGAGCAGATCACTGTAATCTCCGGGAAGATGGAGCTGGTCAAGGCAATGCGCATAAAGCAGTCGCAATCTTTCAGCATCAGCCAAACTTTCTCGGAAATTTACAATCATTGCTTATGCGGTCAACCGTCTGACTTCCGCCGCAAGTTGATCAAAAAGTTTTCCAAATCGTTTTCGATTCTCTTGCATTCCTTTTAATACAATACCAGTTGCTCCTATTTCATCATCAGTAAGCGCATACACAGGAACTCCTGCATTTGTAGCTTTCGGCAGCAAACCCTGAAAGTCAGACAATTCTGCAAGACAAAGACCATTTTGCATCAATATACTTCCGTAATCCTTCTCTTTTTTTGCCATGCCTAATCGCATCAAATCGGGAAGAAGCTCTAAAACTATCTTTTTCTTTATGTCTTCAATATTATTACGATATGGCCGTGCTGCTTTCTGATTCCGAACATTGAAACGCTGAATAATAGTACCCAGCAGAACTGGTGGATTTTCATCTAATGGATAAGATGCTTCAGAAAATAATGATGCGTTTTCTTTTAACCATTTAGCCCAGCGAGGCATCACTGCCCGAAGTGTGTCTATTGCCATCAAAGAGAATGGATCAGGATTCGTTGGAATAATCAAGTAATCTGATGCCAGAAAAAGATTTTGATTAATAGAGCTTAAACTTGGGTTTAAGTCAATAATCGTATATTCAGTTTTATATTTCCTTTCTACTTCTTTCAAAAATGCACTGAATGCTCCTGGAAGATTTTCTAGAGTTGCAATTGCATTATTTGAAGTCTGTGCAAAAGTAAGAGCAGCCTCAAACTCAGACAAATTCGGATGCCCTGGAATTAAAAACAGGTTTGGCTGTCTTGATGGAACAAAACAGTCAATTGCCGTTATTGGAGAGGGCTTACCTTTGAATGCCACCTCGACTCCATCACGCAAGTTGTGACGACATGTTTCTTTTTCTGTATAATATTTATCAAAATCATCACCGAGCAGCAGGCTGGTCAAATTACATTGAGGGTCAGCATCAACGAGAAGGACGCGACTGTTTTCAGCAAGTTTCCAACCCAGATTATAGGTCGTAGTTGTCTTGCTGACTCCGCCTTTATGGTTAAACAGAACAATTCTCTTGCTCATGGTTGTTCCTCTGTAAAAAAATATTCGCACTCCTGCGAGTCAACAAATTTGACAGCATCAGTTATCTCTTTGACAGGAAACTGATTCTGCTCCCTCCTGCGTCTGCTGCGCTTCACGGATCGGACAACCTATCTTTTTGCAATGGGCGCAATGCGTTGCCCGCTTTGAGGCTTTTATCTCGCAGCCGCAGATATGGCAGTGATTTGGACTGTCCAAAATCTCTTTGACAGTCTCAGAATCAGCCTTGTTCAGATCAGTCAATTTATCAAGGATTTTTTCAATATCTTCAGATGACTCCCTGAGCAGTTCAATGAGATCGCAGCCCAACTCCTTTTTAACTGCTTCCGATTCAGTGATCATGATAAATTTGCTTTGCAGGCTCCGCACCAGATGATTCATGCCAAAAACGGTTTCCTGATAGAGCTGATTCTTTTCCGATTCTTTTCTTTTTAGCAAATGCAGAACATAATCGACAGCAAAGCCAATTCCTGTGAAGATGAAAACTGGCAGCATGGCATCAAGAAATGTCTCATGATAGCTGAACAGCAGCACCATCAGATCGATTTTGAAAAACAACTCAATCAGAAACAGAATAAATGAAACAGCAAAAAGGACAGCGCTTGTTTTGCATTTCATGATCATCTCCTTTTGCTTTATTACCGTTTTCACCTTCCAAGGGCAGCAGCTCAGGCATTCAGGGCGCAAGCCGCCTGGGCTGCAAGCCGCACCTGACACAATATCAACCAAGCAGCGGTTCGTAAATGAAAAACCGTGCTTCCGCCGCAACCCTTGACCTGACAGGCCTTGCCGGAGCAGAACCGACTCACAGGCTGGTGGCTGCGGCTCCGCTCAACTGCCTGTCACGCGAAAGTGCTCATGGAACTTCGTCTGCAATGTCCGTCAGCAGAAAATAAAAATAACCAGACACGCCGCGCTTGCGCAGCATATCTGGTTATTTCTCAACCTTTCTTTGCAAGGAAAGAAAGGGAGGGGCGCGGAGGCCGGCTGCTATTAGCGAGTCTGCATCATCTGCATCTGCTGCGGTTTGATCTGATCGCGCATTTTCTGCATCATCACCGGCTGAATGGTGCCCTGCATGAAGTTCTGCGGAGCGCGCTCATTCATCATTTTGGCCATCATCTGCGGCTTGAGCAGCATGGCGGAATAGTTCTTCTGGATCATCTCCTGCTGCATCTGGAGGATGATCTGATCAATGTTCTGCATGGTGCTCGGCTCAAGCGTGTAGCCTCCGGGCGCCTGCTGCTTCATTGCCTGCGCGGATGCTGAACCTGCAACCATCAGAAGACCTGCCGATGCTGCCAGTACTAATTTAACGATCATGCCCTTCATTTCCAACTCCTCCTCGTGTTGACATAATGGCTGCCAGACCGCAGCCTTGAGACCCGACTTATTGCTCATGCCTGATCGGACAGCAGGCTGGATGCGCAGCATTATGCTTTGTTTGTTCCGCTCCTCTGGTTTGAAAAAACGAGAAGCATCATTTCAAGTAAATTCCTCAGTCTGACTATACTGCGTTTGCAGGTGCTTGTAAATTTTTTTCTGGGCAAAAATATGAATAATATTTTAAAGGTGAATTTATTACGCTTTCACTCCGTTGGCGGCTGACTGAAACGAAACCGCAACCTGTTATATAACAAGTACTGCAATCAGCACTTCTTGTCAAGGGACGTTTTCACCGCCGCCGCGTCGCCGCCCCCGCCCGGTCTGCGGTGAGACAGCCATGACCAAAAAAACAGCCCACCGGACAAATCTGCTTGACTTGAAGAATGCAAACACATATAATTCAGTTCGATTATGTTGTAATTATTAGCTTTTTTCTTCTGGTGGCACCGCATCTCCAGCTGCGAAACACAACCAGCGCAATGAACATGCAAAAAATTCAGCAGCATCCGCTCTCCTCGCCCCAGCGTGAAATCTGGTTTGACCAAATGCTGCACCCGGATGTGCCGCTGTACAACATCGGCGCGTATGTTGAGATCAACATTGCTGTTGATTATGAGCTATTTGCTTTGGCTGTGCAGTTTATGGCGGCAGGACACGATGCCCTGCGGACGATCCTCAAGGCTGGGCCATCTCCCTCTGAGCTGCCGCTGCAAACGTTTGCAGACAACATAACCGTGCCGGTGCCGCTGCTTGATTTTTCGGCGCAAGATGATGCTGAACAGGCGGCTCTCGCATGGATGCAGACGCAGTTCACGCAGCCTTTTCCCCTGTATGAGCAGCCGCTGTGCCGCTTCGCCCTGCTCAAAGTGCATGAGGAGCATTACAAATTTTTTTCCGTTTATCATCATCTGATCAGTGACGGCTGGGGAATCGCGCTGTTCAATAAAAGGCTGGGCAAACTCTACAGCACGTTGCTCCAAGAGGGTGCTGTGCCTTTCCGTTCAGAATGGCTTTTCTCATCGTACCTTGATTTTATTGAAAATGACCAGGCATACGCTGCATCACCGCGCTGCGGCAAGGATATTCAGTATTGGGCGGACAAGTACCGCAGCCTGCCGGAGCCGCTGTTCCAGCCCAAGCAGCTACGCGCTGCCGACCGGGGCCTGCCTTCGGAGCGGCAGGTGCTCTGGCTGGAGCGTTCTTTTTACAACCAGATGGTCGCCTTTGCCAAGGAAGCAGGCTCCACGCCCTTTCATGTCATGCTCAGTGCCCTGTATGTCTATTTTGTCCGCACCGCCCGCCGGGACGAGCTGGCAGTCGGCCTGCCCATTCTCAACCGCAGCGGCGCGGCCTTTAAGGAGACCATCGGCCTGTTCATCAACATGATTCCGGCCCGCTTCCGGTTCGGCACTGATCTGAGCTTCCGCGAGCTGCTCCTTGCAATCGGCAGGACTCTGAAGGCCGATTACCGCCATCAGCGGCTGCCCATCGGCGATCTGTATCGGGAAGCAGGTCTGCACGGCGCAGGTCAGCGGAATCTGTTTGATTTTCAGTTCAACTACGCCAAGCACGATCATGCGACCGAGTCCGGCATTTTCCAAGGAAGAACCGTTACTCTGACCAATGACAGCAAACAGCATCCGCTGATCATTTCGGTCTGGGAATTTCATGATCATGCGGATGTGCAGGTCGATTTTGTCTATAACCTTGCTTGGCTGGATGCAGCCGAGGTCAGGCGCGTCAGGGAGGGCTTTGTCCATATTATAGAACATGCGCTGGCTGATGCGGATGCCTTGGTCAGCAAAATTCCCTTGGTCAGCCCAGCGGAGCAGATACAGCTTGCCGCATGGAATCAGAGCAAGCAAGCCCTTGCTCCGCCCGCCACTCTTACTGCCCTGTTTGAGGCGCAGGCAGAAAAACATGCTGACCGGGTTGCCGCAGTCTGCGAAGGACAGCGGCTTACGTATGCGGAACTGAACCACAAGGCCAATCAACTTGCCCACTGCCTGATCAGCATGGGAGTCGGGCCGGAAATCTTGGTCGGCATCTGCGTGGAGCGGTCTTTGGACATGGTGATCGGCCTGCTTGCCATTCTCAAGGCAGGCGGGGCTTATGTCCCTCTTGACCCGGATGCACCCCAGGAGCGGCTGCGCTTCCTGCTGGAAGATTCCGGGGTCAAGGTGCTGCTCACCCAGAGCAGTTTGCTGGATGCCCTGCCGGAACACAGCGCGGTCACGCTCTGCATGGACAGTGATCAGGCAAGAATCGCCGCTTTTCCGTCCGAAAATTCGCTGATTGAGATCAGGCCGGACAATCTGGCCTACGTGATCTACACCTCCGGCTCAACCGGCAAGCCCAAGGGCTGCCTGGTGACGCATCAGAATGTCAGCCGCCTTTTTGCCGTGACCGAGGAGCTGTATCATTTTTCGGCGGATGATGTCTGGACCCTGTTCCATTCCTATGCCTTTGATTTTTCAGTCTGGGAAATCTGGGGCGCGCTGCTTTACGGCGGCAGGCTGGTGGTGGTGCCCTATCTGATCAGCCGCGACCCGGAAGCTTTTTATCAGCTCCTGATTGAGCAGCAGGTGACAGTGCTCAACCAGACTCCCTCCGCCTTCCGGCAGCTCATCAAAACTGACAGCGAGCCGGACCGGCTCGCCCTGCGTTATGTCATTTTCGGCGGCGAAGCACTGGATTATGCCGCGCTCAGGCCTTGGTTTGACCGGCACGGCAACAGCAGGCCGCAGCTTGTCAACATGTACGGCATCACTGAAACCACGGTGCATGTCACCTATTGCCCGCTGACCGGCTGCGAGGAGGAAGGCGGCACCATAGGCCGTCCTTTGGCCGATTTGCAGGTCTGGATTCTTGATGCGCAGCAGCAGCCGCTACCCATCGGCATTGCCGGGGAAATGTTTGTCGGCGGGGCCGGAGTCAGCCGGGGCTATCTCAACCGGCCTGAATTGACTGCGGATAGATTTATTGAAACCGAGCTGTTCGGCCAAAAGCAGCGGCTCTACAAGACCGGCGATCTGGCCCGCCAGCTCCCGGACGGCAGCCTTGAATATCTGGGCCGGATTGACCAGCAGGTGAAAATTCGCGGCTTCCGCATTGAGCCGGGCGAGGTCGAGGCGATTTTAGCCCGGCATGAGGCGGTGCAGGAGGCAGTGGTCATGCCGTTCGGCCAAGGCGACAATGCCCGTCTGCTCGCCTATTTCACCTTGGCCGCGCCGCTGGTCGATGCAGAGCGCAGCCTGCGCGCTTGGCTGGCCGAGCGGCTGCCTGACTACATGCTGCCTGCCGCCTTCATAGTCATGGACAGCTTTCCTCTGACCGTGAACGGCAAAATTGACCGCAAAGCCTTGCCGGAACCGGATGCGGCGGCCCGGACCGGCTTTGTCGCCCCGCAGACCGAGGCGGAAGTCCTGATTGCGGCAATCTGGCAGAAAATTCTTGGTGTGGAGCGCATCGGCATTCATGATGATTTTTTCGCCATTGGCGGCAATTCGCTCAACGGCATCCGCTTCATCAACGAGCTGAATGCGCAGACGCAGGAAATTTTTCACATTTATGATCTCTTTACCGCGCCGACAGTGAGCAAGTTTGTTGACTGCATCAGAAGCCATTATCCCAACCTGATGGCTCGGTTGGAAGGGACTGCTACGGAAAGCAGCTCAGAGCTGCGGCAACACAAGGTGACAGCAGCGGACTTGGCCGAACTGGAGCGGCTCATCGAGAAACCCCGCTTCAAGCCGGGCAGCAGGGCCAGAAAAAATCCGCCTGCGGTTTTCATTCTTGCCCCGCCCCGTTCCGGCACCACCCTGCTCCGGGTCATGCTCGGCGGCCATCCGCGCCTCTTCGCTCCGCCGGAACTGGAGCTGCTCGGCTTTGCTGATCTGCGCGAACGGGCCGCCCGCTGCACTGAGCATGATGCCTTCTGGCTGCAAGGCACAGTCCGCGCCCTGATGGAGCTGCACGGCTGCGCGGCGGAACAGGCTTGGCAGATGATGACTGAGTATGAACAAGACGATCTGGACGTGCAGACCTTTTATCAGGTTCTCCAGACTGCGGCCAAGAACAGGCTGCTGGTCGATAAAACCCCGTTCTACAGCGTGGATGCCGCCATTTTACGGCAGGCTGAGGAATATTTTGACAATGCCTTGTACATCCACCTGCTCCGGCATCCGCTTGGCATGATCCGCTCCTTTGAAAAAGCCCGGATGGAGCGCATCCTTTCCGGCCATCCATACTCTTCTGCTTTGGCGGAGCTGGCCGAGTCTGGCTCGTCAGTCAAACTGGCGGAAATGCTCTGGCTGCACTGCAATCACAACATTCTCAATTTCTTGCAAGATATCCCGGCAGAACGACAGTGCTGCCTGAAATTTGAGGATTTAGTCAGTCAGCCGCAGCCGACTTTGGCAACGCTCTGCGACGTTCTCGATTTGCCGCTGCATCAGGACATGCTCAAGCCTTATCAGGACAGCAGGCAGCGGATGACCGACGGCCTTCATGCGGAAGGCAAGATGCTGGGCGACATCAAATTTCATGCCCACCAAAAAATTGATGCTCAAGTGGCGGAGAGCTGGCGGACAGCGTATAAGGAAGATTTTCTCAGCGAGGCGGCCTGGTCATTGGCCGAACAGCTCGGCTATCAGCGGGAGCTGAAGCTGCTGACCATACCCCGGCTGCCGGAGGAGCAGCCGCTGCGACTTTCCTTTGCCCAGCAGCGGCTCTGGTTCCTTGCCCAGTTGGAGGGCAGGACTGCGACCTACAATATCCCGGTTGTCCTGCGGCTGGAAGGCAGCCTTGACCAACAGGCCCTGCGCTCGTCTTTTCTCGCCCTGATTGAGCGGCACGAAAGCCTGCGTGTCTGCTTTCCAGCAATCAACGGGGCAGCGACTGTGCAGCGCACAGCGGTTTATGATCCGCTGACCGTGGTGGAATTGCCAGCTTTGGCTGCCGCTGAACAGCAGTGCTGGCTTGATGCGTGGCTTGATGAAGCAGTGCATCGTCCTTTTGATCTGGAAAGCGGCCCGCTGCTGCGCCTGCATCTCCTCAAGATTGGGCCGACAGAGCATCTGCTGCTGCTCAACATGCACCACATAGTCAGCGACGGCTGGTCAATGGGGGTGCTGCTCCGTGAGTGGTCGCAGCTCTACAGCACCGCTGTGCAGCAGCAGGAACTGCGCCTGCCGGAATTGTCCATCCAGTACAGCGACTATGCGGCCTGGCAGAAAAACTGGCTCGAACAGGGTGTGCTGACGACCCAGCTCGCCTACTGGCGGGAGAAGCTGGCCGGAATGCCGGAGCTGCTCGAATTGCCCATTGACTTTCCCCGTCCGGCAATGCTGCGCCATCAAGGCCGGCGACTGAAGAGCAAAATCAGCGCGGCGGTGACAAAAAAAATTAAGCAAATAAGCCAAGAACAGGGCGCAACCTTGTTCATGACCTTGCTGGCCGCCTTCAATGTCCTCCTGCACCGCTACAGCAGGCAGAGCGATTTAGCCGTGGGCAGCCCTGTCGCCAACCGCAGCCATCATCAGACCGAAGAGCTGATCGGCTTTTTTGTCAACACCTTGGTGTTCCGCACCAAAATTGACAGCAGCCAGAGCTTTCTTGACCTGCTCGGTCAGGTGCGGCAGACCGCCCTTGAAGCCTACGGCCATCAGGACATTCCTTTTGAATATCTGGTGGAGCAGCTCAATCCGACCCGGAGCATGAGCCATGCGCCGCTGTTCCAAGTCATGTTTCTCTTGGTCCAGTCTGTGGAGGAGCCGCAATTCAGCGGCCTGAACATGTCGCTGTCTGAGCCGGACTACAAGGTTGCCAAGTTTGACCTGACCCTGACTGCCGCTGAACAGAACGGCGAATTGGTCTGCGCTTGGGAATATGATACCGACTTGTTCCGAGCTGAAACCATTGCCGCCTTGGCCGAGCATTTTGCCGTGCTGCTGGAAGGCATCTGCGCTCGCCCGGAACAGCCAGTCTGCCGCCTGCCGTTGCTGACCGCTGCTGAAATCCAGCGTTTTTCGGCGCAGGAGCGGGTGGAGTATCCGGCAAAGCAGACCGTTATTGCCCAATTTGAGGCCCAAGCTGCGTTGCACCCAGACAGCATTGCGGTTGTCTTTGCTGAAGAGCAACTCACATACAACGAGCTGAACCGCCAAGCCAATCAATTGGCGCATCATCTGCTGACGCTGGGGATCGGGCCGGAGAGTTTAGTCGGCATCTGCGTTGACCGTTCTTTGGACATGCTGGTTGGTTTGCTCGGCATTCTCAAAGCGGGCGGAGCCTATCTGCCCCTTGACCCGGACTATCCGCAGGAACGGCTGCTGTTCATGCTCGAAGATGCCGCCGTGCAAGTGCTGCTCACTCAGTCCTGCCTGCTGGAACGGCTGCCGTTGACCGAAGGCATCCGCACCGTGACTTTTGACCGGGATTGCCAGGCAATAGCCGCCCATTCAGCGGAAAATCCTGCCCTGCAAAGCGGGCTGGACAATCTCGCCTACGTGATCTACACCTCCGGTTCGACCGGCAAGCCCAAGGGCTGCTTGGTGACGCACGCCAATATCAGCCGTCTTTTTACGGCAACCGAGAGCTGGTATCATTTCAACGAGCAGGATGTCTGGACACTGTTCCATTCCTATGCCTTTGACTTTTCAGTCTGGGAAATCTGGGGCGCATTGCTCTGCGGCGGCAAATTGGTGGTGGTGCCCTATTTGACCAGCCGCGACCCGGAAGCATTTTATCAGCTCCTGATCAAAGAGCAGGTGACAGTGCTCAATCAGACTCCGTCCGCCTTCCGCCAGCTCATCAGCGTTGACATCCGGCCTGATGACTTGGCCCTGCGCTATGTCATCTTTGGCGGCGAGGCTCTTGACTGCAAGATGCTGGAGCGGTGGTTCGCCCGCCATGATCCTGCACAGCCGCAGTTGGTCAACATGTACGGCATCACCGAAACCACGGTGCATGTCACCTATTGCCCGCTGACCGGCTGTCAGCAGGACGGCGGCGGCATAGGCATCCCCATTCCCGATCTCCACGTCTGGATTCTTGACCCGCACCAGCAGCCTGTGCCTGTCGGGGTGCCCGGAGAAATGCACGTCAGTGGCGGCGGCGTGACGCGGGGCTATCTCAACCGGCCAGAGCTGACCGCAGCCCGCTTCATTGAGCTTGAGCTGTTCGGCAGACAAGAGCGGCTCTACAAAACCGGCGATCTGGCCCGGATGCTGCCTGACGGCAGTCTTGAATACTTGGGTCGGATTGACCAGCAAGTCAAGCTGCGCGGCTTCCGCATTGAGCTGGGCGAAATCGAGACGGTTCTGCATGAGCACGAGGCAGTGCGAGAGGCAGTGGTGCTGCTTGATGACAAGAACGGCAATGCCTGTTTACTGGCGTACATTGTCCCGACCGAAGAGGCGCCTGCTGACCTGATTGAAGTTTTGCGCAGCCAGCTCAGAAGCCGCCTGCCAGATTACATGGTGCCTGCGGGCTTCCTTCTGCTCGATACCCTGCCTCTGACCAGCAACGGCAAGCTCGACCACCGTGCGCTGGCAGACCTGTCAGTGGAAGCCGCAGAACAGCCCAGCCGGGTTGCGCCCCGCACAGACGAGGAACAGCGCATGACCGAGATATGGGCCGAAGTGCTCCGGCGGCGGCCAGAGCAGATTGGCGTGCATGACAACTTCTTTGATCTCGGCGGCCATTCGCTCTTAGCCACGCAATTGGTCTCGCGCATCCGCACCGCCTTTGCCGCAGAGCTGTCCCTGCGGCAGCTTTTCGCCCTGCCCACAGTGAGCGAACTGGCCCGGCTGCTTGCCGTTGCTGAAGAAAGCGATGCAGTCGCTGAAATGGAGGAAGGTGAGCTGTGAGGCATCTGGAAGATTTTCTTGTTGACCTGAAGCGGCTCCACATAGAAATCTGGTCTGAAAACGGGCGGTTGCGTTTCAAGGCTCCAAAAGGCACTCTGAATGAGCAACTGCGCACCGAGCTGACTGAGCGCAAAGAAGAAATTCTCAATTTTCTCCGGCGCAAGACCCTGTTTGAGCAGCCCATTCTCCGTCTTGCCAAAGAAGAAACAGCTCCGATATCCTTTGCCCAGCAGCGGCTGCTTTTTCTGGAGCAGTTGGAGGAGGAGGAGGCTGTATATAACATTCCCGCCGTCTTTGACTGCAAAGGGCGGCTGGACGAAAAACTGCTCGCCGCCTCCTTGCTTGCCCTGATTGAGCGGCACGAGAACCTGCGCACCTGCTTTCCGAACCTTGACGGCCAAGCGACCGCCCGCGTATTCGAGGCGTATAATCCGCTCCATGTCAGCGATCTCAGCACATTGCCTGAGTCGGAACAGGACAGGCGGATTCATGAACTCATCAGCGAACATGCCCGGCTGAATTTTGACCTGAGCAGCGGCCCGCTGCTGGATTTGCATCTGCTGAATCTGAGCAACGGGCGGCAGATGCTCCTTTTCAACATGCACCACATCATCAGCGACGGCTGGTCGGTCGGGGTGCTGATCCGGGAGTGGAAGGAGATTTATAATGCCTTGGCAGCGGGCCAGGAGCCGGAACTGCCGGAACTGCCGATTCAGTACAGCGACTATGCGGCCTGGCAGCGGCAATGGCTGGAGCAGGGCATTTTGTCAGACCAGCTCACCTATTGGCGCAATCAGCTCGTCGGGCTGCCGGAGCTGCTCGAACTGCCTACAGATTTTCCGCGTCCGCCGGTCATGGGCACCGAGGGCCGACATCTGCGCAGCAGCTTGCATCAGGAGCTGACCGGAAAAATCAAGCAGATCAGCCGCGAGCAGGGGGCAACGCTCTTCATTACCCTGCTGGCCGCCTTTAATATCCTGCTGCACCGCTGGAGCGGTCAGGATGATCTGGCTGTGGGCAGCCCCATTGCCAACCGCACCCATTCCCAGACCGAAGGGCTGATCGGCTTTTTTGTCAACAGCTTGGTCCTCCGCAGCCGGATTGACGGCAGGCAGAGCTTCCTTGATCTCCTGCGGCAGGTGCGCCGGACCGCGCTTGAAGCCTACGACCATCAGGATATTCCTTTTGATTATTTGGTGGAGCAGCTCAATCCGGCCCGAAGCATGAGTCATGCGCCGCTTTTTCAGGTCATGTTCTCCCTTCAGAACACGCCGCAGGAAGAGCTGGTGCTGGGCGGGGCGAAACTGACCCTGCTCAAGCCGGATTACAAAATCGCCAAGTCTGATCTCTCGTTGAGCATGACAGAGCAGGACGGCGGCCTGGTCTGCGACTGGGAATACCGCACCGACCTGTTCCGGCCTGAAACTATTGCCCAGATGGCGGCGCGTTTTCAGGTGCTCCTGGAGGGCATTCTTGCCGCCCCGGAACAGCCGATTGCCGATCTGTCCCTCCTGACAGCAGCGGATCTCCAGCAATTGACCGAATGGAACCGGACAGAAACGGATTTCCCGGCAGATAAAACCGTGGTTGATTTCTTTGAGACGCAGGTCGCGAACACACCGGAAAATATTGCCGTTGTCTTTGCTGATCAGCAGCTCACTTATAATGAGCTGAACTGTCGGGCCAATCAGCTGGCCCATCATCTGATGCAGCTCGGAGTCGGGCCGGAAACCTTGGTCGGCCTCTGTGTCGAGCGGTCGCCGGAAATGATTGCCGCTTTCCTCGGCATTCTCAAGGCGGGCGGGGCCTGCGTGCCGCTTGATCCTGAGTATCCGCAGGAGCGGCTGCATTTCATGATTAAGGATTCCGGCCTGAAGGTGCTCGTGACTCAGAGCGGTCTGCTGCAACGGCTGCCGAATTTTTCCGGCCAGACAGCGCGCTTGGATGATCCGGCAGCCGTTGCCGGACAGTCGGAGGAAAATCCGCCCCGGCAGAGCGGGCCGGAGCATCTCGCATACATCATCTACACCTCCGGCTCCACGGGCAAACCAAAAGGTGTGCTGATTGACCATGCGGCCCTCAGTCAGCATCTGAGTGCCTCGCTTGTCCGTTATGCCATGCACGCGGACGACCGGGTGCTCCAATTCACCTCGCTCAACTTTGATCCGTCGGTTGAGCAGATTTTCACCACCCTCTGCGGCGGCGCACGGCTGATCGGCCTGCGCAGCAATCTGCTCCAAGGAGAAGAGCTACAACGCCTTATTGCCACAGAAAAAGTCACGGTCGCTGATCTGCCGCCGCCCTATTGGCAGCAGTTTCTGCGGCAGGCCAATCCCGCCCATCTTGCCAGCCTGCGTCTGCTCATTCTCGGCGGAGAAGCCCTTTCCTTTGAGCTGGCCCGCCAGAGCCGAAGTTTCCTGTCTGATAAAACAACCATTCTCAATGCTTACGGCCCGACCGAAGCAACGGTTTCCAGCAGCTTGTTTGAAATCACCACGCAGCTTGAGGAGACCGGCAGGGGCAAGGTTGTGCCGATAGGCTGCCCGATTGCCAACACCAAAATATATCTTTTAGACACGCAGCTGCGTCCGGTGCCGCCGGGCCTGCCGGGTGAACTCTGCCTTGCCGGGCCACGGCTGGCGCGGGGCTATCTGCACCGGCCTGAGCTGACAGCGGAGAAATTTGTCGAAATTGAGCTGTTCGGCAGAACGGAACGCATCTACCGCACCGGCGACTTGGCCCGCTGGCTGCCGGATGGCAATCTCGAATATCTCGGACGGCTCGATCATCAGGTCAAGCTGCGCGGCTTCCGCATCGAGCTGGGCGAGATTGAGGCCATGCTCCTCCAGCATGAGGCGATCAAGGAAGCAGCCGTGATCCTACATGAGTCTGACGGCTCCGCCTCCTTGGCCGCCTATCTGACCCTGCTGCCCCAGCAGACACTTTTTTCGGCTGAAGTCAAGGAGTGGCTGCGCACCCGCCTGCCAGAGCAGATGGTGCCCACGCATTGCATGGTGCTGGATACGCTGCCCCAGACTCCGAACGGCAAGCTCGACCGCCGCGCCCTGCCGGAGCCTGAGCAGCAAGCCGCAACCAGCCTGACCAAGCCTCAGACGGTCATGGAGCAGCACATTGCAACGGTCTGGCAGCAGGTGCTCAAAATCGAGCAGGTCGGCATCCATGAGAATTTCTTTGATCTGGGCGGCCATTCCCTGCTCCTGCTCCAAGTGCAGAGTCAGCTACAAAAGATGTTGCAGCTGTCCTTGCCAGTGGTGACGCTCTTTCAATATCCGACCATTCACAGTCTGGCTGCCCACCTGACGCAGAATGATGCGAAAGAAGCGGAAGAAGCGGAGAAATCAAACAAAATACAAGTCGCAGCACAACCTTCCAGCGATGAGGATGTTGCTGTCATCGGCATGGCAGGACGTTTTCCCGGTGCAAAAAATATTGATGAATTTTGGGAGAATCTGCGCAACGGCGTGGAGTCGGTCAGCTTTTTTTCCGATGAGGAGCTGCTGGCCAGCGGCGTTGCACCTGCACTCTTCAACCGCCCTGATTATGTCAGAGCTGGCGGCGTGCTTGATCAGGCTGAGTATTTTGATGCGCCATTCTTTGGCTATCCGCCCAAGGAAGCGGAGTTGCTCGATCCGCAGCAGCGGCTGTTTTTGGAGACCGCTTGGACAGCAGTTGAACATACCGGTTATGACGTGAGCAGGATGCCCTTTCCGGTCGGCATCTTTGCCGGGGCAGGAACCAGCACCTATTTTCTCAACAATCTCCTGCCCAACCAGGAGCTGCTGGCCTTGGTCGGTCGGCAGCAGGTACTCATGGGCGGGGACAAGGATTTTCTTGCCGCCCGCGCCGCCTATAAGCTGGACCTGCGCGGCCCGGTCTTGAGCGTTCACACAGCCTGCTCCACCTCCTTGGTGGCGGTCCATCTGGCCCGGCAGAGCCTGCTCCGCAATGAATGCCGGATGGCCCTGGCTGGCGGCGTGACGGTGTTTTTCCCGCAGAAGCAGGGCTATCTCTATCAGGAGGGCATGATTCTCTCGCCAGACGGCCATTGCCGCGCCTTTGATGCCGAGGCTCAAGGTTCGGTCGGCGGGGCCGGAGTGGCGGCAGTAGTTTTGAAACGCCTCAGTCACGCGCTGCAAGACGGCGACACGGTTCATGCGGTCATCAAAGGCTCGGCCATCAACAATGACGGGCAGGGGAGAATCGGCTTCACCGCTCCCAGTGTCGAAGGCCAGGCGCAGGTGATCAGCGCGGCCATGCAGGGGCTGGACTATGAATCCATCAGCTGTCTTGAAGCGCACGGCACAGCCACCATCCTTGGCGATCCGATTGAAATCAGCGCGTTGAAGCAAGCCTATCAGGCGCAGACCAGCAAGACGGGGTATTGCGCTCTGGGATCGGTCAAGACCAATGTCGGGCATTTGGACACCGCCGCAGGCGTGACCGGCCTGATCAAGACTGTGCTGGCCTTGCAGCACCGGGAGATTCCGCCCAGCCTCCATTTCAAGACCCCCAATCCGCAGATTGATTTTGCCGACAGTCCGTTCTTTGTCAACACCGAACTCAGAGCATGGGAAGCTGTCGAACCACGGCGGGCCGGAGTCAGCTCTTTCGGCATAGGTGGCACCAACGCCCATGTCGTGCTGGAGGAAGCTCCGCCGCAGCAATCCTCTGCCTCAAGACCGTTGCACCTGCTCTGCCTGTCCGCCAAAACAGAAAACGCCCTACGGCAGTACCGCATCGATCTGGCTGAATTTCTGCATAATCAGACCGAGTTTGAACTGGCTGATCTTGCCTATACCCTTCATGCAGGCCGCAGTGCCTTTGCCCATCGGGGATTTATTGTTGGCCGCGATTGCCGCGAGCTTGCCGAACAGCTCGGCCAGGACAAGTGCAAGCAATGGCACCGGAGCCGCACCTCGGAGCAGCCTGCGCAGGCAGTGTTCATGTTTCCCGGCCAAGGCTCGCAGCATGTCAACATGGCCTTGGGGCTGTATCAGCAGGAGGCGAAGTTCCGGGCTGTGGTTGATGAATGCGCGGAACTGCTGCTGCCGCAGTTGCATCTTGATATTCGGGAGCTGATCTATCCGTCCGGGACTGAACAGCCGGATTTGAAAGGCTCGCAGGCGGCCCAGCCCGCCCTCTTTGTCATCGAATATGCGCTGGCCCAGCTCTGCATGGCCTGGGGTCTCCGGCCAGCCGCCATGATCGGCCACAGCATCGGCGAATATGTGGCCGCCTGCATAGCCGGAGTCTTCTCGCTGCCGGACGCGCTGCGCTTGGTTGCCGTGCGGGGCAGGCTGATGCAGAGTGTGCCTGCCGGAGAAATGCTCGGCATTCTCCTGCCTGCTGATGAAGTCAGGCCGCTGCTCCCGGATGATGTGTTCATTGCCGCGCAGAATGCTCCCAATCTGACCACGGTCTCCGGCTCGGCAGCAGCGGTCAGCAGGTTCAGCAACGAGCTGACCAGCCGGAGAATCATGCACAGCCGCTTGCAGACCCTGAACGCGGCCCACTCGCCCATGATGGCACCGATGCTGCCGCAATTCCGGGCAGAGCTGGAAAAAATTGTCCGCCACCCGCCGCAGCGGCCTTATGTTTCCAACCTCACCGGCGCATGGATTACAGCGGAGCAGGTGCTTTCTGCCGACTACTGGTGCGAGCACCTGCTCAATCCTGTCCAGTTCTCCCAAGGGCTGCAAACTCTGTTAGCCGAGGACGCGGATATCCTGCTGGAACTGGGGCCTGACATGGTGCTGACCAGTTTCGCCCAGCAGCACCGCCCGCTGCACAAAAATCTGACCGCCTTGAATATCCTGCGCAGCGCAAGCTCAAATCGGGATGATCTTGACTGGCTGCTCAACACCCTCGGCCAGTTGTGGCTGAAAAATGTGCCGATTGACTGGACTACTTTTTATACGGACGAGCAACGTCTGCGCATTCCTGCGCCGACTTATCCTTTTGAACGGCAGCGATATTGGATTGAGCCGGTTGCGCGGCAGCATTATGAATCATCTGCCAGCGGAACGGAACAAGTCTCCTCAGAGAGAGCGGCTTCGCTTGCAGATGCCCGCACGGCTGCAACCTATAACCGCCCGGACAGCGATGTTGACTATCTTGCCCCCCGCACTGCAACAGAGCAGAAAATCGCCGAAATATGGCAGCTGCTTCTGGGGATTGAACCGATTGGCGTTTTTGATGATTTCTTCAAGTTAGGCGGCAATTCCCTGCTGGGCGCGCAGGTGCTGTCCCGCCTGCGGGAGGTCTTTGCCGCAGATATTCCCTTGGATATCCTCTTTCAGCATCCTGTCCTGGAAGACCTTGCCATAAGGCTGGAAGCGCAGCAGGGACAGGATGCCGCTGCGTTGCCGCCCATTCTGCCGCAGGCCGCAGACGCGCCTTTAGCCATGTCCTTTGGTCAGCAGCGGCTGCATTTCCTTGCCCAGTTGGAGGGAGAGAGCGCAACCTACAACCTGCCCGGCGTGCTCCATCTGGCGGGCAAATTGAACGAGACCGCCCTGCGCCAAGCATTTGCCGCCTTAATTGAGCGGCACGAGAGCCTGCGCCTGTCGTTTCCGATCAGCAATGACCAAGCAGCGGTGCTGCGGCTTCCGGCCTATGACCCCTTGGAAATCCAAGATATCAGCAAGTTGTCCGCAGCAGAGCAGAATCGTTTGCGCAAAGAGTGGATTGCCGCCCATGCCAAGGAACCTTTCAATCTGAGCACCGGGCCGCTGCTGCGGCTGCATCTTCTCAAGCTGCATGCGGAAGAGCATATCCTGCTGCTCAACATGCACCATATCATCAGTGATGCGTGGACCATCGGCATTCTGATCCGCGACTGGAGCGAGCTGTACACCGCCTTTGCCCGGAACCGGCAGCCGGTGCTGCCGGACTTGCCCATTCAATACACGGACTATGCAGCTTGGCAGAGAACATGGCTGCAAGGCAAGGTGCTGGAACAGCAGCTTGCCTACTGGCGGGAAAAACTTGCTGCTGCCCCGGAATTGCTGGAGCTGCCCACAGATTATCCCCGGCCCGCTGTGACGAGCTATCAGGGCGGCCATCTGAAAAGCAGCTTGGACCGGGAGCTGACCCGGCGCATCAAGCAGTTCAGTCAGGAGCAGGGCGCAACGGTGTTCATGACCCTGCTGGCCGCCTTCAAAGTCCTTCTCTTCCGCTGTAGCGGCCAGAGCGACCTGCTGGTCGGCAGCCCGATTGCCAACCGCACCCATCATGCCACGGAAAATCTGATCGGCTTTTTTGTCAACACCCTTGTCCTGCGCACAGTTGTTGACGAGCAGGAGACCTTTCCCCAGCTACTCCGGCAGGTGAAGCAAACCGCACTGGAAGCGTACAACCATCAGGATATTCCCTTTGAATATTTGGTGGAGCAGCTCAATCCCAGCCGCAGCCTGAGTCATGCCCCGCTCTTCCAAGTCATGTTTGTGGTTCAGAATGCGCCGGAGCACAAACTGGCGCTGGATGATTTGCAGGCGACTGTTTTGGAAACGGAAAACAGAACCTCCAAGTTTGATCTGACCCTGAGCATTGAGGAGCGGGAAGGCTGTTTTGCCTGCGACTGGGAATACAGCACCGACCTGTTCCGGCCTGAGACCATTGCCCGGATGAGCGGACACTTGCAGGTGCTGCTGCAAGGCATTTTCGCTGCTCCGCAGGAACAGCTCGCCCGTCTGCCCCTGCTCACGAAGGAGGAGAAGCGGCAGCTCATCGAATGGAACGACACGGCGGCGGAATATCAGAAGGATAAGACACTGTCTGATCTGTTCGAGGAGCAGGTTGAAAAGACCCCGGAAAATATTGCTGTTGTGTTTGCAGACGAGCGGATCACCTATCAGCAGCTTAACAAAAAAGTCAATCAAGTCGCTCATGCCCTGATGGAACGCGGAGTGCGGGCGGAGACATTAGTCGGCATCTGCGCTGAACGCTCGCCGCAAATGATCATCGGCCTGCTCGGCATTCTCAAAGCGGGTGGGGCTTATGTGCCTTTAGATCCGAGTTATCCAGAAGAACGGCTGCGTTTCATGGTTGAGGACTGCGGCGCGCAGATTCTCCTCACCCAGACGCATCTGCATGAGCGATTGCCGGATTTTGCCGGAACCCGCCTTGACTTGGATGAACCATTTCTGTTTGAGAATCAGCCTGACAGCAATCCGCCGCGCAGGAGCAAGCCGGAGAATCTCGCTTATGTCATTTACACCTCCGGTTCAACAGGAAAACCCAAGGGCGTGATGATCGAGCAGGGCAGCGTGACGATGCTGCTGCACGGCTTTGAGCAGCTTGCCCCGGCCCGCCAGCCGCTGCACGGTATGACCGTTGGCGCATTTTCTTTTGATGTTTCCGTATGGGAGATATTCACGCATCTCTGCTTCGGCGGCAGCCTGCATCTGCTTGACCTGCAATCAGACATCAGCCCGGCTGAACTTGCCGAGCACCTGCTTGCGCAACAGATCAACAGCATGTATCTGCCCCCGGCCTTGCTGGAGCCGCTGGCAAATGAGCTGGAGCAGCGCACTGCCGCCCTTGACTGGCAGCGGCTGCTGGTGGGCGTGGAGCCAATCAGCCAAGGACTGATGCAGCGATACCGCAATCTTGCGCCTGCCCTGCATATTCTCAACGGCTACGGCCCGACCGAGGCCACAGTCTGCGCTGCTGTGCATTGCTTTGCGCAGGCGGATGAACCTGCCCGGAGAATGCCGATAGGCAAGCCATTGCCGGGTTATCGCATCTATCTGCTTGATGCGCAGATGCAGCTCGTTCCGCCGGGCCTGCCAGGCGAGCTGTGCATTGCCGGAGCCGGTCTGGCGCGGGGCTATTTGAACCGCCCGGAGCTGACAGTGGAGAAATTTATTGAAATTGAGCTGTTCGGCAGGACGGAGCGCATTTATCGCAGCGGCGACTTGGCCCGCTGGCTGCCGGACGGCAATCTTGAATATCTGGGCCGGATTGATCATCAGGTCAAGCTGCGCGGCTTCCGCATTGAGCTGGGCGAGATTGAGACGGCTCTGACCAAACATGAAGCGGTTGCGGAAGCTGTGCTTGTGCTCCGTGAGAATGACGGCAATACATTCCTTGCCGCCTACCTGATGGCAGCGAACGGGGCGGAGCTTGATGCCCCGGCTTTACGGGCCTTTCTCAAGGAAAGCCTGCCCGACTGGATGATTCCGGCCAGCTTCACCGTGCTCGACAAGCTGCCCCTGACTCCCAACGGCAAAATTGACCGCAGGGCATTGCCGGAACCGGCTGCGCCGCAGACAGGAGCAGAGGCGGTGCCGCCGCGCACAGAGACGGAAATGCTGCTGGCCGGGCTGTATGCCGCTGTGTTGAAAACAGAGGTGCGCAGTATTGCCGCGCATTTTTTCGAGCTGGGCGGTCATTCTCTGCTGGCGACGCAATTGGTCGCCCGTATCCGCGACAGCTTTAGCGTGGAAATGCCCCTGCGGGCCTTGTTTGAACATCCGGTGCTGGCGGATTTGGCGGTCTGGCTGGAGCAGCAGCAGCGGGGCGGCACTCTGCCGCAGATTCAGCCGTTGCCGGAAACAGTGCCGCTGCGCCTCTCGCCCGCGCAGGAGCGGTTCTGGTTTTTGGCCCGCTTGGAAGGCCCTTCCGCAACCTATAACATGCCTGCGGCGGTCAGGCTGCGCGGCAGGCTGGACATTGCCGCCCTGCGGCAGACCTTTGTCCTGCTGACCGAACGGCACCAGAGCCTGCGGATGAGTTTTCCTGATCGTGACGGCCAAGCCGGGCTGCGGCTCATTGCGGTTTATGACCCGCTGGCCATGAGCGACTTGACGGCTCTTGCTGCCGAGAAACAGAAAGCTGCGCTCCAAGAGCGGCTTGAGGAGCACACGGCCCGGCCCTTTGATCTGGAGCGCGGCCCGCTGCTCCGCCTGGAGCTGGTTCGGCTCAACGAGCAGGAGCATGTCCTGCTCTTCAACATGCACCACATTATCAGCGATGGCTGGTCCATGAGCATTTTGCTCCGGGAGTCAGGAGAAATCTATGCCGCGCTGGCAAAAGGACAAAGCCCGGAGCTGCGGTCGCTGCCAGTGCAGTACGCCGACTATGCGGCATGGCAGCGGGAGCTGCTGGCCGGAGACCTGCTGACCCGGCAGCTTGCATGGTGGGAGGAGCAGCTCACCGGCGCGCCGCCCCTGCTTCAGCTGCCTGCTGATCATCCGCGTCCGGCAGTGCAGAGCTATCAAGGCGGCCATCTGGAAAGCCGCATCGCCCCGGAATTGACTCAGCGGCTGCATGAACTGGCCCGGCAGGAGAACTGCACCCTGTTCATGACCTTGCTGGCCGCCTTCAGCGTCCTGCTCCAACGGCACAGCAGTCAGGATGACCTTGTCATCGGCAGCCCCATCGCCGGGCGCACGCTCCGGCAGACCGAAGGACTGATCGGCTTGTTTGTCAACACCTTGCCTCTGCGCATCCGCTGCCAAACTGGCATCACCTTCAGCACCCTGCTCGGCCAGGTGCGGCGCACTGCGCTGGATGCCTACGCGCATCAGGATGTTCCGTTCGAGCATCTGGTGGAGCGACTCCGACCGGAGCGCAGCCTCAGCCATAGTCCGCTCTTCCAAGTCATGTTTGTGTTCCAGAATAACGAGGAGCTTGGCGTTCAACTGCCCGGTCTGGAAATCGAACCAGTGGCGCAGGATTTTCCAACGGCTAAATTTGATCTGACCCTGAGCGCGGAGCAACGCGGCGGGGAGCTTGTGCTTGGCTGGGAATATGCCTCTGACCTGTTTGCAGAGGCAACCGTACGGCGCATAGCTGAATGTTTCGCCGTGCTGCTGGACGGCATTGTGCGGCAGCCGGAGACAGACATCCGCAGCCTGCCTTTGCTCACAGACACGGAAAAACAGCAACTCGTCGAATGGAATGACACTGCCGCGCCGCTGTCAGATGCGCTGCTGCACACCCTTTTTCTGCAACAGGCCGAGGCCGGGCCGGAGCGGCTGGCAGTTGTTGCCGCAGGACGGGCGTTGACCTACGCCGAACTGCGCCAAGAAGCAATGCTCCTTGCTGGCCAGCTCCGGGAGCTGGGCGCGGCGCAAAACCAGCTTGTGGCTGTGGTCATGGAGAAAGGCTGGGAGCAGGTCGTGGCCGTGCTCGGCATTCTGCTCTCTGGAGCGGCCTATCTGCCTGTTGACCCGGAACTGCCTGTTGTCCGGCAGCAGTATCTGCTCGAACAGGGCGATGTCCGGCTGGCTCTCACTCAGCCGCATCTGTCCGCACAGCTTGATTGGCCAGACACGGTTCAGCCGCTCATTGTCGCAGCCCGCACCGCCGGGGGCGCAGAAGAAAAATTGCCGGACCTCCAGCAGCAGCCGACTGATTTGGCCTACGTGATCTACACCTCCGGCTCAACCGGCCTGCCCAAAGGCGTGGCCATAGATCATCGGGGCGCGGTCAACACGATTTTGGACATCAACCGCCGTTTCGGCATCAGCGCCGCAGACCGGGTGCTGGCCCTTTCCGCCCTGCATTTTGATCTGTCGGTCTATGATATTTTTGGACTGCTGGCTGTCGGCGGCACCATTGTCATGCCTGCGCCGGAAGCCCGCCGCGATCCCTCGCTCTGGGCGGAACTGCTGACCCGGCACAGCGTGACAGTATGGAACAGCGTGCCCGCCCTGATGCAGATGCTGGTTGAAGATCAGCACGGGCAGCCCTTGCCTGCGCCGCTGCGCTTGGTGATGATGAGCGGCGACTGGATTCCTCTTGATCTGCCGGAGCGCATCCGCCAGCTCTGGCCTGCTGCTGAACTGATCAGTCTGGGTGGAGCCACAGAGGTCTCTATCTGGTCAATCTTCCATTCTATCGGCGCGGTTGACCCGGCATGGACGAGCATTCCCTACGGTCGGCCTCTGACCAATCAGACCTTTCATGTCCTCAATGAACAGCTTGCGCCGTGTCCGGTGCGGACGGCAGGCCGGTTGTATATCGGCGGCATTGGTCTGGCCCAAGGTTATTGGCGCGATCAGGAGAGAACAGAGGCTTCCTTCATCACCCACCCCCGCACCGGCGAGCGGCTCTACAAGACCGGCGATTTGGGCCGCCGCCTGCCGGACGGCACGATTGAATTTCTGGGCCGGGAGGACAATCAGGTCAAAATTCGCGGCCACCGCATCGAGCTGGGCGAGATTGAGGCGGCTCTGGTGCGGCAGGAGGCGGTCAGAGAAGCGGCAGCAGTTGTCTGGGAGCAGGAGGGCGGCAAGCTGCTGGCTGCCTATCTCACGGTCGATGCTGCAAAAACAGAATCTGCTGCTCTGCCTGCTGTTCTGCGTGAGGCCCTGAAGCAAATCCTGCCCGACTGGATGATTCCGGCCAGCTTCACCGTGCTCGACAAGTTGCCCCTGACTGCCAACGGCAAGATTGACCGCAAGGCTCTGCCGCGACCTGACTTCATTGCCTCCGGGCAGCAGGCGCAAGCCCCGCAGACCGAGACCGAAGAGCTGCTCTGCGCGCTCTGGTCGCAGGCCCTGAAGATGGACATTGCTGATGTGCAGAGCAATTTCTTTGAGATCGGTGGCCATTCCCTGCTGGCAACTCAGCTTGTCTCGCGCATCCGCGAAAGCTTTGGTGTTGATCTGCCGCTGCGCATCGTTTTTGAGCTGCCCGTGCTGGCTGAACAGGCGGCATGGCTGGGGCAGCAGCAGCGCGGTCAGGCTCTGCCGACCATCAGCCCGCTGGCTCAAGACGCGCCCTTGGCACTGTCCTTTGCCCAGCAGCGGCTCTGGTTTCTGACCCAGTTGGAAGAACAGAATTCGGCCTACAACATGCCCATTGCCCTGCGACTGCGCGGCCCACTGGATGAGGGAGCACTGCGCCGGGCCTCCACAGCCCTGATTGCGCGGCACGAGAGCCTGCGCCTCTACTTCCCGGAGCAGGCCGGAACAGCAGCTGTGCAGCGGCTTGCCCTCTATGACCCGCTGACTATTGCTGATCTCAGCAGCTTGCCTGCCGCAGAACAGGAGGAACAGGTGCAGGCATGGATTGGCAGGCATGGCGGCACCGCCTTTGAGCTGACCACCGGGCCTCTGTTCAGTCTGCATCTGCTCCGGCTCGGCGCACAGGAGCAGATACTGCTCTTCAACATGCACCATATTATCAGCGACGGCTGGTCAATGGGCATCCTGGTGCGCGACTGGGGCGAGCTGTACTGTTCCTGTCTCGAAAATCGGAAAGCAAACCTGCCGGAACTGTCGATTCAATACACGGATTTTGCCGCTTGGCAGAAGAGCTGGCTGCACGGCAAGGCCCTGCATGAGCAGTTGGAGTATTGGCGCGGCAAGCTGGCTGGCGTGCCTGAACTGCTCGAACTGCCCACAGATTATCCCCGCCCGGCAGAAATCAGCTATCAGGGCCGGCATCTCCAATCAGCCCTGCCTGCCGAACTGGCGCAAGCGGTCAGGCTCCTGAGCCGTGAGCACGGGGCAACCGTTTTCATGACCTTGCTGGCCGCCTTCAACGTCCTGCTGCACCGCTACAGCGGCCAGACAGACCTGCTCGTGGGCAGTCCCATTGCCAACCGCACCCAGCGGCAGACCGAGGATTTAATCGGCTTTTTTGTCAACACGCTGGTCCTGCGCAGCCAGCTCGGCCCGGCCCAGACCTTTGCTGAACTGCTCACCCAGATCAGGCAGACCGCTCTGGAAGCCTACAGCCATCAGGACATTCCCTTTGAATACTTGGTGGAACAGCTCAACCCGGCCCGCAGTCTCAGTTATTCGCCGCTGTTTCAGGTGATGTTCATTCTCCAGAACGCGCCGCAGGAATCGCTGGAGTTCAGCGGGGTGACTGTTTCCTTCTTAGAGCCGGAGCTGACAACCGCCAAGTTTGATCTGACCCTGAGCATTGCTGAACAGGAGGACGGCTTTGTCTGCGACTGGGAATATTCCACCGACTTGTTCGCGGCAGAGACCATCTCCCGGATGGCCGGGCATTTCCAGACCCTGCTGCGGGAGATTGTTAAAGCACCAGAGCAGCCGTACTCCTCGTTCTCTTTGCTGACATCGGCGGAGGAGCAGGAGCTGCAAACTTGGAATCAAAGGGATTTCGCCTGCCCGCAAGACAAAACCCTGGTTGAGCTTTTTGAGGCGCAGGCTGTCCGCTGTCCCGGCAATATTGCAGTTGCCTTTGCTGAAGAGCAGCTCTGCTTTGCCGAACTCAATCAGCAGGCCAATCAGCTGGCCCGGCATCTGCTGGCCTTGGGAGTCGGGCCTGACACCTTGGTCGGCATCTATGTGGAGCGCTCTTTGGATATGCTGGTCGGTCTGCTCGGCATTCTCAAAGCGGGCGGCGCATACATGCCGCTGGACCCGGATTATCCGCAAGATCGGCTGCACTTCATGCTCAATGATGCGGCAGTGAAAGTGCTGCTGACCCAGCAGCACCTGTTGGCGCACCTGCCGGAACACAGTGCCGAAGTCATCTGCTTGGACAGCGGCTGGCCTGAAATTGCTCTGCATTCCGCAGACAATCTGAGCAGACGGAGCAGCCCGGAGCATCTCTCCTATGTGATTTACACTTCCGGTTCAACAGGACGGCCTAAAGGAGTTATGATTGAGCACGCCGCGCTGGTGAATTTCCTCTGTTATATGCAGCAGCGCATCGGCATAAAAGAAAATGACAAAGTCTTAGCCCTGACCACGCTGTCCTTCGACATTGCGGCCTTGGAATTGTATCTGCCGTTGATCAGCGGCAGCCAGTGTGTGCTTATTGACAGAGAAACAGCCATGAACGGCGACCTGCTTATGGAGGTTCTTGAGCAGGAACAGATCACTGTGATGCAGGCCACTCCGGCGACATGGAAAATGCTTCTGCACAGCGGCTGGCAGCAGCGCAGCCCGCTGACCATCCTTTGCGGCGGCGAGGCCATGCAAGCGGAACTTGGGAGAAAACTGCTTGCCAACTGTCAGCGGCTTTGGAATGTGTACGGCCCCACTGAAACCACGATTTGGTCGTCCATGCAGGATGTTGCGAGCTGGCCGGAACGGCCGGAATTGATCGGGCAGCCCATCGGCAACACTCAGATGTATATTCTCGACGAGCACGGCGGCCTCGTTCCGCCGGGTCTGCCGGGAGAGCTGTGCATCGGCGGGCATGGTTTGGCGCGAGGCTATCTGAACCGGCCTGAGCTGACAGCGGAAAAATTCGTCGAAATAGAACTGTTCGGCCAGCGGCAACGCATCTACAAAACCGGTGATCTGGCCCGGCTGCTCCGCAACGGCATCTTGGAATGTCTGGGACGAATTGATCATCAGATCAAGCTGCGCGGCTTCCGCATTGAGCTGGGCGAAATTGAGGCGGCTCTGAACAGGCATCCGCGTGTGCGGGAGGCCGCTGTGATTGCCAATCAGGAGCAGGAGCAGCTCGCCGCATACATTGTGCCGCGCTTGACCAGTGAAGCTGACAGTGCTGATCAGGCGGCGCAGACGGAAACAATCAAGCAGTGGCAGCAGGTCTGGAACGACACCTACAGCCAATCTGCTGATGCGCCGGTCGAGCGGCAGCGCAACACCATCGGCTGGAACAGCAGCTACACCATGCAGCCGATTCCTGATCAGGAGATGCAGGAATGGCTTGACGGCACTGTAGCGCGAATATTGTCGCTGGCACCAGCCCGCATTTTGGAAATCGGCTGCGGCACCGGCATGTTGCTCTTCCGCTTGGCTCCTTTCTGCCAGCAGTATATTGGCGCGGATATTTCTTCCGAAGCCTTGGCGTGGATTGAAACCCAGCAGCAGGACTGGGACTTCAGCGACAGGGTAATGCTGCGGCAGCTCGCTGCTGATCAGATTGACAGCCTTCAGCCGGGTTCCGTTGATCTGGTGATTCTCAACTCAGTCATTCAGTATTTCCCGTCCATTGACTATCTGCTCAAGGTTTTGGAAAAAGCAGCGGCAGCAGTTGCGTCCGGCGGCTCCATTTTCATTGGCGATGTGCGCAACTTCCAGCTCTTGGAAGCCTTTCATGCGTCGGTGCAGCTTTTTCAGGCCGATGACGGGCTGGCCGTGAAGGAGCTGCGGCAGCGGGTGCAGGCCAGCATGAGCCGGGAGCGGGAACTGCTGCTTGATCCTGACTTGTTCATGGCCCTGCAAGAGCGGATTCCAGCGGTCAGTCAAGTGCGGCTGGAGCTGAAACAAGGGCTTGCTCAGAACGAGATGACCTGCTTCCGCTATGATGTGACCCTGCATCTTGATGCGGCAAGACCTGCTCTGCCAACAGCGCAGGTGCAGCGTTTGGACTGGGGCAAAGCTGCCGTGACGCTGGAGCAGGTCAGCCATAAGCTGGCCGAGCAGCAAAGCGAGGTCATTGAAATCAGCACCATACCCAATGCCCGGCTCGCTGAAGAAAAGAAGCTGCTGGAGCAGCTTGCCCATTTTGACGGCTCTGTTGCCGACTTGCGGGCCTTGGTGCAAGAAGACGCGGGCCAATTCGTTGCCCCGGAAGCCTTGCGCACTCTGACCGAGGACACGGCATACACCTGCTCCCTGCATTATGGCGGAAAATTCCATTATACAGCGGTGTTTCAACGAAAAGAGCTTGCCGCCCGCTTCACGCCGAACCGGCCTGCACCCCTGCCCAAGCCTTGGCGCAGCTATGCGAACAATCCGGCTGCCGACCTTGTGGATAAAACGGAATTCGCCGTTGCGCTGCGCGACTTCCTCCACGAGCAGTTGCCTGCCTACATGCTGCCCGGCAGCTTCACCGTGCTCGACAAACTGCCCCTGACTCCCAACGGCAAGATCGACCGCAAAGCTCTGCCGGAACCTGAGTCGCAGCGCAGGGATAAACGATATCAGGCTCCGCGTGACACGGTGGAGCTGCGCCTGACCCAGATTTGGGAAGAGCTGCTCAAAGTGCATCCTGTCGGCATCAAAGATAATTTCTTTGAGCTGGGCGGACATTCCCTGCTGGCGGTGCGGCTGATGGCGCAGGTGGAGCAGCAGTTCAAACAGCGCATCGCCCTGACCACTCTTTTCCATAACAGCAGCATTGAGGAAATCGCCAAGATTCTGCGGCGGCAGACTGAGCTGCTGCCGTGGTCCTGCCTTGTTCCCATTCAGAGCAGCGGCAAAAAGGCCCCGCTCTTCTGCGTGCATCCGGCGGGCGGCAATGTGCTCTGCTATCTTGAGCTGGCCCGGCAGCTCGGCCCGGAGCAGCCGTTTTACGCCTTCCAGGCATTCGGACTGGAAGCGGAGCAGGAGCCTTGCCCGGATATTGCTGAGATGGCAGCACAGTACATTGAAGCCATGCAGACAGTGCAGCCGCACGGCCCCTATCAGCTCATGGGCTGGTCGTTCGGCGGACTGGTCGCCTTTGCAATGGCCGCCCGGCTGGAGGCGCAGGGAGAGTCTGTCACCTTCCTTGGCTTGCTGGATGCCATTGCGCCGCACATCATCAGGGAGATTCTTCAGGAACCGGAAGATGACGCGCAGTTTTTTGTCGATTACTTTGCCGAAGCCGATGCTGCCCTGTCCTTGGACTATCTGCGCCAGCTCAGTCCTGATGAGCAGTTAGCCCATGTCGTTGAACAAGGCCGAAAGATCAACATCTTTCCCCCTGATGTTGACCTGATGCAGACCAAGCGGCTGATCCGGGTCTATAAAAGCAATATGTCCGCTTCGTTGCGTTTTCAGGCCAAGACCTGCGGCGGCAGGGTCACGCTCTTCCAAGCTGCGGAAAGAAGGCCGGAGGATCCAACTCTGCCGCCGGAGCATGGCTGGCAGGACTATGCGGCCCAAGCTGTGGAAGTGATTCAAGTGCCTGGAAAACATCATACAATGGTCAATCAGCCGCATGTGCAGGTGCTGGCGACGCAGATGCAAATTTGTCTGGAACGCGCAGCCGGGATGGCCGCCGTCCCGGAGACTGAGCCTGCGGCAATAACATAAAGGAAAAATATGAATATTAAGACAGTTGGCGTGGTCGGAGCCGGAGTGATGGGCTGCGGGGTGGCCCAGAATCTTGCCCAGACCGGGCATCAGGTGATCCTGATTGATCTTGCAGAGGATATTCTGCAAAAAGCCGAGGGACAGATCAGAAACAGCATCCGTTTTCAGGGCTTCATGCGCAAGGAAAGTCCGGCGGCAGACTCGGAGGAGCTGCTCGGAAGGATCAGTTTTGTCACAAACTGCGAGCTGCTTGCATCTGCTGACGTTGTTGTTGAAAATGTCACAGAAAAGTGGAGCGTCAAGCAGGAGGTCTATGCGCAGATTGATCCGATCTGCCCTGCGCATTGCATTTTTGCCGCCAACACCTCGGCAGTGCCGATCACCCGCATTGCTTCTGTGACTCAGCGGCCAGACCGGGTCATTGGCATGCACTTCATGAATCCGGTGCCGATGAAGAAAACCGTGGAAACCATCCGTGGTTATCACACTTCAGAGGAAACTGTTGCTGCGGCAAAGCAGTTTCTGCGGCAGATGGGCAAGGACTGCATTCTTGTCAACGATGCGCCGGGCTTTGTCGCCAATCGTCTGTCGCATTTGTTTATGAATGAGGCGGCCAATTTAGTCATGGAGCATGTTGCCGAGCCAAAAGAGATAGACGATATCTTCAAGAAATGCTACGGTCATGCAATGGGGCCGCTGGAAACCGCTGATCTGATCGGACTTGACACCGTGGTGGACACGTTGCAGGTTCTTTATGAGGAATATCAGGACAGCAAATTCCGCTGTTCTCCTTTGCTGAAAAAAATGGTTGCTGCCGGGTTGCACGGGCGGAAAAACGGCAGGGGATTTTACAAATATCCAAATATGTTCTAATCATTGCGCAACTATTGATAGAGGAGCAATATGAACGCAGAGGCCATCAGAGAGACGGTAACGTCATTTTTAGCGCAGTTCATCAACGTTGATGTGGATGATGACGAGGATCTTTTCGCCTCTGGTTTGGTGAATTCCCTCTTTGCCATGCAGCTCGTGCTGTTCGTGGAAAAGGAATTTGCCGTCAAGGTGGAAAATGAAGACCTTGATTATGACAACTTCAGAACCATGAATGCCATTGTCGGATTCATTCAACGAAAGACAGCCTGATGAAGCAAAAGGGCGGTTGCTCTTTTTGACCTGTAATTAATTATTCAATAAAACAATGGAATTTTCCTTAACCCCTGAACAGCGGCGCAGCAGGGATTTGTTCCGCTCTTTTGCGAGCGAGGAAATAGCTCCCCATGCTGATCAGTATGACCGGGATGAGCAGATGCCTGAGAGCGTTATTAAAAAATTTGCCGCCACCGGTTGGCTGGGAGCTGTGGTGCCCAAAGAGCATGGCGGCCAAGGCATGGATGCGCTCACCTTTGGTCTGCTCTGCGAGGAAATTGGCCGGGTCAGTGCCTCGCTGCTCAGTTTGCTCACTGTGCATGGCATGGTCTGTCAGGCTCTGCTGAAATGGGGCACAGCAGAGCAGCGGGCTGTCTGGCTGCCCAGATTGGCAAGCGGCGCGACCATCGGCGCGTTTGGCCTGACCGAGCCGGATATTGGCAGCGATGCCAAGAGCGTCCAGAGCACTGCGGTTCATGCTGATGGCAGTTATCTGATCACAGGGGGAAAAAAATGGATTTCCTTTGGTCAGGTCGCTGATCTCTTTTTGATTATCGCCCAATGCGAGGGCAGACCATCCGCCTTTCTTGTCCAGCGGGACACGCCCGGTTTTGCCAGCCAAGCCATCAGCGGCCTGCTCGGCTTCCGTTCCGCCATGCTGGCCCGGCTCATACTCAAGAACTGCCGAATTCCTGAAGAAAATCTGGTGGGTCGAATCGGCTTTGGCTTCTCGCATGTCGCCGGAACCGCGCTTGATCATGGCCGCTACTGTGTGGCCTGGGGTTGTCTCGGCCTGATCGAAGCCTGCCTGTCCGCCTGCCTCAGCTACACCAGCGAGCGGAAGCAGTTCGGTGCTCCTCTCAGAGGGCATCAGCTCATTCAGCAGATGATTGCGGACATGATCACCAACAGCAAAGCGGCAAGACTGCTTTGTCACCATGCTGGCAATATGAAAGACAAAGGTGATCCGGCCCTGATCATGGAGACTTCCACGGCCAAATATTTTGCCTCCAGAGCCGCCATGCAGGCGGCCAGCGATGCAGTGCAGATTCATGGGGCCAATGGCTGTAGCAGTGATTATCCGGTGCAGCGCTGCTTCCGGGATGCGAAAATCATGGAGATCATCGAAGGCAGCAATCAAATCCAGCAGATCATTATTGCCAAGAACGGCTATCAGCAGCTAATCATGGAACGAAGAAAAGGCAGACAGGGAAGAAATGACGCAGCAGACGCATGACAAAGAAGAGCAGAAAATAAAATGTCTGGTTTGGGATTTGGACAATACTCTGTGGAACGGCATCCTGCTGGAGGACAGCGAGGTGACGCTGCGCGATGGCGTTCAGGAAATCATTCAGACATTGGACAAGCGGGGCATCCTTCAGTCCATTGCCAGCAGAAATGAACATAACCATGCCATGAGCAGGCTTGAGAAATTTGGTCTGGCTGACTATTTCCTCTATCCGCAGATCAACTGGAACTCAAAAGCTGACAATATCAGGACCATTGCCGAAAAGCTCAATATCGGCATTGACACCTTTGCCTTTATTGACGATCAAGCCTTTGAGCGGGAAGAGGTGAATTTCTCCCTGCCTGAAGTGCTTTGCCTTGATGCCGCTGATCTTGTCAAGGTGCCGGAGCTGGCCCGAATGCACCCCCGTTTCATCACAGAGGATTCGGCCAAGCGGCGGCAGATGTATCTCAGCGACCAGCGGCGCGAGGCGGTGGAGGAGGAGTTTGTCGGGCCAAAGGAGGAGTTTCTCGCCACTCTGAACATGGTGCTGACCATTGCGCCCGCGCAGGAGGAAGACTTGAAGCGGGCCGAGGAACTCACGGTGCGCACCCATCAACTCAACACCACTGGCGATGCCTATTCGTATGAGGAGCTGGACCGCTTCCGGCAGTCTGAGGATCATATCCTGCTGATTGCCGGGCTTGAGGACAAGTACGGCACCTACGGCAAGATCGGGCTGGTTCTGATCGAATGCCGGGAGCAGGTCTGGACCATCAAGCTGCTGCTCATGTCCTGCCGGGTCATGTCACGCGGGGTCGGCAGCGTGCTGATCAATCACATCAGAAAGGCGGCTCAAGAAAAGGGTGTGCGGTTGCTGGCGGAGTTTGTCAGCAATGAGAGAAACCGGATGATGTATATGACCTACAAATTCGCCCATTTCAAGGAGAAGGGCAAGGCGGCGGACGGAAAACGAGTCATCTTGGAAAATGACCTGAGTCAGATGCAGCATTTTCCTGCTTACATGACCATCAGAGCGCAGTCCTGAGCAGAGCTGGCAAGAAAAATTTCACCGGCCCAGCAGCAGGGCCGCCCATTCCTCCTCATGAACCTGCTGCCGCAGTTTGAGTCCCAACCCGCTGTATATTTGAATAATATTCTCCTCCTGCTCGCCGCGCAGGATGCCTGCCAGCACCACGCAACCCTGCGCTGTCAATCGCTTGGCAATGTCCGGGGCCATTTCCACCAGCACATCATGGAGGATGTTGGCGCAGATCAGGTCATAACTGCCGCTGATCTCGGCCAGCACAGTGCCAGAAACATCAATCATCGCGCTGAGATGGTTGCAGGCAATGTTTTCCGCCGCCGCCCGCACCGCCTCCGGGTCGTTGTCAATGGCACGAATCTTCTTGGCCCCGAACAGGGCTGCTGCCATTGCCAAAATGCCGGTGCCGGTGCCGACATCAAGCACGGTTTCCGGCTGGTGGTCATGACAGCAGCTTTGCAGCAGGCTGAGAGCCAGCTTGGTTGAAGCGTGCTGGCCTGTGCCAAAGGCCATGCCCGGATCAATCTCCAGCACCTGCTCGCCCGGCTGGGCCGCATGTTCTTCCCAGCTCGGCTTGATGATCAGGCCGGGAACAATGGCAAAAGGCGTGAAAAACTGCTGCCATGATGTGGCCCAGTCCTGATCTGCGAGCACGGAACAGGCCAGCATTGGCACAGGCAGCTTGTAGGCTGCGAACAGGTCGGTCAGCTCAGTTTCCAAGCGGCGGCGCAGCTGCTCCTGCTCCGCTTCAGTGAAAAATTGGAAAAAACCGCTGACTGTGCTCAGGCCGTCTTTGAGCGGACTCTGCTCCACAGCCGAGCCGCTGAGAACGCCGAGCAGGTCGCAGACCGCTTCCAAAGCACGTTCCGGGCAGTTCAGGCTTACTTGCAGCCACTGCGGCGGAGTGTTGCAGGTCTTTGTCATGAGACTAAATTTCCTTCGGAGCAGGAATGTTCACATCAATTATCCCTTTCATAACATTTCTGAACTGACCTATGGTGATCTGCTCTGAACTATTTTTCCCTAAGCATTTGAGATAATCAATATCTTCGTTGTCAACTTTTAGATAAACATACGCATGTCTGTATTCTCTCTCTTCAGGGCCGCGTCTGCCTACAGTAATTTCCAGATGCTTCCCAGAAGCAATCTTTTTTGTTTTGTCAGACTTTTTAAATTTCAAGATCACAACGTAATCATATTCGTCCACATCCTCCTTGCTTAAAATGAATTTTCCTTTCTGAATATACAAAATATCTTTGTGCGCAGGAAGATAAACATCTTGCCTGACTTGAAGGGCTGCGCCAGAACTGATTGTGTAAAGAGGGTGCTTGTCAAACCTGTTGATTGATTCCAGAGTATTTTCTTTTGCAACAGGGGACGGGGACGGCAGAGACGGCCTTTCAGGCGATACAGGATAACGCCATGCACAATACGCTACAATTACAGCGATAATTGCTATAACGGTAGTTACTATTTTAAAAGCACCTTCTTGCATCGTTTTTAACGCAACGCACTAATATCCCAGTCTGCTTGATGAAAATTTAATTCACCTCCTCCAATTATTGAATCACCGCATCTTTCTTGTGGTTTACTACTTACATATTTAACACTGAATCCAAGGTGGACATTAACAAATTTGATTTCTTTATCAGGTTCTTGTAGTTCAACTTTAAGTCTCTTTCTCTGATTTGGAGCAAATTTATTATCCATTGGAATGAGTGTGAATCTTCCACCTTTGTATATATTTCCTAATTCATCATCAATATGCACAGCATCTTTAGATGTATTAAACCATACACATGAATATGTGTATTTATCTTTATTATGAATCAATATATCAAGTATCAACTTACCTTCTTTGACTTGAGCTGATAGGAGTTTTACAGTTACTGGCCCACGATCTTTATAATCATAATGATACGTATATTTTTTTTCCCAATCAGGATTAACTTTCTTGCCTTCTTGAGCGTATGCCGTGTTCATTGACAGCAGAAAAGCCGCAAGACAGAAAATAGCTATTCCAATTACCTTTTTCATTTGATAACTCCCATGTAGGCATTTGTTTTTACACGTAATCACTGTTCAGCAAGCAGCCTGCTGACAAGTGAAAAAAATAATAAACCGCATTGCTGCATACTGCAAGTCTTTTCATCATGATGGCGCAAAAAAAGCCCGCTTGCCAGAACCGGCAGCGGGCTTGCTGAATGTTATGATTTCCTTGTCAAATCGCGGCTTCGTCCCGCTCGCCGGTGCGCACCCGCAGCACCTGCTCAACCGGCAGGACAAATATCTTGCCGTCGCCGATCTTGCCGCTTTGCGCCGCTTCCCGGAGCACCTCAACCACCTTGTCAACCAAGTCTGTCTGCACCACCAGCTCAATCTTGACTTTGGGATTGAACTCAACCCGATACTCAGCCCCCCGATACATCTCGGTATGCCCTTTCTGACGGCCCGCGCCTTTGACCTCGCTGATGGTCATGCCGGTTATGCCCAAACCGCTCAGGGCTGCTTTCACGTCATCAAGTTTGAAAGGCTTAATAACCGCCTCGATCTTTTTCATGGCCGCACCTCCGTGCAATGTGCAATAATCTTTCTTAGAGATTATATCCTACCTCGTTATGCTGGGACAAATCAAGTCCTGTCATCTCCTCCTCATCAGAAACCCGGAAGCCGACCAGCCTGTCAGTCAGCTTGAGAATCAGCCAAGTGAGAATGCCGGAATAGATAAAGGTTGCGATCACACCGACCAACTGGATGAAAACCAAGCTGAAGCCGCCAAAGAAGAGGCCGTTTGCGCCGTCAGGATTGACGGCTGTTGAAGCGAAAAGACCTGTGGCGATTGCGCCCCAAGTGCCGCCGCAGCCATGCACTGCCACCACGTCCAAGGCATCGTCATATTTGAATTTGCTTTTCAGGCTGATGGCCGAATAGCAGAGCGCGCCTGCGACCAAGCCAATGATGACCGCTGAAATCGGGCCGACAAAGCCGGAGGCCGGGGTGATGGCGACCAGACCGGCCACTGCTCCAGAGGCTGCGCCAAGGGCGGTCGGCTTGCCGTCTAACTGCCATTCCACAGCCACCCAGGACACCATTGCGGCGGCGGCGGCAATATGGGTGACAAAAAAGGCTGAACCAGCCACAGCACTGGCTGCGCCTGCGCTGCCCGCATTGAAACCGAACCAGCCAAACCAGAGGATGCCTGCGCCGAGCACACTCATGCTCAGGCTGTGCGGCATGAAAGAGTCTCTGCCATAGCCTCTGCGCTTGCCAATGAAGATTGCGGCCAGCAGAGCGGCAATGCCGGAATTGAGATGAATGACCGTGCCGCCGGCAAAATCCAGCGCGCCCAGCTTGAGCAGCCAGCCGTCAGCAGCCCAGACCCAGTGGCAGACCGGCAGATAGACAATGCTTGTCCACAAGACTGTGAAGAGGAGGAAGCCGCTGAATTTGATCCGCTCGGCAAAGGCACCGGTGATCAGGGCTGGAGTGATGCTGGCGAACATGAGCTGAAAGGCGCAGAAGACAATATGCGGCACTGTGGTCGCATAGGTTGCGCTCGGCTCCGAGCCGACTCCGTTGAGAAAAGCCCAGTTCAGCCCGCCAATCATGCCGCCAATGTCCGGGCCAAAGGCGAGCGAGTAGCCGTACAGCACCCAGATCAGGCCGACCACTCCGAGCGAGAAGAAGCTCTGCACCACTGTGGAGAGCACGTTCTTGGAACGCACTAAGCCGCCGTAAAACAGAGCCAAGCCAGGGGTCATGAACATGACCAAGGCTGCTGCGGTCATCATGAAGGCAGTGTCACCCGCATTGATTGGATTCATCGTCTTTCTATCCCTCCGTTGATTCTTGGTTGCAGAACAGGATGCCGAGCCAGCCTGTTCGTTTACTTTCTGTACAGAAAAGCAAAGTTTATGCCGTTTTTGTGTTTCACTTTCTGATGGGCGGTAAAATCAGCATGTTGGACAGGCAGTTCAGCCTTTTCAGCAAAAGCCAGCGACCGCAGGACAACTATTTTGAAATAAAAAATTCCAAGAAAATACAAAAATGTCATAATGTGTCAATGTAACAGAAGCAGAATAATCTACGCCGCATCCTTTGGCAAGCTCAGGATGCGGCATCAGTTTCTGTTGCACAAAAAAAGCGGGAGCAGACCTGAGACAGGCTGCCCCCGCTTCCCCCCCTGCTTTTAACGCTGTGCTTATTTAGTCAGGAAGTCCGCGTAAGCATGAGAGCCATGCTCGCCGTAGTCAAGCCCTTCGACTTCCTCTTCTTCTGTGACCCGCAGACCGACCGTGGCCTTGAGTGTCTTGAAGAGAATGAAGGCGCAGCCAAATGACCAGACAAAGGCTGCAACAATGCCGACAACCTGCGTGCTGACAATTGTAAAGCTCAGACCTTCGATGTTGAAGAGGCCAGCCGCCAAGGTGCCCCATGCGCCGCAGACACCATGCACAGACACTGCACCGACCGGGTCATCAATGTGCATCCGGTCAATAGTGATAACCGAGAAAACTACCAGCACCCCGGCAATCGCGCCGATAATGATTGAGCTGGTCGGGCTGACATTGGCGCAGCCTGCGGTGATGCCGACCAGACCGGCCAGCGCGCCGTTCAGGCTCATGCTGATGTCCGGCTTTTTGAACAGAATCCATGAGGTGATCATGCCAGCAACGCAGCCTGCGCAGGCGGCCAAGTTGGTGTTGACGAAAATCATGGCGGTGTCGGTGTTGCCTGCTGTGGTTGAGCCAGGGTTGAAACCGAACCAGCCGATCCAGAGGATGAACACGCCCAAGGCGGCCATTGGAATGTTGTGACCAGGAATCGCCTTTACCTCGCCGTTTTTGCCGTACTTGCCAATCCGAGGCCCGATGACGATGGCTCCGGCCAAAGAAGCCCAGCCGCCGATGGAATGCACGACTGTGGAACCGGCAAAGTCAATGAAACCCATCTTTTCCAGCCAGCCGCCGCCGTGGAACAGGCCGCCCCATGCCCAGCTGCCAAAAATTGGATAGATGAAGGCGCAGAGCGTGGCACTGTAGATCAGGTAGCTGGTGAATTTGGTCCGTTCCGCCATTGCCCCGGAAACGATGGTGGCGGCAGTGGCGGCAAACACGCACTGGAACATCCAGAAGGCCAGCACCCACGGATCGCCGCCGACTTTGAAATCGCTCAGGAAAAAGCCGTCTGTGCCAAAAAAGCCTGTGCTGGTGCCGAACATCAGGCCAAAGCCGATGGCCCAGAAGAAAAGAGAACCCATAGCAAAATCCATCAGGTTCTTCATCATGATGTTGACCGCATTTTTGGCCCGGGTGAAGCCGGTTTCCACCATCGCAAATCCGGCCTGCATGAAAAAGACCAAGGCTGCGGCAACCAGTGTCCAGATATAGTCAAGATTGGTCTGCACCGCTTTGGCTGTCGGTTCATCAGCAGCCCCGGCAAGGCTTGGCAGCAGCAGCAGAGCAAGTGCGGCTCCGGTCAGCAAATTCCTTTTCTTCATCTCCTTTCTCCCTCGTTGCATATTCTCTTGGTTGTCAGATCGCTTCCTTGCCTTTTTCGCCGGTTCTGATGCGGCAGACAGCTTCCACCGGCGTGACAAAGATTTTGCCGTCGCCGATCTTGCCGGTGCGGGTGCTGCTGATAATGCTCTCAATCACCTTGTCCACCATGTCCGCCGCAATCACGATTTCCACTTTCACCTTGGGGATGAAATCGACAGTGTATTCGGCCCCACGGTAGATTTCTGTATGGCCTTTCTGCCGCCCAAAGCCCTTGACCTCACTGACGGTCATGCCGTGAATACCCAGTTCATTGAGTGCCTCCTTGAGCGCATCCAGCTTGAACGGCTTGATGATGACCTCTATTTTTTTCACGCCTGCAACCTCCTCTCAGTCCTTCGTTTCTCTGATTAGTGCGTTGAAACATCTTTGATGCAATTCTTACAAACGAGCATGCAACCTTCGTGCCATGAGCGTCGATTTTGAACAGAAGCATGAGCATCTCTTTGAACAATCGCTCTTTTTACTTGAAGCATCGTGCCAGTTTTCGAGTAAGTTTTATAACAATATTGTTGTAAACAATAGACATTTCGTGATTTTATTTCAAAAATGAAACGTTTGTAACAAAAATACAAGTGCCATTGTCCCCAAAATGGACAAAGGCGTGGCGGCAGTTCGGCCTGAGCAAAGCCGAATGTCCGTGGTTTCGGCCCCGCTTAACCGCTTCAGCCTTTTTTACCTTGCTTTGTCCATGCAAATCATGTACAAACAATCTGTGAAATACGAATGGAATCCAGAGAATACACAGGAACGGAATCATCTTCCATCGTTGCAGAGCCAATCTATGAAAAACGTTTGAGCATCCTGAGCAGGAAAACAGAGATTGCGCGGTCTGCGCGACTATTTAGCGCAGGAGCCGTTTTGCGCGTATCAGCCAAGGAGCTGAAATTACATGAGAGACAGTGAGCTGAGAGGCTATATTCTTCAGTACTTTTACGAACGGCGGCGTGAACATTCTTTGCCTTCGCCAAAATCCGTCGAGCTTGGCGTTGAAGTTACTGAGCAAGATATATTGCAGATATGTGATCAGTTAAGCGAGAAAAATCTTCTTGATTGGCAACCTATCAAATCAGGTCTTAAACATTCGGAATTCACCTTTCAAGGCACAGGAAGAATCAGTACATTAGGAATTGATGTTGTTGAAGGAGCAGTAAATCCTGTCATCAATGTGGAATTTAATCGACACAGAAACACGGAATCAGCCACAGGATCAAAAGGTGGAGATCATATTACTTGCAATAATAATAGATTAACCTTTTTATGGCTAATAAAAGCTATTGAATCTTCAGATGCAACCCCGCAGGAAAAGGAAGAGGCAAAGACTCTCTTTCGCAATTTTTTTGAGCATCCGCTTGTTTCAAAAATTGCCGAAAATGCGGTTGCCGGGCTGTTTGGTTCCTGATTTCTCTGAAGCTAATGCAAATGAACGATACTTTTCTCAAAGCCTGCCGAGGCGAGCAAACCGAATACACGCCGGTCTGGTTCATGCGCCAAGCTGGTCGCTATCTGCCGGAATATCAGGCCGTGCGCGGTAAAGTCAGTTTTCTGGAGTTGTGCAAAAGGCCGGAACTCTGCACTGAAGTCACACTTCAGCCAGTGGATATTTTCGGTTTTGACGCAGCCATCCTTTTTTCCGACATCCTCATCCCGATGGAGGCAATGGGGTTGAAGCTGGAATTCCACGAGAACCGGGGGCCTGTCTTTCCTGATCCGGTGCGGACGCAGGCGGCGGTTGAAGGATTGCGCATCCCTGAGCCGGAACACGACCTGCCCTTTGTCTTGGAAACCATCAAACTGCTGCGCCGCGCTCTCAAGGTGCCGCTGATCGGTTTTTCCGGCGCGCCTTTCACCTTGGCCACCTATCTGATCGAAGGCGGCTCGTCCAAGGTCTTTTTGGAAACCAAGCGGATGGCCTATCAGGAGCCAGCTCTGTATCATGCCTTATTGGAAAAAATCACCCGCTGCACCAGCCTTTATTTGCAGGCGCAGGCGCGGGCCGGGGCGCAGGCCCTGCAGATATTTGACTCGTGGGCCGGGGTGCTGGCTCCCTATGATTTTAATCGTTTCGCTCTGCCTTATGTGCAGTCTATTATTGCTGATCTTCGCCAGATGACCGATGTGCCGATCATCTACTTTGCCAACAACGGCGCAACCCTGCTGGAAGCAAGCAAAACTTCCGGCGCTGATGTGCTGGGTCTGGACTGGCGGCTGCCCTTGGATGAGGCGGCCCGGCGGGCGGGCAATCATGTCCTGCAAGGCAATCTTGATCCCATCGCCCTCTTTCTTCCCAAACAAGAGCTGGAAAAGCGCATCGCCCTGATTCTGGCTGAGGCAAAAGAGGCCAAAGGCCATATTTTCAACCTTGGTCATGGCATCCTGCCGCAAACCCCGCCGGATCAGGTGAAAATCGCGGTCGAGGCCGTGCATCGTCTCAGCAGCCGCGCATGAAGTTCCCAGACATTGCCGCCTGCGCCGCCCTGATGGAAGAGCACGGAATGCTGGCCAATATCCGCGAGCATTCCTTTGTCGTCGCCCGCGTGGCCGCCCTGCTGGCTGAGGAGCTGGGCAAAACCAGCCGCCAGCCGCCTGATCTTCAGCTCTGCATCAGCGGCGCGCTCCTGCATGACATTGCCAAAACCCCCTGCCTGAAAAGCGGCTGCAACCATGCCAAGGCTGGGGCGGAACTCTGCCGCAGTCTGGGCTTGCCGGAAATTGCCGAGATTGTCGCCGCGCATGTCATCCTCTCGGATTTTGCTCCGGCGCGGTATCAGCAGGGCATTTTCTCCGCCCAAGAGATTGTCTATTATGCGGACAAGCGGGTCCTGCATGACAAGATTGTCAGTCTGCCGGAACGGCTGGACTACATTTTGGAGAAATACAGCGGCGGCGATGCGCGCAGGCAGCAGGGCATCCGGGACAACTTCCGCAAATGCGGTGAACTGGAAAACCATCTGTTTTCCTTTGTGAACTTTCCTCCTGAACAGCTCGCCGGACAGGCGGAGCCGGACAAATTCGTTCTGCCGCTCCGCGCCTGATTATTTTTTTCTCTGCGAAAGCGGCTTGCTTCGGCAGCTAAAAACACCTATAGTAAACAGGAAGTAAACAGAAGCATCATGCCTTTGGCAACGGGTCAGTCCTGCAAGGTTGACAACAGTTGACTACTATAGCAGTTATGCGTCTCACGGCAATCAGTCCGCTATGTTGTTACCTGTATAACATATTGAATTTATATACATAAAACTTTTGACAAGGCAAAGGAATCTGATAGCCACTCAACCCGTAATCGCTATAAGAGTAATGATGGGAATTTTTTTCTACAAGTTCCGCAAACGCCTTGAATGGATTGCTTTTAAAAAAGGTTGTCGAGTAGTAATAAACACAGAAGAATACACCAGCAAGACACATCCTCAAACTGGTGTAGTGAACGACAAGCTTGGTAGCGCAAAGACCATTAAGCTTGTCGATGGGTCAAGAGTTTGTCAGGACAGAACAGGTGCTTTCAATTTTTTAGTGAAAACAATAGTGGTAGATACACCCACTTTTAATTAAGTGCAACTTGCAAGAACTATTTGCAAGAAAAAAAGTATCGGGAGCAGCTACGGTGGAAATTTTCTTTCTCGGCGTCGGGGAGGCCTGTGACACCGCGCACGGCAACAGCTCCTCGCTGATCACAACCAACAATGGACTCAGAATCCTGCTCGACTGCGGCTTTTCAGTGGCGCATCAGTATTTCCGTACGGTTGACCAGCCGGAACAGCTTGACATAGTTTGGATTTCCCATTTTCACGGCGATCATTTCCTTGGCCTGCCCCTCCTCTTCCTCCGTTTCTGGCAGCTTGGCAGAACCAGACCGCTGACCATCATCGGCCAGAAGGGCATTGAAAGCAAGGTCAGGCAGGTGCTGGATTTAGCCTATCCCACCTTTGAGCGAAAACTCAGCTTCAGCTTTGAATTTCACCTTCTTCACGCCCAAGAGAGCATTTCGCTGGCCGGACTGGACTGGGCCGCTGCGCTGACGCAGCATTCGCAGTACAATCTGGGCCTGCGGCTGGACGACGGCCAGCACCGGCTCTACTACAGCGGTGACGGGCGGGCGGGCCGCCATGCGCGGGAGCTGATCCAAGGCACTGATTTTGTCATTCATGAGTCCTTCAGCATGGTGGACACCTTTCCCTATCACGGCTCTGTCACCAGCACCTTGCAGTTGACGGAAGAGCTGGAGCTGGGCCAGATTGCCTTGGTGCATCTGGATCATGAACTGCGGCGCAACGAACTGCCTGCCATTGAGGAGAAAATCCGAACTGTTCCCCAAGCCCTGCTGCCGGTCGCCGGAGACCGAATCATATTGTGATGATGATGAAAAAATTACAAATTTTGGCCTTGCTCTCAGCGTGTTTATTATTCCTTCCGAGCATTGTCGGCACTGCTGCGGCCCACGGCAGGAAAACCATTTCGCCGTCAACGAAAAAAGGCTGGATATGGCAGCCGGAGCTGATTGGTCCAAAGCAGTATGTGCGGATGGCGGACAACTTTTTTGTCTTCTATGATCCCTCCACGGCCATGACCGTGCCCTACAAGAACACCGGCCTGACACGGCTGGAAAAATCCAAGGAAATTCTGCTGGAGAGCAATGCCAGTCTGCCGGAGCTGAACTGGCAGGCAGGACTGTATCCGCACTGGAAAAATGTGATGTGGCTGCCTGGGGCCAAGCATGGCTTTCATCCGTACTATCCCCTGCACAAGTATGACCGGTCTGCCTTCACTGCCGCGCTGGAGCAGCTGCCAGTGCGCAGCTCCGGCCCGCCCATGCTCCAGATTGCCCTGATGAAGCTGGAGCATCTGCTTGGCCTGCCGGGCCGGACTGAGGTCTTCATGTTCACCAACGGAGCCGCCTCCCGCTTTGAAGGAGTTGATGAGCCGGAACCGCTGGCGCAGGCCAAGATGCTGGCGGAAAAATACGATGTCTGCTTCAATCTGATCAGCAGCGCGACCAACAGCACCGCCGAGAAGCTGCTCAATGATATTGCCGAAGTCAACGACTGCTCGCAGGTGATCGATTTTGACACCGTTGCCGAGCATCCTGAGCATCTGTTCGGCAGGCTCTACATGCCTGCGGACAGCCCCTTCCCTAATGTGCTCTTTGCCTTTGACAAGTCTGAAATCAGGAAGGAATACCGCAACACCTTAGACAGGCTGGGCCGTCACTTGCTGGAAAATCCCAAGGACTACGCCGTGCTTTCCGGCTTCTGCGACAGCATCGGCACCAAGCACTACAACCTGCATCTCTCCCGGCGGCGGGCGGAAAGCGCACGCAGATATTTGCTCACCAATTTTCCGGGGCTGAACAAGAAGCGGATTCTGCTCTACTGGTACGGTTATGCCAAACCAGTCGCCTCCAACAAGACCGCAGAAGGACGGCGGCTCAACCGCCGGGTGACACTCCGCATCAGGACGGGCAAGTGAGCAGCTTCACCGTTCCACCCGCAGCCAGCGGCCCTTTTCGAGAATCTCGTGGGGCCGGAAATCGGTCTTGTAGTGCATTCCCTTCAGCCCTTCAATCCAGTAGCCGAGATAGAGGCTGACTATGCCGTGCCGACGGCAGAAATCAATCAGATAAAGGATGTTGAGCGTGCCGGGGCTGCGCCAGTCCTGCGCCGGGTCAAAATAGAAGTACACCGCATTGAGCCACTGGTCTGAGCAGTCAATCACAGCCACGCCAAGCAGCTTGTTGTTTTCCGACCGGTAGCGGATTTCAAAGCACTTGGTCATGCCAGTGATGAAAAAATCATTGTAATAGCTTTCCGCATCAGCCTGGCTGGCAGGAAAGCGGGTGGTGAGAAAGCGGTCCAGCAGCTCCAAGTTCTCATCCGACATGGTCACTGGCGCCAGGCCGACCGAGATGTTATGATTTTTTCGCCAGACCCGCTTCTGGCTGCGGTTGGGTTGAAATTCCTGCGGGGTCAGACGGATGGGCACGCATTTGCTGCAGCGCGGGCAGCGCATCGCATACATGCAGTTGCCGTTGCGGCGGTAGCCGTTCTCGAAAAGCACTCCCATCGTCGCATCGGTCAGCGGGCCGAACATGGCCTGATGATACACCGCCTTATGCGGCATTTCATAAGGGCAGCGGGCCGTGATGTCGTCAAAATACCGTTCCAGCACGTTCCCGATGCCCTCCGCACTCTGCCCTTCGCCGCTGTCCTGTCCTGAATTCTCTTCCACCGGGCCGCCCGGCTGCCGTGAAGGCTTCATGGTAACAGCATTCCTCCTGCATTCTGTCATTGTTGTTTGAAATAATGAGCTGCTTGTGCAGTGTCTTGCAATGCAATCTGTTATTGTACCATTTTATCCAGCAAAGTCACGGACAATCACCGGCAAGGGCGGAAAAGCGGCAGGCTGAGGAGCAAGAGCGGAGGCCTTGGACAGGAAGCAGGAGAGCACCTGCTGCCGCCCTCCCAAGCCCTACTTTCTGATGTACATGATTTTTTTGGAGCTGTTCTCGCAGGTGCCCACCACCTTGCCCGGCGCATCGGCATTCTTGCTGACAATGTTCAGCGTGTATGCTTTAACCTTGTGCGCTTTGAGCTTGGCCTCAATCTCCGCCTTCAGCTCCGGGCATGGCTTGATGCTCTGCGCTGTCACCTTAGCCAAGGCTTCCTCGACTGCGCTGTCTTGGTCAACGGGCCTGGAGCCGTCTCCACAGGAGAAAACGACTTTCTCTTGCCCACCCGCTGTTGCAATCAGCTGGTCACTGCAAACCTGCATGACTGGCCAGTCAGCATCCCCGGCTGAATCGTTCTTGGCCGACTGGGACTGCCCGGACGGTTCAGCCGGAGCATTCCCCTGCCTGATGTACATAATTTTCTTGGAGCTGTTTTCACAGGAGCCAACGGTTTTCCCCTGCGCCTCCTCTTCTTTTTCCACAATAGTCAGGCAGTACGCCTTGACCTTTTTGGCGGCCAGCTTGGCTTCAATCTCCGCTTGCAGCTCTGCGCAGGACTTGATTGCGGCTGCCGCAGGGCGGAGGCCCAGCAGCACTGCTGCAGCAGAAAATAAATATTTGACCTTCAGCATCTGATCATCTCTCCTTGACTTGATTCGGTGCGACGTATCGCAATGGTCGGCATGGTTCACTCCTCCTCTCTGTATTTAACACTGACTGACAAGTCCTTTGTCAAGGGGAAAGCTGGCTTGCCATGTCTTTTTGCCATGCCTCCAGCAGCTGCAAGGCGGTCTGCGCCCGGAAGCCGCCCCGCTCCTTTTTCCGCACCTTTTGGGTCAGGGGCGGGAACAGGCCGAAGTTGACATTGGAGGGCTGGAAATGAGCCGGGTCAGATGCGGTCAGATGGCAGACCAGCGCGCCGAGGGCGGTTCCGGGCGGTGGCGGCAGCATGCTCTGACTAACTGTCAGCCGGGCCGCGTTGAGGCCGGCCAGCAGGCCCATTGCCGCTGACTCGACATAGCCTTCCACCCCGGAAAGCTGGCCAGCCAGGAACAGACCGGGCCGCTGCCTCAGCTGGAGCGAGCTGTCCAACAGGGCCGGAGCGCAGATGAAGGTGTTGCGGTGGATGGAGCCAAGGCGGACAAACTCGGCCTGGGTCAAGCCGGGAATGCTGCGGAAGACCCGCTTCTGCTCCGTGTAGGTCAGCTTGGTCTGGAAGCCGACCAAATTATACGCCGTGCCGTCGCAATTCTCGGCCCGGAGCTGGACTGCCGCATGAGGCTCCTTGCCAGTGCGGGGATCAGCCAGACCGACCGGCTTCATCGGCCCGAAGCGCAGAGTGTCGCGACCTCTGGCGCACATCACCTCAATCGGCAGGCAGCCCTCGAAATACTTGGGTTCTTCAAAGGACTTGAGCGGCACAGTCTGAGCGGCGGCAAGCAGATCAATAAAGGCGTTGTACTCTGCCGCAGTCATCGGACAGTTGAGATAATCGCCCGGCGTGTCGTCATCCCAGCGCGATTTGCGGTAGATGATGGTCATGTCGAGCGAATCTGCCGCGACAATCGGGGCAATGGCATCGTAAAAGGCCAAGTGCTTCTCCCCGGTCAGGGCCAGCAGGCTGGCGGTCATGGCCTCAGAGGTCAGCGGCCCGGTGGCAAGAATCACAGGCCCGGTGCTCTGTGGCAGCGCAGTGACTTCGCGGCGGATGACCGTGATGCGCGGATGCTCGGCCATCACTTTGGAGATGAAGGCGGCAAACTGCTGCCGGTCAACCGCCAGAGCCGAGCCTGCCGGAACTGCCGTTGCTTCGGCGGCCCGGATGATCAGCGAATCAAGCTGCCGCATCTCCTCCTTGAGCAGGCCGACTGCCGAGTCCGGGGCGTTGGAGCGGAGCGAATTGGAGCAGACCAGCTCGCCGAGCAGGTCCGACTCATGGGCCGGGCTGAATCTGACTGGCTTCATCTCGTGCAGTTCGACCGGGCAGCCGCGCTCCGCAGCCTGCCAAGCCGCCTCGCAGCCTGCCAGGCCGCCGCCGATGATCTGAATGGTTGTTGCGGGCATCTTCTTGTCTCGCATGAACAGTTGGAGGAGAGGAACCATTCTAATGTAAAGCATTTCCCTTCACTCTTCACCTTGAAAGTGAGCAGGAGCAGGAAAAAAGGAAGCGCGGGCAGGCCTGCGGCTCATCCCGAAGCCTGCTTCGAGCATGGCCCGATACCACCATCGAGGTTTGCCCGATACCACTATCGGGATGATTCCGAAGGCTGCATCGGGCATTGTTACGAAGAACTAAGAAGATACAGCCCAACTTCCCTGCGGATGCCTGCAAAGGCAAAAAAAATTGTCCCACATCTTTGATTTTGCCGTCTGTTCCACTATAATAGCCTCATGTATGACTCGTGGCGTTTCATTTTTTTTACCAACCAACAGAGGAAAGGAGGAGCTTTTGATTATGAAAAAGAAGCGGATGGGGCTGGTACTCTGTCTGACAGCGGCAGGGCTGGCCTTGAATGCGGCTGCGGTCTTTGCCCAGAAGCAGGGCCAAGTCAGCGCAACCCAGCCCAACTACAGTCCTTCGCAGGCGACAATGAACGCGCCGCCTAATCCCTACGAGGTGGACAAGCAGTTAGCCAATATCTGGAATGTTCCCTACGCCCGGTACAACCACGCTTATCTCAAGCAGAAGTATCAGTTTTACCCATCCAACATCGCCTTTGAGGACAAGGGCGTGCCCTTTGAGGTGCCTTCGGTCATGACCTGCGGCGGCTGCCATCCGCAGCAGTTTGAAGACTGGAAGGGTTCCATGCACGAGCAGGCGTTCCGGGATCCCATCTATCTCGGCGAGCTGATCTTGGGCATCAAGGATGTGGGCGAAGGCATCCGCAACCAGTGCGAGGGCTGCCACACTGCCGCTGCCACGGTTTCCGGGCTGGGGCCGAAACGGGGCGAGGAGCTGGACATGTCCAAGCTCACCGACCTGGCCAAGGCTGGCGTGTCCTGCGATGTCTGCCATTCCATCAGAACGCACACCCACTGGGATACTCCGTCGCATGAGCCGGAGAATGGTTCGTATGTCCTGTCGCCTGGCTACAAGGACAAGAACGGCAACAATGTCCGCACCAAGTACGGCCCCTTCCCGAATTATGACGGCTGCGGCGGCGGCTTCCATGAGTGCATTGAGTCGCCATTGCATCTGCGCGGCGAGCTGTGCGGCGGCTGCCATCAGGTCTTCCATTACGAAGAGCATTTCCCGATTGAGCACACCTACAACGAATGGAAGAAGGGCATCTATTCGATCAAGGGCATTCAGTGTCAGGACTGCCACATGGTCGATATTCCAACCTTCATCCGTTCTGCTGACACCTTCCAGAAGCCCAAGCGGAGCGAGTACCGCCACTTCTTCAACGGTGCCAACTTCACCATGTATCTGCTGGACAAGCTGCGGGCTGAGAAAATGGGCGATGCCAAGCTGGCCGCCAATGCCCAGCTAAAGTATGATATGGCTGTGGCCCGGCTCCAAGCTGCCGCAGAGATGGAGATCGAGCCGATCTACGATGAGACCGGCTTGTTGGGCAAGATTAAAGTGCGGATTTGGAACAAGCGCTGCGGTCATGCCCTGCCCACCTCGCTGACCAATGTCCGGGAGATGTGGCTGGAAGTGACAGCTACGGATGAGGACGGCAGGGAAGTGCTGAAAAGCGGCTTTATCAAGCCAGACGGCGAGCTGGACGGCAACACCTATATGTTCAACTCCGAGGGCGCGGATATCAACATGAAGTTCACGGCTGATCCGTGGAAGCTGGTTTCCTTCACCCGGCATGACATCATCCCGCCCAAGGGCTACAAGGATGTGTACTACTCCTCTCTGACCAAGCTGCATAATGACCCGCATGAGCATACCCTCACCCTCCATGCCAAACTCCGTTTCCGGGTCGCAGGCCAGAAGCTGGCTGAGAAAATCTTTGCCAACATGCCCAAAGGCTTTGATCTGGAGGAGATTTACGGGCTGAAAGAGGTGCCGAATCCGCTGCCTGTGGTTGACATGATCGACAAGACCGTGACCTTCAAGACCAAGGGCAAGCCTTCAGTAGCACCGGTGCAGGAACGAGCTGACATCCTGCCGCAGGGACCTGCCGCCGCTGCCTTCTATGAAACAATTGGCGGCGAGGTGGCGGTCAGCAAGGCCGTTGATCTTTTTTATGACAAAGTAATGGCTGATCCGCGTGTCAATTACTTCTTTGAAGGCGTTGACATGGCCACCCAGCGGCGGATGCAGAAGGGTTTCATGAACTTCGCCTTGGGCAGCGGCCAGTCTTACACAGGCCGGGCTCTGAAAGCAGTTCATGCCCGCTTGGTCGAAGAGAAAGGTCTCAATGACACGCACTTTGACATCATCCTCCAACACTTCCGCGAGGCTCTGGAAGAGCTGGGCGTGAAGCCGGAGATTGTCAACATTGCGGTCAAAGTGGCTAACAGCGTCCGCGAGGATGTGCTTGGCAGAAGGTAAGAGGCAAGCCTCTCCTGCCTGAAAGCAGAAGCCCCGGTCTCCTTGGCAGAGGAGGCCGGGGTTTTCATTTCCATCTCTGCAAGAGGAAACTGCAATGAGTGAAACAGTGCTGTTCGCCTTCAAGGGCGAACCGATGTGCTTTATCCATGTCCTGCTCAACAGCCTGAACATGGCTGCGCAGGGCTTGGGCGGGAAAATTGTCTTGGAGGGCGAGGCGGTCAAGCTGGTGCCGGAAATGGCCAAACCTGAGCATTTTCTGCATCAGCTTTACACCGAGGCCAAGGGAAAGGGGCTGATCCTTGGTGCCTGCCGAGCCTGCTCTGCCAAGCTGGGCGTTGCCGAGGAAATTGAGGCGGAAGATATCCAGCTCATCGGCACAATGTCCGGCCACCCTGCAATGGCTGACTATATTACCCAAGGATATTCAGTTATTACTTTCTGAACCGAGGCGCAGGGAGCGTTTCAGCTTTTCCACCAGCAGTCGGCAGGGTATATGACTGACAAGGCAAGCCTCGCACGCTGAAAAGATGGCGGCATACCTCATAGGTCGAGAGTCTTAGGCCAGCGTCGCCTTCACACCGGGCGGCACGCCTTTCCGGGCCGGATTCTCCGCAAAGACCTCGTGCAAGGCTTTGCCGAGCTGCTGGAAGAGCAGGAGCCAGCCTTCTGCCGGGGCAACGCGCTCCCGGACATGCACCACAATGCTGCAATGCAGCCCGCCTGCCAAGCCGTCGAGAAAGTCATCCAAGTCCTCTGAGAACAGGCCGCCATAGACATCCTGGCCAAGCAGGAAATGTTTGCGGAACGCGGTCCAATCTTCAGCAAAGGGCACGAACTTGACAAACTTGCGGCCCTCCACGCTCACCCCGACCCTGAGCGGCTGGCTGGCCATGTCGGTCTCGCTCTGAATGCTGCTGCCTGCGCCGTTCACGCCTGCGCCGTTCATGCGCCGGATCAGTAGCTCCTTGAGGGCACGGCCCAAGACCAAGCCGGTATCTTCCATCACCACATGGCTGGAACTGAGCTGTTCCGCCGTGAAATCAACCGACAGCGTGAAACCGGCCTCCTTGGCCATTGCCTCCAGCAGGCCGCCGAATGCAGAGACCTGAATGGACGGGCCAACCTTGAAGCTGCAGCAGCCCGGCCAGTGCCCGGCGCAGTTCACTGCCACCCGGACCCGGCTCTCTGCGGTGCTGCGGACAACCGCCGCCGTCTGGTCGGTCAATTCCTCAACCATGATGCCATGCGCCGGAGCCTTATTCGGCTGCGTCGCCGCTGCTGGAGGCATTGCCTTTGGCGCGAAGATTTTACCCAAGGCAATGCCGATGGCCCGGAACACGCCCTCCCAGGCATGATGCGGGTCTTCCACCCCGCAGACAAGGACATGCAGCCGTGCTTGCAGCCCTTGCGTCAGGCCGCGCAGCAGCTCCAGCAGCGGCGCGCTCGATTCAACCTGCTCGCAGCGCAGGCTGAAGAACCAGGCCGGATCAAGCTGCTCCACCGTCTCAATCAGGAAGTCCGGCTCATCTGCCAACGTGATGGTCACTTCCGCGCTGCCGTCATCAATCATGCCCAAGGCCGCAGCCATGGCAGCCTGCTGCGGCAGATTGGCAATGCAACGGCCTAGGGCAAGACCAAGCTGCGGCCAGTCATTGCTGTTCCAGAACAGCTCAATGCCGCAGCCCATCCGCCAAGCAATGTGCTCAATCGCATGACTGACAAAGTCGTTCGGCGTATGCAGGCGCTTTTGGGTCACATCGCCGAATTGGAGGACAAGCTGATTGGGATGAAATGAGGCATAAACCCGCCGGGTCTGTTCTGAGGCCTCCAAGTCGGCAAAACTCGTGCCGCCGGTGGCCACTCCAACCACAAAGCAGCCTGCCTTGCCGCCTGCTTCCGCACCGAGCAGCGAATCCTCAATCACTGCGCAATTACCGGGCAGCATTTCCAGCATGTTGGCGGCATAGATGTAGGTGTCAGGCGCGGGCTTTGGCTGGAGCTTGTGCAGATCATTGCCGACAATCAAGTCAAAGTATTCGGCAATGCCGGATTGGCTGAGGATATTGCAGACATCCTCAGTTGGATTGTTGGAGACCACGGCTGTCTTGAGCCGCTGTTCCTTGCAGGCGGCAAGAAGAGCAACGATGCCGGGATTGACCGGAAAGACAGCCTCCTTGCGGGCCGCATTGTATTCATCAAGAACAGTCTGCCGCACCGCATCCGCAGCGGCAATGCCGTCCTGTTCTTCGATCAAGGCAAAGATTCTCCGCCAGAATTCCGGCGGATGATAGGCAAAGATGGAGCGGATGAAGTCTTTGGAGAGCTGCGCCTCTCGGCCAAGATTCTTGCGGAGCAGCTCATTGCAGAGAGTGAAGTCCAGACCAAGGCTGTCCAAGAGCACCCCATCCATGTCAAAGAGGACAGCCTGGGTTTCGTCCGGCAGCCAGAGGATATTGTCTAATTGCATAAAATTGAATTTGCTGTTGTTTGACTTGTTAGTATTCTTCATCTTTCGTGTTGCTCAAATGGACAACACCATTTGCATCAACCCATTTGTATATTTCTTGCCCATAGCGTTTCTTGACAGGTGCTGAATTGCTTGTATTTGTCCGGACAGCCGGTGTTCTTGCCGTGCTGTGGACTGCTTGTCTCTGTTTTTCAAATGAGGCAAGAAATGTTGCGCATGACACAAAGACAAAAGATGAGAGAAAGAATATTCCTGCTGCGGCCAGAACTGCTTTGGTAAAACTTGCTGTTTTTCCGACAGAGCTGCAGCCTTTCTTGACGACGCGAGCTGTTTTTTGCCGACGGCCTGCTGTCCGCTGCTGCCGCACCTTGTCAATAGCTTCTTGGGCAAGCTCTGAACATTTCATATTTTTCTATTTGCTCCGCCTTTATCTTCTTGCTTTTTTATTTTCTGTATGTTTTCCTCTGTCCCGCCCTTGCAGGAATCATCAGACATTTTTTACCGAGGCAGAGTATGAAGGAACTTCTTGGAATGCTGTTTTGGCTTGCCACACTTGCAATTCTTGTCTATCGACTGCGCCTTCGCTTTGGCAGAAAAAAAAAGCAGCCCCGGAAAAGGTCGTCACGCAAGGCCGAAATATCTTCGCCAGCAACTGCCGCCCAACGCGGGAAGCAGGGGGAAGATGCGGTCAATGCTGTTCTTGATGAGTATTGCAGACATTCAGGCGCATGCCTTTTCGACAATGTGACGATGCACTTTAAGGATGGAACAACGCAAATTGACCATATTCTCCTTTCCAAAAAAGGCATACTTGTTATTGAAACCAAAAATTATTCAGGATGGATTTTTGCAGAAACAGAAGATGTGACATGGACCCAAGTGACAGGAAAAAGCAAAAATACATTTCAAAATCCGTTGCGTCAGAACTACAAGCATTGGCTGGCAGTTCAGAGCGTGCTGGGTTTTCTGCCGGAAGAGGTCATGCAAAGCATTGTTGTCTTCACTGGTAATGCGCAATTCAAGACAGATATTCCTGAAGGAGTGCTTTTTATTGATGAGCTGAAGGATTTTCTTGCTGTCTTTGATTTTGGCCGCATCACAGACAGCAAAATAAAGCGTTCTGTCTCTTGCATTAAAAACGTCATGCTTGAACAAAGCAAAGAAACAGATCAAAAGCATGTTGAGTATCTCAAGAGAAAATTTGGTGGATAATGGGTGATGGTCAGACTATCTGCCGAAATATCTTCCACCCGATCTTTCAACTCAGGGGCATACTCGCGGTTTTGTTCATGGCTAATCTCCTTTGGGAGCTGCTTTCTCTCTGTCAGTCATTATCCGCTGGCGGCAGGGCCAGCAGAGGCAGGTTGGTGCCAAAAAGCGCGTTCAAGGTTTTAGCCAGCATGAAGAAGGAGAGAAGCGGCAGCACCAGCACCTGAATCACAAAAATGCCGACATAGAGAAAGGCGAGCTGGAGCAGATTTGCGGTCAGATCACCGACATTCTCTCCAACTTCGGTCAGCGCGTCGCGCAGTTCGGTGGATTTCTGCCTGAGCAGGGAGGCAGTGGCAAAAATGCTGTATTCTGGCAGGGAAAAATCCTTCAGCTTATCAAAACCTGCTGACCCGGCAGCCAGATTGCTGCCCACCTGTTCAATCCGTTCTGCGAAAAAACGATCATAGACAACCGTGTTCACCAGCGAGGAGACTGGCAGGCAGAAACGGGCCACGACCAATAGCAGGGCAAAACGGGTGAAGGTTTTCTGGACCATGTTCACCCGCGCATTGCCAAACCAGACCAGCAGCGAGAGCAGAGCCAGCAGTACTGCCAGCGCAGGCGGGGCAAGGGAAATGCCGATCTCATAGGCCAGCTTCTGAACACCCAGCGAGGTGACAGCGGTCACCAGAACATCAGAAACCCGCTCGGTCAGATCGTCAATCGGATCAAGAGCCTGCCCGACCGCCAAGGACACGCCGACTCCGGCTGGCTCCAGATGCAGGCTGGATTCTTCGATAATTGAGACTGAGGCGTTGATCACCCGGCAGGTGGCGTAGGACAGACCGCCCTTGGTGATGGCGGCCTGGAAATAGGCATCTGCCGCATCATCAAGCAGCGGCAGGCGCAGGGCAGGGGAGAGGAAGAGCAGCGCAGCGGCCAGGATTCCGGCAGCAGACAGCAGAGCTTTCCGGGCAAGCGGTTTCATGCTCCGTCCTTCAGTGCGGTTTCACAGATTCCCCTGAAATGCCGGAACGTGCTGCAGGGTGATCAGCGTTCCAGCTCAATGCCCTGTTGCGCAAAGAGTTCCCTGTCCGGCATGTTCTTCAGGGCGGCAAGAAACTTTTTATGCAGCTTCTGCTCCTCAATAACCATCCAGGCGCAGTCAACAATGCCTTCCGCGCCCTCTTTGGCAGCCTGATCATCGGCAAAGGTGACGCTGCCGTCCTCGTGGAGCAGGCAGGCTTTGTTGTACGGATCAAGCACCGGATAAATGGAGACAAAGTCAATAAATTTCAGCTTCAGCTCCAGCAGCGGCTCAAGATCGTGCTTGGCCGCAGCCACCTTGGTGAAGGTGCGGACAAATGCGCTCACTGCCTGATCAAGTTCTGTCAGCTGCCGCGCTGCCGACCCGGCTGGAGCTTCCTTCTCTGCCGCAGCAGATTCCACTGCTGGAGCGGTTTCCAATGGCTCGTCAATGAAATAGCCCAAGCTGTATGTGCCGCCGCTCTTCTGGAGCATGGCCACCAAGGTGTTGTAGTCGTCATCAGCAATGCTGAGGCCGCCCGTGCCCCAGCAATAGGAGCCGCCTCTCCGCTCTCCTTGGTGAAAGAAGAGCACTGCGCAGTCTGTTCGTCCCTTGACATCCACTTCAATGAACCCAGAGAAATTTTTCTTGTGCAGGCGGAAGACCAAGTCTGGCAGGCTGACTTTGGAGGCGGCCAGCTGCTCCTTGGCCCGGCGGAAGGCGGACAGCTGGCCCCAGAAAAAAATCGAATCCGCATCAAGGAAATAGATGGTGATCTGGAAATTGCGCTGCACCAAGGCAGCCAAGACATGATCCAGCCGCTCCGAGGCTACAGCATGTTCGCCGTTGTTCTGGGTCAGGCTGCGGACAATGTCTGATTCATCGAAATAGACCATCAGTTCCTGATCCGCGCCTTGGCCGTGCAGACAGCCGCTGCCGATTTCCCCTTGCAGATGCTGAATAAATTTTTCAACATCCAAGTAGTAGCTGTTCAAGCCGCTCAGAAAGGGCTTTTCCCGTGGCAAAAGCATGAGTCAGTTATTATTTTCGGCAAGATGGCGGATGATGTCATACTCTGCGTCTTCAGCGGCTTTGAAGGCCGTGACTCCCAATGCCTGAAGCGCGGCATCCTCCTTGGGAAGCCGGGTCAGGACAGCCCGGAGTTCCTCTTTCTGCTCTTCCGGCATGCGGCGGCTGACTGACAAGGCCCAGTTCGGCAGGGGAGCGCCGGTCATGACCTGCTTGACCGAGCCTGGCTTGATGAATTCCGCAGCCTGCTGCCAAGCTGCCTTGCTGACAAAACCGGCCTCAGCATCGCCAAGACTCACGCCAATGACCACGTTTTCGCCCCGGCCTGCCGCCGCTTCAATCAAAAGGCAGTCCCGCTCCAGATCAAGCCCCGCCTTTTTGAGGAACAGCTTCTGCGAGAGATATCCGGCTGCGGACGAGCGGCTGGTGATCATGACAGTTTTGCCTTTCAGGTCCTGAGGCGCGGCAATTCCTGCATCAGACCGGCTGATGATCAGGCCCTGCTGCTGCGGGCCGTCCTTGCCCTGCACTGCTGTGGCCAGCACCTCGTGCTGACTGGAGGCATTGACATAGACCATCGGGCTTTCATAGCCAATGACAATGTTGCCCCGCAGCAGCCCGGCCTCATACGCTGCCGCATTGTCAGTCAGCACCGGACGGATGTTGTTGCCGGTCGCCGTGCTCAGGCGGGCGGCCAAGGGCGTGAGCATGGCCGTCAGCTCCTCCGGCGGCTGAACCGGCAGCATGGAGAGCGTGTAGCTCTCTGCCGCGCACAGCACCGTCCCATGCGCAAGAGCAAGCAGAGCTGGCAGCAGGAGAAGAATGCGCTTCATTCGTCTTAACGCGGCGGCTTGTTCAGTCTCTCCACTGCGATTCTGACAGAATGCCGCATCCGCTCCAAGGCCATGCTGAGGTCGCGAAGTTCCCGGCTCCCTTCCGCAGCAATGGCCAAGTCCAGCTCGCCCAGACTGATTCGGTTGGCTGTGCCAGTCAAGCTGCGGGCTGGCCGGGCAATCAGCCCATTCACCAGGACCGTGAGCAGAAAGATGAACAGCAGGGCTATGGCCAAGGGCACAAAGAGCAGCGGCGAAAGCAGGGTGCTCCACACTGCGCTCTCCATTTCAGCGGCAAAAATGCCAACATGCACCTCGCCATCGGTTGCGGCAAGGGCCAGCACCCGGTCATGCATTGGCTGGCCGCCCATGCTGATGCGGACGCTGCCCTCCTTGGCCCCGGCCTTGAGGCCGTTCTGGGCCAGCACTTCAACAGGAAACCCCTTGTCATTCACTTGGCGGATGAACTGACTGTCAAAGCTGCTCATGCTGTTGAAAACGCCCGCCACCACAGCTCCTTTTTCATCAACCACTGCCGCATAAGCAATGCCGGGCAGTTTGGCGGCACGTTTGGCCTCCTGATTGACCACCAAATAATCCTTGCGTTGCAGAGGCTTGGAAACTGTCTGCCGCAGGGAGGTGGCCACTGCCAGACTGCGCAGCTCCATCTCTGGCTGAACCAGCTCCGGCACATATTTGAAATAGAGCAGGATGAAGGCGCAGCCTGTTGTCAGCAGACCAGCGGCGGCAGCGGTCAGCAGATAAAAAACAAAAGGCCGCCCTCTGCCCTTGGCCAAAGCGGGGACAGCCGACGGCTGCTGCGCAGCTTTTTCGGCTTCAGCCTTGCCGTCTGTTTCCAAGGCGGATGGGCTGGGGTCGGGCGCAGGCGCAGCCTCCGGCTTGGGTTTTTCCACCACGATGATATGACCGCAGACCTTGCAGGTGAATTTCGCCCGTGCGCCTTTGATCTTGTTCGCGTCAACGTGGTATTTTTTCGCGCATTCTTCGCAGATGACCAGCATGACGACTCTCCTTCCCGCCTGTTTTCGCAAAAGCAGCCCGCAGCAGCGTCATCTGCTGGGGAACTGCTGGCTGCGACTGATATGCCTGTATTTGTTATATGGCACGGAAGGCCCTGCGGTCAAAGGTTATTTTGTTTTCCCCAGCCCTTCAGCCGTGGAGTTTCTTGAGCAGCCAGGCCATGTTCTGGCCGAGACTGCGCATGGTGGCCACGCCTTCAGCATCGTCAGCCACCTCGCCTTTTTCCCGGCCTTTGCCGATATTCCAGTACGATGCGCCGACCGTGATCATCTGGCCGATGGTGAAAAAATGATTGATGGAATCAAAGACATGAATTGCTCCGCCCCGGCGGTAGGCCACCACCGCCGCTCCGACCTTGCGCTGGTGCATGTCGCCGTTGGCCCGCGAAACCATGCCGCTGCGGTCAATCAGGGCCTTCATCTCAGAACTCATGTCCGCGAAATAGGTGGGCGAGCCGAGAATAATGCCGTCCGCCTCATCCATCTTGGCGATGCAGTCGTTGATGCAGTCGATATCCACAGCGCAGCGGCGGTTTTTCTTGGCAAAGCACTGATAGCAGGCAATGCAGCCGTGCGGATGCTGCCCAGCCAAATTGACCAATTCCGTGTCAATGCCTTCCTTTTCCAGCTCCTCAAACACATAACGGATGAGCTGCTCTGTGTTGCCGCCCTTGCGGGCGCTGCCGTTGAATGCCACTACTTTCATGCCGTTTCACCTCGCTGTTGCGTTTTTTTTCTCTGCATGCAAAAAACTCAGCAGAAACTATACGCCAGATAGCCGTTTCGAGCAATGGGAAAGCGCATCAGCGGCGCAGCCGTTCCAGCTCAATCTTCAGGCAGCGGTCCATGATGACGGTCAAGCCAGCTTCTTCGGCCAGCCGGGCTGCTGTTTCGTTGACAATGCCCTGCTGCATCCAGATCACTTTTGCGCCAATGGCAATGGCTTCGCGGACAATCGGCTCCACTGCCTCAGCCTTGCGGAAAATATCGACAATATCAACAGGCACTGACACAGAACGCAGGTCAGGATGACAGGGCTGGCCAAGAATTTCCGCAAAGCCAGGATTGACCGGAATGATCTGGTATCCGGCGGTCTGCAAATACGAAGCGACTTGGTGACTGGGCCGCTTGGGATTGGGCGACAGGCCGACCACGGCCACAGTGCGGCTTTGGCCGAGGAGGCGGACAAGTTCAGGCGGCGGGAAAAAAGGGAACATAATTGACAAAGGGAAAAAAAGTACCATAATACTGTCCTGCACCCTGCGTCATGCGGCGCAGACCGTCAATTTCAACCGGCAGGAGGGGTTTCGGCCATGTATTTTCAAGACATCATCGCTGCTCTCAACACGTATTGGGCATCTGTCGGCTGCGTCATCATGCAGCCTTATGACATGGAAGTCGGCGCAGGCACCTTTCATCCTGCCACCCTGCTCAGAGCGCTTGGCCCAGAGCCGTGGAAAGCGGCCTACATTCAGCCCTCCCGCCGTCCGACTGACGGACGCTACGGCGAAAATCCCAACCGCTTGCAGCATTATTATCAATATCAGGTGGTGATCAAACCATCGCTGCACAATATTCAGGAGCTGTATCTGGGCAGCCTGCGCAAATTCGGCCTCAACTTGCTGGAGCATGACATCCGTTTTGTCGAGGATGACTGGGAATCGCCCACGCTTGGCGCGTCCGGCTTGGGCTGGGAAGTCTGGTTAGACGGCATGGAAGTGACCCAGTTCACCTATTTCCAGCAGGCCGGCTCGCTGGAACTGTATCCAGTGACCGTGGAAATCACCTACGGCTTGGAGCGGCTGGCCATGTATCTCCAGAAAAAAGAATCGGTCTATGATATCATGTGGAACCGGGAGGTGAGCTACGGCCAGATATTCCTGCAAGCCGAACGCGAGTTCTCCACCTTCAACTTTGAAGAGGCCAATGTCCCGGACCTGATCACCAACTTCAACAACTGGGAGCGGGACGCGCTCAATCTCTTGGAAAAGGACTTGATTCTGCCCGCTTATGACCATTGCCTGAAATGCTCGCACACCTTCAACCTGCTTGATGCCCGCAAGGCAATCAGCGTGGCCGAGCGGACCCGCTACATAGGCCGGATTCGCAACATTGCCCGGCAGGTGGCCCAGCACTATGTGGCCCAGCGCGAGGCAATGGGCTGGCCGCTCTTGGCGCAGCAGCCGCAGCAGGATATGATGATGGCGGAAGCGGCCTGAGCAGAATCAGACGGCGGCCAAAACCAGATTACCCAGAGCACGGATGAACTGCGGCTCGTCATTCAAGCCTTTTGTCGATTCGAGCCACATGCCAAGCTCTTCAGCCCGGCCTTTGTAGAGCATGTCGATTTCATACAGCGTTTCAATATGATCCGAGACAAAGGCAATCGGCACCATGAGAATGTTTTTGCAGCCCTCGGCAGCAAGCTGGATCAGCATGTCCTCGGTGGATGGCTCCAGCCAGCGCACCGGGCCGCTGCGGCTCTGAAAGCAGAGTTTGCCCTGTCTGCCGGTCTGCTTTTCCAGAGCGGCAATGGTTTGGCGGAGTTCATCAAGATAGGGGTCGCCCTCGTCAATAAACTTTTGCGGCAGGCTGTGTGCGCTGTACACCACCTGCGCTTGGCTGCCGTTGAAGCGGGCCAGCCCTTCCTCAATGCGGGCGGCAAGGCTGGCAATGTAGTCCGGCTCAGTCGGCCAGGAGCGGATTTCCCGCACCGGCAGATGCAGGCCCAGCTTTTGGTTCTGCTCATGCAGATCATGAAGCGAGGAGCCGTTGGTCGCCCGGCTGTACTGAGGATAAAGCGGCAGGCCGACCAGCTCGGTCACACCGGCAGCAGCCATTTCTTGCAGGGCGGCAGCAGTGAAAGGATGCCAGTAGCGCATGGCCGGACAAACCATGAAGTCACCTTCTGCTGCCAAGAGCTGCTCCAAGGCCGCAGCTTGGCGGCTGGTGATTTCAGCAATGGGCGAGCCGCCGCCGATTTTCTGGTAATTGGCCATGCTCTTGGGCGCACGGCGGCGGGCAATCAGGGCGGCCAGCGGCTTCTGGAGCAAGGCCGGGCCAAGGCAGATGATCTGCCGGTCAGAAAAAAGATTGCGCAGAAACGGCAGCACATCCTGCTGCCGTCGCGGCCCGCCCATGTTAAGGAGCAGCACTCCGGTTTTGCGGTTCATTGTCAGTCTCCTGTTGATCTTGATGCAGGCAGAGTACCAAGATTCTGCTGCCAGAGTCAAGAAAATGTCGTTTTTAAGGCTTGCCTGTTTGCAGTTCAATGTCTATAATAACAATATGGTAAGACTGACATTCACCGCCGGACACCGGCTGCGTTCCGCTGGTGCCGCGCAATCCTTTCCTGTTCCGTCCTTTTTCCAGATTCCACAATCTCAGCCTGTTCGGCTGAGGCATCTCAGGAGGGCGCAGTCATGGTTGGCCGATTGCGATAACCACGGAGGCAGCAGCACAGCTGCACAACAAGGCAGCGGCATGGGGTCGCTGACGCTGAAAACTTGGAGGAAATAATGGATCTGAAAGTTGAGACCAGAAATCTTGACATGCGGGCCGGCTGGCAGGAGAAGATCGAAGAGGAGAGGGAAAAGCTCGTCCGGCATTACGCCAACTTCGTGCTTCATCTGCGGGTCAGCATTGAGGCCACGCCCGGCTACAAGGAAGGCGGCTACGAGGTCAGCATTGTCGCCTCAGTGCCCAACGACACTGTGGTGGTCAAGCGCTGGGGTGAGAAAGTGCATCCCCTGCTGGTGGAGACCTTTGACGTTCTTGGTCTGCAGCTCAAAGATATTGTCAAAAAGAAGCACAATCACAAGCATCAAGTCAGCGTCAAGACGCAGGGCGGCGTGCCGGGCGGCGACACCAAGGGCACGGTGCAGCGGCTCTTTGACGAGTACGGCTTCATCATGACCTTGGATGATCAGGAGGTCTTTTTCCATGCCAATTCGCTGAAGGACATCAGCATGGCCGAGCTGGAGGAGGGCGCAGGCGTGAGCTTGGCAATGGAGGAAGGCGACAGGGGCTTGCAGGCAGTCTGGGTCAAGGCGGCCTGATTCCTTCTTTCTTCTCAGCAGCGCATGAAAAGCCTCTGCCAATTGCGGCAGGGGCTTTTTTGCGGCTCTCCGAGTTTTTCTGTGGTTGACAAAATCGTTATTCTATGGTAACTACTCAGCCTGACAAAAAAGGCCGTTTTCAGAAGTGCTGAAGACGGCCTTACTCGTTTTTTATACTGCGGCATCGGGGATAAAAGGACTTCCAAGGAAAGCATCTTTGATCGCTTCAAAAATGTTTGGCTCTCCGAGTTTTTCTGTGGTTGACAAAATCGGGTGGTGCCCTTGTTGAGTGTTGCTGTCTCGAAAATTATGTGATACCGATTGGTTAGCATTACTGAGACAACTACTCCGTAAAGTGAGTTGTGGATTCAACTCGCAAGTGCAACTTTTTTTGGTTATCCAAAAAGCATAGGTTGGCTGGCACTTTGAATACTTCATGTAAATTTTCAATTATTTTCTCTTAGTTAGCGACAAAAGCAAAGTTGTGACACTCCCGTAACTGCCTTTTCTTGCAACCAAAAAAAGTTGCACTTGGAACTTGAATTCACCAAAAGCACTGGAATTACAACCCCGGAAATTATCGGAGAGCCTTTTTTGCTTGTCAAAATTGGAAAAAATTGGTTTGCTGGTTGGCAGAAGCGACTGTGATAGTCGGCTTTGAAAAAAAATTGCAACAAATCAGGCGTTAGATTGCCTGCTCTTACAATACCTTGTTTTACAGGAGAATGCAGTGAGGCTTTGGAAATATTATCTTTTTTTCGGCGTGCTTGCGCTGTTTGGCCTTGCGCAGGAAACGCAGGCCGCTGTTGTTGAAGTGGCTGCCGGAGATGATCACACTGTTGTGCTGAAGGATGACGGCACGCTTTGGGCGTGAGGGACACAACTACTATGGCCAGCTTGGTGACGGCACAACGGACGATAAAAACAGGCCAGTCCAGATCGGTACGGATACGTGGCAGTCGGTGAGTGCGGGATATTCTCACACAGTTACCCTGAAAGCTGACGACCACCTCTGGGCGTGGGGATACAACAGCTACGGACAGCTCGGCGACGGCACAGCGGACGATAAAAACAGTCCGGTGCAGATCAGGATAGATACGTGGCAGGCGGTGGCGGCTGGTGGTTCTCACACAATTGCCCTGAAAGCTGACGGCACACTCTGGGCGTGGGGATACAACAGCTACGGACAGCTCGGCGACAGCCTGACGGAGAGCAAAGCAGCCCAGTGAAGGTCAGTACAGATATTAACGTGGCGAGCCAGTCAGCGCCAGGATCTCTCCACACAGTTGCCCTGAAGGATAGCGGCAGTCTCTGGGCGTGGGGGGCTAACTCTTACGGTCAATTGGGTGACGGAACAACCGAACAAAAAACCAGTCCGGTGCAGATTGGCACGGATACGTGGCAGGCGGTGAGCGCAGGGATTGTCCACACAGTTGCCCTGAAAGCTGACGGCAGGCTCTGGGCGTGGGGACACAGCTACTGTGGCCAGCTTGGTGACGGCACAACGGACAATAAAAACAGTCCGGTGCGGATCGGCACGGACAACAACTGGCAGAGCGTGATAGCTGGGGGTTATCATACTGGCCCTGAAGCAGAACGGTACGCTTTGGGCATGGGGATACAACAGCTACGGACAGCTCGGCGACGGCACAACGGAGAGCAAAAGCAGTCCGGTGCAGATTAGCACGGATACATGGCAGGCAGTGGCCGCAAGTTCTCACACACAGTTGCCCTGAAGCAGGACGGTACGCTCTGGGCGTGGGGACAAAACAATTCCGGTCAGATAGGCAATGGAATAACAGGACGCAAAAGCAGCCCTGTGCAGATCGGCATGGATACGTGGCAGGCGGTGAGTGCGAGATATTCTCACACAGTTGCCCTGAAAGCTGACGGTACACTCTGGGCGTGGGGATGGAACTTGTACGGCCAGCTTGGCGACGGCACAACGGAGAACAAAAGCAGCCCGGTGCAAATCGGCATGGATACGTGGCAGGCGGTGAGTGCGAGATATTCTCACAGTTGCCCCGAAAGCTGACGGTACACTCTGGGCGTGGGGATGGAACCACTCTGGCCAGCTTGGCGACGGCACAACGGAGAACAAAAGCAACCCGGTGCAAATCGGCACAGATACGTGGCAGGCGGTGGCTGCGGGTTCTTCTCATACGGTCGCGCTGAAGCAGGACGGTACACTCTGGGCGTGGGGATGGAACTATGACGGAGAGTTGGGAGACGGAACAACGGGGAACAAAAGCAGTCCGGTGCAAATCGGCACAGATACGTGGCAGTCGGTGGCTGCTGGTGGTTATTATATTGTTGCGCTGAAGTCAGACGGTGCCCTCTGGGCGTGGGGATCGAACTATGACGGAGAGTTGGGCGACGGAACAACCGAACAAAGAACCAGTCCGGTGCAAATCGGCACAGATCAGTGGCAGGCGGTAAGTGCTGGATGGGATCATACTGTTGCCCTGAAAGCTGACGGCAGTCTCTGGGCGTGGGGGCTAACTCTTACGGTCAATTGGGTGACGGAACAACCGAACAAAAAACCAGTCCGGTGCAGATTGGCACGGATACGTGGCAGGCGGTGAGTGCGGGATGGGATCATACTGTTGCCCTGAAAGCTGACGGCACGCTTTGGGCGTGGGGACGCAACAGTTACGGACAGCTCGGCGACAGCACAACAGAGAGCAAAAACAGTCCTGTGCAGATCGGTGCCGACAGCACGTGGCAGGCAGTGAGTGCGGGATATTCTCACACAGTTGCCCTGAAGCAGGACGGTACGTTCTGGGCATGGGGAAGCAACGATGAAGGTCAGCTTGGTGATGGAACCGCTTGGCGGGAAACACCAGTGCAAATTATTTTGCCTGCCAATTACCGCAGCAAATCACTTCAAGCGGTCTATCAACTGCTGCTGTGAAATCAGCCTCATAACCAGCAGGAGCCTGCCTGCTGGTCAACGAAAAGCCTCTGCTATATTTTTGGCAGGGGCTTTTTTTGGGCAATGGAGGAGGGCGAGACATGCAAGAATTTCAGCCTCCGCAGTCCGGCGGCGATAAAATATCATCCTCCGCACAGCAATGAACGTTCTTCCGCAAGTCAGGTGTCAAGCCCCGTATGATAATATACCGAGAAGGAGCTGGCCGTTGTTCCGAGCGCGGGAGCGGATCAGCGAGATATTGTCAGAACATGAACAGCCCGGTTTGTCATCATGAACATCACACTGCATAAAAGAGCACGGACAACCCCTGCAATTCGCCGTGAAATTCAGCAGTCAACACTCTCTGAACGGAAGCTCGCCGCTAAATACGGCATCAGCAGGGATACAGTCCGCAAATGGAAACATCGCGATACTGTTGAAGATTATTCGCATACGCCGCATAATTTGAACACGAGCCTCACAGCCTTCCAAGAGGAGATTGTGATTGAATTGCGGACATCGCTGCTGCTTCCTATAGACGATCTCCTTGTTGTTGTGCGGAAATTTTTATTTTCTAAGATGTCTCGTTCCGCCCTTGACCGCTGCCTTAGACGGCACGGGGTTTCAAACCTGAAAGACCTGATCTCCAAGGAGGACAAACAGGAAAACTCTGCGAAAACATTCAAGGATTACAAACCGGGCTTTATTCATGCCGACATGCAAATACCTCCCGAAGATGCCGGATGAAGAAAGCAGGAAATATTTGTTCGTCGCGGTTGACAGGGCGACCAGATGGGTTTATATGGAAATTCACGACTCGAAGACAGCGGAGGAAGCCCGTTCTTTTTGAAGAATCTCGTCAAGAAGGCTCCTTTTCTCATCTCTAAGATTCTCACTGATAACGGCAAGGAGTTCACTGACCGTTTCTGTCCGACAGGCGAACGGAAGCCGACTGGAAACCATATCTTCGATCAGGAATGCGCGGAGCACGGTATTGAGCATCGCTTGATCAAACCGAAAAAGCCGCAGACAAACGGCATGGTTGAACGCTTCAACGGCAGGATTCAAGAAGTTGTTCAGCAGACCCGTTTTGACTCCGCCCAGCAGCTTGAAGAGACTTTAATGCAGTATCTTGCTATCTATAATCTCAATATTCCTCAAAGAAACCTCGGTCATGTCACGCCGACAGAGGCACTTGACAAATGGAGAAAAACACATCCTGATTTGGTAACTACTTAGCCACCGGATGTAGATTTATTTACGACTGAAACCACTGCATGTTGTATTTTTATGCAAAATAAGCTTGTTTTCTGGTAGCTTGGAAGTCCTGTTTTTCACCTTATTTCTTCGTGTTTTTCAGGTAAAAACACAATATGTTGTGGTTTAAACGGTTCTATGTGTCGCTATTTAGTGGCTGAGTAGTTACCTGATTTGTTTAAAAAGCCGGAATGCAATCATCCGGGTCTTGACAAGGTTGCCGTCCTGCCGGATGACGTGGCAAGACAGGTGCTGGATTTTGCCAGATTCATGTCTGTGCGGAATTGCTCTGCGGCTATCTGAGAAGTTTTTCTTGAGACCGCCGCTTGTCTCTCCAGTTTTTTCTATCTTCTTTTTCCTCATGTTCACCCACCTGCACGTCCATACCCAGTATTCCATGCTCGATGGTGCGATCCGCATCAACGACCTGATTGAGAAGACCAAAGAATATGGCATGAACGCCGTTGCGGTCACGGATCACGGGGCCATGTACGGCGCACTGGAGTTCTACACCAAGGCCAAGAAGGCCGACCTGCGTCCGATTGTCGGCTGCGAGCTGTACATTGCCGAGACCGACCATACTATTCACGACAAGAGCGCGGGCCACAACTTCCACCTCGTCCTGCTGGCAATGAACGAGGACGGCTATCGCAACCTGATGAAGCTGGCCTCTGTCGCCCAGACCGAGGGTTTCTACTACAAGCCGCGCATCAGCCGCAAGCTGCTCGCCAGCCACCATGAAGGACTGATTGCCCTCTCCGCCTGCCTGCACGGCGAGGTGCCCTGGCTGATCAGTCACAGCGGCATGGATGCCGCCCGACAAAAGGCTCTGGAATTGCAGCAGCTCTTCGGCGACAGGCTCTATTTCGAGGTGCAGGAGAACGGCATCCCGGAGCAGAAGAGGGTCAACGCAGGCTTGCAGGAATTGGGCCACGACCTCGGCATCAAGCTGGTGGCCACCAATGACTGCCACTACCTCAATCAGGACGAAGCCTACGCCCACGAGGTGCTGCTCTGCATCCAGACCAGCAGGGTGATCAGCGATCCGGGCCGCTTCAAATTCTCCACTGACGAGCTGTATTTTAAGCCGCCAGAGGTGATGGCCCGTCAGTTTAGCTGGTGCCCGGAAGCCCTGAGCAACACGATGGAAGTCGCGGAACGCTGCGACCTTCAGCTCAAGTTTGGCGAACATCACTTCCCTGTCTTCCCGGTGCCGAAAGGCGAGTCGCTGGAGAGCCTGTTTGAGCACACCTGCCGCGACGGCCTTGAAAAGCGGCTGGCCCTGCTGCGCGAATTGCAGGAGGTCGGCCCGGAACTGGAAGCGGAGTACCGCGAGCGGCTGGAGATGGAGATCAAGGTCATCCAGAAGATGGGCTTTGCGGGCTATTTCCTGATCGTGGCCGACTTCATCAACTGGGCCAAGAGTCAAGGCATCCCTACAGGACCAGGCCGTGGCTCAGGAGCAGGCAGCCTAGCCGCCTACTGCATGGCCATCACCGACATCGACCCTATCCCCTACGGCCTGCTCTTTGAACGCTTCCTCAATGTCGAGCGGGTCTCCATGCCTGATTTTGACGTGGATTTCTGCAAAGACCGGCGGGATGAGGTGATAGACTACGTGCGCCAGAAGTACGGCGGCAACGAGCACGTGGCCCAAATTGTCGCTTATGGTTCGATGAAGGCGCGGGCGGTCTTGCGCGACGTGGGCCGGGTGCTGGAGATTCCCCTGCCGCAGGTGGACAGGATTGCCAAGCTGGTGCCGGAAGAGCTGAAGATCACCCTGAAAAAGGCCATTGCCAACGAGCCGCGCCTGCGCGAGGAGATGAGGCAGCCAGAGATTGAAAAGCTGCTCAAGGTGGCGCAGACCTTGGAGGGGTTGGCCCGGCATAAATCAACCCATGCCGCCGGGGTGGTGATCTCGCCCAAGCCGATGGTGGAGTACCTGCCAGTCTGCATTGGCCCGGAAAAGGAGATCATCACCCAGTATGACATGAAGTACACCGAGATGACCGGACTGATCAAGTTCGATTTCCTCGGCCTCAAAACCCTGACCGTGATAGACCGCGCTCTCAAGCTGATTAAGCAGGACATCGGCCTGGAGGTGCAGCTCAACAAGCTGCCGACCGACGATCCCAAGACGTATGATCTGCTCTGTGCAGGCAACAGCTTGGGCGTGTTCCAGCTCGAAAGCGACGGCATGCGCGAGCTGCTGATCAAGATGGCCCCGGAGCAGTTCACGGATTTGGTCGCCCTTGTCGCCCTGTACCGGCCTGGCCCGCTTGACTCCGGCATGGTGGATCAGTTTGTTGACACCAAGCATGGCCGTCGCCCTGCCGAATACCCGCTGCCGCAGATCAAGGAGGTGCTGCGGGAGACCTACGGGGTCATCGTCTATCAGGAACAGGTGATGAAAATTTCCAACATCCTTGCTTCCTACAGTCTTGGGGATGCGGACATCCTCCGCCGGGCGATGGGCAAGAAGATCCCGGAGGTGATGGAGGCCGAGCGCGGCAAGTTCATGGCCGGAGCCAAGAACAACGGCATCCCGGAGGAAAAGGCGGCGTATGTCTTTGACCTGATGGCTAAGTTCGCGGCTTATGGATTCAATAAGTGCTTGGTCGGCTCCACCCGGATACTTGATGCGGAGACAGGCGAGCAGACCACGCTCGGCGAACTGCACAGCAATCCGCGTGCTTTCATGGTTCATGCGCTGGGCGAGGACTATAAGCTGCGTCCGCGCAAGGTGCTGGATGTCATCGACAATGGGCAAAAGCCAGTCTTTGAGCTGCGGACTGCGCAGGGGCATCAGATCACTGCCACCGCCAATCACCCCTTCCGCACTCTTGACGGCTGGACCCTGCTCGGCGACCTCAAAGCTGGGGACAGAATAGCCGCGCCGCGCCACCTGCCCGCACCGGACGGCACGTGCTGGGCTGAACAGCTTGACATTTTGCCACCCGGCCTGCCCTTAGAAGACACTATCCCTGCCGAGGTGCGCAACTGGGTGGATGAAGAACGGCAGCAGGCGGGCTTGACGTGGCGCGAGCTGGAGGCGCGCTCAGGGCTGTGCATAAAGGAATTCATGGGTAACGGTTCCGCCGTCAAGCTGGGCTTCCGCCGCTCAACCTTAGCCCAATTGGCAAAGTTCTTCGCCTCCAGCCGACTGGCTGCACTGGCCGACTCAGACATCTTCTGGGACAGAGTCGTTTCCATCGAAGCGCGTGGCGAGCAGCCGACCTTTGACCTCACTGTGGAGGAGGATCACAACTTTGTTGCGGACGGCCTGATTGTCCACAACTCCCATTCCGCCGCCTACGCCTTGGTGGCCTACCACACGGCCTATCTCAAGGCCCACTATCCTGCCCAGTTCTTGGCCGCGCTCCTCTCCTGCGACGTGGATAACACTGACAAGGTGGTGAAGTACATCAACGAATGCAGGCAGATGAACATTGAGGTGCTGCCGCCGGACATCAACGAGTCCTACCACGACTTCACGGTCATCCGCGACCGGATCCGTTTTGGCTTGGCTGCGGTCAAAGGCGTGGGCGGGGCCGCCTTGGATTCAGTCATCGAGGAGCGGCGCAAGGGCGGGCTGTACAAGTCACTGATGGATTTCTGCGGACGGATTGATTCGAGCCGGGTCAACCGCAAGGTCTTGGAGAGCCTAATCAAGGCTGGAGCTTTTGATTCGCTGAAGGCCAAGCGGGCGCAGCTCATGGAGGTCTTGGACAAGGTTATTGAGCAGGCCAAGAGCGTGCAGCGCGACCGGATGAGCGGCCAGATGAATCTTTTTGCCTTGGCCGGGCCAAAGCAGGGCGGCAATCCGGCGGCGGAGATCAAGCTGCCTGATGTCCCGGAATGGCCGCAGCTGACCAAGTTGTCTTATGAAAAGGAGACGGTCGGCTTCTTCCTCACCGGCCACCCGCTGGACGGCGTGATTGACTTCATTCGCATGGTTGCCAACGCGGACATTGAGCAGCAGGAAAACTGGCGCGATGGCCAAGTGGTGCGGGTCGGCGGCCTGATGCAGCGCTACAAGGAGCATAAATCCAAGAAGGGCGACCTGATGGCTTTTGCCGCTGTCGAGGACATGACGGCCAGCGTTGAGGTGGTGGTCTTCCCGGAGACCTTTGCCCGCTGCGGCCACCTGCTTGGCAGCGAGGAGCCGCTGATCGTCCAGGGCGCGGTGCAGGTCAGCGAGCGCGGGGCAAACATCATTGCTGACGATATTATGCCCTTGACGCAGGCAATGGAGGACTTCGCCACGCAAGCGGTGATCACCATTCAAGCAGCCCGCACCAGCCGCCAGCAGCTCACTGAGCTGAAGGATATGCTCTATCAGTTTCATGGCAAGGTGCCGGTCAAGGTCACGCTCCACTTTGACGGCAGAGGCGAGGCTGACATTGAGCCGCATCCTGACCTGAAAGTCAGGCCCTGCCCGGACTTCTGCCAGCAGCTGCAAGCCTCTTTCGGGCCGCAGTGTCTGGCCTTGCAGATGCAGAGGCCGGAGGCGAGGCGGAGAAACAGCGGCAAGGGCAGGGAGCGGTAAGCCCTCTGTCTGAACCTGAAAATGCTGTATTTTTTGGGAAACCCATATTTCATGCGCGATGAGCAGGCAGTTGCAGCCGCACAAGAATGGGGGCGGGGCAGGAGAATATGGCGAAAAAAAAAGAATTTCATGGAAGCAATGCTGCCATGAAATCCTTTAATATTCACTGGTGCCGAGACTAGGAATCGAACCAAGGACACACGGATTTTCAGTCCGTTGCTCTACCAACTGAGCTATCTCGGCATAGGTCAATTTTATACTCTAAATTGGCCTGTTCTGTCAAGGCCTTTGTTTATTTTTTTTCACTCCCGCCAAGCAAGTCGCCAATATCTATGTCGAAACTGTCAAGAGCCGTGCCGGTCTTGGCAGCGGGCCGCATTTTTTTACCTGCTGCGCTGCTGGCAGGCGGCAGAATCGGCGCATCAAGATCAAGTCCGTCAATTGACAAGTCTGAGAGCATGTCAAACTCCTGTTCTCCATCAGGCTTCTTGTCTTTTTTCCGGCCCTTTCCAGCATCAGCACTTTCCGCGCTTTCCAGACTCAGGCCGCCGAGGTCTTCAATATGCTCATCTTGTCCGCCAGAAGGCGGCATCAGGCCGGAAAGATCAAATTCATCCAAATCCAAGGAAGCTTCTGGTGCGGCAGCCGCTTTTTCCTGCTTCGGCGGAGCTTTTTTCGGCGCAGAAGACGTTTCCTTTTTCAAGGAAAGAGAAGAAGACGCATCGTCAAGCTGCATATCCAAGTCATCAAGCCCATCCATGGACAGTTCCGGCAGCTCCTGCTCATCAGCCTCTGCGCCGCCGCTGTCAAGGGAAAAATCAAGTTCAGGAGATTCATCCTCCTGCGGCAGCTCAAGTTCCATTTCCTGCGGTTTTTTCTGTTCTTTGCTGTCTGCCGCATCAGCTTCCAAGTCAAACTCTATTTCCTGCGGCTCTTCATCAGCGGCTGGGCTGTCAAGATCAAGCTCCATCTCATCTGTCCCATCCGCAGCGAATTCCACGGTGTCATCCACCTCAGCCGCTTCCAATCCCATATCAAGGCCAGCGTCATCCTCTTCCGGCCCGGCAATTTCCTCTTCTTCCGCCTCTGCTGTCTCAACCTCCTCCTCCTCCGGCGCTTCTTCCGGTTTTTGCAGCCAGAGAAAATCAGGTGTTTCCGCTTTGAAGATCACTCCATGCAGCACCTTTGAATACTTGGAAATATTTTTTTTGCAGCCGCCGCATATCTCCATCTCGTCAAAGGAGATGTAGTTGCATTTGGGACAACGCATGATTTCAGCCTGACAGAAAAAATTCAGCAGAAACGAACAACCTGCCCGCCTTTTCAGCAGCGGCAGGCTGTGCGGTGGAAAAATCGCAACCTTCTCTCTGCCATCATTTCATAGAGAAGGCTGCCTGTCAACAGCATTTTTGCCCTGCCGCGCCATTTCGGCCCGCTTTTCTGCAGGCAGGCTATTTTGCTCAGAACGGCATTTTTCGCCCTCAAACACGATTGACAAAGGCCGGGTTTTCTGAACGGCGCGAAAAAAGGCGTTTTCTTGTTGGAAAGCAAAAAATACAACCGGTAGCATATTTTTCGCTTGAGCAAGTACAACATATTGGGTTATAAGGATTCCACACTTCTCTGAAAAGAGGCCCGCCTTCATTGTTCCGCCAAGCCGGACAATCGCTGAAGCCAATTGTTGATCACAGCTCAAAAAGGGAAAAAAATGGGGAAAGACATGACAAGGAGCATTGCCAGACAGCTCCTGACAGAGACCGCTGAGACCGTACTGAGCCGCCGCTACTACCTCAAGGATGGACAGGGCAATGTGCTGGAAAACTGGGAATCGCTCTGCCGCCGGGTGGCGGATGCGGTCGCGGGTGTGGACAGCGGCATGGAAGACTACGAGACGCTGCGCGAGCAGTTCTTCCGCATGATCTATCATCTTGATTTTCTCCCCAACTCGCCCTGCCTGATGAACGCGGGCACTGATCTTGGCCAGCTCTCGGCCTGCTTTGTCCTGCCGGTCGAGGATTCGATGGACGGCATCTTCACCTCCATCCATCATGGCGCGCTGGTGCATAAGACCGGCGGCGGCACTGGCTATTCCTTCTCCCGGCTGCGTCCGAAAAATTCAGCAGTGCGCTCGACGCAAGGCGTGGCTTCCGGGCCGCTCAGTTTTGCGGCGGTCTTTGACGCAGCCACAGAGACCATCAAACAGGGCGGCAAGCGGCGCGGGGCCAACATGGGCATCCTGCGGGTCGATCATCCTGACATCATGGACTTCATCACGGCCAAGCAGGATCAGAGCAAGTTCACCAATTTCAACTTCTCTGTGGCAGTCACGGACAAGTTCATGGAAGCGGCGAGAAACAATCAGGAATACGATCTGATTGACCCTTCCAACCGCAAAACAGTCTGCCGGATGAACGCAGCCAAGGTTTTTGACAAGATTGTTGATCTGGCATGGCACAACGGCGAGCCAGGTGTTCTGTTCATAGACGCGGCCAATCGGGCGAATGCCACGCCGCAACTTGGCGAATTTGAGGCCACGAATCCTTGTCTGGCCGGTGAAACACTTGTTGCCGTAGCTGATGGCCGAGGAGCAGTAAGCATCCGTGAACTTGCTGAAGAGGGAAAGGATGTGCCAGTCTTCTGCCGCAACAGCAAAGGCGGTGCTTCAGTGCGGATGATGCGCAATCCACGCATCACCGGGTATGGCAAACAGCTTGTGAAAGTCACCCTTGATGATGGCAACAGCGTGAGAGTGACGGAAAATCATCGTTTCGTGCTTTCTGACGGCAGTGTCAAAGAGGCAAAAGACCTGCTGCATGGTGATAGTCTGAGCCTGATGACCAGACGTGAAGCTCAGTTCAAGAAAAATTCTTCTCAATATTATCGTTGGTTATCTACAACAGATAAACCAAAATGGCAAATTGAACATCGACTGATAGCCAATTTCCACCATCGACAACAGACTGGCAGGAATTTGGGGCAAAACGAAGTAGTTCATCATTGTGATTACAATGGATTGAACAACGATCCAGCAAATCTTGAAGTGATGAGTCAAGCTGCACACAACAGGCTGCATGCGGAAGACCGTAAGGGAGACAACAATCCGATGCGGCGATTTCCGGAAAAGAACTGGATGAACGATCCGGTCAAGCAGCAGGAACTCCGCCTCAAGCATCATGTTGGGGCAAAGCGAAGCAAAGAAACGAAAAAACGGATTGGTGCGACAACAAAACTCCGCTTCCAAGATGAAGCATATCGTGCCCGCCATGCCGCTCTGGTAAAAGAAGGCATTGCTGCCAATAAAGATAATTTATTAGAGTACATACAACAGCGTGCGCAGCAAAAGCTGGCAGAATGTCAAGCCATGACTGACTTGCGCTGTTTTCTGGACGGCAACAGTGTCATGGTTGAACGCCGCTGTGAACATTGCGGCAATTTATACGCCGTATCTTGGAGCAGACGTGAACAATCTTTCTGTTCCAAGCCCTGCTATTTTGTTTGGCATAACAGCAGTCACTCAATGCGGGAAAAAATTACAGCAAGCATCCATTCAACGTATGCTGCCAAAGCGGAAGAAACTAAACGGCAGCAGGTGAAGTGTTTTCTTGATCTGCAATTTGAACAGGGGCAAACTCCGTGGAAAACAGACTGGGAGAATCGTTGTGCAGATCAAGGCGTTTCAAAGCGATTGGGGACAAAATTCGGTTTCCCGACCTTTAAGGCCTTGAAGGAATCTGCTCAAACCTTCAACCATCGGGTGGTCTCGGTTGAGCGCGACGGAGTTGAGGATGTGTACAACGGCACGGTTGACGAATTTCACAACTTTTACATCGGGCACTTTTCTGGCAAAATCAACGAAACGTGTTGTTATTTTTATATAAACACACCTCAGTGCGGCGAGCAATTTTTGCTTCCGATGGAATCGTGCAATTTAGGTTCAATAAATCTGGGCCAGTACGTCAAGGATGGGGCGGTGGATTACCCGCGCCTCAGCCAGACCGTGCGGACAGCAGTGCGCTTTTTGGACAACGTCATTGACTGCAACCGTTTCCCAATCCCGGAAATTGCCGAGATGACCTGCAAGACCCGCAAGATTGGTCTTGGCATCATGGGCCTGCACGATATGCTCATCCAGCAGGAGCTGTCCTACGGCGACGAGGAGGGCCGCTGCGCTGCCGCCAAGGTCATGCGCTTCATCCGTGACGAGGCTGAAACCGCCTCCATTGCCTTGGCCGAGCTGAAAGGGCCGTTCCCGGCTTGGGATGCGCAGCACAACCATTACACGGCCCGGCGCAACGCGGCTCTGACTTCAATTCAGCCGACTGGCACGGTCTCGATGATTGCCGACTGCGCCTCTGGCTGCGAGCCGTATTTCTCCGTGGTGACAGAAAAAAACGTCATGGACAACGACCGATTCCTGATGATCAACAAACATTTTGAGAGTGTGGCCAAGCGGGAAGGCTTCTTCTCTGAAGAGCTGATGCGGAAGGTGGCCCAGTGCGGCACGGTGCTCGGTCAGGCGGAAATCCCGGAGAAATGGCAGCGCATATTCCGGGCTGCTCAAGATATTGCTCCTGAAGAGCATATTAAAATGCAGGGAACACTCCAGACAAATGGCGTGGATTCCTCAATCAGCAAGACCATCAACCTGCCCTCGACCGCCACCAAAGAGGATGTGCGCCTCTCTTATCAGCTCGGTTTTGAGCTGGGCTGCAAGGGTCTGACAGTCTATCGGGACGGCTCGCGAGATGGCCAAGTTCTCAGCACTGTCGCTTCTGCCGCCAAAAAGACGGCCACAGTTTCCAGCCAAGGCGAGCTACAGAAGAAAGAGCTGCCTGATGTCCTTGACGCGAAACGCTACCGACTCAAGGATGCGGACGGCAATTCGATTTATCTGATTGTCTGCTTTGACGAGAAGGAAAACCCGATGGAGGTCTTTGCCAAGTTTCCTTTTGACAATCGGCTGGATTTGAAGGATAAATCCACCATGTGGACCACCACCTGCCGCTTGGTCTCCTTGGCCCTGCGCTATCAGATTCCGATGGAGGAGATCATCCGCCAGCTCGACCGCTCCAGCGGCCATAGACTCGATCTGCCTGCCCAGCTTGGCAGGCTGCTGAAATCGTTCATGGCCGGAACCCAGAAGGGCTTCACCTCCTCCTGCCCGGAATGCTGCGGCACCTTGGTCTATACCGAAGGCTGCGAGGTTTGCCGCGACTGCGGCTATTCGCGCTGCTCGTAGCGGAATCATCTTCACGGACAGCGGCGCAGAGCAGCTTCCGTGTCGCTGTCCGCTGCAATGACTGCCAGAGAGAAGAATGCGAAAGAGAAAAAAAATCAGCATGGCGGTGCTGCTGCTTCTTGCCGCCGCACCTGCTCTAAGTGCTGAAATGGTGGCTTTTAAGGATGGTCTGCTGACTGTGCAGGCGCGCAACCTGCCGCTGAAGCAGATTCTCCAGCAAATCGCTGACCAGACCGGGGCTGAGATCACGCTGGAGGGCAGGGCGGACAATGCGGTTTCCGCTGATTTCGCCGAGACAGACCTTGCCGCCGCTCTCCTGCGCCTTGCCCCGGATTTCAACAGCATTGTTCTCTACGGCGGGGCAGGGCGGCAGGATAAAACAGCGGTCAGCGCAATCCGGCTCTATGCCATCTCAGCGAGACCGAATAAAGATGATGTCATCACCTTCAGTCCAAAAACTGCCGGAAGATAAGGGGCGGCAGCTGGATAAAAGATACCCATCTGTTCGGCAGAAGAGAAAAAAGTGCCCAGCAGGAGGATGAACAAGATGCTGCCTCCAGTCAGGCGAAGCAGGCTGAATGTCCATCAGGGCAAGGAAAACAAGACAAAATTTCAAGACAAGCCAAGCTGGTATGCTATTTGCTTCTCTTGTGAGCACAGAAGTTGCTTCTGGACACTCACGAGGAAAATCTGCAAATATGACGCATCAGTTTCTTTTGACTGGAATAAACTGCACCTGTTCCTCTTTCATTGCCTTGACCGTATTTTTTGGTGCCCTGATGATTGCCGTGCTTACGGGAGTCACCATTTTCTCTGCCCAAGAAAACGACCATGATGAAGACTGATTCTGGACAGTTGAATTTCTATCTGAATCGTGCCTGTTCAGGCTGTCAGCGTTTGTCTCATTCCTTCTCCTGCCCCAGCAGGAGCGGCGGCACAGCAGGCAGGCCGATGTTTGCCGCAACCTTGTTATACGTCCGGGCCAGTTCCTGCATCTTTCTTGTTCCTTGATCAACAAATTCCAAGGCTTTGCCGAGGCGGGAGCTTTTGTCGGCAAGGCTGGTGAAGAATTCCTCCAAGCGGCTTTTTGTCGCAGCATCCAGTTCCTTTCCCTGTTCAGCCGCGCTTTCCGCCTCAGTCAGGGCCTTTTCCGCCTTGTCCAGCTCATTCTGAACCCGTTTCTTTTCCTTTTCATCCTCGATTTCAATATCCGCCTCTGCAAGGATATCTTCTTTCAGATTGCGGAACAGCCCGTGCGCTTCTCTGAGTTGATTGAGCAAATCAACAGACTGCTGCTGGCTGTTCGTCTGCGTGTTGGTTTGATGCACATTCTGATGCACCTGCGGATTGCCAATATTGTTAAATGATACACTCATAACATTTCTCCCTTCCTTTATTCGTTCTTCCTTACTGACAACACTATCCAACAGTTCAGAGACAGAGAAAGCCTTCCCTAATCTCCCGTGAAAATATTCATCTCTTCCGGCCCGCTTATAACCGAGCAGCTCTTCATACTCTACAAATGTATCAGGATGTCCGGGCAATTCAACCAGCTCTTTCGGTTTCAGCTCCTGAAAGCCAAGTCTTGAAATAGCGTCTCGGATCACAGCCAGATACTGCCTTTTGCTGTGCAGCCCGCCTTGAATGCTGATTGTAATCCTGTTTGCCTGCTCCTGCATCCTGATATAGCGGTTTCAGGTTGTATGGTTATCAGAAAAAGATTAAACTTGACTTGTCTGTTTTTTCCATTTTTTTACACACGGAGGTCTGCCATGATTTATTCTATTGATTTCAGAAAGAAAGTCTTGTCTGTTTATGAAAAACAGAAATCATTGAGAAGAACTGCAGATTTGCTTGACGTTTCCTATAAATTTGTTCAAAGTCTTGTAAAAAGATGGAAGACTGAGGGGACGCTTGAGCCGAAGCCTCATAAAGGCGGAAATCCTCCGAAAATCAAGGAAGTTCATATGCCTTTTCTGACCAGCATGATTGATGACGAGAACGATCTTACGCTTGAAGAGATGTGTGATCGCTTATACGAGAAATTCAATTTAAAAATAGCACCTTCCACGCTGTGCGAAACTCTCGCCAGACTGAAAATCAGCCGGAAAAAAAAACTTTCCGCGATCCGGCGGCGTATAAAGAGGAAAATATAGCAAAGACAGTTAATTACCTTGCAGGCCTGCTCGAGGCTGACAAAAAGAATTTCATCTTTATTGATGAGACAGGATGCTGTTTGAACATGTCGAGAAAATTTGCAAGATCAAGAAAAGGAACAAGAGCTTTTTCAAAAAGACCTTCAGGTAAAGGGAAAAGAATAAGCATGATAGGAGCTGTAAAGTTTGGAAAAATATTGAAGTGCATGAAATTTAAAGGCACCATGACAGGAGATGTCTTTTATTTCTATATAAAAAATTATCTTTTGAAATATCTTGACAGCAGCAAGACAGTCGTTCTTGACAATGCCAGTCCTCATAAAAACAAAGAAGCTCTCGCTTTGATCAGAAGTACAGGAGCGAAGATCATTTTCCTCCCTCCTTATCGTCCTGAACTGAACCCTATTGAATACTGCTGGTCAGTAATGAAAAACACTATAAGAAAATTGAAGCCGAGAACAGAGCGTGAGCTGATGGAAGCTTATGATATATCTCTGAAAACGGTTAAGTCAAAATCAATCAAATCGTTTTTCCGTCATTGCTGGGTTTGATATCTGTTCAATACGAAACCGCTATAATTGCTTCCACGCCGAATTGCTTGTTTTCGAGATACATCCCGTACCGCCACTGCCGCCGCCGGTCTGGAATATCTTCCTTCAAGCGGACCATGAGGCGGGAAAAGAACGAAGAAGGCAGATAGTCATATTCCATGACAAAGCCGAGCAGATGTTCACCTGTCAGCTTTGGTTCCTGTTCCGGCTCCTTGGGAAGCTGATTGGGCAGAATATGCTGATGCTTGTCATAGCGGTAGCACAGCTCAAACTCCTCCATGATGCGGACAAGATATGCCTGCTCTTGGACGGTGTAGGTAAAGCATTTCTCTTTGGCCGGGTCATATTCATCGCAGCGGATATCCTCCTGCTTGAGGATGAAATCCAAATCCTCCTCGTGCAGGATTCCGTCCTTGGTTCGGGCTGAGTTGATGATTTTATAGACCCCGACCGTCACCCAGTGCGGATCAAGGACATAAATGTCAGCCAGTTTTATCTGCTCGAAAAAGAGCAAGGTACCCAAGTCATTGAACAGCTTGAGGAGGGTGATTCGGCTTGTCTCGTCCTCAACCCCGTGTTCTTTGCAGATGGCAATGAACTGCTCCTGGCTGATATAGTTCTGCGCGCCGGTTGCCGCTTCGAGCTGTTTCCTGATTTCCAGCCATGCTTTGCTGATTTCAAAGCCGTACAGCGGAGTTTTCGGCACAGATGCGGCCATGCTGCGCACTAATTCCGGCAGGCCGTCCTTATTTTTGCAAGAGATGCGGAAGAAGCGGTTTTCGATCTGAGAGAAACGGACATTGATGCTCTTCTGTTCGAGATTGAAGGACGGGTTGGCATCAATCTTGTTCATGGCCACGATGAGCGGCGACTGGCCGCCGTACTTCTCAATGTGCCGGAGCCAACGCCAGCAGCATCTGCCAGTGTCGTCGCGGCTGTCCAAGACAAGGATGTACAGCGAGCGGTTGCTCATGAAGAAGCGGTGCAAGGCGTGCATGATTTCCTGCCCGCCGAAATCCCAGAAATGGAGGCGGCAGTCTTGGTCAGGATTGGCAAAACCTGCTATCTCACTGCCTGAAAGCGGCTGGACATTTATGCCGTGGGTTTGGGATTCATGCTCATCAAAGTCCAGTCCTTGGAACTGTTTGAGCAGCGAGGTTTTTCCGGCCTTGCCGTCGCCAACCAGCAGCACTTTGGATTCGTGCAATTTGACAGCTTCGCTTTTTTCAAAGGAGCGGAAATAGGCGCGGATGGCTTCGCGGCCTTGGTTGATGATTTCTGGCGGCGGATGGGTCAGGGGATTATTACCGACGTTGATTTTGTAAACTTCAAAATAATCAGAACAGACAATCTCAGGGAACAACTCTGTAATCCATTCCGGCAAGCGGATGATCTGATTATTCCATAAATTGAGTGTCTGAAGTTGGATAAGATTTTTGAGAAATGAAATATCTTTGATCTTATTAAAACTTAAATTTAGCCACTGAAGATGGACAATATCTTTGAGAAATGAAATATCGCTAATTTGATTTGAACTTAAATTAAGAGTTTTAAGATGATAGAGTTCTTTCAGAGAGGAGACATCACTGATCTGATTGAGACTTAAATTGAGCGTCTGAAGATAGCTCATGTCTTTGAGAAAGGAAATATCATTGATTTGATTAAAGCTTAGATCGAATGTTTTAAGATTAGTAAGCTCTTTAAAGAGATGAAAATATATATTAGAATTGGCGAGACCAGCTTCACTTAACCGCAGGACGGTGACTTGATCCTGCTCATCAGCAATATAACAGAAGCGTTTTGATCCAAGTTTATCAACTCTGCGCAGATTCTGATTCAGTTCTTTTTCTATTTTCTTGATAATCTCTAAATCACGTGATGCCATGCTTTCTCATCCTTTTCCGCAAAAGTTTCCCAGCAGCCTTGCTGCGCAACAGTTTTCACCTTGCAGCCTATACCAAAGAAATACCCGCCTATCAAGCGTCATTCGCAGACAAAGGGCGCAGGCAGGTGAAAACCGCGCTTTTTCTGCTTGCAATCAAGCCAGTTGTTTGTCATGCTGCGGAAGCGCATACGCAACTGGCTGAAACAGCATGGAGTGGAACCATGAATATCATGACGGTTCTGGCCGCACGCCTGACGAGCTGCGGGCGGAATTCCGCAAGTCGCTTGCTGTGTTCTTGGAGGTCTGCAAGGAGAAAGGCATCAATCCGCGCCGCAGCTATTCAGGAAATTTTGACCTCCGCGTTCCCACCGCCTTGGCAACAGAGATCACCCTGAACAATCAGGAGCACGGCAAGGAGTGGAAATATCGGGTCATCGCGGTCAACAAAGCAGGTGAGAGCGGGCCGAGCAACACGGTGACGGCAGTGCTGTGAGGCAGTTGAGCAGGATTTTGCACGAGGCCCTGCTTTTTTTTTCTCTTCCCCATAATTGCGGATTTTGTATAATGCAGGAAAAATATAAAACGACAGAAAAAAGCCATCATGTCTTCCTTGCAGCGTAATTTAGAGCAGATTTGGGATCAGTTGAGAGGAAAAAGAAATCCGCAGCAGGATATGCTCCGGCAGGTTCGGATTAAAAATTTGCGCGGTATTGAAGACTTGATCATTGAGTTCAATTATCCGGTTGCTGTCTTGGCAGGACCAAATGCCTGTGGCAAGACGACCGTGCTGATGGCTTTGGCCTGCGCGTATGATGTGCCCGGTTCCGGGTTGCGTGATTTTAAGCCTGCCACGCTTTTTCCCAACTTCAGAAACAGGAGGACAGATGGCGGGGAAGACTTGGACGACCAAATAACTAAAGCTGAAATCAGCTACCTGTTCAACACTCCTTCGGGACCGCTGCCAATGACTTGGCGGCGGCTGACAAAGGGATGGAATCCAAATTTTCAGGGGAAAAAGGGAGTCCGTCAGCCTCAACGCGAAGTGATTGTGCGCACATTGGCCAATCTCTCCAATCCCGGCGAAGTGCGGAGTGTATTGAACATAGGTGCCAGATATGAAAAAATTCAGGAGGTGACCGCAGACCTGATAGCCTTTGCCCAAAATGTGCTGCCTTTTAAATATGTGCGGATGAACAAAATAATTTCTGGAGGACGCGACCTGCTGGTGGCGGAACGGTCGGATGCCAGCGGACGCTATTCCGAGTTTCACATGTCATCAGGCGAGCGGACTATCTTGCGGCTTTCCATGCAGCTCTCGAATCTTCAAAACACCTTGGTGCTGATTGACGAAGTGGAGGCTGGCCTGCATCCTTACACGCAGCAGCAGCTCATGCTTGAGCTGCAACGGCTGGCCTTGCGCAACGATTTGCAGATCGTGGTCACATCCCACAGTCCGGCAGTGCTGGAATCTGTTCCCAGAGAGGCCCGCATTTTTTTGGAGCGCAGCAGTGATTATCGGAATGTTGTGCTCAAGCCTGCCTATCAAGATGTGCTGCAACGTGTGCTGTACGGTCAGGCATTGAACAAACTCAGCATTATTTGTGAGGACTCGGAAGCCAAAGCCGTGCTGCATGGCTGCATGGATGTGCTGATGCCAAAACTTGGCTTGCATACCAACGATATATTGATTGGAACTGATACTGGGAAAAATCAGTTTGCCGAACATGTCCGCGCCTTCGGCAAAGTTGGGCAGTTGGACAGCACTCTTTTTGTCTTGGATGGCGATGCCCGTAATTTAGACGGGACGCTGCGGGCGGAGGCAAAGGAATTCGGCGGGTTTCTGATTGAGCCGCTTTTTCTCCCCGGTGAATCTGGCCCGGAACCATTTCTCTGGAAAGCTCTGGAAGCAAACAAGCAGCAAGTCGGCGAACTTATGGAACGCAGCGAGGCGGGTGAGCTGATTGTAACCACAATGCAAAAAATTCAGCAGGCATACAGCAATGCTGCGGACAAGCCCGGCAACATCTATAAAAATATGATGTATGACTTGGCCCGCGAGTTTCAATATCAAGAGGAAGACTTTTTGCGTTTGGTTGTACGCAAGCTGCTCCAGCTCAATGCTTCTCCTGAGCTGAAAGTTTTTCTTCAAAAACTGGAGCTGGCGGTCAGTCGCTGGCGGAAATAGCAAAACTTGGCAAGCAGGTGAGAGCGGGCCGAGCAACACGGTGACGGCAGTGCGTGCTGTGAGGCCTTTGCAGCCCACGGTTTTCCTCCTGTCTTCCATGCCTTTTCATTATCTATCAGTCATTCATAAACACCATGAAATCAGTCATCCGCACCGCCGCTGTCTTCCTCCTGCTCTGCTTTTGCTCCTTGTCCACACTGGCCGCTGCGGCGGACCACAGCCTTCAGGACATAAAGCAGGAAAGCAAAAAATTTGCTGTTGAATACGCCCGTTCCGGCACATCCCCGCCTGAATCGGAACAGGCCGCCATCCTCATGCAAGCGGCGGCAATCATGACCGCTGCGGATCAATGCTATACAGCCATGACCTTGCACAAACAGGCCGTCTTGCTGGGAGAAAATACAGACGCAGCCTTCTGGCTCTCCTTTGCCAAAGCGGCTGCCTGCGACGGGGAATGGCCAAAGGCGAGCTGGAGTAGCTGGCTGGCGTGGCAGGCCGCAGATGTTCCAGACATGCAAAAGCAGGCCCTTGCCCTGCTCGGCAAAGCCTTGGAAAAACGCACCACAGTGCAGGACAACTGGACTCCTGCCGCCATCGCTGTGTATGAGCAGCTGGCGGAATTGGGCGATGACAGCGGCAAGGCGGACAGTCTGCGGCAGCAGCAGAAAGAGGAGCTGACTGCTGAGAAAAAACGGCAGAAAGAAGAGCGGGAGAGGCGGCTGGCCGAGCTGCGGCGGAAGCAGCTTGCCGAGAATGCCTTGAAGGTGCAGAGCACCTCGACAGACAATGACAGCAGTCTGCCCAAGCTCTGTCTGCGCTTCAATGAGGAGCTGCCCAAGCCGGACAGCTTTCATTACGGCGACTACATTCAGATCAGCCCGGCTGTCAATGCTGATTTTTCAGTCAGATATAGACAGCTTTGCATCAGCGGGGCTGACTGGGGCACTTCCTATAAAGTGACCGTGCGCAGCGGCATGAAGGTGGAGAATCGCACCCTGCCGGAGACTGTGACCCTGACCGTTACAACCGGCCATCGCCCGCCCGCGCTCTGGTTTAATCAAAGTGACTACATTCTGGCTGACCGCAGCAGCCGGGGCATTGGCCTGAACTCGGTGAATGTCGAGAAGGTCAAGCTCCAGCTCTTCCGCATTCATGAGCGCAACATCCTGGGCGAGTTTGTCCAAAACAACTTTCGCCGCAAACTGAGCGGGTATCAGCTCGACCAAATTCAGGAGACGGTCGGCGAGGAGGTCTGGCAGGGCAGAACGGAAATTCCCAGTCCGGCGCAGGACAAGATCATGACCAGCAATGTGGTGCTGCCGCAGGATGTCTTGGCTGTTGCGCCGGGTTTGTACGTGCTGTCTGCCGAGCAGAGCAAGGATGGCGACGAAGACGAACGCCGCTGGGAAGATCAAGCCAGCCAATGGATTGTGGTCACAGACATTGGCCTGACCACCTATCAGGGCAGCGACGGTCTTACCGTGGCGGCCCGCAGCTTGGAGACCGCTCTGCCCATTACCGGGTTGGAGATCGGCCTGTACGCGAAGAACAATACGCCGTTGGCTAATCTGAGCACGGATGAGCAGGGCATAGTCCGTTTTGCCCCTGGCCTGCTCAAAGGTAAAGGCGGCCAAGCGGCTGTGCATCTCATGGCTCTGGACAGCAAGCACGGCTTCACCTTTCTCCAACTCGAACAGGCTCCCTTTGATCTCAGTGACCGGGGTGTGAGCGGTAGAACTGCGCCAGGCCCTCTTGATGCCTATCTCTATACGGAGCGCGGCATCTACCGGCCCGGCGAGAGCGTGCATCTGACCGCGATTGTCCGCGACCGCATTGCCCGTTATGCTGCCTGCCCACCCATGACCCTGCGGGTCAGCGGCCCGGACGGCAAGGTGCTACTTGAACGGCTGCTTCAGCCTGACTCTGCGGGCGGCTATGCAGACACCATAAATCTGGCCAATTCTGCCCGCTCCGGCAACTGGACTGCCGCCCTGTATGCGGATGTGGAAGCCAAGCCGGTCGGACAGACGAGCTTTGAGGTCAAATCCTTCAAGCCGCCGCGCTTGGAAGTGCGGCTGGAGCCGCAAGGCATTCTCAGTGCGACAGGCAAGGCTGAAGCCGAGGTGCAGGCGGATTACTACTACGGCTCGCCCGGCTCGGATTTGAGTGTCAAAGCCAATATGGAGCTGCACTATGAACCCCATCCTTTTGCCGATTTTGCTGATTTTTATTTTGGCAGAGACAAGGAGGAACCGGGTCTGGCTGCGATTGAGCTGCCGGACATCAGTACCGATGCAAAAGGACACGGCATCCTGCCCCTGACTTTGGCTGGCCAGCCGCTCAACACCCTTCAGCCACTCAAGGCTGTGGTGCGGGCTGATGTTTTGGATATTGACGGCAGGGCCGTGACCGCAACCACCAGTGTGCCTGTTCGTCATCTCAAGGAATATCTGGGCCTCAAGCCAGACTTTGCTGATTTGCAGATCCCTGAGCAAAGTGAGGCTAAATTTGCAATCATTGCCCTGAACGAGCAGGGCCAACCGCAGGAGAAAGGCGAAATGCACTGGCGGCTGGTGCGCGAGGATATTGATTATCAGTGGTTCATCAAGAATGGTGAATGGGGCTATGAGGAGATCGTTCTTGATCAGGAGGCGCAGCGCGGCCAGCTTGCTTGGGATAAGGCCGGGCCAGTGCCGCTGGCCGTTGCGACGGACTGGGGCAGATACCGGCTGGAGCTGTTGAACAAGGACAATATCCTGCTCACCAGCCTGCACTTCACTGCGGGCGAGCAACTTGTCGGCGAGAGCGACACCCCGGATTCGGTCAAAGTGGTGCTTGACCGGCAGAGTTACAAGGTCGGCGACATTGCCAAACTGACCTTGACCTCGCCGTATCCGGGGCAAGCCAGTCTGGTCTTGGCCAACACCACAGTGAACGGGCTGCGCAACTTCGCCTTGAGCGGCAAGGAGCAGACCATTGAGATTCCGGTTGAGGACGGCTGGGGCGCGGGTGTCTATGCCTTGGTCACGGTCTATCGGCCCGGCAAGGGGCAGCAGAAGGGCGCAGACCGGGCTGTGGGCCTGATCTGGCTGCCAGTTGATCCGGCTCCGCAGCGGTTGGAACTGACCGTCAATGCGCCGGAGCAGACCCGGCCCCGGCAGGTCTTGCCAGTGCCGGTTGCAGTCAAGGGGGCAGAGGCAGGCAGCGAAATCCATCTGACCTTGGCCGCTGTGGATGAAGGAGTTTTGCAGCTGACCCAGTTTGTCTCGCCAAATCCGATTGACTGGTTCTTTGGCAAGCAGCAGCTCGGTCTTGACATCCGCGACATGTACGGCCAGCTCATCATTCCGCCAAACAGCAAGCCGCTCACTCTGCGCAGCGGTGCTGGCGAAGATGGTCTGCGCGGTGCGCCGCAGTCCAATGTGAAGGTGGTTTCCCTCTTCTCCGGCGTGGTCAGGGCAGGCGATGACGGCACAGTCACGGTGCCGTTAGACATCCCGGACTTTAACGGTAAGCTGCGCCTGATGGCCGTGGCCTGGTCAAAGGAAAAGACCGGCGCGGCCAGTCAAGCCATGCGGGTCAATGATCCAGTGGTCATCTCCCCGTCTCTGCCGCGCTATCTGGCAGACGGCGACCAGTCCAGCATTCAGGTGTTGATCGAAAACATTGACGGCCCGGCAGGTCAGTATCAGGCATCATGGCGGGCTGAAGGCGCGGTAACGCTGCTTGGCCCGGAGCAAAGCGCGGCAGTTGTCCAGCTTGAGCAGGGCAGGCGGCAGAGCCTCAGCTTTCCAGTGACTGCTTCCGGCATTGGCAGCGGCAAGCTGCATCTGCTCGTCAACGGCCCGCAAGGCTACAGTTATGCAGGCGACTTTGATCTCAATGTGCGCGGCAAATATCTGCCGACCTTAACCCGCACCTACAGCAAAATTGAGCCGGGCGCAGTCCTCACCCTGAACAAGGAGACCCTGAGTGGTCTGCATCCGGCCACAGCCAAGGTTGATCTCAGCATTTCCAGCGCGCCCAATGTTGATGTGGCCGGGCTACTCGGCGAGCTGGACCGCTACCCGCACGGCTGCTTGGAGCAGCTCACCAGCCGGGCCATGCCTCTGCTCTACGCCAATCAGCTTGCCGAACGCTTTGCCTATCCAGCGGACAAAAATCTGCCTGACCGGGTGCAGGCGGCTATTGACCTGATTTTGCAGAAGCAGCGCGGCGAGGGCAGCTTTGGTCTCTGGTCAGACAGCGATGACGAAGAGCCGTGGCTTTCGGCTTATGCTATGGACTTTCTTGGCCGAGCGCGGGAAAAAGGCTTTGCCGTGCCAGACTATTTCTACAAAAAAGGTTTGGACTGGCTGACAGACGAGGTCAAGCACAGCGACAGGAAGGACAAACATCTTGAGGCACTGGCCTACGCGCATTGGGTGCTGGCCCGTGCTGGCCAAGCTCGGCATGAGGATGCCCGCTATCTCTTTGACACCCGCTTTGACAAAATTAGCTCGCCGCTGGCGCAAGCCCAGCTTGCTGGCACCTTGGCTTTGCTTGGCGATCAGGAACGGGCAATGAAAGGCTTGCAAGCAGCTCTGCGCTCGGCAGACACAGAGGCTGCCTCATGGTGGAGCTACGGCTCCCGCCTGCGTGATCTGGCTGCAATCATCAGTGTGCTCGACGAGACCGGCCTGACGCAGGTTGATCCGGCTTCGGCGTGGCAGGAACTGACCGGCCAACTTTCCAAGCGCAAGTATTTCTCCACTCAGGAGCAGGCCGCTCTGATCATGGCCGCTCTGACCTTGGACAAGGGCCAGCCCTTGGATTTGGAAATCACCGAGGCCAGCCCGGCACCGCAGGAGAATAAACCAGAGGCGGAGAGTCCTTCGCTTTTGGGCCGTTTTCTTTCCGCCATGAATTTGGGGAGTGACACGCCAAAAGAGGAAGCTGCTCCAGCGGTAACAGAGAAAAAAGAATCCTCTTTCTTCTCCCTCAGCCGCAGCGGAGACACGTTGCTTGATCAGCCCGTGACCTTGCGCAACAAGGGACAGGTCGCAGTCTGGGCAGTGCTCACCGTGCAGGGCGCGCCGACCAACGAGCCGCCGCCAATGGAAAATGGCTTCACAATCCAACGGACTTGGTACAGCAGTGCAGGCGAGCCGCTGGCCTTGGACAAGGTGCCGCAAAGCGAGCTGGCTGTGGTGCTGGTTGAAGGCGAGGCCAAAGAGGGCGGCAATTATCACGCCCTGCTGATTGATCTGCTGCCTGCGGGCTTTGAAATCGAAAAGGCGGTGAGCGGCAAAGATGCCGAGGCCTTTGACTGGCTGCCCGAACTCAGTTCCTTCCGCTACACGGATGCGCGGGACGACCGCTTTGTGGTTGCCTTTGACACAGAGCAGCTCAAGCCCTTGACACGCAACAATCCAGTGCGGCCCTTCAGCTTTGCCTATTTGGTGCGGGCGGTCACGCCAGGCAGCTATGCCCTGCCGCCGTCAGAGGTTGAGGCTATGTACCGTCCTGAGTACCGGGCGCGGGGCAAGGCAGGGATTGTAACTGTTGACAAGAAATGAGGTTCTGCCCCTTCGGTGCTGCTGATTTCGTAATTCAGCAGCACCGAAGGGGGTGCCACTCTTCCGGCCCGCTGGCTGAAAAGCGGGATATTTGCCGCTTCAGCAGCAGATTCATGTTGAGCGGAAAGAAACTGACTTGCCGTGTTTGGGAAACAGGTTGTAACAGCACTGAGCGAGAAAGTGATTGAAGGATTGCTGGTTGTGTGGTAGTTTGGATAATTCGCAGGCAGTTGCATGGGAGCAGCGTAACAGTTTGGGTTAATGTGTTTTTTTGAGACAAACCAAGGGAGGCTTGATTATGAAGGCTATACAGGAAACCATCGGAAATACGCAGGTGCTGATTCAAGCAATGGATAACGAGGTAGAGGTGCTCAATTCCGAAAACGATGGGCCTGCTCTTGTCAATACAGGCATTGAAGATGACATCAAGGATGTATATAGAAAAGCAAAAGCTGCGATTAAAAATATTGCGGAGGATTTAGGGCAGGAATTTGACAGTATCCGCAAAACAGCTCATGCGCAGCAAATGGAGGTAGAATTTTCAATGGGATTTTCTGCTGAAGCTAAAGCGTGGGTTGTTTTTGGTGCAAAAGCGGATTCCGGGTTAAAAGTTAAGTTGACTTGGCAGGGTGATGGTGAGTGATAACTTGCTGGATTTTGAATTATGCGCGATGAAAAAATTATGCAGGCGACTTGTGCCGTTTTGATTGAGCAAAAAATCAAGGGCACGGCTTGGTTGATCAGCAATAGAGGACATCTGCTTACAGCTGGTCATGTGCTGGGAAAATCAAACCCACCTGAAACTGTTGAAGTGAAATTTTCAGGAGATACTCATTCCCTTACAGCACGTAAAATTGCATGGAAATATGATGAGGAAAAGAGGATTGATTTTGCAGTACTTCAGTTAGAAACTGAAATTGAAGATCGTTATCCTCTCGATATACAACTTCCAAAATTCGTACAAGGGGAGTTTTTACTTTATGGTTATGGCAAAAGTCTTGTCGAGATGTCATCTGGAAAAGGCCCATTTATTGGTGTTTACAACTGTAACAAAGACTATCTTTTGAAACTTGACAGTAAGCAGACAGGTGAAGGAGGATATAGTGGAAGTGCTGTTGTTAGTGTTGATCTCCAAGCAGCAGTTGCCATCCAGACCCAAGCAACTGACCCCGACAAAGTAAAAAATGCAGAGCGTGATACAGTATTGGCAATGCCGCTGTATCGGGTTGCGGAGCATTGGGACGGATTATATAAAATTGTAAAGAAAAAGGAAATGCCATCTTGTTGTGATTCAGAATTATTATACTTGTTTGTTGATAGAGAGAAGGAAAAAATATCTTTAATCAATATTATTGCTGAATATAAATCAAAGACATGTCTTTTTGAATACACAGGAAATGAAGGAATTGGAAAAACGTGGCTTTTGCAGTATTTTCTTTACATAGTTTCAGTCGAAAAAGAAAGATATTTGATCGGTTACATAGATTTTAAAGGGTATGAACTGTCTCGTTCTTCTTACAATGTTTATCCTGTGTTGGAAAAAATAGCCTTTTCTCTCACCAAAAAGGAAGAAAATCGAATTTTCTTCGATTCCTTTAAGAAAGAAATAAAAAAATATAAACAGAATGAAGGAGAGAATGATGAAAGTTACTTAATTGAATCTTTTAAAGATTGTCTCAACGAACTCCCGTTGTCATGTAAAATAGTTATATGTTTTGACAATATTGATTATGCTGACCAATATATAATTCATGAACTGGAGGATCAACTATTCGCACCCTTGCTCCATAAAGAAAATTTTATTCTTGTTTTTGCTGGCCAAAAAAAAAGACATTGGAGAAATGAAAATATAAGAAAAAATATTGAATATAATCAGTTAAATTGTTTAAATGAAAAGGATATTAAAAAACTTGTTCAATTTTTCTTGGATTACAACAGGTTGTCATTTGATAGCAAGAATAAAGAAAGAATTTCGAAAAGAATTTATCAACTAACTTTAGGCTATCCTTCTCTTATTAAAGAATGCCTTTGTGTTTTTATCAATATATTTAGATGTCCATTGCCATTTGAAAATAAAAATGAGGAAGAATTTTGCAAGGATTGTCTTCAAATATTAATTGACAAGGTGTTTAAAGAGAGAATTGGAAAAATTGAATTAGATCAAGATGCTCCGTCAGTAGAAACAATCCTTCCTTATCTGTCTTTGCTTCGATATATTGAACCTGGTGTGTTAAAAGTTATTCTTTCCCATTCTTTCCAAGATAATTTTAAAAATAAAAAAATTACTTATTTTGAAAAAATTATTAATGAGTTTCAAAAAAAGACAGACATATTTGTCAATATGTATCTTGGATGCCTTAACGTAGAAGATAGAGTCCATAATATTTTTATTCGTCATTTCATGGTAAATAAAAAAAATGACTTCATAAAAATACAAAAAGTTTTAGTTGAAAAGTACGATATTTGGGTAAAAGATAGTGAAGGATATTTAGATCTGATAAAAAATGTTTTAGAACGATTTTACCATACGATTTTTTTAGCAAAAGCTGAAGGGAAAGATGCAGCCCAAGAAATTGAAATAATATTGAATAAATACTCGACTTATCCACTGGTTAAAGAAAATTTTTTTAATTTAGTGAATGCGTTACGTAATGACAAAAAAATAAACGACATGCTTGATATGTCAGAATTGTTAAAGTACTTGGATGAATAAAAAAGAAAGAGGCAACAGTATGACTCCTAATGATTTGCAGCGACAAGATAAAGACCTGCCTTCAGTAAAGTCATCTATATTTGTTGGTCGACAGAATGAGTTGAAGCAGTTTGAGGAATTTCTTTCTCATCGAAACTCTTTTATTCTGAATATTCATACGGATGGCGACGGAGGCGTTGGCAAAACACAACTTCTGCGGCAAATGCTGAAGCAATGCCGCACTCAGCACAGGGAAAAGGTTATAACCGGTGAGCTGATTGACTTTTATCAGACAGAAAGCCGTTCAAGAAACGGGATTATAACTCAGATTATCAATATTCTTGGCAGCGCATCTTTTTTAAAAACAACGAAGTTGCTTGAAGAATACCATCAGACAAAGGATACCAGCGAGCCTGAATATTTGCTTCCTCGCATAGTAGATGCTTTTCAGGAAGAGTATAGGAAAGTTGCTGAGGAGAAAGAACAGAACGATAAAATAATCGTTTTATTTTTTGACACTTACGAGGTTATTCAGCGCATTGGTGTAATTCGGCATGATGACAAAGAAAAAAAGAAAGTTGAATCAATAGAGTTGTCCCTCTGGCTGGAACAAGATTTTTTTCCGCTCTTGCATTCCGGCAACACACGGCTTGTTGTTTCAGGTCGCTTTCCCCTTACTGATGCTGCAAAAGAGTATGTTACAGAAAAAAATCTTTCGCTATTTTCTGATGAAGAGGCTGAAAAGTTTCTCGTTGAATGCCTGCAAATTGCTGCATTTTCCCCGCTGGAATATGAGCGTTTCCTAAATTATTCACAGGCCAAACATTTGTTAAAGCCGGTTCTATACGCTTTGCCCGACGGACGGGTCGGTATATGGATGTTTGAAATTTCTGATGATGACCGGCAGGAGTTGGGGGAAGATGTTTGGCAATTGCTAGAGGATAAAAAAATTGTCAATAATAAGGAGGAACTGCTCGACGCGCTGGGCTTGAATACTGAGGAACTACAGCAAATATTTGAGTTGGCAGGCCGCCGTCCAATACTCTTGGCACTGTTTATGGATTGGTTCAGCTTCGGCAAGCGAGAACCGGCTGAACTGCTGAAAGAAATTCAGCAGTTCACTAAAGAAGAATTGCAGAAGGAAGCATTCGAGCGTTCACTTGTGCGACGGATTGAATACGATTATCGGGAGAGAATATTCGTTTACCGGATGGCTGTCGGTTATCGCAGGATGACCTTGAATATCATGCAATATTTAACTGAATATTCACGGGAAGAATGTCAGGAAATTTTGAACGTCCTGCGACCGCTCTCTTTTATAAAATACAAGCCTTCCGGCAAGGCAAACGATGATATTATTATTCTGCTGCACGATGAAATGCGCGAGCTGATTGAAAAGCATTGGGAAGACCTTGCAGGGCAACACGCAGAAATTGCCGAGCAATTAGTTGATTATTACAATAATAATTTTTCTCCGAAGAATGTCTCTCAAAAAAAGCGTGAAGTATATATGCCTGAGATGATTGAATATACCTTTATGGTAAATCCAGATCAAGGCGTACAGCGATTCTGTGAAGAATTTGACACTGCAATGGAAGACGGACGCTCATCCTACGCCGGTCTTTTGGGACGCGAAACGGAACGTTACTGCGCAGAATATGACGTGTCTTTGCCCAGGGAACTTGAACTCAATTTAAGAGAGGTGCAGTATTATATCCACGGCCATAAAAGGAATCTTTCAAGGGCGTTGAGTATAATAGATTCAGCACAAAAACAGCAGGTTACTGACAGCTCAGAGGAACTTTCTATACTCTACGGAAAATTTAAACTGTGGGAGGGAATTGCCTATTCTGAGTCAGGAAAATTTAATGACGCTATCAATCTCTTAAAGGAGTCCAGTGAAATATTTTTTAATTATGATGATAAAGATTCTCTCTTTCATTTGTTTCTTGCCAATAACTGGATCGGATACACTTTATATAGAAAAGCCGACTTTGTTGAAGCAGAACAATGGATGCAGAGAACCTTGGAAGGACTTCTGGATTGGCTGGAAAAAGCACAGAGCCAGAGAGCAGACAGGAGAACAGAACGAAATATGCAGCAGTGTATCCAATATGCGCTCGGCAATCTCGCCATACTCTATCGTTATACAGGAAAATTTTTTCAAGCGATACGATATGCGGAAACAGCATACAGCATTGTGCAGAATCTTCCAAGAAATAGAAAAGAAATATTTCGTTCTTTGAATACGTTAGGGCATGTTTTAGTCATTGCCGGGCGCAACATAGATGCTCGTCATTATCTTGAAGAAGCGAAAAAAATCTATCAAAAAATACCGGACCGGCTTTTAGGTGGCCGAGTGTACAGTAATTTCTGCCAGCTATTTTATGGCGATAGGGAATTTGTCCATCTGCTTGAGTATTACCGGGCAAAGGAGCTGGAACCCGTGGAGCAGTCTGATAGAGAGCGGATAGATGACTATATCGACCATGCAAAAAAAGCTATAGATCGTCTTGAGGAGAAACCAGCTTTTTACAAGGAATTAGCAGATGCCTGTTTCAGCTTGGGTGAGTTGTATATGATGATGTCTGTAAAACACATCCAAAACGAATGGAAATCTGCCATAATGAAATTCCATAAGGCTTTACGTTCTGCGAAAAAAGTTAATTTTTCATATCGTGTTCTTGATACCCTCGAAAGTATTCTTGTTTTATATTATTTTGGAAATTACTCTGAAGATGATCTACCATTAGACCGGAAGAAGAAAAATATAAAAAAGTGGAATGAATATAAAGATAAAATAAAAAAACATCCTGATTTAAAAAAATTCCCTGACTTATTTGGTCGTTATAAATTGATTCTTGGTGATATGGAGTTTGACGAAGCTGTTGAGGTTTTAAAGTCAGGTAACTTTTCATCAGGCATTAAACAGTTGCAAGAAGCATTTGACAGTTATATTGAAGCAGCAAATTTGAAGAAGAAGTTCAATCAAGATGAATATTATCTCATGCTGCTGGTCATCTATAATCGCCTAAGAAGCTTAGTCAGGCTGACGAATCGGCGTGATTATCCCCCTCTGTCATCTCTTACGAATGATCAATACAAGAAAAAGCAGAGCGAGAAACTGCCTTTTTCATTTACGCTTGATAATTTGGAAGAAATAAAATCAAGAGGGAAAAGTAAGATAAAGGATTTTAGCTGGATATTCGAATATGCCCGTTTGCTGGAACAAGAAGCAATTCAGCCTAAGGAACTGAAAAAGCTTGAAGAGGAGCTTAAAGAAAGCGAGGATACAGGAGCATATTGGAAAGGAGTGCTGGTGAATAAATGCCTGACTGAACTTTATTGGATACAATTCCATTTCACAGGAAATTCTGAGGATAAAGAAAAGTATCTGGAGCAGCTTGTCCTGCTGTTGAATCGCCAGAGCCGTCTCTATCGTCTTATGGGAGATTTTCACCACGCGAGACAGGCGTTTGAGCGTGCTCGGAAACTCATAGAAAAAATGTCCAGCCCGTGGTTGAAAAAAGGACTGTCTGGTCAGACAGATATTATTGAGGGTGAATATTATATCCGGCGAGGTGAATTTATCAATCTGCTGGAGGACAGTGTCGCTGATGAGCTGGAAGCAGCTCGAAACAAATTTGAAAAACAATTTCAAGGTGATCTCGAAAAAGCGTATCGTTTTTTTAAAACAGGAAAAGGTAACTTGGAAGAGTATAGTGCCGAAAAAAATATTATTCACGAAAAACTTCCTGAAGTCTATTTTCAGCTAGGTGAACTAATGATTATGCAGGAAAAATTTCCCGAGGCATTTGATTACCTGAAAAAATGTATTGAAACATCCAAAAGAAGTGGAAAAGATTTTCGTCTTGATGATGCAAAACAAAGCTATTTGAATGCACTTTATTTTTCTGGACTATATGATAAAGATGATTACAGAGATGACTTTAAGAAGTATGAGCAGAAGTTAGAAGGGAAAATAAGTGTTGAGGGATATAAATATCATTGGGTTGCCGCCCGGTTCCGCATCACTCAAGGAGATATTCTCTTCAGTCAATGCTACTGCATGGAGGAAAAATTTGGCAATGACGACGATTCTTCCTCGTATAAATTCAGAGAACGAAGAACAGTTGAACGCAAAGACCTTGTGCAGATGTTCCGAAAATATATTGAAGCCTGCAATTATAAGGCGGGCTATAACTCCCTGAGCTTTGAAGCAGGTCTGCGGGTTCTGCGCCGCAGAATAGAAATGATCCCTGACAGCGAATCTCTTGACATTCTGCATGATATTTTCCGCCATCTCTGGCAGGATGGTGAGCACTTGCAGAAGAAAAAAGAAGAACTCGACAGCATCCTCCAGCTCATCCGCCTGAGGAGCTTGATCTTGCAACATGAAAAATAATACCACAACACCGCCGCAATTTTCTCTGTCCTATTACGACCTGCCGGAACGCCAGCAGTCCCGGACAAAAGTTCTTCTGACCAGCAATGGTGACGCGCCTGCACAGAAAAACGCATCCGGCAAAGATCGAAAAAATATCTTCGCCTTGGGCAGCCACTGATACGGGAGCAGAGAAGTGATCCGCATGAAAAAGACAAAGCCTGCAAGCTGCCTGCATGACTATTACGGTGCTGCTCAGACGGCTCCTTGCCCGGTGCGTGTTGTCCTGAGCAAAACCGCCGACCGCTCGGTCTTGAAAGCGCAGAAGAGAAAAAAGGGCCTCTATGCGCTGGGCAGCAATTGATTCATGCTCTTCCCCTCAGCCCCGCTCTCTTATGCTGTTGAACTCACCTACGCCTGCAACAACTTCTGCTCAGGCTGCGCCAATGTCTGGGGCCAGCAGCGTCAGCAGACCCTGACCAACTGGCGCGACCTCTTCGACCGCATCGCCCCGCCGGAAAATCCCAGAAAATACGCTGAACTGATCCGTCTGACCGGCGGCGAACCCACCCTGCACCCGAAATTTCATCAAATTATTTCCTATATTGACACGCTCGGCATTCCGCATGTCCTGTTCAGCAATGGCCGCTGGCCTGTGCCTGCTGCTGTCATTACCACCTGCCGCAGCTTGAAAAACAGTCTGGGCCTGCTCATCAGCCTGCACGGAAGCACTGCTGCGGCCCATAACGCCTTGGTCAATGCAGATGCCTTTGCCCAGACCTGCGCCAATATCCGGCGCGCTGCCGAGGCAGGCATTGAGGTTTTCACCAACACGGTGCTGACGCGAGAGAGCTGTCCGCAGATTGAGGAGATTATCCGGCTCTCGCAGGAGCTGGGGGCCGGGTATGCGGTGTTCAACCGTTTCCTCACTGGTGCGCATCCCCTCCAGCCTGCTGTGGAGCAATTCCGGGAGGCGGTGCTGCTGATTGAGCGGCTGCACACTGAGGGCACGGCCTGCCGAATTGGCAACTGTGTGCCCAAATGCTTTGTCCCCAATTCCACTGAGGGTTCCAATGCCGGAATCGAACACTGCGCCATCTCGCCACAAGGACTTGTCCGCCCGGACAACCTGACCGGCACGGTGTTCGGCAACATCTTCGAGCAGCCCATCACGGAAATCTGGCAGTCTGAACAGGCGCAGCAGTACCGCCAGCACATTGCTCCGGCCTGCCTGCAATGCCCGGCTGTTTCCCGCTGCCGGGGCGGCGACCGCTCATTCGCCTTGGAACTGGGTCTTGGGCAGGATCCGCTGATGACCGGGCCGATTCAGGAGAATGCGCCAGCAATCCAGCTTGATCCAACGTGGCGGCCTGTTGCCGAGTTCCGCCTCAGAGAGGAATCCTTCGGCTATCTGGTCATGCGCTATAATTGGTCGGTGCCAGTTGATTTCACTGCCAAGCCGGTGCTGGATGCTTTGGACGGGCAAAGCACCTTGGCCGAGCTGCGGGACAGGTTCGGTGAACAGGGACTGGAGCTGATCGCCCGCCTGCATCAGGAGGACTGCATTTCCTTTGCCTTGGCTGATGCAGCAGACGATTGAACTGTTTCTTGTATTCTGTTTTAAGACAGGCAATTGCTTCTGCCAGAAAGAGCATTGAGAAAGAAGGACTTGAGATGTAATGCTGGCTTACGCGCACTGGGTGCTGGCCAAGCCCGGCATGAGGATGCCCGTTAACCCGCTTTGACAAGATCGACCCGCCCTTGGCAAAGGCCCAGCTTGGCGGTCACACTAGGCAGCTACGCCCTGCCGCCCTCAGAGGTTGAGACTATGTACCGGCCTGAGTACCGGGCGCGGGGCAAGGCGGAAACCGTGACTGTGGTCAAAGAATAAGAAGGCGGAGCGCAAGGCTCCATCTTTGTCAACTGCTGGAAAAGGGGCCTGAAGGCCCAGACATTCCCACCTGCCCCACTGATTGTGCGCGGCACGTCTTCTGTTTTCACCTTCACTTCTGCCGTTCCCTCCGCTATTCTTAAATGAGAAGCTGAATATTGCGTTGCAGCAACGGATGGCAGACTGACATGCCTGCGCATGTTCTGCTGTTCTGCTGTTTTCAGCCTTCTTTTTTCTGGTGTTTTCAGCACCGTTTCAATGCAAAAAAAGGGAGGAGCAAAATGAAGGCGGGCAAATGGAAGGTTATCCTGTCAGCGGCCCTGCTGACACTGATTCCAAGCATGGTGTGGGCTTCCACCTCGTGTCTGACAACCGAACCAATGGACAGCACAGCCTGGTGGGTCTGGCCGCTGCTGCTGCTGCTCGCCACGTTCCTCATGGGAGTCATTGCCGTGCCAGGCGGCATTGGCGGCGGAGTCCTCTATGTGCCGATCATCGGCTGCTTTTTTCCCTTTCATATTGATTTTGTCCGCAGCGCGGGCCTGCTGGTCGCCCTCTCTGGATCATTGGCTGCCGGGCCGAGTCTGCTCCAAGCCAATCTTGCCAGCCTCCGGCTCGCCATGCCAGTGGCCTTGGTCACTTCAGCCTGCGCCATCCTCGGCGCAATGTTTGGCCTGGCCCTGCCCGCCTTTGTCATCAAAATCCTGCTCGGCATCACCATCCTCGGCATTGTCGGCATCATGCTCACGGCCAAGAAATCCACCTTCCCGGAAGTGCCCAAGCCAGATGCCCTGTCCACCGCGCTGGGCATCTGCGGCATCTGCCAGCTGCCAGACAGGAGCGTGGTGGACTGGCAGATTCACCGCACCATTCCCAGCCTGCTGACCTTCATTGTTGTCGGCATCATGGCAGGCATGTTCGGCCTTGGCGCGGGCTGGGCCAATGTGCCCATCCTGAACCTGATGATGGGCGCGCCGCTCAAGGTCAGCGTGGCCACCAGCAAATTCCTGCTTTCCATCACTGACACCTCTGCGGCCTGGGTTTATCTGAATAACGGGGCTGTGATTCCGATGCTGGTCGCCCCGTCGCTGATCGGCATCATGCTCGGCTCCTTTGTCGGGGTGCGGATACTGAAAAAGGCCAAGCCCTCCTTCATCCGCCGCACGGTCATAGTTGTGCTCGCCTTTGCGGGCGGCAAAGCGCTTTTTGACGGCCTGATGGCTGTAACCCTCTTGTAAGGGAGAAGGAAATGGCAACCAAAAACTTTCCCGCTCCCCCGGAAGAGCAGATGATATATGCTGCCTGGCTGGAGAAAGGAATGCTGGTCGGACTGGTGCTGCTGGTGATCAGTTTTTTGCTCTATCTCTTCGGCATTCTTGACCCAGTCGTGCCGGTGGATCAGCTTGCCCGCTATTGGACGCTCCCGGCAGCCGACTATGTGGCGGCAGTGAACCGCGATTTTCTCCAGATGGATAAGGCCGTGGTCGGCTGGACTTGGCTACAGCTGATCAGCAAAGGCGATTTCCTGAACTTTCTGCCCATCGCAATTCTCTCAGGAGCCTCGATCCTCTGTTATCTGGCGATGGTGCCGGTATTTTGGAAAAAAAAGGACAAAGCCTATCTGCTCATGTCGATTGCCGAAATCCTGATTCTGCTTTTGGCGGCCAGCGGCCTGCTGACTGCCGGACACTGACTGGCCTCCTGCCGCAGGCCCTTTCCACGGAACTGATTCGGGACTGTCAACGCGGGCAGCATTTGCAGAGCAGCCAGCGGTTCTCGGCCCAGCCTTGACAGACGGGCAATCGTGCTTACTGTTCCGGCTGTTGCAGGGCAGAATTGTCTCCTGTCAGCAAGCAGATGCAAACCCAAAAAAAGATAATCGCCAAAGGATACTGATTATGACCGCCCAGGCTCAGACTAAGGAATTTCAGGCCGAGACCAGAAAAGTTCTCGATATTGTGATCAATTCGCTCTACACCGAGCGGGACATCTTTGTCCGCGAATTGGTCTCCAACGCTGCCGACGCGCTGGAGAAGTTCCGCCACATTTCGTTGACCGAGAAGCCGGAGTTTGACGGGCACGTGCCGCTGGAAATCAGCATTGACTGCAATGACAAAAAGCACATTCTGACCATCACCGACACTGGCATCGGCATGACTGCGGAAGAGCTGGAAGCCAACCTCGGCACCATTGCCCATTCCGGTTCAGGCAAATTCTTGGACGAGCTGGCTGAGGCGGCGAAAAAGGATGTCAGTCTGATCGGCAAGTTTGGCGTGGGCTTCTACTCAGCCTTCATGGCAGCCAAGACCGTCAAGGTGCAGACCCGCTCCTGGGACGGCAGCCAAGGCAGCGAATGGTTCTCCGACGGCAACGGCACCTACAGCATCACGCCCTGTGACGGCCTGCATCGCGGCACTAAGATCATCATGGAGCTGAAGGACGATGCCGAAGAATACGCTCAGAAATTCACCATTGAGCGGATCATCAAGCAGTATTCGGCCTTTGTTCCCTTCCCGGTTAAGGTGGAGGGCAAGAAAATCAACACGGTTGAGGCGATCTGGCTGCGCTCCAAGAACGAGATCAAGGACGAGGAGTACACCGAGTTCTACAAATTCATTGGCGCTGGCTATGACGAGCCGATGTGGCGGTTCCATTTCTCGGTGGACACGCCGCTGGCCATCAACGCCCTGCTCTTTGTGCCCAAGGACAATTTTGAATCCATCGGCCTGGGCCGGATGGATCCGGGCGTGAACCTGCACTGCCGCCGGGTCCTGATTGATCAGCACAGCAAGAGCATCCTGCCGGAATGGCTGCGCTTCCTCAAAGGCGTGGTGGATTCCGAAGATCTGCCGCTCAACATCTCCCGCCAGTCGCTTCAGGACAACGCCCTTGTCGCCAAAATCCGCCGGGTGATCACCAAACGTTTCCTCAAATTCTTAGACGAGGAGGCACGGAACGAGAAGGAGCAGTACGCGACCTTCTGGAAGACCTTCGGCATTTTCATCAAGGAAGGCGTGACCACGGACTTTGAATATCAGGAGGAGATCAGCAAGCTGCTCCGCTTTGAGTCCTCGGCCACCGAGGCGGGGGAGATGACCTCGCTGGCCGACTATGTCAGCCGGATGAAGGAGGGGCAGAAGGAGATTTACTACATCAGCGGGCCAAGCCGGGCTTCGATTGAGGGCGGCCCATACATTGAGATGTTCAAAAAGCGCGGCATTGAGATTCTCTACACGCTGGAGCCGATTGATGATTTTGTCCTCTCGCATATCGGGGCCTTTGACGAGAAGAAGCTGGTCTCTGCTGACCGGGCCGACTTGCGTCTGCCGGAATCAACTGAGAAAGAGGAGGTCAAGGAGCAGCTTGCCGATGCGGTGCAGACTTCGCTCTGCAAGTGGATGAAGGAGGTGCTGGGCGAGAAGGTCAAGGAGGTCAAGCCCTCGACCCGGCTGGTGGACAGCCCGGCCATGATTGTCAATGCGGACGGCTACATGACCTCGACTATGGAGCGGATTCTCGCTTCGCAGGGCCGGGGCAATGACAATCCGATGACGATGGCCAACAAGAAGGACATGGAGATCAACCCGGCCAATCCGCTGATCAGAAAGGTGGCTGATCTCCGGGCCACAGATCAGGATTTTGCCAAGGATCTGGCCGAGCAGATTTACGACAACGCCATGATTCAAGCCGGGCTGCTCGTTGACCCGCAGCAGATGGTCAGCAGAAACTACCGGATATTGGAGCGGCTGGCAATGTGACATCTGCTGTAAGGGCGAAAAATTTTTCGCCCGTAACTACTCAGCCTGACAAAAAAGGCCGTTTTCAGAAGTGCTGAAGACGGCCTTACTCGTTTTTTATACTGCGGCATCGGGGATAAAAGGACTTCCAAGGAAAGCATCTTTGATCGCTTCAAAAATGTTTCTTGAATTTTTACGGACCGTGGAGATATATCCCCGGATACAGGCGAATCGTTCTGCTCCCTCAAGTGTTCGGAAGCAGCCGGAAACCTTCTGCTTGACCTTGATCATCCGCACATCTCTTTCCGCCGCGTTGTTGTCGAACGGAACCCGGAAATCATACATGAATGCGAGGGTCTCCGCCCTGTAATCACGCATCCGTGTCAGCAAATTGAGCGGCGGAGTCTTCTTCGCCCGTCCTCGTTTTTTCTCCTTAGGCGGAGTGAACGGATTGTCGGCAAAACCCCGTCGGACGATTTCATCATACCGCCGCTCAAATTCTTCGATCTTCTCCGGCGCGAAGCCGTCCCGATCCGGCTTCAGCTTTTCAGCCGCGCCTTTTATTTCAAGCAACAGCTCGGCCATCTCGCCGGCCCAAACTTGTCCATACTGTTTTTCTATGAACTTGAGTTCCCGGAGATGATGCGCATTGCACAGCGCATGACCGCAGTTTTCATAGCTGAAGTACGATTTCCAATGATCATGCGTCGCTGTTCCTGTGAACTTTCCAAGGATTCCCGCTGCGTCCATCGCCTCTTTTCCCCGTTTTTCATGCACCGAATAATGGGTGAGGCAGTTCGTCGAAGCGACATGCAGCCAGTGCAGCTTCCCTTTCACGCGGACTCCGCTTTCATCGGCATGTAACACATCGGTATTCATGAGCAGTTTTTCGACTGCTTCCGTTGAAGGACGCACGCATCCGCAAAGCTCTTCCGATGCCTTCAGCAGCGAACCCTCGGAGACGGAATGCCCGGTCAGGTCTTCGATAATCTGCGCAGCCCGTTCAAGCGGAATATGATGCTGGTTCGCGAAATATGCCGCCCAAGTTTTCACCCCCGTGCCGTAACGGATGCCCTGTCCGACGTTTTCCGGGAATTTGCCTCTGTTTTCCGTGCCGCAGCCGGGACAGATTTTTATTTCCGCTCGATGCGAGGTCACTTCAATCCGAATCGCCGGAATATCATAAACCTGCCGTTCCTCCTCTCCGACAGCGACGACATCCGCAAGCGACATTTTGCAAGCCGCGCATTCCTCGGGTTTATACCTCTCCGTAGAATCCGGTGCCGCAGACCGCTCAAGAGTATGCCCTTGATGACCTGGCTGGCCGCCGTTCGGCTTCCTGCCGGACTCTCTCAGACTTTCCGTTCGCTTCGCTTTACCGTATCCATCGCTCGAAGGCGGTTTCCCGCTGTTCCGACTGTTTTTCGACAGCCGGGCCTGCAAATCCTTCAATATCTCGGACTGCTTGGCTGACTGAGCGGCGAGGTTTTCAACCTGCGCAGTTATACTGCTAAACAGGGCGACGACCGCTTCTTCGCCTTCTGCGTATGCAGCACGGACTTCTTTTTCACTAGGAACACTGAAATTCATAACGGCAGCATAATCTTTACCTGTTGATTTTGTCAAGAGGCTTGGCGGATGCCTGAGTAGTTACTTTCGCCCTTACAAAAATCAATCAGTGCTGCGGCAGCTGCGGATGTAATCTTTGATCAGTGAGGGGTGCGAGCTGATGATCTTGCCCTTTTTCGGACCCAGCCCTTTGACCACCGCATCAATCACCTGCTTGTAATTCATGTTCTTATCCAAAGCCGCATCAACCATTTCCGCCACCTTGACCTTGTCAGCAGGGTCATCAAAGTAGCTGAATATCCGATGCTCGCCAGTGCCTGCCTGATCAGGCAGTTCCTCATCCTCCTGCTGAACCGGAGCGGCAGAAGCTGCTTCTTCTGTTTTTGGCTCTGGCAGTGCGGCGGCAGAGGACAGCGCCTTGTCCGCCTTTTCCCGGACTGAGGCCAGCTCTTCCTGCATGACGGCAATGTCCTTTTCTAACGGCGCAATGTCGAGCACCTGCTGGGGCCGTTCCTCCAGCGTCCGCAGCCGCTCCGGCAGATCGCCGAGCACTTTCTCCGGTGTGACTTCGCTCAACTGGGCGGCAGTCTGCTCCACGCAGGTCTTCATGCCGTCCACCGCGCTCTGGATTCCGGCCAAGGAGTCCATCGCCCCGCTGACCTCCTGCCGCAGGCTCTCAACTTGGCCGCTGTCAGCCATGCTGGCGGTCATTTCCTCCAGCGTGTCAATCCGCTCGGACAGCCGCTCCACTTTGGCGGAGAGCAGGTCTTTGGTGGCATGAAGCTGATCTTGGATGGCCTTGATATCCGTCTGCACTTCTTGGCGCACCGGCTCAAAGCTGACAACAGGAGGCTGGTTCTTGCAGTCGCACTGCGGCAGCCAGTTCAGCGCAGGCTGCCACCAGCCGCCCACAGTCTTGAGCAGCTCTCCGTACATGCGGGCCGCCTCCTTTTTGCTTGCCAATCCAACTGCGCCAAAAAAGACTGCAAAAAGAAAGATCAGACAGAACAGCACGCCCAGAGACAGGGCGAGCAGCCATTGCAGACTGCGCAGCACTGTCAGAAGGATCAGGCCGATTGACCCCAACAAGGTCGCTTCTGGATTGGCGATCTTGATGGCAAGCATGACCAGCAGAAAAGCAAGAATGCCTGTTGTCCAGAGCAGCGGTTTCCGCAGGGTGTTTGTCTTCATGAATTCTCCTTTGTGACACGCGGCTTGCCGGGCGGCAGACGGCCAGCCCTTGATTCAGCCGCAGGTTGCTCTTCGTATGTTCTCATGCAGGACAAAGGCGGCTTGGCGCCGCCTCCATCCCTGGCGCACCTAACCAAGTGCGCCGCCCCTGTCACAGCTCCAGCCAGGACTCGGAAAACACGGTCTGACCAGAGAGCACCTTGTAGGTCTTATAGTGCTCCAGCGCGGCACCGCTCAGACCGGCAGGATCAGGATCATTGCCGTCCATCATGCCATGCACCAGATCAACCATATCCTGCTGCTCGCCCTTGCAGATGGCCATCAGCTCCTTGTCATAGGCATTGACAATCGCGGTTTTGATGCCGTGCTTCATGAGCATGATCAAATACGTGCGGTCGAGATACTTGCGCAGGTGCTCGGCCACGCCATTGGAAACATTGGACAGCCCGACCGTGGAGCCTGCACCCGGAGCGATTTCCTGCAAATCCCGCAGAAAATCCAAACCAGCGGCAAGCTGATCTGAGCCAAGGGTGATCGGGGTGGCAATGGGATCAAAAAGCATCTTCTCGTTCGGGATGCCAGCCTCGCTCAGAGCCATCATCAGCCCGACAGCCATTTCCGCCCGCTCGTTGTAATCGCGGGGCATGCCTTCCGGTCCCCAGAGCAGGGCGATGACATTGCAGCCCGCCTCGGCAGCCACAGGGATCAGCTTCTCCATCCGCTCCGGCTGGGCGGAAATGGAATTCATGATCGCGCCGGTCTTGTTGCTGACCACCTTGAAGCCTGCGGTCATGGCATCAGTGTTGGTGGTGTCCAGACAGAGCGGCGTGTCCACTGTGCTCTGCACCGTCTCAACCATCCAAGGCATCAGCTCTGTGCCATCCTTGCGGGCCGGGCCGATGTTGAGGTCCAGATAGGATGCGCCGGCCTCAGCCTCCTCCCGCGCCATTTCCTGAATCGGCCCTGGAATCCGCTCCTTCATGGCTCCGCCGCTGCGCTTGCCCATGATATTGATGCTCTCGGCGATTGCCTGCACTGTGATAGCCATCTGTGTTGCTCCCTAGTTGATATTGAGATAAATATATGAAGTATCTTTGAAAAAGACGCTGCTTCCTCAACGCAGCCGCTGGAAACGGCCTGCGCGCTGTCTGAGCTGTTATTGTTACACAAAAATATGGATTGCTTCAAGATATAATTCGTTTTCCATGTCTGTCCGCTTATTTTTTCTGCTCATCCCGCCAGGCTGCGGTTTCCAGCATCAGCTCGCCCGGCCTGACCTGACTGCGCAGACTGACGGTTGCAAAGGTGCTGAGACTGTCGAGCACAGGGGAGATGACCTCATCAACCAGCACCTTGCTCTTGGCCCCGGCCTCCTCATCACGCACCGCAATCATGGCCCCGGCCCAGGCAGCCAGCTCTTTGAGGCCATGGACCAATTCAGCCACCCGGGCAAAGACGAGCAGGTTCGAGGGTTGGGTCATGCCCGTGTTGACCGCCTGAAACGCGCTGTCTTGGAGCATTTTTTTCTTGTCCGGGCTGAGAATGTCAAGCACCTGCTCCCGGCTGTCGGCCAAGATCAGAAAATCGTCCACAAAGGTGTATGAGGGCTGCATCATGCCCTTGGCCGCTTGCAGTGAGACCACGGTTGCGCCATTGACCTTTTTCCGTTTGAGCGGCAGACCAGCCAGCAGCTTGCCGAGAAAACGCTCGGCCTTTTTCCGCTCCCGCACCTCCAAGACAAAGCAGAGGCGGGGCACAGGGAAAAAGCCTGCTGTGCTGATCTCATTGGTGTTAAAGCTGAACTCCTGCCCGAACAGAGCAATGGTTTCCTCCAGCCCCATGCCGGTCTGCTTGCGCAGCCAAGCCTCTGCACTGGCAAGGAACTGGTTTTCTGCCGCATCGGCCAGCACCGCCTGCTGCCAGAACTCCGGCTCCAGCCAGTTGGTCCAGAAATAGAGCAGCAGATTGGCGGGCATCAGGGCCAAGCTGCGGTCGCGCTGCGGCTCGGCAGTATAACATTGTTTCTGCAAAGGCAGCAGGTGTTCCGGGGAAAAACGGATCATGGTCTTGAAATATTCTGTCTCCTCCCTGCGCTGATGCAAGAGGCTCATGCTGCGGATGCCGGACGGCATGGCAGCCTCATCCTGCTGGCCAAGCAGCTGCTTCAGTTTGGCAAGGTTGGCATAGAGGAAAAAATCATCCTGCCCCTCTGTTGCGGCTTTCATCTCCACATAGTCGCTGACCCGGAGCAGGCCATTTTTTTTGCAGATGAAATGCCGAATAAAGGCATCAATGCTTCGCTGCAAGGGAGCCGGGCTGAAGGAAAAGACGAGCTGCCCGCCCAGCGCGGCGGCATGAAGCCTGCGGCCCTGGTCCAAGTCCACGGTCAGGATGCTGATGCCTTGATAATAGAACAGATCAGTCCGCTGCTTTGTCTTGCGCAAGGCCAGCAGGGCAGCGGTTGTTCCTTGCTTGCCCGGAGCAGAGATCAGCATGGTCTGAGCAAGCAGCTGCTGCACCGGATTGGCCCAGAGCTGCTCTGTGTTGTCCGGCGGCAGCAGGGCAAGGACGGTTCTGCGGCTGAAAATGTCTTGAAGAAATGGCTTGCGCAACAAAGTCTTGAAACTGGCGGCCTGCTTTTTGAACATGATGGACAAGAGCGGCGGCGCATCCAATTTTCTCAGCACCGCAGGCCAGTTGACCGCTGTCACGGTCTGGCCGAAGCGGGATTGGAGAAAGGTCTGGCCAGCCGCAGCGGCATTGGCAGTGTCAAGCATGAGCAGGGCATCCTGCGGCACCAAGGTCAGCGGGTCCAGAGGCTGGGGATAGAGCCAGTCGCCGGAGACAAGCTGGCGGACGCAGGAGGAATGGGCTGCTTCCCGCACACTGCCCTCCAGTGTCTTGATGAAGGCGGTGCCGCTCATCTTGGGCCGGATGACCGTGCAGTACAGGGCGGCAGCAGCCACACCGGTCAGCAGCAGAAGAAAAAGAATGCGTCGTTTCATGCGTCAGAACTCAACTGCGGCAACGCAGGGCAGAACTCGGCAGGGGCAAAGGAAAAAAAAGCCGCACCATCAAAACTGGTGCGGCTCGGCCAAGACAAAGGACAGGGCGGTGCTCAGACAATGGCCTCGCTCAACCAGAAATCATGCAGATTGCAGAAGCTGGTGGCGCAAATTTTGCCCTTGTAGTCCTTGGGCAGCTCGTAGGAGGATTCCGGCTTGTCGCTGGGCGTGAAGGTCTTGTCGCCGACAACCGTGCCGTCAGCAAGCACAAGCGTGTGCCGGACAATGAAGTGTGCCGCTGTCATGGGATGAGCGGTAATCAGAGAAACTTTTCCGCCTTCAACGGTGATCTGCGGGGCATGGCCGCCTGCTTTGCCTTCCCATCGGCCCTGCTGCTCTTTGGTGTAGATGATGCCGGGCAGCGACGGCGCAGCCTCCTCGGCGGCAAAGGCGGACACAGCAGAACCAGCCGCAGCGGCGGCAGTTGCAGCGGCGGCAGTCTTGAGAAAATCCCGTCTGTCGATTTCAATCATTGTTGTTTCTCCTTTGCGGAAAAGAGTTAAGGAAACATCATGCTGCATCGGAACAACGCATCATACCGTTCTTTGCTCTTGAATGCAAGGCAGGCTTGAAACGGATCAGCTGGTCTCCCGCTCTTTCTTCTTGGCCTTGATTTCCTGCCGCAGCTCCTCAATGCGCTTGTGCGCCTCGTTCAAGGCCTCTTTCCGGGTCAGTTCCGAGATGTTCTGCTCAACCTTCTCAATCGCGGAAAGCAGCTTGAAGATCAGCAGGAAAACAAGGAGAAAGCCCATCAGGACCACGGCATTGAAATTGTCCACCACGCCCATGATCCGGGCAAGGATCAGGGTGAAATCCGGGTAGATGGCGACTAAGCCCATGCCGCCCCAGACCACCAGCCGCACTGCCAGCTTGAGCAGGGTCTGGCCGGTCTCCCGATTGACAAACTCCTTGATGCCGAGATAGAGCATGACTGATGAAATTGCCACCACTATTACTTGATACAGATGCACGTTTCTGTTTCTCCTCTGCACTCAGGCAATCAGCTTCCAGATCATCCGGTACAGGGTGATCAGCCCGTTGATCAAGCCCTGCTTGGTCTTTTTTGTGCTCGCGTATTCGGTGTAGCGGGTATGCACCGGCACTTCGGTGAAGCGCAGCCGGTTGTTCTTGATCTCCCGGATGACTTTGCTGTCATATTCGTATTTATCCGCTTTAGTGTCAATGATCAAGGCGGCGTAACGAGAATAGGCCCGGAAGCCGGACTGACTGTCTGAGACCAGCAGGCCGTAGAAAAGCCACGTCAGCACATTGCCGATGCGGTTGGCAATGACCTTCTTGAAGGGCATCGCCTCCCGTTTGAGCAGGCGCGAGCCAAGCACCACATCGCTCCGGCCTGCCAGAATCGGGGTGATCAGGGGACGGATATCCGCCGGATCGTGCTGTCCGTCGCCGTCCATAGTCACGACAACATCCGCATCAAGAAGATTGGCGGCCATGATGCCGGTCTTCACTGCCGCGCCCTTGCCCCGGTTGATCTTCAGCCGCAGAGTCAGGGCATCGTGAGCGGATGCGACCACAAAGCTGTCATCCCTGCTGCCGTCATCGACGACCACAACATGCTCAAAGCCCTGCGCCCGCACGCCCTCAATCACCTCGCCGATGACCTTGGCCTCGTTATAAACTGGGATGACAATGACTGTATTCATGTGTACTCAGATGCTCTGTCCGTCTGCTCTCTGCTCCAATCTGCCCGCGTCAAACATGCCAAGCCTTTTTGCGTCATGATACATATCACGGCAAATTCATGATAGGTATCACGACAGCTTCGTTATACCTATAACGACAAAGTCATGACACCTATAATGACAGATTCGTTATACGTATCATGACAGCTTCGCATCAGGCATCCTGCCTGCGCTCAGATTCTCTGGCCGTTGAGCGGGCGGTCAACAACCGAGGCGGGCGGCGGCATGATCGGCATCGCGCAGTCATCAAAATGCGGCTGCGCGCCTGTCCGCTCCTTCCTGACCCGGATGATGCGCGACAAACCGTAGTTGACTTTTTTCACCTCAACTAAGGAATAGCCCAGCCGGTTGATGTGCTGAATATACTTGTCCATAGGGAAATAGACCCGGAAGCCGAGCCTGCGCTCCACCCGCTGAAGAAAGTCATAGTCGGCAAATTTGCGCAGAGCACGTCGCTTGCTGAAATGATTGACGATAAGAACTTCACCGCCCTCCTTGCAGACACTGAAGGCCTTGTCGATGAGCCGCTCAGGATTGGGCGTAACAGAAAGGACATACATGATGATGACCTTGTCAAACTGATTCTCGGCAAAGGACATCTCCTCCGCATTTTCTATTTTCAGCTCAACATTATTCAGTCCGTATTTATTCACCCGGTCTTTGGCTTTTTCCAGCATGTCTTTAGACAGATCAATGCCGACGATGCCAACATTTTTTGGATATTTAGTCAGGCTGATGCCGGTGCCGACTCCGATCTCCAAGATTTGTTCTTGGCCATTTAGCGAGATCATCTTGACTGCTTCATTGCGTCCATTCTCATAGACCCGGCCAAATATTTTATCATACACAGCCGAATATTGATTATAGACTTTCTCTATGCCATTCTTGTTCATAATCGTTATGCAGAGTTTGTATCAGACGGTTTTTTCCTGCACCATCTGATTATGTTGACATCACCACAGCCTGTTCCGCAGGAAGCAGGCCATTCTTTCCTTTGCTATCAGAGCTGCTGCCGCAGCAGAACCATCTCGCCCTTGCCCTGTAAGATGCCGGGGGCAAGCTGCCGCTTCTCTTGGATATACCGAACCACCTCAGCGCATTTAACGGTAAGCAGAAAAAAGAGCGGCGCGGCCTGATCAGACAGGCTTTCAAAATTGCCCATGCCCTTGCTGATGATCAGGTCAGCAGCTTGAAAATGGGTCAGAAATTCCTCGCTGCACTGCGACAGCACTGTGCCTGGACAGGACATGCCGCTGCTGATCACCGGGCAGAGTTGATCCAAGCCGCAGGCGCGGGCATCGGCCAAAGTGGCATCGTTAATAATCGGCGATTCGCGCACTGCTGTCGTGACGTGGCAGCCCAGCTGCTGAAGCTGCTCAATCAGCAGGCCGTCAAAGACAATCTCGCCGCTGTTGTCGCAGAGATAAAGAACTTTCCGCCCTTTTGTGCTGACCGCCTGCCGCAGGGCCGGATAGTCATCTACAGCAAAGTCGCGGGCAAAGCAGTCCTGCATGGTCTGCGCCACATCAAAATTGTGCAGTGAGCCGTAATCAATAATATTGCCGCCAATCGCAGCCCGCACTGCCGCCCGCAGCGAATCATCAGCCTGCTCAATCCGCTGGCGGATTTCCTCACGCAGGGACAGAGCCAAGGCATTGCTCTCCTCCTTGACTTGAGCAAAGGGATCAGCTGTTCCTAAAACCTTGGCAAAGAGCGGATAGAGACGGCCTGAATTTTCCGGCGGCGGCAGGTCAGTGTCAACTGTGGCAAGAAATCGGCCTGTCTCGTCCAGCAGCCGCCGCTGCACTGCCAAATCCGTGCTGGTGCGCAGGCCCAGCGATCTGGCCTGGCGGAGATAACAAACCAGACAATCAAGACTTGTCCGCATGGTGATCTTCCTGAATCAATAAGTATTCTGACCGCACATTGCCGAGCGCGGCAAATATCTGCTCCCGGCTGCCGGGAAGCTGCTGGTAAATATGCGCCAGCAGACTGCGGATGTCGGTTCGTCGGGTCTGCTCCGCCAAGGGGCAGTTGGAAGGCACTGCTGTCAGCCCCAGCCGCTGGGCAATGGCCTGTATCTCCTCCTTGCACAAATAGGCCAAGGGCCGGAGCAGGGCCAGCCTGCCAGAGAACAGCTCCTGCTTGGGGCGCATGGTGCTGATATTGCCGCCAGACGTGAGGTTGATGAAAAAGGTTTCCACAATGTCGTCCCGATGATGCCCCAGAGCCAGGCTGCTGAAGCCCTCCTGCCGAGCCAGCTCAAAGAGCTGCCGCCGCCGGGCGCGGGCGCAGTGATGGCAAATTCCTTTCGGATCAGCTCCTTCAGTCAGCCTGATCGGCTGTTCTGCGGGCAAAATCGTGCAGGGAATGCCGAGCGCGGCCAACTGCGCCGCAGTCTGCGCCGCCCGACAGCCGGGCTGGCCATCGCCTGCTGCCATGTCAATATGCACGGCCTGCACATCATAGACAAAAGGCGTTTTCCGCTGCCAGTCATGCAGGAGCCATGCCAAGACCAAGGAGTCAAGGCCGCCGGACACGGCGATCAGCACCCGGTCGCCTGCCGCCAGCATCTGGTAAGCAAGCATGGCTTGGGCAACACGCCGGTTTTGGCCAGCCGTGAGAATGCCTCTCATGCGCAGGACAGCAGTGTGGCGGTCAGGTTATTTTTTCAAATACGGACAGTCCGCAAGCTGCTCGCGCAAATTTTGGGACAGCAGCCGTTCCGCTGTCACCCAAGTGAAGGAATTTTCCGCGCTGCGGCCAAAATTGAGCAGGTTGGCAAAGAGCGGCTGCTGCTCCTCGTCAAAGCGGCCATGACAGAGCACCTCGCCTTCCGGCATGGCCAGAAGCCGCCAGGAAAAGGCGGCAGCCGCAGGCTCCTCAGCAGCATATTCGCCGCCAACCCGCTCCTTGTAGCGATGCGCGGCAGTCTCCAGCACTGCATTGCAGCCGGACTGGGCCGCAATCCTCTTGGCCCGCTCCAAAGCCTGCCGAGGGCCGACAGCCTTTCCAGCCTGCTCGTGACTGATCATTTTGATGTCATTTCTGCCTGCGAAATGATCACTCAAGACCTTATCCAAGACCTCAGCCTCCTGCCGCAGCAGCCGCTCCTCGGCAGCGGTCAGCGGCTGGTCTGCATCAGCCGCAGCCTGCGCAGGCAGCACTGCCGCGCATTGCAGCTTGAAAGCAGGCTGCTCAAGTCTGTTGTCCCTCATCCTGCCGCAGCCGCCGGTCAGAACCGCCAGCCCCAGCAGGCCAGTGATACACACACGCCCTGTCAGTTTCACGCCCTCTCTCCTTGAATAAGCAGTTCCAGCGAAAAATCCGCTTTGGCCATAATATTCCGGCAAACCCGGCTTGGCAAGAGTTCTCCTGTGGCTGACGGTTTTTCTTGGCATGAAAAATGGGGAGACAGCCGTCAGGACTGCCGTCCCAGCCCTTGCGCCGCTGGCAGGCATGGAGTATAAAACCCGCAGTCATTTTTTCCTCCCAGGAAGTGCTGAAAAGGTTTTTCCTGTGTGAGACAGCCCTTGCCGCCAAACTGGAATTGGCCTTCTTCGCGGCGGCAGGGGTTCTTTGCATCCCTTCTTTTTCATGAACATCATGCCTGAGCAGCAGAAAAGACCGTCCTTCACCCGTCCTGTGACCGATGAGGCTATTTTGAAAACAACCAAGGAAATCATGGTCAAATTCATTGAAATCGGCAGGGTAACTCCGGGCAATTTTGAGGAAAATTACGAGAAAATTTTCAAGACCGTGAAGCAGTCAGCAGAGGAGCTGCATCATGACAGCGCAGCTTGAGCCGCAGCTCAACCATGCGCCGGAGCAGATTCGGCACGTGCATCTCATGGGCATCTGCGGCACGGCAATGGCGGCCTTGGCCGGAATGCTCAAGGAGCGCGGCTACAGGGTCAGCGGCTCAGATCAGAACGTCTATCCGCCCATGTCGGACTTTCTTGCCCGCAGCGGCATCGCGGTCATGCAGGGCTACAGGCCGGAGAACTTGGAGCCGCGCCCAGACTTGGTCATTGTCGGCAATGTCATCCGGGCTATTTACCCGGAAACCGAACGGCTGGCCGAGCTGCGCATTCCGTATCTGTCCATGCCCCAAGCTCTGAGGCATTTCTTTTTGCCTGACAGCATCAGGCCGATGGTCGTGGCAGGCACCCACGGCAAGACCACAACTTCCTCGCTCTTGGCCACAGCCCTGCACCGGGCTGACCGCTCGCCCGGCTTTTTCATCGGCGGCATTGTTGAGGCATTCAGCAGCAATTACCGCATCGGCGAAAGCGAATTTTTTGTCATTGAAGGGGATGAGTACGACACCGCCTTTTTCAACAAGGTGTCCAAGTTTCTCCACTACCGGCCCTATTACGCCATTCTCACCTCAATTGAGTTTGATCATGCCGACATTTTCGCCGATTTGGAGCAGATCAAGGCTTCCTTCCGCCAGTTTGTTCAGCTTATTCCAGCAGAAGGCGCGTTGGTCTGCTGCATGGATGATCCGTTAGTGGAGGAAATTGCTTCCCTTTGTCCCGGAAGGGTGATCAGCTACGGCAGGGATGCAAATTGCCGCTGGCAACTGAAGGATTTCACAGCCAAGGGACTCAGCGCAACCTTTGCCGCGCACAAGGATGGCAGCTTGTTCGGTGAGTTTTTTCTGCCCATGCCGGGAAAGCATAACGCGCTCAATGCCTTGGCCGTGATTGCCCTGCTGGAGCATGTCGGCCTGAGCGCAGAGGAAATTCAGCACGGGCTGGCCACCTTTGAGGGCGTGAAGCGGCGGCAGCAGATCAGGGGCGAGGTCAATGGCATCACGGTGATTGATGATTTTGCCCATCATCCCACTGCGGTGCGGGAGACCATCAGCGCGCTGCGGCTGGCCTGGCCGGAACGCCGTCTGCTGGTGGTCTTTGAACCGCGCACCAACACCAGCCGCCGGGCGGTCTTTCAGCACGACTATGAGACCGCTTTCAACGGGGCGGACATGGTGCTTGTCCGGGAGATTGTCCCGCTTGCTCAGGCCGCGCAGGGTGACAGCTTTTCTTCGCAGCAGCTTGCAGCAGCTCTGAAGAGGCAAGGGATTCAGGCGGAGTATTTCCCGGATACGGACGAGATTCTTGCTTTTCTCTTAGCACAGGTTCAGGGCGGTGATGTCATCGCCATTCTTTCCAATGGCGGATTTGACAATATTCATGCAAAGCTGCTGGAACGACTCCGCACGTTAGTCAAAGTCCACGTTTGACCTCCTGCTCTCAACGCATGGCCGCATCCATCTCCACCCACACGGCGACCTTGTCCTGCTGGCCGCTGCTGTCCACCAGCGTGATTTCCGTCATGCCCGCGCCCGGCGGGACGCAGGAGGCAATGGCGTTCTGCTGCTCCGCAGGCAGGGGCAGGCCGTTGATCAGCCAGTGGAAGGGCGGTGCGCCGCCGTGGGCCTTGAGAGCTAAAAGCGGCGTGCTGCCAAGCTGCACTGTGCTGCCGTCAACAGGAAAATAGATATGCGGCCTGCTGGGCTGTCCGGGCAGTGCTGACTGCGTGAAATATTGCAGATGCGGAGGCAGCTCGCTGTGCGCCAGCCGCCTGACTCCGGCAGGAATGCGCTCCAGTTCTTCGGCCTGCTGCGGCAGAGCGGCAAAGACTTGCAGGAGGATGGGCACGGCCAGCGCGGCCCCGGTCTGGTGCTTGCCATAGCCGCCATCAGGCCGCCCGACCCAGACTCCGACCGTGTGCTGCTGGGTGTAGCCAATTGCCCAAGCATCGCGGAAGCCGTAGGAGGTGCCGGTCTTGTAGCGGATTCTGCCCCCTGAGCGGGGCATGGAGCGGAGAATGCGGTCAATCTGCCACGCGGCTGTCGGAGCCAGCAGACGCAGCTCCGGGCCGGGCCGGGCCGCAGGGTTGAAGGTGATGGGCAGGTAGCGGCCCTGGTCGGCCAAGGCTGCATAAAGAGCAGTCAGATCACGCAGGGTGATGGCGGTGCCGCCCAAGGCAATGGACAGGCCCGGCTGCTCCTCCTCCGGTCTGCCGCTGCCCAAGACTACGCCCAGCTTGGCAAAGCGGGCCACCAGCCGCTGCGGCCTCAGCCGGTCCAGCACCTGCACCGCAGGCAGATTAAGGGAGCGGCGCAGGGCCTCCCGCGCCGGAATCCAGCCATGATGTTGCCGGTCAAAATTGTCCGGGCCATAGCTGCCAAAGCGTGTCGGCTGATCCAACATCAGGGTTTCCGGGTGGAGAATGCCCTGCTCAAAGGCCAGTCCATAGATGAACGGCTTCAAGGCCGAGCCGGGCGAACGACGTGCCTTGGTCAGGTCAAGGCTGCTGATCCGCCAGCCACCGGAGCCGATATGAGCGAGCACATGGCGGCTCTGATTGTCCACGACCAGCAGAGCCAGCGTCTGCTTCCGGCTGCTGAACCGCTGCTGCGCCTGTGCGGCGATGCGTTCCATCTTCTCCTGCAACGGCTGCTCAAGCGTGGTTCGGAGCAGTTCCCGGTGCGGATACAGGGCATGCAGCCGACCAGTGAGCTGCGGGTCAAGAAAAGGGGCGCGCTGCCGTCGCTCCGGCACTGGCTGGGCTTGGGCCAAGGATGCCTGCTCGGCACTGAGCTGCCCGTTGTCCAAGAGCCTGACCAGCACTTGGTTGCGGGCCGCCTTGGCTTGGTCCGGGTGGCGGTCAGGCCGCCGCCGTTCCGGCGACTGCGGCAGACTGATCAGCAATGCCGCCTCAGAGGGCGTGAGCTGGGCCGCCGTTTTCTCAAAGTAAAAACGGCAAGCTGCCTCGATGCCTTCCAAGTTGCCGCCATAGGGTGCCAAGGTCAGGTAGGTTTCGAGAATCTGCCGTTTGCTCAGATGCCATTCCAAGCGCAGGGCCTCGGCCATTTCGATCAGCTTGCTGCGCAGGGTGCGGGGCCGGGGATGAAGCAGGCGCACGGTTTGCATGGTGATCGTGGAAGCACCGGAGATGATCCGGCCATGCCATATCAGCTGTTGCACGGCGCGGCCCAGAGCGAGCGGATCAACGCCATGATGCGACCAGAAACGTTTGTCCTCGCAGGCCAAGAGCAGGCGGGTGAACTGCGGGTCAATATGGTCTAAATGCGCGGGCAATCGCCAATAGCCGTCAACGGTGGTGAAGAGCCGGAGCAGTCTGCCCTGCTGATCAACCGCTTGGGCCGAGCAGGGCACAGGAATGCCGTCCGGCAGCGGCTGGAGAAGGTATAACCAGAAACCGCTCCCGGCAAAGATGAGGACAGCCAGCAGCAGGAGAAGAAGGCGTTTCTTCATGGTCTGCCGCTGTGCTGCGGGCAGGCAGGATTGCTGTATTCCACCAGCTCGGCGGTCAGGGAGCCGATGAGAATCTTTGACCTGATTTCCACCGGCACCCGGCAGGCATCGTCAGTGAGCCAAAAGACCGTGTCGCCGTCCTTGTCGTAGAGTCCCTTGAAGCGCATCTTCGGCTGCACCTTGATGGTGCGCACCCTGCCCAAAATGCTGTCCCTGACTTCCCGGCCATAGACTTTGACCGACACGAGCTGGCGTTTCTTATCAGCAAAGGTCGGCACAAGCTGCCGCTCCTGCGGCTGCAAGCGCAGGGCGCGGGTGATGAAAAAAGCGGAGAACTCGTTATAAACCGGGCCGCTGACCTGCCAGCTCTGCGGCGACTCATCCTGCCGCTGATAGACAACTTTGCCGTGCTTTTGGTCATAAAGGGTCAGGCGATGCACAGTCTTGCCCCGCTCAATCTGCGTCACCTCGTAGCGTTCCGGCAGGAGCAGCGGGCTGCGGATGCGGGTGACAAAGGTGTCATCAACCGGATAGACGAGCCGGAACAGGCCGTAGTCGGTGACGCGGGCAGTGAGGCGCAGGCCGCCTTTGTCTGCCAAAGCAAGGCTGAGGCGCAGGTCGCCGATTTTGATGCCGCCAGACCAGGAGATGGCAAAGTGCATGGTCTCCTGCCCTGCGCTGATGACCGCCAAGGCCTGCTGCTCAGGAACAAGAGGCGGTTCAGCAGCGGCTGCCAAGAGCAGCGGCATGAGCAGCATGAGGACAGTGCAAAGGAACAACCCCATGTTCCGGCAGCGGGCAGTGAAGGCGCAGGCTTCCTCCCCGCTTTCTGTTGCGGGCAGGGTGCTGATAAATGCGTTCATGGCTGATTTGTAAGTTTTTTTCGGCAGTTGAGTTGCATTCTGATTTGCTGAGTCGTGTGGCAGTTCTTTAATGCGCTCCTCTTGCCATATCGTAAAAAATGAGCTATCATGGTACAACATTGCGATTTTTTCTCAACCAGCAAAAAATGGGTTTGTCCATGATCTGACAGTATGATGAAAATTACTGGTTTGCTCGATATATTGCTATTGACAAATTGCTGAATGTGAAGAAAAATAACTATGAGGCACCTGTTTCTTATTGTGGCGTTTTTCCGTTATAGCTGTTCCAAACAAGGCTGTTGAGAAAAAGGAGATTGAAAATGAAGAGAAGAAAGGTTGCGGTTGGAAGCATCATTTTGGCACTGGTCGGCTTTGCCGCCGGTTCTGCCTATGCGCAACAACAGCAGCAGCAAGAACAGTGCGAGACCTGCACGGTTGGGCCGAATGGCGAGTGTTCACAGCCGACCACGCCGCCGCCGGTGTGCAAGCAGCCCGAATGTCCCCCTGAAGGCTGTTATCCACAGATTAAGACAGGCGAATGCTGGTCGCAGTGCATTCATCCCGGACAATTCAAAACTGTCTGTAACAAAGTGGAAACAGGCACCTCCTGTCCTGAGCCGCGTGTGGAGCAGGACGGTGACAAGACAGTGACTGCCAATAAGACAGTCCGGGAGAAATGTTACGGTCTTAAAAGAACGGTTCACTGTAAAGACAAGCGGGTTGGCTGGACGTATAAACTCGTGAAGGAACCAGAAACCAAAACAATCACTTATCGCACTTGTGAAGAGCAGGAAGTTCCCGCAGCCTATCGGACCACAACAGATTCGATGAAGGTCGGATACGAGGAACCCTATGGAATGCCGCACAAAGAGACTGCAAACAAAGTGAAAGTGCAGGTTAAATCGGAATGGGATCATCTGTACAGGAAAAAATCCACCTGCTGGGACTGCACAGATGTCTGCCGCGAGACAGAAGGGCCTGAATTCGACTGGATAACCGGATACACCTGTTCAGGCAAAAACCAGCAGTGCTCCTTTGGTCACAAGAAAAAATACACAACCTGCTCTTATGATGTGGAGCAGTGCGTCACGCCGCATCTGCCTAAACCGCAATGCGAAGAGCGCACGGTTGAGGTGACAACAGCGCCTGTGTATGAGAAAGTTCCGGTGATTGTCGAGGTTTGCAGTCCAGGCAAAGTGCGGAAGGTTCCTGTTTCTGCTGAGACAGCACCGGTGACCTGCTCAGTGCCGGCCTTCAAGGAGCTGTGCGAGGGTGGCCAGGCAACGACCCAATGCGTTTCCCAGCAGGTTCAGGTCTGCGAGCCGTTCCTCGAGTGGCATAGAGAGTGGCACTGTGATTACAACCAGGCGGCGCAGGATGTCAGAAGGGTGCAGATCGCCCTCCAGCAGGAAGGCTTTGATCCTGGCCCAGTTGACGGCGTGATGGGCGAGCAGACCAGACAGGCTGTCCGCGCCTTCCAGCAGGCTCGCGGTCTTGCCGTGGGTGGCACGCTGACGCAGGAAACTGTTCAGGCTCTGGGCATTCAAGAGTAAACTCACAGCCATACAGCGGCACACTCAAGCGGGGGCATCTTTTTGATGCTTCCGCTTTTTTTATAACCGCATCTTGAAATCTGAAATCAGACCGCAATCCCTTCTGTTTCCATATATTTCTTGCCAGCAAGATGAAAATTGCCCTCATTCAAACCAACCCGCTCATCGGTGATTTCACGCGCAACCTTGGCCTGCTGCTTGACCGTCTCCGGCAGGCCGGGCAGACAGGCTGCGCCCTAGCCATTTTCCCGGAGCTGGCCCTGTGCGGCTATCCGCCCCAAGACCTGCTTGAACGGCGCGATTTCCTTCAGGCCCATGATCAGGCCTTGGACAAACTGATTGGTGCTGTCGGCGAAACTGGGGTGGTGGTCGGTGTGGTTGAGCAGCGGCAGGGTCCAGGCAAGCCGCTCCACAACTCGGCCTTGCTCATCCATCAGGGCAAGGTTGTGCAGCGGGTGCGCAAGCAGCTCCTGCCCACTTATGATGTCTTTGACGAGAGCCGCTATTTTGAGCCGGGCGGCCCGTCGCTGCCCGTGCTTTTCAAGGGCCTGCATCTCGGCCTGACAGTCTGCGAGGACATCTGGCCCGGCTCCTGCGGCTCGTACAGTCATGATCCGGTCGCAGCCCTGCTCCGCAACGGCGCACAGGCGGACCTGCTGATCAACATTTCCGCCTCGCCCTATCATCACGGCAAGCTCGGCGAGCGCAGGCTGCTCTTCAGCAAACTCTGCCAGCGGCACAAGCTGCCTTTGCTCTATGTCAATCAGGTCGGCGGACAGGATTCCCTCATCTTTGACGGCCATTCCGCAGCTGTCAACTGCAAGGGAAATATCTGCGCTGCTGCGGCGGGATTTGTCGAAGACATGCTGCTGATTGACTCAGCAGACTTGCAGCAGAACAGTACTATCTGCGCCGCGCCGGAGGACTCGATTGCTCAGGTTGAAGCTGCCCTTGTCCTCGGCCTGCGCGACTACTTGGGCAAGACCGGCTTCAGCAAGGCGGTGATCGGCCTGTCCGGCGGCATTGATTCAGCCGTGACAGCGGTCTTGGCAGCGCAGGCCCTTGGCCCGGAGAACGTCCTCTGTGTGGCCCTGCCATCGCCCTACACCGCGCAGATGAGCATTGACGACGCACAGGCCTTGAGCCGCAATCTCGGCTGCGGCTTTGAGGTCATCCCGATAGCTGAAGCAATGAAATCGTATCAGCAGATGCTGGCCCCGCTTTTTGCCGGGCTGCCGGAAGACCTGACCGAACAAAATATTCAGGCCCGCATTCGCGGCAATCTGCTCATGGCTTTGTCGAATAAGTTTGGCAGGTTGCTTCTGAGCACTGGCAACAAGTCAGAAATGGCGGTGGGCTACTGCACCCTGTACGGCGACATGAGCGGCGGCTTGGCCGCGCTTGCTGACGTGCCCAAGGTGATGGTCTATGAACTGGCCCGCTGGATGAACCGCAGCGGCGCAGTGATTCCAGAGCGGATCATCAGCCGCCCGCCCACTGCGGAGCTGAAGCCGGAGCAGACGGATCAGGACGATCTGCCGCCTTATGAGGTGCTGGACCCGATTTTGGCTGCGTATCTTGAAGAGCATTGCAGCGCAGAAGAGATTGTTGCCCAAGGCTTTGACCGGGCTGTGGTGCAGGGCATCATCCGCCGCGTCATTCGCAACGAGCACAAGCGCAAGCAGGCACCGCTCGGCCTGAAGGTGACGAGCAAAGCATTCGGCTGCGGCAGACGCTGGCCCTCTGCAACAGGAATCTCCTGATCTTGCTCAGAAGATTCCTAAATTCTCTGCTCCTTATCCGCAGCAGCCTGAGCCTGTCTTGCACTTGTCCCGTGTTTCCGGCACGCCCAGCTTTTTCAAGATGATGCCGAGCGGACAGAACTTGCTGAAGCCGAACTGGAAGAGGTTTAAACCGACAAAAAGCGACAGGAAGAGGAAGTAATGATGGATAAAGAGCGGATTGCCGCCATTGCAGTCATAGCCCAAGGTCAGGCCGATGATGATGAAGGTGCCAGCGAGGGTGTGAATCCAGTCGGTAACAATCATGATGCAGTCTCCGTAAATAGAGTTTTTAGAAGGAATAACGCAGGCCAATATAGGCGTTGGTGTTGTCTTGGAAGCGGCCCCAGAAGGTGTGCTCCTCTTCGCCGAAGAACAGATTCAGGCCGCCGTCGATCTGCCAGTGGTCGCTCAATTTGTACTTTGCCTTGGGCCGCAGGTAGCCGTCATTGTCCGAGGGCGAATAATAGGCAAAGAGCGAGAGAATCAAATTCTGGTTCATGAGCAGCTTGGTCAGGCGCAGGGTCAGCAGGTGCCGGTATTCATCCCGCGCCGCCATGCCCGCAGGCACGGTCTGCTCATAGTCATCATAGCCGTCAATAACCTCCAGATAATACTGCACGCTGCCGGTCAGCTCATGGGCCAGCTCGCGCTCAAAGCCAGCCAAAAAGCGGAACTCTGAAGGCCGGACGTAAGGATTGCCGCCGCCCTCGTCGTCCGTGGAATCATAATAACCAAACTCAGCATTGCCAATGCCGCCGAGCATGGGCGAACGGGCCGACGCACCCCAGACATTGAGCGGCGGATAGGCTGCCTTGCCAGATGCCGGGTCCATGCCTTCCGGCTCCTGCCAGAAACCCATGTAGCCGTACAGGGCCGCCTCGACCTGATCAAAGCGATGCGAGAGGCGCAGGGCCAGCTCATCGTCCTTGAACCAGCTGTTCGGCTCGCTGTCCTCCATCACCATGCTCTCGCCGACAATTTTGCCAGCCGCCGGATTGAAATAGGAAAGCCGCTCGCCGTCAATGTACTCTGATCCCTGAAAGAGCGGTGTGTAAACCACATCCAAGCTCCAGTCATTGAGGAAAAAACTCGACTTGAGGACATTGGAAGCCTGCTTCAGGTACTCGTCATCCCGGCCAATGAAAAAGGACTCCCAGTCCTTGGGAAACATGTCGTTGATGAAAATCATGTCGCCCGTGCCCCACGTGGAGACCATCCGGCCCACTTTGACATCAGCCCAGTCCGCAGGCCGGAATGAAGCGCTCATCTCGCGGATGTCCGCGTCTCCTTCCGCTGTGACCGCGTCAGCGAGCAGGTCGCCTTTGAACTGGACAAAAAACGACTCAAAATCTTTGTTCAAGCGAAGCTGAAGACGGGCTTCGCCAAGGCTCAAGGTGTCCTCGTCCGCATCATCAACGAGACGTGCGCCGATGCGGCTTTCGGCAAAACCAAGCATTTCAATGCCGTACTTGTCGTAGAGCCGGTCGGCAATAGAGGTCTGCTCCTCGTCAGCCGCCCATGCAGCAGCAGACGGCAATGAGCAGAGCAGCAGGGCGGCGGCAATTTTCTTGTTCATGATCTGCTCCTGATGGATTGTTTTTTTCGGGACGGCCCGCTTCAGCCGTCCCAAAGGCTGCCTTTCACCGCCGCACTTCGCGGGGCGGGCGGCGCAGGTAGCGTTCTGTGAAAATGTCTTCCTGCAAGCCAATATTGTACTTGATATTGGTGAACTTGGACACGGTGGAGCTGCCTGCGGCGATGTCCGTGACCTTGGATTCGGTGACAGTCGGAATGCCGTCAACCACGGCTGTTTTCACGGCCTCGACAATCCGGTATTCCTTGCCGTTCTTGTCCAGATAAACCGCTTTCACCGGCAGGAAGGTCTTTTTGTCGATCTCCACAGTATAGGAAGAGAACTCGACCTCGCCCGGCTTTTTCGGCGTGTTTTTGACCACATAATACTTGCCATCGCTTTTCACCAGCTCATGCGTGTCCTCGTTCAGATTCCGGCCAGATACATCCTCGTACATGAAATTGCTGCCAACAAAGGAGGTGCGCTTGTCTGAGGCGGCAATCCGCTTGACCAAGTCCAAGGCAGGCAGATACATCCAGCGGTCATCGTCCTTGTCCGTGTATTTATGGACCATGAAGACCATTTTGCTGACATCGCTGGGCTTCTTAAAATAGACATAGAAGAATTGCTGGCCGCCGTCCTCCTTGTCCTTGCGCAGGATGATGAATTCCCGCGTCCGCTCCCGTCCTTGGCTGTCCTTGATCGTCATATTGACCTCAGCCCTGCCGTCATCGCCGCCATAATAGGCTGCCAAGTTGGCTTTGCTGACGATTTCATCCACGCTGGGATCAGCGGCAAAGGCCGAAGTGGAAACCAGCATGGCCAGCAGACCGAACAGCATTGTTTTTTTCTTCATGACAATATGCTCCTTTTGTTTTGATAATAAGGAAATGAGTGTTGATCAATCCTTGTCCAACAGTTTTTTCAATTCATGGATCGTAACCACGTTCACAGTTGGGAACGAAATATCCTTCAGCATATCAAAGTGTCTGTCGTGCGTGACTATCGCATGCGCATTTGCGGACACAGCGCAGTCTGAAAATTTGTTGTCATCTTCATCGATGGAAATCAGATTCCAATTGTAGTAAACAACTGTTCTGATTGCATTCGGAAGCAGCAGTATCGTCCGTATAACGTTGCGAGCAACAGAAACAGAGTATTTTGATGCAATAATCTCTTCGTATTCTTCGAGTATTTCCGTTGTGAAGGCCAGTTCAAACTCCTGATTCAGCAAAGCCTGAAACAGCCAATGATACTGTGATTTGCTGGATATTGAGACCAGCAGCACATTTGTGTCAATGACAAGGCGCAGCTTATTCTTCATTCAGCCAGTCGTCCATTGTCTGTGTTGACATATCCTTCTGCATCCATATTTTGTCAGCTTCATCAATTGCTTTTCGACTGAAATGATCAGCCAAGATGCTTTTCAGCTCCATCAGCTCATTGTTATTCAAGTTTGTTGCATACAACTTGATAAGCTCCATCTGCACATTGCTCAAGACTGAACCTGTGCAGGAAAGATTTTTCACTTCTTGATTAAGTGCCATGATCACCTCTTTGCTAAAGCTATTTGCTGTAGTCAATAAACGATTTCAAAATACTGACAATCTTTCTTCCGTCTTTAAACGGATAAAGATAACTGTCAATCGTGCTTTGAAGATCAGCTTTGTTTCTTCGACAATAAAATTCCGGCGAACCTATTCTGCTCCTGTTTCCTGAAAGCCGGTCAAATCTTCAAAACATGTCATGGCCTTTAATCTGTTCAGCAGACTACTTCTTTTCCTTTGCTCCACAGCTCAAATTCGCTGAGGTCGATGTCATCATTCCAAGCAACAGCCCAGCCTCCCTGCTCCACTCGGACGGCCTTGAACAGAGCGGTATTTTTTAATGGCGCAAACATCTCCTTGTCCAGCAACAGACTTACGTCATACTGTCTCTTTTTGTTATTATCAAACTCAACGATCAGGATGTGATTGTCAGCCGCCTTGACTGAGCGCACTTTCGGGCAGTTCATAGCATCACGAAAATTTCCCTATATTCTGTCAAGCTGATTTCATAGATTCTCTGGGAGAGAAATTCAGCATCTCAAGAGAGACATTTCGATTCAGCTCTTCTCTTGCATGGCGGAGCAGCATTCTGTTCACTTCAGATGAAATATATTCTTCTCCGCAATTCTCACAAATCTCTGAAGGAACCTGCTTAAAAAGCAATATCATTTCATCTTTTTCCAGCAGCACGGTTGAAAAGTTTTTTTTCAGTTCTTCCGCCGACACAGATTGCGCATTTCATTTAATTCTCTTTTTTGTCTGCGCTGCTTCCTTCTTTTGCGCGCTCAAGTCCTCTCGAAAAAAGGGACTGTTCTTTTTTTGAAACGAGAGTTGCATTTCTTTCTCGGACAGCTCCTCTTAACGAACGCGCTTCCTCTCTTAAAAAGAGGAAGGCTGCTCTCAACGAACGGACTGCTTCTTTTGTAAAGTTGATCTCTCCCCTTTTAAAGAGGGCTTGTCCACCTCTTGAGAAGACGGCCCAACTTAAAAAGCTGGAAGGTGCTCTTTAAAAACTCACGACTGCTTTTCAAGAAAGGGCTGCTCCTCTTTTTAAGCGAAGACGTTCTTGCAACGAACGGAGAGCTGCGGTTCAAGGAGGCTGCGGTTCGTCTGTTGAATTGGGCCGTGCGTTTGTCCCGTAAGTTGTCCCTCTGAATCCATCTTCCGGTTTTATCGGGACGTTCCTTGTCCCAACTTACAAGGTTGGGAAGCTGCTTCTGTTATGAAATAAGCTCCTGAACCTTCGTTACAAACGGAGCGAACAGCTTGAAATCTTCAGGATCGTTATGCTCCATAATGAGTTTCTCAAAGTCTCGCTTTCTGTTGCTATCAAAAGCTTCTCGTTTTTTACCAAGACTTGATGTTGTACATGTGATCATGCCTGAGAATAGACTTTCTGAAAATAGATTTTCGATACCATTTTCTGTCAGTTTATTCTCGTTATTCCGTTCAAAGATAAAAGGATAGGTGTTATTAGACTCGGTGAGTTTATTGTACTTAGGCCAAACATCGCAGTCCCACACAAAGAGCACTTTGTTATCATGCTGTATTTTTGTAAAGAAATCAAACAATGTTCTGAGTTGAGAATCTCCAGTGATGGATTCCAAGTCATCCAAAATGTTCACCCCGTTTATCCGATTAAGTTCCAGAGCTTTACGCAAAAAAGAAGTATTATAGCCTTCTGTGATAATGGTCAGTTTTTCATGGCCGATCTCATCAAACAGCTTTAGTCCTTCATCAAGAGTAGCATAACCTTGAGTCAGGATGGCCAAAGCCTCCTGTCTCGTTGTCTTGATAATTCGCTGGGCACCGCTTGGATTCATAATATGAACAGAATCTTCCGGTGCTAAGGCAATGGTGGTAGGAGAATGTGTGACAAGAATGACTTTGACGGACTGACGAAGAAATACATCCTCTATGACTTCAAGCATATTTTTCATCATAGACGGATGCAGTGATGCGTCCACTTCGTCAAGCAGCAATACATCTGGAAAAAGATTGTCGGCAGATGCTTTATAAACAGAGGCGACCAAGGCCATAAGCACCTGTTCGCCGGATGAAAGATTGCTGAAATCTATCTGAAGTTCTTTCTTTTCGGTATGGTATATTTTTAGCTTGAAATTTCCAAAAATATCTTCACCTTCTGGTGAGTTTACCCTATATGTTACTGTATTTAATTTTTCCAATATCAGGTTAACTATATCCCAAGGTTTTTCACCGTGCTTCCTAATGAATTCGTCTTCTGATAAAACCGGATAATTCTTATTGTACTTTTCGTTTTGGTATTCGTGTAGCTGATTTTGTTGATATGTTACATAGTAATCCCAAAAAACACGTCCAAGTTGACTCGGTAAAAAATCGTCCTTGACAATGAATGGCTTATACAGAGAAAAAAAATCATCATGCTCAATATCATCTATTCCATACGGCAGCTTTCTTGCCATTGCATATAGCGGTTTCAGGTTGTATGGTTATCAGAAAAAGATTAAACTTGACTTGTCTGTTTTTTCCATTTTTTTACACACGGAGGTCTGCCATGATTTATTCTATTGATTTCAGAAAGAAAGTCTTGTCTGTTTATGAAAAACAGAAATCATTGAGAAGAACTGCAGATTTGCTTGACGTTTCCTATAAATTTGTTCAAAGTCTTGTAAAAAGATGGAAGACTGAGGGGACGCTTGAGCCGAAGCCTCATAAAGGCGGAAATCCTCCGAAAATCAAGGAAGTTCATATGCCTTTTCTGACCAGCATGATTGATGACGAGAACGATCTTACGCTTGAAGAGATGTGTGATCGCTTATACGAGAAATTCAATTTAAAAATAGCACCTTCCACGCTGTGCGAAACTCTCGCCAGACTGAAAATCAGCCGGAAAAAAAAACTTTCCGCGATCCGGCGGCGTATAAAGAGGAAAATATAGCAAAGACAGTTAATTACCTTGCAGGCCTGCTCGAGGCTGACAAAAAGAATTTCATCTTTATTGATGAGACAGGATGCTGTTTGAACATGTCGAGAAAATTTGCAAGATCAAGAAAAGGAACAAGAGCTTTTTCAAAAAGACCTTCAGGTAAAGGGAAAAGAATAAGCATGATAGGAGCTGTAAAGTTTGGAAAAATATTGAAGTGCATGAAATTTAAAGGCACCATGACAGGAGATGTCTTTTATTTCTATATAAAAAATTATCTTTTGAAATATCTTGACAGCAGCAAGACAGTCGTTCTTGACAATGCCAGTCCTCATAAAAACAAAGAAGCTCTCGCTTTGATCAGAAGTACAGGAGCGAAGATCATTTTCCTCCCTCCTTATCGTCCTGAACTGAACCCTATTGAATACTGCTGGTCAGTAATGAAAAACACTATAAGAAAATTGAAGCCGAGAACAGAGCGTGAGCTGATGGAAGCTTATGATATATCTCTGAAAACGGTTAAGTCAAAATCAATCAAATCGTTTTTCCGTCATTGCTGGGTTTGATATCTGTTCAATACGAAACCGCTATAGATGCCTTGAGCTTGCTGGGTATTCTTTAGTTTCGCCTGACTGTACCAATTTTTAAGATTTTGCCTGTATGGTTCTATTCTTGAGTCTGTCACTTCCCAGAAGGGCAAGTTGGAATTAATACATTCATGTCTAATAGTCTCATAATCTTCACCAAATTGAGCACGCCAAGCGTTTTTTTTAACCTGTTGACAAAATTGCCAAGCTGCCTCTTTTTCAGAAAAAAGTTGATGCGAGTTTAAAACAGGTTCATTATCCAACTTGAATGTTGCATAGTTAAACAGGACAATTCTTGGCTGCTCCATTCCTTGAATCCGTATACTCTGGCTTGCAATGGCAGATAGCAGATGACTTTTTCCAGAGCCGTTCACTCCAGTCAACACAGTAAACTCTGGAAGTTCAGTTTGTGCTAACTCGGTGATAGAAAGATGTGATTTATAAAATTCAAGAATCATAATATGTTCAATTTCAGCAATACGTATTAATTGAGCAAGAGTTTCCTCTCCGGCAACACCCCGTTACCGGAATGTTGCCGAGAAAGTCCACCTCTCAACCCTTCTCCGCAAACGCCTTCAACTCCCGCTTAAAGACCCAGCCCTTCATCACCGTCAGCAATGCAGGAAGAATCCACAGGGTCGCAAGGCCGGAGTAGAACATGATCGTGGCCAAGAACACGCCCACTGTCTGATACGGGACCAGCGGCGCGAGCAGCAGCGGCGTGAATCCCACCGCAATCACAATGATATTGCGGAAAATCGCCCGCGCTGGCTCGTCAAACATATCCGTGATCGTCGCGTTCCAGTCGCCAGTCTTGGCCATTGTCATCCGGGTGCGCTGGAGGAAATGAATGGCAAAGTCAACCGCCAAGCCCAAGGCCAGCGAGGAGAGCACCGCCACTGGCATGTCGTAATCCTTGCCGATCAGACCAATAAAACCATAGATGAAACCAATGGTGAAAGTCAACGGAATCATCGCCAGCAGGCCCCAAGTCGGCGAGCGGAACAGGAAGGCCATCATCAGGAAGACCAGCACAAAACTGGACAGGAAAGACTCCATCATGCCGACAACCATCTTGTTCTGCCAGACCACATTGATATAGGTCAGCCCCGCCCATTCGTGCGTCAGTTTCACCGGCGGCGGATTGCTGGCAAAATACTGCTCCACATCCTCAACCACCCGCTCCATGTCCTTGTTGTCGCCGCTGCGTAGCTGAATCCAGAGATTGGCCTTGGTGTAGTCTGGCGTGACCAAATGCCAGAGATCATCCGGCTTGTGACTGTTCTGAAAGGAAATCAGGGTTTCCGCCACTGCATTGACTGTGTCCGGGATGGTGAAATGCTGCGGATTGCCCTCGTACAGCTCCTGATGCACCTTCTTGACCACGTCGCTGATGCTGTTCGACTTGCCCACATCGCCCTGCTTGGCTATATGCGCCTGAAAATCAGCAATCCAGCGCAGCAGCTCAGGCCGTTTGAAGACTTCCTTGCTGGCGCCCACTTTGCCAATCGTGTTGATTGCCGCAGTCCAGAACTCATAGCCTGCATCGTCATCCGCCGCCACATTGTCCAACTGACTGTTCCATGCCTGATTCAGGCTGTCCAACAATTCCGTGCCGGTTTGCAGGCCCTCAGCTTCGGCCTTGATGCTGTTCAGCGCAGTCTCTTGCAGGGCCGGGTTGGCGCTTGGGATTGATTGTACTTCTTTTTCCAGCAAAGCGACAGTCTCAGGCGCAGTCAGCTCCTTGGCATTGCCGGACAGCACCAGATAGGCTTCGTATGTGCCGCCGAAATGCCGATTCAAAACTTTGTCCGCCACCCGCACCTCGTGCGTCTTCTTGAACCATTTGACCGGGTTGTCATTGACCTGAATCAGGAACATGCCGATCACGCCGATGAACATGATGCCAAGGTTCACGCCGATCACTACCCACGGCTTGCTGATCGAAGTTTTGCCGACCCAGCGCAGATGCCGGTTGAGCGGCGAATTTTTGTGATCCGCATGATCAGCGGACGCGCCAAAGCTCTCCAGCTTTTTCTCCGGGATGAGCATGACATAGGCTGGGATGAAGAGGATGGTCATCACCCAAGCCAGCAAGATGCCGATGCCGACAAAAATGCCAAAGGCCCGCACCGGCGGAATCGGTGTCCATGCCAGGGAGATGAAGCCGACTGAAGAGGTCAGCGAGGTGAAGAGCATGGGCCAGAACAGGTCGCCCATCACATAGATCAAGGTCTCGCGCCGGTTCTTCTTTTTCTGGTAGAGGTCAAAGAATTCCGAGAGAATATGCACCGAATCGACCACTGCAATCGGCATGATGAAGATCGGAATCATCGAACTCATGATGTGCAGGGTGTGGCCGGTGCCGATCAGCAGCCCCATCGTGATGACCACAGCGCAGCCCGCCAAGATCATCGGCGCAATGATGAGCTGCAAATTGCGGAAGAAATAGTACATGAGCAGGAAGATCATCAGCATGGCCATAGGCGCGGAAATCGCCATCTGGACAAACATCTCCTTGCCAAAGGTGTCTTCCGCCACAGGCAGGCCGGTGATATGGAACTCGTCACCGTTCGCAGGCCCCAGCTCCTGGATTTTCTCCCGCAGCCGCTCGGCAGTGGCATGGGCGAAATCCTTCTTGGTGATGGGCAGATAAATGGCCAAGGCTTTGCCGTCCTCAGAAACCATTGTCCCTTTGAGGAGCGGATTATCCAAGGCCGCATCCCGGACTTTCAGGGCACCTTCACGGGTGGTCGGCGGTTCCTGCATCAGCCACTCAAAGCGCACCTGCCCCAGCCCGGCCTGAATAATGTTGTCCACATTGTCCGGGGCAATGATGTCCCGCGCCACCACTTTCCGGGTCGGGTCGTCCGGGTCAGCCAAGGTGCCTGCGAACTTGCTCAGGGCATGAACCTTTTTCAGGGTTGCCGGGTTGAACACACCGTCCGGGTTCTCCTCGTTGACCACGCCCAGCACCACCACGTCGTGCAGACCAAATTCCTTTTTGGTCTGGGCATGAAAAACGCGGACATGCTCGTCCTCAGAGAGCATGTTTTCCGGGTCTGTGTCAACGTGGACCCGGACAATGAAGGCCCCGATGATCAAAGTGGCCGCAAGCATGGCCGCGATCACCGCCTTGGGCTTTTTCAGGGAAAAGCCGATGATTTTCTCCGCCTGCATGATTTCCTCCTTGTTCTTGCAAAGCTGTGCTGTTCAGTTAATGCTGCAAAAGAGCTGTTTCATGGTTTGCATCAATTCGATGATCCGATTATCCGCAATCCGATTATAGACAAAGTTGGCCTCCTTGCGGGAAGCGATGATGCCATGATTGCGCATGATGTTGAGGTGCTGGCTGATGTTGGCCCCGCTGGTCGCCATCCCCTCGCGCAGCTCGCCGACTGACAGCTCCCTGTTTTGCAGCAGGCAGAGGATTTGCAGCCGGATGGGATGGGAAATGGATTTGAGCAGGAGCGCGAGGTCGCTGACTTGATTGTCGTTCATGGCGGCAAGCGTGATAGTTAAGTAATTAACTATAAAATTAACCTTCAGGCAGGAAACTGTCAAGCTGTTTTTTTTCCGCAGGCTGCCAAACTTGGCTGAATCATGAAGCTGTTTCCCTTTTTCTTGCCTAATGCCGCCCTGTTCATTATACTCCTTTCATGTCGTTCAGAGCTGCGCAGCAAGGTTGCAGCAGCCTGTCAACCTATTTTTTTGAGTCATACCTTAACGAATTTGCAATAAAAACACCCCGTCCCCAAGGAAAGGGACGGGGTGTTGATAAACGTCAAAAGCAGCGTTATTCAGTCGTTACTGCTGCTGTTCTTGTTCAGCCATCTTACGCTTCAGTTCATCGTAATTTGCCTGATAGCGGGTAATATTGAGATGCCCATCAGGGAAGGCTGCTGTGAGAATAGCTATGCTGCGCTGATACAGGGACTCTGCCTCTGTGTATTTTCTTTGCGCTTTGTAGATCAAGGCAAGATTGCTAAGGATTTCAGCCACAGCCGGATGCTCTTTCCCAAGGAATTGCTCCCTGATTTTCAGAGCGCGCTGATACAGCGGTTCCGCCTCGTTATAGCGTCCTTGCTGATAATACAGCGAACCAAGATTGTTAAGGGTTTCAGCTACTGCCGGATAATCCTTGCCAAAAGTCTGCTCTCTGATTTTCAGAGCGCGCTGATGCAGCGGTTCCGCTTCCTTATATTTTCTTTGCACTCGATACAGCAGGGCCAAATTGTTGAGCGTTTCAGCTACTGCTGGATTTTCCTTACCAAGAGTCTGCTCTTGGATTGCCAAAGCGCGTTCGCATAATGATTCTGCTGCCTCGTATTTTCCCTGCTCACGATACGCTGCTGCGAGATTGTTCAAGCTTTGCGCGACTTCAGGAGCATCGTCACCAAACACCACCTTTCTGATTTCCAAGGAACTTTGATAAAGAGATTCTGCTTTGGCATATTTGCCCTGATCATAATAGAGTTGAGCCAATTCGTTCTGCGCTTCAGCAAAGGCAGCAGTATCCTTTCCTTCTGCCTCGCGCAGTTGCAAGAGCCGCTCCAACCAATCCTGCGCTTGGATAAACTTGCCGAACTTTCTATCTGTCCTTCCCGCAGCAAGCAAATATTCCGGTTTGTCTGGCACCAGTTCCAGTGCCTTGCTGTAGTGAAGCAAAGCGTTCTTGTAATCAATTTTCTTTTCAGCTTCCAGACCGCTCTCAAAGGCTTGCTGGGCAGTTTGGGCAGGCTTCATTACTGCTGTGGGCGAAATTTCAACGACGGCATCTATTGAAGCACCTTGCCAACTGAGGAGAGCACCGCTCACTGTTGCCAGCATAGCAAGCACCAGCAGAAGATGCATAGCCTTCCTTGCGGTTCCAGAAGACTTGTCCTTGCCGAGGAATATCACCTTGACTGCCAATGCTGCAAAAAACAGCCCAATTCCGGTCAGGATTAAGGGGTGCTGTAGATAAATTATCAAATTCATATTGTTCTCCTCCGTGCGTATATTCGTGCAGGGGTATTTTAGGGAACTGTGGAGAAAAAAGCAAAGGGAGAATTACTTTTGACAGACAGAGCACCACTGATGCACTGCGGAGTTGAATTTTGACTACCGGAGCGTGAAGAACAAAAAGGAGCAGACCCTTTCGGATATGCTCCTTTCGGCTCATCCTCTGCCGTCAGCCTGCGCTGTTAGTCTTTTGTGCAGGTTACAGCATGAGCAACGACCTTGACCGGCTTGCCGCTGACATTCACTGTGTAGCTGTCAGTGGTTGCGTTGAGCAAACCTTCATCCTGAAGGCCATACTGACCCGGTGCAGCCGTTGTGACACTCTCCTCACCCACATACAGATGGGTTTCCTTCATGATAATATCATCTGCTGTCATGGTGTAGGTGACGGTCACTTTGGTGGTATCGGTGTAATCTATAGTCAGATCACCAACCTTGGTTCCCTTGGTTATATCATTCTGTCCAGCTCCGGCATAAATCGGCTGAGTCAGCGTCGTTCCTGGGGCTACAGTGTTTTGCCATCCCCAACGATTGGTGTTGAGGAAGGAATTCAGTGTCGTGTCACCGTAAGCAAAGGCAGTTTCGCAGCCACCGATCAGGTTAACCGGCATATCTTCACAGATTGGTTGACCATTGATCCAACCAGTCAATATCTGGCCGAAGTCACACTGAACTGACGGCAACTCGCATTCGCCGGTGTCACCCTTCGGACCTTGCGGACCTTGTTCACCCTGCGGACCAGTTGCCCCCTGCGGGCCTTCAGGACCAGCGGGACCTTGCGGGCCTTCGGGGCCTACTTCACCCTGCGGGCCTTGAGCACCGGTCGGGCCTTCGGGACCTACTTCTCCCTGATCGCCGGTGTCGCCCTTGTCACCTTTCAGACCTTGCGGGCCTTCGGGACCTTGCGGGCCAATCGGGCCTACTTCACCCTGCGGGCCTACTTCACCCTGCAGGCCTTGAGCACCGTCGTTGCCAGGCAGACCCTGATCGCCAGTGTCGCCCTTGTCACCTTTATCACCCTTCAGACCTTGCGGGCCAATCGGGCCTACTTCACCCTGCGGGCCTTGAGCACCGGTCGGGCCTTCGGGACCTTGCGGGCCAATCGGGCCTACTTCACCCTGCGGGCCTTGAGCACCGTCGTTGCCAGGCAGACCCTGATCGCCAGTGTCGCCCTTGTCACCTTTATCACCCTTCAGACCTTGCGGGCCAATCGGGCCTACTTCGCCCTGCGGGCCTTGAGCGCCGTCGTTGCCAGGCAGACCCTGATCGCCGGTGTCGCCCTTGTCACCTTTATCACCCTTCAGACCTTGCGGGCCTTCGGGGCCAATCGGGCCTACTTCGCCCTGCGGGCCTTGCGGGCCAATCGGGCCTACTTCGCCTTGCGGGCCTTGAGCACCGGTCGGGCCTTCGGGACCTACTTCTCCCTGATCGCCGGTGTCGCCCTTGTCACCTTTATCACCCTTCAGACCTTGCGGGCCAATCGGGCCTACTTCGCCCTGCGGGCCTTGAGCACCGTCGTTGCCAGGCAGACCCTGATCGCCAGTGTCGCCCTTGTCACCCTTCAGACCTTGCGGGCCAATCGGGCCTACTTCACCCTGCGGGCCTTGAGCACCGTCGTTGCCAGGCAGACCCTGATCGCCAGTGTCGCCCTTGTCACCCTTCAGACCTTGCGGGCCAATCGGGCCTACTTCGCCTTGCGGGCCTTGAGCACCGGTCGGGCCTTCGGGACCTACTTCTCCCTGATCGCCGGTGTCGCCCTTGTCACCTTTATCACCCTTCAGACCTTGCGGGCCAATCGGGCCTACTTCGCCCTGCGGGCCTTGAGCACCGTCGTTGCCAGGCAGACCCTGATCGCCAGTGTCGCCCTTGTCACCCTTCAGACCTTGCGGGCCAATCGGGCCTACTTCACCCTGCGGGCCTTGAGCACCGTCGTTGCCAGGCAGACCCTGATCGCCAGTGTCGCCCTTGTCACCCTTCAGACCTTGCGGGCCAATCGGGCCTACTTCACCCTGCGGGCCTTGAGCACCGTCGTTGCCAGGCAGACCCTGATCGCCAGTGTCGCCCTTGTCACCTTTATCACCCTTCAGACCTTGCGGGCCAATCGGGCCTACTTCGCCCTGCGGGCCTTGAGCACCGGTCGGGCCTTCGGGACCTACTTCTCCCTGATCGCCGGTGTCGCCCTTGTCACCTTTATCACCCTTCAGACCTTGCGGGCCAATCGGGCCTACTTCACCCTGCGGGCCTTGAGCACCGGTCGGGCCTTCGGGACCTACTTCTCCCTGATCGCCAGTGTCGCCCTTGTCACCTTTATCACCTTTATCACCCTTCAGACCTTGCGGGCCAATCGGGCCTACTTCACCTTGCGGGCCTTGAGCACCGGTCGGGCCTTCGGGACCTACTTCTCCCTGATCGCCGGTGTCGCCCTTGTCACCTTTATCACCCTTCAGACCTTGCGGGCCAATCGGGCCTACTTCACCCTGCAGGCCTTGAGCACCGTCGTTGCCAGGCAGACCCTGATCGCCAGTGTCGCCCTTGTCACCCTTCAGACCTTGCGGGCCAATCGGGCCTACTTCGCCTTGCGGGCCTTGAGCACCGGTCGGGCCTTCGGGACCTACTTCTCCCTGATCGCCGGTGTCGCCCTTGTCACCTTTATCACCCTTCAGACCTTGCGGGCCAATCGGGCCTACTTCACCCTGCGGGCCTTGAGCACCGTCGTTGCCAGGCAGACCCTGATCGCCAGTGTCGCCCTTGTCACCTTTATCACCCTTCAGACCTTGCGGGCCAATCGGGCCTACTTCGCCCTGCGGGCCTTGAGCACCGGTCGGGCCTTCGGGACCTACTTCTCCCTGATCGCCAGTGTCGCCCTTGTCACCTTTATCACCCTTCAGACCTTGCGGGCCAATCGGGCCTACTTCGCCCTGCGGGCCTTGAGCACCGTCGTTGCCAGGCAGACCCTGATCGCCAGTGTCGCCCTTGTCACCTTTATCACCCTTCAGACCTTGCGGGCCAATCGGGCCTACTTCGCCCTGCGGGCCTTGAGCACCGGTCGGGCCTTCGGGACCTTGCGGGCCAATCGGGCCTACTTCACCCTGCGGGCCTTGAGCACCGTCGTTGCCAGGCAGACCCTGATCGCCAGTGTCGCCCTTGTCACCTTTATCACCCTTCAGACCTTGCGGGCCAATCGGGCCTACTTCACCCTGCGGGCCTTGAGCACCGGTCGTTGCCAGGCAGACCCTGATCGCCAGTGTCGCCCTTGTCACCTTTATCACCCTTCAGACCTTGCGGGCCAATCGGGCCTACTTCACCCTGCGGGCCTTGAGCACCGGTCGGGCCTTCGGGACCTACTTCTCCCTGATCGCCGGTGTCGCCCTTGTCACCTTTATCACCCTTCAGACCTTGCGGGCCAATCGGGCCTACTTCACCCTGCGGGCCTTGAGCACCGGTCGGGCCTTCGGGACCTTGCGGGCCAATCGGGCCTACTTCACCCTGCGGGCCTTGAGCACCGTCGTTGCCAGGCAGACCCTGATCGCCAGTGTCGCCCTTGTCACCCTTCAGACCTTGCGGGCCAATCGGGCCTACTTCGCCCTGCGGGCCTTGAGCACCGGTCGGGCCTTCGGGACCTTGCGGGCCAATCGGGCCTACTTCACCCTGCAGGCCTTGAGCACCGTCGTTGCCAGGCAGACCCTGATCGCCAGTGTCGCCCTTGTCACCTTTATCACCCTTCAGACCTTGCGGGCCAATCGGGCCTACTTCACCCTGCGGGCCTTGAGCACCGGTCGGGCCTTCGGGACCTACTTCTCCCTGATCGCCGGTGTCGCCCTTGTCACCTTTATCACCCTTCAGACCTTGCGGGCCAATCGGGCCTACTTCACCCTGCGGGCCTTGAGCACCGTCGTTGCCAGGCAGACCCTGATCGCCAGTGTCGCCCTTGTCACCTTTATCACCCTTCAGACCTTGCGGGCCAATCGGGCCTACTTCACCCTGCGGGCCTTGAGCACCGTCGTTGCCAGGCAGACCCTGATCGCCAGTGTCGCCCTTGTCACCTTTATCACCCTTCAGACCTTGCGGGCCAATCGGGCCTACTTCACCCTGCAGGCCTTGAGCACCGTCGTTGCCAGGCAGACCCTGATCGCCAGTGTCGCCCTTGTCACCTTTATCACCCTTCAGACCTTGCGGGCCAATCGGGCCTACTTCACCCTGCGGGCCTTGAGCACCGGTCGGGCCTTCGGGACCTACTTCTCCCTGATCGCCGGTGTCGCCCTTGTCACCTTTATCACCCTTCAGACCTTGCGGGCCAATCGGGCCTACTTCACCCTGCGGGCCTTGAGCACCGTCGTTGCCAGGCAGACCCTGATCGCCAGTGTCGCCCTTGTCACCTTTATCACCCTTCAGACCTTGCGGGCCAATCGGGCCTACTTCGCCCTGCGGGCCTTGAGCACCGGTCGGGCCTTCGGGACCTTGCGGGCCAATCGGGCCTACTTCACCCTGCGGGCCTTGAGCACCGTCGTTGCCAGGCAGACCCTGATCGCCAGTGTCGCCCTTGTCACCTTTATCACCCTTCAGACCTTGCGGGCCAATCGGGCCTACTTCACCCTGCAGGCCTTGAGCACCGTCGTTGCCAGGCAGACCCTGATCGCCAGTGTCGCCCTTGTCACCTTTATCACCCTTCAGACCTTGCGGGCCAATCGGGCCTACTTCACCCTGCGGGCCTTGAGCACCGGTCGGGCCTTCGGGACCTACTTCTCCCTGATCGCCGGTGTCGCCCTTGTCACCTTTATCACCCTTCAGACCTTGCGGGCCAATCGGGCCTACTTCACCCTGCGGGCCTTGAGCACCGGTCGGGCCTTCGGGACCTTGCGGGCCAATCGGGCCTACTTCACCCTGCGGGCCTTGAGCACCGTCGTTGCCAGGCAGACCCTGATCGCCAGTGTCGCCCTTGTCACCCTTCAGACCTTGCGGGCCAATCGGGCCTACTTCGCCCTGCGGGCCTTGAGCACCGGTCGGGCCTTCGGGACCTTGCGGGCCAATCGGGCCTACTTCACCCTGCGGGCCTTGAGCACCGGTCGGGCCTTCGGGACCTACTTCTCCCTGATCGCCGGTGTCGCCCTTGTCACCTTTATCACCCTTCAGACCTTGCGGGCCAATCGGGCCTACTTCACCCTGCGGGCCTTGAGCACCGTCGTTGCCAGGCAGACCCTGATCGCCGGTGTCGCCCTTGTCACCTTTATCACCCTTCAGACCTTGCGGGCCAATCGGGCCTACTTCACCCTGCGGGCCTTGAGCACCGGTCGGGCCTTCGGGACCTTGCGGGCCAATCGGGCCTACTTCACCCTGCGGGCCTTGAGCACCGTCGTTGCCAGGCAGACCCTGATCGCCAGTGTCGCCCTTGTCACCTTTATCACCCTTCAGACCTTGCGGGCCAATCGGGCCTACTTCACCCTGCAGGCCTTGAGCACCGTCGTTGCCAGGCAGACCCTGATCGCCAGTGTCGCCCTTGTCACCTTTATCACCCTTCAGACCTTGCGGGCCAATCGGGCCTACTTCACCCTGCGGGCCTTGAGCACCGGTCGGGCCTTCGGGACCTACTTCTCCCTGATCGCCGGTGTCGCCCTTGTCACCTTTATCACCCTTCAGACCTTGCGGGCCAATCGGGCCTACTTCACCCTGCGGGCCTTGAGCACCGTCGTTGCCAGGCAGACCCTGATCGCCAGTGTCGCCCTTGTCACCTTTATCACCCTTCAGACCTTGCGGGCCAATCGGGCCTACTTCGCCCTGCGGGCCTTGAGCACCGGTCGGGCCTTCGGGACCTTGCGGGCCAATCGGGCCTACTTCACCCTGCGGGCCTTGAGCACCGTCGTTGCCAGGCAGACCCTGATCGCCAGTGTCGCCCTTGTCACCTTTATCACCCTTCAGACCTTGCGGGCCAATCGGGCCTACTTCACCCTGCAGGCCTTGAGCACCGTCGTTGCCAGGCAGACCCTGATCGCCAGTGTCGCCCTTGTCACCTTTATCACCCTTCAGACCTTGCGGGCCAATCGGGCCTACTTCACCCTGCGGGCCTTGAGCACCGGTCGGGCCTTCGGGACCTACTTCTCCCTGATCGCCGGTGTCGCCCTTGTCACCTTTATCACCCTTCAGACCTTGCGGGCCAATCGGGCCTACTTCACCCTGCGGGCCTTGAGCACCGTCGTTGCCAGGCAGACCCTGATCGCCAGTGTCGCCCTTGTCACCTTTATCACCCTTCAGACCTTGCGGGCCAATCGGGCCTACTTCGCCCTGCGGGCCTTGAGCACCGGTCGGGCCTTCGGGACCTTGCGGGCCAATCGGGCCTACTTCACCCTGCGGGCCTTGAGCACCGTCGTTGCCAGGCAGACCCTGATCGCCAGTGTCGCCCTTGTCACCTTTATCACCCTTCAGACCTTGCGGGCCAATCGGGCCTACTTCGCCTTGCGGGCCTTGAGCACCGGTCGGGCCTTCGGGACCTACTTCTCCCTGATCGCCGGTGTCGCCCTTGTCACCTTTATCACCCTTCAGACCTTGCGGGCCAATCGGGCCTACTTCGCCCTGCGGGCCTTGAGCACCGTCGTTGCCAGGCAGACCCTGATCGCCAGTGTCGCCCTTGTCACCCTTCAGACCTTGCGGGCCAATCGGGCCTACTTCACCCTGCGGGCCTTGAGCACCGTCGTTGCCAGGCAGACCCTGATCGCCAGTGTCGCCCTTGTCACCCTTCAGACCTTGCGGGCCAATCGGGCCTACTTCACCCTGCGGGCCTTGAGCACCGTCGTTGCCAGGCAGACCCTGATCGCCAGTGTCGCCCTTGTCACCCTTCAGACCTTGCGGGCCAATCGGGCCTACTTCGCCTTGCGGGCCTTGAGCACCGGTCGGGCCTTCGGGACCTATAGCGGTTTCAGGTTGTATGGTTATCAGAAAAAGATTAAACTTGACTTGTCTGTTTTTTCCATTTTTTTACACACGGAGGTCTGCCATGATTTATTCTATTGATTTCAGAAAGAAAGTCTTGTCTGTTTATGAAAAACAGAAATCATTGAGAAGAACTGCAGATTTGCTTGACGTTTCCTATAAATTTGTTCAAAGTCTTGTAAAAAGATGGAAGACTGAGGGGACGCTTGAGCCGAAGCCTCATAAAGGCGGAAATCCTCCGAAAATCAAGGAAGTTCATATGCCTTTTCTGACCAGCATGATTGATGACGAGAACGATCTTACGCTTGAAGAGATGTGTGATCGCTTATACGAGAAATTCAATTTAAAAATAGCACCTTCCACGCTGTGCGAAACTCTCGCCAGACTGAAAATCAGCCGGAAAAAAAAACTTTCCGCGATCCGGCGGCGTATAAAGAGGAAAATATAGCAAAGACAGTTAATTACCTTGCAGGCCTGCTCGAGGCTGACAAAAAGAATTTCATCTTTATTGATGAGACAGGATGCTGTTTGAACATGTCGAGAAAATTTGCAAGATCAAGAAAAGGAACAAGAGCTTTTTCAAAAAGACCTTCAGGTAAAGGGAAAAGAATAAGCATGATAGGAGCTGTAAAGTTTGGAAAAATATTGAAGTGCATGAAATTTAAAGGCACCATGACAGGAGATGTCTTTTATTTCTATATAAAAAATTATCTTTTGAAATATCTTGACAGCAGCAAGACAGTCGTTCTTGACAATGCCAGTCCTCATAAAAACAAAGAAGCTCTCGCTTTGATCAGAAGTACAGGAGCGAAGATCATTTTCCTCCCTCCTTATCGTCCTGAACTGAACCCTATTGAATACTGCTGGTCAGTAATGAAAAACACTATAAGAAAATTGAAGCCGAGAACAGAGCGTGAGCTGATGGAAGCTTATGATATATCTCTGAAAACGGTTAAGTCAAAATCAATCAAATCGTTTTTCCGTCATTGCTGGGTTTGATATCTGTTCAATACGAAACCGCTATACTTCTCCCTGATCGCCGGTGTCGCCCTTGTCACCTTTATCACCCTTCAGACCTTGCGGGCCAATCGGGCCTACTTCGCCCTGCGGGCCTTGAGCACCGGTCGGGCCTTCGGGACCTTGCGGGCCAATCGGGCCTACTTCACCCTGCGGGCCTTGAGCACCGGTCGGGCCTTCGGGACCTACTTCTCCCTGATCGCCGGTGTCGCCCTTGTCACCTTTATCACCCTTCAGACCTTGCGGGCCAATCGGGCCTACTTCGCCCTGCGGGCCTTGAGCACCGGTCGGGCCTTCGGGACCTACTTCTCCCTGATCGCCGGTGTCGCCCTTGTCACCTTTATCACCCTTCAGACCTTGCGGGCCAGCGGGGCCTATTGGCCCTTGCGGACCTTCGGGACCTACTTCACCTTGCTCGCCGGTCGGACCTGTTTCACCTGTCGCTCCAGTATCGCCTTTCTCAGCTACGAGTTTCCAACAACCTTCGTTAGTGACGGAATTAAACAAATCATCAGGAGGTGCTGTGCCTGCTGTTTGCGGATCACAGCAAACGTTGACATAGCTGCTGCCTTCATATTCAACAACATCGTCAGCCTTGTACTCTACAGCACTGTCCCAAATTCCTTTCCACGGGCTGTCTGCTGGGTCACATTCGGCATTTGGATCGTCTCCACCATTATTTGGATCCCCTCCACCAGTACAAACTACTGCATGAACGACAACATATAACTTCGCGCCCTCGGTGACAGTATCATTAAGTTCAACTTTAAACAGGCCATTGCCAAAAGAATTGATCTTACCTTCAGTAAGATTGGCATATTGCCCAGGTGCTGATTTCGAGAGATCAGAAGTTCCCACATAAATATGTGTTTCGCTTACAGAGAAGCCATCCAGCATCTGGAGTTGAAAGGTGACAAGATCGTTGTCCCTAGTAACTTCGAGATCCCCTACATACGTTCCTTTCAAGATGTCAGTCTGTCCCGCACCAGCATAAACTTTGGTGCTTACAAACTCATTTCCCTGTAGAACTATCTCCCACCCCCAACGAGTAAAGCCAATATCGCTGAAGGTTTTAGAACCAAACGCATAAGCAGTTTCACATGAAGGAGCCTGCTCTTCTTGCGCTTGCGCCATTTTAGCTGTAAGCATCAGTGATGCCAAACATAATGCTGTTAAGGTCTTTTTATTCATCAATCTCTCCTTGAGCTGCGCCTTTTTTTGTTAAAAGGCTTAGCATTTCTTTTTTATGCTGCTATGCGACATAAAACCAATAAGGTCATATCTTTTTATAGCAAAAAAAGGATGCCTATTGCAAGGATGCCTCCTCCTTTTTTAAAGGATTATTGACAGACCGTTGTACAGCAAGTGCAGCGTCAGTTGTGAAAAAGGTATCTGCTTTACATCGCAGGTATTTTTTACTCGTCCATCCGCAATCCTGCCAACAGCACAAAACGGCCCAGTCGAATCACCTCGCAGGGAAAGCAGCTCGTAAATTATCGGAAAAATTAGTGTTCAGGTGAAACGGCACGCATTGCGGGCAATGCCCCGAACAAACTTGGCTGCTGCCTCCAGCTCAGAAGAACCAGCAGCCACTGCATCAAACAAGCTCTGTAACTACTCAGCCTGACAAAAAAGGCCGTTTTCAGAAGTGCTGAAGACGGCCTTACTCGTTTTTTATACTGCGGAATCGGGGATAAAAGGACTTCCAAGGAAAGCATCTTTGATCGCTTCAAAAATGTTTCTTGAATTTTTACGGACCGTGGAGATATATCCCCGGATACAGGCGAATCGTTCTGCCCCCTCAAGTGTTCGGAAGCAGCCGGAAACCTTCTGCTTGACCTTGATCATCCGCACATCTCTTTCCGCCGCGTTGTTGTCGAACGGAACCCGGAAATCATACATGAATGCGAGGGTCTCCGCCCTGTAATCACGCATCCGTGTCAGCAAATTGAGCGGCGGAGTCTTCTTCGCCCGTCCTCGTTTTTTCTCCTTAGGCGGAGTGAACGGATTGTCGGCAAAACCCCGTCGGACGATTTCATCATACCGCCGCTCAAATTCTTCGATCTTCTCCGGCGCGAAGCCGTCCCGATCCGGCTTCAGCTTTTCAGCCGCGCCTTTTATTTCAAGCAACAGCTCGGCCATCTCGCCGGCCCAAACTTGTCCATACTGTTTTTCTATGAACTTGAGTTCCCGGAGATGATGCGCATTGCACAGCGCATGACCGCAGTTTTCATAGCTGAAGTACGATTTCCAATGATCATGCGTCGCTGTTCCTGTGAACTTTCCAAGGATTCCCGCTGCGTCCATCGCCTCTTTTCCCCGTTTTTCATGCACCGAATAATGGGTGAGGCAGTTCGTCGAAGCGACATGCAGCCAGTGCAGCTTCCCTTTCACGCGGACTCCGCTTTCATCGGCATGTAACACATCGGTATTCATGAGCAGTTTTTCGACTGCTTCCGTTGAAGGACGCACGCATCCGCAAAGCTCTTCCGATGCCTTCAGCAGCGAACCCTCGGAGACGGAATGCCCGGTCAGGTCTTCGATAATCTGCGCAGCCCGTTCAAGCGGAATATGATGCTGGTTCGCGAAATATGCCGCCCAAGTTTTCACCCCCGTGCCGTAACGGATGCCCTGTCCGACGTTTTCCGGGAATTTGCCTCTGTTTTCCGTGCCGCAGCCGGGACAGATTTTTATTTCCGCTCGATGCGAGGTCACTTCAATCCGAATCGCCGGAATATCATAAACCTGCCGTTCCTCCTCTCCGACAGCGACGACATCCGCAAGCGACATTTTGCAAGCCGCGCATTCCTCGGATTTATACCTCTCCGTAGAATCCGGCGCCGCAGACCGCTCAAGAGTATGCCCTTGATGACCTGGCTGGCCGCCGTTCGGCTTCCTGCCGGACTCTCTCAGACTTTCCGTTCGCTTCGCTTTACCGTATCCATCGCTCGAAGGCGGTTTCCCGCTGTTCCGACTGTTTTTCGACAGCCGGGCCTGCAAATCCTTCAATATCTCGGACTGCTTGGCTGACTGAGCGGCGAGGTTTTCAACCTGCGCAGTTATACTGCTAAACAGGGCGACGACCGCTTCTTCGCCTTCTGCGTATGCAGCACGGACTTCTTTTTCACTAGGAACACTGAAATTCATAACGGCAGCATAATCTTTACCTGTTGATTTTGTCAAGAGGCTTGGCGGATGCCTGAGTAGTTACCTCTTTTGTTTGTGACCACGAAGCTGTCTCCCTTTTTCTTGCCTAATGCCGCCCTGTTCATTATACTCCTTTCATGTCGTTCAGAGCTGCGCAGCAAGGCTGCAGTGGCCTGTCAACCTATTTTCGGAGGAAAGATCATGCAGAAATATGAGTGCCCCTGCGGGTACATCTACGATCCGGCAGAAGGCGATTTGGACAACGGCATTGAGCCGGGCACGGCCTTTGCAGATTTGCCTGATGACTGGGTCTGCCCAAAATGCCAAGCGGAAAAAGAGCATTTTTTTCCGGCAGACTGACCGCGTTCCCAGCTGACCAGCTACCAGCACCTGCTGGTCAGCATTGCCGCCTCATGATTTTTATGACAAGGAATTTTACCATGTTTCCGCATCGCTTCTTTGCTGCCGTCCTGCTGCTCTCCCTTCTTGTCCTGCCCCTGTCCCGTCCTGCCGCTGCCGGAGACAGTCTTGACGAAGCGCAGAGCTTGGTTTTGAAAAGCCAGGCCGTGTTCAGCAGCTTCATGCACGATCCCAAGATGGTCTGGTTTCATGACAACGTGGATCAGGCCTATGGCATCTTCATTGTCCCGCAGATGCTCCGAGGCGGCTTCATTATCGGCGGCGCAGGCGGCTCCGGGGTTTTGCTGGTCCGCGACCAGCGCACCGGGACATGGAGCTATCCGGCTTTTTACACGATGGGTTCCCTGTCGCTTGGTTTCCAAGCAGGCGCGGATGCCTCTGAGCTGGTCCTGATGATCATGACCGAGGCGGGCTTGAACGCCATGCTCTCCACAGAACTGAAAGTTGGCGCGGATATTTCCGTGGCTGCCGGGCCGGTGGGCAAGAATGCCAAGGCCCAGACTGCGGATGTGCTGGCCTTTGGCCGCTCCAAAGGCGTATTTGGCGGCATTTCCGTGGAAGGCGCGGTGATCACGCCCCGCAACCAATGGAACAAGGCCTATTACGGCGGCGGCATGATTTCACCGATGGACGTTCTCATGCGGCGTTTGGTCAGCAATTCTCAAGCCGAGCCGCTGCGTTCAGCCATGCCGGGCAGCAGGCCGCAGCCCCTGCCTGCCTATCCGCCGCCGGCTCAGGACTATGGCGGTGCCGACTCGTATCTGCCAAGTCCTCCTCCTCCCGCAGCGCAGAAGGAGCCGGGCACAGGTTATGCTGCTCCCAATCCGTGGCAGAACCCTGATCGGAAGCAGGTTGAGCCGCTGGGCTATTGAACAAAGACCGCCTGCACAGATTGAGCCGGAGACAGAAGCTGTCTTCGGCTTTTTTTGCAGCACACCGGAATAACGAGAAAAAATCGGACGGCCACAGAGGGCCGCGTCCCTACGGGAGAGAGACAGGCAGAGTCATTTTATCCTGCTTCAGCGCTATCTGTTAAAACAAAGACTTCCTGTCTGAATAAGCGCGCAGCAGCTTATTTGCTTGCCTGCAGCTTGCGCTGCTGGGTGCTGTTCACCGGCCTGCCCGGGCTTGCAGCTTCGTGCAGCCAGAAAAGAAAAAGCAGAAACATCGTCAGAGGCAGCAGCAATTTCCAAATTTTTCTCTTTTTCTTCTGTCTGCCCGCAGGTTCAGGCGGCGGCAGGCGGCCTGCGGCAAAAAGAGCAAATTCATCCTCTGAGGCGGAATGTTCCGGCTCTTCGCAGCTGTCCTCAGAGACACGCGGCTTGATTTCTCTTGGGTCCGGCGCAACTAAGGGAGGAAATTCAAGCGGTTCACTGCTGCTTTCTTCTGAGCTGCCCTGCTTTGCCGCCTCACTGTCAGTTCCCCGCACCACTGCCAGATGCTGGGTCAGCTCTGGAAACTGACGGGAAAATTCAATGACGCTCAAAAGCTGGGCCTTGGAAAGCCGGAGATCGGATTCAGATGCCTGAACCTTGTCCGCCTTATTCCCTTTTTTGCCAGGCAGATTTTTTTTGTTCATGCTCTGATTCTATCTCTTACGGATTCAAGTTGCACGTGCAATTTGAATCCGGCATCAAGCGCCCTGCTCAATGCCGGAGTGAGATCACTGCGCCATGCCGCTTGGGCCGCCCATAGGCATTCCCATGCCTTGGAAGTCGGGCTTGCGGCCAGCGGAACTGCCAATGGTTCCGGCAGATTCGCCCAGTTCCTTGTAGAGCTGAACATCCCGCCCGTTGTTGCCGCTGACCATGTTGCTGTTGAGCAGGACTTTGACCAAGGCTTCATGCGGATAGCCGCTCACCACTCCGCCGGTGCGGCTGTCGCGGTCAGCCGCCTCGCTGTTGCCTCGGATGGCATTTCCCTGCGCCACAACCTCGCTTTTGTTGAGCGAGGAAATAAAGATGCCTGCCTGCCGGTTGCTGAGTATCTGATTGTTCCGCAGCGTGATCTTGTTCTTTTCCGCATAAATCGCTCCGGCAACGCCGGGATTGACTGCCATGCCCACCACATTGTCTTGGACAATGTTGTCTTCAACCTGCGGATACGCTTCTTCCCGGACCCCAATGCCGATGTAGTTGCCGTAGAGATTGTTCTTGCGGACTATCGGTCTTGCCAAACCGCGCACACCAATGCCGGTCACTTTGTTGTTGTAGATGGCATTATTGTAGATCATGCCGCCTGCGCCCAAGCCGTTGCTCACGCCAATGGCGTTGTCATGGATGTCGTTGTGGTGAATCCTAGTGTCCTTGGTGAATTTGTACTGCCCGTGGATGCCCACGCCCACATGCTGGTTGCCGACAATCTCATTGTCAACAATCTCCGGCGAGGAGTTGAGGATCTGGATGCCGTGCCCATACTGACCAGTGCCGCCGCCTGTGACTTTGAAGCCTTGAATCCGGCCCTGCGCAGTATTGTCCAAATAACAGACAAAGACTGCGGCCTCGTCACCCTCCTTGCTGCCGCCGTCAATCACCGGTCTTGGCCTGCCTGCGCCGATCAGATTGACCGGTTTGTCAACAATCAGGTGCTCACGGTAGGTGCCTGGCTGGACAAGGATGTCCTCGCCTGCCTTGGCAGCATCAATGGCCGCCTGAATGGTCGGGTATTCATCCGGCACTGACCGGCGGCCCGGCACCCGGCTTTCCTGGGTGCAGAAATGCACGGTGTCCGGCTGGCTCGACTTCTTGCCATTGGCCACGGTCAGGCGCATGGTGTAGCAGCCGGGCGCGTCCGGCGTGAAACTGGGCCGCTCGGCCTGCGCATCATCAAGCAGGGCCTGACTGTCGCTGGGCCGCCTGAGCATCATCCAAGAAAAAGTCAGCTCGCTGCCATTTTGTTTTTTCTTGTCAATGGCGGACAGTTTGACCGCCTCGCCGACCTTGACCGGTCCCATTGGCTTGCTGATCTTGGCTGTGGGCGGTTTGTCCGGGTCAGCATTGATGGTCAGCCGAACCGGCCTGCCTTGCATGCCCCAGCGGTCTGTGACTGTGAGCTGGACCGCATACTGCCCGCCCTTGTCAGGGGTGAAGGCGCAAGTGCCGTCCTTTTCCGGCTTCAAGGCAGCCGTGCTTTGGAAGGGCTTGCCGGTCAGCCGCCACTGATAGTGAATCTCATCGCCGTTCGGATCACGGCTGACTGCGCCGTTGAGCACCACTTTGTCACCAGCATAAACCTGCTTCTTGAGCGGCTCAATGCCAGCTTGGGGCGGCTGATTGGGCGGCCTCTTCTCGGCCACAGTGCCTGGCCCGCCATAGACTCCCATGTCATTGCGGTCAGCACCAAGAGAAGGGCCAAAATTCTTGTCGTTGTATTGCTGCTCCGGGTCGCCTTGGTCAATGGCAGGCGAGCCGGGCCGAAGATGGTAGTCATGCTGGGCAGGATTGACAAAGAGCGGCGCAGCAAGAATGTTCTTGGTCTTCTCAAAGGTGGCCTGATCTTCGTAGCCGCCGAGCTGGAGGCGGATATACCAGAGATAATTCGGGAAAAAGCCTTCCACTTTGTTGTTGCCGTAAAGCAGGTTGTAGGTGTAGCCGCTGCCGTAGGACTTGATGCCAGCCTGCCCATTGTTGGCAATGATATTGTTTTTAATGATCGGCAGCTTTGACGTGGCGGATGTATCTGTCTTGCCAGATTGGCCTGCTGGCGCAGCCGCTGTCAGCAGTCCGGCGGATTCAGCCGTGGAAACACCGGCCAAGCCATTGTCAGCAATGGTGTTGTTGATGATCTGCATGGGTGCCAGCCCGCAGCGGACTCCAGCCTCTCTGTTTTTGTGAATCAGATTGTTGCTGACTGAACCTTGAGCAAAGGCGACATTGATGCCCGCCTTCTGATTGCTGTACACCGCGTTGTTGGCAATATCCACTTTTGAAGGCGCCTTGCCGCCAACATTGATGCCTGCCCAGAGATTGCGGCTGATCAGGTTGCCCTTGATCTCCGCCGCGCAGGCATCTTCAAGAAAAATGCCTGCCCTGCCATTGGCGGCAATGACATTGCCTGTGGCGGAGAGCTGACAGTTGCGGGCATAGATGCCAGCCGTATTGTTGCCAGTGATGAAGCTGTTCCGCACCGTGAAGGAGGCGGAGTCGCAATACACCCCTGGCCCGACATCCAAATCCGGCATCATCATCGGCGGTTTGCCGCCAGTGATGAGAAAGCCGTCCAGCACGGCCTTGTCCGCGCCAAAGACCACATAGCCGCCCCGCATGCTGCCATCAATGATTGTTCTGTTCACTGTCGGCTCATGCTGCTGAAAAGTGCTGTCCCAGCCGCCTTCCAAGGTCACGCCGGGCCGCATGATGACGTTGTCAGGGTAGGCGCCCGCCGCCACCCGAACTGTGTCATTCGGCCCGGCAGCCTGCATTGCCTTGCTGATGGTCGGATATTCATTCGGCACCAGCAGGATTTTCGCGGTAGTCAGCGAAGGATATGCAAAGAATACAGCAAAGAGAACAGTTGAAAACTGTTTGGAGTTAAAGATAATCATTTTTCCAAATACGTGTTACAATAGCTGCGGAACAAATAACAACAAAACGATCTGTATCAAAAAAAGAATATAACAGTTTGCAGGAAATGAACAGAAATTTATAGCAGGAAAGAAAATGCAGGGGAGGAATCTGCCCTCCGGAGGCGGCAAACAGATTTTCAGGAAAGGACTGCGGCGGCAAGCTGGTCGGCCAAGCTGCGCAGCTGCTCCTCGCGCATGGCCGCGCTCAAAGAAAGCCGGAGCCGGGCTGTGTTGGGCGGCACGGTCGGTGGCCTGACCGCCTGCACCCACCAGCCTTGGCTGCGCAGCCGTTCTGCTGCCGCAAGGGCCGCCGCCGCCTCGCCCAGCAGGACTGGAACAATCTGGCTTGCGCCGCCAGTCGTAATATTCAGGTGGTGCAGCCTGCGGCGAAGCTGTTCCGCCAGCTTGGCCAGATGCTGCCGCTCGGAACGCATGGCAACTATCTTGGGCAGAATGAAGTTGAGCCAGGCAATGCTGACCGGCGGCAGGGCGGTGGTGAAAATAAAGGAACGGGCCATGTTGATCAAAAAATCGCAGAGCATCCGGCTGCCGACCACGAACGCCCCCTGTCCAGCCCACGCCTTGCCAAAGGTGCCGATCAGCAGATCAATCTGCGCAAGGACACCCTGCTCTTCAGCCAGGCCCAAGCCGCGTTCGCCGCGCACTCCGACCGCATGGGCCTCATCCACATAGAGCACGGCCCCGTAGTTGTCCCGCAAGGCTGCCAGCAGCCGCAGGTCAGCGCAGTCGCCGTCCATGGAAAATATGGATTCCGTGACCACAAAGATCATGCCGGACTGGCTGCTGTGCTGCCGGAGCAGCTCTTCCAGTCGCTCATAATCAAGATGGGGATAGCGGATGACCTTAGCCGCAGAGAGGCGCAGGCCGTCGATCAGGCTGGCATGACAGAGTTTGTCCGCCAAGACCAGATCGCCCTTGCGGAGCAAAGCTGGCAGCAGGCCGCTGTTGAGCTGCCAGCCGGAGTTGAAGAGCAGTGCGCCGTCCTTACCGTAAAGCTGCGCCAACGAGTCCTCCAACTGATGACAGCTTGCCCGGCTGCCAGTGAGCAGACGGGATGCGCCGCTGCCCGGAGCGCAGCATTGCAGCCTGTCTTCATTATGAAGATGCGCATAAAACGCATCCAGCAGGACGGCATCACTGCCAAGGCCGAGATAGTCGTTACCGGAGAGATTCAGATGCTGCCTGCCGTCAACCTCAATCAGTCCTTTGGCAAGAGGTCGCACCGGCACGAGCCTGCGGCGCAGGTTCTGGCTGTCAAGGTCATGGAGCTGGTCGCTAAAACGGCGGAAAAGCGGGTTCATCTTGTACACGGTGACGGCAAAAGTGGTCAGCATCAGTTCATATCGTATATCAGGAGGTTGACCGTCATTTTTTTTGTAATAGGCGAGTTATAAAATATACCTCTGCAAGGATTTTCGATAAGTGAGTAACTATGAATTTAATGATTGAGTCTTATAACATCAATTTTTTCTGAAAATTTCTTTTCTATGGATTTCTAAATATTCTAAATCAGGCCAGAACATCTTTTTCTCAGGTTTTAAAATGCCCCGACCGGTCATAGTCTCTATATAGCGGTTACACGCCGAATGGTGATCACCCTGATATATTGATGCTTAATTTAACTTGTTGAATTTATACATACAAAAATTTTGACAAAGCAAAGATATTTGATAGCCGTTCAACCCATAACCGCTATATGGCCGGGATAATTGTCACCCTGACGGACAAGAGGTGAAATCAGAATCTCATAACACTTTCCTACTCCCATCAAACCTTCGTCAAAAAACCAATGACATAATCGACACAAGGCCATGCCGTTCTGTGGTTGATCATTTTTACTTGCACTCCAAGGTATAATATGAGCAGCTTCAACAACTGTATGCCCTTCTGGTGTCAAGATGCGAAGGCCGCATAGAGCACAACGGTGCTCATACAATTTAACAATGGCTTTGCGAAATCCTCGACTCCGAATTTTATTTTTTACACCTTCATCTTCTATTGTTAATTCATAATTTTTTATTATTTCATTTGTCCCAAGTATTTTACAGGGTGAATTCAAGTTCCAAGTGCAACTTTTTTTGGTTGCAAGAAAAGGCAGTTACGGGAGTGTCACAACTTTGCTTTTGTCGCTAACTAAGAGAAAATAATTGAAAATTTACATGAAGTATTCAAAGTGCCAGCCAACCTATGCTTTTTGGATAACCAAAAAAAGTTGCACTTGCGAGTTGAATCCACACAGCTATATTTCGATGACTCTAAATTTATTATTGATTGCTTCGCTAAAGCTATCTGAGCATCAGGAGAAAAATAAGTTTTAATCAAGATTGTTCTCAGCTTTTCTAAGAAATGCTCGTTTTTCAACAACAAAAACAAATCATCACTAAATTTGGCTCCCTGATAGAAAAAAGTAAAACGCTTCATTGATTTGATAGAACGGCCACGTTCATCTAACATATCTGGCTGCGGTATAAGGTGCCAAAATCCAGATGTGGCAAGATGGTAAAATGGCAAACACATTAAACCGGTACTTCCAAGAGGCATGACAGCTGACCAGTATGCTGCGAAAGAATCAGAGAGTTCAAACGAAGGCGTTATAAAATTGTCAACTATTCCACCTGATGCTATCAGATCAAAAATAGAAAGCAAGAAAAGAGGCTTGTGCGGTGCCCGGCAGCAAGTTGCTTCAGACCATCGTCTCTTGCTCGTATCCGCCCGGAGATTATAAAACAATTTAAAATATCTGTTAATTCCATCCATCATGCAACTTTCCCTATCACATTAAACCAGAATAAACCAGAAACTTTCATCAGGTGTTGGCTGAACAATATGAACAAAGAGAGGAAAACGGCATTGCTTTGCATGTTCTTCCAGCTGCCGCAGACTGTTGTGAAGATATTCAGCAACATTGGGCGGCTCCACGCGGGTGTCTGAACAGACGATATGCACTGGTTTCACAGCTTGGTCGTCAAGTTCAAGCAGCATCTCATAAACAAGTTGCAAAACCAATGTCGAGTCCTTGCCGCCGGAAAAAGCGACAACCCACGGCCTGTCATCGGCAAGGTAGTTGTTTTTTAATGAATTCTGTGTTTCTTGAAGAAAATTTGTCAATTTCACTTATTGCCGCTTGTCACGCAACATCTTGTATTTTATAAAAATACCTCTCAAAAGAGGCTGTCCGTGTCATCCTGCGGATTCTTTTACCAGATTTAAGAAATCCGGGCAAGGTTGAACAGCGCTCTTGCCTCCTCGCATTGCGGAAAAAATTCCTGTTTTTGCCGCCGCAGGCCCTTTCAGCCGCCTCAAGGATGAACTATGATATTTTTCAGGCAATGCCTTGGCGATCTGCTGATTTTGGAGTAGATTCAAATTATGCAGTTTTTCGGCAGCACCATCCAATTCAAGGAGGAGATCATGTCCAACTCGTCAAAAAAACACAACTGCCCTCTGTTAAACTTCTTCAAAAGCTGTGGCTGCAGCTGTGACAGCAGCTCCAAACCTGCTGATCACAGTCATGATCATGGCAATTCCTGCTGCGGGCATGACCATGTTCATGATCATGATCACGAACATCCGCACAGTCACGAAGCAGAACCGAAACCGGCTGCGGCTGCGTCCGGGTCTGAGACTGAGAATGACGAACAGGCGGTCAATGCGGATTTGCAGAGTTTTGTCAACAATATTGGCGCATTCATGGACCGGCAGCCGCCCAAGCAGAAGGAGCAGGCCGGAGAGAACGAGGTCTCGCAGCCACCTTTTGATCAGGCCGCGCTTGAGGAAAAGGCCTATGTGGAGGCCCGCGACGAGCAGCGCAAGCTGGTTCTTGAATCAGAAGAGGATGCCGCAGGCCGGGCTGCATGGAATTACAATGATCAGGCCGTCAATTTGGTGGACACCTTCAGCCACTCCGGTCTGCAAAGCATGGAGAGCAGCGGCCTGCGGAATGTGCGGCTGCGGAACACGCCGTGGTCCTGTGACTACTGGGCCATCTGCCGGGGCATTCTTGGCAAGCGGTATGATGATCCCAGCTTTCCTGATTCATTAGACTGGAAGGAATGCAACGATTATGTTGAAAGCCGTCCGGCAGCCAGCATTTTGGCCAGCGGCGATGCAGCGGCCATTGATCTGCTTTCGCCTTCGGAAAAATATGACATCTTAGTCGGCGACAGCAACTACACCCTGACCAAAAAAATGTGGGCTGAGGGTGAATATTATCACAGACAATCCGGCTCCGTGGCCGCTTGGATGGGCATCTGCCACGGCTGGGCGACAGCCGCCTACATGCTGGCCCGGCCCCAAAAATCCGTCAAAGTCCTGGCTGCGGACGGGCAAACATGGCTGACCTTTTATCCGTCTGACATCAAAGGACTGGCCTCCTTGCTCTGGGCTAAAGTCAGCCCCCAAGTCAAATTCATCGGCGGCCGCTGCAATGAAACAAATCCGCCGACTGATCCGCAGAACAAGCGGATTCTCTCTGACCGCTGCTTTGACACCAATCCCGGCACCTGGCATCTGGCCGTGGTCAATCAGATCGGCGCATCCGGGCGGAGCATGGTCATTGACGCGACTTTTGACTACGAAGTCTGGAACCAGCCCATGGTCGGCTACCGCTACTACTATTTCAATCCCAAGGAAATGGTGTACCGCAACAGTCTGGCAGAGGCCACGGTGTCCAAGAGCAGCTTCAGCAATGACCGTTTTGCCAAGTACCGCAGCCCGCAGACAGACAGCATGGTCGGCATTGCTATGGATGTCTCCTACACGGTCGAGACTGCGCCCAGCCAGAGCACGGTTGACAGCTCGGCTGCGGATGCGATTGACACAGTCCGCTATTACTATGATCTGGAGCTGGATTTCTCCGGCAAGATCATTGGCGGAGAATGGTACCTGAACCGCCATCCTGACTTCCTCTGGACTCCGGGGCCGGGCGACCGGGCGCGGACTTCCTACGAACCGGGCGGCTCCTGGGCCGAGGGACAGGCAGTGCCTGCAAACTGGCAGTCCGCAGCGGCAAGCGCTTCCAACGGCTCCAGCGCGCCGTTGGCCGCCATTGTCGAGCGGCTGATCGAATTGGCCAACAACTGAGCGGCTGAACAGCTCCGGCGTGGACAACACTGCGCCGGAGCCTGCCTGATCATGTTTCCATTCAAGCACAGGTGCCGGATGATGTCCAATAAGCAGCATTGTGCCATTGTCATTGGCATCAACGACTATCCTCTGAGCGGTTTGGCACCGCTCAAAGGGCCGGTCAATGATGCGGAAGATTTTTATGCCTGGCTGCGCGACCCGACAGGCGGCAATCTGCCGGAAAGCAATATCCGGCGCATCCTCTCCTCAGATTTTTCTGCTGAAGAAGCCCGACCGATCCCGAATCAGGTCGAGGCCCTGTTTGAGCCGTTCATTGTCAACGGGGTGCAGGGACGGCAGGGCGAACGGCTTTACATTTTTGTCGCCGGGCACGGCTTTGGCGATCCGGGTGACATCAGTCAGACCGCTCTCTACGCCGCCAATGCAAAAAGGATGTTTCCTTGGCATGTTGCAATCACAGATTATGTGGAATGGCTGCACCGTCATGCGGTCTTTGATGAGCTGGTCCTAATCATGGACTGCTGCCGCACGGTCAACTCGTGGCATTCAATCCGGGAGCCGCAGTATGTGGTCAGCGCGGGCAGCCCGGCAGCGGACAAAGTGCGCTGTTTTTACGCCTTTGCCGTGGGCAGGGGGCAAGTGGCCAGAGAGCGGAGCTTTGCTGACGGCAGAAAGTCAGGCATTTTCACCAAGGCGGTTCTGGATGCCCTGCGTGTGACCGGCCCGGATGAGCAGGGCCGCGTGACTGGCGGGCTGCTGAAAAATCAGATTCATAACAGTCTGGCCAAATTTGCCGGAGATGTGACAATTGAACCCCCGGAAATCCGTCTTGACTCGTACCGCGACATCACCTTTTTTCAGCGGAAAAAGGCCGCAGCTCTGCCAGTGCAGGTTGATCTCCAGCCCTACAGCGGCACGGAAACGCTGGTGCTCTACAATGGCGACTTCAAGGAAATTCGGCAGGAAAAAGCCTCAGCCGCCAGCCTGAGCCTTGAGCTGGAGCCGGGACTGTATAAAATCGCGGTCAGCAGCACAGGCCGCCAGAAAATTTTCGAGGTGCCGAACAATGAGCGGATCACAGTCTGAGAGCATGGTGACTCTCCGAGTCAATGCGGCGGACAGCCTGACTGAAGTTTTTCTGGTGGACCGCCGCTTTGAGAAAATTGCCGCCGGAATCGGCAGTGTTGAGGCGATGGTTGCGCCGGGGCTGTACAAGGCCCGCTTCCGGGTCGGGCAGGTGCAGAGCGACAGCCTGATCGAAGTGCCGGCAGATGCTGCGGTCAAGGTCTTTGACGGCCCGGCAGTGCAGTTTGCCAGCCCAGTTCCCCTGCGCCAGACCATGACATGGCGACAGGAGCACGGCGAGGCGGCGCAGGAATTATCCCGTGCCAAGACTGCGCCTTTTCGAGCGGGAAACGGCAGTCAGTTCTTTCTTGTTCTCAGGGGACTGACAGAAGCTGCTGCCCAACCTTGGCTGGGCGTGTCACTGCATAATTTAGACGGCGGGCTGATGGCCAAGGCGGAGCACGGCATCTGCAATGCGGAAAGCCGGTTATGCGTTCTGCATCTGGAACTGAACCCCGGCACCTATTGTCTGCGGGTCGAGGAGGAGCAGGGTGAGATTTACGAAATGTTCGTGCTCACGCTGGCGGGCTGGCAGACGCAGATTTTTGCCGTGGCTGAAGATGGCTGGCTGCCCGGTGTGCAGCTGCTGCGGGCCAATCTGCCGGAAGCTGCGGTGCTGATGAACGAGATGGGCAAGGGTTTTGATCCTGCCAGCCCTGCCGCCCGGCAGACTGAGCAGCTCCGTCTTGGCCTGCTGCATGGACGCAAGGTTCTCAGCCAAAACGGCCTGCAAAATCTGCTCGCCGCGCAGCCGCTCAACCCGATGAACGCGCTCTATGCTGCCGGGCTGCTGCAAGAGTCGGACTTTGTCGATGCAGCCGCAGAGCTGGCCCAGCATTTAGACGGCCTGCCGGACATGGAGCTGCTTCTGCCCGGCGCAGGCAGAGCAGAGGAGTCACCCTCCTTTGCCTTGCCGCCCCTGCTCAGAAAAAGCTGGCAACTGCTCATGGAAGCAGTCAGCAAGGAAAAAGCCGTCATCCCACCTGGTTCGCTTAACGAGCAGATTCAGCAGGGTGCAGCTCTGAACACCGCCCTCTGGCTCATGCACCGGCTCGGCTGAATTTTTTGATGCTCAGGCAGTGGGGAACAGGGTCCGCAGCAGCCCGTGCAGCCGTTCAATCACTTCAAAGGCATCGCGGAGCAGCCGCCGGTCCAGCTCGGACAGGTCAGCGGGATCAATGTGGTTGTCCGGCTGCTGGCCTGCGTCCATCTGGTTGAGCTGATGGACGAGCCGCACCTGCATCTGCATTTCATAAGCATCAACTGCCTTGGCGACCAGCTCCTCGCTGAGGCAGCTCTCCTTGGCCAGCACTTGCAGCCGGGCCAAGGTGTTGGTCTCCCTGATGCCGTGCTTGAGGGCGAGAATGCGGGCAAAGTTGACAAAGGGAGTCAGCCCTTGGGTCTTGATATCGAGCTTGTTCTTATGCTCGCCGTTCTTTTCGACAATGAAATTCTTGAAAAAGGAGAGCGGCACTCTGGCTCCGAGGCATTGCTTGGCAAGATGGAAGAGGTACAACTCCTGCCGCTGCGTGACCGCGTTCAGATGCTGGCGCAGCTCGTCCGCCAAGGCTGCCTTGCCGAACCCTGGCCGGAAATCATAGAATATCGTCGCATTGAGCAGCTCCTTTGGCTCAGGCATGGCCGCCCAGTTTTCAAAATAACCTTTCCAGACTGAGAGCGGCTGCCGCCAGCGCGGATTGACCGCCATGATGCCGCCCGGACAGAGCGGATAGCCGCACTGGACTAAGTGACCAATGGCCCGGCGGGCAAATTTGGAAAAGTAGTCTTCACATTCCTCTGTCTGCGCTTCGTCCGCCGGGTCTTCGTAAATGATGGCATTATCCTGATCAGTGCGGAAGGTCTGCTCGCGCCTGCCCTCGGAACCAACTAAGAGCCAGCAGTAATCCACTGGCGGCGGCCCCAGCTCTTCCTCCAGCAGGGTGAGCAGCCGCTCGATGATCTGATCGTTGAGAATGGCGATCATCCGGGCAATATGTCCGGCTCTGGCACCTTCCCGGATCAGATTGCGGATCATCTCAGGCAGCCGACGGGAGAGGGGATGCAGCCCTTCAATTCCTTGCTGCCTGCCGATTTCCTTGAACATGGAGTATGGCGCATGGCCCTGAATCAGAGTGATGTCGTGCGAGGTGATCACGCCGATGATCCGGTCTTTCTGCTCCACAGCCAAGTGGTGAATGGAGGCGGACATCATCTTGATCAGGGCATCAAAGCAGGTTGACTGGGAAAGAATGGTCGCAACTGGCGCGGACATCACCGTTTGGACAGCTTCGTTGGTGTCCCGGCCCGGAGCCAGCACCTTGTTGCGCAGGTCGCGGTCCGTGACAATGCCGATGATCTGCTCCTCGTCTTCCGGCGCATGAATAAGCAGCGAGGCGACCCGGTATTCGGCCATTCTGCCTGCGGCCTCGCGGATGCTGCGATCTGCGCCAATCTTGCGCGGCGGCTGACGGATGATGTCGCCGACCTGAATGGAAAAAAGATGGAGATTGCTGTCACTGCTCCGGCCCATTCGGTGCCGCCGCAGCTCGCTGTAGGCCGCAGTCACCACTTTTTCCGAAAAGCTCTTTAGATAATACTGGGAAAAGCCGGGCTGGGTTTTGATCAGGTCAAGAAAAACCTCTTTGGGCAGGAGAAAGCAGAAGGTGTCCTCAACCATCTCCACCTCAAGACTGGCCAGCGTGCCGCGAATAATGCCCAGCGCGCCGATGTAGTCGCCTTCCCCTCTGAAATCCTTCAGAGTTTCAACGCCTTCGTCATCAACAATAAAGGATTTGACCCCGCCCTGCTGAATCAGGTAAAGGTAATCAATCCTGCTTTTGCCCGCTTGAAACAGACGGGTGCCCTTGGGATAGAAATCCACCTTGACCTGGCTGGCCACCTGCTGGATGGTTTCTGGGGCCAGTTCCTTGAACGGCATGATTTTGCCGAGAAATTCGCTGACAACTTCCGGGGCTGCCGCCTGCGCTTTGTTTTTCATCGCTCACCTCCGCCTAAGAACTTTTGCTCAATTTCTATTGTACGGCATCGCTGACCAGCCTCAAACAAGAAAAGAGCAATCCAGACCATTTCCGGCGCTTCGCGCTTTTTTTCTTGGCATGAGCTGTCTTTTTTGTGTATTATTTTTTACTTCAGCCGCCCGTCCGCAGATTGCATCAGGTGCCAGCATGAAGATTCCATTTGCCGAAATTGCTCAGAATGGCAGTCACTACCGTTTCACTGACGATGCGTGGCTGACCGCAGCCGGACTGACTGTAGCTGGTCCGACAGAAGCAGAACTGACTCTGCGGCCCAAGGCAGCGCACCGGGCTGAGGCGCAGGGAACATTTCGCGCCAAGCTGCGGCTGACCTGCGACCGCTGCCTGACGGAATACGACGTTCCCGTTGCTGCCGAGTTCCATCTCCTGCTGGAAGTGCCGGAGCAGGATGAGGACGGCTGGAGCGTCAAGGAGCTGGACAACAGCGCAGAGCTTGAGCTGTTGGAAGTGGATGAGCCTGCGGCGGATCTGACTGAAATCCTCCGGCAGCAGCTTTTTCTCAGCCTGCCGGTCAAGCAGCTCTGCTCGCCGGACTGCCAGGGGCTTTGTCCAAACTGCGGCGCGAATTTGAACAGCCAGAGCTGCGCCTGCGCGGCTGAGACGGAAAACTCTCCATTCGCCGCTTTGGCGGCATGGAACAAGAACAGATGATTTTTTCCTTCCTTGTTGCAAAAGGAAGACGAACTTTCAAGGAGAAACACTCATGGCCCTGCCAAAAAGAAGACATTCCCATTCCCGCACCCGCAACCGGCGGGCGCATGATTTCCTGACCGCTCCCTCAGTGGGCCGCTGCCCTGAGTGCGGCGAGCCGAAAATGCCGCATCAGCTCTGCTCCGGCTGCGGCAAATACAAAGGCAAAACCATTTATCAGCTTGGGGACGAGCTGGCATAGGCGGCAGTGAAAATAGCCCTTGATGCCATGGGCGGCGACTGCGGCAGCAGGGTGCTGATCGACGGAGCAGTGCAGGCGGTGGAGCAGCATTCCGGGATTGAGGTGATCCTGCTCGGCCCGGAGGAGCTGCTGCGTGAGGAGCTGGCCCTGCGGGGCAAAGCTGCCGAACCGCGTCTGTCCATTGTTCATGCCCCTCAGACCGTTTCCATGGCAGAGGAGGCGGTCGAGGCCGTGCGCCGAAAAAAAGACTCCACCATCATGGTCGGCTTTGATCTGGTCAAAAAAGGCCAGGCCGAGGCTGTGGTTTCCGCTGGTCATTCCGGGGCGACCATGACAGCCGCCATTCTTCAGCTTGGTCGGCTCAAGGGCATTGCCCGGCCCAGCATTGCCAGTTTTTTCCCCACCCTCAAAGAGCCGGTGCTGGTCACGGACATTGGGGCCAATGTTGACTGCCGTCCGCAGCATCTTTATCAGTTCGCGGTCATGGCCTCGTTCTGCTGCAAGCTGCTGCTCAACCGGGCTGCCGCTCCCCGTGTCGGTCTTCTCAGCATCGGCGAGGAGCCGGGCAAGGGCAATGCGGCAGTCAAGGAGGCATACGATTTGCTCAAGGACAGCAGCTTGAATTTCATCGGCAATGTCGAGGGCCGCGATGTCTATGGCGGCAATGTGGATGTGGTGATCTGTGACGGCTTTGTCGGCAACATCGCTCTCAAGGTCAGCGAGGGTTTGGCAGAGGCGATGCAGCAGATGCTCAAGACGGAAATCAAAAAATCATGGCAGGCCAGCTTGGCCTCCTTTTTTATTCGGCCTGCTTTTGACAGCTTCCGCAAACGGGTGGATTATGCGGAATACGGCGGCGCGCCCCTGCTCGGCATCAACGGGGTTGGCATCATCTGCCACGGCACCTCCTCGGCAGTCGCGATCCGCAACGCCCTCAAAGAGGCGGCCAAGATGGTGGAATGCCGGGTTAACCGGGCCATCACCATGCACCTTCAGCAGGAAGCGGGGCAGAGCTGATGCGGGCGGCAGTGCTTGGCACCGGCTCCTCCCTGCCTGAGCGGCTCCTGACCAATGCGGAGCTGGAGCGGATGGTGGAGACCTCGGACGAGTGGATCACCGCCCGCACCGGCATCCGCACCCGGCGCATTGCCGGGCCGGACGAGCAAAACTATCAGCTTGCCTCGCGGGCGGCAGCACAGGCTCTGGAAGCCGCCCAAGTCACGGCGGAAGAACTTGGTCTGATCATTGTCGCCACCATCAGCCCGCATAGGCTGATGCCGTCCTGCGCCTGCTTTGTCCAAACCGAGCTTGGCGCGGCCAAGGCCTTTGCCTTTGACCTCAACGCCGCCTGCTCAGGTTTTCTCTATGGGCTGGATGTGGCGCAAAAATACATTGCCGCTGATCCGGCAATCAAGGTGCTGCTGATCGGTTCGGAAACCTTGTCGGCACGGGTGGATTGGGAAGACCGCAACACCTGCATTCTTTTCGGCGACGGAGCCGGGGCCTGCGTCCTTGGCAGCGCGGCAGGACGCGGCATCATTGATAGCTGCCTGTTCTCGGACGGCAGTCTCTGGAAGCTGCTCTGCATGGACAGCCCGGCCAGCACCAATCCTGACCTGCTTGACCCGGAAAGCAAGGGCTGCGTCATCCAGATGTCAGGCCGGGACGTGTTCAAATATGCAGTCCGGGCTATGGAAAATGCAGTGCTGGAACTGCTGAAGCGGCAGCAGCTTGCAATCAGTGACATTGACCTGATCATTCCCCATCAGGCTAATATCCGCATCTTGGACAATCTCGCAGACCGGCTCGGCGCGCAGCCGGGGCAGGTCTTCTGCAATGTTGACAAATACGGCAACACCTCAGCGGCCAGCATCCCGATTGCCTTGGATGAGGCGGTGCGCGCAGGGCGGCTGCGGCCCGGCGGCAAGCTGCTGCTCTGCGCCTTTGGCGGCGGCTTCACTTGGGGTTCGATGCTCATAGATTGGTAGAAAGCAAAAGGAGAACATGGTGGATTATTTTCTGAGCGAAGAACAGCGGATGATCAAGGAGACCGCCCGTGAGCTGGCTGAGGAGAAGATCATTCCCCTGCGGGCCGAGCTGGACGAGAAGAACGAGTTCGCTGCCGAGCTGCTGGGCGACATTGCCAAGGCCGACCTGTTTTCCGTGCTGGTGCCGGAGCAATACGGCGGCATGGGCACTGGCATGCTGGACATTGTCCTTGCCTTGGAGGAGCTGGCCCGTGGCTGCACCGGCGTGGCCACCAGCTTTGCCGCCTGCGGGCTTGGCATCCTGCCCATTCTCATTTCCGGCAGCGAGGAGCTGAAGCAGAAATATTTGCCTGCGGTGGCTGAAGGCAAGAGCTTGGCCGCCTTTGGTTTGACCGAAGCCAATGCCGGCTCCGATGCCGCTGGCATCAAAACCACTGCGGTTGACGACGGTGATTATTGGGTGCTGAACGGGACCAAGCAGTGGATCACCAATGGCGGCGAGGCCCAGATTTATTCCGTCATTGCCCTGACCAACCCGGAAAAAGGCATTCGCGGGGCCTCGATGTTTGTGGTTGAGGACGGCGACCCTGGTTTTTCTTACGGCAAGAAAGAAAACAAGATGGGCATCCGTTCTTCCGCCACCCGCGAGCTGATCATGAAGGACTGCCGGATTCCCAAAGACCGGCTGATTGGCAGGAAAGGCACTGGCTTCATCACGGTGATGAAAACGCTGGACGTGTCCCGGCCCGGCATTGCCAGCCTTGGCGTGGGACTGGCGCAGGCTGCGCTGGATGAGGCCGCCACGTATGCCAAGCAGCGGGTCCAGTTCGGCAAGCCGGTCATTCACTTCCAGGCTGTGCAGCATCTTTTGGCGGATATGGCTATACAAACTGAGGCAGCCCGCGCTTTAGTTTATGGCGCGGCTCGGCACATTGACGCGCATCCCAGCGACGCAAGCAAGGTTTCGTCAATATGCAAGGTCTTTGCCACGGACGTGGCCATGAAAGTGACCACCGACGCGGTGCAGGTCATGGGCGGCTATGGCTATATGAAGGAATATCCGGTTGAAAAGATGATGCGCGACGCGAAAATCCTCCAGATTTACGAGGGCACCAATCAGATTCAGCGCAACGTCATTGGCCAGGAACTCAATCGGGAATACGCATAAACAAGAATATGAAGATCATTGTCTGCATCAAGCAGGTGCCGGATGCCAAGGATGTGCGCCTTGATCCCAAGACCAACACCTTGGCGCGGGAAGGCGTGGCCGCGATCATGAATCCCTTTGACCGTCATGCCTTGGAAGAGGCGGTGCGGCTCAAGGAGCAGCTCGGCGGCAGCGTGACGGTTCTGTCTATGGGGCCGCCGCAAGCCAAGGATGTGCTGCTGGAGGCGATCTCGTGTGGCGCGGATGAGGGTGTGCTGGTTTCTGACCGGGCCTTTGCCGGGGCGGACACGTGGGCGACTTCCTACACCTTGGCCAAGGCCGTGCAGGCTTTGGGCGACTTTGATCTGATTCTCTGCGGCAAGCAGGCCATTGATGGCGACACCGCCCAAGTCGGGCCGGGTATGGCGACACAGCTCAAGCTACCCTACATCACCTGTGTGCAGAAAACCCGTGAGGCAACGGCAGATTTTCTCCGGGTGGAGCGGATGATGGATGACGGCTACGACGTTGTGCAGCTGCCTCTGCCTGCCTTGCTGACCGTGGTCAAGGACATCAACGAGCCACGGGTGGCTTCGCTCAAGGGCAAGATGAAGGCGAAGAAAGCGGAAATCCGGGTGCTCTCTGCTGCGGATATTCACGCGGATGCGCAGTGCATCGGTCTGGCTGGTTCGCCGACCAAAGTAGCGCGGGTCTTCTCGCCGGAGCCACGCGGCAATCGGAGGATGTTCTCCGGTACAGCAGCGGAGCAGGTGGCGCAGTTGGTGGAGGAGATTCGGGGGTATTTGTGATATGTATGCGATTGAATTCAGCACAAGAATAAAAAACGGTGTCATTGAAATTCCTGAACGCTACAGAAGGAAGATTCAAAGCAGCACTGTGAAGGTGATCCTGCTGAAAGAGGATGCTGTGGAAGCGGCTTCTGACATGATTGACCGCTTGCTGAAATCCCCTTTGAAAATTCCTGATTTTAAACCGTTGACGCGAGAAGAAATATATGACCGTGGCTGATGAACAAAGCGGGATTTGCTTTGTTGACTCGAATATCTGGCTGTATGCTTTTATCGAGACACAAGATGCTCGCAAGGCGAATATCGCAACAGCTTTGATTCAAAATCAATCAATTGCGGTCAGTACGCAGATAATAAACGAAGTTTGCTCCAATCTTATCAGAAAGGTTAAGTTTTCCGAGGGAGAAGCGAGAGAACTTATTCAGAGTTTTTATGACAGATATGAAGTAGTAGGGATTGACAAGGAAATTCTGATAAAATCTTCAGAGCTACGCGAGAATCATAATTTTTCTTTCTGGGATAGCCTTGTTGTTGTCTGTGCTGTCCAAAGCGGCGCAGACATTTTATATTCCGAAGATATGCAAGATGGTTTTGTCCTTGAGAGGACAAAAATAGTCAATCCATTTGCATGATTGGTTATTTATGGTATTTGATAGAAGGTGTGGCAATGTCTGAAAAAAAAGCGTGGCAATCATACGAAGAGGTTGCAACGTATCTGCTGAATGAATTTGCAGAGCACTTTGGCCTTGAATGCGTAGAAGGGAAGCAGTGTGTTACAGGAGCGTCTGGCACGGATTGGGAACTTGATGCCAAAGGTGTTTCCAAGAATGGCGAAGGCTTTCTGATTGTTGAATGTAAGCATCGAAAAGGTCGGCTTAATCAAGCAATACTTGGCTCACTTGCCTACAGTATTCAAGATACAGGTGCCCAAGGCGGGATTGTTGTTACGCCCATTGATTTGCAGAAGGGAGCGAAAAAAATAGCCGCTCATGAAAATATTCATCATGTTATTCTTAATCCAAGCAGTACGACCAGTCAGTACGTTTTACGGTTCTTAGAGAAAGTTTTTGTTGGTGTTGCAGTCTCAGTTGGTATTAGCGCAGAAGTACGGTGTCAAGTCTTTTCAGCGGATGAAATGAAAGCAATTAAAGCAATGCCCCAATCTGAACGCGAAGAATTTTTTAGAAATTTATAACGAAATATGCTCATAATTGACACCACCTTATGTATCGGCTGCGGAGTTTGCGAAGCCAACTGCGCCTTTGGAGCCATCACCCTCAAAGACGGCGTTGCCGCAGTCGGCGACAACTGCACCCTCTGCGGCTCCTGCGTGGACAACTGCGAGCCGGGTGCTCTGCGCATTGAAACCGCCGAGAAAGTCGCGCCAAGCGATCTGTCTGCATGGTCCGGCATCTGGGTCTTTGCCGAAGCCCGGCACGGCAGCATTGCGCCAGTGGCCTTTGAGCTGCTTGGCATTGGCAGAAAGCTGGCTGACCAGCGCGGCACTGCATTGACCGCCGTTTTGCTCGGAGCCGATGTTGAGAATAAAACTGCTGACCTGATCGCTGCTGGTGCGGACAAAGTCCTGCTGGCCGATGATCCGGCCTTGGCTCAGTATCGAGAAGATGTGTACGGCAAGGTGCTGGAATATATGATTGTCCAGTACAAGCCGGAAGTGGTGCTGGCCGGAGCAACCGCCATAGGCCGCTCGGTCATCCCGCAGGTGGCAAATGCTTTAGGCGCGGGTCTGACCGCTGACTGCACTGCCTTGGCTGTCCGCCCGGAAGACGGCGTGCTCCTGCAAACCCGCCCGGCCTTTGGCGGCAACATCATGGCCACCATTGAATGCCCGCAGTCCCGCCCGCAAATGGCGACGGTGCGGCCCAATGTCATGGCTCCGGCCCAGCCCGATGCGGCCCGCAGCGGCGAGGTGATCAAAGTCCAGCTTGCCCCGGAACTGCTGGCCTCGAAAATCGAGGTACTGGAAACCGTGTTCAGCCAGGCGCAGGAGGCCAATATTCAAGAGGTTGAGGTGCTGGTCAGCGGCGGACGCGGTTTGGGGAACGAGAAGGGTTTTGCCCTGCTCCAAGAACTGGCCACAGAACTGCATGGCGCAGTTTCCGCCTCGCGGGCTGCCGTGGATTCAGGCTGGATCGGTTATCCCTGCCAAGTCGGCCAGACCGGCAAGACCGTCAGCCCCAAACTCTACATTGCCTGCGGCATTTCCGGCGCAGTGCAGCATACCGTCGGAATGCAGTCGGCAGAAACCATTATTGCCATCAATCGGGACGAAAAGGCCCCGATTTTTGATCTTGCCACCTACGGCTTAGTAGGTGATCTGTTTGAAATTCTGCCCTTATTGACAGAAAAAATACGGGAGCAGCGCAGTCTATGACACTTGCAGGAAAAACCGCCTTGGTCACCGGCGGCAGCCGGGGCATTGGCAAAGCCATCTGCCTGAAGCTGGCAACTCAGGGTGTGAATGTCGGCATCAACTATATCAGCAACGCCGCTGCTGCCGAGGAAGTCTTGGCAGAAATCACCGCTGCTGGCGGCAAGGGCTTTGTCATTGGCTTTGACGTGGCCGACAGTGCGGCAGTGCAAAACGCAGTCAGAATGATCACGGCCAAACACGGCGGCATTGACATCCTGATCAACAACGCGGGCATCAACAGAGACAGCCTGATGGCCAGAATGAAGGACGAGGATTGGGACGCAGTTCTGAACACCAATCTCAAAGGAGCCTTCCTCTGCGCCAAGGAAGTCATGCGCGGCATGATGAAGCACCGCTGGGGCCGGATCATCAACATCACCTCTGTGATCGGCTGCACCGGCAACGCGGGCCAAGTCAACTACGCCGCAGCCAAGGCCGGATTGATCGGTCTGACCAAATCAATGGCCAAGGAGCTGGCCTCGCGCCAGATCACGGTCAACTGCGTCGCGCCTGGCTATATTGTCACGGATATGACAGCTGATTTGAAAGAGGAGCTGAAAGAGCACCTTTTGGCGGCCATTCCTCTGGGCAGCCTTGGCACGCCGGACGACGTGGCCAGCGCAGCAGCCTTTCTCGCCTCTGAGGAGAGCGGCTACATCACCGGCCAGACCCTGCATGTCAACGGCGGCATGCACATGGGCAATTAAAGGCAGCAGCTTTTTTGTTGGACAGGTTGGATAAACCGGGCAGACACAGGGGTCTGCCCCCCTTATTTGGATAAAAGAACTCAGGAGAAATGAGCATGGCGGCATCTACAGAAAAGATGATTGATATCATTGTTGAACAGCTCAGTGTTGACAAGGAGAAGGTGATTCCCAAGGCTTCTTTTGTTGACGATCTTGGCGCAGACTCCTTGGATCAGGTTGAGCTGATCATGGCTATGGAAGAGGCGTTTGACATCGAAATCCCGGACGATGATGCCGAGAAGCTCAAGACTGTTCAGGATGCGATCAACTACGTGGAAGGGCATCAGGAATAGTCAGACTGGCGCGGCATGGGCGCAGAATCCGCCAACTCAACAGGATGAAGAGGATGAAACGACGGGTTGTGGTGACCGGAATCGGGCTGGTGACCCCATTGGGCACTGGCACAGAGAAAACATGGCAGGGGCTGATGAACGGGCGCAGCGGCATCGGGCCGATCACCCGTTTTGATGCCTCGGCCCATGCCGCGCAAATTGCCGCTGAGGTCAAGGATTTCACGCCTGAACGCTGGTTTGAGCCAAAACAGGTTAAGAATCTTGACCTGTTTGTCCAGTACGCCGTGGCCGCAGCAGACATGGCTGTGCAGGACAGCGGCTTGGAGATTTCCGAGGCCTTGCAGGAGCGGGTCGGCGTGATCACCGGCTGCGGCATGGGCGGCATGCCCACCATCGAGGAATATCACTCTGTTCTGCTGACCAAGGGGCCGCGCCGGATCACGCCCTTTCTCGTGCCGCGCATGATTCCCAACATGCCGTCCGGGCACATCTCCATGCGCTTAGGTGCCAAAGGGCCGAATCTGGCTCTTTCAACCGCCTGCGCCGCTGGCACCCATGCAGTCGGTGAGGCGTACAAGCATATTCTTTTCGGCAGTTGTGACATTGCTGTCACTGGTGGTGCTGAGTCAGTTGTAAGTCCGCTGACTGTGGGCGGTTTTGCGGCGATGAAGGCGCTTTCCACCCGCAACGACGATCCCGAACATGCCTCGCGGCCTTTTGACCGGGACCGGGACGGCTTCATCATTGCGGAAGGATCGGGCATGATTGTGCTTGAGGAGCTGGAATCGGCACGAGCACGGGGAGCGAAAATTTATGCGGAAATAGTCGGCTACGGCCTGAGCAGCGATGCTTACCACATTGCTGCCCCGCCAGAGGACGGCGAAGGCGCGGCCCGCTGCATGGCAATGGCTTTGCGCACCGCAGGCATGAACCCGGACGAGATTGACTACATCAATGCGCACGGCACCTCCACGCCGCTTAATGACAGCTGTGAGACCAAAGCAATCAAGACGGTTTTTGGCGACCACGCTTGCACATTGGCGATCAGCTCGACCAAGTCTATGACCGGGCACATGCTCGGCGGCGCAGGCGGCATTGAGGCGGCTTTCACCGCGCTGACCATGCAGCATCAGTGCGCTCCGCCAACCATGAATTATGAACATCCTGATCCGGCCTGCGATTTGGACTATGTGCCGAATGCAGCCCGCGAAATGCGCATCCGGGCGGCGATGTCCAACTCCTTTGGCTTCGGCGGCACCAATGCGGTCATTATTATGAAGCGGTTTGAGGACTGAGATTATGAAAATTGCACTGGGCAGTGATCACGGCGGTTTTGAGCTGAAGCAGGTGGTGCTTGGCTGCCTTCAAGATTTGGCGGTGGAAGTTGAATCTGTGGGCTGTCATGATTGCCAATCCGTGGATTATCCTGATTTTGCCGAAAAAGTCTGCGCCTTGGTGAAATCAGGGGCTTGCGAGCGCGGCATTCTCATCTGCGGCACTGGCATTGGCATGTCCATTGCCGCCAACCGGTACCGGGAAATCCGGGCTGCGCTCTGCCACGAAGCCTTCACGGCCCGGATGAGCCGCGAGCACAACAACGCCAATGTGCTTTGTCTCGGCGGCAGGGTGATCGGCCCGGAGCTGGCCTGCGAGATTGTGCGCACTTGGGTGCGGACAGAGTTCTCCGGCGGACGGCATCAGCGTCGGTTGGACATGCTGAGTTAGAAGGGGCACAGATTAAATTCAGAATGGTCAAGATATCATGTTGAGATATATCCAAGAACCTGTTAAGCGTGTTGCAAGAAAAGTTCTATTTCCTGTTCCAAAACATTTATCTGAAAATTTTATATCCATTCAAGAAGATGGGGCATCCTTAATCAAAGCCTCTCTCGAAAAAAATTATCATACAGGATGGAGAAGCAAAGAATGTTATTCCCCTGAAGCATATAAGGCAGATATTGCTGCCCACTTGCATGAACGCCTTGAAAGTGATAGAAAAACAGTTATTCCTTGGATAGATGATGCCTGTTCTTTAAAAAATAAAAATATCCTAGAGATAGGATGCGGCACAGGTTCTTCATCTATCGCTTTTGCTGAACAAGGAGCAAGAGTTACAGGTGTTGATATTGATGATGGCGCATTGCTTGTTGCAAAACAACGAGCTAAAGTTTATGAGGTGAATGCGGAATTCAAAGCGATGAATGCTCAAGAAATTAGAACTTTTTTTGAAGCAGAACGTTTTGATATGATTGTTTTTTTCGCCTGTCTTGAACACATGACAATAGATGAAAGGTTATCGTCTCTAAAGGACTCTTGGGATATGCTTCCTTCTGGAGGATTGCTAATTATTACTGAAACACCAAATCGACTATGGTATTTTGACAGTCACACATCAAGACTGCCTTTTTTCAACTGGCTTCCAAACGAACTTGCCTTTTTGTATTCAAAATTCAGTTCAAGAGAAAATTTTAAAGAGTTATATACAGAATATAATGAACTGAAAATGGAACATTTTTTTAAGAAGAGGACGAGGAGTGAGCTTTCATGAAATTGAAATGACGATTGACAGTGCGAGCAAATTGAATATATTAAGCAGCTTGTCCTCGTTTGAAGGGTGGCGGTACAAAGCAAAGAAAACATGGATTGAGAGGAAATACAAGTCTGTCTTGACGAAAATGTATCCGCATATTCATGAAGGTTTTTTTGACGATTATTTGTATTTAATTATTGAAAAATAACGCCAACCGGGAAATCCGGGCTGCGCTCTGCCACGAAGCCTTCACGGCCCGGATGAGCCGCGAGCACAACAATGCCAATGTGCTTTGTCTCGGCGGCAGGGTGATCGGCCCGGAGCTGGCCTGCGAGATCGTGCGCACTTGGGTGAAAACAGAGTTCTCCGGCGGACGGCATCAGCGTCGGTTGGACATGCTGAGTTAGACGTGTCAGGCTTTTGCCGAATGATTTCATTCACAGCAGCTCAATGGCTGCGGTCGTGCCTCTCTGCTGGCAAATCTGACAATTCCCCCTGCGCCATCTGCCACTGGGCCGGACAAAGCGGATCCCACTCCGCCGGATGATGGCTGACCACCAGCAGGGTGAAGGGCCGCTGGCTGCGTTCCTCGGCCAGCCAGTTGATCATTTTTTCCCGGAACTGCACATCCAATGCGCTGACCGGCTCGTCAAGAATGAGCAGGTCGGGCCGCCGCATCAGACTGCGGGCCAAGGCCAGCCTCTGCTGCTGACCGCCGGAAAGACGGCTGGGCAGAACATCGGCAAACTGGAGCAGCTCGGTCTTGCGCAGGCACAGCTCGACTCGCTCCGGGTCTTTGTAGGCAAATTCAAGCTGCTGGCGCACGGTCTTGTGCGGGAACAGGCCATACTGCTGAAACATCAGGCCGAGCCGCCGCCGCTGAATCGGGACGCGGATTTTTTCCTCGGTCTGCCAGAGTGCCTCTCCCCAAGCCACTGTGCCGCTCACCTGCGCGGGCAGGCCGCAGAGCGCACGCAGCAGGGTGGTCTTGCCGCTGCCTGACTCGCCGCTGAGAACAATGGTGCTGCCAGGGGCCAGTTCTTTGCGCCAATGCACGTTCAGTGGCCCGGCTGCGCTGGCCAGCCTGCCGCGCAGGTCAAAATGGAGTGCTTTCATGGCAGCGGCTCAATGGTCACGCCAAGATCAGCGGGCTTGGCATGAAAAATCGAGCTGAGAACAATGCCGTCCACGCCAGTGCGGGCATAGTCCTGCACATTGTCCGGCCCGACTCCGCCCGCGCTCAGGATAATCAGATGAGCAAAGCGGCTCTTCAATTCCGCGCACCAAGCCGCAAGCTGCTCCGGCGGCACCTTGTCAAACTGAACTGAATCCGCGCCCGCCTCAGCCGCTTGCATTGCTTGGGTCAAGTCATCGCATTCCACGGTGATTTTCTGTTCGCAGGCCGCAGCCTTCATCTCTGCTAATAGGGCTGGCAAGGCTTCCCTGCCGCCGAGCAGCCGGAGATGATTGGCAAAGATCAGCACCGTTTCCGACAGGCCGAGCCGGTGCGCATACGCGCCGCCTGCCAGAACAGCTTTGAGCAGCGGCTTTTTCAGGCCCGGCTGATGCTTGCGGGTCACGAGCAGAGGAATCTTGGCGCAGGCTTCCACCTTTTTGACCATCTCTGCTGTCCGGCCTGCCACACCGCACATATATTCCAGCAGATTCATAGCAACTTTCCAGCCCCGGTGCAGGGCAGCGGCTGGCCCTTCCACCTCCAAGATCACGGTCTTGGCCGCCGCATCTTGCCCGGAAGCAACCATACTTTTGACTGTGCCGCCGAGAATCTCGAAGATTCGTCCGGCCTCTTCAGTCAGGGCAACGCGGGTCGGGTGGCGGGTGACAACCGTCAGCCGGGCGGGCTGATCGCTGATCTTGAGCAAATGACTGGTCAGATCAACCAAAGGCGCATCCTCGTTGATCCATGCTTCGATTTCTTGGGTGGTGAAAAAGATCATTGCAACTTCCTCCAGAAAAATATTCACGCAATTGCCAGCTTGCAACCAAGAGCCTTGATCACTTTGCTCACCGTGGAAAATCTCGGATTGCCATCTCCAGCAAGAGCCTTGTATAAACTTTCCCTGTTCAGGCCAGCTTTTTTAGCGACTTCGCTCATTCCCTGTTTCTTTGCCAAATATCCAAGTGCCACAAGAAATACTCTTGGATCATCGTCAAGATACGCATTGTTGAGATATTCGCTGATCTCTTCTTTTGTCTCCAGATAGTCGAACGGATTGTAGTCTTTTATTTCAATCGCCATGATCTTCTCCCATGTGCTTCAGCATCTCTTTTGCCTTTGCTATATCCCGTGTTTGAGTCGATTTGTCGCCACCGCAAAGCAGAAGGATTATCCGTTCATCACGGATGACGTAATAGACACGATAGCCCGGCCCGACGAATATCCGCATTTCGCTGATGCCGTTTCCGACTGGTTTGACATCGCCAAAATTACCCAGCTTGGCTCGGTCGAGACGATTGAGAACAGCAAGAACGGCTTTACGGTCCCGCAGCTTTTTCAGCCAGCCATCGAATGCCCCAGTGGTTTCTATTGCGTAGATCATGAATATTTTGTAGCGTGCAAGCTACAGTTTGTCAACAACCAGCCTGCCGCCTCAGCATAATTCAGCCTGTCCGTCCTCCGAACCAGCGCAGCCCGGCAAAGAGCAGCAGGGCCAGTCCGGCCAGAATCCACGCATAAATCATGGCGCAGTGAAAGTTGCCGTCCAAGACTGCGTTGTAAATGGCCAAGGACAGGGTTTCGGTCTTGCCGATCAGATTGCCGCCCAGCATCAGGCTCATGCCGACCTCGCCCATGCCCCTGCCCAAGCCGAGCGTCAGTCCGGCTGCCACGGCCCGACTGATGCCGGGCAGGGTGACATGCCAGAACGTCTGCCAGCGGTTTTTGCCCAAGCTGTAGGCCGCCTCGACCAGCGGACGAGTTTCCTTTTCCAAGGCCGCCTGCACCGGTTTGACCATCAGAGGCAGCCCGGCCAGCACACTGGCGAGCAGCAGGGCTTGAAAGGAGAAAATGATTTCCAAAGTCTGCTCTGGCGGCAGCAGACGGTTGATCCAGCCTTTGCGGCCCAAGGCTAAGAGAAAGAAGAAGCCGATGGCCACTGGCGGAAAGATCAACGGTAGAGTGACAACGATTTCCAGCAGCATCCGTCCCCGCCAGCCGGGTCGGCTCAGGAGCATGGCCAAGGGCAGCCCGGCGACAAGCAGCAGGATCGCGCTGCCCAGCAGAACCCGCAGGCTGATCCAAAGCGGTGTCAGGCCGCAGCCTGCCAGTGTCCAGTCTGCGCAGCTCACATGCCATGCTCCTTGAAGATGCGCCGTGCCTGCGGCCCGGTCAGGAAGGCTAGGAAATCTTTGGCCGCCGCATCGTTCTCGTGTCCTTTGATGCTTCCGGCGACAATGACAATTTTTTCATAACCCGAAGGCAGCGGCAGGTAGCCGCCGAGCTTGCCGCCCAAACCAATGGCATCGGTCATGCTGATGAAACCGGCATCCACTTCTTTGGCCACCAGATAGGAGGAAACCTGCGGCACTGTGGCCGCCTGAATCAGCTTGGCTTGCAGCTTCTGGTCAAGCTGCTGGCTGCGCAGCCATTCTGTTGCCGCCCTGCCAAAAATGGCCTTGCTTTTGTCCGGGTGGGCAATGCGGGCCACTTCTGGCCGGAGCAGGTCTTCTGGCTTGCTGATTGCCGGACTGCCCTGCGCCCAAGCCAGCACCAGCTTGCCCTCGCCGATTGGTTGGAAACTGGCAAAGATGTTTTCCTGCCGGAGAAACTTCTCGTCACCTATCACCAAGGCCGCTTGGCCGGTCAGCTTGGCCTGCGAAAGAACCTGACGCATGTTGCCATAACCCACCTCAGCCTGCTGGCCGGTCTGCTCTTTATAGGCGGCAAGGACGGCCTGCATTGATTTCTTGTAGCCTCCGGCGGAAAGCAGACGCAGCTCGCCCGCCTGCGCAGAAGATATGGCCAGAAGAGTGAAAACAAGAGCCACAGCAAAGGATCGTTTCATTTTACAAAACATGGCTGAAGGAATAGGTTATTTGCAAGAAACCAGAGTAAGCGGTGTCGTCAGTGATGAAATCCTGCCCAGCAGCGACAGCCTCCTCAATCGCATCGCCGGGCATGAAAATGCCAGCCCCGGCATAAAACTTCCACGTCTTGTTGAGATTCCATTTGACGGCCAGATCAATCTCATTGCCGTAATGGTCGCTTTCGGTTTGCAGGCCGCTCTTGTAGCTCTTCCATTTGTCATTGATCCGATCCGCATAAAACTGGTGATATTCCGCCATCACTTGCAGTTTTTTCTGGGGCTGGAATTTGAGCAGCAGGCCGTAATCAAGCATATTTGACCAAGCCATGAAGTTCATCAGGCCGTAATACTTGTCTGATGCGCCATAGACGGCATCAAAGCGTTCGTTGTCAGGCGTGTCTTTGTCGTCGCCAGTCGCAAAACTGACCGTGCTGCCAATTGCCCATTGTGGATGAAAGCGGTATTCCAGATCAAGATTCCAGCCATAGGCATCAGAGTCTGTCGTTCCGCCATTCTCAGCTGTGATGTCGCCAGTCTGCTGCATATACGTGCCGTCCGCAGTGAAGCTGTCCAGCTCCAGCAGCAGCCGTGCGCCGTAGTAATACAGCTCCTTTTCCGCATAGTCGTCGCTTTCATCATTGTTCTTGCTGGCGGCAATCGGCTCGACAGCGAGAAAATCTGTCGCCTGAACATGGCCGTACAGTCCTGCGCCAACATAGCCGTGCCGATGATCCAAACTGAAGACATCCGGCTCATGGAGCATGGTTTCGCCGTAAAAGACTTCTGCCCAGTTCTTGTTGCAGGCATAGCTCGCCTTGACTGCATCCCAGACCCATTTGCCGGAATTCTTCCACTCGCCCGGCCCGAAAACCCGGTTGTTGCCATAACTGATCGACTGACGGCCCGCCTTGGCACTCAGTCCGCCCTGCGTGTATTGCAGCCAAGTTTCTCCCAGCTCCAGCGGGTCGCTCTGGGGATTGTTTTCCATGCCGCTGAACTCGCTGTTCACCCAGTCCTGGTCGTCAAAGGCCCAGCCAAAGACACGGCTGTCCTGCAAGCTGATCTTGCCGACGAAATATTGGTTGAATTGATGGGTCAGGCCCACGCGCAGGCGACTGAGCAGATAGGTGTCGGATGAGTCACCGAGCTTGGGTTCTGTGCCGTAAAATTTGTCGTTGAAGTTTTCCAGCGATTCCAGCCGCTGCCGGATTTGCACGGCAAGTTCTGTTTTCCGGCCTGTCTCTGCGGCAGAGACGGCAGCGGCAAAAAGCAGCAACATTCCTCCTGCGGACAGCATTTTCTTCTTCATCTCCTCTCTCCTTTGGTTACATCAGGCTACAGCCAGCAGCACATCCGATGCCTTGATAATTGCGGAAACTGCTTTACCGACCGTTATACTCAGTCTCTTGACGCTGGCTGAGGTGATGATTGAGGTGACTGTGCTGCCACCAGGCAGTTCAATAGTTATTTCATCATTAACCACACCAGAGACAATGTTGCTGACAGTTCCAGTAAGGATGTTTCGGGCGGAAATTTTAGTGAAATCCATGTCGCAGCCAAGCATGACATTGGAGGCTTTGACAATCGCCATCACTTCTTTCCCCGGCGCAAGAGCCAATCGTTTTACAGAGCTGTCGGTTATCATGGAAGTGATGTTGTCATTGCCCTTGAGCTGCACAGAAACTACGCTGTTCACTGCGCCATGATCAATGCCTGCCACCACTCCAAACCATACATTCCGGGCACTGAGTTTCATTTCCATTCTCCTGAGTGTTTTGATGATATCCAGAGCCTCCTGCGGATCGTCCGCAGCCAGCTGTTTAAACTGCTTAAATTCGCGTTGCAGCAATTTAATTCGGTTGAGCAGTTTCCTGCCTTCTTCAGTGAACACAGAGCCGCCGCCGCCGCTGCCTCCGGTTTGCCTCGTCAAGAGGGGGTAAGATAACAAATTGTTGAGATGACAAATCTTCTGCCAAGCAGTTCTGTATTGCATGCCTATGGATTGGGCAGCCCTGTTGATTGAACCGGTTTGCTCCAACGCCTGAAGAAGCCGGACAGTCGGACTGCTGCCGGACCAGCCGATGAGTTCGTAGAGCAGGTCAATGGGTTCTGACATAGTTTTCTCTTGGAAGCTCTGACAAAATTCCCTGCGCATGCTGGCTGCGCTTCTCAGCCAGTTAGCTGATCATCTTTCCCGCAACAGCCCATCCAGTGTGCTGTCCGCCTGCGTTATGATATTTTGACATAACGGTATAACGCAGCCGACTGCTTTGTGCAATGCAAAACAAGAGCCAGTCCTGCCGCTGTTAGGCGATTGCGGCAAGAAGCCTTGATTTTACACGAGATAATAAATGGTGATAAAAAATAATTCAGCCGCAGGGACGTTTGGCAGCAAGCAACGGGCTGCTTAAAATGGCAGGGAAATCGACAAAATTGCGCCTAACCATTCAAGAATGGCAAGTGGCGACCGCTGGGCCGGACTCAGACAGCACTTGGCTTGCTTCTGAAATAGTTGATCCACGAGGAGGTTTTGTCCAAGGCCCAGTCCTTGGGCGGCAGGTGCGGCAGCGCAGCCAAATCAGCCAGTGTGGTCTGAGGATCAAGCCGCTCATAAACCCGGACCCAGAAGCAGCGGCGTTGAGGATGGACTTCGCAGAAACCAAAGCGGCTGCCGCCGCAGGGGCCATTGATCAGCTGTTTGGGACAGCCTGACTGCGGGCAAAGATAGGCGGATCGCGACAAGGTGCAATCGCCGCACATCCGGCAGGTGAAAAGCAGCCGCTTGATTGCCCGCTCCAGCAAGGTCAGGGCAGCGGTGCGGCCTTTGCCCTGGGCGCAGAAGAGGCAGAAGCGGGCAAAGAGCCTGCTACTCAGATTGCGCTGCTCAAAGAATAAGGGATGACTGAGAGCTGAGAGCCAGACTGTGCCCTGCCGTTGGCCCGGTTGCAGCGGTGTTTCTTCAATCCCGCCTGCCTGATAAAAATACCACGTTTTTGACAGAGGATAATCATTCCCTGTCTCTGGCAGCTCTGGCAGATGGTCCAATTCCTCGAACTTGTTCAAAACAGTTTGAACATCACGGAAACGCAGCTTGTTGCCGCCCAGATGCACGCCTTGACAGCCGCACCGCTTGGCCCAAGCAATCATGAAGGCGGCCCGGTCAAGACGGGCCTGCTCAAGCCGTCCATCTGCCTCCTCAGCTTCCATCTCCTTGACTAAGGTTTCCGCAAGCAGCACACCCGGCACCCGGCCTGCGGCCATAGCCCGCGCCACGGGCAGCGAGGGAATAAAGATGTTGGCCAGTACCGGCAGCTTGATGTTGTGCTGGTGCAGAAAGCGCATCAGCTCGCGGAATTTGCTCAGATCAAAGCCGAGCTGACTGATGATGAAGTCAGCACCGGCCCGCACCTTGTGCAGGAGCTTGGCATACTGCCAGACCTGCTCGGCCTCGGTCTGCTTAAAGGGCGAGACCACGCAGCCCTTGAAGAGCCGGGGCGGCGGACTGTCGCCGTTCGGCTCAGGATAGACCCCGGTCTCCATTTCGTGCATGAGCTGGAGGGTCTGGATGCTGTCCAAGTCATAGACAGGCCGGGCCTGCCCGTAATACCCGCGCTTGGGAAAGTCGCCGCCCAGCACCAGCAACGAATGCAGGCCCAGCCGCTGATAGAGGTAGATATGACTGAATATCTGGCTCCGGTTCTTGTCCTTCAATGAAAAGTGGATAAGCGGCTCAATGCCTATGCGCAGCAGTTCCTCGCCAATGGCTGAGGGAGCCAAGGCAGGATTGCCGCCCGGATTGTCAGTGATCGACAGGGCCTTGATTCGCCCATCTTCCTTGATCTTGCGGGAGAAGTCGAGGAGCCGGTCCAGCCGCTTGCCGCCGCAGCCCTGACCCGGCACCAGCTCATAAGTGATGGTGAATTCCTGCGGCGTGTTCAGCGAAGTTCGGAGCATGATCAGTTATGGCTGAGTCTGAGTCTGGGCCGCCGCCTTGCCGCTCTGGCAGGCCGACGGTGATGGCGTTCTCAAAGTCCTTGGCAATGGCGTTGATGCTCATGTCAGAGGGGATGTAATAGATTTTCTCAATGCCGCTGCCAAGATGCCTTCAGCATCTTTTTCTTGCTGATACAGGTTTGCGTCGGCCCTGATCTGAATTTTTTTAGCCGCGCCCTGAGCAAAGAACTCCTTCGTGGCCCTGTTAATTTTCTCCACCTCCCGTTCCTCCTCAACTTGGATGATGGCCTTGACCTTCTTGGTTTCGGCAACAATCAGGCAGCATACGGAGTACCTGTCTGATTGTCAAGAAAAAGAGGCAGCTATTGCAAAATGCTGTAGGCGGGCGGCGGATGAGGTGCGGCGGCAGGGTGGAACGTATGTTGAGGAAATCTCAAACGTATGATCGAGGTGAGGGCAGATGAGGCATGTGGGGGAGCAGGAAAGAGAGGGAATAATCGCAGTGCTTGACGAAGTCGCTGGCAACACAAAGCTCACCCGCCGCATCGCCGCGATGCCTGAAACTGCTAAAAAAGTTTTATACAATGGTTCTGTGGATAACTTTTAATTTAGCAATTTCAACATGTTAATCAAAGCAACTGAAAACTGATCAGTTGTAACAATTTTAAACAGTTAGTGTCTGGCAGCTATCCGATACAAAAAAAAAATTATCGAACCATTATTATAGTTATTATAGTTAATCTTCCGTTAATCTTTTCTTTGCTATCTTATAATTATAAACAAGAGCAATTCGCTCTCTTTAACCCACAAAAGGAGGATTCCTCGTGAAAAAGACAACAGCAGCTATCGCCTTGGCCGGATCATTCCTCGTACTGGCACTTTTCGCAACTGCCCAAGGCAGCGGCGGATATGGCAGCGGCTATGAACGCGGCTATGGCTACGGCAGCCGCTATGAATATCGCGGTGCTTATCCAGGAACGTACTACAATAATGGAAGTTATGGTTATCGCGGCAGCCGCTACGAATATCGCGGTGCTTATGGAACACCCGGTGCTTATGGAGTGCCCGGAGCTTATGGAGCACCAGGAGCTTATGGAGTGCCCGGAACGCCAAGAACGCCCGGAACACCTTACTACAACAATAACAATGGGTATGAATACAGAGGCTATAGCTACTAACAACGATTAAGCCTGCCAGCGCATGACAAGAAGGAGCTGCCTGAAAAGTCTGAGGCGGCTCCTTGTTTCCTGGAAAGCAAAAAAAGTTTCAAGTTCATCTTCCGTTAATCTTTTCTTTGCTATTATATAATCATACACAAGAGCAATTCGCTCTCTTTAACCCACAAAAGGAGGATTCCTCGTGAAAAAGACAACAGCAGCTATCGCCTTGGCCGGATCATTCCTCGTACTGGCACTTTTCGCAACTGCCCAGGGCAGCGGCGGATACGGCAGCGGCTATGAACGCGGCTATGGCTACGGCAGCCGCTATGAATATCGCGGTGCTTATCCAGGAACGTACTACAATAATGGAAGTTATGGTTATCGCGGCAGCCGCTACGAATATCGCGGTGCTTATGGAACACCCGGTGCTTATGGAGTGCCCGGAGCTTATGGAGCACCAGGAGCTTATGGAGTGCCCGGAACGCCAAGAACGCCCGGAACACCTTACTACAACAATAACAATGGGTATGAATACAGAGGCTATAGCTACTAACAACGATTAAGCCTGCCAGCGCATGACAAGAAGGAGCTGTCTGAAAAGTCTGAGGCGGCTCCTCATGAATATCGGGAGGTTATTTATTGCACTGCCTCAGCAGCCAGCTTCGATACAAGCATAAACCGTTCTCCTTTCCCTTTCAATTACTTTCAGATTATGGTTCTGCCTATGTTTCAGCTAAAAATTCATCCCCGCGAAACAGCGCTCTTTTTGCTGGCATTTGTCATCCTGTTGACCGTGCTGCACTGTATAGCCCAGGCAGTTCTTCTCTATACCGGGAATCAGGATCTGAGGTACATTACAAGCTATGTTGATCTGGATATAGAGAAGAATATCCCTTCCTTGTATTCAGGCTTGGCCCTCTTTTTATCTTCCCTTCTCTTTTTCTGTATCGCCTCGTTAGAGGAAAAACAGGGAAGTAAGCGCCGTTACTGGCTCGGTCTTGCCGCTGTTTTTCTTTTTCTCTCCTTAGATGAATCCTTTGTCCTGCATGAAAGACTCGGTGATTACACAGCGGAATACATCAAATCAACAGGGATTCTTGAGGCAAGCGGCTTGCTCTATTTTCCTTGGGTTATTCCCTACAGCATCCTGATGATCATCCTGGGGCTGCTCTATTTTCGCTTTATTCTTCGCCTTCCCCGCAAGACAACTGTTCTCTTGATCCTTTCCGCGATTATCTTTCTGAGCGGGGCTGTGGGATTTGATATGCTCGGCGGAAAAGAGGCTGAATTGCACGGCTATTACACCGTCACCTATATCGTGCTGTTCACGATTGAGGAGTTCTTGGAGATGATCGGGGTTGTCCTGCTCATCTACACGTTGCTTGATTATATCGAGCAGCGGTTCGGGCATCTCTGTTTCTCGCTGGATGTGCAGAAATCGTGAAGGGGATTGAATTCGACCACAACGCTAACAGCCTCTCCCCGTTCCTGCAAGCTCTGCAACATCAAGGCTGCGTTTGACTGGCCGCCGCCTTCTGCCGCTCTGGCAGGCCGACGGTGATGGCGTTCTCGAAATCCTTGGCAATGGCGTTGATGCTCATGTCAGAGGGGATGTAGTATATCTTTTCAATGCCGCTGCCCAGAGCCTTGGCCTTTTCCACCTCAGCAAAGCGCAGGCCGCCGTCACCCTCATAGGCAGACAGCTCCAGCTTCTTAGCCTCTGCCTTAGCCTTGCCTACGGCCAAAATACCTTCAGCCTCTTTCTCCTGTTGATACAGGTTCGCGTCCGCCCCGATCTGAACCTTCTTGGCTTCGCCTTGGGCAATAAACTCCTTCTTGGCCACGTTGATTTCCTCAACCTCCCGCTCCTCCTCGGCCAGGATGATGGCCTTGACCTTCTTGGTCTCAGCCACCACCTTGGCAGACTCAAAGTTCACCTTCTCCTTTTCACGGGCCAAGTCAGCATTGGCTTTCTGGGTCTTCTGCTCCTGCTCAAACTTCTCCTGCATCTTCAGGGCAATGACCTTGTCAGTGATCGGCTGGCGGAGCTGCGTCGGCACCTCAAAATGACGCACCAAAGCCTGATTCATCTGCACTCGGCTCTCTATCGTTTTGGCCTGCAACTCTTTATGCAGATCGTTCTGAAAGGTCTCTCTGGTCGCGCCGTGGACAAAGTCCTCGCCCTTGTAGCGGGAACCAAGTATCCGGGCATACGAACGGGCCTGGGGCCGGATGATCTTCTCCTTGATGTCGTCAATGCGCCGGCCAATGGTGGCCACCACATAAGGCGCATCATTGGGCAGCACCTGAAAGAGCACAGTCACATCAATGGCGATTTCAAAGCCGTCATCTGAATAAAAGACGATTGCATCATTCTGCTGGGTGTCGCCTTGCCCTTCAAGGTAGGTCATTTCATAGCGCTGCTGGCGGATGTCAATATTAACCACTTCCACCGCATAGGGATTGAGATAGTAGAGACCAGGCGGCATGGTGTCCTCCTGAATGCCGCGCTCGCCTGCTTTAGCCAAGAGCTGATCAACCGGTTTGGCAATGCCGGTCTTGGCAATCTGCACACCCACATGACCATCTGGCACCGATACCGCATCCTCAATGCGCAGGGCCTTTTCATAAGGATTGATGTAGTACATGCCCGGCTGCAGCACCTGCTTCTGGATGCCTTGGAACTCGTCATTCGCATCAACCAAGATCGTGCCTTCAGGCGGAATTTTGCCCACTCGTTTGGTGATGATGCCCACCTGGCCCTTGTCAATCTTGGCCGCTGCAACGATCTCAGTCTTGTAGGCTTTGGGATTGATGTAATAGGTGCCTGGTTGCAGGACTTCCCGGATGATGCCACGGAAGCCGCTCTCTTTGGCCACGAGGATGGTGCCCTGCGGCGGATCCTCACCGTAGAGGCGGGTCAAAACCCCAAGGCTGCCTTCCGGGATTTGCACTGCCGGGAACTGCTTGACCTCCAAGTAGGCAGTGTTGATCGGGTATTCGCCCGGCTTGAGGATTTCCAAGCGCGGCCCCTTCTGCCCCATTGTAAAGGTGCCGTCCTCGCCATAGACATCCGAATCAGCCAAAATTTGTCCGGGCCGCATGGGATAGCCATCCTTGGCATTGACCACCCCGATCATGCCGGGTGGGATTTTGACAAACGGTTCCTCAGTGATCGTGTATTTCCAGAATGGCTCCAAGAACCAGTAGAAGCGCATGCCCGGCATCAGCACCTCGCGCTGATAACCTTTCTCGCCTGCCTCGACAATGAAGCGGTCTGCCACGGCAGGCTTGCTGCCAACTTTGGCAAAGACAATGCCGACATGGCCTTCTTCAATTGAGACTAAGGAAATGCCGATATAGATGAGCGGCAGAGAAACAAGGAGCAAGCCTAAAATGGTCCGCAGCCTGAGTTTGAGCAGCTGCTCCATGATGCCGCCTTGTCGCTTTCGTTCCTGAATTTCTCGGTCCATGCGGTTCTCCTTGTAAGTTGATCAATCAACAGCCCGCCTGCCCGCAGCAAGCACGATGGCAGGCGAGAGATGCTGGTCTTGCTCAGGCAGCATAGGCAGCATCAGGTGCTTTGTCAAGGAAGATAGGCCGCTACTGCAAGCAGCGGCGGCTGGGCAGCGGATGAGCGGCAATAGTGAGGTGAATATACGAAAAGTTGCACTTGCGAGTTGAATCCACAACTCCTCAAAGTCAGTTATCATCTATAACTGCTTTTCTCCGATCAATGCAGTTTACATGCTCACGCAGGAACTCAGGAGCAAAATCTGCTCCGTTGCTCCATGACAGGGTGTGGCCTTCCAAGGTGAACGACTTGAAATACGACACATCCTTCAATGGTTCAAATATCTCGCCGTATAATTCAGATGACAAGTCTATTTCACCCTCTGCTCCGTCGTTGAAGGCTAACCATACTTTATAGCCGTCAAGATATTTTGCTTGCTCAACATGTGTGAACATACCTATTCCAATGGTTCAATTTTTGACAGAGGCTTTCTGTTCATGGCAGCATTCCAGTTAGCCATGAGTTCATCCTGATGCAGCACGTACCAGTCAAGAACGGCCATCAATGCTCTTCGTGGAAACTTTCCCGTCACAACTCCTGATTCAATATCCACCGTGATTTCGTATTCTCCATACTCGGCATGGAAATGCGCAGGAGCATGTTCACGAAGATACATGCGTATCACTATTCCAAGGAATCTGCTTAATTCAGGCATAGTTTAAAAGCTGGGCTATGGATACTTACCATGCTTTGCAGCCATCAAGATATGCAGCCTGCGCAACGTATGCAAACAGTGCTGCTGCGGCAAGTTGTTAGACTGGGCTTATAAGCCCAGCTTACGGCCTTAATGGCTCCACATTGTCGCCACTGATATGCCATACGCCAGATTGATATTTGCCCGTGCTATCAGCCATTCCGTAGTATATTTCGACAGACCGCCCTACGGTTAAATCTCCTACCTGTTGAGGTGTAAGCATGTTCTTCGTCTTATTAGACAAGTCTCGGCGAGAAAACTGATGCCCAGAAGGGGATAATCGATAAAGATGCACTATAAACCCTTGCATGACATTTGCATCGGGATGTCCAAGTCGTTCGATGTCATCCTTCAAATGTTCTTCCGTTGCATTTAGTCCAAACTCAATACTGGCTAACAAGGGTAAATAATCATAACCTTCTCTCGTTAACTTGTTTGTTGGCAGTGTAGCTAAAACAGATACATCCCAATGTTGCCGTTTTGGTTTTCCTAAATTCGTGGCGGTTGGATATTCCTTTTGAAGGATACAAACCCTTTGATTCTGATACGACACATATCGTTCTTCTTCTGGGAGAAGGTTATATAACCGCGTATAAAATAACGCATGTTGACCATGCTCTGTATAGCACAGATAGGGATGATTGACAAACTCAACGCAAAATCCCTTTATCGCCTGACGTACTGTCTTCAGAATATCCATGATGCCTCATATTACCCTGCAATATTGCAAGGACAGCCCCTGTTGGGGAAAGCACCCGCCCTCCCCAACGCCACCCATTCTCAACCCACTATCCTACACCTGCAAATCCAAAATATCCACCAGTCTGCTGTCATAATCGTTGCGGATCATCGTTCGCAGGGCGGCATAGTCATCAACCCTGATCTGCAAGCTGCTGACTGCGGAACCGGCAAAACCGGGCAGGGTGAATTCCCCGTTAGCCGTCACCGGCACCATGCCGCCAATTGCGCCGCCGTCCTGCATGGCCACCAAGCGGAAGGAAAGCTGATTTTCCTGCACACTGGCATCGACTTGAATGCGCAGCCGCTCGCTGGCCGAGATGGTGCAGCCGATGATGCTGACATACGCGCTTGCCGCGCTGCCCGTAAGAATGCCGGTCTCCGGCGGGTTCGGATGACTGAGATTGACAGCAGTCAGGGGCGAGCGCAGCTTGCGTCCATAAGTGCCGGTGCGCAGCGAGCCATGTTCAGTGTAGCGGGTGGTGATCGAGACCGTGTACTCGTTATTCCAAGGATTTGCCTGCGCCGGAATATGCGGCACCAGCAGGACTTCGCTGTCGCTGATGCCCGCGAACTGAGTTTGTTCCGTGCTGCCGCTCTGGGTGCCGACAATGAGGCAGCGGCAGTCCGGGCTGCTGCGGTCAAAGGCAAGATTGCTGCCGGTCAGGCGGAGCACGCCGTCCGGGTTGAGGACATTGTTCAGCAGCAGGGTCGTGTCTGCGGCGGAGAGGATGGCCGGAGCCTTTTCTGCTGCCGCAACCCGTTCCAAGGTGATATCTTGCCCAATATCTTGGACAAAAGGACGACTGGCCGAAATGCTGACCCGAAGGAGTTCGTCAATCGGCGGCAGCGGGTCATCCGGGTTGGTCAGGCGGGCATGAAAGGAGAGGGCGAAAGTGAAGGCTTCCTCCAGCGTCACCTGAATGCCGTTGCAGAGCATCTTCTTGATATTCTTCACCGTTGACTGGAGGAATGCCTTGGCCTGCTCGACGCTCAGGCCGTTGTCCTCAGCAAGGGCAGCGGCCAGCTCATCGTAGCCCGCTGTCTGTTGGGGGATGAAGCGGAGCTTGTAGGATGCAGGTTTGGTCAGCGGATTCGGCTCGACGCGATATTGCACAGTGCCCATAATGCCCTCCATGCGGATTCAAAGATATGATGATGCAAACGATTTTGCTTGATCAGGCCAAGATACGGCGGCGGCTGGGCTTTGTCAACAAAATAGAGGGCAATGCGGCAAGGAGAAGGACGACGGAAAACCATCTGAATGGTTTCGGAGAAACTATCTATATGGTACTGAGGAAACTATCTGAATGGTTTTCCAAAACCATATAGATGGTTTTCTGAGAACATACCAGTATGTTTCCGGGGAACTATTCAGATGGTTTCTTCCGACACGACCGCGTCAGAATAAATTACTCTGAAGGAGGAGATTGACCTACAAGATCGAAGGATTCAACCTGTTGCAGGCTGCTGATTCGGTTCCCTCGTTGAAGCACACCTTTAACCATTATATAAGTTCGCCCTTTGTTATGAGCTTGAACAGCACGGGCATATTCATCTGGACCAAGAACAGCACGGGCACGGACAACCTCTTCATCCTCAAGAAGCAGGGCTAAAATCACTTCACCGGAACGGCGGCCATCCTCACCTACAGGGCCATTTAAAGTTTCTACAGTGCCAAGCAACGTTTGAGAACTGTCGCTCTCTTTTTTAGGCCGCAATGCTCTTTGTATTTCATCTACTGTTCGGAAGTATTCCGCTTTGAAGACTACCCCCCTTGGAACATCAGGAATGGGAACATTGGGATTAGAAGCCCATGTGATGTCGATACCAAGAGAGCTTTTTTCCCTCCCTCCTTGCATTCGCAGCAGAGCATCACAGAGATTAGATGTTATTATCGGGTTGGCTGAATTGTTTTCTATCAATGCTGATACGGCATCATTTTCAATGCTCTCAACAAGTTGATGACATGCTGAAGATAGCAATTTTGTTGCATGTCGTACAAACGGCATCGTCGCATCTAATAAAGACGCATTTGTCTCCACCGCATTAAGAGGGCAGGCGATTTTAGCGACAAAACTCCCATATTCAGTTTGGCCAAACTTGCAGGCTTTCAGCATCTCTGCTGCTTCACTCCTGCTCATTCTTGGATGGTGTGTTGTCTTGTTAATAACCGAGCACGCTGACGAGAGAATAGCTCGTTTTGCGCCTTCAATCAGACATGCTCCATCCTCAAGAGATAAATTTCCAGCTAATATATCATCCCCGGCGACTCGAAACCGTACAATATCTGAATTCGGCATCAGGAGGTCTGAAGCAACAGCAATTGGACTGCGCTTTTCATCGTCAGCTATTCGTTGCAACACCTCTACAATTGCTTCAGAATATGCATCGTCCTCTTGGTCTATAGGGATAACGAGCTGGCGAAGTTTCTGCACGCTATGCCTGAAGACCCAAATCCTGCCTTTAGCTGCCGTGACAGGCTCCCAGCCATGAACTTTCGCATAATTTCTTGCTTCAGTTGGAAGTATCTGACTGGCTAACTGTAATAATTGATAATTATACATCATACAGCAGTTCCTCCTGTTTAGACAGACGTGTCATAATATCTCTGAGACTTTGCACGTTGAATACCTGAGCGCAAGGAAGATATACTGTAACGCCAGAATCGTTATCAGTTTCAGGTGCTCCTCTAAGACTTACCCACCAAGCACATTTTTTTATTGCTAACTGTTCTTGGGTCTGGTGCATCCAGTCAGCGGCATTATTTGGCAGAAAGAGAACAACAAGAATTCTGGCTGGATTTACTGTCGATTTTCTCAGTTTATCGTATCTGTCTATTCCTTTGAGGTGATATGAAAGTCTGTCATTTTTTTTGCTTGGTGCGACAATTGTTGCTTTCAATTGTACGTCAAGAGCCAAATCAGTCAAAATTGATTCATCGGAAAACTGTTCTTGCGCTCTGACAATAGCATCAACTCCCAGCTTATCAGTATGTCGGCCTGAACATTCACACGACATGCCCGCCATTGCTGCCACGGCATGCAAGTAAGCGTAGCTTAGTTCTGATTCAATCTCGATTGGTGGAAGAAGAGCCATGAATAAACCTCTTTTACGTTTTTACCTCTATACGAGATATGGCTGCGCAGGATGCGAAAAGGCTTTTGTTTGTTAATCAGGCCGCTTTAGGATAGCATATCAAAACAAAGAACATCCAGCATTTTCTGCTTATGCCATCCTCTGTGAATCCACATACCGCTGAAGAATGTCGTTCAGCTTGTCTTGCCAGCCTTTGCCGCAGTTTCTGAAGAACGCGGCAACTTCATGATTAAGACTCAGTCGTGCAGCACCAGAAAAGGGTGCATGGAATGCACCCTGCCAGTTTACCGCCGAGGAATATCCTGCAACTCCGGCTCAGTTCCGCCCAGCTCGGCAAGATGGGGGCTGCTTTCCCGCTCCGCATGTTGCGCAAGGGCAACCGCCGCCTGTCCCAGCGACAGGCCGCCGTCATTGGGCGGCACCGCCTGATGACAGAAGACGGCAAACTCTTTCTCCCGCAGCCCGGCGCAGACACGCTTGAGCAGAAAGGCATTTTGAAAGACCCCGCCGGACAGGGCAACCGTATTCAGACCCTGCTGCTGACGCAGTTCCTCACAGACCGCAACAATGGCCGCGCTGATGGCGTTGTGGAAGCGGGTGGCAATCACTGCCTGTTCCGTCTTTTTTTGCAGATCAGCGACCAGCTCGGCAAAGGCCGGGGCAAAGGAGAGCTGCATGGGCTGCTTGTCCAGTTCCAGCGCAAAGGAATAACGCTCATGCAGGTCAGGCTTGGTCAGTCCCTCCAGCCGGACTGCGGCCTGCCCTTCATAAGAACAGGTGGCGCAGATGCCCATCAATGCGGCGACCGCGTCAAAGAGCCGTCCGCAGCTTGAGGTCAGCGGCGCATGAATCCGGCTGTGAGACAGCGAGACCAAGCAGCGGCAATCCTCGACAGTCACGCCGGGCAGCAAGGTTTTGGCCAATGCGGGCCAAGAAGCAGGGAATTCAGCCGCCAGACAGCTCAGAGCCATGCGCTGCGGCTCCAGCACCACCCGGCTGCCGCCCGGCATGGGATAGGGTTTCAAATGCGCGGCCCGCTCAAAGCCGCAGTAATCAGCAATAAGAAACTCGCCGCCCCAGACTGTGCCGTCCAAGCCTGCGCCGCTGCCGTCAAAGGCCACGCCAATCACCGGGCCGCTCAGTCTGTTCTCGGCCATGCAGGAGGCGATATGGGCATGATGATGCTGAACTCGGACTGGACTGTGACAAATGTCTTTCAGGGCAAAAGCAAAGCGGGTGCTGCGGTAATCAGGATGGAGGTCGCAGGCGGCCAGTTCCGGCTCTATTGCCAAGAGGGTCTTGAAATCAGCAACCGCCTCGGAGAAGAACTGAAAGGTTTGGAATTCTTTCAGATCGCCGATATGCTGGGAAAGAAAGGCTTGGCTGCCGCGTGTGAGGCAGAAGGTGTTCTTTTGGTCGCTGCCGCAGGCCAGCACCGGCGGGCCGGTGAAGGGAAGCTGGATCGGGTCGGGCACATAGCCGCGTGCCCGGCGGATGACGATCTGCTGCTGGTCAGCAAAGCGGAGCACCGAATCATCGCAGCGGCGGACAATGGCCCGGTCATGGGTCAGGGCATGGGAGGCGATGGCCGGAAAGATTTCAGCCAGCTCGTGTTCATCCTTGGCCAAAGGCTGACCGCCGCAGTTGCCGCTGGTCAGCACTAACGGCCCGCTTTCACAGAGCAGCAGATGATGCAGAGCTGTGTAGGGAAGCAGCGCGCCAATGTCCTCGCTGTCCGGGGCGATCTCTGGCGGTAGGGCGCAGCCAAGACTTCGTTTGCAGACCACAACCGGCCCGGCGCAGGAGGCCAGCGCAGCTCGTTCGGCTTTCCCGACCGTGCAGAAGCGTTCAAGTTGGGCAAATGAGGCGAACATGACTGCCAACGGCTTGGCCGGACGTTGCTTGGCCGTGCGCAGCCGCCGGATGGCAGTGAGGTCAGCAGCGGAGCAGGCTAAATGATAGCCGCCCAGCCCTTTGACCGCGACAATTGCTCCGGCTTGGAGCAGGCTGGCCGCTTGGCTGAGAGGGTCGCCTTCCACAGCCTGTCCCTGGCTGTTCAAGAGCAGGAGCTGCGGGCCGCAGTCCGGGCAGGCATTGGGCTGGGCCTCAAAGCGGCGGCGGGCCGGGGAGCGATATTCGGCAAGGCATTCTTGACACATGGCAAAGGCTTTCATGGCCGTGCGCTCGCGGTCATAAGGCAGGGCCTCAATGATCGTGAAGCGAGGGCCGCAGTCGGTGCAGTTGGTGAAGGGATAATGCCAGCGGCGGTTGTCCTGGGTAAAGATTTCCCGCCCGCATTGGGCGCAGGTGGACAGGTCAGGCGGCGGACTGAGCACCGTGCTGTCTGCCAGCCTGCTGGGCAGAATCTGAAAGCCGCTTTCCCGGTTTGGCGGCAGCTCGGTCAGCTCCACCGCCTCAATCCGGGCCTGCGGCGGCGGATTTTCTTTCAGTATGCGAAGAAAACCCTCAATCTGCTCCGCGCTGCCCTGCACTTCGGTCAGCACCCCGCGAGCAGTGTTGGCGACAAAACCGACCAAGCCAGCTTGGCAGGCATGACGGTGCACAGCCGGGCGGAAGCCGACTCCCTGCACCCGCCCGCTGATTATGGCTCTGACTCGCTTAACCATGCAGAATTTCCTTGCCCAGCCAGGCGGTAAAATCGTCCATGCCTGCCCCGGAGGCGGAGGAGAGATGAAACAAGGGCACAGCACCGTTGATCGTGCGGACATTGGCAATGCACGCCTCAAGATCAAAACGCAGGTGGGGCAGCAGGTCTATTTTGGAGAGGATGACAGCCTTGGCCTCGCGAAAGAGGAGCGGGTATTTGAGCGGCTTGTCCTCGCCTTCGGTCACGCTGAGGACAGCGATTTTGGCCTGCTCGCCAATGTCAAACTCAGCCGGGCAGACCAGATTGCCGACATTCTCCACCACCACCAAATCCAGCTCGGCCAAGGGCAGGTCGCGGAGGGCATGATGGACCAGCTTGGCCTCCAAGTGGCAGCTGCCCTTGGTCAGGAGCTGGCTGGCCAGCACGTTTTTCCGGGCCAGCCGCTCGGCATCGTTGGTGGTCTCAATGTCTCCTTCCAAGACGGCAAAGCGGAGATCGGGCTGCTCGGCCAGCCGCTCCAGCAGGGCGGTCTTGCCGCAGCCGGGCGAGCCGATCAGGTTGATCATGGCCAGCTGCTGTTTGGCCAGCAAGTCCCGCGTCTGCTGCGCCCAGTGCGCATTGTCGCCCATCAGCTCCTGATAGACCTTAATTTCCCGTCTCGTCATCCTGCTCCAGCTCTATGTTTTCCAGATATAATTCCTGCCCGGCACACATATCCGCGATTGGCGCGGCGCAGGCTGGACAGGCAAAGACATTGTTCGGCAGCTCGCCCTGCCAGCCGCAGCAGCCGCAGCGGCCTGCCGCCGGGATTTCCCGAATCTCCAGCAGCGAGTCCTCGGCAATGGTGCCCTTGGTCAGGGCAGTGTAGGCAGTCTGAAGGTATTCCGGCACGATTTGCCGCAGGCTGCCGCAGGCCACACCGGTCTTGCAGACCCGGAGCGCGGGCGGCTCAAGCCGGGCCGCCTCTTCGAGCACCTTCTCAACCAAGGCATGGCAAATGCTGAATTCGTGCATGGATGCGATTATACCAGACTTGGCCCAGCATATCCGCGTAAACAGGCAACTGTTTGGAATAACTGCATGAGCCATCATTTTCCGTCCAGCATAAGACGAAATTGTTTTTCTGTCAACAATTTTCTCCGACCGCCGCATAACTGACAGCCGGGCTTGGGGGCATGAATTGCGAATACATGATCCTGAAAATTTGCTTCAAATTATCCGCTATAATAGAGTAAACTAAGCGGAACAAAAAAGACTTTTTTTCAGGACAGCAGCAATGATCGGAGAAATCATCGCCATTGGCGACGAGCTGACCTGCGGGCGAATTGTCAACAGCACCAGCACCTTGGCGGCCCGCGAACTGTTTCTGGCCGGGCATCAGGTGACGGCCATGCACACAGTCGGCGACAGTGCCAAGCTGATCGGCGAGGTGCTCAAACAGGCAATTCAGGAAGCGGATTTTGTCATTGTCACTGGCGGGCTGGGGCCGACCACAGATGACCTGACCAACGAGGCGGTCTCTGCGGCCCTGCATCGGCCAGCGACCCTTAATCAGGAGCTGCTGGCCCGCATCCGCGCCCAGCCTTGGGGCGAGGCCTGTCAGCATCAATCCTTGGAAAAGCTGGCCTGGCTGCCGGAAGGGGCTGAGGTGCTCAATACTGAAGCCCGAATGTCAGGCCATGTTTTGGTGCATGATGCGGTGCCGGTCTTTTTTCTGCCTGGGGTGCCGGGGCAGGCGGCCAAACTGCTGACTGAGACCGTGCTGCCCCGTTTGGCGGCCAAGCCCGGCAGCAGCAGAGCAATACGGATGCGGCTCTATCGCACGGTCGGCCTGTCTGAGTGCGAGATCAACCAGCGGCTGGCAGAGCTGGAGCAGGAGGGCAGGGCGGCCATTGGCTATTATCCGGTCGGCGGCGAGGTGCATGTCAGCTTGAACGTGGCCGGGCCAGAGGCGGACACGGTGTTCAGCGAGGCGGATCAACGCATCCGCACCGCTTTGGGCGGCTGGATGTACGGCATTGATCAGGAAACCTTGGCCGAAGCAGTGGGCAAATTGCTGCGGGAGCGCAAATTGATGCTGGCGGCAGCCGAGTCCTGCACTGGCGGCCTGATCAGCACCAAAATCACGGCAGTGCCGGGCAGCTCACAATGGTTTGTCGGCGGCGTGACCGCCTATTCCAATCATCTGAAAGAAGTGCTGCTCAAGGTGGATGCGGAGCTGCTGCGCAGCCACGGGGCAGTCAGCGGCCCGGTCGCTGAGGCAATGGCTGTCGGCATGGCCAAGCAGTCAGGGGCGGAGATCACGGTGGCTGTCACCGGCATTGCCGGACCAAGCGGCGGCAGTGAGGAAAAGCCGGTCGGCACAGTCCATGTCGGCCTGTTTTGCAGGAACAAGGTCAGCTCGGTCCTGCATCATTTTCACGGCAGCAGAAATGAAATTCAAGAAATGACAGCGGCGGCGGCGTTAAATGCCGTGCGGCAGGAACTGACAAAAAAACAGACAACCCAGCCGTAGATGCGGCAGGGTTGTCTGCATTCAGGAGCAAATGCTCTGACTATTGCTGTTGCTGGTCCTGCTGTGCGGACGAACGAGGAATCACATTGGGAAAAGATGGATCAGCAATGCCCTGCTGCATGTATTGGAGCTGAATCTGCTTGATCTGCCCGCTCATCTGCCCGACAACTGACGGCATCATGGCCTGTCTGAACTTGGCAGGAAATTCCCAAGGCCGCATGGTGCCGATAATCGACTGGACCATCTGCGGCTGAATGTTCTGCCGGTAGGCATTGGAAGCGTAGTTGGACATGTTGTTCATCATCTTGCCCGGCAGCTCCCGGCGGAGCGGCATGGCTTCATACTGCTGCTGCATGGTCTCCTGCTGCATTTTCATGATCATCTCATCGATGGTCTTCAGGGTGTTCGGGTCAAATTCCAATGCCTGCACCGGAACGGCCATCAGCATCAAAGCAGCAGCCGCAGTGCCCAGCATGAGCTTGGCTGTCATTCTCTTCAGCGTTTTCATCCTTGTTCGCTCCTCCTTTTCCGCAATAGCATCTCTGCCACGCATTGAAAAAGCATCTTTTTGATTGAAAATCGGAATTGTCATTTCCTTCCGCAGCTGCTGCGAATCCGGCCTGCATCGCCCATAGAAAGACTGCGCAGACAAAACTGCAATCATTGAAAAATACTATTCAAGACAACCTGGCTTGCCGCTTGAAATAACATCAACTGCTCATATTTCATAACTGCGGGCGTTTTATCTGTGTATAAAATACAATAGCACACAGGTTCTTAGGAAGTCAAGGCGCCCGGCAGGCCGCAGACAAAAAAACAGGAGAAGCCGGGAAGCTCCTCCAGTTTGCACTGTCTCATCTCTTCTTCTAAGGTTCAGGGATTGCCTGGCAGCGGGATGGGCCTGTCAACCACGCTCTCCATCAGTGTCATTTTGGTGCTGTTGACAACCTGATTCATCATCACAGGCTGAATCTTATTCATCAGGATCAGCTTGGAAGAGAATTCCTGCATCATTTTGCCCCGCATTTGATTCTGCAGCGGAGCCTGCGGATACAATTCATTCATAGTCTGCTGCTGCATATTGACGATTATGCCGTTAATCATATTCATGATTTCAGGGTCAACTGTAAAAGCTGAAGCTGAACTGGCGGTCATTACAGAAGTAAATGCTGCAATTCCAAACGCAATCCTGCGGGCTGCTCTCTTGATAGTCTCCATTGCACTCTCCTCCCTTTTATCATATCATGCTGCTTTTTAAGGTTGCAGGTTCCGATCCTCTCCTGTGGCTTGGAACCGTTCCTTCATTAATATAAGGATAGCATATCGAGATTGCCTGTGTCAAGGGCAGGGCAGGAGGAAAATTTCAAAAAGGAATTCGCTGGGATTGGAGATTGCGCAGGGGATGCGGCGGAAGAGGGGAACGTTCAGCTTGATTTTGCTGCGGCACTGGCGGCTTTTCCTTCATCGAGCCGCTGAAGCCCTTCCATGAGCAGTTTCATGAAATAGCCCAGTTCCGGCGCGTCAAAATCCGCAGGCGGCAGGCCAGGATTGAATTTGAACCGCCCTTTTTTCTCCCGGAGGATTCTGAAAAAAGCCTCCGTGCCTTTCTGGCCGTCATAGGAGGCTTTGATCAGCCCGCCTTGGCGCAGCGAAAAACGTCCTGTGCCTTTGGGCACTTCGGTTATGGTGAGAATGCCGGTTTTGGCATTGGCATGCAGAGTTTGAAACAGGGCTTCAGGCGGAATTTCCTCAAGTCTGCCGATCATGCCGGAGGCGTAGTCATCAAAGCGGATTTTATTGGACCGGCTCAGGCGCTGGGCCATCAGCCGGATGAAATAGCGGAGCATGGCCGGATAGCGATCCAGAATGAATTGAAAATCCCGGTAGTCAATGCTGACGATTTTCGCATCGCTGGCCGCCTGCACCGTAGCCCCGATATTCTCGTCGCAGATCAGGCTCATCTCGCCAAAAACCTCGCCTTCTGCTAAAGTGGAGATAGAGATGCCGGTGTCATTGAGAATATTGACCTTGCCTTTGGCGAGAATATAGAGTTTTGTGCCAAGAGCACCCTGACGGATGACGATGTCATCTTTTTTAAAATCCTCAACCTTGGCATTGCGCAGCACTTCATGCAGGCTGTCGGTGCTGATGATTTGAAAAAAAGGAAATCTTGCCAGACTTTCAACAAGAACAGCCACTTCCTTGTTAGTTTTTCCCAGCTCCTCCTGTTCCTGCTTTTTCTTGGGATATCGGTAATGTTCAATGCGGAGCGAGCCGGTGCAGCCGGTGCATGAAATCAGGCAGTCCGGGATTTGGTCGGCTCGCTCGTATTTGATGATCAGGCGGACTAAATCGCCGTAGAGGATTTCACAGTTGTCGCGGTTCTGATTGGCATGAACAGCCGTGCTGGTGACAAAGGAGCTGTCGCCGTTGTTGCGCATCATCACGGCCACGCCGGACACAGTGAAGGAGTCTCCGTACTGAAATTTCGGACAGTTTAGGGTCTCGCAGACCCGAAAAATTACTCTTGGGACTCCCATAGCTTGGCGGCGCGCTCTGCGGCGGAGCTGAAAATGAGGTGAAAAATCATATTATATAGTCTATTATGACCTGAATTTTTTCCAGCGCGCAACGTTTTTCCGTCAATCTGTTCCTTTCCGTCAACTGCCGGACCACCGCCATGCTGAAAACCTGTGTGACATCAACGGGCAAATTCAAAGTCGGCCTGCACCGGCCCAGCTATCGTGTCCGCAATTTGCGCGACCAGGATTTTTTCCTCCGCCTTGGCAGTCTGCCGAATGAGGCCGCTGTTGTCAATCAGGCCAATTTTCCGCCCGGCGATGTGGAGGAGCAGGCAGGCCGCTGGATTTACGAAATTCCCAATGCTTTTCCCTTTCTTGGCGCGACCTATATTGACTCTGGCTGGGCGGCGGCGCGGGCCGCTGATCCAAGCATGATCAGGATTGCGCCGCCGCCGGACTGCTCGCTGGCCCAGTCGCTTGATTTGAATGACACAGAGCGGCAGAGCATGATCAGCCGCCTGCCCCTGCCGCTCAAATACGCTCTTGCTGCCAATTCGACTGACCCGGCAGAGCTGGTGCTGCTGGCCAAAGACTGCTGCCGGATGGAGTTTGATGCCGATGGTGAGCCGATTGGCCTGCGCTATCTGCGGCCCGGCAAGGCCGACATTGACGATTTTGAGCTGTTTGAAACCATTGCCAACAACCCGCATCTGCCAAGCCGCTGGAAGGAAGTCATGGTTCTGCGGCCCGGCGTGCAGGGCGGCAGCGAGATTGTCGGTCGCTTTGCCCAAGAGGAAACGCATGTTTTCGAGTACCTGCGCCGCAATTCATATATTCCTTGGGGTCATTACGCGGCCAACATGGCTCATGACGCAGTCCGCTATTGCACCGCTGATCTGAGCCTGACCGACATGCGGGGCCTGCGCCATCTCTATTATCAGCGCATGATCGTGGTTTTGGCAGAACAGTTCGGGCTGCGGCCAGAATTGCCGCAGCGCAGCTTGACTGAAGACGAGCTGGAATCGCTGCGGAAACAAGTGCTGGCAGCAGCACAGAGCGGCCCGCATCCGGCCACGCTCTGGGGCTGGAATTTTGGCTATGATTTTTCCGGGTCCGGCTGTCGGCTCCATGCCTCGCATCAGATGATTCATCAGCAGTATGCGCTCACGCCAGAGATGGTGGAGACAACGGACGGCAAGACCATGCCTGCCTACAGCTGTGGCGATCAAGTGGCGGCAGTGATTGCACAATACCGGCAGGACTGCGGCGGCGATTTTTTCCGTGACTATCTCCGCTGCATCCGGGAAAATGAGCGGCCTGACCGAGACTCGGACAAGGAGTGCAGCCTGATCGTTCATGAGGATGCCAATGTGCTGCTCTTTGTGCCCAAGGCCCAGGTTTCGCAGTGGGAATTGCAGCTCATGGTCATTGCGGATGCGGACAGCCAGCCGGTCGGCAATGTGCTGGAGGCGGACGCAGCAGTGCGCCGGTCGATTGACCAAGGCATTCTGCTGGCCCAGCATGTTTTTGCCAAACTGGGAGCGCGAATGGTGACTTCGGTTGAATATTCCAAGCGCATCGGCATCTGCAACGGCCAGCGGCTGCTTTATGCCTTTATGCCCAAGCTGCCGTGGTCAATGGGGTCGTTTAGCGAGGCCCAGCATCGATACATCAGCAGCCATTTCCCAGAGGATTTTGCGGCAGCCTGCCGAAATCGCATCAAATCATGAAAAAAGTCGCATCGTTGAAATACGGGGTCGTGTTCAAGAAGGCGTTCTGTGATCCTGAGATATTCACTGCCTTTGCGCAGGATGTCATCGGCCTGCCAGTGACGGTCGATGTCGTGGAGACGGAAAAGGAATTTGATCCGCCTGTCGGCTATATCAAGCCGCGCTTCGATCTCTTTGCCGAGGACACGCAGCACCGGCTGATCATTGACATTCAGCACGCCCGCACCTCGGATCATTACGACCGCTTCCTGTACTATCACTGCGCGGCCCTGCTGGAGCAAATCGCCAGCTCGCACAACTACCGCCCGCCGCTGGCTGTCTATACCGTGGTCGTGCTCACCTCCGGCGACCGCCATCAGTGCGACATCGCGGTGACGGATTTTGATCCGCATGACCTTGCAGGCAGGCCGCTGCAGGAAATTCCGCACAAGGTGATCTATCTCTGCCCGAAATATGCGGACGAGAACACGCCGGAGCCGTGCCGCTCCTGGCTGCGGGCCATCAACGACACCCTTGACGAGGAGGTGGACGAGAGCCTGTACCAGCAGAGCGCGATCCAGAAGCTCTTCGCCGCCATCCAGCGCAGCCAGTTCTCCCCGGAGGAGCGCGCCCGGATGATTGAGGAGCATCATCAGGAGGAGCTGCGGAAGAACGAATTTGAGGCAGGGCAAGTTGCGGCAGCGCGGCTCATTGCGGCAAGGCTGCTGCGGCAGGGCATTGCGCCGGAGCTGGTCGCTGAGGCATCAGGGCTTTCTGCTGCCGAGTTGGCCGAACTAGCGGGACGTTGTCATGAACAGCCTTCACTGAAGGTATGAAAAAATAGCAAGGAGGGTATAGCTATGAACACGAAGAATCGTCTGTTTTCAATCTGCGGCACGGCAATGCTGCTTGCTTTGCTGGCATCTTCGGCGTGGGGATATGAAAAAGAGATTGAGCAGTTGTCCGCGACAATGGCGGAGAAGATTGCCGATAAAGGCAAAAAGACCGTGGCAGTGGTGGACTTCACTGATCTTGAAGGGAATGTGACACAGCTTGACCGCTTTATTGCTGAGGAGTTTTCGGTTGCGCTGGCAGGTGCTGGCAAAGGTTTCCGGGTGATTGACCGCACTCATTTGAAGAGCATTATCAAGGAAAACAAGCTCTCGGCAACAGGATTAATTGACTCGGCAACAGCAAGGAAGCTGGGCAAGATTGCCGGGGTTGATGCGCTGGTGACAGGGACACTGACACCGTTTGGTGATAATGTGCATCTTACGGTCAAAGTGCTGGATTCAGATACTGCGGATATCATTGATTCAGCAAAAGAGGATATTGCCAAGACTCCGGCTATTAACGAGCTGCTGGGTAAAGACTTGATAACTATTGAAAGGATATATAACGAACCGTCGAAAGAATATACAGTTAATCAAAATGCCGTTTTGAAAGTAGAAAAAGATAATTTTATTTTTGAACTACATGGATGTAGCCTTTCAGGGCAAAAAGTTATTTGTTCATTATCGATAACAAGCAAGGAAAAAGACATGAAGATTAAACTTGGCTGGGGAGATAGACCTTTGTCAAGAATTTTTGATAATTACGGAAACGAATATTCCCTATCAGGGGTTCAGATAGCTAACAAGAAAGATGTAAAAAATGTAGAAAGCCTTCTTGTTGCTAACATAAAAACTCTGTCAAACCTTAGTTTTGACGGAGTAGCTCCGCAAGCCAATTTTATCTCATTGTTAGAAATCGAAGCTAATGCTGGAAGCAATTTTATAGTTAAATTTCGTGACATTCGTCTGAGATAGATAGAACAGCAGCAGATTGGTCTCCTGCGCCGGGCAATCGAGTTGTGAGTCGGATTGAGTATCCTTTTTGCGTCCTGATACTCGATGCGATACTGTTCTTATATGTATCACGACAGTTTCGGTAATGGTGAATCGTGAGTGATGGGTTGAAAATATGTTGAAATTGCTGGAAAATATAATATACTGGCGGCAAGGGATGCTCTCTGTCCCATCGGCTCTTCGTCGGATGCGCATGTCAAGCCGTCATTATGAAAAAAACAAACATGGAGAAGAAAGCTGTGCAATGCCCAAGATGTGGTTCATCAGTCATTGTGAAAAATGGCTCCAATGCGAATGGGAAAAAGAAATTTTTATGTAAGGACTGCTCACGTCAATTCGTTGAGAATCCTCAGAACAAAACAATATCTGATGCTGAATGGCGCATAGTTGATAAGCTTCTTGTTGAAAGAATCTCCTTGGCTGGGATTGCGAGAGCCGTTTCCATCTCAAAAAGATGGCTTCAGGAATATGTTAAAAAAAAACGAAATGTAGTCAAAAAAGAGGCTTTCAATATGTCCCGCAACGGAAAAATCTTCATCGAAGCCGATGAAATGTGGACTTTCGTTGGTGACAAGGAAAATGATATTTGGATATGGCTTGCTGTCGAGAGAAGAACAAAGCTTATTGTCGGATATCATGTTGGAAAAAGAGATAATGCAGGAGCAGCCGCCTTGTGGGACTCCCTTTCTGAAGATTGCAAAAAGAACGGAATATTTTTTACGGATGGACTCGCCGCTTATTCGAGCGTGTTTCCAGCTGAAAGGCATAGAATTGTCAGCAAAGGAAGCGGAAAAACAAGTCATATCGAAAGGCTCAATTTGACATTCAGACAAAGATTGTCTGCACTTGTCAGAAAGACCATTTCATTTTCGAGAAGCATCGAAAATTTAACTGCATCTGTCTGGAGGTTCATTCAAGATTATAATAATAATCTTTTGTTTAATTGATCACTCACAGTTCACCATCACCACAGTTTCATGATTAGTATCATGACAGTGCCGTGATACCTATCATGATTCGCTTGGATCGAGTAACCTTTTACTGCGGCATGGCGGGGCAAGGTTTCCGCCTGCGCATTGATTCATTGAAACACGGAAATGCAGCAAGAAAACGACGATAAATTGGACAAGAATTTTCTTATTGCCCTGATTGGCCTCATCATCAGTTTCATTATTGGCGGACTTGCATTGCTGTTCACGGTTGCAACGCCTGAGATGAGGGACTTCTTTGGTCTCAACGATCAAAAGCAAAAGATAGAGCAGCCTGTTGAGGAAGCAAAGCATCTTCCCGGCCCGTTTTCCGCAACGCTTCATGAAAATCAAACACAGTTTATTGAAGAGGCTGAAACCAGAATTTCCATCACCTTCAACGAGGAATATAAGATCGTCACGCTCACCATTGCGCCTGATGGCAAGCAAACAGCAAATCGTGCTGTAGAGAATGGCTATACCGAGGAATTCACTTCCTCAACAGGCAGTTTTCTTGTTCATATTATGAATATTGATTGGAGCGGCAAAGCCGTCAAAGTGCAGATGAGCAGGAAATCGTCAATAAAAAGTGCAGAAAAACTATGAAAAAAGGATACTTTGGTCAATGGGGCGGGGCGTTTATCCCGGAAGTGCTGCATCAAACCTTTGTCGAGCTGAACGCGGCCTACGAAGCGGCGCGGGCTGATGCCAGTTTCTGGCAGGAATATGTTGACCTGATGGCCAACTACTCCGGCAGGCCCACGCCGCTGACTTATGCGGAAAACCTGTCCAAGCAGCTCGGCGGGGCGCAGATTTACATCAAGCGCGAAGACCTCAACCATACTGGCGCGCACAAAGCCAATAATGTCATGGGGCAAGGCTTGCTCGTCAAGCGCATGGGCAAGACGCGGGTCATTGCCGAGACCGGTGCGGGTCAGCACGGCGTGGCCACCGCAACAATGGCCGCCCGCTTCGGCTTTGCCTGCACGATTTACATGGGTGAGGAGGACGTGGCCCGGCAGCGGCCCAATGTCTTCTGGATGGAGAAGCTGGGCGCGACTGTGGTGCCAGTGAAAGACGGCTCCCGCACCCTCAAGGACGCGATCAACGAGGCGTTCCGCGACTGGGTGGCGAGTATGGACACGACGCATTACGTCCTTGGCACAGTCTGCGGGCCGCATCCTTTCCCGGAAATGGTGGCTTGGTTCCAATCGATCATCGGCCAAGAGGCCAAGCGGCAGATCATGGAGCAGCGCGGCTCGCTGCCTGATCGGGTCTATGCCTGCGTCGGCGGCGGCTCCAACGCGATGGGCATCTTCCAAGGCTTTCTGAACGACAACAGTGTGGAATTAGTCGGCGTGGAAGCAGGCGGCAAGGGCTTGGATACGGGCAAACATGCTTGCCGCATGTTAAGTGATCGGGCGGCGGCGGGCATTGCCCAAGGCTATAAGACCCGCTTTCTCCAAGACAGCGACGGACAGATGCTGGACACGCATTCCATTTCCGCCGGGCTGGACTATGTCGGCATTTCCCCGATCTTGGCTGATCTGGGCGAGCAAGGCCGGGTGCGTTTCGAGGCGGCCACGGATGACGAGGTGTTGGAGGCGCTTCAGCTGACCATGAAAACGGAAGGCATTATTCCGGCCTTGGAATCCTCGCACGCCTTTGCCCAAGCGATCAAGGAGGCTCCAAAAATGTCCCGCGAGCAGGCGATCATCATCAACATGTCAGGCCGGGGCGACAAGGACATCTTCACCATTGCCCATGCCTTTGCTGATCCGTCCTGGCAGGAGTTCATCATCAGCCGGGCGGATGAGTACCGGCGCAAATAAACAGACAGCTGTTGGTTGCGGAAAAACAAATCTGTTGCCAGAAAGCAGGATATGCGATACAGAACATAATACTTTTTTGTGCATCCGCTGGCAGCATCAGAACAGCTCGGCAGGCCCACTGAAAATCTATGAGCGACAGAAAACCCATCCTCCTCATCATTGATGACATCATTGACAATTTGATGCTTCTTGGCGAGGCCATGTCGCCGGAGTACACTGTCAGAGTGGCCACCGGCGGCAGGCAGGGCCTGGAGCTGGCCGCGCAGGCGCCTCAGCCTGATTTGATCCTGCTGGACATCATGATGCCGGGCATGGACGGCTACGAGGTCTGCCGCAGTCTGAAAGCAGACAGCCGCACCAGGCATATTCCGGTCATCTTCCTCAGCGCCTTGGACAAGGAAAGCGACGAGCTGCAAGGGCTGGACGCAGGGGCGGTCGATTTCATCACCAAACCGTTCAAGCTGGAGATTGTCCGCGCCCGGATCAGCACCCAGATTGAACTGCTGCGGATGCGGCAGCAGCTCCAAGATGCGCGCCTCAAGGCCGAGGCTGCCTCGCAGTCCAAGTCGATCTTTCTCGCCAATATGAGCCATGAGATCCGCACGCCCATGAGCGCGATCATCGGCATGACCGATCTGGCCTTGGAAAAGGCGGCTGACTCGCAGCAGCGCAAATACCTTGAAACCGTCAAGCTGTCGGCTGATTCCCTGCTTTCTCTGATCAACGACATTCTTGATTTCTCCAAAATTGAAGCCGGACAGCTGGAGCTGGATGAACATCCTTTTCTTCTGGCTGAGGCAGTGGAGGCGGCAGTCCGCACGGTTTCCTTTCTTTCCAAGGAAAAAGGGCTGGCCATCCTCATGGACATTGCCGAGGATGTGCCCAAGGCAGTGGAGGGCGACAGTCTCCGCTTCCGCCAGATCATCCTCAATTTACTCAGCAATGCAATCAAATTCTCCCAGCAGGGGCCGATCCGCATTCAGGTCAGCATGGCCGATGCCGGGCCGGAAACTGTCACCCTGCAAGTTTCAGTCATTGACCGGGGCATCGGCATCAGGGCTGATAAAATCAGCACGATTTTCAGCGCCTTTTCGCAGGAGGACAGCTCGGTGTCGCGCAAATTCGGCGGCACAGGGCTGGGCCTGGCCATCTGCCGTCAGCTCTGCGAGCTGATGGACGGCGACATCAGTGCGCAGAGTGAGCAGGGCAAGGGATCAACCTTCACTTTCACCGCCATCTTTGGCCGGACTGCTGAGATGCCAAAAGCAGCCGTGCATGCCATGCCAAATCCTGCCGCACTCCAGCCGCTGCGCGTCCTGCTGGTGGAGGACAATCCAGCCAACCGCTTCCTGCTCCGGGTGGTGCTGGAAAAGTTCGAGCATCAGGTGACAGAGGCCTTTGACGGCTTGGCCGCCCTCCAGATGCTGCTGGAGGATGACAGCTTTGATCTGATTCTTTCTGATGTGCAGATGCCGCGTTTGGACGGCTACAGCCTGACCCGGATCATCCGCGCCTGCGAGGAGAACGGGGACTTGGACTCGGAGGCGGCAGGCAAAATAGAGACCGGTCTGCTGGAGCAGTTGCGCCAGCGCTTGCAAGGCAGGCACCGGCTGATCATTGCCATGACCGCCAATGCCATGACCGGTGATCAGGAAAAATGCTTTGCCGCAGGCATGGACGACTATCTGACCAAACCTGTCAACAAGGACCAGCTCACTGCCACCTTGCAGCGCTGGCTGCCTGCAACTTGAGCTTTTCATGAACAACGAAACTGTATTTAAGGCATTTGTGGTGCGGGAGCAGGACGGCTTGTTCCAGCGGGCAGTGGAGGAACGCCGCCTTGCTGACCTGCCGCCCGGCGAAGTGTTGATCCGAGTCCAGTTCTCCTCGCTCAATTACAAGGATGCCCTGTCTGCCAGCGGCAACCGGGGCGTGACCAAGAACTATCCGCACACGCCCGGCATTGATGCGGCAGGATTGGTCGCATTTTCCAGCGCGCCGCAGTTCAAGGAAGGCGACGAAGTCCTCTGCATGGGTTATGACCTTGGCATGAACACGCACGGCGGCTTTGGTCAATATATCCGGGTGCCAGCGGCTTGGGTGCTGGCCAAGCCGGAGCCGCTCTCCCTGCTTGCAACCATGCAGATCGGCACCGCCGGTTTCACTGCCGCCCAGTGTGTGGATAAACTGCTCGCTTTTGGCCTGCGCCCTGAGCAGGGGCCGGTGCTTGTCACTGGCGCCACGGGCGGAGTTGGTTCCATTGCGGCGGCTCTTTTAGCCAAGCTCGGTTTTTCTGTCACCGCAGTGACTGGCAAGGAGAGCGAGCATGACTTGCTCGGCCAGCTCGGCTGCGCTGCCGTCTTGAACCGGCAGCAGGCTGCGGGCCGGGCCGGAGCCGCTCTGCTTCGGGAACGCTGGGCCGGAGTTGTCGATACAGTTGGCGGCGATATACTGGCCGGGGCGATTAAAGCGACGCAATACAATGGCATAGTCACCTGCTGCGGCAATGCCGCTTCCGGCGAGCTGCCTGTCACGGTCTATCCCTTTATTCTGCGCGGGATCAGTTTGCTCGGCATTGACTCTGCTGCATGTCCGCTGGCCAGGCGCAAGGAAATTTGGGACAAATTGGCCGGGCCGTGGCATCCTTTGCTGCACGATGCGCTTGCCTGCCTGAGCCGCCGCATCAGCCTTGCCCAGCTCAGTCAGACCATTGATGACATGCTTGCAGGCCGGACGCGGGGCCGGATTGTTCTGGATTTGGGAGATGAATCATGATGACAGCCATTGAGCAGGCCCGCGAGGTGTTGACCATTGAGGCCGAAGGCATTCATGCGGTCCGTGATGCCTTGGGCCAGGAGTTTGTCCAAGCCGTTGATTTGATCATGGCCTGTCCGCCCAACCGCCTGATCATCACCGGCATTGGCAAATCCGGGCTGGTGGGACAGAAAATGGCCGCCACCTTCAACTCCACCGGCACCCCGTCCTTGTTTCTTCACCCGGTCGAAGCCATGCACGGCGACCTTGGCATGGTCGGGCCAAAGGATGTGGTGCTGGCAATCTCCTATTCCGGTGAGACCACGGAGCTGCACCGGCTGCTCTCCAGCCTCAAGGCCATGTCGCTGCCCGTGATCCTCATGACCGGCAATCCGACTTCTTCCTTGGCCGAGCAGGCCAAGGTGCTGCTCAAGGTTGCAGTGCCCAAAGAAGCCTGCCCGCTGGGGCTGGCTCCGACCGCCTCGACCACAGCCACGCTCGCTCTTGGCGATGCCTTGGCCGTGGCCCTGCTCAAGCGGCACCGCTTCCGGGCTGAAGATTTCCGCCGCAATCATCCGGGCGGCAGTTTGGGCGAACGCTTAAAGGTGGAAGTGCGGGAGGTCATGCTCACTGGCGACAAGATGCCGTTGATCAGGAAGGAAGCCAGCTTGGCGGAGGCGGTTGCTGAACTGAACCGCAAGAATCTGGGGGCCGTGCTGGTTGTCTCTTCTGAGCAGAAGCTGTCCGGCATCATCACGGACGGCGACTTGCGGCGGCACCTGATCAGCAGGCAGCTACAGGCGGGCGGCGGCACGGCAGCGGTAATGACCAAAACACCGGTGCGCATCAGCCCGGACATGATGGCGGCTGATGCCCTCAGTCTGATGCAGAGCAAGGACATCACTGTCTTGGCAGTGACCGATGAGGCAGGCGCTGTGCTGGGCATCCTCCATCTGCATGACCTGCTCGGCAAGGGGGAATTCCGTTTTCTTATTTGAACAGTGAGGAGAGAGCAGCAATGTGTCAGCTCAAAGCAATCGTGGAGCAGCAGGATGGCAGCAGGAAAACCGTGATGGAATCTGTCACCAGCGTCAATGTGACCCCGGAGGGCGTGATTCTCAGCACCTATTTTGAAGAGCCTTTGACTGTGCCTGACGCATGGATCAGAAATATTGATTTTCTTGACGGCTCAGTGGTGCTGGCGGTCAGGCAATCGGCATCATAACAAAAGAAAACTGCACAAAGGATTTGACAATGAAGGATGTGGATAAACTGCGGGTGCTGCTGCCGCATTGGATTGAGCACAATCAGGGACATGGCGCGGAATTCTTCCGCTGGGCCGAAACCTTGACTGCGGAAACGCCGGAACTTGCCGGTCTGCTGCGCCGGGCCTCAGAAGCACTTCAGTCAGCGCACCGCTCTCTGGAAGAGGCCTTGGAGCGGGCTGGCGGCCCGCTGGCCGCGCCAGGGCACGACAACAGCGGGCATCACCACCATCATTGACAATTTGGGCAGGGTGTCCACTGACCAGTCGCCGGGTTGTGCAGATAATGCAGTTCAAAACGGTACATCTGCCCCTCGCGGCAACTGACCTTGTAGTGCTCCTGCCCATTGATCATATTGATGAAGTCAAGCTGCGGACTGTGAAGAAGTTCAGTTCGGGCCGATGGATAGGCATCTGAGAAAATTTTCTTGTAATTCCTCTGCAGCCAGTCATTGTTCCGCTGTCCTCGCAACACCTGCTGCAAGCGGCTGATTCTTGAATCAATCTCCTTGTCAAAGAGTTGCAGGTCTGCGTCTTTGTCATTCAGGTCAAGCCTCCGCAGCATCTCTTTTATTCCCCTGTAATGCTTCAAGGCTGAAGAAAGATCGCCATCCTTCTCCTCTGCGGCGGCTTTGCTCCACAAATCACTGATTCTGATCCGCTGAATGGTGCTTCTGATTTGTTCGGCAGTCGCCTGTTCCGCAGCCGTGAACAGGTGCTGCTTGCTGTTGAGCAGGCTCAAGGCCTGTTCATAATGGCTTACTGCCGCATCGCTGTCTCCCTTGCTGCTGTAGGCTTCGTTGGCAAGAAAAAGAAATTGATAAAACTGACAGTTAGCCTTGAGCTGCTCCAGCTCCAGTTTTTTCTCAGGAGTGGCTGCATCTGAATTCTTCTGGAGCAATGCTTCCAGTGTTTTGAGCTGTTCAAGACACTGCTGCCATTGTCCGTGCGCCCCGGCAAACAGTTGTTTGAATCGATGCAGTTCACTGTTGAAAAGAGATTCAGCCAAAATTTCTTTGAATTTTCTTTCAACCTCATTATCCCCCAGCTCCTTTGCCGCCTGCAAGCCTTGCCGGGTGCATTTCTCCACAGTCTCCCAGTCTTTCAGCTTCCGCGCCTCTTCAACACAATTGAGGGCATCTTTCAGAAGCGTTTCAAAAACACGTTTTTTCAATGCTTCAAAATTGTCCGGCAGCCGCAGCCCATTTTCTATAGCATATTTTTCTGCCTTCTCAAGCAGTTCAACAGATAGACTGATATTGCCTTGTTCCAAGGCATGTTCTATTGCTGCAAGCCGCTTGTCAAGCTCCACCCGTTTTTTCAACTCAGGCAATAGTATTGGCGTTCCATTGTAGAGTCCTTTTCCATCCTTGCAGAGCTGATACTCCGCACTTGCTGTCAGTTCGGCAATTTCTTTCCTCATGCTGCCTTTTGCAGGCAAAGGCGTGAGTACTGTCTGCAAGATGGCAAGCGCGGCATTGGCTTTGGCATCTGCCTTCTGACATTCACGCTGCCGGAAAAGCTGCTGCGCGTCCTGCCATGCCAGCTGGGCATTGAGCAGATTGTTGGTGTCTCTGGTGTAAACCAGGCCAACGACCACAATCACTGCTGCAACCCCGGCGGCTATGGCAAAAGGAGCCACTGGCACCTCCCGGTACACCGTGCGGACAATCTGCCTTTTGACCGTGGAAATTTCTTTTTTTTCCTTGGGCGCAGCCTGCTTCTGCCTTTCCTTGCGCGGCGGAGCCTCCTTGACAGTTCTTTTCTCTTTTTTCTTTTTCAGAGACGGAATGCTCTCTTCCTCAGCAGCAAATTCATCTTCCGCCGCCGCTTCCTTCTGCGAGGGCATGGAAAAGGCATCCAGCATGTTTTGCGACTGCTCCAGCCGACGGCCTATTTCGGCCAGATCCGGGGTGTCAGCCGCAACCGCCTTGATCTTCTTGAAAACTTTCTTGGCTTCGTCAAAGTTGTCGTCATCCTCAAAAACTTTCAGTTCTGCCAGCAGCTCGTCCCGTTCCGCCAATGCCGTCCGAACCCGCAGTCTAAGGTCCTCCACCTCCGGGAGCGCAGGCAGTCTGGCCAGCAGCCGGGCCGCAATCTCCATCTCTTTTCTGCGTATATGAGCTCGGATTTCCTCCAGCTTCGGCCCAATGTCCTGCGGCGGCTGTTCCACTGCCGGTTCAGGCTCAGGCGCGAGGTCAAGCTCAAGCTCCAAGCCGAAATCCTCTTCCTCCGCCTCTTCCTGACTGGCATGCTCCTCTTCTTGGCCAGTCAAACCGGCAAGATCATCCACCGGCTGCGGCGATTCCAGCTCAAAGGACAGTTCCGCGCCGCTGTCTGTTTCAACAGGCTCCAAGTCGGTCATGTCCTCAATTTCCAAGGCCGGAGCCAAGGCTGAGGAAATATCCATCTCCTGCGCATGCGCAGGCTCATCAAGATCAGCAAGGCCGAGGTCAAGATCAAGATCATCCGCAGCACCGCCTGTTCCGGCAGCAGTGTCGCAGGGCAGCTCCTTAGCATGAGCGGCATACCAGTCTGCCGCCTCCTGATTGAACGGCTCCTCCAGCTCATACTCTTTGCCGCAGATCATGTCGCCAAGATGAAGAACGAGCTTGGCCAACGAGGGGCTGTTCTGCCAGTAGGAGGAGATGCGGACTGCGTCCGGGTCCATGTCTGGATGGAAAATCGGGGTGAGCGGCTTGACGGCAGGCGGGAAGTGAGGATAGCCAAACGGCAGGGTGAGCAGCATGAGGTGCTTGGAGGCCTTGCTGATGCTGCCGTCCGCAGCTTTGACCAGCCCGGTCAGATTGTATTCGATTTCATAGCAGTCTGGCGGCTCGCCCTCAGTCTGGGTTATCCTGATGCGCGAATGCTGGGCGAGAGTCTGCTGCAATTCATCGAACTCACTGTTCCGCTGATCTTTTTGTGAAGCCATGTTGTTCTGAAAAGGCAGAAGTATCCCGCCAATCGGACGCAAGGCAGCCCGACAGCGGAGAGGCTGTGACATGCTGTGAAAATAGTATAAGAAATTTTACCTGCGCCGACAAGTCTGAAACAGGCAATTTTTTTCGACCGGGAGCCGCTTGCCGCTGAAGGTGTTTCTGTGTACAATGGCACTGTAGTGCGCTTCATATTTCAGCCGACAAAGTTTTCCATGTCCAGACATCTCGAAATAAATCCAATCAATCCTCAGCCAAGGCTGATCAGCATGGCTGCTGATGTCCTGAAAAAAGGCGGTGTCATCTGCTGTCCCACGGACACCATGTACGGCATCAGCTGTGACATCTTCAATCAGAAGGCGGTGAAGCGGGTGCATGAAATCCGGCAGCGGCCCCGACAGAAGCCGTTTTCCTTCATGTGCTCCTCGCTCAAGGATATCAGCCAGTACGCTCATGTCAGCAGCTGGGCCTACCGGCTGCTGCGGCGGCATCTGCCCGGCCCTTACACCATGGTGCTGCCTGGTTCCAAAGTAGTGCCCAAGATCATGCTGACCAAGCAGAAAACTGTGGGCATCCGCGTGCCTGACTCGCAGATATGCTTGGCGATCATTGAGCAGCTCGGCAATCCGATGCTCAACACCAGCGCGTTGCGGGAAGACTGCGATCCGCCTGCGGACGCATTTTACGTGGAAGAGCTTTTCGGCAATCAGGTGGATCTGATTGTTGATGGCGGCCCCATCAGTCCTGAACCTTCAACAGTCATCTCTTTAATTGACGAGGAGCCGGAAATTCTGCGGGAAGGCAAGGGCGACACTGCGCCTTTTTTGGAGAGGGGCGGGCTGTGATGCCTGTCAATCAGCCCAAGACAAGGCCTTGGGCGTTGCGCAGCAGGCGCGATCAGCCCGGAGGCCAGGTCAGGTCGCGTCCGCCAAGGATGTGCATGTGAATATGGAACACGGTCTGTCCTGCCTGGGCACCGTTGTTGAAGACCACCCGGAAGTTCTCAAACCCCTCCTTCTTGGCTGTCTCGCTGCCGATGCGCAGCATTTTGCCGATCAGCCGCTCGTCCTCAGCCGCCACTGCCGCAGGCCCGCTGATGTGTTTTTTCGGAATCACGAGAAAATGCAGCGGTGCTTCTGGACTGATGTCCCGGAAGGCCAGCAGCTCATCATCCTCATAGAGCTTGGCAGCCGGGATTTCTCCTTGGATGATTTTGCAGAAAATGCAGTTGTCAGCCATGACGTTTCTCCTGAGAAGTAAAGTTGGGTGAAAAGATGAGAAGTTGTCATCCGGCGAGCCGCATGACTTTTTCCGGCATGGGCAGCAGCCTGCCCTGCCGGTCAATGCAAGCGTGCTTGGTGAAGCCCTTGACCAAGAGCTGCTCCCTGTCTCCCTGCGGGCAGCTGATCCGGTAATGAAAGCGGCAGGACCAGCGCGTCAGCTCGGCCAGACAGGTGTGAATGCTGATCACGTCATCGTAATAAGCTGAAGCCTTGTAGCGGAGATGGCATTCTGTCACCGGAATGATGATGCCGTCCTGTTCCAGCTCGCTGTAGGGCGTGGACAAACTGCGCATCAGCTCGTTGCGGCCCAGCTCCATGAAGCGGAGATAGTTGGCATAATAGACAATGCCGCCTGCGTCGGTATCGCCGTAAATGATCCGGTAGTTCAGGCGGAAAACCGGCTCGCTCATTTCCATGCGCAAATCAGCCATGCCGCTGTTCCTGCTGGACAAAGCGGGCAAAGAACTCGGTGCCGCTGGCAAGATATTGAGCAACAGCCTTGATATTCTCTTCTGTGTAGGCGCAGCCCGCAGGCTTGGCTATGCCGCCCTGCGAATCATAAATGAACATGGGCACAGGCCAAGCCTCATGGGTGCGGCTGGCAATAGTGGTGTAATGATCCATTGTCACGACAAGACGATACGGCTCGCCGCGCCGGTCCATTTCCGCTGTGATCGGGGCGACTATTTTAGCATCAAAGTCCTCAATTGCCTGCACCTTGTCTTTTGCCGAACCCTGATGCCCGGCCTCGTCCGGGGCCTCGATATGGACAAGAACAAAGTCCTGTGTCTCCAAGGCCTTCAAGGCAGCCTCAGCCTTGCCTTGGTAATTGGTGTCCAAGTAGCCGGTCGCGCCCGGAACATCCAGAACATCCAAGCCGCTGCACACGCCAATTCCTTTGAGCAGATCAACAGCAGAAATCAGGCTGCCGCTCAATCCCCAGCGTTGGGCAAGCGTGTCGAGTTGCGGCCTGCCACCTTCACCCCAAATCCAGATGCTGTTGGCAGGCAACTTACCTGCCGCCTCCCGCTTCTTATTAACAGGATGTTCCGCAAGCACCTTGGCCGAGGTGCGCATCAGCTCGGCAAGATAATCAACAGCTAAATACTCTTGATAAAAACTGGTGACATCCTGGCCAAGATGATCATGCGGCGGCACGGTGCGCAGGCTCTTTGGCACATTGCCTTGGTGGATGAGCAGGTGCCGGTAGCTCACGCCCGGATGAAACTGAAGCCGCGCCGTGCCGCAGGCGGCTTGGACAGCCGCGATCAGTTCAGCCGCTTCCTCGCTGTTGACGTGGCCTGCGCTGTGATCAAGCATGATCAGACGGCCATCGTCCTCATAGCGGACCGTGACCAAGTTGCAGCGGAAGGCCACTCCCTCTTCCGGGACAGCAATCCCCATGCTCGCCGCCTCCAGCGGGGCGCGGCCTGTGTAGCATCTGGCCGGTTCATAGCCAAGCAGGGAAAGATTGGCCACATCGCTGCCCGGCGGACAGCCTTCGGGCACAGTGCGGACGAGCAGCGGCTCGGCCAAGGCACAGAGGCGGTCAATTGTTGGCTTGCGCGCCGCTTCCAAAGGAGTTTTGTTGCCCAACTCCGGTACAGGCGTGTCGCCCATGCCGTCGCCAATAAGGAGAATGTATTTCATGCTGTCTCGTCTGTGCTGATCAGGTTGCATCCCTGACGCAGCGCACGTAGTTGTAAATGCGCACTGCCCCGTTTTGCGGCCCGTCTCCATATTTATAAGATTCAGGATCACCGGATTTGAAGTCTGCCTTCACTGCTCCGGCTCCGTGAATGTTCACCCATGTATCGCTCATATAGCGGTTTCGTATTGAACAGATATCAAACCCAGCAATGACGGAAAAACGATTTGATTGATTTTGACTTAACCGTTTTCAGAGATATATCATAAGCTTCCATCAGCTCACGCTCTGTTCTCGGCTTCAATTTTCTTATAGTGTTTTTCATTACTGACCAGCAGTATTCAATAGGGTTCAGTTCAGGACGATAAGGAGGGAGGAAAATGATCTTCGCTCCTGTACTTCTGATCAAAGCGAGAGCTTCTTTGTTTTTATGAGGACTGGCATTGTCAAGAACGACTGTCTTGCTGCTGTCAAGATATTTCAAAAGATAATTTTTTATATAGAAATAAAAGACATCTCCTGTCATGGTGCCTTTAAATTTCATGCACTTCAATATTTTTCCAAACTTTACAGCTCCTATCATGCTTATTCTTTTCCCTTTACCTGAAGGTCTTTTTGAAAAAGCTCTTGTTCCTTTTCTTGATCTTGCAAATTTTCTCGACATGTTCAAACAGCATCCTGTCTCATCAATAAAGATGAAATTCTTTTTGTCAGCCTCGAGCAGGCCTGCAAGGTAATTAACTGTCTTTGCTATATTTTCCTCTTTATACGCCGCCGGATCGCGGAAAGTTTTTTTTCCGGCTGATTTTCAGTCTGGCGAGAGTTTCGCACAGCGTGGAAGGTGCTATTTTTAAATTGAATTTCTCGTATAAGCGATCACACATCTCTTCAAGCGTAAGATCGTTCTCGTCATCAATCATGCTGGTCAGAAAAGGCATATGAACTTCCTTGATTTTCGGAGGATTTCCGCCTTTATGAGGCTTCGGCTCAAGCGTCCCCTCAGTCTTCCATCTTTTTACAAGACTTTGAACAAATTTATAGGAAACGTCAAGCAAATCTGCAGTTCTTCTCAATGATTTCTGTTTTTCATAAACAGACAAGACTTTCTTTCTGAAATCAATAGAATAAATCATGGCAGACCTCCGTGTGTAAAAAAATGGAAAAAACAGACAAGTCAAGTTTAATCTTTTTCTGATAACCATACAACCTGAAACCGCTATATACCCCAAGGCCCGGCCAAAAGCGACAAAAACCGCCTTGTCCCCTTTGTTATTCCACGTTTCAAGGGTGGTGCTGGTCCAGTAAAAGGGCCAGTCATCAACTCCGTTCTCGTTTTTGATGGAAGTGGAGTTGAAATAGTCCGTGTCAATGGCGGGCTTGCCGTTTGTGTCCGGTGCATTGCTGTAGTCAACAATGCTGTGCAGTTCTTTGGCATTAGGCAGCCGCCAGTCTGTATGATCTGCCAAACTCAAGTTTTCGCAGTACGCCAGAGCCTCCTGCCAGTTCTTGCCTGCGCCGCTGTCCGCCTGCATCCATTGCAGTCCGCTCGCACTGTCAATCACCGTACCGTCGCCAGTGTCCTTGAAGCTGTTGATGCCGTACTTTTTGTCGCTTGAGATGTCACGCACATACATGACAAAAAAAGTCTTAGGTGTGCCCTTTGGTTCAAGTTCATAACCCTTGATGCGGCCATCGGCAAAGTTCACGCCAAAGGCTGACTCGGCATTGTTGCTCGTGCCGCCTTCCACCAAATTGCTGGACAGATACTGCGCGTCAATGATCCGGTCGCCATACACGTTCCCCCCATATTGAAAGGTGAAATACGTGGTGTCAATGAAGGGCGTGTAATCGTCAGCAGTGCAAGTAGTGCCTTCATCATCGCAGCCGCTTGCGTCCTTGCCGTTGAACTGAATCAGCGAATACAGCTCCTTGATCGTAGGCAGCCGCCAGTCTGTGTAACCTGCCAAAGCAAAGGAGCCGATTTCAGCCAAGGCTTGATCACGAGTCTTCTTGTCGCCCGGATCCTGCTGCCACATCAATCCGGTGCGATTATCTGTGACAGTGCCGTTGCCATTACCCGTGAAGCTTGGAGCCAGCCCGTCATGCTGAGAATCTTGGCCGTAGAAGTCGCCTGTCGTCTGCGCAGGGCAGGCAATAGATACCAAATCGTTAAAGCAGGTGCTCTGCTTGGTATCGACAATGGGATAATAAGGCTGGCGGCCAGAAGCCCACGGCCCGGCCATAAGCAGTTCCAAATTGGCAGCTACGCTGGTGCTGGGAACAGAGAGTGCCGCTGCAAGCACTGCGTTCAGTTTGATTGCTTTTTTCATCGTCACCTCGTGGTTGCAGGGATTGAAAAAAAGCCGCAGCCTCATTGCCAAGACTGCACTGTTTTATGCAAATGCGTCCGCCATTTCACCGCGTACCAAGTCTTCATAGCTTTCACGCTGACGGATAACCTTGAAGCTGCCGCCGCTGACCAGCACTTCGGCGACTTTGGGCCGGGAGTTATAGTTTGAGGACATGGAAAAGCCATAAGCACCGCTGCTCATCACGGCCAGCAGTTCGCCGGGCCGCACATCGGGCAGCAGCCGGTCTTTGGCAAGGAAATCACCAGTCTCGCAGATCGGGCCGACCACATCCGCCTTTTGCCTGCTGCTCTCCGGCGCAGACTCGCGCACCGGCAGAATTTCGTGATAAGCGCCGTAAAGCGAGGGCCGGGCCAAGTCATTCATGGCCGCATCCACAATGATGAAGCGTTTCTCCTGCTCACCGCCCCGATTGGCTTTGGTATATTGCACCTCAGTGACTAACACGCCCGCATTGCCGGCCAAAACGCGGCCTGGCTCCAAAATCAGGGTGCAGTCCATGCCCTTCAACTCGGCCCGCACTGCCGCCGCATAATCAATCGGATGGGGCGGCTGCTCGTCGTCATACGGAATGCCGATGCCGCCGCCCATGTCGAGATAGTTGATCTTGATGCCGTGTGCTTCCAGCGTGGCGATGAAGGCTTTGACCTTGCGCAGGGCTTCAATGAACGGCTCCACTTGGGTGAGCTGGGAGCCAATGTGGCAGCTCACGCCGACAATCTCTATCTGCGGCATGGCCTCGGCCCGCAGATATTCCTGCGCTGCCTCAGCAACCGGGATGCCGAACTTGTTCTTTGCCAAGCCAGTGGAGATGTAGGCATGGGTCTTCGGATCAACGTCCGGGTTGATGCGGAAGGCGATGCGGGCGGTTTTGTTCAGCTCCGCCGCTACGTCATTAAGCCGGTCCAACTCCTGCGGCGACTCAACGTTGAACATCAAAATATCGGCCTGCAAGGCTTCGCGCAGCTCTTTGCGGGTCTTGCCTGCGCCGGAATAAATAATCTTCTCAGGAGCAATGCCCGCTTTCAGGGCGCGGAACAGTTCGCCGCCGGAGACAATGTCCGCCCCGCCGCCGAGCTTGGCAAAGAGATTGAGAATGGCAATATTGGAGCAGGCTTTGACGGCAAAACAGGTCTGATGGGCCATGCCCTTGAAACCGGACTCAAAGGCGGTGAAATGCCGTTTCAAGGTGGCGGAGCTGTAGAGATAGAACGGCGTGCCGACTTGGGCGGCGATCTCCTCAATGCGCACGTCCTCGCAATAAAGTTCGCCGTCTTGATATTTAAAATGATTCATGATTGCTCAGTTGAAAAAGAAAGCTGCCGCTTCCTGCCTGATGCGGCAACCGGCAGCGCTTGCAAGGTCATTCCTGCCAAGATAATTTGCCGGGCAGAAATCAACAAGGACATTTCCAGCTTTTTTCCTGCGGCAGCCGTTATTTCAGTCCTCCGCGTTTTCCAGCAGCTCCTTCTCTTTGGCCGCCGCCTTCGCCTTTTGCGCCCGATCCATGAACTCATCTATCTCGAAGCCGAGCGGCTTTTGCTGGGCAATCTTTTCCCGCGCTGAGATCAAGGCCTGCTCCATGCCGGGCGGCATTCCTTCCTCCTTCCACCAGTTCATTCGTTCATTCCAGAGCCAGACATACTCGTCTGTGGTCTTCAGCGCCCAATAGACATTGTGCTCCCACCACTTTAAGCGTTCCTTCTCGGTCATGAACTGAGCAAGAATATTCTTCCACTTCACTGTGCCAAAGATGTAGTCAAAATACAAGGCATGTCCTGCCTGCGTCTGGAGGAGGAACGTGTCTGTGTCTTCCGGCGGCACCAAGCCCAAAGCGGTCTGCCGCATCAGATGGTAGCCAGTGTAAAAGGAATGCGTATCCGGGTAATAATAGGAAGGCTCATTGCCGTCAATAACCGTGATGCCCGGCCCCATTGCATCCAAGATGCCAGACAGAAAGGCGGGATAGAGACCATAAAGTTCCTGCTGGCCTATCATTTGCGTCCGTTTGGCCGCAGTCGGCTGGTCGGTGATGTTGGGGAAGATGCTGTAGGAGAAGAGCGTCAGCAGCACGGTTTCCGGCAGATGCTTCTGAATCGCCTCGATGAACTGCGCCCCGCGCTGGCGCACCTTGGCTTCATAGTCACCGAATGATTTCTCCTTAGCATGGGCCTGCACTTTGTAATGCCAAGGATTTTTGCCATAGGGTTCAGGATCGAAGGCCAGATTGCATCGGCCCGCCTTGGCTGCTGTGGCCATGATTTCGACATTGCTGACAATGTTGTCCCAATCCTGATCGCTGAACCAGTCCATTGCCGAGGCCGCGTTCATGATAAGAAAGTTGTCCGTGAACGTGCCCCATTTGATCTTCTTCAGAGCTTCCATGTCTGCCGCATAGTCCGCCGCATCCCATTTGCCGCCTCGGAAGATATTTCCTTTATTTTTGCCGGTCAGCGTCATGACGATGCCGTCAAACGGGCGTTTCTCCATCTCCCTGATATGCGCCGCTGCATCGGACGGGGTCGGTCTGTCCTGGCCGTATTTGATGAGTTTTTTCCGCGCAGGCAGCCGCGAGGAGGAGGCGCAGGCAGCGGTCAGGATTCCAGCAGATGCCAGCAGGATGCAGCAGATAAAAAAAAGTCTTTTCTTCATGGTCACAGGGTTGAGTTGAGAATGCAGGTTTGCATGTCCATTGCTGCGAAACCGTAGTCTGATCTGCCGTGAAAATCAAGAGGAATTTTGTCGGCAACAATCTTCCCGTGCCGCCCCGACTGCCCATCCCGGCAAAAGTCGATCCTGCGTTTGAGATTTCCGCCAACGCACACAAGTCCCTCGGACGTACCCGCGTAAGTCCCAAAGACTTACACATGCAAGTCCGCCGGACTTATGCACGTAAGTCTTGCGGACTTACATGCGTCCGAATCCGCCGTCTTTCCTCTTGACAGGCCGGGCAGCGCTCCGTATGCTGCGGAACAGCTCTTTTTATCCGCTGTCATCAGCAGTTGAAACCAATTGGGAGGACATTATGAACAGCATCCAATGCCGACTTGAGCTGAACCCGCTGACCACGCCCGCATCTTACAAACTCCGCTTTGTCCATCAGGGCATTGGCGGCTACGACGAGGTCGCCGCCCGGGTTGCCCTGAAAAATCCCAACTGGTCTGCGGACATGATCAAGTCCATTCTGATGGCGGGCCACGAGGAGGTTGGCGAGATGCTGGCCGAGGGGATGCAGGTCACGCTGGAGAACGCCTTCACCATTCGGCCCTCCCTGCACGCCCGTCTGGATGGGCCGGACGACCCGCTCCCGCCCATGGACGAGCTGCTGGATGTCACGGTCGCGGCCTCGCAGCCTTTTATCAAGACCTTGCAGCAAAGCACCCGTATCACAGTCCTGCCGCCGGAGGAGAAAGCGCCGGTCATTCTTGCTGCCGAAGACACGGACTTGGAACTGCACGATGTGCTCAACAGCGAGGGCGTGCTCCGTCTCTCAGGCAGCGATCTGTCCTTTGACAAGAAAAAGCCGAACTGCGGCTGTGTGATTGCAGGCACCCGCAGCGGCAGCATCAAGCAGACTCAGTTCGCCAGCATCAGCGACACGGAAATCTTGCTCGTGCCGCACATTCCAAGTCAAGACGACCCGTGGAACAATGAATACACGATCAGCATCAGCACCCAGTACACTGAGCACGGCACCCTGCGCACCGGGACGTATGGACAGCGACTGCGCACTCCGTTAGTCTTGAGCGGCTTCAGTGCCCACAATCCGCAGGAGGTCGGCATCCTGACCGGCAGCGCGGCAGCCCCCTATGTCAAGGCTACGGCTGCGGAAATGACCGCATCCGAACTCATCCGCATTCAGGCGGTGCTTGATGCCCGCAGCGGCCAGCTCCTGCTCAGTCTGCTGGACATGAGCGAGCACGGCGCGGCAGGCGGCGCAGTTACTGTGCCCGGCAATGGCGATTATACGCTGCCCGGTTTCAGCGGTTCAGCCGTCAGCAGCCTGAGCGTCAAGGTGGAGAATTACGCCGAACTGGTGGAACTGCTCCGAAGCGGCTATCATAACAGGATGGTGGATGTTTTGGATGTGGAGATGTAGGGAAGGAGGGAGCACCGATATTCTCCCTCTCATGAGGCGGGGATTAGAGCAATCTATTGCTCTGTCCCTGCAACTTGGCAAGTAATAAACTCCAACACGAGGCGTTCAAAAAGATGGACTCAAAAACTATTGAGAATATAGCAATAATAATTAAAGAGGCATCAAAAAGTCCTCTTGGATTTTTTTGTTTACTATGGATTTCTCTTTGCATTATAGCTCTTTATTTTTTCAGACGAGAGCCAGTTTGGGTGAAATTAGCAGTATTCTTTTTTTTATTTGTCGGCATGTCAGGTTTTGTTTGGGTAATGATATCTACATCACCAAAAACTCCAGAGCCACCAGTTGCTATCACCGATCCTGGCGATAGCACTAATAGAATTGAACCATGTACAATCGAAATAACTTCCCCACAAAACAACAGTGTTGTTTCTTGCAACAACGAAAAGTCAGAAGAAGAATCCTTCACCTTTACCGTGGAAGGCAAGGTTACTGATCTGGGGGAAAATTCTATTTGCATTTATCAGAAAGTTTCCCCTGACAGTCAGCTCTGGTGGCGTTCTGGCAATCCTATCACCCAAGAAAATCTTGGCCAAAATGGAACGTGGAGCACATCTTACGCTTCCTGCGGCACAAAAGATGCACCTCACGCAAGTTGTTTGCTGAAAGCGGTCGTGCAGAAAGAGTGTCCTAAAAGCGGTATGACAACACCAACAATTGGTGAAACCCTATGCAGCACAGCAGTATACACGTTCAAGACAAAGCCCTGATCTGCATAAATCGAATAGCTCGTTAAGCCGCAGAAGAAGATAGAAACGCGGTGCCGCGTGCTGTTCAGCAGTCATCACGGTTGGAAGAGCGTTCAGGCTCCGCTGCTATTCAGGCGGCGGAGCATCTCAGCTACCAGCAGGCCGCAGGCAAGGCCGAGGGTGTCGGCGGCCAAGTCCAGCACTTCGCAGGAGCGATTCACATAGGGCTGAATCAACTCAATCATGCCGCCGTAGAGGATGAAAAAAAGAAAGATCGCCGGAAGCTGCCTCGGACGGCGCAGGCCGGCTGGAAACATGAGCGCGGCATAGGCGACTATGTGCAGGGTTTTGTCTTTGCCCGGCACATCAGGCAGAGACAGGTCTGGACGGAGCGAGAGGAATGTGATAGCTGCCAGCGTAATGACTGTGCAGCTTATCCAGTAGGTTTTAATCAGGTTCAACAGGCGCATCACTGTTCTCCACAGAAGAATGGCTGACCGCGACAGTGGACAACTGTAGCAGACAGCTCGAAGAGAATCAAGACAACATTGAAGGTTCTCCAATGGAGTTCAGCACCGGCTGTCACGGCAGGCTGGCGGATATTCCAGTTCAGGTTGTACAGGCATTCAGACGGCAAAGCATCTCAGCCAGCAGCAGGCCGCAGGAAAATTTTGCCTTGTGAAAGAAAGGTCAAGGGGTATAATGACAGAAACTTTCAACCGACAGCGGGCTTGTCCGCTGATCTGCCGCCTGATTTCGCGCCATGTCTGAAACGCAGCAGTCATTTATCATTGGCACTCTTGGCCCGCAGCATTCTCATGCCTGGCGGGCGGCGGTGCTCCATGCCTTGGATGCGGCCCCGGATGCGGAGCTGCAAGCCTGTGCCGACAGTGACAGCCTGCTGGCCGCCTTTGCCTCCGGCAAAATTGACCAAGCTGTGCTGCCGGTCTATAACACCCGCGAAGGCAGCGGTGCTCGCCGCTTCGGTCTGTTCAGCCGCATTCGGGAAGGCTGGTGGATCAGCAATATGGTTCTGCCGGTCAGTCTCTCGCTGGGCGTGTTTGCCCCGGAAGTCAAGCCGGAGGAGCTGACCGCCCTGACAGGCCGCCGGGGCGTGTTCCGCCAATGCGAGGAATACATCAGCCAAGTCCTTCCTGCCGCCGCCCTGACGAATGTGCATGATCTGCCCGCTGCTTTGGCGCAGATACGAACCCAGGAGGATGCCTGCCTGCACGGCGTGATTGACACTGGCGAGATGCTGGCTGCGCACGGTTTGTACATTGCCGAGCGGGAAATCTCGCCCCACAGCCGCACCCGTTACGCAGTGCTGGGCCGGGAATTGCCCCGCTCCACCGGCTATGATGCCACGGTGCTGATGACTGAGCCGCTTGACGACCGGGTCGGCCTCTTGGTGGATATGCTCAACGAGTTCTCCAAGCGCGGGATCAACATTCTCGACATGAATTCGGAGAATGATCCCCGCACCCAGAAGCTGCGCATTTATGTGGAAGTGGAAGGGCATATTGAAGATGAGGCCGTGGCTGCGGCAGTCGCCCGGATTGAGGAGCGAATTGTCGGACGGCAGGGCGCGTTGCGTCTGCTCGGCTGCTTTCCACGGGTGGATATGCGGCCCAAGCACATCCGCTCAGTCGGTTTTATCGGCACCGGCGAGATGAGCACTTGGTTTGCCGAGCGGCTGGAGAATGAGGGATATCAAGTCTTCATGACAGGCCGCAGCACCGAACTGCGGCCAGAGGAGATGATTCCTCAAGCTGACGTGATTCTGATCTGCGTGCCAATCTCTGTCACGGCGGAGACCGTGCGCCAGTACGGCCCGCTGATCCCGGAAGGCAGGGCGTTGATTCTTTTGGCAGGCGAGGCGGAAAGCACCTTGCAGGCCGCCTTGGAATCGACCAGCGACGGCGTGGAGGTGATGCTTGTGCATAACCTCTGGGGGCCGCAGGCCGCTGCAATGAAGGACAAGAACGCGGTCGTGGTGCGCAGCCGTCGCAGCGGCAGATTTTGCAGCGAATTTGAGGCATTTCTTTATAAACACGGAGCCAGCATCCAGCAGGATGCCCCTGCCCGGCACGACCTGCTCATGGGCGTGGGCCAGAAGCTGCCCACTGCCGTGTCTGTAGCCTTGGCCATGACCTTGGCAGAGAATGCAATCACGGCTGAGGAAATCGCCGGACACTGCACCCTGACATCTTTATATCCCATTCTGGCGATGGCCAGAGCGCATTCCCAGAACCCGCGCACCTATGCGGAAATTCTCTCCATGCGCGGGGCCAGCGGCAAGATAGTCCGGGATTTTGTCCGCAATCTGGAGCGGGTGACTGCTTTAGCCCAAGAAACCATGATTCAGGAGCTGTGCGGCCTGATTGAGGACAACCGCAGACATCTGACAGAGCCGTTTCTGCGCAGCCGGATGGAGCAGGCCAAGGCTGTTGATCAGGTGCTGGGAGCCATGCTCTGAATCATCACAACCATACTGATTTTTTACGATTACGATAACAATACAGGAGCTGCTGCGCCATGCTGGAACGAGTGCTTGCCTATTTGAACGAAGAACATCTCTGCCCCCACTGCGGCACCAAGCTGACCCTTTGTCATGCGCCGCCCATGCATGTCGGCGACGGGCTGGGCTGGGGATCTGAATTTCTTTTCATCTGTCTGAATGACGACTGCCCGCTCTTTGTCAAGGGCTGGAATTTTATTGAGCAGCAGTATGGCCGGGTGGGTTCCTATCGCCACATGGAGCTGCCGGGCAGCAAAGAAAACTACAATATGATGGTGGCCAGCAAACAGGCATTCACCGGCAGCATCGTTGATGTTGAGGCCCTGCAGCGGCAGAACAGCCGTTACCAGGGCGAGAAGGAGGCTGCTGCCGGGCTTTGCGACTGCGTGGCCCGCAAGGACCTTGCTCCGGCACTCCATCTGCTGACCGACAATGCCGCCGCCATCGAGGTCAGGCGGCAGGCTGCCGCGCTCTTGGCCCAGCTTGACGATCTGGCCTGCATTGAGCCGCTGCGCAATCACAAGTTCAGTGATCCCAGTTTGGAGCACGCGGTCAACATGTCCATCAAACAAATATTGGCCAGCCATTTCATGCGCGAATGCCCATACTGCATGGAGCTGATCAAGGCTCGCGCCCAACTCTGCAAGCACTGCGGCAAGGAGCTGGAGTAATTGTGGGCGAGCTGATCGGCAAAGTGGCCGGGCTGTGATGGCGGAGTGCGGGCACGGCGCGCCGTGCCCGGCAGGCCCCGGATGACAATATACCAGAAAGAAGACCTTTGGCTGATGAGTTCAGCTTTTCGGGGTGCAGGAATGCGAGAGAAAGCGGCAGTCCCAGCTTCCCGTCAAAGTGACGTTGCAGCAGTGCTGGCCGATCAAAAGGAAATGATGAAGATGGTCGGGGCGGCAGGATTCGAACCTGCGACCTCCTGCTCCCAAGGCAGGCGCGCTAACCAGGCTGCGCTACGCCCCGACAAATACGGCGGGTGCAGCATTGTATCGTTTTTTTTCGGTCCGCGCAAGATGTTTTATTTTTTTGCTTGACTCTTTTTCGCGGGCATGCTAAATATGGGCTGTCAATGCTGCCGCAGGGCAGCAGGCTGTTCCTCGGTAGCTCAGTCGGTAGAGCAGGTGGCTGTTAACCACCTTGTCGGCGGTTCGAGTCCGTCCCGGGGAGCCAAGTTCATCACCGCTTCCAAGCGTTTTGTTATAGAAAGCCCGTCGGAGTCATCCGCCGGGCTTTTTTCATGCCGTTCGGCAGCAGCATAATTCCGCCAATTCAAGGGATTGATCTTGCGCCCTTTCTCTTGCGGAAAAACGCAGTCTCTGCTATTATTCCTTGCCTCATTTCCGTTTGTGACTATAGTTCCCGGAAACCATCCCGCCGCGCAAGGCGGCGTTCATTTTTGCCGCAAGGAAGAAGACCCGATGTCTCACGCAAAACAAAGCGAAATTCCGCTGACAGCAGTGATTGCCGAGCAGGAGAAAATCTGCAAGGAGCATCCCAATAATATCATTGCCCACCACACCCTTGGCCTGCTCTACCGCCAAGCAGGACGCACGGACGAGGCCATCCGCGAGCTGGAGCAGGCCATCAAGCTGGATGACCACTCGGTGGAGAGCTACATCAATCTTGGCGCAATTTATTTTGACCAAGGCGAGGTGGAGCGGGCCTTGGAGTTGAACGAAAAGGCCTTGGCGGTCACGCCAAAGATGGCGGAGGCTCATGTCAATATCGGCCTGATCCGCCAGCAGCAGGGCGATGCCTTGGCCGCCTTGGAGTGCTATGAAAAGGCGATTCAGATTGATCCGTATCTGCTCACAGCTTGGCTCAACCTGACCTCGGCCTGCACCATGCTGGAGCAGGATGACCGGGCGGTCGAGTCGGCCCGCAAGGCGATTGAACTGGAGCCGGACAGCGGCATGGCCCGCAACAATCTGGCCGTGGCCCTGTATTTCAACGGTGACTACAAGGAGTCACAGCGGCAGATAGAACGGGCCAAGGAGCTGGGCTATTCGATTGATCCGCGCTTTGTCCAGGGATTGAACGCCAAGCTGGAGCAGTAACAATGGCGGCGGGAAAACAGGAGAACCGGCGGCCTTGGTGTCCCTTTTGCGGCATGGAAGTGGGGCGGCCTTCCGAGACTGTGCAGCGGACCATGAAGGAATTTCCTGCGGGCCGCTGCGAGTGCGGGGCCGTCTATGTCAGCGATGCCACTGGCCACAACATTGGCGCGGCGATGGTTGAGTGCCTTGTTTTTGCCTGCGGCGACGAATGGGACTTGGCCTGGGAGCTGATCCCGGAAGATGATTACTTGACTGGCATTGTTGAGGATTACGACGATGTCACCCATAAGGTCTGTCCCAAGCGGAATCTGGACGGCAGGGCCGTGCGCGGCATTCTCTACTTTGTCCGTCTGCACAAGGACATTGCTGAAGTGGCAGCCCGGTTTGCCAAGAAAAAAGAGGCAGAGGCGCAAGCTGTGACAGGGGCAGAGGCTGCTCCGCCGCCGGTGGAGCCTGCCCGCGATCCCAAGCGCGTCCGGCAAAAGGCCAGCAGGCCCTTGGTCAAGCAGCTTGTTGAGGCCGGTGATGTCGATGCGCTGGTTGATTTGACCTTTGACGACAGGCGCACCCTCCGTTTTCTCCAGAAGCTGCTCTATGAGCCTGCGCCGGAACAACGCTATAAGATCGCCTGGCTGATCGGGCAGATTGGTGCTCGGCTGGCCACCCGCGAACCCGGCCCGATAGCGGACATGCTCCATCGCCTCTTTGAAGCCTGCTCAGATTCTGCCTCCATGCCTTGGGGCATGGTTGAGGCCATTGGCGCGATTATTGCCGCCCGCACCGACATTTTCGGGGCCTTCACCCGCCATCTGCTCAATTTCATCGGTGATGAGGGCACCCGCGAGGCTGCCTTGCACGGGCTGACCGAGATTGCCGCTGTCCGGCCTGATCTTGTCCGCAGCATCCCGTTTTACTCGCTCTTTCCTCTGCTTGGTCACGAGAATCCAACCGTGCGCGGACTGACCGCCCGGCTGCTGGGCCGGGTCAAAGCGAAAGAGGTGATGTTCCAGATCATGGGCTTGCAGAACGATCAGACCGAGATCGTGACATACAAGCGTGGCGAGCCAGTGAAACGAACTGTGGCCGACTTGGCGACAGAGGCGGTGCAGGAGATGCAGCCCCAGCAGTGAAGGCAAAAGTCCTCCAGTCGGCATTGCTCAGTCAGCCCCTCGCCGCAATCCATTTCCCGATAAGCCGCACCTTGAAGGCATAGCCGCTGTTCTCCTGCACCAGCACTTCCTTGCGCAGGAGGACAGCCGCAGCCGCGTTCAGCTCCGGCGGCACGGCCTCTCCTTTGGTCAAGGCGGCCAGCAGGATTGCCCCCACATCGCCGGGCTGCCTCCGGGCATATCTCCCGTACATGCTGCTTCAGGGTGTAGGGCTTGAAGTAAATCCAGTACAGCAGTTGCAGGCATTCTTTCACGTATTGCATGGGTGCTCCTTGGTTGATGCGCCATTGCCAAGGGCGCGTTGTGCGCCCGCCTTCCTTCTCCACCAAAGAGCAAGGAGGCTCATATAGTCAAAGCCGGATAGCCTGACTATTCCTCGTGTCATTTATTTGACAGGCACGAATGCAGGCATTTGATCGACACGAATGCAGGCATTTGATAGGAACGAATGCATGCATTTGATCGGTACGAATGCAGGCATTTGATCGGCAGGACATCTCTGCTTGCATGCAGCCGAAGCAGGATGATTCGTCACTTTATGATGCTCCGGCTATACGACAGACATGCGCCTCCCATGTCTGTCCGTATGAGCCTCCTCATACTAAGAGCCTGTGAATGGGAGCACTGGTAATCCGTCCTTACTTTGCTCCGTCTGCCCCAGCAGGCAGCGGTGATCCCGCAGCACCAGTCCCAAAAGGGCAGGCACGAGGCGAGGAATTGGATGCGTTCACGGCGCAAGGTCAGCCCGCTGCCGCACTGCCTCAAACATGATCAGGGCGGCGGCAACTGAGGCGTTGAGCGAGTTGAACGCGCCCGGCATGGGGATAGTCACCAGATGATCGCAGAGTTTGCGCACTAACGGGCGGATGCCCTTGCCCTCGCTGCCAATGACCAAGCCGATCCTGCCGCTGAAATCAGTCTGATAGATGGACTGGACTTCCGGCTCGGCCACAGCTCCGTAAATCCACCAGCCCTGCTCCTTGAGCTGGCGCAGAGCCTCGGCCAGATTGACCACGCGGGCAAGGCGCATATGGGCAATCGCTCCGGCAGAGGCGCGGGTCACAGTGCCGCTCAAGGGCGCGCTGCGCTCGGCAGTGAGAATGACTGAGCTGAAGCCTGCGGCCAAGGCCGAGCGGAGGATGGAGCCAAGGTTGCGCGGGTCCTGAATTGAGTCGAGCAGGAGAATGCGCTCCGGCCCGGCGGCCAGCAGCTCGGCCAGCGGCAGCAGCTCGGCCTCAGTCTGGCGGGCCGCAACCCCTTGGTGCCTGCAACTCTTGGGCAGGCCCAGCCGGTCAGGCTCAACAAAGCGGAGCCGCACCCCGGCAGAGCGGGCCGCCTCAATAATCTCCTCCAGCCTGCCTCCGGCCCGGCCCTTTTCAATCAGCACCTCGCTCAGACTGCGGGGCCTGCCGCGCAGGGCCTCAGCCACTGCATTGATGCCCCAGAGCAGACTCTCGTCCGGCTCCTCCTCTGTCCTGCGCTGCGGCCTGCTGCCGCCCTTGTTGCTGCAATGTGTTTTCATTGCTGCCCGCTCCTTGCTGGTTTCCAGCAGAAAAAAAGTGATTGCGCTGCGGTCTGACTGCTGCCTGCCCATGCTGCATTGAGAACGATCAGCTCTGACTGTTTTGCCAAGCCAGCCTTGCTTTCAGTCTCTCGTGGTTTTCCTGAAACCGCTGCAAATCAGGATGCCCGCTGGGGAGCGCAGCCTTGATGCTGACAAGAGCGCACTCATAGAGCATTTCCGCTGCCTCGCAGCGGCCCTGCTCTTCATACAGGCTGGCAAGATAGCTCAGAGTCTGGGCTGTCACAGGGTGGGCAGCTCCATAGGCCTTCTCGCTGATTGCCAGTGCGCGCTGCATAAGCTGCTCCGCCGCATCAGCATCCCCCAGATCGTAATAGACTGCGGACAGCGAGGTTATCTGCTCTATGAGCACCGGATGCTCTGGGCCAAGCTCCTTCTCCCGGATTGCCAGCGAACGCTCGTAGAACGGCTTGGCCGCCGCGCTGCGCTCCTGCTTGAAATGCACTGTAGCCAAGTTCTTCAGGGGAACTGCCAGCTGTGGATGCTCCGGGCCGAACAACTGCTCATAGATGGCCACAGCGCGGAGCAGGAGCGTTTCCGCCTCATCAGGGCGGCCCTGCGCATTGCAGGCCAGGGCAAGATTGTGCAGGGTGGTCGCCACAGACTTGTGCGCCGGGCCGTGCGCCTGCTCATAGATTGCCAAGGTGCGCTGATACAGCGGCTCCGCGTCCGCAGGGCGGCCCTGCTCTTCATACAGTTCGATCAGTTCGATCAGAACTGACGCTGTCTCAAGATGGTCTCTGCCGTACGTTTGCTCAACAATTGCCAGCACCCGCTGCCAGTATTGCTCCGCCTCCGCAGGGTGGCCTTGCGTTTTGCAGAACGAGGCCAGCCGGTTCAGCGTGCTCACCACTTTGGGATGATCTTTGCCGAACGCCTGCTCATGGAACGTCAACTCACGCCGCATCTCCTTCACCGTTCGTTCGTAGAAAGCCTGCGATTTATCTCCTTTGCTCAGATTCTTCATGGCAGTCACCTCTCAAGTGTGTTGGTTGCTCAAGTTTTTTTTATATCTTGCCTGCTGCTGACTTCCTCATGGAGCGGCTGGAGGGGAGGGGTGAGCAGCTTTCTTTCGCGCAATACGATTGCAGGCTCAGGGTCGGACGATGAGCAGGCTCAGGATCAGACCGCAACCATGCTGTCGATCCATTGGATATCCGCGAACAGCGTTTGCCCCGTCCCGGAGTCCCGTACTCATGAACTGCCCCTGCGCCGTCGGCCCGATGTTTTCTTCTTTGCCGCTGCTGGCAGAAGGCTGGCCGTGTATTTCTGGTAGAGATCAAAGAGGAAAGCGACGCGCTCGGCCTCAGCGGCAAAGTCGGTTTTGCCGTAGGCGGCATCCACAGCCTTGTCCAAAGCGCGGTGCGCCTTGAGCAGCGCGGGCGGCATGGTCAGCGGGTCGTAGAGATCAGCGAGCGAGGAGTCCGGGAACTGAGCGCGGGCATCCAAAACAGCCTGCGCCTTGTCTTCCACCGCCTGCCGCTGCTTGGCAGAGGGATTGTCCGGCCAAGGGAAGTTGTTGTAAACAATACTGTTGGAATATTGGTAACGGCTTTCAAGGCGACCGCAGACATGCCGCATCCATGCCATGTGCATAATAGAACTCAGTATGCCAAAATGATACAACTCTGCGAAAGGAATAACTTGCAGACTTCCTGTTGCTATCTGTTCAGGCTTCAAATAGCCAATCGGCAAATACGGCCTTCTCTCTGAAGAAACTTTCGGTACTGCAAGATAATTGCTTTCCGGCTGCCTATTCTCGCTGAACAAAAACGGCTGATCAGCCCATTCTTTTGTACGGTCTTTTTTGCTGTTTAGCCGTTCCTGTCTGACTTTGGCGACACGTTCCATGACTAAAGGCATGGTCTTCAGCTCTGCCGGAGAAATTCCAACAAGCCAGAGACAGAATCTTTCTTCATTGTTGATGAATTCATTTGAGCCAAAGACTTGGCGTATCCACCTGCTTGCAAGCGGATTCTCTTTTTCCAGAAATGCCTTTTCTTCGACGTTCAAAAAAAGATGCCCAAAGTCCGTTGCCTCGCTGCCTTTGTTGATTTCCGGGACGTTACAAATGGGCTTTGATCTTCTTTGAAGAACCACGTTCGACGCATTCACAAGATATGGATTGATGTTCTCCGCCGCGATGCGCTGAGGCTCACTTTTGATGTCCTCATACTCAAAGAGCCATTTCGGGCTGATGTCCTCATAAGCAAAGCCGACAATCACACAATGCACCGCTGCCTTGCCCCGCGCCTCATTGCTCCACTGAAAGGTGCGGTGAGCAAAGAAAATCTTGATGCCCTGCGCCAGCAGCCAGCTCCACAAAACCCCGACCTGCTCGCCTTGGCAGATGGAGTTGGTGGAGACAAAGGCGCAGCGGATTGAACTGCTTTGAATCATTCGGACTGCTTTCACATACCAAGCGGTGACGAAATCTAACAGACCGGCACTATGGATTCCTTTCATGACAGGAACAAAATCAGCTTTCTGCTCGGCGGATTGCTCCTTTTTCCCCACAAACGGCGGATTGCCCATGATGCAACTGAGCCGCTCCGCCGGAATCAGCTCGTTCCAGTCCATGCGCAGGGCATTGGCGCAGATGATGTGCGGGCTGGTCTTGAGCGGAATGCGGACAAAGTAGAGGCCGAACTCCTCGGAAACGCGCTGGTTCATCTGATGGTCAGTCAGCCAGAGGGCAACTTGGGCGATCTGGGCCGGAAACTCCTCCAGCTCAATGCCGAAGAACTGGTCAACATCCAAGCGGAGCAGGCCGCGCACATCCAAACTCTGCTGGCCCCTCTGGTTCTTGAGCAGCTCACGCAGGATGTCCAATTCCAGCAGACGCAGCTCGCGGTAGGCAATGACCAAGAAGTTGCCGCAGCCACAGGCCGGATCAAGAAAGGTCAGGCTGCGCAGCTTCTTATGGAACTCGGCCAGCAGCTTGTCCCGGCCCGTCTTCCTGCTCCTGATCTTGTCAAATTCCTCCCGCAGCCGGTCGAGAAAGAGCGGTTTAATCAGCTTGAGAATGTTGCTCTCGCTGGTGTAGTGCGCGCCAAGGTTGCGACGCGCCTGCTTGTCCATAATGGATTGGAACAACGAACCAAAAATGGCGGGCGAGATGCGCGACCAGTCCAATCCGCAGCAGTCCAGCAGGGTCTGGCGCATGGCCGTATCAAAGGCGGCAATGGGCAGAGATTCCTCAAAAAGCCTGCCGTTGATGAAAGGAAAGGCGGCAAGCTGCTCATCCAGATTCTTGTAGCGGCGGCTCTCCGGCAAGTTCAGGGTCTGGAAAAGCTGGGCAAGCTGCGGGCCAAGATCGCTGCCGTCCTCGCGGGTGCGCTGCTCAATCAGCTCCTGAAACTGCTGCCGCTCAAAGATGCCGGTGTCCTCGGCAAAGAGGCAGAAGAGCAGGCGGACAAGGCAGACTTCCAGCGGCTGGCCAAGATAGCCCGCCTCCTTGAGCTGGTCGTGCAGACGGCCCATGCGCTCTGCCGCCTTGATATTGACCGGGTCCTGCTCGCGCAGGGCGTGCGTCTGATAACCGGCTATGAAGCCGAAAAGCCGCACGTTCTTGTGCAACTCCGTGAGCGTGAAGTCATGGCGGCTGTCCTCCTCCAGATCGTAGAGGCGGAAGCGGGCAAAGTCGCACACCAGAATGTAGCGCGGCAGCTCGCGCTCCTTGAGGCCGGGGAAATAGCCGAGGGCCTGCTCGTGCGCACGGTCAAGGTCGCCGCCCCGCGACTTGTGCTCAATGAGCAGCATTCCTTTCCAGAGCAAGTCAATGTAGCCGTCGCGGCTGTCGAGCTTCTTGACCCGCTGCTCAAAGCTGGCGATCTTGCGGCGACTGATGCCGAAGATATGGAAGAACTCGTTCCAGAAGGTCTTGGCCTCAGCGTTCTCAGAGGCTTCCTCAGCCCAGTCGCGGGAAAAGGCGACCGCACGGGACTTGATTTCGTTCCAGCTTAGTGGGGGCATGGGGAGGATTCCGCTTCAGAAGCGGCAGCCGAACAGACCGCCGTCTTCCTTCGCATCAGTGAGAACAACCGGGAGGACATGCTGCCGCACAGCAAAGCCGTCAGCAGTCTCTTTAAAGGCATCGTCCTCGTTCATGGTGACGATATACTGAAAACCGAGCTGCTCTGCTGTTTCCGCACCAACCTTGAGGGCGCTGACAAGCTGGCGGCCATCCACGCCGTCGAACAGGTGGCTGTCATGGACAAGAAAACCGGGGCCGATGCCGCGCTTGACGCAGAGCCGCATGAGCATCATGTCAAAGCAGAATATCTGCATATTCTTAATGCCCTTGCTGCGGGAACCCTGCATGGGAAATTCAAATTTGGGGCCGTTCGAGGTTGGATCGACATTCATCTTGCCTGCGGATTCATAGAGACGCTTTGAGGTTGCTTCAAAGGCAAGAATGGCATCGGCAAGGCGGTCGTTTTGTTCCGCAAAGTCCCGACGGAGCCGCTGTTCAAGCCGGTTGCGCTCCAGATGCAGTTCATTCTTGGTCTCTTCCAACTGTTCGGCAGCGGCAAAACGATGGCGCAAGGCTTCCACTGCACTTTTCTGCCGGGCGGCTTCTTCTTGCAATTTGGAAAACTGGTCAAGGGCACCGCAGCTTTGCAGCAGATTCATCACCACAGACTGACGTTCATCAAAAGCCTGTTTCTGCTTCTCCCGCGCCTTCACCCGCTGCTTGGCAGCCTCCAGCTCATCGGCAAGATAGTCGCGGCGGTTGCGGATGACCGACTGATGGAATGCCCGCACCTCTTCATACCGTTTCAGGGCAAGTCCGGGCAAGGAAACGCCAGCTTCGGCGTAAATGCTCTCCAGTTCATCAAGCGGCGGCGGAGCTTCAGAACGCATGGCAGCCTCCAAATCGCGGATGGCTGCGGCATCAGCCACATTGGCATTGGCCAGCTCGTTGATCTGCTTGGTGAGCTGGTCAGCTTCGGCCTCCAGTTCGGCATATTGCGGCAGGACGCGGAATTTGCCCAGCTGCTCCTGCATTTCTTTCAGTTTCGCCTCGGCGACTGTCAGGTCTGTGCGAAGTTCAGATGCTTTGCCAATGAAACCGTCGAAGGCACCGCTGCCAGCCGCCTTTTTCAGCTCTTTCAAAGTTTTTTCCTGATCACGCACTTGCTGCCATTCTCCAGCAATCTGCCAGTCAAGATCAAGCAGGTAAAGCAGAGCTGTCTGCACATCGCCCGGCTTTTGCATCTTAGTATGTTTTTCTGGTTCTATGAAGCCATTGCTGTTCTGACGGCGGACAAAGTACGGAAAAAGCTGCCGGAAAGAGGGCGGACTGCCTTCAAGGTTATTCAGCCCAAACATCTTGCCGCCGAGCACAGAAATCCAATCTTTGTTGGAAAGCTGCGTCTTTCCGTTGGGAAAATTGGCTCCTTCCAGATGCAGTTTAGCTGCTTCCTTGCCGGAACGTCTTGCGGTGACTAATTCGCCGCCAAAGTCGAAAGTCATGCTGAACGATTCGTTCTTGAGTGCCTCAGAACGAAAAATGGAATCTTTCTCAACATTCGCCCCAGCAAGAAAATGAATGATCTCGATCAGACTGGTCTTTCCTGCCCGGTTCCGAGTCTGCTTGTCTGTGGCTCCAGCTTCCTTCTGCGCGATGAGGATATTCAGACCGGAATGAAATTCCAGTTCCTTGAAGGTTGGCAGGCTGCTGAAAATGCGGTGAATCATGGTTTCTTGCGCCTCAACAAGCCGTCTTGAAGTTCAATCGCTCCGATCATAAACAAAAGATCAAGCGTGAGAACATAGGCATCATATCGCAAGGCTGGCTTCTTGACCTGCTTCTCAACAGGCCGGGAGATTTCTTCCCACAGAGCCGAGACCGTCTTAGGTTTGGAAAGACAGACAAGCAGCTTTGCTCCGACAGAGAGCAAGGCGCGTTCTTGAGAAAGATGCTTGGAAGGAAGAATCATGGCCGCACTGTTCTTGGTTCTTCAAAAATATCGCACCGCTCAAAGTAATAGGCCAGCACCGTCAGCACTGCCATTTCATGTTCTGGTGTGCCGCGCTCTCTGCCGCCTGCCCATGTCTGGAGTTCAGAGAATATCTGGTTGGGCGGCATTGTTCCCCGCCGCCGTTTGTATTCCTCGCGGAAAGCGACTGCCAAACGTTCGCCCAAGGTTTCATCATGCCATTTTTCAAGAAAATCTGAAACCAACCAGCTTTTCGACATGCCGCTTTTGATCAATTCTCTCACGCTTTCAGACAGCGCATTGGCTTCAATTTTGCCTTGCGGAACTGGCTGGACAGTGAAACTGGGAGGTGCCGCATTGCTGGCCAAGATTTCAAAGACAACTTGGAGTTCTTTGAAACCGAGCTTGGCTTTTGTTTCTTCCGTTGGAGCCAAGCCAAACCAAGAAATGCAGTCTTCTTCTGAAAGAAGACGGAAAATCAGCCGCAGCTCCTCCAGTCCCCAAGGCTCCAAAACAATTCCCGGATTGACTCGTTCAAACTCAAGGATGACTTCGTGAACATGCGGCGGCAATCCGTCATAAGCGTTGTGAACAAAGACCCATTTGTCGAAATGCTTGCCCCAATGAACCTTTGCACCTTCAAAATCTTCTGTGATTTTGTCGATGGCTTTCTTTGCTTCCATCGCATTTGGCGCATATACTTGAAACAGCCGCCGCTCTGACTTCAGGAAACCGTCGTTCTTGCGGTCGCCGATATTACCCCAAGGACGGCAGGCCATGAAATCCGCCTTACATGCCAAACCCATCAGGCGTTCAAAGAATGTCTGGAACTCGTCTCCTTTTGCCCGCAGAAAGGCATTCTCAAATTTCTGTTCGTAGTAGGCTTGTTGTAGGTTCATGACAATAGCTGTCGAAGCGGCTTATCTGTTTATGATACAGCAGAAAATTTGTGCAAACAAGTTTCATCTGCATCTCAAACTGACCACCCGGCGGCGGCAAGCCATCCTATCATGGAGCAGCAGGCAGAGCAACGTGTCTTTTTCGTTGTCGCACAAGAGGCGGCGCAGTATTATAAAGAACGCAACAAACTGGAAAAATGTGGAATTTCCATCACCGACCAAGAGAGATCACTCATGCGCACAGCAGAACTCCTTGAAATCATCCGCAACGGCGAGAACTCCGGCGTGGAGTTCAAACGGGATGACATCCACCCGGAACAGCTGGCAAAAGAGATTGTGAATATGGAAACCCTGCCTGTCGCCGGAACTTCAATAGACTCGCTGGACTTGGACCGGCTCAACTTTTATCTGGCCTCCATCATTGAAGACCCGGACGTGCCGGGCAGCCGGGAGCAGTGGATCGAACGCCTGCTCGGACTGGGCCTGATGGCTGAAGACGGACTGGGCAACAAGGTCTGCTCCATCGCCGGGCTGGTCTGCTTCGGCATCCGGCCCCGCCGCTATTTGCCCTAGGCTGGACTGCGGCTCATGATTTTTGCCGGTGCGTGCGGACAAAGAATATCAGGCCCGGCTTGACACTGTGCTGGATGGCCCGCTCGCAGGCCGCTGGCGCATGATCGCCGGGCAGCGTTCTCCCCGCAATCCGCTGATCATGGAGATTTTGCGCGATTACGGCTATGTTGACGCACCGGGAATGGGCGTGCGCACCAAGGTCATTCCTCTGATGCGGCAGCACAACGGCGTGGAACCGGTCTTTGAGGTCAGCGAGGACTGTCTGAAAATTGTCCTGCCGAGGAAAGGCGGCGGGCTTTGATATTACCCGCCTCAGAAGCGGCAGCCGAACAATGCCTCCTCTTGACCATTTGCTCTGCCGCGCTTACTGTGTGCGGAATGAACGAAAACGATTCTGTCATTCCGCCCGCCGGGCCGGAGCCGGAGCAATGGGTGCTGGCTGCCAAGGCCTTGCCTGCTGATCTCAGCGATTATTCGTTAGTTCTGAGCGCGGTCGGCATTGAGCATCAGGTGAACCGGCGGGCCGGAGCCGTGTTTGTCCGCCGTCGTCACAGCGCACGGGCTATGGCCGAGCTGCAAGCCTTTCGCGTGGAAAACCGCAACTGGCCGACTCCAACAGTCCCTCCTCCGCCCTTTGTCCGCAGCGGCAGCCGCGCCAACCTGTTCATGCTCGGCCTCTTGATTTTTATCTATCTGCTGACCGGGCCGTGGGCAGCGGACAGCCCGTGGTTCCGGGCCGGGGCGATCAACAGCAAGGCCATCTTGGAGCAGGGCCAGTGGCAGCGGCTGCTCACCGCTCTGACTCTCCATGCGGACCAGATGCACTTGGTCGGCAACTGCGTGATCGGCGGCTTCATCGCCCAGCTCCTCTGCAAGAGCATCGGCTCCGGCACGGCCTGGCTGACCCTGCTTCTCTCCGGCCTGCTCGGCAACCTGCTCAACATCGTCTTCCGCAGCGAGCCGCATTATTCGGTCGGCTTTTCCACGGCCATCTTTGCCGCCATTGGCATACTTTGTGGACGGCAGCTTGTCAGTCCCGGCCCTGTGCTCCGTCAGCTCCTCCTGCCGCTGGGAGCAGGTGTCGGCCTGCTGGCCATGCTCGGCAGCAGCAATGAGAGCGGACGCACAGACTTGGGCGCGCATCTGTTCGGCCTGTTCAGCGGCCTGATCTTGGGCCTGCTTCTGCGGCTGTTCAAATTTGATCAGCAGGGCGAGCATAAGACAATCCAGCAGGGCTTGTTCATCAGCGCGCTGCTTCTCATAGTTTTCTGCTGGCTGCTGGCCTTTCAGACAGAAGGATGGCAGGAATTCGGAAAATACTTGTAAGACAGGTCAATACCGTTTTAAATAGGCAAGAGTGCGTAAATCGTCAACACCAACGCGACAGGTAGGACAATGCCCATGAGTGAGCATCCCCATTGGGGGAAGAAGAAGAAACCAGCCGGGCCAGAGGAATTTCTTGCCGAGCTGATTCAGAAAATCCGCGATTTTTTTGACCAGCAGCAGGAGGGCGGGGATGCGCCTAAAGAGCCGCCTCCAGAAGGCAGCGGTCAGAAGCCTAATTTCCTCGCCGGAGCTGGCAAGGTTGCTGCCGTGATCTTGGCCGTGCTGATCCTGCGCGGTGCTTTTGCCTGCTTTTACAGCATTAAGCCGGGTGAGCAGGGCATTGTCCTCCGCTTTGGCAAGTATGTCCGCACTGCCGATCCAGGCCTTAATTTCAAGATTCCGTACATGGAGGACATGAAACGGGTCGATGTGAAGACGGTGCGCAAGGAGGAGTTTGGCTTCCGCACCAGAATACCTGGTGAAAATACAGTGTTTGACAAGAAGGGGCATGACCGGGAGTCGCTGATGCTGACTGGCGACAAGAACGTGATTGAGGTGGCTTGGATTGTCCAATACACTGTCAGCGATCCGGTCAGTTTTCTCTTCAAGGTGCGCAATGTTCCGCAAGCCGTGCGGGACAACTCAGAGACCGTCATCCGCCGCATTGTCGGCAACATGGACTTTGACTACGTGCTCGGCAACCGCACCGCGCTGGCCAACATGGCCAAGCAGGAGCTGCAGCGCGACCTCAATAAGCTGGAAAGCGGCGTGGAACTCGTCACCCTCCAGCTCTTGGACATCACCCCGACTGACGAGGTCAAGCCTGCCTTCAACGAGGTCAACGAAGCGGATCAGGACATGAAACGCTTAGTCAATGAGGCCGAGGAGCAGCAGAACCGGGTCATTCCCAAGGCGCGTGGCTCGGCCAAGCGGATGATTGAGGAGGCGCATGGCTATGCGATCCAGCGGACTAACGATGCCAAAGGTGAGACCGCCCGCTTCAAGGCCATTGCCGCTGAATACGCCAAGGCCAAGGAAGTCACCCGGCAGCGCATGTACTTGGAGACCATGCAGGAAGTCCTGCCTCAAGTCCAGCATCTGTATGTCATGGACAGCAGCGGCCAGCCTGTGCTGCCCTTTCTCAACCTGAACAGCAGCAGTCAGCAGATGCCGCTGACCATCCCGGATCAAAAGACCACAGGAGCGCAATAAGATGGAGCAGACGCAAAAAGCCTCGGTTCTGAAAATTCTCTACCTGCTGCTGACCGCTGTCCTGATTCTTATGGTGCTGGACGGTTTTTACGTTTTGCCCGAAGGGGAGCAAGCCGTAATCACCCAGTTCGGCGCGCCGGTGGGCGAGCCAGTCACCGAGGCCGGGCTGAAAATCAAAATGCCTTTTCTTCAGCGGGTCCAGCTCTTTGAAAAACGGATTCTGATCTGGGACGGCGACCCCAACCAGATTCCCACCAATGACAAGACCTTCATCTACATGGACAACACGGCCCGCTGGCGGATCAAGGACGCGCTCCGCTTCCTCCAAGCCGCAGGCAATGAGACCCGCGCTCAGACTCTGCTTGATGACATCATCAACGGCGCGGTCCGTGACTTGGTCAACCAGAATGATCTGATCGAAATCATCCGCTCCTCAGACTGGAGTTCTGAATATGTCGTGGAAACGCGTTCTGACAAGGAAATGACCAGGCCGCCGATCCAAGGCCGTGACAAGATCAGTGAAATGGTGCTTAAACAGGCATCCCAAGATGCCCTCAAATACGGCATTGAGCTGATCGACGTGATGTTCAAGCGGGTCAATTACATTGATTCAGTGCGGCAAAAGGTCTATGCCCGGATGATTTCGGAGCGGAAGCGGATTGCGGCGGAAAAGCGTTCGCTTGGCGAAGGCCGCAAGGCGGAAATCCTTGGCAAGGTCGAGCGGGAGCTGAAGGAGATTATTTCTGAAGCCGAGCGTGAATCCACGGAAATCCGGGGCCAGGCAGATGCCGAGGCTTCCCGGCTCTACGGCGAAACCTACAGCAGCAACGCGGAATTTTATTCGTTCCAGAAAAGTCTGGAGAGCTACCAGAACATCCTCAGCCGCAACAGCTCGCTGGTTTTGTCACCCAAGGCGGATTTGTTCCGGTATTTGGAGTCGCCTGCGGCCCAGTAATGACTGCCAATCTCCTGCAAGGAGATTCCCCATTTTCAGCAAACCTCAACTGAGGGAGTGAACCATTATGAGTTCTTCATGCAATACATGCAGCAGCACCGAAAAGTCAAGCTGCGGCTCGGCCCAGACCAATGCGGCCAACGCCCATCTGGCCCAGCAGGACATTGCCATCAACCGCTCGCTGGGCAAGATCAAAAACAAGATTCTGGTCATGAGCGGCAAGGGTGGGGTGGGTAAATCCACAGTCGCAGTCAATCTGGCCCTTGGTCTGGCCGAGCGCGGCTGGAAGGTCGGCCTGATGGATGTTGACCTGCATGGCCCGGATGTCTGCCGGATGCTCAATCTCACCGGTGAACTCCAGCCCTTGAAGAGCAAAGACGATCTGGTGCCGCCGCTGCTCTACAAGGACAAAGTCAAGGTTGTGTCCTTGGAATATATGATGCGCGACCGGGACGAGGCCATCATCTGGCGCGGGCCGCTGAAAATTCAGGCCATCCGCCAGTTTGTCGGCGACATGGACTGGGGCGAGCTGGATTATCTGGTGGTTGATGCGCCTCCAGGCACTGGCGATGAGCCGCTCTCTGTGGCCCAGACCATCCCCAATGTTCATGCCGTGGTTGTCACCACGCCGCAGGAGGTGGCCTTAGCTGACGTGCGCAAGTCGATCAATTTCTGCAAGACTGTGAAAATGCCGGTGGTTGGGGTGGTGGAGAACATGTCCGGCTTTGTCTGCCCGCACTGCGGCGAGACGGTTGACATCTTCGGTGCTGGCGGCGGCGAGAAGACGGCCCGTGATTTTGACTTGCCCTTCCTTGGCAAAGTGCCGATGGATCCCCGCGTGGTCATGGGCGGCGACAGCGGTCAGCCCTATCTCACGTCCGACGCGGACAGCCCGGCAGTGAAAGCCTTTGCCGAAGTGGTGGCTGCGGTTGAGCAACGGATGCCAGTGAAAAAACTCCATCTGAACATGGCAACCACCGGCTCCTCGGCTGCCTGCGGCTGTGACTGCGGCAGCACCTGCGCCCCGGAAAAAACCGACACCTGCACCTGCTGATTGCGCTCCCAAGGCCGGGACGGCTGCCGTTCCCGGCCTTTTCTGAAACAATAGGAAATAGAATGAAGATCCAGCAACTGACCGTCGGCATGATGAATGTCTGCTGTTATATTGTTTCCTGCGAAAAGACTGGCAAGGCCGTGGTCATTGATCCGGGCGGCGATGAAAAAGATATTTTGGCCGCCTGCGCCAAGGGCGGGCTGGACGTGCTGCGCATCATCTCCACCCACGGTCATGCTGACCATGTCTGCGGCAACGGGCCGATTCAGCAGGCCACAGGGGCAAAGATCGTCATGCACCGGGCTGATGCCGAATTTTTCAGCAACCCGGATGTGAAGAGCTATTTTTCCATGCTCGGCCTGCCTGAGTCGCCGCCAGCAGACATTCTGGTTGAGGACGGCGACCTGATCAGCTTTGGCGAGGAATCGCTGCACGTGCTGCACACGCCCGGCCACACGCCCGGCGGCATCTGCCTCTACAGCCCGCCGAACTGCTTCACCGGCGACACGCTCTTTGTCGATGGAGTCGGGCGCACCGATTTTCCCGGCGGCTCCTCCAACGAGCTGGCCCGTTCCATCAAAGAGCGGCTCCTGACCCTGCCGCCGGAAACGGTTGTCTGGCCCGGGCACGGCTATGGCGGCTCCAAATCCACCATTGGCAAAGAGGCGCGAAGCAATCCCTATCTGTCAAGCCGCGACATTGTTTGATCCGCACGCCTGCTGCGCCCAAAAAAATCAGGGAGTCTTTGCCATGTCGCAGAGACTCCCTTTTTCTGTTGATTGGTCTGGCAGGCAGAAAGGGAGATTGCCCGGCGGCAGTCTCCCTTTTACTTTGCATGCACCCGCATGATTCAGGGTTGCGGCAAGGTCGTGACCGGATAAAAATATTGCTCGTTGTGCCAAACAGCTGTTGCGCCGACAAAACCGTATGTTACCTGCTATACTGCCTGATTCGCATTTGCTGGCCGTTCACCTTTGTTACATTTTAGAAAACTTAGCTGTTATGCGGAAATGGTATTCACATATATGTAAACAATAAGCCGTGTAATACAAAAATGACAACCTGCTTTTTCTTCCCAACTCCCTCCCTCCGCGCGCTCAAGGCAGCAACTGCCTGAAATTGCACAAGCCCGCCTGCAAAAGCTCCATATTTGTCTGACTTGGCACATTTTTTGTATGCTTTTTGTTTGAGATGACACGTTCAAGCAGAATCAGCTACAGATGGTCCGAGCATGAAGCATGTTGAAATTATTGACTCCACCTTGCGGGAAGGAAGGCAGGCACCGGGCGTGGTGTTCAGTCCGGCGACAGAACGGGCGATCATTGCCGGGCTGCGGCGGGTTGGTGTTGCTGAAATAGAACTGGGCGTGGCCTCGCCGCTGCATGCTTGGCTGCCAAACTTGGTCAGCGCGGCCCGCAAACTTGTCGGCAAGGCCTGCCGTCTTGCCCTCTGGTGCCGCTGCCGGGAGGAGGACATTGCTTTTGCCGCAGCGTGCCGTCCTGATGTTCTCTCCTTGTCCATGCCCGTGTCTGACTGCCATATCAAGGAGCGGCTGGGCAAAGACCGGGCTTGGGTTTTGGAGCAGCTAACCAGCTCAGTCCGGCAGGCTCTGGTGTTGGGCATTCCTTATGTCTCAGTCGGCTTGGAAGACGCTTCCCGCGCTGATCCCGCCTTTGTCCTTGCAGCGGGGAGCATCGCCACGCAAAACGGCGCAGGCAGAATCCGCTTGGCAGACACGGTCGGCATCTGCTCGCCCGGCACAATGGCCGCCTTGGTCAAGACGGTGAAAAAGGTGCTGCCCGTCACAATAGGCGTGCATTGTCATAACGATTTTGGCATGGCCACAGCCAATTCCATTGCCGCCTTGGAGGCGGGCGCAGACTGTCTTGATGCCGCCGTGCTCGGTTTGGGCGAGCGGACAGGCTGCTGCCGTTTGGAGGAGGCTGTCGGTTATTTGGCCTTGGTCCTGGAACAGCGGCACTATCAGACCGAAAACCTGCCTGCGCTCTGCCGTTGCGTGGCCGGGGCGGCAAGGAGAAGCATTCCTGCCCATCATCCGTTAGTGGGCAAAGAGATATTCACCTGCGAAACCGGCCTGCACCAGCATGGTCTGGCGGTCAATCCAGCCACTTATGAGCCGTATCCGCCGGAGCGGGTCAAGGGCAGGAGAACGCTTCGTTTTGGCGGCAAAACTGGCCGCAGAGCCGTGCTGCTGCATTTGCAAAAGCTGGGGGTGCAGCTTGATGAAAGCAGGGCGGAAGAGCTTGTCTGCCAGCTGCGGACAGGCGGCAGCGTCCTCAGCGAACAGCAGCTGCTTGGCCTGGCCATGCAGGGATGCTGAACAAGTTGGACAAATTTAATGAGACAAGGAGACGCATCATGGGCAGCGATAAGGAGGAACTCTGCCTCTTCCCCAAAGACCGTTTCACCACCGAGGCCTTGGAGATCAAGGCCTTATATCGGATCGTCAAGCTGATTGACTCTGCTGTGCATCTGGAAACAGTGCTGTCCGCGATTCTCAAAGTGCTGCACGACACCTTGCGGATGGAGCGGGCCACGCTGGCCCTGTTAGATGAGAAGCAGGAGCAGTTGAGCATCTGCGCCTCTTATGGTCTGAGTGTGGAGGAGGAGGAACGCGGGGTCTATAAATTAAACGAAGGCATCTGCGGCAAGATTTTCCGCACTGCCTCGCCCTTTATTGTCCCGGATGTGAGCAGCGAGCCGCTCTTTCTCAACCGCACCGGCTCCAGGCAGCTCTTCCGCAAGACCAAGATCGCCTTTATCGGCGTGCCGGTGCTGCTGCACGAAAAGCCGGTCGGGGTTCTGAGTGTGGACCGGCTCTTTGGCTTGGAAATTTCGTTTGATGAAGATGTCCGCTTCCTGACCGTGGTCGCCACCCTGATCGCCCAGTTTCTCAGCCTGAATCAGGCCATCCGCCGGGACCGCCAGAAGCTGATGCAGGAGAACATCAGTCTCAAGGCCCAACTGCACGAGCGGCACCGCAAGCATTACATCATCGGCCACTGCAAGGCCATGCAGGAGGTCTTCTGGAGCATTGAGCGGGTTGCGCCCAGTCAGGCCACGGTGCTCCTGCTCGGCGACTCCGGCACAGGCAAGGAGATGGCGGCGCAGGCCATTCATGACAGCAGTTCGCGCCGCAACAGTCCTTTTGTCAAGATCAACTGCGCCGCCCTGCCGGAATCCTTGCTGGAAAGCGAGCTGTTCGGCCATGAGAAAGGGGCCTTCACCGGCGCAGGCGGGACGCGGGTCGGTCGCTTTGAGCTGGCGGACAAAGGCACGCTTTTTCTCGATGAAATCGGCGAGATGCCCTTGCTGCTCCAGTCCAAGCTGCTGCGGGTCCTCCAGGAGCAGCAGTTTGAGCGGCTCGGCTCCAATCGAACCATCAGCGTTGACGTGCGGATTATTGCCGCCACCAATGTCAGCCTCCAGCAGGCTGTGGCGCAGGGCAGCTTCCGCAATGATCTTTATTATCGGCTCAATGTGGTGCCGATCATTCTGCCGCCGCTGCGGGAACGGCGGGAGGACATTCCGCTGCTGGTAGATCATTTTCTTAAACTGAGCAATCAGCGGAACAGCAAGAACATCCGCATGAGCCGTGATTTTCTTGATGCCATGACCGCTTATGACTGGCCCGGCAATGTCCGCGAGCTGCAAAACCTGATCGAACGGCTGGTGATTCTTTCTGCCGATGATCTGCTGCGGCTGGAAGACCTGCCAGACCAGTTCTTTGCGCCCACGCAGGAGGCGGCAAGGCCGTCCATGCCTGCTGCCGCTCCTGCTCTTCCGCCCGCAGCCAGCAGCACTGCGCCTGGGCCGCCCTCAACACTGCCCAGAACCCGCAAATCGCTCTTGGAGATTGAGCGCGAGCAAATTGAGGAGGCCCTGCTCCGGCATGGCTGGGTGCAGGCCAGGGCGGCGCGGGAGCTGGGCCTGACTCAGCGGCAGATCGGCTACAAGATCAAGAAGTTCAATCTGGAGCGGCCTGACTTTGCCCGGTGAACGATCTGCAAGACCGCTGCGCAAGCGGTCGCAGATTTCCTTTTCCCCGGCTGTCCATTCTCAAGCACAGCCCTGCTTTTCCGTCTTTCCCTCCCGCACTGCCGTGTAACCACGGCGGCCCTGCGCCCAGCAAGTTTTTCCTGAACAGGCTTCATCTCCCAACCGCAAGCAGTTCCTATGGCTGGCAGGAGACGGGCATCTCTTCCCGCTGCTGTTCCTGCTTCTCTGTAAGACAGAACAAGCCCGGCATTTCCTTGACAAAACCGGCGCGTCTTTTTAGGATGGCGTATTCCTCTTGCAGAGACGGCCTCTTGCGGCTGCCTTGCAGGAAAAGCAGCAGGAGGCCCTTGAGAGTACAACCCGCGACTGACGGCGACGGAGTCACTATGCTGCAACCCGTCGTTCCAGCATGCTGCAACTTAGCTTACCACCATGCTGGTACTTGGCTTACCACCATGCTGGTACTTGCCGAGTCAGCATGCTGACTCCGAATGCTATACAACCAACAAACACAGGTGCGCAGACAATGACGAATGAAGAGCTGCTTGAGGTAATACGCAAGGCTAAGGAGAAGGGGACAACCAGTCTTTATTTGAGTGGCAAGCAACTTATCGAGCTGCCGCCGGAGATTGGCCAGTTAACCAATTTAACATGCCTTGAGCTTCAAGGTAATCGTCTGACTTCCTTGCCGCAGGAAATCTGCCAATTAACTAAGTTGCAAGAACTTAATCTTAGAGGTAATCGACTTACTACCCTGCCGCCAGAGCTGTTCCAGCTTACGAACTTGACGAGGCTTGAACTCAACAACAACCAGCTCGCTACCCTGCCGCCTGAATTCTGCCAGCTAACCAGCCTGACAGTGCTTCTCCTCAGCAGCAACCAGCTCACTGCCCTGCCGCTGGAAATCTGCCAGCTCACGAACCTGACGAAGCTTAACCTTTACGCCAACCGGTTGAACAGTCTGCCGCCTGAGATTAGTCAACTCAATAGTCTGACGTTGCTTAACCTCGACACAAACCAACTCAGCGCCCTACCGTCAGAAATCGGCCAGCTCACTAAACTGACGGAACTTTACCTCAGCGGCAACCCCCTCACCTCGCCGCCGATAGAGATCGCCCGTCAAGGCATCGAAGCCATCCGCCAGTATTTCGCCAATCTCCAAGCAGAAGACCAGCCCCTCAACCAAGTAAAGGTGCTCCTTGTCGGTGACGGCGCAGCAGGCAAGACATCGCTGGTCAAGAAGCTCCTCGGCGAGGAGTTTGACCAGCACGAAGACACCACGCACGGCATCAGCATCCGGGGCTGGGACGTAACTGCGGGCGGCCAGCCAATCAAGGTCAACATCTGGGACTTTGGCGGCCAGGAGATCATGCACGCCACGCACCAGTTCTTTCTGTCCAAGCGCAGCCTGTATGTCCTCGTGCTCGATGGTCGCAAGGACGAGCGGCCCGAATACTGGCTCCAGCATATCGAGAGCTTTGGCGGCGACTCACCCGTGCTGGTGGTGCTCAACAAGCAGGATGCCAACCCCTCCTTTGACATCAACCGGCCTTTCCTGCAAGCAAAGTATCCATCAATCAAAGGCTTTTTCCGAACCTCCTGCGCTGACGGCGATGGCATTAGCCGTCTCCGCGAGACCCTACTTAAAGAACTGGCGCGGGTGGAGATGATCGGCATCCGCTGGCCGGGGAGCTGGTTTCTGGTCAAAGAGCAGATTGCCCGGCTCGGCAGGTCCTATATCAGCAGCCGCGAGTATGGCAGCATCTGCGTCGATGCGGGCATCACTGAGCAGGCCAGCCAAGAGACGCTGGTTGACCTTCTCCACGATCTGGGCGTGGCCGTTCATTTCAAAGATTTCATCCTTGATGCCACCCACGTCCTTGACCCGGTCTGGGTGACCAACGCGGTCTATAAAATTATCAACAGCGGGCAGGTGGCGGCGGACAAAGGCATTCTTCGTTTGGAAAGCCTGAAGGACATCCTGCGCCAGCAGCCGGGTGAGCCGCACTCCTACCCGCCAGAGACTCATGTTTTCATCATCAAGCTGATGAAGAAGTTTGAGCTGTGCTGGGAGCTGGACAGCGAGCGGGTGCTGATCCCGCAACTTCTTGGTGTGGTTGAGCCGGACTTTACTTTCGACGAGGCGGACGCGCTCCAGTTTGTCCTCCATTATCATGACTTCCTGCCGCCTTCGGTCATGCCGCGCTTCATGGTCAAGGTGCATCAGCAGATCAAGGATGCTCTGAGTTGGCGCACTGGCGCAGTGCTGCAAGACCGGGAAAGCGGCTCTGAGGCCGTAGTGCGGGCGGATACCGAGGCCCGGCGTATCAACCTCTGGGTGAATGGCCCGCGCCGCAAGGAATATCTCCACTTCCTCTGGTTCTCCTTGCGCGAGATCAACAACACCTTTAAGCATCTTGATGTCAGCGAGCGCATTCCCATGCCTGATGACCCGCAGCGCAGTGCCGATTACGAGACCTTGATCAATCTTGCTGAGGCAGGTTCAGATGTCTTTATTCCAGACGGCTCAAAGAAGTGCTACAGTGTAAAGGAACTCCTTGGCTTGGTGGAGCCGAGCAGAGACGATGAGATGCTTGAACTGCTGCGGATGATGAAAGCGCAGATGGATGAGAAGGAACTGCTTATGCTGAAGCCAAGTTTCTCAGGTTTCGGCATCGACCTCAAACAGCTTTGGAAGATATTGAGCGGGCGGAAGGAGCGGCAATGAAAGCCGAGACCATGAAAATCCTCATGATTGACGATGACCGGAAGCTCTGCCGCTTGGTGGGAGATTACCTGGAGCCGATGGGCTACGAGGTCGAGGCGGCGTACAACGGCCCGGATGGACTGGAGCTGTTCCGGCAGAAGGAGTATCAGGCCGTGATTCTTGATGTGATGCTGCCGCAGATGGACGGCTTTGAGGTCCTGAAACAGCTCAGGCAGGTGTCAACCGTGCCGGTGCTGATGCTCACCGCACGGGGCGAGGAGACCGACCGCATTGTTGGCTTGGAAATGGGCGCGGATGACTATCTGCCGAAAACCTTCTCCTCCCGTGAGCTGCTCGCCCGTCTCCGGGCTGTGACCCGCCGCTGGCAGGCTGCGGAGACCACCCGGAGCGAGGCAGGAGAGCCAGTGCTCTGCTTCACCGACTTGCAGATTGAGCAGAATTCCCGCACTGTGCGGCTCGGCGGGGAAGTGCTGACCCTGACTCCGCTGGAATACGACCTGCTCGCTGTGCTGGCCAATGCCGCTGGCCGGGTGCTGACCCGCGATCACCTGCTTGAGGCGGTTGCTGGCCGGGATTATGATGTCTTTGACCGGTCTGTGGATGTGCATATCTCCTCCCTGCGGCGCAAGCTCGGCGAAAACCCGCGCCAGCCCCGCTTTATCCAGACCGTGCGCAGCGCAGGCTATATGTTCATCGCCCCGCCGGAGCAGCCATGAAGCTGCCGTCTTCTCTCTTTGCCAAGATCATAGCGTGGTTCTTCCTCAACCTGCTGCTCTTGGCCACAGTGCTGGCTGCCTTCTTTGCCGTGCAGCTGCGCATGGACTTGGATGAGTTCTTTGGTCATCAGGGCGCAGACCGTCTGCGCACTGCCGGGATGCTCCTCAACCACGATCTGGGGCAGGCCCCGCCGGATGAGTGGCCGGATGTCCTTGCCCGGCATGGCCAGATTCATGGCGTGGATTTCCTGATCGTCCTGCCCAGCGGCTTGGTCTTTCCGCCCAAGCAAAAGAGTAGCATCCCGGCGGCGGTGCTGGTGCGGGCCAAGGAGCTTCTCCAACGGCGCGGGCCGCCGAACGAACCGCCCTGCGCTGGTGAGCCGCCAGAGCGACCGGGCCACCGGCGGCCTTTGCTGATCATGCACAGCGGCACACCTGCCCGCTGGTGGTTCGGCATCCGCCTGCCGCTCTTCCTTGAGGCTTCGGAGCGGCATCTGCCTGTCCTGCTGCTGGCGGTTTCCGACTCCATCACCGGCAACGGCTTCTTCTTTGATCCCCTGCCGTGGATGCTGGCCGCTGCGGTGATCATCATTATCTCCGTCCTCTTCTGGCTGCCCATGATCCGCAGCATCACCAAGCCGCTGGCCCGGATGACAGAGGCTGCGGAGGAGATTGCCAAGGGCAATTTCGCCGTCTCCATCCACGAACCGCGAGCGGACGAAATAGGCAGGCTGGCCCGGACTGTCAATCACATGACTGCCCGGCTGTCCGCCTTTGTCCAAGGGCAGAAGCGTTTCTTGGGGGATGTTTCGCATGAATTGGGTTCGCCAGTGGCCCGGATCCAGTTTGGTCTGGGGGTGCTGGAACAGCGGCTGGAAGGCGCAAATCAGGAGCGGGTCCAAGATGTGATGGAGGATGTTGACCATCTCTCCCGGTTGATCGGCGAGCTGCTCGCCTTTTCACGGGCTGACATGGGCAGTCAGGCAGTAAAGCTGGAGCAAATAAGCCTGCTGTCCGTGGTGCAGGAGGCAGCGCGGCGCGAGTCTTCCTCTGCTGCGGCGATAGAGGTGCAGGTCAGGCCGGATATTCAAGTCACTGCCTCAGTCGAGCTGCTCACCAGAGCCATTGCCAATCTGCTCCGCAATGCGGTCAAATATGCTGGCAAGGCAGGTATGATCACAGTTGCGGCCAATGAAGAGGACGGCCAAGTGGAAATCACGGTTGCTGACTGCGGCCCTGGTGTGGCAGAGGAATACCTTGACCGCCTCTTTGAACCCTTCTTTCGCCCAGAACCTTCCCGCGACAGTGATTCCGGCGGCGTGGGACTGGGGCTGGCGATTGTCAAAACCTGCGTGGAAAGCTGCGGCGGCACGGTCACAGCCCGCAACCTGCAACCCAAGGGCTTTGCCGTGACCATGCGAATCAGGCGGGGTTGAAGCGGTTCAGCTCAGATAGACTATTTCCCCAGAATATTCCACTGTTCGGCTGCCGTCTTCCAGTTCCATGATCAGGCCGCCGCAGGAGTCAATATCTACTGCCGTTGCTTGGCAGAGCGGCTGCTGCTGGACATCAAAGCCATAGACAATCCGGCGGCTCGTTGTGTCGCTCAACTGCCGCCACGCCGCCAGCAGCAGCGGGGCATAGCCTTCCTCGCAGGAAGTTCTCCCGTGCAGGGCCAGCTCCTCATCATAATGAAGCAGCCCCACTGCCCAGCCCAACTCGGCCAGCAGTCTGCCTGCCAATTCGGCCAAATCAACTGGCTGTCCGAGCGCATCAGCCATGCTGACAGCTCTGCCCTGCAAGTCGTGAGGAAAGTCTTGATTGTTGGCATTGAGGCCAATGCCAAGCAGATGATACCGCTCGTGGCTGGGCCGAACCACGCTGGTGCAGAGGATGCCCGCGATTTTTCGCCCGTTGATCAGCAGATCATTGACCCACTTGAGACGGGCATCCAGACCGTAAAGGCGCACGGTGCGGCAGCAGGCCAGTCCGGCGGCAAAGGGCAGCAAACGGCTGAACTCCGGCAAGAGGATATCCGGCCAGGCAACTGTCAGCCAGAGGCCGCCGGGCGGAGCGTGCCAGTGGCGGGCAAAACGGCCTTGCGACTGACTGAGCCGGTCCGCCAGCACGGTTGTGCCCGCAGCCAGCACGCCGCCCCTGCCTTCCGCCTCTGCCATGAGCTGCTGGAGCCGGTTCATGCAGCGGTCCAAGCAGGCATGATGTTCGAGCACTGCGCCCATTGGCGCGCCATAACGGCGAATTTTCGTGGCAATCTCAGCAGGGAAGGGGGCTGTGTCCAGCTTGGTCAGATGCTCTTCGCGGTGCCGCAGTGCCTGTTCTTGAAACGAGGACAAGACCGTGCAGCTATTCCCACTCAGCCTTCACTCTGGTGATCACCTTCTGCACCAGCGGGAACTTTTCCTCCGGGCAGATGCCGATCAGCGGCGCACCTTGACTGACGCTGTCGCCCGGCTTGAAATAGACCGAATGAAGCAGGCCTGCCTCGCCGCTGTAATAGACTGACGTGTCGCGCTTCATCAGGGACATGGTGATGATTTCATCGCCCGGCTTGATGAACACCGAGCGCGCCCCTTTCTGGTCGATGCGCGTCTGAATGTCCAAGGCGAAATAATAGCGCGCCCGTTCCGGCGCCCGGAAGAGAAAGAGCACCTCCTGAAGAATGGCCTCAATAATCTCTTTCTTTTTCAGGGGATGCCGGAGGGTGAGCAGCTTTTCCCCAGCCTCGACAAACTGTCCGTCCAGCTCCTGGCAGAGCGAAGCCACAGTGCCGTTGATTTTGGCGGTGATCACCTTGGTGTTGCGCTCCCGCTCAATCGCATAGAGCGAGGTGCCGGGCTTGTGCTGCCATTCACCGGAAATGCCCTCCACCGGACTGTCCTGTCTGGTTAAAAAACGTATGGTGCCGGTATGGACGGCATGCACATCCTGATAATGATAGGGATCAGCCCGGTAGCGGCTGATGATCTCGTCAAAATGAATTTCCTGCTGAGAGGACATGGCTTCAGAGGCAATGCTTGAGATTGGCGTGAAGAACAACCCGCAGATCACTGTCTGCTGGCATGAAAACTGCATTGTACCGCTCTGCCGCAGAGACAGCAAGTTCCTTCCGCAGCCGGGAGGTCAGCTCCTGTCTTGCAGTCCGTCAAGAATGCCGTTGATGAAGCTGATGGCCTCCAGCTCGGCATAGCGTTTGGCGATCTCCAACGCCTCGTTGATGGCCACTGTGGGCGGAACATCTTCCTCATGCAGCATCTCGTAAGCGGCAATGCGGAGTATGTTCCGATCCACTGCCGCCATCCGCTCGATCCGCCAGTTGTGCGAGCAGCGGGCCAGCGCGCTGTCGATCTCCTGCCAATGCGCGCATAAGCCGCTGATGAGCTGGCGGGCATAGGGCAGGGATTTGCCGTCTGCCTGAAAACTGGCGCAGAATTCATCCAGCTTCTCTGCAAGGCGTTCCTGGCTGCAAAAATCCTTTTGCACATCCTGCCCATAGAGGAACTGGAGAGCCAGCTCCCGTGACTTTCTTCGCAGACCCATCTTAGAGCTGATTGATAAGGCTGATCATTTCCAAGGCCGCAACCGCCACATCCGCGCCCTTGTTGCCTGCCTTGCTGCCGGCCCGCTCAATCGCCTGCTCAATGGATTCCGTGGTTAGCACCCCGAAGAGCACCGGAATGCCGCTGTCGAGCATGACCTGGGCACTGCCCTTGGCAACCTCATTGGCGACAAAATCAAAATGCGGCGTCGCGCCCCGGATGACCACGCCCAGACAGATGACTGCGTCGTATTTTTTGGACCGGGCCATCTTCTGGGTGACTAAAGGGATTTCAAACGCGCCCGGCACCCGCGCCACGTCAATGTCCTCATCCTTGACCCCGGAGCGCACCAGAATGTCCAGTGCCCCTTCCAGCAGTTTTTCGGAAATGAAGGAGTTGAAGCGGGAAACAACGATGCCGATTTTACATCCCTGTCCGTGCAGATTGCCTTCAATGAAATTCGCCATTGCTTTTCGTTCCTGTAATAGTAGCTTGTTGTCTTTTAAAATGCAAAAATTTCCTGCAAGCAGTTGGTCAATTTCACCTGTGTGGTTTTGGAAAGCAAGCCCAGCTTTTGCATCAGCCGTGCCTTGTCAACCGTCCTGATCTGGTCAAGCAGGATCAGACCTTTTTTCCCCTGAAATACGCATTGCACTCTGCTTGGAAAAGCAAAACCCTTGGAAGTCATGGGCGCAACAATGACTGTATGCAGAACAGACATTTCATCTGGTGCAATGACAACACAAGGTCTGGTTTTCTTGATTTCTGAACCTTTGGTCGGATCGAGCTGGACCAGCCATATTTCAAATCGATGGATTTCCGGCTTCACCAGTCCCATTCCTCCTCTGAAACCAGAGGAGCATCCAGCCATTCCTGATCAAGCTCACAATGTTCTCGATCTTGCAGGGCCTGCTCAAACTGCTCCTTCCAGCCTTGTCTGGCTTTTCTGACCGGCTGGATCAGCAGCCCCTCTGCAAGCACTTTGAAGACCAGTTCGCTGTCCCGCAGCCTAGCCTGTTCGACAAGCGTCTTGGGTATCCGCACTCCTTGGGAATTTCCTATTCTGATCAATGTAGCCATATCAACCTCTTGTCTCAGTTTATGTAATTACATTATACATACGAGGCAAAATGCTGTCAACAGTTCAGACCGACGGTTATGATGGCAAATCAGGCTGTTTATGTTCGACATTGTTGATCAGCGGCCTGACATCTATATATTTTTAGGCAGAAAAGTCAGTATGGAATGAAGATGCTGCTGGAGCAGGTCAGCGGCAAGCTGATTTCCGGCAATGTTCCAATGCGTGTCGCGTGGTCTGTAGAGCTGTTTCGTCTTGGCCTGCTCCGCAAAAGCAGGATAGAGATCAAGGAAATCAATGCGCATCTTCTTGAGTCCGGCCTGAAGCTGCTGATTTGGCAGGAGGATGTTCCAGCCGCTTTTTCCTGTGGCAAACTGCGTCCGCACCTGCTCTTGCAGCTTGGCATTGATTTGCACTTCGTCAGGAATGAGCACCACGGACAGGGCAATATTTTTTTCTGCGCAAATATCCTGAATTTGGGCCAGATAATCGAGAGCCTTGGCAAGCAGGGCAGGAAACTCGACATTATCTGTCAAGTAAATGCTGCTCCGTGTTTTTTCAATATCCAAGTACGTGCTGGCAGCAAAGCTGGGACAGTCATCACAATAGGTGCCTGCTCCATGCACAATCTGGCCTTCGTATTTAGGTCTGACCGCCAAGAGATAACGAAGCAGTGAAGCAAAGTAGGAATATTCATGCCATTTCTTCTTTCTGCCACTCTCAGGAAAATCATTGCCAATAAAAAATGAAAGCAGGACCATGTCCGGGTGAAGCCGCAGACCTTCCTGCTCAAGGACGGCAAGATAGTCTTTTGGCCCAGTGCTGGGAATGCCCAAATTGCAGACTTCAGCATCAAGGCCTTGGCCTTTGAGCTGGGATTCAAGCAGGGTCAGATAATTGTTTTTGTACGGAACAACGCCGTAGGAAAAAGAGTCGCCTATGGCTGCAATACGGAACCTGCTGTGCTTTTGCTGGGAAAATTCTGTATCTTTGAAACCAAGCGAATTCAGTTTGAAATCAAAATCCGGGGCAAATGGCTTGCCGCGAAACCGGTTATACGAATCATCATAGAAAATGAACAGCGGATGAAAAAAATGAAAGATGCGCACTGTTGTCTCTCCTGCCAAGAAAGAGAGCAGCAGGACAATCATCACGGAAGATGCGGTTTGCAGAATTTTCTGCTTCATCTGTTGGTCATGGACATGAAAAAGCGGAAACCTTGCGGCTCCCGCTTTGCTGGATCAGGACTGCTGACAAAAGGTGTTGTACTCAGTTGACTCCTTCAGCACCTTCTTCATTCTTGATCCGGTCAGGCCGGGCATACATGGTGGTGGAACCGGAAGACCAGAACATCAGCTCGCCCTTGTTGACCAGATTATTAGCGATCTTCTTGATATCCCTTGGCTTGCGCTCAGGATCACAGGCGTAGAAATCCTTGATGTAAAGCTGCGGCTTGGGCGATTTTGTCGCTTTGGCAATAATGGCCGCCTCGACTTCTTCAACACTCATTGCCATAATTCTTCCTCATTGGCAGAGTTTTATCTGAAACAGCCGACTGGAAAAGTCCAGTCGGCTGTGCGCAGAAATCTTACTTGGTGTAAGCTTCTGTGGCTTTGGTGTACTTGAACTGGGTGGTGGTCCGCCAAGTATCATAAGCCAGACGGTAGTCGTCAATGGACTTGTCGGTGAAGGGGATTTCGCACTTCTCAAAGAACTTCTCCCAGCCAATGCGCTCCGCCCACTCGCCGATGCGCTCGTACTTGCGCGCATCCTTGGCATAGACCTCAACGATCTTGCGGATGACCGCAACCGTCTCCGGCCAGCGCGGCGGGGTGTTGGGCAGGAAGGGCACGACCAATTTGGAGAACTTGGGCGCGGACTTGGCATTGGAAACCTTGCCGCCCACGAGAATGGCGATGCCGTCACCATCAGGATCTGCCAGCGGCATGGCCGGGCACATGGTGTAGCAGTTGCCGCAGAACATGCAGCGCTCGGCATTGACCTGCACAGACTTGACTTCCTGATCACCCACTTTGGCCTTGGCTGGTTTGACCGCGCCCAGCGGACAGGCGGCAATGGCCAGCGGAATCTCGCACACGCCGGTGATGCGGTTGTGGTCGACCATCGGCGGCTTGCGGTGGATGCCGAGGATGGCGATGTCAGAGGCATGCACTGCGCCGCACATGTTCAGGCAGCAGGCCAGAGCAATGCGCACCTGCGCAGGCAGGATCATGGAGCCGAAATACTCGAACAGGTCATCCATGACCGCCTTGACCGGGCCGGAAGCGTCGGTGGCCGGGGTATGGCAATGCACCCAGCCCTGGGTGTGAACAATGTTGGTCACAGAAGCGCCGGTGCCGCCAATCGGGAACTTGCTGCTCTTGGTCTTGAGGTCCTCGATCAGGGCATCGCACTTGGCCTTGCTGTCCACCATGAACTCGACGTTGTTGCGGGTGGTGAAACGCAGGTAGCCCTCGCAGTGCTTGTCAGCAATGTCACAGATTTCGCGGACATACTCAATTGACACCAGACGCGGGGAGCCAACGCGGACTGTGTAGCACTCCGCTCCGCTCTCGCTCACATGGAGCAGGACACCCGGCTTGACAATCTCATGGTAGTCCCATTTGCCCTTGTTGGCCGCAATGACCGGCGGCAGCATTTCGGTGTACGAGCGCGGCCCCAAGTCGGTGATCCGGCCTTCCATCGGATTATTTGGATCGTAACCCATTGTGAAGTCTCCTTATATGGTTGTATAGTTCAAATTCAGGCTTAACCGGACAACGGCCATCAGGCGGCATGTTTTTTGCGGAATGCGTCAACATCGCGCTCCCAACCACCCTCGACTTCTTCCTCTTTCCAGAAGACATAGGGGTTAGAACGCGGCTCCTTCACATGCTGCGGCAGAGCCTCAACCTCCATCACGCGCAGGAAGTTGGGCAGACCAATGCGCTGCATGGTCTCGCCGACGCGCTCGCGGTTCTTGCCCACTTCCATCCACCAGTCCCAAATCTGCTCGATCACGTCGATCAGATTTTCGTACTCGTTCTCTTTGGAGACTTCGATGAACGGAATGACCATGGTGGCGAACTGCGCGCCGTCCAGAATCGGAGCTTTGGCGCCGACGCAGATGGTCGCGCCCTTTTCTTTGCCCGGTTTCAAAGCGCGGGGCAGGACATTGATGCAGTGCATGCAGCGGGTGCATTCGCTGTTGTCGATTTTCAGCTCACCGCCTTCCATCCACATGCAGCCAGTCGGGCAGAGATCAATGACCTCTTTCTGAATGTCGAACGGGCCCCAGTCGCGGCCAGCATGTGCGCCGCCGTTGGAAGGATAATTGCCTGCAATGTACTCCTTGACTGCCGCCTGATCAATGCGGATGTCATCTTTCCATGTGCCGATCAGAGCAAAGTCAGAACGGGCAATGGCGGCCACGCAGTCATTCGGGCAGCCGGAGAATTTGAACTTGAACTTGTAAGGGAAGGCAGGACGATGGATTTCGTCCTGATAGTGCATGGTCAGGTGGTAGCAGACATCCTGGGTGTCGTAGCAGGACCACTCGCAGCGCGACTCGCCCAAGCAGCAGGACGGGGTGCGCAGGTTGGAGCCGGAACCGCCCAGATCCTGATCCAGATCATGGGTCAGATCCCAGAACAGCGGCTCCAGATTCTCGGTCCGGGTGCCGAGGAAAATCATGTCGCCGGTGGAGCCGTGCATGTTGGTCATGCCGGAACCATACTTGTCCCACAGGTCCATCAGAGCGCGCAGGTTCTTGGTCGAGTAGTACAGACCCGAAGGCTGGGCGATGCGGACGGTGTGAAAATGCTCAACACCGGGGAACTGCTTGGGCACGTCAGAATAACGTCCGACAATGCCGCCGCCGTAACCGAACACGCCGACAATGCCGCCGTGCTTCCAATGGGTGATTTTGTCCTTGTAGGAAAGCTCCAGCTGGCCGAGTATGTCCCAGCATTCCGGGTGGGTCTCAGCTTGGCGCTTCATGTCACTGACGAAACTTGGCCACGGGCCTTTCTCCAGTTCGTCCAACAAAGGCGTAGCGTGCTTTGCCATCGGGTCTTCCTCCTTGCTCTTAAAGTGGAATGATATTAAATAAAATCAAAACCGTAACCGCTGTAAACTTATCAGGCGCGCAGGAGCCGGATCAGACCAGCTCTCTGCCGCCTGTAAAATTGCTTACTCTCAGCAGCCGAACATAAACGCATCACCCGCATTTGTCAATTAAAAAGAGCGGCGGAGCGGTGAAATCCGCAACCGGGCCTGCCAGGCGCAAACTGCGGCCTGATTCCAGAGGGATTTTTGCGGCGGCGGCGGGAACGCATTCCGTCCAAAAAAACAGGAAGGCGGAGAAGGGGAGGAGAGCCGGATTCAATTCAGGGCAAAGCGCACCGGCACCATGACCCACATCTGCTGTGGCCGTCCGCCGGACGTGCCAGGCGTGAAACTCCAGCTGCGCACCGAGTTCATTGCCGCCCGGTCAAGAATGCCGTGGCCGCTGCTGCCTGCGAGGCGGACATCAGCCACACTGCCGCTGGCATCAACTAACACTTTAAGCATGACCGTGCCCTGCAAGCCGCGCCGCCGGGCCTGAATCGGATATGACGGGCGCGGGTTGATGTCATAGCGCGGCGCAGCCTCCCTGTCGCCTGAGCCGTAAGAAGAGGAAGAGGATGCCGCCCGCTGCTCATAATTTCTGCTGCTGCTTGACCGGCTCGGCTGCGGCGCATAATTTGCCGACCGCGTTCTGGCGCGGCGCGGCATCTGGGTCGGCTGCCGTCTGACCTGCCTGACCGGCTCCTCCCAGACTTGCCGCTGCGGCTGAATTTCCTCAACAATCTGCCGCGCACGCCGCTGTCTGGTCGGCGGCGCAACCGGCTCTTCCCAGACAACCTCTTCAAAGACTTCCTGCTGCGGCTGAATTTCCTCAACAATCACATTCTCTGGAATGACCTCCTCGTACAACTGTTCCTCAACAACCTCTTCCGGCACAGCCTCTTCCACAACCTCCTCCCAGACAGGCTCCGGTCCCGGGGGCAGGGTTGGCAACGGCATGGGCAGCGGTTGCGTCGCCAGAGCTTCAACAGGCAGTTTAGGCAGTTGGCGGGAGATTTTTCGCTGCGCTGGCGGCAGGGTCGCTAAAGGCTGCAAGTTCGGCGCAGCAGGAGCCGCCATCGGCGGCGGCAGGCGGCGGGCAATCCGTCGTTGCGGCGGCGGCAGCTTGGCCAAAGGCTTGCGCTGCACTGGCCTGACTGCCGGTATCTTGCGAACCGGTTTGAGAATTTTTTGCTGCGGCGGCGGCAGGGTCTCCAGCGGCTGCCGTTCGACCGGCTGCAACTCCGGCGGCGGCGGCAGCTTCTTGGTGATTTTCTGCTGCGGCGGCGGGGGAGGAGGAGGCTGCCGCAGGGTCACGGAGATTTTCTCCGGCTCTGGCAGTTTGATCGGTTTGTATTCCAGCCGCCAGTTCAGAAACAGGCCATGCACGGCCAAGGTCAGCAGCCAGGCGGGCAGCAGCCGCTGCATTGCCTCGTTCACGGCCCGCTCCGCTCTAATTTGGCTTGGAGGGAGATGCGGGACAGACCAGCCTTGGTGATGCTGTCCAGCACATTGTAGAGATTCTGGTAGGGCACAGTCTTGTCGGCAAAAATTTGCAGATCAGGCTCCTTGCCCGCCTTAGCCTTGTCCTTCTTCTCCCGCAGGAGCTGCTCCAGTTCAGCCAAGCTGCACGGCTTGCCGTCATCCACAGTAATCTTCAGCCCGTCCTTGGCGTTCTCAATCGTGATGCTGACCGCCTCCTGCATCTCCAAGGCGGCGCTGCCCGACTGCGGCAAATCGACCTGCTTGCCGTGATGCACGGCCATGGACAGCATGGCATAGACAAAAAAGACAAGGAGAAGAAAAACACAGTCCATGAGCGGAGTCATCTCCATCCGCACCGGGGGAATGCGCTTTTTCGACAGCTTCATCGCATCTGCTCCTGAGCCTGATTTTTCCGGCAGCCGACCTCAAGGCGGGTCGCGTACTTCTCCATGAAATGGATGGCATGCTCAATTCGGCTTTTGAAGTAGTTGTAGGGAAAAACCGTGGTGATCGAGATGATCAGCCCGGCAGCCGTGGTGAGCAGGGCCTCGGCAATGCCGCCGGTGACCAAACGCGGGTCTGGCGCGCTGCTCATGCCCAGCATCCTGAAGGCCGAGATGATGCCGGTGACTGTGCCGAGAATGCCGAGCATGGGCGCGACCGTGATCATGGTGTCCAGCACTGGCATGAACTGCGACATCTTCTTGACGATCTGCTGGGCCTCATCCTCCATCGCCTTGCCCATGTCGTAGTCACGATGAAGAATGCCGACCTGGAGCACCCGCACCACCGGGTCAGGGCAGCCGTCGATTTTCTCCTCGATCTGCTCCCAGTCGCCGCGCTGGGCCAAGCGCAGGATTTCGTCCCGCAAGGGCCGGTTGCGCCGCCAGGCAAGGCCGAGCCAGAACAGGGTGCGCTCAATGATGATGGTCAGAACAATGACCGAACAGGCCAGCAGCGGCCACATGACCGGGCCGCCGCTCTGAATGATTTCCCAGATGGTTTGCATCAGCTCTCAGAATCAGAAAAATTTTTTCTGCCACTATACTTGATATGCCCTTGCCCGGACAATAAGGCGTTCGCCTCATTTTCTAAGGAGAAACACCCAGAGGCCGGGCAATTTCTTCACCCTTCACCCTTCGACCTTCACCCTTCACTCTTCGTTCACCGTCCCGCCCGCATCCGGTTGACAGCGCTGAGGAGCGCCTTGATCGAAGAGATGATGATGTCCGTATCCACGCCTGCGCCCCACCAGCCCTCGCCAGTGCCGTCAGGCCGCTTGTCCATGACCTCGATATAGGTGACAGCCTTGGCGGACGAGCTTTCGGTCAGGGCGTGCTCATGATAGGAGATCAGGTCAAAATCCAAGCCCGCATCCTTTTTCAGGGCCGCGCAGAAGGCATCCAGCGGCCCGTTGCCTGTGGCCTGCAAATGCAGCTCCTGCCCGTCAATCGTGAGCAAGGCTTCTATCTCCGCCATAGAATCTTCCTCCTGCTCATCAATATGCCGCTTGCGGACATGAAACTGTTTGAGCCAGCAACCGCCTTTCTGCTGGAGCAGGTATTCCCCCTCAAAGACGGCAAAAACCGCCCCGACGGGCAGTTCGCTGCCGACCCGTTCGGTTTCTTCCTGCACCACCCGGCCAAAACCGGGCTGCATCTTCTTGGGCAGCGTGTAGCCAAACTCGCGGCTCATGATGTAGGCGGCCCCGCCCTTGCCGGACTGGCTGTTGATGCAGATGATTTTTTCGTAGGTGCGGCCCACATCCTGCGGATCAATAGGCAAATAGGGCACAGCCCAGAGACCGGACTTGTCCGCCTCTGCCGCTTCCATGCCTTTGCTGATCGCGTCCTGATGCGAGCCGGAAAAAGCAGTGTAAACCAGCTCGCCGACATAAGGATGGCGGGGATGCACGGGCAGGCCGGTGCAGCGTTTATAAATGTCAGCCACCTTGTTGATGTCCGAGAAATCCAGATTTGGATCAACCCCTTGGCTGAACAGGTTCAAGGCCACGGTGAGCAGGTCAACATTGCCGGTGCGCTCGCCATTGCCGAACAGGGTGCCTTCAACCCGGTCGGCTCCGGCCATCAGGGCCAGCTCAGTGGCGGCCACAGCGCAGCCCCGGTCATTATGGGCATGAAGACTGATCAAGGCGCAGTCACGCTGCTTCATGTTGCGGATGAACCACTCTATCTGATCCGCATAGATGTTGGGAGTTGACATTTCCACCGTTGCGGGCAGATTGAGGATCACAGGCCGTTCCGGGGTCGGCTCCCAGACTGCGGCCACAGCCTCGCAGATTTCCAAGGCAAAGTCCAACTCTGTGCCGGTGAAGCTCTCTGGCGAGTATTCATAGCGAATATCACCGGCAAAGCGTTCCGCTTCCTCACGGATGACTTGCGCCCCTTCCACGCCCAGAGCCATGATATCCTTGCGGCTCATCTTGAAGACCACCTGCCGCTGCAAGGTCGAGGTCGAGTTGTAAAGATGGACAATGGCCTTCTTTGCCCCGCGCAGGGCGGCAAAGGTCTTGCGGATCAGCGGCTCGCGGGCCTGAGTCAGCACTTGGACAGTCACATCATCGGGAATGCGGCCCTCGTCGATCAGCAGGCGGAGGAAGTCGTGCTCAATCTTGGAGGCTGCTGGAAAGCCAACCTCGATCTCCTTGAACCCGACCGCCACAAGCATGTCAAACATCTGCAGCTTCTGGGCAATGTTCATGGGCTGGGGCAGGGCTTGATTGCCGTCGCGCAGATCAACCGAACACCAGACCGGCGCGCTGGTGATGCGCTTGTCCGGCCACGTCCGGTCAGACAGGGACACGCTTGAACAGGGACGGTATTTGCGTAATTTTTCAGCCTGCATGGCTCTCCTCATATATCAAGATAGTGCATAAAAAAAGCCACGGCTCATGCACTGAACCGTGGCTGCTGGAATTGCTTTTGTTTACTGTCCTGTCAGAACAAAATGCCTCCTTCAGCCCCGGCACTGCTGCGCAGTCGGGGAAGCAGAAGAGAAAGAAGGAGAAGGCTGCTGACAGGAGTCATCTGGATTTTATATTTCAAACTGGATGTACAGTCCAATCTCTGTGCTGTCCTTCAAGGATACAGAACTTGGATTTGTGATCGGCAATGAAGTAAATGATTGCGTTTATTGTATCTCAGAAAACCATTTAGAGCCAAAAAGCCCGCCTTCCTTGGCCTTCCATCCTTGATTCTGCACCATTTTTTTGACACGTCTTATGATTTCCGGCTCTGGAATTCGATTTTGACACTTTCTTTTATACGTTGCCACAGCATCAAAAAATTCTTTTTTGTCTATTTTCCCATCTTCGGCAAATGTTTGCAACATATCCATTGTATCCTCTTCAATGTCACGCTCTAAAGTTATGCCCTTGTTTTGTGTAGCTTGACGTAGAATTGCTATTCCTTCTTCAACATCCACGCCTGTCTTGATACCTTCTTCAAGGATACGTCTTTCTTCTTCTCTGTCAATATACTTGTCATCATAAGATGATAGCGAGATAAAATCACTCAGATGTTTTTTCTCTGCGTCGCTTGCCATTGTATCCTCCGATGATTTAGTATTCCTGCAACGTCAAATTGACGCTGATGGCTATTTCTTCTGCATTGCGTCAGGCTGAACGGAGCCGACTTTGCTGCTGTCTTCGATTTCTCTCAGGTATCTCATGCTCATAGAACACCTGCTGTTTTCACTAAAAGCGCAACTGACTATGAATCATATTAAAACGAACGGGCCGTTTGTCAAGCATAATTTCTGCAAAACAGCCAAAGTGTTGCCTTGGGGTGATGAATCCGATGCAGGAACTCCGAAACAGCTCCTGCAAAAAAATAAAAGGGCGGGCATTGACTTTTCCGATTCTGAACCCGTACAATGAACTCACTAAGCTGAAAACTGACACGCAACCTGCAATGAAAAATAAGGAGGAACCACCCATGAATTCAACAAAATCCATCAGCATCCTGACGATTTTCCTTTCCCTCGGCCTCTCCGCTTGGGTCACAGCAAAGGAGCAGCCTGTTCACAAGGAAGCACCGCCAGTTGCTGAAGAAGGCGTATGCGAAGGCTTTGGACCGCAGACCCCAAGAGACATTGACAGCAAGGCTGGAGAAAACAAGCGGGTATTCTCTGTCGCCCCCGGTTACAATGACATGAATCTCTGCAACATTCACTTTCATGTCAATGCGGAGCACAAAGCTAAAGATTTCGCCATCTATGCCGGTGAAGGCCATGAAGGGCACGGCGGCGGCTACCAATGCACCACCACCTCGCTGCTGACCAAGAAGGAGCTGGAGCCGCCCAAAGGCGAGGTCTGTCATGGGCTGAAACCGGGCGACACCATTGAGGTGCATTGGGTGTACAGTTCCTGTGATGTCAAGCCGGGCGAAGGCCTTGGCTCCTGCCTGTCAGAAAGCTGCTCCAACCCCAATCTGCGCGTGGAGTCACAGGTTTTTCTGGTGGTCAATGACTCGTCCGCTCTGAACTTCAATGACTTTGTCTATGACGGCAACATGGTCAATGGCCTGCATCAGGCCAAGACCCTGCCAAGCGGCACTGGCAATCCGGTTGAATTCCTCGGCTCAACCACTGGCCCGAAATACAACAACCAGCAGTGCTCGCCTTTCCAGGTCACATGGAGCGTCCGGCCTGAGTGCGCCAAAGTTGACATCAACAGCCTTGGCAAATGGTGTGAAGGCAACGTGTTCAAGGAAAATCACGCGCACGGCGTGAGGAAATTAGTCACAGACCCCAAGCTGCTGTCTGAAATGAAGTAAGTCCAGTCCCAACCAAGCCCCCTCCGTGCAGGCTGAAGCGGTCTTCCCCGCCGCTCCAGCCTGTTTTTTTTATCCCTTCACCCTTCACCCCTCACCTGTTTCCGCCTTCTGACTGCGGATGCAACCTGTCAAGCTGACTGAGCGAAGTCAAAGGCGGCGGCCTGACAGGGTTGCTTGTTGACAAAAGCGGGTCAATAGAGTATTTATGCGTACTTCCGATCTTCCCATATTGCAAAAGAAACCCATAACTGTTTAAGGTGGCGGCATGTCTCTTCACGTCTTTGCAGCCAGCCCCGGTTTCAGTGCCGAGGTGGCGGCTGAACCCGGCGGCGGGCATCTGAATTCCTGCTTTGCCTGCGGTGCCTGTTCCGGCGCATGCCCGGTGAGCATGGCTGTTCCTGCCTATGATCCCCGTAAAATCATTCATACAATCAGGCTGGGCATGGAGGAGCAATTGCTGTCCTCCGACCTGATCTGGTACTGCTCCGGCTGCCGGAGCTGCGTGCCGGTTTGTCCGCAAAATGTCGGTTTTGCCGACATCATGACCGTGCTGCGCCAGTTGGCCCTGAAAAAAGGCTATGTCACAGAGGCCCAGCTGGTGGATAAGGGCAAGGCCGCCCAAGTGCAGCCCGACCTCTGCGTCTCCTGCCTGACCTGCGTCCGGGTCTGCCCGTGGGAGATTCCCCAGATTGATCAAAGCGGCGTGGCGCACATTGATCCGGCGGCCTGCCATGCCTGCGGCATCTGCGCAAGTGAATGCCCGGCGCAGGCCATTCTCCTTAATCAGGCTGAAGACGAGCGGCTGATTGCCGCCTGCGGCGCAAACTAAATCTGCGGAGCAATTTCATGAGTTTCACACCAGACATACGTCTGTTCACCTGCCATTACGCCTCGCAGCAGAGCTGCACTGAGGGCGGCACAGTCCTGCGGGATTTGAACTTTCCCGCCAGCATCACTCTGACCCGGCTGGTCTGCACCGGCAGGCTGGAGGAGAAAGACCTGCTTCGCGCCTTTGAGGACGGAGCTGACGGAGTTTATGTGGTCGGCTGTCCGGCGCACAGCTGCCACAATGTCAAAGGCAGCCAGCGGGCGGCCAAGCGGGTTGCGTCCGTGCGCAAGGCCCTGAGCGAGCTGGGCGTGGAGCCTGACCGTCTGCGCATGTACCATGTTGAGCGCGGCCTGCATCCTGAGTTCATTGCCGCAGGCGAGGAGATGGATGCGCTGATCCGCAGGCTGGGGCCGAGTCCTTTCTGCCGCAAGGCGGCTTGATCACCTATTTCGGAGAGATATTGAGATGATAGTTGCTGAACGAAAGCCGCTGGATGAAATCATCAGCATGGTGCAGGACTGCGGCAGAATATTGGTGCTGGCCTGCAAAGGCTGCGTCACGGTCTGTTCCGCAGGCGGGGAGCGCGAGGCGGAAATCTTGGCCTCGTTAGTCCGTCTTGGCTTGCAAAAAATCGGCAAAAAAGATGCCGAGGTGCTGACCGGCTCGTTAGTCCGCCAGTGCGACAAGGAATACATCGACAGCCTTGATCAGTACAAAGGTCAGTACGATGCCATTCTTTCGACGGCCTGCGGCGTGGGCGTGAACTTCATCGCCAACCTGCGGCCTGACGAGCCGGTCTATCCGGCCCTGAACACCACGTTCTACGGCGGCTCCGCCGAGCAGGGCGTATGGCAGGAAATGTGCGCAGGCTGCGGCGACTGCGTTCTCCATCTGACCGGCGGCCTCTGCCCGGTGGCCCGCTGCGCCAAGAACCTGATGAACGGCCCCTGTGGCGGTTCGGTCAATGGCCGCTGCGAGATCAACCCTGATACCGACTGCGTCTGGCAGCTCATCTATGACCGCATGGGACGGCTGAAACGGCAGCAGGAACTGACTGCGTCCGCCCCGATCCGCGACTGGTCAACCGCCGGGCACGGCGGGCCAAGAAAGCGGGTGCGCGAGGATTTGACAGTCTGAACTTTTCCTGGCCAGGCGGCGGCATTCTTCTGACAAGCCGCCGTCTGGCAGGCCGAACATGGAAATGAACACAACAACAGCTTTGCTGCTGCTGCTCACCGGCACTGGTGTGGGCATCTGCGGTTCGTTTCTGGGACTGGGCGGCGGCTTTCTCATGGTGCCGCTCCTGCTCTTCATGGGCTATGCGGCGCAGGAAGCTGTTGGCACCTCTTTTGTCGCCATTTTGATCATTTCCGCCTCAGCCCTGTTCGCTCATCATAAGTTTGCCCAGTTAGATTACAAGACCGGTGCCGTGCTGGGTCTTGGCGGTCTTGCAGGCGCGCAGCTCGACGCATCCTTGGTCCAGCATATCTCCACCGCCCATTTCAAAAAGATTTTTGCCAGCATTCTTGCTACATTGGCGGTGTATCTTTTTTTCAGCAGGGAATAAGTGCCAATGCAATCCACCGCTCCATTCCCAGTCGCCCTGAGCCGCTGTCCCAGCTATGCCCGGCCAGAGCTTGACCAAGCTGTGGCACGGGTGCTTTCGGCTGTGGAGCTGCCGAACCTGCGTTCCGTCAAAGTCCTGCTCAAGCCGAATCTGATTTCCGCCAAACACGGTGCCTTGCCCTGCACAGAGGCGGTCTTCATGCTGGCAGCGGCCCGCTGGCTGCTTGAGCACGGGGCGCAGGTCAGTCTTGGCGATTCGCCTGCCTTTGGCACCGCTGGAATGGTCTTGCAGACGCTGGGCATTGCTGACCAGCTGACTGCGCTTGGAGTGGAGATCAGGAATTTCCGCCAAGGAAGAAAAGTGCGCCTGCCGGGCGGCTGCTGGGCCGTGCTGGCCGAGGCGGCCTTGGACTGCGACCTGCTGCTCAATCTGCCCAAAGTCAAGGCTCATGCCCAAGCCCGGCTCACCTTGGCAGTGAAAAATTGCTTCGGCTGCGTGATCGGCACCCGGAAAGCATGGTGGCACATGCGCTATGGCGGTGCTACAGGGGAGGATTTCTTCAACCAGATAGTGCAGATTCCTGCTTTGCTGCCGCCAATTGTCAGTCTTGCGGACGGCATAACAGCCATGCACAAGAGCGGCCCGCTTGACGGAGAACCATACCCGCTGGGGCTGGTGGCGGCATCTGTCAATCCTGTGGCCTTGGATGCGGCCCTGCATCAAACCCTTGGCGTGGCCCCGGAGCGCAGCCCAGTGCTGGCTGCCTGCCGCCGAAACCAAATGCCCGGAGCAGAATTGAACCAGCTCTGCTTTCCCTTAGAACAGCCAGATGCGTTTTCTGCTGACGGCTTTCTTGTCCCAGACCAGCTCAACCAAGTCCGTTTCAATCCCTTCCGTTTTCTGATCAGCACAGCCCGCAGGCTGCTCATACAGCGGCAGGGCCTGAAAAAACAAGCGAGTTGAGCCACTGCTCACCGGGCAAGGTATCTGACCCCATGATCGTCGCATCGTGAATCCCTGCCGCCCTCGCCCAGTGCTGTTTTTTCACACCGACAAGAAAAACTGAAGCATTACAAAGCAATGTCAAGATAGGTTACTCATCCTGCATGAGCGGCACCTTGTGACCGCCTCTGTCCTGATGCTTGAAGCGCGGCAGCATGGCATTGCCTGCTCCAAGAGCCAAGCCGATTTGATTCAAGATCACAGAATGCAAGAGATTGAAATGGAGGAACAATGCGCCGCCAAGACCAAGCAGATGGGGAATGAGCACTGTTTTGAATGTCATCCGCATATTTGCATCGTATTCTTTTGCCAGATCAAAAAGAGCGCAGAGATGATTGAGGCCCTCATCCATCAGAATGATCTGCGCGGTGTCTGTGGCCACAGTTGACGCGCCGCGCAGCGAAATAGAGACATCAGCCTTTTTCAAGGCAATGGAATCATTGATGCCGTCGCCAATGAAACAGACCGTCCGGCCTTCCTGCTGAAACTGTTCAATCAGGTCAGCTTTATCTTCCGGCAGCACTTCAGCAAAGCATTGGTTGGTTTCCAAAACTGCCGAGAGCTGCTTAGTGGAGCTGGCATTGTCTCCAGAAATAATATAGATGGAGCTGATGCCGCGCTGCCGCAGACCCTTGATCACCTCGCCAACCTCCTGCCGCACCACTGCTTGGAGTTCTATCCCGCCGACAACTCTGTCATTGACTGCCACCAGAATGAGCGAATGGCCATAGTCACGGCATCGTTCATGATCCGCATGAACTTGCGCGGGAATTGCCAGTTCTTCCGATTCAATAAAGCGGACACTGCCGACACGAATGGTCTTGTTTTTTCTTTTGACAACAAGGCCGTAGCCTATTTTATAGGCGCGCTCATCCGCTTCATAGAAATTCAAGTTCCGTGCCTCAGCTTCTTGAAGAACAGCTTTGGCAATCGGGTGCATCTGCCGTTGTTCGGCAAGGGCGGCCAAGGTTAAAACACCATTTTCCGTGTATCCATCATAGACATGTATTGCATCAACCCGCATCTTGTTTTCTGTCAAGGTGCCTGTCTTGTCAAAAACTATGGTGTCAACTCGGTTCAACCGTTCAAAAACACGTCCGTCTTTAATCAAGATGCCTTTTTTGGAGGCAATTTTGAGATAATTGAGCAGGCCAATGCAGCTTGTTATTGTGGTCTTGTACTTGGGGTGCGAGTTGAGCACCGCCAATGCGCTGCCGCTGCCCAAGACTGGCAGGCACACGCCGCTGACCAGCATGGCGGCGGGAACAGCTTTATTGCCTGCTTCTTCAGCCCATAACTGCATGTCAGTTTTCAGATTGGTGGTCCGGTTCAAAATGCGGCAGATCTGCGCGGCAGTGGTTTTCTGCCCGGCATGTTCCACTAAAATGTGGATAGTTCCAGAGAGGACATGGGTCAAGGCGAAGACCTTCTCATTCGGGCCTTTTTCCGCAGGCTGCGATTCTCCGGTCAGAATATGCTGATCAATCGAGGCTGTGCCGAAAATGATCAATCCATCCACTGGAATGGTTTCGCCAGCCTTGACCACCACCACATCTTCCGCTTTCAGTGTCTCGACAGGCCGTTCAATCTCAATCCCGTCAGTCAGCACCCATGCCGTCTGCGGCTGCTGCCGGAAGACATCAATGACACTGTCCTGCGAGTCATTTTTCACCTTGAGCAGCAGCTTCCGGCTGGTCATGGCAAGCAGGGTGTTCAGATTGCAGACAAAGAGAAAGCCATTGGCGACACTGACAACAGTGACAACCGCAATTGTGCTGTCAACATTCAGTTTTCTCTCTTTGCGGAAAGTCTGATACGCGCTTTTGAAGATGTCCGCGCTGCTGTAGAACAGGCCGGGAAGGCTGAGAACAGCAAGAGGAGGAGAGGAAAAAAGTGCTCCTCCGGCGCAAAGGGCTGTTGACATGCCGGAGATGATCAATTTTCGGTTGATCTCCTGCTCTGGCGCAACCACCTTCCTGTCCTGCTCGACAAATGACTTGTCATCCTCATGCGGCAGCGGCGCTGTTTCTTCCAGTTCCAGTTCAGCCGCTGTGGCAGCGGCACTGTCAGTTTGTTTTGCTTTGTCAGATGATGCTGGCGCATCTTTTTTTCTGAATGCGTACAGCGCGCCGCAAAGAAGCAAGGTTTCAATCAGCATTGCAAAAAAATCTCCTGCCTCCTGTCTTCAGGAGGCAATGCGCAAATAAAAAATGTTGCGAAGATGCCGACATCTGACCGTGATGCCGAGCTGGATGGACAGAGACAGCTATTCGCAATATTCGGCAATAAAATCAAGATGTCCAAGCGTATCTTGAAATTTCGCCGAATATATTTCCTGCTGGCGCGGAGTCAGCATGGAACGACCTTCGCCGACCAGCCCTTTGCGGATGAATTGATGCTGGTTTTTCACTTTATAAGGCGCATCTCCTGTCCTGCGGAACTGGCTTGGGACAGGGCCAAGCTGCAATTCATGCTGCTTGAGAAAGGCGAAGGTGGTCCGTTCTTTGGTGCGCCTAAGTATTTCATCCGTTGCCGGAATGCGGCAGAACTGGATTATCCGCTGAATCGCATCATCAAAATCATGTTTCAGCGACTCGTATTTCACCGGCAGGACAAAGAGATTGTTGTTATTCTCCAGCCAGTCTCTGACATGCTCAAACCAGTTGTAAGGCTGGCCATTATACTCCATGCCATAAATGAACTCATTGAAGTGGTCAGTAAATGTTCCTGTGAATCCTTTCACGTTCACCCTATGGTGATAAAAAGAAGCCATCACATCCATTCCATGCCTGACCACATAGATGAAACGGCCTTTTGTATCTTTTGAATATGAGCTGTAGTCATCATGCGTTTTCAGAATGCGCGGCTCTGGTCTCGGCACAGGCTCTGTTCCTCTAAGCGCATTATAAAACAGCCACGGCGACACATCAAAAATATGCTTGAAATCCATATTGCCATCAGTTGTCAGCTGATAGAGGATCATCTGTGTCCATGTTGTGCCGGAGCGCGTGTAACTGCTGATGTAGATGTCACTGTCACGTTCCCCGTAAGCAGCCCGCAGCTGCTGATACCTTTGCGCGACATTTTCAAACGCATACAATGAATTGTCCATGATTGGCAAAAAAAGAAAAAATATCCGCCGATTTTAAAGCGGATCAGGAGAGCCGCTTGCGGCATTCTTGCAAAGAATGCCGCTGAAGATGACAATGATCAGAAGCTGACAGTTATTCCTGCGGAGATTTTGGATGTCACTGTCTCCATGTCGCCAGCCGCGATTCCTTGCGCCCGTTTGGCATCAAGGAAATCCTGCGCTTGTTCAATCAGCGGACTTTGGTAGGCAATGCAGTTGTATTCCGTGAAGAAAGAAAGATTGTCAGTAATTTTAAAGTCCAGCTTGCTGGTTGAATTCAGCCAGTAGTAGTCAGTGTTGTCTATGTCATGCAGATAGGTCGCACTCTCTGAAAAGGTGATCTTGTCCGTAATCATCCAGCGGAAATCAACATTGAAATTGAGCACCCCGGAGTCGTAGTCGTCAACCGGCTGAAAATCACTATAGACAGCGGTGATTCTGTCGTTTTGATAGGATGAGTCCATATAGCCGTAAGCGGCTGTCAGGCTCAGGTTGAATTGCGGTGTGTCCAGCACTCGAGTGCGGGCGCCAGCATAGTACGTCTGACTGCTGTCAATATACCGCTGCGAATCGTTCTCCCGCCAGAGACCACCGCCCAGCAAAGAGATGACATCGGTTACGGACCAGATGAGTTCCTGTCCGAAGGTCTGACTTTCCACCACAAAAGGGGCTGCGTCAGCACTGGAAAAATTGTCCGTGGTTTCGTTTTTGCTGACATCGAAATAGGTCTCGCTGCTGACTATATTTTTCCGCAGGTAAAGCGTTCCTGAGCCAGACTGATCCTCAACATCTGTATTGCCGGATGTTTTGGAGTAGGAATAACTGAGTTCAACATGATACAGAAGCGGCTCTGGAATAAAGGCCAGCTTTTTCGGATTCTTTGTCCACCAAGGAACACCAAGTGCCGCCCCGTTGGAAAGCCAGCCCTCATCAGCCGACGCTGTTTGCGCCTCCTGCTTCATCTCTTCTGCAAATGCCGCCGCATTGAAGGACATTGCACACAGCACAGCCAATACTCCATACGAAACATGCCTTTTCATCTTCTTCTCCCCTTGTTTTCAGTTGGTTGCTGTTTGATCTTCCAAGAGAGTTCTGCCGCATTTTCCAGCCAGCTCCTTGTCTTTATATTTTAAAACAGGCACAAAAGTGTTGAAAAGACCAGCCGCAGTTCCTGCATAGAACAAGCCCATTCCTGCTGTCAGGCCGATATGGAGAAAATACACTCCGCCAAAGCAAAGCACACCTGGTACCACTGAGGTGTAGAAATTCACCTTCATGGTCTTTTCAAATTCATCAGAGAAGAGGAAGAGCTGCTGTAGATGATTGAGCGTTCCATCCATGAAAATAATTTGAGCGGTGTTGGTCGCTGCTGTTGACGCGCCTTGAATGGATACAGACACTTGGGCTGATTTCAGAGCAATAGAATCATTGATGCCGTCGCCAATGAAACAGACAAAACGTCCTTTTTCAGCAAGGGTTTTCACCAGTTCTGCCTTGCGCTCCGGCAGAACTTCGGCAAAATAATGATCCATGCCGAGCTGTTCGGCCATTTTTTTTGTCGGATGCTCATGATCTCCTGAGATGATATAGAGTTTCATGCCGCGCTCTTTCAGATGCCGCACGACAGTCGCCGCCTCCGGACGGATGCAGGGACGCATTTCCAAAATTCCGGCCAGCTCACCATCAATTCCCACATAAATCAGAGAATAGCCTTCATCCTCAGCCTGTTCTTGAATATCCAGCACCTGTTCCGGCAGAGCAATGTTTTCGCGCTGCATGAAACGAGCGCTGCCGACTTGGACACGCTTCCCTTTGACAAGAACTTTGATGCCGTATCCCATTTCATAGTGCGCGCTGTCCAAATCAGGCAGACCTATGTCAAAGGCGGCTGCCTTTGACAAAATGGCCTTGGCCACAGGATGGCTCTGCCGCCGCTCCGCAGCGGCAGCGCAGAGCAGAACTTCCTCTTCCTCCCAGCCGGACAGGCAGTGAATTGCCCCCACTTCCGGCTGTTCCATTGTCAAAGTTCCTGTTTTATCAAAAACTATCGTGTCAACTTGATGCAGGGATTCCAGCACCCGTCCATCCTTGATTAAAATCCCGTTTCTGGAAAATACTCGTAAATAATTTAAAACTGTTATCGGTCCAAGCATCACCATGGTCGTTCCCAGTCCAGTCCAGAGCACAGTAAGAGCCGACGTTTTGCCCAGCAGTAGCAGAGTGAAGGCAAAAACGCTCAACTGGAGCGGCAACAGGCTTTCAGTGATCTCTTGGCCGCGAGCCATGAGCTTGTCTTTATACTGCTTGGTGTTGTTGAGGATATCGCCAATTTTCGCCGCCACAGTATTCTGGCCGGCTGTTTCCACCAAGATATGAATTCGGCCTGAAATGACCAGCGTTGCGGCAAAAACTTTGTCGCCATTCATTTTTTCCACCGGCTGGCTTTCACCGGTCAAAATATGCTGATCAACAGTAGCCAAGCCCTCCATGACTTGACCGTCAACAGGGATCATCTCTCCGGCACTGACAACAACCGTGTCACCAGCTTGGATGCTGTCAAAATCAACTTGAATTTCCAATCCATCTTTCTTCAGCCAGACCTTTTCAGGATGCTTGCCAAAAACATTGACGAGTTGTTTGTTGGCGCTTTCTTCAGTTTTATTGATAAGTTTAACAATAGAATCACCAAAAAGGGAAGAAAAGGTTGCCAATATCAGATGACCTGTAAGAATCATGCCTATAAAAAGCACGGATTCAACGACAAATATGCTCATATATCGTCTATTCTTCAGGTCTTGCAATGCAAGAAGAAGCATGCTCCTTGAGACATAGAGAATTCCTACAACGGCCATCAGGATAAACAGTGGAGATATTCCTCCCAGCAGGGCCATGACAAAATTTCCAGCAGCAACCAATGTATTACTCTGTAAAAACGGATTTTCAGAGACAATTGCTTTGTCTGTATCCGCTTGTTTTGCAACAACAGGCTGACATTCATCGTTTGTAAAAACATATTTAATATGCTCAACCAATTTTTTCGGATTGAATTTCTCTTGAATAGATACTGTCTTCTTTTTTGGCATCTCTGCCAGATCAGTTTCTTTATATCTTTGCTTCCGCCAATGCGCAGTGGCGGAACCGATAAGGATAAGTTCAAGGATCATCTTGCAACCATTATTTTAAATTTTTGTCCTCAGCATGAGGAAGTATTTTCACTTTATCTCCGCATTTTTCCAGCAGCGGCCATGCTGTGTTGCAAAAAGCAGCTACGCAGCTTGCGCTGAAGATGGCAAAGGAAGCAGTGATTCTGAAATGAAGCAGATAAACCCCGGCAATGGTGAATACGCTCGGCGCAACACTGATGAAATAATTGCGTTTCATCAGTTCCTGAAACTCATTTGATCTGTCAAAAAATCTGAGCAGCTTTTCCAAGTTTCCATCTGTGAAGATAATCTGGGCCGTATTCACCGCCGCATCTGCCGCGCCTTTCATAGACACCGAAATATGGGCATTTTTCAAGGCCATGACATCGTTGAGACCATCGCCGACAAAGCAGACTGATCTTCCTTGTTTTTGCAGCTCGTTTATGTAATTATATTTATCAACAGGCAGCGCGGCAGTGCAGTATTCTTCGATGCCAAGCTGTTCCGCCGCATGCCTGACAGCACTTTCCTGATCGCCAGAGAGGATGCAGCATCTGATATTCCGTTTCTGCAATTGCCGGATGATGCTGGCCGCCTCTGGCCGCAGGGCTGGCTCCAGTTCCAAAATGCCGACCAGCCTGCTGTCAGCACTGACATAAATGAGCGTGTGGCCGCTGCTGGCAGCCTGCTGCACCAGCAACGCCTCTTCCGGGAGAACAACCCCTTCTTGTTCTAAAAAGCGGGCACTGCCGACAACAATTGTCTGGCCGTCAGCAGAGACTTTGACTCCACCGCCCGCCACAGAAATTGTTTTTTCCGGCAGCGGCACAGCAAGCTGCTCGGCAGCGGCGTGGGCAAGAATGGCCTGCGCAATCGGATGCTGCTGCCGGTATTCTGCGGCAGCGGCATGGCAAAGCACTGTTTTTTCGTCCGCAGCGGCAAAGAGGTGAATTTTGCCCACAGTCGGCTGCGGCAAGGTCAGGATGCCGGTTTTGTCAAAAACAACCGTGTCAACATCCTGCAAGGTCTCAAAGACTCTGCCGTCTTTGACCAAGATGCCTTCCTGCGCCAACAGCTGGAGAGAGTTGAACAGCGCGCCTGCGCCTGCATCCGCAGCAATGCTGCCCATGTCAGACCACAGCACGGCCAAGGCTGCATCCGCGCCCAGCACTGGCAGCGTCACTGCGCTGAGGCCAAGTGTGACCGGAGCAAACTGCTCATAGATGCGGCGGCCTCGGAGTACCAAGGTGTCTTTGTACTGCTGCGTCCGGTCAAGTGCTTCGTTGACCTCGGCAGCCATCGCCGCCTCGCCGCTGCCTGCCACGGCGATCACCAGCCGCCCGCTGAGAAGCAGAGTTGCGGCGGCAACCGCATCTCCGCTGGATTTTTCCGCAGGCAGGCTTTCTCCGGTGAGCAGATGCTGATCCACCAGCCCTTCTCCGTCCGTGATGCTGCCGTCTGCCGGAATCATCTCCCCGGCATTGACAACGATAAGATCACCACGCTGAAGGCTGGAAAAATCTGTTTGCATCTCAACTCCATCTTGCAGGAGCCAAACTTGGGCTGGGTGTTCGCTGAAGACGCTGATCAGCTTCTGCTGTGAATTCTCGTTGATCAGCCTGACAAGCATGGAGAAGAAGCTGCTTGACAGAACTGAAATGGCGGCAAAGACCACGTTGTCCGTGACAATCAGGCCAAGGATCATGACCAGGCCGAGCAGATGGGTGCTGACATATTGCCCTCGCTGGAAATCCTTTTTAATGTCCGCGATATTCTTGGTCAGCAGATAGAGCATGATGGCAATGCTGACCGAAACCAAGGGCAGGATGAGCTTGCCAAGCAGGGAAAAGCTGAACGCTGTCAGCGAGAGCAGCATGGTCTGCTGATTCTCCTGCCGCACTTTTGCCAAGGCTGCCGCCTGGGTCGGCTCAAGCTCCAGCTTGAGCTGCTGCCGGTGCCGGTCTGTGACCAGATCACGCATCTGCCTGCCTTTTTTTCGGCGGCACGGCTTTGGGCAGGACTGACACCCTTTTGTCAGTCGCTGGCAGGACGGCGCACTTGGCCTGCTGCGCCGATTGTCCAAGAACACCGCAGCGGCTCCGCCAAACAGGACAAGCTCAAAAATCATAATTGCGCTTCATGAGCAGAGGTTCAATCCGCAGCATGGCCGTGCAGCCTGCCGTTGTCAATGCGGAGCCGGACCCAGTCAGTGCTCTCCCAGACCTGCTCGCGGACCGCCCGTTCCTGTTTCAGCAGGCGGGCATAGGCGGAATCCGGCTGGCCGGCCAGCGTTTCCGGGTGATCATCCTCAATCAGCTCGCCGTCCGCCATCATCCAGACCCGGTCAAATCCCAAGCTGTCGCTGACATCATGAGAGATGAAAATCAAGGTGGCGGTCTGCCAGCAGCGGCGGGCCTTGGTCAACAGCTCCCGCCGTTGGCCGCGTGTCAAGCCGCGAAACGGCTCATCAAGAATCACCAAGCGAGGACTGCTGCGGTTCATGCCCCGGCCCAGCCTGACCCGTTGTCCCTCGCCGCCGGAGAGCAGACCGCCGTTTTCGCCCAGCAGGGTTTCCTCGCCCTCTGGCAGGCGGGCCAGCACGTCTATCAAGTCAGCCTGACTGAGGATATCCAGCGGCAGCTCGTCGCCGCTGTCATTGCCATAGCTGAGATTGTCGCGGAACGAACGATTCCAGAGCTGCACTTCGGGGTCAACCCAGACCAGCTCTCGGCGGAGCTGCTGAAGGAAATCGCCTTGGAGCAGCCTGCCATCGATCCGCACCGCGCCGCCTTGAGCAGGCCGGTGCCAGCCGAGCAGCAGGCCGACAAGAGTGGATTTGCCCGCCCCAGATGCGCCGACCACTGCCACGTGTTCTCCTGCACGCAGCTCGGCCTGCAAATTGTTCAGGACTGTCTGGCCGGAAAGCACCACGCTGACATCCTCAAACCGCACTGCCGCGCCTGCGCGCTGCTCCTCCTGATTTTCCTCCTGCTCTGCCGGATACCAATGCCGACTGGCATCCGGGGCGTTGAGCGGCTCAAGCAGGCGCAGGAGGCGGTTGCGCAGCGAGGGATACTGCTGGGCCAGCTCGGCCAAGGAACGGCCAAGATTGGGCAGCATCAGCATCCAGTAAAGCAGGATCAGGGTGTTGCTGCTGCCGCCGCCGGAGTGCATGTAGTCGAAAAATAACCAGATGGCCATGCCGGTGCTCAACAGGGAACCGAAGAGCGTCAGCCATTCAAAGGTGCGGAAAAATTCGCCCCCAGCCCGCGCCCAGTCAACCAAGAGCCGCTCATGCTCGCTGCGCAGGGCTTTTTCCGCTCCGTGACTGCGGATCGGCAGCAAGCCTTGCAGCGAATCCAAATAGAATCGGCTGAGGCTGGCCGTATGGGTGCGGAAGCGCATGTCCTGCTCCTGCATCAGCGGCTGACTGAGCAGGGCAAAGGCGATGTTGGCCGCACTGGTCAGCAGAATCAGAAAAGCTCCTTCCGGGTAGAGCGCAATCAGGCCAGCGGTGATGCAGAGGGCATGAACAAGCATTTTAAGGAAATTCATGCCCAGCAGGGGAATGAACTGAAGCTGCTGTAGCTCGTAGGCCCGCTGAATCATGTCTGAAGTGAGACGGCTGTGAAAATAGCGGTCTTCCAGCTTGGGCAGTTTTGCCAAAAAACGCTGCCGCAGCCGGACTTCAAAACGGCGGCCCAGTCCTAAAGCGACAAGTCCCAAAGGCCATTCCAGCAGGAGCAGGCAGCAGAGAAACAGGGTCACTGCGGCAAAGGTCTCTGTCTGCTGGTTGATGAGCTGCGTCTGCTGACAGACCTCCATCAGACTGCGCAGCATGACAATTTCCATGCAGATGCTGAACCCGGCCAGCACCACGCCAGCGAGCATCAGCAGGGGAACAAGCAGACCATCCTCGCGCAGGGCACTTGCTATATGCTGCTCCGGGCTGGGCGGCGGCGGCTCGCTGAGAGCGGCCCGCAAGGCGGCGGATGACGGCCCGCTCTCCTGATCAGGGGTGAAATCAGAGCCGCTTTCTTCTTCCAAGTCCTCTTCCGGCTCCAGCAGGCCAGCCACATGAATGAGCACCGCCCCTTGAATAATCACGGAACTGCTGTCTTCAGGCACTTTCCGGGCTGACCAGTACAACAGGGGAATTTTCTCCGGCTGCCAGGCGAGCTGCTGGGCCAGCAGACCGGCCTTGCTGCCCCGGCCCACGCCTTTGGCCCGGACCAAGGACTGGGTCATCCGCACCGCTGCATCCAAAGCGGCCAGCTCCTGCCAGCCCTGAGCGGCCCGGGCCTCTTCGACAATGTCTTCAGACCAAGCCGGATCGCCGCAGAGCAGGACCAGCCGTTCCTGAAGCGGTTCGCAGAAGGCCGGACTTTTTAACCATTCCTGCCAGTCTTCTGTCGCAATGTTCTGCTGGTGCAGGTAGAGCCGCTGCTTGAGCTGTTCGATGCGGAGCCAATGACGGCCTGTGCCCGGATCAAGAATCTGCGCCCAGCGGCCATGCAGCCGCCATAAGACAATGAAATGAGTGAAGCCGTTCGGCTGCCGCACCACCACCAGCGCGGGCAGGGCTTCTGCTGAGGCGAGAAAGAGATGATCCGCAGGCAGCATCACCTGCACGGCATCAAGACCGAGCTGGACTGCCAAATCCTCCAAAGTGTCGATGGAGGTGCCATCCACGTCAGTCTGGCAGGCTTCCCGGAGCCGGTCGTAATGGACCTGAATGTTGAATCCGGCCAGCAGGGCTTTCAAGGCCGCAGGCCCGCAGTCCATCATCGAGCTTTGCACCACTTCCGGGATGAGAAAACGGCGGCCATCCTGCCGCATTCCCAGAAAAGAGGCAATTTTTGTCATCGGTCAGTCAACTGCCTTGATGCCGAATGAAGTGTGGAGCAGAAAATTCACCGGCGATGTCTTGGCAATCGCTATTTCGGCCCGCTCAACGGTTGTCCCTGCCAAGGTCTTGGCTGAGGTTTCCTGCGGCAGCTCCAGCCTGAGAGAGACAAGCCCCTTGTCCGCCTGCACCTGCGCCACAATTGCTGGCAGAGGCCGTCGTGGCAGGGTGTCTGAGCTGCGCAGAAACAGCTTTGCCGCTTGCCCGACCTTAATGTTGGCCGCATCTGCCGGAGTGAACTGCGCCTGCACTTCATACTGTTGGTACGCTGCTGGCCGTCCACTGCCCTCAGACAGCTTCCATGTCGGCTGCTCGACTGAGGTCACGTGCAGCTGGGTGCTGCTGACAGAAAGATAGACAGGCGCATAAAACAGCCACCAGCACCAGAGCAGGAGAATCACAACAGCGACACTTAAACTCAGCAAACTGAAACGTCCCTGATCTGCTTGCAGGGCTTGGGCAGTCTGCGAGAAAGGCGTTGGCATGGCAAAGAAGAACCTGTTTCAGAAAAAATGAAGCAGCGTATAGAAAACAGAGAGTTTTCAAGATGAAAAATCATAAAAGCTCTCTGCTCTAAACTAATATGCACTGCACACTGTCAAGAAATATGACACATCATGATTTATGCGCAGAGCACAATCACGTTGCTGAACTATGGCAATGGCAGCACATCGGGAAGTCTTATTGAGCAGTATAGAGGTTCTGGTGGTCGGGCATCGCATAGAGCTGTAGCGGCCACCAGCCTTTCTCCTTCAGGAAAAAGGTCTCTGTCTGCCTGTAAAATGATATCTGCAACAACAGCTAGCGAATGGTTATTGTCTTTGATTGCTTCAATTTTCAGGCTATCCAAAAAACCATTAAACGAACGATCACTATTTCCTGCTTTGCAATAGCATTGCGGATCGTTTGCATCAGAAGCATCACGACATACTGAAATTTCACCAGCTTTGCAAGAGGCGACACAAGAGCCACCTTTTTGGTTATATCCACTACAGACATGAGGAGAAAAAATCGGGGCAGAAAAAACGGCAGTGCTACTGACTAACAAAGAAAACAGGATTATTGCTGTAGAATATATTTTCATGACAAGATCATCTCTGTTAAGTTGAATTCAAACCGCAACAACAGCGGCAAGTAATCTATGCTTAAAACATCTTCAATTGAAGATGTTAAAACAGTTCAAAAATCTCCCTCGGCTTTTCTGAGGGAGTTGCCATGCAGCAGTTTCTGGTTGAGCAAATGCCAAATTATTACATACATCTGGGTCTGCTCAATCCGAAACTGCCCTGAATCCACCTAATTATTTTTTCGGTGGATACTGTGGAGGCACCGGTTCTATTCCCGGCAGAGGCACCGGGTTTGTCTTCATCTGCTCTTGTAGAAAAAAGCCAGCATGGAACTCCCCTTGTGTCATAGCCTTCTGTCTCGGCATGAATATATCCTGCAAATATCCTGTTGGGGCTATTGCATTTACCATCTTCTCCCGCATCTGACTTTGCATTGGAGCCTGTGCATGCATATTCATCATGGCTTCCTGCTGTGTTTTAACAATCTGTTCACGCAGGTTAGCAAAGTTACTCACAGCATCTTGCTGTCCTTGACCGTTGTTCGTAAGTATTCCCATAACCATATTCATGATGACTGGCTGGACAGCATTCTGCATGGAAGTCTGCAAGGCCAGCTCGCCCATCATTTTGTTCATCATTTCTGGCTTAAACAGCATGGCAGGGTATCTTTTTTCGATCTCTACCTGCTGCCTTTCGAGTAAAGCCTGACCAACAGTCTTCAGAAGGACAGGATCAAGCTGGCGAGTTTCCTTGTGTCCAGAGGATGCCGCTGCTGCCAAATTAGCAGTTGCTAAAAAGCATAGTGCCGCTGCTGAGAGTTTCAAAGCAAACTTTTTCATAATTTCTCTCTTTTTTGATTGATGATTACCCTGTGGGACGCTCCACAGGAGTGCTGTGTTTGAAGCTGCTTTTCAGGGTGATATATAGCGGCTTCAGGTTTGAGTAGATAGAATAAGTCCATTTGATATTCACTTAGCGTGCAACCGCTAGCTATAGCGTCAGTCAGATGAAGAGGACGTGCTGATTGCTTTAAATATGGCTGTGCATTCAGGCAGGCCTTCTGTTTCAGCATCAAACCGTTCAATAATATTGCCGTTTAAATCATGATATTCAAAATCGTTTCCGGCAGTGCTTCTGATCAGATACAATTTATCATCTGGGTCGCCGTTTTCATCAAAGGCAATTCTTCCTGTCACGCCCCGGCATGGATACATGTATCTAATTTCATTTGCAACATCAGCAGAGTCACTGCTGCCTGCATTTTTGATTGCGTTGATAATAACGTTAATTGAATCATACCCGAGCGCGGCAACATAATCTGGCTCCTGACTGTATGTTTCTGTAAAGTTTTTCTTGAAATTTTGCACAAGAGTATCTGTATTATTACTGTTAAATATACTTGGCGTGCTTGCTGCAGCAGGTTTTCCTGATTCGCCCTGTAGTAGTTTGACTTCATCCCAGAACTCTTCATCATTAGCACTTTCTCCAGCTATGAACTGCACATCGTTAACATTTCTCTTGTAAAATTCATGAATTATTTTTTTTGCCAGAGATCCTCCTGTAAATATAAATACTGCATCAACAGGACTTTCTTTATGTATTTTCTTTGTTTCAGCAACACATCCGGGCAGTTCGGTGAATTCGTTTTTCATTTGCAGGAATGGAAATTGAAGAACTACATCTATGCCATGGCGTGCAGCAAATTGCCGGAAAGCCTGCCCAAGCTCAAAAGCATATTCAGTACGCTCATAAAACACTACAGCTCTTTTAATTTTCTTTGCAACACTGTACTTGCCAAGCTGGTAACCCTGCGCGCTGTTTTTCGGCATCATTCTAAAAACATAAGTAAAACCCATGCTCGTCAGGATACCATTCGTCGCGCTGGGAGTAATAAAAACTATTTTTTTTTGCTGATACAGACTTGCTGCCGACACTGCCATGAATGAGTATCCATGACCAATGACTGCTGTAATTTTTGGAGAGTAGTCGGCAAAATAACGGGCAACTTTTCGTGATGGTTCTTTAATGCGGTCGCCGATCAGAATGGACGATTCTTTTTTCAGCATGGCTACGGCCTCAGATTCATCCGTATTGATCACCAATTGAATTTTTTTATCCAGCACACCTCCAGCCTTGGTTGCTTCAGAAACAGCTAATTCGGCCCCATCAATAAAACTGTCATAGTCTGCCCAAGCAATTCCTATATAAATAGTATTTGGTTCTTTCTCTTGTTGTTTTTCATGCTGGATATAAAAAATTAACACAGCCAGAAGAACTAAAAGAAAACAATGCGCGAGCAGAATAATCTTTATGTGACATCGCATAATATGATTATTGCACAAAAATATGTTATTTGTCAAATCTTTTGCTAAATAATTTTTGCACTATATGCATTTTTTCTTCATCAGAAAAAATATCATTGCACAGGTGGCAGAAATTTCCATAGGTTGGACGTAACAAATGCCCATAACCATTATCCAACAGCATGTTTGCAAAATATGCTGGCCCTGCATGGATCAGTACACGTAACATATAATTAAATTTACTTTGTTCTAATACAAACTGTAAATTATCAGAAAAACAATTGCCCATTCGTAAAGATGGACATAATTCACTTCCTCCACAACAAGGATAGACATCTCCATTTGGGGTAATTGTTAAGTTTAGCCATTGGTTACATGAACCGGTCGGTATCCCTTCTTCCAAGTAAAGATCACTCTCCGAAAAAGTTTGTTTTGCACGGCCTACAGAAACAACTTGTCTTGTAGTTATATTGACATTGTTCAACAGTGCGCAGTCGATTTGCCGCAGAATTTCTGAAGTATTATCATGTCGAGCAGTGCATAAGCTAAGTATCATATCTATTCCACCATACATTTCGACAGCCTCTAATATATGATGAATTGATTTATTACCTGTGTATTGCTGATGCATTGCATCTATACTTAATTCAATTTCAATTACCCCGGCCTCTTTTAACCGTTTTACAAGTTTCTTAGCTTTTTCTCGGTCTTTCCCCCAAAAACCGTTAGTAACAATAGAATTTTTATATCCAAGATCACGAGCTACGCACAGGATAGTTTCCATCTCTTTCCAAAAGAGAGTTGGTTCCCCTCCAGCAACATGCAATCGTTTATTTATACTGTCTATGGATGCTGCTTCCAGCAACGTGCGTTCAATTTTATCAAGCGGCATTAATGTGCGATCAGCTTGAGGACCACAACTTGTGTAGCAGTGATCACATTGTGAATTGCAAAGGTAAGTTATCTCAAGAACAATATTGTTAAAGTAAATATTATTATTTTTTCTGGCAGAATTTATCTCCGAAGCAGCATCTGAGGAAGAAATATTCTCATCATGCTTCGTTACATTTTTACTTTTAGATTCAATTCGTGCAAAATTATCAAGAAATTTTCTTCCAGAACTTGCACGGTTGAAATACACAGACATCATTTTTTTGACTTCCTCTGATTCATAAATATACACAGGAAAAGATGCATCATCAGCTACATACATCACTTCTGGAGTGATATTTTTTTTCTTAGCTTCACATATAAAATTTGACAGATTTTTTGCTGAAAAAAAACGCTCGTGATCTCGATCTATCAAAACTATTATTCTAAAATTACCATTCTTTTTTATTTGCTCGATAGTGCGCGCACACAGTTCATCATCATAAAACCATAAACCGTATGTAAAGAGAGCCGGAATTTTTTTCCTTTCATTGCACCAAGAGACAGCTTTTTCAAGTTTTTCAATGTCCCTGTGAAATTCTGGGCCAAAATATATCTCTGTTTCAGCACCTACATTTGCACTTAGCAATTCTAATAATCTATCAATATCATTATTGTACCAAGTAGAATCACATAAATCTAAAGCATCATGATTAGATTCACATTCATTAGCCCAATTGACATAAATAACATCAGACATAATCATCCTCTTGTATCTTTTTTATTGCAAAGACTTTTTTAGCGGGCTATTGTCCCGCTGCAAACAGCGGGACAAGAAAAACTTCTCTTTCCTTTTCTACACTGCATCTCCGCCTGTTAGGGCGGAGGGGGTGTCTATGACCACCTGATACGTCCGGCCTTGACATTTGATTTGACAATCAAGGCATTTTTTTTCATGACCTTTTTGTCCTGCACGGGTTTCTGAGCCTTAGCTGCCTTCTTCATGCTTTTCCTCCGTGGAATTGAAGTGAAATTGAGTTGCTAAACTGACAGCAGGCGGAAACCACCTGCTGTCAAAACAGTTTATCAGCTGCCAGCAGGAGTGCCGGAAGCGGCTGCGCCTGCGCCTGTGTCGGCAGAAGCAGATGAACCTCCGCCCATCAGGCCAGCCACTTTATTGTACGCCGATGAATACATTGACCGCATGTCATCCCAGAAATCACCTGCCTTGATGTTTGACCGGACTGGCAGTCCGCCTTTGCGGGCCGCACCTTTTGCTTGCATCTTCTTCATGCTGTCCTCCTGAAAAAATAGAGATTTGCAGATACAGCAAAGCATCCTTTGTCAAGCTCAGATCACTCTGCTGCTGCTGTAAAAAACACTTGCTATTTGCCAGATGCTCCGGACGCGGCAGCACTGGAAGTGTCTGACGAGCCACCGTTCAACGCTCCAGTCAAGGTGTTGTAGGTGGATGAAGACATTGACCGCAGGCTGTCCCAGAAGTCCCCAGCCTTGACATTGCTTTTGACCGGCAGACCCTTTTTTCCTGCCGTGTTTTTCGCGGCAGTGTTTTCGTGCATTTTCTTCATGTCTTGTCCGTTGTTTTGATTTTTGCCGCGTTATTTTGCCGCAGACGCTGCTGAAGTCGAACTGGCCGCTGTTGATGCGGTTTTTTCTTTATCGTTCTTCAACGAAGAAACGACTTCCTTGCCTTTTTCGTACTGCTTGGCAAAGTACTCACGAACCGCCTCTGGATCAAAGGTCAGGAACGTGCCGCCGGAAGCGAAATGCTGGGCAAAAACTTTGCCGATGGCGTATGTTGCCGCGCCGTTCAGCATCACCGCGCTTCCGTATGCCATGAACGAGCCGACACCAGGCACAAATTTTGCCAGACTTGCGGCCAAGCCTGATGTGCTGGCCACCGGCAGATAGCCGCCAGCAAGACTGCTGATGGAAGCCTTGCCCAAGTTGTCCATGAACTTGACCTCATACAGATCAGCCAAGCTGTGGAGCATTTTCAGCTGCAAGGCGGACAAAGCGGCCAGATCAACCAGCGGAAAGGGCATGAGACCTATGCCCATGCTGCCATAGGTGTAGCGCATGACGCATTTGTCCGCCCTGTCATCCTGCTCTTTAAAATCCGCAGAGTTTTTCTCAACGTTAACGGCCTGTTCCTCAACCACGACTGCCTCCCTTGTGTTTATTGATCAGCAAAAAACAATGTTGCATTCCTATATATGATCGATTATACTCTCTACAGAAAGCTGCTGCAAGCAGTTTCTCTGGAAAAGTTCGCATGGCCTGCAAAGGCTGGCAAATGCAAAGGGTCAGAATTTTTAAAACAATACCCGTCTTTATGACAAGGCGGCATTCAGCTCAATTCTCAATTCTCAATTCTCAGATTGAACGAGGCGGCAATGGGTGTCAAGAGGAATGTTGGCAAATCAGAAAAAATCAACAGGCCAAAGGCGAAGCAGTCTGTTGTGATCACTGAAAACACATCAAAACATCCCTCTCAGGTGCTGTTTGAGCTGTTTGAACAGCAGGCGGCGGAAACGCCAGAGAATATTGCCCTCATTTTTGCTGACCGCACCCTCAGCTATCAAGAAGTCAACAGGCAGGCAAATCTGCTCGCCAATCACCTGCTTGATGCCGAGCCGTCTGCGGAAAGACATGACAGCCCTTTGGCTGCAATCCTGCTGGAGCGTTCGCCGGAAATGGTCATTGCCGTTTTAGCCACGCTCAAGACAGGAAAGGCTTATGTCCCTGTTGATCCCAATTATCCGCCTGAGCGGGTGCGGCAGATATTAGCCAGCAGCGGAGCCGCTTTTCTCCTGACCCGCAGCCCGTTGCTGTCCCGCCTTTCCCTGTCCGAGACAGTGCCGGACTGCCAAGCCGTCTGTCTTGATGCAATTGATCTTTCCTCCTCATCTGCTGAAAATCCATCCGTGCCTTGCAGCGCAGACGAACTGGCTTATGTCATTTTCACCTCCGGCTCCACCGGACAGCCCAAAGGCGTGATGATCAACCATCTGGGCGCGGTCAACACAGTTCAGGACATCAACGAGCGGTTCCATGTCACAGAGCAGGATCGGGTGCTGGCTCTGTCCTCGCTGAGTTTTGATCTTTCGGTTTATGACATCTTCGGCATTCTCAGCAGCGGCGGGGCTGTGGTTATTCCAGAACCGGAATCAGACAAAGATCCGGCCTATTGGGTCGAGCTGATGCAGCAGCATCAAGTGACGCTCTGGAACACGGTCCCGGCCCTGATGGGCCTGCTGACTGATTATTTGGCCTTCCAGCCGGAAGCGGCGCCAGCCTCGCTGCGCTTAGTCATGATGAGCGGCGACTGGATTCCGCTCAGTCTGCCCGAACGCATCCGGGAGCTATGGCCAAATGCCTGCGTGATGAGTCTGGGCGGAGCCACAGAGGCTTCGATTTGGTCTATATGTTATCAGATTGGAGAGGTGAATCCAAGCTGGAAAAGCATTCCTTATGGCAGGGCACTCCGCAATCAGGCCGTCGATGTTCTTGATGAACAGATGAATATCTGTCCGCCGTCTGTTCCGGGTCATCTTTATATCGGCGGCATCGGCGTGGCCATGGGCTACTGGCAGGATGCGGAGCGGACTGCGGCCAGTTTCATCACCCATCCGCAGACTGGCGAGCGGCTCTACCGAACCGGTGATTTGGGTGTCTATCTCCCGGACGGCAATATCGAGTTTATTGGCCGTGAAGACACGCAGGTGAAAATACGCGGCTTCCGTGTGGAGCTGGGAGAAATTGAGGCTGCGCTCCAGCGGCATTCTGCGGTGGGAGCGGCGGCGGTCAAAGTCTTCGGCACTGGAGACAACAAGTCGTTGGCCGCCTATTTCACTGCGCAGATCAAAGAGAAGAGCAAGGAGAACCAAGAGCAAGGTGCTGAAGAGTTGATTGAGCAGTGGCAGGAGATTTTTGATGAAACTTACAGCGAATCTGCCGCCGGTGCAGGCCGGGGCTTCAACATTGTCGGCTGGAACAGCTCCTACACCGGCCTGCCGATTGCAGCGGCGGAAATGAAGGAATGGCTGGATGGAACTGTTGCCCAGATCATGTCGCTCGCTCCCAAGCGGGTGCTGGAAATTGGCTGCGGCACCGGCATGCTGCTCTTCCGCATTGCGCCGAATTGCCAGCACTACACAGGCATTGACATCTCTCAGAAGGCCCTGCATTCCATTGAAGAGCAGATCAGTGACTGGGAAGCGGCGGCAAAAATCACCTTGATCCAAAGCGCGGCTGACAATCTTGACAGCATTGCCCCCGGCTCCGCCGACACAGTGGTCATCAACTCGGTTATTCAGTATTTTCCTTCAGTTCAATATTTGATCACCGTGCTGACCAAAGCCATCGCCGCCACTGCGCCCGGCGGAGCGGTGTTTATCGGCGATGTCCGCAATTTTCAGCTTCTTGAAGCCTTTCATGCCTCAGTGCAGTTTCATCAGGCTGACGACACGCTTCCTGTTGCCGAGCTGAAACAGCGGACAGCGCAGTCCCTGCAAAAAGAGCGGGAGCTGCTCATTGATCCTGATTTTTTTGCCGCGCTGAAACATATTTCTCCGCGCATCAAACAGGTGCGCCTGCATGTTAAGGCCGGAACTGCTCAAAACGAAATGAACAAGTTCCGTTATGACGTGACCCTGCATTTGGATGACGAGGCGCAAGAAGAAGCTGCGCCGCTTGCCTTGGACTGGCAGCAGGAAAAATTTAATCTGGAGCGGACAAGTCAGCTTCTTCAAGAAAATTATGCGAATCAACCTATTGTTCTGACAAATATTCCCAATGCCCGCCTCGCCCTTGAGGAGCAGCTGGCCGCCAGTTTTGCGCAGCCAGAGGGCACTGTGCAGTATCTGCGGGAGCGGACAGCGGGCCTTGCGCAAGGCATTGAGCCGGAAGCACTGCGCCAAGCCGCGCATGGCTCGCCATACAGATGCCATCTTGTCTTGAGCGGCTCTTGCACAACCTATGCTGCGGTTTTCCAGCCCTCCGGTTCCCTGCCGCGCTTTGCCGCCCAAGACTGCACCGCGCCAAGACTTTGGCCCAGCTATGCCAACACCCCGTATCAGGAGGACGCGGACAGGCTGCAGCTGCCTGCGGAGCTGCGCGCTTTCATCAAGAAGACCCTGCCGGACTACATGGTTCCGGCGGCATTCATTCTCATGGAGGCCATGCCGCTGACTCCGAACGGCAAAATTGACCGCAAGGCCCTGCCTGAGCCGGAACTCAGCAGCAAGAGCAGCGAGGAACATCCTCTCGGCCCGGAAGAAGAGCTTTTGGCTGAGTTGTGGGCTGATTTATTGCGATGCGGTGCTGTGGGCCGCAGTGACAATTTTTTTGATCTGGGCGGCAATTCGCTGCTCGCCATGCGGTTAGTTTCCCGCATCCGGGAAAGCTTTCAGGTCGAGCTGCCGCTCCGGGCCGTGTTCAGCAATCCGCAGCTCAAAGACTTGGCCGCCGCCATTGAGCAGGCCGCAGGAACGCCCTGCCTGCCGCCGATCAGCAAAAAATCGGCGCAAGACCTTGAGCAGCTCTCTTTTGCCCAGCAGCGGCTCTGGTTCTTGGATCAGTTTGACGAGCAGAGCAACCCTGCCTACAACATCCCTATTGCCTTGGAAATGCAGGGCAGGCTCGACCTGCGTCTGCTGGAGCAGAGCCTGCGCTTGATGGTGGAGCGTCATGCCAGCCTCCGCACCTGCTTTGTCATGCAGGATGGCAGGCCATACACCACGATCAAACAGGTTGAAGAGATGTTTGCCTTGGAGCTGCATGACCTGCGGAGCCTGAATCAGGACATGCAGGCGGCGGAAGTCATCAGACAGACAGACGCTCATGCTGCCGCGCAGTTTGATCTGGCGCAGGGGCCGGTCTTCAGAACCGCCTGTCTGCTGCTGGATGAGCAGCGGTCGGTATTGCTCCTCAACATGCACCATGTTGTCAGCGACGGCTGGTCCATGGCCATTTTTCTCCGGGACTGGCAGGAGACCTACACCGCCCTCAGCCAAAATAAAGAGTCCGCTCTGCCGGAACTCACCATTGAATACCCTGACTATGCGGCTTGGCAGCGGAGCTGGCTGCATGGTCCGATTCTGGAGCAGCAGGTCGATTACTGGCGCAGGGAGCTGGCCGGAGTGCCGGAGCTGCTCGAACTGCCGACCGACAAGCCCCGCCCTTCCAGACGCAGCTCTCAGGGCGGCCAGCACATCCGTCCGCTGCCGCCGGCACTGAGCCAAAGCCTTGCCGACCTAAGCAGGGAGCAAAGTTCAACACTGTTCATGGTGCTGCTCGCCGCCTTCAATGTCCTGCTGGCCCGGCACAGCGGTCAGAACGACATCTGCGTGGGCAGCCCGATTGCCGGACGGCGGCACAGTCAGACCGAGGATTTGATCGGCTTCTTTGTCAACACCTTGGTGCTGCGCGCCCAAACAGCACCTGAGCAGTCCTTCAATGAGCTGCTCAGGGCGGTCCGCCGCTCCTGTCTCTCCGCCTATGCCCATCAGGACATTCCCTTTGAAATACTGGTGGAGGAGCTGCAGCCTGTCAGGAGCATGAGTCACAGCCCGCTCTTTCAGGTCATGTTTGTCCTGCAAAACAACGAAGTTCCAGACTTGGCCCTGCCGGAGCTGAAGGTCAATTTTTTGGAAACTGGCAACTCGGCGGCGAAATTTGATCTGACTTTAAGCGTGGAGGGCAAAGGTGATCAGCTCCTCTGCCGCTGGGAGTATGCTGCTGACCTGTTTGAAAAAGAGACAGTGGCCCGCATTGCTGAACGCTTTGAAATTTTGCTGCAAGGCATAGCCGCAGATCCGCGTCAGTCGGTCAGTCGGCTGCCCATGCTCACTGCGGCCGAGCTGGAGCAGCTGGAGCAGTGGAGCGCGCCGGAGACTGGGCCTGCGCCTGACTGCACCCTGCTTGACCTGTTCGAGCGGCAGGCTGCGGCATCGCCGGACAATGTGGCCCTCATTCACAAAGACGAGCAGCTCACCTATCAGCAGCTTGATGAGCAGGCCTGTCGGCTCGCGCACTGTCTTCTGGCAATAAAAACAGAAACAAGCAGGCAGCCCTTGGTTGCGGTCGCTCTGGAGCGGTCACCGCTGATGATCATCAGCGTGCTGGCCGCGCTCAAGGCCGGGGCCGCTTATGTGCCGGTTGATCCTGACTATCCGGCGGAGCGCATCCAGCGCATTCTGGAGGGCAGCGGCGCAAACCGCCTGATCACCCATCAGCGGGTTGCGGACAGTCTGGAACTGCCGGAAAACGTTCATGCGCTGACCGTAGAGCAACTCGACTTAGCCGCATTTCCGCCGGAAAAACCGGCTGCCGCAACGCAGCCGGATGATCTGGCCTACATCATCTTCACCTCCGGCTCGACCGGCCTGCCCAAGGGCGTGGCCATCAGCCATCGTGGCGCGGCCAACACCATCTTAGATATCAACGAACGCTTTGCCGTTGGCCAAAATGACCGGGTGCTGGCCCTGTCTTCATTGAGTTTTGACCTGTCGGTTTATGACATCTTCGGCCTGCTCGCCGCTGGCGGCGCAGTGGTCATGCCTGAGCAGGAAAAAGCCAAGGAGCCGACGCATTGGGCCGAGCTGTCAAATCGCCATAAGGTGACGGTCTGGAACAGCGTCCCGGCCCTGATGCAGATTCACGCCGATCACGTCGAGGGGCAGGCGGCCCTGCGCCCTGAATCGCTGCGGCTGGTCATGATGAGCGGCGACTGGATTCCGCTCAATCTGCCGGAGCGCATCAGCACTGTCTGGCCGCAGGCGCGGGTCATCAGTCTCGGCGGGGCCACCGAAGCCTCCATCTGGTCAATCTGGCACCCGATTGACCACGTTGATCCGGCTTGGAAAAGCATTCCGTATGGCAAGGCCCTGCGCAACCAGAGCTGGCAGGTGCTCAACAGCGCGCTGGAGCCGTGCCCGGTCAATGTGCCGGGACAGCTTTATATCGGCGGCAGCGGCCTGGCGCGATGCTATTGGAATGACGAGGAAAAAACCGCAGCCAGCTTCATCGTCCATCCGCGCGCGGGCGAACGCCTCTACCGCACCGGCGACCTTGGCCGCTGGCTGCCGGACGGCAGCATCGAGTTCCTTGGCCGCGACGACTTCCAAGTCAAAATCAGAGGCTTCCGCATTGAGCTGGGCGAGATTGAAGCCTGCCTCCGCCAGCATCCGGCGGTCAGAGATGTGGTGGCAAAAGTCTGGGGCGGCGGCGGACAGCAATATTTGGCCGCTTATGTCACTGCGGATGCGGCGGCTCCGTCACTGACAGCCGAGCTGAAGGCGGCGGCGCAGCAGGCCCTGCCGGACTACATGGTGCCCGCCTATTACTGTCTTCTTGACGCGCTGCCGCTGACTGCCAATGGCAAGCTCGACCGGAACGCATTGCCGGAGCCGGAATTGACCGCTGAACAGGAGGGGCTGAAGCCGGTCAGCCCGGACGAGGAGCTGCTGGCCGCTGTCTGGGCAGGACTTCTGAATGCGGAGCAGATCAGTAGGGAGGACAGCTTCTTTGAGCGGGGCGGCAATTCCCTGCTCGCCATGCAGCTTGTCTCCCGCATCAGGGAGACTTTTCAGACTGAGCTGCCGGTGCGCGCGATTTTTGAGCATCCGACGCTCCGTGAGATGGCGGCGGTGGTCCGCGCAGCCGCCGGTTCAGTCAGCCTGCCCCCGATCACCGCGCAGCCGGATGCCGCGCGGAAACAGCTCTCGTTCGCCCAGCAGCGGCTTTGGTTCCTTGATCAGCTTGAGGAAAACAAGACCGCCGCCTACAACATGCCGCTGGCCTTTGCGCTGACTGGCGGCTTGAACGCAGTTGCATTGGAAAAAAGCCTGCATTGGCTGCGGCAGCGTCATGCCTCGCTGCGCACGATTTTTGCCGCCGAGGATGGCCGACCCCGTGCGGAACTGCGCCCGGCAGAGGATGCGCCCTGTCTTCAGATTGCAGATTTGCGTCATCTTGACGGCGACGTGCTGGAGCAGGAAATCGTCGCCCAGCTTTATGAGCATACTGTCGCCCCTTTTGATCTGGCGAGCGGTCCGCTGTTCCGGGCAGTCCTGCTGCGGACCGAGGCGGAGCGGGCCGTTCTGCTGCTAAACATGCACCATATTGTCAGCGACGGCTGGTCAATCGGCATTCTCCTGCGCGATCTGCAGCACGCTTATGCCGCCTTCCTGAATGAGGAAGAGCCGGGCCTGCCGCCGCTGGCCCTTGAATACGGTGATTTTGCGGTCTGGCAGCGCGGCTGGCTGCAAGGCGAAGTCCTCCAGCGGCAGGTCGATTACTGGAAGCGACAGCTTGACGGCATCCCGGACCTGCTGGAGCTGCCGACCGATAAAGCGCGGCCTGCGCGTCAGTCATATCGCGGCGCGCATTACACCCATCTGCTGCCGTCGGAGATCAGTCAGGCAGTTGCTGACTTGAGCAGGCAGGAAGGCGCAACTGTGTTCATGACCCTGCTCGCCGCCTTCAGCATCCTGCTGTCTCGCTACAGCCGTCAGGACGACATCTGCGTCGGCAGTCCGATTGCCAGTCGGACGCACAGGCAAACTGAAGATTTGGTTGGTTTTTTTGTCAACACGCTTGTGCTGCGCACCCATCTTGAGCCGGAGCAGTCCTTCAGCGGGCTGCTCCACGCTGTCCGGCAAACTTGTCTGGCGGCCTATGCGTATCAGGACATTCCCTTTGAGATGCTGGTCGAGCAGCTGCAGCCAAGCCGGAACATGAGCCATGCCCCGCTCTTTCAGGTCATGCTCGCTGTTCAGGATGAAATTTCATTGGAGCTGCAAGGTCTTGAAGCCAAAATTCATGACAGCGAATATCCGATTGCCAAATTTGACCTGACCCTCTTTGTTGATGATTCGGAGGGCCGACTCCGCTGCACGTGGGAATACGCCACGGATATCTTCAGCGAAGCCAGCATTATCCGCATGAGCGGGCATTTCATGATCCTGCTGCAAGGCATAGCCGCAGATCCGCGTCAGTCGGTCAGTCGGCTGCCCATGCTCACTGCGGCCGAGCTGGAGCAGCTGGAGCAGTGGAGCGCGCCGGAGACTGGGCCTGCGCCTGACTGCACCCTGCTTGACCTGTTCGAGCGGCAGGCTGCGGCATCGCCGGACAATGTGGCCCTCATTCACAAAGACGAGCAGCTCACCTATCAGCAGCTTGATGAGCAGGCCTGTCGGCTCGCGCACTGTCTTCTGGCAATAAAAACAGAAACAAGCAGGCAGCCCTTGGTTGCGGTCGCTCTGGAGCGGTCACCGCTGATGATCATCAGCGTGCTGGCCGCGCTCAAGGCCGGGGCCGCTTATGTGCCGGTTGATCCTGACTATCCGGCGGAGCGCATCCAGCGCATTCTGGAGGGCAGCGGCGCAGGCAGCATGATCACCCATCAGCGGGTTGCGGACAGTCTGGAACTGCCGGAAAACGTTCATGCGCTGACCGTAGAGCAACTCGACTTAGCCGCATTTCCGCCGGAAAAACCGGCTGCCGCAACGCAGCCGGATGATCTGGCCTACATCATCTTCACCTCCGGCTCGACCGGCCTGCCCAAGGGCGTGGCCATCAGCCATCGTGGCGCGGCCAACACCATCTTAGATATCAACGAACGCTTTGCCGTTGGCCAAAATGACCGGGTGCTGGCCCTGTCTTCATTGAGTTTTGACCTGTCGGTTTATGACATCTTCGGCCTGCTCGCCGCTGGCGGCGCAGTGGTCATGCCTGAGCAGGAAAAAGCCAAGGAGCCGACGCATTGGGCCGAGCTGTCAAATCGCCATAAGGTGACGGTCTGGAACAGCGTCCCGGCCCTGATGCAGATTCACGCCGATCACGTCGAGGGGCAGGCGGCCCTGCGCCCTGAATCGCTGCGGCTGGTCATGATGAGCGGCGACTGGATTCCGCTCAATCTGCCGGAGCGCATTAGCACTGTCTGGCCGCAGGCGCGGGTCATCAGTCTCGGCGGGGCCACCGAAGCCTCCATCTGGTCAATCTGGCACCCGATTGACCACGTTGATCCGGCTTGGAAAAGCATTCCGTATGGCAAGGCCCTGCGCAACCAGAGCTGGCAGGTGCTCAACAGCGCGCTGGAGCCGTGCCCGGTCAATGTGCCGGGACAGCTTTATATCGGCGGCAGCGGCCTGGCGCGATGCTATTGGAATGACGAGGAAAAAACCGCAACCAGCTTCATCATCCATCCGCGCGCGGGCGAACGCCTCTACCGCACCGGCGACCTTGGCCGCTGGCTGCCGGACGGCAGCATCGAGTTCCTTGGCCGCGACGACTTCCAAGTCAAAATCAGAGGCTTCCGCATTGAGCTGGGCGAGATTGAAGCCTGCCTCCGCCAGCATCCGGCGGTCAGAGAGGCTCTGACTGCTGTGCATGATGAGGGCGACAGCAGGCATCTTGCTGCGTATTTTACTGCCAGCGATCCGTGTTTGGAGAGTGGCCAGCTCCGCACTTGGCTGAAAGAGCGTTTGCCAGACTACATGGTGCCAAACTATCTGATGCCTCTGAAAACCTTTCCGCTGACCGCCAACGGCAAGATTGACAGAAAAGCCCTGCCAAAACCAAAGTTGACCTTTGACGCGGGAGATTTTTCCCTGCCGCGCAACGAGATTGAGCAGACGCTGGCGGAAATCTGGGGCGCACTGCTTAAACAGCGCAGCATCGGCATTCACGACAACTTTTTTGAGCTGGGCGGCGATTCCATCCTCAGCATCCAAGTTGTCACCCGCGCCCGCAAGGCCGGAATTCAGCTTGCCGTGCATCATCTATTTGAGCATCAAAGCATTGCCGAGCTGGCTAAAGTTGCGCAAGCAGGGGTGCTTATTGATATTGATGCCGAGCAAGGTTTAGTCAGCGGCGAGCTGCCGCTCACGCCAGCGCAACATTGGTTTTTTGCTCAGGAGCAGCCAGAACCGCATCATTTCAACCAGTCTGTGCTGCTCTCAGTTCCTGATGATTTCAACCCAGATGTCCTGCGCCAAGCCTTTGCCGCTGTCTTGCAGCATCATGACGCACTTCGGCTGCGTTTCTCGCAGCATGACGGCTCATGGCAGCAATATTATGCGCCAGCAGCAGAAAAAATCCCTTTCACAATCGAAAGATCCGCTGCCCAAGAAGAGGAGGCTGAACAATGGCTGATCAGCAAAACTTTGGACCAGCAGCAGAATCTCAATTTTGTTCACGGGCCGCTGACCCGTTTGACGCTCCTGCAAACTGCTGACCGAACCCGCCTGTTTTGGTGCATTCACCATCTTGCAGTTGACGGCGTGTCATGGCGGCCTTTGCTGGAAGACCTGCATAAAGCTTACAGTCAGCTTGTTCAAGGCCAGCCGCTTTCGCTGCCGCTGAAAAGCAGCAGTTTCAAGGCGTGGTCAATGCGGCTACAGAGCTATCTCAGCAGTCAGGAGCTGGCCGATGAACTGCACTTCTGGCAGGCACTGCCTGAGCTGCCTCTGCCGATGGATTTCCAAGACGGAAAAAACAGGCGTGAATATCAGCAGGAAATCACCGTCCGCTTGGAAGAGAAAAAAACTTCGACCCTGCTGCGGGAAGCGCAGCTTGCCTATAACACCCGAATCAATGATTTGCTCTTAGCGGCTTTAGCCATGACCTTGCGGGATTGGCATGGCAGCTCACAATCTTTGATTGAGCTGGAAGGACATGGCCGAGTCGGGCTGTTCCCGGAACTTGATCTGTCACGGACTACAGGCTGGTTTACTGCCATGTATCCAGTGCTGCTTGATCTGCCCCAAGCAAACGAGCTGGGAGCAGTCATCAAGGCAGTCAAAGAACAACTGCGCCGCATCCCCAAGGACGGCATCAGCTATGGTCTGCTGAAGGAGCTGGCTGGACACAAACTGCCCAAGGCGGATATTGTATTCAACTATCTTGGTCAGTTTGATCAAGGGATTGATGCAGGTTCTTTTTCGATGACCGCAGAGAAGACCGGCAGCCAAATAAGCATGACCGGCCCGCGCAGTCATCTGCTTGAAATCAACGGCGCAGTGACGCAGGGCCAACTTTCTTTGACGTGGAGCTGGAGCAGCGACTGCTATCGTTCGGAGACTGTCAAGGGAATCGCTCAAGCTTATATTGCCTGTTTGCAGGAGCTTGTTCATCACTGCGCTCAAGGCCGTCAAGGAGTCACGCCGTCTGACTTTCCCGCCGCTTCGGTGACGCAGGCGACTTTGGACAGCCTGTTCAAACAATATGCTGATATCCAAGATATCTATCCGCTTACGCCGATGCAGCAGGGCCTGTTGTTCCACACGCTGTATCAGCCTGAAAACGAGGAGTATTTTGAGCAGCTTCTTTGCACGTTAAGCAATATAGATGCTCTGTTCTTCAAAGCGGCATGGCAGCTACAGCTTGAGCGGCATCCAATTCTGCGCAGCGCGTTTCTGACAGATCATACGCCCATGCTACAGCTTGTCGAGAAAAAGGCAAAACTTTTCTGGCAGGAGCATGACTGGCGGGAATTGCCTGTCGGGCAGCAGAAGGAGCGGCTGCGGCTGCTGACAGATCAGGAGCGAAAAAAAGGATTTGTTGTCAGTAAAGCTCCCCTGATTCGTTTTGATCTGATCCGCAGAGATGATGAGCAGTTCACTTTTGTCATGCACTTCCATCATGTGCTGCTGGACGGCTGGTCAGTTTCACGAATTTTTGAGGAGGTGCGCAGCAGCTATCTGGCCATGAAGCAGGGCAGAACACCACAGCTGCCGACCTTGCCGCCTTTCCGGGAATACATTGCTTGGCTTCAGAAGCAGGATGCTGAAAACGCAAACTGCTATTGGCAGGAACGGTTGGCTGGTTTTACAGAACCTACCCTCTTGCCCATACAACAACTCAATAAGTTACAACCCGAGTACCGTAAAATACGTTACTCGTTAGGTGCAGAGTCTGCTGCGCAGCTCCAGCAGTTCTGCCAGCAGCAGAGAGTCACGTTGAACACAGTGCTGCAAACTGCGCTGGGCTTGGCACTTGCCCGGTACAGCAGCAAAACAGATATATGCTTCGGCGTGATGATCTCCGGACGCAATGCGTCTCTTGCCGGTATTGAGGATATGGTAGGCATGCTGATCAACGCACTGCCATTTCGCCTGCAAATTGACAATTCCCTGTCCGGCAGCGAGCTGCTCCAGCACGTGCAGGAACTGCATCAGGCTGACAGTCGGCATGGTTTCAGCTCATTAGTTGATATTCAAGAGCAAAGCGAACTTGCTCAAGATGAGGCTCTCTTTGAAACCTTGCTGGCTGTGGAAAATTTTCCACGAGGCGACAACGAGGCAACAGCGGATGAGAGTTACCGCATTGAGCAGATGTGGAGTCAGAACGCGACCAGCTTTCCCTTGACAATCATGGTTGATCCGGGCGAGACAGCAGATTTTTATCTGCTGCACGACAGCTGCCGGATCAATGCTGAGAGCATTGACCGTTTCTGGGGCCATCTGCGCACCTTGCTGGCTGCTTTGATCAGCGCGCCGGAGCAGCCTGTCGGCCAGCTGGATATGCTGACACAGCCGGAGCTGGCGCAGATTCAGCAGTGGAACGCGCCGGAGACCGGGCCGGTTCCTGACTGCACCCTGCTTGACCTGTTCGAGCGGCAGGCTGCGGCATCGCCGGACAGTGCTGCTCTCATTCATAAAAATGAGCAGCTCACCTATCAGCAGCTTGATCAGCAGGCCTGTCGGCTCGCGCATTGTCTTCTGGCAATAAAAACAGAAACGAGCAGGCAGCCCTTGGTCGCGGTCGCTCTGGAACGTTCTCCGCTGATGATCATCAGCGTGCTGGCCGCGCTCAAGGCCGGGGCAGCCTATGTGCCGGTTGATCCTGATTATCCGGCGGAGCGCATTCAGCGCATTCTGGAGGGCAGCGGCGCAGGCAGCCTGATCACCCATCAGCGGGTTGCGGACAGTCTGGAGCTGCCGGAAAACGTGCGGACCCTGACAGCGGAGCAGCTTGATCTGACTGCATTTCCGCCGGAAAAACCGGCAGTCGCAACGCAGCCGGATGACTTGGCCTACATCATCTTTACTTCCGGTTCGACCGGTCTGCCCAAGGGAGTGGCCATCAGCCATCGTGGCGCGACCAACACCATTCTCGATATCAACGAACGCTTTGCCGTTGGCCAGAATGACCGGGTGCTGGCCCTGTCTTCATTGAGTTTTGACCTGTCGGTTTATGACATCTTCGGCCTGCTCGCCGCTGGCGGCGCAGTGGTCATGCCTGAGCAGGAAAAAGCCAAGGAGCCGACGCATTGGGCCGAGCTGGCGAGCCGTCATCAGGTGACGGTCTGGAACAGCGTCCCGGCCCTGATGCAGATTTATGCCGAGCAAATTGAGGGCAATGCCGCCCTGCGGCTGGTCATGATGAGCGGCGACTGGATTCCGCTCAATCTGCCGGAGCGCATCAGCACTGTCTGGCCGCAGGCGCAAACCATCAGTCTCGGCGGGGCCACCGAAGCCTCAATCTGGTCAATCTGGCATCCGATTGACCACGTTGATCCGGCGTGGAAGAGCATTCCTTACGGCAAAGCATTGCGCAATCAATCCTTTCATATTTTGGATGAAAAATTATCACCTTGTCCGCTGCTGGTTCCGGGACAGCTTTATATCGGCGGCATCGGTTTGGCGCAGTGTTACTGGGGCGATGAGGAGAAGACTGCCGCCAGCTTCATCATCCATCCGCGCACCGGCGAGCACCTCTACCGCACCGGCGATTTAGGCCGCTGGCTGCCAGACGGCAGCATTGAGTTCCTTGGCCGCGACGACTTTCAGGTCAAGATTCGCGGCTTCCGCATTGAGCTGGGCGAGATTGAAACAGCCATTTGTCGACATCCTTTGGTGAAAGAAGCGACAGTCATTGCCCATGATGAAATAGATGGCAAGCGGCTGCTGGCCTATTTTGTCCCTGAATCTGAGTCAAAGAAGAAAAAAACAGGCAGTGCCAAGGGGGAGATGTCGTGGTTGAATGACACGGTTGAAAAGATTCTCTCCCTCAAGCCAGAGCGTTTGCTGGAAATTAGCTGCGGAATTGGGGCGTTTTCCTCCTGCATAGCTCCTTCCTGCCAACAATACATTGGCGTTGACTTTTCTCAACTGCTACAGGAGCAAAGAAACGCCGCTGATGCCTTTCAAGGAATTGAAAACGGTTCTGTGGATGTTATTGCCATGAATGCTGTTATTCAATATTTTCCTTCAGTTGATTATTGTATTTCGGTCTTGGAAAAAGCAATGGAGGCTGTTTCGCCGGGCGGCAGCATTTTTATAGGCGACATACGCAATTTCAAGCTGCTGGAAGCGTTTCACGCTTCTGTTCAACTCCATCAGGCAGAAGATTCCTTGCCTTTATCTGTATTGCGGCAACACATCCAGAAAGCTGTGCAGGAAGAGGAAGAACTGTTCATTGATCCTGATTTGTTCAAGGCAATACATCAGGAATTCCCGCGTATCAAGAATGTCCAAATTCAACTGAAAGCTGGTGCAGGGCAAAACGAAATGAATCGTTTTCGTTACGACGTCATCTTGCGACTTGATCAGGAACCGGAGCAGCCGGAGACAATCTGGCTCGACTGGCAGGAGCAGGACGTGAATCTATCAAATATTGCACAACTTTTAGCTGAGAACCGATCTTTTGCCATAAAGAATATACCCAACGCCCGATTGTCCGCTGAGAAGCATCTTTTGGCGCAATTACACAACGCTGAGGGCACCGTGAAAGAATTGCGAAATTCTCTGCGGCAAAGAGAGCAGGGAATTGATCCCGATGAATTGTGCCGGTTAGCTGATCAGGCAAATTTCGCCTGCATCATCAGTTACGATAGCCCTTACCACTATGCTGTTGCATTTTGTCGAAAAGATATGAGTGAAACAGCAACGACTGAAGAGAGCTTTCTCTTTAAAAAAACTTGGCATCATTTTGCGTGATGCTGTGACCTTGAAAGGTGAAAAATGAGCAATTCGCTAAAGAAACTGACAAATGCTCTGAAAATGCAGTTCTGTTATATTCCCGCTGGTAGCTTTATGATGGGGTCACCAGAAACTGAAGTTGGGAGATATGACAGCGAAATACTGCATAAAGTTATCCTGACAAAAGGATTTTACATGCAAGATACCCATGTGACAGTGGGGCAGTGGCGGCATTTTGTCGAAAAAACTGGTTATAAGACGCAAGCTGAAATTGAGGATGGAGCGTATGCCACACGTTTGAACAAAGATGGCCGTAGATATCAGGATATATACTGGGACAACCCAGGATATGAGCAGGAAGATGATTATCCGGTGAGTTGTGTGTCATGGATTGACGTGCAGATATTTATCAGATGGCTGAATCAGCAGGAAGATGGAGTGTATCGTCTTCCAACGGAAGCAGAATGGGAGTACAGCTGTCGGGCAGGCACAACAACTGCCTATAATTTTGGCGACGAGATCACCACCAAACTTGCCAATCATTTAGACAGAAGTCTTGCTGATTACGAGGAAAACTACCGTCTTGCGCCTTTGAATCCTGATGATGAGCTTGACTTGAGGCCTTGTTCTGTGGCGAGCTTCGCTCCAAATGCTTGGGGATTATATGACATGCATGGCAATCTATGGGAATGGTGTCAAGATAAATGCATAGTCTATCATGAAAAGTGTTATTTTTGGGTGGACACCTGCCTTGACGGCATCAAGGATCCGTTATCCGTGACTGGCCCATTACGAATGGCTCGCGGCGGATCGTGGAACTATTATCCAACGTTCTGTCGTTCCGCCCATTGCATCGCCTATGATGACAATAAAAGATACAATCATCTTGGTTTTCGTTTACTGCGGGAAGCATAATATGCGCTGAGGCGTTTGCTCCATGACAAGCAAAGAGAGCTGAAACTGTCCTCTTTCATCCACCCTTCATCTTTTTCAAAGTCGCCAACTTTTTTCAAAAAGGAGAAAAAAATGGTCAAACAAAGTGAACTGAGATCACAGATCAGGCAATATATGACTAAGTTACGAAAACAGGCTGCGCATATACATCGTTCTCATAATGAGCTTGAAGAAGTAATTTTTACAGATTTGCGAAAAAGTTATTTACATGGGGAGTATGTTGACCGTTTAGTGCTGTTCCTTCGTGGAACCGGATGCACTTGGGCTAATGACAATGGAGGATGCACCTTCTGCGGATTTTGGAATGCAACGAATTTTGGGAATAAGATACCAAATGAGGATTATCTTCATCAAGTATCGCTTGTCTTGTCAAACAGTGATGTCATAGCACAAAATTATCCTATCTTCAGCTTATATAATGATGGCAGCCTGTTTGAAGAACGGGAGATAGATTTTGATGTTGTTTTGCAAATATGCAGCATGATTGCTGAAGTGCCGTCTGCTCGGAGAATTGTTATCGAAACGAAAGTTATTGATATAGAAGAAGAAAAGATAGCCGCCTTGAAAAAAGTTCTTGGTACGATTGAACTGGAGATTGCGGTCGGTTTTGAATCAGCAAACGAGACAGTACGCAATCTCTGTGTCAATAAAAATTTCTCTCTTGAACTTTTTGAAGAAAAAGTGGAAATCTTGCAACGGCATGGCGTGCGTCTGGTGCCGCTGATCATGCTCAAGCCGCCTTTTTTGACAGAAAAAATGGCTATAGAGGATATAGTTGACAGTTTGCGTTATCTTGAATCATGCCATGTTGCCAGAATTGATTTTGAACTGGCGACGATTGAGCAGCACACGTTAATGCATGATCTCTGGCAGCATGGTCTGTACACTCTTCCCCGTTTATGGAGTCTCGATGAAATTTTACATCGACGCGAAGCATTGGGATTGAAAACTGAAATTTATGTCAGTCCACCGACGTACACTGTGGAAGCCCTTGCTTGCAGTGAAAATTGTCCTGCCTGCAATCAGGAAACGAAAGAAGCCATACATTTATTCAATCGCTGTCAAAATTCCTCTGCCTTTGCTGGACTTGACTGTGAATGCAAGGCAGGGTGGCTACAGCGCATTCAGGATGATCAGGAGCCTGCGGAACTGCTTCCCCATATAGAATCTATTTTCCGTAAATTGACTTCTTTTACAACCTTTTGATTGGAAAGAGAAGTTGCTGAGAAAATTCAACCCGCTCCTAATGCGATAAAGAAAACTTCCAGATGAACACCTGCACAAGCGTTTGGTCCCGTTACGCCAACACCCCCTGTCAGAATAAAGGCTTGCAGCACAATGAATTGATTGCGGAGCTGCGAAGTCTTGTTCAGGAGAGTCTGCCGCATTACATGGTGCCGTCGCTGTTCATTCCTTTGGAATCAATGCCGTTGACAGCAAATGGCAAAATTGACCGCAAGGCATTGCCTGTTCCCAAAATTGAAGAATTGACTTCAGGTCGGCAGCCGGTAACGCCAACAGAAGAGCTGCTGGCTGGCCTGTGGAGTGCTTTACTGCACGTGAAATCTGTTAGCAGAGATGACAATTTTTTTGCCATAGGCGGACATTCGCTTTCAGCAATTCAGCTTGTTGCCAGGATTCGCGACATATTTAACATCGAACTGCCTGTGCGCAGTGTTTTTACCCATCCTGAATTATCCAGCCTTGCTTCAGTTCTTGACGGAGAAAATCAGACGGCAGCGAGTCTGCCGCCAATCACAGCGCAGCCAGAAAAGGCGCGGAAACAGCTCTCCTTTGCCCAGCAGCGCCTCTGGTTTCTTGATCAGTTTGAGGAAGATGCAGTGCATTACAACATGCCCGGCGCATGGCTGCTCACCGGAAAGCTGAATATTTCCGCCTTGGAGCAAAGTCTGCACTGGCTCTTGGAGCGGCATCACGTCCTGCGCAGCTCGTTTCCTTCCGTCAACGGAGAAGGATCAGCAGAAGTGCATGAGATAAAAAATGACATTCTGCTGCAAGAGCATGATCTCAGACATTTTCAAGGAGATGCTTTGCAGTCTGCCATCAAAACAGAGATTGATCAGTTCAGCATGATCTCTTTTGATTTACAGCGCAGCTTTCCTATCCAATTCAAACTGCTGCATCTTCATCTCGATCAGGCTGCATTCATGCTCAACACGCACCATATTGCCAGTGACGGCTGGTCTGTTGATGTCCTGCTGCGTGAACTGCAACTGGCCTATAATGCATTTGCGGAAAATCATCAACCTGACATTCCTGAGCTTGCAATCCAATACAGTGATTTTGCCGCATGGCAGCGGCAGTGGCTGCAAGGTGAAGTTCTGCAACGGCAGATGGAATACTGGCGGCGGCAGCTTGCAGATATTCCTGAATTATTAGAATTGCCGACAGATAAAACACGTCCGGCCCGAACCAGTTATCAGGGAGGGCGTTATGCCAGCAGTCTGCCTTCGGCATTAAGCCAAGCCGTGATTGCACTCAGCAGACAGGAAGGCGTGACAACATTCATGATCATGCTGGCTGCGTTCAGCATCTTGCTGTCTCGGTACAGCCGTCAGCGTGACATCTGCATTGGCAGCCCAATAGCCAACCGCACACACAGCCTCACAGAAAGTTTAATTGGTTTTTTTGTCAACACCTTAGTGCTGCGCAGCCAGATTGAGCCGGAGGAAAGCTTTACGGAATTACTGCGAAAAACACGCCAGACCTGCTTGGATGCCTATGCTCATCAGGACATTCCTTTTGAGATGCTGGTTGAGCAGTTGCAACCGCAGCGCAACATGAGTCACAGTCCTCTTTTTCAGGTCATGTTCGCCTTTCAAACACCTCTGCCTGATCTTGAGCTGTCCGGCTTGCAAACAGAACTTTATGATCTCGATTATCCAATTGCAAAATTTGATTTAACCCTGTTTGCCGAAGAAAAGGAGGGGCAGATTCATTGCAACTGGGAATATGCGACAGACTTATTTGTCGAAGAGACCATTGTCCGCATGAATGATCATTTCATGACCTTGCTGACGGACATTGTTGAGCAGCCAGATAAAGCTGTTGCCAAGCTGAATATGCTGACCAAACAGGAATATCAGCAGCAGCAAATATGGAATCAGACAGCCGGAGCTGTCCCAGACTGCACCCTGTTCAATCACTTTGAAGAGCAGGCTGGGGCAAATCCAGACAATACCGCGATTATCTTTGCTGATCAGATTGTCACCTACAGACAATTAAATCAGCAGTCCAATCAGCTGGCCCATCATCTTCTCACCTGCAAGCCTGATCGGGAAAAGAATCCGTTTATTGCCGTCAGCCTTCCCCGTTCGCCCGAAATGATTGTCAGTGTGCTGGCGGTTCTCAAGGCTGGCATGGCCTATCTGCCGATTGATCCGACCTATCCGGCAGAGCGGATTCAACAAATTTTGGCCCAGAGTGGAGCAAAATATCTCATAACATCTCGAAGCACTGGAGAACAGCTGCAACTGCCGCAAGGCTGCATGACTGTTTATTATGAGGAGTTGCTTCTGGCAGCATATTCAGGAGAGAATCTGAACAGCAGCATCCATCCTGATGAAACTGCCTATGTCATCTTCACCTCTGGCTCAACAGGACAGCCAAAAGGGGTGGTGGTCAGTCATCGTTCCGCAATAAATACGATTGACGATATCAATGAGCGTTTTTCAGTCACTGAACATGACAGTATTTTGGCTCTGTCGTCGCTGAGTTTTGATCTTTCTGTCTATGATATTTTCGGTCTTCTCAGCGTCGGCGGAACAGTCATTGTTCCGCAGCCTGAATTTGCGCAGGAACCTGCGTATTGGGCCAAAATGATGGCTCGGCATCATGTCAGCCTGTGGAACACCGTTCCTGCCCTGATGCAGATTTATGTTGACTATATTACCGGACAGTCTGATCTTATTCCTGATTCATTGCGGCTGGTCATGATGAGCGGCGATTGGATTCCGACAAGCCTGCCAGACAAAATCAAGAAACTGTTTCCGCAGGCTGATGTGATCAGTCTTGGCGGCGCAACAGAAGCTGCAATCTGGTCAATTCATTATCCCATTACTCATGTTGATCCAACTTGGACAAGCATCCCTTATGGCCGACCGCTGCGCAATCAGCAGATTCATGTGCTCAATAAATTTTTGGAACCTTGCCCAGTCCACGTTCCGGGAAGTCTGTATATTGGCGGCCTTGGCTTGGCCCAGTGCTACTGGGGTGATGAGGAAAAAACTTCGGCCAGTTTCATCAGGCATCCCCGCACTGGCGAGCGTCTGTACAGGACAGGAGACTTGGGGCGGTATCTTGCCGACGGCAATGTTGAATTTTTAGGCCGCGATGACTTCCAAGTCAAGATCAATGGCTTCCGTATTGAATTGGGCGATATTGAAGCGGCCTTGCGGCAGCATCCAAGAGTGGAAGATGCGCTGGTCACTTTGCAGGGACATGGTAATGGCAAATTTTTAGCCGCCTATTGCACAAGCCAAGCCGCTTCTTGCAATATTGAAGAACTGCATGACTGGCTTCAGGAACGTCTGCCCAACTACATGCTGCCGAAGCACATTATTGCCATTGAATTCTTCCCGCTGACAGCGAATGGCAAGATTGACCGCAAGGCGCTGCCAGTGCCGGAAGCAAGCGGCGCAGAAGGCGCAAAGCCTTTGACCCAAGAAGAAGAGCTGCTTGCTGCGATGTGGGGCAAGCTCCTGAACGCGGAACAGGTCAGCAGGGAGGACAGCTTTTTTGAGCGGGGCGGCAACTCCCTGCTTGCCATGCAGTTGGTCGCCCGGGTTCGAGAATTGTTTCAGGTTGAGCTGCCGGTCCGCAAGGTCTTTGAATATCCGACCCTCTCCGGTCTGGTTGACGCGATTGCCGACTGCCGTGACACCATCACCCTGCCGCCAATTGCCATGCAGCCGGACAATGCGGAGCTGATGCTCTCCTTTGCCCAGCGGCGCTTATGGTTTCTAAGTCAGCTTGAGGGCGGCATCAGCGAGCAATATAATATTCCCTTGGCCTTGCAGCTCTCAGGCCATTTGCACACCAGTGCTCTCAAGCAAAGTCTGATGCTGATCTTGGAGCGTCACAGCACCCTGCGCACCTATTTCAATGTTCAAAATGGACAGGCGAAAATCAGCATTGCGCCAACTGCGCAGATGGATTTTTTGCAATTTCATGATTTGACTGGTCTTCCTGATGATCAAAAAGAAGAGGAAGTGGCAAGACGTGTCAATGCGCACGCCATTGCACCTTTTGACCTGACGCAGGATGCCCTGTTTCGGGCCGAATGTTTATTTTTCAATGAAAAAGAGTTTGTTCTGCTGCTCAACATGCACCATATTGTCAGCGACGGCTGGTCCATGGTGCTTTTTGTCAAGGAATGGCAGGCGGCCTATGCTGCTTTTGCTCAGGAAGAACGCCCAGTCCTGCCCCGACTTGAAATCGCCTACAGTGACTATGCGGCATGGCAGAAAGATTGGCTGCAAGGTGAAATCCTACAAGAACAGGTTGACTATTGGAAACGACAGCTGGCAGGCATTCCTGATGCAATTGAGCTGCCTTTTGACAGACCGCGCACAGAGGAGCGGAAATATCATGGTGATGTTTGCCAGTTTCAGCTTTCTGAGAAATTAAGTGAAAAGCTGGCCGCATTTGGTCAGGAGAATAATGCCACACTTTTCATGACCTTATTGGCAGCCTTCAATATTTTGCTTGCCCGGTGCAGCGGACAGGATGACATCTGTGTCGGCACGCCGATTGCCAACCGGACACAGAAGCAGACAGAAAATCTGATTGGTTTTTTTGTCAACACCTTGGTTCTGCGGACCAACTTTGCCACTCTTGAAAAGCGGGAATCGAAACTGAGCTTTCTTGATCTCCTGCGGGCAACCCGCCAGACCTGTTTGGATGCGTACACACATCAGGACATTCCTTTTGACATTTTGGTCGAAGAGCTGCATCCTGTGCGCAGCATGCGCCACAGCCCCTTGTTTCAGGTAATGTTCGCCTTGGAAAATAATGAGGTTTCCACGCTCTCGCTGCCGGATTTGGAAGTCAGCGTCATGGATGTTGAATATCCTGTGGCCAAATTTGACCTGACCCTGACCGCAGTGACAAAGGACAAGCAACTGTCCTGCTGGTGGGAATATGCCACAGATATTTTTGACAAGGCGACAATCATCAGTTTGGCAGAACATTTTGACGTGCTGCTGCAAGGCATAGTTGACAATCCGCAGGCTGATATCCGCACCCTGCCGCTGCTGACAGCAGAGGAGGCGCGCTGCATTCAGCAATGGAATGACACCGCCAGCACCTATTCACGCAAGCAGGCATTGGCTGATTTTTTTGAAGCCAAAGTTGCAGAAACACCTCATGCTGTTGCCGTCATCACTGAAGAACAGCAGCTGACCTATCAGCAGCTCAATGACAGGGCCAATGCGCTGGCGCATTCTCTTATTCAAGATCATGGGTTGCAGGCAAACACCTTAGTCGGCCTCTGCGTCGAGCGTTCACCGGCCATGCTGATTGCCCTGCTGGCGGTGCTTAAAACAGGTGCTGCCTATTTGCCGCTGCACACAGATTATCCGGCAGAGCGTCTTTGTTTCATGCTGGAAGACAGCAGCACTAAAATTGTCCTGACTCAAGAACAGTTAAAAGAGAAATTTTTAGCTCTTGAACAGCTTGTTATTATTGATGTTGACAAGACAGCAGCGCAGGCGGCTGCTCTGGGCAATCCGCAGCGGCGCAGCAAGCCGGAGGATTTGGCCTATGTCATCTATACTTCCGGCTCAACCGGACTGCCAAAAGGCGTATGCGTGGAGCATGGCCCCATCGCCTTGCATTGCCTCTATATGCGTGACTATTACAGGATAGACAGCGATGACAGGGTGCTGCAATTTCTGCCGCTAAGTTTTGATCCTTCCATTGAACAGATTTTCTGCACATGGCTCGGCGGAGCAGCTTTGATAATGCTGCGGGAAGAACTGATCAATCCTCTTGACTTGATTGAATATCTGCATGAAACAAAAGCCACAGTCGTTGATATTCCTGCACCTTACTGGCAGCAGATGTGTGAAGTTGAAAATGTGACCCGGCAGCTCGACAGGATGCGTCTGCTGATTTTTGCCGGCGATGTTTTTCCCGTTGCCTTGGCGCGGAAAACCCAGCAGCTCTTTCCAAATGTGACCTGCATCAATGAATATGGGCCGACCGAGGCAGTTATTGCCTCATCCCTCTACACGCTGCCCAATCCGCTGCCGGAAACTTGTTCAACCGTGCCGATTGGCAGATCCACCGCTGACACCAAACTCTATATTCTGAATGCGGATTATCAAATTCAGCCGTTTGGCATTGCTGGAGAACTCTGCATTGCCGGAGCGAGTCTTGCGCGGGGCTATTTGAACCGGCCTGAACTTACGGAACAACAGTTTGTCACGCTTGAGCTGCTTGGCGAGCGGCAGCGGGTGTACAAGACCGGCGATTTGGCGAGATGGCTTCCTGATGGCAATATAGAATATATTGGCCGAGTTGACAATCAGATCAAGCTGCGCGGCTTCCGCATCGAACTGGGTGAGATTGAAGCTGTGCTGCGCCAGCATGAGGCGGTGAGCGAGGCGGTGGTCCTGCTGCGGAGAGAGGATGAAGCGGACAGCCAGCTTGTTGCGTATCTCACCGTCCGATGTCCGGTGGAGACGCAGGCCATGCGCTCATGGCTGCAGCAGCATTTGCCGGACTACATGATTCCGGCAGCCTTCTGCGTTGTTGAGACCATGCCGATTGCGCCCAGCGGCAAGATTGACCGCAACATGCTGGCATTACTTGAGGTGAGCAGCTATCTTCAGGAGGAGAAAAAATTTGCCCGTGACGCAACTGAGCTGCAACTGATTTCCATCTGGGAAGCCGTGCTCAACCAAAGCAGGATCAGCATCCATGACAACTTCTTTGAACTCGGCGGCCATTCCCTGCTGGCCTTGCAGCTCATGGCCAAGATACACCAGCAGTTTGACCTGAAACTGCCTGTCAGCAGCCTGTTTAAAAGCCCGACCGTCGCCGAGCTGGCCGAGCAGCTGCGTGAAAGGAGAACAGATGATTCCTCTTGCCTGATTCCGCTGCGGAGCGGGAAGGCGGGCAAGGGTGTCATGCTCCTGCTGCCGGAAGCGACTGGTTCGGTCATGTATTTTTATTCTCTTGCCTCCAGCTTGGGCGGAATGTATCCTGTTTATGCGCTGCAATCGCCGGGCTTGGACGGCTCCTTTGCTGCAATTCAAGATTTAAAGGAGCTGGCACTCTTTCATCGGCAGAATCTGCGGCAGCAGCACATTACTGGTCCGCACTTCTTAGTCGGCCATTCTGCTGGCGGACGAGTCGCCTATGAGTTGGCTTGGCTGCTGGAGCAGGAAGGAGAGCAGGTGCAGGGTCTTGCCATCTTGGACACCTATGCGCCGAACTCGCCGCCCGAACATGATGAAATGGACTTTTACAATGAGTATAATTGGCTGCATGATATTGTCTATGCCTTTGAGACAACACAGCAGACAGATTTGAACGTCTCTGTCCAAGACTTGGAAGCCTTTGGAAATCTGGAGGCTGCGTATGAGCATGTCATGGAACTGTTCCGGCAGCACAATATCTTTGCTCCCAACACCTCGCTTGACGAGCTGAAAGCAATGGTCAATGTCTATAAGCGCACCTGCCAGGCAGATCAAGTCTATGTCATGCCGGGCAATCTTCATTGTCCAATTCATCTGTTTTGCGCCAGTGAATCAACTGACGGCTTCGGCGGCTTGGCCAATAGAGAATTCGTGACCCAAGGCTGGCCTGAATGCACTACGGCTGAAGTCAGAGAACATTGGGTCGGAGGAAATCACATGAGCATGATGTTCTCGCCGCATGTGGAGAACTGGACGGCAATTCTGTCTGAATATTTTGCACCAGACCAAGGAGAGAACAATGACCAATGAAAAGAGTCTGCAAAACCGGCTCGACATGACATTTGTTCATATCCAGCCTGGCACCTTCATGATGGGCAGTCCTGAAGATGAGGTGGGCAGATATGCTGATGAACTGCTGCACAAGGTTACACTGAGCAAAGGTTTTTATCTCCAGACAACGCCGGTGACAGTTGGGCAGTGGCGGCGTTTCGTTGATGCGACCGGTTTCCTCACCCAAGCGGAAAAGGAAGACGGTGCCATTGGTTTATTTGGTGATGGTGCGGGTGGCCAGTTTGAGGAAGAATGGAGCAAAAATTCCTCCTGCACGTGGCAGACTCCGGGGTTTGCGCAAACAGATGAGCATCCTGTGACCTGTGTTTCCATGCACGACATTGAGGCGTTTATCAATTGGCTGGCAGAGGAGGGAGAACTGTGCCGCCTGCCTACTGAAGCGGAATGGGAATATGCCTGCCGGGCAGGCGGCAATGCCCGTTTTGCTTTTGGAGACTGCCTTTCAGCAGAAGAGGTCAATTTCAATGATGCAGTGAATCCGCTGCCGGGCTGTCAGAACAGCGGCGTGAACAGAAACCAGACGCTTCCTGTCAGCTGGTCGCGGCCAAACAGGTGGGGTCTGCATGATGTGCATGGCAATGTGCTGGAGCGATGCTTGGACCAATGCGACTGGGATGAGAAAAAAGATATGATTGTCTCGGACACCTATCGTGAAGGCATTGTTGATCCGCTTTGCAGTCAGGGGCGGCTGCATATTGCCCGTGGCGGTGCTTGGAGCGCAGATGCCAAGCATTGCCGGGCCGCCTGCCGCATCAAGTACGATCCGAATGACCGATACAGCTTTTTAGGGTTTCGTCTTGTCAAGTCATTGCGCTGATAGATATTATCACCCTTGCCATTCATCATTTTTCGGCAGTCCCTCTAAGTTGCACTTAAAACTTGAATCCACTGCCCATCGAGGCCGCATGGCCTGTCAGTTCATTTCATGAAGCAGTTCCTTTGCTGGCCCGCAAAGCGGCTCTGCTGCCAAACGCTGTTGCGCCGACAGCAGACCTGCAGCCATTCGCAGAGCCGGAGCCAAATCAGGAATTGATCAGTGCTTGGCTGGAGAACGGAGCCAAGCAGCTTGGCTTGGAATCCTTGGCCGCAGAAACCGCCTACGCGGATGTGGAACGGCTGCTGGCCAGCGGCGGGCCTGCGCTCTTTTTGCTCCCGGAAGCGGAATCCTGCGTCGCGCCGCGCTTCATTGCCGCAGTCGGCAGCCGCCGCCGCAAAGTCCAGCTGCTGGGCCGAGACGGCAGAATCCATGCCGTGGATATTCAAGCAGTGCGCAAGCTGCTGACCCAAGAGCTGGAGGCCCCGCTGCTGCCTGCTGTCGAAGAGATGCTGGACACCGTTGACGCGCATGGCGGACAGCGGGCTGAAGCGCGGCAGTCTTTGCTGCGCGAGTGTCTGGCAGCGGCCAAGATTGACGGCTGTTGGCTGCTGCGCCTGCCGCCCAGCGCAAATTTCCTCCAGCAGCTCCGCCGGGCTGATTTCCCTCAGCAGGGCGGCTGGCTTGTCAGCGCAATTCTGCTGAACCGCCTGTTCATGCTGGCCGCGTCTGTGCTGATCGGCAGAACCCTGCTGCAAGGGCGGCCAGAGCTGACCGCCATGCAGATATGGGGTCTGCTCCTCCTGAGCATGATTCCCTTGCAGCTAATCACTGTCCAGATCAAAAACCGCCTCTCGCTCCGGTTCGGCGTGCTCCTGCGCAGCCGTCTTTTGAGCGGCATCCTGCAATTAAAGGCGGCAGAGATACGGCATCAGGGCAGCGGCCACTTTCTTGGCAATGTCCAGGAAATAGAAAAGCTGGAGGCCTTGGGCATGAGCATGGCCTTTGCCGCCTTCACCGCCTGCATGGAGGCCCTGATCGCGGCAATGGTGCTGATACTCGGCTCCGGTGGCCTTGCCCACGGCCTGCTCCTGCTGGCCTGGCTGGCTGGCATCGGCCTCTTGAGCCGCATTTGGCATCAGCGGATGCTCGCCTGGCAGAATCATCATCGGCGGATGACCTGCGACCTTGTCGAGCGCATGGCAGGCCATCGCACCCGCCTTGCTCAGGAAAGGCCGTTGGAACGGCATAAGCTGGAAGATCAGCTCCTTGCCAAGTACGCAATGCTGGCCAAAAGGGCGGACACCATGCAGGCGGCAGTGGAAAGTGCCGCTGGCCGCCGGGGCTGGCTGCCGGTCAGCCTGCTTTTCACCGCTTTCACTGCTGGTTCCAACCTCACTTTGCTGGCAGTCAGCTTGGGCGGCACCCTGCTGGCAGCCTCGGCCTTGGATCAATGCACCCAGAGCATCCGCCAGCTTATTGAAGCCATGATCAGCTGGCAGCAGGTCCATCCGCTCTATCAGGCGGCAGAGCGGGAACGGGCGCAGAAGGCAGCCAAATATATTTCTCCGGCCCGCTTCAAACAGCGGCAGGAGGCAGGCAGTCCAATCATTGCAGCCGATAACGTCAGCTTTGCCTATCCTGGCCCGCAGGCGGCCCGCCAATTGATCTTGGAACAGTGCAGCCTGACTGTGCAGGCAGGCCAGCATCTGCTCTTGGAAGGGGCCTCCGGCAGCGGCAAATCGACCTTGGCCGCCCTGTTGAGCGGACTGGAACTTCCTGATTCCGGCACATTGCGCTTGTTTGGCCTGAGCCGGAACGTGCTGGGCGAAGAGACTTGGCGCAGGCGGGTTGTCATTGCCCCCCAGTTTCATCAGAACTATGTGCTCACAGAGACATTCGCCTTCAACCTGCTCATGGGCAGGGCGTGGCCGCCCTCAGAGGAGGACTTGGCTGAGGCTGAGGCAATCTGTCAGGAGCTGAAGCTGGGCGAGCTGCTGGAGACCATGCCTGCGGGCATCCAGCAGATGGTCGGCGAAGGCGGCTGGCGGCTCTCGCATGGCGAGCGCAGCCGTTTATTTGTCGCTCGCACCTTGCTCCAGAAGGCGGATTTGATTATTTTGGATGAAAGTTTTGCCGCTCTTGACCCGGAAACCCTGCATATTGCCTTGGACTGCGTTCTGCGCCGGAGCAACGCTCTGCTGCTGATCGCCCATCCCTGATACAAAACAGAAAGTTATGAGCAGTCTGAAATCCGCCGCCCCGCGCCCGAAACCGCCTCTGCTGGAGCGGCTGCGCTATTCTGTCCGGGACAACTGGCTGCATTGGGTTATGCTCGGCCTGTCCTGCACCATAGCTGTCATCATCCTTTGGAACCGGATGTTCATCTGGATTGAAGCTGGCGAGGCAGGGGTCATGTACCGGCCTTTCTGGGGCGGCACAGAAACTGTCCGGGTCTATCCTGAAGGCTTCCTGGTGATCAATCCCTTCAACACCATGGCCATCTATGATGCCCGTGTCCAGATCATCCGCCATGAGTTTGACGTGCTGACCAGCAGCGGTCTGCCAGTCACCCTGAAACTGGCGGTTCGCTACCGGCCTATTTTTGAGCTGCTCGGCGTGCTTCACCAGCGGATCGGCCCGGATTATCCCAATAAAATTATTCTGCCTCAGATTGAATCCGTGCTGCGCAAAGGGCTTGGCGTTCATGTTGCTGAAGACATTTACACCAACAAGGGGCACCTGCTGACAACCTTAGTCAAGAACGCCATTGATGAAGTCGGCCAGAAGTACGTCATTGTTGATGACATCATCATCCGGGAAATTGTTCTTCCCAAGCAGATCAAAGATGCGATTGAAGAAAAGTTAGTGCATGAGCAGGTCTTGCAATCCTACGTCTTTCGTCTCGAAACAGCCAGAAGGGAGGCGGAGAAAAAAGAGATTGAATCCCTTGGCATCCAAAAATATGCGGAGAATATTTCCAAAACAATGGACGACAAAGTTCTGCATTGGCATGGTGTTCAGGCCACGCTTGAACTGGCCTCTTCGCCGAATGCCAAGGTGGTGATCATTGGCGGGGGAAAAGATGGCCTGCCTCTGATGCTCAATGCCGGAGACTGGCCGATTTCTTCCAGTGATGCGGTTGCAGTTCCTTTGAAACCTGAAGCTGAACCATCGTCAGCTCAACGCAATCTTTCTTCGCCAGTCAGGCAGGGAGGCAGTGAATGACCCCGCAAGGTTTGATTTTAATTGTTCTTTGCGTGATAATCGGTTTTGTGGGCCGACATCGGAAGTTTGGCTTCTGGGGCTATTTCTTCTGCTCCGTTCTCCTGACCCCGGTGATCGGCGCTCTTGTTGTTCTCGCTTCTGATCCAAAGAAACCAGAGAGGAATGCTTGAATCGCGGCAGCATGGCATTGCCTGCGTCCGCATAAATATCTGTAAAATTTATCAAGATGAAGAGTTCAGCGGATTCGGCTGCTCGGTCGATGAAGCTGCTTTCAGCAGCCTGACCTGTAGTCAGTTTATTGTGCTGCTACATCCCTTGGCAGAGACATTCCCCACGTTTTGCGCTTGCTGCTGGATTAACAAATGGATTATTTCCTCTGCACCTTTCCGATCTCCGGCGTGACAACATGGATATTTGTGCCGCCGCTGACCGCCTTTATTGTCTCGTTCTTCGCCTCAATGGGCGGCCTGTCCGGCGCATTTCTGCTCCTGCCCTTTCAGATGAGCATCCTCCATTACACTGCCCCGTCTGTCAGCGCCACCAATCAGCTTTTCAACATTGTCGCCATTCCCAGCGGCGTGTGGCGATATACGCAAGAACGGCGCATGGTCTGGCCGCTGGCCGGAGCCGTGATCATCGGCACCTTGCCGGGCGTGCTGATCGGGGCGTGGCTGCGGCTGGAATATCTGCCTGACCCCAAGGACTTCAAACTCTTCGCCGGACTGGTGCTGCTGTATGTGGGCAGCAAATTGCTGGCTGATGTCTTCCGCAAGCAGGTGGCAGGACAGCAGGACAAGGCTGCCCGCACCGCCTTTGTCGCAGATGCGGTGTTCTCGCTGCAACGGGCCGGATTCAGCTTTGCCGGTCAGAGCTACTCCTTCTCCGTGCCGTGGTTAGTGCTGCTTTGCTTTTTTGTTGGCATAGTCGGTGGCATCTATGGCATTGGCGGCGGAGCGATCATCGCCCCGTTCATGGTCGCCTTTTTCCAGTTGCCGGTCTATGCAGTGGCCGGAGCCTCCCTGATGGGAACGCTGGTCACTTCAATAGCAGGGGTTCTGGTCTATCAGGTGCTGGCCGCCTTTTATCCCGGACTGTCTGTAGCCCCGGACTGGCAGCTCGGCTTTCTCTTCGGCATTGGCGGTTTCTGCGGCATCTATCTTGGGGCGCGCTGTCAGAAATATGTGCCTGCCAAGGCGATCAAACTGGTGCTTTCCCTGTTTGTGCTCTTCTCAGCAGGCAGTTATCTGCTCGCTGCGCTCAGATAAGTTCCAGCAGGCAGTCCTGAGCCTTCAACGAAAAATGCCGCATTTCAGAGGACGGTGCAGCTTGGCTGAGGATGGCTGATCTTGGCCGCCATTTTGAGTGCAGAAATGCGCTTGCCTCCTTTGCGTTTTTTGGTACAGTATGCGCGGCGAAATTGTCTAAGCGAAGAAACTCGTTTAACTGACTGATATTGGAGATATAACATGACCACACCTATTCAAAAAATATTGTTCGGCAGCCCCGGAACAGGAAAAAGCTACAGGATAGACAACGAAATTATTCCTTATGAACTTTTCATAGACAAAGAGGAAACACCAGAAAATATTATAAAAGCCGTCTTTCATCCAGAATATACACATGGCGATTTTATGGGCAAGCTGCTTCCGATCACCAAGGAAGGGAAGGTGCAGTATAACTTTCATGAAGGTCACTTCTTAAAAGCACTATCACAAGCATATAAAAATATTCTTGAAAAAGAAATAGATAAATGTTCAGAAGTAAGTAATGTTGCATTGGTAATTGATGAAATTAACAGAGGTAATTCATCTGCCATATTTGGTCCAATATTCCAGTTGTTGGATAGAGATAGTCAAGGAATGTCAGATTATTATATAAATATAACCGAAGTTGTTTTTGAAAAACTCATTGGTCTTCTTGGATTTGAACCACGTAAGACTGGAAGTAAAGTTATTGGTTATAATTTTCAAACTAAAGAAGTTAAAGATGAATACTATAAACTTATAGGATTTGATATATTCACTAAGTCTATAAAAATTCCTTACAATTTATCCATCATCGCAACTATGAATACTTCAGAAAGTTCCATATATTATATGGACAGCGCGTTTAAAAGGAGATGGGAATGGGAATTTATCGATGTTGACTCAAATCCTATCAAAGAAGATGGCATTGCTTTTTCTAATAAGGAAGATTGGGTAAAGTTTATTGAAAAATTAAATAATTTTATAAAATCAAATCACAAGTATATTCGTGGAATAGAGGATAAGCAGATAGGTCATTGGTTTATTAAGGATGCTATGAATGAGGATGCTAAGGTAGAGGTAAAAAAGGCAACAATACAAAATAAACTGATGTTTTTTATCTGGGATAATGTCTTTAGTAGGGACAAGAAGCCTTTGATTGAACTTTTTTATGGAAAGGAACAGAAAGATCAGGAACCGTTAGTAACATTCGGAGATTTCGCCAAGAAAGTTAATGACTTTATAGAGAAAATCAAAAGTTTGTGATATGTTTAATTTTAAGGAATTGAAGTTAAACAAAAAGGCTAATGAAACTGATCCTTTTGTCGGCATCAGACGCAGCACGTCTGGCGAAATGGAGTTTCGTTTGCCGAGGGGATTTGCCGACTTTCCTGAAAATGATTTCAATGAAACTAAAAAGTTATTCTTCAGAATGTATAGAACGTTCAAAAAATTTGAACGGGATCATTCTGGAAGATATATTGACAAAACACAAGGAAGAAGAGATAATATTGAAAAGTTGCATGATGGATACAGTTTTCAAGACAGTGAAGGCAGCGAGGTTGTTCTTTATAGTAAAATATCTGTAATTGAAAACTTACTTGAAGCATACAATGATTTATCTTTAGATGTGATTGAAAGGCAAATAGGGATAGATGAAAAAATAGATTATTCAAAGATTGATAAATATCTTGATAAAGCTATTTATCAAGAAGAGAATATTGATGAATATGTTATTTATATTGACAGCATGGAGTTGCCAAAAAATGTTATTCAATATAAATCAGCAACGCTCATTGATATGTTCTGTTTCATCTTGCACGAGGTGAATAAGGAGCTTGATCAGGGAACAGACAGCAGGGTTCGCGAATTGTCTGTAAAATTTAAAGAAGAATGCCTTAGCTGCGATCAATCCATTTTTCATGAAGACACATTTGAAGAAACAATAATCACCTTGAAGGACTTGCTGCACAATATTGACAAGTCAACTGCCTATAAAGATAATGATTACTGGCGACTTTATGAAGCTATCGAGTCTTTTCTTTACGGTGAGTTGGATATGAATAATCCTCACGTAGATGGTGTGTTCTGGGGGATCAGTAATTTTTACCAGATTTGGGAGGATATGTGCAATACGTATATTATTGCTAATGATTACAATGTGTTATATATTGACAAAGAAATGAACGGTAAAAATGAAAGAAGTGATATTAACAATCGTTTTTCTGTAGACTTCAGAGATAAATCAAGATATATAAAACCAGATATAATTTATTCTTTTGTAGAACTATCTTTTCCTGAATTTATTAAAATAGAATTAATTAATGACTGGAAGGTAAGAGTTGATTTTAGCATTGAATTGATCGACAGTTCGTCAAAAAAAAATAGAAAAAAATACAAAAATTGGTGTTCTAAACTTAGAGAAAAATCTAGTGGTTTTAGGCCAGAGAGAGTTAATGAAAATAAAATGATATTTAAATTATACCCAAAAGATACATATACAAGCTTTAATGCGTATCTTGGAAACTTTACTGAGTCTATATTCCTGACAGATTGGAAATATTTTGATTTATCATTTTTCTTTAAAAGAAGTAAAAAACTTGACACGGATATAACAAAACAATTATGTTATGAATTTTGTTTAAAGAAAGATGGTGATATTAATAAGTTATACAATCAACTTGTTATCCCTTTTTTCTATAGTAATAATATATCATACAGAAGTGAAGAAGATAAAATCGGCTTCAGAGAAAATTCAGAGAAACTTTACAATAGATTGCCTAAGTCTAAAATTGATCTTTTTAAAGCAAATTTTTACACCATGCAAAAGGCCTATCTGAATTATGATTAGCGAAAATAAAGAATCTGCAAGCTGTTACGTTGCATATTTACAACTCAAAGACAGCGAGAAAATTAAAAACGAATTGATAGTACCAAAGGTTCAGGAATTTTTTCGTCAAAGAAATATCAATTATGAAGATTGCAAAGAAATACGCGCAAACAAGGATATTTCAGATTTAGATTTTGAGAAGCAAGGTATAGATTATTTTTACGAAAATATTTTTTACGATATTTCTAAAGGTAAAAATGGAGAAATTGAACTTTCTGTTAAATATTGTATCACACTTGATAAGACAAATTGCACTAAACAATGCAGCAAGACAAGTATTTATTACGACGAGATACTCTTGAGTAAAACCCCTGTTTTTTACTTTATCTATATATCAATAGATGAGATATTCGCTTTTTTACGAACAGGCTCTTGAAAAATTGATTTCGGCGCGTGGGAGCTGAAAACTTTTGCCGAGATTGCCGCTGCTGCTCCAGAAAAAATCACTGCTTGGCAGGAGGACTATGAAGGCTTTGTCTTCCCGGAAGGCGAGGCCGTTGCTGATTTTCTCTGCCGGATAAAGGAAATGCTGGCAGTCCTCGCCGCATCGGGCGGCCATGTCGCCGCAGTCGCCCACGGCGGAATGATCCGGGCCATGCTCTGCGCCGCGCTCAACCTGCCACCGCGCAGTTATCTGCTCTTTGATGTGCGGCCCGCTTCTTTAACCGTGCTGGATATTTTTTCTCAAGGGGCGGTGCTGCGGGCGTTAAATCTTCCCGGCAACTTCTCCTGAGCCTTTCAACGAAAAATGCCGCATTTCAGAGGACGGTGCAGCTTGGCTGAGGATGGCTGACTTCGGCCTTTGCCGCCAAGATCAGCAAGGCAAAGCTGACAGGTGGCAATCTCCTGATATGCGGCAGCATTGCGCCGCAGGGGCAAAAAGTCCTGCGTTCCGAAGAGCTTCGCCCGCAGGCGGAGCGCAAGGGCTTGAAAGTCCGCCTGATCCGGCCTTGCCGCCGCCAAGCGCAAAGGCGGAGCAAATCGGGCTGTATCGTTTTTGACGGCCCGGCTGGTTTTCAGGTAAAAGAAAGCCGCATCCCGTTGTTTTCTGTTTTCACCTCCGACTGCCAAGACCTTGTTTTATGCTTTGGGAAACTGTCAAGCAATCCCTGTCCGCCACGCTTTCCGCCAGCGAGTACAGCCTCTGGATCAAACCCATCGCCTGCGTCCGGGAGAGCAGGCAGGTGCTGGAGATAGCCTGCCCAGACCGCTTCTTTTGCACTTGGGTGCGGGACCGCTACCTGAAGCTGATTGAGGCCAGTCTGAGCAGCCTGAGCAGTTCGCCGCCAAAGGTCTCGCTGACCGTCTCTGAGGCCATGCCTGCGCCGCAGCCGGAAGCGAACGGCTCTGGTCAGCTCCGTCTGCCCGGCATGAACAAGTTCAAGGCCGCAGTGCGCTCCCTTCATCCCGGCTACACCTTTGAGCAGTTCATGGTCGGGCAGTCCAATCTGCTCGCCCGCACGGTCTGCCGGGCCATTGCTGATGCGGATCCCGCCTTTGGCAGCAGCCTGTTTCTCACCTCCGGCACAGGCTTGGGCAAGAGTCACCTCACCCAGGCTGTGGTGCATCAGGTCATGCACAGCGCGCCGCAGACCCGCCTCCATTACCTGACTGCCCAGCAGTTCTCGGCAGAGATGGTCAAGAACATCCGCGAGAACACGATGGAGCAGTTTTCCAGCCGCTTCATTCAGGGCTGCGATCTGCTCTTGGTCGAGGATGTCCACACCCTGAGCGGCAAGACCAAGACCCAGGAGGAGCTGAACAATATCTTGGATTTCCTGATCAAGTCCGGGAAGCGGGTCATTCTCACCTCAGCCGTGGCCCCGCGCTCGCTTACCGGCGTGGATGAGGATTTCCGTTCGCGCATGAGTTCCGGCTTGGTCACAGACATCAAGGCCCCGGAGTACAGCACCAGAGCGGCGATCATCCGCTGCAAGGCCGGTCTCAGCCAACTGCCGCTAACGGACGAGCATGTGCATCTGCTGGCCGAACATATTCAAGGCGACATCCGCCGGATTGAAAACGCGGTGCTGGGTCTGCGGGCCAAGGCGAATCTCTGCAACGCCTCGCCTGACACAGACATGGTGCGCGAGGTTTTGGAGGGGCTGATCAATCTCGATCCGGTCAGCCGGAAGAGCCTGAGCGGCCAAGGCATCCGCGAGCTGATCAGCAGTCAGTTCCGGGTTTCCATAGATGAGCTGATCTCCCGCTCCCGCAAGCGGAACATCAGCTTTCCCCGTCAGATAGCCATGTATCTGACCCGGAAATACACCGAGGAGTCGCTGGCCAACATTGGCGGTCTCTACAACCGGGATCACTCCACGGTGCTCTATGCGATCAAGACAGTCAGCCGCAATATCGTCCAGCAAAGCAGCGTCCGCCAGCAGGTGGAAATGCTGACTGACAAGCTGGGAGGTGCTGCCAAGCATGTTCGTTGACAATGCCGCGTGACACCAGTGAACAGGAACAGCTTATGTAGAAAAGCCTTTTTTTACACTGGAGTGATTGCAGTCCCTCTGATTTTCTTTCTGCTTTCAGGGGAGACAGCAATGCGTTTCCTGCTGAAGTCGCAGCTCGTGCCCGCCCCGCCGCCGCCCAGTCCAGTTGATCCATACAAGCCCAATCCCTACATCGTCCAGACCCGCCCGTATTTCTATTTTCATATCCCCAAGGCAGTTTACACGCAGGCCAGGGCAGGCTACCAAGTGCGCTACGCAATCAACAGGAGAGGATTTCGCGGCCCTGTAGTGCAGCCAAAGAAGAACAATGTGAAACGGCTGGTGGTTATCGGCGATTCGATTGCCGAGGGACATGGGAATACGTTTGAGCAAACCTTCCCGTATCTCCTGAATGAGCATCTCCAAAGCACTGGCTGGGAGGTCGTGAACGCCGGGGTGCAGGGCGCAAGCCCGATTTATTATGCGGCCAATGCAAAGCGATATCTGGCGTTGCAGCCTGACGCTGTCCTGCTTTTGCTCTATGAGAATGATCTGCGGGAGGACCGGGTCAGGGAAACAATCTACTTCAACCTTCCCTATTTTGATGACGCAGACCGCATCCTTCAGCCGTCAGCGCAGTCCGGCCTGCCTTGGTCATATCTGCTGCTCGCCCTGACCCGTCTGCGCCGGAATTTCCTGCTTTCACCGCTGGAGCGTCTGATTGCCAGCAATAAAAAGCAGACAGAGGCCAACCCGGAATATCAGCCTTTGCCCAATGCCGATCCCTTCCTGATCTCTCCAGCATCGCTTGATGAATGCTGGCAGCTGAGTGAAACCTATCTGGATTATCTTGCGGATGCGCTGCAGCGGCACGGTGTGCGGCTGTTGGTCGCGAATCTGAGCATCTACACCGTGCGACCGGGCAGCACCAGTGCCCACCAGACCTATGCCCGCACTGTGGATGAACATGCTGCCGCCTGGGCAGGGCGCAGGCAGCTGCCCTTTCTCTCGCTCCTGCCAGTGATCCGCCAAGCCTTTGCGGAACGGAAGATATCAGAGGTGATGATCAAAGGAGACGGCCATCCCACTGCTGAGACCCATGCCCGAATTGAGGCCGTGCTGCGGTCGTGGCTCCAGCAGCATCTCTGACCCATACTTGCAGCCTGATTACGGAAGGACAAAGGCGGCACCCCGATACTGCTTTCGGGCCAGCTCGATACCACTATCGGGCCAGCCCGAAAGCAGTATCGGGTTTTCCTCGATCACGCTGTCGGGTTCATGAAAAAGGCCCCTCCCGATTCCTCGGAAGGGGCCTTTGCCCAGAACGGTCTGGCTTTCACTGCCAGCTCAAACGCTTATGCAAGGCTGCTGATGCTCACTGCGCAGGCCTTGTACTCCGGGGTCAGGGCGATTTCATCCAGCCCCGGACTGGTGAGCAGGTTGGTGAGCGTGGCCTCATGGTGAAAGGCCATGAAGACGGAGCCGGGCCTGCTGCGGTCGGTGACGCAAGCTGTGACCTCCAGCTCGCCCCGCCGTGAACGCACCCGCACCCGCTGGCCGTCGGCAATGCCGAGCTTGGCCGCATCATCCGGGTGGATATCCACCTTCTCCTCTGGCACCAGGCTGATCAGTCCGGCGCAGCGGCGGGTCATGGAGCCGTTGTTGTAGTGTTCACGCCGTCGGCCCGTGACTAAGATGAAGGGATACTCGGCATCAGGCCGCTCCAAGGTCTCGACATTGCCCAAAACCGAGAAATAGCCTTTGCCACGGGTGAAGCTCTCCGTATGGAGGACGGGCGTGCCGGGATGATCACAGCTTGGGCAAGGCCAAACCAGACCGTCACCTTCCAGTCGGGCAAAGCTGACACCGGCCATGCTGGGGGTGCAGACCGCGATTTCATCCATCACTGCCGCCGCGTTAGGACAGGCCATGTCACGCCCCATTGCTTGGGCCAGATCACAGACAATCTGCCAGTCAGGCCGACACTCGCCAGGTGCTTCAACTGCTTTGCGGATGCGCCGGATGCGGCGTTCGGCATTGGTGAAGGTGCCGTCCTTCTCGTAGAAGCAGGCTGCTGGCAGGACAACATGGGCCATGTCACAGGTCTTGGTCAGGAAGATGTCTTGCACCACCACCATCTCCATCTGGCTGAACGCGGCCCGGACATTATTCACGTCGCCTTGCGTATGCAGCGGATCATAGCCGATGCAGTACATGCCCTTGAAACTGCCGTTGCGGGCGGCCTCGTACATCTCCGGCTCAGTCATGCCCTTCTCTGCGGGAAGATCCGCGCCCCAGCTCTGGCCCATCCGGCTGCGGGCGGCCTCGTCCTCCACATCCTGATACCCGGAATAGACATAAGGCAGCGCGCCCATGTCGCAGGAGCCTTGGACATTGTTCTGGCCGCGCAGCGGGCAGATGCCTGCGTTGCGCCGTCCGACATTGCCGGAAGCCAGGGCGATATTAGCCAAGCCCATGACCCCTTGGGTGCCGTTGCGGTGCTCGGTCATGCCAAGGCCGTAAAGGATCATGCCCTTCTTGGTTGAGCAGTAGAGGCGGGCCGCCTTGCGCACCAGCTCCGCAGGCACGCCGGTCTGCTCGGCCATGACTTCCGGCGCGTAGGCGGCGACGTGCTCGCGCACCCTGTCTAAGTTCTCGGTCCGGGCGGCAATAAAGTCCTTGTCCTCCAAGCCCTCGTCAAGAATGGCATGAAGCAGGGAGTTGAGCAGGAGGACATTGGTGCCCGGAATGAGCTGGAGGTGGATGTCAGCCAGCTTGGCCATCTCGGTTTGGCGCGGATCAATGACGATCAGTTTACCGCCCTTACGTAAGGCCCGGCGCACCTTCATCCCCACCACAGGATGAGCTTCAGCCGGATTGGAACCGCTGATCAGCAGCACTTCTGTGCCTTCAATGTCCTCCAAGGCATTGGTGGCCGCGCCGCTGCCCAGAGCGATGCGCAGGCCGCTGACTGAGGGCGCATGGCAGACGCGGGCGCAGTTATCCACCGAGTTGCTGCGGAATACAGCCCGGCAGAACTTTTGGGCCAAGTAGTTGACCTCGTTCTCGCAGCGGGAAGAGGAGAGCACGCCAAGGGCCTGCGGGCCGTGCTGCTCCTGAATGCGCAGGAAGCCTGATGCGGCAAAGGACAGGGCCTCCTGCCAGCTTGCCTCGCGGAAGGGCTGGTCGAGCCGCTCCCGGATCAGGGGCCTGGTCAGCCGCTCCGGGTGGGAGTAGAAGTCATAGCCGAAGCGGCCTTTGACGCAGAGATCGCCGTTGTTGGGCGGCGCGTCAGACAGGGCCTTGATCTCGACAATGGTGCCGCTTTTCAAGGCAATATCGACGCTGCAGCCGGTGCCGCAGTAGGTGCAGACGCTCCGCACCAGTTCCGCTTCACCTGGCAGCAGCGGCAGGGCCAGCTGCTTCTTGGTCAGGGCACCGGTCGGACAGGCATCGACGCAGGCCCCGCAGGAGACGCAGTTGTCCTTGATCGTCAAGGTCGGCACCAGCTCGCCCGGAGCATAGACAAAGGCATCAAACTCGCAGGATCGCTCGCAGCGCTGGCAGCCGATGCAGCGGTCCGCATCCACGCTGATGAAGAGATGCGAGCTGTCAACCGCGCTCCGCCGCTGGGCCGGGGCCGCATTGGCAGAGACCTTGTGATCCCGGCAGAGCGGGCGCAGCTCGCACTTGCTCAGGGCAGTGCAGCCGCATTCCAGGCAGCGTCGGGCCTCGCGCACGGCCATTTCTTCCGTGTAGCCCAGCTCGGTCTGGCTGAAATCGCGGCGGGGTTGCGCACTCGCCTGCTGCGGCATCACGGGCCGTGGCTGAATGGCCATGCCGCTGTAGTTGCTCATGTCGATGCTGTCGAACTTGCGGCCTTTGCTGAAGTTGAAATGCCCGTCCGCCAGTTCCGGCTCAACCCCGCCAAACTGCCGGTGCATGGCCTCAGCCGCCTTGCGGCCCGCATTGACCGCCTGAATCACTGAGCGCGGCCCGCTGGCCACTTCCCCGCCCGCATAGATGCCGGGCAGGCAGGTCTGCATGGTCGATGAGCTGACCTTGATGGTCTTCTTGGCCGTGATCTCCAGCCTGCTCTCCAGTTCGCCATACGACAGGAAGCCGCTGTCGCCCTGCCGTCCCCGGCAGTTGAGAATGGTGCCGCCCTGCCAGATCAGGGAAGCCCCCTCCCTGACCACGGGCGCGCCCCGCACGTCGTCATCAACCAGCTCTGTCCGGGCCAGATCAGCGGTCAGGGTGCCGTCTTCCTCCTGCCGCACCGCCAGCAGGGCGGTCAGCATCAGCATCCGCACCTTTTCCTCCTGCGCCGCCCGGATGTCCTTCTCATACGCGGTCATGCGGACAGCGGCCCGGTCGTGAATCAGCAGGACTTCCTCAGCGCCCAGCCGCAGGGCGCAGCGGGCCGCCTCCAGGGCTGTCTTGCTGCCGCCGACCACCAGGACCTTGCCGGACAGGGAGGTCAGGCTGCCTTGGTTGACTTGAGCAAGGAAGTTCAGACCGTCCTGGGTCAGCTCGCTGCCTGGCACGCTCAATTTCTTATGACCGGCAAGACCTGTGGCGATGAACACTGCCTCAAAGCCCTGCTGCTGAAGGTCGGCAAGGGAGAAGTCCCGGCCCCAGGCGGTGCTGGTCTTGACCTCAACGCCAAGGGAAAGCACGGCCTCAATCTCCCGGGCCAAGTTCTCCTTGGGCAGCTTGAAGGCGGGAATGGCAGTGCGGGCGGCTCCGCCCAAAGCCGGGCCGGCCTCAAAGATGGTGACGCTGTGGCCCTGCTTGCGCAGGAACCAGGCCGCGCTCAGACCCGCCGGGCCGCCGCCGATGATTGCCGCCTTGCGACCCGTGGCCGGAGCGGTTGTCTCCGGCGGCAGGGGATGCTTGACCGCATAGTCAAAGGCAAAGCGTTTCAGATTGTTGATGGCAACAGCCTCATCCAGCAGGGCGCGGCGGCAGGGATACTCGCAAAAGGCCGGGCAGACCCGGCAGACTATGCCGGGCAGGGGATTCTTCTCCCTGATTAGCTGGAGGGCCGGGCCGAACTGCCGCTGGGCAATCAGGCCGATATAGCCCTGCACGTTGATCAAGCCGGGGCAGGTCATGCTGCACGGGGCCTTGCAGTCGCCGTAATGACCAGCCGCGAGCTGGGTCAGCCGCTCCTTGCGGTGCTCGACCAAGGCCGGAGTCTCGGTCTCAATCACCATGCCGTCCATGATCAGCGTCTTGCAGGCCCGCATCCGCTTGCCGTTCACCTCGACAAGGCAGAGCAGGCACGGCTGGTCAGCATCGCGGCGGCCCGGCAGGTGGCAGAGATGCGGGATGTCAATCCCTGCCTCCGCAGCGGCGGCCAGGATGGTCTGGTCAGGGGCAAGGCTGAACTGCTGGCCGTTGATGGTCAGGGTTGCGGTCTTGCTCATGCAGGTTGTCCTCCAAGGAGTTGGGTCAGGTTTTTATCGCACTTGGCCGCGACGAGTTCGGCAATCGCAGGCCGGGAAAAGTCGCCGCTCTTCATCATTTCTTTGCTGGCACTGATCAGGTTGGTGCGGATTTTTCTGTTCCGGGCCACCTCGGCAGCCTCAAGCAGCTTCTGCCGCAGTTCAGCCTGATCCATACCCTCGGCCTGACCGAGCGGCCCCAGCTCGGCGGCCCGCTGGGTGAAGCGGGTGATGATCTTGACAAAGTTCGGGCCTTCCGCAGCTGAGGCCCAGTCGATCAGGAAGCGGTCCTTGCTGATGCCGAGCCGCTCCAGCGTCTCATGCACCAAGGCGGCAGAGACCAAGGCATGGTAGTTGCCGTCAATGTAATGGCATTCGCCCGGATGACAGCCGCCGACAAAGACTGCGTCCGCGCCGTTGGCCAGGCCTTCGAGCGGAAAGGAGGGGTCGAGCCTGCCCGTACACATCATGCGGATGACCCGCAGGCTGGGCGGATACTGATAGCGGCCCACCCCGGCTGAGTCAGCAGCGGTGTAGCAGCACCAGTTGCACAGAAATCCCAAGATTTTTGGTTGATAATCAGACATGTTCTCTCTCCGCAAGTTGAAAATGAAGCCGCTGTTCCGAGCGTGCCGGGGTGCAGCGGATTTTTGTCATGACGTGGCGCAGACAGCCCGCTGCCCGTCTGCCCGCCGGAGAGATGCGCCAGCTTGCAAAGGGCGCAGGGGGAGCTTGGAGGGAGGCAGGAGCCGCCGACAGCTTTTCTCGACCCCGGTCGGGTCGAAAAAGTATTTTCAGATGTGAAAACAGGCGGTCAGAATACGCTGTTTCTTACTGAAACAACGAAGTTACAACTGGATGCAGTTTGCCATACTTTTGCCGGGATTGCAAGGAAATACAGAGGAGGGGACATAAATGTCCATGCCCGGCCTGCGGGCCGCTGCTGGAAAAATTGCTTAAACCAGAGCATCTGTTATTTTGACCCGCTTGACAGCGCTGCCTGCTGCTTCTTTGGCTTCCGCACCGGCAGCACGTGGAAGCTGTTGAGCTGAAAGGCATAGTTGTCCATACCATAGGCGAGGCTGACATAAAAGGCGAAATCAGGATACAGGTCGCCAATGGTGGATGACCAGTAATAAAAGGACTGGATGTCGCTGAAGGCTTCGCCTGCGGCCCAGTTGTCCTTGTCTTCAGAATGATGGGCAATGCCCAGCAGCTCCTCGCGCTCAGGCAGCCGCCAGTCGCCTGATTTGGAATTGTCGGACAGGCCGCAGAAGCCGTCAGACAGATTATAGGCCGCCAGCCGCGCTTCATGCCAAGGGCGGCTGTTTTTGACCGAGGAATCGTCCTTGAAAAAAACAGCGCAGTTGGCATTTTTCAGCCAGATCAGGCCAGTGCTGGTGTCAGTCAGCGTGCCGTCGCCATTGTCCTTGAAGCGGTTCCGGGGTGAAAATTCCTGCCGGGCCGCCTGTTTTTCTTCACCTTCTTTTTTTTCCGCCGCCTCAGATGCAGGTTTGGGTTTTGCAAGCAGCTCCTTGATCGACCTGGTCATGTTCCACTCCGCCTGCGCCGGACAGGCGGGCAGCACTGCCGACAATGCAGACAGGAGCAGCAGAAGCCATATATTTTTTTGCATTGTTTCCTCCTTGATTGCAGGGCGCAGACGGCTGAGAACGCAATGTAACCGGTTGCAGGCAATTTTTCAAAGGAGAAGACTGCGCCGCCAGTTTCGCTGATCTTGAAAAAAAACGCAGCAGGCGGTATCCTGTTGCAGAAGCCGCATTTGAACGCGGCGCAAAGGAGGGTATTATTTCCATCGTCGGCAGCACAGCCAATCTCAAGAAAAGCCAAATCCGCCAGCTGGAACTGCTGCTGCGGAAAAAGACCAGCCCGGATGAGATCATCGGGCGGGAGACGGCCCGCAGTCTGGCCGCCCTGTCTGCGGAACTGAACCGGCAGCTTGGCCTGCTCATTCAGCGTTCCGGCGCGGCAGAAAGCGTCATTGTCGGCAGTCATGACCGGATCGAAATTCCCGTCCTGAACCAAGTGCGCACGAGCGGGGGCCGTCTTTGCGGCCTGCGCTGCATCCACACGCATTTCAGCGCGTCCGGCCCGGATGATGAAGACATCATGGACATGGTCTGCCTGCGCTTGGACATGATGTCTGTCCTGACCTTGCGCGGCAGCGAGCCGAATCTCCTTCATACCGCCCATATCCAGCCGGGCGGGAAAAAGGGCTGGCTCAGGCTGGAGCCTGTCCATCCTGCCGGGCCGCAGCCATCCTGTCTTGTGCTGATTGAGGAGATTGAAGAGCAGCTTGCCCGCAGCCAGCCGCTGCGCGAAGTCGATAAGGGCCAAGACCGGGCCATCCTGATTTCAGTCAGCACCGGCTCCAAGGCTGAGGCGGCAGAGTCCATGCTGGAACTGACCGAGCTGGCTCGGGCCGCCAAGGTGCAGGCTGTGGAACGGGTGATCCAGCATCGGGCCAAGGTTGATCCTCGTTTCATTCTGGGCAGCGGCAAGCTGATGGAGATCATGCTGATGAGCATCAGCACCGGAGCCAACTTGCTGATCTTTGATCAGGAGCTGACTCCCTCGCAGGTGCGCTCCATCACCAGCCGCACTGACCTGCGGGTCATTGACCGGACGCAGCTCATCCTTGACATCTTTGCCAGTCGCGCTCTGTCACGGGAAGGCAGGCTCCAGATTGAGATGGCCCAGCTTAAATATCTGCTGCCCTTTCTCGCCAGCCGGGATGATGCCCTGTCGCGGCTCACTGGCGGCATTGGCGCACGCGGGCCAGGCGAGACCAAGCTGGAGATTGACCGTCGCCGGATCAGCGACCGCATTGCCAGGCTGGCGGATGAGCTGAAGGCGGTGGGCAGCCAGCGGTACAACCGCCGGAGCCGCCGCCGCAAGCACGAGGTGCCAGTGGTTTCCTTGGTCGGCTACACCAATGCGGGCAAGTCAACCCTGCTCAACACCATGACCGGCTCGCATATTTTCTCTGAGAACATGCTCTTTGCCACCCTTGATCCGACCTCGCGCCAATTCCGCCTGCCCGGCGGCACCGAGGCAGTGCTGACCGACACGGTGGGCTTCATTCGCAGATTACCTGCCGAGCTGCTCAAAGCCTTTGCCTCCACCTTGGAAGAGCTGGCCGAGGCAGACCTGCTTCTCCATGTCATTGACCGGGCCAACCCGCTTTGGCAGGAGCAGGCCGCGACAGTGGAGGAGCTGCTGCGCGAGTTGGACTTAGAGCAAATTCCCTGTCTGAGGGTCTATAACAAAATTGACCTGTTAGACGGCCCGCCCAAACGATCCCAAGACGGCATCCCTGTCAGTGCTCATGATCCGGCCAGCCTGTCCCGGCTGCTGCGGGAGATTGAGGAAATGCTGAATCATTAAGGATACCGGGTATCCTCTAAGGAAAACATCTCATTGCGACTGGACGAAAACTGTTGACAGTTTTTACCAAGTATTGGTATGTTTGGGCTTTGCAGCTCATTCATCCAGCAGTCCAGCCTTCCCCGCAGCGGAGACACTTCCATGAGAGCCAGTCATTATCTGTCCGCCTCCCTACTGCTTCTTGCAGTCTTTTTCCTTTTCACTTCCGCAGCATCAGCTTACCAATGCGATGAACGGGAACCGCTGTACGCAAATTGGGAAGTTCCGGCCAGTGGGCCGGGGCCGAATTTCACCCAAGTTTGGGGTTTGGTCAACAACACCGGCTGCCCGATCAAGGGCTTCACGTTAAGCAACCCGGACGTGTATCAATGGACGGGCTTCAGCTATGTTCCTTATGCCGGGACGGTCAGCGGCAGTTACTCCACTTTCTCTTTAGCACCAGACGGCGGCCCCGGCCAAGTCACGGCCAATTTCAATTTCACCCTGCCGCCGGAAGGTGGCGTGTTCTTCATTTTTTTCGACATCATCACCGATGACGGCAGTGTGCTTCCCTACCTGTCAGGCGGCTCCTATCCGGGCTATAAACGGCTTTACGCTGTTGTAGGCGGCGGTGCTGGCGGAGCTTGTCTATTCCCGCCGCCAGCTATCAGTTACGTGGATCACGTTGACTTGGGCAACGGTGAAGTTGCGGTCAAGGCGGATGTAGAGAATGCCGGAGATGATCCGACCTTGGAGGTAAACGACAGCGAATCTGAGATGAAAACCGGCTCTGGCGGTTACACTGGCTCGGACAGCACCGGCATGAAGACGGACAGCAGCAACACCATTGAGGTCAAAGGCTTATGCCCCGGCATGTCCGCTTCAATGGAGTACAACTATTTTTCTCCGGGTTCGGCTTGGTGGGGTCAATCTCTGAAATGCGGCAATTGCGGCGGTTCGCAGCGGCACACCGGCGACCCAGTCAACACGGCCATCGGCAACTTTGTCTATGATGAAACCGACGGCAGCGTGGCCGGGCCGGGCAACAGCACGATCCGGCTGGCCCGCGCCTATAACTCCTTGGCTGCTTTGCGTTCTCCGGCCACATTGACCCGTCATTACCCGGACGGCAAGGTGAAGATCAAGGCCCAGCCGCCGCAGTATTTCGGCAAGGGCTGGACTTCCGAGCTGGGCCAGTATCTGCTCAAGATTGACATGAAGCCTGCTTTTCAAGGGGTGCAGGTGCTTTATGCCGACGGCCACACGGCCAATTTCAAGAAATCCGGCAGCAGCTATGTGTCAGACAGCCCCGGCACCCATGACGTGGTAACCAAGGAAGGCGGCGAGTACGTGCTGCGGCCCGCAGACTGCGGCTGTTCCTCATCCGAAGAAAAACGCTTTGACAGCAAAGGCCATTTGACGGCCCTGACTGACCGCAACGGCAATCAGATCAGGCTGATCTATGCGGACGGCAAGCTGGCCGCAGTCGAGAATTCAGGCGGACGGCGGGTTGAGTTCACCTTGAATGATGACGGCCAGATCATTGAGGCCCGGCTGCCGGAGGACATCACCCTGCGCTACGAATACGAAGACGGCCTGCTTGCCGCTTTTGTTGACGGCAAAGGCAACCGCACTGCGTACCATTATGACGATCATGGCCAGATGACTGAAATAATTTCAGCCAAAGGGCACCCGGTCGTGCGCAACAGCTATGATGAAGAATACCGAGTCAGCAGCCAGATTGTCGGCGAGAGCGCGGAACAGTCCTTCAGCTACGAAAACGGCAAAACTACGGTCACAGATGCTTACGGCAACGCCGAAGTGCATCATTATGATGCCGACCTGCGCCTTATCCGCCTTGAACACCGGGACGGCACAGTTGAACAGTTCGAGTATGACAATGACCTGAACCGCACCGGCTACACCGATCAGAGCGGGGCGGAATGGCACTGGACGTTTGACAAGAACGGCAACCGCCTGACTGCGGACGGGCCGCTCGGCTGGCACCGGGCTTGGGAGTACAATGAGCGCAATCAGGTCACGAAGATGACCGAAAAGGTGGATGAGGCGACCGAACGGGCCAGCACCTTTACTTACGATGACAGGGGCAATTTGACGGAATTCTGCAACGCCCTCAATGCCTGCGGCGCAGTGACTTACGATGACAGAGGCCTGCCGGTGCAGATGACTGACCTGAACGGCAACGTTTCAAACCGCAGCTACGATGCGGCAGGCGATTTGGTCATGGTCACGGATGCGGAAAATGCAGTCACTGCGCTGGAGCATGACGGGCTTGGCCGCCTCAAGACCATGACCAAGCCACTCGGCGGACAGTACAGGTACGCCTATGACAAGGCGGGAAATTTGACCGCAGTAGATGGGCCAATTGGCTTTCATCTGGAATTTTCATACAACGCCAATAATCTGCCGGAAAGCAAGGTTGATCCGAACGGCGGTGAAGTCCGTTTGACGCATAATGCTTCGGACAAGCCGGAGCTGATCGTCAACCAGCTCGGCTTTGAGGCGGCCAGATTCGAGTATGGCCTGATGGCTGAAAAGACCGGCTTCACTGATGCCGAGGGCCGCAAATGGGAATACGTCCATGATTCCATGCTCCGGCTGGCCAAGGTTTCCGGGCCGTTAGATGCCGAGTTCAGCTATCAGCGCGACGAACACGGCAGAATCACCGATTTCACCGATGCGAACGGCACAGTCACACATACCGAATACGATGCCTTGGGCCGGCCTGTTTCTGTGACCCGCAACTGGCGGCCCGGCTTTGCCGCTTCTGCGGACACCAACGTGACGACCCGCTACGAATACAACTTGGTCGGCGACCTGCTGGCTAAGACCGATCCGGCAGGCAATGTCTTCAGCTACAGCTATGACCTGCAAAGCCGCCGCATTGCCAGCCGCGACCCGGAAGGCTATGAATGGCAGTTCAGCTATGACCCAATGGGCAATCTGCTCCAAGCCTTGAATCCACGGGGCTACAGCACCGCCCTGAGCTGGACACCGACAGCCCGTCTGAAGAGCGTGACCGACCCGGAAGGCCATGCAGTCAGCTACGGCCATGACACGGACGGCAACCTGATCAGCAAGACCTCTGCCTTGGGCATTGTCACCCGCTACGAATACGATGCCCTTGACCGCCGGGCCGCCATGATCCGCAACTATGACCCGGCCCAAGCTGCGGATCAGCAGAGCAATGTGACTGTAGAATACGGCTATGATTTGGCAGGCAATCTCACCAGCCTGACCGATCCGCTCGGCCATCAGGCTTCTTTTGCCTACGATGCCGCTCACCGCCGGGTTGAAGCGGTTGATTTTGAAGACGGAACAACGAGCTATGCCTATGATAAGGTGGATAATCTGATCAGCAGAACTGATGCTGAAGGTAATGCGACGCAGTACATTTACGACGATCTTGACCGCAAGATTAGCCGCACCAATGCAGAAGACGAAACAATCGGCTATGTCTATGATTTGATGGGTAATAAAGTTCAGCTTGTTGAGGCGGACGGGGGCGTGACTCGCTACGGTCATGACGGCCTGTACCGTCTGAACCAAGTAATCCAGAATTGGCGGCCCGGCGCGGCTCCGGCTGATGACGTGAATGCCGTCACCCGCTACGCTTATGATGCCCGTGGTCTGCTCTTGGAAATCGTCAATGCCAATAATGCGGCCACTCGTTTTTCTTATGACAAAGTCGGCAATCTGCTTCAGGAAACTGACCCGCTCGGCAAGACGTGGCAGTATGCCTATGACGGCATGGGCAACCGGATCAGCCGCAAGGACGGCAACAATGCCCTGACTGAGTACGCCTTTTTCCCGGATGATCTGCTGCAACGCATTGCTTATGCCGACGGCTCGGCGGTCAGCTATGCCTACGACGCGGACAACCGCCGCACCCTGATGAAAGACTGGCTGGGCGAGACAAACTGGCAGTATGACCCCTTGGGCCGCGTGACCGGCACAACTGATCCGCTCGGCAGTGCGTTGGCCTTTGCCTACGATGCGGACAGCAACCGCACCGCTCTGCGCTACCCGGACGGCAGTCTGGTGGAATACGCCTACAGTCCGAACAACTGGCTGCAAATGATGACCGTAGGGACAATTCATGAATTGTCCCAACAGACCGAATACAGCCGCAACAAGGTCGGCAGCGTCACCAAGATCGTCAATGCCAACACGACGGAAACCGAAATTGAATATGACCGGGTGTACCGCACTCTGAGCCGGGCCACTGCTGCCAAGGGCAAGAATATCGTTGCCTTTGCCTATACTTACAACGAGCTGGGCCATGTCATTGAGGCCAGCAAACGCTATGGCTGGCGCAACCCGGAAGAGCAGCAGGAAAGCTATGCCTACGACGGCCTGCGCCGTTTGGCGGAAGTCAGCATCAGCCCGCTGAAAAACAATGGCAATACAGCGACAATGCGCTATGCCTATGATCCGGTCGGCAACCGCCTTTCTTGGCAGACGGACGACGACCTGAGCACGGCGCAGCCCGGTGACGGTTTCAGCAGAACCTACGCCTACAACGCCGCCAATCAGCTCCTGCGGGCTGAGACCAATTCCATGACTGCGAACCCGAACCGCAGCATTATTCAAGAATACCGCTACGATAGCAACGGCAGCCGCATCGGTCGGACGGAGCGCGACAGCAACGGCCCGGTGTATGGCACAGACTACAGCTTTGACCCGGAAAACCGCCTGATCAGAGCTTTGGACTATCAGCTTGCAGGCAAGGGCGGCAAGAATCGGATAAACCGGGCTGTGACCCTGCTGGACTATGACGGCGGCGGCAGACGCTTGGCCCAGAGCTACGACCCCAAGGCTGGCAAAGGTGGTCTGAAGCGGGTTGAGTACGCTTTTGACGGACTTGATCCGGTGGCGGAGTACAATCAGTTAAACGGTCAGTATGACAACTATTATCGCGGCACGGACAACGAAATCAGTGTCAGTCAGCATTTCAACTCCGGCGCGGCAGGCCAGCTCCACTGGTACCACTACAACCGCAAGGGCGATGTGGCCGGGCTGACCAAGCAGAACGGCAATGCGGCCCACACCTACCGCTATGAACCATACGGGGCAGTGATCCCGGAGAATGGCAATTTCACTGATCCGCACAACCATTACACGCTGACGGGCAAGGAATTTGATGAGAACACCGGCTTAGTCTGGTTCGGCGCACGGCATTATGAGCCGGAAACTGGGGTGTGGATGGGGCAGGATGTGTACAGGGGAAGGTTGGATGAGCCGGGGAGTTTGCATAGGTTTGGGTATGTTGAAAATAATCCGGTGAATTATATCGATAAAAATGGTTATTTTATCGATACATTATGGGATGCTGCTAATGTTGGAGTTGATCTTGCTCGAATTGCTTGGTCAACAGGAGAGTTGATTGCTGCCAATATGAATGATGATGAATGCCTTAAAAAGGATGCCTTAAATGGATTGAAATCTGCTGGGTTTGATCTTGGTTTAGACCTTATTGCAACAGCTATTCCTTTTGTTCCAGCAGGATTAAATAAAGTTGGAAAAGGAATAAAATCGTATAAATATGTATCATCTGCAATAGATGACTATAAATACGGAAAATACATATTGAAAGGTGGAGAATACCTATACGATGGGATTGATGAATCAGCAAGAGAGATCATAAGACAAATAAAAGATGATGAAAAAATAAATATTAGCAAAAGCAAAGCCTTGAACGAAGGTTTTAATATTTTAGACCTCTCAGAGGAGTTGATTATGTCTCCTTTTAAGAGGATAATCAAAAAACAATTATTTCCACGAGGAGATGTAGGGAGACCTCCTGTAAACTGGAAGTCAAAGTTGTTTGGAGTGAAATCACTAAAAAACAATTATTTCAAATTCATTGATGATTTTGATAGCGGTTTCTATGAAAATGTTGATGATTTTTTAGAAAATGCAGGAAAGTTTACTACTGGTAAATCATGTATGCCTTATCCGATAAAACCGGATGAATCGTTTCGCCCAGATAACGATTTAAACGATTTTATAGGAGGTGCTGCTATTGGTGCTTGGTAGCAAGCGGGCTATCATTTGCGCATTTTGCCTTGCCAGCACCCCACCAAAGCAACCGTTCGGCCTGCTGCGTTCTCTTCCCATCGTAGGGACAATTCATGAATTGTCCCTACGGAATACGGAATTGGCCCGTTGTAGGGGCGAAAAATTTTTCGCCCCTACGGTGATTGCAACACGAAACCAATCGCAACCCGCAAATTTGTGATGCAATACAATCCCGATATTCATCATCGCCGTTCCATCCGCCTGCGTGATTACGATTATTCGCAGGCCGGGGCGTATTTTGTCACCGTCTGCACCCATAACCACGAATGTTTATTTGGGGAAATTGCGGACGGTGTAATGATGTTGAATGCGGCAGGCCGGATTGCGGCACAATGCTGGCGGGAAATTCCATCGCATTTTCCACATTCGGCATTGGATGAATGGGTCATCATGCCGAATCATCTGCATGGAATTGTGGTTTTGACCGACACCGTCGGGGCCTTACCATCCATCACTTTTTCGCAATGTAAAAAACAAGGGAGGCAGGGGACGGAGCATCTGAGCGTATCTTCTGAGCAGCCTGAGTCCTCTTTTGAAATAAGAACAGACACTTCTCCAAGTTTTTCTGACGACTGGCGGCAGCTCATGCTGTTCCGCATCCTTGTCGGCAACGTCGTCAAATCCGAAATTTTCAGTTTTTTTTCTCTTGGAAGCGGGTTCCGCATCCTGTCGCGGAGTCCGGCGAGTACGCACCAGTGCATGGCGACCGAGAGGATCAGCATCAGTCTGGCGATTCTGTCGGCGCGCTCCAGTTTTGTGTCCTCCAAACCGAACCCCCTGGTTTTGAAATCGCTGAACATGGCCTCGCATCCCCAGCGCATGCCGTAATCAAGTGTTTTATAATAATTTGGCTCAGTTCCTCCGACTGCCAGCAGCCAAGGCTCATCATGTCCCGGCTCCTGGAGAATGCTTAAATTTGTCTGAACCCGCTGTTCTGTCAGATAAATATTTTTCATAAGCAGTTCCTTGCGACCTTTCTTTTCAGCAGGAACAAGGTCCGCAAGAGATGTCTCATCGCCGGCCTCATTGAAAACTTTAAGATTTTCCTTGAGGCGGAGCCGATAATCCCAGCCGCTGCGGTGGCAGAATGCAATCAGCGGCGCTTGACCGTAAAAACGGTCGCCGAGCAGCAGCACTCTGCTGCCCTCTGGAAGGAATGATTTTATTTTTTCAAGAAGTTCCATGCAGATATCCGAGCCGATATTGCCCTGTCCTTTTCGGACCCGCCATAGCAGAGGCAGGGCCCGACCGCCGAAGCGCAATGACAGCGAAAGAATGCCGAAACGGTCGGATAGCTGCGTCTGGTCAATGCACAGAATCAGCGTTTCTCCCGAAGCGGAGGCCGTCTCCAATGCCTGACGGATGAAAGGCCGCATCACATCATCATTGTCGATTGAGTCTGTGCTCAGGAAACGGCTTAACCACTGATATCGCATGTCAATCCGTTCTGTTTCCAGCGGAAGGACAGCCGCCATGTCCATAGTATTGCAACTCTGAACTTCCAAAACCGCCGCCGCGCACAAGCTTAACTTGCGCAGAGGATTCCTGTTAATTCCGGGCAAAACGTCTCGCAGGCCGGACGAGATTTCCTCTGCCAGATGACTGATCGTGCTCATATTTCACAGAGTTTGAATAAACGAATTGTTTTTTCAATCTTTTTACTCCGGCGTTCAAGCTCTGTCAAGAAAAGTGATGGATGGTAAGCCGTCGGGGCGAAAAATTTTTCGCCCCTACAAAACGGCACATCGAAAACAATTGGTTCAATCGTGCGCGGATTCAAAATCTGGGTGACAAAATGGATGCGGCAACATACCGATGTTCATACCGTCTGGCAACGCAATTACTGGGAACATATCATCCGCGATGATGCCGACCTGCACCGCATTCGTGAATATATCTGTAATAATCCGACCCACTGGGAAGAGGATGCGCTGCATCCGTAGGGACAATTCATGAATTGTCCCTACGGAATACGGAATTGGCCCGTTGTAGGGGCGAAAAATTTTTCGCCCCTACGCATCTCCGGTCTGTGATGTCATGCAATACAATCCCGACATTCATCATCGCCGTTCCATCCGCCTGCGTGATGACGATTCTTTAAACATTATCCAAACTCCTAATGCCAACCTTTGCTGAATACCCTTTCACCCCGCAAACCTTTGCCACTCCTGACGGCTACCAGCTTTCTTACGTCGATGAAGGCAACGGCCTGCCTGTGGTCATGGCGCATGGCAATCCGTCTTGGTCGTACCTGTATAGGAACCTGATCGCCTCGCTGCGGCGCACGCACCGCTGCATTGCCCCGGATCATCTCGGCTGCGGCCTGTCTGCCAAGCCGCAGGACTGGCCCTATCGTCTCCAGCATCATATAGACAACTTCACTGCCCTGCTTGATCACCTGCGCATTGAACGCTGCGTGCTGGCTGTGCATGACTGGGGCGGGGCCATTGGCATGGGCTGGGCAGGCCAGCACCCGGAGCGGGTCGCCGGGCTGATCGTCTTCAATACTGCCGCCTTCCGCTCCAAGCACTTGGCCCTGCGGATAGCCGTCTGCCGCTGGCCGCTGCTCGGCGCGCTGTTAGTGCGCGGCCTGAATGGCTTTGCTTGGCCAGCCACCTTCATGGCCGTGCGCAAGAAGATGCGGCCTGAGATCAAGGCAGGCTTTCTCGCGCCTTACAACAGCTGGGCCAACCGGGTGGCTGTGCATCGCTTTGTCCAGGACATCCCCATGCGGCCCGGCCATCCCTCGTGGGACACCCTCTGTGCAGTGGAGCAGTCTTTGGCGCGGCTGCACGATAAGCCGATGCTGATCTGCTGGGGCGGGCAGGACTTCTGCTTCAATGATCACTTTCATGCTGAGTGGCGGCGGCGTTTCCCCAAGGCAGAGAGCCATTATTTCCCAGAGGCTGGACATTATGTGCTCGAAGATGCCTTAGCCCAAGTGCTGGACCTGCTGCCCGGCTTCTTGCAACGCTGTCATTGAGCCGACAGGCAGAAGCAACGCCTCGGCTCCGCAAGACTGTCCTCCTTTCTCCTGATCAGAAAATAACAACAGCTGCGACTCGATTGCAGCCTGATTCCGTTGAGTCATGAACAACCCACAAGCAAGCAGATTCGGGGTCGCGGCTGGGCCGGTCTATCTGGTCTGCGCCATCTGGACAATTTATCTGGCCGACTTCATTATTCCGGGCCGCCTCAACTCGTGGGGGATTGTGCCGCGCACCTGCGGCGGTCTGGTCGGCATTGTCAGCAGCAATTTCCTGCACGCCAACTTTGGCCACATTGTCAGCAACACTGTGCCGCTGTTTGTCCTCAGCCTGCTGCTGACCATCTTCTACCGCCGCCTCTTTGCCTCGGTCATAGTCACGATCATCATCAGCAGCGGCCCGCTGCTCTGGCTCTTTGGCCGGTCAGGCAACCATATCGGGGCCAGCATGCTTATTTACGGTCTGGCCGCCTTCCTGATCAGCTACGGCCTGCTGAAAAAGGCCTTTGTGCCAGTGCTGGTGGCCCTGTTTGTCGCAGTTGTCTATGGCTGGGGCATGCTGGGCGGCTTCATCCCCAAGGGCTGCATCTCCTTTGAAGGACACCTGTTCGGCGCAGTCGGCGGAGTCGTGGCCGCCTATCAGTTCAGGAATGCTTGACCCTGCTTGAGAAGGGGGCAGGGCAGGGCGGGAAAACATGTGGCGAATATCCTGGATGAGGATATACTCAATCAGTCATGTCTTTCTCCAGTAAGGGCGGCCCCCTGTGGCCGCCCCTGCGACGTGCTTGCAATCTCATCACTTTTTCACAATCAACCAGCCATGAAAATCACCCGATCTGAAGTTGAACAGACCGCCCGCCTTGCCCGCTTGGAACTGAGCGAAGAGGAGGTCGGGCGGATGACTGTCCAGTTGGACAACATTCTCAGTTACGTGGCCAAGCTGGATGAGCTGGACACCAGCGCGGTGTCGGCTGCGGCCCGGAGCCAGGAGGCGGTCAACGCCTTCCGCGAGGATGAGGTGCGGCCCTCGCTGCCACGGGAGGCGGCCTTGGCCAACAGCCCGCAGCATAATGACCAGGCCTTTGTCGTGCCCAAGATCATCGGCTGACCTGTCTAATCTGTCCGCATGTATCCTGTCACCCTCAACATCAGCGGCCAGCTCTGCGTGGTGGTCGGCGGGGGCAGGGTGGCAGAGCGGAAGATACGTGCCCTGCTCAAGGCCGGGGCGCAGGTGCGGGCGGTCAGTCCGCAGCTCACTGAACCGCTGCATGAGCTGGCCGCCGCAGGCCGGATTGACTGGCTGGGCCGCTGCTTTCAGGCTGATGATCTGGCCGGGGCCATGCTGGTCTTTGCCGCCACTGACAACAGGCAGGTCAACGAGCTGGTGGCGCAGACAGCTGTAGCGGCTGGGCAGTTGGTCAATGTGGCGGACGCGCCGGACCAGTGCGGCTTTCAGGTGCCAGCAGTGCTCCGGCAGGGCGACCTGACCATTGCCGTGTCAACCAATGGCCGAAGCCCGGCCCTGTCCGCCCGGATCAGAAAGCGGCTCGAAGCCGACTATGGCCCGGAATACGCCGTCCTGCTTGACCTGCTGGGACGGATCCGGGCGCAGGAGCTGGCCGGGCAGCGGGACGAGGTCGCACGAAAAAATCTGTTTGCGAATATCCTGCATGCAGATATACTCGACTGGATACGAAACGGCCAATGGGAGCGGCTGCGCAGCCATCTGCGCGCAGTTCTGGGGCCTGACGCGGATTTTCAGCCGGAACAGAACAGATGAGTTATCTGCTTTTTCTTTGCAGCCTGGCAGCATACTGGGCTGCCGCCATTTTTTACGCCGTGTTCTTTGTCGGCAGAAAAAAGAAGGTGCGCGGCTGGGGCCGGGCTTTCTTTTTCACTGCTGCGGCCCTGCACACGGTCAACATCGCGGCCCGCTATCTTGAGGCCGGGCACACCCCGATCACCAGCATTCACGAGATCATCTCCTTTTTCGCCTGGTCCATCGCCTGCGGCCATATCACCTTCCGCTGGCGCTACCCGGTCAAGAACTTCGGGGCCTTTGCCTCCCTCGTAGTGGCCCTGCTGATGCTGGCCGCCGCCTTTGCCCCGCATGAGATCATGCCCTTGCCGCCGGAGCTGCGCTCATGGCTGCTGCCGGTTCATGCCTCCATCTCAATTGTCGCGGATGCCTTTCTCGCCTTGGCAGCCATTGGCGGCCTGATGTACCTGATTCAGGAACGGCAGCTCAAGCAGAAACGCTTCGGCTTCTTCTATCACCGCCTGCCCTCGCTCGACACCTTGGACACCCTCAACCAGCACTGCGTCAGCATCGGCTTTCCCCTCATGACCTTGGGCATGATTGTCGGCTCGGTCTGGGCCTTCCAGCTTGGCGGCCAACGGAGCTGGGGCTGGCATTCCAAGATTGTCGGGGCATTAGTGACCTGGCTGCTCTATGCCGGGCTGATGCACCTGCGCTTTGCCAAGGGCTGGCGGGGCCGTCAAGTCGCCCTACTGACCATGCTGGCCTTCTGCGCCACCTTAGTGACTTTCTTCTTTCTGCTGCTCAAAGGAGGAGGAAGCTGAGATGGGCCGTGACTCCATTGTCCTGCTGGGGGTGAATCACAAGAACACGCCGCTGGAAATCCGGGAAAAGCTGGCTCTGAGCAGCGGCTATGAGGAGCCGCTCAATCAGCTCCGCCAGCTCCGCAGCTTGAAAGAGCATTACTTGCTCTCAACCTGCAACCGGGTGGAAGTGCTTTTTGTCTGCGCGGAACCGGAGCAGACAAGGCGGGAGGTGCTGGAACTGCTCTTTGCAGGCCGGGTGAGCTGGGAGGATTTGGAACCCTGCATTTACACCCATTTCAGCAGCGAGGCGGTGCGGCATCTCTTCACCGTCGCAGCCAGCTTGGATTCCATGATTGTCGGCGAGGCCCAAATCCTTGGCCAGCTCAAGGAAGCCTACCGTCATGCCTCTGAGCAGAAGACTGCGGGGCTGATTCTCAACCGGCTCCTGCACAAGGCCTTCTCGGCTGCCAAGCGGGTGCGGACAGAGACCCGGATCGGGGCCAGTGCCGTGTCGATTTCCTATGCTGCTGTGGAGCTGGGCCGGAAGATATTCGGCGACTTGCAGGGCAAGCAGGCCATGCTGGTCGGCGCAGGTGAGATGGCCGAGCTGGCTGCCGAGCATCTGATCAGCCAAGGCATTGCCGAGGTGACAGTGGTCAACCGCACCTTGGAGCGGGCGGTGAAATTGGCGGCCCGCTTCAAAGGCCAGGCGGCCAGTCTGGACGAGCTGCTCGAACAACTGGCCGAAACAGACATACTCATCAGCTCCACCGGCGCAACAGACTTGATCCTCAGCAAAAAGGACGTGGCCTCAATCATGCCGCGCCGCCGCCACAGGCCTCTGTTCCTGATCGACATTGCCGTGCCCCGCGACTTGGACCCGGAGATCAACACGCTCGACAACGTCTATCTTTACGACATTGACGATCTCAACAATGTGGTGGAGATGAACAAGGAGCAGCGCGACCGGGAGGCGGTCAAGGCCAAGCGCATTGTTGAGGAGGAGACGATCAAGTTCATGCGCTGGCTGGAGGCAATGGAGGTCACGCCGACCATTGTTGAGCTGCAAGCTGCGGCTGAGTCGATCTGCCAGGCCGAGCTGGAGAAAACCCTGTCCCGCCTGAACGGCATCAGTGACAAGGAGCGCAAGTCCGTGGAACGGATGGCCTCAGCCATTGCTGGCAAGCTCCTTCATCACCCGCTGCAATATCTGAAAAGCGAGCACGAGTGCGCCAACCGGCAGGAGCGCATTGCCGTGGTGCGCAGCCTCTTCCATCTCAATCAGGACGAAGCCTCCTGATCAGCTGCCGAGCAGCCTGTCAACGTCCTTGCGCAGCCGCCGCAGCTCCTTGAACAGCTCTGGCAGGCGGCTGAAGACAGCGACTGCCTTGCCCCACTGCTTCACATCAATGGCCGGGATGCCGCCCAGCTTTACCCCTTTTTTCTGGCTGTTATGCACCCCGGCCTTGCCAGCCACCATCACCCCGTCTTCCAAGTGCAGATGACCGGCCACGCCAGCTCCTGCCGCCAAGACCACATTGCGGCCTAAAGTGGTGCTGCCCGCAATTCCTGCCTGCCCGACTAAGATGGAGTTCTCGCCGATCACGCAGTTGTGACCGATCATGACCAGATTGTCAATCCGCACCCCGCGCTTGACATGGGTCACGCCAAAGGCGGCTCGGTCCACACAGGAGTTGGCCCCAATCTGCACATCATCATCGAGGCGGACTGTGCCAACCTGCGGCTTGCTCAGGTGCTCGCCAGTGGCTGGGTCAGTGGCAAAGCCAAAGCCGTCGCTGCCGACCACGGCCCCGTGATGGAGCACCACCCGCCTGCCGAGAATGCAGCCATTGGCCACCACCGCATTGGCATGGATGACGCAGTCATCACCAATCTGCACATCATCGCCAATCACTGCGCCCGGCCTGATCCGCACCCGCTCGCCAATATGGACCCGGTCGCCAATGCTGACCAGGGGGCTGATGCTGACCATCTCGCTGATCACGCAGCAGCAGCCAAGCACGGCCCGCTCGTGAATGCCAGTCGGCTGGAAGTCTTCGCTCAAGAGATAACTGTGAATGCGGGCGGCGGCCATGTCAACATTGCTGACCTGAATCAGCGGCAGCTCGCTGCTGAAATCCACAGGGGCGATGCAGGCAGAAGCTCCGCTCTGTACCAGTTGGTCAGCGAACTTGGTGCTGGTGATGAAGGTGAGCTGGCCCGGCTCGGCCAGTTCCAGACTGTTCAGGGCCGTGACGGTCAGGCTTGGATCACCAGAGACCGTGCCGCCGACCAAGGCGGCCAGCTCGCCAAGACTTGCTGTTTTCATGACGCTCCTTCAGGTGCGTGTGGATTTGGCTTCAAAATTGCGAGATACTCCAAGATCAGTTCTCAGGAACAAGCAGGTTCTTTTCTCTCTTCCATTCTTGGCTCGCCAAAGCGGGAACGCAGGCTTGCGACAAAGGCGGCGTTCGCTCTGCTGGAGATGAATTCCAGCGGTGAACGGCCAGATTGCCAGGCCATAAGGAAGGTTGCCGCAAGCACGGCCACTGTGATCAGCAGGTTGGGCCAGGCATCCAAAGCCCACTGGCCCTGCCATGCCCATTGCCACGCATCAGAAAAAGGCCAGAGGTAGGGCAGGGGCCATTGATAGCCGTCCGGGCCGCGTGAGCCGATCAGGTCGCAGAAGAGATGAAGATGAAAGCTGATCAGGGCCAGCAGGGCGGCAGCGGCTTTCCGTTGCTTGGCCAAAAAAAAGGTGCCTGCTGCCAGACAGCAGCCAAAGGCTATGTTGTGCCCCAGCAGATGGTGATACTCGCCCCACCACTGCAAGGGCTTGTCGCTGTTGCGAGTGAGAAGGTCGCCGATGATCCCCAGTCCGTCCGCATCCGGGGCCAGGCCGCTGAAGGTGATGAGGAACCGCTCGCGCCGGTCGAGCTGGATGGTGTTGGCGGTCAGCCAGCTAATGAGAAAGTGTGAGGCGGGATTCATGGGTTACTCGCCGCACACTCAAACAAACCCGGAGCAACGCTCCGGGCATTCTGCCTGTGCGGCAGTTTAACATTTCAGCATAACGAATATTTTCTAAGCTAGCCTGTGCGGCAGTATGAAAATTATACCTGTTTTTTTTGTGTTGTACAAGATCAGGGATTGACAGCCCCCTTTATCCGCCCTATAATTTCGTCTGTACATTTCAATATAACTAATATGGAGAAAAATGAGCATCAGCACAGCCCTTCAAGCCGCTGCCAACGAAGCAGCGGCATTTTTGGTGATCCTTGTTTTGCAGGCCGTGCTCAAAAAAGCGGCGTGGGCTTGGACTGTGGTTGGAGGCAACCTGTCCAATTTGATTGAACAACTTGGCTGGTGGCGAAGAGAGCAAACCCTCTGTTAGCACAGGAGAACAGCAACTATGGAAGAAGAAAGCTTATCCGCACAGATATCCGCCTTCATCGCCGGGCGGGCCGCGCCCAAGCTGGAGGCATTGGCGAAAAAAGCGGCAGCCAGCCCGGAGCTGGAAGCGGATTTGGCAGAGGAAGAGCTTGCCTTGAAGAGCAAGTTTGCGCCTGCCGAGTGGCTGACCGATGCGGCCCGGCGGGCTGGACAGATTCAGTTCACAACTCACCCGGTCAAGTTCACCAATTCGCAGGCCAAAGGCGCAACAAGCTGCTATGCCGGGCCGGGGCCGCAGCAGCCAGATGGGATGCCGGAAGGCGCGCTGATCAGCACGGCCTCGCTGGCCCGGCCCTCGATTGATGTTAGCGGTAATGCTGGTGCCTTGGACGTTGCCGCATTGCTGCAATTGGAGCAGGACGGCAGAATGCTGCTCGACCATATCCGGGCAGGCGATGCCGAGCCGCTGCGGCCTTTTGCCAAAAGCGACGCGCAGCTTGCCGACTGGCTGAAAGGCTTCGCCCAAGCGGTCTCTGCTGCCAAGCCCAGTTCGCACACCTTGGCCAAGCAGCTCTATTTTCCGGTCGGTGCCGGAGAATATCACCTGCTTTCGCCGCTTTTCTCGTCATCCTTGGCCCAAGCAATCTATGAACGGATGCAGGAAGCCCGCTTTTCCGATGCAGCCAAGGAAGCGCGCAAGGCAAGGCGGGAGGAGGCATTCCACGAATCGCTGACTGTGGATTACCCGAATACGGCAGTGATGAACTTTGGCGGCAGCAATCCACAGGTTGTCAGCCAGCTTAACATCAGACGTGGCGGCAAAGTGCATCTGCTCTCCTGCGCCCCGCCGACATGGAAGCGCATGACCGCTCCGCCGCTGAACACCAGCACCTTGTTTTCACGGCATCATTTCGGCGCACGGGTTTATCGGGAAACCTCTCTCCTGAACACGTTTCTTGAGCGTGTGCTGGACAAAGACAGCACGCTTGCCATCCGTGACCGGCGGGCCGAGCTGATTGACCGCATTATTGATCAGCTCCTCCAATATGCCGCTGAAATCCAACACAGCTTTGCCGCAGGCTGGAGCAGCAGGCCGGAATGCAGGCTGGACAGAGTCGAACAACTCTGGCTTGATCCCCGGCGGGGTTCAGCTGATGAGGAATTCGGAGCCGAGCGGGAGCGGAACGACTGGCAGGAAGAAATTGCTGACCGCTTTGCCCGCTGGCTGAACAGGCGGATTGACAAAGGGAAAGGCAGGCAGGTTCTTTTTACGGGTGATGCGGAGCATGGCGAATGGAAGAGTCTGCTGCGCAAGAAACTGCGGCTACTCAAAGACGATCTGGAGGCCTTGGCATGATCATGATGAAAGAGCAAGGACTGCTGCTGCTTCGGCGCATCAGGGTGGAGAACGCCAATGCTGTGGTCGGACTGACATGGGGCTTTCCGGCAGTGTCCGCCTTTCTCGGCTTCACTCATGCCCTGTCGCGCAAGCTGCCGCCGGAATGGGGCCTGACCCTGACCGGCTGCGGCATTGTTTGTCATGAGCATGAAGCGCAGACGCATCAGCCCAAGGGCTGGGATCATGTCTTTGCCCTCAGCCGCAACCCGCTGACCAAGGCGGGTGAAACATCCTCCTTTATTGAGGAAGGCCGGATGCGGCTGACTGTGTCGCTGCTGATTCCCTTCACCGGCGAGCTGCCCTTGGATGGCGAGGAGAAAAAGGCGTGGCTGGAGGAAATCCGGCGGCTGGTGTGCTGCCAGCGGCTGGCAGGCGGCACTGTGCTTGACCTGCAAGAAGCGACTTTGGACAATCTTCCCGAAGATTGGGAGCAAAGGCAGCAATTCATCCGCAAGCAGCTCCGTTGCCTGCTGCCCGGCTTTGCCTTGATCGAGCGGACTGATCTTTTGGCAGAGCATTTCCGTTCGCTGCGGGAAGCGAATCCGGCAGCAGAGCCGCTGGATGCTTGGCTGGATTTTGCCGCCCTGAAATACAAGGCCAAGCTGCCGAAGGAAGGCAAAGAGAAAACAGAATGGCGGCATGTTCCCAAGCCGGGCAGCGGCTGGCTGGTGCCGCTGGCCGTCGGGTATCGGGGCATTTCTGCGCTGCACGAGCCGGGACAGGTAGCCCGTGCCCGCGACAGCCAAACTCGGTTCTGCTTTGCCGAGACTGTTTACAGCGTTGGTGAATGGCTCAGTCCGCACCGGGCGCAAACGCTGGACGAGCTGATCTGGCGGCATGAGGCCGAGCCGGAAAGCGGCTGGTATCTATGCCGGAATGAATATCAAACAGTGAATAATCAATCTGTTGAAGGAGAATGAATCATGGCTGTGAAAACCGCATCTGTGTTGGCATTTGAACGCAAGCTGGCAAATTCGGACGCGCTGCTCCATGCTGGAGCTTGGGAGAACCGGGACTGCGGCAAGGACTGGCAGCCGGTCAGCATTCAGGAGAAATCGGTCCGGGGCACGATGTCCAACCGCCTGAAAGCCGCGCTGCAGCAGAACCCGGCCAAATTGGACGCGGAAATCCAGAAGCCCAACTTGCAGACCGTGGATGCAGCCGCCCTGCCTGCTGCTGCGGACACCCTGCGGGTCAGTTTCACGTTGCGGGTGCTGGGCAATCTCTCCCAGCCCTCAGCCTGCAATGATCAGGACTATCAGAACGCCTTGGCCGCAGTGATTGACAGCTATGCGCAGGAGCAGGGCTTCAGGAAGCTGGCCGCCCGCTATGCCGCCAACCTTGCCAATGGCCGCTTTCTCTGGCGCAACCGGGTCGGAGCCGAGGCTGTGGCCGTGCGGGTGCGGCAGATGCAGGACGGGCAAGCAGCGCAGGAATGGAACTTTGACGGCCTTAGCGTTGCGCTGCGGCAGTTTGCCGAGCCGACGGCGGAACTGAAGAGCTTGGCTGAGGTGATTGCCGCCGGACTGCTGGGCCGCTCCTTTGTGCTGCTGGAAGTGGATGGTTTTGTCCGGCTCGGCAAGGGACAGGAAGTATTTCCTTCGCAAGAGCTGATTTTGGACAAGTCCGGCAAGAAGAGCAAGACCCTCTACCAAGTGGGCGGCACAGCGGCCATGCACTCGCAGAAGATCGGCAACGCCCTGCGCACCATTGACACGTGGCATTCTTCTGCGGCGGAAATCGGGCCGATTGCGGTGGAGCCGTATGGCTCAGTCACCAACCGGGGCAAGGCCTATCGCCAGCCAAAGGAAAAAGAGGATTTTTACAGCCTCTTGGACGGGTGGGCAGTGAAAGGCAAGGTGCCGCCGGCAGAGCAGCAGCACTATGTGATGGCCGTGCTGATCCGGGGCGGCGTGTTTGGCGAGAAAGGGGAATGAGCATGGAGCATTATTTGGAACTGCGCCTGCTGCCTGACCCGGAGTTTCCTGAGACCCTGCTCATGAACGCCTTGTTTGCCAAGCTGCACCGCGCCTTGTGCGAGGCAGGGCAGGGCGCGATTGGCATCAGCTTTCCCAAGGCGGGAAAAAATTTGGGTGACTGCCTGCGCCTGCACGGCACAGCGCAAGCTCTTGAACGGCTGATGGCCTTGGACTGGCTGACTGGAATGCGGGACCATCTCAGCGCGTCCGGCCCACTGCCAGTTCCGGCGGATTGTCACCACAGAATCGTGCAGCGGGTGCAGGCTAAGAGCAGCGCGGAGCGGCTCTACCGGCGCTCAGTGCGCAATGGCCGTCTGAGTGCGGACGAGCTGGCAGTCAAGGCGGCAGCAACTGAGGAGGAGCGGCTCAAGCTGCCGCATGTCCGCCTGAGAAGCGCATCCACTGGCCAGCAGTTTTTGCTTTTCATTGAGCAGGGCAGGGTGCAGGACAGCCCGCAGCCGGGCAGTTTCTCGGATTACGGCCTGAGCAGCACGGCCACAGTGCCGTGGTTTTGATTGGATTGTCCTATAGGGGCCATAGGAGGCGGAGAGATTGAACAACAATATCAGCGAGGACATCGCCCTGCTGGCAGGCTTGGCCGGGCTGTTTCACGATCTGGGCAAGGCAAACGTCCTGTTTCAGAAGAAACTGCGCGGCAAGGGCAAGTCCTTTGAAGCCTTTCGCCATGAGTGGCTGTCTTTGCGCCTGTTCCAAGCCTTTGTCGGAACGCTGCCTGACCGGGACTGGCTGGAGCGGCTGCTCAGGCCGCAGGAGATTGATGAACAGGTGCTGCTGGCCGCTCTGATCAGCGACAGCACTGGCCAGAGCAGCAAAGACAAGCCCTTCAAGCTCTGGCAGGCGCAGGGCCAGCCGCTGGCCCGGATTATCGGTTGGCTGATACTCTCGCACCACCGGCTGCCGCAGTGGCCGTTGCAGGCTGCTGGTCAGCAGGGAGAGCCGCCAGTCAGCCGGGCGGATGAATTCCTCAACGCCGCCTTGGAGCCGTGCTGGAATTCTCCTCAGTGCTTGGAGAGTTGGAAGGTAAAGGAAATTGCGGACAACTGGAGCTTTGCCAAGGGATTGCCGCTGAAAAGCTCGACGTGGCAGAAGACAGCGGTCTCATTAGCCAAGCGGGCCTTGCGGCGGCCTGATCTCTTCAGCGGAGAAAAGGACTGGCTGGCTGATGTCTTTTCCATGCACACAGCCCGGCTGGCCCTGATGCTGGGCGATCACATCTGGTCGGCGCATGAGCCTGCCGCAGTCTGGCGGGACAAGAAATGCAAGCTGTTAGCCAATACTGACCGCAAGACTGGCGAGAAAAAGCAGCACTTGGACGAGCACTTGATTGGCGTGGCTCATCACGCGGTGCTGCTGGCGCGGCGGCTGCCGCAGCTCCGTCGTCATCTCCCTGCTCTCGCCCGGCACAAGGGCTTCAGGCAGCGGAGCGGCAGAGGCCGCTTTGCCTGGCAGGACGCAGCTTTTGACATAGCCTGCGCGGTGCGGACGCGCTCGGAGCGGCAGGGCTTTTTCGGCATCAACATGGCATCGACCGGCTGCGGCAAGACCTTTGCCAACGGCAGGATCATGTACGGGCTGGCGGACGAACGGCGCGGCTGCCGTTTCAGCATCGCCTTGGGTCTGCGCACCCTGACCTTGCAGACCGGCGACGCGCTGCGGCAGCGGCTGCGTCTTCAGGAAGATGAATTGGCCGTGCTGATCGGCTCGCAGGCGGTGCGGCAACTGCATGAGCTGCGGCAGGAGGAGCAGGTCAGCGGCTCCGGCTCGGAATCCGGCGAAGACCTCTTTGACGCGGATCAGCATCTGCTCTATGAGGGCGACTTGGCGGGCAGCCGCATCGGCCTTTGGCTGAAGCATTCGCCCAAGCTGCTGCAATTGGTCAGCGCGCCGATTTTAGTCAGCACGATTGATCATCTGATGCCAGCCACAGAAGGGGCGCGGGGCGGCAAACAGATTGCGCCCATGCTCCGCCTGCTCACCTCGGATCTGATTCTTGACGAGCCGGATGATTTTGATCTTGCTGACACCCACGCCCTTTGCCGCCTTGTGCATTGGGCGGGCCTGCTCGGCTCGCGGGCGCTGATTTCCTCAGCCACGCTGCCGCCCGCGTTGATCAAAGCCTTGTTTGCCGCTTACTTGGCAGGCCGGACAGTGTATCAGCGCAGCTGCGGCGAGCAGCCGGACTGGCCTCCGGCAGTCTGCTGCGCCTGGTTTGATGAAGACCGGGCAGCGCAGAGCGACCATGCAGATGAAAAAGGCTTTGCCGAGGCGCATCAGCAGTTTGCCTGCCAGCGGGCGGAGCGGCTGAACAAGGCGGAGCCAATGCGCCGGGCTGCGCTGCTGCCGGTGAGCGGGGAGAAGCTGGCTCCGGCAGCAGCAGTGCGCGCGCTGGCCGAGGCAATACACGGGGTTGTCTTTCGACTGCACGATGAGCATGGGCAAAGCGGCGCAGGACAGGATGCGGGCCGAAAGATTTCAGTCGGCTTGGTGCGGATGGCGAACATCAGGCCGCTGGCCGCTGTTGCCAAAGAGCTGCTGACCATGCCGCCGCCCGCCGGGCATCATCTGCATTATTGCGTCTATCACAGCCAGCACCCGCTTGCGGTGCGTTCGGCGATGGAGCGGATGCTGGACGAGGTGCTGAACCGCAAGGACGAGCAGGCAATCTGGCGGCATCCTGCTGTCCGGGCGGCTTTGGACAGCTTCCCGGAAGAGGATCAGATTTTCGTGGTTCTCGCCAGCCCGGTGGCGGAAGTGGGGCGTGATCATGATTACGACTGGGCGGTTGCGGAACCCAGCTCGATGCGCTCGCTGATTCAGCTGGCCGGGCGCATCCGGCGGCACCGGCAGGGAAAGGCACCAAGCACGCCGAATCTGCTGGTTCTCAGCAAAAACTACAGAGCGATGACCGGAGAGCGTCCGGCATATTGCCATCCCGGCTTTGAATCAAGACAGCCGGAATTTGCATTGAGAAGCCATGATCTGCGCGAGCTGCTTGATTTCAGCAGTCAGCTTGAGCGTGTCAGTTCAATTCCGCGCATCATCGAGCGTGAGCCGTTGGATGCGAGGGGAAATCTTGCTGATCTTGAACACGTTCACCTTGAAGCAGAGCTGTTTGGTGCGGGAGCAAAGCAGAAATACGCGGCGTTGTGGTGGGAGAAGCAGGCGACATGGTGTTATGAGCTGCAACGACGCACGCCGTTCCGTAAATCTGAGCCTGATTTTGAATATCTGCTGTATGCTGATGATGAAGATGACGAGCTGGCATTCAAGAAAGTGAATGAGCGCGACAACAGCTTGATTCCGTGCGAGAATGAGTTTGAACGAATCGAGCTGGAATGTGCGGATGGTGTTTTAACTTGGGGCAGCTGCGATCTGTCGGTTGAGCTGCGGAGGCTGGCGAAAAAGCTGGACATGGAGCTGGCGGATGTCTGTCGCAGATTTGGCGTGTTGCGGCTGCGGCAGTTGAGCGACATTGGCAAATGGATGTATCATCAGGACGTTGGCGCACATCAAGCACTGTAGCATCTGTCATGATCTTTGACAACTGAACAGCTTCATGTTAAACTTCTTGCTTACTGCCGCACAGGCAGCTTAGAAAGAAACACCTTCTGCACATTGTAGCTGATCCGTGTTCACTGCCGCACAGGCAGCTTAGAAAGCCACAGTCGTGCCGTCCAGCGTGTAGCCGGACTTCACTGCCGCACAGGCAGCTTAGAAAGTTATCCCGCTGATTCCACGCGCCGTTGCGAAGTTTACTGCCGCACAGGCAGCTTAGAAAGCAAAAGAGCAGGAAGCGTGGCTGGAGACTGGATTCACTGCCGCACAGGCAGCTTAGAAAAACCCTGACCTGCTGCTTGCCCGGTCGCGCTAATTCACTGCCGCACAGGCAGCTTAGAAATGCGCAGGTTGACCCAAAAACCGGAAAGCCAAATTCACTGCCGCACAGGCAGCTTAGAAAATGCAGTCCGGGTTAAAGCTGCAAAACCAGCACCTTCACTGCCGCACAGGCAGCTTAGAAAGGGCTGCTGTGCAGGCCCGGAAAGTCATCGTGCTTCACTGCCGCACAGGCAGCTTAGAAAGGAAAGACGTGGTTGATTTCGGCGACATGATTCTTCACTGCCGCACAGGCAGCTTAGAAATTGATGATCTTGGAGATTGCCGCATCGCAGTAGCTTACTGCCGCACAGGCAGCTTAGAAAAGTAGCATCTTTTTTGCCGCTTCGATCAGCGCGTTTACTGCCGCACAGGCAGCTTAGAAAGGGAATGGCTTTGAGACTGTCTTGCAGCAGCTCGCAGATTTTGACGGATTCACTGCCGCACAGGCAGCTTAGAAAAATCTGGCGAAGACAAGTCCGCATTGGACAAAATGTCCTTTTAAGGTATAATTATTATACTTATGGACTTTGAATTTGACCCGCAGAAAAGCGCAGCCAATAAGGAAAAGCACGGGATTGATTTCATTGAGGCGCAGGCTCTCTGGAATGACCTTGATTTGATCGAAATTCCAGCCCGCTGCGTTGATGAGCCGCGCTTTCTGATCATCGGCAAAATGGACGGAAAGCATTGGTCGGCTGTTGTCACGCGGCGGAACGGACGGCTGCGCATCATCTCAGTCCGCCGCTCCCGGAAAGAGGAGGCCGCACTCTATGAAGGCTGAAGAGTTTGACAAAAAATTTGATGACGGTGAAGAAGACATCACCGGCCTGCTTGACCTTGCCAAGGCACGACGGCCCGGCCATGAACAGCGGCGGGTCAATGTGGATTTTCCCATCTGGATGATCAGCCTGCTGGACAGAGAGGCCGGACGGCTCGGCGTTCCCCGGCAGTCTTTGATCAAAATGATCATTTCAAATCATCTTGAAGCCCGTGCAGCATAGGCAGCTTGGAAATATGGCAGAAAAATTGCCTTCAATCACGCCGGGCGAAGTTCTTCTTGAAGAGTTTCTCACGCCGATGAATATATCACAGAGTCAACTTGCGTGGCAACTCTCTTGAGAAAGAAATGAGCAGGGCAGGGGGGTGGACATTGCCGCCGCCGTTAGCCAAAGCAGAGGCGACTTGCTGCCACGAACTGGCCGCTGCACTGCAACTGCCGCCGCTGATGGCGGAAATTCTTTTTCAACGCGGCTTCACTAATGCGGAAGCCGCCCAATCCTTCCTTTTTCCCCGCCTTACCGACCTGCCTTCGCCGCTGCTTATGAAAGGCATGGCTGAAGCTGCCGAGCTGATCGCTCATGCGGCAGCAACGCAGCAGCAGGTCATCATTCACGGTGACTACGATGTTGACGGCATCAGCTCTGCTGTCCTGCTTGCTGATTTTCTGCGCAAACTTGGCCTTGAAACGAGCTGCCATCTTCCCAACCGCTTGACCGACGAATACGGCCTGACCATGCAGTCCGCAGCCTTGCTCGCGGAACAGGTGACAATGCCCGCGCTCCTGATCACCGTTGACTGCGGCATCTCTTCGCCGGAAGAAGTGCGCTATGCCAAGGACTTGGGCTTCACCGTCATTGTCACGGATCACCATGAGCCGCGCAGTTCGGCGGCCCTGCCTGCTGCTGACGCAGTGATCAATCCCAAGCAGCCGGGCTGCGCCTTTCCTTGCAAGGAACTGGCCGGGGCAGGGGTGGTCTTTTTCCTCTGCATGGCTGTGCGCCGGAAGATGGTCGAACAGGGCTTATGGACAGAAGCGAACATGCCGAATCTGCGTGATGCTCTTGACTTGGCCGCACTTGGCACAGTCGCTGATGTCATGCCGCTGACCGGCCTGAATCGGATTCTGGTTCGGGCTGGATTGGAAGTTATTGCCGAGCAGCGCAGGCCGGGTCTTCGTGCCCTGTGCGAGCGGGCGAATTTGCAGGAAGGTGCTGTTTCTGCGGAAAATATTGCCTATCAGCTTGCCCCGCGCATCAACGCTGCCGGGCGGCTGGGCAGACCAGAGCTGGCAGCAAACTTGCTGCTGGCTCAAGATGCTGGAAAAGCGGCAGAATTGGCTGCTGATCTGGAGGCGGCCAATCTCCTCCGCCGGGACATGGAAGCAGCAGTGCTGGAACAGGCGATTGTTCAGGCTGATCAGCAGGTTGCCGCCAAGCAGGGCTGCGTGCTCATAAGCGGCCAAGACTGGCATCCCGGCCTGATCGGCATTATTGCCGCCCGGATGATTGACCGCTATCAGCTGCCTGCCTTAGTTTTCACGGCAGATTCCGGCCAAGAAGGGATGCTCAAGGGATCGGGCCGCTCAGTACCGGGCTTGAATTTGCATCAGGTGCTGGAGCAGTGCCGAGAGCAGATAGTCCGTTTCGGCGGCCATGCAATGGCGGCAGGGCTGACGGTGCGGCAGGAGGAGTTCGAGCAGTTCTGCGCCGCATTCAGCCGCACGGTGCAAGAGGCGCAATGCGCGGTGCCGCCGCAGACCGTGGCCATTGACGCAGTTTTGGACGAGCGAACCAACTGGCATGAGCTGACTCAGAGCCTTCAGCTCATGGAGCCGTTTGGGCAGGCCAATCCTGAGCCGGTTTTTCTGCTGCGCAACGTCCGATTGCGCGAAGTCAGCACTTTGCGCGAGCATCTGCGTTTTGCCGTGCCAGTCAATGGCGGCCTGATTAAAGGCATCGGCTTTTTTATGGCCGACCAGCTTGAAACGGCCTTAGAGCCGATTGACCTGTGTCTGAAAGTAAAGCTGACGAGCTTCCGGGGCAGGAGACGGCTGGAGGTTCATGCGGTGGCACTGCGGACAGCGGAGTGAGGCGGGTTTATGGGTTGCAGTAAACTCAATTTAACATAATATATATTATACGACATTAAATATCTTCCCGCCACTGCCTGATCCGATGCGTGTGCGACAGCTCGTTCAAGTTGGTGATGCAGACATCCATGTCACGCAAGATGCCGTCCGCGATGCTGTATATCCAGCCATGCACAGCCAGCTCCTGACCATTTTTCCACGCATTCTGGACAATCGTTGTATGGCAGACATTTTCAACCTGCCGGATCACATTCAGTTCGCAAAGCGCGTTGATCTTTTTTTCCTCACTGTCAAGCATGTCGATCATCATCTGATGACAGCGGTAAATATCTTTAATATGCAGCAGCCAGTTGTCAATCAGTCCATGCTCCTTATTTTCCAAAGCAGCCTTCACCCCGCCGCAGCCGTAATGGCCGCAGACAATGATATGCTTCACCTTGAGCACATCTACTGCATACTGAATGACAGAAAGGCAGTTCATGTCAGTATGAATAACGAGATTAGCTATATTACGATGAACAAATATTTCTCCAGGCAGCACATCAACAATCTGATTAGCAGGAACACGGCTGTCTGAACAGCCAATCCATAAATATTCTGGATTCTGCTGTTTAGACAGTTTAAGAAAAAAATCAGGCTGCGTCTCTTTTATAGCTGCTGCCCATTTTCTGTTTTGTTCAAACAAATTTTTTAAAACGCGCATGGCTCTTTTGTATTACATTGTCATTTCAGGAAGCTGAAAAGAAACATGCTCTTCCTGTCCTTCCATTTCCTGGACCGCTGTCGCGCCCTGCCGCCGCAGCCAAGCGACAGTTGCTTGGACAAGATGTTCTGGAGCCGAAGCTCCGGCAGTCAGACCAATCCGTTGCGCACCTTGCAGCCATGCCGGATCAATTTCACCTGCATCATCAACAAGGTGGGCTGATGTTCCCTGAGCAGCCGCCACTTCCCGCAAACGGTTGGAATTAGAGCTGTTCTTTGAGCCGACCACCAGCAGCAGGTCGGTCATGCCAGCTAACTGCCGCACCGCCTTTTGCCGATTGGTGGTGGCAAAACAGATGTCTGTGCGCTGCGGCTCGCTGATGGCCGGAAAACGCTGACGGATGACCGCAAGAATTTTTTCCGTATCATCAACACTGAGCGTGGTTTGGGTCACATAGCCTACCTTAGCCGGGTCTGTCACCTGCACGGCCATCGCCTCTTCTGGCGAGGAAATCACCTGCACCGCCCCTGTCGCATGACCGCAGGTGCCCTCCACTTCCGGGTGCCCTTTGTGGCCAATCACCAGCACATCATGGCCAAGCTGGTTCAGACGCACCACCCGCCGATGCACTTGGGCCACTAAGGGACAGGTCGCGTCAATGGTGCGCAGCCCCAGCTCCGCCGCCCGCTCCATGACAGCACGGGACACCCCGTGCGCGCTGAAAATGGTCACAGCCCCGCTTGGAATATCTTCCAACTGTTCGACAAAAACTGCGCCCTTGCCGGTCATCTCGTCGATGACATGCTTGTTATGGACAATTTCATGGAGCACATACACGGGTCGGCCATGCAGAGCCAAGGCTCTGCTGACAATGCTGATTGCCCGCTTGACCCCGGCGCAGAAGCCGCGAGGCCGGGCAAGAATCACTTCCATCTTATTGCTCCTCTGTGGACGCAGGCCGCATGACCGCTGTCAGACCATGCCCTGCCGCCAAGCTGCGGACTGCCAGCATGAATGCGGAAGGCAGCGGCACTGGCCGTTCCTCGTCAAGCAGGCCCAGCTCTTTGGCCAGCAGCAGGCAGGCAATGGATGATCTGCCCTCGCACTGATCGCAAAGGGCCTGCATCCGCAAGCTGTCGGTGAGATGCGGCAGCAAGTCCTGCGCATGCTGGTGCAGCCGCCGGAGTTCCGTCTCGATCAGCTCCCGGTGCTGGCGGACAAAGTCGCTGCCAGACGAATCGGCAGGCTCATGGCCATACAGACTGCTGATCACAGCTCCGGTCAGCCAGCTCCGCTCCTGCGGCGACAGGCTCTGATGCTGCTGACTGATGTGCGCTTTCAGGTGCCGGAACAGCACCATCTGCACCATAATCACCGCTTCCCGCAGAACTGGAATCAGTTTGCTGTCAAAGGATGAATTGCTCACAGCACAGCCTTGACAGCCGGATGTCCTGCAAGAGCGCGATGCAGGACTTGCCGCCCCTCATCACTGGCCACAGTCACTTCCAGATTCATGCTCAGATATCTGCCTGCGCCTGATTTTTTTGAGGCGGACAAGGAATACGGGCGGTCGCCAAGCAATTCGGCAACCGCAGCTTGGAGGATCTGCTGATTCATGCCGATCACCTTGTACTGCCAGACACAGGGATAGGCAATGTCGGCCCGGCGGCCTGCAAGAAACTGAGAAAGCATGTTTATTATCAATGGGTCGGTAATTTTTCTTGTATCGGATAGCTGCCAGATGTCAAGCCCCGTATGATAATATACCAGAAAGGAGCTGGCCGTTGTTTCGAGCTTGGGAACGGATCAGTGAGATATTGCCAGAACACGAACAACCCGGTTTGTCATCATGAACATCACCCTGCACAAAAGAGCGCGGACGACCCCTGCAATCCGTCGGGAAATTCAGCAGTCAACGCTTTCTGAACGGAAGCTCGCCGCGGAATATGGCATCAGCAGGGACACAGTCCGCAAGTGGAACTACCTTGAAACTGTTGAAGATTATTCGCACACGCCACATAATTTGAACACGAGCCTCACATCTTTCCAAGAGGGTGCAGGCACACAGGGTGCTACAGCGGGAATGTCCCGAAGATTGTTCAAGCAGGAAAACGTTGGCGAACTTGGAAACTCCGGTGAGCAGGACAAAATGGAGATGCGCCCTCTGCGCCTTGAGCACTGAATAGATATCTTACGCAGAGAATTCTTGTTGATTCCGGGCAAAACGGCCCGCAGGCCGGACGAGACCTCCGCCGCCAGATGATGGACTGTGCTCATATTTCACAGAGTTTGAAGAAACGAATTGATTTTTCAATCCTTTTACTCCGGCGTTCAAGCTCTGTCAAGAAAAGTGATGGATGGTAAGCCGAGAACGGTCGATATTCGGAAAGTGCTTGATCAACGGGTTTGACCCACCGCACTGTTTTCTTGGCTCCTCATGACAATGTCAGATTCCGTCCTTCCCGGCGTAGGCCGAAGACTCCTTCCGGGCGGCTGCTGAAGGCTGGACTGTAGCCGCCGCCATTCTTTTTGCCGTTGCTTTGCGGGCTGAGAAAAATAGCTTTTTGCGCCGACGGGGCTGGACGGCTGGCCTGCTTCTGGGGTTCGGCAGTGATGGCAAACATCGACAGATCAGCAGGCTCGCCGCCCTCAGCTTCCCGGCAGCAGGCGGCAAAACGCGAGCAGGCGGCAAAATAGCTCTTCCGGCGCAGCCCGGCAGGCATCGCGCCTTTCTGAAACACCGGACTGTTGACAACAAGAGTGGTGATGTTTTCCAAGGTCATCTTGGTCAAATTCAGACGGCGGGAAAAGGCCTTGTCCAGTGCTGCCCGCACCGCCTTGACCGTCTGATGATGGCCCGCGCCTTTAATGTCCTCCTGACTCAGGCTGAATCGCCGCTTGACCCACGGCTGGAGGGGCAGGGCAAAGAGCAGGGCCTCATCAAGGCTGATCTTGCCGAGCTTGCGGCCTTCGTGGATCAGCCGGTCAGCCACCCCCAGCAGGGCGAGCATTTCTTGCTTGACCGTCTCCCCTTGGCTGCCGGTCAGCAATTCCTCATAGAAAGGGAAAAGGAGGTGAAACAGGCCGCTTTGCAGGGTCAGCTCCGCCCAAGCCCGGCTGGCTCCGCCCTGCAAATCCTTGAGCAATTCATCCCTGATCCGCGAGGTCGGACACAGCTCCAGCTTGTCCCGATGGCGGATGATGGCCTGCCACGTCGCCTCCTCAATTTTGAACCCAGCCCTGGCTGCGTGGCGGACAGCCCGCAGCATCCGCACCGGGTCGCGGGTGATGCGACGGTCCGGGTCGCCAACCAGCCGGATGATGCGGTCCTGCAAATCCTGGACCCCGCCGACATAATCAATCACTGTCTTGTGTTCCACTTCGTAAAACAGGGAGTTGATGGTCAGGTCGCGGCGGCAGGCATCCTCTTCCAAAGTGCCGAAGGTGTTGTTGGAGGGCAGCACCTCATCCGGGCCGCCGTCCTCATCGTATTCGCTTTGCGAGCGGAGGGTGGAAACTTCAATGATTTTGTTGTCCCGGAAGAAAACCTGCACCAAGCGGAAACGGCGGCCTATGGTGCGGGAGTTGCGGAAGAGCTTGCGGAGCTGGCCGGGCCGGGCATCCGTGGAAATATCAAAATCTTTCGGCTTCTTGCCAAGATAGAGATCACGGACCCCGCCGCCGACTAAATAGCCGGAATAGCCTGCGTCTTTCAGGCGGTAGAGGACCATGAGCGCGTCCTGGTCAATATCTTCCTCGCGCACTGGATGCTGATCCGGCGGAATAATCACAGACTCGCGGCGACAGGCGGTGTCGTTCAGATGTTCACTCATGCTGATCCTGCTTTTTCCCCCCTTCGTGATACATGGATTCCGCATCGCGGACAAACTGACGGAAAATCTCCCGCACCGGCAGAATCTCTTTCATCTTGTAGGTGTTCGCTCCGCTGAAGACTAAGCCGTTCTCCACATCGCCTTGACAGGAGGCCAGCAGCCGTTCGCTGATGCAGTATTTATAGCTGCATTTCTTCAGGCACTTGTATTTGCATTCCTTGACTGCGACATCCTCGCCCCGCTCCAGCCGGTCAATAAAAGGGGTGCGGATGGCCCGGCCTGTCATGCCGACCGGCGACTGGACATTGACAATGTCCTCCTTCTGCGCCCGGAGATAGGTTTCCTTGAACTCCTGCGAAACGGAGCATTCCTCGCTGAGGACAAAGCGGGAGGCGATCTGCACCCCGTCCGCGCCGTACCGGTCCATCAGCTCGGCCATCTCAAAGCCATTGGTGATGCCGCCAGCGGCAATCAGGGGCACCTTGCTCACCACCTTGCGCACGACCGGAAAAATTTCCCGCAGCGGTTTGTCCGTGCCCAGATGGCCGCCCGCCTCAGCCGCCTCAACAATAATGGCGGCTGCTCCGAATTTTTCCGCCAGCTTGGCAAAGTCCGGCGAGGAGACAATTGAGACAATCGGCACTTTGTGTTCGTTGCCGATTCTGAAAATATCTCTGGAAAACCCGGCTCCAGTGATGATCATGTCAACTCCGGCCTCAATTGAGCCAATGACCAAGTTGTAAAAGTTCTTCATCGCATACATGATGTTGACTGCGATGATGCCCTTGGTCGCGGCCTTGGCCCGGCGGATGTCCTCCTGCAGCTCGGCCACCGGAATGCCGGAGCCGCCGATGGTGCCGATCCCGCCGCATTCCGCCACTGGCACGGCCAAAGCCGAAGTGGACACGCGGATGGACATGCCTCCTTGAATCAGCGGTATTTTGGCCGTGAGGGAATCTATTTTCAGTTCAGGCAGTTTCATGCTCTTTTCCTGCTTGCTCTTCGTTGGAAATGACCGAGCTGGGCCGGGGAGTTTCAGACATGCGTTCCATAATGCTACGCCGGGCATTCTTTGTCAAGGATACTCCTGCTGGCAAACGCTGGCACAGGTTTTTCATCATACCATAATCCGGCGGCGCAGGCTTGACTTTTCCTTGGCAGACAGATAAGATTTCCCGCTTTCTGTCAGTCATTAGGCGGCAGCATGGGACACCTCCCTGATTTTCAAGAAAACAACGCAGGTTCAGAAGGAGTGCGCGTGAAGTTTCAGACCATCAACGGCTTTAAAGATATTCTCCCGGACGAGGCCTTGCTCTGGCAGCGGCTTGAGCAGACCGCCCGCAGCGTCTTCCGCCGCTTTGGGCTGCGGGAAATGCGGGTGCCGATCATCGAGAGCACGGAGCTGTTCGCCCGCGCCATTGGCGAGGCCACGGATGTGGTGGAAAAGGAGATGTACACCTTTGCCGACAAAGGGCTGACCCTGCGGCCAGAGGCCACTGCCGGCCTGATGCGGGCCTATATTGAGCATGGTTTGCATGTTCAGCAGCCAGTGCAGCGGCTTTTCACCATTGGCCCGATGTTCCGGCACGAACGCCCGCAGAAAGGCCGTCAGCGGCAGTTTCATCAGATTGATGCGGAGATTGTCGGCGCAGGCGAGCCAAGTGTTGACGCGGAACTGATCGCCATGACCCAGATGCTGCTGGATGAGCTGGGCCTGACGGTCAGCTTGGAGATCAACTCCATCGGCTGCCCGCAATGCCGCCCTGGCTTCCGCGCCAAACTTATCCAGCATCTCAACGAGCGGTTAGACAGCCTCTGCAATGACTGCCGCCGCCGGGCCAGCACCAATCCCCTGCGGGCCTTGGACTGCAAGAACAGCTCCTGCCGCAGCGCGGTTCAGGATGCACCCTCTATCTTGGACAGCCTTTGCCCGGACTGCGCTGCGCACTTTGCCGTTGTGCAGGAGCAGCTTGACGCGCTTGGCGTGCCGTATCAGCTCAACCGCTTCATGGTGCGCGGCTTGGATTACTACATCCGCACCACCTTTGAATTCCTCACTGCTGATTTGGGCGCGCAGGCGGCAGTGGCTGCCGGAGGCCGCTATGACGGTCTGATTGAGCAGCTTGGCGGGCCGAAGAACATGCCGGGCATTGGATTTGCCTTGGGCATGGAGCGCATTGTCCTGCTTATGGAGCAGCGGGCGGCTCAGGATATTGCCGCTGACCGGGCTGATCTTTTTGCCGCTGCGCTGGGCGACAAGGCAGTTGCAGCTTGCGCACCGCTTGTTCACGAGCTGCGCAAGCTCGGCCTCTGTGCGGCAATGGACTACAGCAGCCGCAGTTTGAAAGCGCAGATGAAACAGGCTGGTCGCATCAAGGCACACTTTGCCCTGATTGTCGGCGAGCAGGAGCTGGAGCGGCAGGAGGCGGTGTTGCGCAATATGGACACCCAGGAGCAGACCGCCTTCTCCCTGCATGGCACCACCGAGGAGATGGCGGCCCGCTTGGAGCACCTGCTGCAGCCTGTCAGCACTCCTGCATTCTGAATCACTTGCCTGCCACGCAGTACATTGGATGATAGGTCAGGGCAACCCCGCTGCCTGCGCTGAAGCGGCGGCAATAGTCGGCGCAGAATTGCTCCAGCCGGGCGCGGCTCCACGGGCTGCGGCTGAGGGCATTGACCCCGGTCTGACGCAGATGGCGGAGCACCTCCAGCGGACTGGTGAACTGGAGCTGCGCCCGCTCCTCGCTGCTGTGCAGGAGAGAAAGATTTTTGTCCAGCAGGGCCGCAATCTCGCACAGGCTGGGGCAGAGCAGGGTGATGCCGGTCAGCTCCTTGATCTCGCGCAGGTTGTCCGGGCCATAGAGCGAAAAGGCCAAAATGCCGCCAAGCGCAAGATGGGTGTTCAACTTGGTCAGCAGGCTGCCCAAGTCGTCGAGCCAGTGTAGGGTAGAGGAGGAAATAATCAGGTCAAAGCTGCCGGGCAGCGGCAGGGTCTCAATGTCGCCGGGCAGAAAGCGCACTGCCGGAGCAAAGGCGGCTGCAGGAAGGCGGCTGGCAAAGTCGGGCACCAGATCGTTGAGCACCAGTTCCTCCATGCCGCTGATCCGCTGGGCCAGCTTGCGGGTCAGGAGGCCGGTGCCGCAGCCGATCTCCAGCACCCGCTGCTGCGGCCCGCTGCTTTGCTCGCCCAGCAAGTCCAGCAGGTGCTCCGCCATCCGTTCCTGAATCAGGGCTTGACGGTCATAGCTGCCCGCAGCCTGCTGAAACCGGCGGCAGACAAGCTGCTTGTCAATGCGATGCAAGGGCAAGTTATAACTTGCTGTTCTGGCAGCCGGAGCTGAGGCATTCCCGCAGCCGGTCTTGAAGAAACTGGGAGCGCTTGATCGTGGTGGCGGCAGCGCAGTCAAGATTGACATAGAACTGGCCGCCTTCATGCCTGGAGCAGGTGCTGTTCCGCTCCTCCATCCAAGCAAGCTGGCCCTCCTTGAGCACCTTTCTGCCTGCGCTGTCCAACTTTTCCCGCAGCTTCTTGTAGATGTCGTTCAGCTCCTTGTCCGCCTCCTGATAGACTTTGTTCAGACAGTAGAGGCCGTCAAAGTCATTTGTCGGCTTGTCGCAGGCCGAGTTGGCAAAAGCGGATGCGGGAACACAGAACAGCAGGATGATGAGCAGTTTTTTCATGGTGTTACGTATGGTGAAAGATGAATAAGAGACTGTTTTCATAGTGTTGCCATCACCTGCCTGAAACCTTCCGCAGCACCGTTGATCACCTTCTCCTCGACACAGAAGGCCAGCCGAATATGGCCGGGCCTGCCAAAGCCTTGGCCCGGCACGGCCAGAATTTTTTCCTCCAGCAGCAGCTTGCAGAATTCCACGTCATCAATCGGCGTTTTCGGGAAAAGATAGAATGCGCCCTTGGGCTTGACGCAGGGCAGGCCTGCCGCGTCCAGCACCTCGCAGAAAAGTTGCCGCCGCCGCGCATAAATGGACATGTCAACGCTCACCTCTTGCAGCCGGGCCACAGCCCGCTGCATCAGGGCCGGGGCATTGACAAAGCCGAGAATCCGGTTGGCCAAGGTCATGGCATTGAGCAGGGCTGCCTTGTCCGGCATCTCAGGATGGACAGCGACATAGCCGATGCGCTCGCCGGGCAGGGATAAGTCTTTGGAATACGAAGAAACGACAATGGCGTTGCGGCTCGCGGCCATGACCGACGGCACTGTGATGCCATCATAAACAATTTTGCGGTAGGGTTCATCAGCAAGCAAATAGATGCTGCGGCCCAGCCGTTCTCCTGTGCTGTCTAACAGCTTGCCCAGCGCGGCCAGCGACTCCGCGCTATAGACCTGCCCGGTCGGGTTGTTGGGACTGTTGATCAACACGGCCTTGGTCTTTTCATTCAGGGCGGCCTCAATGGCGGCAAGATCAAGGTTGAACTCGGCATCGGTGGGCACGATCTTGAGCACCCCGCCGTGATTATCAACATAGAAGGTGTATTCGACAAAATACGGGCTGAAGACAATGACCTCGTCACCCGGATCAAGCAGGGCCTTCATGATCACGTTCAGGCCGCCTGCCGCGCCGCAGGTCATGAGCACATCACTTGCCGTGACAGCCGCGCCCTGCTCCTGCGCCAGCTTGGCGGCCAAAGCTGCGCGGACCTGCGGATAACCGCTGTTAGGCATGTAGGCATGACAGCCCGGCGTATCGTCGCGGACCAGCTCGGCCAGCACGTGGGAGAACTGGGGCGGGGGCGACAAGTCGGGATTGCCGAGGCTGAAGTCAAAGACGTTTTCCGGGCCAAACTCGGTCTTCATCCGTGCGCCTTGCTCAAACATTTTGCGAATCCACGAGGAGCTTTCAGCAAAGGCGAGCATTTTCCGGGAGATGGTCATGATACAGCTCTCTGTCTTTTTTCGGGGGAAGAGCGGAGAACAGGGCTGCTGGTCTCCGCTGTCGGTCGGCCTATTACAGCCGATAATGCCGCTCCCGTCAATGGGAACTCTCCTGTCTTGGTTGTTTTGACAACACAACACGCAAAAATTGCTTCCGCAAAACCGCCTGACATGGTTTATTGCCCGGAACACAATTTCTCTCATTCCTTTTTTCAGCAGCAGAGCGAGGTGATTCATGGGGTTCCAGTGCGGCATAGTCGGCCTGCCCAATGTGGGAAAATCAACCATCTTCAATGCCTTGACCGCAGCAGCCATTGCAGCGGAAAACTATCCCTTCTGCACTATTGAGCCGAATGTGGGGGTGGTGCCAATGCCGGACAAGCGGCTCGACATCTTGTCTGACTTGGCCAAAACCCGAAAAACGGTGCCGACCCAGATGGAGTTTGTTGACATTGCCGGCTTAGTCAAAGGGGCTTCGCAGGGCGAGGGGCTGGGCAATCAGTTTCTCGGCCATATCCGCCAAGTGGATGCGGTGCTGCATGTGGTGCGCTGCTTTGAGGACGACAACATTGTCCATGTTGACGGCTCGCTTGACCCGATCCGGGATGCGGAAGTCATCAGCACGGAGTTGGTCTTGGCTGATCTGGAAACAGTCAGCAAACGCCTGAAAAAGACCCTGAGTCAGGCCAAGTCCGGGGACAAGAAGTTCATAGCCGAAGCCGCCTTTCTGGAGCAGTTGCAAGCAATTTTGGATCAGGGCCAGCCCGCCCGCTTGGTCAAGGCAGACACTGAGGCCCAGCAGGAGCTGCTGCGCGAACTCTGCCTGCTCACTATCAAGCCGGTGCTCTATGTGGCCAATGTCAGCGAGCAGGACATTGCCGCAGGCAATCGGCATGTTGACCGCCTGCGGGCGGCTGCCGAGCAGGAAGGAGCTTCAGTGATCATGATTGCCGGAGCGATTGAACAGGAGCTGAGTCAGCTTGAGGCGGCGGAGCAGCAGGAATTCTTGGCTGACATGGGCTTGGAGGAGCCGGGCCTGCACCGTCTGATCCGGGCTGGTTACGAGCTGCTCGGCCTGATCACCTATTTCACGGTAGGCGAGAAAGAGACACGGGCTTGGACCATCACCAAGGGAACCACTGCGCCGGGCGCGGCAGGCAAAATCCACAGCGATTTCGAGCGCGGCTTCATCCGGGCTGAGGTCATTGCCTATGAAGACTACGTGGCCTGCGGCTCTGAGGCGGCAGCCCGCGACAAAGGCCTGCTGCGCTCCGAAGGCAAGGAGTATGTGGTCAAGGACGGCGACTGCATGCTCTTCCGCTTCAATGTCTGAGATGCAGCTGCCAGGCGGAGGAGCACCTCGGTCTGATTGAAGAAACGCTGGCATGCTGATTTTCGGAACGGCAAGCACGTTGTTGTGGTGGTTGTGAGCGAAAGCGCAGCCGGACGGCACTGGATCATCACCGCCTATATTGCCAGAAAATTAGCCGAAGGAGAACTGGAATGGGGCAGAGAAGCTGACATTTTCCATATTGACAAATGCCCGCCGTATGCCGGGCAGGAATAAGAGGAGCTTGGGGATGATGTTATTGGTGCTGGCGGGAGATTCAAATAACTATGGGATGAAAGCCCATAGAATGCAATGATGACTGAAAGTCATGGTTTCAGCTAAAGCTGAATAAAAGCAGCGATCTCTGCTGACTGTCCCTCAGCCTGATGCCGATACAGTCTTCTGAAAATGACCATGAACACGACACTGCAATTCTGCGAACAGGACGGCACAGTCTCCTGCCAGCTCTGCGCCCATTGCTGCCGGATCAGGCTGGGAAGCCGGGGCCGCTGCGGCGTGCGGGAGAATCGGGACGGCAGCCTGCATTCCTTGGTCTATGGCCGATTGGTTGCTGAGAACGCTGACCCGGTCGAAAAAAAGCCGCTTCACCATTTCCTGCCTAGCAGCCGCACCTGGTCCATTGCCACGGTTGGCTGCAACTTCACCTGCGCGCATTGCCAGAATCACCAGATTTCCCAATACCCTCGCCTGAACCAAGGCCGCATCATCGGCAGTCAGCGCAGCCCGGAGGAGACCATTGCCGCAGCCCAGCAGCAGGGCTGTCAGAGCATCAGCTATACCTACGTTGAGCCGACCATCTTTTATGAATTTGCCCGCGACTGCATGGTGCTGGCCCATGAGCGAGGCTTGGCCAACATCTTTGTCAGCAACGGCTACATGACCGAAGAATGCGCCCGCGCCCTGGCCCCGCATTTAGATGCGATCAACATTGACATCAAGGCCTTTTCCGAGGACTTCTACCGCCGCATCTGCGGAGCGCGGCTCAAGCCGGTGCTGGATACAGTCCGCCTGCTGCACGGGCTGGGGGTCTGGGTGGAAGTCACCACCTTGCTCATCCCCGGCCTGAATGACTCGCCTGCCGAACTGGAGCAGATCGCCCGCTTCATCCACGCTCTTTCCCCAGACCTGCCGTGGCATCTGAGCGCGTTTCATCCGGCTTACACCATGCTTGACCGCCAGCCGACTCCAGCGGCCAGTTTGCTTGCCGCCCGGCAGATTGCCTTGGCCAATGGCCTCCATTTTGTCTATCTTGGCAATGTCCGCAGCCCGGAAGGCGAAGACACGGTCTGTCCTGCCTGCGGGGCAGTGCTGATCCGGCGCAGCGGCTTCTTTATGCAGCGCAACCGGCTGCTTGCAGGCACGTGCCCGGACTGCGGCTCGGCCATTGCCGGGGTCTGGCATTCTTCAGCGCAATCAGCATGACCTGAACAGATGAACACTTTTCTTATTGACGAACTGCTGCGCGGCTTTGTCCGCGAAGACTTGGAACACGGCGACATCACCACGGAAGCGATTTTTTCCGGCAGCGAAAGGGCGGCGGCAGTGATGCGGGCGCGGGAGCCGCTGATTGCCGCTGGCATGGAGACTGTCGCGGCCAGAGTGTTCCGCCTTTTGGACGAACAGGTGCATGTTGAGCCGCTGGCTGCGGATGGCCAGCAGGTTGCGGCAGGGGAAACGCTGCTCAAGATCAGCGGGCCAGTGCCAAGCCTGCTGCGGGGCGAGCGGGTGGCCCTGAACTTAGTCCAGCGGCTCTGCGGCATTGCCGCCTTGACCCGAAAATATGTCGAGGCAGTGCAGGGCTGCAAGGCCGCGATCACTGACACCCGCAAGACCACGCCCGGCCTGCGCTTATTGGAAAAATACGCAGTGCGCTGCGGCGGCGGCAGAAATCACCGCTTCAGCCTCAGCGACGGGGTGCTGATCAAAGACAATCACATTGCCGCCTGCGGCTCAATCAGCGAGGCGGTGCAGCGGGCGCGGGCGGCAGTGCCGCACACTATCGCCATTGAGGTGGAGACCGAGACCTTGGCTCAAGTGGAGGAATGCCTGGGCTGCAAGGTGCAGATCATCATGCTCGACAACATGGACACAATGGCCATGCGGCAGGCGGTGAAGCTGATTGACGGACGGGCAGTGGTTGAAGCCTCCGGCGGGGTCAGTTTGCAGACTGTGCGGGCCATTGCCGAGACCGGGGTGGATATTATCTCGGTCGGCGCACTCACCCACTCAGCCCCGGCCTGTGATATTGGCTTGGATTGGGCGGTGCCCGCAGCTCATCAGTAAGCTTCAAGAGTCACGTGATCTGTTCGCGCACAGGCCTGCTGATGGCCAGCAGGCATCCTGCCTCATTCTTCGATCAGCACTTCCTTGAGCGACTTGCTCATGGTGAAATGCAGGGTTTTCCGAGATGGGATATCCATCATTTTGCCGGTTTTCGGATTCTTGGTCGTTCTCGGTCTGCGGGTGCGCACCGAAAAGCTGCCAAAGCCGCGAATTTCCACCCTGCGTCCTTCAGTCAGGGCGTTGGTGATTTCTTCGAGAATGACATCAAGAGCTTGAGCGATGTCCTGTTTGTAATATTCATCCAGCTGCCCGGCAGCTTCGCTTATCAGTTCGCGCTTGAGCATAGTGATCGTGCTTCCTTTTGCTTATGAGCGGCCTTCGCCTCCGGTCGCTGCTGAAATCAGAAGAAGGGCCTTGGCTTCCCGCAGGACAGGAAACCGAGACCCTTCTGTTTTTCTGCATCCGAAATGAAGGAACAGTGGATTATTCCTCTGTATCCCCTGATGCTGCCGCTGCTTTGAGCAGGTCTCCGAAAGTCGAAGGCCCGGAGCTTTTCTGCGCCTTGGGCGCCGCTTCTTCAGTCCCGGCAGTTTTGGCACTCTCTCCGCCGCTGCTGTCCTCCTCCTCCTCAAAGGCCTTGAGAGAAAGACCGATCTTGCGGTCTTCCGAAGAAACATTGATGACTGTGGTCTTCAAGGTGTCGCCAATATTGAACTGGCCGACCGGGGTCTTGACCTTGTCCCTGCTGATCTCAGAGACATGCACCAGACCTTCAATGCCTTCCTCCAGCTGGACAAAAATGCCGAACTCGGTCACATTGGTGATCGTGCCCTCCACTGTGCTGCCAATCGGATAGTTGACAAACACCTCCTGCCACGGATCCGGCTTGAGCTGCTTGACACCCAGAGAGAAGCGCTCGTTCTCCTTGTCGATTTTCAAGACCACGGCTTGAATGGACTCGCCCTTGGCATACTTTTCCGAAGGATGCTTGATCCGTTCTGTCCACGACAAGTCAGAGACATGAATCAGGCCGTCAATGCCCTCCTCAATGCCGATGAAAATGCCGAAGTCAGTGATGTTCTTGATCTTGCCCTCAATGATCGCCCCGATGGGATAGCTTTCCTCGACCAAATCCCACGGATTGGGCTGGAGCTGCTTCATGCCAAGGGAAATGCGTTTGGTCTCGGCCTCAACCTTGAGCACCTGCACTTCGATTTCCGCGCTGACGCTGACGATTTTGGAAGGATGACGCGGTTTTTTGGACCAGCTCATCTCAGAGATATGGACCAAGCCCTCGACACCCTCTTCCAGCTCGACAAAGGCACCGTAGTCGGTGATGGAAACCACCTTGCCGGTCACTTTCTTGCCTGACGGATAGGTCTCCGGCACGGTCTCCCACGGATCCTGACGAAGCTGCTTCACGCCCAGAGAAACCCGGTCAGTCTCCTGATCGTATTTCAGCACCTTGACCTCGATCTCCTGACCCACGGTGTAGAGCTTGGAGGGATGCGAGACCCGGCCCCAAGACAGGTCCGTGATATGGCAGAGGCCGTCCATGCCGCCCAGATCGATGAACAGGCCGTAGTCGGTGATGTTGGTGATCGCGCCGCTGATGACCTGGCCTTCCTTGAGGGTGGAGCGCATCTCCTCGCGCAGCTTGGCCCGCGCCTCCTCCAGAATGGCCCGGCGGGAGATGACCACGTTGTTCCGCTTGCGGTTGAACTTGAGAATTTTGAAATCAAAGCTCTCACCAATCAGCTCGTCCATGTCCTTGACCGGACGGAGGTCGATCTGCGAGTAGGGCAGGAAGGCGGGCACCCCGATATCCACGGACATGCCGCCCTTGACCCGGCTCTCGATCCGGCCCTGAATGGTGCCGTCCTCCTCCTGAATTCTGGCGATTTCCTCCCAGACCTTGATGGCGATGGCCTTTTCGCGGGACAGCAGCAGGCCGCCTTCCTCTTTCCGCTTTTCGATGAAGACTTCAAACTGATCGCCGATCTTGATCACCCGGTCAGGGTCATCGCCTCTGAATTCACCGATCGGGATGAAGCTTTCCGCCTTGTCGCCGACATCAATGAGCACTGCGTCAGCATTCACATCAACAACCGTGCCAATAGCCACTTCCTGAACATTGATCACCGTGTTGTTGTCTTCCTGCTCGAAGAGTTCAGCAAAGCTGATATCTTCCATGTCATTCTCTTCCGCCGCCGCTGCCTGAATTCCCTTGTCAGTCATGGATTTGCCGTTCCTCTGCCGACCAGCGAGGCTGTCCGGCAGTAAATAAAATGAGTTTATGGTTGATCTTTCCGCCGCCTCCCGCAGGCAGCGGCTGCAAAAAAGGACTTTTACCAGATATCTTGCTGCAAAACAATACTTTCCTGCGGCGGGCCGTCTTTTTTTTCAGCCAAGACCCTGTTTGGCCGCTACTTGCCGTAGGCGCTGAGTTCCTCCAGCAGCGGGCCGAAGAGCTGCTCGTAATAGGGAATGGCTCTGTGGAGGATGGGCTGGAAATTTTTCATGTCCTTGTCTGAGACCACCAAGTTGGCGCTGTTGGCCAAGGCTTGGATGTCATAGAGGCTGATGAATTCCGGTCCCATGAGGATATAGTAAATCATGCGCCGCCGGGACATGGACATATTGCGCATGTAGTTGTGAAACGTCGATTCCTTCAGCGCGCCCGGTTCAAAACCGGTGTGATAGATGATGCAGGCGTAGCTGGTCGCGTTTGCCTCATGAATGGCTTCCTCCCCTGAATTGACTGACACAGCCTGATAGCCAAGAGCCTCCATCGAAGACTTGATCAGATGGCGCATGTTGTCATCACCATGAAGCACCAAGGCCATGGGCACGTCTCTGGCACCGCCGCCTAATATTCCATCATCATCTTTCTGGCTCTTCAGCCATTCCAAATTGGGCGGCGGCGGCGGTTTGACCGCCTCCGCAGCCTTGGGAGCGGCAGCCGCTTTTGGGGCCGCGCCGGGCGGATTCCCGGCAGCATCAAGATTCAGCGGCTTGGTGCAGTGCGGACATTTGAGCGGCAGCCGCTGACCCGGCTTGAGGGCCTTGAGGGCTTGGCCGATCTTGTCAAGCTGGGCGGCATTGAATTTGAGCGCGCCCTGGCAGTGGGGACAGTTGCTGATCATTGTGCTTCTCCGTTATTTTTCTTCTTCCTGTTCCATTGCCAAGCCGGTTATGTTGGAGGTGGTTTCTCCGCGCTCGGCCCGGATGTTGTCCATGCCCCGCTTGACCACGCTACTGTTGCTGCAATAAGTCAGGGCGACATCCTCGGTGATTAGCTCATCTGTGAAAAGCTGAAGAATATGCTGGTCAAAGGTGCGCATGTCCAAGGTCACGCCGTCTGCAACGACATTATAGAAGGTTTTGTCCGCAGCCACGTCCTCGCCGTTGAGAATCAGGTCCTTGACCCGCAGGCTGGTGTGGAGTATCTCCAAGGCCGCCACCCGACCGCCGCCTTTTTTCGGCAGGAGCCGCTGGCTGACGATCCAGCGGATGGTGTCAGCCAGCCGCACCCGGATTTGAGCCTGCTCCTCATAGTCAAACATGCCGATGACGCGGTTGATGGTCTGGCCGGTGTCAATGGTGTGCAGGGAGGAGAAGACCACGTGGCCGGTCTCGGCAGCGGTCAGGGCAATCTCCAAGGTTTCCCGGTCGCGGACCTCGCCCACGAGAATGACTTTTGGCGCCTGCCGCAAGGCGGCGCGCAGGCCGCTGGCAAAAGTGTCAAAGTCATCGCCCTGCTCACGTTGGTTGAAGGTGGCTGTTTTATGCTGATGGACGTATTCTATCGGATCTTCCAAGGTGACGAGATGCACAGGGCGGGTTTCGTTGATCTCATTCAGGATCGAGGCCAAAGAGGTGGTCTTGCCCGTGCCGGTGCCACCGGTGAAGAGAATCAGGCCGTTGCGTTCTTTGGCCATTTTGCGGAAGCATTCAGGAAAGCCGAAGTCGTCAATTGAGGGAATCTTGGTTTCCAGCTTTCGCAGGACGGAGGAGTAGCAGTTTTTCTGCGTGAAGACATTGACGCGGAAGCGGGCCTTGCCCTCCAGCATGTAGGAAAGATCGCAGGAGCCGGTCTGAACCAAATCCTTGAGCAGCCGCTGGTTGCCGTTGATCAGGTTGAGGGCGAAAACTTCCGCCTGAAACGGAGTCAGCTCCTCCACGGGCGGCTCCACCGTCACTGGCGTGAGCGCGCCGTCTATTTCGACTTGCAGCGGCCTGCCGACCGTGATGTTCAGATCGGAGACCCCTTTTTTCATGCCGAGCATCGAGGCGACCCAGTAGGCTGTTTCCGGCTGCTTCATGCGTGAACTCCCTGTGTTGAATTGCGCGGACATAATGCGGAACAGATTCACTGTTCAGTATGAAACCGCCGCTGGCAAACTGCAAGTTTTTTTTGCGGCCAGCTTGTCAGGCTCCGGCAGGCTGATCTGCTTGCAACTGATTGAACTGAAACAGGTCCGTCCGCAACGCTCCTGCTGCGTCCTGCCGGTAAAAGGGAAAATGCGGCAGGGCAGCGGCAAGGGACTGCTGCCGTCCCCAGGCCCTGAGCTGATTGCGGGCCGGAAAAATCCGGTCCCGGCTGGTGACAATCCGGCGGCTGTAGATGTCCGGCATATCTCCTGAGCAGCGGCACAGGTCGTGCAGACAGCCCAGCTCCTCGCGCAGTTCGGCGCAGGCGCGCTGCGGGCGGCGGCAAAGAAAGTGATCCGCCTCTTCCTCGCGGTCAAACATGGAGCGATAAAAGGCCTCCATTTTTTCTGCGGACATGTCTTTGAGCATCTCGGCAAAGCCTTGCACCGGAATGCCATGCTGATCATCAACAGGCCGCAAAGTGCCGCCGACAGCTGTGGCTGACTGGAAATTCAGGGCCGAAAACAGCTCACTGTGCTGCTGCAGCCAGGCCGCTGCCCAGACCCCCATTGACCACGCCAGCAGATGCAGATGCTCTTTGCCGTGCAGCTCGGCAAGGACAGCATCGTCCAACGTCCGATAATCATAGAGCAGCAGCAGGTCCGCAGGCCCGGAGGCCAGCTCGGCAAACGGCTCCGGCCCCATGCCCCAGCCCGCCATGAAGACAAGGCAGTCCCTGCTGCCATTGCCTCTGAGCCAGCAGCTTTTCATGGATGCGCCTCTGTAGTGTTCATGTCTGCTTCAGTGCTGGAAACTGCGCCCTTTTCGCTTCCCTGCTTGACAAGGCCCTGCTGATGGAGGTAATAATGACGCAATCAGAATAGTTGAAGATATTTCCTGTTATTCTTATCTTTTTTTCACAGGTGTTATTTTTATGAATCGGATTGCGACCATTGCGTTTCTCATCGTAACTGTATTGCTGTTTTCTTTCTCCGGCAGCACGGTGCTGGCCGCCAAGGCCATGCCTGAATTTGCTCTTTCTTCTGCCGCAGATGACAGCATCGTCAGCAGCAAGGACTTTCAAGGCAAAGTGCTGCTGGTGACATTCTTCGCCACCTGGTGTCCGCCCTGCCGCCAAGAGATCCCGGAATTCATTAAGCTGCAAAAAAAATTGGGCGGCAAAGGCTTCTCCATCGTGGGCATCTCCGTGGATGAAGGCGGCAGCGAGGTTGTAAAAAAATTGATTGAAATTGAGGATATAAACTATCCTGTCCTGATGGCTGACGAACGTGTCATCAACGGCTTTGGCGGCATTTCCGGGGTCCCCACCTCATTCTTGATCAACAGAAAAGGCAGTGTGGTGAAAAGCTATCCAGGCTATGCTCCGCGTCAGGTTGTTGAGGAGGATGTCAAAGAGCTGCTGTGAGCACCTCAGGCTGGCTAAAACTCTATGCCCTGCTGCGCTTTGACTCCTGAGGCATAAGGATGCTTGACCTCCTGCAGCTCGGTGACTAAGTCAGCGGCCTGGATCAGACCCTCTCCTGCGCCCCGGCCTGTGATCACCACATGAGTGGCCGGGGCGCGCCGGTCGAGCACGGCCAGCACGTCCTCTTCCGTCAGCATCTTGTACCGGATCAGATAGGTCAGCTCATCCAGCACCACTAAGCGGTGTCTGCCCTCGGCAAGCACCTTCCGGGCCAGTTCCCAGCCTCGGAGGGCCGCTTCGGCATCTTTCCGCAGGTCATCGGAATTCCATGTGAAGCCCCGGCCCATGACATGAAAGTCAAGCAGATCGGCAAAGCGGGCGACCGCCTCCATTTCTCCGTATTTCCAGCTGCCCTTGATGAACTGGATGAAACAGACCCGGTGTCCATGCCCCAAAGCGCGCAGGCTCAGGCCGAGAGCCGCAGTGGTTTTGCCTTTGCCTTGGCCTGTGTAGATGATGAAAAGGCCTTTTTTTCCGCCCTGCTCCATTTTGTCCTCTTATTCCCTTCCTGCGCTCTCAGATGATTGACCGCATTCAGAATCAATGGTAGTATTTTTTATACTGCTTGACGGCGGCCCGCAGCCGCTGCCAACAGGCCAGTCTGCTCTTTTGTTCCGGCTGCATGCAGATGCTGGTCCGTCGGCAGAGCAGCTCATGACCGCCTGCCGCAGCGCGGCATACCATAAATCTTTCATCTCTCGGATGCAACATCGATGATTCTCTTTTGTGAGGAATGCGGTCAGCGGAACAGCATCACCTTGACTCCTGCTCTGATTGAAAGCAACAGCTTCACCTGCCAGTTCTGCCTCTTCAGAAGCCCGTTTCCTTTTATTGACAAGCGAAGAAACAGCACCAGCAGCAGCGCGGCGATCACCTGGCAGCCGGAAAAGCTGCATCTGCCTGCCGAGGCGGCGGAGCAGCAGACGCAGTTCCAGCTTGTTTTTGAAGTGTCGGGAATGCCGCAGCCCGTGCTGACCGTTGAGCCGTTTCATGATTTTGCTTCATTGATCACGGTGGAGAAAACCGACCTGAACCGTTTTGCCGTCACGATCAAGGCCTTGGCTGCTGCCAAGGAGATTCCTCCAGGCTGGGATGGGCCGGTGCTCATCTTCTGCGAGGAAAACATCATGAGCTGGGGCACGATCAGCATGTCCCGCGCCCTTCAGGAAGGTGTTCAGGAGCAGAAGCCGGGCCGGAAATCAGAAGAGACAGCGACGGAAGCGCCGCAGGAAGACAGTGCGACTGAGGCTGCCGAGCCGGAAGCTGTTCCGGCTGAATCAGCGCAGGAGCCGCAGTCTGCGGCGGCGGAAGAGGAGGCCCTGCGGCGGCAGTTGGACCAATGTCAGGCGGAGCTGCATCGGACCAAGACCATCTCGCGGCGCATGAAAAAAGAGCTGTCCATGCAGCAGCAGATCATAGACAGGCAGAACTGCGGCCTGCTTTTTGTCAGCCCGGAGCAGCGGGTCCTGTACGCCAATCCTGTTTTTCTCAGCCGCTGCGGCTGCACGCTGAACGCTGTCCAGACCATGCGGCTGGATCAGCTGATCATGCTGCCCAAGCCTGGTCCGGCCTTGGCGACGGCTCTGCGCGAGGCGGAAAAAAAGGGCGGCTGGCAGGGCCGGGCCGTGCTGAAAGAGGCGCAGGATGAGGAGGAGCGTGACGGTCGGCAATCTTTCAGCTTCTCCATCACCCGCAGCAGCGGCGGCAAAGGCGGGGAGGAAGGCTTTGTCTGTATGATTGATGCGCATGCCAACGGCGGCGACGAGGCAGTGCCGCCGCCGGTCTGCGCTGCGCCGACCCCTGCGGCGGCGGAAGACGGGGACAATGCCAGAGGCATCACCTGCGACCCGCTGACCGGTCTTGCCGACCGCCCTTCTTTTCAGCGTTATCTTGAAGATTCTGTTGATCTGAGCGGAGATGAAGGAGAGCAGATGTCCGGCAATCTTGGCCTGCTCTATGTTGATTTGGACCATTTCAAACGCATCAACCGCATCTTTGGCCCCGGCTTTGGCGACAAGATATTATGCAGCGTGGCCACCATTCTCAAAAAATGCGCCAAAGAGGCCGGAGCGGACATTGTCGCCCGTTTGAACGGCGATGAATTCGCCATTGTCCTGCCGCCGCCCACAGACCGGGAACGGGCCAAAAAGCTGGCTGAAAGAATCATGCAGCGGTTCCGCACCCCGGTGAAAAACGAATCACGGGCCATTCTCATCCGGCCCAGCATCGGCTTCAGCATCTACCCGGAGGACGGCAGCACGCCGCTCGAACTGCTGCGCAATGCGGACACGGCTATGGAGGCGGCCAAAAGCGAAGGCGGCAACCGCATCAGCCAGTGGGACAGCGGCATGAAGATTCAGGCGGCGGACAGCCTGTATTTGGAGAATGACCTGCGCAAGGCCGTGACCGACGACGACTTGATCAACTTCTACCAGCCCCAGATCAACCTGAGCAACGGCTCCATCTGCGGCATGGAGGCCTTGGCCCGCTGGATTCATCCGGTCAAGGGGCTGATCTCGCCGGTCGCCTTCATTCCCATTGCCGAAACCACTGGCCTGATTGAAAAAATGGGTATTGACCTGATCCGCAAGGCCTGCGCTCAGGGCAAGAAATGGCGGGACATGGGCTTCAAGAAGTTCATCATGGCCGTCAATCTCTCAGGCAGGCTCCTGCGGCGGCGTGATCTCTATCATCAGATCATGAGCTGCGTGGAAAGCACCGGTTATCCGCCAGAGGCCTTGGAAGTGGAATTCACCGAAGGGGTCTTGATTGAAAACATGGATTTCACCGTGGATCTGATCAACCGGCTGCGCGAGCAGGGCGTGAAAACCGCGATTGACGACTTTGGCACCGGCTATTCTTCCCTGAGCTATCTTCAGCATCTCAAGGTGGATAAAATCAAGATTGACCGCTCCTTCATCACCAATGTGACCACCAACAAGACCGATGCGGCCATCACCTTGGGCATCATCTCAATCGCCAAAAACCTTGGCTTCCGGGTGATTGCCGAAGGCGTGGAAACTGAAGACCACATGTTTTTCCTGCAAAAAACCCGCTGTGACGAAGGGCAGGGCTTTCTCTTCAGTGCCCCGATCTCAGAAAAGGACATGACCAATCTCCTCCTGCGCGACTCCAGCGTCGCCCTGAGCCATAAACGGATGATCGACCGCTTTTATTCGATTCAGGCCAGGGATGCCGGGAAGCACTGACGCGGCATGTCCCGCAGAAGCTGAAGCTGGCCGAGAAGCACCGCAGCGGCAGTGTCAACGTGGAGAATGCGGCTGCCAAGGGAAAAGGAGGCAAAGCCCTGCTCAAGGAAGCAGCTGACTTCAAAGTCATTCCAGCCTCCTTCCGGGCCGACTGCCAGCAGGATGCGCTGGCCGCGTTTTTCAGGAAAGACCTCTGGCAGGCTGGCGGGAACACCGGGATGGGCGAGCAGGCCGCAGCCATCCAGCTGTGGCACAATATCCTGCACAAAGGCTTTGAACTGCGGATGAATGCGGACTTCCGGCAGGCGGGTGTCAACCGCTGCCTGCGCCAGCCCTTCCAAGAGCCGCTCGGTGATTTTTTCCGGCAGCAGGGCGGGCGAGTGAAAAAAGGATTTTTCCACCTTGGCGGACCGGAGCAGGTGGATGCGGGCCACGCCAATGGCAGCCGCCTGCTTGAGAATGCGCTGAAGCATGATCGGGCGGGGCAGAGCGAGGAGCAGCTCCACTGGCGGTGCTGGCGGCGGCTCGCGGTCAAGCTGCGCTGCGATCTGCACTGCGGCTGCATCAGAGCTGAGGACAGTTCCATGCCCCAGCCTGCCGTTGATCATGCCAAGGCGCAGGCTGTCGCCGGGTTTGAGGCCCAGCACCTTGCGGATATGTTCAGCCCGGAAATCAGTCAGCCGCAGGATGCGACCGCGCAGTTCCTGTTCTGCAAAAAGGACAAGGTTCATTTCAGACAATTTTTTATTTTTGACCGGGCCGCTGCCTGGTCTGCATGTTCACACTATAACTCAGAAAGGAGAAAACGTCATGCTGCACGGAGACTTGCATGAATTGGCCGACGCGCTGATCAGCGGCGACAAGAACAGAGCGCATGGTGAGTTGCGCGATCTGGCCGAGGCCATCATCACTGGCGACAAGCACAAAGTTGACGGTGAACTGAGCGATTTTGCCGAGGCGATTATTGTCAAAGACAAGGATTTTGCGCCGGAAAAACTGCGCGATCTCGCTGACGCGCTGATCAGCGGTGATAAAAATAAGGTTGAGGAAGGTGAACTGCGCGATTTTGCCGAGGCCATCCTCAGCAGGGACAAAAACAAGGCGGCAGCGCACTGAGACGGGGTGCTGCCAGCAAATCAGTCTGTTATGACGAGACATAACAGGCTGATTGAGCACGCCGCTGTTATATGCGCAACAGCAGGCATTCAGGCTCCGGCATGATCCTCTTCACAGGCGGAAGAGCAGACTTCCACTGTGTAGAGGCTGTGTTCCTTGTTCGACAGAATATGGATATGCGCTTCTTTTTTTTCATCACCCAATTCCAATCCTGCTTTTTTTGCCATTTCAACACCTAATTTGAAAGCCTCATCCACAGTTTTCGCATCGCCTCTGAGGCAGTTTTTCTCTACATCAACTGCGTAGGCTGAACTGGAAACAAGAAGAATAGCTGCTGCGCACAAGGCGCTGATAAATGTTTTCATGAAGGTCTCCTCCTGTGTAATCTGCAACCTGTTTTTTCAAGCAGATTCTTATTAAGAATGGTTCTTATTTACAGTATAGATGAAAAGAGCATGGTTGTCAAATTTACGAGTAAAATACATGCAAGGTATTATTTTTTTAATGAGGTGTAAAAAATAAAATTCACGGTTTCACTGCATATAATTTGGATGCAAGTCGGATTCAAATGATAAGCGCATAACTGTCAAGACCCGGATGATTTTGAAATATCGGAAAATGGGATAAGAGCAGGCTGGAGCGGAAAGGTGTGATTATTTGACACAGATTTTTGAGTTGGGCTGGCAAACGACCGAGACACATAGTAAAATAAATTATAAGAAAAATGTGGGCTCTCCGAGTTTTTCTGTGGTTGACAAAATCGGGTGGTGCCCCTGTTGAGTGTTGCTATCTCGAAAATTATGTGATACCAATTGGTTAGTGTGGATTCAACTCGCAAGTGCAACTTTTTTTGGTTATCCAAAAAGCATAGGTTGGCTGGCACTTTGAATACTTCATGTAAATTTTCAATTATTTTCTCTTAGTTAGCGACAAAAGCAAAGTTGTGACACTCCCGTAACTGCCTTTTCTTGCAACCAAAAAAAGTTGCACTTGGAACTTGAATTCACCTTTATGGCGTGGAAGAGCTGAACGCTTCAGATGTGTCGGATCACACAAGCTGTGATTTTGGCAAGTGGCTCTACTCCAAGGGACTGAAAGAACTTGCTCATTTTCCAGAAATCAGCACCTTGGAGACCTTGCATGAAAATGTGCATGACGGCATCAAAGAGCTGGTGGCCATGCCCAAAGACATGCGAATGGGCACTGCTGGTCAGGAAGTCATGGACCGGTTCAGGAAGGAATGCGACCAGTTAGTTGAACTGCTGGAACATCTGGAAAAAAAAGTCGCCGAACAGGCAGGGGGGTGAGGAAGCGGCTCCGCGCCGACGCTGTGGTATATGCGTTTGAAAACGCAAGATTTGTTGACAGAAGCGGCCTGTCCATGTTATGATCAAAACAAAGAAGCCGTGCTTGCAAAAAATACTCTTGAGGAGAAAACATGAGCACCTTAGACACCATGGACATTCAGGCTGCCATTATTGCTCATCTCAACTGGCAGTCCAAGTTAGTGGATTTTTTCTATGGGGTGGAGAACCTGAACCCCAGCGATGTGCCGGATCATACCCGCTGTGATTTCGGCAAATGGCTTTATGATCAAGAAGGAATGCAGCACTTGGCCGCCTTCCCAGAGGTGCATGCGATGGAAAAACTCCATCAAGATGTGCATGAAAGCATTAAAAAGATGCTGAACACCTCCAAAGAACAGCGCATGAGCGAGGATGGCAAAAAGATGCTGCAAAATTTCAAAGACACCTGCAACCGCTTCATTGAGATACTGGAAAAAATGGAGCGGGAGGCAAAGAAGAGCTGATCAGCCGGGCGGAGCTGTAACGCAATGACTTTTCACTGCAAAAATTACGATATCGCCGCCAACCGCTGCAAAAGGCTCTCCGGCGAATGCGTTCCAGCCCGCAAAGGCTGTGTGCTGGAGGGCCGGATGGTGGTCAGCGAGGAGCTGGCCGAGCGCATCCGGGTGATCAACGAGGAGACGGCCCGCCGCAGTCTGAAAAAGACTGGCTCAGAGCAGGAGTCTGCGTAGAAACTCTGCCGCCGCTGGTGCGCCGTTTTCCGGCGGCGTGTTTTTGGGCCGGAGGGCAAGCAGTTCCGGCAGCAGGTTGAGCCAGCCGCTGTGCTGGAACTGCTCCTCGCTGATCAGCAGAGCGGGCATTGCCTGTTCTGCAAAGGCGGCCAGCACCTCTGATTCCCGGAAGCGCGGGCGGCAGACTGCGCCGTAGGGAATTCCCGCCTGAAAGGCTTCCGCCAAGGTTGAATAACCGATTTTTCCCACCACCGCATCGCAGGCCGCAATCAGGTCTGGATGCCAGAAGCCGCTGTTCTGCGGCAAAAAATACAGATTTCCCTGCCCGGTCAGCGCGTCAACTGGCTGTCCAGCCAGCAGAAACGAGCAGTCCTGCGCCATTGCCGCCATTCGCTTGAGCGGCAGGGCAGTGCCAGCAATTCCACCCATAGTCACCAAGACCAGTTTGACGGTCTCCGGCAGGCCCAGTTGCTTGCGGACAGCTTTTCGTTCCTGCCGCAGTGAGCGGGCTATGGGCGGAATGCGCAAGTCAGCTTTGCTGGGCGCGCAGACTGGCTCGGCCTGAAGATGATGATCCGCCCGGCTGAACAGCTCGCGCAAGCAGTCAATATGCCGACGCAAAGCAGGCCGCTGTTCCGCATAGCCCTGATAAATCCAGTCCCACGTGAAATTTTCCAGCAGCACGGACTGCACGGTTGAACCCAAATCCTTGCGGGCCAGTTCAGCAGCGGCAATGCCAAGCGGGGCAATATCGCAGAGAATCAGGCGGCAGTCTGCGAGCAGGGCCGCAGTCTGCCGGAGCAATGCAGGCCGGAGCGGATACAAGGCATCCAGCCGGGCCAGCGTCAGATCAATGTCTTCCCGCAAGGAATCATGCTGGGCCAGGCCAACATCGGTCAGCAGCGGATGGAGGGTGAAGGGCGCGGTCAGCGATTGCCGGAAAAACCACTCTGGAACCGTGCTGACAATCTGACAATGAATCGGCAGGCGGGCGGCCAAGGCTTCCAGCACGGCGCAGGCGCGGGCGGCGTGGCCAAAACCGTGCGGCGTGATGCAGCAGCCGATGCGGACAGGATGCGGCGGGTTCATCTGTTATTCCAAAGGATACGAACAGGGCAGCCCCTGATAGTTGACAAAGTCGAGCCGTCCGTCCTGCATGGCCATGATGTAATCCGGGCTGAGAGGAATCTTGCCCTTGCCGCCCGGCGCATCCAAGACAAACTTGGGCACCGCCATGCCGGAAACCGTGCCGATCATCTGGCGCATGATCGCAAGGCCAGCCTTGACCGGGGTGCGGAAATGGCTGGTGCCCTTGGTCAGATCAGCCTGCATGAGATAGTAGGGCCTGACCCGCAGACGCAGCAGCCCGCAGAACAGTTCCCGCAGCACCTCGGCAGAGTCGTTCACCCCTTTGAGCAGCACGGTCTGGCAGCCGAGCGGAATGCCTGCGTCCGCAAGCTGGGTGCAGGCGCGGGCCGCTGCCGCAGTCAGTTCTGCCGGGTGGTTGAAATGGGTGTTGAGGTACAGCGGATGAAACTGGCGCAGCATGGCGCACAGCTCCGGCGTGATGCGCATCGGCAGGGTGCAGGGTGTGCGGGTGCCAATGCGGATGACCTCAATGCTGTTCACTTCCCGCAGCCGCCGGAGAATCTCTTCCAGCCGCTCGTCCGGCAGCAGCAGCGGGTCGCCGCCGGAGATCAGCACTTCCCGCACCGTCGGAGTGCGACGCAGGTAGTCCAACGCAGCGGCAAAATGTTCCTCGCTGAAGCGCAGAGCCGCTTGGCCGACCTTGCGCTTGCGGGTGCAGAAGCGGCAGTACATGGCGCATTGGCCGCTGACCAAGAGCAGCACCCGGTCCGGGTATTTATGCACCAGATTAGGAACCGGACTCAGGTTTTCTTCGCCGAGCGGATCATCCATGCCGACCGGGTCTTCCAACTCGCGCAGATCAGGCACAGCCTGCCGGAAGAGCGGCTCGCCCGCCTGCCGGATCAAATCCAGATAATAGGGAGAAATCCGCATCGGATAGCGGGCGATGACCGCCTCTGGGACTTCGCAGCCCAAGGCGCGGCGCAGTCCTGCGCTGTCCGTGATAGCATGTTGCAGTTGTTCCTGCCACGGTGTCATGGTTTGCACTACGCTGCCACCTTTTGCATGATGCTCTCAATCCATTCAATCTCTCTCGGCAGTTTGAGCCGCTTGGCATCAGCCAAGGCAAGGCGCAGCAGCTTGTCAATTTTAACTCTATTGGCAATTGTATCCATATCATGAAGTAAAATTGCGAAATTGACTCGACCAAACATTAAGTTTTGCGTATCTCCAAGATGCTCAAAAACTGGTAAAACTTCCTGTTCTCTAATTCTAAGAGCTTCATCAGCGTGACCACAGAACCAAAGAATATCTGCGATCTTTCCTTTAGTTACAGCTTGCTCTCGTATATCTCCAAGACGTTCATAAACCGGCAGTTCTTCTTGTTCTCGAATTTTAAGGGCTTCATCAAATTGGCCGCGAAACTGAAGGACATCTGCTATTCTTCCCATAGTTACAGCTTTCTCCCGCACATCTCCAAGACGCTCATAAATTGGGAGGCCTTCTTGTCTCCATATCCTGAGAGCTTTATCAAATTCGCCACGAGCTACTAAAATATCTGCTATTTTTCCCATCGCAAAGGCTTTCAGCCTCTCAAGCCCAAAACGTTTGTAAACAGGGAGTTCCTTCTTTTTTCTAATTTCCAAGGCTTCATCCAGTTTTCCTCTTGTCTCAAGGATGTCTGCTACCTGTCCCATTGCCAAAGCCTCTTCAACATCTTTTTTTAATTGACGAAGCACTGGCAGAATCTGTTCTTTAAGCAGTTTCATAGCCTGCTCATAATCACCTTTGGCTGTCAGCAAGCTGGCTAAAACAAATTTAGTCTTGGCGCAAGATTCCGCCTCATCCAACTCAGTATATTCTTTTATTGCCTCTTTCATCATATATTCTGCCTGTTCATATTCGCCAATCGACTTGAACAGGATGCCCAATTCTTCTTTAAGGTCTGCATTGGTAAGGCTTGCTTGGTCAGAAGAGTTAGACAGAAACTCCTTAATTTCATGAATTCTTTTCTGCTTCGCGGACCTATCAAGATTTGCAGTGTCAACCAAGGAAGTATAACGCCTCTTCTCCGGCTCTTTCGGCAAAATAAAATCAAATACCTGCTCCCGCCATGCCCAGAAATCCGCCGCCTCAACCGCCAGCTTGGCAATCAGATGCTCTGGCAGCCAGACAAGCAGAAAGCCGCCGCAGGTGCGGGCAATGTGCTCGCGGTGGTAGTTGAGTCCTTTGAAGAAATCCTGCCGCTGTTCCTTGCGCAGGCTTTCCAGATTGAGCAGATGCACCTGCCGTACTTGCTGTTGGGCCAGCGCGTCCTCAAAAGCGGCCAAGCTGCCGAGCTGCCTGAGATCAAGCACTGCGCTGTCCGGCTGCGCTTCCCGGAGCCGGGCAATTAAATTGTCGCGGTACTTTGGCCGGTTGTGCGAGAGAATGAGCAAGCGGAACCCCTGCGCCCGCTCCAGCAGTCTCTGAAGGCGGAGCAGGCAGCCGGAATGCTCTGCGGCGGGCCGCCAATCCTTGTCCTCAGCCATGAATCAGCTTATCACCTGCTGATAGGCTTTCTGATAGCCGGGCAAGGTCGTGATTACGGGATGGCTCTTCCAGAAATAATTGTCGTATTCGAGGAGAATCAAATTGTAGAGCATCGCTGCGCTTTGCTCGTCTGTGAAGTCATCCGGCGCATCCGGGTGGAGATCAATTTGCACTAAGCGGGCATAGTCTGCGCTGTTGATGAAACGGCGGTACTCGTTGGCCACCTGCTTGACCGCTTTTTCCGCTGCTATCCGATCAATGCGCTCCTCTTCAGCCATATTGACGGCAATGTTGAGCAAACGAATCAAATCGCGCAAGTGGCCGCCGCTGTACTGAATCAAATATTCCAGCGTGGTGATGTCATCAAAGAGATATTCTGGCACCCGCAGCAGAGCCAAGCGTTGAATGACCCGGTAATTTTTTGGCACCTTCTGGTCATCGCGCTCCCGAATTTTGAGCATGGGCAGGCGTACTGTCCCGGTGAAGTTGGCACTCAGGCAATTGTCCTGATGGAGCAGGTGGATAGGGGTGCAGTAGATGAACAAGCCGCTGATCTGGGTGAGCTGGTGAACATCTTCGACAAAAAACTTGTGCGCGTCCTCGCTGTTGAGGCGGTCTGTCCCATCCACGGTGAAGAGAATGCGCTGGCCCTTGCCCGCCGCTCGAATTTTATCTTCGCTGGCTCGGATGAACTGGTTAAATGCTTCAGCAAACTCGCTGAAGTTATTGCGCACAACTAAGCGCAACTCCTCGCGATAGCTGGAATCAATACCCAGCTTGCTGGTCGCTTCGCCATAGAGCCAGCTCAACCAAGACAGTCCAGCCTGAGCCTTGGCACCAGCCTTGACCTCAGCAGCAAACTGCTTAAGTTGACTATGCACTTCCACCCGCTCCTTGAACCAGTTCTCCAAGCGGCTCAGATGGACCTGCTCCATTTCAATCCCGCCCTCTTCTTCCAGCCGGGCAAAGAGGGCCGCAGCTAAGGCAAGCAGCACATCCGAATATTTCAGATTGTTGATGTCTAACTTTTCCAAGCAGTCAAGACGCAGGACATAGTAGCGGTCTGGGTGATGCAGATACTTGGCCATCTTGCGCAGCTCAGTGCTCTTGCCGCAGCCCCGATGACCAGTGAGAAGGATGTACTGCTTGATAGGCGGCTTGTGGGCAATGCCCTGCTTATCGACATTGAGCTGCCGGTAAAGCCGCTCGCGACTGAAATCGCCCCGCGCCTTGGCAGTATCAACAAAAAGAGGGTCGTCCGGCTCCAACGGCTCGTTGAAGGCAAGCTGATTCTTGGCTTCCCAGATGCTTATTCGGCTGCTCATCAGTCTTTTTTCCTTTTATTCAAAGCGATTCGCCCAGATGCTGTACTGCGTTCCATCAAACTGCCGCCAAATAGCAACAGCCTTGCCTGTTGCCGACATGACAAGCCGCGGCCCGTCCGCATCATCGCTGTTTTCTGTCTCAATGCTCTGAGCTGCGCCCCAGCCGCTGCCAACTGCATAGCGGTTGGCCCAAATTTGCGTGTGCGTCCCGTCAGACTGCTGCCAGACAGCAACAGCGTTGCCGTCTTCATCCACAGCGATTTTTGGACGCTGGGCATCGCCGCTGTCATTTGTCTCAATCAGCTCGGCACTTCCCCAGCCGCTGCTGACTGTGTAGCGGCTGGCCCAGATATTTGTGCGGATTCCATCCGATTGCTGCCAGACTGCCACGGCATTACCATCCGCATCAAGAGCAATATCAGATGCGCCGGTATTGTCGGCCAAAAGCTGCGCAGCACCCCAGCCGCTGCCTGCTTCATATCTATTCGTCCATGTTCCCCAATTTTCACCAGACTGCTGCCAAACCGCAACTGCATCACCTACAGCATTGACAGAAATTCGCGGAGACTCTATGGTTGTCACTTCCACGGAGCCGCTGTCTTGCTCAATTAGCTCAGGACTTCCCCAGCCAGTACCAATCTCATAGCGTCTGGCAAAGGCATGATAGGTGTTGACTCCCCGCTGCCGCCAAGCAAGAACAGCATTGCCAGCAGCATCCATGCCCAGAACAGGATATGTCACATCTGAACCGTAATGTTCCTGTAGTGGACTTGTCCAACTGTTGCTGCTAATTTCATAGCGACTTGAGCAAAGATTGGTGAACGGCCTGCCGCCTTCTGTCCAAACAGCCAGAACATTGCCAGATGAATCCATCGCAGCAACAGGATTCATCGTTGGCATCTCGCTGCTGCCAATCAGCGCTGCTTCAGCCCAGCCAGAACCTGTTGTGTAGAGCTGGGCATAAATATACGCCTCATCAGTTTCTCCATCATATTTCGTCCAGACAGCAACTGCTTTGCCGTCGGAGTTCATTGCTATCTGTAGTTCCTTGCCTCCTCCTCCTGCGTATTCCGCGCCCAGCCAGCCGGTGCGAACCTGATAACGACGGCTGTAAAAGCCACCTGTTTGTGGCCATGCTGCAAGTGCGTTGCCTCCACCATCCGCAGCAAGTTGAGGCAGCCAAGTAGAATTATCTAAATTTACAGCCAGCGCTTGAGCTGTCCGCCAATGTGGCTCTGGAGCAGGGCCTGCATTCTTTTGCGCCAAAATTGCCGGCAGAGCAATCTTCAGCACAGAAGCCGCCGCACTTGCTGGAACCGCGCAGCCCCTGCCGGTGCCGGAACAATGCCTTCTTGCTCAGGCTTCTGCCGCCCCAAAAGAAAAGTGCCTCCTCTTGGGGCGGGCACGGCGGCCAAGCCTTGGCTATGCTGTTGCCTCAGCCTCTGCGAAGTACTCCCGCACCGCCTCAATGCCTTGCTCGGCAATCTCCAGCGGCGGCGAGACCAGCGGGTTGTTGTCCAGCATCAGCTCGGCCAGGCTCCTGAGCTGGATGATCTCCGGCGGCAGGCTGCTGAGATGGTTGCTGTGCAGATTCAGTTCAATCAGGCAGGGCAGCCGCAGAAGGACGGGTGAGACCGAGTCCAACTCGTTGCCGTACAGGCAGATTGACTCCAAGCTGGTCAGGCGGGCGATTTCCGGCGGCAAGGTGCTGAGATGGTTGCTGTGCAGGTTCAGCTCAGTCAACCCGGAGAGCTGGCAGATTTCCGGCGGCAGCTCGGTCAGGTTGTTGTTGCCTATGCAAAGGACTTGCAGACCGGCCAGCCGGGTGATTTCCAGCGGCAGACCGCGCAGATGGTTGCCGCCCAGATAGATGTGGGTCAGGCTGCGCAACTGGCCGATTTCCGGCGGCAGACTGCGCAAGTTGTTGTCAAGAAGGGACAGCTCAGTCAGGCTGGCAAGCTGGCCGATTTCTGGCGGCAGAGTGCCGAGACGGTTGCTGTCCACGTTCAGCTCCTCCAAGCTGGTGAGCTGGAAGAGCGCGGGCGGCAGGCAGGTCAGGCGGTTGCCATTGCACAAAAGTGTGCGCAGCTGGGTCAGCCGCCCGATTTCGGGCGGCAGCTCGGTCAGACTATTGCCGCTCAGGTTCAGCTCGGTCAGACTGGTGAGCTGGCCAATGGCTGGCGGCAGCTCGGTCAGGCCGTTGTTGGGCAGGTACAGTTCCTCCAAGCAGCTCAGGCTGGCAATCTGCTCAGGAAAACAGCTCAGGCTGTTGCCGCCCAAGTTGAGAGCGCGCAGCTGGGTCAGCCGGGCGATCTCCGGCGGCAGCTCGGTCAGGCAGTTGCCACGCAGGTTCAGCTCCTCCAGCCAGGTCAGCTCAAAAAGCGCGGGCGGCAGCTCGGTCAGCCGGGCGCCGATGAGGTTGAAGCGGGCCACCTTGCTGTCCGCAGCCTTTTGAATTTTCTTGAGCAGCTCTTCAGATGTCATCATGTTTCCCCTTCGGGGCAGCGTCCATGACCCTGTCCCTGTTGATGTCCAAGCGGCAGCATCCCTCCTCCTTTCTGCCGCCTTCTGACATCTCTCTTTACTGCGCTGTCCGGCAATGCGCAACAGGAAAACCAGTGATGGGATGATGCAAGGAAGCCAGCTATTCGTCCGGCAGGGCAGGCAGCGGCAGGCAGGCCTCAATTGCGCAGCCTTGCTCCACCTCCAGCAGCTTGACCGTGCCGCCGTGCTGCTCCGCGATCTGCTTGACTATTGCCAGCCCCAGCCCGGCGCAGTTGGACTTGGTTGAAAAGAAGGGGATGAAAATCATCTCGCGGATATTGGCGGCAATGCCGGGGCCTTGGTCGAGCACGGCAATGCAGATGCAGTTGCGTTCCCCTGTCCGCTGCTCGCGGGCTTGAATCAGCACCGGCCAGGCCGCAGTCTTGGCCGCCGCCGCGCAGCTGTTTTCTAAGAGATGAGCCAAGAGCGCCTGCACGGCCTGCCGGTCAGCCCAGCAGTCCAGATGCTCGGTGATATCAGTCTCAATCATTGCTTCCAGCGGGCAGGAGTCCCGGTCTTTGACTTGGAGAATGGTCTCCTCAGCCAGCCGCCTGAGATCAAACCATTCAGGACTGAGGTCTGCGGGCCGGGCAAACTGGAGAAAGTCTGTGATGGTCTTTTCCATCCGGGTGGTTTCCCGGAGAATGATCTCAGTCAGATGGCGGTTGGCCCGGCTGGCCGGGTCAGGGCTGCTGTCTGCGGCATGAATGTTTTTCAGGAGCTGGGCCGAGCCGGAAATGGCGGCAATCGGATTGCGGAAGTCATGGGCAATGGCCGCGCTCAGTTCGCCGATGGCGGCCATCTTTTCCGCTGCCCGCATCTGCCGCTCCATCTGTTCGAGCTGGCTGATGTCCTGCACTGTGATCACCTTGCACTGGGCATCGCTTGGATCATCCACTGCCGGATCATGAGGCAAATTGAGCCGGGCAAAGGTGTGCCTAGCCCGCACTGTTCCGCCGTCTTTTTTGGCCAGATCCGCCACCTGCCTGCTTTGATCCGTCTCAGTCAGCATGGCGGCGGGAAAGAAGGAGCTGAAAGACAGTCCGATGATCTCTGCGGCAGCATAGCCGCTGATCCGGGCAAAAGCCGGGTTGCAGGAGGTCACCCGGTTGCGTCCGTCAACCGTGACAATGCCGGTGCTGATGTCGTCAAAAACCTGTTTGTAGAGCTGATTGAGCCGGTCAAACTGGACCGAGGTCTGCGAAAGCGCCTCTTCAGTCCGCCGCAGCCGTCCGGCCAGCAGGCTGCTGAGAAAGCCAATGGTGAAAAAAGTGATTCCATAGACCGTATAAACATTGGTCAAGGTAAGGTAATCGGTCGGCGGCACATAGCGGGTCTGGGCATAAAACTGGGGAATATAACCGAGATATTCGCTGATCAGAATGCCGCCGTAGAGCAGGGAGGCTGCCGCCGCCGCGATCAGGCCGCCAGTGCGGTTCAGGGTCATGCCCCCTGCGATCACAGGAAAAATGAACACTGGCGTGAAAATCGACTGGCTGCAGCCAGTGCCTGCGACCAAGAGGGCGGCGAAGACGGCATCAGAAAGGAGCTGAATCAGACCAAAGCGGGTCAGATGCCGGATCATGTTCTGGAGCAGACCTGCCGAGCCGATGGAATAGACAAAGACCACCCCGACAAAGGCCATCGTCACTGCGGGCGGCGGCAGGATGATGATGTCGCCGCCTTTTTTTTGCAGCACCACAGTGACGGCAATCAGCAGGGTGAAGAGCAGAATGCGGATCAGCAGCAGCCAGAGGATGTGCAGGCGCAGCTGCTCGCCCGTATTCTGCTGCGGAGCCAGCTCCCGGATGAATTTAGCCTTGCTGCTCATGAATGCAGTTCCTGCCGCAGAAAAGAGAGGAAATCATCTTGAGCCTGATTTCCGGTGTTTCAGTCAATCTCATATTTTTTCGCCTTGTATCGCAGGGAGCGGAAGCTGATTTTGAGCAGATCAGCAGCCCGCATCTTTGATCCCTCAGCAGCCTCAATCGCATGCTTGATCATCTTTTTCTCCATGCTGGCAATGCACTCCTCCAGCCCCCGGTCAAACAGTTCCTCCTCATTCTCGGCACCGATAAAAAATGGCTCTTCCGCAGCGGACGGCGGAGCGGCATCCTTCTGCTCCTTGCGGGAAAGGATCAGGCTTTCCGGGAGGATGATGCTGGAGGACTCCAAGGCCACGCCCCGCTCAATGATGTTCTCCAATTCCCGCACATTACCAGGGAAATTGTAGTTCATCAAGACTTCCAAACCATAAGAGGACATGGTCTGCGCCTCTTTTCCCATCAGCTTGGCATATTTCTTGAGAAAATGATCAACTAAAATGGGCACGTCGCCTTTGCGCTCACGCAGCGGCGGCATCCGCAGCGGCACCACGGCCAAGCGGTAGAACAGGTCCTCCCGGAACCGCTTGGCCATGACCTCCTCTTCCAGATTGCGGTTGGTGGCCGAGACAATCCGCACATCGACCCGTTTGCTCTTGGTTGAGCCGACCGGCATGACTTCCCGCTCCTGCAGCACCCGCAGCAGCTTGGTCTGGATGGACAGGTCGAGTTCACCGATTTCGTCGAGAAACAGGGTGCCGGTGTGGGCCTGCTCAAACAGCCCTATTTTGTCTGTCACTGCCCCGGTGAACGAGCCTTTAGCATGGCCGAACAGCTCGCTTTCCATCAGGCTTTCCGGGATGGCGCTGCAATTGATCGGCACAAAAGAATTTTTCGCTGCTTTGGAAAGGTTGTGGATGGCCTTGGCAATCAGCTCCTTGCCAGTGCCGGATTCGCCGTAGATCAGCACGCTGGCCGGTGTGGGCGCGACCCGACGGATCAGATCGAAAATTTTCAGCATCTCCGGGCTGGAGCCGATGATGCCGGAAAATTCCTCCGCAGGCTCTGCGGCAGCACCTTTTTTGCGCTTGGCTGCGGCGGTTCTGACCACCTTGCGCAGCTCATCAACATTGAACGGCTTGGTGATGTAATCAAAGGCCCCGTTGCGCATGGCCTGCACTGCGTCATCAGGCGAGGCAAAGGCAGTGACCATGACCACCGGCAGGTCCGGGCGGTGGTGTTTGAGTTCAGCCAGCAGCTCCAGTCCGCTCATCCCCGGCATGCGGACATCCGTGATCACCACATCAAAGTCGTCTGCTCCGGCTGCCGCAGTCAAGGCAGTCTCCGCATCTGGCGCCGTTGTCACCTGACAGCCATCTCGCTGAAAGAGAATGCTGAGGAAATCCCGCACACTTTGCTCGTCATCAACAATCAGGACATGAGGCATGGCAATGCGGTCTTTGGAGGATATTTGCGGAGCGGCATGATACGGGAAAATTCAGCTTTCAGCCCAACAGCGGCGAAGCGGCAGCAAAGCGGGAAAACAGTCTGTCTTTTCGGAAATTCATCCTGCTCTCATTGTAGTGCATCGCACGGTGTCCAAGCAAAGAAATTATCAAGGCACCAGCATATCCAATTGTTTTTCGTACAGATTTGTTTGAACATGGAACAGGCCGAGCAGAGTGTGGAATATATTGTCATGACTGTATTTTTTGTTCTTATGCTTTGCTAATTCCTTCATATCGAGCTTCTTTTGCAAATGACTGCCAAACCACATCACCGCGCCAATATGCGTCTGGGCTTCCGGGGCGATAATGTACGGAATGCCATGCAGATATACGCCATTCTCACCCAGGCTTTCGCCATGATCACTGAAGTAGAGCAGGGCGACATCATGCGATGGATCATATTTTTTCAAAAAATCAATCACTTTTTTCAAAAAATAATCCGTATAAAGCAGGGCGTTGTCATAAGCATTAATGATCTCGTCAGCACTGCATTCTTCCAATTCATTTGTCAGACAGGCTGGAGTGAATTTTGCGAATTCTTTCGGATATCTTTTGTAATAAGCAGGACCATGATTGCCCATCTGATGCAAAACGATTAAAATATCGTTGCTGGCATGCTGGGCAATATACTGATCCAAGCCGACCAGCATGCCCTCATCGCGGCATTCTCCGTCTGCACAAATTGTATTCAATGCAGAACTTTTGTAATCCTGATGCGGAACACGCACGGCCACACCTTTTGAATCAGAATTATTGTCCCGCCACAAGACATCCACTGAACCTGTGTGCTGCAACAGATCAAGAAGGTTTTCATATTCTTCTCCTTTGCCGCTGTCAAATTCTGCCCGTGAAAAGAGGGAAAACATGCAGGGGACTGAATAGGCTGTGGAGGTTCCGCAGGAAGAGACATTGCTGAAACTTGCAACACCTTCTTTTGCCAACAAAGGATTTGTTATTTTCTTATAGCCATTGAGAGAGAAGTGATCAGCTCTTGCCGCCTCACCAACAACAAAAATTACTATTTTTTTCTTTTCATGAGGTTCGACTGCTGCGTCAAGACCAATAGGAACAAGTTTTTTCTTGCGGACAAAGATTTCTTTGTCTGCGTATTTCCAGAATGAGTAAACGTAGTAAATTGGATTGACATAATATCTCAGCTCCTTGTGCTCCCTGAAGAAAGACGTGTAAAATCTGCTGAAGGAGAACAGCAAAAGAAAAATTACCACGCAGATTACAGAAATATCTCTCAGTTTAAAAAGCACTGATTTCTTCAAGGAAGATTTTTCTATGCGCAATTTGTAAACAAAAATACTTGGCACGGCACCGAATGCGATGAAATAACAAAGCATCCTCAAAGTCAGGAGGTCGTATGTTTCCTCATAGTCAGTTTGCAAAATATTTTTAATCATAACATAATCAATGACAACATTGTATTTGTCCATAAAATATATTGAAAATGATGACAAAACAAAAAGGAGAATAATTACCGGCTTTGTCGTGTATTTTGATGCTAACAATGTGATAAAAAGAGCTATCGTCAATGTGACACCTAAGCTCAAAGACAGCAGAAACCCTATATTTTTCCAAGAAAGCGGGTAAACCAGCAGAACATGCTGAAAAAATGACCTGTTATAGAAGAGAATAAAAAGCAGTGATGCAAATGCAACAAGTTTGGTGCTGCTCACTGCTCTTTTTCCAGCAAAGAGGTCAGCAATGTATGACAATATCTTCATCTTTTGTCAGTTTTTTGTATAAAAAAACAGGTTTGGTCAGCGCATCTGACCAAGCCTGATCTGCATCACTCGGCTAAAAATGAGCAGCAGTAATCCATTGTGCTTTTGACTTTGAGCTGGAACTTTGCCTGCGCAGGCACTTCAAACGACTGTCCGCCTGCAATCGTCTGCCAAGCTGAATGCTGCGGCAGCAAGACTTCCAGCTCGCCAGAGAAAATTTCCATCAGCTCTTTGGCATCAGTGTTGAACTCATACTCTCCTGGCAGCATGATGCCCAAGGTCTTTTTGGAGCCATCCGCAAAAACAAGAGTGCGGCTGCTGACCTTGCCGTCAAAGTAGATGTTCGCCTTTTTTACCACCGTCACGTTGTGAAACTCAGACATTGTCCTGTCTCCTGCAATACGTTTATTGAAAAAAAACCTGTCATTTCTGCTCCTGTTGCAGCATCTTCCGCCATCGCTGCCAGAAATCTGGAAAAGACTTGGCCACGCAGTCCTCGCCATAAATTTTCACGCCCGACACCCGCAAGCCAGCCACGGCAAAGCACATGGCAATCCGGTGATCTTCATACGTGGCGATTTCCGCGCCGTGCAAGTCAGCCCCGCCCCTGCCGTGGATGATCATCCGGTCGCGCTCCTCCTCCGCCTCCACGCCCAGCTTGCGCAGCTCCGTCACCATGACTGCCAGCCGGTCGCATTCCTTGATCCGCAGGTGCTCAATATTGCTGATCACGGTGGTGCCTTGGGCAAAGGCGGCCACGACTGCCAGCGTGGGCGCAACATCCGGCATGTTGCCCATGTCCGCCTCAATGGCGTGGAGTTGCTCCGGCCCCTGCACGGTGATGCCGCCCTGCGCTGTGCTGACTTTGCAGCCCATCTGGACCAAGAGCCGCACCAAGCCTGCATCACCCTGCAAGGACGGCGACGGCACATTGGCAACTGTGACCTTGCCGCCGGTCACTGCGGCGGCGGCCCAGAAATAGGAAGCCCCGGAGGCATCGCCCTCCACTGCATACTCAATGCCTTTGTAGCAGCCCTGCGGAATGCGAAACTGGTTCAGCGCAGGCGCGGCCTCGACGTGAATGCCGAAATCCCGCATCACGGCCAAGGTCATTTCCACATAGGGCTTGGACAGCACCTCGCCCTGCACAATCAGTTCAGCAGGCTGCTTGGCGTAGGGCGCGACAAGGAGCAGGGAGGAAAGGTACTGGCTTGACTTGCCCTCTGGCAACACGGTCGGGCCGCCTGCAAGTCCGTCCGCGTCAATGCGCAAGGGAGGACAGCCAGTTCCGGCCTCGCTGTCAATCCGCACCTGCCAGCCGCGCAGGGCCGCCATCAGCGGAGCAATGGGCCGCTGGGCCATGCGCTCGCCGCCAGTGATGCGGCAGCATCCTTTCCCCAGTGCTGCTGCTGAGGTCAGAAAGCGGGTGGCCGTGCCGTTGTTGCCAAGGAAGATGTCTTCCGCCGGGGTCTGGACTGCGCCGCCGCAGCCGCGCACTGTCCATCGTTCTGGGTTGCTGTCATCAATGGCAATGCCCATCTGGCGGAGAGCGGTGATCGTGTAATGGGTGTCCTCGCTGGCCAAGGGGCCGACAAGGGTCGATTCACCGTCAGCTAAGGCGGCGGCAATCAGGGCGCGCTGGGTGAGGCTTTTGGAGCCGGGAACGCGGACAACTGCATCAAGGGACTGGACAGGAAACAGTTCAATCATTTGTTTTTTCTGAAGAAACTATGGGAATTCTCTTGCGCTCCCGCAAGGTTACGTTGACGGTTCTGTCTTCTTCTGATTTGGGGAAGGGCGGTTGAGAGGAGGAAACTGCCGCCGCTGCTTTCGACTTCGCTCAGGCAGCTTTAAAAGGCACCCTGAGCCTGTCAAGAGCACCAGTACGGAAGATTGGAAGTTCCGGTCAAATCGGCATTTCAGCTACTGCGGAGCAGCTTTGTATGAATATATTCAGCAATTACAAAAGCAGGTTGAAAACAGCAGGAAGCGGATTTGGACACTTCTCTAATTGCAGCTTCAAGATGAGCGACTGGTCAAGACTACCTATGTTGATATAATTATAACTTTCGTTTCCGTTTTTCGTCGCCTGAATAGAGCTGTTTATACGCAGCATTATATCTTTTTCACCATCTTTTGCACAGGAGCTGAAATTCATATTCTGATCTTGTTCTATAAACTCGTCAGCAGGATTTGATGTTTTGCTGACACCTGTTTTCCCAGCAAAAAAATATTCACGAGAGAATTCTGTTGAACCTGCAGCAAATCCCCGCCAGTCTGCTTTCAACTCGGATATTTGATAACCGGCTGGCACATGAATGGGAACAGCAAAACTGCACGAAGCATGTTGCAGCCCGCTGGCGGCACCGTCTGCCGGGTCAGCAGCATCATACTCGCTGAACTGGATAGTCAAAATAGCAGTTCCGTCCCCAGAAATGGTATATGAACCAATCCCGCAACCTGTTCCTGCAAAATCCATAGGTTCTTTGAAATATACTGCCTGGGCATAAGATTCAGCGGCAAGACTGACCAAAAACAGCATTGCAATGAATGAAATAAATACTATTTTTTTCACTAACGATAATCTCCTGATAAAAAAATAAAAAAAGCCCATGCTGATGACAACATGAGCTTTCTTGATTCTGGTTCAGCAACAAAAAATGACAGCAGAATTACCGACAGCGTCTCGACTGAAGATGGAAAACAACTTTGTTCTTCAGATCAACCGTATCCACGGCAATATAACTTGGCCTGGTGATTGCCCGGACCGAGCTGTTGATTCGCAATGGAATGGTTCCGCCGCTACAGCCGCTCCATGTGGCGTTCATCAGGTTGTCACGTTCGGTGTAATTGCCTTTCGGATTGCTTCTGGCCTGCGGCCCGCGCTGACCGGCAAAGAAATACTCACGGAACAGCTGGGTCCTGCCTTCAGAATAGCCGCGCCAGTCTGAGGTCATGGTTGAGACCTGAAACCCTGGCGGCACTTTCACAGGCACGACAAAGCTGCATGCAGTGCGCATCATGCCGCTGGCGGCGTTTTCTTTCGGATTGCTGGCATCATAGGCGCTGAACAAAACAGTCAGGGTGTCAGTGCCATCTCCTGAGAAAGAATATTCACCGGCTTTGCAGCCTGTGCCTGCAAACTGCATAGGTGCATTGAAGGTCACTTGCGCCCCGGCTTGACTGGCAAAAAATACGGCAGCGGCAAAAACGAGAACGGTTTGTACAGCTTTCTTCATAAGAATCCTCCTGCATTGAGATTGTATAATGAATCACATTGAACGATTTGGCTGTATTTTTCAAGAGATTTTTTCAAACCGACTCTTCTGTCACTCCTCCTCGCCCAGATAGGCCCTGATCACTTCAGGGTTGCGGCGCACCTCCTCCGGTGTTCCTTCAGCGATTTTTCTGCCGTAATCCATGACAAAAATATGATCGGACAGACTCATCACCAATTTCATGTCATGCTCGATCAGGAGGATGGAAATGCCTTGGTCACGGATCGTGGTGATCAGCCCGTCCAGCTCATCGGTTTCCTGCGGATTCATGCCAGCGGCAGGCTCATCCAAGAGCAGAATCAGCGGTTCGGTCGCCAAGGCGCGGGCTATCTCCAGCCGCCGCTGCGCCCCGTAAGGCAGGTTCTTGGCCAGCTCATCCACTGAGGCGGCCAAGCCGATTTTCTCCAGCAGTACCAAAGAGCGGGCAACCGTGTCCTGCTCCTCGCGCCGCGTCTTTCTGTCCCGCAGAATCGCGCCGAGCAACCCGGCCCTGGTCCGGCAATGGCGGCCAATCATCACATTCTCCAGCACGGTCATTTCCGGGAACAGACGGATATTCTGGAACGTTCTGGCCATGCCTGCCTGCGTCACCTTGTGCGGGGCCAGTCCGTTCAACCGTTTTGACTTCCTGCCCGGTGGAGTGAGCAGCAGCTTGCCGGAGCTTGGCTTATAGATTCCGGTCAGGCAGTTGAAAAAGGTGGTCTTGCCTGCCCCGTTCGGGCCGATCAGAGCGACAATTTCGCCCTGCCGGACGCGGAGTTCCAAGCCGTCCAAAGCGCGGATGCCGCCGAATTTCATAGTCAGGCTGCTGACTTCGAGAATGGGTGCGGGCATGATGAAGCGACTTTTGCTGGCTTTGTTCAAGCCGCACTCAGTCCTGATCCGTCATTTGCTTGACCGTGAAATGAGGCGGCAGGCTGACTTGGAAGTGTTTTTTGTCAATCGGGCCAAAGCCGAACAGCTCCTCAAAGGTGATTGCATAGTCTGCTTCCAGAGCTTTGCCGGTGAAATTGATCCTGCCGGGCCAGGCGCAGTCCTTGTTCGTGGATTGATAGCCGCTGTAATCGGCTTCAAAGAGGATTTCGTTTGTTTTTTGATCAGCCACTAAATGGCGGCTGAGATGATTCTGGCGGTCAAAGGCGAGAATATGGACAGTTGTGCCGTCCGATGAGCCGCCATGCCACCAGATTCGGCCTTCCGCGTCAGCACGGGCTGCGGCCCGGCGCATGGTTTCTGGCCGAACCCTGCCGCTCAACCAGAGAAAAAGATCATCTGTTGGAATGAAGGCGGGCAGAAAGCGGCGGACAAAGCGCAAGTCAGTGCTGCCGGTGTAGCCGACCGCTTTCCGGTTGTCGGCCAAGGTGAAGGTTTTGCCGTCTGTGCCCAGCAGGAGCAGTGGGCGGCCCAGCGGGTCGTTCAAGGACAGCCGGAGCAAGGCCGGAGCAGCGGCCTGCAAAGATGCGGCATACCTGTCGTTCTGGCCATAAGCTGACCAGCTCAGAGTGACATCGCCGTCCACCGCCGCCACGCAGGACTGGGCCAGATAAAGGTTCAGCCGTTCTTGCGCATCCTCCAAGTCTGTCCCGCCGAGCCTCTCAGTCTGCGGCAGCTTGACTGCGCAGCCGCCCAGCAGCAGGATACAAAGACAACAGCCTGCTAAAACATATCTCATTGTTTCTCCTTTGCATCCAGCAGGGCCAGTTTTTCCTTCACCCGCCTGATGCCGTTCTCAGCCCGTTCCTGTTTTCTCTTGCTCATTGCCGCAGCCGCCTCTGTGCTGTACAGCTCCAAGGCCTTGCGCCACGCCTTTTCCGCCACTGCCCGCTGTCCGGCAGCAGCCTGGGCCTCAGCCAGATGCTCGTGAACCGCAGGATCATCCGGGGCCATTGCCGCTGCTTCCTGCAAGGTGCGCAAGGCATTGTCCAGACTGCCCATCTGGTAATAGACCCAGCCCAGACTGTCATGAATGGAGGGATTGTCCGGCTTCAGCTCGCCAGCGCGGGTCAAATAGAGAAAGGCCTTGCTCAAATTTGTCTTGCTCTCAGCCCAGGTGTAGCCAATATAATTCAATGCGCCCGCATGATCAGGATTGAGCTGCAGCAGTTTGTTCATGATGGCCAAGGCCTGTTTTTTTCTGCCGGATTCATTGAGAAAAAGACCGTAATCATAGAGCAGCTGCTCATTGTCAGGATAATTTTCCAGAGCGCGGGCAAAGGTCTTGCGGCAGGCCGCATCCTGCTCTGCCGCCTGATAGATGCTGGTCAGCAGCAGCCAGACTTCAGGACTGAGCTGACAGTCTTTCCTCAACGCCGCCTCCAGCCGCCGGGCCGCCTCGTCCTCCTGGCCCAGCTCCTTGAGCACCCGCACTTGCAGGATCAGCGCATCCTCGTGCTCATCCGCCTCCGGGTCGATCTGCGCCAAGGTCTGCAAGGCCTCTTGATATTGCTTCTCCTGCATTTGCAGCGCGCCAAGCAGATAGCGGGCTTCGGAAATATCTTTCTCCTTGTTCAGAATCTCGTGCAGCAGGGTGATGGCTTTGCTGTATTCCTCCCAGCGGATGTAGAGCTTGGCCACGGTCAGTTCAGCCTGCTCAGGATTGCCGGTCAGGTCATTGAGCCGCTTCAGCTCCGCCATTGCCTGGCGTTCGTTGTTCTGGAGCAGGCAGGTGTGAATCAGGCCGATCCGCGCCTCCTCGTTCTCTTCATCCTGCTTGAGCAGCTCCTTGTAGATGCTGGCGGCCTGCGCATATTTTTTCTGCTCAATCAGGACCTCGGCCAGTTCCAATTGCAGCCCTTCCGAGGCATTGAGACTGACAGCCTGCTGATAATGCTCCACAGCCTGCGCCAGCTCCCCCTGCGCGGCAAGAAGACGGGCCAGCAGCAGATGGGCTGGATAGGAGCGGCTGTCTGCGGCCAACACTTCCTCCAAGGCGGCTTTGGCTTCTTCAGGTTTGTTTTCCGAAAGATGCAGCTCGCTGAGGAGGAGGAGTGGCGCGGTTTCCTTGGGATTCAGCTCATGCGCCTGGCGGTATTGATCAGCAGCCTCCTGGAACTTGCCCGCATCAATCAGCAGTTTGGCAAGCTGCATTCTTGGCTCGGCTTCTTTCGGGTGGCGGCGCAGATAGTCCCGCAGGCGGGCCGCAGCCTCGTCCCGGCGGTTCATCCGCACCAGCAGGGCAGGCAGCTTGCTGATGACAAAATTCGCGTCAGGGTCGCAGATCAGGGCCTTTTCATACGCCTCCAAGGCTGCGTCGTATTTGCTTTCCAATTCAGCGTGACGGCCCCAGAGAAAATAAAAATAGCTGCACCCGTGATCACTGTCCTGCTTTTGATCAAACAAGGCCTCTGCCGGAGCCGGAGCAGAAGAAGCGGCCACAGCTGGGCGGACTGGCGCGGCTGATGAGTTGTTTTCCGCGCAGCCGCTGCTGGCCAGCAGCAGTCCGGCAACGGGCAGGGACAGTTTAAGCAGAAAATGGACAGAGTGCCTGAGTGGGGCCATTGGCGCGTGCATCTGGTTGGCAGGAGCTTTGTATCATAGATGATGATAACATGGACAGCCCGGTTGCACAAGAAATTCAATGTTCACGTCTGCGACAACGGCGAGGGTGGATTCAAGCTGCAAGTGCAACTTGTGCGGGGTTGAAGACCGGGGCGGTCCCACCTTTCTGTGCTCAACAGACCCGCACCTGCTCCAGCAGAAGAAAGCGGCCTGCAAGTTTCCTTTGACAGCATGCCCTTTGCTGGTAAGATGTTGCAGGAAAACACAGATACCATGCGCGGGCTGGCCCGCTGCGGAACCTATATTTCAACAGGAAACACCATGAGCGACAGCAAAGGCGACGGCATGACCAAGGATTTTCTCAGTGCGACCGACAAGAACCCCTCCTGCATCATGCCGGAAAAACTGACGCTTGATTCGCCGCTGCAGTTTGAATGCCATCCAGGAGTCAGCTGCTTCACTGCCTGCTGCCACAACATCAGGATCGTGCTCACGCCCTACGACATTATGATCCTGCGGCGGCGGCTGAACATGTCTGCCCATGACTTCATCAGCCAATACACTGAGCCGATCTATTTGGAAAAAACAGACTTGCCAGGGGTGCAGCTCAAGCTGACCGGCGAGAAAGAAGGCTGCCCCTTTGTCACCCCGGACGGCTGCACCGTCTATGCTGACCGCCCGACCGCCTGCCGCTACTATCCAGTGGGCATGGCGGATTTTCACGAAGGCGGCAAGGAAGGCGCAGAGGAGAAATTCTTTTTCCTTGTCAAGGAGGCGCACTGCAAGGGCTTTGCGGAGCCGAAACGCTGGACCATCGGCGAATGGCGCGAGGATCAGGGCCTGGATGTCCGCGATGAGATGAACAAGGAGTGGCTGCGCTTAGTGATGCGGCGCAAGTCCTTCAGTCTGCAAGCCAGCCTCTCTGAGGCGGCCCAGCGCATGTTCTTCATGGCTTCCACGGATTTGGATCATTTCCGCCGCTTTGTCTTTGAAAGCACCTTTCTCCAGACCTATCAGATCGACCCGGAGACGGTTGAGCAGCTCCGGCATGACGACGAAGCCCTGATGCACTTCTCGTTCAAGTATTTGGCCAGTGCCTTGTTTGGCGCGGAAGGACTGGCTATGAATCAAGAAAAGGTGCAGGAGAAGGTCAAGGCCATGCGTCAGGAGCAGGGCGAGAATCTCCAGCGGCTGGAAGAGGAGTATAAAGCACTCAAGGCCGAACGTGCAGCCCAGAAAAAAGCAGAGGAGGCGCGGCGGAAATCCTGAAGCCTGCCGCGCTCTCCTTCTTTTTCAGGCAAAAAGATTGGTGATGATCTTGTAGCCGCCCACCCACGTGCCAATGGCCGAGCCAAAGCCGGTCAGCAGGAAGACGAGAAAAACCCGCAGAAGCTTGTTCTTCCACCAGCCGCGCACTGTGCCGATGTCTTCAGCCGCGTGTTCAAATTCCCTGACCAAGGGCGGCTGGGTCATGACTTGGACAAAGGCGCAGACATACCCTGCCCCGATCACCGGTGTCAGACTGGTGATCGGCGCGCCAACAAAGGCGGCAAGGATTGTGGCCGGATGCCCCAAGGCCAGCACCCCGCCAATGGCTGAGGGAATGCCGTTGGCCAATATCCAGTAAAGAATATTGGCTCCGGCCTGACTTGCGCCATGCTTCACGCCGATCAGGGCGATGGAAAGGATGACAGCGGCAGGCACAGACCAGCCAGCGATTTTCCAGCTAACAGAGACCGGCGGAATGCTGTTGATTTCTTCCATTCTGCCGCTGTTGTCCTCCTGCATGGCTCGGACTATCCCGGCTTTATGACCGGCCCCGACCACGGCCACCACCCGCCTGCCCGCCGCTGCCTTGATCTTCTCGGCCATGAAGATGTCGCGCTCATCAATCAGAGCGGTCTTGGCCGCTGGCAGAGCTTTGCCAATTTCATCCATCAGCTCGGAGAGCACATCCTGCTGGCGCAGCTCGGCCAGCTTCTCTTCAGTCAGCTCGGTCTCATCGAACAGCGAAGCAAGCAACGTGGCCAAAAGATAGCCCTTCTTGAACAGGGACGTGGCCTTCCAGGCCCGCCGCAGAGTGACACGCACATCCCGGTCGCACAGCTCCACTGTAATGCCATACTTTTCAGCCGCCTTGGCTGCGGTGAGCAGCTCCGTGCCCGGCTGCACGCCCAGCTTGCCGCCTAATTTCTTCTGATACGAGGAAAGCACCAGATTGACCAGCAAGGTGGAAAGCTGCTTGTTTTTGATGATCTGCTTCAGGTCTAAATTCTGCCACTGCTGCGGCTCAGACAAGGCTTTGTAGCGTTTTTCATCCAGCTCAATGCAGACCATGTCCGGCTGCTCCTGCTCAATGATCTCCTCAACCAGATCAGCAGATTCACGGGAAATATGGGCTGTGCCGACCAGCAGGACAGTCTGGTTTTCACGATGGATGACAGCGACATCATCAGGATAGCTGCGGGAGGGAAAGGCTGTTTTGCTCATAGAGGGGTTTCAAAAAAATATAGTGTTGCAGGTTATTCGCACACGCCGCATATTGCGATTCTGTTCTTCTGGCAAACTCGTTGTTCTCCAAGCCAACTGCCTTTAAAACAGATAGTTTTTCAAAACAGCAATCAAGCATATTCAACCTTGTCTCATCCGGCAAGTCAACAATTATCTTTGCCGCGCCGCTCCTGCCGGGCTGGCCAGCCGCCCTGCCCTGCCGCTTTCTGCTGAAAATTCATTTTACAGCTCGCCTTTTAGGTTTTACAATTCGGACAATTCCAATAATTGACGTGAATCCTGCTGACCCGGTCAGAGAGCCGGGCGGGAATGTTATGGCTGACAATATTATTCTGATTGGTTTCATGGGCGTGGGCAAAGGCCGCACCGCCCGCGCCTTGGCCGCGCTCACAGAGCGCTTCACCGTGGATACGGACGACCTGATCGAAAGCATGGTCAAAATGAAAATCCGGCAGATTTTTTCCTCCCAAGGAGAAGCGCGTTTCCGCCAGTTGGAGCAGCGGACCGCCGACTGGCTGGAGACCTGTGTGAGCGGCACCATTATCTCAACCGGCGGCGGCTTCTTCAAGGTCAGCAATATCCGGCGGCTGGGGCAGGTGGTCTATCTGCATTCCTCTTTGGAGGACATTCTGACCGTCATGCGCAGCTATCCCAATGCTGAGAAACGGTTCAAAAAGCGGCCTCTGCTTCAAGATTTGGCGCGGGCTGAGGCCCTGTTTGCCGAGCGGCTGCCGCAGTACCGACAGGCGGCTGACATGGAGATTGCCGTGGCTGGACGGACAACAGCGGATATTGCTGCCGAAATCGCCTCCTGTTTCAGGCAATGAAAAAAGATTCTCCCATAGAATTCGACTGCTGGCAGACTGCGCTCAAGCTCTTTGACACGATGGGGCAGCATGCGCTCCTGTTGGACAGCAGCAGCGTCATCAAGGCGGTCAACCGGGTTTTTATTGATGCGGTCGGCCTGAGCCGCGCCGAACTGATCGGCCAGCCAGCCGAGGCCTTGGAGGCGCACCTGCCCGGGATTGGCGATCAGCTCGCCGAGCTGCGCCGGAACTGCCCCCGTGTCTTCTATGCCCATCTGACCGATAAAAACGGCACCGCCCTACTGCTGGAAATGACCTTGGCCCGGGTTGAGGAGCAGGACAGAGACTTGATCTTCTGCACTGGCCGCCGCCTGCGCACCCTGACCAGCGGTCAGGAGGCCTCGCTCCGCCGGACCGAGCAGCAGCTCATGGCCGCCAACCGCCTCAAACGCAAATTCATCGCCAATATCAATCATGCGATTCGCACGCCCATGAACGCAATCATCGGCTATGCGGAAATTTTGGCGGAATCCAGCCTCAGCGATCAGCATCGGCGTTTTGTCAATTCCATCCGCAAAAACGGAGCCTCCTTAGTCTCCATCATCAACGATGTCATGGAGCTGTCCAAACTGGAGACCGGCAATGTCAAGGTCTTGAAATCAGCAGCAAACCTGCGGGCTGTAATCGGACAGGCCTTTGATCTCTTCGCGGACCAGGCGCGGGCCAAGAAACTGCATTTTTCCTTTGATGTGGCTTCGCATCTGCCGGAAATGTATGTCATGGATGCTGACCACTGCCGCCAAGTGCTGACCAATCTGATCAGCAACAGCATTAAATTCACGGACAAAGGTTCTGTCTCACTGACTGTCACAGGCTGTGAAGGGGAGCCTGGCATGTATGACCTGCTCTTCCGGGTTGAAGACACCGGCTGCGGCATTTCTGCTGAGGAGCAGGCCGACCTGCTCAAGCTCTTCAGCGAGGAGGAGCAGATCAGCATTCACGACGGCACCCGGCTGGGCCTGACGCTCTGCGCCCGGCTGGCCCGGATGATGGGCGGCAGCCTTGAACTGGAAAGTGCTCTTGGACAAGGCTGCACCTTTATTTTTCAGATGCCCGCCCAGACTGCTGACAAGCCCTGCCCGACTGGCCAAGCCGCGCAGCAGCCTGCTGCTCAGTCGGAGAAAAAACGTCCCCCGGTGATGCTGGTTGTTGATGACATGCCGGAAATGTCGCATCTTATAAAGATTTATTTCAGCAATTCAGCAGTCAAGGTGCTGGAGACAGCAAGTTGCGCAGGCTGTCTGGCCTTGTGCCGGACGGAACAGCCGGACCTGATCCTGATGGACCTTGAGCTTGCCGGCACTGATGGCCGAGACATTGCCCGGCAGCTCAAGGATGATCCGCAGACAGCCAAAATTCCCATTGTGGTCATGACCGGGCTGTCCTTGGAGAAAGAAGAGCTGTCCCCGCTCTTTGATGATTATTTGGCCAAGCCCTTTCACCTACAGGAGCTGCAGCGCGTGGTCAACCGGCACATTCCGCTGACTGACAAAAACAGAGCGGCGAATTCCCGCTCCCTGAGCATATCCCAGACACCTGATGCGGCAGAGTTGCGTCAGGCATGGACTGATGCCCTCCAGACAGCCTATCTCCAAGCGCAGCAAAGCGGCAATTTGGAAGACGCGCTGGCCTTGGGCCGGGCCATGGAGCAGCAGGGCAGCGCGGCCGACGCTGAGGCTCTGACGGTAATAGGCCGGGAAATGAAACGATTTGCCTTGGATATGGATATCAGAGGGGTTGAACAGGTGCTGACTGTTCTCAGCAAAGTGGAAAAGGAGAATTGATGAGAAGCCGACTGAGCCGACCGCTGATCCTCATTGTCGATGACGTGCCGGAAAACATCCAGATTGCCTTGGCTCATCTGAAAAGTTTGGACATGGATTTTGCTTATGCGACTTCTGGTGAGCAGGCCTTGGCCAGAATTCGCCGCCGGGTTCCTGATCTGGTGCTCTTGGATGTGATGATGCCGGGCATGGACGGCTTTGAAACCATGCAGGAGATTCGGAAAATTCCAGAGGCCCGCTCCATGCCGGTGATCTTTCTCACCGCCCGCTCTGAGCCGGAAGATGTGGCCAAAGGCTTTGAGCTGGGCGGGGTTGATTACATCACCAAACCCTTTCATGGCGTGGAACTGCGCTCACGAGTCCGTAATCATCTGGAGCTGCACCGCTACCGGATGGATTTGGAGCAGACGGTTTTGGCCCGGACCAGAGAAACCGTGCTGCTCAAGGACATCACGATCGTGGCTATGGGCGAGCTGGCTGAACATCGGGACAACGAAACAGGCGGGCATATTCAGCGAACCAGGTCTTTTGTCAAAGCCTTGGCTGAGGAGCTGTTCAATTCAGGTAAATTTTTAGACATTCTCACGCCGGAATACATCACCCTGCTCTACAAGACCGCTCCTTTGCACGACATCGGCAAGGTGGGCATCCCGGACGCTATTCTGCTCAAGAAAAGCAGGCTCAATGAGCAGGAATTTGAAATTATGAAAAAGCACACCACGTATGGCGAGGAGGTCATTGACAAATTGGCCAAGATGGCGGGCGAGCCAATGGCGTTCTTGGAGTGCGCCAAAGATCTGGTCGGCGGCCACCATGAAAAATATGACGGCAGCGGCTATCCCAGAGGGCTGGTCGGCGAAGATATTCCTTTGGCAGGCCGGATCATGACTGTGGCAGATGTTTATGATGCCCTGCGCACCCGCAGAGTCTATAAAAAGCCGTTCAGCCATGTTGAAACCATGACGATCATTGCCAAAGAAGAGGGCCGGGGCAGGCATTTTGACCCGGAAGTCTATGACGCGCTGATCCGGGCGGAAGATGAATTTGAGGCGATTGCGCAGAAAAATCAGGATGAGATGATGTCCTGATCCTGCCGGAGGAGTTCGTCTGGCGTGTTGACATTGCGCCATGAGCCGTGCAGTTCTGCGGGCGGGCGCAGGGCGCAGACACCGGCCTGCTCGGCCAGCCTGTTCAAACGCAGGGAGCCGGAAGCCGCCAGATTCTCCAGCAGCGGGCGGCAGCGGAAGTCATACCAAGCTAACAGCGGCTCAAGAGGCCGGTCGTCTGCAAGCCGGGGCAGGACAGCCCGTCTTCCGGGTCTGCGCTCTTGCAGCAGCCAAGCAAGACTTTCCGGCTGCACATCCGGCAGGTCGCAGGCCGTCACCAGCCAAGATGCCGCAGGCTGCCAGCGCATCACTGCTAAAATTCCAGCCAACGGCCCGGCCAAGCCGGGCGCATCCGGCACACGCGGCAAGTCAGCTAATGCGTCAGGAATGTGACCAGAGCCGGAAATCACCACCTGCTCCACCTTGGGCCTAAGTTTTGCAACCGCCCGCTCCAACCATGTCGCCCTGCCCTGCTTGAGCAGATGCTTGGGTTGTCCCATCCGACTGCTCCTGCCGCCGATCAGGACACAGCCCCAGACTGGAGTCTGCCGCCATTTGTCGGCAATCAGGTTCTGCAAGAACATGAACAGCCGCTCCGCAGTCGCCTCTTCCCGATTCAAGACTGCCAGAACCTGGCCCTGATTGTCCGGCGGCGGCCCAGCATTGTCCGGCCCGGTCAGCCAAATTTTCGGCACAGCGGTGGCGGCATGGCCTTCAACCAGCACCACATCATACGTGCCGCACAAGGCGGCGAGAAAAGCGGTCAGTTCGCCTGGCTGACGGCTGCGGACAAAGTGCTGCTCGCCGAACAGGGCCACATCCGCACCGGCACAAAAAAAGCGGTCGCTGTCCTTGCCCGGCGCATCAGCCTGCACCCGGCGTGCGCCATCTTTGACCACAGCCACTTGCAGACCTAAGCTGCGCAGCCGGGGAATCAGAGTCTCAATCAGGGTGGTTTTGCCTGCCCCGCTCCGCCCGCAGATGCCGAGCAGGGGAAATTGCCCCAGCCGTTCAGATGGCGGCATCAGCATGAAAAACTCCAGCCTCCCTGCCCCGGCGCAGCAATTCCCGCACCGCCGCCCTGCCCTCTTGCCCCAGCTGCAGGGAAAAATCATTGACGTACAAACCAATATGACCGGCCAGCACGGCCTCATCCATTTCTTGCGCATATTGGCGGATATAGCGGCGGCATTCCTCCTGATGCTCCGTCGCCCAGCTCATGCTGGCGGCAATGGCTGTTTCAATCTCGCGCACTGTTTCCACAGCAAGATGTTTCCGGGCGGCAATGCAGCCGAGCGGAATGGGCAGACCAGTTTCCTGCTCCCACCATGCGCCCAAGTCCTGCACACAGCGCAGGCCGCGCTTCTGATAGGTGAAGCGGCTTTCATGAATGATCACACCCGCATCTGCCTGACCTGAACAGACCGCATCCATGATCTGATCAAAACGTTTGATCAAGATTTGGCGATGAGCGGGCAGAAAAAGGCGGAGCAGGAGCGCGGCAGTGGTGTATTGGCCAGGCACGGCAATGGTCCATGCTGCCGGATCACCCGTGGCGCGGGCTGTGACCAAAAGCGGGCCGCAGCCCCGGCCCAAGGCTGCGCCGCTTTCCAGCATGGTGTAGGAAGCAGCGGCATGACCCAAGGCATGAAAGGAGAGCTTGGTCACATCCAGCCGGGCCTGCATGGCCCAGCTGTTCAGGGTTTCCACGTCCTCAAGCAGGGGCGCGGCAAAACCGATGGAATGAAGCGGGATTTTTCCCAGCGCAAGGCCGGAGAAAATAAAGGTGTCGTTCGGGCAGGGAGAATAACCGAGGGTGAGCGGTGCAGACATGACAAAAGGACAAGGGCGGACACTCTGCCCGCCCTCTCCGCCTTATTTTTCGTCCAAGGCTTCGACTATCTTGTCCGCCTTTTTATAGCCGGGCAGCACCCGTCCGTCAGGCATGATCAAGGTCGGAGTCGAGGAAATGTTCAGCTCTTTGGCCAAGGCAATATTTTTCTCGACCTGATCGCTTTTGCAGTCCGGGGCAGGAATTTCCCTGCCATGCAGCGTGTCTGACAGCATGGCCGCAGCCCGTTTGTTGTCGCCCTTGGTGCTGGCGCAAAGAATGGTCTCAGCCTTGGTTTTGGCATGAGGGTGCATGGCCAAAGGAAACATCTTGATGAAAAAGGCGATCTCAGGATGCTGCTGCACGGTTTTTTCCATTTCCGGGTGCAGCTTGCGGCAGAAGGTGCATTCCGGGTCATCAAAAACAATAATCCGGCGGGCCGCCTTGGGATCACCAATGATCACTGCGTCGTCAAGCGGGATTTTGTTCAGATCGATCCGGTTCATCTCCACAAACCTGCGCCTGCTCAGATCCTCGTTGTCAGTCAGCTTGATCACGCTGCCGCTGATCAGATAGCTCTTGGAAAAATCAATGTACAGCGGAATTTTCCGGCCATTCTGCACAGCCTCCACATCCCAGAGGCCAGGCACTTCACTGCGCTTGACAGCAAGCACCTCGCCCACTTTGTCCTTGAGCAGTTCAGCAACCTCTTCCTTGCTGATGGCATGGCAGTCGCGGCAGTCGCCTGCGCCGCAGCCTCCGTTTTGAAAGGCGGCTGCAGGAGAAGAAACAAGCATGGTGCAGAAAAGAAAAATAAGGGTGCGTGTTGAACAAATCATGGCGAAAACCTTCCGATTGAGTGTGGAAAAATGAGGTCTCGCAGACTTCAGCCTGCGGAGCGGCCAACGTGCTTCACGTTGCTGAGGTCATACTATAGTGCAAAAAATAAAAAAGTGTACAATTTTTTTTACTGCGACGGCTCAAAGATCGACAAGCCCTCCTGCTCCGGCTCGGCAAGGCCGCAGCGATGATCGCACTGGCTGGCATCAGTGGCGCACCTGCCGACAAAAGGATATTTTCTCTCGCCCCTGATGCGGAAGCCAGCACAGCCGCCGCTGCAGCAGCAGGAACTGCCCAGCTCCATATAGTCCATGCGGATCAAGCCGCATTCAGCCAGCAGCTCCTGATCCACGACAAAGGTGATGCCGCCCTGCCGGAAGACCCGGTCGTTTTCCTTCACCTGTCCTGTCCGCAGCCGCAGATGCGGCCCGGCGCAGTTTCCAGACATGGGAATGATGCGGACAGGCACCTCAATCCCACGTTCCTCAAGATAAGCGGCCAGCACCTGCACCGCCTCTGTCGAGGCCTCGAACATGACTTCCTCCTTTTTGCATCAAGTTTGAACAGAAAAATAACCATAACGTAACATGTTCGAGGCCATATAGACAAGACGAAAATGCCGTGGCTAAGGAACTCTCTGTGCAAAAGCGCTGCTTCAGCTCTACGCCGTCTCCACCTTGAGTAGGGGCGAAAAATCTTTCGCCCCTTGTATTATGAGATCAGGCTGGATATTGGATATCTACCACACCACCTTACGCCGTCGTTCATAACACCTCGCAGGGGCAAAAAATCTTTTGCCCCTGCACCACCTTACGCCGTCTCCACCTTGAGCACATCGACCAGCCGACTGCTGTAATTGTTGCGGATCAGGGATTTCAGGGCCGCATAGTCATTGACCCGAATATCAAGGCTGCTGACTGCCGAGCCGCTGAAGCCGGGCAAGGTGAAGTCGCCGTTTGCAGTGACAGTCACAGCCGCGCCGCTCTGTCCGCCCTCGCTCATGTCGAGCAGGCTGAGGAGGAGCAGGTCCTGCCGCGTATCAATGACCGCCTGAATGCGCAAAGTTGCATCCGCACTGACGCTGCCGCCGGTGACGCTGACTAAGGGGCTGCTCTCCTTGCTGCTGAGGATGCCGACTTCGGGCGGGTTGGGATGGCCCATATTGGTCAAGGTCAGCGGGGTGCGCAGCATCCGCCCGTAAGTGCCAGTGCGCAGCGTGCCGTGCTCAGTGTAGCGGGTGCTGACCGAGACCGTGTATTCATTGTTCCACGGCTGCGCTTGCGTCGGAATCTCCGGCATGAGCATGATTTCGCCCGGCTCGACTCTGAGCAGGCGGCTCTGGCTGCTGCTGCCGCTCTGCGTGCCTGCAAGGACGCACTGGCCCGCGTCCGGCGCAGTCTGGTCAAAGTAGAGGTCATCGCCGGTGAGCAGGAGCACGCCGTCCGGGTTGAGCACGTCCTTGAGCTTGAGCAGGCTGTCTTGAGCCGAGCTGATCAGGGGCAGCTTTTTCTCTTCCGGCAGCCGTTCGGCCTGCCCGTCCCGGCGCAGGGCATCCAGAAAAGCCTGCGAGACGCGCACGTTGACATGCAGGCAGTCATCCAAGGGCGGCAACGGGTCGTCCGGGTTGTCCAATCTGCCGGTGAAGGAGAGGAAATAGCTGAAGCTGCCCTCCATTGTCACCTGCTCGCCGTTGAGCAGGCGCGTCTGGACCGCCTCGTCGTGGGCATTCAAAATGGTCAGGATGTCAGCCTCATTGAAATTCGGGTGCATCCGGGCGATGTCGGCGGCAATGTCTTTCCGGCCCGCTGTGTTGCGCGGCATGAAGCGAATCCAGTAGGACTGCGGCGTGGTGAGCGCGTTGACTTCAGGCCGCCATTGAATCGTTGCCATAGCTTTTCTCCTTGGGAAGGAACTGCATGATATGAGTGCGGAAGATTACAACCGGCATATCCTACGCCGCCCGCCCGCATTTGTCAAGGATATACGCAGGGCGCAGGCTGGCCTGCGGCTCCTGTACATGCAGAGATGTGCGTCTGTGTACATCTGCAGATGTGCTGGGGCGTACATGCGGAGATGTGCTGCCCGCGCAAGGAGAGATGTGCTGGGGTGTACATGCAGCCATGAACGGCGAGCACATCTGTACATGTGCTGCGGCTCTGAGGAGAGATGTGCGGACGGGCCGGTGTGCCTATTGCCTGCCGCATTCCGCAGGGACAATTCATGCAGGGACAATTCATGAATTGTCCCTACGACCTACGACCCTACCGGCCCCGTAGCTCGGCGCGAATGTCTGCCAATCCCTCGCGGCATTCCTCCAATTTAGGATGGCCTATCTCCTCCATAAGCTGCACCGCCCGGCTGATATGCTGCTCCGCCTTGACAAGGTCGCCCTGATCTTCGTAAACACGGCCAATATTCCAACTCATCACTGCTTCCCCGCGCCTGTCGCCGATCTCTTTGCTGATGGCCAAGCTCTGCTTCAGATACTTGAGGGCCGCAGCGTAGTCACCCTTAGCATGGTGAAGCGCACCAATATTACTCAGCGTCGCGCCTTCGCCCGCCTTGTCGCCGATCTCTTGGCGGATTGCCAAGCTCTGCTCCAGATACTTCAGGGCGGCAGCGTAGTCGCCCCGCGCATCGTAAATCTGGCCGATATTGTTCAGCGTCGCGCCTTCGACCGCCCTGTCACCGATCTCTTGGCTGATGTCCAAGCTCTGCTCCAGATACGTGAGGGCCGCAGCGTAGTTGCCCCGCGCCTTGTAAATCTGGCTGATGTTGTTCAGCGTCGTGCCTTCGCCCGCCCTGTCGCCGATCTCCCGGCTGATGGCAAGGCTCTGCTCTAAATAGGTCAGGGCAGTGCTGGAGTCGCCCCGCGCATCGTAAATCTGGCTGATGTTGTTCAGCATCGTGCCTTCGCCTGCCTTGTCGCCAATCTCCCGGCTGATGCCAAGGCTCTGCTCTAAACAGGTCAGGGCAGTGCTGTAGTCGCACCGCGCATGGTGAAGCGCACCGATGTTACTCAGCGTTGCGCCTTCTACTGCCTTGTCGCCAATCTCCCGGCTGATGGCAAGGCTCTGCTTTAAATAGGTCAGGGCAGTGCTGTAGTCGCCCTTGGCATCGTAAATCTGGCCGATGTTGTTCAGTGATTGGCCTTCCCCTGCCTTATCGCCATTCTCCCGGCGGATGCCAAGGCTCTGCTCAAAATACTTCAGAGCCGTGCTGTAGTCGCCCTGCGCCCGATAAATCTCGCCGATGTTGTTCAGCATTGCGCTTTCCCCTGCCTTGTCACCGATCTCCCGGTCTATTGCCAAGCTCTGCTCATACAGGGGCAGGGCTTCCTTGTAGCGGGCAACACGGTCAAAGTCATAGCCTGCGTTGTGCAGATAAAGTGAGCGTTCCTGCTTCTTGTCTTCCGGCAGCAGGGCAGCGGCCTTCTGCCAGTACGCGGCAGCCTTGGCGTAGCGCAACTGGAGGCGCTGGGCAATCGCTTGGGAGACATTGGTGTCAGCTGCTGCGGAGATGCGCCGCTGCTTGGCTGCGTCCTCAAGCTGCTCTATGGCCTGCACATCGCGGCCCGCCCCAATCGCCGGGGACTGGTTGCCGGACGTGAAGATACGGCCCAGCAGACGGTAGAAGAAGTTGTTCTCCTGCTTGCCAACAGCCCTGTCGCCCTGCGCAACATTCTGCTCGCCAGGGCCGCTGTTGTGGAATTGGTCGTTCATGCTGTGTCCTCTGCAAATGGATTGACGATAGTCAGGCTGCCGTCAATAAGCTGTCCATGCTGCTGTTGCACAGGCCGGTCATAGCAGGTATTCCGATCAAAGGTTCCATCATATACCGCGCCGAACTGGTCAAACTCGCTCATGTCGGCGGCCTCCTGCTGCCGCGCCTTGTTCCGGCGCAGGCGCACACTCTGGGCCTGCGCTTCAGGAAGTTTCCTGCTCTGCTGGTAAATACGTTCTGCGATTGTCATATTGCCTCCTGTAGCCCCCATCTTTATTGTCGATCTTGCAGATGTGCTGCGGCTCTGAGGAGAGATGTGCGGACGGGCCGGTCTGCCTATTGCCTGCCGCATTCCGCAGGGACAATTCATGTAGGGACAATTCATGAATTGTCCCTACGACCTACGACCCTACCGGCCCCGCAGCTCGGCGCGAATGTCTGCCAATGCCTCGCGGTCTTTCTCCAAATCAGGATGGCCGATTTCCTCTTCAAGCTGCACCGCCCGGCTGATGTGCTGCTCCGCCTTGACAAGGTCGCCCTGATCTTCGTAAACACGGCCAATATTCCAACTCATCACTGCTTCCTCTGCCTTGGCTCCGATCTCGCGCATGATTGCCAAGCTCTGCTCCAGATACTTGAGGGCCGCAGCGTAGTCGCCCTTAGCATGGTGAAGCGCACCAATGTTACTCAGCGTCCTGCCCTCGCCCGCCCGGTCGCCGATCTCTTGGCGGATGACCAAGCTCTGCTCCAGATACTTGAGGGCCGCAGCGTAGTCGCCCCGCGCATCGTAAATCTGGCTGATGTTGTTCAGCGTCGCGCCTTCGACCGCCCTTTTCCCGATCTCTTGGCTGATGGCAAGGCTCTGCTCCAGATACTTGAGGGCCGCAGCGAAGTCGCCCCGCGCCCAGTGAATCCCGGAGATGTTGTTCAGCATCACGCCTTCGACCGCCCTGTCGCCAATCTCTTGGCTGATGACCAAGCTCTGCTCATAATACTTGAGGGCCGCAGCGAAGTCGCCCCGCGCATCGTAAATCTGGCCGATGTTGTTCAACAGCGTGCCTTCCTCCGCCTTGCCGCCAGTCTCCCGGAAGATGACCAAGCTCTGCTCCAGATACTTGAGGGCCGCAGCGTAGTCGCCCCGCGCCTTGTAAATCTGGCCGATGTTGTTCAGCGTCGCGCCTTCCACTGACCTGTTGCTGACTTCTCGGTGAATGTCCAAGCTCTGCTCCAGATACTTGAGGGCCGCAGCGTAGTCGCCCCGCGCCTTGTAAATCTGGCCGATGTTGTTCAGCGTCGTGCCTTCGCCCGCCCTGTCGCCGATCTCTTGGCGGATGACCAAGCTCTGCTCCAGATACTTGAGGGCCGCAGCGTAGTCGCCCCGCGCCTTGTAAATCTGGCTGATGTTGTTCAGCGTCGCGCCTTCGACCGCCCTGTCGCCGATCTCTTGGCTGATGACCAAGCTCTGCTCATACAGGGGCAGGGCCTTCGTGTAGTCAGCAATGCGGTCAAGGTCATAGCCTGCCGCGTTCAAATAGTACGCCTTGACCTTCTTCTTGTCCTCCGACAGCAGGACGGCGGCCTTCTGCCAGTAAGCGGCAGCCTTCTCGTAGCGCAACTGGAGTTCTTGCAGCTTGGCCTGGTCAGCATTGGTCTCCGCAGCGGAGATGCGCCGCTGGCGGGCGGCCTGCTCCAGTTCCTCAATGGCCTGCACATCACGGGCCTCGGCCAGGTTCAGCAGCTCCTCGGCCTCAGCGTACTTGCCCGCCTCAATCGCCTGCCTGGCCCCATCCTTCAGCCGCCGAACTTCTTGGTCTTCGGACTGCACAAATTCCAGCCGCACCAGCAGTTCCTTGTACTGGGCGGCTATGTCCCGCAGCTTGCTGTCCAAATCCCCCAGCGGAACCTGCTGCTCCTCCAGTATCTTGAAGAAGCTGGCAAGGGCGGCCTCGGTGACGGTCAGCTTGCCTGCAAGCTCCCCGTATGCCTCATACGGCACACCGTAGTTATTGACCTGCTTGCAGATGGCGTGGTCGCCCTGCGCAACATTCTGCTCGCCAGGGCCGCTGTTGTGGAATTGGTCGTTCATGGTTCCTCCGGCTGTAGGGGTCGCCCCTCGTGGCGACCCAACTGGTGCATTGCAACAGGGCAGGCTACCTCGCCCAGTTCAGCAGGCCGCCTGCGGCGATGATCTCCCGGTGGCGGGTGGACAGCTCACAGCGTGCTTGCACCGCCCTGCCGCCGATTTCCATTGTAATCTGCTCCGCCCCGGACAGCACGGCCTCGCGCAGCCCCTTGATCACGATTTCATCACCCTGCTCTGCCCGCTCATAGTCGTCCGGGTCAGCAAAGGTCAGCGGCACAATGCCGAAGTTGATCAGGTTGGCCTTGTGGATGCGGGCAAAGCTCTTGACTAATTTCACCTGCACGCCGAGATAACGCGGGGCCAAGGCCGCATGTTCGCGGCTGGAGCCTTGGCCGTAGTTGTCGCCGCCGATCACTGCTCCGGCATAGCCTGCCGCCATCGTCTCTTTCATATTGCAGGCAAAGCAGTCCGTGATCTGCGAGAAGACGTATTCGCTGATGGCCGGGATATTGCTGCGCAGCGGCAGAATCTTGGCCCCGGCTGGCATGATGTGATCAGTGGTGACATTGTCGGCCAGCTTGAGGACGACCTTGCCCTTCCACGTCTCCGGCAGCGGCGCGAAATCAGGGAAGGCGGCAATGTTCGGGCCGCGTACGATCTCCACCTTTGCGCTCTCCGTTTCCGGCAGGGGTGCTTCAATGCGCTCATCGCCGGGCAGATAGGTTTCCGGCAGGGTGAAGCTCGGATAGTCGCCCAACTCACGCGGATCAGTGATCACGCCTGTGATGGCTGAGGCGGCGGCCACTTCCGGGCTGCACAGATAAACCAAGTCGCCCTGATTGCCGGAGCGTCCGGGGAAGTTGCGCGAGAAGGTGCGCAGGGAAATCTTGTTGGTGGGCGGTGCCTGGCCCATGCCGATGCAGCCGAGACAGCCGGATTGATGGATGCGCGCTCCGGCTTGGAGCAGCGGCAGGACTCCGCCTTGAGCAACTAAGTTCTCCAACGCCTGCCGACTGCCGGGATTGACCTCAAAGCTCACGTCCCGATGCACCTCGCGGCCTGCCATGATCTTGGAGACCGCAGTCAGGTCGCGCAGGGAGGAGTTGGTGCAGGAGCCAACCAGCACTTGCGCCACCGGCCTGCCTGCAACCTCGCTGACCTTGACCACGTTGTCCGGCGAGGAAGGGCAGGCGATCATCGGTTCCAGCGTGGAAAGATCAATCTCCAGCACCTTGTCATATTCTGCATCTGCATCCGCACTCAGTTCAGCCCACTGCTCCTCCCGGCCCTGGGCAGCAAAGTACGTGCGGGTCTGCTCATCAGATGGAAAGACCGAGCTGGTTGCGCCAAGCTCTGCGCCAAAGTTGGTGATCGTGGCCCGGTCGGTGAGGCTCAAGGTTGCCACGCCGGGGCCAAAGTATTCCATAATATAGCCCACTCCGCCCTTGACCGTGAGCTGGCGCAGCACCTCCAGCAGCACATCGCGGGCCGCCACCCAAGGCCGCAGCGTGCCGGTCAGCTTGATGCCGTATATCTTGGGCATGATCATATAGAAGGGCTTGCCTGCCATTGCCATTGCCACGTCCAAGCCGCCCGCGCCAATCGCCAGCATACCGAGGCCGCCGCCGGTCGGGGTGTGCGAGTCCGAGCCGAGCAGGGTCTTGCCCGGAATGCCGAAGCGTTCTAAATGCACCTGATGACAGATGCCATTGCCGGGCGGCGAGAAGTGCAGGCCGAACTTGCGGGCCGCGCCTTGCAGGAAAATATGGTCGTCGGCATTCTTGTAATCTGACTGGAGCATGTTGTGATCAACGTAGCTCACCGACAGCTCGGTCTGGACGCGGGGAATGCCAATGGCCTCAAACTCCAAGTAGGCCATCGTGCCGGTCGCGTCCTGGGTCAGGGTCTGGTCAATGCGGATGCCGATCTCGGTTCCCTTCTTCAGTTCGCCTTCGACTACGTGAGCGGCAATGATCTTTTCAGCAACAGTGTGTCCCATAATTCCATCTCCTTGAAACAAGTAAAGACTGAAGCGCATGCAGCGCGGATAGACTGCTGCCATTAAACCTGATCAAACGGAAAAATGCCCGAAAAAATGGAAGCGGGGGCAAGGGGCGGGGCGTGGAACGAGAAAAATAATCTCTTGCCAACTCATGGGCATCCATGATACTATCAGCAGGTTTGCAGATATCGGCGGTAACGTGCTGCTACAGTGGCTGAATGTAGCCGCCGACAGGGGCAGCAGGTGCTTGATTTGGGATTTTTTCATGCAAAACCATTAACCTGAGCAAGGGAGGGCTAAAAGAAATTGCTCGTATTGCAGGCAGCAGCAGCGGAACAGCAGGCCAGCTTGATTTATCGTGCTGCACAGCCCGTCAGCAGGGAGCTGCGGGAAGGGCTGTGATTCTATCTTTGATGCCGAAAGGCGTTGAGCACGATACAATTGCTTTGCTCTTAATGCAATGATCGGTGTGATTCTATCTTTGATGCCGAAAGGCGTTGAGCACAACTATTGCGCTCCGTTTATGCCCTGTGCTCAATCGTGTGATTCTATCTTTGATGCCGAAAGGCGTTGAGCACATTAGTCCCTGTGGTTGAATTGGTGCCGTCTCCTGTGATTCTATCTTTGATGCCGAAAGGCGTTGAGCAGAGCACTTTCCGCACTGCATGGCAGCATGTATTTCCGCTGCCATGCTCATCCCTCTCCCTCGGTAAACCGAGACTGCTCCTTATTCTCCTGCCAGCGCAATCTACTGTACTTGGTCATGCCGTTTCAGGAGTCATGCAAAGCAGTTAATCTTGCAATGAAAGAGCAGGCCCTGCCCCTTCAGGCCTATAATGAGGAAATGAGAAGAAAAACCGTTGCAGTCCGCGTTGGTTCTGTCGGCATCGGCGGCACCAATCCGGTCAGAGTCCAGTCCATGACCAACACTCTGACTGCTGATGCGCAGGCCACGGCTGCCCAGATTATAGCCCTGCACGAGGCGGGCAGCGAGCTGGTCCGCTTTACGGTCAAGGATGAGGCGGATGCGCGGGCGGTTCCCCGCATCAAGGAACTGCTCGGCCAGCAAGGCTGCGCTGTGCCGCTGATCGGCGATTTTCATTACAACGGCCACATTCTCCTGAGCAAGCACCCGGACTGCGCCCAAGCCTTGGACAAGTTCCGCATCAATCCAGGCAATGTCGGCTTTGGCGAGCGGCATGACCAAAATTTCGTCACGTTCATTGAGCAGGCTGTCAGGCATGACAAGCCGGTCCGCATCGGAGTCAATGCGGGCAGCAAGGATCAGCAGATATTTGAGCGGCTGGTGGAGGAGAATGCGGCCCAGCCAAGTTCTGAGCAGAAAACCGGCCAGCAGCTCTTGGTTGAGGCAATGGTGGTCAGCGTCATGGAATCAGTGCGCATGGCCGAGCAGCTTGGCCTGCCGCACAACAGGATGGTGCTCTCGGTCAAGGCCAGCCGGGTGCCGGAGATGATTGCCGCCAACCGGCAGCTGGCCGCCCTGACCGACCTGCCCCTGCATCTGGGAGTCACAGAAGCAGGCATGGGCCTCAAAGGGGCCGTGGCCTCGGCAACTGGCCTGAGCGTGCTGCTGGCCGAGGGCATTGGCGACACTGTCCGCACTTCGCTGACCCCTGCGCCGGGCAGCTCCCGCACTGAGGAGGTGCTGGTCTGCCAGCAGGTCCTGCAATTCCTTGGCCTGCGCCAGCTCCTGCCCACGGTGACCAGCTGTCCGGGCTGCGGCAGGACAAACTCTGCCGTCTTTCAGGAGATTGCCAAGGAGATCAGCGACTATCTGCTCCAGCAGACTCCGGTCTGGCGGCGGAACGGCTGCAAGGGCTTTGAACGCATGACTGTGGCAGTCATGGGCTGCATTGTCAATGGCCCTGGCGAGAGCAAGGATGCGAACATTGGCCTGTCGCTGCCCGGCACTGGCGAAGACCCGGTCTCGCCGGTTTATGTCGATGGCGAGCGGGCGGCCATGCTCTCCGGCAGCAACAGGATTGCCGCCTTCAAAAAGATGATTGACGAGTATGTGGAGCAGCACTGTCAGGTCTGAGAGTCCCGGCTGCGGCAAACACGCTGTGGCAGCTCAACCGAGTTTGCAGCACCTGAAGCGGCTTGCGAAAACTGCGTATTTTTGCTTTACTATTCCTAAGCCTTTTGCCTGCCGGAAGCGCTGAGAGCTGTCTGAGCAAACCACGCAGCGCGCTTGCAAGGAACTCTTGGTCATTTACAAAACTGCTGTGCCAACCTCTGAGGGAGATTTCTTATGAAAACGCAACACATCTGGCGCATCGCCCTGCTGACATTTCTCTTTGCCACGCTCCTCGCCGCTCCTCTGCTGGCCGCGACAGACTTTCCTGACTTGATCAACAGGGCGGGAATGCAGCGGATGCTGTCGCAGCGGATAGCCAAGGCCTATCTGTATCATGGATCGAGCATCTCCAAACAGGAGACTGAGCATCAGATGGATATTGGTCTCAAACAGTTTGAATACAATGACAACAAACTGAAGACCGTGGAGGACAGCGGGGTGCGTGAGGCTCTGGTCGGCATTGAGGCCAACTTCACAAAATTTAAAAGCTTGGTCTCAATGCCGTACAGCAAGGACAATGCCGCCGCTGTGCTGGACTTGAGCGAAACCCTGCTCGAATCCTCCCATAATGTCGTCCTGATGCTGGAAGACCTTTCCGGGTCAAAGATTGACCGCCTCATCAACATCTCCGGCAGGCAGCGCATGCTGTCTCAGCGAATCTCACTGTACTACATGGCACATCATGCCGGACTTCATGATGACAAGGTTATCCAGAATTTGAAGAATGCTGTTTCCGAATTCACCTATGCCTTGGACATGCTCAAAGGTGATCAGCACAACACCAAGAAGATCACTATGCTGCTGACAAAGATGGAGCGTCTCTGGTCAAACGCATCATCCTTTCTGCTCAATGTGGAACGTGATCAAGGCAATCCGCTGTTGGTTCTCTCAACCACGGATGAGATAACCACCTTGGCGGATAAAGTGACCAAACTTTACGTCGAAGCTGCTGAAAGGAAATAATCCGGCCCAGCCGGACAAGGGAATCATTGCCAATGCCTGCCGCGCTTGTCGCAGCAGGCATTGTTCGTTGCATGCAGGATTGGGGCGGTGGGATTACAGAATATAACGGCTCAGGTCCTCGTTCTCCGAGATGACGGACAGCTGCTGGCGGACATAATCAGCAGTCACAGTGAAAGCCTGCTCGTCCAGCTCCGAGGCATCGTAGGAGAGCTTGTCAAGCACGCACTCCATAATCGTGTGCAGCCGCCGGGCGCCGATGTCCTCGGTTTTGCGGTTGACCTCCGCCGCAATGCGGGCCATCTCCCGCACCGCCTTGTCCTCAAACTCCAGCTCAATGCCCTCGGTCTTCATCAGGGCGGTGTACTGCTTGACCAAGGCGTTGTTCGGCTCAGTGAGAATGCGGAAAAACTCCTCCTCGCCGAGCGCGTTCAGATTGACCCGGATGGGAAAGCGGCCTTGCAGCTCCGGGGCCAGATCAGAGGGCTTGTTGGTGTAAAAGGCCCCAGAGGCGATAAAGAGAATGTGATCCGTGCGCACCGGGCCGTACTTGGTGGTCACGGTCGAACCTTCGACTATCGGCAGCAGGTCGCGCTGCACCCCTTCCCGTGACACATCCGGGCCGTTGCCGCCGCTGCGGGCCGCAATCTTGTCAATCTCATCAAGAAAGATGATCCCGGCCTGCTCAGTGCGGCGCACCGCCTTCTGAGCCACGCTTTCTGTATCGACCAGCCGGGCCGCCTCTTCCTTTTTCAGATACTCAAGCGCTTCCGGGACCCGGACTTTGCGCTCCTGCTTCTGGCTGGGGAAAATCTTGGAAAACGCCTCCTGCAACGAGGACTGCATCTCCTCCATGCCGGAGGAGGAAAAGACCTCGACAAGCGGGCCAGGCGGTTTGCCAGCACTGACTTTCAGCTCAACCAAGCGGTCATCCAGCTCGCCGCCGTGCAGCATCCGCCGCAGCTTTTCGCGGGTTTTCTCCGCCGAGCCATTGCCGCTGTCATAGGGCAGGTCGATGATCTCGCCCTCCTTCTCCTTGACCGGCTTTTTCTCCGGCAAGGGCAGGAGCAGGTCAAGCAGCCGCTCCTCAGCCGCCGCCGCCGCCTTGGCCGCCACCGTCTCCTCCTCCTCCTTGGTCACCATATTGACGGCGAGCTGAACCAGATCGCGGATCATGGACTCCACGTCCCGACCCACATAGCCCACCTCGGTGAACTTGGAGGCCTCGACCTTGATGAAGGGCGACTGGGCCAAGTGAGCCAGCCTGCGGGCGATCTCGGTCTTGCCCACCCCGGTCGGGCCGATCATGATGATGTTTTTCGGAGCAATCTCCTCCCGCAGCGGATGAGGCACCTGCTGCCGCCGCCAGCGGTTGCGCAGGGCGATTGCCACTGAGCGTTTAGCCTCGTTCTGGCCGATGATGTAGCGGTCCAGCTCCTCCACAGTCTGCTTGGGAGTCAGGGAATTCAGTTTGTTGCGCATGAAATAGGTCTCGTCAACTCTGAGCGGAAGGGGCTGCCTGCACCTTCTCAATGATCAGATTATGATTGGTATAGACACAGATCGAGGCGGCAATGTTCATGGCTTCGCGGGCGATGCCCTCTGCATCCAAGCTGGAATGGGCGACCAAGGCGGTCGCGGCTGCTTGGGCATACGCCCCGCCTGAACCAATGGCGAGAATGCCGTCATCAGATTCAATCACATCGCCGCTGCCGGAAAGCAGCAGGGAATACTTGCTGTCAACAGCGATCATCATCGCCTCCAAGCGGCGGAGCATCTTGTCCGTGCGCCAGTCCTTGGCCAGCTCCACTGCCGAGCGGAGCAGGTTGCCGTTGAACTGCTCCAGCTTGGCCTCCAGCCGGTCAAAGAGGGTGAAGGCATCAGCCGTGGAACCGGCAAAGCCGGTGATCACCCGGTCATGATGGAGCCTGCGCACCTTGCGGGCATGGTGCTTGATCACAGTCTGGCCCAGCGAAACCTGGCCGTCGCCAGCCATGACCACCTCGCCCTTGTGCCGGATTGCTAAAATAGTTGTTGAACGTGTTCGTTTCATTTTCTTGCACGTGAAGTTTTGTCAGTGGAAACTGAGCGTGCTTCGTTTTTTGCGCGGCCTGCCGGATATCCGTCCCAGTATCCAGCCGAGAAAAAGCACCCCGGAACCGGCGAGAAACCAGATGACTTTGGCTGTGTCCTCCACAGCTCTGCGCTCGGCCTTGGCCGTGTTCCGCTCGGCAATGCAGGCAGATAATTTTTCGCTCTCGCCGGTCTGATGCTCCTGCAATGCAGTCAGCTCTATGCTCAAATCATCGTTTTTCTGCTTGAGCTGCTTGTTTTCCAGCAGCAGGCTTTGCAGCCGCTGGGCCGCCGGGACCTCGTCAATCAGCATGTAGCTGGGCAGCCAGCCTTCGCCGCCGTCTTTGAAGCGCACTCTGCTCCAGTCGTCCTTTTCCTCCAGCCGCTTGACCGAATCATTGACTTTGGCGATTTTAATGATTTTATATCTTATACTTGCCCCTCTCCGTATCGGCACCTCAATATTGGAGGAGATGAACATGGCTTTTTCTTCCGCTGCTGCGGCCACGGCATGACACAGCATCAGCACCACAGCGGCGGAGAGGAGCAGGGCGGGGAAGAGGCGGCGCAGCGCGCTTTCCGTCCTGTTCTGTCCGCTGGCGCTGCAATTCATTTCTGCCCTGCTGTTCATTATCAACACTGCTGCCTCCTTGCTGGCGATAATCACATCCGACCGCGCCCGGTCTGTTCAGCTGAACCACATCAAGCTACACCATAGAGCAGATGCACGGCAAGTCAAGAAAAAGATGCGCGGGCCGAGATTGTTTCCCGGCTGACCAACCTGCTCCGCAGCCGCCGCCTGGACCTGCCATGCCGTGCCTGCCGGAGAAATTCTTTGTTTTTTTGCCGGGCCGAGTTATATTTCTTTTCCGTCCTCTTCAGCAGAGGCAGCCTGCTCTCTAACTTTTGCCCACACAAACAGCCATGACTGCTCCTGGAAGCATTATTGAATATATTGACGGCGGACGTTTTGTCTGCGGTCTGGTCCTGCAGAACAGCGGCAACCGCCTGCGTCTCTTCAATCAAAACGGTCGGGAGATGCTCCTGCCCGCCTCCCGTGTTCTGACCGTCTCCAAGCAGAGGCATCTGACCGACGGCAGCCGCGAAGACCGGATGGCCCTGCTCAGAGAAGCGGCTGACCGGCGGGCGGCCCTGACCGACAGCATTCCGCTGGAGGAAATCTGGGAGCTGGCCAGCGCTGAGAAGCAGCCTGCTTTTCCAGCGGATTTTCTTGCCGAGCTGTCCTTTGGCGGCAGCCTGAGCGATGATCATTCTGCCGCCTTTCTCCGGGCCGTGTTTGAAGACCGGCTTTTTTTCAAATACAAAAACGAGATGGTCAGCGTCCACAGCCCGGAGCAGGTCGAACAGCTCCGCCTCCAGCGGCAGAAGGAGCAGGAGCGGGAGGAGCTGCTCAAGACCGGCGCGGCCAATCTGCAGGCAATCATGCAGGGGCAGCCGGTTTCTGCGGAGGAATGGCCGGAGCGCGATCGAATTTTTGCTTGGATTGCCGACTTTGCCCTGTTTGGCAGCGAAGCGGCGGCCTGCGATCAGGAGCTGGTGCGCCTGCTCCTGAAAAACGCCGGCCTGACTCGGCCCAGCGACCCGTACCGGCTGCTGGTGCAGGCCGGAGTCTGGCAGCCGGATGAAAACATCGCCCTGCTCCAAGCCGAGCAGCCGGTCGAGTTCAGCCCAGAGCTGATCGCCCATGCCGCCGCCTTCCGTGAACCCACAGCCGAGGAGCTACTGGCTGATCCCAAGCGCAAGGACTTCCGGCACTTGGACACCTTCACCATTGACGGCAGCTCGACCCGTGACTACGACGACGCGCTCCATGTTGCACCGCAGGAGGACGGCAGCCTCCAAGTCGGCATTCATGTCTCGGATGTCAGCTATTTTCTCAGTCCCAAGGATCCGCTTTTTGAGGAAAGTCTGGAGCGGGCCACCTCGCTCTACTTCCCGGAAGAGCAGGTGCCGATGATGCCGCGTGAGCTGTCGCAAGGCTTGTTCAGCCTGATTAAAGACCGGGTCCGGCCTGCGGTGAGCTGTTTGGTCAATTTCTCTCCTGCCGGAGACATTCTGAGCAGCAGAATTGTTCTCAGCGTCATTCAGGTCAAACGGCAGCTCTCCTACAGCGAAGCTGACCAGATGATTGCGGAGGATCACGGCCTGCGCCTGCTCAACCAGCTCCAGCTGCAGCTCCGCCAAAAGCGGGCCGACCAGGGCGCGCTCCTGCTCAACCTGCCTGATGTCACGGTCACTATTGACAGCGGCAGGGTCTCGGTCTCCCTCAGCCCGTCAGACACGCCGGGCCGCAGCATTGTCGCGGAGTGCATGATTCTTGCCAATGGCCTTGCCGCTGACTTTCTCGCCGCCCAGGAAGCCCCGGCCCTGTTCCGCTCGCAGCCGCCGCCCAAGAAGCGGCTGATCTCCGGGGTGCAGAACAGTCTGGCTGACATTGCCTGCCAGCGGCGCTTCCTGTCCAGAGGCGAGCTGACCATCAATCCCAAGCCGCATTCCGGCCTTGGCCTCAACTGCTACACCACCGTCACGTCGCCGATCCGCCGGATATTGGACACGGCTGTGCAGATGCAGATCACCAGCCTGATCAGCGGCAAGGGCGCGCTCTTCTCTGCCGATGAATGCCGGAAATTCGTCGGCATCATCCAAGAAAAACTCATGCGGGCCAACAAGGTCCGCCAGCAGCGGCACCGCTACTGGATTTTGCGCTGGCTGGAGGAGCAGGTCGGCAGAGCATTGCCCGCCTTGGTGGTCAGCAGCGGAGCGCAGCGGGTCAGCGCATTGCTCTTGGACTGCCTCTTTGATGTTGATCTGCCGGTCAATCCATCTCTGCGGGCCGAGCCGGGCGACGGCATCAGAGTGCGGATCGCCAAGGCGGACGCGCTGGAAAACATCCTGCGGGTTGAATGGTGAACAATGGTGCGACGCTGGCTGGAAAAGACACCGGAGCGGTGCCGTTATCTGCTGCTTTCCCTGCCCCTGCTGCTTCTGCTCACCATCGGCCCTTCCGGCTACATGCTTTTTGAAGGGACCAGCTTCCTCAGCGGCCTGTATCTGACTGTGATCACCATCACCACGGTCGGTTACGGCGACATTGCTCCGGCGACCACAGGCGGACGGGTCTTCACCGTGCTCCTGGTCTTTTCCGGGGCAGGCTATGTGATGTACATTTTCAGCCAGATCACGGAGGCTATGGTTGAGGGCGGCTTGCAGCATTTTGCCGAACGACGGAAGATGGACAAAACAATCACCCAGATGCGTCACCATTACATCATCTGCGGCTTTGGCCGCATTGGTCAGGAAATCTGCTCCATCCTTCAGGAAAACTGCCGCGCCTTTGTCGTCATTGAACATGAGGACAATGTCATTGAGGCGATCAGCCGCCTTGGCTATCCCTTTCTCAAAGGGGACGCGGCAGATGACGAGATTCTCCTTGCTGCCGGAATACTGGAGTCCCGTGGTCTGGTGACTGCCGTGTCCTCGGATGAGAAGAATGTCTATATCACCCTGACTGCGCGGGAGCTGAACCAGAAGCTCTTTATTCTGGCCCGGTCCAGCGGCATTTCCGGGGCAGACAAAAAACTGAAGCGGGCCGGAGCCACCCGGGTGATTTCGCCCTATTCCATTGGCGCCCGGCGCATGGCCCAGCTCATTGTCCGGCCTACGGTGGTTGATTTTCTCGATCTGGCCATGCAGGTCGGTGATCTCGGCCTGCGCATGGAGGAGCTGGTGGTCAGCGGCCAGGCGGCCTGCGTCGGCAAAACCCTGATTGAAACCGGCTTGAGGCAGCAGTACGGCATCATTGTCGTGGCCATCAAGCGGGCAGCCTCGCCAATGATCTTCAATCCCGGCTCAGACACCAAGGTCATGGCAGGCGACATCCTGATCGTGCTTGGTCAGGGCAGCCATATCAACGCGCTGGCGGCTACGCTGTAGCGCACTGCATCAGGCTCCCAAGGCGACGCGGAAGCCAGCCCGGACTATGCTCAGGCCCGGCGAGAGGCAGAAGCGAAAATGCGAGGCGACAAACTTGGCACTGCTGTCCCAAGAGCCGCCGCGCAGGACCCGGCCTGCCCCATGTTCCGCACCAGCTCCAAACGGATTCCGCATCGGCTCATGGATGTAACAGTCTTTGGCATACCAGTCCGCGCACCACTCCCAGACATTGCCGTGCATGTCATGCAGGCCCCAGGCATTGGCCTTTCTGCCGCCCACTGGCTGCGTCTGCCGCTCCGAATTGCGGACATGCCAGGCATAGCCTTCGAGCTGTTCAGAATCATCGCCAAAGCAGTAGTCAGTCCTGCTGCCAGCCCGGCAGGCGTATTCCCACTCCGCCTCAGTGGGCAGGCGGTAATGCCTGCCAGTCTGCCGGATCAGCCAGGCGCAGTAGTCAACCGCATCCTGCCAGCTGACATTGATCACCGGTCTTTGGGCGCGGCCCCAGCCGTTATCAGGCGGCCTGGCCCGGCCTGTTGCCAAGCAGAACTCATCATATTCCGCAAAAGTGACTGGAAAGCGGCATAAGCCGAAGCTGTCCAATTCCACTGCATGAACAGGCCGGGCATTGTCCTGACCTTGGCCTGACTGGTCGCCCATCAGAAAACGGCCTCCAGGCAGCATGATCAGCTCCGGCCCGCGCTGCGCCCTGCCCCTTTTGCTGCTGAACTGCTCCTGCCAGACCAAGCGCGCACCATGCCGCTCCACATACCGGTGCGGATGAAAATTGGCAAAATCCAATCCGTTCAGGTGCTGAGAGATGCCTCCGGCCAGCTCCAGAAAATGAACCAGCATATCTGTGGCCCGCACTGGAAAGGGCGGCGGCTCCTCTTTCAGGGCGCAGGCCAGGAGAAACTCGCGAAAGATTGGGTGCCGGAAGCGGATGCTGCCATTGGATTTTTTTTCCAGCAGCGCATCCTGATCCGGCGGTATCAGCTCCAGCCAGCAATGGGGCCTGTTCCGGCAAAACAGTTTTTGCAGCTCCGGCGCGGTGATGACGTTCCTGTTCAGCTTCTCCAGCCAGCAGGCGAGCTTGATGCAGGTCCTGCGCATTGCCGCACAGTCTGGCAGCTGCGGATTGTCTGGCAGCACCTTTTGCAGATGCTGCAGCCATTGCTGAAAGAGCGCGTGGCAGAGGCTGCGGATATCTTGCGCCGGGCCTGCATCCGCAGCCAAGAGCATCCCGACATGGCGGAGAAACAGCGGACTCTGCCGGAGCAGAGGACTCTGTCCGGCAAACTCGAATGCGTCTCGCAGCCGCTGGCGGCCTGCGCCAAAACCTTGCAGGCCCAGATAGCCGCTGCGGGCGACAAGCTGCCTGCGGAGCAACTCCTGCATCTGCTGGCTGTCAAAGGGCGAGAGATGGAGCACGGGACAGTTATAGCCCTCCAGTCCCTGAATAACCTGACGGCCTGCCCGGTCAATTTTGATGCCCGGAAAAAAATGAGTGCGGCAGGTCACGATCACCCGGCGGAATTCCGCGCCTGCCTCCAGCAGCTCCAGCAGCCGCTCCCGCAAGCGTCTGCTGGCAGCCCGGTCATGATTCAGCCCGTCAAGCAGCAGGATGGTCTCGCTTTTTCTTGCCACTGCCGCCAGCTGGGCAAGAGTCTCCGGGCCAATTCGGAACAGCTCGCAGCGGCAGTTCTGCGGCCATGAGCCGCTCAGAAAAAGCAGCTTGAGCAGCAGGAGCAGGGATGTCTTGCCACAGCCTGCTTCGCCGAGAAGAAAAAGCTGATGACTGCTGTCTTCGGTCTGAAGCGGGCCGCTGCCAAGAAATTGATTAAGCAGGGCAAAAGCAGGCTGACGCGGCACGGGCGGCGGCACGCCTTCCTGTCCGCCCGGACTGCGCTCTTGGAGATGCGGCTCAACATAGAGCCGGGCCAGCTCCTCTGGATCGGCAAAGTCATCCCGCAGCAGGGTCAGCTCCTGCGCCTGATCGCCAGCAAGGCTGCGCAGCTGTTTGAGTAGCTGGGCGGTCTGGACGGTGCTGACAAAGGATGACGGCTCCACCCCTGCTTTCACTGCGGTCTCCTTGGAATCACCTGTTCACCAAGACGTGCGGCAGTGCTGCCGCTGCTCTCCGCCAGCAGGACAGATTAGCGCAAAACATCTTTTCAGCAAAGAATTTTCTCGTTCCGTGTCCGGCCGATCTTCCGGCAGAGGGAACAACGCATTGAGATTGAAAAGATCAGCCTGCCTGTGGTATAATTGCCTGTAAATATTTTCCAAGCAGCATTCTCCGCAGATGACGGCGCCTGCGCAAGCAGCCCGCCGTCCTGCCCAACATCCACTAATCTGGAGAATTTCATGAAAAAAGCACATTGCATGGCCGCCGCTCTCTCTCTTCTTCTGCTCTCATCCTGCATGGCCAACAAAGCCCAGATGGGCGGCGTGGGAGGCGCGGCAGCAGGTGCCATTGCCGGTCAGGCCATTGGCAAGAACACCGGTGCCACCTTGATCGGCGCGGCAGTGGGCGGCATGCTCGGCTATATTGTCGGCAATGAAATGGACAAGTTCGACCAGCAGCAGCTCAACATGGCCTATGAAACCGGCCAGTCAGGACAGCCTGTGGCGTGGAGCAACCCGGACAGCCACAATCAATATACTGTAACTCCGCAGGCTTCCTACAACGGCCCGAACGATCAGCCCTGCCGCAGAGCGGAGATTGTTGCGATCATTGACGGTAAAACTGAAAGAACCTACAGCACCGCCTGCCGTGACAACTACGGCAACTGGCAGCTCCAATAAGACTGGCTGATGCGGTCAGGAACCTTCACCCTGTCCACAAGCTCCGCAGCGGAGTTTGTGGATATCACAGAGCAGGCTCGGCAGGCGGTCAAGGAGGCAGGCGCGGCGGAAGGGCTGCTCTGTCTCTTCAATCCGCACACCACTGCCGGGCTGACCATTAACGAGGGCTGCGACCCGGCAGTGCGGCACGACCTGCTCGGCCTGTTCCGGCAGCTGGCGCCGCAGTCCTATCCCTGCCGCCATGCGGAAGGCAACTCGCCTGCCCATGCGCTGGCAACGCTTACCGGCAGCTCTGTCACCGTGCTCATTGCCAAAGGCGAAATCCGGCTGGGCACGTGGCAGCGCATCTTTTTTTGTGAATACGACGGGCCGCGAAGCCGCAAGGTCTTCTGGCAGGTGGTGACAGGATGATGAATGAAGAAGTGGCGGAAATTGAGTTTGCCCGGATCTGCTTTGGCTTGGACCGGGACACAGATGAGCGGTCGCTGGCGGCATTCCTCCGCCAGTTCAGCCGGGATGAGCTGCTGCGCACCTTGATTCCCCGGCTTGCTGACGAGGATATCATGCAGCTTGTCGATACAGTGACAGGCATTCTCCGTAAACATCTGGAGGAGGAGGAGTATCACGAGCTGTTTCTCTGCGAGGGCCGCCCGGCTGATTCCTCAGCAGCGGCTTGAATCCCTGAGCAAGGCCCAAGGGTGCGGGGAAATAAAAAAACGGCTGCCGCAGGAAGAGGAGAGGTGTGACTGCGGCAGCCGGAGAGGAGGCTTATGGAATCTGGTTTTCAGTCAGAGCGGCTTGACAGCCGACTGGCTCATTGCTCGGTTATCTGTGAGTAGAGCTGGCATTTTTTCCAGTCAACTGAGTATGTCATGCCAAAGAGAATCTGCACCACTCCGCAGCTGCATTCGCCGACGCTGGAGCAGGACTGCGGCTGGCGGCAGACAGGACAGTCGTTCCGGCTCTGGGCATCCTGTTTGATTTGCACCTGCACACGCTTGTTGGCTGCCGGACAGTTGTAGGTTCTGCGGATCATAGGCTGGGTTTGCATATTCATGGCTCACTCTGCTTGGGGTTGCTGATTTTTTGCCTGACTTGATGTACTGTCTTTGCTTACGGACTGTCCGGGGCCACTGGCCCCGGATTTGAGTTCTTTCTGCTTCGGAGCTGACTCGAAGGGAGGAAAACGAACCTGTCCTGATTTTTACGACAAACTTTTTTTTCTGCTTACGCTTACAGGAAACCATATTTTTCCCGCCCGAACAATAGGGCGAACGACTCATTTTTCTGGGCAAAGCCGGGCGAAAGAAATTTTTCTGTAGATTCTGCTGCCCACAACAGCATGGCAGTGCTGCTTTCCCTTGACGAGTTTCTTTTCCTGTGTTCTGTTGGCAAGGACAAGAAAGTGTTCAGCTTGCCCTGCAACAGATGCCGTTTCGTTTCATGAGCGACAAATCCTCTCTCAAACCCGGCGAAGGCCACCGCCAGCGGCTCCGGGACCGCTTTCAGGACAAGGGCATTGAGGCCCTGACTGACACTGAGGTCATTGAGCTGCTCCTGACCTTTGGCACCCCGCGCTCAGACTGCCGCCCGGCAGCGGCAGAGGCACTGGAGCGGTTCAAGAGCCTGCCCGAAGTGCTGGACGCGCCCCCGGCAGCCCTTGCAAAAATCAGGGGTTTGGGGCCGAAAAACATTTTCGCCCTCCAGTTTGTCCAAGGCGTGGCCCGCCGCTATCTGCGCCAGCGGATTCAGAAAAAAAGCTACATCACCTCGTCCAAGGAGGTGGCCGACTATCTCATCCACGCCCTGCGCGGTCTGCGGCGCGAGGTTTTCATGGCTGTCTATCTCGATGCCAGCCATGCGGTGATTGACTGCGAAATCCTTTCTGAAGGCACGGTCAACGTCAACACGGTCTATCCCCGCGAGCTGCTCAAGGCGGCCTTGGCCCGCAATGCTGCGGCCTTAGTCATTGCCCACAACCACCCGTCCGGCAGCCGCGAACCATCAGCGCAGGACGAGCAGCTCACCCGCACCTTGTTCCTGCTCTGTTCCTTCATGAACATCAACTTGCTTGACCACCTGATCATCGGCGCGGGCGAGACTGTCTTCAGCTTTGCCGACAACGGCCTGATGGCTGCGGTCCGCAACGACTGCGCCGCCATTCGCAACAGTTTGGCCTGAGTTTTCTCCTGCCCGGCCAAAAAAATCATTGCATTCCTGCACCCTGCCACATACAGTTTTATGAGCAGCACAAGCCGGGCAAGGTCAGCTTTTCAGGCTGGCTTTGACTTTTTCTTGTCTGCGCAGTGCTGGAGAAAAACAAATCTATGTCAGGGAAAAACATAAGCATATTTCTGGTTATCTTGCTGAGTTGCTGCATCTCTCGACCAAACGGAGCTGCATCCTCTGCTGATGGCGATGTGCAGATTACACTCAAGGCCGGGGAGTCCCTGCGGCAGGTCAGCGAGCAGCAACTCGGCGACGGCGATGCGTGGCAGCTTGTCCTGCGCTATAACCGACTGAAAAATCCTGATGCAGTTGGCGCAGGCACGGTGCTGCGATTTCCTGTGGCTCTGCACAGCAAGCTGCGCCAGCATCTTGAACATTCCGCCTTCCTGATCAGTGAAGCCAACCGGGAAGGCGCAGCCTTGCTGGCAGAGCAGGAAATCGCTGCGGCAGTCCGCCTGCGCGATCAGGCCCTGCGCCTCAAGCAAGAAGCTCGTCTGAAAGAAGCCGTGAAACAGGCTGCCTTGGCCGAGACAGCGGCGCAGGCAGCTTTTGAAAAAGCGAAACAGAGCCAGACTCAGTCTGCTGAGGCCTGGCTGGCTGCCAAATCCGGCACAGTGCAGAACCGACCGCCAGATGCTTCCCGCTGGCTGGACACGGAGATGGAGCAGAAGCTGAAAGAACTGGAGCGGGTCCGCACCTTGGCTGCATCCCGCTGCACGATCAAATTCAGCGACCAGAGCCAGCTTTCTTTAGATGAACATGCGCTGGTGGTGATCGGCAGCATGGAAAAAAATGTGCTCCGCAGTTCCTACAGCAACAGCGTTTCCATGTTTAAGGGCGATGTTCTTGTCCATCTGGCCTCGCTGAATCAGCAGAAGCAGTTCAAAGTGAATCTGCCTGACATCACCACGAATGTCCGCTCACGAAGTTTTCTCACCTCCCGCGACAAGAAAAACGTCACCCGGATTGCCAACTATGACGGCGAAATCGACATCAAAGCCGCTGGGGCGCAGGTGACGGTGAAAAAGAATCAGGCCACCAAGGTCAAACCTGGTCAGCAACCTGACACGCCGCACGAACTCCTGCCTCCGCCGAAGATCATCAGTCCGCAGTCGGAGCAGAAGCTGCATGAGGCGCAGCTGCTGTTCAAATGGGAACCAGTTGCCAGAGCCAGTCAGTATCAGCTTGAAATCAGCCGCAGCTCGGACTTCCTTGCATTGCTCTCGTCTGACAGGGTCAGCGGCCAGAGCTGGCAATGGCAGGTCCCGGCCAGCGGTGCCTATTTTTTCAAGATCAAAACCATTGATCAGGAAGGCTGTCCCGGCCCCTGTTCGGAACCTGTCAATTTCTTTGTTGATCTGGACAGCCGTCCGCCTTTTCTCGTGCTGCATCAGCCAGAAAAAGATATACTGACTGCGGACAAGGAAATCGAAGTGCGCGGCGAGGTGGAAAAAACCGCCCGGCTGCGGATTAACGGGCAGGAAGTCAAGCCAGATGCGGACGGGCAGTTCCGGCATGTCATTGCTCTCAGCGGCACAAGCACGGTGATCAAGGCCGAAGCTGCGGATGCGGCAGGCAACACCAGCACAGTTGAGCGCACCGTGACCCTGCGGCAGGACAAGCAGCTCATCTGGCTTGACAATCCTGAGCGAATTATCAGCAGGACGGAAGAGGTGACAATTTCCGGCCAGCTCCTGCCCGGTGTGCGCCTGCAAATCAACAAAACAGCAGTGCAGGCCGCAGGCAGGTTCACGCATCTGCTCCATCTCAACGAAGGAGAACATGCGGTGGAGCTGGAGGCTGCCGGGCCGAATGGAGCGCAGGAAACCCTGCGTCTGCACGTGCTTGTTGACCCGCAGCCACCGAAAATTCAGGTCAATGAGCTTGAGCGCGTGACCTCAGCCGGACAGATCACCCTGAGCGGCACGGTTTCTGAACAGGCCTTGCTGACCCTGAATGGCAAGGCGGTCAAGCTGACCGGCAAGAGCTTCAAGGAAGCTGTTGCCTTGGCAGAAGGCGACAACAAGCTGATGCTGATAGCTGAAGACCGGGCAGGCAACCGGGGCTTCTGGAAAACCAGCATCCTGCGCGACTCACAGCCGCCCGAAATCCTCAGTGCAAAATTCTCGCCGCCGGAAACCAAAGGCGGCGAAATGGTGCGGCTGGCCGCCCGGATTAAGGATGCCGGCGTTGGCGCGGCCAAGAGCGGCTCTTTTGTCGCCGAGGTCAATGGCCAGCCCTTCAAGGGCCTGCTCAAACACACGGGCGAAACGCCTGATACTTTTGTCGGCAGCATTTTCATCCTCCCCGGCGTGGCCGGAAAAGTGACGCTGCGGGAAATCCGGGTGCAGGACATGCTCGGCAATTCTGCCGCCGACTCCGGGGACTGATGCCGCTGCCAGAGTCGTGTTCCATGCATCGTCTGACCCGTTTCAATAAAAAACTCCTCTTCAACACCTTTCTGCTGTCCTTTCTGCTGATTGGCATCCTCCCCTACAGCATTGTCGCGTGGAAGCTGCTGCGCAATGTCGAGAACCAGCTCACCAGCTCGCTCAACAATCAATTTCTCCTGACTGCCAAGCAGATCACCCTTCAGATTGATCAGCTCAACACCCTGACGTGGCAGGCGAGCCTTGCCCGAATTGCCGACATTGTCAGCAGCAATGCTGATTCTGCTGAACGCAACCGGCTTTTGGATGTTTTTGTCCGCCAGTCTAAGGATATTCTCGTGATGATGGTACAGAACGGCGGGCCGCCGCTTTCTCTATTCAAAGAGGAGGAAATGGCCCGGCTCTCCGCCGCTGATGCGGAAGGAGTCGGCAGGATGCTGACTGCAAACTGCCAAATCCGCCAGCAGGGCGCAACCAAAACCTGCGCTCCGATTTTCATCCGCTCCGAGGAACGCACTGAATTCTTTCTGCCTGTTGATCTGTTCATCATCGAGCCGTCTGGGCAGAAGGTGCAGGTGCGCTGCGTGTTCCAGCTCTCTGAGGCCCTGCAACGAATCGGCGAAGAGGCCGGGCTGGGAATCGAAAACCAGTTTGCGGAGATTTATATTGCCGATGCCCAAGGGACAGTGCTCTATGCCAACCGCAAGGCACCGTTCAAGCTGGGTGACAAGCTGCCTTATCCGTTGATTGACGACATTGCCGCCAGCCTGAGCCACACCACGTTAGCCAGAGTCTCAAAGCTGGAACGCTTTGATTATGCCGGAGCAAGCTATGTCGGCAGCTATGACGTGGCGGAATCAATTGATTTCGCCGCTGTGCTGGTTGACCGCCGCGATTCCGCCTACGCCCTGGCGCGGGAGTCCCAGCATGATTTTTTAATCAATATCGGCATTTCCCTTGTCCTCAGCGTGGCCATCTCCGTGCTCTTTTCCTGGTTTTTCTCCCGTTTCATTATCCGGGCTGAAAATGCCTGGTGCGAAGCCAAAGAGGCGGCGGAAGAGGCGGCGCATGCCAAGGCGCAGTTCCTTGCTTTCATGAGCCATGAAATCCGCACGCCCATGAACGGCATCATCGGCATGGCTGAGATTCTCTTAGACACCAAGATGAGCAAGGAGCAGCACAACTTTGCCTCAGTCATTCATGCCAGCGGCAACAGCCTGATCCGCTTGGTCAACGACATTCTTGACTTCAGCAAGATCGAGGCCGGCAAGATGGAGCTGGAAGAACGGCCTTTTCTCCTCCACAGCAGTGTCGAAAAGGTGCTGACTCTGATGAGTCCCAAGGCCGGGGCCAAGGGCATTGAGCTGATTGCCGACATTGATCCTCAGCTCCCCTGCCGGATCATCGGCGACTCGGCCCGGATTGAGCAGATTCTGCTTAATCTGGTGGGCAACAGCCTGAAGTTCACAGAAAAAGGCGAGGTGGAGGTTTCAGTTCGCGCTGATGACAGCGGAACCATGCTGACGTGGAGCGTCCGTGACACCGGCATCGGCATTGCCGAGGAAAACATCAAGAAGCTGTTCCGCTCCTTCAGCCAGGCCGAGTCCTCGACCAGCCGCAAGTACGGCGGCACCGGCCTTGGCCTGAGCATCTGCGCCCAGCTGACCGAGCTGATGGGTGGCAGCATCACGGTGGAAAGCGAGCTTGGTCAAGGCTCCTGCTTCTCCTTCACCGTGCCCCTGCGGATTGCCGACGAGCAGCCCGCAAGCTGCATTGACCTGCCTGCTCCAGTCTTCTCCGGCCAGCGCATCCTCCTGCTGATCCATAATCCGACCTTGGAACAGGCTGTAAGCAAGCCCTTGCACTTCCTTGGCCTGCATGTGCAGTCTGTCCCGGCCAGTCAGTTTAACGGAGCAGATATTTCTCAGCCGCCCGATCTCCTCCTTGTTGACGATGCCGCCTTGGAGCAGCTTGACAGCAGCGGGCGGGAGCGGCTCAAGCAGCTTGTCAGCACCCTGCCCTCTCCGCCCATTCTGCTGGCGTATCCTGTGCATCTGACTGAATGTGAATGGTTGCTGCCTGCTGGAACAGAGCCGCTGCTGATCAACAAACCCCTGACCATAAAGGCACTGTTCCAAGCACTAAGCTGCGAAGGAACATGCAGGTCAGTGGCCCTGCCCTGTCAGGCGGCAGAGCAGACGACAGCAGTCATTGCGCCGCCGGAAAAAACTGCGCTCCGCGTTTTAGCGGCAGACGACAACCGGGGCAATCAGATGCTGATTCGCACCTTTTTGAAAAAGTTCGACCTGACCGTTGATTTTGTTGACAATGGCGCGGATGCCCTGCAAAAGGTGCAGGAAACGCCTTATGACGTGGTCTTCATGGATGTCAACATGCCAGTCATGGACGGTCTGGAGGCGACCCGACGCATCCGGGCCGAAATCGCCCCTGAGCAGCAGCCGTGGATTGTCGCCATCACCGCTAATGTGGCGGTCGAAGACCGGCAACGCTGCACCGAGGCGGGCATGAACGATTTTCTTGAAAAGCCCTTTGCCAAGGCCGCTTTTCAGCGGGTGCTGGCCACAGTGCATGAAAACAGGCTGAGTGAAGCGAAAAAGGTGGTGATGGTTGGGCGTACCAGATCCGCTGCCGGTGATTGACAGCCTGTTGGCGGCCACAGCCTCAGTTCACGGTTTAACCCTGGTGACGCGCAACGTGGCCGATATTGAACGTACCGGCGTGGCTTTTATTAATCCATTTAAAGGTGAAAAATCAAAAAGTTAGATGCGCAGGCATTTTCAGGGGCAGGGAGGGAAAAACAAACAGGGTGCGCTGAAGGCACCCTGCGGAGCTTTACGCTGTCGGGCTAAATGTGGGGTCTGTCCCCGATCGATTATAAATGATTGATTAATAATGATCTATGATTAATCTTCCCGCCTTCACACCGGTACGAAAACCCTTCCGGCTTTTGCTTTCATTCTTCTGCGCTGCAACGGTCTTGCGGTCTGTTTTTTTGCTGGTGTTGCGTTTCATGATGTTCCTCCATATTTTTTGAACGGAATATTTTCGGTCGTCCGACCGGCTGATGAGATTATCTCCGCATCCGCAGAGACAATCCGTATTCTTAATAGAAATATTACCCCCCCCCCTCAAGTATTTGTCAAGCTGTATTTTAAAAAAATATCTTGGCAATATCAATAAGCTGTCTCTTCCTGCTTGACATCACGACAGTCTTCACCTATTCTGATCGCGTTGGTTTGGTTTATATCGTGTCCCCTTTTCGGTGCCTGATATTGAAGGAGAAAATGTATTATGTGCGGATTCGCCGGAATACTGAAAACAAACCGTCTGCCTCTTGGCCCTGAAACTGAACCGGTACTCAGGGCAATGGGTCAGTCCATCGCCTACCGAGGCCCGGATGATGAGCAGCTCTATCAGGATGATATCTTGGGCACGGTGTTCCGCCGTTTGTCCATCGTGGATGTAGAAGGCGGCAGGCAGCCCCTGTTCAATGAAGACCGCTCCCTGATGCTCATGGTCAACGGCGAGATCTACAATCACCGGGAACTCAGAGCGCAACTCAAAGAACCGCACCAGTTCCGCACCGCCTCGGATGCGGAGGTCATTCTCCATCTTTACGAGGAACAGGGCGCAGATTTTCTCAAGCAACTCAACGGCATGTTCGCCCTGTGCCTCTGGGACATGCGCAGCCGGAAGCTGCTCTTAGCCCGTGACCGCATGGGCATCAAGCCGCTCTTTTACAGCTTCAACAAGGAACGTCTGCTTTTCGGCTCGGAGATCAAATCTCTGCTCGCCTGTCCCGACTGCCCGCGTGAGTTTGACTGGGAAACCGCTCTGAGCTTCAACCTGATGCAGCAGAGCATAGACAATCCCCTGCCGTCTTTCTTTAAAGACATTCATTACCTGCCCGGCGGCTCACTGCTTATCGCCAAACCGGACACCGGAGAAATCCGTCAGAAACGCTGGTGGACGCTTGATATTCCTTCAGAAGAAGAATTCGCCGCAGACGACCGTTCCGCAGAAGAAATCATTCAAGGCTACGGCGAGCTACTTGAAGACTCGGTGCGGCTCCGCCTGATGGCTGATGTGGATATCGGCCTGTTTCTCAGCGGCGGCATTGATTCAGTCTCCGTGGCCGCCTTCGCATCCCGGCATCAGTCCCTGCATACCTTTTCCGTACTCGGCCAGAGCACCTTTGAAAACGGAGATGCCTCTGCCGCTCATCAGGCTGCAACCCATCTCGGCCTGCCCAATCATCAGGTGCTCTTTTCCTGGCACGACAGCCCCTTCACCCCGGAGGGCTGGAAATCTCTGCTCTGGATTACTGAAACCCCTCTCTGTGATGCGGAAAAGCTGTACAAGTTTCATCTGCATCGCTATGCCCGCGCTGTTTGTCCCGGACTCAAGGTTATGCTTCTCGGTCAAGGCAGCGATGAGTTCAACGGCGGCTACGGCCCGAATTATCTTGCTGAGGGCTACCCTGAACGCCCGGAGGAAGAACGGAACTGGCCCCTGTTTATGGAACTGCTGCGGGATTTTGAAAAGACCTATCTCCTCTCTGTCGGCCCGAAAAATACAGCGGACTATGCCAATCTGCTCAACAGCGGCTTTCTCGCCGACTGCGGCGGAGCAACTCTCCAGCCGCATCCTTGGCAGTACCATATCCGCATGTATCAGGCCAGCCTCCAGATGTTCAACCTCTGGCACGAAGACCGGACTGCGGCGGGCAACAGCATTGAAAATCGAGTGCCCTTTCTTGATCACCGTCTCGTGGAGTACACTGCGGCGGTTCCGCCCAAATATTATGCGGAACTGTTCTGGAATAAGCGCATCCTCCGCGAGGCCATGCGACCGCATCTGCCAAAAGAGCTGGCTGAACGGCCAAAGGTGCCGTTTTTCTACGGCCAGGATCTGCGCTATACCCAGCGGATGATGTATGAACTGCTCTATGCCGATGACCGCGCCCTGCTGCGCGAAGCCTTCGGTGATGCGGACGGCTCGCATCCGGTCTTTGACCGGCAGACCGTGGAAGAGATGATCAACAGCATTCCTGATGACCCGGAATATGCGGATATGGATCATCTCGTCAAGCTGACCAATATGGGCCTGCTGGCGCAGATGGCCGCAACCGCTGCTGCCGAACCGGTTGCGCTCTATGAAGCCCCGATTCTGCCCTCGCTGCGGGCCGAGGAATGGGATGAAGAGGAGATCGCCCTGCGGCTGGCCCTGCGGCGGCAGGAAATCACCCCTGAAAGCATCCCGGAACTGGCCGAGGATGTGCTCCTGCTGACCACTGGGGAGCAGGCGGGCGTGGAAACGCCCCTCTGGCATATTCTGATCAACGGGGTACTGGAGTATGATTTAGCTGAGGATGAGGTTGGGGACTGGATTGCGGTGTTGCGGCGAATGGACGGCAGAATTTCGTTGGGTACGATCCTTGAGGACTTGGGCCTGAAGCAGGCCGACATCCGCAAGCATCTGGAGGAGGCTTTGGATTACGGGGTGGTGGTGGTTAGGTGATGGAAGGACGTTGCCGGATAGGGATAGTGTGCGCGGTGCGCACACTACACGGCTAAAATAAAAAATTCAGTTGCCGCCAGGGCCAGCGAAGGAAACAGGAATAAAGAGGGGCCAACGACCTGCTTTTACCCCAGTCGTAAGTCCTTTTCGATTTTTGTTGTTTTTCTGAGCTGCAACGGTCTTGCGGTCTGTCTTTCTGCTGGTGTTGCGTTTCATAGTGTTCCTTATGAACAGAGTTTGTGTTGCCCTGTGCCGGAGCAGAGCCGACACAAGGAGAAAAAGAGCGAGAGTTTAAACGTAACTGATCACAGGGTGTCTCTAAAAAACACTGGCGCTTGGCATCGCAACTGGATAAATTGTGAGCAGTAATTTTTTCCGCAGGAGAAAGCTGTGACCGCCCCGTTCCATCGTGAAAATTTTGAGATAAGCGAGGAAGACCTTGCCGCTACACCTCCTGCGGTGCGGAAGCTGCTGTCTTTTTTGATCGCTGAGGTAACGCGGCTGAGAAAACGGGTCGAAGAGCTTGAGGCGAAACTCGGCGAAGATTCCTCGAACTCGAACAGGCCGCCTTCTTCCGACTCTCCGTTTACAGAAAAACGGCAGAGAGATCAGGCGGGGAAGCCCCGGAAAAAGCGGCGTGGATATCGTCAGGAGCTGATGCCGCCGACAGAAACGCAAAAAATGTATCCTTCCGCCTGCTCCTGCGGTTGCGGCAAATTCAAAAACATACGGTCATATTATACGCATCAGCATATTGAACTGCCGGAAATCGTGATGCAGGTCAGGCATTTCCTTCTTTATAAAGGGGAATGCGCCGCCTGCGGCAAAACCGTCAGAGGCTGTGTTCCCGATGAATTCAGAACCGGTTTCGGGGCGCGGTTCACCGCGCTGGTTGCCGAACTGAGCGGCATGGACGGCAGCAGCCGGGGAACTGTGCGGAAATTCATCCGTTCCGTGCTCGGCGTTCCTATCAGCGCCGGGGCGGTGCAGAAGATCATTGACCGGGCTTCGGCGGCTGTCGCGCCGCACTATGAGGCCGTCCGGGCTGCCGTCACAAGCGGGGATATCGGACATGTTGATGAAACAACGTGGAAAACTGGCGGCAGGCTGCGCTGGTTATGGGTTATGGCGAACCGGCAGGCCGCGTTCTTCATGATTCATCCGAAACGCTCTAAGGAAGCCTTTGAAGAACTGATCGGTGCTTGGAACGGTATTCTCATCAGCGACGGATACAACGTGTACCAAAAATGGGTCGGCAAGCGGCAGACTTGCCTCGCGCATCTTATCCGCCGGGCAGACGGCCTTGCGGAGCGCGCTGACCCTGAACTGGCCGCCTGCGGCAAATGGGCCGCTGCGGAACTGCGGCGGCTCTGCCGCATGGCGAAAGACCCGCCGACCAAAGGTGAATGGTCCGCATTTTATGCCCGGCTCTGCCGACTTATCCTACGCTGGCGCGATTGCGACAGTGATGCGGGGAGGTTTGTCCGTCATATTGACAAGGAAATGGAGGCGTTGTTCACTTTCTTGCTCGAAGAAGGCGTAGAGCCGACAAATAATCCAGCGGAACGGATGCTCCGCTTCGGCGTGCTGTGGCGCAAACGGAGTCAGGGCACTGACAGCGACAAGGGAAACCGCTGGGTTGAACGAATCCTTTCCCTCCGGCAGACATGCCTGCTTCGGGGAAAATCCACTTTCGAGGTGCTCACCGAGGCCATGCGCTGCTATTTCAGAGGACAGATGCCGGATTTAAGCTGGGTCTGAGCGGTACCCTGTGATCGCTTACGTTTAAACGGGCTGCCAGCCAATTTTTCCTGCTTTCACACCGGTACGAAGGCCCTTTCGGTTTTTATTCTCGTTCTTCTGCGCTGCAACGGTCTTGCGGTCTGTCTTTTTGGTGCGATCTTTCATAACGATTCTCCCTTTATGGATTGACTGTTTTCGGTGTTCTGACCGGACGTATTGTTCAGTATAAACTGACTCTTTTCCTGAATCCGGCTCAGTTGGCAATGAAACTGAACCGGAACCTCTCTTTCATATAATGGCCATTGCTATTCCTGCTTTAATATCGCTGCGAATCGAGACCGGAAAATTTTTCCCTTTCGTGTCGGTCTTCCGGGCAAGAGTCTTGCGGTCTGTCTTTCTGCTGGTGTTGCGTTTCATGATGTTTCTTCTTTTTTAGGGTCAATTGATGAATTGCTGCGCCCGTCACTGAAATCAATTAATTATTACCCACCCCCGCATAAGGTGTCAACCTTTTAGCAGAGCTGAGTTCATTTTTTGCTGTTGAAATTCTACTGTAGGATGGCATTAGAGGTGAAAAGGCAAGCAGTTTTTTTAGGAAGAGAGGATGGAATGGAAAAAGAAAAAACAGGGTGCGCGGGGCGCACCCTTCACAACAAGCCGCCTGCAAGACAGGGCAATCAGTAGATTCCATCCGGTTCATCGAAGAGCGACGCGACTTTTAGCATCAGGGCATATACACTTCGAATTTTTTCTCACAGAGTTTTCTTTCTTGATGCCATATTTCAATTACCCAATTGCCAGGAACCAAGTCATTCGCAGAGTCAAAAGTTGCATATTGCAAAGACAGCTTGCCGATATTAGCTTTAAAAGGTACTGTAGCCTGATGTAAAAATTCTCCACTTTCAGGATTTTTGACACCATCTTTTTGAAATAGCCAATTTGCAGTCAGGTCGATAAATTCTCCATCAGGAGGACCATCTACTTTAAAAATGATTCCGAAACTTGTCCCGATCTTGGCAGGTATTCTCTCTGTAGAAGTGGCTAATTGATTGATTATTACATCATCAGGCTGTTCAGTAGATGCCGTCGTCTGAAGCTCAATAATTCCATAATCAACAACCTTAGCACTAATAATTTCTGATTTCGCATCAGCAAGAGGCGCAATCAACGCTGTAAAAAAGAATATGCAGCAAGCGGAAAAAACATACGAGATGTTTCTTTTCATTTTCTCTCCTTTCAATACCATGCATTTTGATTTTTCCTTGTAATTCTGATTCATAACATCTCTCCTCAACTTGGTTCCAGTTGTTAAAATTATCTGCTGCAGCCGCAGAGACAATCTGATTTTAAATATTGTATTCCTCCCTCGAACATTTGTCAAATGGCATTTTGCAATTGAATCCGCAGTTGTAACTACTCAGGCATCCGCCAAGCCTCTTGACAAAATCAACAGGTAAACTGTCAAGCCCCGTATGATAATATACCGAGAAGGAGCTGGCCGTTGTTCCGAGCGCGGGAGCGGATCAGCGAGATATTGTCAGAACATGAACAGCCCGGTTTGTCATCATGAACATCACACTGCATGTCAAGACCCGGATGATTGCATTCCGGATTTTTAAACAAATCAGGATGTGTTTTTCTCCATTTGTCAAGTGCCTCTGTCGGCGTGACATGGCCGAGGTTTCTTTGAGGAATATTGCAGTTATAGATATTCAGATACTGAATCGTAACTACTCAGGCATCCGCCAAGCCTCTTGACAAAATCAACAGGTAAAGATTATGCTGCCGTTATGAATTTCAGTGTTCCTAGTGAAAAAGAAGTCCGTGCTGCATACGCAGAAGGCGAAGAAGCGGTCGTCGCCCTGTTTAGCAGTATAACTGCGCAGGTTGAAAACCTCGCCGCTCAGTCAGCCAAGCAGTCCGAGATATTGAAGGATTTGCAGGCCCGGCTGTCGAAAAACAGTCGGAACAGCGGGAAACCGCCTTCGAGCGATGGATACGGTAAAGCGAAGCGAACGGAAAGTCTGAGAGAGTCCGGCAGGAAGCCGAACGGCGGCCAGCCAGGTCATCAAGGGCATACTCTTGAGCGGTCTGCGGCGCCGGATTCTACGGAGAGGTATAAATCCGAGGAATGCGCGGCTTGCAAAATGTCGCTTGCGGATGTCGTCGCTGTCGGAGAGGAGGAACGGCAGGTTTATGATATTCCGGCGATTCGGATTGAAGTGACCTCGCATCGAGCGGAAATAAAAATCTGTCCCGGCTGCGGCACGGAAAACAGAGGCAAATTCCCGGAAAACGTCGGACAGGGCATCCGTTACGGCACGGGGGTGAAAACTTGGGCGGCATATTTCGCGAACCAGCATCATATTCCGCTTGAACGGGCTGCGCAGATTATCGAAGACCTGACCGGGCATTCCGTCTCCGAGGGTTCGCTGCTGAAGGCATCGGAAGAGCTTTGCGGATGCGTGCGTCCTTCAACGGAAGCAGTCGAAAAACTGCTCATGAATACCGATGTGTTACATGCCGATGAAAGCGGAGTCCGCGTGAAAGGGAAGCTGCACTGGCTGCATGTCGCTTCGACGAACTGCCTCACCCTTTATTCGGTGCATGAAAAACGGGGAAAAGAGGCGATGGACGCAGCGGGAATCCTTGGAAAGTTCACAGGAACAGCGACGCATGATCATTGGAAATCGTACTTCAGCTATGAAAACTGCGGTCATGCGCTGTGCAATGCGCATCATCTCCGGGAACTCAAGTTCATAGAAAAACAGTACGGACAAGTTTGGGCCGGCGAGATGGCCGAGCTGCTGCTTGAAATAAAAGGCGCGGCTGAAAAGCTGAAGCCGGATCGGGACGGCTTCACGCCGGAGAAGATCGAAGAATTTGAGCGGCGGTATGATGAAATCGTCCGACGGGGTTTTGCGGACAATCCGTTCACTCCGCCTAAGGGGTACCTCGAAAAATTGGTATTTTTGGCAGTTGTTGCGTTGTAAATGTCTGATTATTCGATCACGCCTTCGGCAAAATCGGTATTTTTCGAGGTACCCTAAGGAGAAAAAACGAGGACGGGTGAAGAAGACTCCGCCGCTCAATTTGCTGACACGGATGCGTGATTACAGGGCGGAGACCCTCGCATTCATGTATGATTTCCGGGTTCCGTTCGACAACAACGCGGCGGAAAGAGATGTGCGGATGATCAAGGTCAAGCAGAAGGTTTCCGGCTGCTTCCGAACACTTGAGGGGGCAGAACGATTCGCCTGTATCCGGGGATATATCTCCACGGTCCGTAAAAATTCAAGAAACATTTTTGAAGCGATCAAAGATGCTTTCCTTGGAAGTCCTTTTATCCCCGATGCCGCAGTATAAAAAACGAGTAAGGCCGTCTTCAGCACTTCTGAAAACGGCCTTTTTTGTCAGGCTGAGTAGTTACGGTGAACAAAGAATTATACCGAACCGTGCATCCTACAGTTTCAGCAGCATCCGGGGAGCAGAACATCCCTGCTCCCCGCAAGCAACCTCAAATAATCGGCTTCATCGCGCTCATATAGCCGCGCAGCTTCGCGCCGATTGCCTCAATACCGGTGCTGCGGACAGCCTTGTTGACCGCTATCAGCTCCTTGTTGCTGACCCCGTTGTCCTTCACATTCAGCCCCTTGCCGATCACGTCCGTGCCCACGGTCTTCATGAAGTCCTGCAGCAGCGGATAGGCGGCATGGTTGAACAGGTAGCAGCCATATTCCGCCGTGTCCGAAATAACCACGTTCATCTCGTACAGCTTCTTGCGGGTGACAAGATTGGCGATCAAAGGCAACTCGTGCAGGGACTCGTAATAAGCTGACTCCTCCTTGATGCCGGTGGCGACCATGGTGTCAAAAGCCAGCTCCACGCCCGCCTTGACCATCGCCACCATCAGGATGCCCTTGTCAAAGTGCTCCTGCTCGCTGATCACGACATCCGCAGCCTCGGTCTTCTCAAAAACGGTCTCGCCAGTGGCCTTGCGCCACGCGAGCAGATTGGCATCGTCATTGGCCCAGTCCTCCATCATGGTGGCAGAGAAATGGCCGGACATGATGTCGTCTATATGCTTGTTGAACAGCGGAGTCATGATCCGCTTCAGCTCCTCGGACAGAGCCTGCGCCCTGATCTTGGCCGGATTGGACAGCCTGTCCATCATGTTGGTGATGCCGCCGTGCTTGAGGGCCTCGGTGATGGTCTCCCAGCCGTGCTGAATCAGCTTGACCGCATAGCGGGCATCAATGCCCTGCTCAATCATCTTGTCAAAGCAGAGCAGCGAGCCAGTCTGCAACATGCCGCAGAGAATGGTCTGCTCACCCATCAGGTCTGATTTCACCTCGGCGACAAAAGAGGACTCCAAGCAGCCAGCCCGGTCGCCACCGGTGCCGCAGGCATAAGCCTTGGCAATGTCCCAGCCAATGCCGAGCGGATCATTTTCCCGATGCACGGCCAGCAGGGTCGGCACGCCGAAGCCGCGCTTGTATTCCTCGCGCACCTCGGTGCCGGGCGACTTGGGCGCCACCATGATCACGGTGATGTCCTTGCGGATTTGCATGCCCTCTTCCACGATGTTGAAGCCGTGCGAGTAGGACAGGCAGGCGTTCTCTTTCATCAGCGGCATGACCGCCTTGATCACGCTGGAATGCTGCTTGTCCGGGGTCAGGTTGATGACCAGATCAGCATCAGGCAGCATTTCCTGATACGTGCCGACCTTGAAGCCGTTCTCCGTGGCCCGCTGCCAGGAGAGCCGCTTCTCAGCAATGGCGGCCTCGCGCAGGGTGTAGGATACGTCCAGACCGCTGTCGCGCAGATTGAGACCCTGGTTCAGGCCCTGCGCGCCGCAGCCGACAATGACGATCTTCTTGCCCTTGAGGGCCTCAACACCGTTGAACTCTGATGACTGCATGAAGCGGCAGCGGCCCAGTTCTTCCAGTTGAAGACGCAGGGGCAGGCTGTTGAAGTAATTGGACATGGTATGTCTCCTTCAGGTGTAAGCAAAATATCTGTCTGTGCCGGGTATCTTACCACCAAACAGCATTGCGTAAAGGAATTTTATGCGGAATGGAGGGAAGAAGGCGGAAATTGCCAATTATCCGCACTTGTCTCCCCGGCAGCAGATTTCGAGATCAAAGGCATTAAGGACCCGCAGGTTGCGTTCCCGCTCCGCACCAGTCAGCGGCGGACGGGGCGGATGCTCCTTGAGCAGCTCCTCTGCCTGCGCCCGGCTGGGAATGGCGGTCATGCCGACAGCCAGCACCGTGCCGCTCTTGGTTTCGAGCAGCTCGGCATCTTGGCCATTAGTCACGACCGCCAAAGGGATGCAGAAGCGTTCGTTCAGCACTCGCGCCGCCGCCAGAGCTGGCTTTTCCCGCGTGACCAAGGAACCCGGCCCATAGCGGAGGACAAAGCATGGCTGGCTGCTGACTGACACGGTCAGATCAATGATTGAACGGACAAAAATGCTGTTGAACAGGGTCTCAATGGTCAGGCGCGGTGCCAGCTCGGCCTTGGCAAAGCCCTTTTCCTCCACCAAGAGCCAGGCCAGCCGCTGCCGGAACCGTTCATCGTCCGTGTCAGGCAACTCCTCGCCAGTGAGATAATCCGTCAGCGTGCCGTAAACAAGATGGTGTCCGGTCTGGCGCATCAGTCGAGCGTGACGCTGTCCAAGAATGTCCGATACACCTCAGCCCGCTGGCCAAGCTCCTCGTCGCTGATGTTTTTGAAGCCCGCTATGCCGGGAGGCAGGACGCTGTGGATGACAAAGGGCGGCAGCCACGTCATGCCGCAGAGGTTGGCGGTCTGCTGGAAAGGCCGGAGCAGCTCGCTGATGGTGTAGTTGTTGAAGCCGCCAGAGCGATAGGCATCCTGCGCTCCGCCGGTGGTGAGTGCTGAGAGCCAATATTTGCCGTTCAGCTTGTCGCCCACGCCCGGAGGATAGGCAAAGCCTTGCTCCAGCACCTTGTCCTGCCATTCCTTGAGCAGGGCCGGGCAGCTATACCAATAGAACGGGTGCTGAAACACGATCAGGTCATGCTCCAGCAGCAGACTCTGCTCCTTTTTCGCGTCAATCTTGAAATCAGGATATTCCTGATACAGATTGCGGCAGGTGAGATTGATCAGCTTCCCGGCTGCCTCGGCCAAGGCGCGGTTGCCTCTGGAATGGGCAAAATTGGGATGAAAGAGGTTGAGCAGGATGCGCGGCTTCGCCATGATGTCCTCCGTGCTGATTTATTCTTTCACTCTGGTCAGATATGCGCCAGAGCGGGTGTCGATCTGGATCAGGTCGCCCTCATTGACAAAAGGCGGCACCTGAAGCTGGTAGCCGGTCTCGACCGTCACCGGCTTGGTGTCCGTGCTGGCTGTGTCACCTTTGGCCCACGGATCAGCCTGCGTCACCTTGAGATTGACAAAGGTGGCAATGGACACATCAATGGGCCGGGTGCCCTCAAAGAAGAGCACCTGCACCTCCATGCCTTCCTTGAGAAAATTGATGTTGTCGCCAAGCTGCTCGCGAGTCAGGAAAATCTGCTCATAGTTGCCTGTATCCATGAAATGAAACTCGTCGCCCTGAGCGTAGAGAAACTGCATGGTGCGCTCGTCCAATTCCGGTTTGTCAAACTTGTCGTTTGAGCGGTAGGTGTTGACGAGCTGGTTGCCGCTGATCAGGCTCCGCATCTTGGTGCGGTAGAGCGCCTGGCCTTTGCCCGGCTTGGAGAACTCGAAATCAGTGACGATGTACGGCTCGCCGTCAATCTGAACCTTCAGTCCCTTGCGCAAATCTGCTGCTGAGTACATTGGCTTTATCCTTTCAAGAAAGTGGTTGATATGAGGATGGTGCGGGCTGGCCCCGCAAGGCTGCATGTTACGGGATGCCCCTGTTTTTTGCAACCTTTCCTTGTCAAGGGCAGGCGCTTCCGATAAACTGAATGCGGTCGGCCCGCTGCGGCACTGGCCTTTCTTTTCTCAGACCAACCAAGCGCGTGAATTTTCATGATCAAAGCAGGCATTCTTTCAGACACCCATCTGACCCGCGTGAGCACGGATTTTCTCCACGCTGTCCAGCAGTGCTTTGCTGACTGCGAAGTCATCATTCATGCCGGAGACATTGTTGATCCTGCTGTGCTGGAGGCGTTTCCCGGCAAAACCGTGCAGGCCGTGCATGGCAACTGCTGCAATCTGGCTGCGCACAACCGCCTGCCGGACCAGCTTGAATTCAGCTTGGGCCGTTTCAACATCGCCGTGGCCCACGGCCACCGCTTCGGCAGATATGCGGACGACATTGAGCCGGGCCTGCTCGCCCATTTCCCGGAAGCGGACTGCCTGATCTACGGCCACACCCATGAGCCGGTCTGTCGCCGCGAGCGCGGTCAGCTCATCATCAATCCCGGTTCCTTTCAGCTCGGCAGCAGATACGGGGTGCCCTGCACCTACGCCATTCTTGAGGCGGACGAAGAGCTGCAAGGGAGCATCCGCGAATTTGCCCCGCGCTGATTGATGCGCCTCGCAGCCTTGGCCCGGCAGGCCCGGCTCCAGCAGGAGGCGGCGGCAGTCACCTGCCTGTTTCTGGGCATGGTTCTGCTGCTCAGTCTGATCAGCTACAGCCTGCCGCTGCTCGGCTCGCAACCGCAAGTCCAGCTCCCGGCAGCGAACTGGTGCGGCCATTTCGGCTATTACACAGCCCGCTATCTGTTCTCCTTTTTCGGCCTGATTTCCTTTTTTCCGCCCCTGCTCTTTTTCCAACTCGCTGCGACTGTTCTCACGGCCCAAGCCGCCATTGACCGTCTTCCCTTCATTGTTGCCGGACTGACCGGAGTGCTGCTGGCCGCCTCCGGTCTCTTGGCAAGTTTGGATAAACTTATTTTTCCACCAGAGTTAGTTGCACCGGGAGGCTTTCTCGGCAGCCTGCTGCACCGCCTGCTCGGCAATCTGCTCGGCGGGGTTGGCTCGGCCCTGCTCCTGCTCCTGCTCCTGATTTTCTCCCTGATGGCGGCAGTGCGCTTTTCGCCCATCGCCTTTTCCTTCTGGCTCTGGGGTCAGGCTCGGAACGCAGGCGGCAAGATGGCTGCGCTGGAAGAGCCGCTGCGGGAAAAACTGACTGCGTGGAAGGAGGAGCGCGAGCAGCGCAAAGCTCTGCCGCCACCGCCAGCACCGGAACCTGCTCCTGTCAGAAATCTGCCCAGCCTGCCTGCGGTGATCATCCAGAAGCTGCCTTTTCTTCGTGAGGCAGGCAAGGCGGAAGCTGGCAGCAGTCCATCATCACCGGATAAGAAGGGCAAAAAAACAGAGGAGCCTCCCAAGAAGAAAAAACCGGTTGACTGGCAGAACTTTGAGCTGCCGCCCATCACCCTGCTGGAGGAGAACAGCTTGGAGGATGTGGAAATTGACCGGCAGCATTATGAAGAAACCAGCGCGATCTTGACTGCCAAGCTGCTTGATTTCTCAGTGCAGGGTGAGGTGGTTGGCATTTCGCCGGGACCGGTGGTGACCACGTATGAATTCGCCCCGGCTGCTGGCATCAAGATCAGCAAGATTGTCAACTTGGCCGATGATCTGGCAATGGTGCTCAAAGTAGATCGAGTGCGGGTGGTCGGCTCGATTCCAGGCAAGGCGGCGGTCGGCATTGAAATTCCCAATCCCAAGCGCAAGACCGTCTTTCTCCGCGACATCCTCCTTGCCAATCCGTATAAAAACTCGCGCTCCTATCTGACGGTTGCCTTGGGTTTTGACTCGGTGGGCCGTCCGACAGTGGCTGATCTGGCCCGGATGCCGCATCTGCTGATTGCCGGAGCCACGGGCGCGGGCAAGTCAGTGGCCATCAACGCCTTCATTGCTTCCATGCTCTACAAGGCCCCGCCAGACATGGTCCGCCTGCTGATGATCGATCCCAAGCGGATTGAGCTGTCAGCCTATGAGGGCATTCCGCATCTGCTCCATCCGGTGGTGGTCGAGCCGAAGATGGCCAGCCGCGCCCTGCTTTGGGCGGTGCGGGAGATGGAACGGCGCTACCGACTGCTGGAGGAGGCCAAGGTCAAATCCTTCACCACCTACAACAAACAGACCGCTGAGGAAAAGCTGCCCTATATCGTCATTATTGTTGATGAGCTGGCTGATTTGATGATGGTCGCATCAAAAGATGTGGAAACCTCCATCGCCCGCTTGGCGCAGATGGCGCGGGCCGCTGGCATGCACATCATCTTAGCCACGCAGCGGCCTTCAGTGGATGTGCTCACCGGCGTGATCAAGGCCAATTTCCCGACCCGGATTTCCTTCAAGGTCTCCTCGCGGGTCGATTCCCGCACCATTCTCGACAGCTCCGGGGCCGAACACCTTCTCGGCGCAGGCGACATGCTCTTTCTCCCGCCGGGCGCGGCCAAGCTCAAGCGCATTCACGGGGCTTACATATCCGAGGCTGAAACCGAGCGGATCATTGCGTTCCTCAAGGAGCAGGGCAGTGCGGATTATGACGAGTCTGTCCTCCAGTTTGCCGAGGAGGAGAACGGCGGCAACAGCGGCGAGGAGGAGCATGATCAGTTCTATGATCAGGCAGTGGCTGTGGTCAAGGAGACCCGGCAGGCTTCCATCTCCATGCTCCAGCGGCGGCTGCGGGTCGGCTACAACCGGGCCGCCCGCATGATCGAGATGATGGAGCGCGACGGCATTGTCGGGCCGTCCGATGGTTCACGGCCAAGAGAAGTGCTGGCTTCGATGGAGTAATCGGCGCAGCAGCTTGCTGGCCGGTATTTTTTTCGCAACAGCAAAAAAATGTCTTGACATCTTATTCTGGAGTGCTATTCTTGGGGCATATAATTTTTAACTGCTTGACCAGATTGATAATGAGAAACATTCTCATTTAAAAAACTCTCTTGGCGTGAAGGAAGACGCATTCATCTTCAATGCGGCCCGGCTGCATCTGGCGGAAGACAACATTGCCGCACTGAAAGAGCTGGCAGGCAGCGGCTTGGACTGGTCGGCGGTGGCGAAAAAGGCTTTCACGCATGGGGTCAGTCAGTTCATTTATTACGCCTTCAGGCAGCATGATTTGACTGATCTGCTGCCGAAAGAATTGTTGAAAAGGTTTCAAATTGAATATTACGACACTGAAATTGAATATTACGACACTGCACTCAGAAATGCCAAGATGCTTGAAGCGTTCAAGGAAATTGCCAGCATTCTGCCGAACAAAGTCATTCCGCTGAAAGGAATAGAACTGATTCAAAGCCTGTATCCGAATATTGCTCTTCGCTCAATGTGCGATATTGATTTGCTGGTGGAGCAGGAATATGTGGAAGAGAATTGGTATCAGTTGAGGGACTTTGGTTACACATCCTCTTTACCGCTTCATGCGGTCAAAAAGTCGCAAGCGCATGGCGAGCTGCCGGAAACATGTCTGCATCTTCCTCCATTATGCAAAAAAGTAGCTATTGAAGTGCATAGGTCACTTTTTCAGGACAACAGATTTCGAGAGATCACGCGGCAGGCTTTAGCAAGTTCTGTAAATGTCAGCGGTAATCAGCATAAATTGACACAGGAAATGATGCTGATTCATCTTTGTACGCATTTTTTCAAGCATGTTTATTATATGGGAGTTGTTCTCAGAGAACTGTGCGACATCAACGAACTGCTGCGGAAGCATGAGAAAACACTTGATTGGCATAAAATAGAACAAATATGTGTCGTTCCTGAGCTGCGCAAGGAAGTTATGACAGGCTTGAGTTATGCCCATATCCTGCTGGATGCACCGGTGCCAGAACAGTTTCTTGCTGAGAAGACATTGAAGAACAGGGAGGCGATTTTTTCTTCATTTTTGCGCGAAGAAGTATATGTTAAGAAAGTCAGGATGCCTCTTTTGAAAAGACTGAAGAGTTATTTTGTCAGTTTGAGGCAGCAACCGAGTCCAGCCGCAAAAGCAGCTTATATTTTCCGCACCTTTGTGCCGGAGAAAGAGTGGATGGGGATGGCAGGAAAGTATGATGTCAGCACCGCTGGAAAGCTGGCAATGGCGTATCCGAGGTATTGGCTGAAATTAGTCAATGTGTATGTGATCGGAAGAAGATAATGAATGAAACAATGCGATTGGAAGTTTCACAAGATATTTTAGCCGCGCTCAAGAAAAGAAACTGAACGATTATGAATGCCGTTGAACTGAACGCGGTTGCTCGTGACGGCAAAGTGACCGTCACTATTCCAGATGCGTATCGTCAGGCATGGGATGACAAATCGGTGCGCGTGATTGTGATTATTGACGAGGATGCTGCCCTGCCAAAGCCAAAGGCTTCCCTGCTGGCACGGTTGCAGGAGATTAAAATCAGCGGGCCTGCGGACTTCTCTGAAAACATTGATGCCTACTTGAACGGCGAGAAGAATGCTTGAGCCTTTGTTTGTTGATACAGGGTATATCATCGCCCTAATCAACGAGAACGACAATTATCATAAGCGGGCCTTGAGCTTGGCGGAACAGTGCGCTGGTTATCCTTTGGTGACGACCGATGCTGTCCTGCTGGAAACGGGCAATGCTTTGTCACGCATCGCCGCCGTCAATGCAGCCAGCTTATTCGCGCCTTTCAGGAAGCTGACGAAATGACGCTGATTTATATGAATCCTGTTCTGTTCAAGCAGGCAGTGAACCTGTTTAACAGATATCAGGATAAAACGTGGGGCTTGGTTGACTGTCTGTCGTTTGTGGTGATGAGGGAAATGCAGATCACCACTGCGCTGACCTTTGATCATCATTTCGAGCAGGCGGGCTTCCGATTTTTTTAGAGTTGATCTGAGCGGACTGAAACGGATTGAGGCTGCATGATGATTTGAGCCTTTCTTCGTTGGCATGGTGATGAAGGTTGATTGGGTTGGATCTAATTGCCGATAATGGCTGGCGAAATGAATGAACAGGAGGAGATCATGGAAAATATGAATGAGAAAGGAAAAAACGGGATTAAAGAGGGAAGGTTGAAGGTTTTAAAGGGGAATTATGTTAAACCAGATATATGCGAATTGACAGATTTAAACGGTGAATCTGTATCTGAGTGTTCCGATATGGCATCATGGCAAAGCTGCTGTAATAATGGCGGAGATTAAGTGCATGTTGGAAGATGTATCAGATGTCGAGATAGATATAACCGGTTCTTGTAATCTTCAATGCACTTACTGCTATCTGAAAGCTGGTGATAAGTATACGAATAGAAAAAAATCGTTATCTAAAAACGATATTGACAACTTCATTGATATTTATGAGAAGAAACATCGTGGATGTGTAAAAGTATCATTTTTTGGCGGAGAACCATTAATTGAGTTTTCTAAAATTCGATATACAATCAATAGATTAATAAGTAAAATAGATCATAAAAATGACTTATCATTTAGAATAATAACTAATGGAACTTTAATAGATGATGAAATAGCTAAGTTTTGTCACGATAACAAAGTTCATATTCAAGTTACGTTAGACGGAAAAAAACAGACACATGATCTTCAAAGAAGATACAAGAAGGGGGGTGTGAGTTTTAGCAAAATAGTTAATAATATAAAAATATTGCAAAAATACAACGTGAAGTATCAAATTAGAGTTACTTTGACAGCAAACACTGATTTACCTTACGATATTTTAAGGAATTACTCTGATATAGGAATCTTGCAAAATAATGAAATGGTAGTATTTGGAATAGTAACACCTGTAACCACTAATGATAGTAATGCTGTTGGTCAACAGCAACTGTTAGATATAGTTGATAGTATTATTCTTTCGTATAAAGAAAAGGGGAATTTAAACAGCACGATATATAACGTTCAACGTATAATAAATACTTTTCTTTCTCAAAAGAAAGCTACGAGATGCGGTATTGGAAGAAACAAAATAACAGTATCTTTTAACGGAGACTTCTTTCCCTGTCATCGTTTTGTCAGTCACTCAAAATATTTGATTGGCAACACCCGTAACGGGATAGATAAAGAAAAAATAGAAAACATCAATATTCAAAACATATACAGGGATCACTGCTCGGAGTGCCAATATATTTTTTTGTGCGGAGGTGTCTGTATTCACGAATATAATAACGATTTGTCTGCTAATTATTTATGTTTGTTTAACAAAACAATAATTACTGCCGTTCTGAGATATATGATCAAAAATAAAAATGAATTTCAAATGAAAAACATACCTTATGATAACAGATGCGGTAAAAATGATCTTCCTTCTGCTCAACGTACTGTAATGACGAGATGTCCAAACATAACAACGATAGATTTAAAAGAAGAAGGGTTGTTATGTAATCACGATAAAAGGTACGCATTAAATTCAATGGGGATGGCCATCTGGGATCTCATCAACGGCCACCGCACCGCCCAACAAATCGCCCAAGAGATTGCCAACGTCTGCGAAGTGGAATTTGACACCATCAAAGACGACATCTACGGCCAGCTTGCCGCCTTCCAGAAATTAGGCTTGGTGGAGGAAGTGCAGGCGGAAAGCCATGCCTGAGAGCTTCTACTCCATCACCAAAACCCTCATCCGCCTTGAAACCCCGCTCGCAGAACTTAACCAGTTCTGCGATTACATGTGGCAGGAGTTTCTCAGCCCTGCTCCGCCGGATAAGACAGCAGCACAAATAACCGTTCTGCCGAGTGCTGATCAGCCCGACTGCTTTTCCATCTGGAAACAAGGGAAAATCGCCTTTGACTGGGGCCGCGAGCTGCACGCCGTTCCCTCTGCCCTCCTGAGCAAGGCACTGGAGAATATCGTCTCCGGCCACGCCATTAACCAGATTGACAAACAAGAGCTGATCACCCTTCATGCCGGTGCGGTCAGCAGAAACAACAGCGCAATCCTGCTGCTCGGCGAAAGCGGTCACGGTAAATCAACCCTCACTCTTGAATTGATCGCAAACCACGGTTGGGCTTATCTTACCGATGAAGTCGGCCTGCTGGATGCCGGACAGATTGTTCATCCCTTTCTCAAAACCGTGTCCTGCAAAGAGACCGGTATTGTCCGCCTTGCTCCATCCTGGCCGGTGCGCAGCTTTGGTGCGGATCATCAGATTGCCGTGCCAAAGGCGATACACGGCAAACCTGCGCCGCTGCACAGCATCTTCTTTGTCCGCTACGACCCGGACAAACCGCCTTCTCTTGCACCGATGAAGAAATCAGCAGCCCTGCTGCGCCTGATGAATGCCCAGATCGGCAGGGCAAAATCCGTTGCAAGCATTGAGCAGATGGCCGAAGTAGTGAAAAAGGCGAATGCTTTTCAGCTTATCCACAACGATGCGACGGCAGCAGCCCGCCTGCTCACGGAACATATTGAAACGGTATGACAGATTCCGGCAGCACCTTTCAGGAGGAGTTTTTCAAAAAGCATGATTATTACAAGATCATCATCCTGCTGCTGCAAAAGGGCGAGCCGGTGGAAATCACGCTCACCGGTCACTGCATGAAACCGCTGCTCCGCGAGGGCGACTTGATTTTCATCAAACCAATACAGGCGGATACGCTCCGCTGTGGCGATGTTGCGGTCTATCATGTCAACGGCAGATTGAAAGCACATCGCTTTCTTCGTTGCATCCAGCTTGACGGAAAGCAACATCTGCTGACCAAGAGCGACCGCAGATACCGCTGCGACCCGCCCGTTTCTGCGGCTGATTTCCTCGGCATCATCAGCAAAGTAACCCGAAACGGCAGGACGACGCATTACGAAAGCCGAACGTGGCGGACAGTCAATCTCCTGCTGGGAAAACTGTCGCCGTCCATCTCGCTTATTGAACGACCGATTGTCTTCCTGCTCCGCCTGCCCAAGAGAGCGGCAAGAAAAATCTTGCTTGATAAACAGCGCAGAAAATGCGCCAGTTCTAATTCGTCCTTACCGTAGTAAAGTTTGCTCGTCTTGGGCAGCGTCCTTCAATAGATGTGCTCACCGGCGTGATCAAGGCCAATTTCCCGACCCGAATTTTCTTCAATGTTTCCTCGCGGGTTGATTCCTGCACCATTCTCGACATTACCGTTTATTTTGATTGACACCGCCGCCTGCCGCACGTACAGTGCCCATTCATGAACCCGGAGAAACAAAGCGGCCTCCTGCACATTGTCGCCACGCCAATCGGCAATCTCGGTGATGTCAGCCAGCGGCTGCGGGAAACACTGGCTGCGGCGGACCTCATCGCCTGTGAGGACACCCGCCGCACCCGCAAGCTGCTTTCCCACCTGAACATCAGGGCAAAACTGATCAGCTGCCGCCGCGAGAATGAGCAGGAGCAGGCTGCCGCCCTTGTTGCCCGGCTGCTGGCAGGCGAGAATGTGGCCTTGGTCTCAGATGCGGGCACTCCCGGTCTTTCCGACCCTGGCGCAGTGCTGGTGCAGGCGGCGCGGGCGGCTGGAATCGCTGTTGTGCCAGTGGCCGGGCCGTCTGCTTTGGCTGCCGCACTCTCTGTGGCCGGACTGACGGGCACAGATTTTTACTTTGGCGGCTTCCCGGCAGCAAAAAAGAGCGAACGCCGCAAGCAATTTGCCGTGCTCAAAACGCTCCCCTGTCCGCTGATTTTTTACGAGGCCCCGCACCGGATTGAAGCCGCCTTGCAGGACTGCTTGGAAATATTCGGCGACCGGCAGGCCCAGCTCTTCCGGGAGCTGACCAAGCTGCATGAGGAGCATTTGGCCGGACCGCTGTCTGCCCTGCTGGAGCAGCTGCGCGGTCGGGCGCGGGGCGAGCTGGTTTTGATCATCAGCGGCAATGAAACAGCACCTGACAGCGGCAAGCCGGACAATTTGGATGAACTGATTCTTTGGCACCGCGAACAGGGCAGCTCGCTCAAAGACGCGGCCCGCCAAATTGCCGCTGACTTGGACCTGCCGCGCTCACAGGTCTATCAGCGCGCCTTGGCCCTGTATGCACGTATTACGTAAATCCAGCTGTCAGGGACGAATTGTAGAACGGCTGGGCCTGAAACGCCATCAATTTGCTGCCCAGCGCAGCTCAGTCCCTCAAGGCCCGACAATTTGGCTGCACGCTCTGTCGGTGGGCGAGGTCAGTTCGGCCCTGCCTTTGGTCAAAGGCATCCGCAGGCAGTTCGGCTCGGTGCGAATTGTTTTCACGGCCAGCACCCGCAGCGGCAAGGCCTTGGCTGAACACCTGATCAGCCCGCATGCTGACCTTGTCCTGTACAGTCCGTTGGACTGCCGTTTTGCCGTGCGCCGCTATCTGTCTGCCATCAGGCCGGACTTGTTCATCCTTGTCGAAACCGATTTCTGGCCCAACTGGCTGACCCTGCTCCGGCGGCAGCAGGTGCCGATCATGCTGGTCAATGGCCGGATTTCGGCAAAATCTTTAGCAGCTTACCGCCGCTTTGCCTTTTTTTTCAAGCCGATGTTCCGCTGCTTTGATCTGCTGGCCATGCAGACAGCGGAGGAGCGGGACAAGATGCTTGCGCTCGGCCTCCCGGCAGAGAAAGTGGTGGTTCTCGGCAATCTCAAATACGATCTGCCCATGCAGCAGGCTGCGCCGCCTGATCTGGCCGCAGAACAAGGGCAGCTCGTATGGGTCTGCGGCTCCACTCATCCGGGCGAGGAGGAAGTGATTTTTGCCGCCTTCAAATATATCGTAGGGGCGAACCCCTGTGGCTGCCCTGACCATTCGCCCCTGCAATTGCTGCTTGCCCCGCGTCAGATCAGCCGGGGCAGCGAGCTGGTGCGGCTGGCCCGCAGCTTTGGCCTTGCCGCCGACCTGCGCAGCAGCGGGACAAGGAGTCCAGAGAGCCGGGTGCTGATTTTGGACACCATCGGCGAGCTGGCCGCCTGCTACAGCTTGGCCCGGCTGGCCTTTATTGGCGGCAGTCTGGCAGATGCGGGCGGCCATAATCCGATTGAGGCGGCAGCTCAGGGTGTGCCGGTGCTCTTTGGCCCGCATACTGAGGATTTTGCTGAAATCGCCCGTGATTTATGCAGCTGCGGCGGGGCAAAGGTGGTCTCGGCAGAGTCGCTGGCCGAACAGGTGGCCGCCATTCTCAGTGATGATGCGCTTCATGCGGCCATGTCTGCTGCGGCCCGGCAATTGGTGGAGCAGCAGCGCGGCAGTGTGGAGCGGCATCTGCAAGCGGTCAGAACCCTGCTGCGGCAATGACCGTTCAGTCCTCTGTTGCCCTGATGCCCAAGGCCTTGAGCTTTTTGTGGAGATGACTACGCTCCATGCCGATTTTTTCAGCAGTCTTGGAGACATTGCCGCTGTTCTCGGCCAATTTCTTGCAGAGATAATCATGCTCAAACTGCCGCCGCGCCTCTTTGAAGCCGAGCTGGTTCCATGCAGGCAGACAGACAGAGGGCAGAGAGCGGGCCGTGCTTGGCTGGAGAAATAAGACCACATCCTCAGCGGTGATGAGCTGGCCCGGAGTCATGATCACCAGCCGTTCCACCATGTTGCGCAGCTCCCGGACATTGCCCGGCCAAGTATGGCGCATGAGCATGGATAGGGCGCTGTCGGCAAACTGCTTTTCGCCCAGCCCCTTGCGGCTGAACTGGCGGAGAAAATCTGCCGCCAGCAGGGGAATGTCCTCCAGTCGTTCCTTCAGATCAGGAATGCGGAGCGGAATCACATTGAGCCGGTAAAAGAGATCAGCCCGGAAATTGCCGTGCCGGATTTCCTCTTCCAAGTCCTTGTTGGTGGCGGCAATGATCCGCACATCCACCTCCACCGTCCTGCCGCCGCCCACCCGCTCAAACTGCCGCTCCTGCAAAATACGCAGCACCTTGGCTTGGCTTTTCAAACTCATGTCGCCGATTTCATCAAGAAAAAGCGTGGAGCCGTCCGCTTGATCAAACTTGCCCGGCTTGACCCGTTCCGCGCCGGTGAAGGCCCCTTTCTCATAGCCAAACAGCTCTGATTCAATCAGCTCTTCCGGGATGGCAGCACAGTTTATCGCCACCATTGGCCGGGCAGCGCGAGTGGAATGCTGATGAATGGCCTGCGCAGCCAGCTCCTTGCCTGTGCCGTGCCCGCCGAGAATCAGGACTGAAGCGTCTGTGGGCGCGACCCGCTCAATCTGCCGCCGCAGATGATGGACTGCGGCGGAATTGCCGGTGATCCGGCCCGGCCCGGCAGAGGCTTCGCGCAGCAGGCGGTTCTCCCGTTCCAGCCGGGCCAAGCGCAGTCCTTGGCTGACAGAGAGGATCACCTTGTCATAAGAGAGCGGCTTTTCAATAAAATCAAAGGCACCGATCCGGGTGGCCTGCACAGCAGTTTCAATCGTGCCGTGCCCGGAAATCATAATCACCGGCACTTCGCTCCAGTCCTGCCGCAGCTGCTTCAGAGCCTCAATGCCGTCCATGCCTGGCAGCCAGATGTCAAGCAATATCAAGTGAATATCCTGATCAGCGAGCATGGACAGCCCTTCTTCGGCTGAGGAGGCGGTCACGGATTGAAAGCCCTCATCCTCTAAAATCCCGGACAAGGATTCTAAGATTGCGCTTTCATCATCAATAATTAAAATCGTTGCTGGTGACATTTCTGCTCTCTCATGCGAAAGGCAGCACCACAGTCACTGTGGTGCCGGAAGGGACATTGTCCTGCACCCGGATGCTGCCGTTGTGTTCTGCGACAATGGTGTTTGCAATGGCCAGGCCAAGGCCGGTGCCAGATTTGCGGGTGGAAAAATAGGGTTCAAAAAGCCGCCGCTTGACCTCCTCCGGGATGCCTGGACCGTTGTCACTAACCGTGATGCTGATTGTTTTCTGCGCCTCATGTCTATGGAGCAGGACCTTGATCTGGCCGCCGTGGCCCAGCACGCTGACCCCGTTGTCCAAAAGATTGATCAGCACCCGCCTGATCTGCACCGGATCAAAGGCAAAAGGCGAAATTTCCTCCTGCTTGAACTGAAAGTCGATATGCTTGTGCGCCTCGCGGTAGAGTAGCAGTGTGTCGGCAGCTAAGGCGGCGATATTTGCGGTCTGTTTTTTAATGCGCGGCATCCGGGCAAAATCGGAAAACTCAGTCACCAAGCGTTTGATCTCATCCACCTGACTGATGATCGTGGCTGTGCATTTGTCAAAAATATCTTGGTCATCACCAATACGTTCCAAGTAGCGTTTGCGCAGCCGCTGGGCAGAGAGCTGAATCGGGGTGAGCGGGTTCTTGATCTCATGGGCGATGCGGCGGGCCACCTCCTGCCAGGCCGCCAGCCGCTGGGCCTTTTCCAGCTTGGTCAGGTTGTCAAAGACAATGACATAGCCGATGGGCCGCTCCCGGTCATCCAAGAGGCGGGTGATGTTGACCAAGAGCGAATAGGTCTCGCCTTTGCGCACCGTCAGACTCAGATGCCGTTCAATCGAACGTTGCCCTGATTCGCGCAGGTCGCTGAAAAATTGTTCCAGCACCGCAGCATGAGAAAGCGGCAGCACTTCGCGGAAATCGCGATGGAGAAACTGGCTGCAATCCAAGCGGAGCAACTTTTCCGCAAAAGGATTGATGATTGTGGCATGATGCTGCTCATTGATAGCAATAACTCCAGCAGCCACGTTTCTGAGAATGGTTTCCAGATAACGCCGCCGCTGCTCAGAGACGAGATTGGACTGCTGCAAGGCCTGATGCGCTTCGGCCAGCTCGCGGTTGCTGGCCAACAGGTCCGAGGTCATGGAGTTGAAGGAATCGACCAGCAGCCCCATTTCATCATCTGAATCTTTTTCAATGGTGAAGTTCAGTTCGCCGCTGGCAACCCGCTGGGTGGCTTCAGCCAGCTTGTTGATTGAGCTGGTCATGGAGCGGGCAATGTAAAAACCGAACCAGATCGCCCCGAACACAATCAGCAGGGTGATGATCAGGAGCATGAGGATCAGACTCAGCTTGATCGGGGCTTTGAGGAGAATGAGTTGTTTGTAGCCGGTGATGCCCTGCGAGACCGACTGCATCAGGGTCAGCTTGGCCGCTGGTATGAGCAGACTGGTGATAAGAAATGCCCGGCTCCGGTCTTTCATCTGCACCGGGATTATGGCTTGAACCAGTTCGCCCGCGCTCACCTGCCGGGTGATAACCTCCGGCTCGCCGCTGCTGACCGAGTGGCGGAGGGCCTCAGTGGGAATATCTGGCAGCGGCACTGCCGCCAGCCGTTCGCCTTTGGCTGCGGCCCGGACGTGCAGGCTGCTGTCGATCAGAACCAAGGCATCCGGCGCGCCAGTCGGGACCAAGGCCAAGGTGCTGTTGAAGAGCTGCTGAAGACTCTTGTTGTCACTTAAATGAATATCGACATTTTCCAAGAGCAGGCCGATCTGCCTGCCCATGTTGCCAGCCCGGTTCTCGGTCTCCTGAAACAGCTCTTGGGCCAATTTCAAGGAGGATTCGAGCGATTCTTCAACATTGGTGTTGAACCAGTAGTCCATGGAGGTGGAGACTGAACCAAGGGCGAAAAAGAAGAGCACGGCAGTGGGAATGATCGACAGGGAGACAAAGGCGGCAGCCAATTTGGTGCGCAGGCGTGAGCCAATGATCCGGTTGCGGCGTTCAAAGATCAGCTCCACCAGATTGCGGAGAATCAGGTAGAGCATGAGCAGGAGAAGCAGGCCGTTGATGTTGATCAGGGCGAAGATCAGGACCGTGCTCGACACGGGCAGGTTCAGATCGCCCTGAAGCAGCCGGCGCTGGAGCCAGATCAGCAGGGGAATGAGCAGGAGACAGAGGGCGATGACATATCGGGTCAGCCGCTGCTTGCGTTTGCGCTGCTCAGGATTCATAAGGGTGAAGGGTGAAGGTGCTGCTTTTCAGCAGGCTTGTGCGGATAATTTTTTTGGCGTGTTGAAGCTATGAGATTTTTCCAGGATCCGGATGGTGCTTCTGTCATATCAGCCACAGCCCTGCTCTGCAATCTGATCTCTGGCCTCCTGCACCAATTTGATCATAATGCTCATGGATTCCGCGCTGATATTCAGATTCATGGGAAAGGACTTGAGGGCGTAAATCACGGCACGCGGGTCTTTCCGCTTCTGATTATAGGCTGTGGGCCGGAAGCCGCTGGTGTAACTGATATAGGGCGCAGGCAGTGAGCATTGCTGTTCATCAACGCCTTCAGGATGTTTGCCCCGCGACCATTCCCAGAGTTTGTCCGCCACAGCCTGCTGAAGGATGTTGTGCCGCTCAAGGTCTTTGCGGAAATCCGGGCAGGTGCGTTCGAGCCGATACTGCATCTCCGCATCCACGCCTTTGGGATAGACTCGAAACAGGGTGACAAAGCCGTAGTCATCCTCATTGACGCAGACCATAGTTCGTTCTTTTTTCAACAGGTTGCGCAGATGCTGCTGCACTTCGAGAATGCCGCCCAGCATGACCTGAAAGCCCTCTTGGCCCAAGAACTTGAGCGTGGCCCAGGCAGCCATGGAATAGGAGGCTGACCGGGAAACCTCAAAGGTGTAGAGGCCGGGATTGTATTCTGTCCGCTCCTGCAAATAGTCTGCGCCGGGCCGGAGCATGAGCCGCTGAAAATCCGCATTGTCTTGAAAAACAAATATGCTGCAATTGTACGGTGTCCAGCCGACCTTGTGAAAATCGCAGCCCACTGCGTCGGCATGGCGCATGTCCATGACCGCCTCGTAATTCTTGCGGATGATGGGCAGCACCTTGGCTGAGAAACCCAGCGGATTTTCTGAGAAATCATAATCTCTGAACATCAGCCAAGACCAGCCGATCACTGCATCGCAATACAGAAATGGTCGGCCATAGCCGGGCGGATTGGGATATTTGTCAATCAGCTTCCGCACCTGTGCCACTGGGTCCATGCCGAATGCGTCTGTGGTGCCCATTGTGCACATCACGGCAATGACCGGTGTGCCCTCACTGTGCAGCCGGGCCATGACCGCTTCCAGATGGTTCAAGTCCATGCTGTTGCGGTCATCAGTCTCAATGTCGATGATGTTGTCCATGCCCAGACCGGACCAGTCCGTGCTGTTCAGCTTGCAGTAATGCCCCTGCTGCGAGACCAGCACCTTGCCGTCAGTGCGGATGCCCTTGTGCCGGGACTGCACGCCGAGCACGCTGGTCAGGGCGTATTTCAGGCCGTAGAAATAACAGCCTGCGCCGCCAAAGGTGAACAGCCCGCCCGCCTTGACCGGGTCCCAGCCGATCAGGTCAGCCAGCATGGCTGCTGATTCCAGCTCGGAAAAATGCACGTTCCAAGAATATTCGCCTTCAATCAGATTCGGGCTGAACATGTCGGTCATGAACGAGGCGGCAATTGAGGCGATGTTGGCGGGCGGAAGAACATTCGGCATGACCAAGGGATGATTCCAGTTTGGCAGCCCCTTGAACATATCCGCAGATTGCTGAATGACCTCTTCCAGCGGCGCGGATTGGGCCGCGATTCGGGCGGCCTTGGCCCTGCCGTAATCTGGTCCGCCGGAATCATCAGTCGGCTCATCGCCCAAGCAGCCCCAGCCCTGCTTGTCCGGCTTGAGCGCATTCAGCACCTTGATGGCCTGTTCCATGCTGTCGGCAAGGCGGTCAGGCTGATCCGTGTATGGCGAGGGAAAGGCCATGTCCCGGAGCCGGTCTCTTTTCTTGATCCACTCCGGCACATTGTCGCTGATGGTGCCGTCCTCGTTCCAAAAAGCCGAAAATCGCCTTACCTGCATGGAGCTTCTCTCCTGTTTCTGATTTTCTTTGTCAAATCCTCTTCAAACATGGTACCATGACAGCACGTTTTATTTCACTATCTTTGAGGAGTCCTGCATGTCAACACCGCTGCGCTGCTTCACTGCCTATGATGTCCGGGGCCGGGTCCCGGAAGAACTGAACCCGGACATTGCCGCCCGGATCGGGCTGGCCTTCTGCCGCCGGACAGAAGCCAGCAAGATCATTATAGGCCGGGATGTCCGCCTGTCCAGCCCGGAGATTGCCGCAAGCCTCTGCGAGGTGCTGACCAAGGCAGGCATTGAGGTGATCGACATTGGCCTCTGCGGCACGGAAGAGGTGTATTTTGCCGTGTTCAACGGCGAGGCGGCGGGCATCGGCGGCGGCATCATGATCACGGCCAGCCATAATCCAGCCCAATACAACGGCATGAAGTTTGTCCGCCAAGGCGCACGGCCCATTTCTGCTGACTCCGGCCTGCTGGAGGTGGCGGAGATGGCCGCATCCGCAGACTGGTTCCGCAGCGCGCTGGCCGCTGCCCCGGCGCAATCTGGGCAATGCCGTGTCCTGCCAGATAAGAGCCGCTATATCGAACACCTGCTTTCTTATGTTGATGTGGCCGCGCTCAAACCGTTCACGATCGTGGTCAATGCGGGCAATGGCTGCGCCGGGCCGGTCATTGATCTGCTGGAGGAGCGGCTGCCCTGCACCTTCATCAAGCTCAACTGGCAGCCGGACGGCACCTTTCCGAACGGAGTGCCCAATCCGCTTCTGCCGGAGAACCGGGAGGAGACCGCCCAAGCAGTGCGTGAGCACAAGGCTGCTCTGGGCATTGCTTGGGATGGTGACTGTGACCGCTGCTTTCTTTTTGATGAGAACGGACGCTTTGTTGAAGGCTATTATATAGTTGGCCTGCTGGCCACAGCGATGCTGAGAGCGCAGCCCGGCGGCGTGATTCTTCACGATCCAAGGCTGATTTGGAACACGCAGGAGATGGTGCTGGCAGCAGGCGGCAAGCCGGTGATGGTCAAAACCGGCCATGCCTTTATCAAGGAGGCCATGCGCCGCGAGCAGGCCATGTACGGCGGCGAGATGTCAGCGCACCACTATTTCCACGACTTTGGCTGCTGTGATTCTGGGATGCTGCCGTGGCTGCTGCTCTGTCAGCTCATGAGCGAGCAGAACACAACTTTGTCTGCTCAGGTGGATGAACGGATGCGGGCCTTCCCGGTCAGCGGCGAGATCAACTCCACGGTGACTGACCCTGACGCAGTCATTCAGCAGGCGGAAGCGCAATATCATGACGGGGAAAAGGATTACACGGACGGGCTGTCTGTCGCCTATCCAAACTGGCGCTTCAATCTCCGCAAATCCAATACCGAGCCAGTCCTGCGCCTGAATGTCGAAACCCGTGCTGATGCGCCGCTGCTGCGTGAAAAGACTGACGAGCTGCTGCGGCTGATTAGAGTATGAACAGTCATAGAACAAGCTCATGTCGAAAATATCGCTCTATTTTCTCATCATACTCTGGTGCGCTCTGCACAGTCTGCTGATTTCCGCGCCGGTTAATGACTGGCTGCAACGACAGGGAGCAATGCTGCGTGGCACCTACCGGCTGATTTACTCCTTGTTCGCAGGCCTGACCCTGTTGCCCCTTATCTGGCTGCAATACAGTCTGCCGCAGGAGATAGTGTTTTCTTGGGCAGGCTGGCTGCGCATTCCCCAGAGTCTGCTTCTTCTCTATGCCCTGTTTTTACTGCTCGGCGGGCAAGTTGTTTATGACCTCAACTATTTGGTCGGCATCAGACAGTGGCAGAGCTGGCGGCAGGGCGAAGAAGCACCGTCCCTGCCTTTCACCAGCAGAGGCGTGCTCAGTTACGTCCGTCATCCGTGGTACTCTGCCGGGCTGCCCATACTCTGGACAATCGGGCCGATCACTGATGTTAATTGGCCCTCACGGCTCATCCTCAGCATGTATCTCATCATCGGTGCCTTGCTGGAGGAACGCAAATTGCTGCGCGATTTGGGCGAACCCTACCGCCGCTACTGCGAACAGGTGCCCATGCTGTTTCCGTGGAAAGGCCGGGTGGATGTGCGGACAGGCTGATTTGAGCCGGAAAGATCGTGCTGCTGCTGGCCAAACCTGTGCAGTCTGTAGTGCTCTATCTGCTGCGCCAAAGCGGTCGGGCCTCATTTTACCGCTCCCTGTATTTTAAATTTAATGATTATGACCACTTGCGCTCCTAACAGCCATATTGTTGATTCCCGCTTCTACTCCGGCGGCTACACCACGCCGGAAGCACGGCAAGTTTTCTGCGACATCCGCCGCTATCAACGCTGGTTAGACGTGGAAGCTGCCTTGGCAATGGCAATGGCCGGGCTAGACATCATTCCGCTGGCAGCGGCGGAGAACATCCAGCAAAATGCCCAGATCAGCAGGTTTGACCTTGCCGAGATACAGGCAGGGCTGCAAGTGACCAATCATTCCCTGATGCCGCTGCTGGCAGCCCTGCGCAACGCCTGCGACAAGGAGGCAGGCCAGTTCATCCATTTCGGAGCCACTACGCAGGACATTCAGGACACGGCCCAAGTGCTGGAGCTGCGCGACATCATCTCCATTGTCGAGCGCGACCTGCACAGCATTGTCCGCCTGCTCATCCAGCGCACCAAGCAGTATGAGGACTTGGTCATGATAGGCCGCACCCACTGTCAGCACGCCCTGCCCATGACCTTGGGCCTGAAAATGGCAGGCTGGCTGGACGAGACATGGCGCAGCATTGAGCGGCTGGAGGAGATGAAGAAGCGGGTCTTGGTCAGCCAGCTTTTCGGCGGAGTCGGGACTATGGATGCCTTTGGCGAACGCGCCCTGCCGCTGCTGGCTGAGTTCTCGGCCCGGCTGGGACTGGAAGCACCGAACACGGCCTGGCATTCCTCCCGCGACCGCTTTGCCGAATACCTGTCCGTGCTGGCCCTGATCAGCGGCTCACTGGCCCGGATTACTGATGAAATCCGCTGTCTGGCCCGCAACGAGATCGGCGAGCTGGAGGAGCCGTTCCATCTTGGCAAGATCGGCAGCAGCACCATGCCGCACAAGCGCAACCCGGAGCTGTGCGAGCAGGTCGTGGTCCTGGCCAAACTGATCAAAGCGCAGGCCATGCTTGGTTATGACGGCCTGATCTGCGAGCATGAGCGCGACTACCGTTCCGTGCGGGTGGAATGGGCTGCGCTCACCGATGCCTCGCTCTACATCTGCGGCCTGCTGAACATGATGCAGCATATACTCAGGGATATGATTGTCCATGAGGGCTGCGTGCGGGAGAACGTGCTCCGGGCCGCGCCGCTGATCTCCAGCGAGGCCCTGATGTTTTTCATCGGCACCAAGATCGGCAAGGAGAACGCCCATGCCTTGGTCTATGAGGTCTCAATGGAGGCAGTGGAGAGCGGTAGGCCGGTGTTGGACATTCTTATGGAGCAGCCTGAAGTGGCAGGCAGGTTTTGCCGCAAGGATATTGAGCAGGCCATCCTGCCGGAAAAGCACATCGGCATGGCCAAGGAACTGAGCAGACAGACGGTTGAGTCGGTCAAGGCGAGGATGGAGGAGCTGGACATCAGTCCGGCCCAGCAGAGTCACATCTGCCCGCTCTGCATCGAGGGAAAGGGTCTTTGCCGGATGGAGTGCTGACAAACCGCCCGGCCCTTTGTGCCGCCGGGCTGGATGCGTTTACAAATCCAGCCCGGTTGAGTCCTCGTTGAGCAGCTCGCAGCCGTCCTCGCGGACAACTGCCATGTTTTCCAGCCGGATGCCGCCCCAGTCGGGCAGATAAATGCCCGGCTCAATGGTGACGATCATGCCAGCCTGCAATTTCTTCCGGTTGCGGGTGCTGAGGCTGGGGGCTTCATGCACGGCCAAGCCGACTCCGTGCCCCAAGCTGTGGCCGAAAAAGTCGCCGTAACCAGCATCGGCAATCACCTTGCGGGCGGCCTGATCCACGTCCTTGCAGACTGCTCCAGCCCGGATGGCCTTGATGCCAGCAAGCTGGGCTTTGCGTACCACCCGCAACCGTTCAAGAAAGAGGCTGTCCGGCTTGCCAGCCACAAAAGTGCGGGTCATGTCCGAGCAATAGCCTTGCAGGACCAAACCCATGTCGATCAGGACAAGGTCGCCTTCCAGCAGCACCCGCTTTGAGGGCACAGCGTGCGGCTTGGCCGCGTTCGTGCCAAAAGCGACAATGGTCTCAAAGCTGGGCCGTTCCGCGCCCTGTTCCCGCATGATGCGTTCGATATGCAGGGCAATGTCGATTTCTGTCATGCCCGGCGCGATCAGGCCATGAATTTGTTGAAAAACCTGCTCGTTGCGCAGGACAGATGCCTTAATCAGGCTGATTTCCTCCTCGCTCTTGACCAGCCGCATTGCTTCGACCACATCTGTCACTGGCAGCAGCTCTGTCTTGCTGCCCAAGACGTTCTCCATTCTCGCAACAGCGGAGTGGAGAAAATGATGACTCTCAAAGGCCAGCCGCCGTATCCCCAAGGCGGGCAGCAGCTTTTTCAGCAGTTTGAACAATCCTTTTTTGTACAGCTCAACCGTGAAGCCCTGCGCCTCCTCCTCAGCTTGCAGCGTGAAGCGGGAATCTGTAAGCAGCCACGGCGCGCCTTTTTTCGGAATCAGCAGCACCCCGGAGCTTTCCTGAATGCCGTGATCAGCAGCGGTGTAGCCGCTCAGATAACGGCGGTTTTCCGGCTGGGTGATCAGCACCGCATCAATTTTGCGTCGTTGAAGCAGCTGCTGGAGCTGCTCAATCTTTTTATTTCTGTTCATGATGTCTTGGCTGCCAAGAGCAGCGGCGCGATGGAAGGTTGAAACGGATCGGCACATTTCCCCGAACGAGCGTTCCAGCTCCTCAATCGTGAAAAGGCAGGTAGGGCTTGGAATCGGGATAGAGCGGAGTTTCCGCACAGATGCGCAGGGCCGCCTCGCGGGGCGAGATGCCGTCCTGACGGCTGCGCTGGAGCATGTTCCTGACAATGCGGCGGGTTTTGCGGTCAACGTGGTTCAGCACCTCCTGCACCGCAGGCAGCTCGTCCGGGCCGAACAGTCCTTCCATGGACAGCGAACCGCCGCAGCCTGCCACCATGTCGGGAATGACCACGATGCCGCGCTGATGGAGAATGGCCTCGGCCTCGTCAGTCACAGCCAGATTCGCGCCGGAAACAATGGCCTTGACTTGCATGGTCTCTGCCGCCTGCCGGTCAATGGCCCGCTCAATGGCCGCTGGAATGAAGACATCGCAGGCAAGATTGTAAATCTCGCGCCGGTCGCCATAACTGTGGCGGAGCGCATCCGGCGGGATCAGCCCCTTGCGGCGGCAGTCAGAGCAGGAACGGGCCAGCAGATCGGGAATGTCCAAGGCTGTGCTGTCCGGGCTGATCAGGCTCTTGTCGCAGTCAGCCAGACCAATGATCGGCACACTGGCCTGATGGAGGAAATAGGCCGCGCTGGAGGCCAAGCTGCCGAAGCCCTGAATCACCACCTTGGCCTGCGCCAAAGGAATATGGAGGAATTCTAAGGCCGCTGCGCAGGAAGCGGCCACACCTGCGCCGGAGCGCAGCCCACCCAGAGTTGAGTGAGCAACCGGCTGCTTGAGGAGCTTGGTCCGCTCGGCAAAGTCCTCTGGCGTGAAGCCTTGGCATTTGGCAATCACTGCCTTGATCGACGGAATGCCGATGCGGGCGCAGACCGCGTCCAGCTCCGGCATGGTGGTGTTGAGGTCCGGCCCCATTGAATAGCGTTCGAGCAGATACGGCTTGATCGCCCGGATGAAGCGGAACAGGGCCTCCTGCTTGCCCGGACTGCGCGGGTCATAGTCAATGCCGCACTTGGCACCGTCCGCCCGGATGCCAGCAATGCGCATCTTCAAGGTCATGGTTGCGGCTAACTGGCGCACCACTTCACAGGTCAGACCTTTCTGCACCCGCATCCCGCCAGCGGCCAGCCGGTGCGTGAGTGAATCAATGACCAACCAGCCCTTGAAGCCTTCCAAAGGATCGGTGTATTCAACAATCAGTTCAGGTTGAGTCGCTGCGCCTGCGGCCATGAAATGCTCTGCGGTTCAGATGATTCTTCGTCCTGCTCGAACAGGATGGGGGTCTCCGCGTCAATCTGGCCTTCATAAAAGGCCCGGATGATGGGCTGCTCAGGATCGACCATGGAGATGATGAAGGAAAAGAGCTTGCTGCCTCGGACCAGCACGGTGTCCAAGCCGGTCGGGGTGTCGCGGAGCGGGTCGCCGGGCCACGGCACCACATGAATGTGATAGGCCCCGAACATGATCAGGCCCTCGCGCTTGCAGAAGTCCATGCACTCCTTGAACTCCTGCGGATCAGTGACCCAGCCGCGCTGATTCAGTGGCGTGGTTGAGGGAATGGCATACTGCTCCATGAGCTTGTCCATGAAGCTCTTGATCGGCTCCACATTGCGGGCGTTTTTTTTTATGGTCAAGACCTGCCGCACCTGCAGCTCGTCGCCGTTTCTCACTCCGACAAGAATGCCGAAGGCCCGCTTGACTTGGGTTTCACCGGGCAAGAACTCACCGGCCAGCTTTCTTTGGCAATGGGCGACAATGTCCTGCCAGACTGCTTGGGGAAGCCGGATGTGGCGTATTTCGTGCTGCCAGCTCATTGTGTTGATTGGAATTATAGGTGATGCCAACTTTCATCCGGCCAGCTTCTGCCAGACCTGCATTGCTTCCAGCAAGAGGACAATGCTCCAGACTAAGATGCTGATCCCTGCCGCTGCCGCCGAAATATCCTTGATAATACCGATTCGCTCGTTTTCCCGTGGTTCGAGAAAGTCGCACAGAGCTTCTATGGTGGTGTTGAACATTTCAGAAATCATCATCAGGCCGGTGGCGACCAAGACCATGCTGAAATCAAGCCATTGACGATAGTAAAAACAGCACACCAGAATCAAGACCGAGAGCACTGTCTTGTAGGCGACCGCAAAATCATGGAGCACGGCATAGCGTGCGCCGGACAAGGCAACCCGCATCTTGCGGAGCGGATGAAAGCCCTGTTCGCCAGTGCCAAGAAATTTATTGCGCATGGTTCAGGCTCCTGCATTGAGCAGCTCTTCAACCGAGATGCTGATGTCTTGTGCAAGCTGCCGCAGGAGAATCGGAGAAATGTCTCTTCCTTGATGCAACGGAACGGTGGTTGCCCGTCCGTCAGCGTGGCGGAACTGCTTGTGCGAAAGGGCAGGCATATTTCCCTTCACGCTATGGCAATCTGCTGGGTGCCGACAAACTCAGAACTGAACGAAGGCTCTCCGTCTTCAAGCAGCCGGTTCAGTTCATCAAGCGTTTCCCCTTGCGAGTGCGCATCGGGAAACTGCGGCATATAGCCCACATAGAGACCTATGTCTTTGCAATATTCGACCACAGCAGTGAACTGCATCCGGCTCACAGCCCCAGCTCCTTTTCCACCTTGGCAAGAGCTTTGGGCAGGCAGCGGAGGATTTCCTCCACCTGCGTGGCCGGGGTCGGATTGGCCAGCTCGCCAGCAGCCCGGTTGACCCGTCCGGCAATGCGGCAGGCTAAGAGCGGACTGCGGCCAGCGTGCATCAGGCCGCTGATCATGCCGGTGATCAAATCACCCGTGCCGCCAATCGGCTCCATCGTCTCAATGCTCGGCTCGGCAATGGTGTCAACAATCTCGCCGTCTTGGCAGACATAATCCACTGCCCCTTTGACAAACATGGTCTTGGGCGCGTTGCCGCCCATGTATGCCCGGCGGATCAGCTCCGGCACGTCATCTTCCATGTTGAAGATGAAACCGCGTGTGTAGGCGGGATGATCGGCCTTCTCATCAGCCAGAAAGGTGGCCTCGCCAATGTCCGGGGTGAAAACATCGTACATTTTGGCATCGCCGCCCGCCTTGGCCACATACATGCTGCCCGCGTCGGCAATCAGAGCAGGCCTGCTTTCCTTCATGGTCTCGACCGTGGCCAGCACCTTCTTATTCAGCTTGAGATCAGGCATCACATAATGCAGGGTCATCACCTTGACCCCCATCGTCGGCAGATGCTCGGCCAAGTGCTTGTAAATTGCCTCGCTGCCTTCGCGCTTGCCAATGTCGCCTGCCACCATGCCGACCGGCGGCTCCACGCCGTATTCCTGGCAGATCAGGCAGGCAGCCTTCATCATGGCCTCATTGCCCCGGTTGATGGGCAGCTCATGACCGTCAATCTTGATGCCCCGGTCAGTGAGCGAGACCGGGCCGATGATCAGGGGGAGGCGGTCAGCAGGAACCGCACCAACTAACAACAGCATGATTATGCTCCGATTTCCCGGATCATCTCTTCCCGGGCAGTGTTGAGGGAATAGGCGCAAAGGGAGAAGCCGACTTCGTCCGGGGCAGGAGCCTCGTCAAGCCGCTTACCGATCATGGTCGTGGCAAGATAGGGCACGTCCGGGCAGCCGCCGCCAGAGATATTGACAATGACCTTGGTCTCTGTATCTACGGTGATCTTCATGTTGGCCGCCCGGACCATCAGGTATTTGCCATACCATTTTTTGCGGACAAACTGAAGCGGCTCCATGCCTTCCGAGGTGATCGGCACCACATCAAGCGGATGCAGCTTGACTGCATTGAGCAGCTCAGTGATGGCGGCTTCCGCTTCCAGCGGAAATTCCACGCTCAAGTCGCAGCCGGTGCGGTAGGCAGGCGGCGGACTGACCACCCGAATTTTATATCCCTCGTCCTTGAGCAGTTCCTCCACCGCGATGACTGTGGTCGGGTGAGCAAAGATCAGCAGGCCGCGTGTGACCTCTTCCTTTTCCGGCTCCTGCGGCTTTTCCTTTTTTTTGAACCAGTTCATGATGATTGTATTTTGTCCACATATTTAGGGCACAGATAAATGATCTTGTGCGGAATTTCATGAAGCGGCATGCCGTCCAAATCATGTTTTAAAAACAACGCTATGTTTTAATCCAGTTAATATATTTCATAATTTTTTCATTCAATTTCACAAGAAAAGCAGAAAGGGCAAGCAGTTCTATTGTTTTTAGGATATTTGGAATAAAATCTATTTTTACATCCAATACATTTAAATGAATACATAGCAACTGATCTTCCTGGGTCTTCTGCAAATATGCCTTGAGATAAAAAATAATTCTGTTTCTTCTTAAAAATTCTTTCTTCTTCTTTTTTTCTCTGAAGAAGTCTTTCACAGTTAACCATGCTGTTCGTCCCAATATAATCAGGTTGCTTTTCAAGTATTTTTACTATTTTATCAATTGCATCAAGCGGTTCAAATTGAAAAAACTCACGATTTCTATTAGTACGATTTTTATCTAATTCAGCATGGATTATTTGTTCATCCTTTTTAGGGTTGATACTACAAAAAGCAGCTTCAATCACAAAAGGTTCAGGTATGCCGCTTGAAGAATTAAGTTCAGAAATCCTTTCGTAAATATTTCGTGTAGTAAACCCTATCTTGACTAAATTTGGCATACATGGATTCGATAGAATGTATACATATCCGTTAATTGGAGAAATAGATGCAAGCGCAGCTCCACAAGATTCGCATTGTATTGAAATTGACTCTTTTTCATTCACAAGTTGATGATGATTTTTTTGACACTGTCTACAAAATATATCGATCTGGATCATTTCGTTATAATGAGACGCAATCAGCCCAACCAGAGTGAAAATTCTGTCGTTGAACTCCGGTCCGGCGACCGGAGCTACTGCGGAGCTGCCAGCTCACGACAAAGGCCGCGCTGGTCAGCATTCAAACGGTGAATTCAAGTTCCAAGTGCAACTTTTTTTGGTTGCAAGAAAAGGCAGTTACGGGAGTGTCACAACTTTGCTTTTGTCGCTAACTAAGAGAAAATAATTGAAAATTTACATGAAGTATTCAAAGTGCCAGCCAACCTATGCTTTTTGGATAACCAAAAAAAGTTGCACTTGCGAGTTGAATCCACAACTCACTTTACGGAGTAGTTGTCTCAGTAATGCTAACCAATCGGTATCACATAATTTTCGAGACAGCAACACTCAACAGGGGCACCACCCGATTTTGTCAACCACAGAAAAACTCGGAGAGCCTAAAAAAATAACTCATTGCTTGCAAAAAATCGTTAAGAGTGGGCGCAAAACGATCACCACTCTTAACGGTATAAGATTAAAGCTGCGCGTTGCAATGTGCGCAGCAAACGCGCCTCTATTAACTGCTCGGCTTGATTGCCGGATATGTGCTTATGCCGCCGGATTACAACGATCTGACATTATTTGCACATGGCCCTTTTTTACCCTGCCCTGCTTCAAACTCAACCTTCTGGCCATCGTTGAGCGTGGCATAACCGCCGCCAGTCTTGATTTCTGAGTGATGGACAAACAGGTCTTTACCTCCGTCGTCTGGAGTAATAAACCCAAAGCCTTTGTCCGCATTAAACCACTTCACTGTACCTGTACTCATAATTTACTCAATGTAATGTGGTGAAGAATTGAAGTCGCCTTTTGCTATCACCATCACAAAGGCGGGTGTTGAACAGATGAATTTGTGAAGTCCACCGCATAGTCAACTTCACCGTGCTGCCGCAGATTTCCTGCGATACGCCAGCACCACAGTCAGACAGAAGATCAGTCCGGCCAGCGTGGCAATCTTGCCGTTGAATTCCGGCCCGGCAGAAGTGCTGCGGAGCTGCCAGCTTACCACAAACGCCGCGCCGGTCAACATGCCAAAGCAGGTCAGTCCTGCGTCCACATCACCCTGTCCCGCCTTGATGAGCTGGCGGAACGGGCAGCCATCAACAATCACTGCGGCCAAACCGACCAGCACCATGGCCAGAAACGTCCACAGATTGTCAGGATGCGCACCCGGCTGATCGTAAAAACCAAGATTGAATTGACCGCTGATCAGAGAGACAAAAAAGGCTGATGCAAAGGCGGCAACAATGCCCCAGAGCAGGGTTTTCTCTTTGAAAAGAAAGAAGTTGCGCAGGCCGCCAGTGATGCAGAGACCAGAACGCTGGGCCATGCCGCCGATCAGCAGCCCAACAGCTAACGAAATCCAGAGATTGGCATGTTGCGCCCCTGGGCCAGTGGCTCCTTGGACAATAAAGCTCGGTTTGAGCAGAACAAAAAGCAGCAAGAGCAGGCCAATGCCGGGCAAAATGTAGCCGTTGATTTGCGGCAGCTCCTTATCCCGATCCAACACGGAACCAGCCCGGATGTAGCGGCCTCCCAGCCAGATGCCAAACATCAGGCCGAGCAGGGCGGCAATTGCGGTCAGGTCGCCTGCGGCCAAGCGCAAAATCATTTTGATCGGACAGCCAATAAAAATGCCGCAGCCGACGATCATGAACAAGCCGAGCAAAAAGCGGATCAGCGGCGATGAGCCGCCCGTGACCCGGAAGCGGCGCATCTTCTTGGCAGTGACAAAGGAGCCGAGCAAAAAACCGAGCAGTTCCGGCCTGACATAACTCATGCGCAGGCTGTCGTGCATCTGGAGCGAGCCAGCCAAATTCTCCAAAAAACAGGAGATGCAAATGCCGGAATTGGTCGGATTGCCGAGCAGAGTCAGAACCACTGCCCCCGCACCAAGAACGATGCCGGTGCTGACGGCAAGGTCAGGGAGTTTCAAACGCGCCATTTATTCACATCCGCCGGCCAGCCGCCGCTTCAGATAAAGAAGGTCATCAAGAGCTTTTTGGACGGACATGTCATTCGGCTTGAGCTGCATTTCCCGCTGGAGTTTTTCCTGCGACTCGTCAACCTTCTCCTTGATGCGCTTGCCGACAAAGAGCGGCGATTTTCTGTCAATAAAACCTGGCTCGCTGTCCACTGCCTGCCGATAGTCAGCCAAGGACTCCGCGACCATGCCTTCCTCATACTGAAGACGGGCCTGCCAGAGCAGGGCTGTGGAGCTGTCGGGATGCATGGTCTGCACTTCTTTCAATTTTTCCATAGCCTGCCGATACCGCCGCTCTTCAAAGAAGACCGCAACTTCATGAAAGATTTTGCTGTCCAATTCCATGCGCTGCTGAATCTTGTGCAGCTCCTGCTCTCTGCTGTCCAGCACAGTTGCCGAATTGCGGGCGGCAAGCTCGTGCTGAACCAGCATGACCAGCATGACTGCGGTCAGCACTGCCAAGGCGGCTTTTGTCAATATGTCCAGAATATTGCCGGACAGTTTCTGAGCAAGCAACATGGTTGGCAAGTCTATCAGATATTTCCTGCTCCGGCAACAGGAGATGTGTAGAAATTGCTCAAGTCAGCCTTGCCCAAGCCGCTGTCACTGGTTTTGTCCATGACTTTCTCGCGGATTTTCTTCTCATCCGCTGTGCCCCACCAGTTGTGCGGAAAGGCCAAATCCTGCTCCTGCCCTTCCAGCATGGAGACATTGTAGTCGATGTTGTCAGCAATGTTGTTGTCGCGCAGAAAAAGATTCTTGGCTTCGTAGAGAATCACGCCCTTGCCGTTCTTGCTGATGCTGTTGAAGCGCACATCCGAGCAGCCGCCTTTTTTGACATAGATGCCAAAAAATTCATTGCCAGTGATCTCGTTATGAAAGACTGCCGGAGCAGCACCGCCGCCAATAATCATGCCGCCGCCATTCTCTGTGAAGAGATTGTACATAACCGGCATCACAGTCTGCACAGGGATGTCTTTCAGATTCTTGCAGCCAAAGGCGGTGCCGTTGTGCTTGAAGACATTATTGGCGACAACAACATGTGAAGAATGGCAATGCACGGCTGTGTCGCCATACATGATCACACAGTGCTCCAGAATATTGCCGGTGCTGCCGCTGAAGTTGAGCGAACTCCAGTCGCCGGGCTTGGGACTGCTTTCCGCGCTGGTGAACGTGATCTGGCTCTCCTTGCTGCCCTGAGCCAGCATCTTGCCCTTGACAAATATCTCTGCGCGGGCAAAATGGTTCTCCTTGTCGTTATACAGCTTGTCCGGGCCAAAGCGTTCAATCTTGGCAAAACGGACTGTGGTGCCGGGCATGATGATCAAGGTGATATTTTCAGCCACTTCCACATCACCCTTGATCAAAATATCGCCTGACCAGACCGTGTCCTTGTCGATCACGCCTTTATTGACCACCGTCTCTGCGGCAAAGGCAGGATGAAAGCTCAGAGCAACTGCCGCAAGAGCGGCAAAAAAGAAAAGAACACTGCGTTTCATGCTGAGTCCTCTTTTGAAATCAATATTTAGTGTAGGGAGCCATGTTGCAGAGCTTGAGCTTCTCCCGGATGATGTCATACTCGCTGTCCACTGCCGGGGCAAAACCGTCCAAACCCATCCGCTTGAGGACTTTCAGCACTTCGCCATCAACTAAAGCGGTCTCGTCTTTTTTCAGGTTGAGGATCAGGTCTTTGACCTTGTTTTTCAGCTCAGGATCAACATGAGGCAGCGCGCCGACCGTGCAATAGGGCATCTGCTCGCTCTCGGCAATGATGTTGTAGTCGTCCAAGTTGATGATGTCGCCTGCAACCATGCGGTCAAGATCAATGCGCGGCGCGGCACCCACGTCGTATTTGCCGAAATCAACACCATACATGATCTTGTCATGCTTGAGCGCACCCGGCGGAATGTCGTAGCGGAGCAGGTCTGTCTCCGGGTCAATGCCGTTTTCCAGCATCATCGAATACTGCGCCATGTAGCCGAACGGAGCCAAGGCCGGGCCGAAAACCAAGGTCTTGCCCTTGATGTCAGCCATCGTTTTGATGCCGCTGTCCTTGCGGGCGATCAGGGTGCCGGTGGCCTTGTGGCCATAGCGGCCTTGAATATCCACGCCAAGAAAATCAGCTTTGTAGCGCTCCTTGAGCAAAATTGCAACCACGGAATTGACGTGGAAGAAATCAAACTCCTTTTTTTTGGCCAGATCTTCGACCTCAAAGGTGTTTTTCAGGATCATCTCCACCTTGCGGCCCAGCTTTTCTTCCAAATACTTAGTGAAGGGCGCGAAACGGGCAGTTGACAGTTCCCGGCTGTCGCAGATCATGAAGCAGAAGCGGAGCGGCGGCAGATTGCTGTCCACAGCCTTGTTGCCGCTGTCGCCGCCGCAGGCTTGGAGCGAGAGCAGAACAGCGATGCAGACAACGTGCAGTATTCTTTTCATGTTATTATTATGGAGCGAATCTGTTGATGGTGGTGGTCAGCCGATATGGCACGGCAAGAAATTGCGAACATGTCCCAAGGCAAAAAAAGGGCTATTTTGCGGGACCGCCTTTTATCAGCTTGATTTCCTTCTCGATTGCCGCAGCACCATTCGGGCCGGAAGACAATTCTTTCGCTTTTTTCAGCGATGCGGCGGCTTGATCAGCCTGACCAAGCTGCTCATAGGCCAGCGAAAGATGCGCATGAAGCATGACATCCTTGTCATTGACCGCAAGGGCTTGCTGCAGATATTGCAAAGCCTCCTCCGCTTTTCTCTGCCGGAGAAGAAGAACGCCCATGCCATCCAGCGCGTTGAAATTATGGGCATCCTTTGCCAGAACCCCTTTCAGCTCCTGCACAGCCAACTCTGGCTGATCAGTGCGGAAATAGACCATGGCCAGCTTGTTTTTGGTCTCCGCATCATCAGGGTCCATGTAGAGCAGCATTTTATACTGCATGATCTGCACAGAATCCGGCAGGTTGGAAATATCCCCGTGCGCGGCGGCGGAACCTGCGGCAAGGAGCAGCAGGAACAGGGCCACGATCAGCTTTTTCAGCATGGTCTTTCTCTCAGATCAGTTTGCGGGACTTGAGGAATTCCTTGGCCGCCACTGCCGGGTCGCTGCTGCCTTGGAGATTGTTCATCATCTCTTGCAGCGCGTCATCAGTGATCATGCCGCTCAGTTTGTTGATCACCCGATCCAGCACCGGAAATTTGGTCAAAGAAGCGCGGGGAGAGACCGGCACAGCTATCGAGCTGTCCGCCTGCTGGACAGGCCCCTTGAAGCTGAAGGGCTTGAGCCAGACCATCTGCTTGTTTTCCAGATAATATTCCTTGGCCCTGCTGTAGGCTTCCTGCTCATCTTGGGGCTGTTCGCTGCCCATGCCGTCCAAGGCGGGCTTGAGATACTGGATGCAGATGTCTGTGTCAGCAGGACAGGAGCCGTCCTCAGTCGGCGAATTTTCCACCAGATTGACCGTGGTGCCGGTGCGCTCGTTGATATAGGTGGCCATGAGCTGGCCTGCCGCCTTCTGCTCAGGCGAGCCGTCAATGGAAAAATTCAGTATCCGGCCCACGCAGCTGTGTCCAGGCGAGGCGGTCAGTGCGGCCAGCAGGACAGAGCCTGAGAGCAGCACCGTAAGTTTCTTGGTCATAATTCACTCCTCACTTTTTGAATTGCCAGGCAGTTATGAGCATATACCCGCAACTGTCCCTCCTCCTCACGTCCTTTGTTGCAGCAAAACACTCTGTTTTCAACTGTGCGGAACAGACGCATTGTGTTTTACAAATAGCATATTATTCACAGCCAGTCCAGAATTTTCCACCAAAAATAATTGAGCGGCAGAAGGATAAAGAGGCTGATCAGGGCCAAGGGCAGGGTTATCTTGGCCGCAGTCATTGGTTTTTCCCCGCCCATTTGCAGCCCGACCACAATCGGTGGGGCCTGATAGGGAAAGACGATGGTGGAGAAGCCGACCACCTGCATCATGAGCAGGGTCGGCACTGGCAGGCCGGTGACTTGGGCAAGGCTGTCCGTGAGCGGGGTGAAAACCGCAGGCACCGCAGGCAGGGTGGCGGCCATGCCTGCCAAGGCTGAGGCCATGCTGACAGACATGTAGTTGAGAAAATCCTGCTCTTTGGCCAGCGGCAGCAGTTTGATGACACCTGATGCTGCTGCGCTGCCCAGTCCGGTTTTGCTGATCATGCCGCCCAAGCCAAGGATGCCGGCCACGAAAATAATGGAAGACCATTTGATTTTCTGGTTGAACTGGGCTGTGCTGACAATATCCACGCCCGGTAGGAGGAGCAGCACTGCTCCGCCCAGAGCAATCCACGCCGGAGAAATATGATGGAGGAAATCCGTCATCCACAGAACGAGCATGACTAACAGCACAGCGGTCAGTATCCGCTCGTTGCGGGAAAATGGCTCCGCCTTGCTCTGCTTCTGATCAGCAATGGCTGCAGGCTGATCAGGATAAAGAAAAAGAATGAAACCGACGATCAGCACCGCTTTGCTCAGACTCAGGAGCGGAAAATGGAGAAGCAGGTACGAACCGTAGAGAATGGAAAAATGATACTGGGTCTCAGCCATGCCAGCCAAAACCATGTTGGGCACATTGGCAGGCAGGATGCCGAAGGCGGGAATGTACGTGCCAAGGATCACAGCCAGCAGGATGCCGGTGCGGCCTTTCCGCCCTTCTTGAAAGCCGAAATGATCAGCAATGGACAGGGCAATCGGGGTCAGAAGCACCACCCGGCCCATTGCCGAGGGCATGAAAAAGCTGAAAAGCAGTGAGGCCGCCACTAAGCCGATGATGATTTTCAGATAGCTGCCATGCAGCCAGAACGCGGCAGCGCGGGCGGTCCGTGCGCCCAGACCTGTTGCTGAAACGGCGCTGCCGATAATTAAACCGCCAAAGACCAGCCAGACTGCAGCGGAGCTGAAGCCGGAAAAGACTATGTCGGAGCTGGTGACGGAAAAGAGCAGGGCCAGCAGGAAAAAGAGCAGGGCGGTAATATGCTCCGGCATCAGGGCGGTGGCCCAGAAGCCAAGGGAGAGCAGGGCCAGCACTGCCGCTTTGGTCAGCGGCGAAGGGGCAAAGAGCATGACTGCCGCGCCTGCGGCGATCAGGGCTGTAGGCAGATATTTTGTTTGGCTGCGCATGTTTGCGGACAGATTCATTGTTTCCGGCAGGAGGTGAAAGGGGTGAAGGGTGAAAGGTGAAGCAAATGCTGATGCGTCCCGGCCCTTGGAGCTGCGGACGCAGCTCAATACGGCGGCTCTCCTGGCCCGTCATAGCCGCACAGTCCAGTTCTTGGCGAGTTGATAAACGGCAGCAGGAAATGCTCATCATCCTCATGCGGCTTGATATGTTTCTCGCAGAGCAGAAGAGGCGCGCCTGTCTCCTCATACGCGCATTCCATGCACAGCCACGCGGCAGGCTCGTCGCATTTGCAGCATTTCACCTCCGGCGGCTCATTGCGGGCCATCAGATAAATGGAATGCTTTGTCAAGGCCTTGCCCTGCCGTGCGCCGACAACTTTGATCTTTGTCTCTGATGAGGTGCCGAAGTCATAAACATGGAGCAGCTCAACGCCCGGCTTGAACACTGAGCCTGCTTTTTTGCTCATTGCTATTTCTTCATACCCCCGGCTGTCAAAAGAAAATTGGCTGAGATGGCCGCAGCATTCGAGCCAGATTATCCGCAGGTAGCTGTCCAATTCATCCAAGGTTTCTGAAGCGGGCATTTCCAGATGCAGCCAGAAATCACCGGCCCAAGCGTCTTGGATTTGCAGATGATAGATGGTCTGCTCTTTTCCGGGTTTCTGGTCGGCCTTGCTCACCGCTTCCTTGCGTGCGGCGCAGCTTGCCAAATGCTTGACCAAGCCGCCTCTTGTCATCTGCCGCCCGCAGAAAACGCAGTTGCCGCGAGATTGTTTTTTTTTGGACATGCTTATTTCTCTTTATTGCGTAGATTAGTGTCAAAACAGCATTCTACTTAGCTGCTGCCGTACTGTATCCATATTCTGCCTTCTCTGATATCCAGATGAAGAATGCAGCCGTACAGACGTTCCGTTTCGTATCAGCCTGTATGCACAATATTATTCAGGACCTGCCAATTTATCCAAAACCGCAGCAGCCAGCAGCGGAATCATCAGCTCATGATGCCCAGTGAAATTAAACCCCTTGCCGCCCTCCAGCGTGGGCCGCTGCACCACATTGGTACTGGGCCGATAGGCGCGGATGAAATCAAAATTCGCGGTGGTGAACTGCTTCACCTCATAACCCAGATTGCGCACCACAGTCAAGGCCTTGAGAAAAACCTCTGGCAGCAGCACTGCCGAGCCAATATTGAGATACACCCCGCCTTCCAGTCCGCTGACCAAACGGCAGAAGACCCGGAAATCATGATGACTGCACTGACCAATGGCCGCGCCGTTCGCATCAGGATGAATATGAATGATGTCCGTGCCCATTGCCACATGCACGGTCACGGGAATATGCAGCCGCCGTGCCCGTGCCACCAGACTGTGGTCATTGAAGCGAAAATTGTGCCGGAGGAGCTGATTGCCCACTGCCGCGCCCAGACCAATGCCCTCTGCCGCGCCACGATTGATGGCCTCGTTCAAAACCACGCCGGTTTCCCGCGCCGCGCCAAAAGCTCCGCTCCCAAGCACGTCAGCCACGTCCTCAGAAGTGCGGCCCACCATCGCAATTTCCGCATCATGAATAATGCCTGCCCCGTTCATGGCAATGGCGGAAATGATGCCGTGCTCCATCAAATCAATCAAGATCGGGGCCAAACCGACCTTGATGACGTGCGCGCCCATGCCGACCAAAACAGGCCGCTTGTTTTGCACTGCCGTTGCAATCCGCTCCACCAGCTCTGGAAAATCATTGCCTGCCAGCTGCTTGGGCAGAGCGGCAATCAGCTCCTGCACGGTCATGCCGGGCCGGACCGGCTGGGCAAAGTCGGTCACAGTCACTTTGGCAGGACGGTCGTGCAGGGAATAGGTGTTGAGGCCGCTGAAATCGAGAGGGGTGACGCTTGAATCTGTCATGGCAGAAATGTCATGGCGCAAGGTGGTTGAAATCATTTTTCACCACTCTAACCTGTTTGCGCCGCGCTGACAATTCTGATTTCATCCGTTTGCCGCAGTTCCGCCTTTTCTACTCGCTCTGGCCAAAGCGCGCAGATTGCCAGTCCGGTCTGATTCGTCCATGATCTCCCGGCCCATGATTTCCTCGACAATGTCCTCCAAGCTGATCACCCCGGTGACGCTGCCGTATTCATCCACAACAACGAAAAGATGCTGCCGCCGTTCAAAAAACTCCAGCATCACCTTGTCCAAGGGCGCAATTTCCGGGACAAAGTGGGCCGGGATCATCAGCTCTTCCAAGGTGCGCTCGTAACTGCCTGCGACAGCGGCCTGCATGACCTCGTAGCTGCGGACTATGCCAACCACATCGCTGCTGTCCTTGCCATAGACCGGCACCCGGCTGTGAGAGCGCCATTTTTCCTCCAATTTCACGGCCTCGGCAATGGAGCTGTCCTTGCTCATCGTGAACGTGACCGTGCGCGGGGTCATGACCTGCCGGACCCGCTTGCCGCTCAGGGCGATGATGTTGATGATCACCGCCTCCTGATCACTGCCAATCTCTCCGGCCTTGCGGCTCAGGCGGGCGACCGTGGTCAGCTCCTCGGCGGAAATGGAATTCTCCGTGCTCTTGGGCATCAGGCTGGATATCAGCTGGCCGATCAGAATCACCGGCTTGAACATGATGACCAGCAGCTCCAAGGGCCGGGCCATGTAGGGTGCCAGCGACACGCTGAAGGCGACTCCAACGATTTTCGGCAGAATTTCAGAAAAAAGCAGCACGGCAAGGGTGAAAAAGGCCGAGAACCAGACCAGCCCATTTTCTCCGAACACATCAGCCGCCGCCGCGCCTGCCACGGACGCGCCCATAGTGTGGGCAACCGTGTTCAGGGTGAGAATTGCCGTGATCGGCTGATCAATATTGTTTTTCAGCTTTCTCAGCACTGCCGCCTTGGCCGGACGCTCTGCGGCCATCATTTCAATCCGGCTCAAGGAGAGCGAGTACAGACCCGCCTCCAGCAGACTGCACACGGTGGAGATGCCAAGGGCGCAACTGACAGCAAGGACAAGCTCGAAAATCATCTTTTTCTCCTGTGTTGGATTGGTTTGCCAATTTCTGCATGTTACCTGAAATGAACTGTTTTGCCAATTGCCTGAAACGAGTATAATGACAACCGCTCAGAAGGATAATACACAACTTTTCCCAGAGAGAACGCTATGAAAATCGAGCTGAACAAGGACATGCTGGAGCTGTTTGAAGGCGACCTGCTGGTCTATTTCCTTCGGGAGAGCGGCGGCAAGGCCGTGCTCTGCCCTTGCAAGGCCCTGCGGCGGAATATCAAATATGCTTGGAAAAACGGCGATTTTTCCGGCAAACAGGGAGAGCTGTTCCTGTACTATCCTTCTGCGGCCAAAAAGGACATCAAGCACAATCTGGCCGCCAACCGGGTCCTGGCGATTGGGCTGGGCAAAATCAGCGACAATGCCGATGCCCTGCGCGAGCAGCTCCGCCAGGCCGCAGGCACGGCAGCCCGGCAGGCCGCCAAGCTGCAAGTGAAGAACATGCTGCTGGTTCTGCCGGAAAACATCAGCCTGCCGGATGCGGATATAGCTGAATGCCTGAGCGAGAGCTTGGTCTTGGCCAGCTATTCTTTCGACTGTCATAAGAGCAAAAAAAAGGACGACGAGCCTGCCTCCAAGCTGGAAAAGGTCTATCTTCATGTTGGAGATATGAAAGCCGAGGCGGTCAAGCAGGGCCTGAGCCAGGGCGAACGGGCGGCGCAGGCGGCCTGCATTGCCAGAGATATGGCCAATGAGCCGGGCAATGTCTGGACACCCAAGCGGTTTGCTGAATTCGGCGAGAAATTGGCCAAGGACCATGACTTGGAATGCACGGTCTTGAGCAGGCCGGAGATGAAGAAGCTGGGCATGGGCGGCCTGCTTGGGGTCAGCCAAGGTTCAATCCAGCCAGCCAAATTAGTGATCCTCCGCTATCAGGGCGGTGGCGACAAAGACAAAAAAACGCCCACCCTGATGCTGGTCGGCAAGGGCCTGACCTTTGATGCGGGCGGCATCAGCCTCAAGCCGCCGCAGAAAATGGAGGAGATGAAATATGACATGTGCGGCGGGGCAGCCGTGATCTGCGCCATGCAGGCCATTGCCGAGGAAAAGCCAAAAGGCATCAATGTGGTCGCCCTGATTCCAGCCTCGGAAAACATGCCATCCGGCGCGGCCCTGAAGCCGGGCGACATCATCACCCACTACGGCGGCATCACCTCGGAGATTATCAACACCGACGCGGAAGGGCGGCTGATTCTTGCTGATGCCTTGGCCTATGGCATTGAAACATGGAAGCCGGATGCGGTGATTGATCTTGCCACCCTCACCGGCGCCGTGATTGTCGGCCTGGGCCATCACCGCACCGGCCTTTTGGCCAATGACGACGGGCTGGCCGAGCAGCTTCTTGCTGCTGGCGGGCGGGCTGGCGAGCCGCTCTGGCGGCTGCCCTTGGGGCCGGAGTATTCCAAGCAGATCAAATCGACAGTGGCGGACATCAAAAACAGCGGCGGCAGAGAGGCAGGCACGATCACTGCTGCCGCCTATTTGCAGGAATTTGTCGGCAACACGCCTTGGGCGCACTTGGACATTGCCGGCACGGCTTGGGATTTCACCGAAAAAAGCTATATTCCCAAGGGACCGTCCGGCATTGCCGTGCGCACTCTGCTCAACTTTGTCCGCAGCTGGCAGCCGGGCGAGAAAGAAAAATAATTTCATCCGCTGAAATCACAGCAAGGAGGACATCATGCCGAAACGCAAGGGCATCACGGTCAGCCGTCAGATCATGGACAGCCAGCGCAGCCACCCGGAAGCCACCGGCGAGCTGACCGGCCTGCTCAATGACCTGATCGTGGCTGGCAAGATCATCAGCTCTGAGGTCAACATGGCCGGGCTGGCCGACATCTTGGGGCAGTCAGGCCAGATCAACGTCCAAGGCGAACAGGTGCAGAAGTTAGACGATTTTGCCAATCTGACCATCAAGCGGCGGATGGAGCAGTGCGGCTACGTCTGCATCATGGGGTCAGAGGAAGACGAAGACGTTATTCCGGTTTTGGACGGCTATGAGGGCAAATACACCTTGGCCTTTGATCCGTTAGACGGCTCTTCCAATATTGATGTCAATGTCAGCATTGGCACCATCTTTTCCATCCATCGCCGCAGGAGTCACGGCAAGCAGGGCGAGATGAGCGACCTGCTCCAGAAGGGCCGGGATCAGGTGGCGGCAGGCTACATCATTTACGGCTCCAGCACCATGCTGGTCTATACAGTCGGCGAAGGCGTGCAGGGCTTCACCCTTGATCCCAGCGTGGGCGAGTTCTTTCTCTCTCATCCTGACATCAGAATCCCGGAACAGGCCCAATACTACAGCATCAACGAGGCGTACTCGCGCTACTGGCATGATGACACAACAGCCTATATCGAGCGGCTGAAAGAGCTGGACGAGCGCGGCGAGCGTTCTTACAGCCTGCGCTACATCGGCTCCTTGGTCGCGGATTTCCACCGCAATCTGATCAAGGGTGGGGTCTTTGTCTATCCCCGTGACCGGAAAAGCCCAGACAAACCGGGCAAGCTGCGCCTGCTCTATGAGGCCGCGCCCTTGGCCTTTGTGGTCGAGCAGGCCGGTGGCCGGGCCATTGATGATCAAGGCCGCAACATCCTTGATCTTGAGCCGCAGGAACTACACCAGCGGGTGCCCCTAATCATCGGCTCCAAAGAGGAAGTTGAGCTGGCCGAGCAGTTTTTCACCGGCAAGGTCTGAGCAGGACGAAATACTCTTGCATCCTGTCAGAATGGCAGGGATGATGCGCGGCTTGTCCCTGCCTGATTCGGTGAGCCTGTGAAATTCAACTTACTGTGCTTTTTGTTTTTTCCAGAGGCAGCATCATGCGGGCCGACAATGTTCACCGAAAACTTCCGCAAAGGCATGCCCATGCCATTGCGCAGAACCGTTCTGTATTCTTGCATGCCCTTCTGTCAGAGCCTGAGCAAATTCCGGTCGTCACCCTGTTGAGTGTTATTTATTTGTGAAATTGATAAAATGTCTAAAAAAACAGGCTCTCATCTGGACTGAAGCCTGACAAAAAAAGCCCGCTGGCTTGGCGGCCAGCGGGCAGGGCACGGAACAAAAAGAGGAACAACAACAAGCAACGAAAAAAGCTGCTCAGGCCGGACAGGGCGCAGAAGCAGGGAACAGCAGGCCCGGAAGAGAGACAGGATATCTTTTCCTCCGGGGTCTGGCCGGGGCGGTAACATGGGGCTGACCCGGCTTGCGAAATTCAACATATTCCCAGCTGTCCGGGGAGGCGGCCACAGCCTGCATCAGGCTGTGATGAAGGGCATGACCGGAACGGCTGGCAATGACGTGGCCGAGCACCGGACTGCCGAGCAGGGCCAAATCTCCAATTAAATCTAAAATTTTATGCCGGACAAACTCGTCCTCAAAGCGGAGGCCGCCTTCATTGAGGATGCGGCGGCGGTCCCAATGAATGGCGATCACATTTTGCAGGCTGCCGCCCAAGGCCAGCCCGTTCCGCCACAGCTCCTCAACCTGCTCAACAAAGCCGAAAGTGCGGGCCTGCGCGATTTCCTTGGCAAAACGTTCTGAATCGAGTTCTATGGAATAGCTCTGATCCTTGATCAGGTCAGTGCCGAAGCTGATGCTGCCGGTAATTTTGAAACCTTCGTACGGCTCAATGCGGATGAATTTGTCGCCGGAGATGCAGGAGACCGGCTTGGTGAAGCGGATGACTTTGCGCAGGCTGCGCTGCCGTTTGCGGCCTGCCTTGTCCAAGAGCTGAACAAAGGGGCCTGCGCTGCCGTCCATGATCGGAACTTCATGGCCGTCCAGCTCAATGTCGGCGTTGTCAATGCCTGCGCCGTGCAGGGCGGCGAGCAGATGCTCGGTGGTGGAAATCCGCTCTGCGCCGCTGCCAAGGGTGGTGGCAAGAGTGGTGTCGCTGATATGCTCCATTCTTGCCGGAATGCTTGCTTTTTTATGCAGATCAGCGCGACGGAAGCTGATGCCGCTGTTTTCCTCTGCTGGTTTGATGGTCAAATTGATGGTTCTGCCAGAATGCAATCCAATGCCGCTACAGCTAACTGAATGCTCCAATGTGTGCTGATGCGGGTCAAGGTTGATCGCCATGTTCTTTCACCTCTTGCCGGTTCCTCCGGCAGTGCCTGCGCTCTGATTGATGGTGTTTTATTGCTCGCTGCTCCTTCCTTTGTATCACGTTCTCATGCAAAAGGCCGACCAAAAATTTTATTTTTTGGACCAGCAGGAGTAAAAAATAAAACTTTTCGCGCAAACTCAGGTTGATAAAAAAAAGAGCGGCAGGAGGGGGCAGCAGGGCTGTCCAGCAGGCGGCTGTGGCAAAAAGCACACAGACAGGCTCTGTTTGGGCAAGTGTGTTGTTTTTGACACATCAACGCGCCGCAGTCAGCCGCTGCTTTTTGCCTGCCGCGCAGCTGAGGACTAATCTGTCCAAGCCTGACTCTGGCGCGGCCTGCATGATCACGCCGTAGAGCGGCAGCTTGACTGAAAGACCGCGCAGTTTGACCAAATCTTTTTCCGTGCAAAGCAGACAGTCTGCTCCGGTCTGTTCGGCTGTCCGCAGGAGCTGGCGGGCGGCCCGTTCGGTGTAGGCATGATGATCTGGCAGGGCATGAAAGACGAGAGGTGTTATGGCAAGCTGGCTGAGGGTTTTTTGAAAGCCTTCAGGCCGGGCAATGCCGCAGAAGGCAAAGCAACGGCGGCCTGTCAGCTCCTCCTCCCTGACCGTGACTCTGCCCCCGTCCGCCTCCTGCCGCACTAATCTGACCGCTTGGCTGCCGCTGAAAAAGACCGGCCTGTCTGGAAATTTTTCTTGCAGCAGGCTGCGGAAGCGGGCCGCCTGCTCAATATTGGCTTCATCCGCGCCAGTAAGGACAAAGGCATGGCTGCGATACAAGGCGCGCACTGGCTCGCGCAGGTCGCCGCCGGGAAAGACCCGCGAATTGCCTGCCAGCTTGTCCGCGCTGAAGAGCACCAAGTCAAGGTCGCGGCGCACGGCCAGATGCTGGAAGCCGTCATCCAAGAGCAAAACATTGGCCCCCATTTCCACAGCCTTGGCCGCAGGCAGCCGCCGCACCACTCCGGTCAGGACTGGCACGCCGGGCAGAGTTTCAGCCAGCAGGCGCGGCTCGTCGCCGACATACGCCGCATCTAAGAGCACCTTGCCGCCGTCGGAAACCACGTTGATCCGGGCTTTGGTCGCGCCGCCATAGCCCCGGCTGATCACAGCGGGCCGGAAGCCGTTGTCTTGCAGCAGCCGGGCGAAATGCTGAACCAGCGGGGTCTTGCCAGTGCCGCCCAGCAGCAGGTTGCCGATGCTGATCACCGGCACATCAAGCACGTGCGAGGACAGCACCCCGTTGAGATAAAACTGCTCCCGCAGCCGCATGGTCAGGCTGTAGAGGGGCGACAGCGGCCTGCCCATCTGATAATAAAAATTTCGGTTCATGTTCTGGCTCAGAGCCTGTCTTTGTCAGTTTTTTGATGCTTTTTTTCCGGCAGTGTGAAAAGATAGCAGATTGAAGCCTGCTTTGCAACGCAGGCAGAACGATGAATCCTTTGCAAGGAGGTATGCTGATGAAGATGTATGCGCAACTGATTTTCTTTGCTGCCGCCGCCGTCTTGGCCGCCAATGTCTGGGCTGCTGACCCTGCTCCGGTCAAGATCGGGGTGGCAGGAGCGTTGAGCGGCGACTTGGCTTCCTACGGCCAGCCGACAGCGCGGGCGGCGGAGCTGGTGGCCGAGCATCTCAATGCCAATGGCGGCATCAACGGGGCCAAGGTGGAGCTGCAGATTGAGGATGATGTCTGCAAGCCGGAAGTGGCGGCCAACACAGCGGCCAAATTAGTTTCCGCAGGGGTGAAGCTGGTCATCGGCCATATCTGCTCCAGCGCGACCAAGGCGGCCCTGCCGGTGTACACGGATGCGGACGTGATTGTCATGTCGCCGTCCGCCACAGACAGCGATCTGACCGAGAGCGGCAAGTATCCCAACTTTTACCGCACCATTGCCCCGAACAATGCCCAGGCCAAAACCATTGTCGATTTTGCCGTTGATTTGTTAAAAGATGAGCCGATGAAAAAAATTGCCATCATCCATGACAAGGGCGACTATGGCAAAGGCTTGGCTGAAGATGCGCGGGAGATCATCCGCCAAGGCGCGCTGGCGCAGGTGGTGCTGTTCGAGGGCATCACGCCTGGGGCGGTGGATTATTCAGCAGTGGTGCAGAAAATCAAGCGCACCCGTGCCGACGCAGTGATTTTCGGCGGCTATCACCCGGAGGCTTCCAAGGTCATCACCCAGATGCGCCGGAAGGGAATGAAGACGCTTTTTATTTCAGATGATGGCGTTAAAGATGACACTTTCATCAAGATTGCGGGCAAATACGCGGAAGGCGTGTATGCGACCGGGCCAGCGGATGTGTCCAGCAATCCAGTGACCAAGCAGTACCGCCAAGCTTACACAAGCAAGTATGGCGGCGAGCCGGGGCCGTTTTTTGACAATGCGGTCGCGGCAGCCATAGCCGTGACCAATGCCGTGGAAAAGGCTGGCTCAACTGATGCGGACAAGGTGGCGGATATTCTGCACAACCAGATTGCGGTCACGCCCTTTGGCGAAATCAGATTTGACCAGCACGGCGATGCCACTGGCGTGGGCTACACCATGTATGAAGTCAAGGACGGCAAGTTTGTGCAAGCGCAATAGGCCTGTCCTTGGGATGCGTGTTGATTTTTGAACAACTACTCACAGATGAATGCAATGGACGCTTCAGCCGTAATTCAGGCCAGCCTTGCTGCCAGCAAGGAGGCCAAAGATGCCTTTGCCGCCCAGTCTGCCGACAAGCTCATTGAGCTGGCCGAACTGATCGCCGAAACCTTTCGCAGAGGCGGCAAGCTGCTCATTTTCGGCAACGGTGGCAGCGCGGCGGATGCCCAGCATATCGCGGCGGAATTCGTCAACCGCTTCCTGATCAACCGCGCCCCGCTGCCTGCAATCGCCCTGACCACGGACACCTCGATCATCACCGCTGTGAGCAACGACTTTTCGTATGATCTGATTTTTGTCAAGCAGGTGCAGGCCTTGGGCAAGACCGGCGATATGGCTCTTGGCATCAGCACTTCCGGCACCTCGACCAATGTGGTCGAAGCCTTGGCCACTGCCAAGGAAATGGGACTGACCACTGCCGCTTTGAGCGGCGGCCTGAGCATTCCGCCGCAGGGTGTGGCCCAGCACTGCGACCTGCTTCTCAATGTGCCGTCCAAGTCAACACCCCGCATTCAGGAGGCGCACCTCTGGATCGAGCATCTGCTCTGCGAGCTGGTGGAAACCATGCTCTTTGGCGGGAACGGGCAAGTTCACAGGGCTTGAAGCGCAGTCCGCAGCCGATGAAACCTCAAAAGCCCAAGGTGCGGCCTTGGGCTGATGCAACAGCAGCAGGCGGAAAAGCATTGACATCTGCCGCGTTATGACTGAAATTGATGGCGCGCCCGAATTGCGCGGTCTGCCGCGCCGCATGAATCTGCCTGTGAAAACAAGCAAATGACCAAAGAAGAACTGATCACGCTGCTCCGGCTTGAGCCGCACCCGACCGAAGGCGGCTTTTTCCGCAGGACTTATGAGTCCAGCCTGCATCTTGACTGTGACTATGGCAGGAGACTGCTCCTGACTTCCATTTATTACCTGCTGACCAAGGAAAGTCCGGGCGGCTTTCTGCATAGAAACAAGTCTGATATTCTTCATTATCATCATCTCGGCGCTCCGGTCAGATACACCATTGTTTCGCCGGACGGAATCCTGTCAGAGCGAATCCTTGGCTCGGAAATCAGAAATGGCGAGACACTGCAACTGCTGGTGCCGGGCGGCTGGTGGAAGGCTTCGCAGATTTGCGGTGGCAAAGATGATTATGCCTTGATCAGCGAGGCCGTTGCTCCGGGTTTTGAATATGAGGACAATGAAATTGCTACAGAGGAGCTGGTGCAGCAGCAGTTTCCTGATCTTGCATATAGACTGAACATTTTTATAAAGAGATAAATATGATAAAAAAGTTCATTATCTGCTTATGCTGCATCGTATTCTACACGTCCGCCAAATCGGAAAATCCACCGGAAATGTTCCTCGGCGTATTGTGGGCACAGGCATCAGCGGAATGGAATATGGCGGCAGAGCAGGCATTTTATCTCGCCACGTTAAACTTGGAAAAAGCCCTGAATGATCCTTCTTGGACAGCGGCTTTGGAGCAGCAGGGGGATTTTTACCGCTTACCGCCTGCCGTTATTGTTGATGTTGATGAAACTGTGCTGGATAATTCTCCCTTGGCGGCACGATTTCTCTTGGCTGGAAAAGAGTATGATCCGCAACTGTGGACGGAGTGGCTCAAGGAGTCTGTAGCTGCTCCCCTGCCGGGTGCTGTTTCCTTTATCCGCTTCGCAAAAGAAAAAGGCGTTACTATTTTCTATGTGACCAATCGGACGTTGAAAGACGAGACGGTAGGAAATATCAGGAAAGTAATTGATCCTGAAGTTATGCCCGATCAGGTGCTTTGTCAGAAAGAACGTCCTGAATGGGGTTCGGATAAAATTTCACGAAGGGCATTTATTGCAAAAAAGTTTCGTATTCTGCTGCTGATTGGTGATGACTATAATGATTTTACTTTCTTGGGAAAGAGCAGTCCGGCAGAGCGAAGAGATGCAGCGAAAAAGCACCGGCAGTATTGGGGCAGGAAATGGATTTTGATCAGCAATCCTGTGCATGGCAGCTGGAAATCTGCATTGTATGGACACGATGACAGATTGACGGATGAAGAAAAGTTGCAAAAGAAATATCAGCTACTTCGGACAATAAGTCAATAATACGGATAAATTCGTACAGACAGCAGTGCCGCAACAGCTCAACATATTTAACTGACAGAAAAAGATCATGAACGAATCACGACTGCTTGATGCAAACTGCAACCGGGCCGCTGAAGGGCTGCGGGTGCTGGAGGACATTGCCCGCTTTCATTTCGACAACCAGCAGCTTTCCGCTGAACTGCGCAAGCTGCGCCATTTCTTGCGCGAGCTGTTCAAGGGCCGGGAAATGGCTTTGCTCGCTGCCCGTGCTGCTGGCGAAGATGTTGGCAGGATTACTTCCAATCAAGATTCTGCTGATCAGCGCAGCGGCCTGCGCGACACAGTCCAAGCCAATTGCAAGCGGGTGCAGGAGGCGGCCCGTGTCTTGGAGGAAGTGCTCAAGGCGCAGGGTGAGTATCAGGCGGGCAAGCAGGTTGAGCAGCTCCGTTTTGCCGTCTATGAACTGGAGTCCCGCTTCCTGCCGCTCTTCCGCCGCACCTTGCCTGCGGGCATCTACGGGATACTGGGCGAGAAGTTCTCACTTGGCCGCAGCAACGTGGAAGTGGCCCGGCAGATGGCAGAGGGCGGAGTTGCGGTCATGCAGTACCGGGAAAAGCTGAAGGACAAGAGCATCCGCGCCATGTATGAGGAATGCGCTGCCATCCGCCAAATCACGCAGGATGCGGGCATTCCCTTCATCATCAACGATTATGCCGACATTGCCCTGATGGTCGGCGCGGACGGCATCCACCAAGGCCAGGACGACCTGCCCATCCGTGAGCTGCGCAAGATTGCCCCGGACATGCTCCTTGGCTGCTCAACCCACAGCCCGGAGCAGGCGCAGCAGGCTGTTGAAGATGGCGCGGACTATATCGGGGTTGGGCCGATCTTCAGCACCCAGACCAAGGAGGATGTCTGCGCCCCGGTCGGCCTGGCGTATTTGGACTGGGCAGTCAGGAATGCAGCAATTCCCTTTGTCGCCATTGGCGGCATCAAGCGGGACAATCTGCCCCAAGTGCTGGCCAAAGGGGCAAAGACCGTCTGCTTGGTCACAGAAATCATTGGCGCGGAAGACATCGGCCAGCGAGTGCTGGAAATCAACAAGATTATCAACTTTTCAGGAGAGAAGGAATGACTTATACGACCCAGATGGACGCGGCCCGCAAGGGCATCCTTACCCCGCAGATGGAGGAGGTGCTGCGCACCGAGCCGATCAGCAAAGAAGACCTTATGATGCGGCTGGCGCAGGGCCGGATCGCCATTCCGGCCAACAAGCATCATCGCTGCCTCAAGGCCGCCGGAGTCGGGGCAGGGCTGAAGACCAAGATCAATGTCAATTTGGGCGTGTCCAAGGATGTCTGCTCCTTTGAGTCAGAGATGAACAAGGCCCGGCTGGCTGTGCAGCACAAGGCGGACGGGGTCATGGACTTGAGCGTGTCCGGCGATACAGAGGGCTTCCGCAAGCGGCTGGTGGCGGAAGTGCCGCTAATGATCGGCACAGTGCCGATTTACGACACCCTGACCCGGACTGGCAAGCCCACTGCCGAGATCACCATTGAGGACTGGTTCAAGACCGTGGAGATTCATGCGGAGAACGGTATTGACTTCATCACCATTCACGCTGGCCTGACCAGCAAGTGCGCCCAAAGCCTGCGCGCCAATCCCCGTCTCTGCGGCATTGTCAGCCGGGGCGGCTCAATTCTCTTCGAGTGGATGGCCAAGACCGGGCAGGAGAATCCTTTTTATGAGCACTTTGACCGTTTGCTGGCCATCTGCGAGCGGCACGATGTCTGCATCAGCCTTGGCGACGGTTTGCGGCCTGGCGCGGTCAAGGATTCCACCGACGCGCCCCAGATTGAGGAGCTGATCACCCTTGGCGAGCTGACCAAGCGGGCTTGGGCGCACAATGTGCAGGTGATGATTGAAGGGCCGGGTCATGTGCCGCTGCACGAGGTGGAGATGAACATGAAGCTGCAAAAGAAGCTCTGTCATGACGCGCCGTTCTATGTCCTCGGCCCCTTGGTGACAGACATTGCCCCTGGCTACGATCACATCACCTCGGCCATTGGCGGGGCACTGGCAGCCATGCACGGGGCCGACTTCCTCTGCTATGTCACCCCGGCAGAGCATCTGCGCCTGCCCTCTGCTGATGACGTGAAAGAGGGCATCATGGCCTCCAAGATTGCCGCCCATGCAGGCGACATAGCCAAGGGACTGCCCGGAGCCATCGAACTTGATCATGCCATGAGCAAGGCGCGGCGCAGCTTGGACTGGGAAGGCCAGTTCGCCCTTGCCATTGACCCGGACAAGGCGCGGGCCTACCGCGAGTCCTCGCAGCCTGCGGACAAGGGAGTCTGCACCATGTGCGGCGACTTCTGCGCCATGAAGCGGGTGGAGGGGCTGCTGTAGATTGACGGCTGACTGGCTGACGGAAGCGGCCACACTCGACAGTGCTTGTGACTCAAACTCATAAGCACTTATGAGTCTGAGTCATAAACGCTTGTGAGCCTGACTCATAAGCGTTATCCAGTTTGATGCACAAGTGCTGTCTAGCTGGCTTGGGCGGCACTTTCTGTCCCATTTCCTCCGAACTGACAAGCAACCACAGCTTTTCCTTGACAAAGCCTGTGCGGCTTTTTAGGATGTTTTGCCCTGCATGGCGCGGGTGCGCCGTGATCATGCGCTACGAACTGCTCATAACGAGCGCAGGCAGAATAACCAATGCGGAGGAGATGAAGCGGATGGAAACATGGATTCACAGAATGATCAAGGAGCGGAGCGGGAGGCGGCTCACAGTCTGCGCTGTCATCATCGTCTGCATTGCCCTGCTGCTCTTCACGCAGCAGCGGTACATTGAGAACTTCATCAGCGGGCCGCACAATCTCAGCGCGGCTGATCTGGACCAGATTAAGGATGTGTCGGCGGCCCCGCGCTACTTTGCCAGAGTATCCGGCTCAAAAGCAATAGACACCGGCCTGACGAAGATCAGCGTCCGCACCAAGAACGGTGTCAAGCAAAGCGAGTCTGTGGATGCAAAGTATTATGCGCTGGTCATGGGAGACAAATTCCTTATCTACGAAGGCGGCTACACGGCCAAGACCACGGTTGAGGGCGCATTGGAGCCAATGCCTGCCGAGGTGTCCCAGAACCTTTTCAGCGACAAGGAGATGCGGGATAACCGCAGCCGCTTCTATCCGTTTTATCTAAACAGCAAGGACGAATTTCGCTCCATTGGCTGGTTCGTCATTGCGGTCTTGGCCTGCCTGCTCGTCATCTTGGCCAGCATAGGAATTCCGGCATGGCTGCGCCTGCGGAACCCTGACTCGCACCCGCTGTGCAAAAAGGTCAGCAACTGGGGCAAGCCGCACCTCATCTCCTCAGCGGCAGAGCGGCAGTTCAACTCACCCAACGCCTTCAAAGCCGGCAGTTGGACAGTCACCAAAGAGTTTCTTATTCAGTCATCCTTTTTCAGTTTTGACATCCTGCGCCTTGATGATCTGCTCTGGGCATACAAGAAAGTCACCCAGCGCAACATCTATTTCATTCCCGCTGGCAAGACCTATGCCGCCTCCCTGATCTGCTCTGGCGGCACCGCAGAGATTCAAGGCGGCGAGATTACGGTTGACCGCGTCTTGAGCCTGGCCGCAGAGACCGCTCCTTGGGCCGTCTTTGGCTTCTCGGAAGAGTGTCAGGCTTATTTCAATAAAAACAAGGCTGAGTTCTGCGCGGTTGTCGAAGCGAGGAAGCAGGAGCACCTCAATCAATCATCCGGGGCCTGACAGCGAGTTTGACTCACAAGCACTGTCTAACTGGCTTGGGCGGCATTTGCTGCTTTCAGCAGATACTTCTCCCGTGTAACGATGCGTACTTCTCTCGTGCGATGATGGATACCTCTCTCGTGCAACGGTGGGTTGCACCAGAGTACAACGGCAGATACTTCTCTCGTGCGATGGTGCGTAGTTCTCCCGTGCAATGATGAATTGCACGGGAGTGCTTCTGGTGATGCTGCGGGAGAGAAAGGGAGCCTGACTCCAAGGCATTTTGCACAGACGGCTTTTCGTAATTTTCTTATTGCCATAGGAAAGAATCTTCCGTAAATTGGCCGATAGTGATCCTTTCTTCGGCATCGCCTTGAATCTCCTCACCAGCGCCTTTCCCGTCAATCCTAACCATAGCACCATCACCGTGGCTTCTGACAACACCGCCCCTGACCAGCCCGCTGCCCTCAAGATCACGCCCATGCTCCGGCAGTACCTTGAACTCAAGGAGCAGCACCCTGGCACGATCTTGTTTTACCGCATGGGCGACTTCTACGAGATGTTCTTTGATGATGCGGAAATGGCCTCGCGGGTGCTGGGCATCACCCTGACCTCGCGCAACAAGGGCGATGAGAACGAGGTGCCGATGTGCGGCGTGCCGTATCACGCGGTTTCCAGCTACCTGAGCAAGATGGTGCGGGCTGGCTTCCGGGTGGCCATCTGTGAGCAGGTGGAAGACCCCAAGCAGAGCAAGGGCATCGTCCGGCGCGAGGTGGTGCGGGTGGTCTCGCCCGGCGTGACCACGGACGAGCAGATATTGGATGAGAAGAGCAACACCTTTGTCTGCGCCCTGACTGCGAGCCGCAAAGGGCAGAAGCTGCTGGCTGTCGGCCTCAGCTTTCTTGATGTCTCCACCGGCAATTTCCTGATCAGCGAAGTGCCGCTCAACGAGGGCCGCTTTGACTTGGTTGAGGACGAGATCACCCGGATGCAGCCTGCCGAGCTGCTTCTGGCCGAGGACGAAGCCGAGCCGCTGACTGCCCTGATCGACAACTTGAGGATGCTCCTGCCGAACCTCTGTCTGACCCTGCGCGAGAGCAGCAGCTTTGAAGGCCACAATGCCCGCAGCACCCTGCTGGAGCACTTCCGGGTCAGCAGCCTGGCAGGCTTTGGCTGCGAGGGCATGGACAGCGGCATCCGGGCGGCGGGCGGCCTGCTGGCCTACATCCAGGAAACCCAGAAGACCGAGCTGACCTTTATCCGCCAGCTCCGCCTGCTCTCCCGCTCCGGCTTCCTGATCATTGATGACTCCTCGCGCCGCAACTTGGAGCTGACCGAGACCCTGATCGGCGGCAAGCGGCACGGCTCGCTCCTCTCAGTGCTTGATCTGACCTGCACGCCAATGGGCGCACGCCTGCTCCGGCAGCGGCTCCTCTTCCCGCTCCAAGACAGGGCGCGGATTGAGCAGCGGCTGGAAGCAGTGGATATACTCCTTGCCGACAACCTGCGGCGGCGCGAGATGCAGGAGCTGCTCAAGGGCATTTATGACATGGAACGCCTGTGCAGCCGCCTTGTCCTTGGGCACGGCAATGCCCGTGACATGGCCGCGCTCAAGCTCTCGCTCGCCTGTCTGCCAGAGCTGAAAAAGCTGCTCATGAACACGCCGGGCGGCCTGCTGCAAGAGATCGGCCTTGAGCTGGACCCGCTCTTTGATCTGCATGATCTCATCCATCAGGCTATCCGGGAAGATGCGCCTGTCACCCTGCGCGAAGGCAACCTGATCCGCGAGGGCTTCAACGAGGAGCTGGACGAGCTGCTCCACCTGCTCCGGGACGGCAAGCAGCTTGTCCTGAACTTGGAGGCCAAGGAGCGGGAGCGGAGCGGCATTGCCAAGCTCAAGGTGGGCTGCAACCGGGTCTTTGGCTACTATTTCGAGGTCAGCCGGGCGCAGCAGAAGGGCGAGCTGCCAGAGTATTTCATCCGCAAGCAGACCTTGGCCAATGCCGAGCGCTTCATCACCCCGGAGCTGAAGGAGCTGGAGGAGAAGATCAGCACGGCAGAGGAGCGGCGGCTGACGCTGGAATACGACTTGTTCATCCAGATACGCGGGCAGATTGCGGCCCAGAGCGAGCGGCTCCTGCAAGCGGCCCATGCCGTGGCCCGCAGCGACTTCTTCACTAATCTGGCTGAGGCGGCAGCCCGCTATCAGTACGTTCGGCCAAGGATGACTGACGCGGACACACTATATATAGCAGAAGGCCGCCACCCGGTGATTGAGCGCAGCTTGGAAGCGGGCCGCTTTGTCCCTAATGACGTGCTGTTGGATCAGGACGAGCACGAGCTGCTGATCATCACTGGCCCGAACATGGCAGGCAAGTCAACTGTGCTGCGGCAGACCGCCCTGATTGTGCTCATGGCCCATATCGGCAGCTTTGTTCCGGCAGCGCAGGCGGAGATATGCCTTGTTGACCGCATCTTTACGCGGGTGGGAGCAATGGACGATCTGCGGCGCGGCCAGTCAACCTTCATGGTCGAGATGAACGAGACCGCCAACATCCTCAACAATGCGACCGAACGCAGCTTGGTTATTCTTGATGAGATCGGGCGGGGCACGTCAACCTACGACGGCTTGGCTATAGCCTGGGCCGTGGCTGAGGAGCTGGCCGACAAGAACGGACGCGGAGTCAAGACCATGTTCGCCACCCATTACCACGAGCTGACTGACCTCGCAGCCACTAAGCAGCGCATCCAGAATTACTCCATTGCCGTGCGGGAGCACAAGGGCAGCATCATCTTCCTGCACAAGTTAGTCAAAGGCAAGGCCAGCCGCAGCTATGGCATTCAGGTGGCGGCCTTGGCAGGCGTGCCTAAGCAGGTGGTGCAGCGGGCGCAAGAAATCCTGACTAACATTGAGCGGGGCGAGTTCACACCGGCGGGCGAGCCGACTATTGCTGTATCAGGAAAGAAGCAGGGGCAGCAGCTCTCGCTCTTCCCGCCCAAGGAGGACAAGCTGCGCAAGCTGCTGGAGGGCATCAACCCGGATGAACTGACACCCCGGCAGGCGCAGGAGCTGGTTTATGACTTGGTGGAGGAGGCGAGAAAGAGGGCGTGATGCCGCTGTGACCACTTTATCCTGCTTCAGCTATAACACCTAACATCAGCAAACAGTTCATGGACACCATCACCGCCTTTGCCGCCCGCTGGCTCGGCACAGCCCTGCCACAGCTTTTCCTGCTTTTTCTTGGCGTGCTCCTTGTCATGCTGGTGGTGACTGCGCTCTGGGACCGGCGGATCAACCGATTCGGCGGCCTCCTGGGCCTGCTCGCCGGCCTGTTCATGGCCGCAGTGGCCTTGGAGGAAAGTCTGGCCCGCTTCATCGGCGGCCTTGACCCAGCCTTCCGCATCCGCCTGATTGCGATTTTCTTCAGTCTGTCCCTGCTCTTCCTCACCATTTCCGCATGGCTGAAAACCGGCCTGCAAAAACGCTACGGCCTGACATGGAGCACGGTCAGCCTGATTGTCCTGCTCACTGCCCTGTTTCCCAATCTGCTCCGTTCCTTTCCCAGCCTGCTGGGCGTGCATTACGGCGCAGCAGCAGCCGGTCTGTTCATCGCCTTTCTCCTGCTCTTAGTGTTTCATTTTTCCATCACCATTTCTGAACTGGAGAAGAATCAGCGCGCCCTGCTGCGGCGGATCAGCAAACTGGAAGGCATGGAAATGAAGCCGGAAGAGACAGATGGCCACCGTTTCCAGCAGAAGCTCATGGAACAGTGGCAGCGGCTCTGCCGCCGTCCAGCCAGAGGCACAACATTGGGCGCGCCGCTGATCATTCTGGCCGCCGCACTCGGTGTTTTCTGGACAGGCATGGCTGCGCCGCAGGTCATGGTCGGCGATGAAGTCACTCACTATTACATGCTGGAACAGCAGGCCAAGGTGCTGTCAAAAGCCAATTTCACGGCTGAAATTCCCACAGGCTGGGGCCATGCCGAAAAGCGGACCTATCCGCATTCCTTTCTCTGGCATTATCTGGGGGCGGTGTTCTTCCGGCTCGCCCACGGCTCCTTTGCCGCAGTGCAGTTCTATCAAGCCCTGTATCTGATTCAGTTCCTCGGCATCGCCTATCTCTTGGCCCGCAGCCGGGGCGGGGTTGAGACCAGAGCGGCCATGCCCTATCTGCTGATCTTGGCCAGTCTGCCCATGACCCTGATTTTTTCCGTCACCTTTTATCAGGACGTGCCCATGACCGCGCAGGCCATGACCGCCTTTTATTTGCTGCGAAAAAACCGCTGGCTGGCGGCAACCCTGTTCATGGCCTTTGCCTTGGGCGTGAAAGTCAGCGCAATTCTCTTTTTCCCCGCCTTTTTCCTCTGCCTGCTGATTTGGACCATCCAGCGGACCAGTCTGCTCAGAACAGCCGCAATCTGCGCCTGTTCATTTGTCCTGATCGGCCTTTGCACCTGGGGATTAGGCGCGGCCATCCATAAGGAAACAGGCTCGCCTTTTTATCCTATGGAAAAATTCCACCAGATCGTGAAAAGAGTATGGCCGGAGGCGCACGCGGCGAATACATCACTTCAGCCCGCTCACAAGCACAAAGCTGCATCTGCCAAAAAAAAGCCGGTGATCTCAGAACGCAAGGCTTCTATCATTGCCAATCATCCTGGTGATCTGCGGATCACAGCCAATTATTTCATTTATGGCGGCCTGCTGCTCTGGCTCTTGGTGCTGGCCGGAATTGCCGCTGCCATCTTGCAGCTGCTGGGTTTGCGCTGCCGCCAGCCAGCCCAAGATTCAAGCATCTGGCTCTGGGGAGTCGGGCTGTCCTACACTCTGCTGGCCGCCGCGTTTCTTGCCAGCGCGCCGGATGCCCGTTTTTTCCTGCCCGGCCTGCCATTTCTTCTCCTGCCCATCGCCGAGCGGACCGTCTGCCTGCCCCGGCCCAAATGGCTGATCACCCTGATTGCAGCTCTTGCCTTCCTGCAAGGCGGCTATGTGCTGGCTAAAACATACAATCTTCGCCAAATCAGTCCAGCCTTGCAGGAGGCGATTGCCTGGCTGCGGCGCAATCCGCCTGTTCCGCCGAAAATTTTCATGTATCCAGAAGGAAACTACCGGCTTTTTCCAGTTCCCCATGAATGGTATTTGAATTATCATCTGCGGGACTTCTGGCGGGCCGACAACACCCAGCGCCTTGCCCTGCTGCGCCGGTTCCGCATTGGCGCAGTGGTGGTCAAAAAGCTGCTCATTGCCCCGGTAGATGAAAACATCACCAACTTGGGGGTCTATCCTGATTATTTTGTCCGCGACCTGCGCTCTGATCCACGTTTCCGCAAAGGCTTTGAAAACAGCGAAGTGCTGATTATTGAACTGCCGAAAACGGCTCAAGGCCAATAAGCTCCCGCAGCAATTGAAAAAATGCTTTCAAACCTCAAGCAACGACATTCCATTTATCTGCTGATCGCGCTTTTTTTTCTCTTCAAGCTGAATCACTTAGATATGCCCTATTTCTGGGATGAGCTGGGAGTGTATTCACGGGCTGCTCTCCAGATGTTTGATCATCAAATCAGCTTGCTGCCAAATGCCATTCCCCCGGAGCTGTCACGCGGACATCCCCTGTTATGCGCCGTCATTTTTGCCATAGGATACAGAATATTGGGGCCGCAGGTCTGGGCTGGCCATCTCGTGGCCTTGCTGTGGAGCTGCGGCCTGCTCCTGCTGCTCTACAGATTGGCGCGGTATTTGTTCGATCACAAGACTGCTCTGCTTGCCTGCGCCCTGCTTGCGGTGCAGCCGGTGTTCATAGCCCAGTCCAGCATGGTGCTGCCTGAGATCATGCTGGCCTTCTTCTGCACAGCGGCCATATATGCGTATCTGCAAGAGCGGTTCGGGTTGGTTGCTCTTTGTTCAAGTCTTGCCATTCTCACCAAAGAAACAGCAGTGGTGCTGCCGGTCAGCTTGGGTCTGCCGATTCTGCTGACAATGCTGCGCAATGGCATCAGCAGAAAAAAATTGACCGAACTTGGCCTGACCTCAGTTCCTCTGTTTGTCTGGGGAATTTTTCTCCTGATTCAAAAAATGCAGAACGGCTGGTTTTTCTTTCCCCTGCATACAGGTTATGTTTCTTTCTCCTTGCAAGATATTATTCCCCGCATCAGCTATTACCTAAGTTTTCTTGGCAAAGGACAGGGGCGGTATTTGTGGACTGCTGTGACTATTGCAGCTTCGGTTCTTTTCTTGCCCAGCAACATCAGGATGCTGAAAGAAAAAGCAGCCGCTTTCATCGCATCAGAGCCTGAACGGTCGCCGGTTATGATAATTCTTCTCTACATAGCTGTTGCTTTGGCAGTTTCTGCCCTGAATTTTCATTTAGCCCGCTACATCCTCTTGGTCATGCCCGTGCTCTGCTGTCTGATTGCCGCGCAGCTTATGTATCTCATCAATAATTTCAAAACAGCCCGCCTGCATTATCTGCTGGTTCCTTTCCTCGCTGTCTCCTTTTTCTATTACAAAGGAGACATTTTTACTATTGATGCGGACATGGGCTATGCAGACATTGTTGCCGCGCAAAAGGAGATTGTCACGCGCCTGAATCAACAGGCCGATGCTTCAGCGATTATCGGAGCGGATTTCCCGGTCGCGCATGGACTGATGGACAAGAGAGCAGGATATTCAGCCTTCAACTACGAGACCGTGCTGGGCTGCGGCAGCAGTGAGGCTGATTATGTGATCACCACCTCATTTGATCATTGCAAACCAGACGCAACGACCATGCTGCTGCAAGAAGTCAAAACCTCGCTGGCATCAATGCGGCTTTATAAAAATACAGCCAAGACAGAAAAGTAACAAGAGGGGGTAATCAGAAGTGTACAAGGGACTTCGTGTCATTGTCGTCATGCCGGCTTACAATGCGGAAAAAACTGTGACGCAGACATATCAGGAGATAATGGCGCAGGAGATTGTTGACCTCATTATTCTGGTCGATGATGCCAGCTCAGACAGCACAGTTGCGGTTGCAAAAAAGCTGGATAAGGTGCAGGTGATCCTGCATCCTGAAAACCGGGGCTATGGGGCCAACCAGAAGACCTGCTACAAAGCCGCGCTGGAAGCGGGCGGCGATATCATCATCATGGTTCACCCGGATTATCAATACACCCCCAAGCTGATTCCAGCTATGGCCTCGCTGATCGGCAACGGCCTTTATTCCTGCGTGCTTGGCTCCCGCATTCTCGGCGGCTATGCCCTGCGTGACGGGATGCCGTGGTGGAAGTATCTTGCCAACCGTTTTCTGACCCTTTTCGCCAACATTTTTCTGCAAGCAAAGCTGTCAGAATATCACACTGGCTACCGGGCCTTTGCTGGACCGCTCCTCGAATCGCTTGATTTGGCGACAAATTCTGATGATTTTGTTTTTGACAATCAAATGCTGGCCCAGATTATCTGGCAGGGCTTCACAGTTGCGGAAATCACCTGTCCGACCAAATACTTTCCCCAAGCGTCGTCGATCAACTTCAAGAGATCAGTGCGCTATGGCTTTGGCTGCCTGAACACGGCCTTGCAGTTCCGGCTGGCCAAGATGGGCCTGCTCAAGACCCCGCTGTTCAAGTGACTGGTTTTGCCTGCAAACCAGTATGACCAAAGCCGCCGCTGCCTCGCTCTGTCGCCTCCAGACTGCTGACAACTTGGAGGACAGCCCGGCAGACCGGGGCTAGCACGAGCTGGGCGATGCGGTCGCCCCGGCGGATGGTGAACGGCTCCTGACCAAGATTGATCAGGCCGATTTTGATTTCGCCCCGGTAATCGGCATCAATGGTGCCAGGGGCATTGACAACTGTGATGCCATGCTTGATTGCCAAACCGGAACGGGGCCGCACCTGGAGTTCAAAGCCGTCTGGCAGGGCGGCGGCCAAGCCGGTCGGAATGAGGGATACAGCGTTGGGCTGGAGAACACATTCAACCCGCAAGGCGGCGGCAACATCCATGCCTGCCGCCTGAGCAGAGGCGTATTCAGGAAGGGGGAGATCACGTTCCGCAGGCGGCAGGAGCCAGCAGAACTGAACAGCAACTGCCTGCATCACATGCCGCGACCCAATTTTTTGACCATCTCTGCGTAATCATCCTCATAGTAGGGCTGACCATTGCATTCCCGATCAAACTTGTCACTTTTGCCCTGATAGGTCTTGACCATTTTTTTGTACACTTCCAGCTGCTTATCCAGTTCAGGCAGCCGGGAATTGTAATAGACGACCTTTGAATCATACTCCTTGCGGGCCGAGGTGCCGCTTCGGTCAACCTCCTCCTTGGCCGCCTGCAGCTTTTCGCTGAGATCATTCAGCTCCTTGTTCAGCGCGTCAAATTCTTCCTTGGCCTTGCCAATGGCAGCATAGCTGGCATCAACTTCCATGTTCAGACGAATGCAGCGCTCGATCATTTCCGGGGTGAGCGCGCCTTCTCCGGTAGGGGTGCTGCGATAGGTTCGGTTGCTCTTTTTATCTTTTGCCGCCGCAATCGCTTCCGCTCTGGTTGCCTGAGCGGAAACATCCTGTTGAAAAAAGGTGATGGATACCGCAGCAGCCAGCAGGGAGAGACAGATTTTTTGTTTCTGCATGTTTGTTCCTTTCACGCATAGTTCATCTCAACAAGGGCAGTCCTTCCCGCCGCCCTTGTAATCATAGTTGCAACAGCTACAATGTACCATAAGAACTGCGTCAAGTCCAATTTCCTTGTCCAAGGACTTGATGCGGCATGAATCAAACAACGACCGTCTCCACGCCCAGCACACTGAAGGTTCTGACGGAATAATGCACGCCTTTCAAAGTCATTTCGCCAAGATCGAGCAGCGTGACCTTTCTGTCCCGCCGCCTGATCAGCTCCTCGCGCACTTCATCTGTGATGTAAATTTTACAGGTTGTCGCTGCTGAGGCCAATCTCTGGGCAATGTTGACTTCCGTGCCGATCACAGTGTAATCCAGCCGCCGGTCGGAGCCGACATTGCCCATGAACATTTCGCCGCAGGTGACAGCGAAACCAAGATCAATGGAGGCGAAAAAGTCATCCCGCTGCATCCATTCCGCTTTCAGGACGGCAAAGCGTTCCCGGATGGCCAAGGCGGTCTCCACGGCAGTCCAAGAGGCGTTGTCCAGCTCAATCAGGGCACCAAAGACGGCCAGCACCGCATCGCCCATGAATTTGTCAACCGTGCCCCGGTATTCAAAAATCGTCTCCGTGAAAACTTGGAAGAATTCGTTGAGAAAATCTCGCAGCACCGGCAGAGGGAGCTGCTGGACCATGCCGGTGAAGTTGCGGATGTCAGCAAAGAGGACCGTGGCCCGTTTGACTTCGCCCAGTCCCTTGATCAGATTGGCATCACTGGCCAAAAGCAGCTCGGCCACTTCCGGGGCCACATACTGCTCCAGCAGACCTTGCAGGCGGGCCTCTTGGATCATGGCCTCCTTGGTGCGGATGTTCTCCAAGGCCAAGGCGGCCTGCGTGCTGAGAATGCCGAGGATTTCAATGTCTGAATCGGCAAAGCGGATGTCGCCGTCCGTGTAGCTGACATTGAGCACGCCGAGAATCCGGTCCCGGACGATCATGGGGAAGGAAACAGCGGAAACGATTTCAGGCCGCTTGAGCAGATCCGCAAAACGGGAGTCGTTCTGGGTTTCCTGATTGAGAATGACCGGCCTGCGCTCCTCAAAGACCCGGCCTGCGATCTTGTCGCCCGGCTTGATCTTGATGTTCGGAATCATTTCTTCAGGAATGCCCCGCGATGCGGCGATGCGCAGCACCCCTTCCAGCTCGTTGTAGAGCATGACCGAGAGGCTGTCCGCCGCAGTCTGGTCGGCAATGACATCAAGCAGGCTTTCCAGCACGTTGGCCTGGTTGGTGGAGCCGAGGAAATTTTCGCCCAGCCCATAGAGCGGCAGCAGGGCGCGCAGTCGGGAATTCTCCTCCCGCAGGGCCGCCGCCTCCATAGCCCGGCTGACTTTGCCGCGCACCTGCTCAGGATCAAGCGGCCAAGAAAGCAGCCCGGAAAAGCCGCACTCCATTGCTGCCGGACATAATTCGGAGATGTCGCCTTTCTCAACAATCAGAAAGCCAAGCACGCCTGGGCGGCTTTCCCGCAGACTGTCAAAGAGTTCAATGCCGCTGAGACCGCCCAAGTCTTCCGCGACCAGAATGACCCTGACCGGCTGATGCACGCAGATTCTTGACGCTTCCGAGGAATGGCAGCAGTCAACATCATAGTCATCCAATATATCAGTCAGCTGCTGACAAAGCTCAGGCTGATCTGAAACCAGCAGGATATCCGGCAGCATCGTGAAACAGGCTCCTGCGTGCTGAGAGAAAAAGTTGAATTCAGTCGGTGCTGAACATGCGCTGTCAGCCAGCGCAGCGAAAAGCAGCTCTGATTTTGCCTGCGCCGACAGGAAAGATAGTTATTCTACCATCAGCTGCCTGACAAAGCAACAGAAGCGTGTTCCTGCGGCTGCCGCAACCTGCTTTCAGGCCGCTGCAGCCTGTTGTTTCGCATCAAGCAGAGCCTGGGCCACAGCATGGCCAAGCCGCACACATTCCTGAAGATGCTCGTGCTCCGGCACATATTGCACCCGCAGGCCCGGATGGACAAGACGGAAATTCATTTCGCTCATGGCCGTGTTCATCAGCTTGACCGCCTCGCCGGACCAGCCATAAGAACCAAAGGCCGCGCCAATCTTGTTGGTGGGCCGCAGGCCGCGCATGTACATGAGAAAGCCTGCCATTCTTGGCAGCATGCCGTTGTTCAACGTTGGGCAGCCAAGAATGACCGCGCCCGCCTCCAGAACATCGCACATCACCTCGCTGTGATGATTGACCTGCAAATTGAGCAGCTTGTAGCTGATGCCCTTGTCCTGCAAGCCGCCGGCAATGGCTTTGGCCATCATCTCGGTGGAATGCCACATGCTGTCGTAGATGACCAGGGCTTTGCCGTTGCTCTCATTGACGCACCAGCGCGAGTAGGCATCAATAATTTTTTTCGGATTTTTCCGCCAGATGATGCCGTGATCCGGGGCGATCATCTTGAGCGGCAGGTGCATGTCAGAGACTTGGGCAATCAGCTTTTTCACCAAGGGTGAATACAGGGTGAGGATGTTGGCGTAATATTTGGTCGCCTCGTGCATCAGCACATCCTGATTGACCTCGTCATCAAACCGCTCACTGCTGGCTAAATGCTCACCAAAGGCATCGCTGGAAAACAGAATCTGATCCTCTTGCAGATAGGTGAACATCGAATCCGGCCAATGCAGCATCCTGGTTTCGAGAAAGCTCAGGGTTTTGTTCGGGCCAAGGCGGAGCTGCTCGCCAGGCGCAACCACATGATAAGGCCAGTCTGGCTGATGAAAATGCTGAATCAGAGCTTTTTGGCCCATCTTGGAGCTGATGATCTTTTCCGGCTGAATCTCCGCCACTGCCTGCGGCAGGGAGCCGGAATGGTCCATTTCCACATGATTGACAATCATGTAGTCAATTTTTTTCGGATCAATGATGTTGCGGATCCGGTGCATCAGCTCATGGCAGTAGCCGCTCTTGACCGTGTCAATCAGGACAACTTTCTCATCAATGATCAAGTAGGCATTGTAGGTTGTGCCCCGTTCTGTGGAATAGCCGTGAAAATCTCTGGTCAGCCAGTCAACAGCTCCGACCCAATACACATTTTTGCTCAGTTGGACAGGTCTCATGCGTCAATTCTCCTGCGAATGTGGTTCTTTTGCATAATTCTTTTCGATATATTTAAAAATTCCATAGACAACCTGCGCCATCTTGTCATAATCCAACGTGTCAAAGGTGTCGTGCGCGCTGTGATAGGATGAATTGCGGTAAAAGGCGGTATCTGTCACCATTACCGCAGGAAAACCCTCGGCCCAGTAATTGCGGTGATCAGAAAAATCAATGCCCGGCACAGCAGCAGGGGCGTTGATCGAATACGCTGGCAGATCGGTGCAGAGGTTGATGGCAGATTTGACATCCTGTGCTTTTGTCGAAAAAACCTGATCAACAACTGCAATGAAATTGCCCTTGTCAGGATAATACAATTGCAGCAGCGGGGCCGGATAGCTCTGCGATCCTTTCGCATCGCTAAAAAAACCGATCATTTCCAGAACTATTGCCAAACTGACTGTTTTTCCCTGCGTTTTCAAGCTGCGGGCATGAACTGCGCTGCCCATGTCCTGGGTGGCAAAAAAAGGCGGCTCTTCAAGCGCATAAGCGACCAATTCAACCCGGCTGCGCAGGTCAAGCCGGGCCAGCAGGCCGCCCAGCTCAATCAATCCGGCTACGCCGCTGGCATTGTCATCTGCACCGGGAAAAACAGAAAAGGCATCATAATGCGCCCCGACAACCAGAATTTCTTTTGTATCCGGGCCGTATTCAGCCAACACATTAACATATTCCCCTTCTCTCGCAACGGTAAAGGCTTGCAAAGCAACCGTGTCAGCACAAGGAAGCAGAGCTTGTCGAATATATTCCGCCGCCCGGAGCATGTTGTCAGGATGCTGATAATCACGAGGGACAAAGTCCTCACTCAATTTCCGCAGATGCTCTTTTAGACGGACATGATTCACTTTATTTTCAGATGGACAGGAGCAGAAGTGAAGTTTGACTGGTCTGGTGATGACAAACCATAAAAGAACAAATAGTGCTCCCAGCCAGAAAATGCCCTTGCCAATCAGGGAGACAATTATGCTCAAGCGGCAGAAGGAGCGGCTTCCTTCCCATCTGCGGAAGGAAGGCCGCTGCCTGCGCATGACTTATGCTTCCTCGAACTCATCCTTGCCTGCGCCGCAGATCGGGCAGAGCCAGTCATCAGGCACATCCTCCCAGGCAGTGCCGGGAGCAACGCCGTTGTCCGGGTCGCCTGCCTCTGGATCATACACGTAGCCGCAAACCACACAGGTATATTTTTTCATCGTGCTGTCGTCCTTTGCTGAAGATTGATAAAAAACAAAAAAAATCAGCCTGCGTTTTTGGCCAGATACTCAGCCACGCCTGCGGAGGTCGGCTTCATGGCCTCCTTGCCCTCATGCCAGTCAGCCGGACAGACATCGCCATGCGTCTCGTGGAAGATGAGAGCATCGACCATGCGCAGGGCTTCTTCTGTGGAGCGTCCCAGCGGCAGATCATTGACCACGGCATGACGGACAACGCCTTCCTTGTCGATCAGGAAGGTGCCGCGCAGGGCCACGCCCATGTCGATCAGTATCCCGTACTGACGGGATATTCTCTTGTCCAAATCCGCAACAAGAGGATACTGCACATTGCCGATGCCGCCTTGATTCACAGGCGTGTTCTTCCATGCAAAATGGCTGAACTGCGAATCAATGGACACGCCGATCACTTCGCAGTTCCGCTTCTTGAACGCAGCCAAGGCGCGGTCAAAGGCGATGATCTCGGACGGGCAGACAAAGGTGAAATCAAGAGGATAAAAAAACAGGAGAACATACTTGCCGCGATAGTCGGAAAGCCGGAAATCGTCTTTGAACGAGCAGTCCGGCATGACAGCGGTGGCGGTGAAATCAGGGGCCTGTTTAGTGACCAAGGTGCTCATGGGAATTCTCCTTTTGCTTGTCAGGATCAAGACTTCCAGTTGCCATGCAGGTTGCAGTAGGCTCTGGCGGTGACAGCCTCGCTCTTGCAGGAGCAGCCGCAGCTGCTACAGGCAAAGACTGCCTCTGGCTTGTCGCCGGGCTTGAGGTCCTTGCGGCAGACCATGCCGCCGACCGTCAGCTCAATCCACTCAATCCAGTGCTTTTCCTCCATTGGATGGGCGACAGAGCCGACAATGACCTTGTAGCCGTTCGCAGTTTTCTCGATCACTGGCACGTGTTTTTCCTTGGCCGCGTCAACTGTGTTTTCCTCCATCAAATCCATAGGCTGGCCGCAGCAGACCAGCGCGCCCGCGCCGCCATGCAGGACAGCGACAATGTTTCCGCACATCGGGCACTTATAAACTTCATTTTTCTTAACCATGATGCATCATCCTCCTTTTGGGATTGTTTGCGCGGAATGCGCTTTTGCTGATGGACGCGGCAGAAGAGAACGGCTCCCTGCCGCAGCATCATTTTGTCTGTTTACGCCGAAAAAGTCACCAGTTTTCCGCCAGCAGCTCGAAATAGCTCTGCGGATGGGCGCAGGCCGGACATTTCTGCGGGGCTTCCGCGCCCTCGTGAACATAGCCGCATTTGGTGCAGTGCCACGTGACAGGCGCATCCTTGCGGAACACCTTGTTCTCTTGCAGATTGCTGATCAAGGCGCGGTACTGCTTGGCATGCTGCTGCTCGGCCTTGGCAATGGCCCGGAAGGTGGCGGCAATCAACGGAAAGCCCTCTTCTTCCGCTGTTTTGGCAAAAGAAGGATACATGTCCATGTACTCATGCTCCTCGCCGCCTGCCGCAGCTTCCAGATTCTCCAGGGTCGTGCCGAGCACTCCGGCAGGAAAAGCGGCTGTGATCTCGACTTCGCCGCCCTGAAGGAGCTTGAACAGGGTTTTGGCATGGACCCGCTCCTGCTCGGCAGTGCGGGTAAACAAATATCCGATCTGGACAAAGCCCTCCTTTGCCACGATCTTGGCCGCATAGGTGTAGCGGTTGCGGGCCTGCGACTCACCGGCAAAGGCGGTGAGAATATTTTTTTCCGTCTGTGTTCCTTTCAGTTCAGCCATCGCACTCATTCTCCTTGCACTCACAGGCAATTTTGCCTGCTTTGGTTATTTTGTATTTGCAGCGGGCCGGACTGACCGCCAGCCCCTTCTTTTTCAGGGCTGAAAGCTGACAGCGCACCTGAGGCGGCTCAAGCGAGGTGACAGCGGCAATGTCACGGCCCGTGCATGGCTTGCCGCACGTTTTCAAGGCGGTCAGCACTTTGAGCTGTCGTTCATTCAGCCGGACCGCTCCTTTCTGTTTCTTAGCGTTGGCAGCGTTTTTCTCTTGGCATTCAGGGCAGATGCCAAAGAATTCAACCCGCCAGCCGAAGATTTTATATCCTGTCTTCTGTTCAGAGCCGGAGGCCAGCATCTGTTCTGGAGCGATATGAATGTTGTCAATCCGATGGCACTGCACACAGCAGATATGATTGTGCTCCTCCAGCTCCCGGTCAAAACGTTTCTGCCGCCCGCTTATTTCCAATTTTCTGATCTTACCTGCTTTCGAGAGAATTTCAAGATTTCTGTAAACTGTCGCCAAACTTATGCGCGGCAGTTTCTTTCTGACCCGCTCATAGAGAAGATCAGCTGTGGGATGTCCCTTGTATTTAGCAATTTCTTCAAGAATCACTTCCCGTTGATTGGTCATGCGGAAACACTTCATAGGATTGCTCCAGTGCGGTTCATCGGATTGTAAGAAGAGATAATTAGTAATCATTACTATGTCAAGAAAAATATTTGCGGATTCAAGCTGGACTGCCCGCTCTGAGAGCTGCCACATGCCGCGCCCACTTTGCTCTACCCTCCTGCGGAAAAATAAGGTATCTTGCCAGCGGAGCTTTCCGCACCCTGCGCAGCTCTGTCCTGAACAGCAATTATCTTTTCGCACAAATACTTACAAGGAGAACACCATGAAACTGATACTTCTCGGCGCGCCCGGCGCAGGCAAAGGCACGGTTGCCAAGCTGCTGACCGCCATTGACGGCTCTGTCCAGATTTCCACTGGCGACATTCTGCGCGGGGCCGTGCAGGCTGGAACCGAGCTGGGCAAAGAGGCTGAGGGCTATATGAAGCGCGGCGACCTCGTGCCGGACTCGCTGATCATGGGCATCATGGAAAAGCGGCTGCAAGAGCCGGACTGCGCCAACGGCTTCCTGCTTGACGGCTTTCCGCGCACCATCCCGCAGGCTGAGGAGCTGAAAAAGCTATTAGTCAAGCTCGGCATCAGCCTTGACTGCGTGGTGAGCATTGACGTGCCCAAGGATGTCATCCTTGACCGCCTCTGCACCCGCCGCACCTGCGAGAACTCCGCCTGCCAGGCAATTTACAACGTCAAATCCAATCCGCCCAAACAGGAAGGAATTTGCGACAAGTGCGGTTCCAAGGTCGTGCAGCGTGAGGACGAGACCGAGGAGGCGATCAGCCACCGGCTTGCCACCTACAACGAAAAGACTGCCCCGCTGATCGGCTTTTATGAGAAAGAGGGCATGTTGCTTTCGGTTGAGGCAGTCAGCAGCGACGCAGTGATTGCGGCAATCAAAAAAGAGCTGAATCTGTAAATCGCTCCGCGCTTCTTCGGGCAGAAGGCTCCTTCTGCCCTTCTTTTTCCACTCCTTCATATTATTTTGCCGAAATGACTGCTGCCGCTCTTATTCAAATTGATCTGCCCGAACTGAACCTGCTGCACCGGGGCAAGGTGCGCGACATGTACGAAATACCCGGTCATGAGGACAAGCTGCTCATGATTGCCACCGACCGGATTTCCGCCTACGATGTGGTCATGAACGAGCCGGTGCCGGGCAAGGGCCAAGTGCTGACCAAGATTTCCCTGTTCTGGTTCAAGCTGCTGGCTGACATTGCCCCCAACCACCTGCTGACCGCTGAGGTTGACCAGTATCCGGCCATCTGCCACCAATACCGCGACCAACTCGAAGGACGTTCCATGCTTGTCCGCCGCACCAAAGTGCTGCCGGTGGAGTGCATCGTCCGGGGCTATCTGTCCGGTTCGTTCTGGTCAGCGTATAAGAAGAATACCACGGTCTGCGGTTTTGCCCTGCCTGCGGGCCTGCGCGAGTCCGACAAATTTCCTCAGCCGCTCTTTACGCCTTCGACCAAGGCCGAGCAGGGCCTGCATGATGAGAATATATCTCTTGCGAAAATGGAGGAGATAGTCGGCAAGGAGACAGCGGAGAAGATGGCGGCCATCAGCATCGGTCTCTATGAAAAGGCGGCACAATACGCCTTGAGCAAAGGCATCATCATTGCTGACACCAAGTTTGAGCTGGGCATGACACCGGACGGCGAGCTGCTCCTGATTGACGAGGTGCTGACCCCGGATTCCTCCCGCTTCTGGCCGCAGGATCAGTACGCGCCGGGCAAAGGCCAGCCCAGCTTTGACAAGCAGTTTCTCCGCGATTACCTGTCCTCGCTCGACTGGAACAAGCAGCCCCCGCCGCCGCCTCTGCCGGAGGAGATTGTCGAAAAAACAGCGGCCCGCTATGAGGAGGCATTGCGGCGGCTGGCCGAATAAACTGAATTTTTTTGTTTATCCCAGCGGCACTGTTTCCTGGCAATGCCGCTGATTCAGTTCCTCATTGAGCTTGATTTATCCCAAATCAGGCTTCATCTGTTATAGATCAGACTCGATTTGCTCCGCATGAGGGTTCCTCGAAAAATACAACATCCATTCTGCTGCATTTGTTTTGTTATTTTTTATTTTAATATTGAAATTTCAGTCTATTATGTTATAATTTCGGCATCAATTCAACTCATGCTGCCGGAGATGCACAGATGAACCAACTTGGATTTTTTGATTTTTATATTCGTCTTTCCCGAATTGACAAAGCAGGTGATCCTTTAGTTAAGATCAACAAGGCTATTGACTGGGAAATATTTCGGCCAATTCTTGAAGAAGCAAAAAGAAAGCCTGTGAAATCAAATGCTGGAGCTAAAGGTTATGATTCAGTCATGATGTTCAAAATTTTAATTTTGCAATCATTATACAATCTTTCTGATAAAGGGATGGAATATCAAATTCTTGACAGATATTCGTTTTCCAGATTCCTTGGACTTCGGGCGGCTGACAAAGTTCCAGATGCGACAACGATATGGCTTTTTCGTGAAACTTTGACCAAAGCAGGAAAAATCGAGGAACTGTTTTCTGTTTTTGACGAATTTCTTGATGAAAATGGATATCAAGCCAGAAAAGGGCAGATAGTCGACGCTTCCATAGTCAACGCCCCGATCCAGCGTAACAGCCGCAAGGAAAACAAGCAGATCAAGAATGGTGAACAGCCTGAAGGATGGAGTGAGAATAAGCAGGCGCAGAAGGATACTGATGCCCGTTGGACCAAAAAGAACGGCAGAAGCTTTTTTGGTTATAAAAATCATATATCTGTTGATGTGAAGCATAAATTCATCCGAAAATATGCGGTGACCAGCGCCGAGGTTCATGACAGCAATATTTTTGAGGAGCTGCTTGACCCTGACAACACCAGTCGGGATATCTATGCGGATTCGGCATACAGATCTGAAAAAAAGCTCAACTGGTTGAACGAGAATGGATACAGAGAGCATCTGAACCGCAAAGGAACACGAAGCCGGAAATTGACCGAATGGGAGAAGCAGGGAAATCGGACAAGATCAAAAATTCGCTCCCGGATTGAACACGTCTTCGGCATCCAGGCGCAACGTGCTGGCAATATGATTCTCCGAGGAACAGGTTTCATTCGCGCTGCTGCGAAAATAGGCTTGAGAAACTTGACGTTCAATATTGACAGGTACGGAACTCTTAATAAAATTTAAGATTTAAAAAAAGAAACGCATTCAGGAACATATTTCAACGGAAGTTTGCTCAAAATAAATAAAAAACAGGAAATAACAATTTATGTATTTGAAATTTTCAACTGTCAAAGACACTATTGATAAGCTGAAAAAACTTTATCTCGAATTTTTCGAGGTTCCCTAAAGTGAGTTGTGGATTCAACTCGCAAGTGCAACTTTTTTTGGTTATCCAAAAAGCATAGGTTGGCTGGCACTTTGAATACTTCATGTAAATTTTCGATTATTTTCTCTTAGTTAGCGACAAAAGCAAAGTTGTGACACTCCCGTAACTGCCTTTTCTTGCAACCAAAAAAAGTTGCACTTGGAACTTGAATTCACCAAAAGCCTGGAATTACAACCCCGGAAATTATCGGAGAGCCGGAAATTATCGGAGAGCCTTTTTTTTTCGCCCTTATTCTTCACATAAGACCATAAGCCGTCAAGCTGGCCCCGGCTGATGCGGAATTCGGAAAGAAGAACATTTTCAACAGCTTCAACATGCTCGGCTGCTTCCGTCAGCCAAGCGGCGACTGTGTCTTCCTTGTGCCCTTTCACCCGGCTCACGCTGCTGATCCGTGATCCTTCCGCAAGCAGGGCAAGACACTCAACAATTTCAGCATCATCCGTCCGGCGGCGATAAAATATCGTCCCTCGCGTCGCAGTGAACGTTCTTCCGCAACTCAGGCATTTAAAACGCTGAACGCCTGCACGAGTGCGGCCATATCTGATAATTCGACCGTCAAGCTGCTCATAATCAGAACAGGCGGGGTTCGGACAAAAACTGCCGACTTTCGCAAGTTCAGCCATCTTTTCCTCCTTCTTTGAAATAGTTGACACACACAGAAGGATAAACAATTATTCAACAACTCTCAAGAGGGAGACCGCCGAAATTTCCCGGACAGCAGAAAAGCAAGTAAACAATACTATTGAGTTTTATTCAAGTCTTTTATTCAGCATGGTCGATTTTGAACATCGTTGCGCCTCACGCGCTGAAAAAAATTACCGAACCATTGATATTGGTGATGCTTGGGAATTTGTGGAGGCCAAGGCTGGTGAGTGCATGAGCACTTTTATTGAGAAATACCTGCGTCCAGTGTTGCTGCAAATGACCGCGTATGAAGATGCGTTACCTAGACCAATCACCTTGAAATGGGAGGCTGACAGCATTCATATTTCGTCAGATGAAGAAGTATTCAGGATTGAACGAAGTGGCGAACAAGAAGATGCGCTCGACGAAGAATAGTGCGTCGCTACGCTCTGCGCTATTCACTCACGAGTGATCTTTGTCGTTAGCGTGTCATACAGCGAAAGCTGACGCATCTTCCCTGCTTTCGCAGCGTTCTCCGCCCCTCACCCCATCTTCACATCCAGCACATCCACCAGCCTGCCGTCGTAGTCATTGACGACCAGCGTCTTTAGGGCGGGGTATAGCGGTTTCAGGTTGTATGGTTATCAGAAAAAGATTAAACTTGACTTGTCTGTTTTTTCCATTTTTTCACACACGGAGGTCTGCCATGATTTATTCTATTGATTTCAGAAAGAAAGTCTTGTCTGTTTATGAAAAACAGAAATCATTGAGAAGAACTGCAGATTTGCTTGACGTTTCCTATAAATTTGTTCAAAGTCTTGTAAAAAGATGGAAGACTGAGGGGACGATTGAGCCGAAGCCTCATAAAGGCGGAAATCCTCAGAAAATCAAGGAAGTTCATATTCCTTTTCTGACCAGCATGATTGATGACGAGAACGATCTTACGCTTGAAGAGATGTGTGATCGCTTATACGAGAAATTCAATTTAAAAATAGTACCTTCCACGCTGTGCGAAACTCTGGTCGTCACCCTGTTGAGTGTTGTTTTTCAATCACGACCATGCTGAAGACCTCTTTCAGCGTCCAAATATGGTCTGTCAAGTCCGCCGCCATAGCCGGTGTGCGCGGCAGCCATTTCAGCCCTGAGTTTTCGTCAGCATTCAGCCTCAAAGTTTTCAGCGGTTTGATGAAATTATAATACATATCCTCCAGTGCGGCGGCGGCTTTATGCATGTCAATGTTCTTGGAGAAAGCGATGCCTTTCCGAGTCAGGCGGCTGCTGAAAGTCCGCATGGTTAGATGGCTGCGTTCAATATAGGCCGTGCTTTTTCCAAAGATTTTATCAAGTCCTCTCATGCTCCCATGCACCGCCTTGCGCCGTGTGCCGAGAAAATTCCCCTTCTCATCCCGCTGCTTGATGATTTGCAAATATTTCCATCCGGGTTGAGGCCGCTTTTTCGAGGGAGGTGAATATTCAGGAACTTTTCCAAAAATTTCCAGCATCGCCTCCCGGATGCCGCCCCAGCCGTCTGAAACTGTCGGCGGCGGGCCGTCGGAATGCCCGCGTTCCTTGAGCTGCCGGAAGACGGCGGCGGAAGCTTCCGTCTCCGATTTGCCGAATCCCCGCCCGGCACGCAGGCGGCTGTCCATGTCCATCATCGTCGAACGGAAAAACTGGCCGCTCGCCTCAGTTTCCGCATGTCCTTTTTTTTCGCCCTTATTCTTCACATAAGACCATAAGCCGTCAAGCTGGCCCCGGCTGATGCGGAATTCGGAAAGAAGAACATTTTCAACAGCTTCAACATGCTCGGCTGCTTCCGTCAGCCAAGCGGCGACTGTGTCTTCCTTGTGCCCTTTCACCCGGCTCACGCTGCTGATCCGTGATCCTTCCGCAAGCAGGGCAAGACACTCAACAATTTCAGCATCATCCGTCCGGCGGCGATAAAATATCGTCCCTCGCGTCGCAGTGAACGTTCTTCCGCAACTCAGGCATTTAAAACGCTGAACGCCTGCACGAGTGCGGCCATATCTGATAATTCGACCGTCAAGCTGCTCATAATCAGAACAGGCGGGGTTCGGACAAAAACTGCCGACTTTCGCAAGTTCAGCCATCTTTTCCTCCTTCTTTGAAATAGTTGACACACACAGAAGGATAAACAATTATTCAACAACTCTCAAGAGGGAGACCGCCGAAACTCTCGCCAGACTGAAAATCAGCCGGAAAAAAAAACTTTCCGCGATCCGGCGGCGTATAAAGAGGAAAATATAGCAAAGACAGTTAATTACCTTGCAGGCCTGATCGAGGCTGACAAAAAGAATTTCATCTTTATTGATGAGACAGGATGCTGTTTGAACATGTCGAGAAAATTTGCAAGATCAAGAAAAGGAACAAGAGCTTTTTCAAAAAGACCTTCAGGTAAAGGGAAAAGAATAAGCATGATAGGAGCTGTAAAGTTTGGAAAAATATTGAAGTGCATGAAATTTAACGGCACCATGACAGGAGCTGTCTTTTATTTCTATATAAAAAATTATCTTTTGAAATATCTTGACAGCAGTAAGACAGTCGTTCTTGACAATGCCAGTCCTCATAAAAACAAAGAAGCTCTCGCTTTGATCAGAAGTACAGGAGCGAAGATCATTTTCCTCCCTCCTTATCGTCCTGAACTGAACCTTATTGAATACTGCTGGTCAGTAATGAAAAACACTATAAGAAAATTGAAGCCGAGAACAGAGCGTGAGCTGATGGAAGCTTATGATATATCTCTGAAAACGGTTAAGTCAAAATCAATCAAATCGTTTTTCCGTCATTGCTGGGTTTGATATCTGTTCAATACGAAACCGCTATAGTTATCCACGCGAATGCTCAGGCTGCTCACTGTTGAGCCGCTGAAGCCGGGCAGGATAAATTCTCCGTTCCCAGTTGCCGGAACAATCATGCCTTCCGCGCCGCCGTCCTGCATGTCAATCAGCTTGAAGGCCAGAATGTCATCCTGCACGTTGTGTTCGACCTGCACCCGCAGCCGCGTGTCCGCCGTGAGTTCGCCTGCGGTGATGACCACATAAGGCGAGGCCGCTCTGTCCGTGAGAATGCCGGTCTCCGGCGGATTGGGATGACTGAGTTGCGGCACGGTCAGGGGCGTGCGCAGCCTGCCGCCGTAAGTGCCAAAGCTGTTAAGTTCTAAAATGATCCATGAGTTCCTTGACATTGTTCGGGCTGGCCCGATAGTGGTATCGGGGAAATCTCGACAGCACTGTCAGGGAAAAGCCGACTGTGCGGGCGTGGCGGACCCTGCATCGTGGAGGTGCTGAAGGGGGGCGGCAGGAATAGCGACCTCTGTTTCAGGACAAGGAACTGCAAAGGAGGGCTTGCCGCAGCGTGGCGGTTCGATTATAGTTTGCTGATTATGAACCTTGCCCAGCTCATGACCGTTCCGGCAGTCACTGCCGCCCCTGACACGCCCCTGCCTGCCCTGCTGGAGCTGATGGAGCGGCGGCGCATCTCCGCCGTGGTGCTGACCGATGAGGAGAACCGCCCGCTCGGTTTGGTCACAGAGCAGGACATCACCAGCAGCGCAGCCCAAGACCGACTTCATTCCGGGCTGACAGGCCGCGCCCTGATGAGCGGCATGCCTCTGACCGCCTTGGCGGAGACAGACTGCCGGGATGCCTTTCAGCTCATGGTGGTCTCGCGCACCCGCCATCTGGTGGTGGTTGACACAGCGGGCCAGGTCATCGGCATGGTCACAGAGACCAATTTCCTCCATTCCCTTGGGCTGGAATATTTCATCGATTTGACCACGATCAAAGAGGTGGTCTCCCATGACCTGATCACGCTCAGGCCGACAGACAGTGTGCATGCTGCCTTGGAGCTGATGCACCGGCACTGCATCAGCTGCGTGCCTGTGATTGAGGAGGGCAGACCGGTCGGCATTCTCACTGAACGGGACGTGATCCGGCTCAGTCTCCAGCGGCTTGATTTCTACCACACGCCCTTGGCCAAGGTCATGAGCCAGCCGGTCTGCGCCGTGTCTGAGCAGACCGTGCTGCCGGATGTGGTCAACATCCTCCGGCAGCAGAAGATTCGCCGTCTGGTGATTGTTGACAGCGAGGGACGGCTCACCGGTCTGCTCACGGAAACTGACCTGCTCAAAGGGCTGCAAAGCAGGCATTCCCGCCTCCTGCGCGAGATCATCCATGAGCAGGAGCGGCAGCTGCGCGAGACCCGCCGCACCCTGAACGACCAGGCCATCCTCCGCAGCCTGCTTGAATCCGCCCCTGACACCGGCATTGCCGCCACTGACCTGCACCTGCGCATCCTCTACTTCAATCCGACTTTGGGCCGCATCTACGGCTACAAGCCGGAAGAGGTCATTGGCAGAACCGTGCATGAGTTTCATGTCCTGCACCAGATTCCGCCGGAGCGTCTGGAGCGGGCGGTCAGGATCATGCGCAGCAAGGGCTTTTATCAGTACCATGTCGAGCGGCAGGAGCAGGGCCGGACCCTGCATTTTGAGATGCGGGTCTCGTCAGTCCGCAATGAGGACGGCGGCATGGTCGGCTACATGCTCATGGCCTTGGATGTGACCCGGCGCCGGGAGGCCGAGCTGGCCCTGCTGCGCAGCGAGGAGATGCTGCGCCGGAGCCAGCAGTTTGCCAATGCGGGCAGCTGGGACTGGCAGATCAGCACGGACGAGCTGCGCTGGAGCGACCGGGTTCCGGCCCTGCTCGGCTATCAGCCCGGCAGAACCACGACTAACCGTGAGCAGTTTCTCAAGGCGGTTCACCCGGAAGACCGGCAGCGGCTCCAAGCTGCGGTGGCCGCCTGTCTGGAGCAGGGCGCGGACTATGAGATGGAATACCGGGTGCGCTGGCCAGACCGGAGCATTCACTGGCTGCACGAGCAGGGCGATGTCCTGCGCGATGAGAACGGCGAGCCGGTCAACATGCTCGGCCTTGTCCAAGACATCACCCTGCGCAAGGAGGCTGAGATTGAGCTGCGGGCGCAGCACCGCTTTCTTGATTCCGTGATTGAGAACATCCCCTCCATGCTCTTTGTCAAGGAGGCCAAGGAGCTGCGCTATGTCCGCTGCAACCGGGCTGGCGAGCGGCTCACTGGCAGAGCATCGGCGGAGTTCATTGGCAAGTCTGATGCTGACCTGCTCCCGCCTGCGCAGGCTGCCGACCGCATGGCTGCTGACCGCCACGTGCTGCTTGAAGGCAGGACCGTGGAGAGTGAGGAGGAGCAGGGCATTTCTTGTCACAACCGCCGCCTGCTCCGCACCCGCAAGGTGCCGATTGCGGATGAGCAGGGCCAGCCCGCCTACCTGCTCGGCATCAGTGACGACATCACTGAGCAGCGGGCAGCGGAGCAGGAGCTGGCTGAGGCCAAAGTGCAGGCGGAGCGGGCCAATCAGGCCAAGAGCGATTTCCTTGCCAACATGAGCCATGAAATCCGCACCCCGATGAACGGCATCATCGGCCTGACCGAGCTGGCCCTGAAAACCGCGCTGACTCCGCAGCAGCAGGATTATCTGGAGAAAGTCAACGAGGCCGCCCGTTCCCTGCTCGGCCTGCTCAACGACATCCTTGACCTGTCCAAGATTGAGGCCCATCGGCTGGAGCTGGAATCCATACCCTTTGACCTCCACGAGCTGCTGGCTCAGATAGAGTCGCTGATGGCCATCCACAGCCAGCAGAAGGGCATTCCGCTGCACATCAGCGTTGATCCTGAGATTCACCGCTATCTGCTCGGCGACCCGCTGCGCATCAAGCAGATTCTGCTCAATCTGCTCGGCAATGCCTTCAAGTTCACCAAGCAGGGCGAGATCAGGGTGGAGGCACGGCTTGGCCTGCATGCCCAGCACGGCTTCCTGCCTGTGGCCTTCATTGTCCGGGACACTGGCATCGGCATTGACGCAGCCCGGCAGGCCGAGCTGTTCAAGCCCTTTGTCCAGTCTGACAGCAGCACCACCCGCATGTACGGCGGCACCGGACTGGGGCTGGCCATCACCCGCCAGCTGGCCGAAATGATGGACGGCTCAGTCAGCCTGATCAGCGCGCCGGGCCAAGGCAGCACTTTCACCATCACCCTGCCGCTTCAGCTGTCCAATCAGGAGGAGCTGGAGACGCACCGGGAGCGGAGTGAACAAGGCGCGGCAGATGACAACAGCCTTGAGCAAATCCGGGGGGCGCGCATTCTCTTGGTTGAGGACAACAAGATCAACCAGCAGGTGGCGGCGGAGCTGCTGACGCAGGAGTGCTTCCGGGTTGATCTGGCTGAGAACGGCCAGGAGGCGTTGGCCATGCTGGAGCCGGGCCGCTATGATTTGGTGCTGATGGATTTGCAGATGCCGGTCATGGACGGCTATCAGGCCGCAGCGGCAATCCGCAGTCAGGAGGTCTATGACATCCTGCCTGTCCTGGCCATGAGCGCCAATGCCATGCGCCATGACCGCGAGCAATGCCGGGCCATTGGCATGAACGACCATATTCCCAAGCCGGTTGACCGCAGGCAGCTCCTGACCGCGCTCTGTCAGTGGATCAAGCCCGGCCAGCGGGAGCGGCCTGTCCGGCAGGAGCAGCAGCATTCCTGCCCAGCCGCAGGGATAATTCATGAATTATCCCTGCGGCCCGGCATCAACAGCCAGGCCGCGCTGGAGCGGCTGGGCGGCAATCAGCGGATTTACGCCAGCATCTTGCAGAACTTTGTCAGTGAGCACACCGGCGCAGTGGAGGATATCCGCAGTCTGCTGGAGCAGGACGAGCGGCCCAGCGCCGAGCGGCTGGCTCACACCCTGAAAGGCATGGCCGGAGCCATTGGCGCGGAAGACTTGCAGACGGCGGCCCGGCTGCTCGAAGACGGCATCCGCAGGCATAAGGCTCTGGAGCCGCTTCTCAGCGCGGCAGAGGAGCAGCTCAGGCAGACTGCGGCAGCACTTCAGCATCATCTGCCGCCGCCGGAAGAGGCAGCGCCAGCACCGGCGGACAGCGGTCAGATCAAAGAAAAGCTCTTACGGCTGGAGGAGCAGCTTGGCAAGTACGAGGCAGGCGCGGTTGACACTCTGGCCGAGCTGCTCAACCTGAACCTGCCGCCGGAACTGCGCCAGCAGGTGCTTGCCCTGAAGCAGCCAATTGAGCAGTTTGATGCCGAAGGGGCATTAGGGCTGCTGAACAAAGTCCTTGCAGCCAGTGAGGGGAAGTGATACGACAGAGCTGAAAAGAAGAACCCCGGCAGAGCCGGGGCGGTTGGTCAGCAGGGTTGCGGTGCTCCTACCATCTGCCAGTGACTGTGTTGGTCTGAGCAGTGGCGGCAATTGCGGGTGGTTGCGGGAGAGGGCCGGGATTAAGGAAGGGCCAAGGCACATTGGCGGCATAGTAAAGTTTGATTAAGCCAAAGACCTCATCCTGCCTCGGCAGGCCGCTGGCAGTGAAACCGGGGTCTTCGTCCAAACTGTTCAGGGCCACGTGCAGAACCCGCTGCCGCTCAAAAGTGAAGATTGGCGGCACACCCGACGCATGGGGATTGCGCACTGAGTAAGGCGGAAAAACGGCCACAGTCATGTCTGTGCCGGACGGGGCCGCAGGGTTGAAGGGCGGATCATCGCCGATCAGGCTGATCTTTTCGGTGTAGATGGTGTTGGCCCAGTATTCCAGCGGATGCTGGAACACTGTGTATCTGACCGTGACCCGCGCCACAAAGTCAGAAATTTCCTCAATTGTCAGAAGGGGATTTTGAATGGCTGCCATGGGCGTGTCTCCTTTTTTCTGCTGTTTGATTTGAAGATGAGACTACTGTCCTGCTCGGTCAAACAAAGGTGCAGCTCCTTATTTGAGGATATGTCCCAGCCCTGCTGCACGTCAAGTAAAAAAACCACATTGTGGCGCATTGAGCCTGCTGCGGCTGCCATTCCGTTCTGCGCTCTTTGTTTGACAGCTGAAGCAATTCCTGCTATTCAAGAAGGAAACCGAAACCAATCAACTTTCCATGCCCTCATTGCTGAACAACCAAGAAGGCTGCGGCTGCGCCTCAGAACTGCGCTGCACCGCCACCCCGGACGCTGACATCATCCCGGCAGTGGTCAGGCAGATGACGGACGGCTTCATGTCGCGCCGCTGGTCCAGTCATATTGAGCCGGTCGAGATACCCTCGCGGCGGGAGACCATAGACCTGATCCTTCAGGCCCAGCGCATTCTTTTCCCCGGTTATTTCAGCAGCTCGGCCCTGTCCCAGCCTTCGAGCTTGGCATACAGCCTTGGCCATAGCCTGACCCTGTTTCATAAGAACGTCAGTCAGCAGATCAGCTCCGCCATCCGCCATGAATGCTTCCGCCGCCAGCAGTCCTGCTCTCTCTGCGGCGAGCGCAGCAGCGAACTGGCCGCCGCCTTTGTCCGTGCGCTGCCAGAGCTGCGGGAGACGCTGGAGGGCGACATCAAAGCCGCCTTGGAAGGAGATCCGGCCGCAGCCAATGCGGACGAGATCATCTTCAGCTATCCTGGTTTTTTTGCCATCCTTGTTTATCGACTGGCGCACCGGCTTTTTGAGCTGGAGGTGCCGCTTCTGCCGCGCATCATGAGCGAGTACGCCTATCACCGCACCGCCATTGACATTCATCCTGGCGCGCAGATTGGCGACTCCTTCTTCATTGATCACGGCGCAGGCGTGGTTGTCGGCGCAACCTGCATCATTGGCAGCCGGGTGCGGCTTTATCAGGGCGTGACCCTGGGCGCGCTCTCCCTGCCCAAGAACGCCGTGCCAGAGCTGCGGCTGGCCAAACGGCATCCAACCATTGAGGATGACGCAATCATTTACGCCAATGCCACCATCCTTGGCGGGGACACAGTGATCGGGGCGCGTTCGATTGTTGGCGGCAATGTCTGGCTGACCAAGAGCATTGGCCCGGACACCAAAGTGCTGCTCAAGCAGCCGGAACTAATCTATATTGGCAAAGACGGCGCAACCAGCCGGAAAGGAGGCGAAGCACAATGAAACTCTGTGACAATCTTGCCGAAAGCATCGGCAACACGCCGATGGTGCGCCTGAACCGCTTTGGCGCGGACTGCGGCGCGGAAATCGTGGCCAAGCTGGAATCAGCCAATCCGCTCGGCAGCGTCAAAGACCGGGTTGCTGTGGCCATGATTGAAAGCGCGGAACAGGAAGGCCTGCTGACCCCGGAAACCGTGGTGATTGAGCCGACCTCCGGCAACACCGGCATTGGTCTGGCCTTTGTCTGCGCTGTCCGTGGCTACAAGCTGATCCTGACCATGTCAGAAACCATGAGCGTGGAGCGGCGCAAGCTGCTGACTTTTCTTGGCGCGGAGCTGGTGCTCACGCCCGGTGCTGAGGGCATGAAAGGAGCCATTGCCCGCGCCCGCGAGCTGTTGTGCAAGCATCAGCCCTCGTGGATGCCCAATCAGTTCGCCAATCCCGCCAATCCGGCCATGCACCACCGTACCACTGGCCCGGAAATCTGGCAGCAGTGCGGCGGCAAAGTCGATATTCTCGTGGCTGGCGTGGGCACAGGCGGCACCATCACTGGCACTGGCCGTTTCCTGAAAGAGCAGAATCCGGCTGCGGTCGTGATTGCTGTGGAGCCGTCCGCCTCGCCAGTGCTGTCCGGCGGCCAGCCCGGGCCGCATAAAATTCAGGGCATTGGAGCTGGTTTTATTCCGACTGTGCTGGACCGGTCGCTCCTTGACGAGGTGGTGCAGGTCAGCAATGAAGAGGCAATGGCGGCGGCCCGCAGTCTGGCCCGGCAGGAGGGCATACTCTGCGGCATCTCCTCTGGCGCGGCAGCAGCGGCAGCAATGAAGATCGCCGTCCGCCCGGAGAACAAGGGCAAACGTCTTGTCGTCATCCTGCCTGACACCGGCGAACGCTACTTGAGCACTGAGCTGATGGCAGAGGGGTCGGTGTAGGAAAGCTGCTTCAGTCTTTGACAAGCACGACTGTTTCCCTGCCGTCGGCAGCGAAAAGTGTCATCTTCTGACATTGCATTGTATATGAGGCGGCATCCCGCAATGCCTGCAAGAACGCTTTTTCCTGCTCCATCACTTCAGTCGGAACACAAGCCTTGAACCGTTTGTTGATCGAGCTGACAGTGATTGTCCTGCTTGCAGCGGTGTAGGCATATTCGCCCACATAAGGATTGCAGCCTGCTGAACCGCTGATTTTTCCATCCGCGCTGAAGGCGAGGGTGAGCTGGGGACTCGGCGGCACTGGCTGGTTGTTCAGGCGTTGCACCGTCCATTCGCTGCCGTTCAATGATCCCTCAATGGTTGCCGGGGCGCATCCGTATGTGAGCAGCCCGACGCAGCTTGTCAGAATTGCAGGGATTATTTTCATGTTCATTTTATTGTCTCTTCAGCACCACCGCAGCGTTGCCGTCAATATCCTTTAAAGTCAGTGTGTCGTCTGTGAGCTGATAGGAAGCGGCGGAATAGAGCGCGGCCATAAAGCTGCCTTCCTGCGCCATGACCCGTTCCGGCCAGCACTGCTTGGCTGTCATTTGGATCATATCAAATTTGAAACTCAAATCAGCAGGCTCAACGGCGAAGGTCGCTGAATAGCTGTTGCAGCCTGCTGAACCGCTGAGTTGCCCGTCTTTACCAAACGCGACGGTCAGCGGCCTGTGCCAGCTGTAAAGCTGAATCATGCCGCCTTGGCCATCGCTGAAGCTGTCCGCCCGCCACGCCGTCCCTGCCAGCTCCTGCGGCTCCTCCAGCAGCACCTTTTTCGGCGGCATGAGCATGGCAAGGACAGTCCCTTTTTTGTCTTTAAGAAAGAGCTGCTGCTTGTCATTCGCCAGATCACAGGCGGTCGTGTCCTTCAGCACGGCGACAAAGTCCTGTTCCTGCGTCATGATTTTGTCCGGCTGGCACGTCCTTGTTGTCAGATTGATCTTGCTGAACCGGCAGGTCCCCGCGTTTGTCTTGCTGTACAAGCCGGAATAGCTGTTGCAGCCTGCCGAGCCGCTCACCTTGCCTTGAGCAAAATGCAGACTGATGGACGCTTCTGCCAAGGAGCGGCTGCCCTGCAGAATGCGCAGCTGCCACTGACTGTCCTTCAGTGACAAGTCTGGTTTGCTGACCGGCAGCTTGGGTGTTTTTTTGTTCGTGCCAGAGGAGCAGCTGTTCACCAGCAGCCCGGCCAGCAGGACAAGGAATATCTTTTTGCTGTTCATGATGATTTCACTTCTTGCTCTGCTGTCCTCCTCCCAGCACCGCATAAAGCGTGACCTGATTGGCCAGCCGGGTCAGGCGGAGGGAAATCAGGGCCTGCTGCTGGGCATAGAGGGAGCGGTGCGCATCTAATACGCTGAGATAACCGTCTAAGCCCATATTATAGCGTTTGTCCGAGAGATTGTAGGTTGCCTCGGCTGCTTCCAGCAAGGATTCCTGCGCTGCAAGTTGTTCATTGATAGTGCCCTGCACAGCCAAGGCATCTGCCACCTCCTTGAAAGCTGTTTGCACCGTTTTTTCATATTTGGCCAACAGAATCTTCCGGTCTGTCTCGCTGATCTTCAAAGCTGCCCAGACCCGGTTGTCAAAGATCGGCACATCAATCTGCGGGGCAAAGCTCCATATCCCGGTGCCGGAACCGAACAGCCCGAACAGTTCATCGCTGGCCGTGCCTGCCGAAGTGGTCAGAGAAATCTTGGGAAAGACTGAGGCCCGCGCCGCGCCGATATAGGCATACGCCCCTTTGAGCTTGTGCTCGGCAGCGGCAATGTCAGGCCGGTTGAGCAGCACTGCTGAGGGCAGGCCGGGATCAATCTCCTTGAGCGCGGCCACGCTGTCCAACTGGTCAGGCAGGAGCTGCTTCTCCACTGGCGCGCCGACCAGCAGGTTCAGGGCATTCCGGTCTTGAGCGACCTGCCGGGTGAAACGGGGCACATCCCGCTTGGCTGTCTCCACTTCGCTCTGCGCCCGGCGCAAATCAAGCTCAGTGGCCAAGCCGTTCTTATAGCTCTTGCCGATCAGATTGTATGAATCCTGCTGGCTTTCCAAGGTTGCCCGTGCCAGCTTCAGGTTTTCCTGATCTGCGGCCAAGGTCAGATAGGCTTTGGCTGTCTCGCTGATCAAAGCCAGCTCCGCGCTGCGGCGGGCTTCCTCGGTGGCCAAATATTCCTCCAAGGCCTGATCGGTCAGACTGCGGACGCGGCCAAAAAAGTCCAGCTCCCATGAGGGAATCTCGGCCTTGAGGGTGTATTTTTCCGTTGTCTGCGGCTGGCCGGGTTCAATCAAGTCAGCGGAGAGCCGCTGCTTCTCCAGCTTGCCGCTGCCATTGGCAGAGGGAAAGATGCTGGTGCGCTGGACCCCGTACATGGCCTGCGCCCGTTCCACATTCAGGGCCGCGACCCGCAGGTCGCGATTGTTCTTGAGCGCAATTTCAATGATCTGCCGCAGCTTGGCATTGGTGAAAAAGTCCTGCCACGGCATTCCTGCGACCTGCTGGACCGCATGATCCTTGAGTTTCTTGTAGGCATCGCCCTGCGGCCATGCTGACGGAACCGGGCTGACAGGCTTGCTGTATTCCGGGGCCATAGTGCAGCCGCCGGACAAAAGCAGGGCGGCCAAGGTCAGTATCTGGAGCTTTTTCATGCCGACTGCACCTCCGTTTTTTGAGAAGCATCCTGTTTCCCGCCAAAGAGCTGCGAGACGATGACAAAGAAGAGCGGAATGAAGATCAGGTCAATAAATGTGGCCGACAACATGCCGCCGCAGACTGCCGTGCCCAGAGCGTTCATTGCCCCTGCGCCTGCGCCGTTGGCAATGGCCAAGGGCAGCACCCCGAAGAAGAAGGCTAAGGAGGTCATCATGACCGGGCGGAACCTGGTCTTGACCGCATCCAGAGTGGCTTCAATCAATCCCTGCCCTGCTCCCATCCGTTCCTTGATGAACTGGATGATCAGGATGGCGTTCTTGGTCGAAAGGCCCATTGTGGTCAGGAAGCCGATCTGGAAATAGACATCATTGGGCATCCCGCGCCATGAGCTGGCAACAATGGCCCCGAACACGCCCAGCGGCAGCATGAGCAGGTTGGCGAAGGGAATGGTCCAGCTTTCGTACAGGGCTGCCACGCAGAGGAAGATGACAAAGATGGAAAAGGCGTAGAGGATCGGCCCCTGCTTGGTGGCCATTTTCTCCTGATAGGACAGGCCGCTCCAGTCAAAGCTGATGCCCTGCGGCAACCTGCTGACTAATTCTTCCATTGCCGCCATTGCCTCGCCAGTGCTGCGGCCCGGCGCAGGCTGGCCCTGAATGTTCATGGATGGGAAGGCATTATAGCGTTCCAGCTTGGGCGCGCCAAGGCTCCAGCGGCCTGCGGCAAAGGCGGAGAAGGGCACCATCTTGCCTGCCGTGTTGCGAACATAAAGCCGCTCCATATCCTGCGGCAGCATGCGGAACGGCGCGTCCGCCTGCACATACACTTTCTTGACCCGGCCTGCTTGGATGAAGTCGTTGACATAGCTGCTGCCAAAGGCTGTGGCCAAGGTGCTGTGGATGGAACCGAGCGGCACGCCCAGCGCGCCAGCCCGATCCCAGTTCACATCCACCCGGTATTCCGGGGTGTCCATCATGCCATTGGGCCGAACCCCCATCAGGCGCGGGTCTTGAGCAGCCATGCCAAGAAGCTGGTTGCGGGCCATAGTGAGCGCCTCATGCCCCAGGCCGCCCCGGTCCTGGAGCTGAAAGTCAAAGCCGTTGGCCATGCCCAGCTCCAGCACCGGCGGCGGCGGAAAGGCGAATATTTTGGCCTCCTTGATCTGCGACAGGGCACCCATCGCCCGCCCGGCAATGGGCTTGACCTTGAGATCAGGCCGCTGCCGTTCCTTCCAGTCTTTGAGCTTGACAAAGCACATGGCTAAGTTCTGGCCCTGACCGCCGAAGTTGCGGCCGGAAATGGTCATGACATTTTTCACCGCCTCTTTTTCATGCTCCAGAAAATAGTTGCGCACCTTGGTCACCACTGCTTCTGACTGCTCCAGAGTGGCACCGGAAGGCAGCATGATCTGGACCAAAACCATGCCCTGATCCTCATCCGGGATATAGGAAGTGGGCATCCGCTGGAAGAGGAAGCCGACCAAGGCCAGAATGAGCAGATAGAAAATGATGAAGATGAATTTCACCTTCAGGGAAAAGGCGACAAAGCCCACATAGAGGCTGCGGATGCCGCCGAAGAAGAACTCGAACACGGCAAAGAAGGGGCGCATGAAGAATATGGCGTTTTCCGACGGCGCATGTCCGGCCTTGACCGGGCGGAGGAAGGAGGCGCAGAGCACCGGGGTCAGGATCAGTGCCACGACCACCGAGAACAGCATGGCCGCAATCAGCGTGACAGAGAACTGACGGTAGAGCACGCCGGTGGAGCCGGGGAAAAAAGCCATTGGCCCGAAGACTGCCGACAGGACCAGGCCTATGCCGATCAGGGCGCTGGTGATCTCGTCCATAGACTTGGCTGTGGCCTGCTTGGGCGGCAATCCCTCTTCGCTCATGATGCGCTCCACGTTTTCCACCACGACAATGGCATCATCCACCAGCAGACCAATGGCCAGAACCATCGCGAACATGGTCAGCATATTGACCGAGTATCCGGCAAAGCCAAGCACGGCAAAGGTGCCGAGCAGGACCACGGGCACGGCAATGGTCGGAATGAGCGTGGCCCGGATGTTGCCCATGAACACGTACATGATGATGAAGACGAGAAAAATCGCCTCGAACAGGGTCTTGATCACCTCGTGAATCGAGACCTTGGTGAAGGGCGTGGTGTCGTAGGGATAGATCACCTTTATGCCGGGCGGGAAGAACTTGCTCATCTCCTCCAGTTTTGCCTTGATCGCAGTGGCCGTGGCCAAGGCATTGGCTCCGGCAGCCTGCCGCACTGCCATGCCTGCGGCGGGCCTGCCGTTGCTCCGCACCACCGAGTCGCTGCGCTCAATGGCTAATTCAGCCCGGCCCACATCTTTAACCCGCACTGCCGAGCCATCTTGGTTAATACGGATTGGTATCTCGGCAAATTCCTCCGGGGTCTGGAGCAGATGCTGGACAACAATGGGCGCATTGAGCCGCTGGCCCGCCTCAGCCGGAGTGCCGCCAAGCTGCCCGGCTGAGACCTCCACGTTATAGGAGCGCAGGGCGGTCATCACGTCGGCAAAGGTCAGGCTGTAACTGGTCAGCTTGTCAGGGTTGATCCAGATGCGCATGGCGTACTGAGAACCAAAGGAATTCACCTCACCGACACCGGGGATGCGGGCCAGCACCTTCTCCAGATTGGACTGGGCATAGTCCTGGAGGTCGTTGCTGTCCATGCTGCCGTCTTCCGAGATCAGGGCCGGAATGAGCAGCCAGTTGCGGGTGGATTTGCTCACCTGCACCCCAGAACGCTGGACCACGTCCGGCAGGCTGGCAAGGGCGAGCTGGAGCTTGTTCTGCACCTTGGCCCAGGCCAAATCAGGATCAGTTCCAGCGGCAAAGGTCAGCTCCACCCGCGACGAGCCGGATGAGGAACTGGTGCCGGAGAGATAGATCATGTCGTCCAGCCCGGTCATCTTCTGCTCGACAATCTGAGTGACGGTGTTCTCCACGGTCTCGGCGGACGCGCCCGGAAAAAAAGCATCAATGGCGATGGCAGGCGGCGCAATGGGCGGATATTGGGAGATGGGCATCTGGTGGATGGCCAGTGCGCCCACGGTCATGATGATGATGGCAATGACCCAAGCAAAGACGGGCCGGTCAAGGAAAAACTTTGAGAGCATCAGACTCCCCCTTTGGGTGCTTGTTGGCGTATGCTGGCGTAAGGGCAATTCATGAATTGCCCTTACTGCGGATTTCTCATGCCGTTCTTCCGCCCGCCGGAGGCGAAAAACGGCGGCCAAGGTTCGTTCAAGCGATGTTCAGGGCGGTTGAACGTATCGCGGGATACGATCAACCTATTATCTTTTGCTATTTTTTCCGCAAGCCAGACATTTTCTGTATGGACCATAGCGACCAGTTTTATCATCAGTTAACCCTCCACAATGTGGACAGAGTTCCATTCCATCCGTTTCGCCTTCAAGCCATTTGTATAGCCGAACTGAAGGACATATCGCGGACAATAACGCTAACAACATCCCGATCAGAAATACGACAGGGGCAAGTGATACAGAATTTTCGCTCAACGTTGAAAACACAACAGGTCCTTGAAGGATATTTGGGATACAGATGCCAAATGTGTAAAACGTCAAACAGGATCCTATTGTAAATGCAATAGGAATCGAATACAATTTAAGAATCATAAGTTTTTTCATCGTAGTTTAATAGCCTCGCAGAAGCAAAGGAAGATTATGAGAGGATACAGAGTGTTCTCCTCAAATTATTTTTATCGTCGCTCTTTCTCCGGGGCAATGTCAATATTGCCCGGCCAGACAACCGTGCCGCACCAGTCAACATCCACAAGGCAAACGCATGACTTGTTCCTGATAAATCATATCGTTGTAAATACGGCTTTTTTTGGTGCCCTGATCAGGCCATGCGGCACTTCGACACTTTTTTCCAACTGCGTAACTCATAAATATATTCAATGACAGCCCTAATCTCCACCATCACTGCCTGCTTTTCTGCCAAGGCAGCGCATTTTTGCCAGCACCTCCCTCGGCCCAATGCCTGCCTCTTGCAGCTTAAAGCTGCGAACAAATTTTTTCAAATCAAAAGTCTGCATCCTGTCTTTGCGGACGCGCTCCGCAGCAACGTTTTCGGCCACTTGGAAGGCGGCAATCCCGTGATCCGTGACCGCGACGGTGTTCATGCCGTCTTCTTTGTTTTTTTTCAGCACTGATGAACCGTTACGTTCACAAGAAATTATGCACCCAGAGAACGTCCTCTCATCTGTGCGGTCTTGCCTTGGGACACTTTCTTTTTTCGCTCCACTTGGATATAGTACCTCTCGGCAAGACTCAGGCCTTGGCAGCTCTCATCCAGAAGCTCTGAAAATGGCTTGGTGGCTGCTTTTAGAATACTCTTGAGTCTTGTTTTTTAATATCAGTTATTTGAAGAGTATAATCATACGAATTCAGACTTACAAAAAGTCCACCTCCAGTTGCAAATATGACTGCTGAAACCTCCAGCTCCCCTGACAAGCCCCTTGATTTCATCCGGCAGATTGTTGCCGAAGACCTTGCCACTGGCAAGCACACGAAAATCGTCACCCGCTTCCCGCCGGAGCCGAACGGCTTCCTGCACATCGGCCATGCCAAGTCCATCTGCCTGAACTTCGGCATTGCCAAGGAGAACAACGGGGTCTGCCACCTGCGCTTTGACGACACCAACCCCAGCAAGGAATCGGTTGAGTACGTTGAATCCATCCAGCGGGACGTGCGCTGGCTCGGCTTTGACTGGGGCGAGCATCGCTATTATGCCTCAGACTATTTCGACCAGCTCCACGATTTTGCCGTCCAGCTCATCAAACTGGGCAAGGCATATATCTGCCACCTGAGCGGCGAGGAGATGCGCGAGTATCGCGGCACCTTGACTGAGCCGGGCAAGGAAAGCCCGTACCGCAATCGTTCGGTGGAAGAGAATCTTGCCCTGTTCGCCCAGATGCGCAACGGTGAGCTGGCAGAAGGAACCTGCACGCTGCGGGCCAAGATCGACATGGCCTCGCCCTACATCATCATGCGCGACCCGGCCATCTACCGGATCATGAAGAAGCACCATCACCGCACCGGCGACAAATGGTGCATCTACCCGATGTACGATTTCTGCCACTGCCTTTCGGATATGATTGAGGGCATCACCCACTCCATCTGCACCTTGGAGTTTGAGAACAACCGCGCTTTGTACGACTGGGTCTTGGACACCCTGAACACGCCCTGTCACCCGCGCCAGTACGAGTTCGCCCGCCTGAACATCAGCTACACGGTGATGAGCAAGCGCAAACTCCTGCAATTAGTCAATGAGAAGTATGTGGATGGTTGGGATGACCCCCGGATGCTGACCATTTCCGGCCTGCGTCGGCGTGGCTACACGCCCGCCTCAATCCGCAGCTTCTGCGCCACAGTCGGCGTGGGCAAGCGGGAATCGTGGATTGACATGGGTGTCTTGGAAAATGCTGTCCGCGATGATCTCAACATCCATGCGCCCAGGGTGATGGGAGTTTTGGAGCCGCTCAAGGTAATCATCACCAATTACCCGGAAGACAAGACAGAGGAGTTTGAGGGACAGAATCACCCGCAGAACCCGGACATGGGCACCCGCAAGCTGCCCTTCTGCCGGGAAATTTATGTGGAGCGCGCTGACTTCATGGAGAACGCGCCTAAAAAGTTCTTCCGTCTATCAGAGGGCCGCGAGGTGCGCCTGCGCTATGCCTATCTGATCACCTGTCAGAAGGCGGTCAAGAATGAGAACGGCGAGGTCGTTGAGCTGCATTGCACATACGATCCAGCCAGCAGCGGCGGCTCGGCCCCGGACGGACGCAAGGTCAAAGGCACCATCCACTGGGTTTCCGCCCGGCACGGCATCTTGGCAGAACTCCGTCTCTATGACCGCCTATTCAGCGTGGAAAGCCCGGATGCGGACAAGGAGCGTGACTTTAAGGAATTCATCAACCCTGATTCCTGCAACGTGCTCAAGAACAGCATTGTCGAGCCTTCTCTGAGCGCGGCAACGCTGGACGACCGCTTCCAGTTCGAGCGGCAGGGTTATTTCTGCTTGGACAGCAAGGAAAGCCAACCCGGCAGGCCGGTCTTTAATCGGATTGTCACCTTGCGGGACAGCTGGGAGAAGGCTCAGAAGCAAGAATGAACTGCACAGGGCTATGTCCCCTGTATCATTTTTTTGATATAGGGGACGGCATCCTGCCGAATACTACATCATGTTCGTGCTTGCCCCAAAACAAATTTGCACGAGTAGGAGCAGGAGGAACTTACGAAGCAGAAATTCTGCTTTTAATCTTTCTGATATATTCGTTTAAGCTATGATCGCTTACACTCGGAAAAAATCCTTCCAAAACAGGGCGGTCAACTGATTCAGTGATAATAGCGGCATCTCCTCTGCCAGTTCTCCTCATGAGCAACTGAAGGTTGGTAAATTCTTTCTCCGACATCATCTTCGGCTCGCCCGTCGTCGCCGCCATACCTGAGACAGACTCAGTTCGAGTCGTCAATTCGCTTCCTGTGTCGAAATGATAGAGTTTTTCGAGATGTCGGTACAGGGGAGGCAGGCGTGTGACCATATCGTCATCATTGACGAATCTAAAGAACTTATCGCTGTAATTCGTCCTGAAGAATTTGCTTCTGAAAAACTCTTCAAAGTCTTCTTTCCCGACAGCAGGCTGACCGAAGGTGTAAACACTACCTATGGTGTATTTGTCATTCCATTCCGCTGCTGCGATTGTCGCCAAGGCTCCTCCGAGACTGTGACCGGTAAGCAGAACTTGATCGGGCGAGCGTCGCTCAAGTTCTTCCTCTAGCATCTCCCGTACGTCGGCAAAGCCGTTATAAAAGCCTTCATGTACATCTCCATACTCCCTTTTGACTGTAAAAACGTTCATATTGGCCAGCCAATCACCCAAGCTCTCGGAACCTCGGAAAGAAACCAGCACACTGCCTTCATGGGAGGCGATAAAACATTGAGTTTCCTCTTGGTCTATAAATCTGCATGCACTGAGTCCCCATTCTGCCGCCGTGCGCTCAACAACTGATTTGCTTCTATATGCAAGCTCGCTTGCGACAGCTAACGATAAGGCCGTATTCCAGTTGAATTCGTTTTCTGTTAGAGCAGACAAGGAAAACATCTCCCTTAGCTCATCAAGGGAAAAGTCGGGTGATCGCTTACCGAACAGACCTTCCTTGATAGCTGTAGAAGCCTTGAGAGACGCTGCCGAAGTTTTGGGAGCACTTGGAGCAGTTGACGTGCCAGCGTCGGCGGAAACCATCGCAGGAGTTCCCACAGTCACTGATACTTCAAGCGGTATCTTCCAAGTTGCCGTACCACCTGTTGATACAGCACAGCTCTCTTGGCAAGACGGAGATTCACCTTTCGAGTCTTGAGATGGTGGTGTCGTAACAGGAAAAACTTGTCGTCTGAGACCGAATATATGCTTATCCAGCAGTTCTGAAACAACAGGAGCCGCCACAGCACTGTTGCTTTTTCCTTCGATGCCACCAAAATGCAGTGCCAAGGCCTTGCCCGTTTCAAGATCAAGGACGACCGATCCCGAATTACCGCCTAATGTTGTCGCATCGTGCTCCACTGCACTCATGCCGCGAGGTATTGCCATGATCTGACCAGGCTGCATCCTCTTGACATTAAAAACTCCATCAAAGATACGCTGCTGATCCGCATGGTCGTTATAGGGACTCAAGGCCGGATATCCGATCACGGCAATCCAATGTTTGACGGATAAAGCGGCAAACGCCTTCTGATCCATCAACTCAATCGGGGTGGGCTGCGGATGATCATCATAGTTTGATTTTTTATCGATGGACAGAAATGCCACGTCATGTTCCCCGTCGGGCGGAGCGATCCACAGCACCTTTTGAAGACGATACATCTTCTCTCTGCCACCCGCATCGTATTCTTGGACGGTATCCAAGCTGGCCTTGGTGTTGCCAACAAAGACAAAATTTCCATTTCTTTCCCTAGCGAATTCGGCTGCCACATGGCGGTTTGTTACAAGGACATTTTCTGCAACTACCCAGCCGGTGCCGACCCAAGGCATTCTATGATTGCGCAAGTTGATGCGGCCAACACTCGGAATGGCTTTCTCAATCACAGCTCTGTCCTTATTGACTGTTTGGTCAACTTTGTCAGCCGTCGAGGGCGTATTATCCGTATTGAACGAGTCATTCTGAACAAAATACGCCGGGCGACCATATCGAATGATAATCGCCTCCAGTACTTTGGATACAGGGGTACTGAGACCTTCTTTGACGATTTTCACAGCCTTGTCGGCATCATCTTTGGTGTGAGCTTCCAATTCCTTCTTTTCGTCCTCACTGAGAGGTGTACGAGCAAGAAACTCGTTGCGTAGGTCGTCGAAACGATCAAGGAATTCTTCACGCATCTTAGGGTCTGAAAAAATAAGATTGCTGTCCATGATGTTCTCCTCCAATTAACTGAATGTGATGGTTTAATTTCCTTGCAGCAGTGAATACCCTTGCAAAGATGTTTTAACTGAGGACATGCTTATAGAGCAGTTCCCTGATGACAGGTGCGGCCACAGCTTTGTTGATTCTCCTTTCCCCCAGTATGCCGAGGAAATGAAGTCCGATGGCTTTGCCGGAAGTGAGGTCGAGCACCACCGACCCGGAGTTGCCATTCAAAGTTGATGCATCATGCTCCACTATACCGGCAGCACTGTTTTTTGCCTTTATCTGACCGGGTTGTATTCGTTTGACATCATAAATACCATCAAAGATGAGTTGCTGGTCTGTAATATCATCGGAACTCCTGCCGGGATATCCGATCACGGCGATCCAATGATCGTTCGGAATATCTTCAAAGCTGCTTATATCCATCAGATCAATCGGGGGCGGCTGCGGATTATTATAATTTGATTCTTTATCTATTGACAGGAATGCTATATCATGCTCAAAACTTGGAGGGGCAATCCACAGCACCTTGCGAATTTTATAGAGCTTTTCTTTCTGGGACTTGTATTCACGGACAGTGTCTAATTCGGCCTTGGCGGTCTGCCCTGCTGTTCTGATAAAAACAAAACTATCTCCCTCATGTCCGGCAAACTCGGTTGCTACATGCCGATTCGTGACCAAGATGTTTTCCGCAATTACCCATCCGGTCCCGACCCAGGATAATCTGTGGTTGCGCAGGTTGATACGACCGACACTGGGAAGAGCTTTCTCAATCAAGCTCTTGGCCTTATTCACCGTGTTGTCTATCAACTCCGAGGTTGACGGGGTATTCCGTGTGTCAAAAGAATCGTCCTGAACAAAATATGCCGGTCGAGCAAACCGTTCCATGATTTGCGCCGTCGCAGCATCAAGAGGCATATTTTCGTCTTTATGCAATTTATCTATGAGTTCTTTCATCCTATCCTTGGTATAGGGTAATATGCGAGGTTCAAGTCTAACGGTTCGCAGCCTATCGACCCGCTTAACATACTCTACATTTATCTCATCGAATCGATGAACAAATTCTGCACGCATCTTCGGGTCTAAAATAATTGCTCTTTTCATTGATCTCACTATGTCCTGTGTAAAATTATTCATCTAACTCCAAATAGTTATCCGACCCATTATCCTTCTTTTAGCAAAAAAAGCAAGTGAAAAATAATCGTTTTTCATGTCTCAAACTGAACCTTGCCACTCCTCCAGATGTATCCGTTCGTTGCCCTCAAATAAAAGAAACAGCCAGAGAGAGAAAAGATTGGATAGCTGAATCAGTTAATTTTTTATTGTCCTCACTTTGGAGAACTGGTGCTATTCAGACAGCATCTGATCAGCAATCAACTGATTCAGCCTACCATCTGATTTTGTTGCGCAATAGCTGTCAAGTTGGGTTATTTTATTGACAAAACACAGGCTGGGCCGTATCTTGGCCTGACCAAGCAAGCTGGGAGCAGGAGCGGAAAGCGCACGATGCCCCAGCAACAATGCAATTCCGGCCCTGCCTGTATAGGCCGGAGCACAACCACAAGGAGCAATTCATGACTGACAGCAATCTGCCCAGCTTCATCCAAGCACTGCTGCGCCCGGAAATCTATTCTCATGCCGCTGCGGATGTGCAGCTCGTACAGACTCATATTTCCTTTGTCCTCATTGCGGGCGATTTTGTCTATAAATTTAAGAAGCCGGTTAATTTCGGCTTTCTCGACTTCTCCACCTTAGACAAGCGGCAGCACTGCTGCGAACAGGAGCTGCTGCTCAACCGCCGCCTCTGCCCGGAGATTTATCTGGAGGTGATCACGCTGAACAAGGAGGGCGACGGCTTTGCCCTGAACGGCAGCGGCGAGGTCGTTGAGTACGGCGTGAAAATGGCTCGGATGCCGGAGGAAGGCATGATGGGCAATCTGATCAAGGCGGGCAAACTGGGCCGCGAGCAGATTGATGCGATTGTTGAGCGGCTGATTCCCTTTTATCAGCAGGCCGAGCGCAACGCGGAAATTGACAGCTTTGGTCAGGCTGATAAGGTGGCAATCAACATTCTGGAGAACTTTGCCCAGACTGAAGGCTTCATCGGTCAAGGCGCGTTGAGCCAGGAGCAGTTTGACCGCATCTCAGCGTGGTCAAAAGATTTTCTTGCCCAAGAGGAACGCTTCCAGCAGCGCATTTCCGAAGGCCGCATCCGCGACTGCCACGGCGATTTGTATTCCGCCAACATCTGCTTTGGCGACAAGGTGTATATCTTTGACTGCATTGAGTTCAACCAGCGGTTCCGCTGCTGCGATGTGGCCAGCGATGTGGCCTTTCTTGCTATGGACTTGGATTTCCACGGCCTGCGCGAGCTGTCCGAATACTGCATGGACCGCTTCAGCCAGCTTGCCGACGACAGCGGCCTGAAGGAGATGCTCAATTTCTACAAGTGCTACCGGGCTTATGTGCGCGGCAAGATCGGCCTGTTCACCGCAGGCGATCCAGCAGTTGATGAGGCGGTGCGGACAAGCTGCACTGAAGCGGCAGCCAAATATTTTGCTTTAGCAGAGACGTATGTCGGCTGAACCGATAATCTATATTTTTTTCGGTCTGATTGCTTCTGGCAAATCCTTCTTGGCCGAACGTTTTGCCGTTGAGCGCGATCTGCCCTATTTCAATTCCGACCGGGTGCGCAAGGAGCTGGCAGGCATTGCCGCCACTGACCGCCGTCCGGCAGGAATGGGTGAGGGCATTTACAGCCCGGAGCTGACCGCAAAGACCTATCAGGCCCTGCTGGACCGGGCTGAAAAGGCTTTGCAACAGGGTGCGTCAGGGGTGATCTTGGATGGTTCCTACAGCGTCACTGCTGGCCGCAGTGAGGTGAGGCATTTGGCGGAGCGATTGGGTGCAAGGCCGCTCTTTGTTCTCTGTTCCTGCTCAGAAGAGGAGACTAAACGCCGTCTTGAACTGCGGGCCAAAGACCCGAACGCGGTTTCGGATGGCCGCTGGGAGATTTTTGTCCGCCAGCGGGAGAGCTTTGCCCAGCCTGATGAGCTGCCGCCGGAGCTGCTGCGGCGGCTGGATACTGAGGCGGAAGTGGAGGAACTGCTGCAATCCATCTCCTGCAACGCAATCCAGTAAAGGCTGCGCAAAAAAAAACGGAGCTAAATAGCTCCGTTTCTTCTTCTGTCTGTTCAGGACTGCTTGCCTTAGAAGGCAAGATTCAGACGCAGCAGATGGCCAAAATAGGCATCTTCCGCAACACCGCCGCCATCGATGACGCTGGGGGCCAAATAACCAGCTTTGTAGGTCAGGCTGGCTGAGTCAGAGAGCGCATAAGAGGCAACACCTGAGACCTCAATAGCGTTGTCGAAGGCACCTGCCTCGTCGTTGTCAAAATCAGCGTAGAGCAGGTTGCCGGTCAGAGTGAGACGCTCGCTGGCTGCGTAGTTGGCAACAAAGGCACCAAAGAGCAGGTCGCCGCCGTCACCAACGCGCATCACCTGTGAAGAGGTGTCGCCGCCGACCATGACAAAACCAAAGTCGTTGTCAGCCACGTAGCCGTCTTTGGTCATGCCTGCCAGAATTGCCGGGGTGAATCTGTCGGTCATTCTCTTGGACAGCATGACATAAGAGCCGATGCCGTCATCTTCCGTGCCTTGCAGGTCAGCGGCCTTGTAGGCCAGCTCGGCAGTGAAGCCGATGGGACAGGCTGCGCCGTCATTGGTGAGGACCAGATCACCGGTGAAGCCGGACTTGTCCTTGTGAGATGTCGTTGGATACGACTCAGTAACCTTAAAACCAGAGGCAACGTCTCCTGTAACCCTGTATACCTCATCCGCAGATTTATCCCACTCCCGCTGGTCGTCATCATAGCGGCCATAAGCTTTCACTGTCCAGCCGGTCAGCAGCTTGAGAGAGGCGACAAAACCGTATTCCATGAAGTCGTTGTCATCCCAGTTGTCTGTATCAGTGCTCGTCTCCTCCTGCTTCACACCGAGAAACGGCTTGAAGGCAAAGTTGCCGTTCTGGTACATGGCATAGACGCGGGTGGGACGAATGTTCCACGAATAGAACTTGGAGAAGTCAGGGTTGACCCGACCCGCCTTGATCGCCCAGTTCGGCCCCAGAGGAATCTGCATGTAGGCGTAGTCAACTGTGACCTGCTGATTCTCCGTGCCATTCCACGGCGCGTCATCCTCAAACCCATAGCCGTCAAAATAGACGCGGGCCTTGACAAACATGCCTTCTTTCGAGGTCTTGCCGTCAATATTCAGACCAATGCGCGATTCAATATAATCGTGATAACCGTCCGCACTGTCTTGATCGATATTGCGCTGGTAATCCTGTTTGCCCACATAGGTGGCGCGGGCATCGCCACTCAGGTTCACGCCCGCATCCGCCGCAGTGGCACCGGCCAGCATCAGAGCAGCACCGGCAACAAGCACTTTCTTCATTGTTCATCTCCTTTTCACTGTTTTCAGGTCAGCCCCAAGCAAAATTTCCGTACCATGAATACAAAATATGATACTTTTCAACTTCAGTCAAGTCGATTTTTTCATCGGCATTGTTTTTTCATCGGGCGCAGCAGGCGGCTTGGCGGTGAAACAGCAGGGGAGAATTGGAAGGGAATTTGGTTCGGATAAAAAACCTTCATTACAGCAAGATAGACAGCCGGTGTTTTTTTTGCCAAAATTGTGAAAAAAAAACTGCAAAAAAAGATTGACAGCGTTTTAATTATAGGTAATTTTGCCGCTGCTGACAAAGAAATTGCCTGATCAGGGTGTATTATATTTTTTCCTTATGATTCAAATAGCTGCACGAATCGGAAAAAAATTTGTCCGGCAAGGGCCGCAGCAAGCCGTTTTGATCATGCCGGTTGATGAGCAGCACGCATCAGCCATTGTTATTTCTGTACAAATGGGTTAGAAAACCCGCCACCCGGAAGGAGAAGACAAAATGTGGGAAGTGACTGTAGATAAGGAGAAATGCACTGGCTGTGAGGAATGCGTCAACAATTGCCCGGCAGGTGTTCTGGAGCTGGTTGACGGAAAATCTGAGCCGGTGAACATCGACGAATGTCTGGGCTGCGAGACCTGCGTTGAGGTCTGCCCGGAGGATGCCATCACTGTTGCCGAGAATTAAGCTTTTTTCAAACCAACTCTCATAGGAGCGCGGATATGTGGGAAGTAACTGTAGATAAAGAGAAATGCACTGGCTGCGAGGAATGCGTCGGCAATTGCCCGGCAGGTGTGCTGGAGCTGGTTGACGGAAAATCTGAGCCGGTGAACATCAATGACTGTCTGGGCTGCGAGACCTGTGTTGAGGTCTGCCCGGAGGATGCCATCACTGTTGCAGAAGAATGACAGGCTGCGGCAACTTTTTTGACCCCACCACTCTCCAAGGAGTAAAAAATGTGGGAAGTGACTGTAGATAAGGAGAAATGCACTGGCTGCGAGGAATGCGTCGGCAATTGTCCAGCAGGTGTGCTGGCGCTGGTTGACGGAAAATCTGAGCCGGTGAACATCGACGAATGTTTGGGCTGCGAGACCTGTGTTGAGGTCTGCCCAGAGGATGCCATCACTGTCAACGATGTCTGACAGCCACCGGAGCCGCACTGCATCCTGTGCGGCTCCGCCTTCCTTTCTCTCACCATTTCTGCATGTCTGGCATTCTTAAACCCTTGGACATTTACAAGGCACTGGCAAAGAGCAACTGCGGTCGCTGCCAGCTACCTTCCTGTCTCGCCTTTGCCGCAGCCGTGAGTGCTGGCCAGAAAATACTGGCTGACTGCCCGCTGCTGGATGAGCCGAGCAGGGCGCGTCTTGCCGCCAGTGCCAAAGGCGGCGCAGGTCAGGAACTGTACCAGTTTGTCAAGGACCTGAGCGGGCTGGAGCAAAAAATCTCCGGGCTGAACTTGCCTGAACTTGCTCCGCGTCTTGGCGGCGTGTTCAGAGAAGATGCCGCAGGCGGCAGACTGGCGCTCAAGCTGCTGGGCAAGGAATTTGCTGTTGACCAGCAGGGACAAGTGCATTCCGAATGCCATCTCATTCCTTGGGTCAAGGCTCCTTTGCTTGCCTATATCGCCAATCCCCAGCATCAGGCGGTCACAGGCCGCTGGCTCAATTTCCGCGATCTGCCAGGCGGCATGGAGCGGCGGAATCTTTTTGCCAGCCGCTGCGAAAACCTGCTGCAAGACTTGGCCGATCAGCATCCCGGCCTGCTGCAAGACTTGGCCGACCTGTTCATGGGCGAGCCAGTTTCCGGCTTTGACGCGGATTTGGCCTTGGTTCTCCATCCGCTGCCGCACTTCCCCCTGCTCTTATGCTGGCAGGCTGCGGAAGACGGCTTGGATTCCTCGCTGACCATCCTCTTTGACGCCTGCTGCGGCACCAATCTCCCGCCGCAGATGGGCTTTTCCCTCAGTCTCGGCCTGGTGCAGATGTTCAGTCATATTGCCCGGCAGCATTCTTCCTGACAGCTCATTTCACCCGGCAGGTCCAGCCAACATTTCGGGATTGCGGTCTTTTGCCGCAATCTGCCGTCTGCACCGCTTGCGAGCGTTTTCTCAAACGCTTCCCATCATGATCATCACAAAAATGAAGAAAACGCCGCTGACGCGGGTCGCGGCAAGGATTTAGGTTGAAAAAAATAGGCATAACCTGTTATCATACCATTCTTGTTCGTCAGTCAGAGACATGATTCCATCCAGCCGGCGGCCCCTGCAGTCTGCCGGTCTGCTTTGCATGAGCAGGCTGCGGGACCGGCTGAATATATATTTTTTTCAGGAGCAGTCATGAGCGCAAAAATTATCAGCGGCACTGAAGTTGCAAAAGAAATCCGCGAGGAGCTGAAGGCTGAGGTTGCCGAGCTGGCGGCAAAGCACAATGTCGTGCCCGGCTTGGTCACCATTCTGGTGGGCGAGGATCCCGCCTCCCAGTCCTATGTGGCTGCCAAAAACAAGACCGCCCATGCCTTGGGCATTCATTCCGAGCAGGTCACACTGCCTGCGGACACTGCTGAGGCTGATCTACTGGCTCTGGTGGAAAAACATAACAACGATCCGAAAATTCACGGCATTCTGGTTCAGCTCCCGCTGCCCAAACAAATTGATGAGGCCAAAGTTTTGAACGCCATCAACCCGGACAAGGACGTGGATGGCTTTCATCCGATGAACGTGGGCCGGATGGTGCTGGGTGAGAAATGCTTCCTGCCCTGCACGCCGCATGGCGTGCTGGAGCTGCTCAAGCGCAGCGGCGTGGAAACCTCCGGGGCTGAGGTGGTGGTCGTGGGCCGCTCCAACATTGTCGGCAAGCCGGTCGCTAACCTGATGCTTCAGAAGCGGGATGCAGGCAATGCCACTGTCACCCTCTGCCACACCCGGACCAAGGACACGGATTTTCACACCAAGCGGGCTGACATTCTCATCGTGGCCGCTGGTGTCGCCAACATGATCAAGGCGGATCAGGTCAAAGAGGGCGTGGTGGTGATTGATGTCGGGGTCAACCGGATTGGCGTGACGGAATCCGGCAAAGCCAAATTGGCCGGTGACGTGGAATTTGCCTCGGTCAAAGAGAAGGCTGCCGCGATCACCCCGGTGCCGGGTGGAGTTGGGCCAATGACCATCACCATGCTGATGAAGAATACGGTGCAGTCGGCAAAGCAGTTTGCCGGGCTGGCCTAAGTTTTTCGCAACATTTTCACTCAGGAGAGGAGAGTTTGAATTATGGCCAAGCCCAGCCGCATTGCCAGCAGCAACGAGATCACCAGCAGCTCCACCCGCGAGCTGCTCAGTCAGGATTTAGCCAAGAAAGTCCGCACCGCCTACACCCGCTTGGAAGAGCGGGGCATGTCCGCCTGCCTCTTTGGCTCGCAGGGCACCTGCTGCAAGAACTGCAACATGGGGCCGTGCCAGATCATTGATGGCGTGGAAAGCATGGTCGGCATCTGCGGGGCCACTGCTGACACCGTCGCAGCCCGCAACTTTGCCCGCGCTGTGGCCGCAGGCGCAGCAGCCCATACAGACCATGCCCGCGAGATGGTGCGCGGCTTCATTGCCACAGCCAAGGGCGAGACCCCGCACGAGATCAAAGATGTGGCCAAGCTGCACAAGATGGCCGCGCTTTTCGGCATTGAGACCGAGGGTCGGGACAAAAACGAAATCGCTCTTGAGCTGGGCGAGCGCGCCTTGGCCGAGTTCGGCCAGCAGGACGGCACCCTGACCATGCTCAAGCGCGCTCCCAAGAAGCAGCAGGCCATCTGGAAGGAAAAAGGCGTGGAGCCGCGTGGTGTTGACCGCGAAGTGGTTGAGGTTATGCACCGCACCCATATTGGCGTGGATCAGGAATACCACAACATCATGCGTCAGGCCGCCCGCTGCTCCTTGGCAGACGGCTGGGGTTCGTCCATGCTCTCCACCGAGCTGACCGACATCATGTTCGGCACACCAGTGCCCAAGCGGGCGCTGATTGACCTTGGCGTGCTGCGCGAGGACATGGTCAATGTCACTGTGCATGGCCATGAACCGCTCTTGGCTGAGTCGCTCTGTCTGGCTGCTGAGGATGAGGAGCTGCTGGCTTTGGCCAAGAAGGCCGGGGCCGTAGGCATCAACTTGGCTGGTGTCTGCTGCACTGGCAACGAGATTCTGATGCGCCGGGGCATTCCGGTGGCAGGTTCTTTCATTCAGCAGGAGATGGTGCTGGCAACCGGCGCGGTCGAGGCAATGGTGGTTGATGTCCAGTGCGTGATGCAGTCTGTGGGGCAAGTGGCCAAGGAAAAGCACACTGACATCATCACCACCAACTACCGGGCCATGATGCCGGATGCCATTCACATCCAGTTTGACGAGCATGATGCCTATGCCTCGGCCAAGAAGATTCTCACCCACGCCATCGGCAATTTCAAGAAGCGCGGGCCGTATTACATTCCCAAGGACAAGAAGTTTGACGTGGTGGTCGGCTTCTCGCACGAGACCATCAACTACATGCTCGGTGGCCGTTTCCGGCAGTCCTACCGTCCGCTCAACGACAACATCATCAATGGCCGCATCCGGGGCGTGGCTGCGCTGGTCGGCTGCGAGCACTATAAGCATTCAGATGATGTGCATTTCAAGATTGCGGTTGAGCTGATCAAGAACAACGTCCTGGTCCTGGCCACCGGCTGCGCGGCCCAAGCACTTGGCCGTCGTGGTCTGATGCGCCCGGAGGCAGCCACTGAATACGCTGGCGAGACCCTGCGCGAGGTCTGCGAGACCGTGGGCATGCCGCCAGTTCTGCATGTCGGCTCCTGTGTCGATAACTCCCGTCTGCTCATCGCCCTGACTGAAATGGTGCATGAAGGCGGCCTTGGTGATGACATTTCCGAGCTGCCTGCGGTTGGCTCGGCTCCGCTCTGGATGAGCGAAAAGGCGGTGGCTATTGGCCAGTATTTTGTCACCAGCGGCGCGCATGTCATCTTCCAGAATCTGCCGATCAGCGGGGCCAAGAAGTTTTCTGACTTCATCCTCAAAGGATTGAAAGAGGAGTACGGGGCCTGCTGGGGCGTGGCTGAAGAGCCAGAAGCCATTGCCAAAGCCATGATTGATGCCATTGAGGAGAAGCGCGAGGCTCTCGGCATCAACAAGAAGAAAGAGCGCGTGCTGATGGATATGGCCATGCGCCGTGAAATCGAGGCGGGCAAGGGCATTGGCGGCATGGGCTGCGGCGGCGGCAAGCATTGACAGGCGGATTTTGCCGATGATTCGTAATGCGTAGGGGCAATTCATGAATTGCCCCTACGGATGCGCGAAGTCGATCCGGCGATTCGGTTCATGAACACGTAGGGGCAGCCCCCCGTGTCTTGCTTGTTCCGGGCCGGAAAAAGGGCGAACACAGGGGTTCGCCCCTACAGGCGATTCGGCCAGCCCCTTCACCAGAATTGACAGAAAATTTGAAGAATATAACGATCTGCCCCAGCGGCGGGTCAGGCGAGGAGGATTGATGAAATCGGGGAGCAATTTGGAGCGGGTGCTCCGCAGCGGTCAGTTCGCTGTCACCGGCGAACTGGGGCCGCCCAAAAACAGTGACCCGGAGGTGGTCCGGGCCAAGGCGCGAATACTGAAGGGCAAAGTGGATGCGGTCAATATCACTGACTGCCAGACCGCAATTGTCCGCATGTCGTCCATTGGCGCGGGGCTGCTAGCTCAGGCCGAGGGCGTGGAACCGGTCATTCAGATGACCTGTCGGGACCGCAACCGAATCGGCATGCAGTCCGACATCTTGGCCGCCGCAGCCCTTGGCCTGAAGAATCTCCTCTGTCTGACCGGCGATCACCAGAAGTTCGGCAATCATCCCGGAGCAAAGGGCGTGTTCGACATGGACTCGATTCAGCTCCTTGGCATGATGCGGGACTTGCGCGACGGCAAAAAGTTCCAGTGCGGCGAGGCACTGAAGGGCAAGGCGCCGGAACTGTTCCTTGGCGCGGCAGCCAATCCCTTTGCTTGGCCGTTCGACTTTCGGGCTGTGCGCATGGGCAAGAAGATCGCCAACGGCGCGGACTTCATCCAGACCCAGATCATCTACAATGTTGACAAGTTTGCGGAGTTCATGAAAATGGCCCGCGACCTTGGCCTGACCGAGAAGGCGCACATCCTTGCCGGTGTTACCCCGCCCAAGTCCTTGGGCATGGCCCGCTACATGAAGAAGTTTGTGCCGGGCATGGATGTCACTGACGCAGTCATCAAGCGGATGCAGGATGCCAAGGATCAGAAGCAGGAAGGCATCAATATCTGTGTGGATATCATCAATCAGGTCAAGGAGATTCCGGGCGTGGCCGGTGTCCATGTCATGGCGATTGAATGGGAGGAGGCTGTCGCTGAAATTTGCGAGCGCGCCGGTCTGCTGCCCCGTCCTGCTTTTGCTGAAGAAGCCGTTGCCGCGCCGATTGCAGAAACCGCAGCTCCGGCTGTAGAAACCGTCGAGGTGCGGACTGATGCTGCCGATGCCCTGCTGGCTCAGGCCAAGGCCGAGGCTGAACAGATTATCGCCGCAGCCCGGAAGGAGGCGGAGGCATTCGTCGCCGCACCTCGTCCGCAGGTTGGGGCAGAGATTCAACCTGCTGAACAGGCAGACGATGCGGGAGAGCATGAAATGAATGAGCAAGGACGACGCATGGCGTTGGAGTCCATGCACAAGGGGCTGGAAGCCTTGAAAAAGGCTTACGGACTCAGCGAGGACCAGTTCCAGGCATTGATGAACTTTGCCAATGCCGCCAAGGTGCTGGGCGAGGCACCGCCAACCTACACACCGAGGACGGTGGCTCCGGCTGCGCCAGCCCAGCCGGTTGCGGATGATTCGGCAGAAAAGGCTGCCGCAGAGGCCAAGGCCAAGGAAGAGGCAGCGGCAAAAGCAGCTACTGATGCGAAAGCTAAAGCTGAAGCAGAGGAAAAAGCTAAGGCTGAAGCCGCTGCCAAGGCGGCTGCTGAGGCAAAAGCCAAAGAAGAAGCTGCGGCCAAAGCCGAGGCGGAAGCTAAGGCTGCTGCGGATGCGAAAGCAAAAGCTGAGGCCGAAGAAAAGGCCAAGAAAGAGGCTGCTGAAGCAGCGGCCCAGCCTGCGGCAGAAGCTCCGGCTGATGTGGCTGCGCCAGCACTGAAGACTGGCGAGGCACCCTTTGCCGAGCGGGCAAGCAAGGTTCCTGCGGCCAGCTACAAGGTGAACTACTCCGGGGCAATCCGGGAAGTGACCTTGGGTAGCGGTGACAAGGCCGTGACTGTCGGCGGCTCCACCTCCATGCCGTTCCATCTCTTTGAAGGCGAGATGCCGCACAAGCCGCTGATCGCAATGGAAGTGATGGATATCAAGCCTGACAACTGGCCTGCGACCCTGAGCAAGTATTTTGACGACGTGATGGGCGACCCGGCAGCTTGGGCCAAGAAGTGCGTGGATGTTTATAAGGCGGATGCGATCAACATCTGGCTGGCTGGCACTGATCCCAATGGTGCGAACCGTCCGGCCAAAGATGCGGCGCAGGATGCGGCCAAGGTGATTCAGGCTGTGGATGTGCCGGTGATCGTCTGGGGCTGCGGCAATGCGGACAAGGACACCGAGACCCTGCGCGAAGTCACCTCCATGATTGGCGACAAGCAGGTCTGCCTTGCTCCGCTGGAAGACAGCAACTACCGCTCCATCGGCGCAACCGCAATGGCCTTCCGCTATCCAGTGGTGGCTGCTTCGCCGATTGACGTGAACTTGGCCAAGCAGCTCAACATCCTCTTGCAAAACCTCGGCGTTGGTCTTGACACTGTGCTGATGGATCCCTCAGTCGGCGCGCTCGGCTACGGCATTGAGTACACCTACTCAGTCATGGAGCGCATCCGCTTGGCCGCCCTGACTCAGAAGGACGAAAAGCTGCAAGTGCCGATCATCTGCAACTTGGGCCGTGAGGTCTGGAAGGCCAAGGAAGTCGGCCTGCCCACTGACGAGATGATAGGCGACCAGGAGCGGCGCGGCATCATGATGGAGGCCATCACCGCCTCCTGCATGCTGATGGCGGGCGGCGAAGTCATGATCATGCGCCATCCCAAGGCGGTGAATATGGCCAAGTCGCTGATCAACGGGCTGGTCGGCTGACCGGACAGAACCAAGCACGCACACTAAGGAGCTGACTCAATGTCAAAAATCATCTGTTCCGCAGCCATTCGGGGCGCTCATAACATTGTTGATATGGCCGAGGCCGCCTACGAGGAGGCCCTGAAGAAGTACGGCCCTGAGCAGGAGGTTGCCTTCCCCAACACGGCCTACTATCTGCCGATCATTTATTCGATGCTCGGCGCCAAGGTGGAGAAGCTGGGCGACATGAAGGAGATTTTCCAAGAATGCCGCACGCTCCTGCCCGCCATTGTCAGCGACAACATCTGGCTGCCCTATCTTGCTCCGGCTTTGGATGCGGGCATGGCCACTTATTTCGCTGAGGAGATGTACGAGGCCATTCGCTATCTGAATGAGCCGAATTTCTACACCAAGACCGAAGACCCGCTGCCGGAGAACCTCTGGCTGGGTGCGGCGGACGACGTGATCTTCCGCAAGCGCGGCGTGGAGTTTGTTGACGGCACCGCCCCTGGTTTTGCCGCCATTGTCGGCACGCCGGAAGACAAGGAGGTCGCCTCCAAGATTGCCTTGGAGCTACAGGAGAAGAATCTTTATATCTTCATGCACGACCAGTCCAACGGCAAGAACATGGCCGAGCTGCTCAAGGAAAATGATGTCCAAGTAGGTTGGAATACCCGGCTGGTGCCGTTCGGCAAGTCCTACACTTCAGTAGTCTTTGCCATCGGTTTTGCCTGCCGCGTGGCTCTGGCCTTTGGTGGCGTGAAGCCGGGCGATTACCGGGGCAACCTGATCTATAATAAAGATCGGACTTTTGCCTTTGTCATGGCCTTTGGCCCGGTCTGCGATGAGTGGTATGCCAACGCTGCCGGGGCGATCAATTGGGGCTTCCCGACCATCTCCGACTACGACATCCCGCAGGTGCTGCCGACCGGCATCTGCACCTACGAGCACGTTGTCTCGCAGGTGCCGCATGACGAGATTGTCCAGAAGGCCATTGAGGTGCGCGGCCTCAAGGTCAGCGTGACCAAAATTGACATTCCCATGTCCTTTGGCCCGGCCTTTGAGGGCGAGCGCATCCGTAAGGATGACCTGTACATGGAATGCGGCGGTGGTCGCACCACCGGCGTGGAAGTGCTGATCTCCAAGGAGATGGACGAGGTTGAAGACGGCAGAATCATTCTCGAAGGCCCGGACATCAGCGACATCCAGCAGGGCCAGAATCTGCCCATCGCCATTCTGGTTGAGGTGGCAGGCCGCGAGATGCAGTCCGACTTTGAGCCGATCTTGGAGCGTCAGTTCCATCATCTGATCAACTACGTCCAAGGCATCATGCACATCGGCCAGCGGAACATCATGTGGATCCGCATCGGCAAGGGCGCGGTGGAAAAGGGCTTCTCCTTTAAGCATATCGGCAAGGTATTGCACGGCAAGCTGCATCAGGAGTTCGGCGCGATCCTCGACAAGGTGCAGGTGAAAATCTACACAGTGCAGGATAAGGTCGAAGAGGTCATGGAGCTGGCCAAGCAGGTTTACGAAGAGCGCGACCTGCGCCTTGGCTCAATGACCGACGAAACCGAAGAGGTCTTCTACTCCTGCACCCTGTGCCAGTCCTTTGCGCCCAGTCATGTCTGCGTGATCACACCGGAGCGCATCGGCATGTGCGGTGCCTACAACTGGTTAGACGGCAAGGCTTCGTATCAGATCAACCCGACTGGCCCGAACCAGCCGATTGAAAAGGGCGAATGCACTGACCCGGACAACGGCTATTTCACCGGCATCAATGACTTTGTCAATCAGGCCTCACGCGGCGCAGTCACTGAGGTGAGCTGCTACTCGCTGATGAACAACCCGATGACCGCCTGCGGCTGCTTTGAGGCTATTGCCGCCATGCTGCCCCAGTGCAACGGCATCATGGTTGTCAACCGCGACTACATGGGCATGACTCCGTCCGGCATGAAGTTCACCACGCTGGCGGGCATGGCGGGCGGCGGTATGCAGACCCCAGGTTTCATGGGTGTGTCCAAGCACTTCATGACTAGCAAGAAGCTCTTCAAGGCTGAAGGCGGTTTGAAGCGGATGGTCTGGATGCCCAAGATCATGAAGGACGAGATCAGCGACAAGCTGAAGGCCGCCTGCGCTGATTTGGGCATGCCGGAGCTGTACGACATGATCGCCACCGAAGAGCAGGGCACCACTGAGGAGGAAATCTTGGCCTTTATGAAGGAAAAGGGCCATCCTGCGCTGGAGATGGAAGCGGCGATGGGGTAATTTTTGCTGGCTGATGCAAAACGGGAATCAGGTGTTGAGTTGTTTTCAGCCTGATTCCTGTTCGTTGTATTTCTGAATGAGTAGTATATCGAAAAGGATAGCATGAAAACGGTCACATTGCGCATAGACGATGGCATCGTCGAAAAATTTTTGTGGCTGCTGAAGCACTTTAAAAACGAGATAAAAATTTTAGATCAGTCAGATTACGTTAGTGACGATGAATATTTAAGATCAATTGACGGCATGGTTCAGAGCATTCAGGATGCCAGAAAAGAACCGGATTGCAACGGTGTTACACTGGATAAACTGGATTGGTGATGTACACCGTCAAATTCATGACGCAAGCCCAGAAGGATGCCAAAAGGTTAGCCTCCAGCGGCCTGAAAGAAAAAGTTCTAAAACTGATAGAGATCATCCAACAAAATCCCTTGCAGTATCCGCCGGAATATGAATTTTTGAAAGGCAACATGAATGGTTTGATCAGCAGGCGCATCAACAAGCAGCATCGCTTGGTCTATGAAATTTTTGAAGATGAGAAACTGATCAAAGTGTATCGCATGTGGAGCCATTACGAGTAAGCGATTAAATAACAAAGCACCAGCTACCGGGCGAACAGCGAATCGTGTTCCCGGTGTTCTGATTCTGATTTTTTGACCAGGAGGGATAAAATGGCATTAACCGGTATACAGATTCTCAAGATGCTGCCCAAGAGCAACTGCGGCAAGTGCGGCATCCCCACCTGTCTGGCCTTTGCCATGAAAGTGGCGGCAGGTCAGGCGGAAATTGCAGCCTGTCCTGATGTGAGCGAGGAGGCTAAGGCCACGATTGGCGAGGCATCTGCACCGCCAATCCGCACGGTGAAAATCGGCAGCGGCGAGGCCCAGTTCACCGCAGGCGGCGAGACCTGCCAGTTCCGGCACGAGAAGCGTTTTGAAAACAAGACCGGCTTGGCCGTGTTGGTCAGCACCAATGAGGATGCAGCCGCTCTTGAGAGTAAACTGAATCGAGCCGCTGCCTTAGAGTACGAGCGCGTCGGCGTGATGATGCGCAACAGCTTAGTGGCTATTAAAGATGCAGGCGGTGCGTCGTTAGCAGATATAGCTAAAAAAGCTATGGAGATCGCACCAAATCAGGCACTCATTTTAATGAGTGATAATGCCGAGAATTTGAAAGCAGGAGCTGCTGCCTGCGGCGACAACAAGCCGCTGCTCTACGGCGCAAATGCCGACAATGTCGATGCTTTTGCCGCGCTCGCCAAAGAAACCGGCTGTGTCATCGGTGTGAAGGGCAAGAACTTGGATGACCTGATTGCGACGGTGGATAAGCTGCTTGCCGCCGGGGTCAAGGACATGGTGATTGACAGCGGCGCGAGAACCCTGCGGGCCGCCTTTGAGGACGGCGTTGTTGCCCGCCGTTCAGCCGTGAAGGCCAAGTTCAAGTCCCTCGGCTTCCCGGTCATCGCCTTCCCCTGCGAGATGTGCGACGACCTGATGATGGAGGCGATGATCGGCTCAGTGCTGATGGCGAAATACGCCGCCATTGCTGTGTTCTCCGACATCCAAGGCGACGTGCTCTTCCCGCTTTTGCTGGAGCAGCTCAACATCTTCACCGACCCGCAGCGGCCAATGGTCGTGGCCGAGGACATCTATCCGATCACTGGGCCGGACGAGAATTCGCCGGTGCTGATCACCTGCAACTTCTCGCTGACCTACTTCATTGTTTCCGGCGAGATCGAAGGTTCCAAGGTGCCGAGCTGGCTGCTGATCAAAGACACCGAGGGACTTTCCGTGCTCACTGCGTGGGCGGCGGGCAAGTTCGGCGCAGACCTGATCGCGGCCTTTGTCAAGAAGTGCGGCATTGCCGACAAGGTCAAGCACCGCGAGCTGATCATTCCAGGCTATCTCGCCACCATCAAGGGCGAGCTGGAAGAGGAGCTGCCAGAGTGGACCATCACCATTGGGCCGCGTGAGGCAGGGCATTTGCCAGCGTTCCTGAAGGAGTGGAAGCCTGCGAAGTAATTGATGGCGTAAATTTTCCTGCCGTCGCTGGGGGCGGCAGGGAAAATGCTGTTTCCAGCGGCTCAATGCGATGCGGCCTTCACTGGTTTAATGCACTGTTATCCGGCACTATCCCCATGCGCTCCAGCAACGGCCAAAGCGGTGCAAGTGCCTTGTCCGCATCAGCATAGTAAAGGCATTCCCGGATGCGGAAGAACTGCCAGCCGCAGCGTTCGAGCTGCCGCTGCCGGGCCAAGTCAGCTTCATAGCGTTCCGGGCCGTGCCAATAATCGCCGTCACACTCCACTGCCAGTTGCGCCGCGCTTCCTTGAATAACCAAGTCAATCCGCCTGCCTGCAAATGGATACTGCGGCACAACGTTATACCCCCGTCCTGCAATCTGAAGGGCAACATCCACCTCAAACCAGCTATCAAAAGGTTTGGGCGCGGATTCTGTCTTTCTCTCAGCCTGATGCGCAGCCAGCCGCAGTTCCTCAATGTTGAGACCTTGAATGCGGTCAATCCCGGCATCCGGGTTCTGAAAATGCTCCAGCAGTCTGCGCCGCAGGCAGTTGCTTCCCAAACGAGGCTCATTGAGCGTCAACGAATGAAAAAGCCACATCTGATCCCGCGCCCGGCTGGCAGCAACATTGAACCGCTGCTCGTATTTCAGCCCAGTCATGGAAGTGAATCTGGCATTAGGCGCAGCCACCATGCTGAGAAAGATGACATCCCGCTCATCGCCCTGAAAGCTGGGCGCATTGCCGCAAATGATTCTGCGCTTCTGCATTTCTTCCGCACCAATCGCCTCTACGAGCAAGCCTTGAATCAGGTCAGCCTGCGCTGTACCTTGCAGGACGATCACGCCCATTGATTTGCCCTGATACCGCTCATCTGCGCAGCATTGCTTCACCTTTTCAGCAATGGCTTCCGCTTCAGGCCGATTGATGACCCGCTGACGGCTTCCTTCCCGATAGCCAGTTTCCACAAAGACCGATTGCAGCGGCTCCAAGCGGTCTGGCAAATAGCGGCGAAGCGGAATCAGGTTGCCCTTGTAACACAGTTTGCTGCTGAAGCGGATGATTTCCGGCACACAGCGGAAATGCTCCAGTAGAGTAATTTTTTGATTTTTCCCACTGAAAAGAACATCAGCATGATCAAAGAGGCTTGTCTCAAGGTCAAAGGACTTAGCAAAAGGAAAATCATGCAGCCATGTGCGCATGAGATGATGCACATGCTCCTTCTCTATACCCACGGAATCTGGACTGACCTGTTTATCGTCGCCGACCACAATCAGGCGTTTGCCAAGCAGGAAGAGCGGCAGGGCTTCCGGGCCGCACTGTGAAGACTCATCCACGATTATGATGTCAAACAATCCGCTTCCAGCATTGACTGTCTCATACACCTGATGCAAGGGCATGATCCACGCGGGCACAGCATCCCGGAACTGGCTGAGGTGATATTGAGCATCTCTTCGATAGACGGAAACAAATTTCCCTTTTCCTGTTTTTCCAATTTTCTGCATTGCCTTTGGCCAAGCAGTCAAATGCTTGCGGTGCATATCGCTCATCCGCTCAAAACAGCAGCTCCATGCCTTTTCTGCGGCCAATTTGCTCAGATCACGCTGTATCTCCTCCTCAAGCCGCTGGCTCTGCCGCAGCAGGGCAGCCAGATCAGTTTGCAGAAAATCTTTCAGCCATGAGGAAGCCTGCGCCCACGCCCACGCATCTGCGAGCATTGCCAGTCGCTTCGCCCAAAGCTGCCGATCATGACCGCTGTTCAGCTCTGCCGCCAAAGTCGGCGCAGCTACTGAGAGTTTGGCGATGAGCTGCTGTTTTATCTGCATCTGTTTTGCTTTCTTGGCCAAAACATCAAGTTCCTCAAGCAGGCGGGCATAAGCTGCGCTGTCCCGTTCAGCAATGCTGGCGGCGAGCTGTCCAGCTACAGGATGCGCTTTGGGATTTTTGGCCAACTCAGCAAAACGACATTGCAACTTATTGATTGAGCTGCTTATCTGCTCCTGATGCAACCAAGCCAGAGCCGCCCGGCAGTCTTCGGCAAGCTCCAGCATGGCCGCTTCAGTCCATTGCTCCACGTTCAGCCCGCAGGCTTCTGCCGCCGTTCGCACCTGCTTCTGCATCTGGCGCAGCAGAAGCACTTTTTCCAGTGCCTTGTGCATCTCATCCAATTGAACAAGCTGCAAGCGGAACGGCCCAGAATCGCGCTTCGCCCTGCCTTGCCAGAAAGACCAAGCCTGATCAAGCTGCTGCTCAACAGTCAGCCAAGCAACGAGTTTTTCCAGCGGCTCCAAGCTGAGGCAGTCCTGCCCGTCCACTTTGACTTGGCTGATCATGCCGCCATGCTTGCGCACCACCTCCGGCTTGAAAATCCAGCGGCCCGCTGTTCCGCCTGCTTTGAAATGCTCATGCAATTCCTTGACAGCGGACAGCAGGGCTTTTCGGTTGATGTCCGGCGGAATGTCAATGTCAGCCGCTTTGTTCTTGGCTTCCAGCACCTCCAGTTTGCTGACGCTTTCTTGCGAACATTTCAGCAGTTCCCGCCAGATTCTGTCTTGACCGCTGAGAATCTCATGCGTCGCCTTTTCCAGCCAAGGCATGGGCTTCTGCCGCAGCGTGCGGAAAGCTGCCGCCATGTCTTGTGCCTGCTGATGCAGGGAGCACAACGCCTCCTTGCCGCAAAGAAGCATAACCACTTGATCCGACCATTGCAGCCGTTGCAGCCATTCAGCACCCGGCGCGGCCTTTTCCTTGGCAGCAGCCTCTTTTTGAAAAGCCGCCTCCACCTTGCTGACTGGCGGCAGCGTTTCCGAGGCAGGAAGCTGCAAGGTCAGCTCCTTTTCGTCAGCCTGAGAAACTTCGGCAAAATATTTACAAAGAAAATCAGCTTCATTACCTAACAAAGGCAGCGGCGCATCTGCGGGAATGGAATCTGTGAACCAAGCAAATTTGTCCGCATCGCTGCGGAGCTGGCGGGCAATTTCGGCGGCAGTGCCGGAACAGCGGCCACCTGCAAGTTGATGCGTGAAGGTCTCCTTTTCGCGCAGGGCGAGAATCTGCTGTTCAGCGGCAGCCTTGGCCTTGCGTGAGGCATGAAGCCGCGCTTCCAGCTCATCTGTGCGGCGGCGGTTCTCGGATTCATCCCAGAGTTTGTCAAGTTTGTCAAGGATGCCTTCCACGCTCCGGGCCAGCGAGCTTTTCTCATCTCCCAACAAACTGATGGCAAGAGGCCGCAGCTCTTCCGGCAACTTGCCATGCAGCACCTGCAACGCCTGTTTCGTCTTTGCGGTCACTAAAATTCGCTGGCCGGTTGCCAGCAGATGCGAGATGAGATTGGCGATGGTGTGGGATTTGCCAGTGCCGGGCGGCCCCTGCACCAGCACTCCGGCCTGCATGTCCAAGGTGCGGATGATTTTCTTCTGCTCCTCATTGGCGGGCAGAGGAAAATACAGCTCGCCCGGCGGGGCGGCCTTGCCCGGCTGCTCCCCCGGTTCCGCTGTAATGCCGCAGAGCGGCCCGAACCCTTTCAGCCTTTCAGCAGGCTGGGCCTTCAATTCGGTCAATAGCTGATCCAGCCCGCGCTGACTGCGCTTCCGCAAAATCAAGGCCGGAGCGTATTCGATCAGCGGTTTGTCCTTGCTCGGCTGTGAAGCAGGTTCCAGCCGGTCAGAATGATATTCCCCTTGTCCGCCAGCACCCAAGGAATGGGCGATTTTGCGCAGAACGGCATCCAGTTCGGCGCGGTCATACGCCGCCGCGCTGACAGCGGCCCGGCCCTCATCAATCAAACTGCGGGCATCAAGCGGCAGATCGTCGAGCATATTCAGCTCAATCTCGGCCTTGTCGCTGTCCTGCCGAACTGTGAATAGCCCTTTTTCCGCCTCAAAAACCAAGGAAACTCCGGCAGCCGCAACATGCCGTTTGATTTCCCGTCCGCTGCTGTTCTGCCAGCGCAGCAGGCCCAGCCCTAAAACCAGCTCGCATTGCTCACCGTTTTTTTGCAGCTCCTGATGCAGCAGAAACAGCTCTTTGTACGCCCGACGGACAGGATCGTCTTCGGCCCAAGGCAGCCACGGCTCTTGAACTGCCGGAAAATCCTTCAGATGCAATGTTCTGACTGGTTCCGCTTCACTCTCCGAATTGGTTTTAGCGCAGTCAAGGATGACAGACGGCTCCAGCTTCGGCGGTTCCTTGCAATCTGCCGACGCATATTGCCGCAGCCAGAGAACGCAGTCATCAGGAGGCTGAGGCGCAGCGGCTCGCGGCGGAGCTTTTTTTACAGTCAGCCAGAGGCCATCGTCTTGCTCTTCCGCTTTCCATGCCCGGCAGAAGCAGAGCGGCGACTCGCGGGGCAGACTGTGCAGCCAGAAAACCCGTTCGTATTCATCAAGGCTGTAAATGTTTTTGCTGCTGAGTTTGGTCAGCGCGGCAAGATATTCGAGCAGGCGGGCTGTCTTGTCAGGCATGGGCGGAGAGTGGCAGAGAATCAGAAGAAAATTTGCCGGAAAGATATAGCACTCATGCCCGGAGATGTCGAGGGCGGAAACAAGAGGACAGGGAAAAATTCACGCTCTGTCTGCCGAGAGCGCACGGCTGGTCAGTCAAAAATATCCAGCCGCTCCAGCTCGTCAGGGCTGCAAGATTCTGCGGGCGGGTCTGCCGGGCGCAGGAGCGGCTCCACGTCAGCAAAGCAGATGAAATCAAGCAGAGGCCGCAGCTTGGGGTTCATGAGCTGCCGTCTGGCTTCGGCAATCTCACGGACTGAATATTTTTTCTCCCGCATGGCCTTGGCCGCAGCGGCAATAATATTTTTGGCCTCTGCTTCTGCCGATAAATCCAGCACTTTGTACGGGTTCATGCGCCCTCCTGCCTCAGCCGCAGATCATCCAATGCGCGTCTGAGGCTGCTGATCATCTGATGGCCCGGATCAACCCGGCTGACGCTGCGGAGCAGGTCTTCCAGAATCAACATTGCGGCCTCGTCATCAGGATAATGACCCTGCTCCAGCTGGACAGCGACCTGCTGGGCGGCAGTGAAAAAATGCTCGGCAACCTGCTGATAGCGGCTGGCCGCAGCAATGCGGGCCGCTTTGGACAGCCAGCCCTGATCCACGGCCTCGTGCAGTTCAGCCAGCTCCAAGGCAATGCTGACTTCCTCCAGCATCATCCGGGCAAACTCGTCTTCAGGATTGAGCGCGACAGCCTGCTGCATTGCTGCGGCCAAAAGCTGCGGACGGGCCTGCTTGCCATTGTGCAGACGCAGCACTAATTTGGTCAGGGCCGAGCAGAAGGCGCAGGCGGCTGCGTCAGGCGGCGAAGTTTTGGGCAGCAGGCTGAGAATGCCAAGACTGGCGGCAAGGCAGGGTGCTTCGTGACCGTTTTCCTGCGCCAGCACTGCGAGCAGCTCTTTTTCCAGCTCTGCGGACCAGCCCGCCTGCGGCTCGCCGCCGACTAAAATTTCCTCGGCCTCCCGGCAGCGACGGTGCCGCAAGGCCTCAATACCGCAGGCTGTCCTCACTTGAGCAGCCCCGTGGGCGAGAAAGAGATCATCGCCCTGCTCCTCCAGTCGGCCCAGCTCCTTGAGCGCATCCTGACAGGCATTGTCACGCACCAGCAGCAGGGCTGAGGCCGAGGCATACGCAGCTCCGGCGGCAATCCATGCCCTGCGGTCGGCAAAGTGCTCCTGATTTGTTCGGATCAAAGTGCAGAACTGCTCCTGCTGGTCAGTGCGCAGGGCCAGAGCCGGGGTGCACAGCGGCAGATTCTGCTCGCGCACCGCAGGCAGCAGGGCCAATCTGTGCAGCAAGGCAAGCAGTTCCTCCCATTCCCGCATGAGCTGCTCATCGTGATTCAAGCGGGCCGCGTGCCTGCGCAGCAGGTCTGCGCCAAACTCCAGCAGAGCCTGCCGTTCCGCTTCAGCCTGTGGGGCAATGGCTGGGTGAAACAGGGCTGAGAGCCAGCAGTCCATGAACTGCCGCAGCTCTGCGGCGGAAACGGCTGACTGGCGGCCAGCCAAAAGCTGGCAGGCGGCCTTGGCCTGAATTTCCAGCACTGCCGGATGGTTGAGATCGTTCTCTGCCGCCATTGCCATGATCTCCTCCAGCCGGTCTTCCTGCCAGAGCCGGGCCAGCCGCACCCGGTCGCAACGGGCCAGCAGCTCATGGCCGCCAGGCAGTTCAGTCAAGGAAAATTCGGTCAGCAGAGCACGGACCTGCTCCTCCTGCGCCCAAGATTGCTCGTCCAAGCAGCGGCTCAGTTCCTGAAGGAGCAGGAGGCTGACCTGCTTCTGCTGGGCAAGAAAAGCTGGATGACTTGAGCCGGTCTGCCGCCAGCAGCGCAGACAGACCGCAAAGCGGTCCAGCTTGGCCAAGGCGAAACCGGCATCATACCAATCTGCCGCCCCAGAACAGCCTGTCTCACTGTAGGCATCCGCAGCCTGCTGCCATTGTCCGGCCCGCAGCCAGCAGCGGGCCAGCCGCAAGAGCAGCGCGTTCTCAGGCCGGAGAGTGTGAACTTGCTCCAGCAGCCCGGCAGCGCGGAGATGATCATCAGCCGCCTCAGCCTGCCCGGCAGCCTCCTGCAGCCGTCGGCATTCCGCCTCAAGCTGGGCGGCCCGTCTTTTATGAAAAAGCCCTTTCAGGCTGAAAAAACAAGTGTGTCCCATCACCTTCAACGGAGAATAATCCTGACCGTGCTGCCGGGAACCACTTTCTGGTCTCCGGGATAAAAAACCATGCCGGAGTATTTGGGCGGGAAGAAGCGGGCATAGATGGACTGCCACGTCTCGCCCGGCTGCACCTTGTGCTTCCAGAGCAGCAGGCCGTCGCGCTGCTCGGTGCTGCGCTGATACAGGGCTGCGGCCTGCCGCCGGTCAGCAAGGAGCCGGACTTTGTCGCTGCCCCGGACGCGGCCTTGCACGACCTGCGGATTCAGCTCCATGATCAGAGGATAGTATTTGCCCTCGCCGTAAAACCGTTCAGCCAGCTCCCAGACCGTCTCGCCGTTTTGGGCGTGATAAACCAAGGTGCTTTTGCTGTTCTTCTGGTTTGCCGATTTTGCAGCGGCTTCGCGCAGGCCGGACACTGCCCGGGTCCGCACTGCCCGCTTGCGGCGGCCTTGCAGCACTGGCAGCTCAGGCGGCGGTGCTGGTGCAGGCTCGGCAGCTTGCTGATCAGGCGCAGATGCCGCAGCAACAGCTTTTTTTGCAACTGGCTCGGACAATTCCACTGGCAGCGGCTCCGGGACGCTGCTGTCACTGTCGGCCTGTTCTGTCTGCTCCGGCAGCGCAGGCGCAACAGTTTCCTGCGCTGCCGGAGCATCAGAAGATTCCTCATCAGGCACCATCTGCCGCACCTCCTCCTGCGCAGGCTTGTCAACCTGTTTTTTTTCTTCAATGGCAACAGATTGAGCAGCTCGGTGCTGGCGGTTTTCCCGCTCCTGCCGGTCATCGAGAATCCGTATCTGGGCATCAATGTGAATTTTGCCGTCAGAAGCTGAAGCAGGCAGCGCAGCTTGGCGGTCTTGGGAGGCTGTCAGCAACGGTCCCGGCACCTTGCTTTGCCAGACTGCGGCCAGCACTGCCAGCAGCAGGAGGAAGGCAGCCCCTGCCAGCAGCGCCCGCCACGAAAAACGGCGGCCCGTCTGCTCGGCCTTATTGGAGGACAGGGAATCAAGCACCTGAAAGCAGGTCAAATCAGAATCGCACTGCGGGCAGCTGGCGCAGTCTGCGGGCAGCCCCTGCCGCCCGCAGACTGGACAGGAACAGCTCTGGCTCATTTTCTGATGTCCCGATAAATCTTCTGGGTGCTGCGGGCGTGCTGATCCAGCACCTCCTCCACTTCCGGCATGATTGCCAGCACTTCATCCATCAGCAGCTCGCCGCCGCTTTCCGCTGAAGCGAGCACGTCCGCTGCCGCCCGCATGAACCGCTTTGCCTGGCCCGGATCGCTCTGATAGCAGATTTCGCAGGCGTTTTCAATCTGGGTCAGGGCATGAACCAGCTCCAGCCTTGGGTCTTCCAGCAGGTCGGCCAGATTTTCCATAGCCTGCATGGTCTCCTCATACGTTCCTTCCTCGTCCGCTTGGCGCAGCAAATCAATTTTTTTCTGCATCTGCGCCGCCAAATCCGGTTTGATCAGCCTGCCGTAATCTTCCAGCATGCTTTCCGCATAATAAATGCGGGTCAGCGGTGCTTCTTCGTCTTGGGCTATCTGCACGGCCTTGCTGATTTTTTCCTCCACAGAGCGGCGCAGCTCCTCGTCAACCTTGCCGGTTTCCGGGTCAACCACCTGATGAATCAGACGGATGATGGCTCTGGCCCGGTTGAGCAGATCTGTGACCGTGTAGGTGGAATAACCCTTCTGATCTGCCTCGCTGATGGTCCGCTCCAAGCTGAGGAAGAGCTTCTCATCCGCCTTGCCGCGTGAGAGCGTGCCTGCCACCTTCACCTCTGGCTGCCCGACCAAGGCCGCCCGCACCGAAACCAAATTATTTTCATCAATATCCAAGGTGACTGCGACACGCGGCAGCTCGTCCGCACGGCCCTCCTTCTCTTCCTGACCATCGCGGTCAATGCCGAGCCAGAGGTCGCCGATGCTTTCCTCCCTATCATTGACAATATTGAAAAATTTTATATGCACCAGCTCCTGCTCCGCTGCCACGAGCTGGAAAATCTCAGTGCTGGAGCAGGGCAGCGGCGTGTTTTTCTCGACCATGAGAAAACGTTGATCATTTTCCAGCCGGATGAAATAATCATGGGCCGCCGCATGAACAATATCTACCAAGCCCTGTTTTGCCGTGTAGGCTTCCAGATCAAAACCGCAGTGCGGACAGGCGGCATCGTTGCGCCCGGCTTCACTGCCACAACCAGGGCATTCTTGAGTGTCTGCCAGACGATGACTGAGGATGGCCGCGCCTTCAGCAACCGCCAGCATGGGCCGCTCATGGAGCAGGACTTTCCCCTCTCCGAATTCCTCCTGCAAATCTCTGCAAAAACAGGGGATACAGGAGCTGCCGCCCACCATCAGGACTTGGTCAATCAGCTCAGGCGTGAAATGCAGCTCGGCCAGCAGGCGGCGCAGCAGCTTGAGCACTGCGTCGCGTTTGGCAGCCAGCATGGCCTCCAGCTGCGAACGGCGCAGTTCAACCTCAATATCCACTGCATCGCCGTCCTCATCGGTCAGCAACCCCAGCACCTCAAGGCAGGCATCCTCCTGCTCAGTCAAGGCGATCTTGGCCTTTTCCGCCGCAGTCTTCAGTTCAGCCATGAAGCGGTTCCGGGCCGTCTCATCCTGCCGGGCCAGCAGGGCATAGATGCGTCCGGCACCCTCCTCGCCGCCTGCTTCTTGGAGGGCATGATTGATGATCAGGCTGTCAATGTCCTCGCCGCCCAGCCACATGTCGCCGCCCTTGCCCATTTCAATGATCTGGCCGCCGCTGATGGCGAGCACGGACAGATCCAAGGTGCCGCCGCCAAAATCAAAGACCAGCACAGTCTTGCCCTCATCTTCGGCAACCTTGTCAACGCCGAAGGAGATGGCCGCTGCTGTGGGTTCAGGCAGCAGGCGGCTGACCTTCAGCCCGGCCAAGGCAGCGGCAGTGCGGGTGGCATGCTTCTGCTTGTCATTGAAATAGGCAGGCACAGTGATGACTGCCGAATCCACTGCGTCACCCAGAGCATGCTCCGCATCCGCCTTGATTTTAGCCAGAATCTTGGCGGAAATTTCCTCGGGCGTGAACTCGCGGCCTCCGGCAAGAATGGAGAGACTGTTTTCCGAGCCGTGCGAATGCGGGGCCAGACGGCAGCGGAAACGCTGGCTGACGATCAGCTCCTGCACCTCTGCATCCTGAAAGCTGCGGCCAATCAGCCGTTTGACCGTTGTCACCGTGTTTTCCGGCTCCTGCCGCAGCCATTCCAAGGCATGACGGCCAACAATGAAATCCGGCTTCCGCATCAGGCGCTTGCGCACCGTGACGCAGGACGGGGTGATGTATTCGCCTTCAGCGTTCCGCAGCACCTCAACGCTCACTTTTCTGATTGCGGCGGCGGAATTGGTGGTTCCCAGATCAATGCCTATGGATTTTTTCATGATGCTCTGCTGCCTGCTGGTGTTTCAGGTCAAAGGCAGGGTGAAGCTGAAGACGCTGCCGCCGCCAGCCTGCTGTTCCGCCTGGACCCGGCCCTGATGCAGCTCAATGATTTTTTTGACCACGGTCAGACTGAGATTGCTGTCCCTGCCGTCTGCGGACGGAGCGGCGGCGGAAAAGGCGGCCAGCTCCCTGCTGTTCCGGCGCGGCCCCTGATCAGACACTGCCACCCGGACGCTGCTTCCTTCCGGCTCCGCGCTCACTGTGACCGTTGAGGCGGAAGGGGCAAGTTTGAAGGCATTGGTCAGCAGCCGGTCAATCGCCTGCTGAATGCGATCCGGGTCGCAACTGACCGGCGGCACCTCAGCCAGCCGCTCGACTAACCGCAGCTGCCGGTCCGCCGCCGCAGGCCGCCGCTCGGCCACGGCCTGCCGGACTATCTCATGCAGCAAGGCTGGTTTTCTGCTGATCGTGAACCTGCCTTCCCAGACTGCCGCCAAGTCGAGCAGATCGTTGATCAAATTTTGCATGGTCGAGGCGGTCTCATGAATGCTGCGCAGATGGCTGTCCATCTCTTGGCGGACTTCAACAAAATCACGGTCTGTGAGCATCTCGCTCATGGTGATGATGTAGCCGAGCGGGTTGCGGAGGTCATGAGCGGCAATGCGGAGAAAACGTTCTTTGAGCCGGTCCAGCTCCAGCAGGCGGTCATGGGCCTCGACCAGCCGCCGGCCAACTGCGATCCGGCTTTGCAGCTCGCCGATATGCACGGGTTTGCTGAGAAAATCGTGCGCGCCATGATCCAAGGCATGGATCACGTCCTCCTTGTCGTTCCTGCCAGTGAGCAGGATGGTGTAGATCAGCGGGCCATTGTCCTCAGCATTGAGCCGGGAGCAAATTTCCACGCCGTCCAAGCCGGGCATCATCCAGTCCAGCACCGCAATCCGGGGCGGGTCTGCTTCGCGCAGCATGGACAAAGCTTCCAAGCCGTCTGAAGCCTCGACAAGTTCATAGCCCCATCTGGCGGCGCAGTGCCGGAGAAAAACTCTGGTTGATAGTTCGTCATCAGCAATAAGCAGTTTCATGGGCATGGCGAAGCGTGTTTTTTTTCACCTGCTTTATCAAAAAGGAAGGCCAGAAAGCAGCATAAAAAGGAAATGCAGCAAAGTCAACAGGAAGAATCCTCCATGCCGCGCTGGGAAGCAATTTCCTTCCTGTCCGGCAAGTGCTGTGTCTGCCCGTGCAACGCGCCAAAATGACGGGAAACATTACGGGATGTTATCCTGCTTCAGTTTTATGATGACGCAAGTCTCACGGCCTGACAAAAGGAGCGCGCACGAAGCAATGCCAGACAACGCACCGAATCAGAACGTAACCAGATTTACGCCTTGAAGCAAGCAGGATTTACGCCGTCGGTCATAGTCTCGCAGCTTGGTCGGCATAAGTCAACCATCGGGAGAGGATTGCGGCGCAATCGCGGTTTTCGCAGGACATGATCCTGCCGTCTTTTTTTCTTGCGAAATCCGCCTGACACCTTATTATTTGAGGAGCGGGCAGAAACGGCCTGCTCATCCCAACCCGGTAAAAAGGGCATTTGTCAAGAAAACTGTGACCGCTGTCGCGTTCCGTCCTGAAAATTTTGAGATAAGCAAGGAAAAATCAGACCAATATGCTGTTCTCGATTATAACCCCGAATTACAATGGCGGCAAATTTCTGGAGCAGACGCTGCGCAGTGTCATCAGTCAGGCGGATGACGGGATTGAGCTGGAATATATCATTGTTGACGGCGGCAGCACAGACAACTCGCACGAGATTATAGAAAAATATTCCCAGCAGCTCGCCAGAATAATTATTGAATCAGACAGCGGCCCGGCCAATGCCATCAACAAGGGCTTGGCTGCGGCTAACGGCGAGGTCTTGGCGTGGCTGAATGCGGATGATTTCTATTATCCTGGCGCACTGCGGCGGGTGCGGCAGGCTCTGCAATGCAGGCCAGAGTCGGCTTTATGCTTTGGCGGCTGTCCGATCATTGATGCGCAGGGGCAGGAAATCCGGGCTGGCATCACCCGCTTCAAGGAGTTCTTTTATCCCCTCTCCTCCCGCTTCATATTCCAGTGCATCAATTATCTCTCCCAGCCAGCCTTGTTTTTCCGCCGCTCCGCCTTTGCCCAAGCCGGGCCGCTGCGGGAGGACATGATTGCGGCTTGGGATTACGAATTTCTCCTCCGGCTCTGGCGCAGCGGCGAGGCGGTGCAGGTGCCGGGCGCACCTTTGGCCGCCTTCCGCTGGCATGAGCAGTCGATCAGCGGGCAGCAGTTCGCGGCCCAGTTCCGGGAGGAATACGAGGCGGCACAGGCTGATGCAGGCCGCTTCAGCCCACAGGCTGTTGCCCATTTTTTTGTCCGCTGGGGCATTGTCGGCATCTACTCGCTCATGGCCAGCCGCAGGAGAACCTCATGCGCATAGGCATCAACACCCTGTTTCTTGTGCCCGGTGATGTGGGCGGCACAGAAGTTTATTTGCGTGAAACTGTCAAGGCTATGGCGGAGCTGGCTGCAAATGACACGCTGGTTCTGTTCACCAACAAGGAGAACGACCAACTTCTGCGCACGGACTTAGCCGCGTTTCCGCAGGTCGAATTGCAGCAAATTCCCTGCAAGGCGGCTGTGCGGCCTGTGCGGATTCTTGCCGAGCAATTCCTGCTTCCTTTTGCGGCCCGTAAAGCAGCGGTTGATGTGCTCTGGTCACCGGGTTACACGGCTCCGGCAGTCTGCTTTTCGCCGCAGGCCGTGACGGTCTGTGATCTGCAATATAAAAGCTATCCTCAAGACATGAGCTGGCTGGAGCGCACTGTCTTGGATATCTTGGTCAGGACAGCCTGTAGCCGCTGTCAAACTGTGCTGACCATCTCCGAGTTCTCCCGGCAGGAGGTGATCAAATACGGTTTTGCTCCGCCGGAAAAAGTTCATGCTGTGCTGCTGGGCGTGAGCAACAATTTTGCCCAACATCGGCTGGCACCAGAGCAAACGGAACAGATTCTGGGCCGCCTGCATGTCCAACCTCGGTTCCTGCTCTGCGTGGCGCACAGCTATCCGCATAAAAATATTGATAAGTTAATTGATGCTGTTGCGCTGCTGCAAGACGAAATGCCGCATCAGTTAGTTATGGTCGGCAAGGCGCGGCGTGGCGAGGAGGCGGTCAGAAAAAGCCTGCTCAAGATCAGCAGCCCGGAGCGGGTGCTGCGCCTGCATGGACTGACGGAAGAGGAATTGCGGACGCTGTATCAGGCTGCGGCAGTCTTTGTTCTTCCGTCGAGCTATGAGGGATTTGGCCTGCCCGTGCTTGAGGCCTTGCTGGCCGGGCTGCCAGTGGTGACAGTGAAGGCGGCTTCGCTGCCGGAAGTTGGCGGTGCGGCAGCGTGTTATGTTGATGCGCCGGAGCCGGAGCTGCTGGCTGACAAAATCAAAGATTTGCTGCGGTTGTCTGCGCAGGAGCGCAACCGCCGGGCTGAACTGGGCAGGGCTTGGGCTGAAGCATTCACGTGGCAGCGGACTGCAATGCAGACCTTGGCTGCGTTGCGAAAAAGCCGCACCGCATCAGGATGACGGACTATTGATCATGCCCATAAAAAAAACCCGACACCACAGAACTGGCATCGGGTTGCTGTTCCAGCCTGCGCCGCCGCCGGAAAATTCAGCAGTCTGCTCCGCATTGTTGCTGCTGGGCGCAGGAACAGGAAGCATCAGCTTCCGCTACAGGATACACTGAGACCCGCTTGCGGTCTTTGCCAAACTTCTCATACTGAACAATCCCGTCGATCTTGGCAAACAGGGTGTAGTCGCGTCCGCAGCCGACATTGGTGCCAGGATGAATTCTGGTGCCGAGCTGCCGCACCAGAATGCTGCCTGCTGTCACGCTCTGGCCGCCGAAGCGTTTCACTCCGCGCCGCTGTCCTGCACTGTCGCGACCGTTTCTCGAACTGCCGCCTGCTTTTTTATGGGCCATGAAGGTTCTCCAAGAAAATTAAAAAGGAATGAGAAAAAAAGTCAGTTAGCTGTCCTCACTGCATGATCTGCTCAATGCTCAGGGCAGTGAACTGCTGACGGTGCCCGCGCAGCACCTGATAGTTTTTCCGTCGTTTCTTTTTGAAGACCAGCACTTTCTTGGCCCGGCCCTGCTCGGCGATCCTGGCGACCACCTTGGCTCCATCAATCACTGGCGCGCCAATGGAGACGTTGTCGCCGTCAGCCACCAAGAGCACGTCAGCCAGCTCCACTGTGTCGCCGACTTCGCCTTCAAGTTTCTCCACCTTCAGCCGGTCGCCAACCGCAACCTGATACTGTTTTCCGCCAGTCCGCACTATGGCATACATGCCTGTCCTCCTGTTATATCTGAAATCAGTGACAAATAGATCATCGGCGTGTTTCACGCAAGATGTTTAATAGACTATAAAACAGGGGGTTCTGTCAAGGACAAAAAAAATCGGCCCGGTTGAATCTCTGACCAGCGTTCTTTTTAAAAATCGAAACAAGATGTTGCTCTCTTTTTTCTGCGGCAGGCCGCAAGGCTGCCTTCCTGTTCTGAGTTCCTGGAACACTTGACAGATTGCTCTTGACATCTGCTGCTGGCCGGGTAGATTCTTCGCTCTGTTTGACCGATAAATGTGCCTGGCAAGCTGGAAGACTGCGGCGATGACCGCAACCAGTAGCCAACGACTGATGTTATTTTTTATGCAAAGGGAGGGGAAAAAATGTCTTTTGCCAAACAAAGCAATGGCAGAACTGCCGCGCTGTTTTTCATTATTCTGCTTCTTAGCGGCTGCACGGGCGGCTGCTCAAATACCTATTACTCGGCTATGGAAAAAGTCGGCATTCACAAGCGGGACATTTTGGTTGATCGGGTCGAGGGCGCACGGGATGCGCAGACCGAGGCGCAGGAACAGTTCAAATCCGCCTTGGAGCAGTTTGCTTCTGTGGTGGAGCTGAAAGAGACGGATTTGAAAAAAGCCTACGACAAGCTCAATGACGAATATCTTGACTGTGAGAAGGCAAGCGAAGCTGTTTCAGATCGGATTGACAAAGTTGACAAAGTTGCTGAAGACCTGTTTGAGGAATGGCAGGAGGAGTTAGATCAGTACGAAAATAAAACCTTGCAGGCGAACAGCAGGCAGCAGCTCAGGGAGACCAAATCCCGCTACCGGGACATGCTGGCCTCGATGCGGACGGCGGAAAAGAGCATGGCTCCAGTTCTGCGCATTTTTCATGACAATGTCCTTTTTCTCAAGCACAATCTCAATGCGCAGGCAATTGGCTCATTACGCACGGAATTTGCTGGCCTGAAAGAGAATATCCAGACCTTGATCAGCAGAATGAATGCGTCCATTGCTGAATCCAACGCCTTTATCGCCCAGATGGAGAAGAAGTAACGGAGAGTTGCAGCGAGCCGGGAGCATTGCCCGCAGCTCGCTGGTGGTGATGGCGGCAGATCAGGCCGGGTTTGCCAAGGCGTTCCTGCCGTCTTTGGAAAAATGCAGGACAGCATAGCCGACAAGGCCGGAAAGCAGGGAACCGGCAATAATGCCGATGCGTTCATCAAAGGGCTGCTCGCCTGGAAAGGCCAAGGAGCCGACGAACAGACTCATGGTGAAGCCGATGCCGCAGAGGGCGCAGACTCCGTAGAGATTGGTCCAGTTCACCTCCTTGGGCAGCTGGGCCAGGCCGAACTTGACTGCCAGCCAGCAGACCGCAAAAATTCCGGCCTGCTTGCCAAAAAACAGGCCCAGAGCCACGCCGACCGGCACACTGTCAAACACCTGCGCCATGCCCATGCCGCGCAGGTCAATGCCGGAATTGGCAAAGGCGAAAATCGGCAGAATGATGAAGGCGACAAAGGAATGCAGGTCATGCTCCAGACTTTTCAGCGGTGAAGCTTCGGCTTCATTTTTGCCCTTCAGAGGAATGAACATGGCCAGCACCACGCCGGCAACAGTGGCATGCACCCCGGATTTCAGCGTGGCGAACCAGAGGAGCAGGCCGACCGCGATATAGGGTATTTTCTTAGTCACATTCAAGCTGTTGAGAGCGGCCAGCACCAGCACCAAGAGGGCGGCAAATGCCAAGGCAAGGACGGAAATTTTGGCGGTGTAGAACAAGGCGATGATCAGCACTGCGCCCATGTCGTCAAAAATCGCCAGCGAGGTGAGAAAGACTTTCAGCGCGTTCGGCACCTTGGGGCCGAGCAGACTGAGCACGCCCAAGGCAAAGGCGATGTCTGTGGCGGCGGGAATGGCCCAGCCATGCACGGCTTTGTCATCGCCCCAGTTGAAAAGCACATAAATCAGGGCGGGAAAGAGCATTCCACCGACCGCGCCGATCACCGGCAGCATGACCTTTTTTCGATCTGACAGCTCGCCGTCGAGAAATTCCCGTTTCAGCTCCAAGCCAACTAAGAAAAAAAAGACCGCCATCGGGCCGTCGTTGATCCATGTGGTCACGGAAAGGCCGAGTATCTCAGCGGAAAAAAGGCCGTCATACAACGGAGAGAGAAAGCTGTTGGCACTGATGATGGCCAGCACCATTGCCGCCATGAGCAGGATGCCACCCGCTGCCTCCATTTTGAGAAATTCGGTAATAATACCGCTATCAGATGCCTTGTTGTCCATGCACTCCTCCTTGGTTGCGCTCAGAAATGTTTGCTTTGAATTTGCGGTTCAAATCGTGTGTCAATGGTAGCATCCAGAGACGATGATTGCAACTCATGCCTGCCTGATCACACCTGAACCAGCCACAGCGTCATTTTCATACAAGACCGCGAACTGGCCCGGCGTGATCGCCCGCTGCGGCTCGGCAAAGCAGACCCGCCAGCAGTCCTGGGCCGCAGGCATGACTTGGGCCTCTGCCGCCCGGTGGCGTGAACGAAGCTGAACCAAGCCCTGCCACTGTTCCGGCGGCGCAATTTGCCAACGCAGATCCGTCAGGAGCAGCCCGCGCTGGAACAGCTCCTCATTTTTGCCGACGATCACTTGATTGCGCTGCGCATCAAGTGCGATCACATACCACGGAGTTGCATCAGGAAGGCCCAAGCCCCGCCGCTGCCCGACTGTGTATTGCCAGCAGCCTTGGTGCTCTCCCAAAATCCTGCCGTCCGCTGTCACGATTTCGCCGCTGCGGCTGGCCACGCCTTGCTCGGCAAGAAAAGCAGCTAAGGTCTGCCCGGCCAAAAAGCAGACATCTTGGCTCTCGCTGCCGTCAAAATGCTGGAAGCCCAATGCCCGCGCTTGAGCGAAAACATCTTCCTTGCGCCACGCGCCGAGTGGCAGGATGAGCCGGGCGAGCTGATCAGCAGCAAGGCGGCAGAGGAAATAGGATTGATCTTTGCTGGGATCGCTGCCCCGGCAGAGCCTGCCGTTTCTGATCTGCGCATAATGGCCAGTGGCCATCGCCTCCATGCCGTGGGCAAGCATCGCCTCCATGAGCAGGCCGCCTTTGATCAGCTCGTTGCAAACCACGCAGGGATTGGGAGTCAGGCCCTGCTGATAGGCAGCGGCAAAGGCGGCGATGATCTGCTCTTGGAACTGCTGGCGCAGATCAACAAGATGCAGGGCAATGCCGAGCTGGTCAGCAACAAGCTGAACTTTGCCGACCTGTTTTTCGCTCTCCGGCAGCAGGAGCATGAAAAAGCCTTCCACTGTCAGGCCCTGCTTGAGCAATAGAGCAGCGGCAGTGGTGGAATCCACCCCGCCGCTCAGGGCAATGCCGACAGTCTTCATGGAAAACACCGAACGCCTGCACGGGCACGGTTCGGACAGAAATCACCGGCTTTCGCAAGTTCAGCCATATTCTCCTCCTTCTTTGCCGATAACCAGTTGACACACACAGAAGGATAAACAATTATTCAGCCGCGCTCAAGAGGAGACCATCCTTATTCGCAAGGTTGTCAAACTCGCGGCCCGCTGCGCTTTGATTCTCCTGCGTCGCAGCCCTTTGCGCTTGACAAGCACGGCAGCAGTTCTATAGTGAAACAAACGACACCAGCCGCGCTATTCCTGCTGACCACAACTCAAGGAGGAGAACATGAAAACCATGCTTAAACTGCTGTTCTGCGCCGCCGCCCTTGCCTTTTTCATTGCCGCCTGCGGGCCTCATAATCTCATCGGCCAATGCGGCGGCAACAGCCCGGAGGGCGGAACCTGCTCTGACACAAATCAATGAATATCTGGACAAAAGAAAAATGGGCAGCTCTTGTCGGCCTCGCCCTCATGACAGTGGCAACCTGCTGCGGCGCAGCGGAGCCGCAGGAGAAGAAGACCAGCATTCCTTGGTACTTTATCGCCATCCACAACGAGCCGTTCAATCATGAGCAGAACCGCCTCTTCACTGAGGAATCATACCGCATCCTCACGAAGATGATTGCCAAGGCTGATGAATACGATATCAAGCTCACCCTCATGTTCGCGCCACAGTGGGCAGACTATCTCTTGGCAGACAAAGAGCGGGCCGCCGCGCTGGAACGCTGGAAAAAGAGCGGTCATGAAATCGCTGCGCATCATCATAGCGTCGGGCATGGCAACTGGGACGGCTATTCCGCGCTGCCCCGGTCTGAAGCCGAGGCAGAGCGGAAGAGGGCGGGTGGCCATGACTTTCAAGCTTGTTTTGGTGATGAAACCTATTACGGCACCTTGACTGATTTAACCGCCAAACTGCGGCGGCTCAATCCTGCGGTCAAATCCGGCTGCATGAATGATGAGGGCCGCAAAAATGCGCTGCCCGACGCGATCATCTATGACACCTGCTCCGGCTTTGCCAACTACGGCGAGCCGGGCCGCTTTGAGCCGGACATGGAGCCAAGCAAGGGCAGGAATGACTATCTCAGCGTCGGCATGTATAATGGCATTGAGCGGAAATGGCTGACCCACTATTTCATGAGGGAAGCGCAGGCGGCGGAAAACGTTTTCAGCTCCATGCGTTCCGGTGTTTATGGTATTGTCAACCACAGCTCGCCACATGAGCTGCAAGACTTTCTTGCCTATCTCGACTTCCTCCACCGCGTTGATCCGCAGGGGGAAAAAAGCCGCACTGTCTCGGAGATCATTGAGCAGAAGCTGCTGCCGGAAAAAAGGCTCACAGATGCTCAAGTGAATACTCTTCCCCCGCCTCCTCCCCCACGGCCTGCCGGGCCGCCAAGAGAATGCCCGTCCATCGGGCCGCAGGAAAAGCGATGAAAAAACTGTCCCTTGCTCTGCTGTTGCTTGGTCTGGCATGCAGTCCGGCCCCAGGCGCAACACCGCCCAAGACCATTGACCTGCGGGAGGTCCAGCAGATCGCCTTGCAGGGCAATCCCAGCATTGGCGCGGCTCAAGCCCGGATTGAGCAGGCCAAAGCCAAAGTGAAACAGGCGGCAGCGGCCTGGCAGCCCAGTGTGGATGCGATTGGCTCCTTTGGCCTGTCGTATCAAGTGGACAGCGGGCCGGTCTCTGATTCAACGGGCAAAAACAGTCAGCTTGGCCTGCAAGCCTCGTGGCTGCTCTTTGACGGCTATGCCCGCAAGTTTCAGGAATTGCAGGCCAAGCACAGTGAAAGCGCGTCGGTTGAGGGCAAATTGGACAGCCAGCGGCTGCTGCTTTCCTCGGTCGCGGATGCCTTCTTCAATGCCCAGCTGGCCAAAGCCTCGATTGACATTGCTGACGCGGATCAGAAATTTTACGAGCAGCAGCTTTCTGATGCCCAGCATCGCTTTGATGCTGGCGCAGGCTCCTGGGGCGATGTGCTCAACATCAAAGTGCAGGTCAATACAGCCAAAAACAGCGTGCTCACCGGCCAGCGCGACCATGCGGCAGCCCGCAGCGGTCTGGCCGCTTTGCTCGGCATTGAGGATGACGCATTGCCTGATTTGGCTGATTTGGACAATAGCTGCGGTCCGGCTGTGCAGAAGAATGCGGAGGCCTTGATCAGTCAAGCCTTGCAGAAACGGCCTGATTATCAGAAATTGACCATGCAGATCAAGGCGGCGGAAGCGGCGGTGCGGCTGGCTGAGACAGATGATGCGCCCAAGGTCAAAGTGCAGGGGCAGGTCGGCGGCAGCAGTCAGAATAAACTGTTTCCTGAAACCGATGACTTTGGCAGCACCCTGACTCTGAGCATGAGCTGGAATCTGTACTCAGGCGGGGCTGTGGAAGCGGCGGCAGTTGCGGCTCGGCAGGCCAAGCGCGAGGCCATCTACAGTCGGGCCGCCCTGCGCAACAGCATTGCCGCTGAGGTGCGGCAAGAACTGACCAAGCTGGCTGCGGCCCGCCAGCAGGTGCAGCTCCAAAAGGACACTGTGGCCTTGGTGGAGGAGAACCGAAAATTGGCTAAAAGCGAATACGAGGCAGGCGCGGCTTCGCTGACTCGGCTCAACGAGGCCCAGCGGGACCTGACTGCCACGCATGGCAGGCTGGCGCAGGCGGTTGTCGCCTGTCATCAGATGGAAAGTCAACTGCTGGCCGCAGTCGGCAGCAATCTGGAGCCGTTCAGTAAAGAGCTGCTGGAGGCCAAAGTGCAGGAGCCGCGAGAAGAATGACAGTATTTTCAGGCTGTTCTACTGATCGACTTTTCTATTTTTCATATCGCCCCCTATGAGTGCTCATTGCTCTGAACATCACCGCATCCACCGTTCCGGCTGGATTCGGGCTGCTGTGCTCGGCGCCAATGACGGCATTGTCTCCATTGCCAGCCTGCTGGTCGGGGTCGCCTTTGCCGGTTCTGATCAGACCCAAATCATGCTGGCCGGAGCAGCCGGCCTGACTGCTGGGGCCATGTCCATGGCTGCTGGCGAATATGTGTCCGTGAAATCACAGGAAGACACCGAACTGGCGGATTTGCAGATGGAGGCCCATGCGCTGGAGCACTATCATGAGGAGGAGCACCGGGAACTGACAGCTATTTACGTGGCGCGGGGCTTGGATGCGGCCTTGGCCGAAGAAGTGGCCCGACAGCTTATGGAGCACGATGCCTTGGAGGCTCATGCGCGGGATGAGATTGGCATCACTTCGGAACTGAGCGCCCAGCCGCTGCAGGCAGCTTTCTGGTCGGCGGCCTCTTTTACGATTGGCGGCGCAGCACCTGTGACAGCAGCGGCAATCGTGCCAAGGGCTATGCTGCTCTGGTTTGTTCCAATGCTGGCCATAGTTCTGCTGGCCGGACTTGGTGCGACTGCGGCGCTTGCCGGAGGCGCGTCACCACTGCGGGGCGCGCTGCGGGTTTGCTTCTGGGGCACCTTGGCCATGCTGCTGACTGCGGCAGTGGGCAAAATATTCGGCATTTCCGTCTGATCTTCACGTGCAAGGACGGAATGCGGCTGTTTGTTTGGGAAAATTGAAATACTTAGGAAAACAAAGGAGAAAACAGATGCTCCGACAGGAAAAAAAGGAGGAGTAAAACCTGCCGGAGCATCAGGTTTGAACAAATTCACCACTGGCTTGAAACCAGCTTTAAAAAAATACCCCGGCAGGAAAAAAAAGGAGGAGTAAACCTGCCGGGGTATCGGGTTGAGCTTATAATATCACGATTCTGATGAAATACAATTGGTTCTGCTGAAAGACAAGTACTGGCTCGAATACATCGCGCCGCAGCAGAGCTGCTGGCCCTCATCCCCTTTCTTCCGCACAACCTCCCGCACTATGTCAGGAAGCTGAAGGAGAAGCCCTGTTTCCAGGGCCTTGAGAATAATCTGCTCCCGCAGCACATTCATCTGGCCCAAAGTTGCAGTCAGCTTTTCGCTGACAAAGGTGTCGCAGCGATCAAATTGATTTTTCAACATATTCTTCAGAGCTGCCCTTTTTGTTTCAACACGAAGAGCAGCTTTCATATCCGCCTCTTTGTTAGGCAGCGGACAGAACCCGTCTGGACGGCATGGTTCAGCAGCTTGGAGACAGGCAGCAGTCATAATTTGCACACTCGCAGTTGCGATAATAATAACCTTTCTTGTTTTATGCGCAGTAATCATCTTTTCTATGCCCATCTTTTTCATACCTCCAATCTTGATGTTGACATTGCTAATTCCGTGCCAGTTTTCACAGCACGCTTGCCGTAAATTCATCCTTTCGGCATCACAATGAATTTTTTTATTCTCCCGCCCGACTGAGCTGCTGCCGAAAAAAACTTTCTGTGTAAAAATTACTCAACTGCCAAAAAAACAGCGTAGAAAATACCCGAAGTTCCATTCGATTTAAGCGGTCGGGTCGGTGTCGGCAGGCAGGCCCAAACGACCTGACCTTGACAAAACTATTTTACCTGTTCTGAACAAAAAAATACACACTTGTCTATAAAAATATGAGACAGATGCTTTTTTCAAGCGATTTTCATCTGTTTTTTCTTGACCTGAGCGGCCCGGCTGGTAATATATGCTGCTTGCGGCAGGGCCTGTAGCTCAGTTGGCTAGAGCCACCGGCTCATAACCGGTCGGTCCCTGGTTCGAGTCCAGGCAGGCCCACCAGCGCAGTCAGACAGCAGGATGATGTCCATCATCCTGCATGAAAAATACTTCTTGCGCCGCAGTCTGTTGAGTCTAAAGACATTCGGAATTTCCTTTCAGAAGAAGCTGCTCTTCAGCTCTGCCGCAGAACAGCCAGATGCATCAGGAGGCACCCCGGTCACGGGCGTGCCTCTTTTCTTTGCACCATGACACAAGTCAAGACAATTCTCAGCATTCTTGAGACAATAGCTCCGCAGCACCTTGCAGCGGACTGGGATAATGTCGGATTGCTGATTGGCAGTCCGCAGAGCAGGGTTGACGGCATTCTCATCGCTCTTGACCCAACCGTCGCCTTAATTGCTGAGGCGCAGTCGCTGGGAGCCAATCTGATCATCACTCACCATCCGGCCATTTTTCAGCCGCTGCAACGTCTGCGCACTGACCAGCCATCAGGTCAGTTCCTCACGGCGGCCCTGCGGGCAGACATCAGTGTCATCGGCTGCCACACCAATTTTGATGCGGCTGCTGGCGGAGTCAGCGACGTGCTGGCCCAAGCATTGGGATTGACCAATGTTTCCCCGTTGCTGCCGCAGGAGCAGGGCAGCCGCTGCGGTCTGGGCAGAATCGGTTCTCTGTCAGAGGCTGTGCCGCCGGAGGATTTTCTTGCCCGGCTGCTCAAGGCGGCAACGTTCCCTTGGCTGCTGGAGGCTGGGCCTCGTCCGGCAGCAGTGACCAAGGCTGCCGTCTGCGGCGGCTCGTGCGCGGACTTGGCTGAGATTGCCTTGGCCGCAGGCACGGATGTCTTTCTTACTTCAGAAATCAAGCATCATGTCGCCCGCTGGGCCGAGGAAGCCGGGCTGTGGCTTCTTGACGGCGGCCATTTTGCCACCGAAAATCCGGCCATGCGCCAACTCGGCCTGCTGCTTGCTGAACAGGCGCGGCAGGCGGGCCTGAACCTGCCGCCGCTTCATCTTGCCCGGCAGGAAGCCCCGCTGCGGCTGGCGCAGCCGTTTGTTTCAGAAAATCTATAGAGATCAACTATCATACAGAGAAAGGAGCGCATTTTGAACCAAGAGATCAGCACGCTCATCGCTTTGCAGGAGACTGACACCAAGCTGGCCGAACTGGATCGGGAAACAGAGACGCTGCGGCAGGAGCTGGCCGGTCGGGAACAAGCGGTCCGCGACAAGGAGGTGCAGGCTGCGCAGTGCCGGGAAAAGGCGGTCGAGCTGGAGCAGAGCCGGGATGCGGTCAAGACGGCAGCCGAAGAGGCGGCGGAGCGCATCCGCGAAGGCCAGATACGAATGATGCAGGTGCAGACCAGCCGCGAGCATCAGGCCCTGCTCAAGGAAATTGAGGAGGCAAAGCAGCAGATCAAGGACACGGATGATAGGCTCCTTCAGTTGATGGAGGAGGCTGAGGCTGAGGAAGCCAGAGCGGCGGAGCTGGACAATCTCTGCAAGGGCGAGCAGAAGCTGCTTGCTGAGGAGGCGGGCCGGGTTGACAAGTCAGTGCGGGAGATTGACCGCCGCCGGGCCGAGGTGCTCAAGCTGCGCCGCCAGTTTGCTGAGGCCCTGCAGCCTGCCCGGCTGAAGCGGTATGAAATGCTGCTTCAGAAACGGAAGGGGCTGGCTGTGGTGCGGATTCTCGACGGAGTCTGCCAAGGCTGCTTCATGACCGCCCCGCCCCAGCAGTACAACGAGGTGCGCAAGGGCGAGCATATCTGCTCCTGTCCGACCTGCCAGCGCATTCTTTATTATCTGCCCTCTGATAATGCGGACGGCGGCGGCAAGCAGCCTGCTGACGCTGACCCAACCGAGGCGGAAGAGGAGATATGAGCGCGGCCTGCTGCCTCTTCACAGACGGAGCCTCCAGAGGCAATCCTGGGCAGGCGGGCGCAGGCGCGGTGCTTGTGGACGCAGAAGGCCGGGAGCTGGCGGCCCGGTCGCTCTATCTTGGTGAATGCACCAACAATGTTGCTGAGTACCGCGCCCTGCTTCTTGGTCTCCAGACCGCCTTGGAGCAGGGCTGCGCCCGGCTGGATATCCGGCTGGATTCGGAACTGATCGTCCGTCAGCTTCAGGGCCGTTACCAAGTCAAAAACCAAGCCTTGAAGCCGCTCTTTCAGGAGGTGAGCAGCCTGCTGGCCCGGCTGGAAAGCTGGACTGTTGCCCATGTTCCCAGAGAGCAGAACAGACGGGCGGACGAGCTTGCCAATCAGGGCGTTGACAGCAGATCGAAATAACACAAGTTTTGGGGCGGACGCATGATCGCTCCGGCCTTGCTGCCGGAGAGGAAAGTCCGAACACCGCAGGGCGCGGCGGTTCCTAACAGGAACTCCGGGCAATCGGGGGAAAGTGCCACAGAAAAGACACCGCCGATGGAGCAGGCGACTGCTCACAGGCAAGGTTGAAATGGCAAGGTAAGAGCTTACCGCCTTTGTGGCGACACAAAGGGCATGGCAAACCCCGCCGGGTGCAAGACCAAATAGGGAAACGCTTGAGGGCTGCCCGTCCAAAGTTTCCGGGTAGGTTGCACGAGGTGCCGGGCGACCGGCATCCCAGTCAAATGATCATGGCCTGCTTTGGCAGGAACAGGATTCGGCTTACAGTCCGCCCCATTTTTTTTCATAACGACATGGCAGGAAGGAGAAGATTCCCGAACCTAAGACTTTGGGATGTCTGAGCAAGATGAATATGTTCCATGAGGTGAGCTGATGATTGAGCGAATGCTTGCGTTGGCTGGAGAATGATTCCTCGAAATACGAGATGATGAATCGCTGTAGGTATGCTGGAATGGGCTGAGAAGCAGCAGGGCGGCAGCTGCCTCGGCAAAACCTGCATGGCTGACTGCATTGCATCCTCTCTTTTCTTGCTGTATCCTGTTGTCAGCCTCAGACGCAGTCAGCAATCATCTCACGCCTTCTTAAAATAGCCCTGAAAATGCGCTCATACATACCCCCTCTGTTTTTTGCCCTGCTGCTCGTCGCCTTCAACCAAGCCGCCCTTGCCGCAGGCTGTCCGTCGCCATACAACACGCTGATTCAGAACGGAGCCTACGGAGTCAGCGATTTGCAAGGCAAGATTGTTGAAGGCTGCAATCTTGACACGTCGTATATTCCGGCCAGCATCCTCAAAGTGCCGACCGCGCTGGCCGCCATGTCCATTTTGGGGCCGAACTACCGCTTCAAAACCCGTTTTTACATCGACGCGCAGAACAATTTCTACATCCAAGGCTTTGGCGATCCGCTGCTGATCCCGGAGGAAATCCGGCTGATTTTTGCCGAACTCCAGCGGCGCGGCCTGCGGCAGATCAATGCCATTTATGTTGACAGCTCGAAGTTTGCCCTTGAACACCAGACTCCGGGCAGCGAGTTCAGCGACAATCCTTATGACGCGCCGGTCGGGCCGACTTCGGTCAATTTCAACAGCGTGCCGGTCCGGGTGCAAAAAGGCGGCGTGGTGGAGTCGGGTGAGCCGAACACGCCGCTTTTGCCCCTGATGGGAGAAATGGCCGCAGGCTGGCCCTCTGGCCGTCATCGGATCAACATCTGCAAAGGCGGTTGCAACGCGGACCGGAAAATGGCCCGCTACACTGCCGAACTGTTCCGCGCCCTGCAAGAAGAGACGGGCATTCCCGGCCAGGGCGAAATGGGCCTGAAGCAGGTGCCGTTGACCGCCCGGCTCGTTTACGAGCACCACAGCAGCAAGAATCTGCTCGATCTGACCTCATCCTTTCTCAAATACTCGTCCAATTTCATTTCCAATCTGGTCTATTTGGCCATTGGTGCGGAAAAGTTCGGCTGGCCCGCGACGTGGGCCAAGGCGGAGCGGGCAATGAAGCAGGAGCTGGTCCGTCAGCTTGGTTCAGCAACTGCGGCGGCGATTGTTCACAAGGACGGGGCAGGTTTGTACCGGGGCGACCGGGTCACGGCGCGGGCCATGCTGGAAGTGCTGCGGGTTTTCCGGCCATATTCGTGGCTGCTGCGCAAGCATCAAGGCGTGCCGACCAAATCCGGCAGCATGAAAGGAGTGTGGAACTATGTCGGCTATCTCAATGACGGCAGAGCCTATGCGATTCTTCTCAATCAGTCGGCCAACCGGCGCATTGCCGTGCTGCGGCGGCTGCTGGGAAAAGATTCCAGTTCCAGCAAAAAAAGAACAGCTCGCAAGAAAAAAGTCTTGAAAAAGAAATATAAACGGGCTGTCAGGAAAAAGCGGTAAGCTGCACTTTTTTTGCCTTGTCTGCAAAGCGAATCAGCTTAGGATTCGCATTCTGTTTCTGTCAGAAAGCGGGGAAGTGCTCCTGCTCCGCCGCCTCTGACTCTGACAGTGATTCTAATATACTGAAGAAGCACCTCTTTTCTTCATGACAGAATCGGTCATGCAGGCCATAAGGATATTCGGTCACAGCACTGGCGGCTATGTCCATGCAGGCGCAGAGAAGCGATTCTTTCAGTTGCTGATTTTCCTTTTGATCTGCTGAGGAAAGACGCAGCGGCTTGACAAAGCGTCGCAAGGTCTTCATGATTTCAGGATCAGGCTGCTTGACAAGAAACCGGTTGACGAATTCCTTTGCCTGATCAAGCTCCAAGACTTTGCATCCAGCCTGCTTGTTAATGTTGTCCACATGGTTTTCGACAAACTCTTCCAAAATGGTGACTTCGCTCGGTTGGGCCTCGCCGTCCGCCCACACTATCTCAAGGAGCGGAATAAAATCAATCAGATAAACCTGCTCTCCGCTGATGCCCAATCTTTTCAGCTCGTTCAGCGCAGCTTGGCGTGAAATCATTTTGTCCTCAGCCATTGCATCCTCCTTTGCTGTTTTTGTCTGGATAATCATGATGCTGCAATTCATCAAATTATCAGATGGTTTTCGTCTCCGCAAGTTTTAAATTGAACCTTGCAAAAAAAGTTGCACTTGGAACCTGAATTCGCACCATTGCGTAACTCTTAGACAGCATAATGAATCCATGAGCAGACAGCTCTGCATCAAAACCTTTGGCTGCCAGATGAACGAGCGCGACTCGGAAATCATGGAGCAGCTCCTTGCCCAAGATGGCTATCTCCCGGCAGCGGACTTTTCTGAGGCAGATTTGATCATCCTCAACACCTGCTCGATCCGGGCCAAGGCAGAACAAAAATTCTTCAGCCTGCTCGGCGCGCTCCGGCAGGAGAAGGAGCGGCGGCCCAACCTGCGCATTGTTGCGGCAGGCTGCGTGGCCCAGCAGGAAGGCGGACGTATTTTTGAACGGATGCCGCACGTTGACATTGTGGTCGGCACCCAGCAATTCTGGCAGCTCCCGGACATGCTCCGGCGGCTGGAGCAGGGCCAACGTCAGCGTGAGGCAGCTTGCGGTTTAGCCAAAAATTTTGTCATTCCGCCCTTCCAGAAGCTCCTGCATCATCAGCCCGCTGCTCCGGCTCCGAGTAAATTTGTCACCATCATGCAGGGCTGCGACAATTTCTGCGCTTACTGCGTAGTGCCAGCGACACGGGGCCGGGAGATCAGCCGCCCGGCAGCCGACATTCTGGAGGAGGTTGAGCTGCTGATCAGCCAAGGGGTGCAGGAAATCACCCTGCTTGGCCAGAATGTCAACTCCTACGGCAGCACCAATCCCGTGGCTGACAAAGAGACCAGCTTTGCTGATCTGCTCAAAATGACCGCAGCCGTGCCGGGCCTGCGACGACTGCGCTTCACCACATCTAATCCTCAGGACTTATCCACTGAGCTGATGCAGTGCTTCTGCGATCTGCCGAACCTTTGCCCGCATTTTCACCTGCCCGTGCAGGCTGGCTCGAACGCGGTGCTGAAGCGGATGCACCGTAAATACACCCGCGAGCTGTATTTGGAAAAAGTGGCCGAACTGCGCTCCTTTTGCCCGGAAATCGCCATCAGCACAGACGTGATTGTCGGCTTTCCCGGCGAAACTGAGGAGGATTTCACCCAGACCATGAGCCTGCTGGAGGACGTGCGCTTTCATGGCTCCTTTTCCTTCAAATACTCGGACCGGCCCAACACGCGCTCGGCAGCCTTTCCTGACAAGGTGGAGGAGCAGGTCAAAGGCGAGCGGCTGGAACGCTTTCAGCGGCGGCAGAACCAAATCAGCTTGGCACGGAACCAGGAATTCCTTGGCAGAAGCGTTGCGGTGATGGTGGAGGGCCGCAGCGAGTCAGGCATGCAAGGCCGCACGGGCAGCAATCATGTCGTGCATTTCACAGGGCCGGAAGTGCTTCAGCCCGGCGATTTGGTCATGGTGACGATCAATCACGCAGGCCAGCATTCACTGAAAGGGGAGATGGCTGAAAAAGGTCTATGAAGCACTTGGAAACACAAGGCAATGACAGATTGTACAGCAGCGGCACGGTGAGCGAGGATTTCACCTTTAATGAGCAGGTTGCTGAAGTGTTTGACGACATGCTGGACCGCTCCGTGCCTTTTTACCGCACTGTGATGCAGGCCACAGCCGCGCTGATCCGCCAGCTTGCGCCGCCCGGCGGCACAGTTGCCGACCTTGGCTGCTCCACCGGCACTGCCCTGCTGGAGCTGGCCCGCCTGCTGCCAGACATGCGCCTGCGCCTGATCGGCTTGGACAGGGCACCTGCCATGCTGGACAAGGCCCGCCGCAAGGCGGAGATGTTCTGCAAAGATATTGAATTCCGGCAGCAGGACATCACCTCGCCTGATCTGGCGGCGCAGATAGCTGGCGCGGATGTGATCCTGTGCAGCTACACCATGCAGTTCATCCGGCCCCTGCTCCGGCAGAGCTTTGTCAGCAGTCTGCATGAGGCTCTTGCTGACGGCGGCCTGCTCTTTCTCAACGAGAAAATCATCTGCGGCCACAGCCTGCTGAACAGAAAATTCATCAACATCTATCACGACTTCAAGCGGGAGCAGGGCTATTCTGAATTGGAGATCGCAGCCAAGCGCGAGGCCTTGGAAAATGTTCTGATTCCTTTCACCGCTGAGGAGAATCTCAGCCTGCTCCGCCAAGGCGGCTTCAACTGGGCGGAAGTGTATTTCCGCTGGATCAATTTTGCCTCGTTTCTTGCCATCAAGGAGGGCAAAGCACAGGACGAAATGACGCTGCCATCTGTCTCTCTCCCGGAGAGGCTGCAAGGCGAAAATGCTGGCCGAGCGGCTATGCGTTCATTGTCTGATTCGTGAAAAGAGCGGCTTTGAAAAAAATGCAAAATCGTTTTTGGTTCCATGCAGTTACGGTGCTTTTTTTCAGTTACAGGTCGTTTTTTGCTTATGGGAACCTCGAAAAATTCGAGATAAAGTTTTTTCAGCTTATCAATAGTGTCTTTGACAGTTGAAAATTTCAAATACATAAATTGTTATTTCCTGTTTTTTATTTATTTTGAGCAAACTTCCGTTGAAATATGTTCCTGAATGCGTTTCTTTTTTTAAATCTTAAATTTTATTAAGAGTTCCGTACCTGTCAATATTGAACGTCAAGTTTCTCAAGCCTATTTTCGCAGCAGCGCGAATGAAACCTGTTCCTCGGAGAATCATATTGCCAGCACGTTGCGCCTGGATGCCGAAGACGTGTTCAATCCGGGAGCGAATTTTTGATCTTGTCCGATTTCCCTGCTTCTCCCATTCGGTCAGTTTCCGGCTTCGTGTTCCTTTGCGGTTCAGATGCTCTCTGTATCCATTCTCGTTCAACCAGTTGAGCTTTTTTTCAGATATGTATGCCGAATCCGCATAGATATCCCGACTGGTGTTGTCAGGGTCAAGCAGCTCCTCAAAAATATTGCTGTCATGAACCTCGGCGCTGGTCACCGCATATTTTCGGATGAATTTATGCTTCACATCAACAGATATATGATTTTTATAACCAAAAAAGCTTCTGCCGTTCTTTTTGGTCCAACGGGCATCAGTATCCTTCTGCGCCTGCTTATTCTCACTCCATCCTTCAGGCTGTTCACCATTCTTGATCTGCTTGTTTTCCTTGCGGCTGTTACGCTGGATCGGGGCGTTGACTATGGAAGCGTCGACTATCTGCCCTTTTCTGGCTTGATATCCATTTTCATCAAGAAATTCGTCAAAAACAGAAAACAGTTCCTCGATTTTTCCTGCTTTGGTCAAAGTTTCACGAAAAAGCCATATCGTTGTCGCATCTGGAACTTTGTCAGCCGCCCGAAGTCCAAGGAATCTGGAAAACGAATATCTGTCAAGAATTTGATATTCCATCCCTTTATCAGAAAGATTGTATAATGATTGCAAAATTAAAATTTTGAACATCATGACTGAATCATAACCTTTAGCTCCAGCATTTGATTTCACAGGCTTTCTTTTTGCTTCTTCAAGAATTGGCCGAAATATTTCCCAGTCAATAGCCTTGTTGATCTTAACTAAAGGATCACCTGCTTTGTCAATTCGGGAAAGACGAATATAAAAATCAAAAAATCCAAGTTGGTTCATCTGTGCATCTCCGGCAGCATGAGTTGAATTGATGCCGAAATTATAACATAATAGACTGAAATTTCAATATTAAAATAAAAAATAACAAAACAAATGCAGCAGAATGGATGTTGTATTTTTCGAGGAACCCTTATTTTTACCCCTTTGAGCGGGCTGAACAGCGTTTTTTGGGAAAAATCTTGTAAAATCAGATAAAAATCTTTTAAGATCAAATGGTTGAGCGACTTTTTCGCTGTTGAATTATCTTGTTGAATCTGCGTCATTATTTGGCAAAACCAACACAATGTAGTACCTCCTGCAAAATGGCGGTGAAACAGGCTCTGGAAGGGGAGGTACTACAAAATGGTATTGACAGGAAGCTGAATTTACGGGTATAAAAAGAGGCAGAGTCACAATGACACTCCGGGGCGCCCTGGGTTATGACGTTCATGTATAGACTATGGCAGGTGAGAGTATTATTTGTCACAATGACACTCCGGGGCGCCCTGGGTTATGACAATTCACCAGTCTTGCATGAATTACAATTCATTGTGTCACAATGACACTCCGGGGCGCCTTGGTTTGATATTGCGACAAAAAAAATGCCACCCCTGTGGGTGGCACGGTGTTTCCACGTAATTTTAGCGCATTGCACTATAAACGCCGTTTCAGCGCACTTTCCTTTTCGGTGTCGGCCTGAGACGCTTGATCGGCTCAGGCCTGAGAATCAAGGTGCAGCGGTCGATTTTCTCCAAAGAGGTTCCGGCTGCCGGGTGCTGGCGGCGGATTTTGCCGCTGCCGCGGATCTGAATTTTGAGTTTGCAGGAATTGAGCCGCTGTAAGCCTTTGCGCAGGCTCAACCCTTTAAGATCAGGCATGATCCGTCCGCCGCTGCTGTCAGCCGCTTTTTCCTCTTCCGCCGAAGGCAGGCTCAACTGACGACTGAGGAAAAAACGGCGCATATTGGTTTCATTCTTTTCTTTCGGCGGTTTTTGCAGGGGACTGTCTTTTTCTTTGGCATAGTCAGTCAGGAGCGCAAGCAGCGACCGGCCCAAATCCTCTGGCTGCTGCGCTGCCTCCTCTTCCGCATCACCTGCAAAAGGAGGAGGTTCGAGCCGTCCGTAATCCAAGGCCAGCAGCAGGAGCAGGCGCGGATTCTCTCTTGGTGCTGCAAGGAGCAGCAGTTCCTGAACACGCTGCTGCTGTAGGCCGTTGCGGACAGGTTCGGCAAAAACAATTCTGTTGCCAAAAAGAAAGCCCTGCTCATGGCTCCAACGGGAATGATGGAGCAGGTTCTGCCGCAGCAGCACGCCGACAGCAGGCGGGATTATCCGCTGCGGCGTGGCAGCATCAGGATCATGCTGAAAAAGACGTTCATGATCAGGATCATAGACCGCTTTGAGCAGCCACAGCTTGAGCCGTTTGCCGTTGTTGAACAGCGCAGCCGCGCCTGCCGCCATCTGGATTGCGCTCAGTTTCGCATCCTCTTTCTGCGGCTCAGTTTTTTGCAGCGGCACAGCAGGCGATGCCAGTTCAGGTTCAGACGCTGTCTGATCAAAGCCGAATTTCTGCCAGTTTGCGGTCAATTCTTCCTGCCTCAGCCCATGATCAGGCGGACTGACCACATCAGGCGGCACTGCAGCAACAGTGCCAGTCTCCCGCACCGCCGCTGCCTGAGCCAGCAGGGGACGGAGCAGGTCCGGGGAAAATATTTGCGGAAACAGGATGCTGTCTTCCTTGCTCTTCCAGAAGTAATTCGGATCAAAGCTGGGCTGACGGACAGCAGCCAGCAGTTCTCCGCTGTCCATGTTCAGGACAAGGGCTGAAGCTGAAGCCGCCTCTACGGCTTGGCGATATGCACTGATTCGCTGCTCCAGTTTTTTTTGCAGAGTGAAGTCAATCGTGAGAATAATGTCCGCCGCCGTTGCCCCCAAACTCTCCTGTCCGGCAAAGTCAATGCCCGGCGCTTCAGCCTTGCGGAACTCGCCCGGCTGGAGCAGGCTGTCGCAACGAGCCTCCACGCCGCTCAGGCCGATGCCCTCACTGACAAAGCCGAGCAGGTGGCCTGCCGCCGCATGACCGGGATAGCAGCGGGCCTCGGCAGACTGAAGGCGGATGCCGGGCAGATGCAGGGCCGCCGCCTCTGCCGCCTGCTTCTGGCTCAGGTTGCCTGCCAGCTCCACAACCGTGTCACCGCCCTGCATCTGCTGAAGGAGCATGTCCTTGCCTGTGCCGATGATCAGGGCCAATTTTTCCGCCTCAGCCTGCCGGTCAGCCAGCTCTTCAGGATGGGCCTGCAAGGAAAAAAGCTGATAGGAAACCGCCATCTCGTGCAGATGCCGGTCATAGATCGTGCCGCGCAGGGCAGGCAGAGCAGACGCATTCTCCTTGAGTTGGTCCGCTGCTGCTGGCTGCCGGGCTGGCTGGCTCCCATCGTTAAGAAAATAGAGGAACTGCCGGAGCAGGCCGAGGCCGGCTGCTGCCAGCAAAACAAAAAGAAGACAGCAGAGCCGGTGTTTTCCGCTCTGTTGTCTGGCGGCAGGCCGATTCGCCGCTGCCGCCGACCGGCTGTATTCGTTCTGCCTGCGCCGCATCAATAGAGCCGATGCACCTGCTCTTTTTCCGGGAGCTGCAGCCCCAGCCGGACAGCCGCTGCCGCCGCAATCCGGGACTTTGACATCAGCTCGTTCCGCTGCGCCAGCAGGGCGGCATGTTCTTTGCGCAAGGCTGCGTCTTGTTCAGTCAGTCCGGCCAAAATCTCCTGTTCCTGGCCAATGCGCCAGTGGAGAAAAATTCCCGCAGCGGCGGTGCTGACAAAGAGGGCTGTCAGCAGACGGAAAAGGAGCTGGAAAAAATGTTCCCGCAATCGGTCTGTCTCCCAAGACGGCGCAACAGGGCGGGTGATCTTCACCCGAATGGTCTGCCGGACTGTCGATTTGCTGTTGCTGCCTCGGTTCATTGTCTCTGACACTTACAGATTTCTTTTTCATCGGGCATGCTGAAATTCATACCGGCAGAATAATCTTCATCCGTTGTTTCTGTCAAGACTCAGAGTGGGGGCGAGTTAGTTACTCCGCCACAAGGTCTTGCTCATGCGTTATCCTTTTGCGTTCACGTCTGCTGCCAGCTCGGTGATTCTATCCCAATCTTCCTGTTCAATCAAATCCTGCGGGGTCAGCCATGAGCCGCCCACACAGGCGACATTGGCTAAGGAGAGATACTCTTTGCAGTTTTCCGGGGAAATGCCGCCGGTCGGACAGAAGGTGATCCGGGGAAACGGGCCGTGCAAAGCTCTCAGTGTCCGCACCCCGCCCGATGTTTCCGCAGGAAAAAATTTCAGCTCTGTGAAGCCGCGCTCCATAGCCAGCATCAGTTCGGAAGGCGTGGCCACGCCAGGAATCAGAGGGATCGGCCCGTCATGCGAGGCGGCAAAAAGTGATGGAGTCAGGCCGGGACTGATGGCGAACTTAGCTCCTGCTTGGGCCACAGACATCAGGTCTTCCGGCGAGAGCACGGTTCCTGCGCCGACAAGCAGCTCCGGCATCTCCGCGCTGATACGACGAATGGCTTCCATTCCTGCTCCGCTGCGCAGGGTGATTTCCAGCACCCTGATGCCGCCTGCCAGCAGGGCCTCGGCCAGCGGCAGGGCATGATCAGCATTGTGCAGCACAATCACCGGAATGACCGGCCCGTGATGAAGAATCTCCAGCGGAGAAAGTGTATTGCGGCTCTTTGCCATGCTTGCGGCTCCTTGTTCAAAAAAGCAGCCCTGCCGGGCTGATGTCATGCAACGGGAATTCGTGCTTCTGCCTGTTGAACATATTCTGCACACCTTAGCGGCAGCAGCGGAAAAAGTCAACTTAACCTTGCAGTTGAGCGGTCAAGACAAGATGGCGGCAAGACGGCTGCTGTGCAAATAGCGTAGCGTTTTCCGCCTGCTGCTGGTATCATGTGGGCCTGTTTATTTTATCATCGAGGAGAACTGCTATGGAATATTCTCATGAAGTCCAAGAAATGCGCTGCGTCGCCCAAGGGCCGAACCACGGCCCCTCGCCCATTCCTCAAGAAGGGCTGTGGACGCAGGCCCGTCAGATTGGCGACATCAACGGCCTGACGCACGGCGTGGGCTGGTGCGCTCCCAATCAGGGGGCCTGCAAGCTGACCCTGAATATCAAGAACGGGATCATTGAAGAGGCCTTGGTCGAGGTGGTCGGCTGCACCGGCATGACCCATTCAGCGGCAATGGCTGCGGAAATTCTGCCGGGCAAGACCATTCTCGAAGCCCTCAACACCGACTTGGTCTGCGACGCGATCAACGTGGCCATGCGCGAGCTGTTTCTCCAGATCAGCTATGGCCGCAGCCAGTCCGCCTTTTCCGAGGGCGGCCTGCCCATTGGCGCGGGGCTGGAGGACTTGGGCAAGGGGCTGCGCACCGTCACTGGCACCACCTACGGCACCCGCCTGAAAGGGCCGCGCTATCTGGAGCTGGCTGAAGGGTACATCATGGAGCTGGGCTTGGACAAGGACGACGAGATCATTGGCTACAAGTTTGTCCGGCTGGGGCCGATGATGGACGCGATCAAAAAGGGCGTTGATCCGGCAGAGGCGCTGGCGCAAGCCACTGGCACCTACGGACGCTTTGCCGAGGCTGTCAAAACAATTGATCCCCGGAAGGAGTAACGATCATGGCACTTTTTGAAGGATACGAGCGGCGAATCGGCAAGATCAACGCGGTGCTGGCCGAACACGGGATCAAGGACTTGGACGAGGCCAAGCTTATGGGCATGAATGCGGGCGTGGATGTCTATGCCCTTGTCAAAGAAGTGCAGCCGATCTGCTTTGAGAACGCCTGCTGGGCGTATATTGCCGGAGCAGCCATTGCCCTGAAAAAGGGGCAGACAAAGGCGGTGGAGATTGCCTCCACCTTGGGGCTTGGCTTGCAGGCCTTCTGCATTCCCGGTTCTGTGGCCGAGAACCGCAAAGTGGGCATTGGCCACGGCAATCTGGCGGCCCGGCTTCTCAGCGAGAAGACCCGCTGCTTTGCCTTTATCGCCGGGCATGAGTCTTTTGCCGCAGCCGAAGGCGCCATTGGCATTGCCAAGTCTGCCAACTGGGTGCGAACTGAGCCGCTGCGGGTGATTCTCAATGGTCTGGGCAAAGATGCGGCCTACATCATCTCGCGGATCAACGGCTTCACATACGTGAAGACGCAGTTTGACTATGCGGCCAGCAAGCTGAACGTGGTGCTGGAGAAGCCTTTTTCCGATGGTGAGCGGGCCAAGGTGCGCTGCTATGGTGCGGATGACGTGCGCGAAGGCGTGGCCATCAATCATCTTGAAGGCGTGGATGTGTCGATCACTGGCAACTCGACTAATCCCACCCGCTTCCAGCATCCAGTGGCAGGCACGTATAAGAAGGAGTGCGTTGAGCTGGGCAAGAAGTATTTTTCCGTGGCTTCGGGCGGCGGCACAGGCCGGACCCTGCACCCGGACAACATGGCTGCCGGGCCAGCCTCTTACGGCCTGACCGACACAATGGGCCGGATGCACGGCGACGCGCAGTTTGCCGGTTCTTCCTCCGTGCCTGCGCATGTCGAAATGATGGGCTTCATCGGCATGGGCAACAACCCGATGGTTGGGGCTTCTGTAGCTGTGGCCGTGGCCTTGCAGCAGGCGGCAGGATAGTGCTGCTTGTAAGAAACCTGCCCTCCCTTGCCAATAAAGGGAGGGCCTTTTCAAGCATAGCTGAAGCAGGATAAAAAATGACCCTGTCATCTGTCTGTCTCCCAACGCTCATTCCTCAGCCTCTCAGCAGCAGCCCCGCCAATTCATCGGCAATCGTTTTTTATCCGAGGGATACCCGGCAATGGCAGCAGGCGTGCGGCTGTCACAGCAGGATGGTGGATATACAAGGCTTGGCAAGCCGCTCATTTTCTGGTATTCTCGGCAGCGAATTTTTCCACGAATTTTGATCAGCAAGAATTGCGATAGAATCATGACGAAAAAAGTAGCAGTGCTGGCCGGTGACGGCATTGGCCCGGAGGTGATGGCCGAAGCGGTGCGGGTGCTTGACGCGGCCCAACAGAAATTCGGCTTCAGCGTGGCGTATCAGTTCGCTGATGTGGGCGGCATTGCCATTGACAAGCACGGCCAAGCATTGCCGCCTGCAACCTTGCAGCTCTGCGAGGCCAGCGACGCGATTCTCTTCGGTTCAGTTGGCGGGCCGAAGTGGGAGTCATTGCCCCCGGCAGAACAGCCGGAGCGGGCCGCCCTCCTGCCCCTGCGCAAGCATTTTGATCTCTTCTGCAACCTGCGTCCGGCCAAAGTCTTCAAAGCCTTGGCCGCCGCCTGCCCGCTCCGGCCCGACATTGCTGGCGACGGCTTTGATGTCCTTGTGGTGCGCGAGCTGACCTCAGATATTTATTTTGGCCAGCCCAAGGGACGCGAGGGCAGCGGGCCGGATGAGTTCGCCTATGACACCATGCTCTACAAGCGTTCCGAAATCGAGCGCATTGCCCGCATGGCCTTTGAGGCGGCGCAGGGACGGCAGAAGAAGGTGGCTTCAGTTGACAAGGCCAATGTGCTCACCACGATGGTGCTTTGGCGCGAGGTGGTGAATCAGATTGCTGCGGACTACCCGGACGTGGAATTGCGGCATATTTATGTCGATAATGCCGCCATGCAGCTGGTGAAATGGCCGCAGCAGTTTGATGTCATGCTCTGCGGCAACATGTTTGGCGACATCATTTCTGACGAGGCGGCCATGCTCACCGGTTCCATCGGCATGTTGGCCTCAGCCAGCCTGAACAGCGGCAATTTCGGCCTTTTTGAACCGGCGGGCGGCTCGGCCCCGGACATTGCTGGCAAGGGCATTGCCAACCCGATTGCCCAGATTCTTTCTGCGGCGATGATGCTGCGCTACAGCCTCAACCAGCCTGCGGCGGCGGATGCGATGGAAGCGGCGGTGGCCAACGTGCTGGAGCAGGGCATCATGACTGCGGATATTGCTACGTCGGGCAGTAAAGTTGTTGGCACTAAGGAAATGGGCGAGGCGATTGCGGCAGCTCTTTGAAAAGAAGAACAATGACCAGACGCGAAAACATTCTTCTCTTGGCCACCTGTGATTCTGTGCCGCTGGCGGACAAGGTGGCCTCAGAGCTGAAAATTGAATGCACGCCAATGGTGCGTAGGCAGTTTGCCGACGGCGAGGCCTACCATGCCTTTCCCCGCGACGTGTCCGGGGTGGATATGGTCATCGTCTCCTCCACACACACTGACTGCGCTCTGCTGGAGCTGCTCGACCTGATCGCGGGCGGACGCTACTGGAATGCCCGCAGCGTCAACGTGGTGATTCCGTATCTGGGCTATTCCACGATGGAGCGGGCCAAGCCAGAATCCGGCGAAATCCCCAAGGGCGTGACCCGCACCCGCTTGATTTTTCGCACTCGGCCTGATTATGTCGCCTTTGTCGATCTGCACTCTGAGGCCGTGCTGCATGCCCATTCCGGCGAGGTCAAGACCCGGCATCTCTGGACTGAGGAGCTGGCGGCCCAAAAAATCCGAGATATGAATTTGAGCGATTATGTCCTTGTCTCACCAGACTACGGCTTCAGCAAGCGGGTGGCGCGGGTGGCCGGCATTTTGGACTGCCCGCACACGGCAGCGAACAAAGACCGCTATGACGTGGACAAGACCATTGTCAGCCAGCTCTCCAGCGCGGTCAAAGGCAAGACCGCTGTCATCTGCGACGACATGATCCGCACTGGCGGCTCCATGCTCCAGACCGCTGACCGCTGCTACGAGGCTGGCGCGGCAGATGTCATGTTCATGGCCACGCACCTGATTCTCTCCGGGAATGCCCGTGAACGCTTCCAAGCTAAAGGAGTCAAGCGAATCATCGGCGCGGACACCTATCCTGGCACCAAAAGTGACGGGCTGCTGGAAGTCTATTCTGTGGCTCCGATTATTGCCAAAGAACTGATTCACTACCTGCGGATTGTCTAATTCCACAAAAACTCTTTCAAATTATCATGAAAAAGACAGGCATCATTGGCTGGCGGGGCATGGTCGGCTCTGTGCTCATGGAGCGGATGCGCGAGGAAAATGATTTTCAGCACTTTGAGCCATGCTTCTTTTCCACCTCGCAAGCCGGGCAGACCGGGCCGGAGATTGACGGCACAAGCTATGAGCTGCTTGATGCCTTTGACGTGGCCCGGCTCAAGGAATTGGACATCATCGTCTCCTGTCAGGGCGGGGATTACACCAAAGAAGTGCATCCCAAGCTGCGCCAAGCTGGCTGGCAGGGCTATTGGATTGATGCCGCCTCGGCCCTGCGCTTGGAAAAAGATGCGGTCATCATTCTTGACCCGGTCAATCGGGCCGTGATTGACAAGGCTCTGGCCAAGGGCATCAGGGACTATATCGGCGGCAACTGCACAGTTTCTTTGATGCTGATGGCTTTGGGTGGGCTGTTTGAGAAAGGCTGGGTGGAGTGGATCACTTCGCAGACCTATCAGGCCGCTTCCGGGGCCGGAGCCAAGAACATGCTGGAATTAGTTAATCAGATGCGGCTGATTGGCGAGAACTGTCAGATTCTGCTTGATGAAAAAGCCAATATTCTTGATATTGACCGCAACGTGACCGCCTCGCTCCGCAATCCGGCCTTTCCGACGCAGAATTTTGGCGCACCCTTGGCTGCCAGCCTGATTCCGTGGATTGACAAGGCTATGGATAACGGCCAGACCCGCGAGGAGTGGAAAGGCATTACTGAGACAAACAAAATTTTGGGCCGGGACGAAAGCAATTTGATTCCGATTGACGGCTGCTGTGTCCGGGTGGGGTCAATGCGCTGCCACAGTCAAGCCTTTACGATCAAGCTGACGCAGGACATCCCGCTGGCCGAGATTGAGGCGGCCATTGCCGGGCACAATGACTGGGTGCGCTTCATTCCCAATACCAAGGAAGAGACTCTGCGCGAACTGAGTCCGGCCAAGGTCAGCGGCACCTTGGCAGTGCCAGTGGGCCGAGTGCGGAAAATGAATCTTGGCCCGCAGTATCTGAGTGCCTTCACGGTCGGCGATCAGCTCCTCTGGGGCGCGGCAGAACCGCTGCGCCGGATGCTGCGCATTCTGCTGGAGCATCTTGCCTGAGACCTGATGAACAGTCTTTACATCCTGCTGCCTGCCGCAGCCTATCTGATCGGCTCAATTCCTTTTGGCCTGCTCCTGTCACGAAGCAGCGGCATTGATATCCGCCAGCATGGCAGCGGCAATATCGGCGCAACGAATGTTTCCCGCTTGGTGGGCAAGAAAATCGGCCTGCTCACCTTGCTTTTGGACGCAGCCAAGGGTTGGCTGCCGGTCATTGCTGCCGGGCTGCTGCTTGGCGATGATCCCAGCCGTAATCTGACCACCGCCCTGTGCGGGGCAGCGGCTGTGACTGGCCATAGTTTTTCGGTTTTCCTGCGTTTCAAGGGCGGCAAGGGCGTGGCAACCGCGCTGGGAGTCTTTCTCGCCCTTTCCCCCAAAGCACTGCTGATCAGCCTGCTTGTCTTTATGCTGACAGTTGCGGCCACTGGCTTTGTTTCGCTCGGTTCGCTCTTGGCTTCCGCTGCGATGCTGCCCGGTTTATATTTTTTTGGCGAAGCAAGCTGGAAACTATGGCTGGCCGCGTATGTTGTCCTGCTGATCTGGTTCAAGCATCAGCAGAATATCCGGCGACTGCTGAACGGCACCGAGAAGCGGTTCCGGGACAAGGAACCGGTCACTCAGAAAACTGCCTGATAAAGGCTGTATTCACGATTGGAGAAGAGCGGTCGCAGATGCTGCCGCTCCAGTTCCAGCCAGAGCTGCTGGGTGCTGCCGCTTGCCCGGTTAAGCTGCTGATAGAGCAAGTCCCGCCGAATGAGCAGATAGCTGATGCCTTTTTTTGCCAGCCGCTGGCCGATTTCTTCCGCTGTCATCCCTGATTTGTTCAGCCAAGCCAGCAGACCGTTTTTGTTGCCGTAATCTTCAAAAGATTGGGGCCTGTCCAAATAATATCCCCGCCTGCCCGTAAAAATGCAGAGAACCTTTGCCGAAGCAGGCAGATTCTGGTTGGCATACTGCATGACCGGATATTCAGGCAGTTTTTTGCTCAGGTATTCATCCCGGCTCACACGGCCTGTGATGTAACTGAGAGGATCAACCTCTTGAAACTGCTGCCAGATGTAGCTGCCATTCCATGCCAGCAGCAGGCTCACCGGCACCAGCCAGACTGCGGTCAGCAGACGGGGCCAGTGCAGATGACGCTCTGCCTGCAGCTCCAGATTGCGCAGGCCGTGCATAGAGAGAATCACCAAACACGGCACCATTGGCACTAAGTAGCGGATGCGCAGCACCCCAGTGTTGAAGGCAAAGAGGAAATAAAACAGGCTGAAAGCGACCAAAGCGATTTGTTCAAGCCGCACCTGCCGGTTTGCCGGACCAATAAAGGCCAGCAGGGCCAGCAGCAAGAGAAAAGGATTGAGCCTGCCGTCAAAATAGCGGGGATCGCCATCTTGTCCCTCGATAAAAATCCGTACTGGCAATAGGAGCAACTGCCAGATGTTTTCCCGATATAAAATATATCGTCTGGCAAACACGCCCTTGACCGTGCTGTCCTGCTCTGCTTCCTCGTTGTTTGCATCAGCATCAACCTGCTGCTGTTCCGACACCGCGCTGCTGATGCGGCTGAAGAAGCCGTTATAGAGCGGATAGAGCGGATTGCCGGTCCAGACAGCATTCCTGATCAGCCACGGTGAAGCGGCGAAAAGGGCGGCAAAGCAGAAAAGCACTGTCGCTTTCACTGCCGGACGAGCAGTCCCTTGTTTTTTCTCCTGAGTTCTGATGAACAGAATCGGCAGCATGAAGGTGAGAATAAAGAGCACCAGCAGGCCGTTGTATTTGGTGCCGATACCCAAGCCGCAGCAGATGCCTGCCAGCAGCAGGTCACGCCGCCGTTTTGTCTCCAGCCAGCGGAAGAGCAGGAGCAGGGCGGCAGTGCTGAAAAAAACTAAGCCCAGATCAACATAGACGGTGATCGACAGCTTGACAATGATAGGAATGCTGAGGAAAAACAATGCACCCAGCCAAGCGTGGCTGTCAGACAGCCGTCTGCGCAGATGCCAGTGCAGCAGCAGGGCGGTGGCCAAGGCAAAGGCTGCATGGATGTATTTGGGCAGAATGTCGCTGCCCAACCATAAGGCCCATAAATAAAGCAGGTCCAGATTCATGGGGTAATACGAGAATTTCAATTCAGGAATCTCGTACATGCCGCCGTGCTGGAGATAGAGCTTGGGGACTTGGAGGTGGTGAATCAGGGCATCCCGGCTGAAAGGCGGGGTGCAGGCAAGCACGGCAATACAGAGAACAACAACCGCAAGTGCTGCCTGCAAAAAATGCTGCCGTTTCATTTTCCGGGCAGTGCTTCAATCTTCTTGAGAATCTTCGGCGGAATCTGGCCTTGATAGACTTGGCCGTCAATCAGGAAAGCTGGAGTGCCAGTTATTCCCAGCTTCATGCCGTCCCAGATGTCCCGGCGCAGCTTTTCTTGAATGACAGGATGAGTGAGGGCAGCGGCCAGCTCGTTGATGTTCAGCCCGGTTTTGTCAGCAATTTCCTTGAGGGAAATTGTTTTAACCTTGCTGTTCTTGCCGCGCATCATTGCATAGAGCAGGTCATTGGTCTGCCAGAATTTATCCCGCATTGCCGCCAAAATAGCAACTTTAGCCAATTTTCCTGAACCTTCATGAAACGGTTCTGGCACAATGATGGAATTCACTTCATGATCCAAGGGATAATGGCGATGGACAAGGCGGAGGGTATCCGGGTGCGCTGCCAGAAAATTCCGCAGGAGAAAATACATCTTGCTGCACTGGAAGCACTGGTAGTCGGAAAATTGGGTGATGGTCATGAGCGGTTTTTCCGCGCCGATCCACGGATGACCATCCTCAGTCAGGCCATGCGGCAGATTGCTGATGTCCGCAGCACTCTCAGCAGCGGAAAGGAGCCAGTAGCGGGGCATGAGGCCGAAGACAAGCAGCAGGCTGATGCAGAACACGCCAGTGGCAACACTGTAATTGCGCAGCGCGTCTTTTAGATTGAATGCAGCCGCGACATTGTCAGCACCTTTATTGACGACTTCCTTGCACCGCCGCTGACCGAGCCAGCAGATATAGGTCAGGCTAAAGGTGACTATGTATGTGGCCAGACAGACAATGCAGAGGGATTTGATTTTCCAGACTGCAATGACTGCCAGTCCCAGCGTCACTGTGGAAGAGATGAGCATCACCAGCAGCCAACCGCGCCATGCGGCAAGGTTGGAGCGGTTTTCGGTCAGCAGGATCAGGAGAAAGAAGAGGTAAAAGAGCACTCCCCACCAAGCAACTGGAAGGCCGAACATGATCGACCAAGGACTTTGGGCGACCGTATCGCAGTTGATCGATTTGCTGATCGCGCAGAAGCTGCTGTAAAGCGGATCAGTATAGTTCTGATAGTGGCTGTGGGCCGAGTAGAGGGCTATCAGGAGGCCGGCTGTGGCAAAGGATAGGGCGAGGAGCCAGTATCGGAGGATTATGTTTGTTTTTTTGATATTACTCATTATCACATCAATGTTAGAGTAAATGACAATTTTCTTTCTATTCAGCAGGTGTTATTTTCTTAAAAACCTTATAATATACAGGCATTCCTGTCCATAATAAATAAATACCTGCAATAAACATCAGGTAAATTGCTCTGGACCATAAAAGTGCGGCTAAAGTCATTTCAGAAGAAACACCTATGGTTATAAAAAGAGAGATACAGACAGCTTCTGTAACTCCCAGGCCCATAGTTGTTAAGGGGATAAAAGTAGCAAGTTGCGCAACTGCCTGAATCAGAATAACGTTGATTAACGTAACATGTTGTCCAAACCATAGTAGAGCTAAGAGCATACAGCCTCCAGCAAGAATGTAGCGAACGAGAGTCAGGACTACATTTCCTGCTATACCTTTTATGTCTCTCGCCGTAGCATTTAACTCAACTCGAAAACCCTGAAGATATACGATTATATTTTTAAAAATTCCCCAGTTGATAAATTTTTGAGGAAACTTAAACAAAAAACATATTAGCAAAGAGAATATAGCTATCAAAAAAAATGATATTACGACAGCGTACTTCCAAGATAAAAGAATTCCAAATCCAATAATTGATATTACAATATTAATTCCAAGTGTTATTAATTTGTCAATAAAAAATATTGCACCAAGCTGGCCTGAAGTATATTCTCCTTTAAGGTAATATAAAAGTCCTATATCCCCTAAACGTCCTGGTGTAATAGCTGCAATAACTTGTAATTTAAAAGAGGACTTAATTATTTTCCAAAAAGTATCCTTCTTAATTCTTATTAATAGAAAGTATATGCCTACTGCCCATGTTAAAGTAACCAGTAAGTAATATAGTAAGAAACATGGAATTAAATAATAAAGTGGAACATCAAATATTTGGTTGTAAAGTTTTTCAGGATTAGACTGCCATATAACAATTCCTATTAAGATGGCTCCAGAAAAAGACTGTATGATTTTTTTGTTTTTTTTAATAAAATGAAAAGTGTTAGTCATATATCTATTTTTTTCCTAAAATATATACAGATAGCCCAAAAAAATATATTGGAAATATTACCCTTGATAAGGGATCTTTTAAAATTTTTCCTATTATCATATAGGGAAAGCCAAAAAAAATTCCAGATAAAGATCGCTTAACCCCGTCTTTAATGATTTTCAGCTCTTGTATTTCAAACAATTTCCTTAAAGAAATACGAGTATATGGACGAATATGCGTTGGATCGTCCCAAAAGTTGACACCAATAGGCATTAAAGCTGATCGATGAGAAGGCACTTCAACATAAATATATCCATCAGGCTTGCATATTCTTTTTAATTCAGCAATCGCATTAAAAGGATCTGTAATATGCTCAATCACATGCGAGCATGTCACTAAATCAAAAGAATTATCTTGAAATGGCAAATTGAGTATGTCACCTCGAATAAAAAATCCTTTGCTCATAAATACGGGAGGGTTTCCTATGTCTATCCCAAAAGTTTTTATTTTTTGGTTGGCCTGTTCAATAATCTCAAGAAAACCTCCAGTTCCAGCCCCAACATCAAGCACTTTCGCTTCAGGTGCGAGACTCCGAATAACTTTAAATAATGCGAATACTTTAGGGGTGAAAAAACGTCTACCTATCTTACGAAAAACGTTTATATCTAAATAGGACTTATAATACTCCTTATTGAATTTCATAGTGTTATCAATGTAGTTTTTTTAAGCCGCTCAAGAGCAAAATGCACTATCATTGTTATTGCTCGTTGTCAATTTTCGATAGACATCAAGAGTCACTTCTGCTGTCTTTTTCCATGAAAAAAATTCAGCTCGTTGTTTTCCTTTATTTACTAACAGGTCTCTAAGCGTTTCATTAGATATAATTTCTTTCATTCTTTCTGCAAGTTCATCAGCATCATATCTTTTAAAAAATAAAGCGGCATTTCCTGCTACTTCTTTTGTAGCTCCACCATCAACAGTTGTAATCACTGGTGTGCCTAAAGCCATTGCTTCTATTATCGGAATGCCAAACCCTTCATATATTGAAGGAAATATAAATGCTGCGGAATTTTTGTATAAAGTGTATAGTTCAGAATCTGGAACGTAACCGGTAAAAATGATACTGCTTTTTATATTTAAATTATGAATTAATTTTTTGTGACTACCTTCAACTATAGAGTTTAAAAATTTTCCTGCAATAACAAGTTTGTATTTTGGATGACAAGCTATAAATTGAGCAAAAGCCCTGTATAGAACTTCAAGATTTTTTCTCTTTGTTATCATACCTACCCACATAAAATATTTCCCTGAAATCCTTGTTGCCATTTCCTCTGATTTATCTGGCAAATATATTTCATGTCCCAAACGCGTAACAGTTATCCTGTCGTCAGAAATACCAAAGTGCATCTTCATCGTTTTCTTCGTTTCTTCAGAAATCGCAATAAAATGACAAGAATGCTTGAGTAAATAAGGAAGCCAATATTTATATATGATTTTTCCGAATTTTCGTTCATTTAGTCCGGAAACAGCCAAGTGCCGAAGATCAAATACTGTTGATATCGTCAACCTTGGTGCTTTACGTATACCATACAAGCTTAACAGATGCAGGATATCTATATCATATTTTTCTATAATTTTTTTAAAATTGAAATATAACTTCAAGAAATTAACTATTCCATCTGAAGAAGGAACTAATATTTGACGGCAATTAGAAAATCCATCTAACTCATCAAGAAATTTAGACGTAAAAACAATATATTGATTATTTTTATCTATTTCAAGAAGATTTTTAATCAGCTTTCTTGGATATACTCCAAATCCCCCGTCTTTATGATGGGCTTTTGTAATTTCGATTCCTATATTCACGATTAATTCTTAAAATTAATTGCAGTTTTAATGCTCATTTGTGATGCATCTATCTGTTCTTTTAACCATTTCATCTCAATTTCTCCCTGCACGGCTCCAAAAAAAACATCCAGCTCTTCTTTATACCCTTTTTCATGAAACAAGAAGCTGCGATGGATTTTTGGCAACTTTAAATCATTCACTAATTGTACATACCTAAAATCTTTCCAGACAGCTGATCTGGACTCAGAATGCACTTCGCAAGACTCGCGGCAATATCCTCTGGCACCGTTGGATATGTACAATATGTTGGCGATAGAACCGTCTTCAAAACGAAGAGCTATTTCAACATTATCCTCACGGATGATTTTCGTGTTGCTTTCTCCTATATATCTGGAGCTTGCTTCGATAATGGGAGAACCTGTCAGCCATCTGCAAAAATCAATATAGTGGCAGGCTTCACCGAGTATAACGCCGCCGCCGTCAACCGGGTCGTGCAGCCAATGCTCCGGGGGACGATAACCGACATTGCCACGGAAACTGATAATCATCGGCTGGCAGCGGTCCACAAAAAACGTCTTCATTTTCTGCGCCAAAGGAGAAAAACGCCGGTTGAACCCAACCATCAGCACTTTGCCGCTTGTTTTCTGCGCCGAAACTACAGCATCCAACTCTTGCTCGTTGAGAGCCAAGGGCTTTTCCACAAATACATGCTTATTGTTCAACAAAGCGCGTTGGGTAAATGGCGCATGTGTGCCGTGGCGTGTCAAAATGAAAACAGCATCTATATCGTCAGCATCAAGAATGACCTTTGCATCCGAATCATATTGAGGAATATGATATTTTTTTGCCAAAGCAGCAGCTTTCAGACCATTAGCAGAGACTATTGCTTGGATTGCAATATCATTGCGTTTAGCCAGCAATGGAACAATAACATTTGTGGCAAAACTGCCTGCTCCGATAATTCCAACGCGAATTTTACCTTGGTGTGCAAGGCTTGGCCGGTGATGCCTGTTGCTGTCCTCCTTATCATGATCTGCAACAGGTGCTTTCCGATCAGCTTTCTGCTCATTTTCATATTCCAGAATCAAACCGATGCTCTGGTTGCCCGATTTGGTCAGCTCCTCAAAGGCAGCCGGAGCAGCGTCCACAGAGAACGTATTGCTGACTAACTGTTCCAAGCTGATTCTGTTTTCCTTCTGCAAGTCCAAAAAACAGGCCATGTTGCGATTTTCGGTCCAGCGCACATAGCCAATGGGATAGTCATATCCCTGCACTTCGTAACTGGCATCACCTGTTCCCGGGCCATACGCATAAGAAGTGCATAATTCCAGCTCCTTAAAGAGATAGGTCTCACGCGGGGCATCCATGACTGTGCGGCCTACAACCACCACTCTGCCTTTATACCGGACAAGCTCTCCGGCCAATGCCACTGGATCGTTGCTGTTTGCTGCGGCGGCAATGATGACAGCGTCTGCCCCGTATCCGCCGCTGAATTCAAGCACTGCGTCAATAAGACTGGCGGCATTGCGGACACAGGCTTGGCAGATGCCGTTCTCGTTGACCCAAGCCACCCGCTGCGGATTGACATCAATGCCGAAAACACGACAGCCACCGGCTTTGAGGATTTCCACGGTCAGCAGTCCTACCAAGCCGAGACCGATCACAACCACATTTTCGCCCAGTTTGGTGTCGGCGATGCGGATACCCTGCATGGCAATGGCCCCGACCGTGGTGAAGGCAGCCTGCTGGAAGGTGACATTTTCAGGAATCGGGACGCAGAGGTTGCGGGGAATCACCACATAATCGGAATGCGTTGCCATCCCGCCACCGCCGCAGGCCACCCTTGTTCCCACATGTAGGTCGTTAATGTCCTCCGCTGCGCTCTCAACCACCCCGGCGCAGGAATATCCCAATGGAACAGGCAGATCAAGGGATCGATTGACAGCATTGACTGTTCCCACGATTCCTTCAGTTTTCAATGCCTGCAAGACCTTGGCCACCTGCTCAGGACGTGCCCGCGCCTTGCCCAACATGCTCATCTTGCCGAGCTTGACAGTCCCCGCTTCAGTTCCTGCGCTGATCAGCGAAGCTCTGTTTCTCACCAGCACACAACCCGGACGCAACATGGGCTTTGGCACGTCCTCAACGCTGACAACACCGGTTTTAAAATTTTGGACAACTTGTCTCATGATTCACTCTTTTTTTCCGCAATAACAAAAACTCCTGCACCAAGCGAGGCAGGCCGTGCTCTGTATCCAAGCAGAGATATCAAGTGCAAGAAAGGGAAAGCCAAGGCATAAATTTTCTTATTTTGCATTCGGGCGCGGGTGATCATATAGCTAAGATTGTTTGCCAATGTTTCCCAAAAGCCATAGGTGAATCCGCTTTCCCGGATGGAAAAACCAGCCTGTTTCACTTTTGCTTCAATCTCATGCGGCTCATAACCTGTTCTGACATGGGTTTCAACATCAAAATTCAGACTTTTCTTGCAGACCGGATACCGCCGATATAATGCCGGAACATGCAGCACCAGCACTCCGCCCGGAGCCGCAACCTCATGCAAACATTGCAGAGCACGAAGGTCATCCTGTATATGCTCCATTATATCGACACAGACAATAAGATCAAACGTGTTCTTATCCGTTATATGCTCAAGAGATGTCTGCCGGAACTCCACATTCGTTATATTTGTCTTTTCAGCAATATGCTGACAGGCGGCAATGGATTCGCTTAACAGATCAACGCCCAGTATCTTGGAATCAGGGAAGCGGCGGGCAAGTTCAAAGGAAAAGACTCCCGGCCCTGAACCGGCATCCAAAATATGGTGATATTTTCTATCCTTCGGAATCAGGTGAAAGACATTTCTGCCGCGAATGCGCAGTCCGATGATGGGCATTCCGAAAAGGGCAATGTATATCCTTTCTGGCAAAGAATAGCCCGGATGGTGTCTTTGCTCACGCCCCAGCAGCATATTCCAACTCCCCTAACGCTCTTGCCATCCACGCATTGCACCAGCGCATCAAGGAATAATTCCATTTCAGATAACGCCCTTGGCGATAGGCGAAATCATGCGACTCTGGACGGTATAAATGGGCAAGTGTCCAATCGGCAATCAGCTTTGCCTGAGCCATTAAGCTGGCATCATGCCGGGCTGCCTTTGCAAATGATATAATGCCCTGAGCTGAACCATGTATGTCAAAAGGATATTTTTTATTATTCATCCAGCGCGGCGCACCGTCCAACTCAAATAAATGCTCTTTATAATACTTCAATCCTTGCCAATATACCTGCATATATCTGTCATCATTTGTTTCTTCGTAATATTCAAGCAGAGCGTCCAAGATTCCGCCTGTATGATAATTGTCATGCGTAATATGCGACTTTCCGTGCGGATAGGTGTAATACCACGCATAATACTCTGTCCGGCGGTTTACTGTATAATTGAATTGGCGGCGAGCAATCTCTTTTAACTCTTCATCCCCTGTTTCTTTCCAGACCTTTATCAGAAAAGTGCCTGTCAGAACTTGATTATTCAGGACAATGGCATCAACTTTACGCAGAACATAGGCTATAGCACGTTCATCTTCCGAATCATGAAGAACCGGCAGGTCATTGACGATGAAATCAGTAACGGAACAGACCGCCTTGAGATATTGTTCTTTTTTTGTCAGACGATAGGCATGCATCAGAGCTTCGCCGACAAAAACAGAGACAACCGCATTGGGTTCAAATTCGTCCTGAAGAAAAATCGTATTTTGCCAGATAAAATTATATCCCCAGCATAGATTCCGGCAGTCCGCACTGGGATGTTCCAACAGCCATTGCAGAAGAGCTTCTCCTTTTTCTAAGTAATCTGTGTCATTGGTGAGCTGATAGAGAAAAAAATACGCACGGGCAAATAACGCTATTCCTTTTGGATTCTTGGACTTTTTAACATGCAGCAACGGCCTGATATTAATGGGCAGCTCTTTGACAAGTTGCGTAAAAAAAAATCGCAGCCATTTATTATTAAACGTTAATTTTTTCAAAACAGGACTGTTGAGTGCGTCAAACTTGCTGTATCCGCTGTAGTCCTGAGATTCAGCAGCAGACAAAACATCTGTCAATATATTATTTATCTTATATTCCACAGCACTTGTTCAGCTATTCACTTGAAAAATATTTTTCCATGTACACAGTTGATTGATCTTCCAACGATCAAATCCTTTTTTCGGTAACGGCGCATTTTGTTTAAAGATGTTTGGAAATGTCTCTGATAAATCAGAATAATTTTTTTTGGTAAGCTGCCGCCATTTATCTGTCAGCATCCACTCGTCGCCAGGAGTCCCGAAGCCAATTTTGTCAGTTCGCTGGAGAATCTCAGGAATTGTATATTTCCCCAACGCTTTTTTTTGCAAATACTTAGTTTCCCCGTTCTGTATTTTCAGGTTTTCAGGCAGTCCCAAGATATATTCAACCAAACGATAATCAAGATACGGCACTCTGGCTTCCAACGAGAAGGCCATCGAATTGCGATCTTCCATCCGCAGCAGATGCTCAAGTTTATACTGAAAATGACGCACCAGACTCTGGTTCAGTCCGCTGACATTGAAAAACTCTTTGTATATTCTGCTGTGATTTATATATTCGTGAAAAAACTCTTGCTCAATATACGGCAGCATCCTCAGAAGAGCCTTTTTTCTCAGCAGGTCCGGCAGTAGTTGGAACAGTATCGTCTGATACACAGACACATGCTGCTTTCTCAGCATACTCCTTGCCAGCTCTGAGGTCAAGCGGATTCCTTTTTTTTGCTTCAGTAGTCCATACAGATTAAACCCCTGAAAATACTGATATCCGGCAAAACTTTCATCACCGCCTTGACCATCTAACAAAACAGTCACACCGTTTTCTTTGGCCAGCCGCATCACCTCGTACTGGGAAAAAAAAGAGGAATTGGTGGTTGGCTCATCGTTGGCATAAATAAAATCTTTCAGACTGTCGTATGCCTTGTCGGCATCAGGAAAGGTGCGGATATTTTGAAATTTATACTGACGGTTCAGGCTGTCAATATATCCGGTCTCATCAATGGGATGGCCGGGAAAAGAAGCTGTGAAAGTGGCGTAGTTCGATCCAAGATCAAAATGCTGAAACAGCGCACCGATCATAATCGAGGAATCCAGCCCGCCGCTGAGACAAGAACCGACCGGAACATCACTGCGCATTCTCAGCTGCACAGATGAAAGAAAAAGTTCTTCAATATCTCTGCATATCTTCTCTGAATCAGGCTCTTCCGTTTCTGACTTGAGAAATTTCTCAGGATTCCACCATTGTCTTATGCGCAGTCCATCCTGATCGAACAAGGCGTGGCAGCCTTTGGGAATGCGCTTTATATCACGAAAAAAAGTTTCGTCATAAATATCGGTGCGATTAAAGACAAGGTAATCAAAAAGGGCCTGATAATTGACTGACCTGCTGACTGCCGAAATACTGCACAAGGATTTAATCTCAGAAGAGAAATACAGGGCAGAATCAATAACAGCATAGTAAAGCGGTTTGACCCCGACCCGATCCCGTGCCAAAAATAACCGCTGCTGCTGCGTATCGTAGATGGCAAAGGCGAACATGCCGTTGAATTGATGCAGACATTCCTCACCGTAGTGCTGATATGCCTTGAGCAGCACTTCCGTATCTGTCTTGGTTCTGAATGTCCAGCCGTGGCGGCTCAATTCCTCCCGCAGCTCAAGGTAATTGTAGATTTCACCGTTGAAGACGAGCTGATAGCGGCCATCATCCGAAGCAAAGGGCTGCTTGCCATCGATTGACAAATCAATAATGGCCAGTCGCCGATGGCCGAGAACAACGCAGGAATCAGAAAACAGCCCTTCCGCATCAGGCCCCCGATGCTTTTGCAGGGTGTTCATCTGCTTGACTTGGTTAATATCAGCTTGGGAAATTCCGGCCTGACGGCAGATACCTGCTATGCCGCACATAGAGCATACCTCGCAAAGTTTCTGTTCTTCGACGATTGGATGCTGTCAGGATATTGCTCAACCAGATCAACCAGCCAGTCTGTTACTTCTATTTTATCCCGCAACATGTTCCGGCGTTTTTCCTGCCATTGGGCTGATAAGTCTTGCCCTGCCCATTCTTTTAACGTCGCGACAATTTCTGTCCATTGATGCCGCTGATAATGCTTGATCAGGCCGTATTTTTTGTCCTGTTCTGTCGTATAGCCTCTGCCGGTGTCAGAAATAAACACAGCAGGTATGCCCAGAACAGCAGCCTCGGAAGCCATAGTGGCGGATTCTCCCACCACCATTGTACACGCTTTCATAAAATCATGCACTTCAGCCGGATGAAATGTGCAGGCATACTCGGTTAGACTCTCCGGCAGCGGTGCTTCTGAGGAAATATAAACCTCACCCCAGTGCTTGAGAATATTCACAATCTCAATCTTCTGCGCCAGAGTCAGTCCTTTTTCGCCAAAATCATGGCCTGCGCCCCAGCTAACAAAACGGACCAAAAATTTATTTTCGGATTTTACTTCAGGAAAATAACGGGGCGACAGATAGGCCAGCTCATGGTAGCCCGGATAAAGAATTTGATTTTTCCAAGTTCCGCCGCGATGGTGATCAAAGCAGGTTGGCAAAAGAACATGTCTGCTTAACGAAAAAGAAAGTTTATTGCCCAAAGTATCATTTTCAGTGTCGGAAAAGGCCAAGGTAGGAATGCCGTACCATTTTCCAACAGGCGCATTGAAGATGCCGCTGATTTGCAGCATCATATCTATTGAGTGTTCCTTTATAATTTTCGATAGTTTGAGCTGCTGAACAAGCAATTCTTTGACAAGTCCTGCCAGTCCTTGGCCTTTGTTAGTCAGAATAATATGATGAATATTGTATGCTTTGAGCAGTTCTATGGTGAATTCTTTGTTGCGCGCACCAACAATGATATTATGCCCGTTTTGCTCAAGTTTTGATATGGCATTTTTAAAAAAATGCACATGCGCTGGGTGGCTTATGTTGAAGAATATATTCATTTTATTATCAATATTTTCTTTGGATGGACAGATATCACCAACAACCTGAATTTAATGACCATTATAGAACGATTCAACAAACAGAACAGTAAAGAGAGCATCTTGGGATTCACAACAGTCGAACAGCTGTTTTTCGACAGGCTGTTCGACTATTGTGTAGAGTGTGGACACTCTCCTGTTTTACTCCATCTTCTTAACAAATATACGGTTTGTTGAATCCCAGCCAGCCCCAGCTTGGGCCGCCATATAATCTGCCGGGCATCGACCGCTTCCATCTTTTACACTAATTCGGATATTATCAACCGGGCCTCTAATTGTTGCAATATTAACTCCTGAAAGAGCAGAAAATATTGGACTTGACGTTTTTCCTCCCATCATTAAAGCAGGGCCTCCGGAGAAACCTGGCTTTCCTATTTCTTCTAAGTGTATAACTTGATTTATTATATCAGTATGACTTGGAATCGCAAAATAGTCCGCCAGAGTCGCAGCAATGGAACTTGCATCTTTTTCTGCTGCGGAACAATACGCTTTATCTCGGTACGCGATAAAGTTAGGTATGGCAACTGCCGCCAGAATTCCGATGATGGCAATAACAATCATCAGTTCAATCAGAGTAAAGCCTTTCTCTTTATTTCGGCTTAGTAATGTATTAAGTGTCATGATACCGCTCCTGTGTTGAAGTAATAGATGTTCCAGCAATCCACTCTTTTGCAAGCATAATTCGTTCCAATTTTACTCAAAACGGTACGAAAAATAAAAAATGCAATTATTTCAATATAAACAATCTGCTTAACGCTCAAATTTCCTCTCTAAGCATCCCGGCAAGGATATTCTCTACAAAAGTGACTGACTCTTTATCTGGAGCATCAGGTGCAAAATCCTGCAACGCCTTTTCTATGACAGGGAGCGGATAACGGGTGAAGACATTGCGCAGAGTGTCTTCCGCAGCATCAAGTTGACCGTTTATATAATTAGCTGCCGCTAAAGAGAGCTGATACTCTGCGTTGCTTGGCCATAGATCAGCGGCTCTTCTGAGAAAAAAGAGGGCGTTTGGATAACTTTTGTAGTTGAACAGAATAATGCCCATAAGATATAAACCTTTTGGTTTATCTAATGATTTTCGTATAATTTCCTGCATATATTCCTGAGCTGATGAGAAATTTCCTAAACGATAACTTGCTGATGCAGCAAGATATTTACCTAATGAGTAAAACGGATATTTTGTAGAGAGAATCTCTGCATCATGCAGAGATTTTTGTGGCAAGTTAAGTTGTAAGTACGATTCGGCTCTCTTTGTCAGACAGTATTCATTATTATTTTTTATTTCAAGGCATTGAGTGAAATAAGAAACAGCCGCTCTATATTGTTTTAGCTCATAATGAATATCTCCTATAGATTGAACAGCTGCGAATCTTGATGCACTCGGCGTTGGTGCTAAATAAGATTTATCTAAAGACTGCTTGAAATAATAATATGCTTTTTTATACTGACCATGCTTTTGATACCATCTTCCCAAGAAACCGGCAGCTCGTGGGCTTGAAGGAGCCTTTCTGATACCATCCGTCCATAAAGTTCCTTCATCCGCCCAAGCAAGATTTCTGGTATAGGTTGCATGACCGGAAATAATCATGAAGCATACGGTTCCTGCTATAATGGCAAAACGTCCAACAGAGGAAAGTCTGTTTGGTATATATATTGCCTGCGCAATCAGCAAACTGATGGGAAGGAAGAGAAAAAATGAAGGAAGGTAATTTCTATGCTCAAAAATTAATTCTAACGGAAGGATCGTTGATTCTACGGTGTGATTAAGAAAAAAGAAAAGTACAGGAAAAGCGAACAAAGGATATTTTTTGAGAAATATGACCGACAGAGCAATCAAGGTGAATATAGTTGCAATTGCGGGCAAGGTGGTCCACGGAGTGAAAAGAGATGTTGATACTTGGATATCGTGAACAAGAGAAAGCCGGGAAACAAGAGGAACAAATATCTGCGAGATATACATCAGGACAATTCTCGGTTCAGTCAGGATGCGTTCACTTAACGTAAAAGAACGAGCTTCATAACTGTCGATGAGACGGGATGGATCGAAGATATTCAGCAGATTTTTTCCGAAAAGAAAATGCATTGCAAAGAACCCTGCAAGTAACGCAACGAAACTGGTGACAGCTATCCAGCCTATCTTTTGTTTTGAAATATGATGGCTGAAAAAAGAAAATTCCAACAGCAGGAGAGAGGCGGGCAGTATGACTGCATTTTCCTTGCTGCCGATTCCGGCAAGAAAGAACAGAACGCAGATCGCAGCCCAGCGGATATTTTTCTCTGTCCGCGCTTTCAGATAGCTGTAAATAGCAAGAATGGTGAACATCGCGGCCAAGGAAGCCATGCGCTGAACGATATAAGTGACAGCTTGAGTTTGAATAGGAGCCGCCGCCCATAATGCGGCACCTAATAAGGCTATAAAATAATTCTTTGGCTCTCCTTCTTTTGTTACGTCTGTAAGACGCATTATTTGCAGGAGGACAAGAAAAAGAAAAAAAGCAGTAATGATATGAATAGATATATTGACTATATGGTAACCTGTAGGATCGTCCTGACCAAAATACCAGTTCAATGCAAAAGTGAAGCAGGAAATTGGTCGATATAACTTAGGGTTTGACCAGTCAGGGTGAGAGATTAACGTGTCAGCCAGAGACTTCAGATAAAAATCTGTCAAATGAAGAGATGAGTTTAAAAGAATATTTGGTTCATCATCGAAATGCCAAGAACTATTGAGCGTATTAAAATATACCAAACAGATCAAAAAACAAAGCAGAAAAAAACAAAAAATATTCCTTTTTGCTGCTTCTGTATCTATGTTTTTATATTGCATGTCTAAAGAGGGTTAATTTTAGAATAAGCAGACAAAACACCTTCTATCTTTTCAATATCACCTTGATCAATCTCGTTATACTTTTTTATCGATCCAAGAGCATTCCTTATTCTTGACAAAGGATACATCTTGAAAATATCTTCTATTATTTTTCTCGCCATAGAATTTTGTCCATCAGCATAATAAACGGATGCAAGAACAATTTGATATTTTATCATAGTTGGCGACAAACGAATTGCTCGTTGCAAAAATAATAAACTATTCTTGTATGCGCCACTCTTCGCAAGAAGAATTCCAGTCAAGTACATGCCCTCATGATTATTCAACCCCTGTTTAACTATTTTTTGCAACCTTTGTAGAGATGTATCAATATCTCCGACTCGATAAGCAGATAACGCGGCTAAATATTGATATGCTGGATATGTTGGATATTCAACAGTAAGCTTATGTGCAGCAGGCAAGGCTTTTTCTGGATAACCAAGGTCAAGTAAAGATAACACCTTATTCTTCAGACATGCCTCATCTTTTTTATCTATATCAAGACATTCATCAAAAAACATCAATGCTTGCTGATATCTTCCAAGCATATAAGACACACTTCCCATCCCACTTAGCGATATTTTTTTGGTAGTTTCAGGAGTAGGTGAATTTTCCGCATTTTTAAGAGATAAATTAAAATAATGATAAGCATGTTGGTATTGACTAGACTGAAGATACCTCATGCCTAAGTTATGAGCTACCCTAGAACTATTTGGAGCCTTACGAACAGCATCAGTCCATAGACTTTCTTCTGTTGCCCATGCTTGATTACGTGTATAAGTGGCATGGCCGGAGATGATAAGAAAAAGGCTGGTGCAGAGTATGGCTGTTATCTGACGAAACACTGGTTGCTGCGGAGTGCTGTATAGAATATGTGCGACAACAATCCCAACAGGCAAAAAAAGAAAAAGCGAAGGCAAGTAGTTGCGGTGTTCAAACATAAGCTCCAGTGGCACGATCGTGGATTCCACTGTGTGATTGAGAAAAAAGAAAAGAACAGGAAAACAAAATAGAGGGTGTTTTTTCAGAAAAAACAAAGAGCTGGACACGGCCAGAAAGATAGTCAAAATGGCAGGCAGGGTGGTCCACGGTGAAAATAATGAAGTGGACAGAACAATATCGTGCTCAATCGAAAGCCGCTGAACGTTCGGAAGTACAATTTGGGAAAAATACATCAGAACGATTCGTGGTTCTGTCAGCAGCCGTTCTTTGAGTGTGAAAGAACGCTTATCGTATCCATCCAGAAAACTAAATAACTTTGATACATGAAATGAAGAAATATCCAAGCCGTGACGGATAAAAAAGAAGCCTGTGGTGAACGTTGCAGCTGCGATCAGGAGAATGAAGATAATGTATTTCTTTGAAATACGATGATAAAAAAAAGATAGCTCAAGTAGAAGGAGAGAGGCTGGCAGCAGGACAGCGTTTTCCTTGCTGCCCAGTGCGGCGCAAAAAGACACCAGACAGAGAACAAACCAGAGATATTTTTTTCCTTGATCCGCAGTTTTTCCGCGCAGATAAGCATAGATGGCAATAATGCTGAACATTGCCGCCATAGCAGCCATGCGTTGAACGATATAGGTGACTGCTTGAGTCTGGATGGGTGCAAGTGCCCAGAAGAGCGTCGCAAGCAGAGCAGCGGCAGCAAAAAATTGCGGGGGGTATCGTTTTTTTTTATAATATATCCGCAGAAGCAGGTGCAGGGTCAAAAAAAGAAACCAACCAGTCAGAATGTGAATGGCAAGATTAACTACATGGTAGCCGAATACATTATCTTGACCGAAATACCAGTTCAGGCCAAGGGTGAGGCAGGGCAGAGGACGGTAAATTTTATTAGGGATAGCAGGATGCGCCCGAAGTGTTGCGGAGAGTTGCTGAAAGGTCAGTTCGGAAACATGAAGTTTGCTGTTATTGAGGATATTTGGAGCATCATCAAACTGCCAAGTCGTATTCAATGAATTTGAATAAGACAAAACTACAATACTAAAGAATAATAAAAATTTATTCATAAAAAAATAATCTCGCCCCTTTTTAAGGGGCGAGATGTCAATCTCGCGGAAGAGCAGAGATTAGTTGTTGACGGTGATTATTCCATCGCTTTTGTGAAAGTACGATCAGTGGAATTCCAGCCAGCAGCAGTCTGTGCAGTCATGTAGTCTTTAGGGCAGCGACCACTGCCATCTGTAACAGTGATGACGATACTGCTGACAGGCCCGACAACACTCGCGCTGTTCTGGCCAGACAAGGCGGAAAAATTCACACTCGCCTGCGCTCCACCACTATAACCTGCAGCTAAACTCTGATCTACCCATGTGGTATGAGACGGAATTGCAAAATACTCAGATACAGCCCCGGCAATGCTGTTTGCATCCTTCTCTGCTGCCGAACAGTACGCCTTGTCACGATAGGCAATGAAGTTCGGAATCGCAACTGCTGCCAAAATACCGATGATGGCGATGACGATCATCAGCTCGATCAGGGTGAAGCCTTTGTCGCTGGCCAGCATTCTCAGTTTATTCATCTTCATGGTGTTCCTCCATTCAGGTTGTGTTGGTTTGCCGGGGGCGTGGCTGCCGTCTGCCGGTCTATTTTCCTTTTGTCCTTTATCAAGCAAAGGGCGTGCCAATTTCAACAAGCTGCAGCTAAGAAAATTTTCTCCCTGTTCAACAGGCAGTTAGCTGGCAGCGGCCTTTTTTTGCTGTAGCCAGCTCTGTCTTCGGCCTCTGCGTGGTGACAATTTTTGTCACCTGCTGACAATTTTTGTCGCTGGAGCTGCGCGACTCACCGCCACTGCGCTGGAATGATCTTGGCAAACTTACTGTCAACCAGAGCCTTGGTGGCCGGATCAACCTCAAGCACCTCAGTGTACCACGGCTTCATCCGGCAGTCAAAGACAATGGGCGGAGTTAAGCCGACATGAAAACGGCGCACCTGCTCTTCTTTAGCATGAATATCCGCTGCCGGTTCAAAGCGGGTGAAGAAGTTCCAGAGAAATTCCTGCATGTTCTCGGTCGCGGCGGTCGTTGAATCCACCAGAACGACCACTGGCCAGTCAGCAAGGTCGGGCCAGTTTGCCAATGTTGCGCCCAAATTCGGCTTGTCGGCATAACTTTCGCCCTGCACGACCAAGGTGCCGGGCAGAAAAACTTTGGCCGGGCCGCATTCCGGCGGCAGGCTGCCGCTGAACTCTCTCGGCAAATCGCGCTGCTGCTCGCCAAGTCCCAGCAGCATGGCCTTGGAACCTTTGTTCACCGAAGGGCCGGTGTAATCCAGCGTGTCCTGCGAGACATTGGCAAAGACGAACAAGTCCCGCTCCCACTGCACACGCTCTAAAACGTGCTGCCAGAGCTTGGCAAAATCAGCGACATCAAGACTGCCGTCGGTGATGATCAGGAATTTGGTCAGCGAAAGCTGGCCCTCGCCAAGAATGCGCAACCCGGCGGCAAAGGCTTCGCGAGGATATCTATTATATACCTTGGCCGCTGCCAAGCAATGAAAGCCGGTCTCGCCAAAAGTCTTGAGCTGGCGCACGCCGTTCAGAGCGAGCGGGAAGATCGGCGAAAGCAAATCCTGCAAGAAATCGCCGATAAAATAGTCTTCCTGCTTAGGATGACCGACCACAGTGGCCGGATAAATCGCATCCTTGCGATGATAAAGATGCGTGGTTTGAAAAACCGGATAGTCATGAGCCAGCGAATTGTAGCCGTAATGATCGCCGAAAGGGCCTTCAGGCCGCCGCAGCTTGGGCGGCACCGCGCCTTTAACCGCAAATTCGGCCTCTGCCACCAGACGATGGCCGCCGAGCGGATCAGCACTCATGGCCAATCTGCTGCCCTGAAGCAGCGAGGCCAGCATCAGCTCCGGGATATTCTCTGGCAGGGGTGCGATGGCGGCCAGCATCAAGGCGGGCGGCCCGCCGATGAACAGCGTCATCTGTAGGCTCTGGCCGCACTGCTCGGCCTCATAGTAATGATAGCCGCCGCCTTTGTGAATCTGCCAATGCACACCTGTCGTCGTATCGTCATGCCGCTGGATGCGGTACATGCCGAGATTGTGGCCGCGCCCGTCCGGGTGCTCAGTATAGACTAAGGGCAGCGTGACAAAGGCCCCGCCGTCGCTGTGCCACGAGGTGAGCATGGGCAAGCTGCTGAGACGGGCAGGCTGCTGGAGTTGCTCCAGCACTGGTGCGTGGCTGCGGCTGACGTTTTTCAGGCCGACTTTGAGGGCTTGCAGGCCGACTGAGCGGGACTGCCAGAGTTTGCCGAGCGTCGGCGGCATGATTTCTTCCGCCAGCCGGACCAGATTGCTGACAAAATCCAGCGGCCTGCGGCCAAAGGCCAGCTCCAGTCGGCGATTGGTGCCAAAAAGATTGGTGACCACCGGAAAGGTTGAGCCTTTGACTTTAGTGAAGAGCAGGGCCGGGCCGCCCGCAGCAATCACCCGGCGGTGAATTTCCGCGATTTCAAGGCAGGGATCAACCTCTTCTTCAATAACAAGAAATTCATTTTCCCGGCGGAGAATGTCCAGGTAGTGGCGGAGATTGGTGATGGGATTCATAGAACGCAGGTGTCAAGCTCTTGGTGTAATTTTGCTTTCATTTGAATTCCAAGCGGCTGAAACCTCCTGCTTCATGCCAAGGCCTTGCCGCCCCCAGACCCTTCAGTTCAAACAGCAGCAGCTCCAAGGTCAGATAGACTCTGGTGTCTTTGCGCACACAGCCGGTCAGGGTCTCGCCGTGATTTCCCAAGGCAGCATGAAGATGAATCTTTGGCTCGCCCTGATCCAGATGCACCGAGCCGCTGCCCAGCACCTCGGAGACGGAATCAATTTTCCGCCAGACTGGCTCCGGCGGTACCACCGGCTCACGCGGGCCGATCACGGTTCCAGCCTGCATGAACGCGCCAATGATCTGAAACCAGCCGCTCTCAATTTTTTCCCGCAGAACGAGTTCCTTCAGCCCGGCAAGAAAATCCTCGCCATGATCAAAACGAACCGCAATCACCCTGCCAACTGTGCCGCTTCGGTATTCCATGATTTTCCTCTCTTTATTCAATGCAGCCCGTCGCCGGTGCAGGTCATGGTCAAATTGCCGCTCTTGACCCCGCGCAGGGCGATCATTCGTTCTGACAGCTCGCGCACTTTGGAAGCTTTTCCTTTGACAATGGTCACTTCCAAGCAGTTGTGATGATCCATGTGGACATGGGTCGAAGAGGTGATGAACTGGTAGTAGTCGTGCTGCACCTCGGTGATCCGGTCTTGCAGATTGGCCTGATGATGATCATAGACCAAGGAGACCACGCCGACCACCTCGCTGTCCTGCTCCCACTCCTCGTTGATCAGTCTGGCCCGGATCAGATCGCGCACCGCCTCGGAGCGGTTGGAATAGCCGTGGGTTTTGATGTACTCGTCAAACTGCTCCAGCAGCTGCTCCTCAAGGGAAACGGAGAAACGTCTCAGCATAGCATTCGCCTTTGATGTGAAAGTATTCGCTTGCGCCGCTCCTTGTTCAGGAGGCATCCTCGATTTTTTTCAACCGCTCCAGAATCGCTTTGGCCTCGTTCCGCAGCTCAGGCGGCAGGCTCTGATTTTTTTCCGCCTTGCGCAGATACTGCTGGGCCTGCTTGACCCGGCCTTCGTACAGATAATACTTGGCCAAATAAAAATTGCTGACCTCGGCCCTGCCCTGCCGGGACTTGAGACGGCCCAGCTCATAATAGACTTGGGCATAATCCGGCATGGCCTTGGCCGTTTGCAGATAGAGCCGCTCCGCCTCAGCCAAGCTGCCGCTTTTCTCCAAGGCCTCAGCCAGATGAAAGGCGGCGTAACTGTCTGCCGGATCACGCTGGTGCGCTTGACGCAGCATGGCCAAGGCCTTGTCCATCCGCCCTGCTTCTACATAGAGCACAGCCAGATCAATATCAAGAATGTCTCTGCCCGGATATTCGCGCCGCACCTGCTCCATCTGCTCGACAGCCTTGCTGAAATTCATATCTCTGGCACTGAGCAGAGCCAGCCCGTAGCGGGCCATGCCGCTTTCCTCTTTGTTGTCCGAGGCAATGATGCTGGCGCACCAGCGGCGCATGTCCTCCGGCTCCAAGGCCAGACTCAGCACCCGGTACTTGAAGCGGAGAAAGGGAAAACTGTCTTTTGGGCGCGGCCTGCTCCGATGCTTTTTCACGGACTGGCGGTGCTCAAGCTCCAACAGGGACTGGACATAATGAAGCCGGTCTTCAGGGTTGGGATGGGTGAGCAGATACGGCGGCAGCTGCTCGGAGCGGTAGCGGCTGATCCGGCGCATGGTCTTGAGCATGGCCTCCATTGCCTCAGGATCACGGCCCATTGCCCGCAGCCAATCAAAGGCCAGCCGGTCGGCCTGCTCCTCATCCTGACGGGAAAAACTCAGACCTGCGGTCGCGCCTGCGGCCATTGCTCCGGTGAGGATTCCTTGGGTCAAAGCCGGGCTGCCTGCGGCCAAACTGGCCAAGCCGAACAACATGCTGAGAGCCGTCACTTTGCCCTGCTTGGCCATGCGCGAGGCAATATGACGGCTGACCACGTGGCCGACTTCATGGGCCATGACGCTGACTAACTGATCCTCATTCTTCATGGTGCTGATCAGGCCGCTGTTGAAGAAGATCAGGCCGGAGGGCGCGGCAAAGGCGTTGAACTCCTCATTTTTGATCACAAAAAAATGATAATCAAAATACTGCGGCCCGGCGGCGGCCAGCACCTGTCTGCCCAGTCCGTTGATGTACTGGGCAATGTCCGGGTCATCAAGCACCTTGAATTCACTGCGAACCGCATAGAGGAGCTGTTCGCCGATCAGCCGTTCCTCGCCAATGCTGAAGCTCTGCGCGGGAGGCGGCAGGAGGAGCTGGACAGCCGCCAGTGCCGCGACAGTGCCGCGCAAGAGTCTGGGCAGCCGTATGTTCATTGTAGTCAACATGCTGCGTTGGTCAGTAGTAAAAAAGTTTGAGAAATCATACTCTGTCATCGCAGGCCGCGTCAAGCGGGCATCGCTGCTGGCAGGCCGAAAAAATGGTCATCAGTCAAGTTAATCTTGTTTATAACTATTATCTATTTGACAGGGCAAAACTGGAGGCGTATAATTAAAAAATTTTTCAAGCGTCACGCAATGCAAAACATGCGTTTTTGTGAAAAATAACAAGATATTGTTTCAATGAATCTTGCGGCGGCAAATGTTCAGACAAAAATGTAATATTTTTTCTCCTTGACAATCAGGCCATTTTGATCTTCACTGGGAAAGAATCATCCAGCCTGAAAGCTGTTTCAATTCAGCACTGACAACGTCTTATGGACAGTTATATTCTGATCGGTTGCACTGCCTTTCTCGGCACCCTCTTCGCAGGCGGAGCCATTCTGCTTGCCAAGCTGCTTGCCTACCGCTCGCCGGAGAGTCTGCGCAAACGGCAGGCGTATGAATGCTCGGAAACACCCATTGGCGATGCCCGCATCCGCTTCAAAGTCGCCTACTACATTTTCGCCCTGCTCTTTCTCCTTTTTGATATTGAATCACTTTTCCTGTTTCCCTGCATGAAAATTTTTCGGGCCGCCACTGAAGGCGCGGCAGGCGGGGTCACTATCAACCTGATTTACGTGGAGCTGTTCTGTTTCATGTTTATTCTCTTTTCCGGCCTGATTTACGCATGGCGCAAAGGAGTTCTGGTATGGGAGTGAACAACGGCGCGTCCGCCTTGGTCCGCCAGACCGGCGATCTGATCGAACAAATTCCCGGCGGTGTAAAGTTAGTTGACGCAGTTGAACTGCTGGTGGCGTGGGGTCGGGCCAATTCGATCTGGCCATTAGTCTATGGCACCTCCTGCTGCGCCATTGAAATGATGTCCACTGCGGCGGCCCGGCACGATCTGGCCCGTTTCGGCCATGAGGTCATGCGGGCCAGTGTCCGACAGGCGGATATGATCATCCTTGCCGGCACCATCAACGAGAAGATGGCCAAAAATCTCGTCACCCTCTACGAGCAGATGCCTGCGCCGAAATACATTCTGGCTATGGGTTCCTGCGCCATCTCTGGCGGGCCGTTTTATTATGATTCGTATTCGGTGATCAAAGGCGGCGACCGGCTGGTGCCTGTGGATGTCTATATTCCCGGCTGCCCGCCCCGGCCCGAAGCCCTGCTGCAAGGCATCATGCAGTTGCAGGAGAAGATCAAGAAGGAAGGCCGCCGCCGTCCGTGGAAAGTCGGCAGCCTTGTGCAAACGCCTATTGAAAATCTCTTTGCCAAAGCGCAGGAAAAATGGGCAGCTTATGAACAACAGCGGGATGAGGAGCTGCGCGATGCCAGAGAGCAGTTTCAGCGCGAGAATCCCAAGAGTGCTGCTCCCAAACCGAGCCGCGTGAAAAAGGAGACCTTCCCTGCGCTCTCCCGGAAAAAGCAGATTGCCAAAGGCATCAGCAACTGGACGTTGCTGCAAACAGTGCAGGAAAAATTCCCGGCAGTTGAAGTGCATGATCATCCGGGAATCAGTCCAAAAGCAGTTGCGGAGCTGGGGCCGGATTACATCCTTGATCTGGCTGTGCCACCGGAGCAGTACCGGGCTTTTGCTGAATATCTGCGCCATGAGCAAAGCCTCGGCCTGGACCTGCTCATTCAGCTCACCTGCGTGGATTGGCAGGAATATTTTGATGTTGTGGTCCAGCTTCTTTCGGTCCGGGACGGCCACAAGCTCTTTTTCCGCAGTCGGGCTGAAAAAGACCCGGCCAGCGGTGATGCAGAAGTGGTAACTATTTCTGATCTCTATCGCAGCGCGGAATGGCATGAGCGCGAGGCCTATGACATGTTCGGTGTCCGCTTCAGCAATCATCCTGACCTGCGCCGCATTTTCTTGGAAAATGAGTTTCCCGGCTACCCGCTGCGCAAGGATTATGACGACCCGACTCGGGTGGTGAAAAGGCCGTATTGATGCTTGATTTTAAGACAATCAAACAGGAGCTGATAGATATTTTCAAAAATCAGCCTTTTCACCAAGTGCTGATTTTTGGCTCCTATGCTCATGAGGCCGCGCAAGAGGAAAGCGATGTTGATCTGCTGGTTATCCTTGACAAAGAAGGGATGAGCGTCAGTTATGCCGAAGTGCTGGAAAACAAAAAAACTGTTTCCATGCGCCTGCGGGAATTGAGAAAAAAGATTCCAATTGATCTGCTTGTTTATACAAAAGATGAATGGGCTGCGCTAAAAAATTCCGGCAGTTCATTCATTAAGCAGATTGAGCAGGAAGGCATTCGCTTGGCATGAAAGAGCAGACAAAAGCATGGCTTGAATTTGCCTCAAGAGATATTGATGCAGCGATGAAACTTGCTGAAAGTGAATATCTTGCAAATATTGTTTTGTTTCACTCACAGCAATGTGTGGAAAAATCCTTGAAAGCACTTTTGGAAGAAAATGGCCAGAATGTTCCAAAGATTCATGGCGTGAACAGGCTGCACAACTTGGTTGTTGAGAGCACTGGTATTACTTTGCCAGTGACGGCAGACGAGCTTGATTTGATTGATGATGTGTACATTGATACAAGATATCCCGGCAGTTTCGGCTTGCTCCCTTCAGGCTTGCCAAGCAAAGAGCAAGCAATGTCCCTTCTTGAGATTGCAGAAAAAATTCATGAAGCAGTTAGCGAAAAGTTGCGTTCATGAAGCTGACTGCGCAAGGATTATGACGACCCGACTCGGGTGGTGAAAAGGCCGTATTGAAACATGCTTCACATTTCCCGTAATATTTCCATTCCTCATCATGAGATTGAGCTGCTGGCCATCCGGGCGCAGGGAGCGGGCGGGCAGAACGTCAACAAAGTTGCCTCAGCGATTCATCTGCGTTTTGACATCAACGCCTCATCGCTGCCCGATCACTGCAAGCAGCGTTTGCTTTGCCTCAACGATGCGCGGGTGAGCAAGGACGGCGTGGTAATCATCAAGGCCCAGCAATATCGGACTCAGGAGCAGAACCGGCAGGATGCGCTGGAGCGGCTGCGGGATTTGATCAAAAGGGCGATGGTTGTGCAGAAAGTGCGCAGGCCGACCAGAATAACACAGGCAGCTCAGAAAAAACGCTTGGAAAGGAAGACACGGCAGGGCAGAATCAAGCAGTTGCGAGGCAAGGTGCTGGACAGCTAAAGTCATAAGGATAGAAAAAATGATACGGCTTCATATTGCTTCTGATCAGCAGAATGCACTTCCTGTTATTCAATCCGCCATTGCCGCCAAAATGAGGCGCATCGAAATCGGCCTGCGGAAAACAGAAAAAGAAATTCAGAAATTTGAAGAAAAATACAATATGTCTTCAGAACAATTTCAGAACGACTGTTCAGCGGAAGATTTGGCAGGCGGAGATGATGATTATGTAAGCTGGATGGGAGAAATCAATATCCGTCAAGCGGTGTTGGAAGAACTCCATCTGCTGCAACAGATTGAGTATGCTGTTCAGTGAATATGTCCTTGATATTCAGAATGTTCTTGCGGAGTTCAGCCGCAGTGAACTGCTTGTTCATTCTGAGCTGACCGCAGATATGCGAACAGAACAGCTCGGTCTGCTGAAAGGAATTGTGACTTTTACCGACGGTTCAACGCTTTTTTTCAAAGAGTATCTTGATCTCCGGCATGGCCTTGACAGAAAAATGTATTCATTTCATTATCAGAATGCTGATGCCATGCTACGATTTCGCTATAACAATGCTGCCCATAAACCTGCCCTTGGTTTTTCTGAACATAAACATACAGTCACGGGAATCATTTTTGCTGTAACTCCTGCCTTGCCGGAAGTGCTGGACGAAATCATGAGCAGCTATTTGACCGAGATATGAAATTCATTGCTGTTGCCGCCTGAACTGAGAGAATGAGATGCAAACAGAAACAGTAGGCATATCTGCCAGTCCGTTACCGGAAGGCTTCAAGCTGCCATTATCCGAGGACAGCGAAGCGGAAGACTTCTTTGTCAACATCGGGCCGCAGCATCCCAGCACCCACGGCGTACTCCGGGTGGTGGTCCGGCTCAACGGCGAGACCGTCGTGGAAGTGGTGCCGCATCTTGGCTACATCCATCGTGGCATCGAGAAGATGGCGGAAAGCCAGACATACATCCAGAACATCCACCTGTCTGACCGGCTCGACTATCTGTCCGCCTTTTTCAACAATCTCTGCCTCTGCATGACCGTTGAAAAAGCATTGAACATCGGTGTGCCGGAGCGCGGCGAATACATCCGGGTCATGGTCAGCGAGTTGCAACGGCTCCAGTCGCACCTGCTTTGGTGGGGTGTTCTCGGCATGGACATGGGTGCCTTCACCACCTATTTTTATGGCTTCCGCGAGCGCGAGCTGATCAACGATATTTTTGAAGAACTCTGCGGCGCACGCCTGACTGTGAACTATTTCCGGCCCGGCGGTGCCTCGGCAGATGTGCCGGATGGCTTCATTCCTCGCATCAAAAGCCTGATTCCTCTTTTGCGCAAGCAGTTGGACGAATACCAAACCCTGCTCAACAAAAACATCATCTTCTTGGAGCGCACCAAGGGAATAGGTATTCTCTCGCCAGAGAAAGCCCTTTCTTATGGCTGCACCGGGCCAGTGCTGCGCGGTTCCGGGGTCAACTACGATATCCGCCGCAACGATCCCTATTCGATCTACGAGCAGTTTGATTTCGACATTCCGCTCGGCAGCACAGGCGACAGCTACGACCGCTGCCAAGTCCGCATGGAGGAAATGGAGCAATCGCTGCGCATTTTAGAACAGGCAGTGGCGCGCTTTCCCGGCGGGCCGCACCGCAGCCAGCCCAAGCCGAATTACAAGCTGCCCAAAGGCAGTTATTACAACCAAGTTGAGACTCCACGCGGCCTGCTCGGTGTTTATATTGTCTCTGAAGGCGATGCCAAGCCCTACCGGCTTAAATACCGCTCGCCGAATTTCTCCAACCTGAGCGTGCTGAACGAGCTGGCTGCCGGACACAAGGTGGCGGATTTAATCACCATCATGTCAACCCTCGACTTAGTCATCCCGGATATCGACCGTTAAACACAGGTGAAATGCCATGCTGCCTTACCCAGAATCATACCCGGTCAACAACCCGATAGGCGATCTTGTCCGCAGTCTTTTTCCGCCCCACCTTGCCGTGCTGGTCAACGGACTACTGGCCCTCCTCAGCCTGATGGCTCTGGTTGGCTCTTTGGGCGCAGTGCTGATTTACTTGGAGCGCAAGGTTTCCGCCCATTTTCAAGTCCGTCTTGGGCCAATGCGGGTTGGGCCGCACGGGCTGCTTCAGGCCGTGGCTGACGGCATCAAAACAATTTTCAAAGAGATTCTCAAGCCGGATGGCGCGGACACCTTTATTTTCTTCCTCGCCCCGCTCCTGCCGGTCAGTGCCGCCTTTCTTGTGCTGGCGGTCATTCCGTTTGATCATCACCTGCAAGTGGCCGACCCGGCAGGCGGAGTGCTCTATGTGCTGGGTGTGTCCGGCCTCAGCGTTCTCGGCATTCTCTTGGCAGGCTGGGCCTCGAACAATAAATATTCGCTCCTGGGTGCGATGCGCTCCGGCGCGCAGATGGTTTCCTTTGAGATTTCCATCGCCCTGCTCATGCTCCTGATTGTCATGGTCTCCGGCACGGCCTCCCTGCGCGGCATTGTTTTGTCCCAGCAGGGCACCATTTTTGACTGGTGGATTTTCAAGCTGCCTTTTCTCGGCATTTTCGCCTTTATCATGTATCTGATCGCCTCCACAGCGGAGCTGAACCGGACTCCCTTTGACATTGCTGAGGCAGAATCTGAGCTGACTGGCGGTTTTGCCACTGAATATTCAGGCATGGGCTTTGCCATGTTTTTCTTGGGCGAATTCGTCAACATGTTTGTCTCAGCCTGCCTGATCACCACTTTTTTCCTTGGTGGCTTTTTTGCACCGTTTCCTATGTTGAACTTCATTCCCGGCTTCATCTGGTTCTTTGCCAAGGCCTTTTTTATCGTCTTTATTTACATGTGGTTCCGCTGGACCTTCCCCAGAATCCGGGTCGATCAGCTCATGTATTTGGAATGGCGGATTATGCTGCCTGCCAATCTGCTCCTGTTGATGCTGTCTGGCCTGTTTGTCGCGCAAGGCTGGGCGGGGTGATCTTTTTTGCAATGAAATCATGTCGTGCATGAACTTACACTAGAGATAATGGCATGAGGAGCGAGTTTGAAACGCAACTCTTGCAGGAAATCGAAGAACTCAAGAGGAAAGTCAGTTTCCTTGAAGGAAAAAAGACACCTCCGATTCCGACCTATCAGTACAGCAAAATTCGGGATCGCGACTTAACCTCGCTATTTGAGATTGAACGGAATATTGATCAGCATCGGTTTGATGAATGGTTTGATAGATCAGTTGACATTGATCGTGAAACGGAAGCGTTTTTGGCCGAGCTGCTTGACGAGAATGCCGTTTTGATGGAAAGCTATGGTGAAGAGGACTTGAAAATCAACTTTATCGGCCCGCTGCTCAAACGAGTTCGTTTTGCATCATTTGAACGACGCATTCGAGATTTTTATGAAGTGTCCATGACATACGCCACAAGTCGTTTTGTCTTCAATGGGACTGTTGACTTCGTGGTGGCTGAAGGCTTAGTCGAGAGCAAGCGCCCATATTTTTTCATTCAAGAATTTAAACGGAGCGAAGAATATGGCAATCCTCGTCCTCAACTTTTAGCTGAATTGATCAGCGCGCTGGAACTCAATACGTGGAACACGATCAAAGGAGCATACATTATCGGAGGGAGTTGGCATTTTGTGATTCTTGAAAAACTCGCAAGTGAAACATATCAATATTTTATTTCACAAAATTTCGATGCAACGAAACTTGACGACTTGAAACGCATCTATCAACACCTTGTCTATGTGAAACAAGAAATCATTTCTATGATCACAGCAGATAGCAACGCTCATAGTAAGGTATAAATAATTGATAAAAGCAACTTGATTGTCATAAAAAAGAGAGCAAAAAATACAGCAATTTGTTGTTGTTCAAGCAAACATGACTTATGTTAAATATGTGGAAAATTGTCCGGCATCATCTCTGCAATTATCAGACAAACAGCGTAATAGGACGATCATGAAACAAGTTGCCTCGTTGAAATACGGAGTTGTTTTTAAAAAGGCATTCTGCGACCCGGAAATTTTCACTGCCTTTGCCAAGGATGTCATCGGCCTCCCGTTGGAAATCGATCATGTGGAGACGGAAAAGGAATTTGATCCTCCTGTTGGTTATATTAAACCTCGATTTGATCTTTTTGCTGAAGATTTACAACATCGAGTGATTGTTGATATTCAACACGCCCGCACCTCAGATCATTATGACCGTTTTCTCTATTATCACTGCGCCGCCTTGCTGGAGCAAATTGTCAAGGCGCAGAATTATCATCCCAATCTGAAGGTTTTCACGGTGGTGGTGCTGACTTCTGGCGACCGACATCAGCGGGATATTTCTCTGATTAATTTCGATCCGCACGATTTGCAAGGCAGGCCGCTGCATGAGATTGATCACAAGGTAATTTATCTTTGCCCAAAATATGTCAACGAGGACACCCCAGAACCGTGCCGGGACTGGCTGCGGGCCATCAATGATACCTTAGATGAAGAGGTTGATGAAACGCAATACAGGCAGTCTGCTATCCAGAAACTCTTCGAGGCCATTCGCCGAGATCAAATTTCGCCGGAAGAGCGGGCGTGGATGATTGATGAATTTCATCTGGAAGAATTGCAGCAGAAAAAATTTATCGAGGGACAGGAAACGGGAAGACGCAATCGTCAACAAGAGATTGCTGCGGCCATGCTTCAGGAAGGACTTGCTGTGGAGCTTGTCATGAAATTAACTGGATTATCACAAAAAGAATTGCCGCTGCTTGACCAGAAACGTTCAGGGAAGTATCTATGAAAGAAATCGCCCAGAAAGAAAACGTGCTGGAGTTCGTCAGCCGTTACGTGCATAAGACGATCACTGGCTTGTACACCCTGATGCAGGGGATGGACATCACCATCAAGTATTTTGCCAATCCCAAGACGGTCATCACCCAGCAGTACCCGGAAAACCGGGACACGCTGCAAATGTTTGACCGCTTTCGGGGCCATCTGCACATGCCGCATGATGAAAACGGCAATAACGCCTGCACGGCCTGCGGCATCTGCGAGAAATCTTGCCCCAACGGCACTATTTCCGTCCTGCCGACCAAAGACCTTGCCGGAAAAAAGGTGCTGGGAAAATACATCTACCGACTCTCGCAATGCACCTTCTGCGGCCTCTGCGTTGAAGCCTGTCCCTTTGGCGCGATTGAGCTGGCAAAAGATTTTGAGCTGGCAGTGTATGACCGCAACGAACTGACTTGGGTGCTCAACAAAACGGAAAACACAACTCCGGGAGCCTGCTGATGAGCGATTTCCTCTTTTATATTCTGGCAGCAGCAATGGTGATTCTGTCGCTGCTGGCAGTGAGTCTGCCAAATCTCCTGCATGGTGCCATTGCGCTGGTCGGCTCTTTCTTTGCCACTGCCGCCCTGTACATCATGCTGCAAATGGAGTTCTTGGCTCTGGCGCAGATCGCCCTGTATGTCGGCGGCATTGTCATCTTCATGCTGATCATCATCCTCCTGACCAACGACCTTGGCGTGGATGACAGCCTGAGCCGGGTCACGCTCGGTCGGCAAGCCAGCAAGGTGCTGATCGTCGTCGGCCTGCTCTCCGCCCTGTTTCTCTTCTTCAAGCGCAATCCCTCGCCGCTGCTGACAGAAACGCATCGGGCCGCGCCAGTGACCATTGACCAGATCGGCATTCGTCTGCTCTCAACCAACAACGGCTTCATAGTCCCCTTTGAGGTGATTTCGCTCCTGCTGCTGGCCTCCCTGATCGGGGCCGTGGTGCTGTCCCGGCGGGAACCGAAAAAGGAGGATAAACAATGACCCTTTCCCATTGCATCGCCCTGTCGCTGATTCTCTGCGCCATCGGCATCTTCGGCATGTTGACAAGACGCAACCTGCTCGGCATCCTGCTCTCGGTGGAGATCATTCTCAACGGAGCCAACATCAACTTTGCCGCCTTTGCCCATTTCCGGGCTGCGGATCCGGTTGCCGGAGCGGTCTTCCCGGTCTTTGTCATGGCTGTCTCGGCTTGCGAGATCGCCGTGGCCTTGGCCATCATCATCTCCATGTACCGCCGCAAAAAACGGCTGGATGTGTACCGGCTGGAGGAACTTCATGGCTGATTTCATCTTTTTCCACAGCTACCTGATTCTGCTCTTTCCGCTCTTCAGCTTTGCCATCATCGGGCTGGGGCATCTGAACTCGGACAACCGCTTTGTCGCCAAGTTCGCCATCACCATGTCGAGCCTGTCGTTGGGCTATGCCCTGCTGACCACGCTCGCCTATTTGAGCCGCCTGCCGCATCTGCCGGAACGCACCCTGCTGGCCTACGATGCCGCGTGGCTCAATTTTGCCCCCGGTCTGACCGCCAACTTGGGCATGTATTTAGACCCGATTTCGGTGATGATGCTGGTTGTGGTCACGGTGATCTCACTGCTGGTGAACATTTATTCAGTTGGCTACATGAAGGGCGACCGTTCCTTCAACCGCTTCTTCGCCCTGCTGGCCCTGTTTTCCTTCTCAATGCTGGGCTTGGTCACTTCCGGCAATATCCTCCAGATGTTTGTTTTCTGGGAATTAGTCGGTGTGTCGTCCTATGCGCTGATCGGCTTCTGGTATGAAAAACCCTCTGCCGTGGCCGCCTCGAAAAAAGCCTTCATCGTCACCCGCTTTGCTGATGCCTTTTTCCTGCTCGGCATTCTCATCGTCAGTTTTTACAGCCAGAGCTTCAGCTTCCAAACGCTTAACAGCCCGGAAACTGCCCTGCTGCTCAACAAGGCTGGCGTGCTCACCCTTGCCACCCTGCTGATTTTCTGTGGCGGCTGGGGCAAGTCGGCCATGTTCCCGCTCCATGTCTGGCTGCCGGACGCAATGGAAGGACCGACTCCGGTTTCCTCGATCATTCATTCGGCGACAATGGTGGTGGCCGGTGTGTATTTGACCGCCCGGATGTTCCCGCTCTTTGCCGCCGCAGAAAGCACTCTCTTTGTCATCCAGTGCATCGGCGCGTTCACGGCCCTGTTTGCTGCGGTCATCGCCATCACCCAGATGGACATCAAGCGCATCCTCGCCTTTTCCACCTTGTCCCAGCTCGGTTATATGATTTTCTCCCTCGGTGCGGCCAAGGTCTGCGCTGAGGGTGGGCATCATGGCGCGGAGGTCAATCTGCTCGGCTTTTCCGCTTCCATGTATCATGTCTTCACGCATGCCTTTTTCAAGTGCATGTTATTCCTTGGCGCAGGCGTGGTGATTCACGTTGTCCACAGCAACGATATTCTCCAAATGGGCGGCCTGAAACGGCAGATGCCGCGCACTTACTGGTCGCTTTTAGCTGCCTGTCTTGCCATTGGTGGCGTATTTCCTTTCAGCGGCTTTTGGTCCAAGGACATGATTCTGCTGGCCTCGTTGCAGTCTGGTCATTGGATCACTTTTTTGGTCGGCCTGATCACCGGCGGCTTGACCGCCTTTTATATGTTCCGCTTCTTTTTCCTGATCTTCCACGGCGAGGCCCGCTCGCAGCTCCATCATGTTCATGAAGACCCGTGGATGACGTGGCCGATCATTGCCCTGACTGTGCCGACGATTTTGGCGGGCCTGCTGGAGCATACCTTTGTTGAGCAAGTCCTGCCGCCGCATCTGAGCGAGGTCAGCCATTTTGCCCATCCGGGCTGGCTGCCTTGGCTGGCAACGCTGGTCGCAGCAATTGGCATTGGCGGCGCGTGGCTGCTCTACGGCGAGGGAAAGACAGAAAAAGCTGCGGCCTTGCAAAAGGCATTTGGCCCCTTGCATACGGTGGTGCAGAACAAGTTCTACATTGACGAACTGTATCTCTTCATCACCCACAAGATCATTTTCAACGGCATTGCCGCGTCGATCAAATGGTTTGACCGCAATGTGGTTGATGGTGTGATGAATCTCTGCGGCTGGCTCCTGCATCTTGGCGGCAAAGGCGTGCGTTTGGTGCAGAACGGTGAGCTGCATCTCTATCTTGGCGCGACCGTGGTAGGTTTGATTGCTTTGCTGTTCATGGGACGATAATCAACGATGGAATGGGCCAGCGTCATCAGCAATCCTTTGCTGCAAAATCTGCCGTTCAAAATCGAGCTGAACAAATGGGGAAAAATCCTCATGAGTCCGGCGAGCAACAATCATGGCCGCCTGCAATATGAAGTGGGCCGCCGGATTGATATAGCTAAAGGGAACGGCAAGATTATCATGGAATGCTCTATTCAGACCAGCGATGGCGTGAAAGTTGCTGATGTCGCATGGGCTTCAGATGCTTTTATTGAGCAATACGGATACAGCACACCGTACAGAAAAGCTCCTGAAATCTGCGTCGAAATCACTTCGCCGTCCAATTCAGCGGGCGAGATTGAAGAAAAAGTGCAGCTCTATCTGGCAAAGGGAGCGGTTGAGGTCTGGATTGTGGATGAGAAGGGACAGACTTCCTGTTATTCGCATGAGGGCAAACTGCCGTGCAGCAAAGAAATGCAGGATTGACGGTGCATTCACATGGCTTATGGCACATTCAAAACCATTGAGGAGGTTGCCAGAACATTTGATATTGCGGTTGGTGAACGGACAAGTTTCATCGCGCAAAAGGAAATGGATGTGTCAGAATGTCTGTTCGTTATGATTGCCGAAAATATCAGCGACAGCCTGAGTTTTGTGAATGAAACAACAATATGCGAACGAATCGATTTTGCTCAAGGATGGGCGCAGGCTTTGGCAGAAATGGTGGCTTCTTCGTTGTCAGGTGCAACGACTTGCTACGCTGTGGTCACGACAGAGAAAACGTGGGAATTTGGCAAGCTGGAGCAGAATCTTTTCACCGTTGATCCAGTTTCCATCTCTGCTGCTGATAATTTGCAGAAAATGTTCAATGTCTTGAACTGTCTGTTTGAGGTTGTGGCAAAGCTGGAATAGTGGATTCATATCAATTACAATTTGGTTTATCATAAAGATGACGTTTGTTAGATACAGCGATTTAGCGATCAAATACAAAATAGAAGATATAAGAAGCGCATCTATTCCAGGAGGTCGTTTTTTTAATATACTCCAAGAATTGGAGTCAAAAGGTAAACTTTTTGATATAACGCAGAAATTCTTGCAAGAAAAAGGTTTCTTTGCGTTATTGAGCTATGCAAGAGGCGAAGCATCCTATGTTGATTTTGTGAAAATTGCAGAAATAGAAAAATCTGCACGAGTTAAAGCGGCGGCAGAAGTAGCTGCAATAGAAAAAGTTAGGCAAAAATTGGAACGAGATGCGTTAGTTGCTAAACAAGCGGCATTGTTTGCTAAACAAAAATCAAACGAAAAGGCTCTCTTTGCCAAACTGAAGAATGATCCAAGAAACAAAGCAAGAGAAAGATTGTCGAAATTAAGGGAGCAGTATGGATTAACTCGTTATATCGAACAAGATGATTTTGCAAAACTCATGGAATTTTTGCGTCATGTTGATAATGGAAAACGTCTTTCCGATGAACAGGTTGTTTGGCTTTACGAATCTGAAGATGAGAATGGTGAAAATTACTTCACTGAAGAATTGAAAAGAAAATATCATGAAAACGAGGCAAAATTTTATCACAAGGAATTTGAAAAAAATAAAGATCCGTGGTTTGCGGTTAATGCAAGCAGTCACTATCGGAAATTTGATGAATCAAGAACAGCGGAAAAGATATTAAAAATAATTGATGTTCTTAATATAAAAAATAAAAAATTAAAATCAGCAATTTGCACAACTCATGGAGGAGTTAAGCGAGATTTGGGAAAGTGGGATCAAGCATTAGGTCTTGGAAAGCAAGCTCACGAGTACACGCCTCAAGATTTCCGACCATGTACTCTGCTTGGTGCAGTGTATATAGAAACGGGACAACACGGTTTAGGGCATTCTTGGTATGAAAAAGCTATCGAACGAGGGTATAGTCAAGATTATGTTGATTCTGAGCTGAGAACCATTTACCAGCGATTAGCAAAATCTCAGAAAAAAGCTATGCGAGATGATCTTCTCAGAAGAGACCCGGATCGTTATAACTGGGCAAGATGAGAGACCTGACTGGTATCCTACGGGTATCGCGTGCAATACTTGTCAATTTTCATGTATAGCGGTTACACGCGAAATGGCGATCAGTTCAACATGCCGATAAGCACGTAATAAGTTGAATTTAAATAGATAAAACTTTTGACAAGGCAAGGATATTTGGTAACTGTCCAACTCGTAACTGCTATAGTTGATCCAATTTTAACTGAAGCGGCTTTATATGGAACTCTCAATAGAACTCAACGAGTCGCAATTTGCAAAGCTGCAAGAAAAAGCAAAAAAACTTGGCCTGCTGCCAAAACAGCTTATTCTGGTAGCCATTGCTGATCTCTTGAATACACGCGACGAAGAATTTCTTGCAGCAGCAAACTATGTACTGAACAAGAATAAAGAACTGTATAACCGACTAAGCTGATGCGTTATTTGAGCCTCAGCGAAATTCTCTATCTTCATGATCGCATACTCAAAGAAAGCGGCGGCAGGCAAGGCATCAGAAATCAAGGCGGTTTGGAATCAGCACTTGCCTTGCCAAGGCAGACTTTTGGAGAAACAGAACTTTATCCATCTATAATTGAAAAGGCGGCAATTCTCTGCTTTTCATTGGTCAAAAATCACCCATTTATAGACGGAAACAAACGTGTCAGCCACGCCGCAATGGAAATTTTTCTTGTGCAGAACGGCATGGATATATTCGCAACTGTTGATGAACAGGAAAAATTGATGATAGACCTCGCTTCTGGCAGGACAAGTCATGAGGAGTTGGTCTCATGGCTGCAAGAAAAGATCGGACACAGAACTGCTTGAAAATGCAATTTAAAAGATATCGCATGACTATCTCCAGCCCCACCGGCAAATCCCGCAACGGAGCATTCCTATTATGAACGGATCATTTCTGCTGACCATGATCTGGGCAGTCCCCTTCATCACCGCGCTGGCCCTGCTGCCGGTTGACCGCGACGACCACCGGCGCATCAAGATAATCTCCTTGACCGGGAATGCGCTTAACCTGCTGCTGGTGATCAGCCTGACTTTCCAGTTCATCGGCGTGTCCGCAGCTCATCCTGTGGCAGACGGCGCACGGCTCAGTCAGTTTCAATTCACCGCCACAGTGCCGTGGCTCCAGATGCTGCACATTGAGTACAATATCGGTGTGGATGCCATCTCCGTGCTGATGATGCTCCTCACAGCCATTGTCATCTTCTGCGGCGTGCTGGCAAGCTGGGGTGTGGAGAAGCAGGCCAAGGAGTTCTTTGTTCTCCTCAACGTGCTGGTGGCCGGGGTCTATGGCGTGTTTGTTTCCATCGACCTCTTCACCTTCTTTGTTTTCTACGAGATTGCGGTGCTGCCCATGTACCTGCTGATCGGTCTCTGGGGAACGGGCAAGAAGGAATATTCAGCCATGAAGCTGACCCTGATGCTGGTCGCAGGCTCGGCCTTCATTCTCGCAGGCATTCTCGCCCTCTACTTTGAATCCGGCCTCAACACCTTTGACCTCCAGCAGCTTTCTCAGCATCATTTTTCGCCGGAATTCCAGCACTGGGTCTTCCCGCTCATCTTTGTCGGCTTCGGTGTGCTGGGCGCGCTCTATCCCTTCCATACGTGGTCGCCGGACGGCCACGCTTCCGCGCCAACAGCGGTTTCCATGCTGCATGCCGGAGTGCTGATGAAGCTGGGCGGCTACGGCTGCCTGCGGGTCGGCATGTATCTGCTGCCGGAAGGGGCCAATATGTGGATGTCCTTTTTCTTGGTTTTAGTCACCATCAATGTCCTCTACGGCGCGTTGGGCGCAATCAAGCAGACCGACCTGAAATACATCACCGCCTATTCTTCGGTCTCGCACTGCGGCATGGTCCTCTTCGGCTTCACAGCCATGACCTTTACCGGCATTAAGGGCGGAGTCTTGCAGATGATTTCGCATGGCTTGATGACCGCCCTCTTCTTCTGTCTGATCGGCATGATCTACGGCAGAACCCATACCCGGACAGTGAGCGAGATGGGTGGCCTGATGAAAATTATGCCCTTTCTCTCCACAGCCTACGTGATTGTCGGTCTGGCAGGACTGGGGCTGCCGGGTCTGTCCGGCTTTGTCGCCGAGGCCAACGTCTTTGTCGGAGCCTTTGCCAATTCCGCCCCGCTGTACCGGATTTGCACAGTCTTGGCGGTGCTCTCCATTGTAGTGACAGCAGTCTATATCCTGCGGGCGGTCAACGGTTTTGTCGGCGGGCCGGTCATTGAACGCTTTGCGACCTTGACCGATGCCTCGCCCTTGGAGAAAATCCCAGTGACCATTCTGCTCTTCTGTCTCTTCGGCATGGGCATGCTGCCCGGCTGGATTATCAATCTGGTCAACGAGGCAGTGCATCCCATTTACAACAACCTGATGCGTTAAGCCATGAAGCTCCTTCTCCCGGATATTCTCCTCGTCCTGCTGGCCGCCCTGATTCTGGGCCATGATCTGTACAAGGGCAAGGTCAACCTGACTTCGTCCGCGCCCTTTCATATAGCTTGGCTGGGGCTAACTGTGATTTTCATTGTGCTGGCCTGTCTGCCGTACAACCAGACCGCACTCTATCCGGGCGGCTATCAGGTCACAGGCGCATCGCTGCTCTTTAAGCAGGTCTTTGTCCTGTCCGCGCTCTTCACCGTCCTGCTTTCCCGGCCTTACTTCATGCCCGGCGGCAACCAGCGGGGAACGATGAAGCATCAGAGCGAGTTCCTGTTCATCATCCTGCTCTGCACCTTTGGCATGTTCACCGTGGTTTCGGCTACTGATTTGCTGACGCTGTTTGTCGGCATGGAGCTGTCCGCGATTCCACTCTACATTCTCAGCGGCTTTTACAAGGATGACGACTTGTCGGTTGAAGCCTCGACCAAGTACATGATGATGGGGTCGATTTCCACCGGCCTGATGCTTTTTGGCCTCTCCTTTATCTATGGCGCAGCAGGTTCCGTCACCTTTGCGGCAGTGGCCAAAGCCTGCGCCGCCAATCCGGGAGAGCCGCTGCTCCGCTTGGGTGTGCTCTTTATTTTAGCCGCAGTTGGCTTCAAGCTGACCGTCTTCCCCTTTCATACTTGGGCACCGGATGTCTATGAAGGCGCACCCAGCCCGGTCACAGCCTTTATTTCCGTGTCTTCCAAGGCGGTGGCAATCGCCTTTCTCCTCATCCTGCTCTACGAGCCGCTGGCCGCCCTGCACAGCTCGCTCCAGTCAGTCATCCTGATTCTGGCTGCCGCCACCATGACGGTCGGCAACCTTGGCGCGATGAAGCAGGAACGGCTGCGCCGCTTCATGGCCTATTCGTCCATCGCCCAGGCTGGCTACATCATCATGGCCCTGACCGGCGACGCAGGCAATGCCCGCTCCTCCATCATCTTTTATCTTTTTGTCTATGCGGCAGCCAACTATGCCATTTTCTTCATCATGTCCGCCATTGGCCGGGATGGCGAGGAGCAGCGCAGTGGTCTGCAAGGCTTGGGCCGAAACAACCCAGGGCTGGCCGCAATTCTCATGCTGACCGCCTTTTCGCTGGCCGGGATTCCGCCGCTGGCAGGCTTCATGGGCAAGTTCTTCCTCTTTGCCGCTGCTGCCAAGGAAGGCTATTATGCGATGGTGATCTTTGCCGCCCTCAATTCGACCATTTCTCTCTATTACTACCTGCTGCTGGTGAAAGAGGCCTACATTATTCAGCCACAGGCTGAGGTCAAACCGCTGGCATTGGACAATGTGCAGGCCATCAGCCTTTTCCTGCTCACAGCGGCTATGCTGCTGGCAGGCATTCTGCCGTCCGTCAGCAGCGGTATTTTGGCTGTGGCAGGATGAAAACAGGTTGCAATGACAATAAAAATGGAGAGGAGGCAAGTGCCGCAGCCGCGCAGCGGGTAAAAAAAATTGTACACGCTGCGTAAAACTCTTGCAAAAAGATATATAACGCGCTATCGTACATGCGTGAAGAGGATTCGGAGCTGATATATATGCAGGATTCCGTCCGCGCAGGGCAGACGGTTGTTGCTTAAACAAGAGGAGGAGGAAAATGAAAAAGGCTGTTATTGGTTTCACGTTGGGAATCGGGCTGGCTTTAGCTGGTTTTGCCAGTTCAGCAGCGGCGGCAGGCACGTCCATTCAGGACATGCAGAATCAGATGATGAGCAACATGGCCAATCAGATGTCGTCCAGCATGCAGAATCAGATGATGGGCAATGTCCAGAATCAGATGGGAGGCAGCGCAAGTGCCATGCCAAGCATGCCAAGCATGCCGAGCGGCATGGCCAACAACAGCATGGGCAACATGGGAGCCAGCATTGCCGCTGGCATGGCAAACGCCATGATGTCAGGAGTCAGCCAGCAGGTCTCTGCTAATGTCGGTATGGACAATCTCTGGCAGCCGACTGCTGATCAGCAGGCTCTGTCTTCTCCTGCGCCGACGTTGGATATCCGCAAGATGATTGAGCAGGCTGTCGGCAATATGCCGAATCAGCAGCGCACTCAAATTGCTGATCAGCTGACGCAGCAAAATCTGTCCATGATGCAGCAAGGCGCAGCTGCAGCCAATCAGATCAGAAACCAGGTTCGGAATACGATCATGACGGACCGGTACAAAAATATTTCTTCCATGGCACCAAACCTGTACCGGAGCAACATCCAGCCGAATATGGTGCAGACCATCATCGGCAACATCCGTCCGTGGGAACTGCCCAACCGCTTCAAGAACCAGATGATGCCCAAAGTTGTTGAGCAAGTCAGCGGCCAGATCAAAATGCCGCAGATCAACTTCATGCAGGAAGGCATCGGCAATGCTGAGTTTCCGAATATTCCGGGAATGCCGGGAATGCCAAGCATGAGCGGCGGAATCCAGAAGGAGCAGATGCAGTATATGCAGGATGGCATCATGAACTCCAACTTCCCCATGAATATGATGAAGAAGTAAGAACTCATCGCCTTCCTCCTGCCGGAGGATGAATCAGAGCCGGGAGATGTGGAACGCATCCCCGGCTTTTTTCTTGCAGGCCGCAGCATTGGGTATATTTGCCAGAAAATAATTTTACAAATCACGCTGGACTTGCTACTCTATTAACTGTTGAGAGGAAGCAGGTGCATTCAGCTAATGTGAGGAGAGAAAATGAAAAAAGTCAGTGTGGTGTTGGGAACAGCTCTTGTCTGCTTGGCCGCGTCGTCAGTATGGGCGGGCGGATGGGAGGACCCGAACGATATGAGTTCGTATTCCTACGACAATGGCCAGATGGGCATGAACAATTCCTCCGCAGGAATGTCCAGCGGTTTCACCATGCCGGTCAATCCCAACATGCTGGCCAGCACCTATGCCGGAAACGGCATGATGCCAAGCAGCAGCATGGGGATGGGCAGCATGAGCGGCGGTATGGGCATGATGCCAAGCAGCAGCATGGGGATGGGCAGCATGAGCGGCGGTATGGGCATGATGCCAAGCAGCAGCATGGGGATGGGCGGCATGAGCGGCGGTATGGGCATGATGCCAAGCAGCAGCATGGGGATGATGGGCGGCATGAGCGGCGGTATGGGCATGATGCCAAGCATGGGCATGGGCAGCAGCTATCCGTCAAGCGGTTCCAGCAGCAGTCTCATGCCAACAGTTGATCTTCGTCGGGTGGTCTGGCAGGGTGTTCGGAATTTGCCGCAACAGCAGCAGCAGTATGGGGCTATGGCTATGGCTAATCAAAACCTGAACCAACTTAATCAGGGCATGTCGAACAGCATGTCTCCGATTTATCAGATGAGAAATAACATCCGAAATCAGATTATGGGAAACCGGATAAACGATATTTCTCGGATGGGTCAGAGGATGTTTATGCCCGTGGTTCAGCCAGGGGCAATACAGAGTATGATCAGCCAGATTCAGCCGTGGAACTTCCCCAGCCGATTCCAGAGTGCGATGATGCCGAACATGGCTCCGTATGTTAGTCAATCAATTATCCCACGACAGATGCAGTACATGCAGCAGGGCATCATGAATAATCCTAACTTTCCCTTCCCTAGAAGTAGTATGGGGGGCGGTTACAGCGATGACATGTCTTCCAGCGGCATGGGGATGATGCCAGGAATGGGTATGGGCATGCCGAACATGAGCATGATGGGCGGCGGCATGGGGATGATGCCGAGCATGGGTGGTATGATGGGCGGCGGTATGGGTATGATGCCAAGCATGGGCATGTAATAATATTCTCTTCTCCCTTGACGTTGCAGCCTTGGCAGGCTAAAGTGCGCCTGTTTCAGGTGTCTGCCTGCGGGCGGATGAAAAGGGAACCCGGTGCGAATCCGGGACAGGCCCGCTGCTGTGACCGGGGACAAAGCCGCATGATGTCACTGTCCGTTTTGGGATGGGAAGGCGCGGCAGAGGAAGAGCCGGAAGTCAGAAAACCTGCCTGAACAAGGTGTTCCGCCCCTCTCGGCAAAGGGGGAGGAACAGGCATCCGGGCCAGAATGGGCATCCTGGGTCAATTATGCAATTGATCCGGGATTTTTTTATGCCTTGTTCCCGGATCGCAGGAAAGGAGTCTGCCATGAAACTGAACGTGTTGATTCTGACCATGCTGCTGCTTGTCAATGCGGCGGCTGGACAGGCTGCGGAAGGGGAGAAATGGAAGGTGGAGCATAAGAACGCCATTGTCTTGGCCATGTTCGGCACCACAGTTGAGTCGGGCTTGAAGGGGCTGCTCAACATCCGGGCTAAGATTATGGAGAAATTCCCGGAAACACCGGTGCGGATCGGCTTCACCTCCAACATCATCCGTAAGAAATGGCGCAAGCGGTCTGCTGACTCTGAGTATGTCAAAGCCCATCCTGAGATTCCAGCGGAAGTGCTGCACGTCAAGACCGTGCTGGCCACCATTGCCGATCTTCAGGATCAGGGCTATGACACCATCGTCCTTCAGCCGACCCATATTGCGATGGGCGAGGAATACCTTGATCTTGGCACGTATGTAGATAGTCTGCTGCGCATGGGCACGATCAAGAAGAAGAAATACAAGCCCTTTCACAAGGTGGTGCTGGGCCGCCCGGCCTTGGGAACCTACGGCATCGCCCATCCATACAGCGAGGATGTGATGGAGGCGGCCAAAGCCTTGGCAGCAGACGCAGAACTGGCCCGGCAGGAAAAGGCGGCCTTGGTCTATATGGGCCACGGCAATGAGCATTTTCCTTCCGGCGGCTCGTACTTGGAGCTGGCCGACCAGATGCGCGCCCTGTACCCGGATGTGGTGACCCTGATCGGCACGGTCGAGGGCTTTCCTGCCCTTGAGGACGTGATGGACAAGATGAAGCGGTTCGGGGTCAAGAAGGTGGTGCTCAAGCCCTGCATGATCGTGGCTGGTGATCATGCCATGAATGACATGGCTGGCACCGACCCGAAAGAGGAGTCTTGGAAGACGATCATGGAGAAGAACGGCTTTGAGGTGATTACCGTGGAGCAGGGGCTGGGCGAGATCGATGCCTTTGCCGAGCTGTTTGTCCGTCATGCCGAGGACGCAGCCGCAGATGCGGGCATCACTCTGAAATAAGGATGGCCGCCCGGCTCGGCTTTCCGTGGGCAGCAGGGGCGTTGCTGCTCCTGCTGCTGACCGCCATGCTGACCGCCGCAGGCATGGGCTTCATGAACATCCCAGTCCAGTCTGTGGCCAAGGCAGTCGGCAGCCGCTGTTTTCCCTCACTTGGGGCCGGGCTTGATTCGGCAGTCGTGGCCGTAGTGCTGGATGTGCGCCTGCCCCGGATTGTCGCGGCAGTGCTGGTGGGCGGCATGTTGGCAGTCTGCGGCACAGTCTTTCAAGCCATCCTCCTCAATCCCCTTGCTGATCCCTACACCTTGGGGGTCTCGTCCGGCGCAGCCTTTGGAGCCTCGTTGGCCATAGTCCTGCAAGTGGCAGGCTTGGCCCTGCCGCAGAGCGTCTCTGTGCCGATCTTCGCCTTTATCGGCAGCATTGCCGCCCTGATGGCAGTGCTGACCTTAGCTGCTGGCGACCGGCGGCTTTCCTCGTCCAGCCTGATTCTCTCCGGGGTGATTGTCGCGGCCATCCTCTCCGCCGCCATCGGCTTCCTCAAGTTCCTGGCAGACGAGCAGGTCAGCATCATCATCTTCTGGCTCATGGGTTCCCTGTCCAGTGCCTCCCGGCAGGATTTGCTCCTGCTCGCTCCGGCAGCCGCAGCCGGTTCCGCAATCTGCCTGCTCTTCAGCCGCGATCTCAACATCATGGCCGCAGGTGAACGGGCCGCTGCCTCACTGGGCGTAAATACGGCCCGCCTGCGCTGGACCCTCCTTCTCACCTGCTCCCTGATGACCGCCCTCTGCGTGGCCGTGTCCGGGATCATCGGCTTTGTCGGCTTAGTCGCCCCGCATCTGCTCCGCCATCTGGCAGGCCCGGACAACCGCCGCCTGATCGTGCTATCCTTTCTTGGCGGCGGCCTCCTCCTCCTCTGTGCTGACACCCTGACTAGGGCCGTGCTGCCTGCGGAAGTGCCCATTGGGGTGCTGACCTCGCTGATCGGCGGCCCCTTTTTCGCCTGCATCTTCAAGCGGCGGCAGCAGGACAATGGCGGCTTCTGACCTGCTCTGGCAGCTTGAGGACGTGAGCCTGGCCCGCAGCAGCCGCTCGGTGCTGGATGCAATCAGTCTGACGATCAGGCCGGGCCGCTGGTGCGGCATCCTTGGCCCGAACGGCAGCGGCAAGACCACCCTGCTTGATCTGCTCTGCGGCCTGCTGGAGCCGGACAGCGGCACGCTGACCTATCGTGGCCAGCCGCTCCGGCAGTGGAGCCGCCGTCAGCTTGCCCGCCGGGTGGCCTTGGTGCCGCAGGACTTTGCCCTCCGCTTTGACTTCTCTGTGCGCGAGGCTGTGGAGATGGGCCGCCACCCTCACTTGGGCAGGCTGGCCTCAATGACCGCGCAGGACTATGCCTTGGCAGATGCGGTGATGACGGAGATGGGCGTGGCTGGGCTGGCCGAACGGCCAGTGACGCAGCTTTCCGGCGGCGAGAAGCAGCGGGTTGCCGCTGCCCGCGCCTTGGTCCAAGAGCCGGAAGCCCTGCTCTTGGATGAGGCCACCTCCAACTTGGACATCCGCCACTCGTTAGCCATCCTCAGCCTGCTCCGCCGCCGGGTGGATGAGCAGGGCCTGACCGTGGTCGCGGCCCTGCATGACCTCAATTTGGCCGGACTGTTCTGCGACGAGCTGCTCTTCCTCAAGCATGGGCAGGTGGTCTGCTGCGGGGAGACTGAGGCGGTGCTGCGCCCAGAGGTCATTCATGAGGTCTATGGGGTGCAGGCGCAGGTGCGGCAGGATGCCTTCACCGGCTGCCTGCAAGTGAGCTGCAAGATGGGCAATGGTGAGGTGTGAGAATGGGTTGAAAATACATTGAAATCGCTGCAAAAATGTAGATTAAAGTTCCAAATGCAACTTTTTCCGAGGCAGGAAAAAAGCGCGTTCTTACAGAATTCTTGCCATCCTGTAAGAGGTGCGTGAATGAGAAGCGCACACAGCTCATCGAAACGCTGTCAGATTCATTGGTTAAGGCAGACAAGCCATAACCGTTTTTACGAAAAAACAGTGTCAGGTTACGAAAATTTTTAGGATTCAGCACAGCTGAAAAAGCTGTTTTCAGGAGTCTGCTGAAAAGTTGCACTTGGAACTTGAATTCGCAATTTTTTCATCTGGCAGACTGCTGCAATCTGCTTAACCGCTCTATCTCCTTTTTGATTTCATCGAGAACATCCTTGTTGGCAACTTCTCCGTCCAAGCTGAAAATGATGAAGACTTTGCCGCCGTATTCTTCCTCAAATTCTTGAAAACTCGCCTTCATCCGCTCGCTGGGTGAGTAATTGCCGAAATTTGCCTTAGCTGTGACCGGTTTGATTTGCAGGCCAAATGCCTTGCTGCCGACTTTGGCGATGTAATCAACATCACCGGAGTGGTCAAGCTCAGGGTCACTTTCTTCAAAGGTCAATTGCGGGAAATGTTTGGCCAAGCCATTATGCACGACAGATTTTTCCCGCAAAAATCCGTCAAAGGTTCTGTTGATGGTGAGATTGTAAATATAATCAATACAGTCTTGCAGGGTGAGCTGGCTGAATGCTTCCCGCCATTCAGGAATGACAACTTTTGTAACTTTATCATAGAGCCTTTCGCCAAGCTCATGCAACAAATCATTTGTTATTTTGGTCTTATTCTTATCGGCGGCACAAGCATTCTGAAAATACCATTCTTCCCATTCCTGCAACGTTGCTGGCTGGCATTCTCTGATCAATGCCATGACTGCACCAACTTTTTTTGGTCTCGATAGCTGATAGGTTTGGCAGGTGTAATTTAAGACTTTTTCTTTCTTGCCAAAGTCCAGCGAATATTTTTTCGGTCTATCCATTGAGCTGCTCTGTAATTTTTATAAATTTTTTCTTGTATTTAAAATCATCATCCGCACTGACACCAGCAAGCCCCTGCTTCAGAAGGTGCGCATTGATAAATGTTTTATTTTTCAAATACAAATAACAAAGCAAATTATTGTTGTCATCGTATTTGCTGCTGTCAAACTTCATGAACACCTTCTGCCGCTTTGTTTTTTCAACAAGAAAACTGACAGCTTCCGCCCGTGTTGCCGGATTCTCTTTAATCCCAATCAGCCGGACAGTCAAGTTATTGTCTAATTTCAACAATTCAGGACTGATCACTTCCTTGACAGAAAAATATTCCTCCCGCTCGCCGCTGTTCTGATCAATCTTTGAGCCAAACTGAAGTTTTTTCTGATCAATCTTTGTGTTCAGCGTATGCGGATCACGGAAGATATACGGCAGACTATCAACTTTCTCTTTTGCATTGACTGCTGCTTCATCGTTGAGAAATTCGTATTCAGTTCCGGCAAGATCGCTTTGGCAAACATTCAGCTTCTGTTTTACGATCTCGATAAATTGAGGATTTATTTCATAGCCAACTGAGTTTCGCCGCAGATTTCTTGCCGCCAATGAAGTGGTGCCGCTGCCGAGAAAAGGGTCCAAGACTGTTTCCTCGGCAAAACTGAACATTTTTATCAATCTGGCAGGCAGTTCTTCAGGAAACATGGCAAGATGTCCATCTTGTTTTGCCCCGGCAAAATTCCAATGACCGGCAAAACAGGTGTTCCATTCTTCCTTGCTGAGGACGGAACGCTCTTTCTGCTCTTGACTTGGCTTAGGTGCATTGCCCTGCTTTTTGAAGATCAGAATAAATTCATAGTCAATTTTGACAATGCCGTTGCGTGGATAGGGAAAACTGCCCATAATGACAGCTCCGCCAGTGGTGTTTGTCGTGGTTGCCTTTTGCCAAATAATGGCTCCCATGTAATCAAAGCCGACAGTCTCACAGAATTTGATGATTTCCGTGCGGATTGGAATTATTTTATAGCGGCCATAATAGACTGCGCGGGCAAACTGGTCGCCAATGTTGATGCAGAGCCTGCATCCGGGATGGAGAACCCGATGACACTCATTCCAGACTAAATTTAGATTGTTGATATAGCTTTCATAACTCTCGTTATAGCCGATCTGTTCTTCCGTGCCATAATCTTTAAGCTGCCAGTAGGGCGGCGAAGTGACGATCAGATGCACCGATTCGTCAGGCAGCAAATTCATCTGCCGACTATCGCCATTGATTATTTTGTGCCGGGTTCCCACAACGCAGCTGTTACTCAAAATAATTATACGCCTTATACCCTTTCTGCCGGACAATCTGATCACGCTCGGCAATCTTCAAATCCTCTCTGACCATTTCCTGCACAAGCTGGGCAAAAGTGATCTTCGGCTCCCAGCCTAATTTTTCCTTGGCCTTGGACGGGTCGCCGAGCAGGGTCTCGACCTCAGTCGGACGGAAATAGCGCGGATCAATGCGGACAATGACCTTGCCGCTCTGCTGCTCAATGCCGACCTCTTCAACGCCCCCGCCCTGCCAAGCAACGGCCATTCCCAGTTCAGCGGCGGCAATTTCGACAAATTCCCGCACCGAATGCTGCACCCCGGTGGCAATGACAAAATCCTCCGGCTCATCCTGCTGGAGCATCAGCCACTGCATCCGCACGTAATCCTTGGCATGACCCCAGTCGCGCTTGGCATCAAGATTGCCGAGAAAGAGCGTTTCCTGCAAGCCGAGCTTGATCCGGGCCAAGGCTCTGGTGATCTTGCGGGTGACAAAGGTCTCGCCCCGGACAGGTGACTCGTGGTTGAAAAGAATGCCGTTGCAGCAATAAATATTATAGGCTTCCCGGTAATTGACCGTGATCCAGTACGAATAGAGCTTGGCCACTCCATACGGAGAACGCGGATAAAACGGCGTTTTTTCCGTCTGGGGAATCTCCTGCACCTTGCCGAACAGCTCCGAGGTCGAAGCCTGATAGAAGCGGCTCTTGCGCTCCAAACCAAGAATGCGGATGGCCTCCAACAGACGCAAGGTGCCAAGGGCATCGCTGTTAGCCGTGTATTCCGGGGTCTCGAACGACACCGCCACATGACTCTGCGCCGCCAGATTGTAAATTTCATCTGGCTGCACTTCCTGCATGATTCTGATCAGATTGGTGGAATCCGTCAGGTCGCCGTGATGGAGCTGGAAGCGGACATCTTCCTCATGCGGGTCTTGGTAAAGATGATCGACCCGGTCGGTGTTGAAGAGCGAGGCCCGGCGTTTGATGCCATGCACCATGTAGCCTTTGCTTAAAAGAAATTCGGCCAAATAGGCACCGTCCTGACCGGTGATGCCGGTGATCAGAGCTGTTTTCACGGCTGTCCTTTCAGAAAATTATCAAAATAGGTGATGGTTGGAATCAGTCCTTCGCGGAGGGAAATCTTAGGCTCCCAGCCGAGTTTTTCCTTGGCCAAGGTGATGTCAGGCCGCCGCTGTTTGGGATCATCCTGCGGCAAGGACTTGAAGACCAATTCCGATTTGGAGCCGGTCAGCTCCAGCACGGTTTCTGCCAGTTGCAGGATGGTGAACTCGCCCGGATTGCCGGTGTTGACCGGGCCGGTGAAGTCATCATCCGTGTTCATCAGGCGGATGAAGGCTTCAATCAAATCATCCACATAGCAGAAGGAGCGGGTCTGGGAGCCGTCGCCGTAAATGGTTATCGGCTGGCCCTGCAGGGCTTGAACAATGAAATTGGACACCACCCGTCCGTCATTGGGGTGCATGCGCGGGCCGTAGGTGTTGAAAATCCGGGCGACTTTGATCCGCAGCCTGTGCTGGCGATGGTAGTCAAAAAAGAGCGTTTCAGCGCAGCGCTTGCCCTCGTCATAACAGGAGCGCAGGCCATTGGGATTGACATTCCCCCAGTAGGATTCCGGCTGCGGATGCACCTGCGGATCACCATAAACCTCAGAGGTGGAAGCCTGAAAAATCTTGGCCCTGACCCGCTTGGCCAGCCCCAGCATGTTGATTGCCCCATGCACCGAGGTTTTGGTGGTCTGCACCGGATCGTACTGATAATGAATGGGCGAGGCCGGGCAGGCGAGGTTGTAGATTTCATCCACCTCGATATAAAGCGGCAAGGTCACATCGTGGCGGATCAGCTCGAAATAGGGATTGTCAAGCAGATGAACAATGTTCTGCTTGCCGCCGGTGAAGAAGTTGTCGAGACAGATCACTTCCTGCCCTTCAGCCAGCAGCCGCTCGCAGAGATGCGAACCGAGAAAACCAGCTCCGCCGGTGACTACTATCCGTTTTTTTTGCGGCACAGCTTTCATAATAAATTGTTATCCTGATATGTTGAAAAAATACGTCAGTAAAAAGGACGGAAGGGATGGAACTGCGCAGGGTGTGAGATGGTGCGCCCGGCAGGAGTCGAACCTGCGGCACCCAGATTAGGAATCTGGTGCTCTATCCTACTGAGCTACGGGCGCATGAACATTGCTCTCAGACACGGCAGGATTCTACTGAAAGCAAAGGACAAAGGCAAGCCTTTCCGCATCAGGCAGCAGAAAAAACTGCCCCGTGGCCTGCATCTTCCGGCAAGACTGCCTCGTTTCGGCCCCAGCCGGCCTGGAAAATGCAGTTTCTGCCGATCTTGAGGCCAGCAGGAATCCGGGCCTCCTTGCCAAGCAGGGTGATGCCGCTGTAGAGATGGGTGGGAAAGTCCTTGTTCTTGATTTTTTTCGCTGCCGCATCGCCGAAACCGACGACTGCGCCTTTGCCGATCTGCACCCGCTTGTCCGCAACCACCAGATCAACGACTGCATCCGCCTCAATCAGCGCATCTTCAAAAATGACCGAATCACGGACCACTGCCCCTTTTTGCACTGTCACCCCAGGCGAGAGCACGGAATTGATCACTGTGCCCTCAATCACGCAGCCTGCGCTGATCAGCGAGGACTGAACTGTGCAGCCAGCAGCGAAACGGGCCGGGGCGCGGTCCATAGTCCGGCGACTGCTCTCGGCATTGGGACGGATGCCCCATTCCTCCGGCGAGATGCCGGAATCCGGGCGGATGATGTCCATGTTCGCATCCCAGTAGGCCTGAATGGTGCCGACATCACGCCAGTAGCCGTAAAAGGGATAAGCAAAGACCTGCCGCTCCTCAATCGCTTTGGGAATGATGTGCATGCCAAAGTCAATTTCCTTGCGGTCGCGGGCCAGCATGGCGAGCAAATATTCGGTGTCAAAGACATAAATGCCCATTGAGGCGAGATTGGTGCGGGCCACCTTGGGCTTTTCCTCCCAGTCAACAATTCGGTTTTCCTCGTCAACAATGCCGGCCCCGAACTGGTGAATCTCGCTCATTGGCACCACCATCATGCCAATGGTGATGCCCGCCTTTTTCGCCCGGTGGCAGGCGATCATGTCATTGAGATCCATCCGGTAAATATGATCACCGGAAAGAATGACCACCTGCTCGGAAGGATTGGCTTTGATGAAGTCAATATTCTGCCGGATCGCGTCGGCGGTGCCCTTGTACCAGTCTGAATCTTTTTCGCCAGTGCGCGGCGGCAGGATTTCCACGCCCCGCGTCCGCCCGGTGAAATCCCACGGCTGGCCGTTGCGGATGTGCCGCATCAGCGAGAGCGGCTTGTACTGGGTCAGCACCCCGACCTTGCTCAGACCGGCGTTCATCACATTGGAGAGGGAAAAGTCAATGATCCGGTACAGGCCGCCAAAAGGCACTGCTGGTTTGGCCCGATGACCAACCAAAATATTCAGGCGGCTGCCGATTCCGCCTGCCAGCAGCAGCACCAATGCGTCGTTTATATCTCTCATCGCAGCTCCTCCAGATCAGCCAGAGCCTGCGGCCAGCCGTTGTCAGGTATTTCCGGGGCAACCGTGCAGCCGCCGCCAATGACCATGCCGTCTGGCACCTGATTGTTCCAGCCAATCACAGTCACCCGGCCTTGAGCAGTGCCGATCCGCACTTGGCTGCCAAAAGTGGTGTTGACATCGCTGATCACCCGCTCCAGTTTGCTGTCTTCCTTGACCACGTTGTTGAAAAAAAGGATTGAGTTGCTGACTTCCGCGCCCTTGGCCACCCGCACACCGGGAAAGAGAATCGAATTCCGCACCTTGCCTTCAACAATGCAGCCGTTATAGGCCATTGAGTTGTCCATGAGGCCATCTTTTCCCACTTGCAGCGGCTGACAGTCGCGGATGCCGCGATGCTCCAGATTGGTGCGGATGCCCCATTGTTCCATGTCAATCAGCGGCTTGTCGCCGAGCAGGTCCATGGAGGTGCGCCAGTATTCATCCACAGTCCGGCTGTAGCCCCAGTAGCCGTTGAATTTATAGCCAAAAACTTTCATGCCCTGTTCCATCATCATCGGGATGATGTCGCGGCCAAATTCATAAGACGATGAGGCTTGGTTCTCCTTGAGCACCGCTGTCAGGACTTGGGGCCGGAAGCAGAGCACGGTCAGCGAGGCCCATTCGCCTTTTGGCGCCGCTGGTTTTTCCTCATAGGAGAGCAACCGTCCGCCCTCAGCATGATCATCAGCAATCTCGGCCACGCCAAAGCGGCGGGCTGAACTTATTTTCTCCACCCGGATGAAGGCGGCAGTCAAATCAGCGTCCTGCTCGTTATGAAACCGAATCAGCTGCCGGTAATCCATTGCATAAATATGATCGCCAGAGAGAATGAGAATCTCCTCCGGCTTATGGTGGCGGACAAAATCAAGGTTCTGATAGACTGCGTCCGCTGATCCCCGGTACCAGTGCGGATTTTCGTAATCCTTGAACGGCGGCAGGATGAAGATGCCCCGGTTGCGGCCAATCATGTCCCAAGCCGCGCCCGTGCCGATGTGGTTGATGAGCGAGTACGACCGGTACTGGCTGAGAATGGCGACGCGCTCAATGCCAGAGCGCATCAAGTTGCTTAACGGGAAGTCGATCACTCTGGCGAAGCCGCCGAACGGGACAGCGGATTTGGGACGGTAATGGGTGAGCACACCCAGTTCGTCAACACGGCCCCCGGCCAGAATCATCGCCAATGTGGAAGGCATTGCCATAGAAAATAGTCTCCGCAATCGCTTTGGACAAAGAAATGATGTTCAGCGGAAACCCGGCAGAAATGCGCAAAAAAGCCGCTGCTCCGCAATTGGATTATACCCTGTTCAACAGAAAAGACAAGGCGGGAAAGCTACAGATGCCGGGTGGCGATTTTCATCAGAGCGGCGGTGGTGAAGTCCTGGCCCTCGCGCCGGGGCGGCAGATTTTTCAGAGGCAGTTCGGCCCGCGCCGCTTCCCGGTGGCCGCCTGCGGAGCCGTATTCGGCAAAAGTCTTCAGCGCGAATTTGCCCGCATGTTTGCGGTAGCCGTCGCAGCGGAGGATGATGATCAGCTTGTCACTGTAGATGCCGGAAACCAGCACCCAGTCGAATTTGTCAACATGATTAAGGAAATCAGCAATAATCACCAGCACGTCCGGGGTGCCGACCTTGCCTATGTGGGCATAAGCCCGGCCTTTGCTCAATTTGACTTCCTTGAGGGCGATGCGGAAGTATTTCAGCTCAGAGCGGCGCAGCTCAGTCAGCTCGAATTTGCGCACCAAGTTGCGATTGGCAAGGCTGAAGACATAGCGGAACGAGATGCCGTCAGCGAGCTGCATGTTTTTCTTTTCAAAATTCTGGGTGTCAACCTTGATGCCGTAATACAGGGCCGTGGCCAAGGAAACCGAGGGCCTGATATTGGCGGCGCGCAGATACTCCACCATCATTGAGGACACTGCCCCGTAATCAGGACGGATATCAATGAATTTCGCATCCCAGCCCTGCGTGACCGGATGATGGTCAATCACGGCGTCAAACTGAATTTTTTCAAAGCAGGGCTGATGGGTGGGCTGGGAGTCAAGGATGATTTTCTTAGAATAGTCATTGACTTGGAGGGTGTGCAGGCGTTCAATGGGAATTTTCAGCCGCTCGACCATAGTCATGTTGTTCAGCCGCCTGATTTCATTGGGATAGCCAATGACCACACTGCCGACCCGATAACTGAGCAGCCGTTTGACCGCCATTGCGCTGGCCAACGAGTCAGGATCAGCGACAATCACAATCAACACCTCGTCCGTCTTTTCAAAAAGCTGATAAAAGCCGTTCAGCCGGTTGAGAGCGGAGTTGCGGTTTGAACTGCGGGTGACGGTGTCAGCAATTTTTTCCAATCGTGTCTGCTTCAAGGAGGCACCTGCAAGGGTTTGTTTTGAAATAATGCGCTCTATCTGAAGACAGGTCAATACTCTATCTTAGCACAGGGAGAAAAAAAAATGCAAGCAGACTTTTGCTCAACGAAAATGCGGCACTGAGGGAAAACGGACTGGATCAGTGTGAGGAATGAAGCGTGAGCCTGAAAAACAGAGCATGAATTCCTGATTGACATTCAATTCCACGTAGGTGATTTTGCGGCAGACTGCCTTGGCCTGTTCCCAGAGCGCATGGTCAAGAAGGAGCATTTCCGCCCCGTGCAAGGCGGTGTTGCCCGCAGGCTGAAACACTGAGAGCGGCAGGTCTGGCAGCATGCCCAAGGTGACAGCTTGGCGCGGATTGATATGCTTGCCAAAAGCTCCGGCAATATGAATCCGGGTCAGCTCCTCAAAATTCAGCCCGACTTGGCTGCATATAGTCTCTAAGATCGAATACATGGCTGCTTTGGAGCGCATCATGGCATCAATGTCCGTCTGGCTGACCGCCACGCTGTCAGTGACTGCAAAAATCGTTTCTCCGTCCCGCTCCAGCAGGTGTTCTTGAACAAAGGCCTGCCGGGCCGCGCTCTGGCCCTTGATTTCACGCTGAAACTTGCCGCGCAGGTCGATAATCCGGGCTAAATACAGTTCTGCGGCCAAGTCGATAAGGCCGGAGCCGCAGAGGCCGGTCGGCGGCGCGGCGGCAATGCTGTGCCAAGCAAGCTGCCAGTTTTCCCGGTCAATTGTCACCTGCTCAATGGCTCCGGGCGCGGCCCGCATGCCCATCCGCGCCACTCCGCCTTCCAAGGCCGGGCCAGCTGCCCCGGCGCAGGCGATCAGCCAGTCGCGGCTGCCCAAGACCACCTCGGCATTGGTGCCGACATCAATCAGCATTTCTATTTCCTCAGCCTGATCCAGCCCGACCGCGAGAATGCCTGCAATCAGGTCGCCGCCAAAATAGCTGCCCCGGCTGGGCAGGAGCCAGAGCCGGGCCTGTGGATGGAGGCGCAGGCCGATTGCTGCGGCTGGCAGCGGGTCAGGGCTGTTGACCAAGGGAATGTATGGCTCCCGGCAGAGATGGTGCGGGCTGAGGCCGAGGAGCAGATGCACCATTGTCGTGTTGCCTGCGGCAGTCAGAGCAATGATTTCCTCTGGCTGGGCCGCAGCTTCTTGGCAGAGCTGGTCGAGCAGGCCGCTGATGGAACGGACTGCGGCCTGTTGGAGCACATTTTGCCCCTCTTCCTTATCCGCAAAATGAATGCGGCTGAGGATGTCGGTTCCATATTTAACTTGCTGATTCAGGGCCGTGCGGCGGGCCAGCACCTTGCCAGTGAGCAGATCAAGCAGGCTCGCTTCAAGATGGGTGGAGCCTAAATCCAAGGCCGCGCCGAGCAGTCGGACTGGTTTTTCCGGGAGAAAATCAATCAGCTCCAGCCGCTCCGGCAGCACCTGCACAATCGCCCAGCCTGCAAATCCGGTAGCGCGGAACTTGGCTGCCAGCACGGCCATGCAGGCAAAAGGGACATGCAGCGGCTGTCCGGCCAATGGCGGCAGCAGGGCAGCAGCCACGGCCAGCTTGAGCCGGTCAAGATCAGCGGTGTTGTCGGCAAGGCTGGGCGGCACAGCCTTGACTGGCACAGCAGTGCTCAGGGGAACTGAGGGCAGCAAACGTCTTCTCCGGGTATTGCTTGACGGAACAGTCTGCAAAGGGTAATTTTTACAGCAGCATCTTGCAAGAAAAAATTACCCGTCCATCGACCCTTGAACATTCTCAGCCGCTACATCCTCCGGCAGTTTGCCAAGAACATGCTGCTGCTTGTCCTCAGCTTCATTGCCATTTACATTCTCATCGATTTTTTTGAAAAGATTGACAACTTCCTTGAAAAAGGCAAGCCAATGGCCTTGGTGGCCAAGTTCTTTCTGCTTTCGATTCCCTTTGTCATCGAGCAGATGGGGCCGGTCTGCATTCTGCTGGCCGGAGTGGTCACGCTGGGAGTGCTCAATCATTCCAACGAGCTGACCGCGCTCAAGGCGGGCGGAGTTTCCCTCAAGCAGATCACTGCGCCGATCATTGGCGGCGGCATCATCGCCACCCTGCTGCTCATGGCCCTGTCCCAGTTTGTCCTGCCAAAAACTGCGGCCCAGACCAACCGAATCTGGAACAAGGAGGTCAAGGGCAAGGTGCCGCTCGGCATTTACCGCAATGGCCGCTATTATTATCAGGGCGATGACACCTTTTACTCCTTTGCCCGCCCTGATCCGCGCAGCAATGAATTTGCTTTTTTTTCCTACGCCACGTGGAATAAAAAGTATGAGCTGCGCACCTTGGTTGCGGCAGAACTTGCTTTCTGGCAGAACGGCGCATGGATTCTACTTAATGGGCAGGCGCAAGTGGCCAAGGACGGCGGCGGCTTCCGCAGTGAAGTCTTCAGCAGCCGTGGTTTCAGGTTTCCGCAGAAACCCGCTGATTTTTTCGTTCCTCAGTATCGCAATTATGAGCTGTCCCTGCTGGAGCTGTACCGGGAGGCCCTGCGCGGCAAGCAGAGTCCAGAAGACCGGGCACTTGCCTGGGCGCAGTTCTATGGCCGAATATCGTATATCCTGCTCGGCCTGCCCCTGCTCCTGCTCGGCCTGCCCCTGCTGCTCACAGTCTATCAAAAATGGGGCCGCGACCTGTCCTTAGCTGTGCCGGTGAGCTGCGGCATGGCCTTTGTCTGCTGGGGAATATGGGCGATTCTGCAATCCTTGGCCAAGGCGGATTATCTCAATCCCTTGGCCGCAGCCCTTTCCATTCATCTCACCGTGGCTGCTGCCGGTCTCTTCCTCCTGCTGCGTGAGGATGCCTGAAAATCTTTTCCTGCCCACGACCCGGCAGGAGCTGCGCCAGCGCGGCTGGGACGGCTTGGATGTCATCCTTGTCAATGGCGACGCATACATAGACTCACCCTTTGCCGGTGCTGCTGTGATTGGTCGGGTGCTGGAGGCGGCAGGCTTCCGGGTCGGCATCATCAGCCAGCCAGACCTGCGCAGCGATGACATCCGCCGTCTTGGCGAGCCGCGCCTCTTCTGGGGCGTGAGCAGCGGCTGCGTGGATTCGATGGTCGCCAACTACACGGCTTCAGGAAAAAAACGAAAGCAGGACGATCACACGCCCGGCGGTCTCAACAACCGCCGTCCTGACCGGGCCGTGCTTGTTTATGCCAATCTGATCCGCGCCCATTTCAAAAAGACCTGCCCAATCGTGCTCGGCGGCATTGAGGCCAGCCTGCGCCGCATTGCCCATTATGACTGGTGGTCAAATGCGGTGCGCCGTTCCATTCTCCTTGATGCCAAGGCGGATTATCTGCTCTATGGCATGGCCGAACGCAGTGTGGTTGAATTGGCTGAAGCCCTGCGCGACGGTGGAGATGCGCATCAGATTCGCGGTCTCTGCTATGCGGCCAAGGCAAAACCGGAAACATATCTTACTTTGCCATCTTACGAGGAGGTTGCTGGCAGCTCGCCTGCGGAGAAAAAGGCCTTTACCGAAATGTTCCGCCTTTTCTATGCCAACAATGATGCGATCACCGCGCAGGGACTGGCCCAGCAGCACGGTTCACGCTGGCTGATTCATAATCCGCCCCAGCCGCCCCTCAGTCAGGCAGAACTGGATCAGGTCCACAGCTTGGATTATCAGCATGACGCGCATCCCTTTGACAGGCAAAAAGGAAAGGTGCGCGCCTTGGAGACCATCCGTTTTTCCATCGCCTCGCATCGCGGCTGCTATGGCGAATGCAACTTCTGCGCCATTGCTGTGCATCAGGGCCGCACTGTCACGTGGCGGAGCAGGCAGTCAATTTTGGCCGAGGCCCGACGGCTGGCGGAAAGCCCGGGCTTCAAGGGCCGCATCCATGACGTGGGCGGGCCGACCGCCAATATGTACGGCATCGAATGCCAAAAAAAGCTGACCAAGGGGAGCTGCCCTGACCGCCGCTGCCTCTATCCGACCGTCTGCAAGAATCTGCGAGTTGATCACAGCGAGCAGACGGCCTTGCTGGAGGCACTGCGTTCGCTGAAGGGCGTGAAGCAGGCGGTTGTTGCATCAGGCATCCGTCACGATCTGATTTTGGCGGATCAGAAGAACGGCCTCAGCTACCTGCGGCAAGTGATCCGGCATCATGTCTCCGGCCAGATGAAGGCCGCGCCTGAGCACTGCCAGCCGCAAGTCTTGGCCTGCATGGGCAAGCCGGGGATGGAAAGCCTGCTCCGCTTCCGCAAGCTGTTCAACCAAATCAGCAAGGAGGAGGAACTGCCGCAGTTCCTCACCTATTACCTGATTGCCGCCCATCCTGGCTGCCGACAGCAGGACATGGAGGCCCTGCGCCGCTTCTGTTTGCGCGAGCTGAAGCTGCTGCCCAAGCAGGTGCAGATTTTTACCCCCACGCCTTCAACTTGGTCAACCGTGATGTATTGGACAGGCGAAAATCCCTTCACCGGTCAGCCTTGCTTTGTTGAACAGAACACGAAACAGCGGGAGCGGCAGAAAGGGGCAATGCTGCACAATGGTCAATAATAATTATTCTCATTTATTTTTTTGCAAAAAAATATTTGACAGGTAACATAAAACATGTTAGACATAAAATATGAAGTTAATTTTTGCCGCTGCAATATTCCTTTTGTCTGTTATGACTTTTCGCACAATAGCTGCTTCAGTTGTCAAGCAAGGCAGTCAAGCTGTGGCAGGCGGTATTGTGATCAATGGACATGCCTTGTCTCCAGGAGCAACTCTTGACACAGGAGTTCTTAAACAAGAGAGAAGAGTGCTCCCAGATTTTTGCCAGATTGATATAAGAAATTTTGCTGGAAAAATTCATATCAAGTTTGGACAGGAAAATATTGTTTTTATCTCAGCGGACAGCTCTGTTGTTCCTTTGATAAAAACAAAGGTGGAGGGGGACGTGTTGAAAATAGGGGTGAAAAAAAATATTTCAACATTGCGCCCCGTGAAGCTGGATGTGCAGGTGAAAAGTATTTCATCCATTTCAGTTGATGGCGCGGCGGAAGTTATGATTGAAGACATACGCAATGTTGAAAATTTCAACATTGATGTCAGTGGTGCTGCTTCTGTAGCAGCGCAAGGAAACATCGAGAAAATAACGGCGGTCATATCTGAAGCCGGGAAATTGCAATGTGAAAAACTCTTCTCTGAAGAGGCTTTTGTGTCTGTAAGTGGCAGTGGCAGAGCCACTGTTAATGCCGGAAAAAAATTGACAGCCAAAGCATTCGGCGCAGGACATGTTGTTTATGCAGGACATCCTGTTGTAATATCTGAAACAACAGGTGCTGGCAGAGTGGATGCCGCAGAGTGACTCAATTGGCTTTTCAAATCTTTCTGCTGTAGAAAGAAACTCAGCAGGAAGTTTTTTTACTCAATCCCCAACAAAGGAGATCGACATGAACAAGACAGCAATTATCGTAGCAGTATCTGTTATTATGTGCGCAGGAAGTGCTTTTGCGAGCAATGTGAATAACAAGGTTGATGCCGACGACATTACTGCTGTTGCTAAACAGCATGGAGGACCAGGAGAAGGGACAGTGACAGCGACAGCGGCCGGCATCAGCATTGAGAATTCTTATGACTATGGTAATGTTAATAACAAGGTTGAGGCTGGTGATGTGACTGCTGTCGCAAAGGGAGCTGGATCTGAGGATGGCTCAAGTGCGATTGCGGCAGGCATCAACATCAGAGAATCAGGTCCCATTGGCAATGTGAACAATAATGTTAATGCCGATGATGTGACTGCTGTCGCAAAGGGACCGTGGGGCGCAAGTGCTGCGGCAGGTGGTATCGATATAAAGGGTTCAGGATCTCATAACATTGGCAACGTGAACAACAAGGTTGATGCTGATGATATTACTGCTGTAGCTGAAGGTTTAGGGGCGGCTGCCGCTGCAGGCGGAATTAGTCTTCGTGATGCCTACAATATCGGCAATATAAACAATAATGTTGAGGCTGATGACATCACTGCTGTGGCTAAAGGTGATGCCACAGCAGCTGCGGGAGGGATTACCGTCACTGATTTTGTTGATGGTGTTGGCAATCTAAACAACAATGTTAAGGCTGATGACATCACTGCTGTAGCTAAAGGTGAATATTCAACAGCCGTCGCAGGCGGAATATCTCTTAAATGGGGGGTTACCGTCGGTAATGTGAACAACAAAGTTGATGCTGATGATGTGACTGCTGTTGCAACTGGAGGAGCAACCGCTGTTGCAGGTGGTGTTGCCATCCAGTAACAACGATCAGCGTTTTTTCAGGGAGTCAATTTATGTTGACTCCCTGACTCCTTTAAGTAAGGAAGAAAAAACACAGGTGTCAATTATTATGAAAACTATGAAAATTTTACTGCTTATAATAACCATATCAGTATCAATCATCAATTCATGTCTTGCCTTGGATATAGACGATGGCATTGATATAGATGATTCTATAACTGATTATCACGAGTTAGGCAAAATGCAGAAGAATATAAGTTACATTGTTCTTAATTCTATCAGTAAATCATATACATCTATGAGCAGCGACGATGTTGTTATTGACGATGCGAATGGAACAGCAAAAAATATTTCTGTCAACTCAGTAATAGTTGGTTCAGGGAGTAATATTCATGGTGATATCATAATTATTGATCAGTCTCAGGGGGACAAGGCGGCCATATCCATGAAATAGTTTTTTCTTGAAATTTTTGTGAAATCCGCCTTTTCAAAAGGCGGATTTTTTATTTAAAAAGTATTTGTTGCGCATAATGTCTATTATCAAAATATTGGTATATTTTTTTTTGGCACTGCTTTTTTTAGGATGCGCTAAGATAGATCCGCGCCAAGTTGATATAGAAATTCCTTCTGGAGTCATAGAAGTTAATAAAACAGAATTAAGTCATGTTCTCAAGGATCTTGGCAAAATGGCTGAGATCTATGGAGTGAGATCAAGAATTATGATTGACAAAATCAGTGACAACACAGGAACAGCAGAACATACAAAAGCAGAAATACCCTATGATATCACAGAAATGACCGTAAGCGCGTTGAATGCGATTGGAGGAAATATTCTTTTTATTCCTTATCGTCCTGATATTGTTCTTAACCTGAAAAATTTAGGGTATAATAATTTACAAAATAAACTTGTTCCTGCTGCTATTATAATAGGAGGTATTACTGAATTCGACAGAGGTATGGAAACCAAAGAAGATTCTACAAATTTAGGTTATGAAACTGATGATTTTGGACAACAAGCTCCTTTTGGCATTGAGTATATGCAGGGTGAAAAAACAAGCACTGCAAGGATAACTATTGATTTAAACATGCTGAATATTGATACAATGAGCGGACTTCCTCGTATTCAGACATCTAATACTATGCAGGTGCATAAGGGAATCGGCAAAAAAGAACTTGGTTTTACAATACTTGGGCCAACCCTTGGCCTGAAAGGGGAAGTTAAAAAGGTTGAAGGAAGACATGCTGCCTTACGCTTGCTTGTTCAGACAAGTGTTATCCAACTTATTGGAAAATATCTTGATCTGCCATATTGGAGGCTATTAGATGGTGCACAGCCTGATCCTACAGTAGAGTACTATGTAAAAAAACAATGGAATTACCAGATTGATGAGAAAACAAAAATAAATAAAGTGCAGGAATTGCTTTTCTTGCATGGGTATAAAAAAGTTAGATTGACAAATTTCATAGATGATGAAACAAAAAAGGCGATAAATGATTTTTCAAAAAAAAATAATTGCCTAACCAAAATAGGTTTTAATCTTTATAGCACATTATATTATACTGTTCCCCTTACTGAAGATTCTCTGCGCCACAGGTATGAATTGACAAAATTGGGTGATGGTGAACTGTGAGTGATCAATTAAACAAAAGATTATTATTATAATCTTGAATGAACCTCCAGACAGATGCAGTTAAATTTTCGATGCTTCTCGAAAATGAAATGGTCTTTCTGACAAGTGCAGACAATCTTTGTCTGAATGTCAAATTGAGCCTTTCGATATGACTTGTTTTTCCGCTTCCTTTGCTGACAATTCTATGCCTTTCAGCTGGAAACACGCTCGAATAAGCGGCGAGTCCATCCGTAAAAAATATTCCGTTCTTTTTGCAATCTTCAGAAAGGGAGTCCCACAAGGCGGCTGCTCCTGCATTATCTCTTTTTCCAACATGATATCCGACAATAAGCTTTGTTCTTCTCTCGACAGCAAGCCATATCCAAATATCATTTTCCTTGTCACCAACGAAAGTCCACATTTCATCGGCTTCGATGAAGATTTTTCCGTTGCGGGACATATTGAAAGCCTCTTTTTTGACTTCATTTCGTTTTTTTTTAACATATTCCTGAAGCCATCTTTTTGAGATGGAAACGGCTCTCGCAATCCCAGCCAAGGAGATTCTTTCAACAAGAAGCTTATCAACTATGCGCCATTCAGCATCAGATATTGTTTTGTTCTGAGGATTCTCAACGAATTGACGTGAGCAGTCCTTACATAAAAATTTCTTTTTCCCATTCGCATTGGAGCCATTTTTCACAATGACTGATGAACCACATCTTGGGCATTGCACAGCTTTCTTCTCCATGTTTGTTTTTTTCATAATGACGGCTTGACATGCGCATCCGACGAAGAGCCGATGGGACAGAGAGCATCCCTTGCCGCCAGTATATTATATTTTCCAGCAATTTCAACATATTTTCAACCCATCACTCACGATTCACCATTACCCAAAATTGTCGTACACTGCTAAGAAATAGCCTGTGACAGTGCTTTCTTCTGTGGCACATCAGATTCAGCACACGATGTGCGCATCCCTTTGACAGGCAAAGGGGAACGGTGCGCGCTTTGGAGACCATCCGTTTTTCCATCGCCTCGCGGCTGAAATCTGCGTGTTGATCACGGCGAGCAGCAGGCATCCGTCACGACCTGATTTTGGCGAATCAGAAGGAACGGCCTGGCCTCGGCTATTGAAAGCAAGGACTTAATGAAAATACGAACGGGCTGCATGCGCCAATACCTCCTGCAAGGAAATCTCTTGGTTTCAACACGCCAAAAAAACATTTTCTCCGCCCATCCCTTGCAAAGAGACTGGGCAAATCCCTCCTTTTCCTGTATGTTCAGCCGGACAACTGCGCAGTGTTTTTTTGAACCCATGCCCAAGTTCCGATGCTGCAACTCAGCCTCCGCAACCGCTTCATTCTCTATTTCTCCCCGCTGATTGCGGTCATCTTCGCACTCAGCCTGTTCTGCATCTGCACTTTTTCCAGCATTCACAGCCAGTTCCACAAAATGCAGCAGGACGTGGCCTTCAATGTCTCGGCCATGCTGGAGCTGAAAAAGCTGCTGCTCTCCCTTGAGGCAGGACTGCGGGAAAAGCACATTGACCGGAGGAGCATCACGGCCAAGGCGGCCCAGCTCAAGGAGCTGATCACCAAGCACAATGCCCGGCACAGCCATCAGAACACTGACCCGGCATCCTTGGCCGCGCATGAGATGCTTCATCACAGCATTCTTGCCATGACCTTGTCGCAATATATTCTTGAGGAATCCGCCCAAGGCTGGCCAGAGGAGGAGTTTGCCCAAATTGCCGTGGTGGTGCGCGAGGAGCTGAAAAAGATGGAGGCCGTGATTGACGAGCATCTTCATCTCCATTTGCAGGAACTGACCAAGACTGAAGCCTTTGTCACGGAGAAGTATCAGCACACCCTGATCGTGGTCGCCCTGACCAGTGCGGTCGCAGTGCTGCTGACCGTGGCGGTCTTTGTTCTGATGCTGCGCTCAGTGCTGGGGCCGGTGCGCATCCTTGAGGAGGGCACCCGGCAGATCGGGGCAGGCAATCTTCAGCACCGCTTGGGCATTCATTCCGGCGATGAATTCGAGTTTCTTGCTCAAGAGTTTGAGAAAATGGCCGAGCAGCTCACCTGCTATCACGAGGACTTGGATGCCAAGGTGCAGGAGCGGACAGAGGAGCTGGTGCAGGCCAATGCCGAGCTGCGCCGGGCTGAGGAGCAGGTCCATCATCTCACTCAGCAGCTACTGGCCGTGCAGGAAAATGAGCGGCAGCAGATCGCCCTTTATCTGCATGATCAGGTGGCCCAGGAACTGTCCTCGCTCAAAATTGCGGGCGACTCCTTTTTCAGCGAGCCGGTTGAGGATGAGCTGGCCCTGACTCAAGCCCGGCACGACTGGGGCAGGCAGATTGACCGCTGCATCAAGACCGTGCGCGAGCTGTCCTACAACCTGCGGCCACCCGGTCTGGAGCAGATCGGCTTGGCGAGCGCGCTGGCCGACTGCTGCCGGGCCTTTGCCCGCAAAAGCGGCATTCCGGTCAGATTCTCCAAGGCTGGCGCGGACAAGCTGCCGCTTGCTGCCGAGCACGCTATCAACATCTACCGCTTGGTGCAGGAGGCCCTGAACAACATTGGCAAACATGCGCAGGCAAGTCAGGCCGATGTCCGGCTGATTGCGTCCGGGGCCAATGTCATTCTCCGCATTGAGGACAATGGCAGCGGCTTTGCTGTGGAAGAAATTTGCCGCAAGGTCAGAGAGAAAAAGCGTTTTGGCCTGCTTGGCATGCAGGAGCGGGTCCGGGTGATGAACGGCACTTTCCGCCTTCAGTCAGCTCCGGGCGAAGGCGTGAAGATATTTATTGAATTTCCCAGCCTGATCAGCCCGCAGGAGGATCAGGCGGAACCGCAGAGGGAGGCGGATAATGAGCACGCAGAAGCAGATAGTGATTATTGACGATCATGACACCTTCCGGGCCAGCCTCCGGCAGATCATCAGCCGCTGTCCGGGCTTTGTCATTGCTGATGAGGCGGCGGACTCGCGCCAGGGCGAGGCGGCGGTGCGCAGAATCAAGCCGGACGTGGCCGTGATTGACCTGTCTCTGCCAGACCGAAGCGGCATTCAGCTCACCCGCACCTTGCGGAGCGCAGCCCCGGAAACGAGGATTGTCATTGTCAGCATGCACTCAAAGATTGACTACATTCTCGGCGCGCTCCGAGCTGGCGCTCTGGGCTATCTGATCAAGGAGTCGGTCTCGGCCTGTCTGCGCGACGCGCTGGAAGCGGCCCTGCGTGATGAGCATTATCTTGATGCGGCCCTGTCGCAGGAAATCGCGCCCCGGCTCTTGGAAACAGCCGAAGTGATGGACATTGCTGATGCCACCTACGGCAATCTGACCGGGCGGGAGCAGGAAGTGCTCCGGCTGCTGGCCCACGGCGAGTCAGTGAAGGAAATTGCTGAACAGCTCTGCATCAGCGCGAAAACTGTGACCAACCACCGGGCCAATATTCTCAGCAAATTAGACCTGCACAGCACCGCTGATCTGGTCCGTTATGCAGCCAAACTCGGCCTGCTGGAGGATATGGAGTGATGCCTGCTTATCAGTTCAGAGCTGCTGGGGCAGTTTGACTGAAACAGCAACCTGCATGATTTTTCCTTTGACAACCATCTGATTTTGCTTGAGCTGCTGTCCTGATTCAGGTATGTTCGAGAAAACTGCTGCGGGAAAAGAGATGTGATAGATGCCGAACTAATTGAATTTTCAGCAAAAGGAGTGACTTGTGAGTATTCGTTATCTTACTGTTCCTGTTGGAGATGGTGAAATCAAAATTGCTGTGGAGCCTTTTGAACCTGCTCAGGGCGGCGGGTTTCAGAAAATGGGAATAAGGGAACAAGCCCAGAAAGCAGCCGATGTTACAGAAAAAGTTTTTGATCAGATGTCCGTTACGATTGGCACATTGGCCAACGGCTTCAAGGATGCGATCAAGAAGGCCAGTCCAGATGAAGCCTCATTGGAATTCAGTTTGGCGGTTAAATCTGATGCGGGCGTGGTGTTGGTTCAGTCTGGTGTTGAAGCGGCATTGAAAGTCAATCTCACATGGAAGCGGAAGGATAGCTGAGAATGGTTGAACTGCGGAACGCTGTAGCATGTGTCAAGGGTGTCGGCACTGGTTTTGAAGCTGGCACCGCCTTTTTTATTGACAATGACGGAACACTGCTGACTTGTTTTCATTTAGTTAAAGATCAAGAAAGAGGTAGGCCGATAAAATCATTAACTGTGGTTTTCAATAAGCAGGAATATCCTGCCGAATGTATATGGCCGTCTTCATCATCTCCAGACGAAGTGAAGATGGCAGACAAAGTGGATATGGCTGTGCTTCGTCTCAAGGATGGTAAGCCATCGGAGGCACTTGTATTACCTCTGGGAGAATGGCGTTATGACAAGCAGCAATCTTGTGAATTCAAAACGTTTGGATTCAGAGAATCGCGTATATTTGAGGGATTGCCTGCTGCGGGCACGATTGGGGAATATGTCACTCTCGTCAGCAGCGGTGTTGAGCTGCTGCAACTTGAGTCGGAGGCCATTGGAAAGCAGACACTTCGAGGAGGGATGAGCGGCTCTCCTGTGTATCATGAAGCATCAGGAAGAGTTGTTGGTATTATTTCAGAGAGATATGTTAACGAAACAAGAGAAGAGACAATTCCTTTCGCTGTGCCAATTGAAAAGATAGGAGAACTGTATTTATATGTTCAATTTTTTTTGCATAAGGAATATATAATCAGACAGCTTGAACATATAGAAGGAATATTATTTAATGAACCATTTACAGATTTTTATAACTCGTTGCCATTCTTTGAATTACCGAAATGTACATCACTGGAAGATATGAGCATGAATTTTTTAAAATGGGCACGGAGTGGAGATGAAATTTATAATTTGGTTAACTGGATTAAGGATAATTATTATATTAGTATATACAAGAAAATTATTCTGCCTGATAAGTATCTATTTAATTTTGTAAATAGAAAGGATGAACGTTCTGAAGCATGTGGAAATAATGCAGCTCAGTATATCCTTTTTGATGCACCTGCTGGATATGGAAAAACAGAACTTTTGAGAGCAATCGAGCATGAGCATGCTAAAGCTGGATGGTGTTGTATTCATATAAAAAAATTATCAGTTATGGATTTAATTTATTCGCTTGCAGAATGTATTGATGATCAAAAAGAGTTAGTTAAGTTTATTGAGAATGTTGTTTCTGAAGATTTCAGCGACCGTTTTAAATTAAATCACAGAATTATTTTTATTATTGATAACATAGAAAAATTTCCTATCGAAGAAATAGATTCATTTTTAAATAAGTCTTTACCAACTATGCAACGTGTGCTTCCTAATTTTCGGGTGCGGATGGCCGGACGATATATAGGTGGAATATGGGATGGCAAGGCAAGAGAAATTCCTCTTCTTGTTCGTCCATTAAGCCCATTTCAATTTCGACATGTGCGAGCTACGGTTCAACCGTATTTTTCGGAAAAAAATGAGACAGCACTTGATCTTTTTGCTGCACAAATTATGCACATTACTGGAGGCCATCCAAGGCTGATGGCGCAGATTATTAACCAAGATATATTTAAGTCAGATCCGATTGCAGTATTTCAAAAATGTCATGAAGAGCAAATTTTAGAAAGTGCACGTGAAATTAGAAAATCAATCCCTGATAAACTTAAAAATATATTTGATGTATTAAGTGTTTTTCGTCGATATAATCATCGTATTTTAAAAGAAATTATTAAATTTAATTTGATTGAATGGCAAGATGATGTGAACGAGTTAGAAGATGCCTTAACATCAACCTATCTAGTTAAAAGAAAAAATGGTTTTATTCAAGATGAAATCGTACGCCGCTTGTTGGCTATTCGTCTGCGTTTGGAAGAAAACGAATGTTTTCTTGATCTATGCTGGTGCGCCAGAGACATATATCAAGCAGATTTACAGAATTCTATCTCACGACCGGAGATTATCGCCATTGAAGGGATGTATCAAGAATTGCAATTAGGATGCTCTGATAATCCTGCCAATCGAGAGAAATTGTACTGCCATTTTTTTGCCGATGATGGAATTTTACGTAATTATTTAGAGCTGCTTATTAAATATCCTGATGGGGTAGACAATATCATCAATTTAAAGAGCAGATTGGAAGATGAAAAAAGAGAATGGGAATTTCGTTTCATGGTCAATTTTTGCCTGCGCGGAGAGCAGTTCAATGAGGAACCTTATGAACAACTGTGCAAACAAATTGAAAAATTCTATAAAGAACCAAGAGGATGAAAAAGATGCCTAAACAAGTTCCATTTATAAATAGGGAGAATGAACTGTCTCAAATTAGGAGATTGATCGACGAATGGAATCAGCCACATATTATGTGCATCAATGCCCCTGGTGGAATCGGCAAAACACGCCTTCTTCAGGAAGTACGGCAGCGGCATCTTGCAGAAAGCGGTAAATCGATACAGGTGCTTGAAATTGCCGATTTTGACAATCCTGATTTCCATGTTGTAGATTCTGTTATCGAGTACACAGTGAGGCAGTTTGATGATACTTGTTTTGGCAGCTATCTGACCTGCCTGAATGATCTAAGAAGAATGCGTGAAGTAGGAATTAGCCAATCAGGAATTATTAAAAAAGAACAGGAAGTAAAGCGCAGTTTTACTGAAGGTTTTAATATTGCTTCGTCAAAAAAGCGTGTGATTTGGTTTTTAGATACGACTGATGCTTTGTCAGAAAACGAACAATGGTGGAAGGAATTTGCAAATATTGGTTTAGAAGAGGTTAAGAATTATTTGCTCCTTATTGCCGGTCGTGATGCCCGCAAAATCGGAGAAGAAATTCTACAAAAAAAACTTCCTGTCGAGTGCATTGACCTTCAGCCATTAGAGGAAAAAGCAAGTAATTATTATCTAAAACAAAAACAAAAATTATTGCACATTTCATTTTCACCAGACTTAACCGAGAAAATTCTCTGCATAGCGGACGGGAGGCCTATCATTATTGATCTGGCTGTGGAATGGTGTTCACGGGGCATTTCTTTGTCTTGGCTGACTGATGAGCCGATTGCATCGCTGAAAAATATTTCTCAACAGCGGCGCAAAGAGTTTGAAAAGCGGCTTGTCTGCCGTCTTGCCCAGATGCGGGATAAAGTTGAACGGCTGATATTGGCGATGGCTGTTATCTATCCGATAGACGTGCCGATGACAGCGGCCTTGTTCAAAATCAACCAAGATGATGCTAAAAGTTTGCTTGAAAGATCAAAGGAATATGTCTTTGTCAAGTCTCTGCCGGACGGACAAGTGAAATTGCATGACGAGATGCAACGGATGGTCAATGAATATGTCTGGCCAGAAGCAGATCCTGATCGGGAATATCGTAATGAATATTGCATGACAGCAGCAGAGTTCCGGGAACATCAATGCAAAAATATTGAATTAGAGATAGCTAAACTTAATAAACTTGCAGCAGCAACAGAACAAGAGATAGCCAATTTGTCTTTGCAAAAGAGTTCGTTGACACACAACCTTCTGATCTTAAAAAGATTTCAGATCAACTACCTGTTGCGGATTGATATAAAAAAAGGAACAAAGGACTTTGCTGAATTATTTGACATGCTTGGTAAAATTTATCTATGGGGATATCGAGATGAAATTACAAGAAAAATAATATTTTTTTGCAAAGAAATTGGGCTTGAAGAAAATTATATGATAAATAGTCGTTTTATTATTCATCATTTTGACAATAAAGAATATAAGGAAGCCAAGGAGTTAATTTGTAAAACTTTAAATCATCCAATTACTCCTGGGCAGAAAATAGAAATGCTGGTGCAACTGGCTAATATTGAAATACGGTTAGGCTGCTGCAATAAAGGAAACGAGAATTTTAAAACAGCATTAGAAATTTCTGTAGAAAATAAACTGGATAATTCTCAATTTTCGATTTTAATCGGCAAGGGATACAATTACCGTCTCATGGGCAAGTTCGATGAGGCTGGAATTTGCTATAGAAGAGCTAATCGTTTGAGATTGGAACTTGGCACTGATCATGTAGATAAATATCAAACTGCCAAACTCCTCAACAATATGAGCTATCTCTATGCGTTGAAACGTGATCGGGACAGTGCAAGGCGGCTTTGTCGTCAAGCAGAAGAATTCTGGAAAGAAATTGATTCCAAACGCGGAATCGGGATTGCAAACAGCACACGTGGAGTTATCCATATTGAGTTTGATGAACTTGATCAAGCACTGAATCATTTTGATAAGGCTTTGAAAATTTTTTCAGATGAAAATGATATTGATTATCTCAGTATGGTTTATTTAGGGCAGGCAACTGTATTTTGGCTAAAGGGAAAAGAATATTTAGAAAAATCTGAAGAATGCTTAGGTAACGCGAAGGAACTTGATATTGAACGAGATGAACCAGAATATTTTCATATTCTTGGAAAAGTTTATTTGAAGAAAAAACAAATTGATCTTGCCAAGGATGCGTTAAAAGAAAGCTACGATCTAAGTCAACAGGCACATAACATTCAATACGAGTTATTCAGTTTGGCAGAACTGGCCAGAATAGCTGTTGTAGAAAATAATATTGCTGAATATGACAAGTTCGTCAATGATTTGAACATTATACTTGCAGATGATGACAAAAAATACCAACATCTCCAAATTTCCTTGCTGCAACGCTGTCTGGGAGACTTGTCACTGCTTGCCAATAAGCCGGAAAAAGCTGTAGAATGGTATCGTAAAGCGTTTATAGTTCTTCCAGAAAAAGGAAGATATGAGCCATACACGATTACCGGGCAATTACGTGACATCCAGAAAAAGGTGCTGCCAAGGATAACTAACAGAAAAACGATATATGATCTGTCGGAAAATTTAAAACGTTTCTGGACAGTTCGGGAGCTTGACGACAACCATCCTGAAGCATTGAACTTTTTTGCCCGCTGGCTGAGTGACGATATTACCTCTTGGGGGGAAGAATGAGCATGAACCACGAGCAGGCACCGCAAGTCTTTTTCACCCGCACTGCCGCCGCTGCCGTGCAGGCCCAATGTGACTGCGCGTGCAGCCTTGCCCTGCCGCTCCCTGCCGCCGTACTTCCACCTGCTGCGGACACACTCTGCCAAGTGGATAGCAGCACAGTCTTCCTGCCCTTAAACGCTGACTATCAGATCAGCCTCAACCGGCATTCCGCCATCGGCCTGCTCAACCACCCGGCAGCGGAGATGGCCGCATATTTTCAAAACCCGCATCGGTTGGCAGATATTCCTGCCGCGTGGAAAGACACTTGGGGCGCAGCGGCGGTGCAGGACACCTTGGCCCAGATGACCGCCTTCAACCTGCTCACCCCTGCCGCCTGCCCGCAGGAACCGCCTGCTGAAATCCCTGACACCCTCTCAGTCTGGCTGCATCTCACCGACCGATGCAACCTGCGCTGCGCCTACTGCTACCGGCCCCATCAGCCGCTTGACATGCCGCCTGCAACGGGCAAGGCCGCCATTGCTGCAACTTTCCGTTCAGCAGCAGCGCATCAGTATTGCCGGGTCAAGCTCAAGTATGCGGGCGGCGAGCCGCTGCTTTGTTTTCCCCTTGCTGCGGAACTGCACCAATATGCCCAAGACCAAGCCGGGCGGCACGGCCTGGAGCTGGACGGGGTGATCCTCAGCAACGGCACCCTGCTGACCGAGGAAATCATTGAGTTAATGCAACAGCTCGGCCTGCGCCTGATGATTTCCTTGGACGGACTGCGGGACACGCCGCGCTGCGATGCTGCCGGAAAAGACTCTGCTGCTGCCGCAATGGAGGCAATTGAATTGGCCCTGTCCTGCGGCCTGACCCCGGATATTTCAGTGACAGTCAGCAAAGACAGTGTTGACGGACTGTCAGAGCTGACCCAGTGGCTTTTGGCACGGAAACTGCCTTTCAGCTTCAACTTCTGCCGGGACAATGCCTGCGCCCCGACTCATGCCACCAAGCTGGAGGAGGGGCGGATCATCAGCGGCATGCAGGCCGCCTTCAAGGTGATTGAAGCTGACCTGCCCGACCACAGCCTGCTGGCCTCACTGCTGGATCGGGCCGATCTGTCTGCCGCCCATAAGCACGCCTGCGGCGCGGGCAGCAGCTATGTGGTCTTTGACTGTGCCGGGCAGGCGCATTCCTGCCAGATGCGGATGAACAGGCCGCTGGCAACGGCTCAAGATGACAACCCGCTGACTCTGCTGCGGGCGGCTTGGCCTCAGCATTTCTCAGTTGCGGAAAAGGCTTCCTGCAAGAACTGCGCTTGGAAATACTGGTGCGCCGGAGGCTGTCCGCTGGCTGTCACCTCCTCGGCCTGTCCGATCTACAAGGCCCTTTTTCCAGCAGTGCTGCGGCTGGAAGGCCTGCGCCTGCTTGACATGTTGAAAAAAAACGGCAGCAAGTCAGAAAAAGTCTCATTTGATCACTCGCTGTTCACTCTTGCCCCGCTTTCAGCAGCATAATTCATGCGAAACTGAGAAGTTTGTTCACGCCCTGCCGCTTGCGGCGGGGCTTTTCTTATGCACCAACACTCAAACAAGATGCCCCCTTATCTCGATCATCTCCCTCTTGCCCTGAAGAACACCATCACCCGCCTGCACGAGGAAAAGCAGGTCTGGATCAATCAGCCGAAAAAAGGTTTTCTCCGCTACCGGGAGCCGCTGGAGGCGGTCAGACACTTACGGGCCTCCAGCCTTGACTTGAGCGGTGACGTGGTGCGCATTGGCAGCCGGGCTGATCTCAGCGACAGCGAGCAGGAACAGGTCTTCCAGCTTCTGAAAACCTTGATGCCGTGGCGCAAGGGGCCGTTCTCCATCTTTGGCACGGAAATTGACGCGGAATGGCAGAGCTGGCGCAAGTGGAACCGCCTCCTGCCTGCCATGCCTGACCTGAAAGACAAGGTGATTGCCGATGTGGGCTGCAACAACGGCTATTACATGTTCCGCATGGCTGCTCATTCGCCGAAAATGGTGCTCGGCTTTGAACCGTATGCCCAGCATTACTTCGCCTTCACCGCCCTCAACCGCTTTGCCGAGCTGGACAATCTCTTCATTGACCTGCTCGGTATTGAGCATCTCAACCTTTTTCCTGACTCCTTTGATGTCATTTTCTGTCTGGGCGTGATCTATCACCGGCCCTCGCCTGTGGAGGCCCTGCGCGAGCTGCACATGGCCCTCAAGCCGGGCGGCTGCCTCCTGCTCGAATCGCAGGCCATCAGCGGCGAGGAGTCAGTAGCCCTGTTCCCGGAGAAAACGTATGCCAAGGTGCCGGGCACCTGGTTTGTCCCCACTGCCGCCTGCCTCCATAACTGGCTGCTCCGGGCCGGTTTCACCGATGTGGAATGCTTCTGCCAGCACCCAATGAGCAGCGATGAGCAGCGGCGGACAGACTGGATGGTTTTTGAATCCTATCATGATTTTATTGACAAAAAGAATCCCGCCCGTACAATAGAGGGATATCCTGCGCCCTGGCGGATATTCTTCAAGGCAGGCAAGGCGCAGCCAAAAAATCACGCCTGCCCACTGCGGCGGAAATAATGATCTTTTTTACTTTCAACTCAAGGTGATCCAATATGAAGGCGGCAGAATGCACGTTGTACCACGGCGGTCTCAAGGGTGCGGAAACCCTGTTCGGCGAGATGGCGGAAAAATACGAGGTGGGCGAGGTGATCTTCACCTTTGAGGGCCACCGCCTCAACCGCGACCGGAACGCGGTCTCCCTGAGCGAGGACGACTTGCAGCGCGGCGACATCAGCATGGAGATCGCCTCGCGGATGATGAACCGCACCTACTATGAGACCGAGAAAATCCGGCGGGTCTTGCAGGCCATTTTTCACATGGTCAACAAGGGCCATCAGGTCTTTGTCATCGGCGCCATTCTGGAGGACAACTCAGTCAAGGGCGGCACTGGCTGGGCTGTGGAGCTGGCCAAGCTCTTCAACCGGCCTCTGCATGTCTATGACCAGAGCCGGACAGGCTGGTTCACTTGGAAAGACGGCACGTGGCAGCCGGAGGAGAAACCGAAAATTTCCTATGACACGTATGTCGGCTCCGGCACCCGCTACCTGAGCGACGAGGGCAAGGCGGCCATTGAGCAGCTCTATGCGGACAGCTTCAGCGGCTGAGATGCGGCAGGCCCGGAGCAGCGCTCCGGGCATCGTCTGCTGGAACGGTCAGGAACAGGCTGAGGAGAAACAGATTGAAGCACGAAGAAGAGCTGACCGGCAAGCGGTTAGTGAGCGGCGGCAGGCTGGACGAGGAAATCCAGCCTGATCTTGGCCTGCGGCCCCGGCGGCTGGACGAGTACATCGGCCAGGAGCAGGTCAAGGGCAGCCTGCGGATATTCATTGAGGCAGCCCGGCAGCGCGGCGAGGCCTTGGACCATGTCCTGTTCCACGGCTTTCCCGGCCTTGGCAAGACCACGCTGGCCAACATCATTGCCAACGAGATGGGCGCGGGCATCAAGAGCACGTCCGGCCCGGTGATTGAGCGGGCCGGGGACTTGGCCGCCATCCTCACCAGCCTGCAACAAGGCGACGTGCTCTTCATTGACGAGATTCACCGCCTCAATCACACGGTCGAGGAAATCCTCTATCCGGCCATGGAAGACTATCAGCTCGACCTCGTCATTGGCCAAGGGCCGGGCGCACGCTCGGTCAAGATCGACCTGCCCCGCTTCACCTTGGTCGGCGCGACCACCCGCACCGGCCTCCTCACCCCGCCCCTGCGCGACCGCTTCGGGGTGCTCCTCCGCCTTGAATTTTACTCGCCTGAAGAGCTGGTGACCATTGTCAAACGCTCGGCAAGGGTTTTGGGCATCGGCATTGACGACAATGGCGCGCTGGAGATAGGCCGCCGCTCGCGGGGCACGCCGCGCATTGCCAACCGCCTCCTGCGCCGGGTGCGCGACTTCTCCGAGGTCGGCGGCCATGCGTCGATCTGCGCTGAGGTGGCGGATCAGGCCCTGAACATGCTGGCGGTTGACCGCTTCGGCCTTGACGAGATGGACCGCCGCATCCTCCTCACCCTGATTGACCGTTTTCAGGGCGGCCCGATTGGCTTGGACACCTTGGCCACAGCGGTCTGCGAAGAGAAGACCACCTTGGAGGATGTCTATGAGCCGTTTTTGATCCAGTCCGGCTTCCTGATGCGCACACCAAGGGGGCGGATGGCCACGGCGGCAGCGTATGAGCATTTCGACAGGAAGGTGCCGGGCGGGCTTACACAGCAGGTGAATATGTTTGAGTGATGAAAAGGTGTTGACAGAGGCTTCCTGAAATGGATATAGATGTCAAGACCCGATATTGGCTCCTCTTTCACGATTTGGAACGAGGAACACAGACGGACAGCTGCACACACCTCACCGAAGCAGAACGTAACCAGATTCACGCTCCAAAGCAGGCAGGATAACGCACTGCGGCGGTCCCGCCTTTCTTTCGGCCCGTTTTTACGAAACCTTTACAATTCCGCCCGCAATCAACAAACTTCCTTTACATTCTTTGCGTATTATTACAGTCAGGAAGAAGGAGAAAACCGCAGCAGGCCTCTTGCTCGAATAACATTTTACATCATGGAGATTGCAATGAAGACTTGGAAACTCGCCGCCGCACTTACCCTGAGCATGGCTCTGATCGCAGGTTATGCTGTTGCCCAGCCAGGCAACGGGCCAGGTAAAGGTCAGGGCCGAGGAATGGGCTGTCAGCAGCGTTTTGCGACCTTGGATTCCGATAAGAATGGCCAAGTCAGTCTTGAGGAGTTCATGTCTGTTGATCATCCGAGAGGTGATGACCAAGCAAGGCAGATGTTCACTGCTAAAGATGCTGACGGAGACGGGCTGCTGACAGCAGCTGAATTCTGCCCAAGACGCTGAGGCATTGACACATTCCGGCGGCAATCAGCAGACAAAATCGCAGCAGCTGCATCTCTGCTGCTGCACAACAGCAAAACGAGGGAGGATATGATGAAAACTTGGAAACTCGCAGCAACACTGACAATGAGCATGACAATGATCATCGCAGGCTCTGCTTTTGCCCAACCCGGAACCAGATCGCAGCAGCGTTTCGTCCCCCTGGATGCCAGCAGGCCTGGCATTGTCCATCACTACAGGCCGAGCCATCCGCCGAAAGTCAAGGAGCACAGGAAGGCTTTTGTCGTCCGAGAAAGACCGTGGCGGCAGCCTGCTGCCAGCGGCAGAATGTTGCACAGGCAGCCGTTCTTTGCCATCGGCTTTACAAAACCTTTACAATTTGTCTATCCATCGACAAACTATCTTTACATCTATGGGGTACATTTCCGGTAGAAAGAACGGGAACAGCTCCCATTGACCGACAAAACAGACATCAAGGAGAATCATCATGAAGACAGCAACCGGCAAGAAAATCGGCACCGTGCTTATGGCAGTCCTGCTTTCCGCAGCTCTTATTCCTTCCGCAGCAGATGCCTGCCGGGGCGGCAAAGGCGGGCGCGGCGGCGGAAGCGGCTATGGCATGGACTGCGGCATGAAAGGCGGACGCGGTGGTGGTTCGCACTTTGGCATCTGGCAGAATTCACAGGCTGTGAAGAACTTGGGACTGAGCGCGGAGCAGGTCAAGCAGCTCAAGGAGGCTGATTTTGCCACCCGCGAGAAGGAATTGCCGCTGCGGGCCGAATTGGACAGCCTGCGCCTGAAGATGGATCAGGCTTTTGCCGCCGAGCCGGTGGATGAGAAGGCGGTTGTGGAACTGACCGAAAAAATTTCTGCCGTGAAAGGCAAGCTGGCTGTGCAGCGGACTGAGGCCAAGCTGGCCATGAAAAAAATTCTCACCCCGGAGCAGCTTGACCAGATGCAGTCCATGCGCGGCGGCAACGCGCCGTGCGCCATGAACGGCCAAGGAAATGGCAGCAAGCCTTGCGCGATGGGCGGTAAAGGGCAAGGCGGAAAGATGATGCAACCATAATTCAATAGACTTTTCGTCGTTTGTCCGGTATGTTGCCGCCTGTCAAAAGAACCATGCCGGACAAGCCTGAATCGCTTGCTGAAAAAATAGAGACAGCCTTGTCAGAGCAATCTTGATTAAACTCGAACCGTTGATTGCAAGGAAGAGGCTGTCATGAAGTTTTCTGGTATAAAATCATTGCGTTTTCTGCTGATAGTCAATCTGATTTTCGGAGCGGCACTGCTGCGGACGGTGCGTCAATATAATGATTTTGTTCATTCATCCGAGGAAAAGGAAAAAGAAAAGGTTGTCGCGCTAACGAAAAAAGCCGCTCAGGAGCTTGGTGCCATTGTTGCACATGTGGAAGAGCGGACAAAAAAGATGGCTGCGGCTTTTTCAAAGAATTCAACTCCGCCTGTTTCCGATATCAAAAAACAGCTTGCCGCTGAATTGGACAGCAACGAAATTTTTCTGGGAAGCGGTGTTCTTTATGCTCCTTATGCATACAGCAAAAAAATTTATTTATTTGGGCCATATCTTCATCGATCTGGAAAGTCATACGAGTTTACAGATGCAGGAATGGTTTATGATTATACGGCTGATACTAAAAAATCTAAATTTTTTTATAATGCTTTTAGTCAGAATCAAACGGCTTGGTCAGAGCCGTTTTGGGGAGAAGCGAGCAAAAAGTTAGTTGTCACATACAGCGTTCCGTTTTACGTCAATGGAGATATTGAAAAGCCATCTGGTATTATAGTAAATTCTATTTCAATAGATGAAATATATAATATTTTAAGCTCTCTTTAGCGGTTTCGTATTGAACAGATATCAAACCCAGCAATGACGGAAAAACGATTTGATTGATTTTGACTTAACCGTTTTCAGAGATATATCATAAGCTTCCATCAGCTCACGCTCTGTTCTCGGCTTCAATTTTCTTATAGTGTTTTTCATTACTGACCAGCAGTATTCAATAGGGTTCAGTTCAGGACGATAAGGAGGGAGGAAAATGATCTTCGCTCCTGTACTTCTGATCAAAGCGAGAGCTTCTTTGTTTTTATGAGGACTGGCATTGTCAAGAACGACTGTCTTACTGCTGTCAAGATATTTCAAAAGATAATTTTTTATATAGAAATAAAAGACAGCTCCTGTCATGGTGCCGTTAAATTTCATGCACTTCAATATTTTTCCAAACTTTACAGCTCCTATCATGCTTATTCTTTTCCCTTTACCTGAAGGTCTTTTTGAAAAAGCTCTTGTTCCTTTTCTTGATCTTGCAAATTTTCTCGACATGTTCAAACAGCATCCTGTCTCATCAATAAAGATGAAATTCTTTTTGTCAGCCTCGATCAGGCCTGCAAGGTAATTAACTGTCTTTGCTATATTTTCCTCTTTATACGCCGCCGGATCGCGGAAAGTTTTTTTTCCGGCTGATTTTCAGTCTGGCGAGAGTTTCGCACAGCGTGGAAGGTACTATTTTTAAATTGAATTTCTCGTATAAGCGATCACACATCTCTTCAAGCGTAAGATCGTTCTCGTCATCAATCATGCTGGTCAGAAAAGGAATATGAACTTCCTTGATTTTCGGAGGATTTCCGCCTTTATGAGGCTTCGGCTCAATCGTCCCCTCAGTCTTCCATCTTTTTACAAGACGTTGAACAAATTTATAGGAAACGTCAAGCAAATCTGCAGTTCTTCTCAATGATTTCTGTTTTTCATAAACAGACAAGACTTTCTTTCTGAAATCAATAGAATAAATCATGGCAGACCTCCGTGTGTGAAAAAATGGAAAAAACAGACAAGTCAAGTTTAATCTTTTTCTGATAACCATACAACCTGAAACCGCTATTGATCTCGGCCAAAATGGATTTCCCGCTGCAACAACTAAAAACGGCAACTATATTTACCATCCAACTAAAGAATATGTTACAAACATGCGCAACATTATTGATGTTGCCAAAGAAGAGAATGATAAAGACCGGATATTAATTGCACAGCAGGCGAAGGAACTGAAGGGTGGATTTGTTAATCATATCAGTGTTTCAACTCAAGAACCTGCTTGGCTGGTATGGGAACCAGTTCCTTCTACAGGATGGTCTCTTCAAGTTACTTTTTTAAAGAAGGATATCCTGATAGATAAAAATATACTCAAAAAGAAGGAAATAAAAATACTTGTCAGCTCAATCCTTTTTCTTATCTCTTTATGCGCTTTATCTCTTTATGCGTTGCCGATAGATGAATATAAAAAGAAATGGATATTTTCCATTTCATCGTCAATGCTGCTTTTAGCAGGAATAGGATTTATATGGAATATTTATTTTAATTACTATCAATATTTTGATAAAGATATCAAAAAAATTGACTCTTATGGCGCACGGGAGAAGGCAAAAAAAGATTATTTCAGACTCTGCCGAGATAATCATCTTGAATTACCTGTTTATCTGCCGACTGGTATTTATATAGAAACAATCAAATTCGCCAATCCAAACGAAATTGAACTAACAGGATATATATGGCAGAAATATACCATAGGATATCATGATTTCATTTCAAGAGGTATAACATTTATTGGAGCTGCTGAATCAAATATTACAGAAGTTCTCAGGCAGAAGCAGAGAAATGAAGAAATAGTTCGATGGTCATTTTCTGCTTCCATAAGAGATGATGTTGATTACTCGAAATACCCTATAGATAACAGTAAGTTCTTTCTTAAAATTACCCATAAGGATTTAAACCATAATATTGTTCTTGTCCCTGACTTCGAGTCGTATAAATATATCATTTCAACATTAAAGCCAGGTCTTGATAGTAAAATATTTTTGCCAGGATGGAGAATTACAAGCAGCGGATTTGTTTTTGTAAATAAAATTAACAATACAAACTTTGGCATAGAAGAAACTGTATCAAAAAAAAATTTTCCTTTATTTTCCTTTTTTGTCTCTGCAAAGAGAGCATTTCTTAATGCTTTTATATCAAATATAGTTCCACTTACAGTTGTCTATATGATGCTTTTTGCATTTATTTTTATTGAATCAGATCAAAAAAGTTTATTAAGCATGTGCAGCGGAATGTTTTTTGCCATTGTTGTTGCGCATGTCAACGCAAGGAATGACATTGCTGTTTATGGCATGTTTTATTTAGAATATTTTTACATAACTACATACATGGTGTTATCAGCACTCGTGGTTTCGTCAATGCTTTTATATAAGGATGACAACATATATAAAAATAAACTACTGTATATAGCGGTTTCAGGTTGTATGGTTATCAGAAAAAGATTAAACTTGACTTGTCTGTTTTTTCCATTTTTTTACACACGGAGGTCTGCCATGATTTATTCTATTGATTTCAGAAAGAAAGTCTTGTCTGTTTATGAAAAACAGAAATCATTGAGAAGAACTGCAGATTTGCTTGACGTTTCCTATAAATTTGTTCAAAGTCTTGTAAAAAGATGGAAGACTGAGGGGACGCTTGAGCCGAAGCCTCATAAAGGCGGAAATCCTCCGAAAATCAAGGAAGTTCATATGCCTTTTCTGACCAGCATGATTGATGACGAGAACGATCTTACGCTTGAAGAGATGTGTGATCGCTTATACGAGAAATTCAATTTAAAAATAGCACCTTCCACGCTGTGCGAAACTCTCGCCAGACTGAAAATCAGCCGGAAAAAAAAACTTTCCGCGATCCGGCGGCGTATAAAGAGGAAAATATAGCAAAGACAGTTAATTACCTTGCAGGCCTGATCGAGGCTGACAAAAAGAATTTCATCTTTATTGATGAGACAGGATGCTGTTTGAACATGTCGAGAAAATTTGCAAGATCAAGAAAAGGAACAAGAGCTTTTTCAAAAAGACCTTCAGGTAAAGGGAAAAGAATAAGCATGATAGGAGCTGTAAAGTTTGGAAAAATATTGAAGTGCATGAAATTTAAAGGCACCATGACAGGAGATGTCTTTTATTTCTATATAAAAAATTATCTTTTGAAATATCTTGACAGCAGCAAGACAGTCGTTCTTGACAATGCCAGTCCTCATAAAAACAAAGAAGCTCTCGCTTTGATCAGAAGTACAGGAGCGAAGATCATTTTCCTCCCTCCTTATCGTCCTGAACTGAACCCTATTGAATACTGCTGGTCAGTAATGAAAAACACTATAAGAAAATTGAAGCCGAGAACAGAGCGTGAGCTGATGGAAGCTTATGATATATCTCTGAAAACGGTTAAGTCAAAATCAATCAAATCGTTTTTCCGTCATTGCTGGGTTTGATATCTGTTCAATACGAAACCGCTATATCGGAAGGCTGCTGTATTGGCCCGTTGTGAGCAGCGCGTTTTTCGTTATTACGGCAATAATATTTTACAGATAAAATCAGGACACCTTATTTCCCAACATCCGCACAAAGGAGAAAAAATGAGCATCAAACGTGAATGGACCACCCCGATTACTGCCGGAGCCTTTCTGCTGCTGGCGGTCACAGGCGTTTTCATGTTTTTCCATGCCGCGCCCGGCTTGGCCAAAGAAATGCACGAGTGGTTGAGCTGGGTTTTCTTGGCAGCAGTGGTTTTTCATCTGGCGGTCAATTTTTCCGCCTTTAAAACGTATATCCTCCAGCGCAAAGGACAGGTGCTTTTCGGCGCATTTGTGCTGATTCTGTTAGTCAGTTTTGCTCCGTTCGGTGATAATGAACATGAGCCGCATTTTGCCGCCCCGGTGCGGGCCTTGGCCAAGGTGCCGTTGAGCACAGTGGCCCAAGTTGTCCAAACCAGCCCGGAGCATATCTTGGCCCGGCTGAAACAGGAAGGACTTGTTGTCCAGTCGGCCCAGCAGAGCTTGAGCGAGCTGGTCGGCGATGACCTGCGCAAACAGATGCGCTTTCTGCATCTGCTGCTGGAGCAATAGCAGTTCAGTCCGTCCGCCCATGTTTCTCCTTCTGCTGCACGGCTTGCATCAGCGCGGCGGACGGACTGTTTTTTTACATTGACCTGAGCAATGCGCCATGAAAACACCTCCGCAAGAGCAGCCTGAGATTGATCCGTCTCTGCTGCTGCATCCGCCCAAGAGGAGAAGCGGCTTGGGCTGCATCTTCTGGCTGCTGGTGCTCGGCGGCCTTGCTGCTGCCGGGTATTTTTATATGCAGCAGCAGGAGAGCGGAGAGTCTGCAGCGCAGGTCGAGTATAAGACCGAGGAGGTGCGGCGTGGTGATTTGACCGTGACCGTGACCGCCACCGGCACTCTTCAGCCCACCAATCAGGTCGAGGTCGGCAGTGAGCTATCCGGCAACATTGACGAGGTGCTGGTTGATTACAACGACCAGGTTGAAGCCGGGCAGGTGCTGGCCCGCTTGGATGTTTCCAAACTCCAAGCGCAGGTCAAGCAGAACCAAGCTGCCTTGGCCACGGCCAACGCCAAGGTGCTCTCTGCGGCGGCCACCATACAGGAGACAGCGAGCAAGCTCGGTCAGCTCGAAAAAATTTGGAAACTGAGCGGCGGCAAGACCCCGTCTCAATTTGACATTGACGCGGCCAAGGCCGCTGCGGCGCGGGCCAGAGCAGAAAAGACCGGTGCTGCAGCGGGTGTGGCCGAGGTGCAGGCCAAGCTGGATATGACCTTGACGGACTTGGGCAAGGCCGAGATTGTTTCGCCGGTCAACGGTATTGTCCTCAGTCGCAATATTGAGCCGGGCCAGACCGTGGCCGCCTCCTTTTCCGCGCCAGTCCTGTTCAATCTGGCTGAAGACCTGACCAAGATGGAATTGCAGGTTGATGTGGATGAGGCGGACATCGGCCAAGTGCGCGAGGGTCAGGAGGCGCAGTTCACGGTTGATGCCTACCCTGAACGCAAATTTTCCGCCAAAATCCGCCAAGTGCGCTTTGCCTCCACTGTCACCAACGGAGTTGTCACCTATAAGACCGTGCTGATGGTCGATAACAGCGATCTGGCTTTACGGCCCGGCATGACAGCCACTGCGGAAATCGTTGTCCAAAAGGCGGAGCAGGCCCTGATAGTTCCGGCAGCGGCCCTGCGCTTCAATCCGCAGGCCCAGAAAAAACGGGAGCGGAAAAGTTCGATCTTTGATGCCCTCAAGCCCGGCCCCAGATTTCCTCAGCGGGAAAAACGGGTGCGGCAAACAGATGAAGATCAAGACGCACAGCAGGTCTGGCTGCTGGGCAAAAATAATCAGCCCAAGCCGGTGCCGGTCAAGACTGGCCTCAGCGACGGCAGCAATACCCAGATTCTCGAAGGCGAAATCAAGGCGGGTGATCAGGTCGTCACTGCTCTTGTCACAGACAGGAACGCATCATGACTGCCGAACCGGCAACTGCGCCGTCGCTGATCCGGCTGCGGGGCATCACCAAGTCCTACGGCATAGGTCAGGCCCTGACATACGCCCTGCACGGGGTTGACTTGGACATAGCCAAGGGTGATTTTGTCTCGATCATGGGGCCGAGCGGCTCCGGCAAATCCACCTGCATGAACATTCTCGGCTGCTTGGACACCCCGACTTCGGGCCAGTATTTTTTCGCCAATCTGGAGGTCAGCCGGATGGACCGGAAGGAGCTGGCCACGCTGCGCCGCTACTATCTTGGCTTTGTCTTTCAGGGCTTCAATCTGCTCAACCGGACCTCAGCCTTGGAAAACGTGGAGCTGCCCCTGATGTATCGCGGCACGCCGACCCGGCAGCGGCGGCAGCTCGCCCACCATGCCCTGCACATTGTCGGCTTGGATGGCCGGGAGCGGCACTCGCCGGGCGAGCTGTCCGGCGGCCAGCAGCAGCGGGTGGCTATTGCCCGCGCCATTGTCACCAACCCGGCAGTGCTCTTTGCTGACGAGCCGACCGGCAATCTCGACACCGCCCGCAGCCACGAAATCATGGAACTGCTGGTCGGCCTGAATCAAGAAAAGGGCATCACTGTTGTCATGGTCACGCACGAACCGGAAATGGCTGAATATACGAAACGAATCATCCATTTTGTCGATGGTGACGTGGCGACAGATGATGGAAGCGACCAGCAAGCTGCCCGGTAAAATGAGCTTTTCGCCCTATTGTCTGGGTGCGCAAAATAGAATATCTATTCTACATAACTTCAAGAAAACGGCAATGCAGAACAAAGAACAGAGGAGACGTAATGGAAACAATCTGCAATATTCCGAGGGAGTATGATTTTCTGCGATTCTCCAAGCAGTTCTGGAAACGAAAGGTCGAGGAGTTTTCCTCAGCAGAACTTTCTGTTTCTGACTCGGAGCGTTGGCAACAGGATGCCCGTCTGTATGATGGACAGGCAAAACGAATTCTGATTGTTGACGACTCTCCAACGGAACGGAGCCTGCTTGAAAAGTTCCTCAGCAAGTTCGGCTACCAAGTTATCATCGCCACAGACGGCGAAGCAGGTGTTGCAAGAGCGCTGTCTGAGCAGCCGGACTTGATCATTCTTGATGTGGTCATGCCGAATATGAACGGCTTTGAAGCTTGCCGGACAATCAAATCCACACCTGAGCTTGCCCAAATTCCTGTCTTTCTTCTCACCAGCAAAAACGGAAAATCAGATGAATTTTGGGGAAAGAAACAGGGTGCCGATTTGTATATGACAAAACCTTTTGATCCTGATGAGATGCTCAAAGCTGTTTTCCGTTATATCTCCAAGCACCTGCTGTTTCGGTACGAACGCGAGGCGAGACGACGGCAACGCAAAGAAATCGCAGGTCTTGTTATGCGATCATAGCTTGATTATTTAATAAAATGTTCTTCAACACGATCCTGCTGGCTCTGCTTGCCATTCGCCGCAACGTGATGCGCTCAGTGCTGACAGTGCTCGGCATTATCATCGGCGTGGGCGCGGTCATCACCCTTGTCACCATCGGCAACGGCAGCACCGCCCAAGTCGCGGCCCAGATTGCCAGCATGGGCACCAATCTCCTGATGATCTACCCCGGCCAGCGGCATTCTTCTTCCACAGCTCTATTCACTTCGCAGGACGTGCAGGCCATTCAGAAGGAAATCAGCCCGCTGAATGCGGTCGCGCCGGTCAGCTCCGAGAACGTCACCGCTGTGGTCGGCAACCGCAACTGGTCAACCAGCATCAACGGCAGCACCAACGATTTTTTCATTGCCCGCAACTGGACGCTGGCCAGCGGCAGGACCTTTGAATCTGTGGAGCTGCTGGCAGGCAGGGCCGTCTGCGTCATTGGCAGCACGGTGCGGGAGAATTTGTTTCAAGGCGAAGACCCGGTGGGCCAGAAAATCCGGCTCGGCAAGGTCTCCTGCCAAGTGATCGGCCTGCTTCAGGAAAAAGGTCAGTCCAGCATGGGCCGGGATCAGGATGACCTGATCGTCATGCCGCTGCTGACTGTGCAGCGCCGCTTCAGCGGCAATCGGGATGTGGCCACGATTCAGCTTTCCGTGGCAGACGGCGGCTCAAGCGAGCAGGTGACAAAAGAGCTGACCGCCCTGCTGCGCAAGCGTCGGCATCTGGCCGCCAGCGAGGAGGACGACTTCCGCATCCGGGACACCAAGGAGCTGGCCGCGATGCTGACCGGCACCACCAAAACCATGACTTCCTTGCTTGGCGCGGTGGCGGCAGTCAGTCTCTTAGTCGGCGGCATCGGCATCATGAACATCATGCTGGTCTCAGTGACCGAACGCACCCGCGAGATCGGCATCCGTCTGGCCATTGGCGCGTTTGAGCAGGAAGTCTTGCTACAGTTCCTGACCGAAGCCGTAGTGCTGTCCTCCATCGGCGGCCTGATCGGCATTCTCATAGCTTTGGCGGCTTCATTCTGGATCACCAAAGCAATGGGCATTCCCTTTATTCCTGATCTCCAAATCATCTGCATCGCCTTCCTCTTCTCCGCCGCCGTGGGCGTGATCTTCGGCTACTTTCCCGCCCTCAAAGCCGCCCGCCTTGACCCGATTGATGCGCTCCGGCATGAGTGAGCAGAAGCAGGCCGCTGTGCCCTTTCCTGTGAGTGACAAGCTGACCGCATATAAAAACTGCGGATTCAGTTGCAAAATGCCATTTGACAAATGTTCGAGGGAGGAATTCAATATTTAGGCTCCCCATCGGCGAGCAGCGGTCTGTTTGTGTAAATGAAAAGTGCTGGTAACTACTCAGGCATCCGCCAAGCCTCTTGACAAAATCAACAGGTAAAGATTATGCTGCCGTTATGAATTTCAGTGTTCCTAGTGAAAAAGAAGTCCGTGCTGCATACGCAGAAGGCGAAGAAGCGGTCGTCGCCCTGTTTAGCAGTATAACTGCGCAGGTTGAAAACCTCGCCGCTCAGTCAGCCAAGCAGTCCGAGATATTGAAGGATTTGCAGGCCCGGCTGTCGAAAAACAGTCGGAACAGCGGGAAACCGCCTTCGAGCGATGGATACGGTAAAGCGAAGCGAACGGAAAGTCTGAGAGAGTCCGGCAGGAAGCCGAACGGCGGCCAGCCAGGTCATCAAGGGCATACTCTTGAGCGGTCTGCGGCGCCGGATTCTACGGAGAGGTATAAATCCGAGGAATGCGCGGCTTGCAAAATGTCGCTTGCGGATGTCGTCGCTGTCGGAGAGGAGGAACGGCAGGTTTATGATATTCCGGCGATTCGGATTGAAGTGACCTCGCATCGAGCGGAAATAAAAATCTGTCCCGGCTGCGGCACGGAAAACAGAGGCAAATTCCCGGAAAACGTCGGACAGGGCATCCGTTACGGCACGGGGGTGAAAACTTGGGCGGCATATTTCGCGAACCAGCATCATATTCCGCTTGAACGGGCTGCGCAGATTATCGAAGACCTGACCGGGCATTCCGTCTCCGAGGGTTCGCTGCTGAAGGCATCGGAAGAGCTTTGCGGATGCGTGCGTCCTTCAACGGAAGCAGTCGAAAAACTGCTCATGAATACCGATGTGTTACATGCCGATGAAAGCGGAGTCCGCGTGAAAGGGAAGCTGCACTGGCTGCATGTCGCTTCGACAGACTGCCTCACCCATTATTCGGTGCATGAAAAACGGGGAAAAGAGGCGATGGACGCAGCGGGAATCCTTGGAAAGTTCACAGGAACAGCGACGCATGATCATTGGAAATCGTACTTCAGCTATGAAAACTGCGGTCATGCGCTGTGCAATGCGCATCATCTCCGGGAACTCAAGTTCATAGAAAAACAGTACGGACAAGTTTGGGCCGGCGAGATGGCCGAGCTGCTGCTTGAAATAAAAGGCGCGGCTGAAAAGCTGAAGCCGGATCGGGACGGCTTCACGCCGGAGAAGATCGAAGAATTTGAGCGGCGGTATGATGAAATCGTCCGACGGGGTTTTGCGGACAATCCGTTCACTCCGCCTAAGGAGAAAAAACGAGGACGGGTGAAGAAGACTCCGCCGTAACTACTCAGGCATCCGCCAAGCCTCTTGACAAAATCAACAGGTAAAGATTATGCTGCCGTTATGAATTTCAGTGTTCCTAGTGAAAAAGAAGTCCGTGCTGCATACGCAGAAGGCGAAGAAGCGGTCGTCGCCCTGTTTAGCAGTATAACTGCGCAGGTTGAAAACCTCGCCGCTCAGTCAGCCAAGCAGTCCGAGATATTGAAGGATTTGCAGGCCCGGCTGTCGAAAAACAGTCGGAACAGCGGGAAACCGCCTTCGAGCGATGGATACGGTAAAGCGAAGCGAACGGAAAGTCTGAGAGAGTCCGGCAGGAAGCCGAACGGCGGCCAGCCAGGTCATCAAGGGCATACTCTTGAGCGGTCTGCGGCACCGGATTCTACGGAGAGGTATAAACCCGAGGAATGCGCGGCTTGCAAAATGTCGCTTGCGGATGTCGTCGCTGTCGGAGAGGAGGAACGGCAGGTTTATGATATTCCGGCGATTCGGATTGAAGTGACCTCGCATCGAGCGGAAATAAAAATCTGTCCCGGCTGCGGCACGGAAAACAGAGGCAAATTCCCGGAAAACGTCGGACAGGGCATCCGTTACGGCACGGGGGTGAAAACTTGGGCGGCATATTTCGCGAACCAGCATCATATTCCGCTTGAACGGGCTGCGCAGATTATCGAAGACCTGACCGGGCATTCCGTCTCCGAGGGTTCGCTGCTGAAGGCATCGGAAGAGCTTTGCGGATGCGTGCGTCCTTCAACGGAAGCAGTCGAAAAACTGCTCATGAATACCGATGTGTTACATGCCGATGAAAGCGGAGTCCGCGTGAAAGGGAAGCTGCACTGGCTGCATGTCGCTTCGACAGAACTGCCTCACCCATTATTCGGTGCATGAAAAACGGGGAAAAGAGGCGATGGACGCAGCGGGAATCCTTGGAAAGTTCACAGGAACAGCGACGCATGATCATTGGAAATCGTACTTCAGCTATGAAAACTGCGGTCATGCGCTGTGCAATGCGCATCATCTCCGGGAACTCAAGTTCATAGAAAAACAGTATGGACAAGTTTGGGCCGGCGAGATGGCCGAGCTGTTGCTTGAAATAAAAGGCGCGGCTGAAAAGCTGAAGCCGGATCGGGACGGCTTCGCGCCGGAGAAGATCGAAGAATTTGAGCGGCGGTATGATGAAATCGTCCGACGGGGTTTTGCCGACAATCCGTTCACTCCGCCTAAGGAGAAAAAACGAGGACGGGCGAAGAAGACTCCGCCGCTCAATTTGCTGACACGGATGCGTGATTACAGGGCGGAGACCCTCGCATTCATGTATGATTTCCGGGTTCCGTTCGACAACAACGCGGCGGAAAGAGATGTGCGGATGATCAAGGTCAAGCAGAAGGTTTCCGGCTGCTTCCGAACACTTGAGGGGGCAGAACGATTCGCCTGTATCCGGGGATATATCTCCACGGTCCGTAAAAATTCAAGAAACATTTTTGAAGCGATCAAAGATGCTTTCCTTGGAAGTCCTTTTATCCCCGATTCCGCAGTATAAAAAACGAGTAAGGCCGTCTTCAGCACTTCTGAAAACGGCCTTTTTTGTCAGGCTGAGTAGTTACAGATTATTTATGACCAACTGCAACATCGGCGCGGCCCTGCATGAGGCTGCCGCAGCGCGGGGCGATGCCCTCGCCCTTGTCACCGGCAAAAACGGCCAGTACCAGCAATGGAGCTTCCGCGAGCTGCTGGCTGCAAGCTGCCGTCATGCCAATGCCCTGCAAGCGCAAGGGGTGCGGCGTGGCGACCGGGTCATGCTCATGGTGCGGCCTTCGCTTAACTTCATCAGCCTGAGCTTTGCTTTGTTCCAGCTTGGCGCAGTGGTGATTTTGATTGATCCGGGCATGGGCTACAAGAACCTGCTCCGCTGCATTGGCGCAGTCAAGCCAGCCGTGCTGATCGCCATTCCGCCGGTGCAGCTTGTCGCCCGTCTCTTCCGCAAACCCTTCCAGACTGTCCGCCGCCGCATCTGCATCGGCCCATCCCTTGGCGGCCTGCTCGGAAACAGCCTTGCGTCGGTCAGCCCGGATCCAGACTTTACCGCAGTGCAAACCGCTGAGGATGAGCTGGCCGCCATTATTTTCACCACCGGCTCGACCGGGCCGCCCAAGGGTGTGCAATACACGCACGGCATTTTCTTTCATCAACTCCAGCTGATTCGCGACTATTACGGCATCGGCCCTAGCGATATTGACCAGCCCGGCTTTCCGCTCTTCGGCCTCTTTGCCGCTGCCCTTGGCGCGGCAGCAGTGATCCCGGACATGGACCCGACCCGGCCTGCGCAGGTTGACCCGGCCAAGTTCATCCGCTCGATTCAGGACTGGCAAGTCACGTACTCCTTTGGCTCGCCCGCGATTTGGAATGTGGTCAGCCGCTACTGCATCGAGCACAAGATCACCCTGCCAGTGCGCAAGATTCTCATGGCAGGCGCGCCAGTGCCGGGCGAGCTGATCGAGCGGGTGCAGCGCATCATGCCCCCAGACGGCACCGTCTATACACCCTACGGCGCAACTGAAAGTCTGCCCTCAGCTTCGATCACTGGCAAGGAGATTCTCAGCCAGACGTGGCCGCAGACCCGCCTTGGCAAAGGCACCTGCGTGGGCCGCCCGCTGCCCGGCATGACCATTGCCATCATCAAGCCGGTTGACGGCCCGATGGCAGACTGGCGCGAGGCCGAGCTGCTGCCGCCGGAAAGCATTGGCGAAATTGCGGTCAAAGGGCCGGTGGTGACACGGGCTTATGATCAGAATGAACGGGAAACTGTGTTGGCAAAAGTGCCGGATGCCAATGGCGGCTTCTGGCATCGGATGGGTGACATGGGCTGTCTTGATCAGCAGGGCAGGCTCTGGTTCTGCGGGCGCAAGGCGCACCGAGTGCTGACTGCGGACGGGCCGCTCTACAGCGTCTGCTGCGAGGCCATCTTCAACCAGCATCCGCAGGTTTTCCGCTCCGCCTTGGTTGGCATTGGCCAGCCGGGCGCGCAGCAGCCAGTTCTTGTTGTCGAACTGCACGAAAAGACAGCGGACGAGCGGCTGCTCTTCAGCGAACTGCGCCAGCTCGCTTTGGCCAATCCGCTGACCGCTGCGCTTGAGACGTTCCTGATCCACCCGGCATTTCCTGTGGATATCCGCCACAATGCCAAAATTTTCCGGGAAAAGCTGGCGGTCTGGGCAGAAGGAAGAATGCTGTGAGCAGCTTGTCAATGCCTGCGCCCGGCCTGCATTGATCTTTTGTTTTTAATTTCAAGCCTGATCACTGCAAAATGCCTGCCAGTTCGGCAGGAACTCTGTAGATGTTTATATCTTTGGTTATTTTTTATTGTCCCAATCGATAGTAAAAACTATGAACTTCAGTCCAAGACTTTTAGTGTATGATTTTTGATGAGATCATATCGAAAAGGTTCGCATGCTGTTCACAATTTAAAGGTGCATCTGATAACAGGTGCAACGTTTATCAGAAATGGGTTGGAAAGCGGCAGGCCCTGCCTCGCTCATCTGATCCGCCAAGCCGACGGTCTTCGCGGAACGCGCTGATCCTGAACTCGCCCGCCTGCGGCAAATGGGCTGCTGCGGTCTGCGAGGAAAAGACGACCTTGGCGAGGAACTGCTCAGTCCCTGTCGTGATTTATCTCAGATCACCCGCACTGTCCATCAGCAACCGCAGCCTGAACAACCACTCAGATATTGTTGAAAAAAAGAGAAAACTGCTGGCAGGAAAAAGCTGGCTGGGGGACAGGGATTCGAACCCCGATAAGCGGAGTCAGAGTCCGCTGTCTTGCCATTAGACCATCCCCCAAAAAGGATAGGTGGATATTATCAAAAAATGGAGGCAGGTGTCAAGAGAAAATATGCGGCAGGAGAGACTTTCCAGCGGAGCGGCTGCGCCCCGCTGGCAGCAAAATAAATCACAGCTCAGGTGTTGTGCGGAGCTTGAGGAGCCTGCGGCACATTGCTGCCGTGGCAGTCGGTGCAGTTGAACTGGCCGGTGATGCCGTAATTGGCACCGCAGTTGAAATCCGTGTTTGACTCGTAGCCGCCCTGCTTCCATTTGTTGAGCAGCTCAACCAGACGGTAGGCTGTGCTGGCGGTGACTCTGGCGCAGCGGTCTTTTCGTTCCGGGCTGACTAACGGCTTATTGGCCGCCTTCATCCATTTGCCCACAGAAATATGGCAGAGCGGCGAATTGCTCATCGTTTTCACCGGCTCGGCGTTGATTTTCGGCTCTTGCGGCTTATAAACCGGCAGTTGGGTCTGTGAATACCATTGCATGATATCCGTGGCTATCTGATGGCCGATGGTGCTGCCGTCAATTCTTGGCCCGATGATCATGTTGGCCACTACGTTTGCTCCGGCAGCCGCGCCGCAGATCGTGCCCCAGCCAGCTTGACCGCCCTCAAGATAGACAAAGGCATCAATCGGGAACAAGGTGTAGGGTTCGCCGATCAGTTCGCGGAGCTGGCCGAAAACGCTGCTGATGACTGCTGCCCCGCAGAAAATTCTGTACCATTCATTGTAGGCAAGTTCCGCTGTATCCTTGGGATCAAGTATTTTGTATGGCCAAGGCCATTTCTCCAACTGGCCGCCGCTGGCCGCTGCCGGGCTGATCAGGCCGCTGACATGCGTCAAGGCCGCGCCCGCAGCCAAGGCACCAGTGCCGACAAGCATCTTCCGTCGTGTGATGCCGTCCTGTTCCATATTCCTGCCGGTACACTCTTCCACCTTGCAAACTCCCCTTGGTTGTCTTGGCAGGACTGCGTGCTGAACGTTCTTCCGTGTGCCGCCCGCCCTCATTTTCATCTGCCATAACCTCTGAATTTCAGAGTCTGAAAACGTACTGCAAGGTGATAATTCCGTCAAATAAAAAAACAGGTCGCATTGAAAACAGACGCGGAGCAGCAGTCCGGGCTGCTGCCATCCAGCAGGCTTGTTTCGGAAAAACTGATGGATGGCAAGGTGTTGATGGATAATTTGATGGAGGTCAGACAACTTCCCACAGCATCTCGTCCGCATCAACGCGGCGCAGGGCCTTGGTCGGGCAGCGGTCGCATCGCGGGCCACCACGCCGAAGCAGGGCCGAAAGAAAGGCGGGGCAGCCGCAGTGCGTTATCCTGCTTGCTTTGGAGCGTGAATCTGGTTACGTTCTGCGTTGGTGAGGTGGTGCAGAATTGTCTGCGCCTCTATTGCGCTTGCAACTTATTACTGATTAATGGAAAAATGACAGAGATTAAAGACTTAGCCGGACTGAGCGAGCCGATGACAAAGCTGATTGAGGTGGTTGAAAAAGGCGTTGGTCAATTGTTCAAACCGTGGCAGATCAAGAGAATTGCGGATGCCAAGGCGTATGAAATTGAGCGTGTGGCACCGGCGTTGGAAAATCACAGCAATGCGTTTAACGTGCTGGAATATGACGGTGAAAAGGTGAAGCTGCTGTGCGAGCAGCGGCAAGGCATTCCGCCGGAAGCGGCTCAAGAACTGATTGCGCTGCATGAAAGAGCTGTCAGCAGACTGACACACAGAGAGTTGCGGCGGCAGCACAATATTGAAAAGGCTGTGCATTATGCGATGAATGAGATTTTTCAAGAAGAAACTGTTTCTGCTGAACCAGTGGATGAAGACTGGATTGCCCGTTTTTTCAATATCGTTGAGGATGTCAGCAATGAACAGATGCAGCAGCTTTGGGGGCGGATATTGGCTGGGGAGGTGAAACGACCTAAGAGTTTTTCGCTTCGCACGATGGAAGCACTGAGGAATATCTCACAGAAAGAGGCTGAAGTATTTCAAAAAGTTGCCATGTATGCTGTGCTTACTTTGGACAACATGGCTTTCATACTTAATGATCATGAAATACTATCTAAAACCAATACAGTTGATTTGCTTGTTTTGCGCAACACTGGACTGCTGTCAGTATCAGATAATATCTTATTAAATATTGGAAAAACGTCAAAGATGATGTATTTGATCTACGGAGGAAAAATTATTATATGCAAAAGACATGAAAAATATAGACCGTTAAATATACCGATAATACCTTTTACAGAAGTTGGATCAGAGTTGATACGCTTAGTTAAAGAACGGTTTGATTATGAATATATGGAAAAACTATTAGAAGAAATAAGCACAACTGGTTGGATTAGCAATAAAGCTGCAATCGAAACACAGGAGTTATCTAAAGCAGGAAAAGATATTGATATATCTAATTGCGCTGAATATAAATACATTATAACCAAATGAATCTTGAACGGTTTTCCTCCCTCCTCATCGCCGGAACGCACTCCGGCTGCGGCAAGACCACGGTCACGCTCGGCATCATGGCGGCCCTGCGCCAGCGCGGCTTCACGGTGCAGCCCTTCAAATGCGGCCCGGATTTCATTGATCCCACCCTGCATCTGGCCGTCACGGGCCGAGTTTCGCGCAACCTTGACATCCGTATGTGCGGCCCGGACTACGTGCGCCAGTGCTTCAGCCGCCATGCCCAAGCGGACAGCCAATCTGTCGCAGTGGTGGAAGGAGTGATGGGCCTTTTTGACGGCGGAAGCGGCTCGGCGGCAGAGCTGGCCGCCCTGCTCGGCCTGCCGGTGCTGCTGGTGCTGGACGTGCGCTCAATGGCGGAGAGCGCGGCAGCAGTGCTCAAGGGCTTTGAAAGCCTTGATTCCCGCATCAAAGTAGCGGGCGTGATCTTCAATCAAGTCGGCAGCGAACGGCATTTGCAGATGGTCAGCGAGGCGGTGCAGCAGCATTGCCAAGCTGAGATCATTGGTGCTCTGCCGCGAGACAACGGCATCAGTCTGCCCTCGCGTCATCTTGGCCTGCATCTTGGCAGCGAGGTGGAACTCAACCGGCAGCAGCTTGTCAACCTGATTGAGCAGCATCTTGACCTTGCGCGTCTCCTGCATTTTGCTGACAATGCTGCAATTTTCGCTGCATCGCCCATTGCGCCGCTGGAGCCGGTCGGCAAGGTGCGTCTTGGCGTGGCTTGGGATGAGGCATTCTGCTTCTATTATCAGGATAATTTGGATATGCTGAAAGAAGCAGGAGCTAAATTGATCTTGTTCAGTCCGCTGCATGACAAGACTCTGCCTGAACATTTGGACGGCCTCTATTTCGGCGGCGGATACCCAGAGCTGCACGCGGCCCAGCTTGCCGCCAACAGGGAGATGCGGACGCAGGTGCTGGCTTTTTCCCGCTCCGGCAGGCCAGTCTATGGCGAATGCGGCGGCTTCATGTATCTCTGCGCAGGAATTACAGATAATGACGGCCAATCGCAGCCAATGGTCGGCGTGTATCCAGTAACGGCGCAGATGAACAGGCGGCTGCGGCGGCTTGGTTATCGACAAATAAGAATGCAGACAGAAACCTTGCTCGGCCCGGCAGGCAGCGTTCTGCACGGCCACGAATTTCATTATTCTGAAATTGAACCGATGCCGGAAAGCGTCCAGCGCGCTGCCTTGCTTGACGATGGCCGCAGCGAGTGCTATCTGATAGATAAGACCTTGGCAGGGTACGTGCATCTTCATTGGGGCCGCAACCCGGAGGCGGTTCGGTATTTTGTTCACGCAATGGAGGAGGCTGGAAAACGTTTATGATCAGCAAGTTCACCGTCTTTCTATCTCAGATTTTGATTATGACGGTGAGCCTTGCTGTGTTTTCCGCCGCTGCTCCTGCGTCGGACAAGTCTTCAATTACGCTTACAGCGCAGGAACAGAACTGGCTGGACCAGCATCCGCAAATCACACTTGGGTACACCTTGGACCTGCCGCCAGTGCTGGTCTCTCAGAATAATGGCGAGTTGACCGGAATTCTGCCTGATTACATCCAGCTGCTTCAGCAAAAATTAGGTATCAAGATTCAGATAGCTGTCGCTTCGTGGACAGAGATTATCCGGCAGGCAAAAGAGCGGCAGATTGACGGCTTGGGACCAAGTTTTCCTCTTGCATCAAGAAAACAGTTTTTCAACTTCACCTCTCCGCTTTTTTATCATTACCACAACATTTACGCCCGTTCAGACGATCTGAATCGTTTCAAAACACTGCATGATCTGGCCGGACTTCGGGTCGGCTACACGCAAAATGTTGCTGTAGAGGAAGAGCTGCTGAACAAAATCAAGGGAGTGCAGCCTGTGCCCTTGAAGGATAACGAGACGCTGGCAGCAGCCCTGCTGAACAGAGAGATTGATGTTGTTGTTGCCAACATTACCTTGGAATATTGGCGCAAGCAGAATGTCCAGACGGGTTTCAGTGTGGCGGCCATGCTCCCGGAGAGTCGGCGACCGGTTGTGCTTTCCATCCGCAAGGATTGGCCAGATATGCTTTCGATTCTCAATAAAGGTTTGGCAGCCATCAGCACCAAAGAAAAACAGCAGATACTCAACCGCTGGCTTGGCAGGCAGCCCGCAGTGCAGACAAGCCGCCTCAATCTAACTCTAGAAGAGCAGGACTGGATTCGCCAGCATCCGGTTTTCCGGGTTGGCGCATTTTCTCTGCCGCCCTACATCATTCAAGAAAAAAATGGCCGCATCACCGGCTATATGCCGGAGCTGGTCCGCAAGCTCGGCGCGCAGGCCGGACTGACCCCGGAGTTTGTTTGGTTTGATCAGCTCGCAGACGTGCTGGAACAGGCTGAAAACGGTGCTATTGATGCGGCGATGGCCATGATCAGCACTGAGGATCGGGCGCGAACTTTCACCTTTTCCACAGAGACCATGCCGCTGAATATGGCGATTTTCGCCCGCGTCGATGACAGCCGCATCCGCGATCTGGCCTCACTGGAGGGTAAACGCATCGCCTCATATCATGGCTACGCCATGCACAGCGTCATGGCGGCGCAGATAAAGAATGCCCGTTTTGTCATGGCAGACAGCGCGGTTGAGATGCTCCAGCTTGTTGTCCGGGGGCAGGCGGATGCGGCAATTCAGGAGCTGCACAGCGGCCAGTACCTGCTGCACAATTACTATCTGAACAATTTGGAAGTCAAAGGCTATGCCCAGTTCAGCGGCATGGAACAGTTCCACGGTCATTCTTATGTTGTCCGCAATGATCTGTCCTTGCTCCAGTCCATTCTCGACAAAGCCTATCTTTCCCTGAGCGAAGCGGAAAAAGAACAGTTATGGAAAACGTGGCTGGGCAGTTCAGACAAGCCGCAGCTTCTGTTCACCTTGGCAGAACAGCAGTGGTTAGCCGCGCATCGGCACATTCCCTTTACTTTTGATCCGGCTTGGCCGCCCATTGAATTTGCCGACGCGCAAGGCCATGCGCAGGGCATTTCCGCTGACTATCTGCGGTATCTTGAGCAACTGCTGCATGTCCATTTTGTCCCGATACGCTCGCAATCTTGGCATCAGGCTTTGCAAAAGGCTAAGAAGGGACAGGTGCTGCTGCTGCCTGCTGTAGCTGAAACCCCTAAGCGGCGACAGGATTTTCTTTTCACAGAATCCTATTTGTCGCTGCCGGTGGCCATTTTTTCCGCCGCCAATGTGGCCTACTTGGGCGATTTAAAGGCGCTGCACGGCAAAAAAGTTGCAGTGGCTGAAGAGTATGCGGTGCATGAATGGCTGCGCCGCGATCATCCTCAGATCACCTTGCTTCCTGCCGCAACTGTTGAAGAGGCTTTGAAAATAGTGGCCAAAGGTGAGGCTTTCGCCTTTGTCGGCGGCTTGGTGCCTGCCAGCTACTGCATTGGTCAGACCGGCCTGACGCAGATTCGGGTGGCCGGAGAAACACCTTATGCGTATCGTCTGCGCATGGCTGTGCCCAAAGATCAGCAAATTTTGCACGGCATTCTGCAAAAGGGGCTGGCCGCAATTGCGCAGGCGGAACGGGAGGCCATCTACAATCGCTGGATTTCAGTGCATTACGCCCATGTAATGGACTATCGGCTGCTCTGGACCGTGCTGGGGGCGGCAGGCATTATTTTCTGGCTGTTTAGCTGCTGGCTGTGGAAAATGATCAGGGAAGTGCAGCGGCGCAAAAGAATCGAACAAGCTCTGCTGGAGAAAGAAGTCGAGTTGATCCGTTCCAAAGAGGCGGCGGAAGCGGCGGCACGGGCCAAATCAGAATTTCTCGCCACCATGAGCCATGAAATCCGCACCCCCATGAATGCAGTCATCAACATGAATCACCTGCTTCTGGACACGCCGCTGAATGAAGAACAGCGCGGCTATGCGGAAATCGCCATGAGTTCTTCCGAGCTGCTGCTCTCCCTGATCAACGACATTCTTGATTTTTCCAAGATAGAGGCAGGCAAGCTGGAACTGGAGCAGAAAGCGTTCCATCTGGCGGACTTGGTTGACTCGGTGGTGAAACCGATGCGGCTTCATGCTCAGGACAAGGGCCTTTTTCTGGAAAGCCGGATTGACTCGGACCTGCATCTCCATCTCAAGGGCGATCCGACCCGCCTGCATCAGATCGTGCTCAATTTTATCAACAATGCTGTCAAGTTCACCAAGAAGGGCGGCATCACGGTCCGCTTGACTGCTGAGGAGGAAACAGCAACCCAGCTCCTGCTCACAATCAGCGTCCAAGACACCGGCATCGGCATTGCTGAGGAGCAGATGAGCCGACTTTTTCAGGCTTTTTCTCAGGCAGATGCCTCGACCTCGCGCAAATACGGCGGCACAGGACTGGGACTGGCCATCTGCCGACGGCTGGCCGAACGCATGGGCGGCAAGGTCGGCGCAGTCAGCGAGGAGGGCAAAGGCAGCACCTTCTGGTGCACAGCCCTGCTGGACAAGGCGGCGGCTGAGGACATGCCCAAGCACCATCATCAGGCCGCTGCCGCAGCCCAGACCCTGCCCTTTGCGCCGAGGCTCCTGCTGGTGGAGGACAACAAGGTCAATCAGTATGTGGCCCTGTCTATTCTGAAAAAATTCGGTCTGAAAGCGGATATTGCGGAAAACGGCATCCAAGCTCTTGAGATGCTGCGGCAAAAAGAGTATGATCTTGTCTTCATGGATGTTCAGATGCCGGAAATGGATGGTTTTGAAGCGACTCGCCAGATCCGCAGCACGCTTGGTTCCGAGGTGCTGATCGTAGCCATGACTGCGGAGGCGACCAAAGAAGACCGCGACAAATGCCTCAGCGTCGGCATGAACGCCTATCTGTCCAAGCCGATCAACCGGGAGCATCTCTTTGCCGTGCTCCAGCAGCAGCTTGTCGGTAAAACAACAAAAGAAGACATGGAAGTCAAGATGTGCGATACAGAAGCAACCCCGCCGGACAGTGCTGCGACAGTCTCCTTGGACGGTCTGCCTATTTTTGACCGGGCTGATTTGGTGGAGCGTCTTGCTGGCGATGAAGAGGGCGTGGATGAATTCATGACCGAATTTCCCGCCTTTCTGGCGCAAGACCTCAAGGAACTCAAGGATGCCCTGAATGGCGGGGATCAGGAGGAAATCCGCCGAGGCGCGCATAAGGTGAAAGGCATGTGCGCCAATGCCTCAGTGGAGCGGCTGCGGGAAGTGGTCTATCAGATTGAATGCGCGGCTAAAGAGAACAGAACCGAAGCGGCCCGCTCCCTGCTCAGTTTGCTGGAGCAGGAGGCAGCGGCCCTGCTGGCCCATCTTGAGCAACGATACGGAACAATAGCATCATGACTTTGCCGGAACTACAAAAAATCGGGCCGCAGGAAATCGAGGCAGAGAGTTTCCGCATCATTGAGGCTGAACTTGGCCTGACGAACTTCAGCCCGGAGCAGTTTGCCGTGGTGCGCCGCTGCATTCATGCCACCGGTGATTTCTCCTTTGCCGAGAATCTGCGCTTTCATCCCCAGGCAATTGAGGCCGGGCTGCGGGCCATCCGGGCTGGCAAAAATATTCTCGTGGATGTCAACATGGCAGCCAGCGGCATTTCCAACAAACTATTAGCCAAGTTTGGCGGCACGATCCTCTGCCGGGTTGCGGATGCGGAAACAGCGGCACGGGCCGCAGCCGGAAAGATGACCCGCTCCGAGGCGGCAGTGGAGCTGGCTGCGACGGAAAACATCGGCATTGCCGCAGTTGGCAATGCGCCCACCGCTCTGCTCAAAATCATGGAGCTGATGGACAGCGGCCTGTTCGCCCCAGACTTGGTGATCGGGGTGCCGGTCGGCTTTGTCAATGCGGCAGAGTCAAAAGCCATCCTCGCCAGCAAGCCCTATCCCTTCATCACTGCCTTGGGCCGAAAAGGCGGCACGCCCGTGGCTGTGGCCGCAGTCAACGCGCTGCTCCGGCTGGCCGCTTAAAACGCCAAGGCAACGATTTCACTGAAGGTGATCACGCCCCGGAGCAGCTCCTGATTGTTTATTTTTTCCGCCGCTTCAGGCAGGGTGTCCAAGGTGAAGCGGTGGGAAATCATGTCAGAAACAATGATCGCCTCTTCCTGAATGAGCTGGAGGCATTTTTTGAAGTCACCCACTGACGAGGGGCAGAGGCCGGTCAGAGTTGCGCCCTGAGCTGCCGCCGCCTGCTTGGCCTGCTCTGTCGGCTCCTCACGACTGCATGTATTGCAGACCCCGCCCTTGGCTGTCAATTTGATGCAGTCATCAATCAGTTCCGGCAGGGGCACGGAAATGATCACCGTCTCAGCCCCTTTGCCGTTGGTGCAGCGGAGCACTTCCTCGCTGAGTTTGGCCGGGCTGATCAGATGATCCGCGCCCATCTGACCAGCCAAGGCCAGCCGGGTCGGATTGCTGTCCATTGCCATGACCTTGCAGCCTGCCCATTTGGCGGTTTTCAGGTGCAGCAGGCCGACAGAGCCGCAGCCAATGATCAGGACCTGCTGGCTTCCCCGCATCCTGTCAGCGCGGGCCGCAGCAAAGGTCCAGGCCAGCGGCTCGGCCAGCACCGCATCCTCAAAAGACATCTCCTCATTCAGCCTGACCACGCCGCCGCTGCTGACAATTGCTTCAGGAATGCGGACATATTCCGCATAAACACCATCAACTGTCTGTCCCAGCAGTCCGGCAGGATGAACCGCCACTGGCTCGCCTGGGGCAAAGCCGCGCACTCCGGCCCCGACCGCGCTGATCTCTCCGGCCAAGTCCTGGCCCGGCACTGCGGGCAGCTTCTGCTCCAGCACAATTTGGAAATCTTGGGCGCAGATGCCGGCAGCCTTGGTGCGGACCACGATCTCACCCGGCCCGGCGCTCGGCTCAGGACGTTCTTCCACGCGGATATCATTGATGCCATATACCACCGCAGCTTTCATAATATATCACCGCTCAACGTTGAAGATTTGCAGGTGCAGGGAACGACATCCCTGCGGAGGAAATGCAAGGGGAGATTAACGGAAAACTGGCGGAAATTCAAGAAGCGCAAGCCGCAATGCGTCTGCATGACGAAAAAAAAGGCATTCCGAATGCCGGAATGCCTTGGAAATGCAGAATGGGGTGAGCGATGGGACTTGAACCCACGACCTCCGAGGCCACAACCCGGTGCTGCCACCAGCTGAGCTACGCCCACCATGAAACAACTGCTGCCCGCTTATATACCCGTTCAGGAGAACTTTGGCAAGGGAAAAAACAGCTTTTCGCGTATTCCTTTGCCAGCCGGAATCGCGGGGCGCAAAACAGATCCAGCAGAAAGGCGGCCAGATGGGAATTGAATAACCTGCATGTCTCGTTGCAGATTCTGCAATGCATATTGCAAGGGCGAAAAAATTTCGGCCCGGCGTGGCTCAGTACTTCTGCTCCGCGTAGGCCAGCCAGCCACCTGCGGCCACCAGTTCCTTGTCAAAAGCGTTCATGGCAAAAGCGCATTCGAGCCTGCCGCAGGGGCCGCTCTCCGCTGTCACGATATTCTCTTGCAGATCAACCGTGATTCTCACGCCGCCGCTGTTGCCAATCAGCGAGAAGAGCCGGTCAATGTCGGTCTTGGCCAGCTCAACCGCGAGGATGCCGCAGTTGAACATGTTCTGCCGGAAGATGCGGGCAAAGCTCTCGCCAATGACCACGTTGATGCCGTTGACTTCCAAGGCCCAGACAGCGTGCTCGCGGGATGAGCCGCAGCCAAAATTGGAGCGCGTCACCAGCACCTCGGCTGCTTGGAAGGCCGGGTCTTTGGTGTCAAACTCCTTGCCGTCAAGGAAGAGGTCTTCCAGCAGATGCGGCTGGAGGGCGCGTTTGGTGATCTCGGTCAGATACTTGGCCGGGATGATCTCGTCGGTGTTGATGTCGCTTCTGTCGATAAAGTAGGCGTAACCGCCGAACTGCTTCATAGCTTTGTTCTCCTGCGGAAGGTCAGTTGAGAAATTGGGCCGGGTCAGTGATCTCGCCGGTCACGGCGGCGGCGGCGGCGGACAGCGGACTCATCAGATGGACCATGCCGCCCTTGCCCATGCGCCCGTTGAAGTTGCGGTTGGTGGTCGAGGCGCAGGACTCGCCCTCTGCCAGCACCCCGCTGCTCATGCCGAGACAGGCTCCGCAAGTGGGATTGAGGACGCAGAAGCCCGCGTCCATAAAGACCTTGATCAGTCCTTCGTCCAAAGCCTGCGAGTAAATAGCCGGAGTCGCGGGCGTGAGGATACCGCGCACTGTGTCGGCAATAGTCCGGCCACGCAGCACAGAAGCGGCGGCCCGGATGTCTTCAATGCGGCCATTGGTGCAGGAGCCGATATAGACCTGATCAATCTTGGTGCCTGCCAGTTCAGTAATATCCTTAACCTGATCCGGCTTGTAGCCATGCGTGACTTGCGGCTTGAGGTTGGACACGTCAAGCGTCACGGTCTTGGCATAGCTTGCCCCCGGATCAGACTGCCAGCGACCAAAGGCCTCAGCAGCAGCCTCCACGGAAGCATATTCGTCCTTGATAAAGGGCCAGAGATACTCGGCAGTAGTGTGGTCAGGCATACAGATGCCGGAAGTGGCCCCGGCCTCCACAGCCATGTTGCAGAGGGTCATGCGCGAGGACATGTCCATCGCCTTGACTGTCGGGCCGCAGAATTCCATGACCATGTCCGTGGCTCCGTTGACCGTGACTTGCTTGATGATATGCAGGATCACATCCTTGGCATATACGCCCTTGGGCAGGCTGCCGGTGATTTCGACCTTCATGGTCTCCGGCTTGCGGAAGGCGCAGACTCCTTTGAGAATGCCTACTTCCAAGTCCGTAGTGCCCACGCCAGCGGCAAAGGCTCCAAAGGCCCCGTGCGTGCAGGTGTGCGAATCGCCCATGATCACGGTGTTGCCAGGGCGGATAAAGCCTTTCTCCGGGAAGAGCGCATGGCAGACCCCGTTGCGGCCCACGTCAAAGAAATCCTTGATCTTGTGCCGCCGCGCCCAGTCGCGCATGATCTTGGCCTGCATGGCTGTCTTGGAGTCCTTGGCCGGAGTGACATGGTCTATCACCGCTTTGATCTTATTCGGATCAAAGACCCGATCCATGCCCTTCTCCACCAAGTCCATGATGGCAATGGGCGTGGTGATCTCGTGGCATAAGACCACGTCAATGTCTAACACCATGCTGCCCGGCGCAGGGGTGTCGCGCAGATGGGCGGCAAATATCTTTTCAGCTATGGTAAGTCCCATTTTCTTCTCCTTGGGATGAGTTGACAGGTTGTCGTGTCGGAGATATTACCGTTCTCAGCCGGATTTGGCAACTGAACTGGATAGAAGATAGCTGCATTCTTCTGTTGACAAGGGGAGATGCGCGTCGTAATATTGAACGAATAAAAATAATTTGTTAGGTTATAAACATGCTTCGTCTCGCAGATAGTTCGATAAAAATCTACCGCAAGAAAGATAGTAAGTTATCTCTCAGATTACGGAGTTACCTGATGGTTCCGACCAATGTTAGCTTCAGTCTGAGTGCGTATCTACGATCTATTTCTGGACACTTAGAGTTTCCTGATGGAAAAATTATAGAGCTTGATAACATATCCTATACTGATGACTGCTGGTATGAATTTGAATACATGATTCATGATTTTTCGGCATCAGCAGTCACAGAGCTACAAGTACAGAAATATAAAGCTGCAAAATTAACAATTAATTACCATTTAAGCTTCACCGGACACCCAACCGAGGAGCCTGACTCGTTTTGCCTTGTTGTACCATTAGTTGATCGTACATAGCATTATAAGTTTGAGTTCATTTAACAAATTCAATCCTGTATTATTGAGATCAAATAGTATTCTCCCTGTTCTCTTTTTCCTATCCAAGCACGTATTTGTTTTCCCCTTAACCACCCTTCCCGCAAAACTCGAACCTACGTTTGAGATTATCTCGAACGAGTGTTTGAGAGTTCCTCCAACGCATACAAGTCCACCGGACTTACCTACGTAGGTCCCAAAGACTTATATGTGTAAGTCCGCCGGACTTATGTATGCTCCTCCTCGCCGCTGTTTGCTCCGCTTAGTTCGGCAAGCGGCTGCGGTAAGTCCCATTTTGCTTCTCCGCAGGATGAATCAGCAGGTTGTCGTGTCGGAGATATTACCGTTCTCAGCCGGATTTGGCAACTGTTCTGCGCGGCTGCATGTCTGCCTGACAGCTGTGTCGGAAATCTTTCCGCTGCCGCATCTTTCCTGTTGAACATGGACGGTCTGCAAGGTAAGCTGCACAGAAAGCGGAAAGGCCGCCCGCAGCAAAACATGCTTGGACAAAAGTGAAGAAAAAGCCCGCAGTTTTTCTCGACCGTGACGGCACCATCAACGAGCAGATGGGCTATGTCAACCACATCAGCCGCTTTGTCCTGCTGCCCGGTGTGCCGGAGGCGATCCGCATCTTCAATCAGTGCGGCATTCCGGCAGTGGTGGTGACCAATCAGTCCGGCTTGGCGCGGGGCTATTTTCCTGCGGCCCTGCTGGAGGAGGTTCATGCGGAAATGCGGCGGCGGCTGGCAGCGCAAGGGGCATATTTGGACGGCATCTATGTTTGTCCGCATCACCCAGAAGCCAAGGTCGCCCAATACCGCCAAGCCTGCCGCTGCCGCAAGCCGCAGACCGGGCTGCTGGAGCAGGCTGCCGTTGACTTGCATCTTGACCTGTCCTGCTCCTTCATGGTCGGCGACCGCTGGTCAGATTTGGAATGTGGCTTTCGCGTCGGCGCAGCCCCGGTGCTGGTGCTGACCGGCTATGGCAGAGGCGAGCTGGAATACATCAGCCCGGAAAAAACAGTGAGGCCTGCGCTGATTGCCAAGAATTTACTGGATGCTGCTGAACAAATCACGCAGCTGCTGGCCTAATTTTGCGCTGTAAAAGATGCAAAAACAGGTAAAAAATATTTGACAGAGCTAAACCGCCGAAGATAAGATATGCTTATCTTTCGCAGTGTGTTTACTTCATATCCTTTCAAAGGGGGGACGAACAAAAAATGAATATCATGAAATCAGCTGGTTACATCGCGTGCGGCTTATACCTGCTTTTTTTCTCCGCTGCCTGTGTATGCGCTCCGCCACCGCCTGATGGGCCGCAGCAGACACAAGCTCAGACTGATGGAGCTGCCCCCCCACCCCCTTCAGCTCAGATGGATGCGGGATATCAAAACGGTGGAAATGTGATTGTTGATGAAGGTGCTGTCTCCGGCGGTATGTACGACGGAGGCACCATCTCCACCGGTGAAGTTTATGACGAAGGCACTGTCTCAGGCGGCATGTACGACGGCGGTGCTGTCTCCACTGGTGAAGTTTATGACGAGGGCACTGTCTCAGGCGGCATGTACGACGGCGGTGCTGTCTCCACTGGTGAAGTTTATGACGAGGGCACTGTCTCAGGCGATGTGTACGGCGGAGGTGCTGTTTCAGGCGGCGTGTACGACGAAGGCACCATCTCCACCGGTGAAGTTTATGACGAAGGCACTGTCTCAGGCGGCATGTACGACGGCGGTGCTGTCTCCACTGGTGAAGTTTATGACGAGGGCACTGTCTCAGGCGATGTGTACGGCGGAGGCACCATCTCCACCGGTGAAGTTTATGACGAAGGCACTGTCTCAGGCGGCGTGTACGGCGGCGGCACTGTCTCCACCGGTGAAGTTTATGACGAAGGCACTGTCTCAGGCGGCGTGTACGACGGTGGCACTGTCTCCACCGGTGAAGTTTATGACGAAGGCACTGTCTCAGGCGGCGTGTACGACGGTGGTGCTGTCTCCGGCGAAGGCGCAGCAGCAACGATGGATGAGGCAACAACTGTTGGTGGTGAAGGCCCGGCTGTTGAAGACGGCGCGCCAGTCATGATGGAATAACTGGCACTGGCTGCACAGACAGTTTGACTGAAAAAAACTGGGGGAGGGCCTCATTTGATGCTCTCCCTTTGTTATGTCTGACACAGTTGTGATTCACCTTGCTTCTGTTCGATGCCCTCCAGCGCAGCTTTTCACGCAATCTATAGAAAAAATCGATTGACAGCCTCTGGCTGTTCAGTATCATAAGAGATAAACTATCTTATTCTCAACTCCTGAAGGGGGATGATGCAACATGCAAGTCAAAAAAACAGTGCTTTTAGCCAGCTGCCTGCCGCTGCTTTTTCTTTTCGCCTGTGACAAGCCGAAAACAGAAGAAAAACCAGTGAAAAAAGAAGCTGTGGAAATGAACCATGTGGAAGTGAGCAAGGAAGCGGTCGGAACAGAAGCTGAATCAGCTTCTGAGCAGCCGCCTCTCGAGGCGGCAGAGGAAGGCGCGCCAGCTCCCGGTGAGCAGGTTGAGCTGCCGGAAGAAGGTGCCGAACAGGAGGATATGCTGCCTGCTGACAACCAGAGCGATGACGAGCTGGTTGATGCGGCGGAACAGGCGGCAATGGAAAATGCCCAAGTTCAAGATGCTCCTCCTGCGCCGGAGCAGGCTGACGAGCCTGCCGCAGAAGAGGCGGAACACTGATTTATCACGCCACCAACCGCCTTCCTCAGTCTGTTGTCGGCTGAGGAAGGCGGAAGATGCCTGTCATTCCTGCATCACCACTCTGAATCCCATCAGGTTTTCCCGATAATCAGGTTTGTTTCTGAAACGGAAGGCGGCCCGGCAGTTAAGCACCCGGCTGCCTGCTGATCCTCCCCGGACCACGCGGTTTTCACTGCCTGAGGCAGGCCCCTGCGGATTGAGCCGGGTTCCGGCAAGCCCGTAGTAGTTCTTGTCAAAGCGGTCTGAGCACCATTCCCAGACATTGCCGCTCATGTCATACAGGCCAAAGGCATTGGCTTGCAGTTTGCCAGCCGGATGGGTGATCCCGCCGCTGTTCTCCTCATGCCAGGCGAGAAAGTCGGGGGTGTCGCCGCCGCAGTATTTACCGCTGCTGTCAGCCCGGCAGGCGTATTCCCATTCCGCCTCTGTGGGCAGCCGATAGACCCTGCTGGAGCGTTTGTTCATTCGGTTGAGAAATTTTTGCGCGTCATTCCACGAGACATTCTCCACTGGATAGGAGCCGCCTTTTTGAAAGCCGGACGGATTGCCGCCCATGATCTTCTGCCACTGCTCCTGCGTGACCTCGTATTTGCCGATCCAAAAGCCGTCAACGCAGACTTCATGCACCGGCCCTTCCCAAGCGAAACGGCCCTTCTCGTTAATGGATGACCCCATCTTAAAGCAGCCGCTGGGCAGGTAAATCAGCTCCATGCCTGACAGCTCATTGATCATGATGTCCCCTTTTTTCGGCGGCGGCAGCGGCGGAGCTGCTGGCACCTGCGGAGCAGGAGCCTGTTTTTGCGGCCGTAGCTGTTCCACAGGCGCTTCAGGGGCTGACTGGACAACTCTCTTGCGCGGCGGCAGGTTCGGCTCCTTTTTGAGTGGCTGGGCAGCTATCTTATGCGGCGGCGCAGACGGCTGCCGACTCATTTTTTGCAGCTCTTTGGGCGCAAAGATGAAATCCCCTTGCTCGCGTTCGCTTCCAGTCAGATACCCATATTCAAGCAGCTGTTCAGCGGCGCGGAAATAGGGCTGCACCATCCGCTCAAAAAGCACCCGCCCGGAAAGAAGATGCCGGTTGACGCTCAGGGTGTGGAGAAAATTGCGGGCAAAAAGGGAGTTTCTGTCTCCGGTCTCATAAACAGGCTGCTCGCCGCCGGATTGCAGCACAGTGAGGGAAGGCGTTTCCACAAGCCGCCGCAGCCGCTGCTCCTTGCTTTCCTGCCTGCGCAGCCCGTCGTCCGGCATTTGCAGATTGCCGGAATAGCAGGAATCTGTCACGACCAGGATATGTCTGGCCCGGACTGTGTCAAGCAGATTGCTGATCAGGGCTGTGGGAATCCAGTCCGTGTCCGTGTCCTGGTCCGCATCAACAGGCAGCCACCAGCCTGCCCCGTTTTTCCGGTTCAGACGGCTGTGGCCGACATAATAGATCAGCAGGCTGTCCCGCTCCTGCCGGGAAATTCTTTTGGGGAGCTGGGACAGGGTCCAGAGCATCCGGTCCCGGTCCGCATCCAAAAGCAGTTCCACTTCAAAGCCATACTGCTCCTCCAGTAGTCTGGCCGTCTCCTTGGCATCAGCCCGCGCTGTTTTCAGCTCGTCAAGCTGCCGGTAGCTCTGGTTGCCGATCACCAAGGCGTAATACCTGCCAAAATCCGGCAGAACAGGCTGCGCCGCCGCTGCTGCGCTCATCGCGGCCAGCAGGATGAAAAGAAGCAGGGTCAGCCCGGTCACTCCTCTTGACACAGGCTGCCCCGCCTTCTGCTGCCAGATCATAAGACTCTCTCCTCTGAGTTTCAAATTACAGAAATCCGCGCTCTGCTCAGGGCCGGGCGCAGCGGATAAAAAAAGTTCAAAAAAGTGTACAAAAACAGGCGCGGTTCTGCAAGAGCAGAGTGTCCAGCCTTGCTGACCGCCGCCCTTTGCCAGACTCAAGGCACTGTTCATGCCTGCAGCGATTCCTGCATCTGGCGGAGATATTCCCGCGCCTTGGCCCGCTGGGCCGCAGTCATGTCCGCATCAAGCTCCTGCCGTTTGGCTTTGGCCTGCTGTTTCTGCTCCGCAGTCAGGCCATTGTTCCGGCTGGCAGCGAGCGAATACCAGGCATGAGCCAAGGCCGGATTCTGAGGGCAGCCAAGGCCTTGCAGGCAGCAGGCCGCCGCCTCTGTCTGAGCTGGGCCATGATCCAAGCGGGCCGCATAGAGCAGCCATTCAAAACTGAGCTGCGAGTCCGGCACCACAGTGTTTCCAGCTCCATTCCGGCAGATGCGGGCTAGGGCAAAGGCGGAGGGGCCGTGGCCAAGATTGGCCGCCTCAGTCAGCCAGCGGACTGATTCGGCAATGTCCTGCGCCACCTCCCAGGCAGGATCACCGGCAAGATAGACCTGCGCCGCTTCATGCTGGGCCTCGACTTCGCCTGCCTCAGCCCGCCTGAGCAGCAGTTCAAAGGTGCTGGGCTGGAATTCGGTCTCACCGCACATGGCCTGCAGATGAATCCGGTAGCAATGCAGTTCTGTCAGCGTGACAGGCAGCAAGCCCATGAAGGTCATGTCGCAGCTGATGAAACTGTCCGCTGTCAGGGACGCATGGGCAACGTTCCGGCCAGTCTCCTCCAGCAGCTTGACCAGATTGAGTTTTTTCGGCAGCCGCTCAAAGCGGTTTGGGCAGATCAGGAACTGGATCCCGTGCCGGTCCTTGAGCGCAACTCTGCCGACCGCATGACTGCCGTCCTTTTCTGTCCACAGGTAGATGCCGCCAGTGAGAATTTGGTATTCCTCCCGCACTGGTTCGCCTGGCTGGATAATGCCAATGCCCTGCTGGACAATCCGGTTCAGCCAGTAAAGGGCCTTTTTGCTGTCTCTGGGCAGGTCTGCACCAAGCAGATACCGGTCAGCCAGCACAGCCATGGCATTGCGGTCGTCGCGCCAAGCCGCGTAGGAACCTGCCTTGCGCAGCCAGTCCGGCGCGTTCTCGCTCAGGCAGTCATAGACCGAATCCACATAGAGCCGCCAGCCTGAGAAATCGCTCTCCTCCAGCGGGCTGTCTTGCAGCCAAGTGCTGTTGGCCCTGAAGGAGTCAAGCGGAATGGGCAGATGATCCGCGCCAAACGAGCTGTCAATGGGATCAATTTCCATGTTCAGTTCCTGAGTGGAGAGCAGCTCAGGAATCTTGAGAAAGCGGCCCGCATAGCGGATGACATGGACAAAGCCGTCCTCCGCATGAACCACCTTGACCAAGCGGTGCAGGCCGCCGTTCCGCTCCTGCATGGCGTAAATGCCGCCCGGCTCTGGCAGAGCCGGCTCCTCCTCCTCCGGCGGCGGGCTGATGCCTGCTTCCGGCTCAGGCGCGGGCGGCGGCTCCTCTTTGATTTTGATGCGGTCCAGCACGGCATCCTCATCCTGCTCATCCTGCCGGAACGAGGCTGCCTCTAGCTGCTTGAGCCGGTCTTCTCTGCCGGATTTTTTTGTCCCTTTGAACAGGTCAAGAAAATTCATAAATTCTGTGAAAAAAGTGCGGGTAGGGTGTTGCAATGTGTTCTGGGTCAAAGTATATATGATTCCCGAACAGTGTAGGGCGAAAAGTGCTTTATGTCAATTGCTCAGGCAGGCTTGAAGGAGAACAGCGATGAATCAGACCCTTGACAGCAGCGCGACGGAACGTCGGCTTTCCGTGGCAGAGGTCGGCCAGGCGGTGCAGGAAAGCTCGGCGTGGGCCGGGCTGCTCAGGCGCGAGGCGGCAAAAACCATTGTCGGTCAGGAAAAATTGATCGAGCGCCTGCTGATCGGCCTGCTGGCAGGCGGCCATATTCTCTTGGAGGGCCTGCCCGGCCTGGCCAAGACCTTGGCCGTGAAAACTTTGGCCGCTGCGGTGTCGGCTGAGTTCCGCCGCATCCAGTTCACCCCGGACATGCTGCCCGCCGACATCATTGGCACGGAAATCTACAATCCCAAGGACACTTCCTTTGAGGTCAAGCAGGGGCCGATTTTTGCCTCCATCATTCTGGCCGACGAGATCAACCGCGCTCCGTCAAAGGTCCAGTCCGCCCTGCTGGAGGCCATGCAGGAAAAGCAGGTCACCATCGGCGAAACCACCTTTGCCCTGCCAGAGCTGTTTTTAGTTTTGGCGACCCAGAACCCGATTGAGCAGGAAGGCACTTATCCGCTGCCGGAAGCCCAGCTTGACCGCTTCATGTTCAAGGTCAAGGTCGGGTATCCCAGCCGGACCGAGGAGCGAAAAATCCTTGATCTGGTTGATCATGCGGATGCCAAGGCAGCCATGCCGCCGCTGCTCTCGCCTGAGCAGATTCTCTCGGCCCGCAAGATGGTGGACAAGATTTACGTGGATGACCGAATCAAGGATTATATTGTTGATCTGGTCTGCGCCACCCGCGAGCCGTCCGGCCTCAGCGCGGCCCTGCGTGATTATGTGGAAATCGGGGCCTCGCCCAGAGCCAGTATCAATCTCAAGGCAGCGGCCCGCGCCTTGGCCTATCTCAGCGGGCGCGGCTATGTGATCCCGGACGACATCAAAAAATGCGCCCCGGATGTGCTGCGGCACCGGATTCGGATCAGCTACGAGGCGGAGGCGGAAGGCATCAGCAGCGAGGACATCATCATCAGGCTGCTGGAAACCGTGCCGGTGCCCTGAGTCATGGAACAGGCGGCAATCAAGGAAATCCTGCAAAAGGTCAGGCAGATTGAGGTCCGCACCCGGCGGCTGGCCGACAACACCTTGGCAGGCAGCTATCACTCGGTCTTCAAAGGCCGGGGCATGAATTTTGACGAGGTGCGCGAGTATGTGCCCGGCGATGACATCCGGGCCATTGACTGGAACGTCACCGCCCGCACCGGCGTGCCGCATGTGAAGAAATTCACTGAGGAGCGCGAGCTGACCATCATGCTGGTGATCGACCTGAGCGCGTCCGGCAGCTTTGGTTCCGGCAGCCGCTCCAAGCGCGAGGTGATGGCCGAGCTGGCCGCAGCACTCGCCTTTTCCGCTGTGCGCAACAACGACAAGGTCGGCCTGCTGCTCTTTTCTGATTTCACCGAGCTGTTCATCAGCCCGAACAAGGGCCGCAGCCATATTCTCCGGGTGATTCGGGAGACGCTCTTTTTTCAGCCGCAGGGCAGAGGCACCAACATCATCGGCGCGCTTGATTTTTTCCGCCAAGTGACCAAACGCCGCTGTGTCACCTTTCTGATCTCTGATTTCTGCCTGCCCGGCGATTTTGATGATTCCCTGCAAAAGCTGCGGCCCAAGCTGCAAGTCACAGGCCGCCGCCATGATCTGATTGCAGTCTCGGTCATTGACCCGCGTGAGCTGGAGCTGCCGCAGGCAGGCTGGATCACCTTGGAAGATGCGGAAAGCGGCGAGCAGATTCTCCTCAACACCGCTGATGCGTGGACACGGCAGGCCTACACCAATCTGACCCGTGACCAGCGGGGGCGTTTTGCCCGCACTGTGCGCGGTCTTGGCATCGACCTGCTGGAGCTGTCCACAGACAAACCCTATCTTGCCGCCTTGATGGATTTTTTTCGCAGCCGCAGCCAGAGGATGGCCCGATGAGCCGCCAAGTCATTTTCCTGTTTCTGTTCATAGCCGCTCTGCCTGCGCCGCTGCGGGCGGCGAAAAACATTGCAGCGCCGCCAGCTCAAGCAGTTTCCGGCGGGGTGCCGATAGACGACCTTGAACCGCCCATTGCCCCGCCAATGCCATTGGCAGAACAGATTCGCGAATCAGTCTGGCTGCGGCCTGCGCTGGCTGCGGCTCTTGCAGCAGTCATTGTCTTGCTGATTATTTTGAGCCGGAAAAAACAGCCCGCGCCACAGGCAGCCCTGTCACCGGCTGAGGAGGCTGAACGCGCCCTTGCCCAAGCGGAGCAGCTCATTGCCGCAGGTGACTGCACTGCCTTTGCCGCCTTTTTTGATCAGACCTTGCGCCGCTATCTTGAAACAGGGCTGGGGCTGGCTGCGCTCCGCCAGACCGCGAGCGAGCTGATCAGACGCATTGACAAAGAAAATGGAGAACTGCCGGATGCGCTGGAATCATACCGCAACGACTTGGAACACTGGCTGCGCAGCTGCGAGGCGGGCAAATTTGCCGGGGCTGGCTCTGAGCCAAGAGGAGATGACTGAAATGATCACGCAGCTGCGCAGTTTTATCAAGGCAACCAAACTGCTTGCACAGCAGAGGGACGGGCATGGACAGCTTCCGCTTCGCTGATCCGCAGCTACTCTGGCTGCTGATTCTGCTGCCGCTGCTGGCCCTGCTGCGCAGCCGCAAAGGTGCTGCTCCGGCCCTGATCTTTTCCTCGATCTCAGCGATTAAGGTCATTGCTGGAGGCCGAATGACCAAAGCGGGCGGCATGGCGGCATGGCTGCGCTTGGCTGCGCTCGGCCTGCTGATCATCGGCCTGGCCCGGCCTCAATGGGGGCACACCCGCACTGAGATCGAGGCTTCCGGCATTGACATTCTGCTGGCAGTCGATGTTTCCGGCTCCATGCAGGCCTTGGATTTCACCCTCAAAGGCAAGCGGGTCAACCGGCTGGACGTGGTCAAGTCCGTGGTGGCGGATTTCATCCGGCAGCGGCCCAATGACCGCATCGGCCTGATCGCCTTTGCCGGCAGGCCATACATGGTCTGTCCCCTGACTTTGGATCATGACTGGCTCCGGCAGCGGCTGAATTCTCTCCATACAGGCATGATTGAGGACGGCACTGCCATTGGTTCAGCCATTGCCGCCGGGGTCAACCGGCTGCGCGATCAGCAGGCCAAGTCGCGCATTCTCATCCTGCTCACTGACGGGGTGAACAATGCGGGCAAGGCTGCGCCGCTCACTGCGGCAGAGGCGGCGGCAGTGATGCAGATCAAGGTCTATACGATTGGCGTGGGACGGCGCGGCGTGGCCCCGATGCCGGTGGAGGATCAGTTTGGCCGCCAGCGGATTATTCAGGCTGAGGTGGATATTGACGAGGAAACTCTGCGCAAGGTTGCCGCCCAGACCGGAGCCAAGTATTTCCGGGCCACTGACACCAACTCGCTGGAGAAGATTTATTCTGAGATAAACATGATGGAAAAGACGGTCAGGAAGATCAGGAACTTTTCCCGCTACCGGGAGCTGTTCGCCCTGCCAGTGCTGGCAGCCCTGCTCCTGTTGGCAGCGGAGCTGTTCCTTTCCCGAAAAAAGCTGCCGTAGATGAAGAGAAAACAATTGCCATGCAGAACATAACCGACCAAATTCTTGCCGGACAACGTCTGGGCGGTGCTGATTTTCTCAAGCTGGCTGCCGAGGCCGACCTTTATCAGCTCGGCTTTCTTGCCGACGCAGTGCGGAAGCGGCTCCACCCGGAGCGCAAAGTCACCTTTGTCATTGACCGCAACATCAACTACACTGACATCTGCATTTCCGCCTGCAAGTTCTGCGCCTTTTTCAGGGCACCGGACGACCCGCAGGGCAGCGTCCTCAGTCATGAGCAGCTTTTGGAGAAAATCCGTGAAACGCAGGAACTGGGCGGCACACAAATCCTCCTTCAAGGCGGCCTGCATCCTGACTTACCGCTGGACTTCTACGAGGACATGCTCCGGGCGATGAAGAGCACGGGCATTCACATTCACGGCTTTTCGCCGCCGGAAATCTGCCACTTCAGCCAGCTTTCCGGTCTGTCCATCAAGGAAGTGCTGGAGCGGCTGCGGGCTGCCGGGCTGGACTCCATTCCCGGCGGCGGTGCAGAGATACTCTCTGACCGGGTGCGGCAGCAGCTTGCGCCGCGCAAGTGCTCGGCAGATCAGTGGCTGGCGGTGATGGAGGAGGCGCATATACAGGGAATGCGCACCACGGCCACCATGATGTTCGGCCATATTGAAACGTGGGAGGAGCGGCTGGAGCATCTGGAGCGGCTGCGCTCCCTGCAAGACCGGACTGGCGGCTTCACCGCCTTCATCCCGTGGCCCTTTCAGCCGGACAACACAGTGCTGGCGGATGTCGAGAAGACCTCCGGCTTTGCCTATCTGCGAATGCTGGCTTTGAGCCGCATTTACTTGGACAACTTCGCCAACATTCAGGCCTCGTGGGTGACGCAGGGGCCAAAGATAGCGCAAGTATCGCTTTTCTTCGGGGCCAATGACTTCGGCTCCACCATGATTGAAGAGAACGTGGTTGCTGCCGCCGGAGTCCATTTCCGCCTCTCCGAGCAGGAGATAAGGCGGCTGATCACAGATGCGGGCTTCCTGCCGGAACAGCGGCTGATGGACTACAGTCCGGCCAAGCAGGCATGAGTGCGGCGGAAGATGCTGAAGAAAATATCCCTTTGGACAGCAGCAGCACTTGTCATTATCAGTCTGCTGACCGAGACGGCCTACAGGCTTCTGAGCATGGAGGCAAGCAAGGCTGCGGATGGCAAAGACTGCGTTGTGCTGGTGCTTGGCTGGCCGACTGAGGCAGACGGAAGCCTGCATCCAATGCAGCGGTTCCGGGTGGAGGCCGGGCTTGCAGTCTATCGGCAGCAGCAATGCCGACAGATCATCTTCTCCGGCGGCCCAGCGCAGAACAGCTATGTTGAGGGGCAGACGATGGCAGCCTATGCGCGCAGCCTTGGTGTGCAGGAGAGTGCCATTGCCGTGGAGCCGAATGCGCGCACAACGTGGGAAAACCTTGGCTGTTCAGCTGCCTGGCTCGAAACAGCGGAGCGCGTCTTCCTTGTCTCTGACAGTCTCCATGCCCGCCGGGCAAAGCGGTATGCCTGCCGCCAGAGTGCAAGTCTTTGCGCAAAAAGCAGAGCTGCCGGAGCAAATCCTCCTGCCGCGCTCTTCGGCTGGAAGGTGCTCAGGGCCGCACATGAACTCATGGATTGGCTGCGGGACATGCTTTTCTACAGGCAGCAAGAGGACAATGCTCCGCTCTGCAAGGCAGCGGCATCTGCTGCGCAGTGAACCGCCTTCCTCCCGGCAACATTCCCTGTTGACAGAGGCAACGCAGGCTCGTATCTTGGCTGATGAATTAACCTTGTAGAACCCACAGATGGAGTTATTGGGAATTTCTTTGCAACTCCCTGAGTTGCATTGCTATCTGCATTGGATGGCAGAAAAAGATCAACCTCTTGTTTGATAAATACTATGAAGACATACAGAGACGTAAATGGAAATTTAGGAATTTCCGCCTATGATATATGAATATCGGTCATCAGGAATTGGCTCGGCACACTTGAGCGAAATGAGGAAACTGGCTGATTCTGGTGATGGACTGAACACATACATCAATACTAACCCAGAAGTCCGGCATGGCTATTCATCTAAACGTAAGCGGTGATGTCTCTTAAAGAGATTGCCATTTGCGCGTCTGCTGTCATCATCTTTGCGCCCTTCAATCTGAAGGTGCGGACATAAAATGCAGGCAGGGGGTGCAGCCGCTGTGATCATCCATCGCGCTCCGTGGCTGCTGCCCATCAGCCGCCCGGCCATTGCCGATGGCGGCCTGGCAGTGCAGGCAGGACGAATAGCGGCGGTCGGCAGCTTCAGCGAAATCAGACGGAGCTGGCCCGGCGCACAGGTGCTTGATCATCCTGATGCGGCGCTCCTGCCCGGCCTGATCAACGCCCACAGCCACCTTGAGCTGTCGCATCTCAGCCAGCTCTCGCAGCAGCCTGCACCACCGACCTTCACCGGCTGGATTGCCCGGCTGCTGAATGAACGGAGCAAGGCGGCGGCAGATGATGCCACGATTAAAGCTGCTGCCCGGCACGTCTTGGCCGAGCAGCAGGCCCACGGTGTTGCCGCGATTGGGGATATAAGCAACACTGGTCTGCCGAGCAGCTTGGCTGAGAGTTTCAGCGGCAGACTGCTCTGTTTCAAGGAATATCTTGGTCTGCGGGAGGACAGGGCAACCGAGGCCCTGCTGCGGCTGCGGGACGAGGCTGAGGAGCAGCCCTGCACCGGCCATGCGCCCTATTCCACCCACCCTGCCCTGCTGCGCAGCCTGAAAGCGCGGGCTGCCCGGCTCGGCCATGTCTTTCCGATTCATACCGCTGAATCAGCCGCAGAGATCGAGCTGCTGCGCACTGGCAGCGGTGAGATGCGGGTCTTTCTTGAAGAGCACGGGGTGTGGGACGGCACCTTCCAGCCCTTGGGCAGAGAAGGCGGGGCCGTGACCTATCTGCATCAGCACGGCCTCTTGGACAGCAGGACGCTCTGTGTCCACTGTCTGCATCTGACTGAGGAGGAAATTGCTCTGCTGGCAGCGGCTGAGGCCAAAGTCTGCCTCTGTCCGGGCAGCAATGCGTATCTGGGCTTGGGCATGGCTCCGGCGGGCCGCCTGCTGCGGCAGGGAATGCTGCCCGCGCTCGGCACAGACAGCCTGACCAGCAACCCGGAGCTGTCCCTCTGGCGGGAAATGCGCCTGCTGGCTGAAGCGCATCCCAGCGTTGATCCGGCAGACATTGTGCGGATGGCGACGCTGGGCGGGGCAATGGCTCTTGGTTTGGAGCGGCAGCTCGGCAGCTTGGAGGAGGGCAAGGATGCTGCGGTCTTATGTGCGGCTTTGCCTGCTTCACTCATGAGTGCTGCCGCCGTGCAGGAATATCTGGTGCATTGCGGCAGCAAGAGGTGCTGCACAGGATGTGGTGCGGAAACTGGCTGCTGAACAATCGGCTGAGGGTGCCGTTCAGCCTCACTCCGGCGCGGCCAGCAGCTTGCGGAGCTGGGCAATGTATCGCTGACCGACCAGCCGCACATTGCCGAGGGTGCTTTCCCGGCTGACCGCAATGCCGATATAATACTGCGGCGTGATGAAACGGCTCAGAATCCAGGCATTCTTGGTCTGGACCAGATTCTCCTCCAGCTCGCCCATGCCTTTGAGCGAATCCACGGATTTCTCCACCAGCTTGAGCACCATGGCAAACTTGGCTGAAAACGCCTCCACATCCGTGCCAGTGGGATTGTGCAGGGCAAGGTTGATGCCGTCCATGCCAGTCACCTGAATCGCCAGCACCCCGTCCAGTTCATCCGCCATTTTCTTCAGCACTTCCTTAATGCCCATGATTCCTCCTCCGCTGTTCCGAGACCTTGGTTGATGTTGTTGTTCTGTGATCCGCGCCAGCTCCTGCTTGGCCGCCTCCAAAGAGCATTCGCAGCTGTCCTCCCCGCAGCAGTCGTCCTCGCGCTGGGCCGCCGTGAAGAGCAGCGCCATGAGCTGCGACTGCATTCTTGAGGAGGAGGGAGGATCGGAAAATTCCTTCATCCCCACCCTGACCTTGTCCCAGCGCAGCATCTCCAACACCGCCTCATCGCCGCCCAGCTCGTCCTGTTCCGCATCAATCAGCGTGCCTTCGCGGAAAAAAAGGCTGCCGTTCTTGCCTGCCGGATGAAAGACCTTGATGTGCAGGGTTTTCTGCTCCATCGCCACAAGCTGGAGCAGGCTGGCGAGCGAGAGGCCGGACAGGCTGCTGCTCCGCTCCTTATTCTCAGCCAATGCCTTGCAGATCGCCTCTTCGAGCACATCAATATCAAAAGGCTTTTCCAGCACATTGAGCGCGCCCGCCTTTTTGAGCTGCTTTTCGATCATCGGCGTGCCAAAGGCGGTCATGACAAGATGCGGCACCTCAGGGAAGGACTCGTTCATGATCGAGAGCAGCTCAATGCCGTCCATGACCGGCATCCGCAGATCAATGACAGCCAGATCAACTGAGCCGCGTTCGAGAATGTCAAGGGCATCCCTGCCGTTCTCTGCGGTGACAACCTGAAAACACTGATTGTTTTCAAAGCCGGAACGGATGCTGAGAAGCAGCTCCGGCTCATCGTCAACAATCATCACCTGCTTCATGGTCATCTGCGGCTCTTCCCCTGCCGCGCCGCTGGCGGCAGAAAGCCGACATGCGCTGTTGATGTCAGAGTCGGCAAGGCCGGTGCATGCGGCATTGTCTTTGTCGGCAACGGCGGTTATAGTATTTTTTTCAAGCTGATCAGCAATCCGCAGACTTTTGTGGCGCGGAATTGCCTGCGGAGCAAGACAGCCTTCCTGCATCTTCATGCGTCTCATGTTAGCAGCCTGTCTTGGCAAAATAAACAGAAATCTGTCCAAAACAGCAGATCAGGAGTGCCGCGACTGCTGCGCGGACAACCAACAGTTCTCATGAAAACCGGCCCAGCCTGCATTCTTGCTGTTGACGACGAACCTGCCATTCTGGTCCTGCTGCGGCAGGTCCTGGAACAGGAGGGGCACAGCGTCTTGGAGGCGGCGACTGGACAGGTCGGGCTTGGCCGGGCCAGAACAGAACAGCCGGACCTGATTCTTTTGGACATCAACCTGCCGGATATTTCCGGCTTTACAATCTGCCGCGAGCTGAAGGGCGATGCCGCGACCAGCAGCATTCCAGTGATTTTTCTCACTGCGGCGGAGGAGGATGACACCGAGCTGCGCAGTTTTGGCGAGGGCGCGGCAGATTTTCTCCGCAAGCCGATCAGCCGGGCGCGGCTCTGCGTCCGGGTGGAAAACATTCTCCAAGTCAGTGCGGCCAAAGAACATCTGCAGCTCAAGGCTGATGAGCTGGCCGCTGCCAACCAACGCCTGAAAGAATCGCTGATCATTCAGGAGCAGGTGCGCCGCAACCTGCTCCAGCGCGATCAGGTTCTCTGCGCTGTCAACTGCGTGGCCAAGTCCTTTCTCCAGACCAGCCATTGGCAGAACATCATTGACGCGGTGCTCGGCCAGCTTGGCCAAGCCGCCAACTGCGATCATGTCTATCTGCGCATCTTTGCTGACAGTCAGGTCAAGCGGCAAGATTTTCGCTGGGCGCGGAAAGGATATGCGCCGGGCCGCCCCAGCATTGACCTGCTCGCTTCCTGGCGCTGGCCGACCGCGTTGCTCAAGGCCGGACAGCCGCTCATCAGCGGCTTGGACAGCAGTCTGCCTGAGACCATGATCAGCACTTTGGCCCAGCATCAGATCCGCTCCTGTCTGATTCTGCCGCTCTATGTCGATCAGAGGCTGCATGGCTGTCTCGGCTTTGACAGCCTGAGCAGACGGTCTTGGGATAGCTCCTTAGTCCGGGCCATGATGATTTCCGCAGATATTATTGGCGCGGCCATGCAGCGGAACTTTGAATCAGGCGAGCGGCTGCGGCTGGCCGCCGCGATCAGTCATTTTGCCGACTGCGTTCTCATGACCGATGAGGACGGCTGCATTTTTTATGCCAATCCGGCCAGCGGCAAAGTGACTGGCTGGCAGCCGGAAGAACTGGCCGGACTGAACTTGAGCGAAATTCAGTTTGAAGAGCCGGGCCGGACCAACTGCGCGGAAATGCTGGACCAGGCGCGGCTGCATGGAGAATGGCGCGGCGCTATGCGCAGCCGTCACAAGGACGACACGCTCTATGATGAGGCCGTGACCGTGGTGCCGGTTCAAGGGACACAGGGCCAAGCAGGCAGTTTCTGCATCATCAAACATGACCAGACTGAGAAGAAACGGCTGGAGGCTATTGCCGAGGCCGCCAATTTGATGGAAAATGTCGGCTTTGTCTTTGCCGGCATCCGCCATGAGCTGGGCAATCCGCTCAATTCGCTGAAAATGGCCCTCAGTGTGCTGCGGCGGCAGGTTGGCAGTCTCAGCCCGGACAAGATCAAAGAATTTCTTGACCGGGCAATGGGAGAGATCGGACGGATGGAGTATCTGCTCTATTCCCTGAAAAACTTCAATCAGCTGGAGGAGCAGCAGCTTGTCCCGGTGGAGCTGGCCGCCTTTCTAGAGCGGTTTCAGCGGCTGCATGAGCCGGAACTGCGGCAGCAGGGCATCCAGTTTGACGTGATCGCTGTCGGCGCGCCGATCTATGGCCTGATTGACGAGCGGGCATTGCATCAGGTCCTGCTCAATCTGCTCGCCAATTCAATCCATGCCTTGAAAAAACAGAAGAATCCAGCCATGTTCATGTATCTGACCCGCAAAAGACGGAACTTCATTCAGCTCCGCTTTCAGGACAATGGCTGCGGCATCAGCCCACAGACCAAGAAGAAGCTCTTCACGCCTTTTTTCACCACCAGAATCAACGGCACCGGCTTGGGCCTGACCATTGTGCGGAAAATGCTCACTGCCATGAACTGCACCGTGAGCATGGACGGACGCGAAAATGAAGGGGCCTGGCTGCTGATCACCATTCCAGAGGCGCCTGCCCCGGAGCAGTCCAGTCAATGAGTCCGGCTTTTTTTATTTGGAAAAAAGGCCTGCTTCGTATATCTTGATTTCTGCATTCATGCCGTTTTACAGAAGGAAAAGGCAACTGCTTCTCTTGGCCGTCCGCCAAGCTCAGGCACAACAGCAACACAACAAGGCCAGCGTATGAGCAAGGTCCGCTTACGATCTAAAAAACGGGAAACGTTATATTTTGCCGCCACCTGCGGAGCCGGGCTGGAAGAGCTGGTCCAAGAGGAGCTGCTGTCCTTTGGCGCAACAGAGGTGATCAGCGCGCCTGGCGCGGTGCGCTGGCAGGCAGGCAACTTGGAATCCGCCTACCGGGCCTGCCTCTGGTCCCGCTTCGCCTCCCGCATTCTGCTACAGCTTGCCAGCTTTGAGGCAGGCGACCCGGACGCTGTCTATGCTGGGGCCATGACAATTGACTGGGGCAGACATTTCAATCCCGGCAACACCTTTGCCGTAAGCTGCACCTTGGTCAAGTCGCTGCTCAGTCACAGCCAGTATGCGGCTCTCAGGGTCAAGGACGCAATTGTGGATCAGTTTCGGCGGCAGGACGGTCGGCGGCCTGATGTGGATGCGCAGACCCCGGACATCCGCATCAATCTCCACGTCAGCGGCACTGAGGCCACCCTGTCCTTGGACCTGTCCGGCGAGAGCCTGCACCGCCGGGGCTACCGGACAGAGTCGGTTGAGGCACCGCTGAAAGAGAGTCTGGCCGCCGCCATTGTCTATATGGCCGGAGTGCGGCCCGGCATGGCGCCGGACAGCTGCCTGCTGGACCCGATGTGCGGCTCCGGCACTCTGCTGATCGAGGCGGCCCTGATCCTTGGCGATTCTGCGCCCGGCCTGCTCCGCGACAGCTTCGGCTTCATGGCCTGGCACGGTCATAATGCCAAGCTCTGGGAAAAGCTGACTGCCGAGGCTTTGGACCGGGAAGACCAGCTGGCGGAAAGCAACTGGCCGCTGCTGATCGGCTATGACGCTGATCCCAAGGCTGTGGCTGCGGCCCGCAAGAACATCATCAATGCCGGACTGGCAGACCGGATCACGGTCAAGCAGCGGCAGCTGGCCAAGCTGCGGCCTCCAGCGGCCAAAGGCCTGCTCATTGCCAATCCGCCCTACGGCGAGCGGCTTTCAGAAAAAGAGGCGGTCAAATACCTGTACCGCTGCTTTGGCCGTCTTGTTCGGACGCAGTTCGCAGGCTGGCAGCTCGGTTTTTTCACTGCCAATCCTGACTTGGCTGACATGCTTGGCATTGCCTGGCAGGATCGGCATCGCCTGCACAACGGCCCGATCAAATGCCGTCTGCTCTGCGGCTCAGTCCCGGCAGAGCGCGCAGATTCGGAAGAACTGCATCCTTGGACGGTGCAGGACACTGATCCTGCTCTGCCAGCCCAAGATTTCAGCAACCGACTGCGCAAGAACTGCCTGAGCCTGTTTCCGTGGGTAGAGGAGCGGAGCATCACCTGCTTCCGCATCTATGATGCTGATATTCCCGAATTCAATCTGGCAATTGATTTGTACGAGCAGTGGGCCCATGTCCAGGAATATGCGCCACCCTCTTCCGTGCCGCCGGAAAAGGCCAAGGAGCGGCTCAATCAGGCCCTGCTCGTGCTCCGTCATCTGCTTCAGCTGCCCCATTCCAGCATTTTCATCAAAAGCCGGGAACGGCAGAAGGGCAAGGAGCAGTATCAGAAAAAAGGCGACAGCGGCAGGCTGCACGAGGTGCGGGAAGGCGGCTGTCGCTTTTTGGGTCAATTTCAGCGATTACTTGGACACAGGTCTGTTCCTGGATCACCGCCGCACCAGAGCCATGCTCGCGGAACAGGCGCAGGGTAGAACTTTCCTCAATCTGTTCGCCTACACCGGCTCGGCCACCGTCCATGCGGCGGCAGGCGGGGCTGTGTCAACGAAAACTGTTGATCTGTCTGAGAACTATTTGAGCCGCGCTCAGGCCAACATGTCCCTGAACGGTTTTGGCGGCCCGCTGCATCAGTTTGTTGAGGCCGACTGCCTGACCTGGCTCAAGTCCTGCAAGGAGCAGTACGGCCTGATTTTTGTTGATCCGCCCACCTTTGCCAATTCCCGGCACAAGGGGCTGGTTTTTGATGTCCAGAAGGATCACCCGGAACTGCTGCGCTTGGCCATGCAGCGGCTGGCTGCGGACGGCACGTTGATTTTTTCGACCAATTTCAAGAAATTTAAATTGGACCCGGAAGTAGAGCTGGACTTTTCGGTCAGCGAAATCACCGAGCAGACCATTCCCAAAGATTTTGCCGACAGCAGGCCGCCGCACCGCTGCTGGCAGTTCCGCCACCGGACAGACGAGGAAGAGGACAATGACTGCGCCGCCTGAAGAGGAAATCGTTCAGATTGTTGATCAGGACAACCGGGAGATCGCGGCAGTCACTCGCAGCCTGATGCGCAGCCAGCAGCTCATTCATCGGGCCTGCTATATTTTTGTCTTCAATGCCGCTGGAGAGCTGTTCATTCAGAAGCGCACCAAAAGCAAGGATATTTACCCCGGTTATTGGGATGCAGCCGCAGGCGGGGTGGTTTTGGCCGGGGAAAGCTATGAGGCGGCGGCGGAGCGGGAGCTGGCTGAGGAGCTGGGGCTGCGTAAAGTGAAGCTGGAAGCTCTCTTTGATCACTATTGCGAGGACGCGGGCAACCAGGTCTGGGGCCGAATTTTCCGCTGCCGCAGCGAGGGGCCATTCACCCTTCAGGCCGAAGAGGTGGAGTCCGGCCAGTTCCTGCCGCCTGCCAAGGTGGAGGAGCTGGCTGCGCAGGAACTCTTCACCCCGGACAGCCTGCTCCTGCTGCGGAAAATTTTGCCGCAGGGAGAAGAAAAGACTGTCTGACCGCCCGCCGCTCAATCCGGCCCAACATGCCAATCAACAACAAAAGGTGCTGCTGTGGGAAGACGATTCAGCATTCCGCTGAAATTTTTAGCTGTGTTCACATTAAGCATGCTGCTGGTGGCAGGCTCCTTTCTTGCCACGCTCAACTCGCTGCGGATGCAGGTCTCCCGCAACGAGGCCAGGGCAGTGGCGGATTATGTGATTGCCTTCCGCTCATGGATCGCGCAGAGCGGCATGATCTGGGTCAGGAACATGGACATGGAGGCTGCTCCGCCGGGCTTTCATGATTTCCTTGAAGAGCAGTCAGACGGCGCAGGCGGGGCCTTTTACGGCAAAAATCCGGCCTTGGCCACCAGAGAGCTGGCCATGGTCGTGGAAAGAGAGGGAGGCCGTTCGACCTTCAAAGTGACCAGCGATAATTTTCGCAAAGAGGAAAATGCGCCGGATGCCTTTGAGAAGGAAGCTGTCAGCCGCTTCAAGGCGGATAAGAGTCTGGAATTTGTCGGGCAGTATGAAAACGGAAGATACCGCTATGCCCGCCCGCTCTTTGTCGAGGAGAGCTGCCTGCAATGTCATGGCGATCCCAAAGATGCGCCGCCGACGGTGCTGGAAAAATACGGCAGCGAAAAGGCCTTTGGCTACAAGGTTGGTCAGGTGCGGGGGATCATCAGCGTCACTGTGCCTGCGCTGGGCACAGGGGATGTGCTGCGCTCAATGATCAATCTGCACACTCTTGCCCTGCTGACTTTCACCTTGGTTCTGAATGTGGTCTTCATCCGCTCCGTGGCAGTGCGGCTGGTCGCGCTGACCCGAAACGCGGAAGCCATTGCCGCCGGCAAGCTGGACACGCCCTTAGTCTATACCAATCCTTCTGAATCCAATGACGAATTGGATCATCTGTATCATGCGGTCAATTTGCTCAAACGCAGCTTGGTGATTCTCTTCAAACGGGTCAACAATCAGCAGAGGAAATAAGGCGTGCAGGCGGAGAGACCGGAAACTGTCCGGCCTCTTCCGACGGTGAGATCACTCTTTTTCGCAAACTACAGCCTGAGCGGCAAGATTCAGACTGGCCGCCTCGCCGCTGACCCTGACTTCATAGCTGTCAACCAAGGCATGTTTCAGCCCTTCATGGAACAGCGGATACTCGCTGGGCAGGGTGGTTGTCACATTGCCTGTGCCAACATACAGATGGGTTTCCTGCATGGTGAATTCGTGCTCCATCGTGAATGTGACCGTCACCTTGTCCCCTGCGTAGGTGACAGTCAGACTGCCTGCCGCCTCTGCCCGGCTCAGATCATTGTTCACCGCTTCAACATAGAGCGGCTGCGTCAGTGTCTGGCCTCTGCTCACCGTGAGCTGCCAGCCCCAGAGCTTGGCCGGGAGAATGTCTTCTAATGCAGTTGCGCCGTAGGCAAAAGCTGTGCTGCAGCTTGCGCCTGCGTCACGGCAGATGATCTGACCATCCTGATCAATGCCTGCCATGATTTCACCTTCATAGCACTGCGCAGGCACCAGCTTGATTGCATCAGCTGCGGCTGGCTCGGCCATGCTGAACGCGGAATAGCTTTCCACAGAAGAGGGACAGGTGCATACGCCTGGAGGACCTTGCGGGCCAGTATCCCCCTTCTCTCCCACCAGTCCCTGCGGCCCCTGCTCTCCCTTGGCTCCCTGCGGCCCGGCAGGCCCGACTGGACCAGCAGGACCTTGCGAGCCTCTGTCTCCCTTGGCTCCTGTATCGCCAGTGTCACCCTGAATGCCTTGCAGACCTTGCGGGCCGGTTGCTCCGGTCGCACCAGTGGGTCCTGTCGGCCCGGTTGCTCCAATGGCACCAGTGTCACCCTTCGGCCCGGCAGGCCCAACAGCTCCCGTATCACCTTTTGCGCCCGTCGGTCCGGTAGCTCCTGTCGGGCCAGTGGCTCCAATGTCACCCTTCGGTCCGGTAGCTCCTACAGGGCCAGTGGCTCCCGTGGGACCGGCAGGCCCCGTTGGTCCAATTGCTCCTGTGGCTCCAACGGCACCAGTGTCACCCATCGGCCCGGTTGCTCCTACAGGGCCAGTGGCTCCCGTGGGACCGGCAGGCCCCGTTGGTCCAATTGCTCCTGTGGCTCCAACGGCACCAGTGTCACCCGTCGGCCCGACTTCACCCTGAATGCCCTGCGGACCTTGCAGGCCAATGTCGCCCTTATCCCCTTTCTCACCCGTCGGCCCAATTGCTCCGGTGGGACCGGCAGGCCCAGTTTCACCCTGAATACCTTGCGGGCCGGTTGCTCCGGTCGCACCAGTGGGTCCTGTCGCTCCAACGGCACCAGTGTCACCCTTCGGCCCGACTTCACCTTGAATGCCCTGCGGCCCCTGTGGGCCAATGTCGCCTGTCAGTCCGGTTGCTCCGGTGGGACCAGCAGGCCCAACTTCACCCTGAATGCCTTGCGGACCTTGTGGGCCAATGTCGCCTGTATCGCCAGTGTCACCCTTCGGCCCGGCGGGACCAATTGGCCCTTCCGTGCCAGCAGGGCCTGTCACGCCTTGAGCCGCCATAATATCCCAACAGCCGTTGGGAAGCAAATTCAACGGCGGGACAACACCAACTTCAGCCGGGCAGCAGGTGTTGACATAGCTGCTGCCATCATACTGAACAATATTGCCGGAAGTGTAAACTGCATCTTCTGCCCATGCGCCCTTCCACCAAGAAACGCTTGCAGCGCAGCCATCCTCTGCTTCTCCTTCGCAGACTTCCGCATGAGCAACCACATACAAAACATCGTCCGTCAGATCGGCAGGAATGGCAATCTGATACACACCGCCACCCATATCCTCAATGTCGCCGATGTTGTATTTCACATATTGCCCCGGAGCTGAAGTGCGGATGTCACTGCTGCCTACATACAGATGCGTTTCCTTTCTGACAAAACCATCAGCCAATTTAAAAGTCAGCCGCAGCTTGTCGCCTTCGTGCCTGACTTCCAGTTTGCCGACTTCCGTTCCTTTGCTGACATCATTCTGGCCTGCGCCAGCGTATATTGCTCTGGAGAGTGTGTCGCCGCTGTTCACTGTAATTTGCCAGCCCCAGCTGTTATTGCGCAGAAAGGAACTCAGCTCCTTGTCGCCGTAAGCAAACGCGGTTTCACAGTTTTTATTGTCCGCCTGAACAGTGGCCACAGTCAGCGCAAGTGTTGCCAAGCATAGGCAGGATATTTTTTTTCTCATGAGAGCATTCTCCGTGGCAACCCTGGTTGTGAGCACTCTCCTCCTGAAAATAATTATACATCGCCTCAGCTTTGGATACAATGTGAATCGGTACTGCCACGTCTTTATTTTTACGGAAATACAATAACTACCATGCTGAGGCAGAGCAGCCGCAGCCTGTTGGAGGTGCTGAGAAAAAACACTGCGCATCGTCCTGATAAATCGTCTTTTCAGATCAGGCCGCATCAGCGGGGATGCGGCCTTTTTTCCTCAGCACTGCGTCACAAGCCGCCCAGACAGAGATATTTCAGCTCCAGATACTCCTCAATCCCGTACTTGGAGCCTTCCCGGCCAATGCCGGATTCCTTGATGCCGCCAAAGGGCGCGGATTCGGTGGACATGATGCCGGTGTTGATGCCAACCATGCCGTATTCCAAATTTTCCGCCACGCGCCAGCACCTGCCGATGTCGCGGCTGTAAAAATAGGAGGCCAAGCCATAGGGCGTGTCATTGGCCAAGGCAACCGCCTCCTCCTCGGTTGCGAAGCGGAACAGCGGTGCCAGTGGGCCAAAGGTCTCTTCTTGGGCAATGCGCATGTCCGGCTTGGCATCAAGGAGTACGGTTGGCTCAAAGAAAAAGCCAGTCCCGTCTATCCGCTGGCCGCCGCAGCCAAGACGCGCTCCTTTGTCCACCGCATCCTTGACCTGCTCCTCCATTCTAAGCACCGCGTTGAGATCGATCAGCGGCCCCTGATTCACGCCCTCGTCAAAGCCGTTGCCCAGCTTGAGCTGGTCTTTGACTGCCTGCACCAGCTTTTCGGCAAAGGCTGCGTAAATGCCGTCTTGGATGATGAAGCGGTTGGCGCAGACGCAGGTCTGGCCGGAGTTGCGGTATTTTGAGGCGATTGCTCCTTCCACGGCCTCATCCAAGTCAGCATCGTCAAAAACAATGAACGGGGCATGACCGCCCAGCTCCAGCGAAATGTTCTTAACCGTGTCCGCGCACTGGCGCATCAGCAGTTTGCCGATTTCCGTGGAGCCGGTGAAGCTCAGTTTGCGCACTGCTGGATTGGCGCACAGCTCGCCGCCGATTTCCTTGGCTGAACCGGTGAGCACATTGAACACGCCCGGCGGCATTCCTGCCTCTTCAGCCAGCACGGCCAAGGCCAAGGCGGAGAACGGGGTCTGGCTGGCCGGTTTGACCACCACGGTGCAGCCTGCGGCCAAGGCCGGGGCCGCCTTGCGGGTGATCATGGACGAGGGAAAATTCCACGGGGTGATGGCGGCGCAAACTCCAACCGGCTGCTTGAGCACGACAATCCGCTTGCCCGGCTGGGCCATTGGCACAGTGTCGCCATAGACCCGTTTGCCTTCCTCGGCAAACCACTCGACAAAGCTGGCTCCGTAGCGTATCTCACCCATTGATTCAGCCAAGGGCTTGCCCTGCTCGGCAGTCATGATCACGGCCAAATCGCGCTGATTTTCGACAATCAGATCGTGCCAGCGACGGATGATCCGGCTGCGCTCATGGGCGGTGCGGTTCCGCCAGGCAGGCCAGGCAGCTTCAGCAGCGGCAATAGCCTGGAGGGTTTCTTCCCGGCCCAAGTATGGCACCGTGCCAAGCAGCTCGCCAGTGGCGGGATTATGCACGTCAATGGTCTTGCCTGTGACCGCGTCTGTCCAGCCGCCGCCAATGAAGCAGCGGCTGCGCAGCAGATTCTTGTTGTTCAGCATCATGGCATTTTTTTCAGGATATAAGAAATTTTAGCCAGCCAAGCAGCAGGACTTGGCCGCAGTTGGTCTTCTTTGGTATAACGTGACTTGCCCGGTTCAGCAACTGATTATCCAAGACCGACGGCGGAAAACAGCTTCTCTGAAAATCTTCAGGACGGAACGCGGCAGCGGTCACAGCTTTCTCCGGGGGAACAAGAAGGAGAGCGTCGAAAATTCGGGATGAAAAAAATATTCTTGACAGCTTGAAAAAGGCTTGCGAACTTATTGAATTTCATTTATTATGCGTGCCTTTTCTTGCTGACCAGCCAATCCGTGCAGAATCGTCCCAAGCGAGTAATGGCAGAGCAACTGTAACGAGCAAGAGAGTTGAGGTTTTTGTTTTTTCCACAAACTTTAACTTGAGGGGGATACTATGTCCGTCATTCTGCCCAACCTGCCTGCCGCGCCCGCCTGCCTGTCCGAACTCTTTTGTCCGACTTCGGAACAGGAACTGATCCAAGCTGCGGCAGCCCTCCACGGCACTCCGGTGCTGCTCTTGGACTGCGATGTCATCCGTCGTCAGTACCGCGCTCTCCGCCAAGCCCTGCCTGAAGCGGCGGCCCACTTTGCCCTGAAGCCGCTGCCCCATCCGGCAGTGGTGCAAACTCTGCTCCAAGAAGGAGCGAATTTTGATCTGGCCACCAATGGCGAGGTTGATTTGGTGCAGGAACTCGGCGTGCCCGGTGAAAAGACGATTCACACCCACCCGATCAAGCGGGATTCAGACATCCGCCACGCCCTGCTCTACGGCTGCACGGTTTTTGTCATTGACAATCAGAACGAGCTGGAAAAATTCATCCCCTACCGGGATGAGGCCGAGCTGCTCATCCGCCTCAGCTTCCGCAATGCGGATGCGTATTCGGATCTGTCCAAGAAATTCGGCTGTAGCCCGGACGGAGCCTTGGAGCTGCTGCGGCAGGCACAGCGGCTTGGCATCCGCATCAAGGGTCTGTCCTTCCATGTCGGCTCGCAGACCGCGAACCCGGAAAAGTACATCACCGCCATCCGCACCTGCGGCGAGGTTTTCCGCCGGGCCGCAGAGCTGGGCCTGCCCAAGATGAGCACCTTGGACATTGGCGGCGGCTTCCCGGTCCATTACACGGATCAGGTCATGGCCATTGAGGAATTCTGCGCCCCGATCCGCGAGGCCTTGGCCGAGTTCCCGGAAAGCGTGCATGTGATCTCTGAACCGGGCCGTTTCATTGTCGCTCCGGCAGTCATTTCCGTGGCCTCAGTCATGGGCCAGGCCGAGCGCGACGGCAGGACGTGGTATTATTTGGATGACGGCCTGTACGGCTCCTTCAGCGGCATGATCTATGATCATGCGGTTTATCCGGTTGAAGCCTTCCGCAACGAGGGCGAGCTGCATCCTGCGGTGCTGGCCGGGCCGACCTGCGACAGCATTGATGTGATTGCCGAGGACATCATGCTGCCCAAGCTGAACAACGGCGACTTGGTGATCGGGCGGATGATGGGAGCTTACACAGCCGCTTCCGCCTCTGACTTCAACTTCTTCCCCAGAGCAAAGATCGTGGTGCTCAACGAGCCGACCGACCTGCTGCCGTAATCCCGCTCTGTCCCCTGCGCCGTCATTCCGGCGGCGCAGTGCTCCTGCTGTTCCCATCCTCCAGCCTGAGTTGTTCGCAAGCTAAACAACTTATTGTTTTTTATAATATTTTAGTTTTGTGTCAGTTCCGGCCTACGGCAGGTTTGATTTGAGCATGAGGCGTTCCCGGAACCTGTCAACCACCCCGTCAGGCTGCGTCTCTCCAGCAGAGGGAAATTTCATCCTTTTTTCATTCCCATCCTTTGGAGAGTCGCTTCGAAGAGACGGGTGGTCAGCTATGGCAACAGAAACCTGAAATACTATCTTGAAAAGTCTTAACGAAGGATGACACTTACGAAAAAAAAGGCCGGGAGAGGAGATTCTCCCGGCGGCAGGTGAAGATGGAGATGAGAGATGTTCTCAGACAGCGGAGCAGGCTCTGCCGCGTTCCGGGTCTTTCTCTTCTTTCGGCGGAGAAAGGAAGTCAAAGGCTGCTGGAGCTTCCTCTTTCTTGCGAAACATTTCGCGAATAAAAAAGGAAGTTTTCGTCATCAGTTTCTTCAGGTCAGTCAGATCACTAGCCTTGGGGACAAAATTACACATAATAATATCTCCTATTTATTCATGATTAAGTTCTTCAGTATTCGTTAAAATAATAAGGGAAAAATATCCCCTTTGTCAAGGAGGAAAGCGGGCAACTGCTTTAATTTTATTAAAAAGTAAGAGATTACAGCCAGGTGCGGCACAACGCAGCATGTAGCTGTTCTCTACGGTTCCATGCGGTGCTGTGTTGACAACACAGTGAAAATTTGCTATCAAGGTGGGTTTGCAAAATTGTCTGTGCCGCGCCGCTTCGGTGCGTTTCCGCAAGATGCCTTTATTTTCCATCTTAACCCTTGCAACAGGAGAAACGACATGGCTCTGGATCCCACCAAACACGCTGACTGGGAAATCGCCGAAGAGGCGGAAAGCCGGATGAAAACTGTCTATGAGCTGGGCGAGCAGCTCGGCTTGGACAAGGAGGAGCTGCTGCCGCACGGCCATTATTTAGCCAAGCTGGACTACCGCAAAATCCTTGACCGCCTCAAGGACCGGCCCGACGGCAAGTATATTGACGTGACCGCCATCACCCCGACTCCGCTCGGTGAGGGCAAATCCACCTGCGCTATGGGTCTGGTGCAGGGCATGGGCAAACGCGGCAAGTCGGTGGTCGGCGCCATCCGTCAGCCTTCCGGCGGCCCGACCATGAACATCAAGGGTTCTGCCGCAGGCGGCGGTCTGGCCCAGTGCGTGCCGCTGACCCCGTTCTCCCTTGGCATGACCGGCGATATCAACGCGATCATGAACGCCCACAATCTGGGCATGGTCGCGCTGACCTCGCGGATGCAGCATGAGCGCAACTACACGGACGAGCGACTGGCCCAGAGCGACCTGCGGCGCTTGGACATCCACCCGAACAAGGTGGAATTCCGCTGGATCATGGATTTCTGCGCCCAAGCCCTGCGCAACATCACCATTGGTCTGGGCGGCAAGATGGACGGCATGACCATGCAGTCCGGCTTCAACATCGCGGTCTCTTCCGAGATCATGGCCATCCTTTCCATTGCCAAAGACCTGAAGGACATGCGGGAGCGGATCGGCAAAATTGTCGTGGCGTATGACAAGCAGGACCGCCCGATCACCACCTCTGACCTTGACGTGGCCGGTGCCATGACCGCGTGGATGGTCGATGCCATCAATCCCAACCTGATGCAGACCATTGAGGGCCAACCGGTCATTGTTCATGCCGGGCCGTTCGCCAATATCGCCATTGGTCAGTCTTCCGTCATTGCTGACCGGGTGGCTCTCAAGCTGGCTGATTACAATATCACAGAGTCCGGCTTTGGCGCGGACATCGGTTTTGAGAAGTTCTGGAACCTCAAATGCCGCTACTCCGGCCTCAAGCCGAACTGCGCAGTTGTGGTCGCCACCATTCGCGCCCTCAAGTGTCACGGCGGCGCACCGATTCCAGTGCCGGGCCGACCAATGCCGGAAGAGTACAAGGGCGAGAACGTGGGCTGGGTGGAGAAAGGCTGCAAGAACCTCATCCACCATATTGAGACAGTCAAGAAGGCGGGCATCAATCCGGTGGTCTGCATCAATGCCTTCTACACCGACACAGACAACGAGATTGCCGCCGTGCGTCGGATGTGCGAGTCTGCCGGAGCGCGGGTGGCTCTGTCCAAGCACTGGCAGTACGGCGGCGACGGCGCGCTGGAGTTTGCTGACGCGGTCATTGATGCCTGCGAGGAGCCGAATGAGTTCAAGTTCCTCTATGACCTTGAGACCCCGCTCTCCAAGCGCATTGAGCTGATCGTCAAGGAAGTTTATGGCGGCGACGGCGTGACTTACACCCCGGAAGCTCAGGCCAAGCTCAAGCGGCTGGAGGCTGACCCGGAGATGAAGGAGATGACCACCTGCATGGTCAAGAGCCATCTTTCCCTGTCGCACGATCCGTCCCTCAAGGGCGCGCCCAAGGGCTGGACCCTGCCGATCCGCGACATCCTGACCTACAAGGGCGCAGGCTTTGTCGTGCCAGTGGCTGGGGCCATCACCCTGATGCCAGGCACCGCCTCCAACCCGGCCTACCGCCGCATTGATGTGGATGTGGAGACCGGCAAGGTGAAGGGCGTGTTCTAAAGCCGCTGCTGTATCAGGCTGTGCTGAACGGGCCGGAAGAGGGGATTGCCTCTTCTGGCCCGCTGTTTTTTTCAAATGCCATCTCATGGCGATCATGGCCCGCCATCGCCTTGACAAACCGCCAATCATACGTACTTTCTCCCGTAAAGAAACCATGCGGAGGAAGCCATGAAACTCGACAAATTCACTGTCAAATCGCAGGAAGCGGTGCAGGCCGCTGTCGCTCTGGCCGAGCAGTTTGGCAGCCCGGAAATTCAGCCTGAACACCTGCTGAAAGCGGTTCTGGAGCAGCCCGAAGGCGTGGCTGTGCCGGTCTTGCAGAAATTAGGCGCAAACCCGGCTGCGGTGCTGGCTGAAATCAACCAGCTCTTGGCCAAGCTGCCCAAGGTCAGCGGCTCCGGCGCGGGCCAAGTCTATCCGTCCAATGATTTCCGCAAAGTGCTTGACCAGGCCTTTAAAGAGGCGGCGGCCATGCAGGATGACTATGTCAGTCAGGAGCACCTGTTCTTGGCGGTGCTCAAGAGCGGTCACCTTGCAGTCGCCAAAATGCTCGCCCGGCTTGGTATCACGGCGGACAAATTCCTGCAAGCATTGACCAGCATTCGCGGCAACCAGCGCGTCACTGACCCCTACCCGGAAGATAAGTACCAAGCCTTGGAGAAGTACGCCCGCAACTTGACCGATGTTGCCCGGCGTGGCAAGCTCGATCCAGTCATTGGCCGGGATGAGGAGGTGCGCCGGATCATTCAGGTTCTCAGCCGCCGCACCAAGAACAACCCCGTGCTGATCGGCGAGCCGGGCGTGGGCAAGACCGCGATAGTTGAGGGGCTGGCCCAGCGCATTGTCAACGGCGACATTCCGGCCACTTTGCGCGGCAAGCAGGTCATTGCTCTTGATCTTGGCCTGCTCATTGCGGGTGCCAAGTACCGGGGCGAGTTTGAAGACCGGCTCAAGGCGGTGCTGAAAGAGGTGGAGAAGAAGGCGGGCGAGGTGATTCTCTTTATTGATGAAATTCATACCTTGGTCGGCGCGGGCGCGGCAGAAGGCTCGATGGATGCCTCCAACATGCTCAAGCCTGCTCTGGCGCGGGGTGAGCTGCACTGCGTCGGCGCGACCACTTTGGACGAATACCGCAAATACATTGAGAAAGACGCGGCCTTGGAACGCCGTTTCCAGCCGGTTTTGGTGCAGGAGCCGAGTGAGGAGGACACTATCGCCATCCTGCGCGGCATCAAGGAGAAATACGAGGTCCATCACGGCGTGCGCATTCAGGATGCGGCCACCGTGGCGGCGGTTGTCCTTTCCAACCGCTACATCAGCGACCGCTTCCTGCCGGACAAGGCCATTGATCTGATTGATGAAGCGGCCTCCAAGCTGCGCATTGAGATTGACTCCATGCCGACCGAGATTGACGAGCTGGACCGCAAACGGATCAAGATGGAGATTGAGCAGGAGGCTCTGAAAAAGGAGAAGGATAAGGCCTCGCAGGAGCAGCTGGAGCGAGTGCGGAAGGATTTGGCCGAGCTGAACGAGCGGCTTGATGGAATGAAAGCGCAGTGGCAGCTTGAGAAAGATGTCATCCAGCGCATCGGGGCGATCAAGACCAAGATTGACGAGGCCCGCAGCGAGGAGCAGCGGGCAGAGCGGGCCGGTGACTTGAGCAAGGTGGCGGAGATCCGCTATGGCCGGATTGTCACTCTGGAAAAGGAGATGGAGGCGGAGAACCGCAAGCTGGCCGAGGTGCAGCAGGATCACCAGATGCTCAAGGAGGAGGTCAGCGCGGAGGACGTGGCCGCAGTGGTCGCCAAGTGGACGGGCGTGCCGGTGGACAGGCTGCTGGAAGGCGAAAAGGAGAAGCTGGTTCATGCCGAGGAGCAGCTGGCCCGGCGGGTGATTGGCCAGAAAGAGGCCATTGTCTCGGTTGCCAACGCGGTGCGCCGGGCCAGAGCGGGCTTGCAAGACCCGGACAGGCCGCTCGGCTCCTTCATCTTCCTTGGCCCGACCGGTGTCGGCAAGACCGAGCTGGCCCGCAGTCTGGCGGATTTCCTCTTTGATTCCGAGCAGGCCATGATCCGCATTGACATGTCGGAATACATGGAGAAGCACTCTGTGGCCCGGCTGATCGGCGCGCCTCCAGGCTATGTCGGCTATGACGAAGGCGGAATGCTCACCGAGGCAGTGCGGCGGCGGCCTTATTCGGTCATTCTCTTGGATGAGATTGAAAAGGCGCACCCGGATGTGTTCAATGTCCTTCTCCAAGTGCTGGACGACGGACGGATGACTGACGGCAAGGGCCGGACGGTTTCGTTCAAAAACACCATCATGATCATGACCTCCAACCTTGGCAGTCACGTGATCATGGAGCTGGGCCAGAGCGACCCGGAGGCCATGCGGCGGCAGGTCGATGAACTGCTGCATCGGCAGTTCCGCCCCGAATTCCTCAACCGGGTTGATGAGATCATCACTTTCCACGGCCTGAGCCGCGAGGACTTGCTCCAGATTGTCGATATCCAGATTGCAAGGATGGCGAAACGTCTTGCCGAACGAAAGCTCTCTGTCGAATTGACCGAGGCGGCCAAGCTCTTCTTGGTGGAAAGCGGCTATGACCCGACTTACGGTGCCCGACCCTTGAAGCGGGCCATTCAGCGGCAGATTGAAGATCCGTTGGCTTTGGAATTGCTGGAAGGAAGGTTCAGTGAGGGCGACCGGATTGTGATTGATCAGAGGGAGAAGGGGCTGGTGTTTGGGCAGGGCAAACACATGACTTGTCCATAATAAATCAGCCAGTTACAAGTCAAGCGTTTTTTGTGCCCAGATTAGGCAATCTTGTCTTATGGCACTTCTTCGATACTTTTGTGCTTGACAATTGCACAAATAAAATTCCGCTCCTCAGTCGCGATAACGCGGCAGTAATATTATGCTGAATTCACAGCAAAAGTCATGCGTTTGCCGTGTGTCCGCCCTTTACAGGTCTTGGAGGAAAAATTATGCCAGAGCGCATTTTGAGCAGCAGAATAGCCATATTTCCTCCCTTGCGTTGCAGTCTCAGCGCAGCATGGACTTTGGCGGATGATACCCTGAAGGGGCGGTGGTGTTGGGCAGGAGGAGGCTGTCCGGGCCGAGCAGGATGCCGGGATTGGTGACAGAGTTGCAGCCGGTCTGCGCCCGGTCGCCGAGGATGGCCCCGAACTTGCGCAGGCCGCTGTCAATCAGGCCCTTTGCCGTGCGCACCGGGACATTGCCGGGCAGAAAGCGGAGATTGGCGAACTTGGTCCCTGCGCCGAGATTGGCCGCGCTGCCGAGAATGGAATCGCCCAGATAGGCGAAATGGCCTGCCTTGGCATCGTTAAGAAAGATTGAATGCTTGACCTCAGTGGCATGACCAAGGACGCAACTTTTACCGGTCAGACAGTGGCCGCGCAGGTACGCGCCTTGCCGCACCTCGGTGTAGTCTCCCAGCACGGCTGGCCCTTTGATCAGCGCGCCGGACTCGATCAGCACCCCCTTGCCAAGCTGGATGCCCGCGCCCATCAGCACGGCCCCGGCCATAATGACTGAAGCTCCAGTCAGTTCCTGGCCGCTGCACGTCACCCGCAGCTCACCTTTAGTCGCATCGCCCCACGTGATCTCACAGTCCGCAGCCTCCCGCAGCTCACCTTCGTGCAAAATCAGATGGCAGGGCAGCGGCACGCCGTCTTGCAGCCGGGGATGGCGGAGCAGCGGGCAGGGCAGTCCGTGCATGTAGGCTTTCAGGTTCTTGAGCGCGTCCCAGACATGAACAGTGTCCTGAAACACGGCCTGATGAGAAAAATCATGCAGCGCAAAAAAAGAAGGGGTGGAAAGCATCTGGCACCTCTGCGGTCAACGGGAAAAGGGCGCAGGCAATGTTTTTTCACTTCTGGCCGCGCCCTCGGCTTGACTTACTATAAGGTTATGTTTACTTTCTTTCAACCATAGATGCGGCAGAATGTTGCCCAAGAGTGGCCGGAAGAGGAGCAGAGCTGATAATTTCCTGATTGCAGGAGGAAAAATTGCAGAGTGACGATTCATTGTCCAGCAGCATGGACGATTTTGCTGAAAACGTTCAGGACGCGGACATCCCGGAAGAGCTGCCCATGATGGCGGTCCGGGATGTGGTGGTCTTCAACTACATGATCCTGCCGCTGTTTGTGGGTCGGCCCAGCTCAGTATCTGCGGTCAACGAGGCCATGAACGGCGACAAGATGCTGATGCTGGTCACGCAGAAGGAGGCATCCAGCGACAAGCCAGTACCGGAGGATTTGTACGAGACCGGCATGGTGGTCATGGTCATGCGCAGCCTCAAGCTGCCCGACGGCAGGCTGAAAGTGCTGGTCCAGGCGCTGTCCAAGGCCAAGATCACTGAATACAAGCAGGAGGACCCGCATTTCCGGGTCAGCATCAGCTTGGTTGAGGAGGAGGAGACCGGCGAGATCACTGTGGAAGTTGAAGCCCTGATGCGCTTGGTGCGGGAGCAGACCGAGAAGATCATGTCCCTGCGCGGCATTCTCTCTGCTGACCTGATGGGCATCATCAACAGCATTGAGGAGCCGGGCCGTCTGGCTGATCTGGTCGGCTCCAATCTCCGCCTCAAGGTGGCTGAGTCCCAGAAAATACTGGAGACAGCTGATCCGATTGAGCGGCTGCGCTTGGTCGCCAATCTGCTCAACAAGGAGCTGGAAGTGGCGGCGGTGCAGGCGAAAATCCAGTCTGATGCCAAAGAGGAGATGTCAAAGTCCCAGCGGGAGTATTTCCTCCGCGAGCAGATGCAGGCTCTGAAAAAGGAGCTGGGCGATGACGACTCCTACACTGAGGACATTGAGGAGCTGCAAAAGAAGATCGGCAAAAAGAAGCTGCCCAAGTATGCCCGCAAGGAGGCTCTCAAGGAGCTGAAGCGGCTGGAGATGATGCACCCGGACGCATCCGAGGCCAACATCATCCGCACCTATATTGAGTGGATCATTGAGCTGCCGTGGAAGAAAATCTCCAAAGACCTGCTGGATCTGATCAAGGCGGCAAAGGTTTTGGACGAAGATCATTACGGCTTGGAAAAGGTCAAGGAGCGCATCCTTGAATTTCTTGCCGTGCGCAAGCTGAACAGCAGCACCAAGGGGCCGATTCTCTGCTTTGTCGGCCCGCCGGGCGTGGGCAAGACCTCGCTGGGCCGGGCTGTGGCCCGGGCTATGGGCCGCAAGTTCTACCGGCTCTCTTTGGGCGGCATGCACGATGAGGCCGAGATTCGCGGCCATCGCCGCACCTACATCGGGGCCATGCCAGGCCGCATCCTGCAAGGGCTGAAGAGCGCAGGCACCTGCAATCCGGTCTTTATGATGGATGAGATCGACAAGATCGGCTCTGATTACCGGGGCGATCCTTCCTCAGCCCTGCTGGAAGTGCTTGATCCTGAGCAGAACAACACCTTCTCGGATCATTATTTGAACATGCCTTTTGATCTGTCCAAGGTCATGTTCATCACCACAGCCAACCGCACCGACACCATCCCCAGCCCGCTCATGGATCGGATGGAGGTGATCAACATTGCCGGCTACACTCAGGAGGAGAAAAGGGTCATTGCCCGCACCTATCTTCTGCCCCGGCAGGCTGAGGAGAACGGCCTCAAGCTCAGGCAGGTCAAGATGGAGGATGAGATCATTGACCTGATCATCACCCACTACACTGAGGAGGCCGGTGTCCGCAATCTGGAGCGGGAGCTGGGCCGGATCTGCCGCAAGCTGGCCCGCAAGATCGCCGAGGGCGGCAAGGGGCCATACACCATCTCCAAAAACACGGTCGAGAAATATCTTGGCCCGCCCAAATACCTGCCTGATGCGGAATTAGACACCTTGGCCCAGCCAGGCTTGGCTGTCGGCCTGGCCTGGACTTCGGTGGGCGGGGTGCTCCTGCACATTGAAACCTCGATTGTGCCGGGCAAGGGCAAGCTGATCCTCACCGGCAAGCTGGGCGAGGTGATGAAGGAATCAGCGCAGGCCGCCCTGACCTACTGCCGGGGCCGGAGCAATGAGCTGGGCGTTGATGCCAGCTATTTTGACAGCCATGACATTCATATCCATTTTCCTGCCGGAGCCATTCCCAAGGACGGGCCGTCCGCAGGCATCACCATGACCGTGGCCCTCTGCTCGGCCATCACTGGCCAGAGCGTGAAAAAGGGCATTGCCATGACTGGCGAAGTGACCCTGCGCGGACGGGTCCTGCCTATTGGCGGTCTCAAGGAAAAGGCCTTGGCCGCGCTGCGGGTCGGGATCACCCATGTCATCATTCCCAAGGACAATGAAAAGGATTTGGTGGAAATCCCGGCAGAGATGCGCGGCAAGCTCACCTTCCATCCAGTCAAGCACATGGACGAGGTGCTGGCTCTGACTTTGGGCAGCTTGAAGAAGCCGCCGGAGCAGAAAAAGGAATAAGCGTGCCGAGAGGGCGGAGCGTGCTCCGCCCTTATTTTTTCCGCAGATCAATGCGTCGTTTTTTCTTTCTGAGTTTTCTGACCTTGTTTATTGCCGGACTGTCCGCCTGCGGCTGGTTGGCCTGGTATGTCTTCAGTCCTGTTGCAGGGAGCGGCGAGGTGCTGGTTGCCATTCCCAAGGGCGCAGGAGTGCGGGATATTAAAACCATGCTTGCCAAGAAAGGGGTCATCCGCGATGATCTCCGTTTCCTTGTGCTGATGCGATTGCTGCGGGAAATTGAGCGGCAGGATCCGCCCACCCTGCGGGCAGGAGAATTCTTAGTGCCGCTCGGCCTGACCCCGCTGCAAGTGATCCGTTTTCTTCATCAAGCCAAAACCGTGCAGCATTGGGTCACTATCCCGGAAGGACTGACCATGCGCCAAATCGCAGCCATCTTTGCCAAGGATGGCTGGGCCGATGCAGCGGTCTTTCTCCGGCTCTGCCAAGACTACGACTTCATCCGCAGCTTGGGCATCAAGGCGGATTCGCTCGAAGGCTATCTTTTCCCGGAAACATACTCTGTAGTGCGCGGCGAAACCAATGAACGCGGCCTGATCAGCAGGATGACGCGCCGTTTTTTCACGGTCTGGAACAACTTGGCAAAACCGGCAGACCTGCGCCTGAACCAGCATGAGCTGCTCACCTTGGCTTCGATCATCGAAAAAGAAACTGGCTCTGCCGGAGAGCGGGAGCTGATTGCCGGGGTCTTTTACAATCGGCTGCGGCGCGGGATGCGGCTCCAGTCAGACCCGACCGTCATCTACGGCATCCCGGATTTCAACGGCAATCTGACCAGAGCTGACCTGCGGGCCGCCACACCCTACAACACCTACACGATCAGCGGCCTGCCGCCGGGGCCAATCTGCAATCCGGGCCAAGCGGCTCTGGAAGCCGCCCTCCGCCCGGCAGAGGTGTCCTACCTGTATTTTGTCTCCAAGAATGACGGCAGTCATCAGTTCTCCCGCACCTTGAAGGAGCACAATCGGGCAGTGCGGCGGTATCAAAGGCAGTAAGTGTCTGATTCTTTCACTGTCATTTCACCGCATCGAAAAAACTGATGATGGCAAGCAGGGTGTGGATTCAACTCGCAAGTGCAACTTTTTTTGGTTATCCAAAAAGCATAGGTTGGCTGGCACTTTGAATACTTCATGTAAATTTTCAATTATTTTCTCTTAGTTAGCGACAAAAGCAAAGTTGAGACACTCCCGTAACTGCCTTTTCTTGCAACCAAAAAAAAGTTGCACTTGGAACTTGAATTCACCTTTGGAGCAACGGGCAAGAAATGCAGACCGAACCGCATTCAGGAGCATATTGGACAAGGTGTCTGATCGGACACCATTGCCGCGAGGTTACGCCGGGGAATCCGTAAGGGCTTATCTGCTTTAGTTCGATAAGGCGCAGGCTAATAATGATACCGACACGAAATAATGGTGATATACTGATCAGTCACAGCATAGACCAGCCTGTTTGCCTCATCAATCCTGCGAGACCAGAAACCAGATAAATTTTCCTTCAACGCTTCTGGTTTGCCAATACCTATAAACGGATCACGCTTGACCGCATCAATCAGTTTATTGGTTCTTTTCAGCGTTTTTCTGTCTTGAGACTGCCAGTAAACATAATCGTCCCACGCTTCATCAGTCCAAGCAAGCTGCCTATTCACGGATCAGCTCTCTTTCCTTGATCTGGCCGTTTTTATACTGCCTGATGGATTTTGCCAGATGTTCGGCGTTTGCCGGGGTTTTGAGCAGATGAAAGGTTTCCATCAGACTGTTGAAAGCATCCAGCGACATGACCACGGCATCTTCTCTGTCACGTCTTGATATGATTGTGTAATCAGCATCATCGGCGACCCGGTCCAGCACCGCTTTCAGGTTGTTTCTTGCTTCGCTGAAATTCACCACTTTCATGATTACCCCCCCCTTCTTTAAACTTGTTCTGTTTATTGTACAAGTTTAGCTCGGCGGCACACAAATAGCAAGCGAAGAATCGCGCAGGCGGATGGAACGGCGGCGATGGTCCTCGTCACACTCCCGTTTGACAAGCCGATACCGTATTTGGTATCATGCAGCTATGAGCAAAATCATCATGGACACCAACGTGCTCTTTGCGGGCTTGTATTCCTCGGCAGGAGCATCCCATCAAATATTGAAATTCATTGATGCTGGCAGAATAACACCAGTTATTTCAACAACGCTGCTTTTTGAGTACGAAGATGTGCTGAAACGGAAACAAAAGGAATTAGGGCTGTCTGACAATGAGATTGACGTGGTTCTTGACAACATCTGCGCTCTCAGCGAATTTCAGAAAATTTACTTTCTGTGGCGGCCCTATTTGAAAGACCAGAAAGATGATCATGTTCTTGAGGTGGCTGTGGCAGCAAAAGCAAACATAATCGTCACCCATAATATGCAGGATTTCAAAGGGGTCGATAAATTCGGCGTGACTGCCCTGCGCCCCGGAAAATTATTGGAGGCAATGCAATGAGCACATTAAGTTTACGGCTGCCCAATTCTATTCATCGCCATATCAAACAAATAGCAGAGGATGAAGGCGTGTCGATCAATCAGTTTATTTCGACTGCCGTGGCTGAAAAGATTTCTGCACTAACAACAAAGAATTATTTGGAGCAACGCGAGAAAAAGGCAGACCGAGCCGCCTTCAGGAGCATATTGGACAAGGTGCCTGAGCGGGCACCATTGCCGGGGGATGAGATTACGGCTGGGGAGCAGTAAGGCAACCGCAAGGGCAAAACAATCCAGAATATTTTATGCAGGCTTAATCTTTATATCACCTTCAACATAACGGTGAATAATACCAGAAATAAGCGTTTGGTAAGGTATTCCCATTTCCAGAGCCTTTTTCTGGATGCCTGCAAAATCATGGTCATACAAACGAATCGTCACCCGTTTATTTTTTTTAAAGGTATTTCTTGCTGCTGCCTTGACAGTCTTCAGCTCTTCTTTTGAAGGGTCAGAAAGTTGCATCTTGTCGCTATCCAAGGCATCAAGAATCATTTTTTCTTCGTCGTCATATTTCATTTCTGTTTCTCCATTTCAGCTTTATACAACTTAGTCGCCTTTCTGCTTGGAATGATGGTTTTTAAGAAGATGTGTTCTTTGCTGATCACATGCGGAACGATATAGATGTATTCGTCAATACAAACGAAATACAGCTTTTGTCCGGGATATTTTTCCTGATCAGGATGATCAGCCGTTTTCCAGAGGTCTCCTTGGGAAAGATGGAAAATGATCTCTTCAAAGGAGATATTCCGCTTCTGCTTCAAGGCTGCGTTTTTCTCTGGATTCCATTCGTATTTCATATATTATTTGTACATCATTTGCATGTACAAATCAAGGAGCAGGAAGGGGCAGACCGGGCCGCATTCAGGAGCATATTGGACAAGGTGCCTGAACGGGCACCGTTGCCGGGGGATGAGATTACGCCGTGCAAGATGTAGGGACAATTCATGAATTGTCCCTACAGATATTGTCTCTACGAATGGGGATACAAATCATCTTCTTCCCAGCGGGCCGGATTGTTGCAGATGTATTCGCGGATGCGGCGCAGGTCGGCTTCATCGCGGATGATGTGCTCCCAATAATTGCCCTGCCAGGCGGTATGAATATCGGTATGTTACCGCATCCATTTTGTTACCCCAATTTTAAATCCGCGCACGATTGAGCCAATTGTTTTCGATGTGCCGTTTTGTAGGAGCGAAAAATTTTTCGCCCCTACGGTGTCGGTCAAAACCATAATGCCATGCAAATGATTCGGCATCACGGCCCATTCGTCCAATTCGATTTCATCACGAATCTGCGCGATTTTCAACCATTCGTCCGCCACAATTTTTCCCGCCGCATTCAATTGCATAGCCCCGTTGGCAATTTCTCCGAACAAACATTCCCGGTTATGGGTGCATAAGGTGACGAAATAGACCCCGGCCTGAGAATAATCGTACCCGCGCAGGCGGATGGAACGGCGGTGATGGATGTCGGGGTTGTATGACATGACAGATGATTGAATATCCCGTGGTTTCGTCGCGTATCGTCGCCTATCGTAGGGACAATTTGGCGGGGAAAGTCAACAGAAAAGGAGGGAATGCAGAAAGACTTGACAGGCAACGCTTTTTCAGCTAGCCTGTCCAGATGAGTACACCTTAAAAGACCGGAGAAAAAACATGCTCAAGACAAACTGGACCCTTCAGGATGCAAAAAACAAATTCAGTCAGCTCGTCAATGAAGCTCTGACACAAGGGCCGCAATATGTCATGCGGCGGGGTGTTGATGCCGTCGTTGTGCTGTCAGTTCGGGACTACGAAAAATTAACTTCGCAGAAGCAGTCATTTGCAGACTTCCTGTTGAGCTGCCCCAAGCTCGATGCTGACGATCCGTTTCAGCGGCGGCAGGAATATCCACGGGAGCTTGACCTATGAACTATCTGCTCGATACCTGCGTCATTTCTGAACTGGTGCGACCGGTTCCCAATGCGGCAGTGCTGGAGTGGCTCGCCTCAGTTCCTTCTGAACGTCTGTTTCTGAGTGCGCTCACGATTGGCGAGTTGAAACGTGGTATTATAGCGGTTACACGCGAAATGGCGATCAGTTCAACATGCCGATAAGCACGTAATAAGTTGAATTTAAATAGATAAAACTTTTGACAAGGCAAGGATATTTGGTAACTGTCCAACTCGTAACTGCTATACGAGGCTGCCTGAATCAAAGAAGAAAACCAAGCTGCTGGGCTGGCTTGAAACGCTTCTGGCAGATTACAGCGACCGGATTATTCCTGTTGATCGTGCGATAGCTGAAGCGTGGGGAATGCTGCAAGCTCAGGCAGAGGATGCAGGACAGAGAATGTCGATTATTGACGGCTACATTGCCGCCACAGCAGCAGCACATCAGATGGTGGTCGTAACCCGAAATGAGGACGATTTTGCCCCCAGTCATCAGGCGGTGTTCAATCCGTGGAAATCGCTTTGACATTCATCATTCATAGCCTGCGAAGAATCGTAATCAAGCAACGGGCGAAAAGAGCAGACCGGGCCGCATTCAGGAGCATATTGGACAAGGTGCCTGAGCGGCCACCGTTGCCTGGGGATGAGATTACGGCGGGGGAGCAGTAAGGCAAATACAGAGGTAAAACGTAGGGACAATTCATGAATTGTCCCTACGATGTGCCGCAATTTTGCGGAGGAAGTCAATAGAAAAGAAGTGGGGGGAGTGGTTTGGGATTAACCGTTTTAAAACGAACCAGTGACGGCAGGAAGACTTGTTTTGCTGATTTGACAAGCAACACAAAAAAGCGGTACGATAAATAGTACCGCTTTTTCATCTTTTAGGAGCAAGGAACTATGAGAGAAACAACAGCAAACCGCTTTCGTCAGCAGTTAAAGCCAGAGGTTGACCGATGTATAGAAAATCACGAAGTTTTACGGGTCATCAGACGAAATGGTGAGAACTTTGTCGTGCTGGGTGAGGAGGACTGGGAAGCAATAGCAGAGACAATTTACCTCAACCAGTTTCCAAAGCTGGCGGAAAGCATTCAGGAGGCAAGCCGTGAACCGTTTGAGGATGGCACAGCTCTTGAGGATTTGGAATGGTGAAATGGCGGGTTGTGTTATCCAGTCAGGCGGTCAAGGATGCCAAGAGACTGAACCAAGCAGGTTTGCGACCAAAGGCGGAGCAACTTTTGCACATCCTGCAAGAAGACCCGTTTGCTCGGCAACCAGCTTATAAAAAGTTGGTGGGGAATTTGAGCGGGTTCTATTCCCGACGAATAAACATACAGCACAGGCTCGTTTATTCAGTTGATCAGACTGAAAATGTTGTGCATATTCTTAGGATGTGGTCGCATTACGAGTGAATTTCACAATGAGACTGCCTCCCTTCATTGCATTCCCTCTGCAAGCAAGCAGCTTTGGCCGCAAGCCAAGCTCGGCAATAACCTCATGCAACGGCACAGGCTTCTGCCCTGCCGCCTGCTCTTTTGCTTCCCGCAGTTCCCGTAAATCCTCATAGTTTTCCAAAATTTCAGTGATTGCTTCAAATTCTGCAAACGGGAGAACCATAAACTCGTTCTTTCCTTCTTTTTGAATAATCTGCGGATGCAGCTTCATGATTTCACCTTGTATGATTCTTTTCTGTGAGAAATGCGATAGATTACAATTTTATCCTCTTCAATCTCGAACAGAATTCGATAATTTCCGATTCTCAGTCTGTATTCCGGCGTGAAATTTCGGCGGTCTCCCTCTTGAGAGTTGTTGAATAATTGTTTATCCTTCTGTGTGTGTCAACTATTTCAAAGAAGGAGGAAAAGATGGCTGAACTTGCGAAAGTCGGCAGTTTTTGTCCGAACCCCGCCTGTTCTGATTATGAGCAGCTTGACGGTCGAATTATCAGATATGGCCGCACTCGTGCAGGCGTTCAGCGTTTTAAATGCCTGAGTTGCGGAAGAACGTTCACTGCGACGCGAGGGACGATATTTTATCGCCGCCGGACGGATGATGCTGAAATTGTTGAGTGTCTTGCCCTGCTTGCGGAAGGATCACGGATCAGCAGCGTGAGCCGGGTGAAAGGGCACAAGGAAGACACAGTCGCCGCTTGGCTGACGGAAGCAGCCGAGCATGTTGAAGCTGTTGAAAATGTTCTTCTTTCCGAATTCCGCATCAGCCGGGGCCAGCTTGACGGCTTATGGTCTTATGTGAAGAATAAGGGCGAAAAAAAAAGGACATGCGGAAACTGAGGCGAGCGGCCAGTTTTTCCGTTCGACGATGATGGACATGGACAGCCGCCTGCGTGCCGGGCGGGGATTCGGCAAATCGGAGACGGAAGCTTCCGCCGCCGTCTTCCGGCAGCTCAAGGAACGCGGGCATTCCGACGGCCCGCCGCCGACAGTTTCAGACGGCTGGGGCGGCATCCGGGAGGCGATGCTGGAAATTTTTGGAAAAGTTCCTGAATATTCCGGAAAAGGCAGACCTCCCTCGAAAAAGCGGCCTCAACCCGGATGGAAATATTTGCAAATCATCAAGCAGCGGGATGAGAAGGGGAATTTTCTCGGCACACGGCGCAAGGCGGTGCATGGGAGCATGAGAGAACTTGATAAAATCTTTGGAAAAAGCACGGCCTATATTGAACGCAGCCATCTAACCATGCGGACTTTCAGCAGCCGCCTGACTCGGAAAGGCATCGCTTTCTCCAAGAACATTGACATGCATAAAGTCGCCGCCGCACTGGAGGATATGTATTATAATTTCATCAAACCGCTGAAAACTTTGAGGCTGAATGCTGACGAAAACTCAGGGCTGAAATGGCTGTCGCGCACACCGGCTATGGCGGCGGACTTGACAGACCATATTTGGACGCTGAAAGAGGTCTTCAGCATGGTCGTGATTGAAAAACAACACTCAACAGGGTGACGACCTAAATTGTTATTTCCTGTTTTTTATTTATTTTGAGCAAACTTCCGTTGAAATATGTTCCTGAATGCGTTTCTTTTTTTTAAATCTTAAATTTTATTAAGAGTTCCGTACCTGTCAATATTGAACGTCAAGTTTCTCAAGCCTATTTTCGCAGCAGCGCGAATGAAACCTGTTCCTCGGAGAATCATATTGCCAGCACGTTGCGCCTGGATGCCGAAGACGTGTTCAATCCGGGAGCGAATTTTTGATCTTGTCCGATTTCCCTGCTTCTCCCATTCGGTCAGTTTCCGGCTTCGTGTTCCTTTGCGGTTCAGATGCTCTCTGTATCCATTCTCGTTCAACCAGTTGAGCTTTTTTTCAGATCTGTATGCCGAATCCGCATAGATATCCCGACTGGTGTTGTCAGGGTCAAGCAGCTCCTCAAAAATATTGCTGTCATGAACCTCGGCGCTGCTTACCATCCATCACTTTTCTTGACAGAGCTTGAACGCCGGAGTAAAAAGATTGAAAAAACAATTCGTTTATTCAAACTCTGTGAAATATGAGCACGATCAGTCATCTGGCAGAGGAAATCTCGTCCGGCCTGCGAGACGTTTTGCCCGGAATTAACAGGAATCCTCTGCGCAAGTTAAGCTTGTGCGCGGCGGCGGTTTTGGAAGTTCAGAGTTGCAATACTATGGACATGGCGGCTGTCCTTCCGCTGGAAACAGAACGGATTGACATGCGATATCAGTGGTTAAGCCGTTTCCTGAGCACAGACTCAATCGACAATGATGATGTGATGCGGCCTTTCATCCGTCAGGCATTGGAGACGGCCTCCGCTTCGGGAGAAACGCTGATTCTGTGCATTGACCAGACGCAGCTATCCGACCGTTTCGGCATTCTTTCGCTGTCATTGCGCTTCGGCGGTCGGGCCCTGCCTCTGCTATGGCGGGTCCGAAAAGGACAGGGCAATATCGGCTCGGATATCTGCATGGAACTTCTTGAAAAAATAAAATCATTCCTTCCAGAGGGCAGCAGAGTGCTGCTGCTCGGCGACCGTTTTTACGGTCAAGCGCCGCTGATTGCATTCTGCCACCGCAGCGGCTGGGATTATCGGCTCCGCCTCAAGGAAAATCTTAAAGTTTTCAATGAGGCCGGCGATGAGACATCTCTTGCGGACCTTGTTCCTGCTGAAAAGAAAGGTCGCAAGGAACTGTTTATGAAAAATATTTATCTGACAGAACAGCGGGTTCAGACAAATTTAAGCATTCTCCAGGAGCCGGGACATGATGAGCCTTGGCTGCTGGCAGTCGGAGGAACTGAGCCAAATTATTATAAAACACTTGATTACGGCATGCGCTGGGGATGCGAGGCCGTGTTCAGCGATTTCAAAACCAGGGGGTTCGGTTTGGAGGACACAAAACTGGAGCGCGCCGACAGAATCGCCAGACTGATGCTGATCCTCTCGGTCGCCATGCACTGGTGCGTACTCGCCGGACTCCGCGACAGGATGCGGAACCCGCTTCCAAGAGAAAAAAAACTGAAAATTTCGGATTTGACGACGTTGCCGACAAGGATGCGGAACAGCATGAGCTGCCGCCAGTCGTCAGAAAAACTTGGAGAAGTGTCTGTTCTTATTTCAAAAGAGGACTCAGGCTGCTCAGAAGATACGCTCAGATGCTCCGTCCCCTGCCTCCCTTGTTTTTTACATTGCGAAAAAGTGATGGATGGTAAGCTCGGCGCTGGTCACCGCATATTTTCGGATGAATTTATGCTTCACATCAACAGATATATGATTTTTATAACCAAAAAAGCTTCTGCCGTTCTTTTTGGTCCAACGGGCATCAGTATCCTTCTGCGCCTGCTTATTCTCACTCCATCCTTCAGGCTGTTCACCATTCTTGATCTGCTTGTTTTCCTTGCGGCTGTTACGCTGGATCGGGGCGTTGACTATGGAAGCGTCGACTATCTGCCCTTTTCTGGCTTGATATCCATTTTCATCAAGAAATTCGTCAAAAACAGAAAACAGTTCCTCGATTTTTCCTGCTTTGGTCAAAGTTTCACGAAAAAGCCATATCGTTGTCGCATCTGGAACTTTGTCAGCCGCCCGAAGTCCAAGGAATCTGGAAAACGAATATCTGTCAAGAATTTGATATTCCATCCCTTTATCAGAAAGATTGTATAATGATTGCAAAATTAAAATTTTGAACATCATGACTGAATCATAACCTTTAGCTCCAGCATTTGATTTCACAGACTTTCTTTTTGCTTCTTCAAGAATTGGCCGAAATATTTCCCAGTCAATAGCCTTGTTGATCTTAACTAAAGGATCACCTGCTTTGTCAATTCGGGAAAGACGAATATAAAAATCAAAAAATCCAAGTTGGTTCATCTGTGCATCTCCGGCAGCATGAGTTGAATTGATGCCGAAATTATAACATAATAGACTGAAATTTCAATATTAAAATAAAAAATAACAAAACAAATGCAGCAGAATGGATGTTGTATTTTTCGAGGAACCCTCAAGACAAACTGGACCCTTCAGGATGCAAAAAACAAATTCAGTCAGCTCGTCAATGAAGCTCTGACACAAGGGTCGCAATATGTCATGCGGCGGGGTGTTGATGCCGTCGTTGTGCTGTCAGTTCGGGACTACGAAAAATTAACTTCGCAGAAGCAGTCATTTGCAGACTTCCTGTTGAGCTGCCCCAAGCTCGATGCTGACGATCCGTTTCAGCGGCGGCAGGAATATCCACGGGAGCTTGACCTATGAACTATCTGCTCGATACCTGCGTCATTTCTGAACTGGTGCGACCGGTTCCCAATGCGGCAGTGCTGGAGTGGCTCGCCTCAGTTCCTTCTGAACGTCTGTTTCTGAGTGCGCTCACGATTGGCGAGTTGAAACGTGGTATTACGAGGCTGCCTGAATCAAAGAAGAAAACCAAGCTGCTGGGCTGGCTTGAAACGCTTCTGGCAGATTACAGCGACCGGATTATTCCTGTTGATCGTGCGATAGCTGAAGCGTGGGGAATGCTGCAAGCTCAGGCAGAGGATGCAGGACAGAGAATGTCGATTATTGACGGCTACATTGCCGCCACAGCAGCAGCACATCAGATGGTGGTCGTAACCCGAAATGAGGACGATTTTGCCCCCAGTCATCAGGCGGTGTTCAATCCGTGGAAATCGCTTTGACATTCATCATTCATAGCCTGCGAAGAATCGTAATCAAGCAACGGGCGAAAAGAGCAGACCGGGCCGCATTCAGGAGCATATTGGACAAGGTGCCTGATTGGGCACCGTTGCCGGGTGATGAGATGACGGAGGGCAAGATGTAGGGACAATTCATGAATTGTCCCTACGAATGGGGATACAAATCATCTTCTTCCCAGCGGGCCGGATTGTTGCAGATGTATTCGCGGATGCGGCGCAGGTCGTTTTCATCGCGGATGATGTGTTCCCAATAATTGCCCTGCCATAACGGAATACCAGGCGTGTTGCGCAGAATGTTGATCTGTTTTGCGGACAGCATTTTGAAACGACCGACCAATTTTGGCAATGCCATTTGTCGGCGTTGCGTCTGGGTCATGCGCAGGGGGAATTCATGAATTTCCCCTACATTATCGGTGAAAACCATAATGCCATGCAGATGATTCGGCATCACGGCCCATTCGTCCAATTCGATTTCATCACGGATCTGCGCGATTTTCAACCATTCGTCCGCCACAATTTTTCCCGCCGCATTCAATTGCATAGCTCCGTTGGCAATTTCTCCGAACAAACATTCCCGGTTATGGGTGCATAAGGTGACAAAATACGCCCCGGCCTGAGAATAATCGTACCCGCGCAGGCGTATGGAACGGCGGTGATGGATGTCGGGGTTGTATGACATGACAGATGATTGAATATCCCGTGGTTTCGTCGCCTATCGTAGGGACAATTCATGAATTGTCCCTACGATAGGCCCAATTTGGCGGGGAAAGTCAACAGAAAAGGAGGACCAAAAATGCAGACCGGGCCGCATTCAGGGGCATATTGGACAAGGTGCCTGATCGGGCACCGTTGCCGGGGGATGAGATTATGGCGGGGAAGCGAGAATGGTGCATGGGATGCACCCTACATTACTCCCGTAACTGCCTTTTCTTGCAACCAAAAAAAGTTGCACTTGGAACTTGAATTCACCAGCTACAAAATTCCACTATTTTTTTGTTATCGTCAAGCATTTTTTTATTTTTTCGTATTGTTGCTTTAAAAGATTGTTATAATTTACTTTTCACAATCTCCCAAGCTCTGTTAATCCTCTTCATCCCCTCTTCACCGCCACTGTCATCCGCTGCCCGGACGAACAGGCGGCTGAGTTTGAAGCTATGGTTCTCAGGAATGGTGATGCTGGCCTGAAACTGGCGCAGTTCTGCTGCTCCAACCCGTGCGGCAGCACGGTATTCATCATGGCCTTCAAAGCCTGCCGCGTTGCCAGCAATCAATATCTCCTGTCCCACCAGATCAAAAGGCTGCGGCTGCTGGATTTCAATGTGCATGATCTGCTGTTTGCCGGATCAAGGGCGGCACACGCCTCATGCCGCCGCCCTTTCCTTCTGGAACCTACATTCCCAGAGCCTTGGCCACGCCTGCGCCGTAGGCCGGGTCAGCCTTGGCGCAGTTGTCAATGTGCCGCCGCTTGACCATCTCCGGCGCATCGCCCATTGCTCTGGCCGTGTTGTCGAACAGCACCTGCTGCTGCTCCGGTGACATCAGACGGAACAAGTTGCCGGGCTGGCTGTAATAATCGTCATTATCCTCGCGATGGTTCCAATGATCCGCCGCCTCGCTCAGGGGCAAAGCTGGTTCGCGCATCTCCGGCTGCTCCTGCCACTCGCCATAGCTGTTCGGCTCATAGCCAAGGGTGCTGCCAAAGTTGCCATCCACCCGCATCGACCCATCCCGATGATAGCAGTTGACCGGGCAGCGGGCGCGGTTGACTGGAATCAGGTGATGATTCACGCCCAAGCGGTAACGCTGGGCATCGCCATAGGAGAAAAGCCGCCCTTGCAGCATCTTGTCCGGTGAAAAGCCGATGCCCGGCACGATGCTGGCCGGATTGAAGGCAGCCTGCTCGACCTCGGCAAAGTAGTTGTCTGGGTTGCGGTTCAGCTCCAGCACGCCCACATCATGAAGCGGATAGTCCTGATGCGGCCAGACCTTGGTCAGATCAAAGGGATTGAAGGGGCAGCTCTTGGCCTGCTCGTCGGTCATGACCTGAATCTTCATGTTCCATTTCGGAAACTCGCCCTTCTCAATGCTCTCATACAGATCGCGCTGATGGCTCTCGCGGCACTTGCCGACGATTGCCTCTGCCTCGGCATCCGTAAGGTTCTCAATACCCTGCTGAGTCTTGAGATGGAACTTGATCCAGACCCGCTCGCCTGCCGCGTTGATCAGGCTGTAGGTATGACTGCCATAGCCGTTCATATTGCGGTAGGACTTGGGAATGCCCCGGTCGCTCATGGTGATGGTGACTTGGTGCAGAGCTTCAGGCAGGTTGGTCCAGAAGTCCCAGTTGTTGCGGGCACTGCGCAGGTTGGTGCGCGGGTCGCGCTTGACCGCATGGTTGAGGTCAGGGAACTTAAGCGGGTCTTTGAGAAAGAAGACCGGCGTGTTGTTGCCAACCAAATCCCAATTGCCCTCCTCGGTGTAGAACTTGATGGCAAAGCCGCGAATGTCGCGCTCGGCATCAGCTGCGCCGCGCTCACCCGCCACAGTGGAGAAGCGGACAAAGACCTCGGTCTCCTTGCCAACCTGCGAGAATATCTTGGCCTTGCTGAACTGGCTGATGTCGTGCGTGACCGTGAACGTGCCATGAGCGCCGGAGCCTTTGGCGTGCATGCGCCGCTCAGGAATCACCTCGCGGTCAAAATGAGCCAGCTTCTCCAAGAACCAGACATCTTGCAGCAGCATCGGCCCACGCGGCCCGGCAGTCATGACGTTCTGGTTGTCCGCCACAGGTGCGCCAACATTGTTGGTCAGCTTCTTTGCTTCGCTCATTGGGTGACTCCTCCAAGTAAAATGGGATCGCGTATGCAGATAATGAAATTTTGCATCAGCCAGCATACGCACCCAACCTGCGTCTGTCAACAAATTCAGGCAGGCACTTCTCGCCAGCCGACTGGAGCAGTGATTGCGGATCAGCCCCACCAGCGGCGCATTGCTGTGCTCGTGGAGCGGATGGACACGGTCCGGGGGAATTCGGAGTGACTGTCTGCATGGGTGGAAAAGCTGCCATGCGTGGTTGGCGGACAGGCAGAAAGATGCTTGCCTGGCCTGCTGTGATAGGGCACCCCAGAGTGCAGCGCGATATTTTTATCGAAATATCAAAAGTGTAGGGGCGGTTCATGAACCGCCCCTACGCCATCATGCGGTCATAACCCAGGGCACCCCGGAGTGTCATTGTGACAAGACAGGTGGCTACGTTGTATGAGTATATGTGATTGTCATAACCCAGGGCGCCCCGGAGTGTCATTGTGACTCTGCCCATTTTCATACCAGAAAAATCAGGCAGTTGTCAAGCGGTTTTTGGAAACCTCCCCTTGTCCGGTCCATTTTCACCTCATTTTGCAGGAGGTACTACATTGTGTTGGTTTTGCCAAATAATGACGCAGATTCAGCAAGATAATTCAACATTGAAAAAGCGAGCCAACCACTTGACATTAAAAGATTTTGTCAGATATCCGCTTCAAAAATGCCGTTTTTGCCCGTTCAGCCCGCCCAAAGGGGCAAAAATGGGCAAAAATCGACCTACAACTGAAAAGATTCCATAAGTAAATGAAACCAGAAATGATTTTGCAATTTTCACCAAGCTGGGCAGCGCGAAGCGTTCCCCGGCCTGCAAGGATGCTTCATCAGCAAAGATACGCACCTGCGCTGCCTCTGTCAACAGGGAATGTTGCCGGGAGGAAGACTGATCAGCGGGCAAAGCGGGCGCGCAGCAAGACTGCGGCTCAGGGCACTGCTTCAGCACCCTGAGCCTGCCAAAACGTCGTGCAATCCGCCTTGCTTAAAAGAAGACATCAAAGGTGAGATAGACCTGATTCGCGCTGTCAACCGGCTGCAACATGCCTTTCTCTGAAGCCATCATCATGTAGGCGGTCATCAGCTGCGCGTCATCAAGATCATAAGGCCTGACGTTCCAATCCACGCCAGTGTAATCATACCAGTAATGCTGCCAGCCCAGCCGCAGGTAGGTTTTGGCGTATTGGGACAGGGCCTCGCCGGTCGGCAGGTCGTACAGCATGTACAGCTCGGCCACGTGGCCGCGAGTGGCCAGCTTGGACAGATACATGTCGTCATGGCCGGGATTGAAGGCGATCCAGTATTGCGAACCCCAGTTGTACTCAGCTCCGATCTTCAAACCTGTGTCAGGGATGTCATAGCGGAGACCGGCATAGAGAGAAAAGCCGTTCTCTGCCGAGCTGTTGGGCTGCCAGTCAGGATTGGGGCTGAAGCTGCCGTCAGCCTGCATGAGCGAGGCAGTGGCGTAGTCGTTGAACATGCCGCTGCCGCCCGGATCAGTGCGGCTCCATCCTCCTGCGGCAAAATAACTGAAGTGCTTGAACCTGCTCTCATAGACCGTGCTGGTGTGATAAATGTTGCCCTCAGTGTGGTTGGCATCCGCATTGAAGTCGTCATCCAGAAAAGCGGGCCGCTGAAACATGTTGAGGGCGGCAAAGGATTGCAGGTAGAGAAAGCGGTTCTCTGTGGTCAGGACATCCCAGCTGATGCCGGTGAAATCAGTGTCGTCGAGCGGGGCGATGTTTGTGCCCTCATGAAAGGCGGCGGCATCCCATTGCAGGCCGCTCTCAAAGCCGCGCCCGTAGCAGAAGCGGACAAGGCCGGTGCCAAGCGCGTCATTGCCCCAGTCGTAGGCATAGCCCAAGGACAGGCCGTCAAAAGGATAATCCATGTAGGCGGCGGCAGTGGCCATTTTCTTGCCCGTGCCGAGACGCAGCTCTGCGGGCGGGCCGTCTGTGGTTGGGCGGCGGCCAATCGAGAACCAGATCGGCAGGCCGCCAATCTCGGTCCAGTTGACAAAGGCCCGGTCAACCCGGAGGGCATTGTCAGACGGAGTGCGGGTCGAATTGCCGTCAAACTGCGGCCACCAGCTATTCATGTCATTGCGGGGATAGCTTTCCATGCCCCAAGCCTTGTACATGGCAAGGCGGCCCTTGAAGGTGACATATTCCGTGGCCTTGGCCTCCATGTTGAGACGGAAGCGGTTGGTCAGCATGGTGTCGTTGCTGTAGTCATGGCTTTCTTTCTGCCCAGTGCTCAGATTGAAAAAGTCTGCCCCGGATGCGCTGTAGGCATCAAAACGGGCGCGGAAATCACCATGCACCTTGAAGCGGGAGGCCCAGTCCATAGCTGCGGACTTCTCCTCCATCTCGCCGACCTTGCTGTCCATTACCGCAACTTTTTCATTCATCCCCTCGACTTTGCCGCTCACCTGCTCCATTCTGCCGCTGATCTCCTCCGCCGTGCCGTCTGCCTGCTCCCCCTGCTTGGCAAGCTGCGCCTTCAGCTCGTCCAGTTCATGAGCCAGCTCTTCAATCCGGCGGCTGAGTTCCTCGGTGCTTTTGCCTTGCTGCGGGCCTGCGGTGGCCGCAGCAGGCAGAGTCATTGCGCTGATGATGGCCAAGATGCTGATCTGTTTGAGCATGGTTTCCTCTTTTTTTTATTGCCCGGAACTGCCTGAATGGGACGTTGTTCTCCAAGGAGAAGTATAGCACTCTGTGGGAGAAAAATGTAATCGGTGCCGCCTATTTTACACCTGTCCCATTCCGGGTTCCTGCGGATGCTCCCTGCTCCCGTGCTTGTTTCACCAAGTTTCTCTTGACAAGACATCATCCTTGGCATATTCAGTTACTGTATCATATTCCGGCAAAACAGGTTGCCGGTGCTGGCATAATCACTGAAAAAGGAGGAGAGAATGCAGTTCCGAAAAAAGCATGCTGCGCTGATCAGCGCCTTGTCCTGTCTGGCCATCTTGGCTGCCTGCAAGACATCTGTTCCGGCCCAGACGATTGTTGAAGTCACTGACAGCTCATTCCGCTGCCTGCATCAGATGACCAAAGTGCGGGGCATGTATGTTGACAACCTGCTCGGCAATCTGCAAGACACGCTGGCAGTTGCCAGCTCTGCTGACGGCGGGACCTATCCTCCTGGCACGGTTGTCCAGCTTTTTCCTGGTGAGGCAATGGTCAAGCGGGAGAAAGGAGCCAGTCCGGCAAGCAATGACTGGGAGTTCTTTCTTCTTGACGTGTCTCAACAAGGTGCCAAGATCAAGGAGCGCGGCTTTGGCCCTGAACGGCCTGCGAACATGTTTGGTTCCTGTTTTTCCTGCCACAGCCAAGCAGCCCCGAAATGGGACATGATCTGCGAGGATGACCACGGCTGCGCCCCCATCGTTTTTCCTGGCGGGATCAACACGCCGGTGCTGACCTCAGCCCTGCAAAAGACGGACAAACGCTGTTCGCCTCCAGAGCCGCTGACACCAGAAGAACTGGCTGAACTGAAAAAACTTCAGGATATTCTGGCCGCGCAGGCTGCTGCTGCGGGCGGCCAGCCCTGAAGAAGTCTCCAAGTCAGAGCCCTGCATCAACCGCGTCTGCTGCCAGCCTTTTTCCGGCGGGCAGCAGGCGCGGTTCCTTTTTTTTCCTTGACTGCCTTGCCGAGAAGTATTTCAATGCGCGGCTTGTATATGCGTGGGAGACCGTCATAGTATGTGACGCTGAACCTGCAATTTGCAATTTTTCAGTCTGCAAGACTGCGCAATCTATGAAAACTGATCATCACCAGAACGATGCCTGTTCCGGGTCGTCCGCCGCCCCTGTCGGCCTCAGCAAACACGAGCAGCTTCAGTGCCTTGCCGAGCAATACGGCTGCCCGGTCGTGGAATACAGCGAAAAGATAAGCGCACCCTTTCTGTTAGTCGTGCATCTTGATGCGGTCACGCAGAAGCAGGAAGGCTGGCTGCCGCTCTCGGTCAAGGATGGCCGGGCCAAGATTCTGACCTGCCGCGCCCCGGATGAGGTCGCCAATCTGGCCCGGCAGCGGCTGGACGTGGAGGAGCTGGACTTTGTCCTCACCCTGCCTTATGACTTTGTCCGGGTGCTGGAGCACAGCTTTGACCTGAACCCGGATTTTCCACCGGAAGCAGGCCGCACACCTTTGGCGCAGGTGCGCACCTATCTGGCAGGCCGCCGCTCGCTGCTGGCCCATTACCGCACCCTGATGGCCAAAAGCCGCACTGGCCTGGCGTGGATCCGCACCGCGCTCTCGTTCATCGCCATTGCCCTACTCTTTGTCCGGGTCTTTGGCATGGGCGACTTCATCCTGCTGGAGCTGCCGCTCTTCCTCCTTGGCGCGTGGATTGGCTTTGACAGTCTGCGCCGCTACCTGCCCGCCCGGCAGGTGAAAAGCCATCTGCCCGTCTGCACCGCCACTGTTCCTACCGGCGGAACCACCGTTTTGGCGGCAGAGAACCAAGAGGACTTCCCCGTGTTCAAGCGGCTGCCGGACGTGCCGACCGCCGCAGACCTGCGGGCTGGCTGGACCAAACTCTCGCCAGTGATGCGCCGCCGCTTTCTTGCCAGCGACCGCACCGACATGGCTGAGGAGCGGACCGTCCTCGCCTGCCTGCGCACCCAGATGGCCAAGGTGCGCACCGGCCTGGCCTTCACCAGAACCGGCCTGGCCTTTTTCTCCTTGGGCTTTGGCCTGATGCGGGCCTTTCCTGCCAGCCCGTGGCGGGCCTTTGACTTCTGCCTGATGCTGGCCGGGGTGCTGATGGTGCTGGAGGGCTTTTTTTGGTACCGCAAGGGCCGTCCTGCCGGTGATGAAGGCTTGGCCTCAGTGGAGCGGGCTGGCAAGGCAGGGACGATCTGGGATATTTTCTTTCCTCATGCCCAGACCTGCCCGGACCTGCGTTCTGGTTCCGCTCCGTTGCAGCCTCCGCCAGTGCGCCGCTCTCATGCTCCTGGGATTTGGGCCACCACCGGCCTTGCCTTGGAGCGCACCGTGCTGGCCGACCGCCGCAATGTCATGGCCAGGCTGCGCACCATCATGGCCCGCTCGCGCACCGGCATGGCCTTCATCCGCACCGGCCTGAGCATTTTCCTGATCGGCATCGCCTTTCTCATCTCCTTTCCTGCGGCAGCCTGGGTCTGGCATCTGTTTGATCTGAGCTTGGCTGTCGGCGGACTGGCCTTGGTGGTGGACGGCTTTTATTGGACTATCCCGGCGGAGCGGAAACGGGCCGAGCTGCCCTACTGCTTCGCAGACTTGGAAATCATGCTGCCAGACTACGGCGTTCCTTCCCGTTTCTGGCAGAAGGCAGTATTTTATCGTGCAGCAGACTGACCCGCATCCCCTGCTGGCGGCCTTGGCCGACAAAGGCATTCTGCCAGAAGAGACCTTGGAAGAAATCGGTCAGGCCGCGCAGTGCCGCAGCTTGGCTCCCGCCACTCTCTTAGTGTATGAATATGGCCTGCCCCGTTCCCTGCTCTTGGAGACCCTGACAGAGATATACGGCTGCGCCGCCATTGAGTATGACGAGCGGCTGCCCATTCCGCCCGACTTTCTCCCCAAGCTCTCAGCTGAGACCCTGCTGCGGGAAGGCTGGTTTCCGGTCTTTTTGGAGCAGAACAACAGAGTGACGATTGCGGCGGTGGATCCCAGTTCACCGACCTTGGCCGCCTCAGTGACGGAGCTGCTCGGCTGCCAGACTGTTGCCTGCATGATCACCCTGCCGGAAGACGTGCAGTGGTTTATCCAAGACTATCTCCATGCCCGGCCCGGCGAGCTGATCGGCACCGAGCGCACCGGCCTGGCCTTCTGGCGCAACACCATGGCCCAATGGCGCACTCTGCTGGCCTGCTGCCGCACGGACATGGCCAAGGCCCGCACCGCCCTTGCCTTTGGCCGCTTTGGCCTGTCCTTAGTCAGCATAGCCATGACCCTGTTCCACCTTGAGCATCCGCGCTGGTCGGTCGCCTTTCTGACTCTGTTCGTCGGCCTGCTCTGCAATAGCTTCGGCCTGATCATCTATCTCCGCATCCGGGCTTCCCAACTCCGTCCGCCCGGCAGCCAGACCGTCATGGAAGTGACGGCGGCCACCATCTCCTTTCTGGAGCAGTACCATTTCCCGGATGAGATCAAGACCTCTGTGCCGCCAGCCAAGACCGGAGCCACCATGCTGGCCCGCTTGGGCGAGCTGCTGGCCGACTATTCGACCATCATTTTTCCTGCCCCGCCCAGCCGGGAGCGCACCCATCTGGCCCGCGAGCGCAATGTGCTGGCTGCCCAGCGCACCGTGGCCGCCTGCTACCGCACCATCTACGCCCGCGCCCGCACCGGGCTGGCCTTCACCCGCACCGGAGTCAGCTGCTTCAGCTTCGGAGTCGGCCTGCTGGTCTATTTCCACTTCAGCCTGCTCAGTTTCTTTGATCTGGCCTTGACAGGCGCAGGTCTGCTGATGGTTGTTGACGGCCTGCTCTGGTACCTGCCAGTGCGCAAGGAGCAGACCGAACTGCCCCGCTCGCGGAGCGCGGCCTTAGCCGACCAAGAGGACGATCTATGAAAATAGTTCATCGGATTCATCTGTCTTACGCAGTCAACATCGCCCTGATCTTCATTGTCGGCTTTCTCTCGTTGCAGGCCTTCAACGAGCTGATGATGAAGTTTCACTTCATGGAGATTGCGGACAGTCTGAACACCGCCTTTCTGGAAATGCGCATAGCCGAGAAAAACTACCTTCTCTACAGCGACAAAGAGGCCCTGAACTCGATCTGCACCCGCATCACAGAAACCATGCCCGCCTTGGCTGAGGAGCGGGAGAACATTGAGCAGGTGACTGGCGGCAACGACTACAACCGGCTGGTCCAGCTCCTTGCCGACTACCGGGGCAATGTCCGCGCTCTGATTGACGGGCACGGTGATGAGACCAAGGTGCGTGATTCCGGCCATGCCCTGCGCACCTTTTCTGAAAACATCATCAAGATGGAGCGGGACAAGGTGGCCGCACTCATTGAACGCTCCAAGAGCATCCTCTGGCTCGCCTTCCTGGCTGTGCTCGGCTTTGCCCTTTTCTTTGCCCAATGGAACGCCAGCAGCATCCGCCGCTCCCTTGAGCAGATTGTTGAGCTGACCCATGCGATTGCCAAGGGCGACTTCTCCCGGCCTGCCAAGAAGCCCTCACCGGACGAGCTGGGCGCGGTGGTGCAGGCCATCAGCACCATGTCTGAAGAGCTGAATCTGCGCGAGGAGGAAATGATCCGCTCCAAGCGGCTGGCCTCCATCGGGGTGCTGGTGGCAGGCGTGGCCCATGAGCTGAACAACCCGCTCAACAACATCTCCATGATCGCCCAGACCTTTGCCGAGCTGCATGACAAGCTGGGGAGCGATCAGCAGCTGGAGTTCATCAATCAGATTGACGAGGAGACTGAGCGGCTGCGCTACACGATCAGGAACCTGCTTGACTTTGCCAAACCCAAGGAAAAGCAGATTGCCAGCCATGATCTGAATGAGGTGGCCCAGAAGTGCCTTGGCTTGGTGCACAACATGCTCACCATCGGCAACGTCCGCACCAAGCTCAACTTTGACGAGCAGATGCCCCAGCTCTGCCTTGACGAGCATCAGATTCAGCAGGTCTTGGTCAACATGATGATCAATGCCATCCAAGCCATGCAGCCGGGCGGCGCGCTGACCGTGACCACCCGCTTCCTGCCGGAGCTGGAGCGGGCCGAGATCGAGGTCAGTGACACTGGCAAGGGCATTCCGCCAAGGCAGCTGGAATATATCTTTGACCCTTTCTTCACCACCAAGGAGGAGGGCGGCACCGGGCTGGGCCTCTGGGTCAGCTACGGCATCATCAAAAATCACGGCGGCGACATTCGCGTGCAGAGCGCGATAGATGAAGGCACAACCTTCACCATCATGCTGCCACTCAACTTGGACAAATGTGTGCGAAGGAGCGACAGCAATGCAGAGCAGCATCATGATCATTGACGATGAGCGGATAGTGGGCGACATGGCCAAGCTCTCCCTCAGCCAGGAAGGCTATGACGTGGAAACCTTTCTTGACGGCGAGAGCGCGCTCAAGCGGCTTGAGGAAAAGACCTTTCAGGTGGTGGTCACTGACCTCAAGATGAAGGGCGTGGATGGGTTGGAAGTGCTGCGGATCGTCAAGGAAAAGTATCCTCAGACCGTGGTCATCATGATCACCGCCTTTGCCAACTTGGACGTGGCCATTGAGGCCCTGCGCGACGACGTGTTCGACTTCTTCCCCAAGCCGGTCAAGATCAAGGAGCTGAAGGCTTCAATCCGCCGCGCCTTGGCAGGAGAAGAGGCAGGCGGAGCCGCCTGAGACGAGACAGCCCGCGACTTGTTCCTGAGCAAGGGTGCAGTGCTCCGACAAGAGCCTGTGTGACGCTGCCCGCCCGTTTGTCCGGGGCAAGGGCAATACGTTCTGTCCAAAGTGACAAGAACAGAGCCGCCGCGCCGACCGATGACCGGCATCCTCCTCCCAGTCGCCAAACCTTGCGGAACAAGCAAAACCTTTTGCAGCACATACAACCCATTGGAGAAATCATGGCAAAAATTCAAGTAAAAAATCCTATTGTTGAGATTGACGGCGACGAGATGACCCGGATCATCTGGGCTTTTATCAAGGACAAGCTGATCCTGCCGTATTTGGACGTGGATTTGCACTATTACGACCTGTCGATCCAGAAGCGCGACGAGACGGACGACCAGATCACCGTGGATGCGGCCAAGGCGGTCAAGGAGCACGGAGTCGGGGTCAAATGCGCGACCATCACCCCGGATGAGGCCCGCGTCAAGGAGTTCAATCTCAAGGAGATGTGGAAATCGCCGAACGGCACCATCCGCAACATCATCGGCGGCACGGTCTTCCGTCAGCCGATCCTCTGCAAGAACATTCCGCGCCTTGTGCCGGGCTGGACCAAGCCGATTGTCATTGGTCGGCACGCTTTTGGCGATCAGTACCGGGCCACGGACTTCCTCATCCCCGGCGCAGGCAAGCTGACCATGCGCTTTGAGCCTGCTGACGGCGGTCCAGCCATTGAGCACGAGGTTTTTGACTTCCCCAGCAGCGGCTGCGCAATGGGCATGTACAACTTGGATGATTCGATCCGGGGCTTTGCCCGCTCATGCATGAACTACGGCCTCACCTTGGGCTGGCCGGTCTATTTATCGACCAAAAACACCATCTTGAAAAAGTACGATGGCCGCTTCAAGGACCTCTTTCAGCAGGTCTATGAGGAGGAATTTGCGGCCCTCTTTGCCGAAGCAGGCATTACCTACGAGCACCGCCTGATTGACGACATGGTGGCTGCGGCTCTGAAGTGGGAGGGCGGCTTTGTCTGGGCCTGCAAGAACTATGACGGCGATGTCCAATCCGACACTGTGGCGCAGGGCTTTGGCTCGCTCGGCCTGATGACTTCGGTGCTGATGACCGAGGACGGTCAGACCGTTGAAGCCGAGGCGGCGCACGGCACTGTCACCCGCCATTACCGCGAGCATCAGAAAGGCAACACAACTTCAACCAACCCGATTGCCTCCATTTTCGCGTGGACGCGGGGCCTGTACTATCGGGGCAAGTTTGACGCAACGCCGGAGGTCATGCGCTTTGCTGAGACACTGGAGCGGGTCTGCGTGGAAACAGTGGAATCCGGCTCCATGACCAAGGATTTGGCCCTGCTGATCAGCAAAAATCAGGCGTGGTTGAGCACCCAGGAGTTTTTGGCCAAGCTGGATGAGAACCTGCGGGCGGCAATGCAGGCCTAATGTTCCACAGGGGCAAAAAATCTTCACCCTTCACCTTCACCCTTTCCTTGCCTCCCTTGCCGAGCTGCTCTTTCCTGCCCGCTGTTTGGGCTGCGGCAGACAGCTCGGCTCCAGCCGTCCGCCCCTGCTCTGCCAGAACTGCCGGGCTGAAGTTCTCCTGATTTCCCGCCCGTTCTGTCCCTGCTGCGGCGCACCGGGCGCAGCTCATCGCTGCCGGAACTGCCAGCAGCACTCCTTCGCCTTTGATCAAGCGCGTTCCCTTGCTGCTTATCAGGAGCCGGTCAGGTCGCTCATTCATCAGCTCAAGTTCAGCGGCAGTCTGGCTGGCCTGAGCAGCTTTGCCGCCTTGGCCAAAGAGGCGGATGCTGCGGCCCTGTTCCACGAACCTGATCTGATCCTGCCGGTGCCGCTGCACATCCGCCGCCTGCGCTGGCGGGGCTTCAATCAATCGCTGCTCTTGGCCAAAGCCTGCTTTCCGGCTTGGCGAGGGAAAATTCAGCCTGACCTGCTCCAACGGCACCGGAATACTGTGCCGCAAACCCAGCTTGACGGCACAGAACGACGCAGCAATCTGACTGGGGCTTTCAGTCTCCGTGCTCCACAAGAAGTCAGAGATAAACGCATCCTGCTGGTGGATGACGTTCACACCACTGGCTCGACCTTGCACGAATGCGCCAAGGTGCTGCGGCAAGCTGGAGCCATGCAAATCGAAACTTTTACGGCAGCGCGGACAAGCAACGGGAACTGACACCTGATCTTCGGCTCTGCTCAGGATATTGGGCGAGATGTCCTCTGCTTCCGCGTCAGCAGTTCCTGAGCCAAGGCATACGTTTGTTCTGTGGGCTGGGCGCCGCCCAACATCCGGGCCAGTTCAGCCGCCCGTTCGTCATCTTCTGTCAGCCTGCGGATTGAGGTGCGGGTGCGGCCATCCTCAGCCCTCTTTTCAACCAGAAAATGGGCAGCCGCATAGGCGGCGATCTGCGGCAGATGGGTGATGCAGAAGACCTGATGATACCCGGCCAGCTCGTTGATCTTGCGGGCCACGGCACTGGCGGCCTCGCCGCTGATGCCTGCGTCGATCTCATCAAGAATGACCGTCTCCACCCGGTCCTGGCGGGCAAAAAGGCATTTCATGGCCAGCATCAGCCGGGACAGCTCGCCGCCGGAGACCACCTCGGTCAGCGGCTTGAGCGGCTCGCCCGGATTGGCGGAAAAAAGAAACTCGACCCGGTCCATGCCGTCAGCCAGCAGCCCTGAGCCGTCAAAACTTTCAGCAGGCTCGATTGAGGCGGCGAAGCGCGCTTGGAGAAAACTGAGCGAGCACAGCTCATTCTGCATGGCCTGCGCCAGCCGTTCTCCGGCCTGCCGCCGCGCCTGCGACAAGGCCTCAGCCCGTGTCCGCAGCACGGTCTCAACTGTGCCCAGCTCCTGCTCCAAGGTGCTGATCTCCTGCTCCAGATGGTCAAGCAGGTTCAGTTCCTGCTCTATTTTTTCAGCAAAGACCAGCACCTCTTCAACTGTGGGGCCGTATTTGCGCTGGAGCTGACGGATTTTGGCCAGCCGGTCGGCAATGACCTCCATCCGGCTCTGATCCGAAGGAATGGAACGCACATAGTCTTCCAGACAGCCCTCCATGTCCTCAATTTCAAAACAGGCCGAAACAATCCGGTCAGCCAGCTCCTTGATGTCCGCATCCAGTTCGGCAGCCTGTTCCATGTTCTTGCGGATCATGCTCAGATGCTCATGCACCTGCTCGCGGAGGAGCTGGCAGCTTGTTCCGGCCAGCTCAACCAAGGTGCTGGAAAAACGGAGCCGGTCGCGCTCCTGGATCAGCACCTCCTCCTCGCCCGGCAGCAGTTCAGCCTGCCGGATTTCCTGCAGCTGAAAACTGAGAAAATCGCGCTGCTGCTCCTTGTGCTGCTCCTGCTCCCGAAGCTGGCACAGACGGCGGAGCAGATTCCGCCGCCGTTCATAGAGATGACTGTACTGCTGCCGCTGCTTCAGCAGGCCGCCGTAGCCGTCAAGAAAGTCAATGTGCGCGCTGCTGCGGAGCAGGAGCTGCTGGTCATGCTGCCCGGCTATGTTGACCAGATTCTCGGTCAGGTCAGCGGCAGTGCGGGCAGTGCTCAGACGGTCGTTGATGAAGAAACGGCTCCTGCCCTTGCTGGTGACCACCCGGCGCAGGATGCAGTCACTGCCGCTTTCCAAACCATGCTCGCGGAGCAGAGCCAGCAGCTCCGGCTGTCTGCTGATGTCAAAAGCGGCCTGCACTGCGGCCTGCTCTTTGCCGCTGCGCACCAGCGTGGCCGAGGCCCGGCCTCCAGTGAGCAGATGCACGGCTTGGAGGATGATGGATTTGCCTGCCCCGGTCTCGCCGGTGAAGACGATCAGCCCGGCAGGAACAGCGGAAAAGTCCAGCTCCAAGAAGCTGATCAGAGCCAGATCGTTGATGCTCAGTTCCTGCAGCATGGCTGCCTCTGCTTACGGCTCCCCTGCCACCGGCCCGATTTCCTCTCCGCACAGCTCCAGCAGATGGCCCATCTTGTCGCGTTTGCAGCGAAGATAATCTGTTGTTTCGCAGCCGCAGAGAATTTCGATAGGAAGACGTGATACAGCCTCCAAGCCGTAGCCTTCCAATCCAATAATCTTCTTGGGATTATTGGTCAGCAGCCGCATCTTGCGCACACCAAGGTCGCGGAGTATCTGCGCGCCAATGCCGTAATCGCGCAGATCCGGTTTGAAGCCAAGATGAATGTTGGCCTCGACCGTGTCCATGCCTTCCTCATCTTGAAGCTGGTAGGCCCGCAGCTTGTTGATCAGGCCGATGCCCCTCCCCTCCTGCCGCATGTAGAGCACTACCCCCCTGCCCTCTTGATGCACCATCTGCATGGCCGCATGAAGCTGCGCCCCGCAGTCACAGCGGGCAGAGCCGAAGACATCGCCAGTCAGACATTCGGAATGCACCCGAACCATAGTCGGCTCATCCGGCCTGATCTCGCCCTTGACCAAGGCGATATGCTCGAAATCATCGACCTCGTTTTTATAGGCAATGATTTTGAATTCACCCGCATGAGAGGTGGGCAGGCGGGCCTCGGCCACCCGGCGCACCAGCACATCCTCGCGCAGGCGGTAGGCAACCAGATCAGCAATGGTGACGATCTTCAGATCATGCTTTGCCGCAAACTGCTCCAAGTCCGGCATCCGGGCCATTGTCCCGTCATCCTTCATGATCTCGCAGATGATGCCTGCGGTGCGCATCCCGGCCAGCCGGGCCAGATCAACTGAGCCTTCGGTCTGGCCTGTGCGCACCAGCACCCCGCCCTTGCGCGCCCGCAGCGGAAAAATGTGGCCAGGGCTGATGATGTCGCGGGGCGTGGCATCCGGGGCTACTGCCGCCTCAATGGTGCGGCAGCGGTCAGCAGCGGAAATGCCAGTGGTCACGCCGGTGCGGGCCTCAATGCTGATGGTGAAGCCGGTGCCGTAAGGCGACTCGTTGTTCTGCACCATCATAGGCAGGCCGAGCTGCTCGACAATGTCCTGGCTCAGGGCAAGGCAGATCAGGCCCCGGCCATAAGTGGCCATGAAATTGATCGCCTCTGGTGTAACCGCCTCAGCGGCCATGCAGAGATCGCCTTCGTTCTCCCGGTCCTCGTCATCGACAAGGATGATCATTTTTCCGGCCTGAATATCTGTTATCGCCTCTTCAATGGAACTGACCGCCATGATGCACTCCTGTTGTAACTCATTATTATTTTTTACAATCTTGTCATTTCAGAAAGCCGTGTTCTGCCAGAAAAGCCGGATTGATCCTGCTGGCCATGCCTGCTTCCGGGGCTTTGGCTGCAAGCAGCTTTTCCACATATTTTCCAATAATATCAACTTCAATATTGACCTTGCCGCCCGGTTTAAGGCCGCCCAAGGTGGTGACGGCCAAGGTGTGGGGAATGATCGAAACTGAAAAGCGGCTGCCTGTGCAGGCGTTGACCGTCAAACTCACGCCGTCAATGGTGATCGAGCCTTTTTCAATCACATACTTAGCCAGCTCCGGTTCCAGCGCAAAGGTGAACAGGGTGAAATCACCAGCCGCCTTGCGTTCCTCGACCCGGGCCAGCGCATCAACATGACCGCTGACGATATGCCCGCCCAAGCGGTCGGCAAGACGCAGGGCGCGCTCCAGATTGACCTTGCTGCCGACCGTCAGCCCGCCTAAATTGGTGCGGGACAGGCTTTCCGGCGAGACATCGGCCAAAAAACGGCGGCCTTGGATGTTGCGGGCAGTCAGGCAGGTGCCGTTGACCGCGATGGATTCTCCTTCCTGCGGCTCGGTCAGGTCAAAATCAGCCTCCAAGCAGAAAATCATGCCGCCGCCAGCAGGCCGCTTTTCCAGCACTTCGCCCAAGCCTTGGATAATGCCGGTGAACATGCTACGCCCGCTCCAGCTCATCCGCAAGGGCGATGAACTCTTCAGACTTGCGCTGATGCTTGAAATTCTTGTGAATGGAAGCCACAGTCCGGTAGGTGTCCGCCGCCTTGAAATTTTCGCCTTGTTCCCGGTACAGCTCGGCAATGGCGGCCAAGGTTTCAACCATGCCTCTGGGGTCTTTGGTGAGCTGATAATGCGCAACCATGTCAAAGGCATATTCCAAGGCTTTGTCAAATTCGCCCAGCTTGCGGTGCGCTGCCGCCATCTTTTTGTTCAAGGCGAGGATGGAGAAGGAATCCCCCTCTTTCTCGCAGACAGCATAAGCCCGACGGTAATGCGCCAAGGCGGCGGCGTATTCCTGCCGCTCCAAACAGACATCGCCAAGCCGGTCTGAGGCATTGGCAATGCCCGCCTCGTCGCCCTGCTCTTCAAAGCCTTTCAGGGCATTGTGAAAAGCAGCGGCAGCCAAGGCATGCTCGCCTTTTTTGAGCTGCTCACGGCCTTCAAGGTAATCCTGCTTGGCCGGATTGTTTGCTGCTGCCGCTTTTTCTGGATCAGCCGGGCCAAGGGACTCAAGGGGCTGGGTGAATGTGGATGACATATATTTTTTTCTCCGTGATGCTGAAATAATGCACGTTCAAATTGGCCAGAATTCATCATCAATGGCCTGCTCAAATGACCAAGGACAAGTTTTGGCAAGCCATTACCATAACATTTCAAGCAGAAATGATTTGCCGCTGAATAGGAATTTTGCTCAGGATCAATTCTGTAAGAGCAATTTTGTTTTTTGCATTGTCAATGTCAATCCCCACAAGATGCCCTTCTTCGTCATAATCAAGCACAACACCCGGAGAAACTTCTTCGCTTTCAATGCTCGCATTTTCTGAAAGCTCTATATACATTGAATCAGTATCAGGATAGTATGCGATTTTCATGGTTTGAATCTCCTGTCAGGAAATGCGTTGTGAATTGTCACTTTGTCTTCCAGCGTGACCACTCTTAAAAATTTTCCTTCCAGCGCTGCTATCTGCGCCCAAAAGCGATACCGATTCCCTTCCTGCTTTTCAACCCTCACAGGATAATTCAACACATAAATGCACCATTCCTTTTTCAGATACGGACGCTTCAGCAATAATTGATTTTCAAAATAATCTGTGAAGTTATACTTCTCCATTCTTAGGCGGCGTTGATAGAAGAATGCAGAGATTTCACATCTTATTTAAGGCTGCAATAAAGTCTTCTGTCATCCTTTTCTTTTTGATCTCAGGATCAACTTTCTGGAGATATTCCACTGCTGCCAAATCATCGCCGCGTTTTCTGTTTTGGCGTGGCTCCAAAGCTTCAATCAAAATCGCTTCCAAAGCTGGAATCAGGTTGATGGCGTTGTAATTGTCCGGCAGCACACCAATCTGTCCGTCATCAGAAATTGGCAGCAGGCCAAACCACGAAAAGCGATTCCAGCGGGCAGAGAGTCGGTCAATCGTGTGTTCGTACAGTCTTCTGCCACATTGCCATCGCATTGGTATAATTTAATTATTGTATATCCTTAACAGCCTCTGTCGCCAAGTCGGCCACAGTTCGTTTCACTGGCTCGCCACGCTTGTATGTCACGATCTCAGTCTGATCGTTCTGTAAAACCATGATCTGAAACGTCACCTCTTTCGCTTTGACCTGGCCCAGCAGCCGGGTGATCAGCGCATCAGCAGCGGCATATTCCCTGTCCTTTTTGACATGTTCGGCCAGCACAACACGGTCGCCATGCACCTGCACGGCAGATGCGAGATGTTCAAGGCCCAAGTGCTGTTTGACCGCCTGCCGGTTGGCGGTGACATGAGCCGGATTGTCGCCGACATGGAAACTGAGATTCAGGCTGGCAAAGGGCGGCTGGCTGACCCCGCCGTGACGGCAGAACATGCCATGCGGCAGACCGGCAAGAAGATCGGCGCAAAGCCAGTGAAGCCTGTCATCAGTCAAAGGATTCAATCAAGCAGGGTGGTTACTTTCCGGTTCAGGCTCGCCACCACTTGGACGATGCGGGCAGGCTCCCGGTCTGCCGTCTGCTGGAGCTGGCTCCCCCACTGCTTGAGCATCTCATTGTCAATCTTGCGGATGTCATTGTTTTTACTCCATTCGCGGCCTATCTTGAAGCCCAGATCCTCCAGCCGCTTTCTCAAGTCATCTTTTGCTGCAGCAGGAGCCTTGGCAAGCAGTTCCGCAGTAATGTCCTTCCAGCCACGCGCATAGAAGGTGCCTTTCTGAAAGGTCTCAAACCACTCTCGTTCCCGCGCTGAAAACTGCTCCCTGCTTCCGGCCTGCATCTGGCCGCCTGCAGCCAGAGAAGGTAAAAGTAACAACAGGACACAGTGAATCACAACAGCGGCACGGAAGATGTTTTCAACTTTCATTTTTCGCTTCTCCTCAAATAAATTAAGCCAATCCATTCCTCTGATAGATTATAACGGGCTGTCGCTGTCTTTTCAACACGATAGAGAACGGCGACTGAGAAGATGCTCTGCTTCAATGAAAACAGGAGGTTATATCGTAATTCCGCCAATCTGAGCCTGCTTCTTTCTATTATTCATTCATCAATTCAACTTTCATCTCCAGTTCCTTTCCGTTCCTGCTGATCTTGAGCAGCACGGTCTCGTCTGGCTTTTTGTCGAGCAATCCAGCCTTGAGCGCAGCAATTGAGGCAACTGGCTGGCCGTCCATTGCCAGAATCAGATCTTTTTCCTGCAAGCCCGCCTCATCGGCCTTGCTTTCCGGGCTGATTTTGCTGACCGAGACCTGCGCAGGCCGCTCCTCAGTCTTGGCTGATTCCTCCAGCAAAACCCCAAGTTTGCCAGCAGGCGGCAGCTCCGCATCCTCGGCCAGCAGCAGCCAGTCCGCTTGCACATCCTCGCTGACCGCGCTGATGGGCACGACCACAGACTGACGGCAGGCCAGCCGTCGCTTTAGTCGGGGCGGAATGCCGTTCTCCTTGCTGACATGACCGACCCCGGCCAGCACCACAAGCTGGCGGTGCGGCTCCTTGCGCAAATAGGCCACAGCATTTTCCGCCATTGTTTCATCCCAGATCGCCTGCGCCTGAAGAAAGCCGCTGAAGTTCGAGCCTTGAGGCGCATCTTTATGCAAAGCATGAATTTCCTCCAGCCGCTGCCGGTAGCCAGGCAGAGTCAGGTCGCGTTCCTTGGCCAGCTCCATCTGCTGGGCAGGACTCAGGCTGTCGGTGGAGCCGCTGCGAAAAACGCTGCTGACAATATTTTTGTCGAGATTGAGAGCGATCAACGGAATGCCCTTGGCCTTGGCATAATTGATGATGTCGCGATAGAAGCGGTAATCAAAGCCCCAAGACTCGAAATACCCGGAACGCTGGATGAACTCGCGTTCCGAGGCAATTTTGCCGCTGATCCAGTCATCCAAAGCAGCTTGCGAGGAATGCGGGAACATTTCCAGCCCAATGGCCAAGCCATTTTTCCAGCCCGCCTGAACCTGCCGCTCATACAGGGCTTGGATGAGCTGGAGCTGAAGCAGATGCGCGCCGTAGTCAGTGTGAATTTCACCTGCATAAACAACCCGGCTTTGGGATATATCCTCAATGACTGCGGCAAAATGGCGAGGCTGGGCCGGAATGCCGACCGGCAATGGACGCAGAGGAATGCGGATGCCGTTTTCTGCCTCAGCAAGGCGTTTCTCCTCCAATTTGCCGCCCAAGAAATGCAGATAGGAAACGCCGCCGTAATGCTCCAGCTTGCACACCGCCTGCGCTGTTTCCTCTGTTGAGCTGGACGAAACCAAGGCCATGACCTGGGCCAGATTAAGCGGACTGGGCCGGACATCAAGGGTGAAGCCTGCCGCCGGATGTTCGACCGCCCCGAACAGACTTCTGGTCTGCGCCGAGCTGCCAAAGAAGACAAAACTGCCCTTGGCCAGCTCGCTGTTTTGCAGCGCATCCGCCTTGACCACCCGGCAGCCGCGCCGTTCCAGCACGGCCAGCAGCGGCAGATATTTTTCCAAGTCCTTGCCGTCCGGCAAAACCACGGTCTTTTTTTCCGCGCCGAGGAGCTGCATCCAGAGCGGCGGACGTTCCGCTTCACTCAGGCGGCGCGGCACATCGTACTCAGGATCAAGCGCCAGCTCTGAGGGCAGGCCATCCACGCTGAGAGTGAAACGCTGATCCAGCGATTCAGTGCGGAGAATTTTCCTGACCTCGCCGTACAGCGTTGTGATGCTGACCGGCACCCGCAGCTGGTACGGGTCTTTGCCGTCCTGAAGCAGACGGAAGGAAATCAGGCTCTGGCCGTCTTTCTGGCTGACCTGCGCCTCTTCAACCTTGAGCAAGGGCAGGTCATTGCGCAGCAGCCATTGGCCAAAAAACTGGGACAAATCACGGCCCGCGCTTTCCGAGAAGAGCGTGACCAAATCCGGCCAGCCGACCTGCTGAAATTTCTTCTCCGCACAGAGCCGCCGCAGTCCGGCAAAGAACGCCTGATCGCCGATCTCACCGCGCAGGGCATGAAAAATCATGCTGGTCTTGTCATAGCCAATGGCCCGCATTTTCTCCGAATTTGGCTGGTCCTTGTCGCCATGCCGGAAGTCAATCACTGCGGTGATGTTCTTGGCATCAACCCAGGCCTGATGGCGGAGAAGCTGCTGCTTGCGGTGCTGCGGCCCTTGGCCCTTGTCAGCGGCAAAACTCTGATCAGCCAAATAGGTGGTCAGGCCCTCGCTCCACGTGCCTTGTCCGTCGTCTCGCACCGCATTGCCGAACCACGAATGGAGCAGCTCATGACCAAGCGAAGTGTCCTTGATAAAAGGCAATCTAACCACCGTCTGACCCAGCAGGGTGAAACCGGGCATTCCGTAGCCGGTGGGCAGACGGTTTTCAACAATGGCATAGTGCGGATAGGGGAAAGGGCCGAGCAGCTTTTCGTAGCGGCGCAGATATTGGGCTGCCTTGGCGAGATAGTCAGCCGCCAGCTCCGCGTCTTCCGGGAAAAACAGGGCAGATAATGCGATTTTGCCGACCTGCTGCGTGATCACGCTGTACGGCCCGGCAGCAAAATTGAGACCCGGCAGCGGCTGCTCGCAGCGGGCAGCATATTCGCCTAGGCCGGATTCGATCTCACGCCCTTCGCTGATGGCGGTGAATTCGTCGGGCAAGGTTGCGCTGAGACTGAAGAACATGTCCTTGTCCGCAATCGGATGCCATGCGCCGGTAAGGCTGATGCCCTCCTTGCTGATCAGAATGCCTGCTGCCGGATTGGAGGCAACCTGCCAAGATAGCGTGATTTTTCGTCCCTGATGAACTGGTGACAGAGATAACGTTTTATCCGCAGGCAGGGCTGTGCGCCTGCCGTCAATCACTGCGCTGACCTGCTCCAGTCCGGCGCAGGAAAGGCGCAGCGTGGTGTCCGGCGGCATCGTGATGACAGCTTGGCCGTGCAGCAGTCCTTGGGCAAGATAAAAACGTATGCTGATCTCCTGCCTGACAAGCTGTCTTGGCACCTGTGCGGGAAGTGCGGCGAATACAGAAATGGGCACAAGCAAACAAAGCAGGGCAAAAAAAAAACGGAGCAGCATCGGATCAGGTCAGAATAACTTTCCGTCGAGGGGAACAGGGGCAACAGGAACAAGAATTTAAGGAAGGAAAATGGGGGCATCGGTTCAAATTAAAACCGAGCCACCTGTCAGCGGCAAACAGCATAAGGAGGAGAAAAGCTGCGCCGCTGATGAAGAAGGTGGCTCGGTCCCTGTGAAGAAGACAGAGGATGCCCTTTAACTACCAGCATGGCTGTTCTGGCTGCGCTTGCTTCAGCCATGCCTTCTGCTCACAATTTAAGTATATCACAATGTGGATGATAAGAACAGGTGCCAGATGTGAATTGCTTATGACTCAAGCACCCAGTCCGGTATGCGGCGAAGAATATACTCTGTCACCTGTTCACGGCCCTGGTCGCCCGGCAGCGGCTGCACCTCCCTGACCACCTCGTCGAAGTCAAACCAGCACAGTTCCCGGTCATCCTTGGAATAGACCATGAAAATGCGGTGATCAGGATCTTCGATATCCTCTTCTTCCTGAATGGCTCCAACCAACTTGGTTGCTTCCTCAAATGGCAGAAAACGTATTTCCTCACGATCCACGGCTGCTTTCCTCACCTTTGGCCTGCTCACAATAAAAAAGGGACGGCGGAGCTGGTCTCCGCGTCCCTTGCCTGTGCCTTTTCAAGCGAAATCAAGCTGGTTTGACAACTGCCCCGGAACGGATGCAGCGGGTGCAGACCCTCATGCGGACAGTGCGTCCGCTGCTGCTGACTGCCCGGACATTCTGAAGATTGGGCAGCCAGCGGCGGCGGCTTTTATTATGAGCATGGCTGACAATATTGCCCGTCACCGGGCCTTTTCCACAAATTTCACATTTATACGACATGATATATTCTCCTTGAAGGAATTCTGTTCATACAGGTCGGACTATTCATACCTTCCCGCAGGAAAAAATGCAAGCCCTTTTCCCTTCAGCGCGGCGGAACAGTCTTTTTTTCTTCTGCCGGACGCAATTCCCGCTTGACAGGGCAGCGGATTGCAGCTAATATAGCCTCCGTTGGAGGGGCTATAGCTCAGCTGGGAGAGCGCTTGAATGGCATTCAAGAGGTCAGCGGTTCGATCCCGCTTAGCTCCACCAAATTCACTCTACCCGCCTGTTCTATCCGCAGTTTTTTCCACAACAGTTGCTCATCAGTTCCGCTGGTTATTGCGTCTGCGTCCGCCGCAGATTTTTTTGTTATTTTTTCAGCGCAATACTTCGGTTTTTCACCATGAAGACACCTGCTGCGCTTCTTCTCTTTGTTTTTTTTCTTTTCATTCCTGTTGGATGCGGCCAAGGAGCTGCGCAGCAGCTCAACGCGGTCATCATCAACAAATACCCGCATGACCCGGAAGCCTTCACCCAAGGTTTAGTCTGGGACAAAGGCGCGGTCTATGAAAGCACCGGCCTGCGGGGCCGCTCCTCGCTGCGCCGGGTTGATCTGGCCAGCGGCAGAGTCGAGCAGCAGGTCAGCTTGGACAGCCGATTCTTTGCCGAGGGCATCACCGTCTTTCAGGACCGCCTCTACCAGCTAACTTGGACCAGCGGCATCATCTTCCAATATGACAAGCAGAGCTTTGCCCTGCGTCGCATTTTTTCGTGGCCGCATCAAGGCTGGGGCATCACCCATGACGGCAGCAGCCTGATTGTCAGCGACGGCAGCGCAACCCTTTATTTCCTCAATCCAGAGACCTTGGCCGCAACCCGGCAGGTCACGGTTCATGACGGCGGGCGGCAAATCAGGCGGCTCAACGAGCTGGAATATATTGACAACCTTATTTACGCCAATGTCTGGCAGGAATGCCGGATCGCCCTGATCAGCCCGGCAGACGGTTCAGTCACTGCCTGGCTTGATCTTTCCCACATCTGCAAACAGATGCGCGGCAGCCATGAGGATGTGCTCAACGGCATCATGTTTGATCAGGAGAGCGGACGGCTTTTTGTCACCGGCAAGTTCTGGCCTGCGCTTTTTGAAATCAGAACCGCGCCAGCCTCATCCTGACACCTCTTTTTTCGGCAGTGCTGTTTGCTTTTATCCGGCATCAGTGATAGAATGGAGCCGCCTCCTGCGCCCGCCGTTTTCGTGCGGTTGCTTCGGCTGCGCCAACCGACCTATTACCAAGGAGAAACACTATGTTCGACCAGGACATACCACCTGCCTACACCTTTGATGACGTCCTGCTCGTCCCGTCCGCCTCAGACGTGCTTCCTTCCGAAGTTTCCCTTGTCACCCGACTCACTGACACCATCATGCTCAACATTCCGTTAGTTGCAGCAGCTATGGACTCAGTGACCGAGCATCAGACCGCCATTGCCATGGCCAGAGAGGGTGGCATCGGCATTGTCCATAAAAATATGTCGGTTGAGGATCAGGCCAGAGAGGTGCGGCGGGTCAAAAAGTCAGAATCTGGCATGATCGTTGATCCGGTCACGGTCACGGAAGATCAGACTGTGGCTGAGGCTGAAGCCCTGATGGCATCTTTTGGCATTTCCGGGCTGCCCGTGCTCCGGGAAGGCAGGCTGGCAGGCATTGTCACCAACCGCGACCTCCGCTTTGTCTCCGGCGAAGGCCTGCTGGTCAAAGATGTGATGACCAGCGAGCATTTAGTCACGGTGCATGAGGGCATCAGCTTGGACCACTGCAAGGCCTTGTTCCACGAGCACCGGATTGAAAAGCTGCTGGTGGTGGATGAGGCCAACAACCTCAAGGGCCTGATTACGATCAAGGATATTGAAAAAATCAAACGCTATCCCTTGGCGGCCAAGGACAGCAGCGGACGGCTGCTGGTGGGCGCGGCCATTGGTGTGGGCGCGGACATGCCCGACCGCACTGAAGCCTTGGTCCAAGCAGGCGTGGATGTGATCGTGCTGGACTCGGCCCACGGCCATTCAGCCGGGGTTTTGCAGGCAGTGCGCGAGGTGCGGGCCGCTTGGCCGGACCTGCCTGTTATTGCGGGCAATGTCGCCACTGCCGAAGGCACTGCCGCCCTGATTGAGGCCGGGGCCAATGCGGTCAAGGTCGGCGTTGGGCCAGGCTGCTTTGCCGCCGGGGCGCGGGTGCTGATGGCTGACGGCACCTACCGCAACATTGAGCAGGTCAGGGCAGGCGACCGGGTGATCAACATGCACGGTCAGCCGGTCGATGTTGTCAAGTCTTGGTGTACAGGCACACGCGAGGTGATGGCCCTCCGGCACACGGCTTGGTTTGATGAGACGGTGGTCACTGCGGATCATCCCTATTATGTCGGCGATCTTTCGTCCATGTCACCCGACACGGTCTCATCCAGGGGCTATGCTGCGGCACTTGCCCAGCCGACCAGAAATGGCGACGGCAAAATCGGCTGGCGCAAGATCGGCGACGTTGCTCAGGCGGCCTGTCTGATGCCCCAGCAAATCGCCTTTGATCTGCCGGAGACCTTCGCCATTGATCTGCGCCAGTTCGCCATCGGCAAGGAAAAGCAGTTGGAACGCTATCGACTTGAGATTGAGCCGTCCTACGATCTCGGCTACATTTTCGGCACCTTCCTTGGCGACGGCCATGCCTTCATCGCCCAGAACCGCAACTCGGAAACAGGGCGGGTCTCATGGTACTTTGCCGCCACCGAGTCTGAGATTGCTGCCAAGCTGCGCGGCTGCCTTGAACGAGCTGTCGGGGTTGACGTGGAAGCGAAGCGCGAGGACAATCTGACCGTCCTGCACCTGTATTCGCTGCAATGGGCGCGGCTGCTGGCCCAGTTCGGCAAGCGCGATGAAAAACACCTGCCGGAACAATACCGCTGCGCTGACCGCAACTATCTCCAAGGTCTTTTTGACGGCCTCTTGGACAGTGACGGCTGGGTTGGCGCGGATGGACGGGTCGGCTTTCACAACACCTCGCGTGAACTTGCCGAGCTGTTCAACGTGCTCTGCTTTCTCTGCAAAGGCACTTTTCCGAACTGCAACTCTGAGGAGCCGACAGTCGGCGGTTTGGAGGGCACTGCGGTTGAACGCTGCAAGATATCGTACCGGACACGCCTGAATGTCACCCATGAAAAGCGGGTTGCAGGGGGGGATTATCAGATTGTCAAAATGCTGGAGCGGCGGCCCATCGGCCTGAGCATGCCGGTCTATGACCTTGAAGTTGACTGCCCAAGCCACAGCTTCATCGTCAACAACGCGGTTGTCCATAATTCAATTTGCACCACCCGGATCGTCGCAGGCGTGGGCGTGCCTCAGCTCACCGCGCTTAAAAATGCGGTCAAGGTTGCGGATGAACACCATATTCCGATCATTGCCGACGGCGGCATCAAATACTCCGGCGACATCTGCAAAGCCCTTGGCATTGGCGCGAGCTGCGTCATGATCGGCTCGCTCTTTGCTGGCACAGACGAGAGTCCAGGCGAGGTCTTCCTCTATCAGGGCCGCAAATACAAAGGATATCGGGGCATGGGTTCCTTGGGCGCAATGCAGCAGGGTTCCAGCGACCGCTATTTTCAGAAAAAGACTTGCGAGGCTTCCAAGCTGGTGCCGGAAGGCATTGAAGGCCGGGTGCCGTATCGCGGCCCGATTTCGGAAATGATCTACCAGCTCCTTGGCGGTCTGCGCTCCGGTATGGGCTACTGCGGGGCAAGCACGATCTTGGACCTGCACCAAAAGGCCAAATTTGTCCGCATCTCGCCTGCGGGTCTGCGTGAATCGCATGTCCATGACGTGATCATCACCCGCGAAGCCCCCAACTATCGGACCGACGGTCTGTAATTGCCAAGAATCAGCTTTTCCGCCACATCATGCACAGTCAGACCATCATCATTCTTGATTTCGGCTCTCAGACCACCCAGCTCATCGCCCGCCGCATCCGCGAGCAGAAGGTCTATTCGGAGATTCATCCTTACACGCTGCCGCTCGACCGGCTGAAGGAGCTGCGGCCTGCCGGGATCATCCTTTCCGGTGGCCCGGCCTCAGTCTATGACGACGACGCGCCGCTCTCCGATCCTAGCCTCTTTGAGCTGGGCGTGCCAGTGCTGGGCATCTGCTACGGTGCCCAGCTCATGATGCAGCAGCTGGGAGGGCGGGTGGAGCGGGCTGAGAAACGCGAGTTTGGCAAGGCCGAGCTGCGGATCAATGAGGCTTCCGGCCTTTTTGGCGGCTTGGAGACCACGCCTGCCCATTATCAGGTCTGGATGAGCCACGGCGACCGGGTCGAGGAGCCTGCGCCCGGCTTCATTGCCACCGCTGCCAGCGCGCACTCGCCTTTTGCCGCCCTGAGCCATACAGACAAACCCTTCACAGCGGTCCAGTTTCACCCGGAAGTGGCCCACACCCTGATCGGCGCCGATGTGCTGCGCAATTTCATTTTCGGCCTCTGCGGCTGCGATGCCTCGTGGACCATGCAGTCCTTTATTGAATCCACTGTGGCGGAAGTCCAAGCCAAGGTCGGCAGCGACCGGGTGATCTGCGCCCTGTCCGGCGGCGTGGATTCGACCGTGGTTGCGGCCATGATTCATCGGGCCATTGGCAGCCAGCTCACCTGCATTCATGTCAACAATGGCCTGATGCGGACCAATGAGAGCGAGACCGTGCTCCGCTTCTTCCGCGAGCGTACTGACTTGCAGGTCATTGATGTCAATGCGGAAGACTATTTTCTTGACCGGCTCAAGGGCATTGCTGACCCGGAGGAAAAACGGAAGCGGATCGGTTATGGCTTCATTGAAATATTCGAGCAGGAGGCCAAGAAGCTGGGCGAGGTGAAGTATCTGGCCCAAGGCACGCTTTATCCTGACGTGATCGAGTCCGTGGTCTTTCGCGGCAAGGCTCCAATCAAGTCGCATCACAATGTCGGCGGCCTGCCGGAGCGGATGCACTTGGCCCTGATTGAGCCGCTGCGCGAGCTGTTCAAAGACGAGGTGCGCGAGCTGGGCCTTGAACTGGGCCTGCCAGAGGAGGCCATCTTCCGCCAGCCCTTCCCCGGCCCTGGTCTTGGCATCCGCATCATGGGCGAAGTCACTGCCGAGCGGCTGCGCATCCTCCGCCAAGCTGACGTGATCGTGCTGGAGGAGATGAAGCAGTCTGGCTGGTACCGCAAGGTCTGGCAGTCGTTCGCTGTGCTTCTGCCCATCCAGACGGTCGGAGTGATGGGCGATGGCCGCACTTATGAGCATGTCATTGCCCTGCGCTCGGTTGACAGCCGCGATGCCATGACTGCGGACTGGTCTCAGCTCCCCTACGATCTGCTGGGCCGGATTTCCACCCGCATCATCAACGAGGTGCGGGGCGTGAACCGGGTGGTCTATGACATCTCTTCCAAGCCGCCTTCCACTATTGAGTGGGAATGACATAACACAGGCAGAAACGGGAGAAAAGCAATTTTCTCCCTTGTTTTTTCTTTTTTGCGGGCAGAGAACAACAGTTTATTTCACCCTTCACCTTTTCATTATTTTACCCTTTCATTATCATCATGTTGAAAACCGGAATTTATGTGGATGCGGAAAATATCAAAATGAGCGGCGGTTACGGGATGCGTTATGATGTCCTGGTTGATATTGCCAACACCCCAACCTCGATCCTGCTGCGGGCCAACTGCTATTTGGCCGAAGACCGGGAACGGACCAGCAAAGAGCCGGATTATCGGCAGAAAGTTTATTTTTATCACAACATCCTGCGGCAGTGCGGCTTCAAGATCATCAAAAAGTTTGTCCGCCGTTATGAGGATGAGGAGGGCAATGTCACCACCAAGGCCAATGCGGACATGGATTTGGCCATTGATGCCCTGCTGCAGGCCCGCAATTTGGACCGCATTGTCCTGCTCACCGGTGACGGCGACTTCATCCGCTTGGTCACGGCCCTACAGAACATGGGCTGCCGCGTTGATGTGATCGGCTTCAACAATGTCAGCCGCGAACTGCGCGAGGTTGCGGATTCTTTTGTGTCCGGCTTTCTCATTCCCGGCCTGCTGCCCTTCCATCCTGACGAAAGTCAGCAGGACCAGCCCGGCGAATGGCAGCGGGGCACAGTGGCCAATTTCAACGCTGACCGGGGCTTCGGTTTTTTCCGCTTCTTCAGAATGCAGGACAATCACATGCTCAAGCCGGAGACTGTGTTTTTCCATCTGTCCAAATCGACCTTGGAAGGCGACTACTATTTCCAAGACTCCACCCGGATATTCGAGTTCCGCATTGTCGAAAATCCCAGCAACGAAGGCCGTTCCGAGGCATGGGACATCCGTCTGGTCCGGGAGAGCTGACCAATAATTTCTGCCGGACAACGGGCTGCTGATGCCGGTTTACGAATACACAGCACTTGATGCTGCCGGAAAAAAGCATAAAGGGATGCTGGATGCGGACTCGCTGTCTGTTGCCCGGCAGAAGATCCGGCAGCAGGGCAAGTATCCGGTTGACATCCGCGAGACTCGTCCCAAGGGCCGAAAAGGAGGAAAGGCCGCTGCCAAAAGCGGCTTTTTCACGCTTCAAAGCGGACAGCGCATCAGCCAGGAGGACATTCACGCCGCCACCCGGCAGCTCGCCACCCTGCTTGGCGCAGGCATTCCCCTTATCCCGGCTCTGACCGGCCTGATCGAGCAAACCGGCAACAAGTCGCTCCAAACCATCATTGCCCAGATCAAGGATGCGGTCAACGAGGGCAACTCGCTGACCAATGCCCTGTCTGAGCATCCCCGCCTCTTTTCCAAAGTCTATATCAACATGGTCCATGCGGGCGAGGCTTCCGGCTCCTTGGATGTGGTGCTGGAGCGGCTGGCCGAGTTCGGCGAGCGACAGCAGGCCCTGCGGGCGCGCATCCGGGCGGCTCTGATCTATCCCATTTTCATGGCCGTGGTTGGTATGGTTGTCCTCTTCCTGCTGATCACCTTTATTGTTCCCTCGATCACCAAAGTTTTCACTGACCGCGATCAGGCCCTGCCCCTGACCACCACCCTGCTGATTCAATTCAGCAGCTTTTTGCAGCACTGGTGGTGGGCCGTGCTTCTGCTCCTGGTTGCAGCAGGTGTGGGCCTGCGCCTCTTCTTAGTGGAACATCCGCAGGGCCGGCGGCTCTGGGACCGGCTCAAGCTGACCCTGCCCGTGCTCAGAGACTTGAACGTGAAAATCGCCGCCGCCTCGCTGGGCCGAACCATGTCCAGCCTGCTCCAGTCCGGGGTGCCCTTGGTCACTTCGCTCCAGATTGTTAAAAACATCCTCAATAATGTCTTACTCTCTGAGATACTGGATCAGGCGGGCGAGGAGCTGGAAAAAGGCAAGAGTCTGTCCGGTTTTCTGCGCGGCAACAAATACTTCACTCCCATGCTGGTGCAGATGATCGCGGTGGGCGAGCAGAGCGGCTCCTTGGACAAAATGCTGGCCAAGGCGGCGGACAGCTACGAGAAGGAGGTGGAGGCCAAGGTCATGGCCATGACCTCCATGATTGAGCCGATCATGATTCTCCTGATGGGCGGGGCGGTCGGCTTCATTGTCATGTCCATCCTCTTGCCAATCTTTGAGATGAATCAGTTGGTTAAATAAGAACAAAACAAAAGGGAGACCACCTGAAATCCTGTCCACGCCGCACGGCGGGCCGTAGATCGAAGTTACCTTTGACTTGGACACGAACAAGAAGCAGTCTATCCGCATCATCGCCTCTTCCGGCCCGGCCACGGCGGCTTCCAATCCACCATTGGCCGGAAGGCGCGGAGCAATCCCTGTCTGTGAAAAAATACGCCTGAACCGATTTTTGTGCAAAAAGGACTTGTGCGCAGGCCGGATTTCGAGTAAATACTATCTCCACTGCACCTGTAGCTCATCTGGATAGAGCATCGGACTACGAATCCGGTGGTGGCAGGTTCGAATCCTGCCAGGTGCGCCAGAATATTCAAGGAGTCAGCAAGTTGCAAGCTGACTCCTTTTTTATTTTGCGCCGCAGGCTGCTGGCAGCGAACTTGGCTTCACGTTGCACGTCACAGCAAAAAATGCTGCTTGTCCAATTACAGGCTGAAATAATGGAACTTCTCTCCCCGGCAGGCAGTTTTCCCGCTTTTGAGGCTGCTCTTGAAGCTGGAGCTGATGCGGTCTATGTCGGCGCGCCCGGCTTCAATGCCCGCGCCCTGAGCCGCGACTTCACCTTTGCCGAGATTGGCTCAATGATTGAGCAGGCGCATGGCCTTGGCAGTCGGGTCTATGTGGCCATGAACAGCTTGGTCAAGGAGGAGGAGCTGCCTGCCGCGCTGGAGGCCCTGTCCTGCTTTGAGAGCCTGCGCCCGGATGCCCTGATTGTTCAGGATATTGGCCTGCTCCAGCTTGCCCGCGCTCATTTTCCCAGCCTGCCGCTGCATGCTTCAACCCTGCTCTCTGTGCATAATTCACTCGCCGCTGAAGAGCTGACCCGGCTTGGTTGCTCACGGGTGGTGCTGGCACGGGAGATGACAATTGAGGAAATCGCGGCAGTGCATCGCCAGACCAAAGCCGAGCTGGAGGTCTTTGTCCACGGGGCCATGTGCTTCAGCTATTCCGGGCTGTGCCTTTTTTCCAGCCTGCACGGCGGCAAATCGAGTCTGCGCGGTCAGTGCGTCCAGCCCTGCCGCCGCCGCTACAGCTGGCAGGCTGCGGCAAAGAAGCAGGCCGGGCCGTCTGGCTATTTCTTTTCCATGAATGATCTCTGCGGCATTGATCTGCTGCCGGAGCTGCGCCAAGCAGGCGTGACCTGTCTGAAGATCGAAGGCCGCCTGAAAAGCGCGCATTATGTGGGCAGCGTCACTGCCGCCTACCGGATGGCCATTGACAGCCTTGACCAGCCGGACGAGCTGCGCCGCGATGTTCTGAGCAGGGCGCACGAGCTGCTTGACGAGGCAATGGGCCGGACACGCTCCAGCGGCTATCTGCTGTCGCCAAATCCTGCTGAGGCGGTCAGCCCGGAGCAGTCTGGCAGCAGCGGCCTGCTTTTGGGGAAAATCAGCAGGTTTGCGCAGGAACAGGCCAAGAACGGCAGAACTCGGCTCCTGCTCACCTTGACTTTGACAACAGCGGTGCGCAGAGGCGACCGGCTCCGCCTGCATGACGAAACTGGCGGGGCACGGATCAGTTTCACCCTGCGCGACTTGACTGTGGCTGGACAGCAGCGGCAGACTGCCCAAGCCGGAGAAGCGGCGCAGATTGTTCTGCTGACTGAGGCGGTGGCGCAGTTCGGACAAGGATTTCAGGGCAGCCTGTTCCGGGTTGATGTTGAAGGACGGCTGGCAGCGGAGCGAAGCGGTCGGCGGCGGAGCAAGGAGCTGGCCCAAGTCAAGGTGCTGCCGAATAAGAAGAAAGTCAGCCAGCTGCTCCGTCAGCTCGCTTGGCAGGAAGAGACAAAAATTCGGAGAAATCCTCCTGCTGGCCGCAAAAAAGAACGGCTGCCGGAACTGCCCTGCTGGGTGGTCTTGGCCAGTCCGGCTGATCTGCGCGAACGACTGCCAATCACGCCGCAGCGCATTCTTCTGCCCCTGAACCGGACCAATCTGCGCCAGCTCGGTGGGTTGCGCAAGGTACAGGCGAAGATCGTCTGGCAGCTGCCGCCAATCTTGCACGAGGCCGAGCTGGTCTGGGCAGCAGAGCAGATCAAACGCCTGACCGCAGCTGGCTGGCTCCGCTTCAGCATCGGCCATTGCAGCCAGACCGCTCTTCTTCCGGCGCGCAAGGGACTGGAACTCTGCGGTCAATACATGCTCAACCTGCTCAATTCCGCCGCTCTGAATGCTGCCGCGCAACTGCCTGGTCTCAGCGCAGCCATCTTTTCCGTGGAAAGCGAGGCAGCGACCTTGACTGCTGCACTCCGCCATTTCCGCCAGCGCGGCGGCGCAAAACTGCGCCTCGGCCTGTACGCCTATGGCCGCCCGCCGCTTTTCACCTCACGCTTGGCAAGCAGTCATTTCCGCTGGCAGCAGCCCTTTCTCAGCCCCAAGCAGGAGCGGTTCTTTATCGAGCAGCAGGGCAGCCTGACTGTGGCGCGGGCCGCGCAGCCTTTCTCTCTGCTCCATCAGCGGCAGGAGCTGGCGGCAATCGGGCTGGATTTCTTTGTCTTAGACCTCAGCGCAGGGGTCAGGAAGGAAGCGGCAATCGTCAGCAGCCTGCTGGGCCGGAGCAGCGGCCAGCGCACAGGTCGCCCGCCGGAGCTGCTCACCGGCAATTTCACCGGCACGCTCGTGTGATTGGCTTGCAATGCTTGCTTTTTGCTGTTGAACAGATAAACTGTGTTCCAGGGAACGGGAGCCGAGCCGCAATGCTCGGAAGATGCTTCTGTAAGATGAAAGCGCAATGAAAAACACCAAGAGATATTTCAGCATTCATACTATTCTGCTGCTTTTCTTCCTTTTCTCCGCCTTCAACCCTGCTTATGCTGAACCAAGCTGGATTGCTGATCAGAAAACCGGCTGCCAGATCAGGAATCCCCGCCCGATTCCTGATGAATCCGTTTCTTGGGAAGGCGCCTGCAAGGACGGCAAGGCGGACGGGCCGGGAATTCTGCGCTGGTATGCAAAGGGCAAGCTCTTTCTGACCTTGAAAGGCGTGATGGAGGAAGGGCAATGTCAGCGCAACTGCACTGTGACCACGGCAGCAGGGTATAACTATGTCGGTGACTTGCAGGACAATCGCCCGAACGGCAGCGGCACCATGAATTACCCTGACGGCACCCGATACTCAGGCGGCTGGGAAAATGGTAAAAAGCACGGCAAAGGAATATTCACGGCAGAAGACGGTTCCTCGCACGAAGAACAATGGGAACACGGGCGAAAAGTCTCTCCGTAAAATTTTTTATGAAGGCAGCGGCGGAACTGTTGCGCTGTTCAAAAAATCGGACTGGAACATCACCATGACCTCCCGCAACGATTTCCCGGTTGATGTCCCAGAGCCGATTGCGCACATTCGCCTTCCGTAAGCGGCAAAAGATGAATACGAGTGAGGATTTCAGCGGGATTATCTTTCAGTTCGGAAAAGATTCAAGCTGAACCACTTGTTGCTGTCAAACCATTGCCGGTCAAGATGCAAACCAGATTGTTTTGCCATCCTTTTAATTTTGTCCTCTGAATACTTGCAAGAAACTTCCACGTGAACGCTTTCGTTCTTTTTAAATGGAATTTTCAAATCAAGAGATCGTAAAAATACATTTTGATCTTTAACGCTGGTGAGATAGGATTCCATCCTTGACTCTTTGATATTGCACACTGGATCATGCCTGAAAGAGTCAATATCAAAATCAGCTTTTAATTCTTCATTTATTCTCTTGAGAATATTCATGTTGAATTCAGCAGTAACGCCTTGTTGATCATCATAAGCTTCTTTGATCATATCCCAATCCTTTTCTAAATCCATTCCAATGATGAAACAATCTTTTGGTCGCATCATCTTGCTGATTCTTGAAAGAAATTTTACAGCTTCATCGTCAGGCATATTACCAATACTTGAACCGAGCCATAAAATAGTTTTAGGTGTCTCTGTTTTTTCCAGAAACTGGATGCCTCTTTCGTACTTTCCGCCAATCGCGGTAACTGAAAGATTTGGGTATGTTTCAACTAACTCCAGAACACTTTTTTTCATGTAATCGCATGAAATATCTATAGGCGCATAATGAACATCCTCTTGACGCTCAAAAAGGCGGTCAAGAATTTTTTTTATTTTTAAAGGGCTTCCATTGCCAAGCTCGGCAATAATTCCCTCTTCAGGGATTTCAGCAACAATCTCCTCAGTCCTGTTTTCAAGGATATCTATTTCTGATCTTGTCAGATAGTACTCAGGCAACGCACATATTTTGTCAAAAATTGACGAACCTTCATGGTTGTAAAAACAGTGACTTGCAAGTGATTTTGGATCAGACCGGAAGCCATCCAGCACATGATTTTTGAAATCCTCATGGTTGTCAAATTGCTCCAACGTCATAAAATTCAGACGATTTTTTTGATTATCAGCTACGTGCATATTCTGCATTTCTATCTCCTTAATCATATTGAGGCAAGCATTGTCCTGTTGTCAACAGGAGCAAATTTCCAATAGACATTTTAATACCCCAAAGAAACTCAAAAGTCAATATCCTTGATGAAAAAAATGTTGCTATCAGAGAGTATTGATGCCATAATGAGGCACAGACGAGCTGTCCTGTTGACAACCAATTGATAATAAAAAAAATACAAGCAACAATACGCAAGGAGGCATCTCTTGAATTCACAACATGAGCAACTTGAATATCGCAAAGGTATATGCGGCATTTGTCCGGCAGGATGCTGGGTGGAAGCTGGACTGAAAGATGGCAAAATTGTCGAACTAAAGCCTGATGCCTCCCATCCGCTCGGCATGATTTGCCGAAAGGGCGAACATGCCTCTGAAATCATCTATTCAGAACACCGGCTGAAATATCCGCTGCGGCGCACTGGGCCAAAGGGAACATATTCCTTTGAGCGCATCTCCTGGGATGAAGCCTATGCGCATATCGGCGAACAACTGCAAAAGATCAAAAAAGAATCAGGGCCAGAGGCTGTTTCTGTCTATACAGGTCGCGGAGCTTTTGAGCTGTCGCTTTGCGACATGTATCAACCTAAAGACAGTGCGGTTTCCTCTGCTTCAAATATTCTTTTTCCGTTTGGCTCGCCCAACACTATGGGCGTGGGTGCCCTCTGTTATGTCTCATTCGCCATGATTGCTCCGCATCTGACGATGGGCAGAATGCTGATCAACATGTTCACTGACATAGAACATGCGGAAATGATCGTGGTCTGGGGAGCCAATCCTGCCACAGATTCGCCGCCTCTTGACATGTATCGTCTTGAAGCGGCAGCAAAGCGGGGCGTGGAAATTGTTGTTATTGACCCGCGCCGAACCGAGACTGTTGCGCGGACAAATGCGCAATGGATTCCTGTTCGTCCCGGCACTGATGGAGCCTTGGCGTTAAGCATTATCGAGGTGCTCATTGACGAAGAGCTGTTTGATGAAAATTTTGCTTTGAAATGGTGTCATGGCTTTGCGGAACTGAAAACTTATGTGCAGCATTTTCGGCCTGAAACAGCAGCATTCATAACGGGTGTTCCAGCAGAAACCATTCGTACCCTTGCTCGTAAAATCGCCCATGCTTCCGGCTGCGCTCCGGTCATGTACACCGGTCTTGAATATTCAAACAGCGGCATTCAGGCTATTCGGGCAGTGCTGACCGCATGGGCCTTGGCTGGCCAGCTTGACGTTCCAGGCGGAATTGGTCTGGCAATGCTGAACAGTCATTTTCCAATCAACCATTCCTGCAATCTCAAAAATCCAAAACTTGACCGGGCGATTGCCAGAGATACATTTCCGCTCTACAGCAAATATCGGGGTGAATCTCATGCCATTGGCCTTGTTGACTCGGTGCTCAAAGGAGAACCCTACCCGATTCGCGCCTTGATCATTGACGGCGGCTCGATTCTTACTTCTTGGCCGCAGACTCCGCTCTGGCGGGAAACCTTAGCCAAACTTGATTTTCTTGTCTGTATTGATCGACAGTTCACCGCAGACGCGGCCTATGCGGATATTGTCCTGCCTGCGACCACCATGTTTGAAATAGATTCCTATATGGTTTATGGGCCGATTTTTCGTCTGCGAGAAAAACTGATTGAGCCGGTCGGCGAGGCGAGAAATGATTATCTGATCATGGCGGAATTGGCTAAAACACTTGGTTACGGGGAACTTTTTCCGCAATCAGAAGAAGAGATGATTCGTTTTGCCTTGCAAGGTTCCGGCTTCACCTTGGAAGAAGTCCGCAAAGCTGGAGGCATGGTGCAATTATCTGCGCCGACTATGGAATATAGAAAGTGGGAAAAAGGCTCGCTCAGGCCGGACGGCAAGCCAGGCTTTGACACACCAAGCGGAAAATTTGAAATTTACTCATCTGTGCTTGCTGAGTATGGTTATGAGCCGCTTCCTAAATATACGGAACCAAAAGAAGGGCCATTGGCAGCCCCGGAACTGGCCCGTTCCTTTCCCCTTGTTTTCAACTCCGGGGCAAGAACACATACAGATTTTCGCTCGCAGCATCATGGTGTTCCCAGTTTGCTCAAGGAAAATCCTGAACCCTGCGTCGAGATCAGCACGGCAGATGCGCAAGCCAGAGGCATTCAAACCGGCGATTTAGTTGAGGTGCACAGCCCAAGGGGAAGTGTTCCGTTTCGCGCTGTTGTCACAGATGATATAGTCCAAGGGGCTATTGAGGCAAACATGGGCGGCGGCACGCCGGTTGGGCCAGAGGCTTGGCAGAGGGCAAATGTCAATGAGTTGACCGATCTTGCAAATTATGATGAAATTTCCGGTTTTCCAGTGTATAAAGCCTTGCTCTGCGAAGTTGTCAAAATTGCAGCCGGAACAGAAGAGGCTCGAAAACGTACCGCAAGAAAATCTGAAGCATGTTCGTTGTTTGCGCCGCAGGAGACAGCAACCTGCAAGCGGCGTATTTATCTTGACAATAATGCGACAACAGCAGTTGCAGAATCTGTAAAAGCTGCAATGCTGCCTTTTTACGGCGAACAGCACGGCAACCCTTCAAGTATTTATCGGGCTGGTCGTGATGCCAAAGAGGCTGTCGAAAATGCCCGGCGGCAGGTCGCTCGCCTGATCAATGTCAAGCCGCAGCGGATTATTTTTACTGGCAGCGGCTCTGAAGCTGATAACTTTGCCTTAAAAGGCGCAGCATTTGCTTATCAGGAGAAAGGCAGGCATATTATCACGACTACGGTTGAGCATCCTGCTATTTTGGCAACCTGCAAATTTTTGCAACGCTGCGGTTTCCAGATCACCTTTCTGCCTGTTGACAATGCTGGCTGGATTGATCCAGAACAATTGCATAATGCGATTACCGACCAAACCATTCTTGTCTCTGTCATGATGGCAAATAATGAGGTCGGAACTATCTTGCCGATTAAAGAACTGGCGGCCATTGCTCATCACCACAAGGTGCTTTTTCACACTGATGCAGTTCAAGCGATTGGTAAAATACCTGTTGATGTGAACGAACTTGATGTTGATTTGCTCAGTCTTTCAGGGCATAAGTTCCATGCGCCAAAAGGTGTTGGCGCGCTTTATGTGAAAAAAGGCATCACCTTAGAGCCGCTTATTCATGGCGGAAAGCAGGAAAGCAAATTGCGAGCTGGCACAGAAAATGTTCCGGCAATAGTTGGTTTGGGCAAGGCGGCAGAGTTGGCTCGGTATCAATTGCAGGATGCGGAAAAAATGACTGTCTTGCGGGATCGTCTGCAAGCAGGCATCAGCACAATAGTGCCTGAAGCGCAGCTCAACGGCCATCAACAATGTCGGCTGCCGAATACGTTAAACATGACTTTTCCGGGCATTCGGGGAGAGTCCCTTGTCATAGCCCTTGATCAGCACGGCATTGCAATTTCTTCAGGATCGGCCTGCAAATCTGGTTCACCAGAGCCAACGCATGTGTTGACGGCTATGGGAAAAAGTCCAGAGGAGGCGCACTGCGCACTGCGCTTTTCCTTGTCGCATCAGACCAGCGAGGAAGATATTGATGCCGTCATCACAGAGCTTGCTAAAGTTCTTGATGAGATGAAAAACACGATCAGGTTTTTATCCTGTAAATAATAAGCTGTTGCAATTTCATGTCATTCTTGCATTTGACACAGCAGACTGTGTCCTGACGATATATTTGAGGCGTATTTATGAACGTATTAAAAGTAGGCATTCCCAAGGGCAGCTTGGAGCAGGCGACTGTTGCGCTGTTCAAGAAATCGGGCTGGAACATCAGCATGACCTCCCGCAACTATTTCCCGGAAGTTGACGACCCGGAGTTGTCCCTGTACATCTGCCGTCCGCAGGAGATGTCCCGCTACATTGAGGACGGCATGTTGGATGCGGGCATCACGGGCAAGGACTGGACGCTGGAGAACGGCTCTGATGTGGTGGTGATTGAAGACTTGGTTTATTCCAAGGTCAGCCGCAGGCCGACCCGCTGGGTGCTTGCCGTGCCGGGCGACTCGCCTATCACCAAAGTGGAGGACTTGGACGGCAAGAAGATCGCCACTGAGTTGGTCAATGTCACCCGCAACTTTTTTGAGCAGCGCGGCCTCAAGGTTGACATTTCCTTTTCTTGGGGCGCGACCGAGGCTAAGGTGGTCTCTGGTCTGGCAGACGCGATTGTTGAAGTGACAGAGACGGAAGCGACGATCCGGGCGCATGGCCTGCGGGTCATTCATGAGCTGATGCAGTCCAACACGCAGCTTGTTGCCAGCAAAGAGGCTGTTGCTGATCCGTGGAAAAAGGAGAAGATTGAGCATATTGCCATGCTTCTGCAAGGCGCGCTGCGGGCGGACAAGATTGTCGGCCTGAAAATGAACGTGCCAGAGGAATGCTTTGATGACATTCTCGCCATCCTGCCCAGCGTCACGGCTCCGACTGTGGCCCGTCTGCACAAACAGCCGTGGTTTTCTGTGGAAACCGTCATTTCGGAGCACCAAGTGCGCGACTTGATTCCCAAGCTGAAAAAACTTGGCGCGGCTGGCATCATTGAATATCCGCTCAATAAGGTGATATGATCGATTTCACCAAAATTGCCTTTCTTGATTCGGTCTATAGCCTGAACAAGCTGCCAGAGCCGCTCTGGCCGGAAATCGCCTTTGCCGGGCGTTCCAACGTGGGCAAATCCAGCCTGATCAACAAGTTGGTCAACCGCAAGAATTTGGTCAAGACCAGCTCCAAGCCTGGCAAAACCGAGAGTCTGAACTTCTTCAAGGTGGAGGGAGGGCTGCATTTAGTTGATCTGCCCGGCTACGGCTTTGCCCGGAAAGATCAGAAAACCCGTGATTCCTGGCAGGAGCTGATCAGCGGCTACATTCTCAGCCGGGCGGCCTTGGCCTGCGTGGTGGTGATCATTGACCTGCGCCACGAGCTGAAAAAGCTCGACCGCGACATGGCAGACTGGCTGGCTGACAATGGCAAGCCGTATCTGATTGTTTATACCAAGTCGGACAAGCTCTCCAACAATGAGCAGGCCAAGCAGGCCGCTGCTTTGGATGCGGCCTTGAATATCCGCCCGGCAGAACGGCTGCTTTTCTCCGCCAAGACTGGCCAAGGCTGCGCCGAGCTGCGGCAGCGGCTGGCCGAGTTTGCTGCGGACAGCTTGTCAGAAAATCCTTCGGCGGCGGCAAGCATTGCCTGATCCGTGGCAGCAGTTAGTTGACCAGCTGCTGGGCATGACAGACTGCCACGGCCAAGGCATCAGCAGCATCGCTGCTGGGCGGGCCGCTGAGTTCGAGCAGCATTTGAATCATCTGCCGCATCTGCTCCTTGTCAGCGTGGCCATAGCCAGTCACAGCCTGCTTGACCTGCCGGGGCGGATAGCCATGCACGGTCAGGCCCTGCTGCATAGCCGCGACCACTGCCGCGCCCCGCGCTTGGCCGAGCTTGAGGGCCGAGCGCACGTTGCGGGCGACAAACAGCTCCTCCACGGCAGCCACCTCTGGCTGGTGCTTTGCGATGATTTCGGAGAGTCCGTTAAAAATGACCAGCAGCCGTCGGGAAAAATCCTGCTCCCGCTCGGTGCGGATGGTGCCGCAGGCGACAAAGCCCAGCCCGGCTCCCAGCTTGTCAATGATGCCGTAGCCAGTGATCCGGGAGCCAGGGTCTATGCCGATGATCCGCAGCGGCTTGAGCTGAACTATGACAGCTTCTCCATCAGTTCTTCCGGGATGTCGAAGTTGGCATGAACCTTTTGCACGTCATCGTGATCTTCAAGGCTCTCCAAGAGCCGGAGCAGATTGGAGGCGGTCTTTTCCTCCGTGACTTCAATGGTGTTTTTCGGCACCATTGAGATGCTGGCCTCGCTCATTTTGATGCCGCTTTTCTCAAGCTGCTCGACCACGGAGTTGAAATCTTCCGGCGCAGTGTAAATCTGGAAGCTGTCCTCCTCATCCACCACGTCCTCCGCTCCGGCCTCCAAAGCCAGCTCCATGAGCTGCTCCTCATCCACACCTGCCGCATCATCCACGCTGATCACGCCGCGCTGATCAAACATCCAAGCCACGCAGCCGCTCTCGCCGAGGTTGCCGTTGTTTTTCGAGAAGAAATGGCGGATGTCCGCGACTGTGCGGTTTTTATTGTCTGTCATGGTTTCAACCAAAACCGCCACCCCGCCCGGCCCATAGCCCTCGTAGAGGATTTCGTCATAGACCACGCCGTCAATATCACCGATGCCCTTTTTGATCGCCCGCTCGATGTTGTCTTTGGGCATGTTCTCGGACTTGGCCGCATTGACCGCGCTGCGCAGCCGGGGATTGCCGTCAATGTCGCCGCCGCCCATCCGGGCCGCAATCATGATCTCCTTGATCAGCTTGGTGAAAATTTTTCCCCGTTTGGCATCAACAGCACCTTTCCTGCGTTTGATGGTGCTCCACTTGGAATGTCCTGACACGACTGCTTCTCCTTGGTTGGTATGTTGTCAGCAGAAATGACTTGTCAACTGTTTTGCATAATTAAATTGCAGGATGCGAAAGGTTTTTCGCCCCTGCGAGATGATCTGTTTTAATAACAAGCCAACTTCACAAAATTTCGGTTCTATAGCGGTTTCGTATTGAACAGATATCAAACCCAGCAATGACGGAAAAACGATTTGATTGATTTTGACTTAACCGTTTTCAGAGATATATCATAAGCTTCCATCAGCTCACGCTCTGTTCTCGGCTTCAATTTTCTTATAGTGTTTTTCATTACTGACCAGCAGTATTCAATAGGGTTCAGTTCAGGACGATAAGGAGGGAGGAAAATGATCTTCGCTCCTGTACTTCTGATCAAAGCGAGAGCTTCTTTGTTTTTATGAGGACTGGCATTGTCAAGAACGACTGTCTTGCTGCTGTCAAGATATTTCAAAAGATAATTTTTTATATAGAAATAAAAGACATCTCCTGTCATGGTGCCTTTAAATTTCATGCACTTCAATATTTTTCCAAACTTTACAGCTCCTATCATGCTTATTCTTTTCCCTTTACCTGAAGGTCTTTTTGAAAAAGCTCTTGTTCCTTTTCTTGATCTTGCAAATTTTCTCGACATGTTCAAACAGCATCCTGTCTCATCAATAAAGATGAAATTCTTTTTGTCAGCCTCGAGCAGGCCTGCAAGGTAATTAACTGTCTTTGCTATATTTTCCTCTTTATACGCCGCCGGATCGCGGAAAGTTTTTTTTTCCGGCTGATTTTCAGTCTGGCGAGAGTTTCGCACAGCGTGGAAGGTGCTATTTTTAAATTGAATTTCTCGTATAAGCGATCACACATCTCTTCAAGCGTAAGATCGTTCTCGTCATCAATCATGCTGGTCAGAAAAGGCATATGAACTTCCTTGATTTTCGGAGGATTTCCGCCTTTATGAGGCTTCGGCTCAAGCGTCCCCTCAGTCTTCCATCTTTTTACAAGACTTTGAACAAATTTATAGGAAACGTCAAGCAAATCTGCAGTTCTTCTCAATGATTTCTGTTTTTCATAAACAGACAAGACTTTCTTTCTGAAATCAATAGAATAAATCATGGCAGACCTCCGTGTGTAAAAAAATGGAAAAAACAGACAAGTCAAGTTTAATCTTTTTCTGATAACCATACAACCTGAAACCGCTATAATTTCAGACAGTCAACCCTGCGACCACTTACGGCTGCTGGCTGCTATCTTTTTTTGTTTATAAAATTTAATGTGTTGTCCAGGCCGACTGAAACCAGCTCCGCCTCATCCTCAAAAATTATGACATGATCACGTTCAAAGACTGTGTTATCTCTTCTTCCTGATTCAGTAATTTTGAGATATTTGCTTCCGTTGACTGCTGACTTCACTTCAAAAAAATAAGTGCGGTCATTTCCTGACATTCTCTCCATAAACTGCATTCCGGCAGTGTTTTTCAGAGAGCTGAGACCGTTTTTCATGTTTTTCGTAAATTTCTGGAGAATATCTTCATCCGCCTCAATGCAGCGGGTTCCTCTTTTCCCAGATTCGCTGAGACAAAGATATTTCTTTCCAACTGATTTTTTTAGCTGAAACAGGTATGCACGACTTCCAGTGCGCACTTCTTCTGAATAGAGCATTCCGTCATCTGACAGTATCGTCTCATCACGTATTCCGTGCATTCTCGCATGACATCTTTCGCAGACAACAAGCAGATTGTCAATATGGTCATCTCGGTATTTTTTAGGATAGCGGATATGGTGAACCGCTTTATAGGGAGCACTGCACAGTTCACATTTGTAATCAGCCCGTTGCAGTGATTTTCTTCTCAAATCCTCCCATTTTCTCGAATTCATATACTCTGACCAGACGGCAGAACCTTCTGATTCAGTTCTGGATGCTTTCTGTCTGTAAAACCGTAAGGCAAGGCATCCTCCAGCCAGAATGATGAGTTCAACTGAAATGATTATGAAATGAATTTCCATCGTGGATTCACGTTGAAATGCGATTTTTTCCAGGGAAGGAAAAAAGCGCGTTGTGACAGCATGATGATTCAATCACCGTCCAGCAGGAGCTGCATGAATAAAACCTTTGCAAGGCTTTGTCAAACAAAAAAACTGACGCAAGAGTGATAGTGCTGCTTTGAGCGCAACCGGCCTGATTCAGGAGAAAAAGCTCTGCTCAATGCCCAGCCTGCTCCGCTGCTGGTTGATATGGAAGATCATGGCAAAATGGGCCGGGTGCTGGCGGATTTTTGCTTCCAAAACCGCAACGAGCCGCTGCATGTTGGTTTGAAGAAAGGCTTCCTCGTCAGCAGCGGCTTGCAGCGGCACTGGCTCAGTAAAAATCAGGCGGTGATGGTTGAAGCGGTCGCGGACGATGAAGGTCGGCACTATGGCCGCGCCAGTCTTGGCGGCAATCTTGACCGGGCCAGGGGCAAAAGAGGCATCTTTGCCGAAAAATTTGACCGAGACCCACGAACTGCTGATCCGGCCGTCCAAGGCCATTGCCACAAGTTCGTTGTTTTTCAACGCCTTGAGCATGTCTTTGATATGCAGATCAGCGCGCAGGAAGCGGACCGGCAGCGGGGCATAATCTTGTTCCCGGAGGCGAAAAATCAGCTTGTTGATCCGGCGGTGATGCTTGAGTTCCGGCGGCCCGGCCAGCTGATTGACCGGATAGCCCCGGAAAGCCAAAGCTGGCAGGATCATGAGAAAGGAGCCAAAATGGGAGAGCAGAATCAGGGTGCCTTTGCCTGCACTGCCTGCCTGCTGGAGAAACTCCTCGCCTTCAATGGAGACAGTTGCGGCAGTGCTCTCCTGCGTGAACTGGCCAAAAAAGAGTTCCTCCATCCGCCGCTGGATGTCCAATTGAATGCTTTCCCCAGCGATTTGACCCAGTTCCTTCCAGCTCAGGTCAGGCAGCAGCTCGGATAGTTCGGCGGCAATGGTTCGTTTCAGGCGCAGCAGGAAGTAGGAGGCCAGCCATGCCAGCAGCCAGGCGAGAAAATATGCCGCCCGCAGGGGCAGGAGCTGCATCAGCCGTCGGAACGGCACCCAGAAAAGCCAGAGCAGACTGTCGGCCAGCGCATTTCTGAACTGCTCAGGAATCATAGAGCGATCTCCGGCCCAGCAGCCTGCTGACAAGATGAAAGGTGAATTTCACCGACGGCTTGAGCACCCGATCCACAGTGAAAAGCACCGTGTCAAAGAGCAGGGTGATATGCTGGCTGCCTTTGGGAAGATAGAAGAGCTTGAGCAACTCCTCCTCATTGTCCGGCAGCATCTTGGTGTCTTTGCTGATCACACCTTCCCGCAGAGCTGTTTTGTGCAGCTCGTTGTGCGGCTCCAAGCGAATCCAGCCCAAGCCGACTCCGCCCCGGCCCGGCATGAGCAGCGGTATTTTGAAGAGCATGACCAAGGTCTTGAGGGCATCAAGAAAGCTCATCTCTGGATAAACGCAAAAGAAGTTGTAGCCCACCGCCATGCCCTTGACTTGGCGGACTAACTTCAGGCTTTCCCGCACCTCTTTGACCGTAAAGCCTTTGTTGAGGGCATTCAGGCCCTTGTCTGAGACTGCATCCGGGGAAAAGCCAATATGCTTGCAGCCTGCCTCGCGCAGGAGGAGGAGAAAGTCCTTGTTCAAACCCTTGGGCGTGAGCCACGCGCCCCATTCGACTTGCAGTTCCCGGCGAAGCAGTTCCTGGCAAATTTCGCGGGCATGGTTTTCCGGGGCATTGAAGACGCTGTCAACAAAGGTGAAGCCCTTGATGCCGTATTTGCTCACCAATTCTTCAATCTCGTCAACCACTTCCTCGGCCTTGCGCAGGCGCAGGCGGCGTTCGTTGAGAAAGAGATAGCTGCAATAGGAGCACTTGAAGGCGCAGCCGCGCTTGGCCTGCACGCCGATGATGTTGTGCAGCGGGCCGTGATACTTGCTGATGTCAATCACAGCCGGACCACGGCGCGGCTTGGGCAATGAGGAAAAATCCGGCAGGGGCCTGGGGCCGCTGAAGAGCACTTCCCCGTTTTTGCGATAATACAGACCTTTGACCTGCTCCGGCGCATCCAGATGCCTGAGCAGCTCCTGCACGGTTTCCTCACCTTCGAGATAAACGCCGTAGGTGATTTCCGGCAGCCGCTCCATGATTTCCTTGGCAAAAATGGAATAGCCGGTGCCGCCCGCCATGATCGGAATCTCCGGCAGCACATCGCGGACTGCGGCCAGCGTTGGCTGCACAGTCTTGAACTGGACAAAAAGATCACGCCGCTGGGTGGTGTCAATGTTGCGGATGGAAATACCGGCAATGTCCGGCTGGAAGCTCCGCACTTCCTCGCGCAGTTTGTTCAGGCAATCAGGCCAGTCATAAACATTGGGGTCAAAAATCCGCACCTCGTGTTCTTTGAGGGCAGCGGCAATATAGGACAGGCCAATGGGATAGAGCGGATACTTGATAATTCTTCTGCCCATATCCTGCTGGATAAGCAATACTTTCATAGTTTATATTGTGATTATTTTTTTTAATGGCGACACTGATCACCAGTCCTGTGCGCCCGCATATCATCATTCATGACCCGTGCGTAGATGTCTTCCACCGGCAAGGTCAGATCAATGGAGGCAAAATGCACTGCGTCGCCGAGATAATGATGCTCAGGCCGCCAGCAATTTGTCCGGCGGCAGACTTCCACATCAACAAAATCCTGCTCAATCAAGACATATTCTTCCAAACTGGGCATATTTTGATAAGACAGCCGCTTTATCGTGTTATCCGTCTTGCGGGTTGACTGCGAGACCACTTCGACAATCAGCAGCGGGGCATTGCGGTAATAGTCATTTTCCTCCTGCTGACAAGAGACGAGCACGTCAGGATAAAAAAACTTCTTGCCAGTTTTTACTTTCATATAAGCTTGAAAAGGCTCGCAGGGAGATTGCCGCTCCTGAAGATGGCGCAGAAAGGCGGCAAAAAGATTTCCTGCTATTCTGCCATGATCAGCACTGGCTCCTGCCATTGCATAAACAGTGCCGTCAATGAATTCGTGCTTTGCATCGCTGAGGAGTTCTCCTTCCAAGTATTCCTGCTCGCTGATCTGCTGTTCCAGTTGCTGCTGAGGCAATGGCATTGGTCTTTCCTTGAGGGCTGTTGAGTTGAAAATTCGGCAGCAGTGCGGTTGAGGATGTCTCATAACAAAACCGCTCTGAATCCAGCGAATGGAAATTCAAAGCGGTTTCTATTGCGCTGCGTCAGGAGCAGCGGCTATTTTGTGGCATCATACTTCTGGCCGCTGTCAACGGCTTCGCATTCGTCACCCTGATTATGCGTAAGCGATCACAGGGTACCGCTCAGACCCAGCTTAAATCCGGCATCTGTCCTCTGAAATAGCAGCGCATGGCCTCGGTGAGCACCTCGAAAGTGGATTTTCCCCGAAGCAGGCATGTCTGCCGGAGGGAAAGGATTCGTTCAACCCAGCGGTTTCCCTTGTCGCTGTCAGTGCCCTGACTCCGTTTGCGCCACAGCACGCCGAAGCGGAGCATCCGTTCCGCTGGATTATTTGTCGGCTCTACGCCTTCTTCGAGCAAGAAAGTGAACAACGCCTCCATTTCCTTGTCAATATGACGGACAAACCTCCCCGCATCACTGTCGCAGTCGCGCCAGCGCAGGATAAGTCGGTAAAACCGGGCATAAAATGCGGACCATTCGCCTTTGGTCGGCGGAGCCTTGGCCATGCGGCAGAGCCGCCGCAGTTCCGCAGCGGCCCATTTGCCGCAGGCGGCGAGTTCAGGATCAGCGCGTTCCGCCAAGCCGTCGGCCCGCCGGATCAGGTGCGCAAGGCAGGCAAGCTCACTCACATTCAGACAATTCCATCGTAAGCGATCACGGGGTATGAAATTCACTGTAACTTGTTGTTTATTCGTTTTAAAAGAGACTTTTTTGTTAAACCGGGAAGCTCGGCATGTTGAATTGTTAAAATATATAATATCAATTAGTTATCTTTTCAACGCTAATGCTAAACCAAATTTACTAAAAAATCGATTCAATAATTTCAGTTAGTTGACCCCGTGATCACTTACATTCCATCTGTGGCTCTTTTCTTTGTGGTCCTGAAGCTGCTTGCACAGGAAATGGTAGATGCCACTTACATTGAGAAATTGACAGCGAGAGGCTCATCAGGAGAGAGGAATCGCACCTCTTTTGCAAGAGGTGCAGGTGCAAAGTGCTTTTAGCCAAGACGAAATATTCAATGAGATGATGGAGATGAAGAACTATCAGAAAATGTTTCTACAATTTTATCCATTGCTGAAAACAAAAGTTCAACGCTGTATCCAGCCAGAAAAGACAGGGCTAATGGCGAGAGGCTGCCAAAGGAGAAAGATATCTGTCCATACTGTTCGGAATCGACAGAGAAGAACCACCCCACAGCCAGCCCTGAGAGAGTACCAAGCTGCGCTCTAAGCCGATAATGTTCCTTTGATTGATGGGTATAGGTGATCTGAGCAATCTCCCGGTTGATGCTCCGTAACACATAGGCCAGTGCTCCAATCCAGCCATACAAAAGGGGAAGGATATATTGCTGAATTGGCTGGAGAATAAGTTGAGCAGCTTGCTTCGCTTCTATATAGCCATTTTCTTCATATTTTTTTTCGTTATGAGCACTAAATATCCATCTGACAAGAAAAGTGTCTCTCCATTCTTTAAGAAGAAGATAATAACTTTCCTTTTCTAAATTTATATCTTTTTTTCTATTTGTATAGTCAGATTTTATATTTTCTATCATTTGTATTGCATCCTCACTGTAGGCATCCTTGGCCTTGTTTTTCATTTGACCAAGTCGTTCAATAGACATTTCAAGTTGTTCAATCTCTTTGTCAAAAGAAGGATTTACTATATGTGTTATTATGATTGATCCTACAAGCCAATATATTTGAACGGCAAGTAAAGAGATAAGGACAAGCAGAGTTAATGCTTGATATAGAAAAACAGTGCTCGCCGCTTCGCTTCTATTTAGAAGAAAGAAAGCATTGTGCTTGAAAAATGTTTTCTCTCTCCCCTTGGTTGCTTTGAGACTGGCGATGCTGACTGGTTGAATGATTTTAGATAATCCATTAAAAGCTATCCAAAATTCCATCTCCTTCTTTTGGTCGAAATCATTATTTCTCAGGTAATATTTTGATTTGATAATGGTATCAATAATAGTATTATCAAGCTTAATACCTTCTTCTGCGGCATAAGATAAAAGAAGTTGCGCATCATCGATATGTCCTTTCATTTGCATTTCATCGGCAGAGACAGCAGCTTTTGATAAGTTATCTATAACATTATCCTTCATATCCTTTCCATTGAATATGCATTTTGCAGTTTTGCTCTATATCACAGTTTAAAGGGTCGTAAAATATATCAACAAAATCTAAATCGTCCAGTGTGTATTTATTTGCTTTTAAGTTTACTTTATATCCCCATGTTCTCCAGTCGAAATATCCTTTTTGATCTACTTCCTGTTGAAGTTTTTGGATTATTTCTTGGCTCAATTTATTTTCTTTTCCAATAGAAATATCAATGTCTTCTGTTCTCCATCCCAGATACTGATAATTCCAGCGTTGTATTATTCCTATTTTCTTTCCTTGGCGTAACCTGTCTAATGTCTCTTGATGCCCCTTAATTTTCATCCAGAGATAGAGTTTTGATCCATTAAAGTTACTTCCGTTTTCATAAACACCTACAGGTTCCCTATCTTTTATTTCGCTGCACCATTTAAGGTCAATAATTTCAATGAGAGGTTTCGCCTGAGCTTGACTTTGACATAAATATCCAATCAAAATAAAAAAACAGATCGCTATTTTCCGAATCATAATTCACTCCTGATACACAATATACAATGACACTTGTGAAGATCGGTACTATTCATTCTCCTGTCAGGATATAACACAGTTGCATGGAAAGTCAAGGATTCATTTCACCGCACCTCATACTGCTGCCGCCGGTACTGGACCGCCTCGGCCACATGAGCGGAGCTGATCTGCTCGGCTTCAGCCAAGTCAGCAATGGTGCGGGCAATCTTGATGATGCGGTGATAGGCGCGGGCGGACAGACCCAGCCGCTCAATCGCGCTTTTGAGGAGCTTGCTGCCTGCTTCATCCAAAGGACACAACACCTCAAGCTGGCGGGGCGACATGCGGGCATTGCAGGTCACGCTGCTGGTCTTGGCGAAACGGGCCTGCTGGAGCCGCCGCGCCCGGTTGACCCGCTCGCGGATGGCGGCGGACGGCTCGCCTGCTGAACGGGCGCTGATCTCCTGCACCGGCACGGGCGGCACCTCAACGTGCATGTCAATCCGGTCGAGCAGCGGGCCGGAGAGCTGGCCGCGATACCGCTGCACCTGCATGGACGAACACCTGCACTCCTTGACCTTGTCGCCAAGGAAGCCGCAGGGACAAGGATTCATGGCCGCCACCAGCATGAAGTCTGCCGGGAAGCGGAGACTGGCTGCAGCGCGGGCAATAGTGACCACCCCGTCCTCCAGCGGCTGGCGCATGACCTCAAGAACGTGCTTGCGGAATTCGGGCAGCTCGTCAAGAAAGAGCACGCCGTTGTGGGCCAAGGAAACTTCGCCGGGCCGGGGAATCTGGCCGCCGCCGATCAGTCCGGCATCAGAAATGGTGTGATGCGGCGCGCGAAAAGGCCGCGTCACCAGCAGGGGCAGGCCCTCTGGCAGCAGGCCGACCGTCGAGTAAATCTTAGTGGTTGACAGAGCCTCGCGCAGGCAGAGGTCAGGCAGGATGGTGGGCAGCCGCCGGGCCATCATGGTCTTGCCCGTGCCCGGCACCCCGCAGAGCAGGAGATTGTGGCCGCCTGCCGCCGCCACCTCAAAAGCCCGCTTGACATGCTCTTGGCCGCGCACTTCAGCAAAATCAACCGGATACTCGCTGCGGCGGCTGAAGAGCGCGTCAAGATCAGTGCTGGACGGCTCAATTCGGCGCAGCCCGGCAAGAAAGTCCATTGCTTGGCGCAGATTCTGCACCGCAATGATCTCAATGCCCTGCACCACTGCCGCTTCGTATGCGTTTTCGGCAGGCACGAGAAAGCGGCGGATGTCGTTTGCCTTGGCCTCCAGCACCATCGGCAAGACTCCGCGCACTGGCCGCACCCCGCCGTCCAAGGACAGCTCGCCGACCAGCGCGGTCTCAGCCAAGTCCGGGCAGTCCAGCATTCCTGCGGCAGCGAGAATGCCGACCGCGATAGGCAAGTCATAGCCAGAGCCTTCCTTTTTCACTGCCGCTGGCGCAAGATTGACCGTAATCCGCCGCTGCGGGAACTCGTAGCCGGAGTTCTTGACTGCCGCCCGCACCCGGTCTTTGGCCTCGCGCACCGCGCCTTCCGGCAGCCCGACTGTGGAAAAAATCGGCAGGCCAAGGGCAAGATCGACCTCCACCCGGACAAGCAGGCCATCCACGCCCATGACCGCGCCGCTCAGGGTTGTGGCGAGCATGGCGGTAAGACGTTGTTTATCTTGTTATCTTGCACGATGCCTTGGTTCCTTCAAACATCAGACCATCTGTTCTGAGTTTGCTCAAGAGCTGCTGAAAACAAACTGGAAACGTCAGTGCTGTCTCACAAAAAATGTCAATAAACTTCTACAAGTGAAGGCTCGGAGGACTTCCTGTATTATAATCACTTGAATCCAGCTGTTGAAAAAGTCGCCACCGCCGCTGCTTTGAAGCAACAAATACAAAAGGCTGCCTTGTCGGGCAGCCTTTCGCGCTTCTGATCAGCAGATCAGCGTGCTCTCACTTCACTTTGTCCTTGTACATGGCGTGGCAGGTCGGGCAGGCCATCAGAGCAGTGCCTCTGGTGCTCTTTTGATCCTTGTGGCAGCCTTGGCAGCGGCCATGTCCGGCCCGCTGAATCGGAGAGATGCCCGGAACCTTGCCGTCCAACGAGATGCCGTCCGCATTCTTGTTGTGGCAGTTTGAGCACTTGAATGCGCCGCTTTTTGGCTTTTGGTCATCTGGCAGGTCTGCGTACTGCAACTGAGTGCCGTCATCCTTTTTGCCGTGATGGCAGATGGCGCAACCTGTCCGTCCGTTATTATCCTTGAAATCTTTCAGACGGTCCTGATGATCCCGATGCGGGAAAAAGGCCGGATTCATGGAATTGCCGGAGCCGTCTTCGATCTTGAGAAATTCCGCTCCTGTGTCGTCCTGAGCAACGCTGACGCTCATCAGACCCGCACCGCAGACCAAAGCCAAAGCCGCACCGAAAATCAATGCCTTCTTCATTACAGTAATCCTCCTCGCTGAATAAAATAAAAAACAACAAATGACTTGTTGACTGTTTTCCTGTTTGTTTCGGCTTGGTATAGCTCGGACTTGTCTTTTTGTCAAGCAAGGAAAACGTGAATTCAGCTTTTTTTGTCAGCTCGCGCCGTAGCTGTGCAGCCCGGCCAACAGATAGTTGACTCCAAAATAGGTGAAGAAAACCGAAACAAAGCCGAGCACGGAGAGCCAAGCGATGCGGCTGCCGTTCCAGCCGCGTGTGAAGCGGGCATGGAGGGTGAAGGCATAGACAAACCAGGTGATGATCGACCATGTTTCCTTGGGATCCCATTGCCAGTAGGTGCCCCATGCCTCGTTGGCCCAGACCGCGCCGGTGATGATGCCCGCACTGAGCCAGAGAAAGCCGAAAATAATGGTCTTGTGAATCAGATCATCCAGCGTCCGCAGGTCAGGCAGGCTGCTGATCATGGATTCTTGAGAGAGCTTGATTTTGTCGGCAAAATGCTTGAGCAAATACATGATGCCCAGTCCGGCGGCGACTGCAAAGGCCCCGTAGCCGATGAAGCAGGTGATGACATGAGCGATCAGCCAGTTGGACTGGAGGGCCGGGATCAGCGGGCTGATTTCTTTGCTGATGTCTTTTGCGATGGAGGTGTAGGCCAGCGTCAGAAAAGGAATGGGCATGACAAAGGCCCCGATCACTGGCAGCTTGAACTTGATTTCCAGCAGGACGTAAAAAATGGCTGCGCACCAGGCAAAGAAGAGCAGCGACTCGTACATGTTGGTCAGCGGCGCATGACCCATGCCGAGCTGATAGGATTCATGCCAGCGCAGGCCGAGACCGGCGGTCTGGACGAGAATGCCGAGAATAGTCAGGCCCAGCCCGACCTGCGCTGCTGGCCTGCTGCGGAAGATAAAAAAGGCGATATAGGCGACCGAGGCCAGCAGATAGAGCAAGGTCGTGATGCCGAAGAGCTGCGAGCTGTTCATTATATTCTATGTATTCGGATGTTCCTGCGGAATTGACCGGTTCAGCCCTGTTTGCCGCCAAAGTCCTCTGTCAGGCGGGCAAAGGTCTTGGCAAAGTCGAGGCTGTTCTTGTTGGCATGACCGATGAAGACCACGGTTGTCTGACCGTCCTCCTCATGCGCATAAGCCCAGATTTTGCGGTGCGACATGAAAAAGGCGACACACAGGCCAAGCAGCATCAGGATGCAGCCGCCATAGACCCACCAGACTCCGGGGTCTTTGGAAACTTGCAGCCCGGTGGCGTACTGCGTGCTGATTTTCAACTCATAGTTGGCCGCAGGCCGCTCAACAATAACCGGCTTGTTGTAGTTGACCGTGAACGTGGATGGCGGCCCCTGCGGGTCCATGAACCAGATGTCAAACTCCGCGCCGCCAGGGACTTCGCGCACATCCAGAATTTTGAGCATGCCCTGCGCCGTGCCGTTCTGCCAGGTGGAAGTGGCATTGGTCGTGAACGGCAGCATGGTTCGCTCGCCAGTGCTGACATTCTTGAGGCGGATGACCGGCCTGCGCAGGTCGTTGTAGCTGGACTGATAAAAGGTCACGCCCTTGTATTTGAGGGGCTTGTTGACCTCGATCTCCTTGGTCAGAATTTCCTCTTCTCCTTCAAGGATGGTCAGGCCGGAGACATAGTCCTTGGGCATGCCGTTGTCGTAAAAATCAATGTCAAAAAAGTTGCAGCGCACCGTGAAGCCGAGCGGAATCGACTGATCTTCCTCATCATAGGAGAAAATGCGGTTGGTGCTGCGCTGCTCCGGCAGCAGCACCCCGCCTTTGAAGGCGAACTGCGGCTTGTTGAGGATTTTCTTCGCCACTGTGGGCGAGCCGATGATTGCGCCGAGCAGGATGATCAGGATGGAAAGATGCACCGCATACACGCCGTAGCGGGTCCATGCCCCTTTCTGGGCAAAGAGAAGCAGGCCGCCTTCCTTGCTGCGGGAGGCGGTCTTCCAGCCCTTGCCAGCCAGCCATGCCGCCGCCTGCTGCGCCCCTTCCTTGACCGAGCCGCTGACCTGCGCCCGATGCTGGAGCTTCCGCTTGAGGAGCTGCTCCGGCGCATCGACGAGATTGTCCTTGCGCACCACCCGGATCACGCCGGGCAGCCGGTCCATGCTGCACACAGTCAGATTGAGGCTGAACGCGCCGAGCAGAAAAAGGAACCAGCCGGAATTGTACATGTCATCCAAGTCAAGGACCTGAATCACTTTTGCTGCGCCCGGCCCCCATGTTTTGACGTAATGCTCATCAGGCTTGTTCTGCTGAATGATGGTGCCAATAATGGACGTGGAGGCAAGCACGCCAAGAAGCAGCAGGGCAAGCTGCACTGAGGCGAGAAAAGTCCAGACTGGATTTTTTGTTTTTGCAGCCATTAAAATAAAAACAATGTCTTGGAATAAGAGGTAAAATCAAAAGCTGGAAACTGCTCGGAAAACTGTCTCTCAATGCAACCATTCAAGCATGGGGCGGCACGAGTGTCAATCTTTTTTCAGCTCCCAACTGCTGGGAGACAGGCAGGCGAAGCGGTCAGGCGGCATTGTCTGTCGTCTCATCTTCAGACGGCAGTTCGTTTTCCTCAAAAATATCAGGGGTGAATAAATCCTGGGCCGAACGGGAGATTTTGGCGGCATCCTCTTTTGGCAGCACGCGCTCTTTGAGCCGCTCTATTTCCTGCCCCAGCTCCTTGTCTTGACAGCAAATATCGCATTGCCTGATGTGGTTGTCAATAAACTGCATCATGCGGGCCGGAGCCATTGTGTCCCGGCAGACATGACTGTGCCATTCTTTAATAAGACGAAGCAGCTGGTTGCATTGCATGGAAGACGGTCAGCGCGCAATATTTAATCGGAAAAAACAAAGCCTTTCTGCTGCTGTTTTTCAATAGTGTCATATAGTTGAAACAACAGGCCGACAACAGGACAGCAGTCTGCCCATTATAATAAAAATTCCTTTTCCCGGTCAACAGAAAGCTGTCTGAGCGGAGCCAAAGGCAGCGGCAGTCAGATGGTTTAGACTCCGCTCAACCACCTGACTGCCGGTAATATTGCAGGAGCACTCAGGGGATCAAGCCGCCTTGTCTCCGGCAATGTCTCTGCTGAAAACTGCCGCCCCTTGCTTCATGGCGCAAAAATCGCCGCACATTGTGCAGGTTTCCTGCTGCTCCGGCATTCTGCTTTGGCGCAGCCTGCGGGCGGTTTCCGGGAACAGGAGATGCTGATCGAGATCGCTCCAGCGCATGTCCCGCCGGGCCTTGGCTGCCGCCTTCTCATTTTCACGGGTCTGCGGATATTTGACCAGATCGCCGATGCGGACTGCAAGCCGGGCGGCCCGGACTCCTTCGCGGACATCTGCCTCATTGGGCAGAGCTAAATGTTCTGCCGGGGTGATGTAGCAGATCAGGTCTGCGCCATAGCGGGCGGAATGGGCCGCGCCAATGGCACTGGCAATGTGATCATAGCCTGCGCCGCTGTCCACCGGCAGCGGGCCGAGCACATAATAGGGAGCATTGCCGCTCATCCGTTTTTCCAGCAGGATGTTGGCCGCGATTTCATCCAGCGGCAGATGGCCGGGACCTTCAACCATCATCTGACAGCCCATGTTCCGGCCCAGTTCAGCCAGCTCGCAGTTGACCACCATTTCCGCCACTTGCGCCCGGTCGTGGCTGTCGTGAATCGCCCCGGACCGGATGCCATTGCCCAGCGAGAGCACCGCATCATATTTCTTCATCAGGCCGCAGACTCGGTCAAACTGCTCGTAAAGCGGATTTTCCTTGCCAGTGCGGTCCATCCACGCCACCATGAACGTGCCGCCCTTGGAGACCAGCCCGCCGTAGCGGTAGCCCTGCCTGCGCAACCGCTCCACTGTCCAGCGGTTGATGCCGCAATGAATGGCCATAAAACTGATGCCGTCAGCAAGCTGCTGCTCGATGAGATCAAAAAGCTGTTCAGAATCAAGCTTGCTTGGATCAGCGTGTTGCAGAGCTGTTTCCCGGAAGGCTTGATACAGGGGCACGGTGCCGACCGGCAGGCTCGTGGCTGCCAGCACAGCCCGACGGATTGCGTCCATGTCTCCGGCAGCGGACAGCTCCATCAACGTGTCCGCGCCCTCTTTCTCGGCTATCCGGGCCTTGCGCACTTCCAGCTCAAGGTCGCAGATGTCAGACGAGGTGCCGATGGAGGCATTGACTTTGGTCCGCAGGCCTGTGCCAATGCCGACAATTTTCTGTTCGGGCCGCTGCGGATGGCTGAGGATGACCACTTCTCCGGCAGCCACCCGGCTTCTGAGCAGCTCCGGCTCCTGTCCCTCATTTTGGGCCACTGTTTGGACTGCGTTGGTGATGATGCCTGCGCGGGCTGCTTCCAATTGGGTTTTCATGACGCACCTTGTAGGTTTTGCCCTGCCGGAAGCGGAAAGGGTTCCAGCAGAACAATTGCTCTGCGGAACCCTTTGCCATCGCGTTCGCAAAAAAAATATCGACATTCAGTTCGTCTTCTGGCTTCCCCGCTCATTCAGCAGCCTTCCCGTTTACGAAAAACAGTGGCTGCAATCTGCTGAAGAGCTTATTCGGGGTCACAGCATCGGGAATGCCACGGAATCGCACCGTGTTCCGTTCACTGAAACATCTCTCTTGATGTGAAGCGGCAGGCCAAGCTGCCGTTGACGCATGATAGCCGAAAGACAGTCATACAGCAAGCATGTTCCCTGTTGACAGAAAGATGGATGTTTTTTATGCTGGCCCGATCAACCATTGTAAATGGTTACTGAAACTAAACGCCCCAGCGCCAATCAGATGCTTTCACCCGCTGACCTCCGCAAACGCTCGGCCCTGCTTCAGACAGTGCGCAGTTTTTTTCATGCCCACGACTATATAGAGGCTGACACCCCGGCCCGTCTGCCCGCGCTCATCCCAGAGGCGGAAATTCAGCCTCTGCGCTCGGAAGACCGTTTCCTTCAGACCTCGCCGGAACTGTGCATGAAACGGCTGCTCGCCAATGGCTGCGAACGGCTCTTCCAGATTTGCCATTGCTTCCGCAAAGGCGAGCGCGGGCGGCTCCATCAGGAAGAATTCACCATGCTGGAATGGTACCAGACCGGCTGGAGCTATGCGGAGCTGATGGCGGAATGCGAGGAGCTGGTCCGCTCGCTGGCCCGCTTCTGCGCTGAACAGGGCTGGCAGCCGCTACCTGCGTGGGCAATGCAGACGGAACCGTGGCCCCGTCTGACCGTGGCCGAGGCCTTTCAGCAATTCACTGGCATTGCTGCGGAAGAGGCGGTCAGAAAAGGTGACTTCGATTTGCTCCTAGTTGAGAAAGTGGAGCCTGAGCTGGCCCGCTTGGGCGCGGTTTTCCTTTGTGATTACCCAATAGCCTTGGCCGCGCTGGCCCGGCCCAAGCAGGATAATCCGCTGCTTGCCGAGCGAGTGGAGCTGTACATCAACGGCATTGAGCTGGCCAACGGCTTTTCCGAACTGACTGACGCAGCAGCCCAGCGGCAACGGTTTCAGATGGAGATGGCCAAAGCCGGAATCAGCAGCAGTCTGATGCCGGAGCAATTCCTCCGCGCTCTTGCCCAGCTACCTGAATGCGCCGGAATCGCCCTTGGCCTTGACCGTCTTTTCATGATTTTGCTGGGACGAAGCAGCCTTGCTGAGGTGCTGCCCTTGGCGGACGAGGATTTGTAACGCAACTTTGAATTCTTTAATGATCTTGCCGCCGCATGACGAATGGCGAAAAAAAGCGTCGCTCGATGTTTTTCAGGAAGCAGCGGGGAGGACGGGAGACGACGAGCTGCTTTGCGGCAGTTTTTCAGTTGACAGAGGGAGATGTGCTGCGTAAAGTGGGCTGACAGAACGTTTTGCAGAGGTAAGTCTGCTTGAGCGCAACGAAAGCGGACTGCTCATTGCTTAAATTTACCCGCAAGCAGACCTACGCAACTACGGCATCTCTCTTGAGGGTTCCTCGAAAAATACAACATCCATTCTGCTGCATTTGTTTTGTTATTTTTTATTTTAATATTGAAATTTCAGTCTATTATGTTATAATTTCGGCATCAATTCAACTCATGCTGCCGGAGATGCACAGATGAACCAACTTGGATTTTTTGATTTTTATATTCGTCTTTCCCGAATTGACAAAGCAGGTGATCCTTTAGTTAAGATCAACAAGGCTATTGACTGGGAAATATTTCGGCCAATTCTTGAAGAAGCAAAAAGAAAGCCTGTGAAATCAAATGCTGGAGCTAAAGGTTATGATTCAGTCATGATGTTCAAAATTTTAATTTTGCAATCATTATACAATCTTTCTGATAAAGGGATGGAATATCAAATTCTTGACAGATATTCGTTTTCCAGATTCCTTGGACTTCGGGCGGCTGACAAAGTTCCAGATGCGACAACGATATGGCTTTTTCGTGAAACTTTGACCAAAGCAGGAAAAATCGAGGAACTGTTTTCTGTTTTTGACGAATTTCTTGATGAAAATGGATATCAAGCCAGAAAAGGGCAGATAGTCGACGCTTCCATAGTCAACGCCCCGATCCAGCGTAACAGCCGCAAGGAAAACAAGCAGATCAAGAATGGTGAACAGCCTGAAGGATGGAGTGAGAATAAGCAGGCGCAGAAGGATACTGATGCCCGTTGGACCAAAAAGAACGGCAGAAGCTTTTTTGGTTATAAAAATCATATATCTGTTGATGTGAAGCATAAATTCATCCGAAAATATGCGGTGACCAGCGCCGAGGTTCATGACAGCAATATTTTTGAGGAGCTGCTTGACCCTGACAACACCAGTCGGGATATCTATGCGGATTCGGCATACAGATCCGAAAAAAAGCTCAACTGGTTGAACGAGAATGGATACAGAGAGCATCTGAACCGCAAAGGAACACGAAGCCGGAAACTGACCGAATGGGAGAAGCAGGGAAATCGGACAAGATCAAAAATTCGCTCCCGGATTGAACACGTCTTCGGCATCCAGGCGCAACGTGCTGGCAATATGATTCTCCGAGGAACAGGTTTCATTCGCGCTGCTGCGAAAATAGGCTTGAGAAACTTGACGTTCAATATTGACAGGTACGGAACTCTTAATAAAATTTAAGATTTAAAAAAAAGAAACGCATTCAGGAACATATTTCAACGGAAGTTTGCTCAAAATAAATAAAAAACAGGAAATAACAATTTATGTATTTGAAATTTTCAACTGTCAAAGACACTATTGATAAGCTGAAAAAACTTTATCTCAAATTTTTCGAGGTTCCCTTGAAGACTGGAACCAAAGGAGACAGAGCAATGCGAAAAAGGAAGCTCATTAAACATAGTGAGCAGGTTATCAAAGCCGTTGTAAAACATTGGAGTAAATTCGACTCCATAAGCAAAGAATGCTTTGAAGAAGGGCTTGATATTATTATTGCTCAGATCGAAAAGAAGACAAAAATACCTTACAAAGAAATTGAGCAACATACTCATCAGGTCATTAAAGAATTCAGCACTGACTATCCAACGCTCCCTGATGAGATAAGAGGCGGGGCAACTATCATTTCAATGATCTACATGAAGTATATGCAGAAGATAGGCCAGCTATAGCCAAGCAGGACAACGCATTCTCAAATCACCTCCACTCACCGTCCCTCTTTCACCCGTGGATCAAGCCAGCCATAGACAAACTCCAAGCTGGTCATGGCGGCCAGCACCATGAGCGAGGAGATCAGCACCACAGTCTGAATCACGGGCAGGTCGCGCAGGCGGATGGCATTGAAAAGCAGCGTGCCCACGCCGGGATAGGAATGAATGCGCTCCACCACCAGCGCGCCAGTGACCATGAAGGCCAAGCGCATTCCGAAGCGCGTCACCAAGGGCAGCAGGCAATTGCGGGCGGCATGGGCGTAACGAATGCGGGCGGCTGACAAGCCCTTGGCCTGTGCGGTGCGGATGTAGGGCTGGCGGATGACCATCACCATGCTGGTGCGGGTGAGGAGGAAGTTGCCGGGCAGGTAAGCCAGCACCAAGGAGAGCAGCGGCAGGGTGAGATGATGGAGCACATCTAAAAGCCAGCCGCTGAAGGACAGCTCGGCATAAGCGGTTTCGGCCCCGGACGAGGGAAACCAGCCCAGCCAGAGCGAGAAAACGGCTAAGAGGAGCACTCCGGTGCAAATTTCCGGGATGCCCTCCATAATCGTACTGAGACTGACCAAACCGCGCTCCAAGCCGCTGTTGCGACGTGAGGCGGCCTCCACTCCGGCAATAAAGCCAATCACAGCGGCGATCAGATTGGCCGAGAGCAGGAGCAGCAGCGTCCACGGCAGTGCTTTGAAAAACAGCTCTGAGACCGGGGCCATGAAGGCATAGGAATAGCCCCAGTCCAACTTGGCCAGCCGGAGCAGATACTGGCCAAAGCCCGCCTCGCGGCTGTAATAGGCCCGCAGCTCCGCTTCCTGCTCGGCACTGAGGATGACATCCTCGGAGCTGGCATACATGGCCGTGACAAAGTCGCCGGGCAGCAGCCGGGGCAGAGCATGGCTCATCCAGATCATCAGCAGGGCTGAGAGGGCGCAGGTGAGCAGCAGGTCTGTCCGCCTGCTCCTGCGCCGCCCGGAAGAGCGTAACTGCATCAACGGACTAAGAAAATTTTATTCTGAGGGGTTGGCACCCCGTTGCCCACGCCGCCGGGCGTGTACTGCCACTGCACGCCCTTGGCCGGATTATAGGCAGACATGGCCTTTGGATAGTAGAGCGGCAGGGCAGGCAGCTCATCCGCAGCGATTTCCTGAATTTTCCAGACTAACTGCCGCCGTTTTTCCTTGTCCATCTCCCGCACCTGCGCTTTAAACAGCTTGCCCAGCTCCTCGCTGACCTGATAGCGGGCCGAGTTGATGGAACCAGCAGACTGATCATCGCCAAGCAGACGGTTGAGCAGCACGGCATCGCCAAGCAGGCCGCCGTGCCCGGAAACCGCCAGATCAAAATCCCAGTTCATGATCTTGCTGTCCGCCGCAGTCTTCTCCATGTTCTGCAAATCAACCTTGATTCCCGCCTTTTCCAATTGCTGGCGGATGATCTCGCCGTCCCGGTCGGTGCTGCCCATAGCCGAGGCGAGCAGGTGAACAGTCAACAGTTTGCCGTCTTTGCTGAAAAAGCCGTCCGCGCCCTTGCTGTAGCCCAGCTCAGTCAGTAGCTGACCCGCCTTTGCCGGGCTGTATTCATACGTTGGAGTCTGCGGGTTGTAGAACTCGTGATCCGGCGAGAGCAGGCCGCAGGAAGCCACGGTGCCAAAGCCCTGATGCCCCTTGTCGATCAACTCCTGTCGGTTGATGGAGTATGCCAGCGCATGGCGGAACTTCTTATTGCTGAATGGCTCCTTGTGGTGGTTGATCATCAGCTTCCGGTTCCAGCTCCGCTTGTCCTCAATCACGGTCATGCCTTTGCCTTTGAGCATGGCAGCCATGTTCGGCTCAATACCAACCAAATCAGCCTTGCCGGTCAGCAGGGCGAAAATCGGGTCATCGGCCCGGATGTAGATCAGGCGGTCGATCTTGGGGCGGCCCAAGTAATAGTCAGGAAAGGCTTCAAAGAGATAGCTGCCTTTGACCTTGTCAAAGTTGATGAACTTGTACGGGCCAGTGCCGATGAAGCTGTCCATGCCTTCATACTTTTTCGGCTCATCAATCTTGTTCCAGACATGCTCCGGCAGGATGGGCATGGTCTCCATGAAAGAGAGGAAAGGCGCGTATGGCTCCTTGAGCTTGATCGTCACTTGGAGCGGGCCGCTGGCCTCGCAGCTGGCAATCTTGTTCAGCCGTATCCAACTGTAGGGGTGCTCCTGCATGTACTTCACCGTGAAGACCACATCCTGCGCCGTGAAGGGCTGGCCGTCATGCCATTTCACGCCGTCCCGCAGTTTGAAGACCCAGCTCTGGCTTTCCGGCTGATAGTCCCACGACAGGGCCAAGGCCGGAATCGCGCCCTTTTCGTCCTTCCAGATCAGGGTGTCAAAGACCATGCTCATGCGGATGTAGCCTGGCCCGCGTGGATAGTGGCGGTACGGATTGGGATAGCCCCAGTCGCCGTTGGAATCAGCAATGCGGATTTCTGTAGGGGCTGCGGCTGCCGCGCCGGCAAAGAAGAGGCAGAAGACTGCGGCGAGGAAAAAGATAATCTGGCAGAAGCGATGGTTCATGATAAGTTAGTCTGGCGAAAAACAAAAAACAAAGGCAGGTCAATCAAGACCTGCCCTGCTGAAAACTGCCCTGCAAGCTTACCAGCCCCGCGAATAATCCGGGGCGCAATCCATGCAGAACTGCCTGCCTTCGTGCAAACGGACGTTGCGCTCGGAGCAGGTCTCGCCGCACTGTTCGCAGGTCACGCTTTTGAAAATCCGCGCCCGGCTCGGCAGGTCGTAGTTCGGCTCGCTGAAGGCGAACAAGTCCTCATCCGGCATGGTGAGTATTTGTTTTTTCAGAGCTTCCCGGTCCATCTTGTCCCGGTCAAACTTTAGCGACAGCACCACCCGCAGCTTTTTGTTCTGGGGGCGGACGAAAAAGCTGAAAGCCTGCTTGCCCCGGTCGCGGTAAATCAGGTTGCCCTTGCCCAAGGTGCAGCCAGTGAGAAACTGCACGGCATCTAAACCGCAGGCATCATTTTCCGTAATGCAGACCACTTCCTCGTCAGGCGAGAAGCTCACGCCCAATCGTTTCTGCGCCGCCTTGGCCACCCGATAGCCAATCGCTAATCCGGGGCATTCATGGCCATGAAAGGCGACGCACTGGTCCCAGTCATTCTCTGTGCTCATAAAAATTCTCCTGTGCTGATGAAAGTTGCAATGCAAAAATTTGCCCGCCAAAGCCGCGAGCATCCGGCGCGGCTCAGTAGCGCAAAGAAAAAGTCAGCATGGCCGCAAAAGGCGCGCCCTGATAAAAGCTGGCCTGCCCGTTCCGACTGTCGTCCGAGCCATTGATGCTGGAGATGTATTCTTTGTCAAACAGGTTGTTCAGCTCCAAGGAGAGCTTGGCCTCCTTGCTCTGGAGTAGCTGCGGCAGCGTGTAGCTCATCCGCAGGTCAGCGACAATGGCTGAATCCACCTCATTGATGTTCTCCGCATCGACATAGCGTTCGCCGATATAGCGCAGCATGGGCACGACCTCAAACTCCCGCCAGTTCCAGATCAGGCCGGTCTTGAGCATCCATTCCGGGGTGTCAATGACCTGATTGTCCTTGGTGGGCCGGGTCTTGCCCGCATAGGTCAGGTCATTGTCGTATGTCATGGAAGTGTAGGTCGGATTGAAGAACAGGGTCAGGCCCTTGTCCAAAAAGGCGTTCATCTCCAGATCAAGGCCCATGCCGGTGGCCTCGCCCACGTTCTGCTGATAGTTGAGATCAACACGGGGATCATAAATGGTGGTCAGCAGGTCCTCATGCTTGCCATAGAAAAAGGTCGGGGCAATTTCAAACCGCTCCTCAGTCCAGCGGAGACCAACATCAACAATATTGGCCCGCTCAAAGTCGTAGCCGTTAAACAGGTCTTGCAGACTGATGCCTTGGGCCTGAAATGCGTCCCGGTTGGCAAGGTAGATGTTGTGCAGCGGCATGTAGGAATAGGGCCGGATAAAGGTTCTGCCGTAGCTGGCATGAGCCTCCATCTTGTCGTTGAAGTGCCAGGCGCCGCCTGCGGTGGGCAGCCAGATGTCCAAATCGCCGCCGCTGCGGTCCAGATCAGGGGCGCGCTTGAGGGCATAGGCCGGGCCAGGGCCGGAAACATAGCCTTGGCTCGACGATTCCTCATAGTGGAAATACTTCAGACCTGCCTGCCAGTCCCACGGGCCGTGACTGCCGGCCAGCTTGAAATACGGGCTGTTGAGATAGTTGCTGCCTTCACTGGCTGACATCCGGCCATAGCCTCGGTAATCAAGACCGGATTTGGTCATGGCGTAATTCTGGGTGAAGATGTTCATTTCCCCATCTTCAAAATGATAGCCCAGCGTCGCCTTGACCTCGCCGCGCTCCAGCAGGGCCTCGCCGATGATGCCGGAGCGGGTGATGTCGCGGGTTCGTTTCTGCACCGAGCCGCCGCTGGTGGTGGAGCCTTGGAGGATGTGCGTGTCTTCCTCACTGTGATAGGGCTTGGCGGTCAGGCGCAGGGCATCTGTGACCTGCATGGTCATCACGGCAAGGATGTCGTCATTCTGATACTCGCCCCGGTTGTAGTCGTAATAATCAATATCTTGGGCTGGAATGCCGGTCAGGGAGGCATTGTAGTCCTTGTCGTAATTGGCTGACAAGTCTTGAATTTCATCCCAGCTCAGGGAGCGGTACAGATGCTGGTCCAGATCGTTGTGGTTGTACCAGAGCTTGATGTCCGCCTTGTCGCCCAAGGGCTGATTGAGGCTGAGATTGGCGTTCTTTCGCGGTCCCAAGGTTCCAGGGCCGCGCCATTTGTCCGCCTCGCTGTAGGACAAGGCTGCTGATGCGCTGGTGCCGGTCTCAGGCAGGGGGCAGGAATCAACCCGGAAATAGCTGCGGGTGTAGCTGTTGGAGCCAAAGCTCTGCTTGAAATGCAGACCAAGGTCGCCGTCCGGCCAAGCAGGCCGCAGCTCAATCGCGCCGCCGCGTGAGCCGACCCCAGTGCCGATGTCGCCAGGCACGGCTCCCTTGTACATGGACACGCCGCGCATGTTCTCAAGGTCATAAAGATAATCACGCGGGCCAATTGGGTTGCCGCCGTAGTTGGGCACTCCTTCCACGGTCATAGCCCCCATTGAGCTGCGCACGCCGCGCACCCGGATGCTGCCTGTTTCGGCAGCAAGGCCGCTGCTGTCCGCGCTTTCAACGTTCACGCCCGGCAGCATGTCCAAGGTGCCATAAACACTGGTGCTGGCCTTCACGCCCTGAATCTCAATGCCCTTGGGCGTGATCTCGCTGCCAGTATAGACCGTCTCGCTGGCCTGCATGGTCGGCGTGATCAGCTTCTCGCCAGTGACCACCACTTCCGCCATCTGGGTTTCCGCCGCATAACCCTGCCCGGCCGCAGCAGCGGCAGCAAGTCCTAACAGCACAGTTTTTTGATATTTTTTCTTCTTCATTGTCTTCACCTCGGAAAGAATGCTGAAAACCCAGCTCAAAGTTCAAATTTTATAACTTTTTCCGAGTGCCCGTTCAATGAGGCGGAAGACTCATTTTGCTGGGAAAAATGCCCAGGTCATCGGGCGCAGGAAGGGGAAAAAGGCGGCAGCCGCAAAGAAAGGAACGAGGAGAGGAGCTGCGGCTGCCGCCAGGAGAGAGCGTTGCTGATGCTACAATTTGGTGATCATGCGTACTGGATCAACGCCGGGACGGGCCAGCTCTTTCGGGTCACTGTCTGCGCCCAGCTGGAAGTTGTGCTCAACCGTGATGAAGTCTTCTAGGCGATCCATCTTGTCCAAATACCAGAGATCAGCGCAGAGTTTGTCTAACACGCTGTGGCCGTAGGCTGGGCAGCCGGTCTCGCTGAACTGGAATCCCAAGGCTGTGCCGGTCCAAATATCTGAACCGGGTGCTTTGTTATAGACAATGGTGGAGGCGGCTTTGGCCCAGTTCGGCCAATTGGCAAGATCAGTTTCTGTCGGATAAAGGACATCATAACCTTTTTTGCCCGGAGTGGTGTTGAGGATGGCTTGCAACGCATCTTCCTTGCACCACGGCTGAATGCTCTGAATGAACAGGCTGCCGCTGAAATGCTGCTCAATGTATTTAGCCATCAAAATGCCGGAAGTCACGCCGGGGCAGTAGTGGTCATGGAACTCAAAGGCCCGCAACGCCTTGGTGGAAACTCCGGCAGTCAGCGCGTTGGCAATGGTGACAATGCGGAACTCGTTGCCGCCAAAGACTTTGTCATCAAACTTCTGCCCGTATTCAGCCGGATTGGCAAAGAGATGCTCGGCATTGACCTGCTCCACCGCCTCTTTGCTGAAGAGCGGCGCATCTTCTTCCTGCATGGCTGCCGGATCAACCTGCAAGTAGGCGCAGTTGCCAGAATCTTTATCATAGACCGCAAACCAAAGCGGCGTACTGGCCGAGCTGTGGATTTCAATCAGGCTCTGTGCGCCCCGGCTGACCTTGAGAACGCTGCTCAGGCCGTCCAGCGCAGCCATTGTTGACTGGCCGTTGATGTCTGCATAACCGGCATTGGTCATGGCAATGCTGTCAGCAGTTTTGAATCCGGGCGACTGCTTGCGGATCATCGCCGCCGCTTTGAACGCGGCCTGCGCCCCGACATTCTGCCAGCGGCTGTACTCGGAATCGGCATTGCTGCCGCCTGCCCAAGTGACAGAAGCCAGCATCAGGCAGCCTGCGGTGAGGGCTATCAGCACTGCCAGTTTTTTGTGTCTTGTTTTGCTGCGGAACATGTACTCCTCCTTGTGGTGAAGAAAAATGCTCTTGAGCCTGCGCTCAAGCGGTTTGTTTGCCTTTCCTTCAAGAAAACATATTCCAGCAGCCCGGACAATAAGCCAAACAGCTCATTTTTCCGGGAAAAAGACCCAAGGGCCGGGCAGGGTCATCGGTGCTGAGGTGGGATTATTTTGTAAATATTACGAAAAGTTGCGCTCAAAAATCTCACGAAATCTCTCTTGCGCTGCCCGCAATCAATCCGTGAAAAAATAGCTGCCAAACTCCCGCTGAAACCGTCTTCTGCCGTTGATGTGCCGGTACCAGTCCAGCCCCAGCCGCCGGAGAATAATCGGCGGCCAGATACCCATTTCCAACATGGCAGGATTGCTGCGCATTTTGACAAAGTTGTTCCATCGCTGCTTCAGGGAAAGACGGCTGCCAGTGCGGAAGTCGGTGTATTCAAACACGCCGAAGTTCTCTAAGTGATAGAGATTTTCAAAAAACTCAACTTCCTTGCGTATAGGCAGGAAAACCATGCGGGCATGACGGCGGGCGAACCATTCTAAATCAGGCACAGCGCAGCCGGAGCGAAGACAGGCCAGATTGAGCCGGGCCGCCTCTGCCAGCATCTGTTCTTGCAGCGGCCTGATTTTCTCTTCAAATAGGGCGCGTTCTTCCGGCATATCTAAGGCAGCGATCAGCAATTCGCCAGATTCGGTCTCAATGCGCTGGCGTATTTCCCGATGATGATCATCAGGCTGGCTGGCAAATTCCTCTGCCGTGAAATAACCGTCCGCGCTGCCATGCGAGGCACCGAGCATCATCTCAAAGAGTGAGCGGTTGTTGTTATAGACATTGAAATACGGCAGCGGTCTGGTGTTGTCAAAGAGCAGGCCCAGCTTGTCGTTGTTCGGCTGCTTGACCGCAGCATCAAGAAAGCCTGCGTAATAACCCTGCATCCGCACCTGTCCGCCAAGAATGTGCCAGATATTGTCTTGGATCGACCCTTTCCAGCCCACATCAACAATGGTCAGGACATTGTTTTTGTAATCAACGTTGAAGGAATCCAAGTAGGCAATGAAATTCCTTCGCTGGCTGCTGCGCCGCTGCTCGTACAATTCCCGGAAGGGCGCAAAGGCCAAGAGCTGCTGAAAAGCAGGCTGATTGACCAAATCCGGTAGGCGGGTCTGGAAATCCACTCCAGCCTGCTGACAGAGTTCAGCGGCCAACGGCTCCTCAATGTTCAGACTGAGAAGAAAATCACGCGGCGAGATGTTGCGGTAGAAATAAAAAAGGCGGCTGAAATCTTCCTCGTCCAGCGGCTTGAGCGAGGCAAGAAAGGTGGCCTTGCGCGAAACCAGCAAATAGTGGCTGCGCACGACCGGCCTGCCGAAAAGGTCGGCCTGCATCTGATCAAACAGCTTTTTCAGGAACTCGCCTTCTTTGGAAAAGAAGAAAACATCCTGCGTCTGCTGTTGGAGCAAGTTCTGGAGCAGATTCCACGTAAAGAGCCAGAGGCTGGTGCCGGTTTCCTTAAACAGGCCGGACTCAGCCGCTGCTTTGTTGAATCGCTGCCGCGCCTTGTCCGGCGCATCAAGCTGGGCAGGCTGCCATTGCTTGTAGAATGCTTTTTGCGCAGGATTGAGCAGATGCAGACAGCGCAGTCCGTTCTCCTGCGCCTGCTTCACGTCAGAATGGGGATTGTCGCCGATCATCAACAGCTCATCCGGCTGGCAGTTTAGGTCTTGGCAAATTTTTTCATAAAGCCTGCCAGATGACTTAGCCAAGCCGTGATCAGCGGAAATATAAATGTGATCAAACTGGCCGTCCAAACTCAGATTTGCCAGCATTTCGGTGAAGCAACGGCTCGGCAGATAGAAATCTGAAACCAGCACGGTTTGGAAACCCTGCTGTCGCAGCCAAGCGAGCACCTGCACAGCTTCGGCGCAGGGCTGCTGCACTGTCTTTTCTACAGTCGTTTCAAGAGCAAGGATGATTTTCGTGAAGCGTTCCGCATCGCGGAGTTGGGCAAGATAGCCAAGCTGCTCCAGCAATTTCTGGCGGTAGGCGCGGATAAAGGGTTGCATGTAAAATTCCAGCTCGCCGCCTGCTGCTGCGCTTGCTTCGCAAAGTTCTCGCTCGATCTGCTGGCGCAGGGCGTAGAGCTGCTCCGGCGGCATTTTGCTCGCCAAGAGCTGGCTGTGCAGACGGGCGGCAAGCTGCTTGCTGTATTCCGGCTCAATCTCGCGCACCGCCAAGGTGTCGAAATAATCAAAGCAGAAGTATTTGACCCCGTCCTCGGCCTGTTCTTGGAGATAGCGGCAGATATGGGCAAAGGAATCTTGGCCGACTGTCCATGTCGGAGCGATTTTGGATGAATGCTGCATGGCTTAATATACTTGTCTGATCCCAGATGCGCTGAAAGCGAGCGCACGGCCTCGTCTATTTTGTTTTGAGAGAACAGCGCGGCATGGCCGTTGTCTTTGCGGAAGAGCCGCTTTTCCGGCAGGAAGAATCGTAGAAATTCGGTTTGTTGCTGACTGATAACAGAGCCTTGTTGTTGAACAACGTTTCTTTGTCAGGAATCAAAACTTCTTTGCGGATAAACAACATTCCTTTGTGGTTTATCAAAACTCGTTCTTTATCGAACAACATTTCTTCCTTGATCAGCACAACTTCTTTGCGATCAAAAAGCACTTCTTTCTGGTTGAACAACCTTCCTTTGTTGATAAACAAAATTTCTTGGTTGTTTAACAGCATTTGTTTGCTGTCAAACAAGATTCGATGCTGATTTTACCGGAATGGAAATTTTCCCGCCGCTACAGCTTCTCGGCCAAACTGCCCTTGGTGATGTCCCAGCCCATGTGCGCTGAAAGCGAACGCACAGCCTCGTCTGTTATGTGCGCTGAAAGCGAGCGCACTATGTGCGCTATTATGTCCGCTGAAAGCGAACACACAGCCTCGTCTATTTTGTCTGGGGGAATACCGGATCCTTGGAGTTTTTCATATAGAAAGAATTCCACAAAAGAAAAAAATGCAATTTGCCTGACGGAAATATCTTTATCCTGCATAGCATTGACAAGCATCTTATGTGTTCTGTCATCACGCCAATGTTGCAAGATAATAGCAATACACGATTCTTTTATTTCTATATCATCAGAATTAATAAATTTTTCTATCCACTGCCGACAACGAAAAATATGCGCCAATAATTGAAACCATCTAATATATATACTATATGGCCTCTCTTTCTGCTCTGGGAACAAGCCGTCAAACTGAAATATATTCTTCCCAGGCCATCTTTCTCCAACAGTTTTAGCAGCGACAAACAACTCATAGCTATTATCCGTCTTTTCTTCTATGAAGAAGAAGTCAAAGACTTTCAACAGTAACTTTCCACCTGTTGTTTCATCAATCAGATTTATATTTTTGACCTCGCTCAAACACCAAACTGCCAATGCTAACTCAGGCAGCGGAGTTTCTTTGTCCCACTTCTCCAAATCCACCCGCGCGGTCAAATGCTCAATAATTTTTTCGACAATCCATTCATTATCAACCTTGTGTTCCTCAAGCTGGCCGCAGATCAAGCGCAGCACTTCCTGCCAGTCGTCCTCGCGGCAATGCGCATCATACACTGCCAACAAATCATCAAGACTCAGACTGCGTTTCTTCTCAAACTGATGCACATATTCAGCCGCGCAGAAATATTCCAAAAAGGTGCGGTGAACAAAAGCATAGCTGTCGCCGCCGAGCCAGCAGAGGATAAAATTGCGCTCCCGCAACTGCTCAACCAAAGCATTGGCCGCCGCACGGGCTTGGCTGAAACGCAGCTCATCGTGCAGATATTCCTCAAGTAGCCCGACAAGCTGCTCGCCCTCAATCAGGTTTGCTGCCTTGTCGTTAGCTGTCTGCATGTACAGAGCCACTTTGCGAAGGATTGCGGACTTGGCCCGCAAATCAATCTCCGCGCTCAGGCCGGGATAATCCTGCAAATGCCGTTTCGTGTCCCAATTCTGGAGAAGCAGCTTGGCCGCTTTCTCGTAAAGTTCAAACCTATTTTTGGGCAATTCCTCATGACGGTTGATGATCGCCATCAGAGTAAGCAGGAGCGGATTGCGTGCCAGCAGCTTGATGGGCCGCGAATCGGCGATTGCCTTGGCCAGCCGCTGCCGCTTGCGCTCCACCTCCTCTTGGTCGCTGAAAGTGATCTGGTGCCAGAGCTTGAGAAATTCCTCAATCTGCTCTTCATCAAAATCTTGCAGCATGAAGTCGCGGAACTCGGCATCACGGAGCCGGTGCGCCTCATAGCCCACCACCCGTGAAGTGACAATTATCCGCACTCCTTTGTATTCGTTGCTGAAACGATGGATGTCGCTGATGACCTGCTCGCGCTCCTGCCGGTCAAAGATTTCGTCAAGGCCGTCCAAGAGGAGCAGAAAACGGCCCGGCCTGCTTTTCAGCAAATCAGCAAGGGCATTCTGGTTGAAGCGGTGCAGCGAGTACGCCTTGTGCAGGTAGCTGAGAAAACTGTCGCTGCACTCGCCCTGCCTGCGTTTGCTGTGGTATTCACGCAGTTCAATCAGCAGCGGCACCGGGGCAAGGGCGCGGTGATTCGGGTCGCTGTCCCGCGCCCATTCCAAGGCGAGAAAGCGGAGCAGCGAGGATTTGCCGGAGCCGGGATCGCCAAGAAGGACAATCCGTTCAAGCTGCTGATCCGCGCAGACTTCCAGCACCGGGCGCGGCTGCTGATCAAAATACGGGCGCAGCCGTTCTGGCCGCTCTTCCTCGCCTTTGGGCTGTTCGAGATGCCGAGGCTGAAATTTCTCGCATTCCCGCACCGACTGCGGCACAAAGACCTGCCAGAGCCGGACAGCATCATACGCCGGGCCGTCAAGATCAACGCTTGCTAAAGCCAGACTGCCCGGCCTGCCGAATTTCTCCAGCAATGCTTTGGCATAGATTTCAAGATCAAAATCAGGCTGCGGGCCAAGGTTGTCTGCAACGGCCTTGTCTGCTTGAGCTGCCAGTTCTTGGGCAAAGATAGCCTTCAGCTCCGGGATGCTGTCGCGGATTTTCTTGGCCTTTTTGCTGAAATGTTTGCTAATCCGCTGCCATGAGAAATCTTCCGGCAACACAGGCGCATCCTGAACATCCTGCCATGCTTGAGCAAGAATTGTGGCATCAAGCTGATACTGCGGTTCTTTGAGCAAAGAAATGATGGCCTGCTGCACTGCCTCTTGCTCAAGGAAGGCATCAACTGCCCGACGAATTGGAATCAGTTCTTCAGTATCTGTATCTTCGTCAAGACCAAGTTCATATTCCAGCAGATCAAAAAGTTCTTTGATTACTTCCTTCATTGCCTTGTTCAGAGCATCCCGATTCAGCAAAGATAATGCGCCGCTGAATACAGCGTTGATGATTATTTTCTGCACCGCCTTTTTCGCAAGATATTGCCCTAATAAAGCCGATAACATTCTCTCAACTCCTCTTCGTTGTCAGCAGTTCAGCAACCATGCCTGCGCCTCTTCACGATTTTGTCCTTCTTTTGCCTGTCCCCTTTTGGAAAATCAACTCAGAACTCCTGCCATGATTCGACCCAACCAGACAAACAACACCCCGAAAACAACCTGTGATCCGGCATTGAGCATGGCCAAGTCTATCCGTCCGTCGCGAAGCAGGTTCAGGGTATCGTTGCTGAAGGTGGAAAAAGTAGTGAAGGCTCCGAGCAGTCCGGCAAGGAGAAAACCGCGCAGTTCGGCAGAAAACAAGGAGCGGTTCTCGGCCAGCGCGCTGAGAAAGCCGATCAGCAGGCAGCCGATCATGTTGACGCTCAAGGTGCCAAAGGGATAGGCAATTGAGCCGGATCGGGCCTGCACCCACGTGCTGACAAAGAAGCGCAGCACTGCGCCGACAAAGCCGCCCCCACCGATAAGGAGGAGGCGGAACAGATTTGTACTGTTCATCGTCCCAAGAATCCGTCCAGCAGGCCGGGCAGCGCAGGCAGCACCTCTTTGGGGACAATCTTTTCCACCTGCTCCTGCACTGCCTGTTTTGCCGCATGGCCCGCCGCCTGCCGGAGCAGATCAGAGGCGGCCTGCATCAGGGCATCCGGGTTATACACTGGCTTGTCCTTGGTGCCTTTGATCGGCACTTTCAGGGTTGCGCCCTTGAGCAGCTCATAGCCCTTCTTGCCGACTAAATTTTTCGTCACCGGCACTTCAAGGAGATAATCCAAACTGCCGTCAAAGCCAGCCGTGCCGCTGAGAACCATTTCTGAATCAGCAATGGTGATCTTGATTGGCGAGCAGGAAATCCGGCCTTTCTTGCCTTCGCAGTCCATTGTTTTTTCTTTCAGATTGAGCGGCTGGCCGCTGAGTCCGGCAATCTCCAATATTCCAGCCAAGGCATTGGCAGGCTCCAGCACCACGCTCGCCAGATCAAAATGAAGGCTGAAATCAGCCTGCTCCAGTCCCTTGCCACCGACTGGCATGGAGAACCGCTCCGCCTTGACACTGATCATGCCAGCCGGTTTGGCCAATGCGCCGAGCAGGGGATGAATGCTTTTGAGCAGGCCGTTGGTCAGGGTGTCTGCCAAGCCGACCTTGTCCAAGACCTGTTCCGGCTCTGGCAGACTGAGCAGGGGCGGATTCTTGGTGTAGTCAATTTTGGGCGAGAGCTGCACCGTGCCGCCGTTCAGGCTGCCCTGCAAGGCGGTGCTGATCACCCCTTCTTTCATGCCTGTGTCCGCATCAAGATTGCTGACCTTGATCCCGGACTTGGCAAAACTGTCGGCATGGAAGCGGGCGGCGAATTTCAGCTCGGCCTGCCGCTTTTCCGTGAACGGAAAATAGAGGCTGAACTTTTCCTTTTTCCCGCCTGCCGCGCTGATGCCAAGCGGATACATGCCGTTGAGCACGGCGATCACAGCGGCAAAATCAGGCGTGGCCGCGCCCTCCAGAGAGAGATGCGGCATCTTGCTGGTCAGCTCCAACCTGCCGTTGGATTGCATGGACAGGGGATAGGATTGCAAATCAAAGGTGGTGAAATAAATGTCTCCGGCAGCAAGATCGCCGTGCAGCCTGCTGCGAAATTCCACCTTTTCCTTGGCCGCCAAAACGCTGCCCTCTTTGCCGTAGAAAAAACGGTCCAAATCAACAGCCACTGTGCCGCTGCTGCCTGCCGTGCCGCTGCCCGGAATGCTGCCCTGCTCGGTCAGATCAACTGCGAACTCAGCCGCGCCGCCCAGCTTCTGCTCCGGCACCATCACGTCGAGCTGGCGGAGCAGATCAGCCAGCTTGTCCAACTGCGAATCACCCTCAATTTGCAAGGTTTTCAAGGCAGGCAGGGGCTGATGCTGCCAGTCATCCATTGCCAGCAGATGCAGTTTGAAGCCAGCAAAGTCGGAGGAAAAGTCGAGATCACGCAGAATCAGCCGGTGCGCTGCCGGATCAATCAGACTGTAGCCGCCGCCGTCAGCAAAAAAGGCAGTCCTGCTGTCCGCCTCGATCAAAGGCCGCACAGCCTGCTCCGCCTCCTCAGCCCGCAGGGTGGCAAGGCGCAGGTCAGGATCGCGGACAATCTTGCCGTTCCGGTAAAGAATGAAATCTTTGATCCGGCTGTCCAAACTGCGCAGCACCACGCGATTGTCCTCAGTGTAGCCGGAGGCATTGAAGTCCATATCGCCTGCCAAGCTCTGTTCTTGGTCCATGACCTCGAATTTGTGCAGCAGTTCAACCACCCGGCCCAGCAGCAGCTTGGCTTGCACCTGATAGCCGGAAGAAATTTTGCCATTTTTCCGGTACAGCCCGTCCAAGGTGCCGCTGATTTTGCCTGGCCAAGAGGAGAGGTCAAAGGTCAGTTCCGCCGTGTTATTGCTGCTTTCCGGGATTTGGCCGGGAGTGCTCAGACTGCCGCTGAAGGTGGTTGCGCAGGAAGGCAGAATCTCCTTGCCCTTGTGCGAGAGACGGCTGTCAGCAATCTCGGCCTTGGCATTGATTTCGTAGCGGTCTTGCTCATCTTTGGCGAGCTGGACCTGAAGCTGGAGCTTGCCGCCCGCATCCCAGTCAAAGCGGAAAATCCGGTTGACCTCCCGCATGGCCGCGTCCAAATCCGCCCGCCCGTTCAAGGAAAACTGGCGCAGATTGCCTTGGCCTTCCAGATTAAGAAAGGGCGCGCTGAAGACCAAGTTTTCCACTTCAGGCTCCTTGTCAGCCAAGCTGCCGACCACGCGCACGGTCAGAGGGCTGTCCCAGGCAAAGGCCTCGCCATTCTGCCGCCCGGCCAAGCTGTCCACCGCCGCATCTGCGTTGATGCGCAGCTGGTCGCCCTCCTTGGCCAAATCAACGGTGATGTTCAGCTCGCCCCGGTCAAGGCGCAGATCATCGCGGATTTTGAACAAGTGCGGAAACTGGGCCAAGAGCAGGGCCAGATCAATCTTGCCCTCGCCGTTTGCCTGAAAACCGCTGTCGCTGCTGCGGCTCTGGATATTCAGGCTGCCGAAATCTGACACTGCTTTCAAGACCGGCAACTGCCAGCCGCTGCTCTCCTGTTTGGCCTCCAGATCAACGGCAAGCTGGCTGAACCGGGGATGATCGCCGCCCAAAACCCCGCCAGTCAGATCAACATCGGTCAACGAAGCTGGGCCGCTCAGATTCAAGGAACCGTCTGCCGTGCCAATGATTTTGATGTCTGCGGAGAGCTTGCCGCTGCCTTGGGGCAGGCCCTGCGCCCCCGGATTTAAAGCAAGAAAAGGCCGGGCCTGCACTTCCGTGAGCTTGGCTTGGATATCCGCGCCTGCCAAGCCGCCGTGAACAAGTTCGGCCAGCTTGGCCGAGCCGGAAACTTGCGCTTGGCCTTGCTGCCCGTCCGCCGCAGTCAGCTCAAACTGGACCTGCCCGGCCTGCACATCCGCCCGCAGTGCGCCGTTGCTGAGAAAAAGCTGCGGCGTTTTTCCGTCTTGGGCAACTTTGACCGCTGCCTCACGGACAGTCAGCCGCGCTTTCATTTTACCCAGGAAATCGCTGCTCTCCTTTGGAGCAGCCGCAGTTTCCGCAGACTGGCCCTTGTCTGCCCCGGCCTTTTTTTCAACTGCTGGCTGATCAGCAGCATCTGCCGTCTGAGCCGCTGGCTGCTCCGGCGAAGCAGGTTTGAGGGTCAGCAGCAGTTCCGGTCTGTCGAGAACAATTTCGCCAAGGTCTTCCGGTGCGGTCAGGAGCGGCCAGAGGCCCCGGTTGAGGCGCAGTTCGCCAATATCCAAGCGCAGGCCCTGCCCGGAGTCGCTATAGACCACTCCAGAGCATTGAGTGCCCTGCTGCCAGCCAATGCTGCAACGTTCCGCAGCCAGTTCGCCCGGAATGCTGCGGTTGACTTTGCCGAGCACAAGGCCCCGTACCCAATTGGAAGAAAGCAGGAGCGGCGGCAATACCAGCAGACTGATTGCCAGCAATGCTACAGCACCTCCTGCGACAAGAAGCAGTTTCTTTTTTTTCACCGGCTCCACCCCTTTGTTCAGCATGATTGCGATTGTCCTTCAGCTAACCGTGCGCCAGTCTGTTTGTCAAGTAACAACCGGCCCTTCTTGCTCGAAATTACCCGAAGAATGTAAGTGTGTCGATCAAGCGGTCAATTACGGTGTTTAATAAAAAATACGAAATATATCTTACAGTTGTTTTCATATAGACAATCTGAAAAACAAAAGGGGTTGCATCTTGTTGCAACCCCTTCCTTTCGCTTCGGTGAAATAAAATTTACTTCTTCAGCAGCAACCAAATAGCAGGCTTTGCGGAACCTGTCAATTTTTGTGTGAAGCTGAAGCTCACCGAGCAGTCGGCAGTCACTGCGCCGGTGGTGTACACGCTGCCGTTCCAGCTTCCAGACGGACAAGTGCCGCCGACGGCGGAATCAGCAGTGAAGCCCTCGTTCGGGGTGACAGTGAAGCTGGCCTTGGCTCCGTCATTGACCTTCTGCGCCGCAGTCGGGCTGACGCTGCCCCCGGCTCCTGCGGAAGGCGTGACTGTGCGGGTGACTGCATTTTGCGTGAAGCTGAAGCTCACCGAGCAGTCGGCAGTCACCGCGCCGGTGGTGTACACGCTGCCGTTCCAGCTTCCAGACGGACAAGTGCCGCCGACGGCGGAATCAGCAGTGAAGCCCTCGTTCGGGGTGACAGTGAAGCTGGCCTTGGCTCCGTCATTGACCTTCTGCGCCGCAGTCGGGCTGACGCTGCCCCCGGCTCCTGCGGAAGGCGTGACTGTGCGGGTGACTGCATTTTGCGTGAAGCTGAAGCTCACCGAGCAGTCGGCAGTCACCGCGCCGGTGGTGTACACGCTGCCGTTCCAGCTTCCAGCAGGACAAGTGCCGCCGACGGCGGAATCAGCAGTGAAGCCCTCGTTCGGGGTGACAGTGAAGCTGGCCTTGGCTCCGTCATTGACCTTCTGCGCCGCAGTCGGGCTGACGCTGCCCCCGGCTCCTGCGGAAGGCGTGACTGTGCGGGTGACTGCATTTTGCGTGAAGCTGAAAGACACCGAGCAGTCGGCAGTCACCGCGCCGGTGGTGTACACGCTGCCGTTCCAGCTTCCAGACGGACAAGTGCCGCCGACGGCGGAATCAGCAGTGAAGCCCTCGTTCGGGGTGACAGTGAAGCTGGCCTTGGCTCCGTCATTGACCTTCTGCGCCGCAGTCGGGCTGACGCTGCCCCCGGCTCCTGCGGAAGGCGTGACTGTGCGGGTGACTGCATTTTGCGTGAAGCTGAAGCTCACCGAGCAGTCGGCAGTCACCGCGCCGGTGGTGTACACGCTGCCGTTCCAGCTTCCAGACGGACAAGTGCCGCCGACGGCGGAATCAGCAGTGAAGCCCTCGTTCGGGGTGACAGTGAAGCTGGCCTTGGCTCCGTCATTGACCTTCTGCGCCGCAGTCGGGCTGACGCTGCCCCCGGCTCCTGCGGAAGGCGTGACTGTGCGGGTGACTGCATTTTGCGTGAAGCTGAAAGACACCGAGCAGTCGGCAGTCACCGCGCCGGTGGTGTACACGCTGCCGCTCCAGCTTCCAGCAGGACAAGTGCCGCCGACGGCGGAATCAGCAGTGAAGCCCTCGTTCGGGGTGACAGTGAAGCTGGCCTTGGCTCCGTCATTGACCTTCTGCGCCGCAGTCGGGCTGACGCTGCCCCCGGCTCCTGCGGAAGGCGTGACTGTGCGGGTGACTGCATTTTGCGTGAAGCTGAAGCTCACCGAGCAGTCGGCAGTCACCGCGCCGGTGGTGTACACGCTGCCGCTCCAGCTTCCAGCAGGACAAGTGCCGCCGACGGCCGAATCAGCTATGAAGCCTGTATTTGGGGTAACGGTGAAGTTCGTTGTTGTGCCGGCTTCCACGTTCTGTGCTGTGTTTGGACTTATTGAACCGCCGCTGCCTGCGGAGGGTGTCACAGTATAAGCATTCTTAATCTCGAATTGAGCAGTCTCGATGACACTCCATATACCAGCAGAATTAACGGCGCGAATTCCGATCGTATGTGTGCCAATTGACAGCCCTGTCAAATCGAGAGCAAGATTTCCTTCTGGATTCGGGCCGGAAGTAATGGAAATCTTTTGTGCAAGATCAAGCCCGGGATCATTGTCTATGAAATATTCAATAGCCGTGATATCTGGAAGGGCTGAGGCATCAACAACATAGAAAGGCGTTACTCTGGCGATGCCCCATATTCCCTGAGAATCTTCGGCCCGGACATAGAGATAATGCAGCCCTTCTGACAGAGAATTAAAATCCATGTTGAAGGTTTGCTCCACTTCCGCTCCAGGTGTGATTACAACCTGTGTACCAGTGCCTTCATCTGTCAACTCATCAATAAAACACTCAATGGCCGTGATATCCGGCAAAGGAGAAAGACTGTGAAGTGAAGGAACATAAAACGGATGCACACGAAAAATACCCCAATTTGCATCTGAATCCATAGCCCGCACGTAAAGATGATGCAGACCTTCACTGATATTGGCAGGAAGAGGAAGATCGGCTGTTACAGTGACGGTTGCACCAGCCGTGATTGCCAGATCGGTTCCGTTGCCCAATCCGGGATCGTTATCATAAAAATATTCCATCTTTGTGATTTCTGCCGTCCATGCTTGTCCGGCGGCAATACACAGGAAGATAGAGAGAATAAGACAGATGCGGCGCATGATGTCCCCCTGTTAATTGCGGCTTTCAGCAGAAACTGTAACCTGCATGGTTGTATCGGTTTTCAGCACGGAAGCGGGCAGCTCAAGGTTGGTTATTCTGGGACGGGGCGGCAGGCCGGACAGAATATACGGGGTCGTACCGGCAAAAGCGCCGCAGTCTGCACCATTCAAACATGCGCCTTTGGCAAGAGAATTCGCCCTGAGCTGAAACTGAGAATCTTCAGAACCTGTCCATGTATAAACTTGTTGTTCCAATACCGTATAAGTGCCATTGTAATTATCATGGATATTTACAGGTATTGATGATCCTTTTTCATATTCATTAAATATATTACCATAGACTTCTCCTGAACATTCTCCATTAAACATTTGTGATGGATTAAAAGACGCTTTAGCATAAATAAACGAATTGTTAAACATTAATATTTCCCCGGAAAAGCACACGAAACCTGTACCTGAAGTACTATTGGTTTTGATAATATTATTATTAATAATAGCTATTGCATTTCCGATACTAATCGCGCCTCCTGTAATCATATTGTTAGATATAATAATATCTTTAATTCTTAACTCTTGATTAGAAGAATTCAAAGAAACCTGTCCGATTTTATTTCTTTTTATCGAAATATTCTCAATTACGTAAGCTTCATCGTCTTGGACTGAAATATCAATACTGTTAGCTTCTACTCCAGAAATAATTGAACCATTCGGAGACAAGCCAATGAAATCACCCCAAAAAGTAATATATCCAAGCTGCGAAACTCCTCCTTTGTAATTATTCTCTTCAAGCAAATATCCTGTACCATAAATAAAGAGTTTTTTCTTTATATCTGCGTCTCCGTATGAGTTTCCATTAAAAGATGGTCCTATCAATATAGTATCCCCAGCAGTTGCCGCATCAACAGCTTCTTGCAAGGTCGTGTAATCTGCGCTGTGGTTCGGGTTGTTGTCAACTATAATTGTTGCCGCAAAACCGTTGCCAGCCGAGAACATTGCGCACAGTGCTACTTTCATCATAACGGAATAATTTACTTTCATTTTTGTCTCCTTGACAGTAAGTTGTAAAAAATAAACGTTACTATATAAATATCACAGCCCGTAGAGGAAAGTCAAAATATTTCAGCAAGCATATAGCTTGAAAAATAAAAAAACCAATCATTTTGAATAGTTACTAAACAGCATGCAGCCGATGGGTCAGCCATGCGACTTTGCAACGAAAAAATGCAACTTTCTTCAATCATCCTATGACCAACTGCAACATCGGCGCGGCCCTGCATGAGGCCGCAGCTACGCGAGGCGATGCCCTCGCCCTTGTCACCGGTAAAAACGGCCAATACCAGCAATGGAGCTTCCGCGAGCTGCCGTCATGCTGCTGCCCTGCAAGCGCAAGGGGTGCGGCGCGGCGACCGGGTCATGCTCATGGTGCGGCCCTGTTCCAACTCGGCGCAACCGTGATCCTGATTGATCCGGGCATGGGCTACAAAAAACTGCTCCGCTGCATCGGCGCAGTCAAACCAGCAGTGCTGATCGCCATTCCGCCGGTGCAGCTCATCGCCCGTTTTTTTCGCAAACCCTTCCAGACTGTCCGCCGCCGCATCTGCATCGGCCCATCCCTTGGCGGCCTGCTCGGAGCCAAACTCGCCGCAGGCGAGGACACTGATTTCACTGCTGTCAGCACGAGCGAAGACGAACTGGCCGCGATTATTTTCACCACCGGCTCGACCGGCCCACCCAAGGGCGTGCAATACACGCACGGCATTTTTTTTCATCAGCTCCAGCTCATCCGCGACTACTACGGCATCGGCCCCGGCGATATTGATCAGCCCGGCTTTCCGCTCTTCGGCCTCTTCGCCACAGCTCTTGGCGCGGCAGCAGTGATCCCGGACATGGATCCGACCCGGCCTGCGCAGGTCAATCCGGCCAAGTTCATCCGTTCGATTCAAGGGTTCCTCGAAAAATACAACATCCATTCTGCTGCATTTGTTTTGTTATTTTTTATTTTAATATTGAAATTTCAGTCTATTATGTTATGATTTCGGCATCAAGGGTTCCTCGAAAAATACTTCATTTATTTTGTCGCTTTTTTTGTCGGTCTCCCTCTTGGGTGGCACCCCTGTCAAGTGTTGCTGTCTCGAAAAATAGGAGACCGCCGGTTGCCGCCTTCTTTAAATATCAAGCTGATCCAGTTTGCCTATCAAACTCAGGGTATGAAAACACTGCACCTCACCAGCCTCGGCTGCGCCAAAAATTTGGTTGATTCTGAACTGATGCTCGGCTCGTTGGAACTCAGCGGCTGGCGGACGGTTGACGATCCGGCATCAGCGGATCTGCTCCTGATCAACACCTGCGGCTTCATCCGCCCAGCAGTGGAGGAGGCAGTGGATGAAATTCTCCGGCTGGCTGAATACAAGCAGGCTGCTCCGGCGAAAAAGCTGGTGGTGACTGGCTGCCTTGTTCAGCGCTATGGAGCGAATTTGGCCAAGGAGCTGCCAGAAGTTGATCTTTTTGTCGGCATTGATGATGAAGCGCGGCTGCCGGAGCTGATTCAGCAGATGCCGAGCAATGCCAGCGTGGTTCTGCGTCAGCCCTCCTGCTTTCTGAGCAGCAGCACCATGCCGCGCCGTCTTTCCACGCCTTTTTTTCGGAGCTGGCTGAAAATCACTGAAGGCTGCGACAACCGCTGCACCTACTGCATGATTCCGGCCATCCGGGGCAGTCTGCGCAGCAGGCCGATTGCTGATCTGGCGGCTGAGGCTCGCGCATTGGGGCAGGCCGGGGTGCAGGAGCTGTCCTTGATTGCCCAAGATCTGACTGCTTACGGCAATGACTTGGACAGGGCCAGCAATCTGCCTGCGCTGCTCCGGGAACTCTTGACAGCAACTGATATTCCCTGGCTGCGCCTGCTCTATCTTTACCCGGCCTCAGTCACGGATGAGCTGCTGGACCTGATGGCCGCAGAAAGATGCCTGCTGCCCTATTTGGACATCCCCTTTCAGCATGTCAGCGACCAAGTGCTTCAGCGCATGAACCGCCGCTACGGACGGCAGGATTTGGACTGCCTGATTGCCCGGATCAGAAAACAGGTGCCAGACTGCGCCCTGCGCACCACGCTGATGGTCGGCTTTCCTGGGGAGACGGAAGAGGATGTGGAGGAGCTGCTCGCAGCCTTGCAGGATTGGCGGCTGGACCATGTCGGCGTGTTTCCTTATCAAGATGAGGAAGGCGCGCCTGCGGCGGACTTTCTGCCCAAGGTGCCGGATGAGGTGAAACAGGAGCGGTTTCAGCAGGTCATGGAATTGCAGGCCGCCATCAGCCAGGAGCGGCTGCAAGGTTATGTCGGCCAAGAGATGGAAGTGCTGGTGGAAGGACTGAGCCAAGAAACGGATCTGCTTTTGGAGGGCCGCACCCGTTTTCAGGCTCCGGAGATCGACGGCTGCGTCTATATCAACGAAGGCGGGGCCAGCCCCGGCGACATCGTCACAGTGCGCATCACCGAGGCCCATATTTACGATTTGGTGGGCGGCATAGTCGGCGCAGAATAATCTGAACCGTCATTTTATACTGCTTCCGCTGCATCATCAGCCGCCCACAGGAGATTATTGCTCCTTCTCTTCCCGCATCGCGGCATCAACCCGCTCGCGCAGGTCTTTGCCCACTTTAAAGAAGGGTAGTTTTTTCGGGGCCACATTGATCTGCTCGCCCGACTTGGGATTGCGGCCTGTGTAGGCACCGTACTTTTTGACCGTGAAACTGCCAAAACCACGGATTTCAATCGAATCTCCTTTGACCAAGGCATCGCTCATGGTGTCGATGATAGTTTTGGTCACGGACGCGGTCTCACGCACCGGCAGATCGACTTTTTCAGCCAGAGCCTCTATCAGTTCTGATTTGTTCATGCTGTTCAATTTTCTCCTCTTGTTGCAGCCAGTTGCTTGATTTTCCCAAGAAACGGACTTGGGCTGCCTGTTGTTGAAACCGCACTCCAACAGAGTTCGGCTGGCAAAATTTATCTTCCGTTGTATTATGGCCAGTATCGTTCTGATTGTAAAGGAATTGTTAGCAAGTAATCAATAAAATATATTTGTAATATCTTTTTCGGTCAAAAAACGGCACTTGCCCGGCCCCAGACCGCCCAGCCGCAGGCCGCCGTAGGCAGTCCGCCGCAGCCGCAGGACCGGGTGGCCAATGGCTTGAAACATCTTGCGCACCTGTCGTTTTTTTCCTTCGTGGATGATAATCTCGATCACTGCCGCTGTTTTTGTCCGCCGCAGCACCCGCGCTTGAGCAGGCCAAGTCTTCTGGCCATCAACAATAATGCCTGCCTCCAGCCGCCGCAGGTCGCTTGCCGCAGGCAGTTCCCTGACTGTGGCCTCATAGGTCTTTTTCACCTCAAATTTGGGATGCAGTATTCTGTTGGCCAAGTCGCCGTCATTGGTCAGCAAGAGCGCGCCCTCGCTGTCCAAATCAAGGCGGCCCACTGGAAAAAGCCGCAGCCGCAGGTCTGGCGGCAGCAGGTCGGTGACAATCGGACGGCCTTGCGGGTCAGACAAGGTGGTGACATAACCGGGCGGCTTGTTGAGCAGGAGATGCACTTTTTTTTTCTCCTGCCGGACAGGCTGTCCATCCACACTGATCACCGCCTGGGCCGGATCTGCCTTGAAGCCCAGCTCCGTGACGGTCCGCCCATCCACTGCCACCCGTCCGGCAGCAATATATTCCTCCGCCCTGCGACGCGAGCATATCCCTGCCTGGGCAATAATCTTCTGAAGACGCTCTTTCTGGTTCATGATCGGCAGATACGCGGTTAGCGAAAATTTGGCGGCATGAACGCATCAAGCTGCCGGAAAAGTGGACAGAATACGAAAGACAAGCCAATTGCCGGACAGGTGCTGTTCATTTTGAAAACACCTCTGGATAATGTTTTTTGGCACACTCCTGACAGAAGCCGTGGCTGAACTGGGCCTCGGAGTGCCTGCCGATATAATTGGCTGGATGGCAAAGGCCGCAGACCGCCGCGTTTTCTTTCCCTTGCGCAAACGTCAATTTTGTTCTATGATGATAAATTTCTGCTCTTTTCCAGGCATAGCGGTCGTCCGCCGCCCGCGCTGCCGGAACACCGTCTATCTCTTAATAATATCAAAAAATCATCGCAAGCCGCAATCAGCCCTTGCGTTCAGACATTTTTATTTTACGGCATCCCGCCGGGATACGTCAACTTCAGGATTCAGGGAGATTCTTATGTCACGGAAAATGGTCACCATTGACGGCAATCAGGCCTGCACGCACGTCGCCTATGCCACCAGTGAGGTCATCACCATCTACCCCATCACCCCGTCTTCGCCCATGGCCGCTGAAGCGGATGCCAAGGCCACCGCAGGCCAGAAGAACATCTGGGGTTCCGTGCCGGTGATCTCCCAGATGCAGTCTGAAGGCGGCGTGGCCGGCTCGCTGCACGGCTCGCTGGCAACCGGCGCGCTCTGCACCACTTTCACCGCCTCGCAGGGCCTGCTCCTGATGCTGCCCAACATGTACAAAATTGCGGGCGAGCTGACTCCAACGGTTTTTCATATCACAGCCCGTTCTCTTGCCTGCCAAGGTCTGTCCATTTTTGGCGACCACGGCGACGTGATGAGCGCACGCCAGACCGGCTGGGCCATGATCTGTTCCCAGAACGTGCAGGAAGCGCAGGACATGGCCTTGATTTCCACCCAAGCCACGCTGGCTTCGCGCATTCCGTTCATGCACTTTTTTGACGGCTTCCGCACCTCGCATGAAATCCAGAAGATGGAGCAGCTCTCCAACGATGACATGCTGGAGATCATTGACGAGAAGCTGATCACCGAGCACCGGCTGCGCGCCCTGACCCCGGACCGGCCCTCAATGTCCGGCACAGCTCAGAACCCGGATGTTTATTTCACGGGCCGCGAGACGGTCAACAAATATTACAACGCAGTGCCGGGCATTGTTCAGGAGACCATGAACAAGTTCGCCGCCCTGACTGGCCGCAGCTACCGCCTCTTTGACTACCACGGCGCGCCGGATGCCACTGATGTAACGGTGGTCATGGGGTCTGGTGCTGAGACCGTTGCCGCCACCATTGATCATCTGGTTGCTGAAGGCCGCAAGGTCGGCATGGTGATTGTCCGTCTGTTCCGGCCCTTTGACTGCAAGGCTATGGTCAATGCCCTGCCGCCGACCGTTGAGCGCATCACTGTGCTTGACCGCTGCAAGGAGCCAGGCGCGCCGGGCGAGCCGCTGTACTTGGATGTCCGGGCCGCAGTGAGCGAGGCTGCCGAGGCCAATCCGACCATGATCATGCCGCTGATCCTTGGCGGTCGCTACGGCTTGGGTTCAGCAGAGTTCAACCCGGCTATGGTCAAGGCGGTCTATGACAACATGGCTGCGCTGGCTCCGAAGAACAAGTTCTGCGTCGGCCCGAACGATGACGTGACCTTCACTTCGCTGGACTACGACAAAGCCTTCAATATCGAGGGCGAAGATGTCTATCGGGCCATGTTCTACGGCCTCGGCTCAGACGGCACAGTTGGCGCGAACAAGAACACGATCAAGATCATCGGCACCGAGACAGACAACTCGGCTCAGGGGTATTTTGTCTATGACTCCAAGAAGTCCGGCTCCATGACTGTCTCCCATCTCCGCTTTGGCGAGAACAAGGTCATGGCCCCGTACCTGATCAGCAAGGCCAGCTTCATTGCCTGCCACAACTTCACCTTCCTGAACAGCTACGACATGCTGGCTAATCTGGAGGACGGCGGCACCTTCCTGCTCACAACTTCGTTTGACAAGGACACGATCTGGGATCACCTGCCCGCCAAGGTGCAGCAGCAGCTCATCGACAAGAACGCGAAATTCTACATCATTGACGCGATCAAGCTGGGGCTGGCCCTCGGCCTCGGCGCACGCATCAACATGATCATGCAGACCGCCTTCTTCCTGATCTCCGGCATCCTCACCCAAGAGGAGGCCATCCGGGCGATCAAGGAGGCGATCAAGAAGACCTACGGCAAGAAGGGCGACAAGGTCGTGAACATGAACTACAGCGCGGTTGACGCGGCAGTGGAGAATATTGTTCAGGTCGAAATTCCAGAGCGGATCAGCGGCCACGCCTTGCCCGAGACCGTGCCTGCCGAGGCTCCTGATTTTGTCAAGCAGGTCACTGCCAAGATGATTCAGGGCAAGGGCGAGGAGATCAAGGTCTCTGAAATGCCTGCTGATGGCCGCTGGCCCACCGCCACCACCCAGTGGGAGAAGCGCAACATTGCCGTGCATGTCCCGGAGTGGGACCCGGAGACCTGTATCCAATGCGGCCGCTGCTCCTTGGTCTGCCCGCATGGCTGCAACCGGATGAAGATCGCCACCCCAGAGGCTTTAGCTGCCGCAGGCGCGGACGAGTCCTTCAAGACCGCTGATGCCAATGGCAAGGACTTCGCAGGCCGCAAGTTCACCATCCAGATTTCCACCGCCGACTGCGTTGGCTGCACCCTCTGCTCCATTGTCTGCCCGGCCCGGAAAAAAGATGCGGACGGCAACAAGACTGAGGAATCAGCCCTCAAGATGGTGCCCAACACCGAGGAAGTCCGCGAGGCTGGAGCCAAGAACTGGAAGGTTTTCCTGAGCTTGCCTGAGATGGAGACCGCTCTGGCTGATCCGGCGACCGTCAAGGGCAGCCAGCTCCGGCGGCCCCTGTTTGAGTTCTCCGGCGCCTGCGCAGGCTGCGGCGAGACCCCGTACATCAAACTCGTCACCCAGCTTTTCGGCGACCGGATGCTGGTCGCCAACGCCACCGGCTGCTCCTCAATCTACGGCGGCAATCTGCCGACCACGCCGTACTGTCAGCGCGAGGACGGACGCGGCCCGGCTTGGTCCAACTCCCTGTTCGAGGACAACGCCGAGTATGGCCTCGGCATGAGGCAGGCCGTGAACAAGCTGGCCATGCAGGCTGCCGAGCTGCTGCACTCAGCTGTGGCGGAAGGCATGGTGAATCAGGAGCTTACTGATTCGCTGCTCAACGCCAGCCAGAAGACCCAGGACGAGATTGAGGCCCAGCGCGGCAGGGTCGAGGAGCTGAAAAAGGCCCTGTCCAGCAGCAAGAGCGTCACTGCCTCCCGCCTCCTGCCGGTGGCTGATTATTTAGTCAAGAAATCGGTCTGGTGCTTTGGCGGCGACGGCTGGGCCTACGACATCGGTTACGGCGGCTTGGATCATGTCCTTGCTTCGGGCGAGAACATCAACGTGCTGGTGCTCGACACCGAGGTTTACTCCAACACCGGCGGCCAGATGTCCAAATCAACCCCGCGTGCTGCGGTCGCTCAGTTCGCTGCTGGCGGCAAGAAGATGGCCAAGAAGGACATGGGCATGATCTTCTCCACCTACGGCAACATCTACGTGGCCAGGGTCGCTCTGGGCGCGAACCCGCAGCAGCTTGTCAAGGCGATCAACGAGGCGGAAGCATACGACGGCCCGTCGATCATCATCGCCTACGCTCACTGCATCAACCACGGCATTGACATGACCAAGGGTTTGGATCAGCAGAAGAAAGCGGTGGAATGCGGACACTGGCCGCTCTATCGCTACAACCCGCTGCTGGAAGAGGAAGGCAAGAATCCGCTGATCATCGACTCCAAGGAGCCGAGCATCAAGTTTGCCGACTACGCCCTGAATGAGAACCGCTACCGGATGCTGAAGATGGCCAATCCTGAGCATTGCGACGCGCTGATGGAGGCCGCCCAGAAGGATGTGGAAAAGGGCTGGAAGTTCCTCCAGAGCAGGTTCAAGGCGTTGGAGCAGGAGTAAGTCCTGACTGATTCCGTCAAGCAGGCCCCTTCCGGGAAAACGGGAGGGGCTTTTCTGTTTATAGGCTCCGGCTTTTCCCAATCCTTGTTCCGCTTGACAGAATAAACGCGGCAAGATACGCTCATCAGCGTAAACTGACAGGAGGCATCATGCAGACTAAACGAATCATTCTTGAGACCGATCAGCACGGCAGGCTGCTGCATCAACCGCAGCTGCCGCCGAACATTCGTATGGAAGCAATTTTTCTGCTGCCGGAGGACAGGAAGAAAGCGAAGAAACGGCGCAAGCCCTCCTTCGCAATCAGCGGCAAAGGAAAGATTCTCGGCGATATCGTGTCGCCCGCCGCTCCGCCGGAAGACTGGGACATTCTGCGATGATCCTGATGGATACCCACATCTGGCTGCGCTGGCTGCTGCCGGATGATCCGCTGCCGCAGAATCTCATTGATTTGATTGAAACTGCCGATGCCTTGGCCGTCTCCGCCATTTCCTGCTGGGAGGTTGTCCTGCTGGAGCGGTTCCGCCGGATTGAGCTGCCCCTGCCAATTGACCAATGGCTGAAGGAGGCTTTGCGCGGCTCCGATGTGCAGGTCCTCCCGGTCAGCGCGGCGGCAGCGCAGCTTGCGGGCCAGCTTCCGTATCATCATAAAGACCCTGCGGACAGATTCATCATCGCCACAGCGATTGTCAGCAAAAGCAAACTGATCAGCCTTGACGGCTGGTTTTCAGCGTACAGCGAACTGGACGAACTGCTGATCAGCGGCTGACCTCTCTTCACAGTCTCCGCCTATCTGCTCATAGGAAAAAGGGATGAGCAAATAGGCCGCGTCTGTTTCCTCATAGGCTTTTCCTATGAGCAGGTATATTTTTTCTATTTCCTCATCCAATTCTCCTCTTTGATCGCAGAGCGAAGATTTTGCTTCGCTGCCGCGCACCGCATATTTTTTTCTTGACAGCGTGCTTTTGCCGCGCTAATTTGCGCTATCCTCATCAAATTCCCTCAAAGGAGGCCCGCCATGCCGGAAAAGACTGATCTCGAAAAGGTCGCCGAGCTGTTGAACGTGGAAATCCTGCCCCCACTGGATGCGAACGATATCCAGTCCCTGCACAAATCCCTGCCCGGCTATCAGGCCGTGGCTGACGATGCTGCCCGCTTTGTCCAGAAGCACGGAGAGACGCTCAGGCTTGATGCCGCTGTTCTCGCCGGACTGGAGCAGGGCTTGGCTGAAGTCCTCCGCCTTGAGCCTGCCGAGCATCTGCTGGACAAGCTGCATCTGTCCGTCTATCATCAGCGGCTTCAGGCCACCGACAGGTGCATCGAGGCCATGTACGACACGGCCCGCCGCATCCGCGACTTTGCCGAGGCGTATCCTGAGATTGCCGAGGAAGGGCAGTTCCTTCTTGATTTCATGGGGGCCTTCAAGCCCGGGCATAAGAAGGAGAAGAAGGAGAGCGGGGGTGGTGAGTAGATTATTAGCGTATCTGTATCTATAAGTTTGTTCTATTTAATCAATATGATGAATGGAGTTGATCATGTCGACATTTGACTCAGCTTGGGGCAAGGTTACAGATGCTATAGCAATTGCAGTTCCAATGGCGTTGACTACTGCAATACCATTCGCAGGGCCTATTTTGTCAGGAGCGTTATTAACAGGTGTTACTATTAATATGTGTGAAGAGATAGTTGATGTTTATGGGTACAGGTCACTTTCCGGGATGTCAACATTTATTGGCGTAATACCTGGTGCTGCGGCTGGAGCTAGTATAGCCAATGTAGTTATTGGATATATTCCTGGGATTGGGGTAGTTGCAAATTGCGCTGCAACTGTACTTCTTCATACCGTAAGCGGATTAATAGTAATATCAATATGTGAATTGTATAAAGATGGTACCGTTAGCGATGAAGAACTAAAAAATAATTCTATGGGGATAGCAAGTGCGATATTGGGTGAATTAACCGGGAAAGTTGGTGATGTTCTTCGTGGTACACCCAGTGATATGAAGGAAGCTGTAAAGAGTATTGCGAAAGGGAAACTTAACTAATTGAAGAAATACAAAAGACATGCAAAAGGATGAGGTAGAGATATGTCTCAAGAGATAAATATAAATGATGAGATTACATCCTTGCGGGAAGAAATTGTAGAGTCTCAAAAAGCAAGAATGGATTTCTTGAAATATAAGCTAATAGCAATAGCTTCATTGGGTGCAATTGGATTAGGTTTTAATGGCAATACTACTGGATGGGCAATGGAGCCAGACTATATTCTTTGTATTATCCCTTTTGTTTGCGCTTACGTTGACTTGCTTTGTTATCATAATAATATTCGTATATTAGTCGTTGCATGTTTTTTAAATTACAGCAACGACCCCTATGAAAAATATGTTGGTGAATTGTGCAGTAATTCGCATGGTGGAGGTAGATATTTGTTTAATCTTGAAGATTTTGTCTTGTACTGGTCAAGCATGGCAATGTCTATCATCTTAATGGGTTATAGTTTAGTTCCTTTTTTGCGTGCAACTAACCCAAGCATAATGAAAGGAATTATTTTTTTATTGGTTGGAATAATCTCACTGATTGTTATCTATTTAGCTGAGTTTTCTTACAGAAAACATTTAGATGTTCTTTTTGATGCTTCTGGAAAGATAAAGAAAGGTTGTGCGCAATGTCGATCAACTACAGCATAGTTGCAAGAGAATATTCTTCATCAAACTTGAAGGATATTTTCGATCTCTTAACCGGGAAAGATTCTTTTTTGTTTCCATTGTTAGACAATGGTCTCTTTCCAGCAGCCAATTTGCAAACTGAATCTGAATATACCGGCTATAATAACGTTTGGATACGTGACAATATTCATATCGCCTACGCCCATTATCTGAATGGCAAAACTGACATCGCCATCAAAAACATCACCGCATTCACTGACTATTTCATCAAGCACCAATGGCGATTTGAAAAAATTATTGCCGGTGAGTTAGATTTTAACGACCCGATGAATCGCCCTCATATTCGCTTCAACGGCAATGATCTGTCCGAAATCAAGCAAAAATGGGCGCACGCTGAAAATGACGCGCTTGGATATTTTCTCTGGCTGTTCTGCAAACTCTACAATGAACACGCCATTGCCGAACTCAACGCAGCGCAAACAGAATTGCTCGCCTTGTTTGCCTTGTATTTCGATAAAATCGCTTACTGGCAAGATGAAGACAGCGGTCATTGGGAAGAAGTGCGAAAAGTTGAAGCATCCAGTATTGGCGTGGTGGTTGCCGCATTAATCGAATTAAATAAAATAATCGGCGAAAACAGATATTCTATTCATTGTAAGGATAAAATTATTACCAGCGAGTTCGTAACTGGATTGATTGCCAAAGGCCAGGAAGCGTTAAATGCCATCTTGCCAGCCGAATGTATCCAGCCTGAAAAGTACCGCCGTTATGACGCAGCTTTATTATTTCTGATATTCCCTCTGAATGTCGTCAGCGAAGAAATTGCCGATCAAATCCTCAATGATGTCAGAACGCATTTACAAGGAGACTATGGTATCCGCCGCTATTTAGGCGATTCCTATTGGTCTGCTGATTACAAAGAGAAAGTAAAAGAAGAGGAAAGAACAATTGATGTGAGTGATAATATTGCTGAACGTGATAGTTTATTGCAATCTGGTCAAGAAGCGCAATGGTGTATTTTTGATCCTGTCATGTCTATCATCTATGGGATGAACTATCAGAAAACACACGACAAGCGTTTCCTGCAACTGCAAATAGACTATTTCAACCGCTCATTAAGCCAGCTTACGCCGGAAGACAGTCGCTTCGGAGGATTTAAATGCCCGGAACTTTATTATTTGGAGCATGGTCAGTATATTCCTGGTGATACCACTCCATTGTTATGGACACAAGCAAATTTCTGGATGGCATTTAATTATATGGAGCGAAGCATGAAGATAAAGGCACGGTAAGCTGGGCCTCCGCTGCTGGAAGTTCAGCTTTTTTTGTTGCTGAAACTCGCCGCAACAGCCTCTTCTTCCGCTCTTTCGCACTCCCTCAGTTGCCCTCAATCTCCCCGGTTGCTATAATACTTGAAGCCAGCAAATCAACCGCAGCTCTCTCATAAACGGGAGGCAGCTTTTTTTCTTACAGAAAGAACCAACAGTTTTAGATGTATGGGAGAGATTGCAATAATGGAAATATTGACTATCGCAATTGAAGAATCAGTCGGTTCACGGCTGAAGACGCAGGCCGCTCGTCATCGCCGCACTGTAGAGGATGAAGTGAAAAACATTCTGGAAAAATCCCTCAATGTTCAATCTGGAATCGGCACCCGCATTCAGCAGCGGTTCCAAGAAATCGGCGGCATTGAACTTCCTCTTCCCAGCCGGTCTTTGCCAAGATTAACAGGCTTGCTGCAAGATTCCGATGCTCCTTGACACCAATATCCTTTCGGAGCTGATGCGTCCATCGCCATTTCCGGCAGTTGTCGAATGGCTGGATGCGCAGCCCGCTGAACAGCTCTTCATCAGTGCCGTGACGCAGGCGGAAATTGAACTTGGCCTTGCCCTGCTGCCGGAAGGACGACGGAAAAATGAATTGCTGCAAGCCGCCAAAGAAATATTTTCCCTGTTTGACGGCAGAAATCTCCCGTTTGATGCAGCGGCGGCGCAGGAATACGCGCTGATTGTTGCGGCAAGAGTCAAAGCAGGGCGGCCTGTCAGCGTGGAGGATGCGCAGATAAGCTATCAAGCCCCGCATGATAATATACCAGAAAGAAGCTGGCCGTTGTTTCGAGCTTGGGAACGGATCAGCGAGATATTGTCAGAACACGAACAACCCGGTTTGTCATCATGAACATCACCCTGCACAAAAGAGCGCGGACGACCCCTGCAATCCGTCGGGAAATTCAGCAGTCAACGCTTTCTGAACGGAAGCTCGCCGCGAAATATGGCATCAGCAGGGACACAGTCCGCAAGTGGAAACACCTTGAAACTGTTGAAGATTATTCGCACACGCCACATAATTTGAACACGAGCCTCACATCTTTCCAAGAGGCGATTGTGATTGAATTGCGGACATCACTGCTGCTTCCAATCGACGATCTCCTTGTTGTTGTGCGGAAATTATTATGTCCTAAGATGTCGCGCTCTGCACTTGACCGCTGTCTTAGGCGGCATGGAGTCTCGAACCTTAAAAATTTGATCCCTGAAGAGGAGATGCGGGGGAAATCTCTAAAAACATTCAAGGATTATGAACCTGGCTTTATTCATGCCGACATCAAAGCACCTCCCGCAGATGCCGGATGAGGAAAGCAGGAAGTATCTGTTCGTTGCTGTTGACAGGGCGACCAGATGGGTTTATATGGAAATTCACGCCTCGAAGAAAGCGGAGGAAGCCCGTTCTTTTTTAAAGAATCTCGTCAAGAAGGCTCCATTTTTTATTTCAAGGATTCTCACGGATAACGGCAAGGAATTCACCGACCGTTTCTGTCCGACAGGCGAACGGAAGCCGACTGGAAACCATCTCTTCGATCAGGAATGCGCGGAGCACGGCATTGAGCATCGCTTGATCAAGCCGAGAAAACCGCAGACAAACGGCATGGTTGAACGCTTTAACGGCAGAATTCAAGAAATTGTTCAGCAGACCCGCTTTGAATCCGGCCCAGCAGCTTGAAGAGGCTTTGATGCAGTATCTTCATATCTACAATTTTTTAATATTACTCAAAGAAATCTCGGCCATATCACGCCGGAGGCGGCTCTTGACAAGTGGAGGAAAACTCATCCCGAATTGTTTAAAAAATCGGAATGCAATCATACGGGTCTTGACAATCAGTAAAGCCAGCTTCATCGCCTGCCACAACTTCACCTTCCTATATATACAAAAAATGCCATGTCAAATCAAGATATTGCTTGTCAGCAAGCTCTGCTTAAAGAAGTCAAAGCAATCCCAAGCGAATATTTCCCAAATCTTCTTGAGCTAATTCGGATATTCCGGGAAACAGTCCTGCTTAACCCAGCATCTCAAGGCAGGCCGGAGAAAGAACAGGAGCGTTATCCGCTGCGAGGTCGTCCTTTCACATACATTGATCCGACAGAACCAGTGGCAGTTGACGATTGGGAGGCCCTGCAATGATCCTGCTTGACACGCATATCTGGGTCAAGTGGGTTCTTGATGAACAGCAATTGCCTGAATCTGTCCAACGCCAGATCATCGAACATGAAGCGGACGGCTTGGGCGTGAGCGTCATCTCCTGCTGGGAGATCGCCAAGCTGTTTGAACTGAAGCGGCTCCACTTTGACATGGATGTTTCCGACTGGATACATCAGGCTTTGCAGTATCCCGGCATTCAGCTTTTTGAACTGTCGCCCCGCATTGCTGTGGAATCAACCCGGCTGCCCGGAGAGTTTCATCGCGACCCGGCTGATCAGATCATTGTCGCCACCGCCCGTATTCATGACTGCCCGTTGCTGACCTTGGACAGAAAGATTCTTGCGTACAGCCATGTGAAGCTGCTGAAATAATTCCTTCCTTCATGTCGCTTGGTCCAACTCCCTGTTCGAGGACAACGCCGAGTATGGCCTCGGCATGAGGCAGGCCGTGAACAAGCTGGCCATGCAGGCTGCCGAGCTGCTGCACTCAGCTGTGGCGGAAGGCATGGTGAATCAGGAGCTTGCTGATTCGCTGCTCAACGCCAGCCAGAAGACCCAGGACGAGATTGAGGCCCAGCGCGGCAGGGTCGAGGAGCTGAAAAAGGCCCTGTCCAGCAGCAAGAGCGTCACTGCCTCCCGCCTCCTGCCGGTGGCTGATTATTTAGTCAAGAAATCGGTCTGGTGCTTTGGCGGCGACGGCTGGGCCTACGACATCGGCTACGGCGGCCTGGATCATGTTCTGGCATCGGGCGAGAACATCAACGTGCTGGTCGACACCAAGGTTTACTCCAACACCGGCGGCCAGATGTCCAAGTCAACCCCGCGTGCGGCGGTCGCTCAGTTCGCTGCTGGCGGCAAGAAGATGGCCAAGAAGGACATGGGCATGATCTTCTCCACCTACGGCAATATCTACGTGGCCAGGGTCGCTCTGGGCGCGAACCCGCAGCAGCTTGTCAAGGCGATCAACGAGGCGGAAGCATACGACGGCCCGTCGATCATCATCGCCTATGCCCACTGCATCAATCACGGCATTGACATGACCAAGGGCCTTGACCAGCAGAAGAAGGCGGTTGAGTGCGGACACTGGCCGCTCTACCGCTACAATCCGCTCCTGGAGGAGGAAGGCAAGAATCCGCTGATCATCGACTCCAAGGAGCCGAGCATCAAGTTTGCCGACTACGCCCTGAATGAGAACCGCTACCGGATGCTGAAGATGGCCAATCCTGAGCATTGCGACGCGCTGATGGAGGCCGCCCAGAAGTGTGGATTCAACTCGCAAGTGCAACTTTTTTTGGTTATCCAAAAAGCATAGGTTGGCTGGCACTTTGAATACTTCATGTAAATTTTCAATTATTTTCTCTTAGTTAGCGACAAAAGCAAAGTTGTGACACTCCCGTAACTGCCTTTTCTTGCAACCAAAAAAGTTGCACTTGGAATTTGAATTCACCGCGTTTTTTCAAATTCTTACTGCCACCCGCAGTTTGGCGCTGCGACTGCGGGGATTGAGGCGCAGCTCAGTTTCGCTGGGCAGGATTGGTTTTTTGGTCAGCACCCGCAGAGCAGGATTGTTGAGGAAACTCTGCTTGACCATCCGGTCTTCCAAGGAATGAAAAGTGATGATGCAGAGCCGGGCACCCGGCGCAAGCAGGGCAGGCGCATCGGTCAGCACCTTGGCAAGATTGTCCAGCTCCCGATTGACCGCAATCCGCAAAGCCTGAAAGACCTTGGTGGCCGGATGTATTTTTTTTGGCTGATATTTGCCGGGCACCGCCTGACGGACAATCTCAGCCAATTGTTTGGTGCGTTCTACAGGCTGGGCAAGGCGGGCCTCAACAATGAAGCGGGCAATGCGGCGGGCCTGCCGCTCCTCGCCGTAATTGTAAAAAATATCGGCCAGCTCCTCCTGCGACAATTGGTTGACCAATTCCGCCGCGCTGGTCAGCAGGCTGGTGTTCATCCGCATGTCAAGCGGCGCGTCCGTCATGAAGCTGAAGCCCCGCTCCGGCCTGTCAAACTGGAGCGAGGATGCGCCCAAGTCGAGGAGAATGCCGTCCGCCTGCACCAGCCCCTGCGTTCGGCATTGAACAGCCATCTCTGCGTAGGAAGAAGGAATAAGCTGCAACCTGCTGCCGAATTCCGCCAGCCGCGCCTGAGCCAGCTGCGCTGCCTGGCTGTCCCATTCAAAACCCAAGACCCGTCCGTCCGGGCTGGAATCACCGAGAATCAGCCCGGCATGGCCGCCAAGACCGAGGGTGCCATCAATATATGTCCTGCCGGAGCAGGGCCGCAGCCAGTCCAGCACCTCGCGGGGCAGAACCGGAATATGCGCGTTGCTATCTGTCATCCGCTTGTTGTAGCGCGCTGCTCTGCCGCCGTCAAGCAGAACTGTCCGGCAGTTCTGCCAGCAGGCCGCTGAAATCCTCTTTGCTGGCAAAGCAGTGCTCTGGGCCGGGGAATGCGCCGCCCTCCACCTCGCTGATGTAGTTTTGCACCGCCTCGTTGATGGCCGGGGCCAGCTTGACATACTGCTTGACAAAACTGGGCACAAATTTTTCAAACAGGCCCAGCAGATCATTGGTCACTAAAATCTGACCGTCGCAGTGCGGCCCGGCCCCGATGCCGATGGTCGGCACAGAGACTGCGGCTGTAATCACCGCTGCCAGCGAAGCAGGCAGAGCCTCCAGCACCAGACTGAAGATGCCAGCCTCTTCCAAGGCCTTGGCATCAGCAAGCAGTCTGCGGGCCGCAGCTATGTCCTTGCCCTGCACCTTGAAGCCGCCCATCTGCCCGGCAGTCTGCGGAGTCAGGCCGACATGGCCCATGACCGGCACCCCGGCCCGGACCAAGGCCCGCACTGTGCCGCAGACTTCGCTGCCGCCCTCCAGCTTGACCGCCCCGCAGCCCGCTTCTTTCAAGAAGCGCAGGCCATTGGCAACCGCCTGCGCCTCGCTGACCTGATAGGAGCCAAAAGGCATGTCACCAATCACCAAGCCCCGCTGTGTTCCCCGGCTGACTGCTCCGGCATGGTGGAGCATCTGCTCCATCGTCACCGGCAGGGTGGATTCATAGCCCAGCACCACCATGCCCAGCGAGTCGCCGACCAAAAGGGCATCTGCGCCCGCGTTGTCCAAAAGTCGGGCCGTCGAGGCATCATAAGCGGTGAGCAGGGCCAGCTTTTTGCCGCCCTTGCGCTCCCGGAAGTCTTTGACTGTAATTTTTTTCATAAAATCTCTATGGCCGACCCCATTCAATGTCTCTGATTTTTGGCGTGCCTCTTTCATCCGTCACAACCACTGTAACAGCTTCCGCAAATCCGCTGCCAGAAATAGAAACGTAGAGCCAACCAAGATCACCTGTTGTTTTAGCAGGCCAATTCTCTATAAATAACGTATGGCCATCTGGCATTGCTGATTCTGAACTGTATGCAGTCATTTGTTCATACTGCAAACGCAGTTGTTCTTCAGAGCAGGAACGCTGCAAGTCTGATGTTAACAAGGAGCGAGCATCTGCATATCGCCCTGTCGTCAATGCTTCAGCAAAACGGATTCCTGTGGAGAGAACTGTGTCCTTCACATCGCCCCTCTTTAAAAACATCGCAACATCTTATCCCAGCAGCCGTCCGACTTGAAAAATAGTGACAGCCAGCAGCGAGGCGACTGCGGTGTTGAAGGCAATGGAGAACGCTGCCCATTTCCACGAGCCGCTTTCCTTGGCAATGGCCACCACTGTGACAAAGCAGGGGGCGTAGAACATGACAAAGACGAGAAAGGCCAAGGCGGCGGCCCGGTTCCAATGCGCATCCTTGGCCAGCCGTTCCTTGAGCGGAGCTGCGTCCTCGGCAGCAGTTTCGCCGAGCGAATAGGCTGTGCCCATTGTCGAGATGATCACCTCCTTGGCTGCGAAGCCGCCGAGCAGGGCAATATTGGTGCGCCAGTCAAAACCGGCATATTGACTGAGCGGCTCCAAGGCCAGACCGATCCGCCCGGCAAACGAATGCCGCAGTCCGGCTTCAGCTTCTTGGCGGGCGAGCTGCTCAACCTCCTGCGCGGAGGTGGCAGCCCGCCGGGCGGCAAAATTTTCAGCCTGATCCGCAGGCAGGCCGGGATAGGTCATCATGGCCCAAAGGAGGATGGAAATGCCGAGAATCACCGTGCCTGCCTTTTTCATGTACTGCCAAGTCCGCTCCCATGTATGAATCAGCAGGCCCCGGAGCGTGGGAAAGCGGTAGGGCGGCAGCTCCATGACAAAGGGCGTGGATTCGCCGCGCAGCACGGTCAGGCGGAGGATTTTGGCGGCCAGCAGAGCGACTAACCACGTCAGCAGGGTGGCGGCAAACATGTAGGCAGTCTGATGATCCGCGAAAAAGGCGGCAATGATCAGGGTCAGGACAGGCAGCTTGGCCCCGCAGTTCATGAACGGCACAGTCAGGAGGGTGGCCATCCGCTCCTTGGGCGAGCGCAGGGTGCGGGCCGCGAACACGCCCGGCACGGCGCAGCCGCCTGCTATGCCACCTGAGACAATGAAGGGCATGACTGAGGAGCCGTGCAGGCCGAAGAAATGAAAAATTCGGTCCATCATGAAGGCCACGCGGGCTAAATAGCCGGAATCCTCCAGCACGGCAATGCCGAAGAACATGAACATGATGATCGGCACAAAGCCCAGCACCCCGCCTGCGCCGTCAATCACCCCGGCAATGAGCATGGACTTGAGCGGGCCGTCCGGCAGGGCCGCATCAGCAGCTTGGCTGATGGCATCAAACAGGGCTGTCAGCCAATCCACCAGAAAGCCGGACCAGCCAAAGGTGAAGCTGTACAGACCGAAGAGCACCGCAGCCATGAGCAGCGGCCCCAGCAGCCGGTGGGTGACGATTTTGTCTATCCTGTCTGAGGCGTAGAGCCGGTCTTGATCAAATGTTCTTGTCAGCACGCCCTGCCGGAGGATCGACTTGATGAAGCCGTAGCGGTGGTCGGCAATCACCGCCTCCGGGTAGGCATCCATGGTGCTGCGCAGGTGCTGGGTCAGCCGCTCGCTGCGGCTGAGAAGCTGCTGACCCAGTTCCGCATCCGCCTGCATGACCTTGCTGATGATCTGCTCATCATTTTCTAGCACTTTCAGGGCAATCCAGCGGGGCGGACAGCTTTTGGCCAGCAGGCTGCTGGCCTCGATCAGGGGAATGAAGTCGCACAAGCTCTGGTCAATGTCTGAGCCGTAGCGGAGCAGGGCCTGCTGCTGTTCCTGCCCCGCACTGACCGCTGCCGCCGCAGCGAGTAGCTCCGGCACCCCTTTGCCGCTGCGGGCGACAATCGGCATCACCGGCACGCCCAGCAGGCGGCCCAGTTCTGCCGCGTCAATGCTGATGCCCCGTTTTTCCGCCGCATCAACCATGTTCAGAGCCACAACCATTGGCACGCCCAGTTCGAGAAACTGGCAGGTCAGGTAAAGATTGCGCTCCAAATTGACCGCATCAACAATGTTGATCACCACATCCGGCTGCTCATTGACCACGTAGTCACGGGCAACTAATTCCTCGACTGAATAAGCGGTCAGGGAATAGGTGCCAGGCAGGTCAACCACCCTGAACTTTTGCTCGTCATGATGAAAAAAACCCTCTTTTTTCTCCACGGTCACGCCGGGATAATTGCCCACATGCTGGCGTGCGCCGGTGAGATGATTGAACAAGGTGGTCTTGCCGGCATTGGGATTGCCAGCTAAAGCAAGATGAATGGCTTTGTTCACAGGCTGATTCTGCGGTTGAAGGAGCGGCTCAGAAAAAGAGAAGGGTCAGCCGCAGTCTTGTTCGTCGTTGTCAACTGGCTGGTCAGCAGGCGGGCAGTTGGTGCCGCAGCCCGGACAACCTTTGCACTGGCCGGAGCGAAGAGCGCGGAAGAGCCGCAGGCCCAGCCAGACCAGCACTGCGGCAATGATGATGGCGACGAGCAGTTCCTGCATGATCAGGCCGGTTCGACAAGGATGCTGGCCGCAGTCAGTTCGTCCAGGCTGAGGGTGCCGCCGTTGACTTTGACCACGCAGTGCCGTCGGCCATGTCGTGAGCAGAACGGCTCCAGCACCGTGCCGGGCAGCACGCCCAAGCTGGCCATTCTGCCGCAGACCGTCCGGTCGCCGCTGACTTTGCAGACTCTGACCCGGCGGCAGCCGCAGCATTCCGACAGAGGCCGCATCCCAGGAGAAGAGGCGCGCATTTTTTTCCAGCCGCAGCCTCTTCCCTTGCCAAACAGACAATGAAAGAACATTCCGGTTTCCAGTTCGCTGTTGTTTCCGCTGCCGAAAGAACGGAAGATGCCGCCTTCCGGCATTTTTTTTGTAAATAATAAATATTGTCAACAGCCTTTACAAGGGATTTTTTCACGCTCAACAGGCAGGTCAGGCCCTGCGGCAGGGAGGCGGAGCCGGTTCTCAGGACTGATAATTCAGCTTGTTTTTAGAAAACAGACATGATATTTTGAAATTTTCCAACCCCGGAAATAAGGCGGTCGCAAGCTGGCTTGGGCAACCATGCGCCTTGCAGCCGCGCAATCGGCAATCTCAGGCGGCAGGGTGCGGACAGACCACGGCATGAGGGAAAGAAAACCCGGCAGCGGAGACAGCGGCACCTTGTCTGGCAAAGATGTTTTCACTACGGACGGCATGACCGCCCATGAGAAAAGTTCCCCCATCTATTCGCTTCTGAGCGGGCAGCGGGTTGGACAGATTCCCATTGATGAGCACAACGAGATTGACCGGGAGGAGCGGACAGTCCACCAGAAAATATTGTCTGTCCTGCAATGGGGCCTGCTGCTTTTGGTCGCGCTCTGCACGGCGCTGCCCTGTGTGCAGGTGGCGCAGCCGACTGTCCTGCTGGCCGCATTAGCTGTCTGCGCCGCAGTCTTCACCGGGATGCATTTCATCCGCCCCAAGGCGCAGGGCAGCCGCTGGCTGCTGGAGCTGGACACATGGGCGGTGCTGGCCCTGACCACAGTGACGGTCTGGCAGACCGGTCTGCTCTCCAGCCCTTTTCTGCCTCTTTACTTTGTCGCCATCATGCTGACCAGCGCGGTTTTGGACGCAAAGGCGACCTTCCAGCAGACCAGCGCAGTCACGGTCTGCTGGCTGCTGCTCGCCGCTGCGGACCGCAAGGCCTTTTCCGGCACCCTGGAAGCCCTCCGGGTGAATGCAGAATACTTGGTCGTGCCCCTGATCCGCCTGATACTGCTCTGGATGCTGGCTTGGACTGTCTCCCGTTTTTCAGAGGAAAACGAAATCATCAAGGAGAAAATCCGGCAGCTCTCGCGCACGGATCAGCTCACCGGGCTGTGGAACATGAAGATGCTGCTGATCTTCATGCAGCGGGAATATCAGCGCACCCTGACCCGGTCAGGCACCTTTTCGGTCCTGATGATTGACGCGGACAGCCTGAAAGCGGTCAACGACAACCTTGGCCACCACGCCGGCACCATGCTGATTGTCTCCATCTCCGAGACCATGCGCTCTGAGCTGCGCGAGGAGGACATGATAGCCCGCTTTGGCGGGGATGAATTCATCGCCTTTCTCCCGGAAACCGGCTGTCAGGATGCTTTCACAGTGGCGGAGCGGCTGCGCAGCCGGATTGCGGCCACGCCGCTGCTCTACGAGGGGCATAACGTTGAAATCACGGTTAGCTGCGGCATTGCCTGCTTCCCGGATCACGGCGATGACCTGACCGAGGTCATGAAAATGGCTGACCGCGCCCTCTACCGGAGCAAGGATGAGGGCAAGAACAAATGCACGGTTTTTGATCCTGGTTCGGACAAGGACCGCTGGCGTTTCGGCTGATGAGCCGCGCCCTGAGCGCCGCCGAAGGGCACTCCTCGCATCACTCCTCCCCCAGCATTCTGATCCGCACTATGGGCGCAGTCACCGTGTCCAAGGCATCAATTTCGGCCAAGGCCGTCGCCTGCGCCGCCTCGCTGGCCGTGTGGGTGAGAATGACCACACCCACAGGCTCGTTCTCCTCCCGGCCCTTTTGCAGCACTGACTCAATGCTGATGCCGTGCCTGCTGAGGATGGCAGCGATGTTGGCCAGCACCCCTGGCTTGTCCAAGGCCGTGATGCGCAGATACGAAGGGCAGCGCAGCTCCTCCGGCGGAGCAAGGCGGTGCTCAGAGATGTGCTCCGGCAGATAGGACAGGGCAGGCACCCGCCCGACTGAATTGGCGGCAATGTTGCGGGCGATATCGACCACGTCCGCCGCCACTGCCGAGCCAGTGGGCAGCTTGCCCGCGCCCAGCCCATAGAGCAGGACATTGCCGACCATGTCGCCGCTGAAGTGAACCGCGTTGTAGGCCCCGTTGATGGAGGCGAGCGGGTGGGAGTTGGGCACCATTGTCGGATGAACCCGCGCCTCCAGCTCGCCGTTAGGCAGGCTGTGGCTGACTGCGAGCAGTTTGATCCGGCAGCCGAACTCGCGGGCAAAGTTGATATCCACTGGCTCAATGTTGCTGATGCCCTCGGTGGGAATGTCGCTGTGGGTGATGTTCATGCCAAAGGCGATGCGCATCAGAATGGCCAGCTTATGGGCCGTGTCAACACCTTCCACATCATACGTCGGGTCAGCCTCAGCAAAACCAAGCTGCTGCGCCTCCTTGAGCACCTCGGCAAAGGGCATGCACTCGTCGGTCATCCGAGTGAGGATGTAGTTGGCTGTGCCGTTGAGGATGCCCATAACCGAGAGAATCCTGTTGGCGACCAGCCCTTCCTTGAGGGCCTTGATCAGCGGAATGCCGCCGCCCACGCTGGCCTCAAAGCCGACCTCCACGCCCTTGGCAGCGGCAGCGGCGAATATCTCCTGTCCTTCCTGCGAGAGCAGGGCCTTGTTAGCCGTGACCACGTGCTTGCCTGCGGCAATAGCCTTGAGGATGAAGGTCTTGGCCGGCTCAATGCCGCCGATCAGCTCCACTATGATGTCAATCTCCGGGTCATTGATCAGCTCATCCGCATTCTTGGTGAGCTGGACAGCGGCGAAACGCTCTGGCAGATGAGAAATGGAGATGTCCGCAACCTTGCTCAGGCGGATGGTCAGGCCACTGCGCTGGGCAATGCGCTCCTGCTGGCAAAGCAGCACTTCTGCCAGCCCGCTGCCCACGGTGCCAAAGCCAATCAGGCCAACATTCACTGTTTTCTTCATATAAGTTCAGTTGTTCTTTCTTGAAGGAGAGGAAAAGACTTTGCCTGTTTTTACCCGCTTTCCGCCTGCCTGTCAAAGGATAGAGCCGCATTTCCGCTGGCAGAAGCAGTCCGGCTGGGGTATAGTCTTTTCCCGAACAGAAAAAGCCCATTTCCGCCCCGCTTCATTCTGGGGGCAGCATATTCTTTTATTTCAACTTTTCTGAGAGGTCAGTCATGAACATCCTCACCTTTGGACCAAACGGCAGCGGCAAAGGTACCCAAGGCGCAATCGTCAAAGAGAAGTATGGCATGGATCACATTGAGTCTGGCGCGATCTTCCGCGAGCACATCAAAGGCGGCACCGAGCTGGGCAAAAAGGCCAAGGCCTATATTGACAAGGGCGACCTCGTGCCGGATGAAATCACCGTGCCGATGGTGCTGGAAACCTTGGCAAAGTCCAAGGACAAAGGCTGGCTCTTAGACGGCTTCCCGCGCTCTTTGGAGCAGGCCAAGGCGTTGGATAAGGCGTTGACCGAATCTGGCATGGCCTTGGATTGCGTGGTTGAGATTGTGCTGGACCGGCAGATTGCCAAAGAGCGGATCATGGGCCGTCGGCTGTGCGCCAATGACAACAACCATCCGAACCACATTGCTTTTGAGGCGATTAAGCCGGTGGAGAAGGACGGCAAGTTGGTTTGCCGGGTCTGCGGCGGCGAGTTGAGTGCCCGCGCTGATGATCAGGACGAGGCGGCCATCGGCAAGCGGCATGACATCTACTATGATGACAAGACCGGCACGATGGCGGCGGTGAATTACTTCAAGCAGAACAGCAAAGCCAAGATTATTTCTGTTGATGGCTCCAAGACGATTAAGGAGGTTTACGAGGAGATTATGGGGCAGTTGCCGTAAGGGGATTGCAGCAAGGGGCGGACTTGGTAGGTTCGCCCTTTAGCGATAAATTCTTTTTTAAATAAAAAAATGTCTGTAGAATCTAACTCGAATGAAAATTTTATAGTTAATCTTAGTCAGTTCTATGAGTCAGCCAGATTTCAGCACAAGGTAAGTTTTTGGATGAGTATCTTTGCCGCAGCTATCGGATTCCTTGTGATTCTTTTAGCATTTCTTGTTTTCTTCAACTCTCCAAATAGTATCACTGAATCTGCTGTTATTGCTGTTGCTGGCACACTATCAGAGTTTATTGCCGCTGCCTTTTTCTATATTCATAATAAAAACATTGGTCAAGTTGATGTCTGCATCCAAAAGCTTGTTAAATTGCAAGATACGCAACTCGCTATTAGTTTAGTGGAAAAAATGCCTGAGAATAATAGAGCTTATATGTATATGAGTATTATAAATGTGTTGATTTTAAGAAATGAGCCAAATAGGGAAATAAGCCCTGAGTTGGTTCGTGCGTTACGTGAAAATGGTAAATAAAAGGAGAAAAAATGAACTGTAGAAAAATTTTTGTAGTTGTTTTTCTATTTGTATCGTTAAGTTCTACAGCTACAGCAGCTCCATATAATTATAGCAGTTATATGTCTCATGGCGATCATCCTGTCATTTCACCATGCGTCTAACATACTGAATTTATATATACAAAACTTTTAACAAAGCAATGAAATTTGATAACTGTTCAACCCGTAACCGCTATATGCTCATCTATGGCTGTCTTGGAACAGATTTGTTCAAGAAGTATATATAGATGGTGTTACTGATGGAATTGCAGAAGCATATGTATTGACTATGCAAACTGTTGCTCAGGAAAAGTGGCTAACGACACCAGAGCCACCGGAGCTTGCTAATCTCAGAGAAAAACTATTCGTTCGAGACACCAGAACAAAGATTTGTGATGTTATCAGTGATCTATATAAAGACCCTGCAAATTCTTTCATTCCTCCGTTAAAAATGTTTTTCCTCTCCAGGGATAAAATAGAGGGAAAAAATATAAGCGATGGGTTAATGAAAGCAAGAGCTGCCTCCATGAAAAACTATCAAATTAACAAAAAGTAATAATCTTTGCTTTTTGGTTTAAATCTCAAACATTGGAACCAGACATAGCAGAACTGCTTTTCATAAAAGCATCTGAGATGAATTATGCTTGAACCAGGAAAAACCGCTCCGTTAATCTCTGGAGGAACAGCATTAAAAGCATATGAGTGTGGAGAATATCAGGCTGTCTTAGTGCGCGACCCTGAAAGTTTCGGTCCAATACAATATCTTTATCTGTTAGTAATATATCAGAAGAAAGATAATTCTTCGCCAATCATGTATATTACGGCAGAACAAAGCATGTTAAGCCCTGCTTTTATGGAAATTGCCGCCGATAAGCTCGGTCATGATTTTGAAGAGGATGCAGGATATGATGTGTTTCTTTGCATATTTGATGAATCTGGTCATGTAAATCTTGATTCATCAAATGAATATGCAAGGTTAGAGGTATTTGAAGCTAACGCGCTGGCCGTTATGCGTAAAATATTGCACTTAACTGCAAATATTTATGTGACAAAAGATTTAATCTCGAATAAAAATGGTATTTTTTCGAGGTTATCAAATTCTTTATTTGGTCTTTTTAAGAAAAAAATAACAAAAGAAAGCCTTATTCGTGAATTGGTTAAAAAAAGATTAGCTAATGATCCAAATTTTGCAGAGATGTTTGACGTATCACCTGCTGTAATTGATTCAATGCCGATAGTAGTTATAATGGGACTTCCTGAAGCTACGATATTTTCAATCGTTGAGTCTTGGGCGCGATGTCTTAATGAAAATATTTCACCAATGCGCATTCTCCAGCTTATTGAGGCGCATCGCTGTAATGCTGCTGAAGGTGAAATGCCTTTTTCTCTATCTTTGGAAGTATATATTCGGTATCGCGTCAAGCTGGAACATTCAGAAGGAGCATCCATCTCAGATTCTCATATAGATCATTGCATTTATCAGGCTCGCAACTTTTATAAATGCAAGTAATTCTATGGTTTCGTCTGGTTTACACGCTGGAGCGTGTGAACCAGCGAACTCGTTCACACCTTCTAAAGAGTAACCCTTGATGACATCTAAATTTGAACAGGATGGACACTGCATATACTTGGGTGATGCGCTTGAAACCTTGCGAACTGAGCTGCCAGCAGAGTCTGTTGATTTAATCTTCCTTGATCCTCCTTACAATATTGGAAAAAAATTTGCTGGCTTTTATGACAAATGGCCTTCTGATGAGGCTTATGCGGAGTGGGCATACCAATGGCTTGATGAATGTATAAGAGTGCTTAAACCAACAGGAACTCTGTATGTTATGACAAGCACGCAAGCCATGCCGTACTTTGATATATTTTTGAAAAAAAAGCTGACTGTTCTCAGCCGAATCATCTGGCACTATGACAGCTCTGGCGTGCAGGCTAAAAGATACTATGGCTCAATGTATGAACCAATACTGCATTGTGTCAAAGATTCGCAGCAGTATGTCTTCAATGCTGATGAAATTAAAGTTGAAGCGAAAACTGGGGCGCAACGAAAATTGATTGATTACAGGAAGGCAACACCTGCACCATACAGCACGGAAAAAATCCCCGGCAATGTTTGGTATTTTCCAAGGGTGCGTTACCGGATGGATGAATATGAAAATCATCCTTCACAAAAGCCTGAATCTTTATTGGAGCGTATTATTCGTGCCAGCAGCCGTGAAGGTGATGTTGTTTTAGACCTTTTTGCAGGCACATTTACAACAGCGGCTGTTGCAAAAAAACTGCAACGTAGAACAATCAGTGTAGAATTACAAGAAGAATATTTGAAAATTGGCTTGCGACGTGTTTTTTGTATGCAACGTTTTAATGGAGAGGAACTGCTGCCGCCGGAAAAGTCCTGCACTCGAAAAAATAGAAACGGCAAACATATAGCAAATATGTACAACGGAGATTTGTTCAATGCCAGTATTGAGGCACGAGTTTACAAATAAAATCCTTGCAATATTAAAATCTCATTTCGGCAGTCATGCGGAGAAACTTATAGCCCGCAGTGAGCTGCTTCAATATTTAAACATAAAGACAAAAGCAGCAAATCGCGGTTCAAAGTCCCGTGCTGGATTTGCTAATCATTATGCGCTGTATGTTCTGATTGAAGATTATATTGCCAACGGATTTCATGAAAAAAATGATTACGATGAATATATTGGTGCTCAATACATAATCTTGCTGCAACGGCAGCGAAAATTGCCATTTGGAAGTAAACTGCAAAATCATGCGCTTAATCATCGCCTGAACGAAGAATTCAAAAAATATTTTCCAACATCCTCGCATCTTCCAATTATTCGCGATATCGAAACTAATCGGTATTGGATCAATGAGCATCTGCTCATAGTTTCGATAAACAAAAAACAAGTTAATATCGCTTTAGCAGTAAAGGAAATCATAGATGCTTATATCGAAGCAAGAAAACATGCGTTTGATGCGTTCATGTCGTGCTGCCAGCAAATAATTGCTATTCAAGAACAAAATTTTGAACAAGCAATAGAATTTATTCGTAGTCTCTTGCAGCCAAATGCTGATGCGAGAATCTTTGAAATTGTCAGCTATGCCATCCTGAAACATTTCTATGCTGATCAGCAAATTTATTGGGGTTGGTCTCCTGATGAACTGAACTCCGAATACCTTATCCTGTACAAGACTGGTCGAACCAATGCGAATGATGGCGGCATTGATTTTGTGATGAAACCGCTTGGCAGGTTCTTTCAAGTGACAGAAACTATAGATGCTGGCAAGTATTTTCTGGATATTGACAAGGTTCAACGGTATCCAATTACCTTTGTTGTCAAAACAGAACAACTGGTTGCCGAAGTTTTGAAAAAAGTGCAAGAACAAGCTGCCGCACGATATAAGGTCAAGGCTATTGTTAAACGATATATGGATTCTATTGAAGAAGTGATCAATATTCCTGAACTGATGAACCGGTTTGATCTCGCGTTGAAAAAAGGAAGAAGCAAAGAAATAATTAAAGAAATCGTCTTGCAGAGTCGCGTTGAGTTTAACGTTGATGACGAAGAACAGCAACAAGAGAATGAATCCGTAGCCCTTGATTAACCGCCATGCCCTCACCCCTAACTTGCTTAACCGAACTTGGCTGGAGCGACTGGTTCGCGCAACGAGCAGAATGCAGTTCAACAGCCAGCATCGCCCGTGTTGCCGCCGTTGACCGTGAGCAGTTGCTGCTCGTCAATCAAACCGGCCCGTTCAGAGCAAAGGTGAGCGGCAGCTATTTGCATCGCCACCACCTGTCATACAAGCTGCCCTGCGTAGGCGACTGGGTCTGCTGCGAAAAACAGCCGAGCGACGACTTTGGCATGGTCCACGCGATTCTTGAGCGGAGGACTTCGCTGCGCAGGAAGTCGGCAGGAAATGTTGTCGAATATCAGATGATCGCGGCGAACATGGACTGCGTGATTATCGTTCAGTCCTGCCATTTTGATTTCAATCTGAAGCGGCTGGAACGCTATCTGGTCATGGTGAGGGATGGCGGGGCAGAACCCTGCATCCTGCTCACCAAGACCGACTTGGTGGAGCCTGCTGTTCTCGCAGCACAAGTAGAGGAAATCCGTTCTGCTGGCATCAGCGCGCCAATAGCTGCCTTGAGCAACGTGACGCAGGAGGGCTTGGCTGATCTCAAGCAGCTCTTGCTGCCCGGCAAAACCTATTGCTTTGTTGGCTCATCCGGGGTTGGCAAAAGCACCTTGGTCAATCACTTGCTTGGCCGTGAAATGCAGACAACCCAGACGGTCAGCGGCACAGGCGAAGGACGGCATACCACCGTTCGCCGGGAACTGATTCGCCTCGAAAGCGGTGCGCTGGTGATTGATAATCCGGGAATGCGTGAATTCGGCATCCTCGGCGCGGAAGACGGCATGGAGAGCAATTACGCCGACATAGCTGCCCTTGCCTCAAGCTGCCGTTATCGAGATTGCAGCCATGCGGGCGAGCCGTGCTGCGCCGTGCTTGCGGCTGTAGATTCTGGCGAAATAGGTCGGGAGCACCTTGAAAATTATCTGAAACTCCGCGCAGAGTCCACGTTTCAGCAGATGTCATACCTTGAGAAGAGAAGGAAAGATCGTGATTTTGGCAAATATATCAAGTCGGCAAAAAAGAATGTAAAAGACAAGAGATGCAAGTATGATTGATGAAGTTGCGGCAGTGCATACATTTCACTTGCTGAACTGGGCTGAAGCATTGGCGGCTGCGCTGCTGATTGAAGAAACCTGCTGCGGCTGACCTTGTTCGGCATATTCATACAGGGCAAAAAAGAAGCCGAACAATATGCCGATGGTGAAAAAAATGCGGGCAATCCGGTCCCAGCGCAATTTTTTGCCGTGGTGCAGATATTGGACAATCCGCACTGCAATAAACGTGAAGCCGATGCAGTAGGGCAGAGTGGTCAGCAGCTGCGCGGCTGTGCCGATCAGCATTTCCCCGGCATCAGCCCCGCCCCGCAGATGAAAGAGGAAATAGAGCAGGGCGGCAAAGACAAATGTAATCTTTTCTTGAATGGTTTTCATCTCATGCTTGCGGAACTCGCGTATATTTTCCCGGACACCCGGCCCAAGGACGACATGCTGTTCCCTGTTGTACAGCTTTTTCGCCAAACTGTCCACCTTGCGCCTGTGGAAAACGACCTGCCAGCACCTCTGCCGCCTTTGGCTGAGGAGCTGCTCGCCCAAGGACTGCTCCGTTTTCACTGTCCGGCCCCGCTGGGCAAAGACCGGGAGCGTTTCCTCAGCATGGTCAGGGAGCTGCGCCAGCGGCCTGCTGACTATGCCGGGCTGGCCTTGTCCGGTTTCGGCGCATCTCAGGCAGCGGAAAGCAAAAGTGCGATCATCAGTGCGATACGGCAGGCGCGCAGCGGCACAACCGAAAGCAAGGCCGAGCAGGAACGGGCCGCTGCTCTCTGGCAGGCGCGCTTGGTGCTGAAGCTGGGGGAACTGGTCGAGCAGGAGGAGGCGGAAATCCGTCAGAGCCTGCGCCGGGTTACGCTGCGGGAACAGGAGCTGCTTGAGGCTCTGCGGGATGAGCATCCTGCCGCCTCACCTTCACCTGACTGGGACAGGCCGCATGAGAGCAGGCGCAGCCGTCTGTTGCTCAAGGCGTGGCAGAAGCTGCTTGCCGCCAGCAGCGGCCCGCTGCTTTCCAATTTGTTCATCACTGCTGACCATGACGCTTTTGACGCTCTCGTTGAAGAGAAAAACACCGAAGCGCGGCAAATTCTGACGCTGTCATTGCCTGCGCGTCCGGCAGGTGATGATGTTGCAGGCGGACAGAAGAAATTCCGTCAAGCAGCAGCGGAGATGATCAATGATCTGCCGACCTCTTTCAATCAAGAGGAATGGGAGGCTCTGCTTGAGCAGCATTATCCGGCAGCAGCGCACGGCAGATGCCGCCTCACCGTGCATCTGCTGCCTGCGACGGCGCAAATCTGTCCATCATCGGACAGGAAAACAGTTCTTGGCATTCTGGAGCCAGCATGAAAGACATTGACTCCTTTCTAAGGTCACAATATCTGCGGATATTTCTCTGGATGCTCTATCCTTCTATTTTTCTTGGCATAGCATATCTTTACTGGTTTGGCAGCTTTAAGCTCATTTTGATAATGATCCCTATAAATTTTATTCTACCTTTGCCAATAATGCTGGTTATTAATTGGACAGCAAATTTTTTCGTATCAATGTACAGTGGAGGAGGAAGATCAGCCACGCTGACAGAGCAGCTTGCAGGCGAACTGAACAAATGCAGGTATTTGAAGTCGGAGAAACGCTTTGCCGAAGCCTTGCAGACGGCGGATTTCATTTTGGAGCAGATGCCGGAACATGCCGAGGCTCTGCTGCTCAAGGCCCAGATTTTGCATGAAGGCTTTGCCGACCTCAGAGGTGCGAAGCAATGCCTGCGCCAAATAATGCGCTTGGAACTGCCGCCAGAGAGCACGACCCGGCAATGGGCGAAAGGCATGTTGGAGGAAGTCAACCTGCGTTTGCAGGAGAACAAAGAGCAGGAGTCTTCCTGAGGTCTGTCCAGCCTTTCCGCCTTCCGCAGTGCCGCCGTCAACCTTGCATCCTTCCCGCCTCTGCTCCTCCCGAAAAAATGATGCTTTTTGCGGGCAAACATGCTAAAGAAAAGAGGATGACGGCTCTTCCCCGATGAGACAATGATTCATCTGCTCGCAAAAAAAAACGCTGTCTCGGTGTGCTGATCGGCGGCTCCGGCTTGACAAGAGAGCTGCAATTCGCTTACCTTACCTGCATCATGTCTGACAGCCTGCCGCCGCTCCGGGCGGGCGATCTTCATCCGCAATCATTCAACTGCTGTTTTAAAGGAGGAAATCATGGCTGGAAACGAAGATAAAATTGAAAGTCTGCTTAAAGAGGGCGCATCCTTTCCGCCGCCGGAAGCCGGGCGCGATCAGGCGTACATCAATTCAATGGAGGAGTATCAGGCCCTCTACAAACGCTCGATGGAAGACCCGGAAGGCTTCTGGGCCGAGCGGGCCGGGCAGTTGGTCACGTGGGACAAGCAGTGGGACAAGGTGATGGACTGCGATTTCCACAAGCCGGAAATCAAGTGGTTTGAGGGCGGCAAGCTCAATGTGTCCGCCAACTGCCTGGACCGCCACCTGACCAATGGCCGCCGCAACAAGGCCGCGATCATCTGGCAGGGCGAGCCGGAAGAGGATGTCAAGGTCTATACCTATCAGATGCTGCACACCGAGGTCTGCCGCTTTGCCAACGTGCTCAAGAAAAAAGGCGTGAAAAAAGGCGACCGGGTTTCCATCTATCTGCCCATGATCCCGGAGCTGGCCATCTCGCTGCTGGCCTGCGCCCGCATCGGCGCGATTCACTCGGTGGTTTTTGCCGGTTTCTCAGCCGTGGCCCTGCAAAGCCGGATTCAAGACTGCGAGGCCAAGGTGCTGATCACCTCAGATGCGGTGCTGCGGGCTGGCAAGACCATTCCCCTGAAGCCGAATGCGGACAACGCGCTGGCTGCCTGTCCTTCCGTGGAAAGCTGCATTGTGGTCAAGCGGGCAGGCAATGCGGTTGATATGAAAGAGGGCCGCGACAGCTGGTGGCATGAAGAGGTTTGCGCTGCTGACATCAGTTCGGAATGCGTCCCGGAATCAATGGATGCTGAGGACATCCTCTTCATTCTCTACACCTCCGGCTCCACCGGCAAACCCAAGGGCGTGGTTCACACCACTGGCGGCTATCTGACCTACGCCATGCACACCACCCAGTGGGTTTTTGATGTCAAGGATGAGGATGTCTATTGGTGCACGGCAGACATCGGCTGGGTCACAGGCCATTCCTACATCCTCTACGGGCCGCTCGGCCTTGGCGCGACCTCAGTCATGTTCGAGGGCGTGCCCTCATGGCCGGGGCCGGACCGCTTCTGGAAGATTGTCGAGAAGTTTCGGGTCAACATCTTCTACACCGCGCCGACCGTCATCCGCGCCCTGATGCGCGAGGGCGAGGAGCCGGTCAGCCGCTGGGATTTGTCCAGCCTGCGCATTCTCGGCTCTGTGGGCGAGCCGATCAACCCGGAGGCATGGATGTGGTATCATGTCAACATTGGCAAGGAGAAGCTGCCCATTGTTGACACGTGGTGGCAGACCGAGACCGGCGGCATCATGATCTCCCCCCTGCCCTATGCCACCACCCTCAAGCCTGGCTCGGCCACCTATCCGCTGCCCGGCATTGATGCGGCCATTTACGACGAGCAGGGCAATGAGGCAGGCCCGAACGAGGGCGGCCATCTCGTCATCCGCAAGCCGTGGCCCGGCATGCTGCGGGGCGTGTTCGGCGATCCGGCCCGCTTCAAGAAGGCTTATTTCAGCCGCTATCCGGGCATCTACGACCCGGAGGACGGAGCGCGCAAAGACGCGGATGGCTGCTTCTGGGTCATGGGCCGCTTGGACGATGTCATCAATGTCTCCGGCCATCGTCTTGGCACAGCGGAAATTGAGTCCGCGCTGGTCTCCCACCCGGATGTGGCTGAGGCGGCAGTGGTGGGCATGCCGCACAAGGTCAAGGGCCAGAGCATCTTTGCTTATGTCACGCTCAAGGCTTCAGCAACTGAGTCTGATGCCTTGAAAAAGGACTTGAGCGTGCATGTGCGCAAGGAAATCGGGCCGATTGCCACCCCGGAAGTGATCATGTGGGCGCCGGGTCTGCCCAAGACCCGGTCCGGCAAGATCATGCGCCGCATTCTCCGCAAGATTGCCGCTGACGACTTTGACAACTTTGGCGACACCTCCACCTTGGCCGATCCTTCAGTGGTCGATAACCTGGTTGATGCCAAGAGGAAGATTTAAGCGGTTGCAGGGCATTTCCGGCTGATGGCGGGCCGGTTCAGGGCAGGATGCTGCACAGCATTCTGCCCTTTTCATTGCCGGGCGCAGGGAAAATATGTTGACGGGCCGCGCCAAAGCATGACATAGTGCGGCATCCTGCCCGGCTGGCAGGTGTTTTGCTGCCGCCTCATCTTCCTTTGCCATCCTGACAGAGCCATGAAGGAGATATACCAACAGACAGTTTTATGGATCAATGACGCGCTCTTTCTCAAGCGGGTCATTCCAGCCCTGCTCGTTTTGCTGGCTGGTTCATGGTTTTACGCCAGCCTGGAGCTGGAAAGCGAGATGGACAGCCTGAAAAATCAGGAAGTGCTCCATGTCGGCCAAGGTGCCGGCCTGCTGACCAGCCGCCTGCGGGAGATCAGCTTTGACATGTTTCAGCTTGCTTCCCACGAAGGACTGATGGAGCGGCTGGCCGCTCCGCCTGATCAGGAAAACTTGACCAAGCTGGCTGAGGATTTCGCCCTCTTTGCCATCAGCAAGGGAGGCCGCTACAAGCAGGTCAGCTGGATAGACAGCACCGGCATGGAACAGCTGCGGCTGGACTGGTCCATTGCCGGGCCAAAGGTGGCGGTGCAGGAACAGCTCAAGAACAGAGCGGACAAGCTGTATTTCATGGAGACTGCCTGGCTGGAGCGGAACAGCATGTTTATTTCGCCGCCAGATGCCGAGCTGGAGCCGCATGGTCTGTCGCAGCCGCCGACGTTGCGGGCAGGCACGCCAGTGCTGGACAGCCAGGGCGGACGGCATGGGGTCCTGCTTATCAGCTGGCCAGCTGAGGAGCTGCTCCATGAATTCAGCGAAGTCACCTTGAAAATCAAAGATCATCTGGCTGTGGTCAACAAGGAGGGCTGGCGGCTGGCCAACCTGACTGCTGCGGACGATCCGCTCCTGACCGGGGCCAAGCCGCTCTCTGACAGCGAGGTCTGCGATCCGCGCATCTGGCAGGAAATACTCCAGGAAAAAGAGGGGCATCAGCAGGGCAGAAACGGTCTGTGGACATGGAACACGGTTTTTGCCCAGCAAATGCAGCAGAAAAATGCAGAGAGCAAAGACGAAGGACACGGTCTCTGGAAGGTGGTCTCCCATATCAGCCGGAACGCAATTGCTGAAATCCGCTTCACGATTATCAAGAAAACAGTGGCGGCAGCCATGCTGCTGGCGTTGGTGCTCTGCTTCAGTTCCTGGAAGTTGGCCCAAGCTGAAGGCGCAGTCCGCCAGGCCAAAACTGATCTGGAAGAGCAGATCAGGGAGCGCACTGCGGAACTACAGGCAAAACTTGCCGAACTGGAGCAGGTCAACCGTGAGCTGAACAATGAGAAGGCCCAATCTGAGGCGGTCATCAACGCCTTGGCCAAGATTGGCCTTGGGCTGATCATCATTGATGATTGCAGCAGGGTGCATTATCTGAATCAGGTGATGCAGGACTGGTTCGGCGACCTGACCGGCGCGGACTGCTGCGGCCTGCTTGAAAAAGGGCATCATCCGTGGTGCCGCGCTCCGGTGCTGGAGGCGTTGCAGGAGGAGAAGACCATCTGTTATCTGCCAAACACCCACGACGGCAGAATTTTTGAAGCCGCTGCGACGAAATTCACCAGCGGTGATGGCCAGGGGTCGGTCATCCAAGTGGTGCAGGATATCACCCAGCGGAAAGAGGAGGAGCGGCTGCTCCGGGAGAGCAAGGCAAAGTATCGGCGGCTCTTGGACGATATCGGCGAAAAGTTTGTTGTTTTCAGCCAGAAGCCTGAGACCGAAAAATGGACCTATGCCAGCGACGGGGTGCATTCTGTTTTCGGCTGCGACAAAGAGGCACTGACTGACGGCAGCGCGTGGACAGAAAAGATCAATTGGCTCGCTGAATCCTTGGAACAGGCTGAACTGCATTTTGTCCGCATCCGCGAAGGCAAAACCGAGTTTGTTCAGCATGACATGCAGTTCATCCACCCGGACGGCAGCCTGCGCACCATCCGCATCTCCTCGCATCCGGTGCGGGATCAGGCCGGACGGCTGCTCGCCATTGACGGCATTCTGGAAGATATCACTGAATACGAGATCATCACTCAAAAGCTGGCTGAGGCCCAAGAACGGGCTGAAGCGGCCAGTCAGGCCAAGTCTGAGTTCCTTGCCAACATGAGCCACGAGATCCGCACCCCGATGAATGCGATCATCGGCATGTCCGAGCTGGCCTTGGAGACCGACCTCCGCCCGGAGCAGCGCAACTATATTGAAAAAGTTAATTATTCGGCCAAGTCCCTGCTCGGCATCATCAACGACATCCTTGACTTTTCCAAGATTGAGGCGGGCAAGCTGGAAATTGAGCAGATCGTCTTCTGCCTGCAAAAGGTTTTTGACAATCTGGCTGATATAATCGGCCTGCGGGCTGAGGAGAAAGGACTGGATTTGGATATTGAGGTGGCTGCGGACGTGCCGGTCCGGCTCAAGGGCGACCCGCTCCGCCTTGGCCAGATACTGATCAATCTCGGCAACAACGCGGTTAAATTCACTCATGAGGGCGGAGTGAATGTCACTGTGGAGCGGCTGCGGCAGGAAGAGGACGGGAACCGGATTGTCCTCCAGTTCTGCGTGGCTGACACTGGCATTGGCATGACCCCGGAGCAGCAGGGCAAGCTCTTTCAGTCCTTCAGTCAGGCAGACAGCTCCACCACCCGGCGTTTCGGCGGCACCGGCCTTGGCCTGTCGATCAGCAAGCAGCTTGTTGAACTGATGGGCGGGAGAATCTGGCTGGAAAGCGAGGCTGGCAAAGGCTCGCAATTTTATTTTGTCCTGCCCTTTGCCGCAGTCCGGCAGGAGGAGAAGCACGGGCAGGGTGAAACAGGCGATGTCGGGTCGTGCTGCCTGAATGGCAAAAAGGTCCTGCTGGTTGAGGACAATCAGCTCAATCAGGAGCTGGCCAAAATCCTTCTCTGCCGCAAGGACATCAAAGTGACTGTGGCCAACAACGGGGCCGAGGCCCTGGCCAAACTGGAGCAGGAGGCGTTTGACTGCGTGCTGATGGACATTCAGATGCCGGTCATGGACGGCTACAGTGCCTGTGCGGCCATCAAAAAGATGCCGCAGCACAAGAATCTGCCCATCATCGCCCTGACCGCCAATGTCATGGCTGCGGACCGGGAAAAGAGCCGGGCCGCAGGCATGAGCGAGCATATTGGCAAACCGTTTGATGCCAGAGAGATGTATCAGGTCATGTCCCGCTGCATGGCGATGGCCGGAGTCTGCGGGGAGGAGTCTGAGGAGAGCGTGCTGACTGCGGTCCGGCGCGAGGCCATTCTTGACTGCGGCGACTGACAAGGAAGGGCGGCAGGGGCGGAATCCGCTCCCTGCCGCTGTCAGTCAGTTGCTCTTGAACTGAGCCAGCAAAGCCTGAATCGACTCTTTAGCATCGCCGAAATACATGCGGGTGTTGCTGCCAAAAAAGAGAGCGTTCTCAATGCCGGCAAAACCGGGGTTCATCGAGCGTTTGAGGACAATGACCGTCCGCGCCCGGTGGGTTTCAATGATCGGCATGCCATAGATCGGACTGGACTTGTCGTTCAGGGCTGCCGGGTTGACCACGTCGTTCGCGCCGATCACCACACAGACATCAACACTGTCCATGCGCGGGTTGATGTCATCCATTTCCACAAGCTGATCATAAGGCACATTGGCCTCAGCGAGCAGCACATTCATGTGACCAGGCATCCGGCCTGCCACCGGGTGAATGGCGTAGCTGACTTCAGTGTCGTTCTTCTCCAGTAGCTCTCCCAGCTCGCGGACCACATGCTGGGCCTGCGCCACAGCCAGACCATAGCCAGGGACAAAGACCACCGAGTCTGCCGCCTCCAGAATATAATAGACATCCTCTGCCGAAGCGGGCCGGACTTCACCCTGCGCGCTGTGGCCGCCGCTTTTGGCAATGGTGCTGCCAAAGCCGGAAAAGAGGACATTGGCCAAGGAGCGGTTCATGGCCTTGCACATGATGTTGGTCAGGATGATGCCGGAAGCCCCGACCAATGCGCCTGCCACGATCAGCAGCTTGTTGGAGATGACAAAACCAGCAGCGCAGGCGGCCAGCCCGGAATAGCTGTTGAGCAGCGAAATCACCACCGGCATGTCTGCGCCGCCAATGGGAATGGTGGAGGTGATGCCAAAGCCGAGAGAGATTAAGATGATGATGATGAAGAGGGCATAGCCAAGACCTGAGCCGGGATCAGTACAGAACACGGCGGCGGCAAGCAGGACGGCGGCAAGGATGGCTCCGTTGACAATGTGCTGGCCAGTGAAGACCACTGCCTTCTGGGTGATCTTGCCGGAGAGCTTGCCAAAGGCCACCATGGAGCCGCTGAAGGTCACGCCGCCGATCAGGGCGGAAAGGAAGGTGACTATGGCGATAAAGAGCCGCATGTCTGGCTCCTGATTATACTCAGCCCATGCCAGCAGCAGACTGGCAAGGCCGCCAAAGCCGTTGAACAGAGCCACCATCTCCGGCATGGCGGTCATCTCCACCTTGACTGCCGCATACACGCCAATCGCGCTGCCGATCAGGATGCCGAGGATGATCCACTTGTAATCCAGCCCGGAATTCATCAGGGTGACGACAATCGCCAGCAGCATGCCCAAGGCGGAAATTTGATTGCCGCGCCGGGCTGTGGCGGGCGAGCCGAGCATTTTCAGGCCGAAAATGAACAGAATTGCCGCAATGATGTAACTGAAGTTGATGAACAGATTCACTTGCCGCCTCCCTCAGAGTTTTTCTCCTTTTTCTTGAACATCTCCAGCATCCGGTCTGTGACCAGATAGCCGCCTGCAACGTTGATCGCAGCCAAGGCCACGGCCACGGTGCCGAGCAGGGCCGAGAGCCAGTTGATATCAGTCTGGAGCGCAGCCATGGCCCCGATCAGGGTGATGCCGGAAATGGCGTTTGAGCCGGACATCAGCGGCGTGTGCAAGGTGGAAGGCACCTTGGAAATCAGCTCAAAACCGAGAAAAATCGCCAGAATAAAAATAAAGCTCAAATAGACCGCTTCCATTGCCTGCCTCACTTGTTGATGATGCTTTTGTACATTTCGCTGACAATCTCGCCCTCATGGGTGATCAGCGCGCCTTGCATGATCTCGTCGTTGCGGTTGAGATGGAACGTTTTCTGCTCCTTGTCCCAGAAGTGCTCGACAAAGCTGCCAATATTAGCAGAGTACATCTGACTGGCCGTCTCAGCGAAGCGGCCCGGCAGACAGCCGAAGCCGAGCACCCGCACCCCGTTGATCTCGGTGATTTTATCCACTTCCGAGCCTTCGACGTTGCCGCCTGTTTCCACAGCCATGTCTATCACCACTGAGCCAGGCCGCATTCCAGCCAGCATCTTGCTGTCAATGATGCGCGGCGCAGGTCGGCCAAAAAGCTGGGCCGTGGTGATGACCACGTCCGCTTTGGCGCAGGCTTTGGCCATGCCCTCCTTTTGCAGGGCCAGCTGCTCCGGGGTCAGTGCCCTGGCATAGCCGTCCTTGGTCTGGCCGGTCTCGCCAAGATCAATCTTGACGAACTTGGCGCCCAGCGACTTGACCTGCTCCTCCACCACAGGCCGGGTGTCAAAGGCTTCGACCATTGCGCCGAGCCGCTTGGCCGTGGCAATGGCCTGCAAGCCTGCCACACCCACGCCGATGACAAAAACTCTGGAAGGTTTGATCGTGCCTGCGGGCGTGGTCATCATGGGGAAGATTTTGTCGAGATGCTCGGCAGCAAGGATCACTGTCGCATACCCGGCAATATTGGCCTGCGAGGAGAGCACGTCCATTTTCTGGGCCAAAGTGGTGCGCGGGATCATCTCCAAGCTGACGGCTGAGATGTTTTCCCGGCGGAGCAGCTCGACCAGCTCGGCCTCATGAAAAGGATCAAGGTAGCTGACATGAATGCAGCCTTTTTTCATCAGCTCGACTTCCTCCACTGACGGCTTACGCAGGCGGAGAACAAGGTCAGCAGACTGAAGCATGTCGCGGCGTGAGCTGCTGACCGCTGCTCCAACTTTTTCGTAGTCCGCATCGGCAAAGCGGCAGCTCAGGCCGAGACCGGACTCAACCACCAATTCCGCGCCCAGCTTGACCAACTTCTCCGCCGTCGCTGGAATCATGGGCACCCGCCGTTCTTCGGGATATGTTTCCTTCATGACCGCAATTTTCATAAACAACTCCTCCTTGGGGTAAAATTTTTCGGGCAACTATGGCTGTTGCAAGATAAAATGCTCTGTCATCCGGCTCTCTCCCGGTGTTTCCCGTCATTTTGGTGCGTTGCACGGGACAGACACGGGGTCTGTCCCTACGATGGGCGGCAGAAAGTTCATGAAATTCATCACCCCAAGACAACGCCCTGCGCGTTTGAAAACTCAGAACTGAACATGGCCGACTTGCGGCTGTCGGAAATCATGAAAATGCCGTAGCTGCCGCGCCAGTTCTGGAATCTGCGGACAATCCTGCCCTGTGTTTCATGGCAGTCACTGCTGATCGCGGCCTGCTTGAGAATGATGCCGTCGATCTTGTGCATGAAGATGCGGAAGTCCTTGAGAGTGATGATGCGGATGTTCGGGGTGTTGTGCCACTCGTAGGGAAACTGCTCGTTGCGCGGGGCCGCCCCGCTCAAAAAAAGCTGAAGTCTGACCTTCCAGTGGCTGAAGTTGGGAAAGCTGACAATCACCCGGCTGCCCACGGCCATCAGCATGGGCAGGAGCTTGTCCGGGGCATAGACCTGCTGCAAGGTCTGGCTGAGGACAATGCAGTCAAAGTGGTTCTCTGGGTAATCAGAAACTTCTTCAATAAAGTCACCGTGCAGCACTGACAGGCCCCGGCTGATGCAGAAGGCGGCCTTATCCTCGTCCTGCTCAATGCCCACGCCGCGCACGTTTTTTTGATGCTGCAAATAAAAGAGCAGATCGCCTCTGCCGCAGCCCAAGTCCAGAACCCGGCAGCCCGGACTGATCCATGAGGAAATAATCTGGAGGTCAAACCGCATGCCCGCGCTTTCGATCATGCCTGCCCCCGTTTGAGAAAACCCGCAATCAGATTGGTCAGCCGCTCGCTGGGCAGGAGAAAGCCGTCATGGCCGCTGTCGCCTCGAATCTCGCAGAAACTCACGTCAATGCGGTTCTTTTTCAGCAGGCGGACCAGCTCTCGCGACTGATAGGTGGGATAGAGCCAGTCTGAGGAAAAGGACGTGACGAGAAAGCGGATGCCTGCCTCGGCCATGCGGGTCAAGGTCTCGCTGTCAGCGGTTGTAAAGTCAAAGTAATCTGCCGCCTTGGTGATGTAGAGCAGGGAATTGGCATCAAAGCGGCGGACAAATTTCTCCCCTTGGTGGTGCAGATAGCTTTCCACCTCAAAGTTGATGTCAAAATCAAAGGAAAGATCACAGCGGTTCTGGAGGCGGCGGCCAAACTTGCGGTGCATGGCCTCGTCGGAAAGATAGGTGACATGGCCGATCATTCGGGCCACAGCCAAGCCCAGCTCCGGGCCTTCGCTGCCATAATAGCTGCCACGCTGCCATTTGGGATCAGTCATGATGGCCCGGCGGGCGATCTCATTAAAGGCGATGGCCAAGGCCGAGTGGCGGGCCGTGGTGGCTAAAAGCACTGCCGAGGCCACGCTGTCCGGGTAATCCGCGCACCACTGCAAAGCCTGCATGCCGCCCATTGAACCGCCGACCACAGCCAGCACTCGGCTGATGCCGAGATGGTCAAGCAAAACCTTCTGCGCCCGCACCATGTCTTTGATCGTCACCACTGGGAAGTCCATGCCGTAAGGCCGCCCGGACTGCGGACAGTGCGAGGAGGGGCCAGTGCTGCCCATACAGCCGCCAATCACGTTGCTGCATAAAACAAAATATTTGCGGGTGTCAATGCCCTTGCCCGGCCCGACCATGAAATCCCACCAGCCCGGCTCCTTGGCCCGGCTTTTCGCGCTGTCATGACTGGCCACGTGTGCATCACCGGAAAAGGCGTGCAAAATCAGGATGGCATTGTCCTTCTGCGGATTCAGCTCGCCCCAAGTCTCATAGGCCAAGGTGATCGGCCCCAGCCCTGCGCCGCACTCAACCGGCATCAGGTCCGGCGGTTCAGCAAAGGTGAAATATTGTCGTGCGTCGTTGTCAGGCACAGTTTGTCGCCGTCTTTTTTGGGTTTACTTCTCCACCAGCAGATGCTACAAAATAGCAGTCCCGGCGCATTGCCGAAAAATATTTTTCACCAAAGAGGAGGAAACATGAAGGTCAGAAAGTTCCATAGGTTCTGCGCAATCACCTTTTCGCCGCTGTTCATTTTTGCTGCTTGCAGCGGCGCGTTCCTGCTGTTCAGAAAGTCTGATCTGTACGGCAAGGAGGCCAAGGAATTGGCCGTTGCTCTGCACACGTGGGAGATCATCGCTCCATACATCGGCATGATTCTCGCCCTTGGCCTGCTGTCCGTGACCATCAGCGGCATCATCCTCTTTTTCAACAAGCGCGCCTGAGAGCACCTGCCGGAAGAAGAGCGGAAAGGCTCTTCTTCCGGCAATGCGTTCTTGCAGTCGGCGCGTATCAATCACAATTTTGCGAAGGCAAATCCCCTTCAGGGAAGATGGAGGTTGACGGACAGTAATAAACGGCATTGTCAGCAGGCTTGGCATTGTCATCTCTGGATAGATAAATGGTCTGTCCGTCAACAGCAAGTCCTTCGTAATTGCTGCTGGAGCCATTTTCTTTTGGCAGGCCGTACTGTTTTTGCAGCGTCAATTTCTCTTCCTTTCGATGCGTGGTGCAGGCGGCAAGAATATTTGTAGTCACGTTGTCATCAAACAGCACATACAGCACACCGTTGGCAAAGCACATATCAGATGCTGCCATCCTGACAGCAACAGTGTATGCGCATATCGGTTTGTTGCCAGTTATTCCTCTTCTGCCTTTTCCCTTTGGCAGGTCGTAAACAAAAATTTTACCCAAACAGCTTTGGAAGGCGGCAAAAAAGAAGCCGCCGTAATGTTTGGCTCTGCCAAACGGACAATACTCTTCAGGAACAAAGGTCATAGCCTCCATGTCTCCTGCATTCACTCCTTTGGGAAGTTCCAAAATCCAAGAGCTTGTCTTGCGCAGGGAACCGTCACTGCTTGCTGCCAGCCGTACTATTTCAGGCTCTTTGTTTTTCTCCACACCAGCCATCAATTTGCCTTTGCTATATGTGAGAGATTCAAAGTCCGCACCTTTGTCAGCAAAGACCTCATGCCACGCATTGTCTGCATGGTCATACAGATAAATGTATCCGTCATCACTTGCCAAATAAAGTTTGCCCTTGGCAAGCGCAAGGCCGCTTGGTTCATACGTAGTGGTGCTGCCCAGCAAAGTGACTGTGCTTCCCGGAAACGGATTTGCCGTTGGCAGCATAGCTCACTCTCCTTTATCCATCTGCCGCCCTGTCCGGGCATTGACTTGCAGCGGCACATCCAAGGGCAGCACTGACTCCATCAGCGGCACAATCAAGGCGGAAATGGTCTCAAGCTCATCCTCCGGCACCTCAAAAACCAGCTCATCGTGAATCTGCAAGAGCAGCTTGGTGCGCAGTGCTCTGTTCCTCAGCTCCTCATGCGCTTTGAGCATGGCAAGTTTGATGATGTCTGCGGCAGTGCCCTGAATCGGGGTGTTGATCGCGGTGCGTTCAGCAAACTCGCGCCGGGTGCGGTTGGCAGCCTTGATTTCTGGCAGCCGTCTGCGCCTGCCCAGCAGAGTGCTGACATAGCCGTCCTCGCGGGCCTGCTCGATCACCGATTCCATAAATTGCTTGATGCCCGGATACTGCTCAAAGTAGCGGTCAATAAAGTTCTGGGCCTCGCGGCGGCTGATGCCGAGTTGCTCAGACAGGCCAAAGCTGGACATGCCATAGACAATGCCAAAGTTGATGCTCTTGGCAATTCGGCGCATTTCCGGGGTGATCAGCGCAGGCGCAACCCGGAAGAGTTCTGCCGCTGTCTGGCCGTGAATATCCTCGTTGCTGCGGAAGGCGGCGAGCAGGGCCGGGTCTTGGCAGTAATGCGCCAAAACGCGCAGGTCAATCTGGGAATAGTCGGCTGAAACGAGCAGGCAGCCCTCTTGGGCGACAAAGGCGGCCCGGATGCGGCGGCCTTCCTCAGTGCGGATGGGGATGTTTTGCAGATTCGGATTGCTGGAGCTGAGTCTGCCTGTGGCAGTGCCGCATTGGTTGAAGGAGCTGTGAATCCGCCCGCTGACCTTGCTGACATGCTCTGGCAGCCGGTCAACGTAAGTAGATTTGAGCTTGGCCAAGTTGCGGTAACGGAGAATCAGGGCAGGCAGTTCGTGCCGCCAAGCCAGCTTTTCCAGCACCCGGACATCTGTGGAATAGCCGGTCTTGGTCTTGCGGCCCTTGGGCAGTTGCAGTTCCTCAAAGAGCACTTCGGCAAGCTGCTGGGGTGAGCTAATGTTGAAAGGATGCCCGGCCAGCCGATAGATTTCCTCTTCCAGCAGGCCGAGCTGATCAGCGAGTTCCTTGGAAAGTTGGCCCAGCAACTCCTGATCCACCAAGATGCCGCTGTGCTCCATGTCGGCGAGCACTGGAATCAGCGGTGCTTCGATGTCAGCAAAGAGCTGCCAGATTCCCTGCCGCTCCAGCTCAGGTCGCTGCTCCAAAATGAGGCGCAAGCTGGCATGCACATCCTCGCAAGAATAATCGCAGGCTTTTGCCAACGGCACCCGGCAGAACGCATCTGCCGCTTTATCACCTGCAACCACCTCCGTGAAGGCGGTCAACTTGAAGCCCAGCTCTTGGCAAAGATCATCCAGCTTGTAGGAATGACGGCCCGGTTCCAGCAGCCAAGCCCCGATCATGCTGTCAAAGAGCGGCCCTGCCAGCCGCAGCCCGCCATTCTGCGGGGCAGCTAAGATCGCATAATCATACTTGAGATTATGGCCGATCTTGGGGCGGGCGGCATCAGTCAACAGCGGGCCGATCAATTCGAGAATATCTTGCCGCTCAAGCTGGTTTGGCAGGAGCTGGCCATGCAGGTCGCGGTGGCCGCAGGGCAGATACCAAGCCTGCTCAGTATCCGTGCAAAGGGAGAGGCCGACCAGCTCGGCAGTCAGCGGATCAAGCGAGCTGGTTTCCGTGTCAATGACCAAGTGCTCGGCCTGCCGCAGCTCCTCAGCCAGCCGGGCCAGCTCCTCCCGGCTGTTGACCAAGGCAAAGCCTGCTGTGCTCATTGTCGCTGTTGGCACATCTGTTTTCAGCAGGGTGAAAAACTCCAGCTCTGTCAGCAGGGTGCGCAGTTCCTCGGTCTTGGGCGCAGTCACCCGGTACTTGTCCAGCTCGGCTTCAACCTCGGCCTGCTCGTCCAGTCGCACCAGTTCGCGGGAAAGAAAGGCGGCTTCCCGGTGTTCTATCAGATTTTCTTTAACCTTGGATGTTTTCAGCGTCTCAACCTGCGCGTACAGCCCTTCCAATGTCTCATGTTCCTGCATCAGCTTCTGGGCGGTCTTCGGCCCAACGCCCGGCACCCCGTGGATGTTGTCTGAGCTGTCACCGGTCAGAGCAAAATAGTCGCGCAGACGACTCGGCGGCAGGCCGTACTTTTCCTCCACTGCCGCAGCGTCCATGACCTTGTCGCTCATCGGATCCCAGACCGTAAGATCATCCGAAACCAACTGAAGCAGATCTTTGTCGCCGGATACAATGATCACCTTGCAGCCTTGGACCAAGAGCTGCCGGGCGGCTGAGGCGATCAAGTCATCCGCCTCCAGCCCTGTCTGGGCCAGGGTCAAGATGTTGTAGGCTTCAGTGATGCGGCGGATATAGGGCATCTGCACAGCCAGCTCCTCTGGCATGGAAGGACGGTTGGCTTTGTAATCTGCTGCAATCTTATGCCGAAAGACTGGCCCCTTGCTGTCAAAGGCAACCGCAAGATATTCCGGCTGCCGCTCGCGCAGGATGCGGCGCAGGATGCTGATAAAGCCATAGACCGCATGAGTGGGCAGGCCGCTGGCCGTATGCAGGGGCTTGACCGCATGGAAAGCCCGGTGGATGTACGCGCTGCCGTCGATGAGAAAGACGGTCTTGGGAAGAAGTGTCATCATGCGGACAGCCTACCTGTTTTACACGTATTCCACAAGTCAGAAAAGGGCAGCCTTCATCGCAGGAGCAGGTCTGTGCTGAACTGAATGATCGGCATGATCACTTTGCTGATGATGCCCATGTAAAAGAGCACGATCAGCAGAACAAAGCCGTAAGGTTCCATAAGGGCGTAGCTGCGGGCCGCGTCCGGCGGCAGCAAACCCATCAGCACTTTGGAGCCGTCCAAAGGCGGTATGGGCAGGATGTTGAACACGGCCAGCATGACGTTGATCCAGACTGAGGCATACAGCATTTGCACGATGGGTTGGAGCAGATCAAGCAGAAGTGGCGAAGAAGAAGGAGAAAGCGGCAGGTTGAACAGAATTTTAACCAGCACTGCGCTGACCACGGCCAGCAGCAGGTTTGCGCCCGGCCCGGCCAGAGCCACTTTGAGCATTCCTTGGTGCGGGTTGCGGAAATAGACGGGATTGACCGGCACCGGCTTGGCCCAGCCAATCTGCATGATGATGAAGGCGATTGCGCCGAGCGGATCAATGTGCTTGATCGGATTCATGGTCAGCCGGCCTGCGTCCTTGGCCGTGGGGTCGCCGAGCCGCCAGGCAACCCAGCCGTGGGCCAGCTCATGAAAGGTCAGGGCAAAAAGAAAAGGCGGCGCGAGAAGCAGAAACTTGATAATATATTGATTTATGTCCATGCGTTGTCAGTCATCAGGTTGGTTGTTTTGATTCGCGGGCAATGGTGAACTGTGAGGAACGGATTGAAAATCTATTGAAAATAGATAGCATGCTAATGAAAGATGTCACACCGTTCTTATGAAAAAAACAAACATGGAGAAAAAGCTGTGCAATGTCCAAGATGCGGCAGTCAGGACGCATAGTAAAAAACGAAATGAAATCAAGAAAAATGGTTTCGATATATCCAGAAAAGGAAATTTTTTTGATGAAATATGGATATGGTTTATTCTTTTCTCCTCTGTTTTGCGGCAGCGTTCGCACAGATTTAGTTTGAATCAGTTAATGTACCATAGCGGCAAAAAATTGCATGGATATTTTCCGCCAACCCAACCGGGCCGTTTCATCACCTTGAGGCGGTTGAGCGGAGCTGAACATGCCGATCTGTGGTGCTATTCAGGCGAGCCAACGCAATATCTTGTTATTAAAATATAATAATACAAAAGCACTTGCTTTGCCCGGTCGCAACAGCTATTTGCCTTCTTGTCCGGGCGGCAGACATCCTGTACAGTGACTGCATTCCGCTCTTTACTATCGGGAAAAAATCACATCGGAGTTCTTGACGCATGAGCCTGACTGTCGAAAAGCTGTCTGTCATCTACCGTAATGAGCACGCCCTGATCCATGCCTTGGACGAGGTTGACTTGGAGCTTGCCCCCGGCACCTGCACGGCTTTGATCGGCGAGTCCGGGTCTGGCAAATCAACCTTGGCCTTGGCCTGTCTTGGTCTGCTGCCCAAAAGCACGATCCTTGGCGGTGACATCAAACTGAACGGCGAAACTGTTGATTACCGCGACCCGGAGGCCGTCAATCGTCTGCGCTGGTTTCAGGTGGCAATGGCCTTTCAAAACGGCACAGGCAACCTCAATCCCGTGCATCCGATCCTCGATCAGGTGGCCGAACCGCTGCTTTGCCGGACCAAGACGGAGCGCAAGGAAGCTCTGGCAAAGGCAGGCAGGCTGCTGGCCCGGCTCGGTCTTGAGGAACGGGAACAGCACCGTTGCCCGCATCAGTTGAGCGGCGGCCAAGTGCAGCGCACCTTCTTGGCAATGGCTCTGATTCTTGACCCCAAGGTGCTGATGCTTGACGAGCCGACCTCCAATCTGGACGCGGCAACCAAGCTGCTGGTGGCTGAGGTCATCCGCGAAAGCACGGCCCAAGGCAAGGCAGTGCTGCTGATCACCCATGACTTGGAATTTGCGGCCCAGCACTCGGATCAGGCGGCAGTGCTCTATTCCGGCCAGATCATGGAGCGGCTGCCCTCGGCCAAACTGCTCACCCTGCCCAAGCATCCCTATACAATGGCCTTGGGCCGGGCCTGCCCGGACATGACGCGGGCCAGAGACTTGGGCGGCATCCGGGGCGAGTCCCTGCGCCGCACCGCTGACTTGGCAGCCCTGCCTGCGGTCTTGGCCCGGCAGGACGGCATTCCCCTGCGTCCGCCCGGCTGTCTTTTTGCTGACCGCTGTACCCAGAGCATTGAACTCTGCACCAGCGAGCAGCCTGACCTGCTGCCTGCGGCAGAGCACACGGTGCGCTGCCTGCGCCACGGCATAGTCAATCTGCTGGAATTGAAAGGAGTGAGCAAGGCGTATCAAGATGTCCAAGCACTGCATCCGCTTGATCTGACCATCCGGGCGGGCGAGGTCTTTGCCCTGATCGGCGAGACCGGCTCCGGCAAGTCAACCTTGTCCATGATTGCCGCAGGCGCGCTCCAGCCGGACAGCGGCAGCCGCTTGTTTGACGGCAAGGATATGGACAAGTGGATTCGCAGCGATTACAAATCACTGGCCCGGCGAATCGGCGTGGTCCATCAGAACCAGTCTGAAGCCTTCAGCCACCGTTTCACTGTTTTTGACATTCTCACTGAGCCGCTCAAAATTCATGGCATTGTCAACAAGGTCATTCATATTGAGCGGGTCTATGAGGTGCTCGCGCAGGTGCATCTGCCTGATGATGATGCCTTTCTCCGCCAGCATCCGTGGCAGCTCAACATGGGCGCGCTCCAACGTCTGAGCATTGCCCGCGCCCTGATTCTCAAGCCCTCCCTGCTCATCGCTGACGAGCCGACCAGCTCCCTTGATCCCAGCGTTCAAGCCAAGGTGCTCAAGCTGCTCCTCCACCTGCAAACCGAGCTGGGCTTGGCCATGCTCTTTGTCACCCATGACTTGGCCTTGGCCCGCAAGATCAGCGACCAGGTCGGAGTGCTGCTCAAAGGCGGGCTGGTCGAATGCGGCCCAGCCTCGCAGGTGCTGGAACAGCCTGCACATTCCTACACCCAGTTTCTCATTGGCAGCGCGAGAGGAAAAGCTGTCTGCAACGCAGCAGTTGGTTGAGGGGGGAATTGAACAGATTCACCGATGGGTTATGCGCTTGTCACTTGAATCCAGCTATGTTAAAAAGATGGCATGAAAGACACTCCCGACGCCTGCCCTGACACTGAGGCGGGTTGCGCAGCCTGATCGTCTGGAAGCATTTCACTGCCTGATCTTTTTTCGGACAGACCTGTCGCTGTCGCCTGAGAGCAAGCAGTTGCAAAAAATTCAACTTCTCTTTGAATCGCATATCCTTATGAAATATTCCCGCGTCTGTCTGCACAGCTTTGGTTATGAACTGCCGCCCAATGTTGTCACCTCAGCCGACCTTGAGCAGCAGCTTGCTCCAGTCTATGAACGCCTCAAGCTGCCAGAAGGCCGCTTGGAACTGATGAGCGGCATCCGCAGCCGCCGCTACTGGGATGCAGGCACGCTGCCCAGCCACGGGGCAGTGCTGGCTGGCAGAAAGGCTCTGCTCGCCTCCGGACTGGCCGCCTCGGACATTGACTTCATGGTCTTCACGTCCGTAAGCCGGGACATGATGGAGCCGGCCACAGCCTCCTTTGTCCATCACAGCCTCGGCCTGCCGGATCATTGCCAGATATTTGACATTTCCAATGCCTGTCTTGGCTTCATCAACGGCATGCTGATGCTGGCCAACATGATCGAGCTGGGCCAAGCTCGTTACGGCCTGATCGTGGCCAGCGAAACCGCCGAAGACCTGATCCGCTCCACGATCCAGCAGCTTCTTACCGATGAGACCCTGACCCGGAAGACGATCAAGCCTGCTTTTGCCTCCCTGACTATCGGCTCCGGGGCTGTGGCCTTGGTCATGGGTTCCCGGAAAGTGCAGGACTCTGGCCACCGGCTGCTGGGCGGAGCCTGCCGGGCCAACACCCGCCACAACAATCTCTGTCACGGCGGCCAGAATGCGGAGCAGGACACCTTGATGTCCACAGACGCGGAGCTGCTCTTGGTCAGCGGGATTGAAACCGCAGCTTCGTGCTGGCAGGATTTTATCAAGGAGACCGGCTGGAACAAGGACAGCATTGACCGTTTTTTTTGCCATCAGGTCGGCCAAGCCCATGCCCGGCAGCTCTTTGCCGCCTTGGAGCTACATCAGGAGCGCAATTTTGAAACGCTGTCTGTGCTTGGCAATGTTGGTTCTGTTTCCGCGCCAATCACGATGGCAATGGGCCTTGAGAAGGGGATGCTCAAGAGCGGCCAAAAGGCGGCCCTGCTCGGCATTGGCTCCGGGATCAACTCAGTGATGCTGGGGATTGAGTGGTGAGGTCAGAGCAAACCAGCCTGCCCGCAGAGCCAGATGCCTGCTTGGAGCACAGCCAAGGCCATCAGCCCGGCGGCCACATCATCAAGCATGATGCCTAAGCCGCCGTGAATATGGCGGTCAAGCCAGCCCGCTGGAAAGGGTTTGAGAATGTCGAAAAAGCGGAACAGGGCAAAACCTGCCAGTGCGGTCAGGGGATGGAGCGGGGCCAGAAACAGGGTGATGAGCTGGCCGACGATTTCGTCAATCACGACAATGCCGGGGTCGGCTTGATCAAGAATCTTTTCCGCCGCGCCAGAGGCTATGGTGCCGATGACAAAGAGCACGGTCAGCACTGCTGAATAGCTGACAAGATCAAGCCGGGCCAGTGCCAGCCAGAGCAGGACTCCGGCCACAGAACCCCAGGTGCCGGGGGCTTTGGGCAGATAGCCGCTGTATGCGCCCGTGGCGATGAACATGAACAGTTTATCCATTGTTATCCTCTTTGGCTGCCGCATAAATTTGGTCTAAAGGAATTTCCTGCTCTTTGGCCAGCCAGATGCAGTCCTCATATTCCGGCTTGATCCGGCTGCCGCCGTCAGGCAGCTCAACTTTTTTGCCCCGCACCGCCCCCCACGGCGTGACTAATTCCACTGTGCTGCGCGGTAGGGTCAGCCGCTGCTCCTGGTGAAAACGAAGACCAATCGCGCTGGTCTCGCGCAGGATTATTTCCTTCAGCCCGGTGGCATGAGCCGGGTCAGCAACTAACTGGAGGAGAAAGCCAGGCCGCCCCTTTTTCATCTGGATCGGGGCCAAGCTGAGATCAAGCGCGCCCGCTGCCAGCAGTTTTTCGGCAAGATATGGCCACGCCTCCGGGTTCCAGTCATCAAGCTGGGTTTCGATCACCTCCACCTGCTGCGCCTCCTCGACGGTCTGCCTGCGCCCGATCAGCAGCCGGATGAGGTTGGGCCGCCGGTCCCGGCGTTCTCTGGTGCCTGCCCCGTAACCAGTCTGCTGAATGCGCATGGCTGGCAGCGGGCCAAAGGAGCGGCTCAGTTCCACGGCCAAGGCCGCGCCAGTGGGTGTGACCAATTCCTGGGCAATGTTCTCGCCATAGACCGGCACCCCTTTGAGCAGTTCGCAGACCGCAGGAGCAGGCAGGGGCAGCTCGCCGTGCTGGCAGCGCACCCAGCCACGCGGCAGGGGCAGGGGCGAGCACAAGACCTCGCTGATGCCGAGATGAGCAAAGCCAAAAATCACCCCGACTATGTCGATCAGGGCATCCACTGCCCCGACTTCGTGAAAATGCACTTCCTCAGTGATCACACCATGCACGCGGGCCTCAGCCTCAGCCAGCCGCTGGAAGACCGCCAAAGCGCGGCGGATGACAGCTCCGTCCAACTCTGACTCCTCCAGCAATGTCCGAATGTCGCCCAGATGGCGCGGACGCTTTGCCTCATCAACCCGCACCCTGACCATCACCGCCCGCAGCCCGTTCTTGACAATTGACTGTATTTCCAGCCGCCAGCCAGTCAGCCTGAGCTTGTCCAATTCGCTGCGCAGGACAAGTTCAGGCAGCCCTGCGGCCAGCAGGGCACCAAGCAGCATGTTGCCGCTGATCCCGGAAAAGCAGTCTATGTAGCATATATTTTTCATAATTCAAGAGAACTGGCCGCCAACAGGCAGCTTCATGCCGCAGATGCAGGCTTGGACGCACATCCGCTTCTTGCCTTCCGGCTGGATTTCCCGGATCAGCAGATAATCCTTGCCTGTGGCCACCAGCACGCCAAAGCGGTCGGCCCGGCAGAGGGTGCCTGGCGCTTCTTTGACCTCACCCGGCATCACCTTGGGCTGGAAAAAACGGAAGCGGCGGTTGTCAATGAAACCATAAGCCGAAGGCCACGGGTCAAGCCCCCGGATCAGGCAGTGCAGTTTTGCGGCAGGCTTGGTCCAGTCAAGATGTCCTTCCTCTTTGTCCAACAGGGGCGCATAAGTGGCCTGCGCCTCATCCTGCTTGACCGCTTGCAGACGGCCTTCCTTGAGCCGGGCAATGGCCTCAAGCAGAGTTTCACTGCCGAGCCGGGCCAGCTTGTCGGCAAGGCTGCCGCTGGTGTCGTCTTTGCTGATCGGCAGACGGGCTGGCAGGAGGATGTCGCCGGTGTCAACGCCTTCGTCCATCTGCATGATGGTCACGCCAGTTTCTTTCTCGCCGTTGATCAGGGCGCGCTGAATGGGAGCGGCTCCCCGGTACTTGGGCAAAAGTGAGCCATGCACGTTGATCGTGCCAAGACGCGGCAGATGGAGCAAACTGCCCGGCAGAATCTTACCATAAGCAATGACCACAATCAAATCAGGATGGAAAGCTCGGATTTGCTCAAGAAATTCCTCAGTGCGGATTGATTCCGGCTGCAGCACGGGAATCCCGGTCTCTTCGGCCAGTGTTTTGACCGGCGGCGGGCAGCATTTCCGGCCCCGGCCTTGGGGCGCGTCCGCCCGGCAGACTACAGCAACTACGTGATCCGGGCCATTGAGCAGAGCTTGCAGGCTGGGCTGGGCAAAGAGCGGGGTGCCCATGAAGACGATGTGGAGAGGTGCGGTCATATCTGACTGATGAAGTTGTTTTTTGCAGGTCGGCCTGCGGCTGCCGCTCAAGAGCGGGTGAAGTTTCCGGCTAACTGGCAGCGGCCCTTGCCGAGCCGTTTGGCAGCATACATGGCATTGTCAGCGCAGCGGAGCAGGCCTTCCGCGTCCTGCCCGTGATCAGGGTAAATGGCAATCCCGATGCTGGTGCGCAGGTGTTTCTGGTCGTCAGGAGCGCAGTTGAGCGAGCCAAGCGCCTGAATAATCCGTTCCGCCACAGCCACTGCCTCCTGATTTGAATGAATGTCTTCAATAACGGCGCAGAATTCATCACCGCCCAGCCGGGCTGCCGTGTCTTCAAGACGCAGGCAGGCGAGCATCTGCTCGGCGACATGCTGGAGAAAGCGGTCTCCGGCCAAATGACCAAAGCTGTCGTTGATCATTTTGAAATTGTCCAAATCCAGATAGAGCAGGGCCACCCGGCTTTTCTGCCGCCGGGCGCGGGCAAGGGCGGCCCGCAGCCGCTCATCAAACATGATCCGGTTGGGCAGCTTGGTCAGCGGATCGTGCATGGCTTGATAGCGCAGCCGCTCCTCAGCCTTTTTCCGTTCGCTGATGTCGGAAAACAGGGCCACATAGTTGACAATCCCGCCATCCTGACTGCGGATGACCGAGATGGACAGCCATTGCGGATAGACCTCGCCATTGCGCCGCTGGTTCCAAACCTCACCCTGCCAGCGGTCGCGCCGCAGCAGAGCGACCCACATCTGCTGATAAAATTCCTTGCCATGCCGCCCAGAATTCTGGAACGAGGGATCCTTGCCCAAAACCTCTTCCGGCTGATAGCCGGTGATCACGGAAAAGGCGGGATTGACCATGATGATGCGGTTGGCCGCGTCTGTGATCAGCATGCCTTCCGAGCTGGTTTCAAAGACCGTGTGCGCCAGCCGCAGCCTGTCCTCCGCCTTCTGCTGCTCGGTCAGGTCGCTGATCACACAGACAAAGCCCTTGCATAAGCCGTCACTGTCCCGCTGCGGACTGAGCCAGTGGCCGCCGGGAAATTGCGACCCGTCTCTGCGGACAAACTGCTTGACCGCATAATGCTGCTCCAGCCTGCCGCTGCGCAGCCGGTTCACCGTCTCCTGCGCCGAAGCGACAAAGTCGGGATGCAGCATGTCCCAGAGCCGCATCTGCCGGAATTCCTCCTGAGAATAGCCGAAAATCTGGGCATACATCTCATTGACCTGCTCATAGCCGCAATCGATGTTCATCAGGCCAAGGCACACGCCCGCATTGTTGAGCACGGCCTCGTTGCGGGCCTCGCTGGCCAGCAGGGCCGCATGAGCGCGCTCAAGGGCATTGATTTGTTCTGTGAGCTGCTGGTTGCGACGGGCCAGCTCCAACTGGGTCCGGCGCAGCTTGATGTGGGTCGAGACTCTGGCAATCAGCTCGGAAGGCTCGTAAGGCTTGGTCAGAAAATCCGCCCCGCCGACCTTGAAGCCCCTGATCCGGCTGGCCACCTCGCTCATGGCAGTGAGAAAGAGCACGGGAATCTCAGCCAGCCGGGGATCGCTTTTGAGCTGGGCACAGACTTGAAAGCCGTCCAGCTTGGGCATGCTGATATCTAAGAGAATGATTTCGGGCGGCGCAGCCTTGCAGTGCTGCACGACCTTGGTGGGGTCGGCAAGAGCGACAGAGCGGAACCTGTGCCCTCTGAGAATGGCCTCCAGCAGGAGGAGATCGCTGCGCCGGTCATCAACAATCAGGATATGCGGGGCATCGCTGCTCTGCTCAGGCGGCCTGTCCGGCTCAGGGGCTGCCAATGGTTTCATCTTTCCGGGTCATGGCCTCCATGATCAAGGCCATCAGGCTTGCTTGAATGCGCTGCTTCACCTTTTTGCTAGCCGGAATGTTGGTGAAGCGGATGCTGGCCCCGTCCGTGCCGATCAGGGCGTAGGCTGCCTCCTCACCGGTCAGGCCACGAAAGGCGGCATCAAAGACATCACCGTTTTCAATGTAAAAGAAGCCCTTGTCTCCGCCCGAAGCCGTGATCTCCAGCAGGCAGGTCTTCTGCTCCAAGGCGATCATCTGGAGGAAATTGGCCACGGATATGCCTTTCAACATGCCGTCAGCAGCTGAACGCGGCTTCAGGGCCGTGTGAATCGCCTCAACCAGCTTGTTGATTGTGAAGGGCTTTTTCAGAAGGAGCTGTCCGGTTTGGGCAAATTGCTTCTCAATGTCCGGCGTGGAATGGGCGGTCATGATCACGCAGGGCATTTTGGGAAAGGCATCATTGATGTACGCCAGCAGGGTGAGGCCGTCAATTTTCGGCATCTGCAGGTCGGTGATGATCAGATCCACTGGCTTGCGGTTGAGCACGCCAATGGCCTCCTCGCCGTTGTTGGAGAGTATGATGTCGAAATCCTGCTTGTATTTTTTCAAACTGATGCCCAGCAGCCGCTGAAACCCCAGATCATCGTCAACTATAAGCACGTTTTTCATGTTCCATGCTGCTGAAGAAGTTCATTAAACATTCAGCTTTCCCTGTCAGGCCGCTGAAAGTCAAGCAGTGTGCCGACCATCTGATCCAGCCGCTCCGCCGCCTTGACCACTGGCCGGCTGACTGTTTCAAATTCCTTGTTGTCCCTGAGTATGCTGCTGACCGCATCAATGCCAAAGAGAATGGTTGCCAAATTTTCCCGGATCGCCTCCCGGTTCCGGTCAATAAAGCTGTTGATCGCCAACTCTGCGGCCTGGCAGAGCTGGGCCGGATTCTCCTGGAGGATATGGGCGCAGCCTTCCGCCTCCCCGTCCTCATTAAAAAGCGGCAGATGGAGAAACTTGGCCTGGCAGCCGTTTGCGGCAGGCAGGCATTCGTCACAGGAGGCGCCGCCGCTGCTGAGAACTTCCTTGCTGGTGCGGCCCAGCAGGGCAGTCAGGGACAGACCGAAAAACTCGACTGCCTGCCGGTTGGCCCAGGAAACTTGGCCCTCCCTGTTTTCAACGAAAATCTTTTCCTGCACACTGTCCAACATGGCCAGCAGCCTGCTGTTCTCCCGGCGGAGCTGATCCAGTTCCGTTTCCGTGGCCATGGTGTTCTGGTGCAGCGACTGGATCAGGCTGTCAGAATGAAGCCGCTGCTGCTCAAGAAGCTGTTTGATCCTGAGCTGGACCATGATCCTGGCATTGAGAATCTGGAGGTTGATCGGCTTGCTGATGTAGTCAACCGCGCCTAAGCTGAAGCCCTGGCACTCATCGTCCTCCCGGTCGCGGGCGCTGACAAAGATGACCGCGATCCGCCGCGTTTTCGGATTCTCCTTCAGGCGGCGGCAGACCTCATACCCGTCCATGCCCGGCATGTTGAGATCAAGCAGAATCAGGTCCGGCTGCCTGGCCGCTGCCAAGTCAAGGCCGTGGATGCCGGTCGAGGCGATGGAAACCGTGAATTCCTTTTCCAGCGTCTTTTTCATGAGCTGGAGATGAAAGACATCATCATCAATGAACAGCAGATGATAATGCAGGGTGTTGATCGTCTTGACAGAGCACCTGTGCTGAATGACAGTCTCCTTGGACATGACATTGCCGCAGAACTGACAGATGATCGGCTGACTGTCAATCCGCTCCAGCAGCTCTTCCCGGACATTGTTCCGACCTCCGCATTCCTCGCAGAAGATGACTCTCATGACATCTGTCTCAGGCGGCACTGTTCAGCATCAGCAGCGGCTGCAGAGCCTCCTCCAGACGGGCCAGCAGCCCGGCATAGTCTGCCGCTTCTCCGGCCTTGCCTTTCAGCTCAAGCTGCCGGGCCAGCTCGGCCTCCTCCTTGAGGCCGATGCCGAGCAGCACCCCTTTGGCCTTATGGCCGGAGCCTGACAATGCGCGCAGATCATCGGCAGCCAGCTCCTCTTTGGCCTGAGCTAAGGTCTCGCTGATCGAGCTGGCTGAAATCCGCACCATCTGCTCCACCTGGTCCGGCTCCAGACTGTATATGTTTTTCAGATGTTCGGCAACCGCCACCACCAATCCGTCGTTTTTCTTCTCCTCCATGCCCGTCATGTCAGCCTCCCCGGCCTGTGCTTGTTGCGCCATGCAGGCGCAGTCCGCCGCCATTGGCAGCCGCTGCCGTCCCTGCAGGCAGCATTTCCTGAATGCCTGATAAATTTCCTTGGTGCTGAATGGCTTGGCAGCATAGGCATCCATGCCGCAGGCAAGACAGCGCTGCTCATCCACTTTGAAATTGTTCGCTGTCAACGCAACAATCGGCAGATGCCCGCCCTTGAGCTGGCTGCGCAGTGCCTCGCAGAAGTCGCTGGGCATGTTCATGGTGTTCAGACAGCAGTTCTCCTCCTCGCAGGCCCGGATGACCTGCGTCACAGCCAGTCCGTCCATGACCGGCATCTGCACGTCCATGAGCACGGCATCAAAGTCCTGTTTCAGGAGCTGCCGCAGGGCCTCCTCGCCGTTGGCCGCCTCCATGATTTCATGGCCGTCCCGCCGCAGCATGGCTTTGGCGAGAAAGCGGTTGGCCTCATTGTCATCCACCACCAAAATGCGCATGGGCTGCGGCGGTTCGGACGGCTCAAGCTCCTCCTCAGTCAGGCCGAACCTTGCGGTGAAGGTGAAGACGCTGCCTTGGCCAGGCTCGCTTTCCGCGCCAATCCTGCCGCCCATCAAGGTGCAGAGCTGACTACAGATCGTCAGACCCAGACCGACACCCTCCTGCACTCTGCGAACGCTGCTGTCAACTTGGACAAACTTTTCAAATATATCATGGAGCATGTCCGAGGGAATGCCAATGCCCTGATCAAAGACTTGGAAAAGCAGGCGCAGCTCATCCTCCTGCCGCTTCTCCACAGCGGCCCGGACGAAAATTTCGCCTTGTTCGCTGAATTTTATGCTGTTCTTGAGCAGATTAACAAGAATTTGCCGCAAACGCAACGCATCTCCGACCACAAAGCGCGGAATCTCAGGAGCGATCTCCCACGCCAGGCTCAGGCCCTTTTCCTCTGCCGGATAGCGGACCGACTGCACTGCCCTGCGCACTGCCGCCTCCAGCTCAAACGGCGCAGTGGAGAGCTGTAGCCTGCCTGACTCAATTCTGGCGAAATCGAGCAGATCGTCGATCAGGCCCAAGAGGAAGTCTGCCGCATGCTGGGCCCTGATGACGCACTGCTGCTGCTCCTCATTGAGCAGCTCCTGATCCAAGGCCAGCCGCTTCATGCCAAGGATGATCGCATTCATCGGCGTGCGCAGCTCGTGGCTGATGTTGGCGAGAAAATCATTCTTGGCCTGATTGGCCTCTTCCGCCCGTTCCTTGGCTAACTGCAGCTGCCGCTCCTCCTCCTTCTGGCGGCTGATGTCCTTGAGCAGCCAGACAGCCCCCTGCTCCGGCGAGTTCAGGTCGATGAGCTTGCCAGTCAGCGAGCACCAGAACAGGCTGCCGTCTTTGCGCCGCATGCGCAGGTCAGCATGAAAAATCTGATCCTTGGCAAAGCGTTCCTCCGCCTGCCGGAGCGCCTCCTGACAGGCGTTCTCATGCTCAAAAATTGCGGTCATGGGCAGGAGGAGGGCCTCCTCCTCCTCATAGCCAAACATTTCCGTGGCCGCCCGGCTGATCCAGGCAAATTGAGCCTCCACCACATGAGCAATGCCGATGGCCGCATGCTCAACCATCAGCTCCAGTTTGGCCAACTGGGCCTTGTACTGCCGCTCCAGCTCCAGACGCTGGGTGATGTCGTTTTTAATGGCAAGATAATAGGAAATCTCTCCTTTGTCATCATAAAGCGGGCAGACAGTCTGTCCTTCCCAGTACAGACGGCCATCCTTGCGCCGCCGCCTGAGGAAGCCCCGCCATGTGCCGCCGCTGCTGATCTGCCGCCAGATTTCCCGGCTCATCTCGGCATCAGTCTCGCCGGCAGCCAGCAGACCAGGATCCGCGTCCCGCAGGTCCTCCTTGGTCCAGCCGGTCATTTCCGTGAAGAACGGATTGACATACACGGCCTTGGCATTGCGGTCCGTGATGACAATGGCGCTGGTGCTCTGCTCCACAGCCTGCGAAAAGAGGAAGAGCTGCTCCTGCTCCTGTTTCCGCTCGGAAATGTCGGCAAAAAAGGAGAAGCAGAGCTTTTCCCTGCTGCCGGGCGCGGCAATGCAGGATGAGTTGATCAGCACGTCAACTGCGCCGCCGTGCTGTAGCCGCAGCCTGCCTTCCTGAGAAATATTGGCTTTGCTTTTGATCTCGCCGGAGCTGCGGACAACGAATTCACCAGGATGATGGCCGATGATCAGCCCGGCCTCCAACTGGAGCAGCTCGCAGAGGCTCTGGTTGACTTCGAGAATCAGGCCGCTGCTGTCATCCTCCAGCCAGAAGCCCTGCGGATTGCGGTTGATGATCGCCTCGTATTTCTCCTTCTCCTTGATCCGCCGCTCCGCCTCGATTTTTAGAATCTCGGCAGCCTGCATGGCCTGCCGGTGGCGGCGGTTGACCATGTAGAGGAGGATCAGCATGATGAGCAGCATCACGGCCAGCATGCCGATATAGCCGGAATAGTCAGAGGAGGCGGGATGATAGTTGCTGCGGAACCAGTCCTTGCTGATCAGATGAATCAGGGACAGGCTCCGGTTGACAACCGGTTCGCAGAAAAAATAATACTCCCGGCCTGCGCTGTCCGATAGCTGCAGGAACTCTTCATTAAAGAGATTCTCCTTGCTGTAGCCGGGAAAGTCAAGCACTTGGATGGGCAGCGGCTGATCTTTCCGGGGCGGCAGAATGTCAGCGGCCAGCGGCTTCAGGGAAGCCAAGGAGCCGTCTGTGGTGTTGAAAAGAATGCTGCCGTCCGTGCTCAGGCCCATGCGCATTTCCTCTGGCTTGGGCGGCTCAGTGGTGAAGGCGGTGGTGAAGGAGTGAAGATGAAAAAACGCAGGCCGGATTTCCAGCACAGCCACGCCCAGCGGCAGATTGCCGTTTCTGACCGTCTGGGCATAGTAGAGCTTGGTCCGGCCATCGGTCACTGTCATGACGGCGTAGAGACCATGTCCGCTCCGCAGGGCGTTGCGGACATAAATGCTCTGGCGGTAATTCCTGCCAACCAGGTCCCTTTTGCTGGAATGCAGGCAGGTGCCGTCCAAGCTGACCAAAAAGACCGAGGCGATGTTCTCAATGGCGGCAACAGCATCCAAACTTCTGTCAACCATGCCCGCCGCAATCCGTGAGGCCTCCTGCCCCTCCAGATGCTTGTCCAGCGTGTTGATGATGACCGGATTTTTAACCAGCAGGGTGGAGATGCTGACAAGTTGATTGAAGCTCTGTTTCAGTGACTCTCCTTCTTGACTCAAAGAGGAGCGGTAAATTTTGATATCCTGATCAAGATGCTCCTGATGCTTGAGAACAACAAAGATGCCGCCCAGCAGGACCAGCGCAATCAGCCCAGCCGCCATGACAATGTACAGAATGAGCATTTTGCTGTTTTTCATGGTTCCTGCTGAGACAGATGGGATTGATGCGAGTTCTTATATTTCATCCTCCAGCCAGCGCGGCTGGAACTGAAATATCTGCTTCAAAACACAAATATTGCTGAAACAGTATAATCTGAGCGTTCTTTCTGCCGCCTCTACGGGAGAAAGACAGATGGCAGAGTCATTTTATCTTGCTTCAACTGCTTATACGGCATTACAGCACCGGACTGTGCGCCTCCTGATACAGGGCGATGACCTCCTCCAAGGTCGGCTTTCTCGGATTGTTGGCCACTGGCCGGGCCACAGTCAGGGCGATGCGGGCCATTTTCGGGATGCTCTCCGCCGGGATGTCCAAGTCAGCCAGCGTCGCTGGAATGCCTGTGTCCGCATTCAGATCAAAGAGTGCCTCCACGCAGAGCTGGGCCGCCTCCCGCAGCGGCAGTCCTTCGCAGTTCTGGCCGAGCACTTCTGCCAAGTCAGCAAATTTCCGCAGGTTGCCGGGCAAATTGTACTGCACCACGTAAGGCAAGAGCACTGCGTTGGCCAAGCCGTGCGGAATGCCGAACATGCCGCCGAGCGGATAGGCCATGGCATGAACCAGCCCGACTCCGGCCATAGCCAAGGCCTTGCCGCCTAAAAGCGAGCCGAGCAGCATGGCGGTCCGCGCCTCCAGATTGCCGCCATTGGCGCAGGCCGCAGGCAGATTCTCGGCAATCAGGCGCACCGCCTCCAGCGAATACATTTCTGAAACCGCATGGGCTTGGACCGATGTATAAGCCTCCAAGGCATGAGTGAGCGCGTCAATGCCGGTGTAGGCTGTGACCTTGGGCGGCAGGCTCAGGGTCAGCTCCGGGTCAAGGATGGCTGCGTCCGGGTAGAGCGGATCGCCGTTCATGCCGCCCTTGGAACCAGTTTCCTCGTTGATGAAGACCGCCGTGAAAGTCACTTCCGCGCCTGTGCCTGCCGAGGTCGGCACCATGATCTTGGGCACGCCCGGTTTTTTAATCAGGCTAAGACCAAGATAGTCAGCCGCCCTGCCGCCGTTGGTCAGGAGGATGGAGACTGCCTTGGCCACATCCATCGCCGAGCCACCGCCCGCGCCGATCACGCAGTCACAGCCATTTTTCTGAGCAAGAGCATACGCCTTATCAGCCAGCCGCAGGCCTGGTTCCGGGTCAACCTGATCATAAACCAAAAAAGGAATCCCCTCTTGGGCCAGCGGCTCAGTGAAACGGGCCAGCAGACCCGCTTTGACCAAGCCGGGATCAATCACCAGCAGAACTTTGCTGCCCTTAAAATCCTTGACGGTCGCGCCCAGCTCCCTGACTGCGCCGACTCCGAAACGAATGCGGGTCGGCTGGGCAATGATGAATGACTGGTTCAGCATCATGACATCTTCCTTCTTATATCGATTCCTTTGCCCCTCTGCGCGCAAGAAAACGCTGCTCAATAAAGTCGGCCAATCTGCCAGCTTCGTGCAGGGCAAAAATATTCTCTTCCGGCATCTGCAGGAGCTGGTCACTGGCCACGGCAATCACGCCCCGAACCTGCTCCCGGAGAAGCGGGCCACCTCGATGCACCTCAATTTTCGGCACATTTTCCGCCTCCTTGAAGCCTTCGCCGAGGACAAGGTCCATGTCAGCAAAATAGCGGCTGGCAATGGCGGCCAAGTCCTTGCCCTGCTTTTCCACGGTGATGAGCAGCCGGTCCGGCCCGGCCAAGGCCACTGCGTCCGCGCCTGCCTGCCGGTGGATGTCCGTGTCCGTGCCCTCCTGATCAGGAAGCAGGCCGCGCTCCTTGGTGGATTTGACCACTGCGACCATATAACCGCGCTCCTTGAGCAGGCGGACCACCTGACTGAGCAAGGTGGTCTTGCCGCAGCTGTGCCAGCCGATAAACGTGACAAGCGGCGGCCTCATCAGGCGATGAAATCCTTGAGAGCCTGCTCAAGCTGGTCTGTCAATTCCTGGTGCCTGTCCTCGATCTGCGCGGGCAGCTCCTTTTCCAAGATCAAAGCCATGCCTGCCAGCTGATCCAAGCCGAGATTGAGCAGGCCGCCTTTGAGGGCATGGGCTTGACGGCCTGCCTCCACGCCGTTCCCCTGCTCCATCCACTGAACAATATTACTGAGATTGTCTTTCAGCGAATCAGCATAGGCAGCCAGCACCTCTTCCGCGTCCTCATGTCCCAGTTCAAACTGCTCTATCACATGCCGCCTGACCGCTGCGCGGGAAACAGGCGCCGCAGGGGCCGTCTCCTCCGGCGGCCTCTGCGGCAGCGGTGACTCGTCCAAGCCTTTTTTCTCAATCCGCTGCAGTGCCCGGAGCAGGGTGTGCTTTTTATAGGGCTTGCTTAGATACTCGTCCATGCCTGTCTCAAGGCAGAGCTGCCGGTCTTCCTGGAGGGCATTGGCGGTCACGGCAATGATCGGGATATGACCGCCTTGGAGCCGCTCCCGCAGTTTTTCCTCCACCTCAGTCAGCTCCTCCGGCAGACAGCTAACCCGGCCCTGCTCGATCTGGCGGATGTGCTTGGTGGCGGTCAGGCCGTCCATGACCGGCATCTGCATGTCCATGAAGATCACATCATAATGGCGGCTGCTCAAAGCGGCAAGCGCTTCGACACCGCTGCCTGCCACTGCCACCTCATGGCCCTGCTTGGCCAGCAGCACCACAGCAAGCTGCTGATTGGCCGGATTGTCTTCAACTAAGAGGATATCCAGACTTGGCAGCAGGTTGTCAATCGGCTCATCCTGCTCCTCCATGTCCGCCGCCGCCCGTGAGCCGCCGTTCTTCAGCAGCAGGGTGAAAAAAAAGACGCTGCCTTTGCCCGGCTCGCTTTCCAGCTCAATTTTGCTGCCCATCATCTGGACCAACTGGTTGCTGATGGTCAGGCCAAGGCCGGTGCCTCCGTAATGTCTGGTGATGGAGTTGTCCGCCTGGGTGAAGTCAGCAAAAATTTTCTCCTGCTGCTCCTGGGGGATGCCGATGCCAGTGTCAATAATGCTGAACGTCGCCATGCAGCTGCGGCGGGCAGCGGCATGAACCTCTATCTTCAAGGCCACATAGCCTGCTCGGGTGAATTTGATCGCATTGCCGACTAAATTGAGCAGCACCTGCCGAATGCGCAGCGGGTCGCCAAGCGGAAAGCAGCCGTCGTCATCCTGTAGGTCGAGCCGGAGTTCAATCCCTTTCTGTTCCGCGAGGATATGCAGGGTGGCGATGATTTCCTTGGCCAGCTGGGAGACGCTGAAGGGAATATGCTCCAGCTCCAGCCTGCCTGCCTCAATTTTTGAAAAATCAAGGATGTCGTTGATCAGCGAGAGCAGAACTGAGGCCGAGCTGTTGACATTTTCCAAATAGTTGCGCTGCTCAGGCCGCAGGGCAGTGTCCAAGAGCAGCTCAGTCATGCCGATGATCGAATTCATGGGCGTGCGGATTTCGTGGCTCATCTTGGCCAGAAATTCGCTCTTGGCCCTGTTGGCCGCATCCGCGAGCTGCCGCGCCTTTTTCAGATCAGTGATATTCTCCTTGGTGACGACAAAATGGGTGATCTCGTTCTGCTCATTGCGGATCGGCGAGATGAGCACGTTTTCCTCATACAAATCGCCGTTCTTTTTCTGATTGATCAACTCGCCGCTCCATTCCCGGCCCGCCCCCACTGCCGCCCATATCTCCTCGTACAAGGCCGCCTGCTGCGCGTCAGGAGCCAGCATGGCCAGACTGCCGCCAATGACCTCTTTGGCCTGATAGCCGGCGAGCTGAACAAAAGTCCGGTTGACATACTCAATCACGCCGTCAATGTCTGTGATGACAATGGAATTGGAACTCTGCTCCACTGCCTGACTGAGCCGCTGAATCTTTTCAAACATTTCAATCTGGCGGCTCATGTCCTCAAACAGGAGCAGCTCCCGGCGCAGCTCCTTCTGCTCGTCCTCAATCGCCACTTGACGGACCTTGCTCCAGAAAGGCGGCGGCGCTTTGCCGTCCTGATCAGCCCTGCCAGCCAGAAAGAACATTCTGCCGCTGCCGTCCCAGCAGTCCGCTTCTTTGCCCTCAGACACAGAAGCGTAGAAGACCGCCCAGGAGCTGTTCTTGATCCCGCTGAACTGACAGCCGAACATGCGCTCAAAGGTGCTGTTGACCCGGATGATCCGGTCATTCTGGACCAGCACCAGACCGAGCATGGTGTTGTCAATGATCACCTGTAGCTCGGCCAAGGCGGCATGGAGACGCTCATCTATCCGTCTGGCCTGGGTGATGTCCTGGGCCATGAGCATCAGGCCGGAGACATCGCTGCTGTTGAGACCCTTCCGCGCTTGGATGGGGGAAAGATGCACTTCAATGATGCGCTGGTATCTGCTGCTCTGCTGCTCCTGCCCTGATTTGGCCAGCAGGTCGTACTGCTTCAGGTCAGGCGTGCCAATGGTGAAGGTGTGCGAGCCGTTTTGCAGTGCCAGCTCGATCAGGCGGGAGAATTCCTTTTCCTGATTTTTGACATGGACTTGAAAGCGGGTCACTTTTTTGCCGATCACCTCCTCCGCCTTGTAGCCGAAAAGCTGTTCGGCCAGCGGATTGAAATAGGTGACCCTGAACTCCATGTCTGTGGCTGCGATGGCCATGATCTGCGAGGAGCAGAGCAGATTGTCGATAAAGATGTTCTGCTGCCGCAGCTCTTTGGTCTTGGCCTCCACCTGCTCCACCATATCCTCGTCCTTCCGCTGAATCTGGTTGAGCATGGTGTTGAACTGCATGATCAACGGCGTGAACTCGTTGCTGACGCTGGTGTCGATCCGGTCGCCAAGATCACCTTCGCTGATTTTCCGCACTAACTGCTGGAGCTGTTTGATCGGATTCAGCACTGAGCCGGTGATGAAAAAGACCAGAATCAGGGAGGAGCAGAAGCCGACAAAGAAGAGGACCAGGAAATGCTGGGCAAATTCCTTGTCTGTGGCCAAGATGAGTCTGGATGGATGGGAAAGGACAAGGAAATTCGGACTACTGTTCTCCATGAAAGGAATGTACTTGACCTTGATGTACATTTTTTCCTTGAAAAAGGAGCTTTCCTGCACCAGGTCAAGCGCGCCGGCCAGCAGCACCGAGGAGCTGTAGGCGACAGTGCCGGGGGAGTGCTGGGCAAGCTCCGGCTCCAAGGTGGTCGCCAGCACGGTGTTGTCACTGATCAGGCTGATTTTCATGTATGTGTTGACCGGCATCTGCCTGAGAAAGGCGTTGTCCATGACATACGCGCTCAAGACAAAGCCTTCCTGACCTGTGCTGTTCATGTTCAGCAGAGTCGGCAGCACTTCAACCAGAAAAAATTTTTTCCCAGACTGCTCTGTAACCAGCAGAATGGCAGTGAACGGCATGCGGCGGTTTATTTTATCCGTTAAATAAGAATTGGCAAGCAGAGCTTGAGCTGCGGCCTGGCTCTCCTTGGAAACCGCGACAACTTGTCGATTCTGATCAAAAAAGAAAAGAATGTCAACATCATTGTCCTGCTCCAGAAGACGCATCTCCTCTGCTGGGGGCAGCGACGGCGCAGTGCCGCGCAGCTCCCGCAGGGCCAGTTCACCTGTTGCCGCTTCTGCCGCCGCCTTGAGATGCTGACTGAAAAGCCGCAGGCAGGTGTCAATCATCGCCTCCGTGCTGACAAAATCATCATTGAGGTCCCGGATAATCTTCTTCCCGGTCACCTGATAGCTGATTAGAATGCTGGTGCCGCTGACCAAAGTGATGATGAGCAGCACCGTCATGATCATGCTGAACCGGAGCCGTCTGTAGAAGGGCACACGCTGCTGTTGCATGAAAGGCGATTCTTTTGAAGAAAAACAAAACACGGGGCCGCACGGGCTGCGTCAGCGGATGCCGGCCGCGTTCATCTCTGGAATATATTTTTTATCAATCATGTAAATATGATTGATCAGCCAGTCAATGACCATTTTGGCGATTTTGATGACCACAAAAATCGTCCGGCCCTTATCCACCTCGGCCATTGCTTCGTTGAGCTCATTAATGAAAATCCTGTGCGCCCTTTTGTGGTTGGCAATGTCTGAATAGCCAATGGTCTCCATGACTTTCTCCTCTTCCGCCAGATGATAGCGGGTGTAGTCAACCAGCTCCCGCAGGACCGGCTCGATCACGTCCCCGCCCCGTCCCTGCTTCATCATTTCATGAAGCTGATTGGCGATATTGAACAGTTTTTTATGGTGGCCGTCAAAGCGATTCACTCCGACGCTGTAGTCATCTTTCCAATCATAAAGAGCCATTGTCTCCTCCAAGGATATTGTGCGGTTTTTTTGTGCAATTCCGGGCAGCATATCATGCGGCTGCCAACGGCGCAAGGACGCGTTCATGCCAAGGGCATGAACTATTATATTCTGAAATTGCTTTTCGCGGCAGTGAAATCTTACAGCAGCAGTCCGGTTCTGACCGTGAAAAGCAGAACAAGGGCTGTTTCCGCCAGCTCGCAGGCCGCGCCAAGGGTGTCGCCAGTGGCTCCGCCGATTTTGCGCTGACAAAGGGCGGCAAAGCAAAGGATCGGCAGCAGCATGACGGCGACAGCCGCCAGCCCCTGCGCTCCGGCAAAGACATGAGCGGCCACGGCGCAGAGCAGCAGTCCGGCCAAGGCGGCCATTTTGCCTGCGGTGCTGTTGAAATAGAGGGCAAAGAGGCGGCCCAAGCCTTGCTTGCGAGGATATGGCAGCAGGGCCATGAGCAGGAGGATGGCGGTCCGGCCTGCCAAGGGCATGAGCAGCACCGCAGGCAGGAGCTGCTTGTTCAGGGAGGCGAGACAGGCTGTTTTGAGCAGCAGGACCAGCAGCAAGGCAATGGCTCCCATGGTGCCAATATTGGAATCCTTCATGATTTCCAGCATCCGCGCCCCTGTCCGGGCGGAGAAGAAGCCGTCTGCCGTGTCAGCCAGTCCGTCAAGATGGAGGCCGCCGGAAAAGGCGAGCAGGAGCAGGGTGGTCAGCACTGCCGCAGGCAGAGGCGGCAGGAGGATGAAGAGCAGTTTGGCCGCCGGAGCAGCGGCGCAGCCGAGGAGCAGGCCGATCAGGGGAAAAAAGGGCGCAGCATGAGCCAAGTCCTTTTCCGCTGTGCCAAAACGGCCCGGCAGCGGCAGAATGGTGAGAAAGCGCAGGGCTGCGGCAAAGGCGGCCACAGGACGCAGCAGGCTGCCAGCCGAGAATGAATGGCGGTGCTGCTCCTTCTCGATGTGGAGTTGCGGCTGCCTTGTCGGCACAGGCCGTTTCGGTCTGTCCTTGTTGCGCCAGCGGTTCATGCGCCGCTCACTCCTGCCTCGGCAAAGGTGGCCACTTCGGTCAGCACCGCCACAGCGGCTTCGACAATATTCATGGCCAAGGCCGCGCCTGTGCCTTCGCCGAGCCGGAGCTGCAAATCCAGCAGCGGCTGGCAGCCGAGCTGCTCCTGCATGATGGCGTGGCCCCGCTCCACGGAGCGGTGGGCGCAGATGATGTAGTCGCGGACAAACGGCTCCAGCTTGCAGGCGATCATGGCCCCGGCAGTGGAGATGAAGCCATCGACCAGCACTGGCTTGCGGTTGGCTGCCGCGCCGATGATCAGCCCGGCAATGCCGCCGATCTCATAACCGCCGACCTTGGCCAGCACGTCCAAGCCGTCCTTGGCATCCGGCTTGTTGATTTGGAGAATGCGCTCCAGCACCTTTTGCTTATGGGCAAGCTGGGCATCATCCAAGCCAGTGCCGCGCCCGGTCAGCTCGTCAATGCTTCTGCCGCTCAGAGCAGCGACAATGGCGGTGCTGGCCGTGGTGTTGCCAATGCCCATCTCGCCAGTGGCAAAAATATCGGTTTCCGGGGCAAGCTGCTCCGCCACTTGGATGCCTGCCTCGACCGCAAAGACCGCGTTGGTGCGGCTCATGGCCGGGCCAAGGGCCATATTGGCTGTGCCGGGGCCGATCTTCTTCGAGATAATCTTGCCCGCCTCAGCCAAGGCTGTGAGATCAGCGGCGCAGCCCATGTCAACCACAGTGACCTCGGCCCGCGCCTGCCGGGCCAAGGCATTGATGCCTGCCCCGCCATTGACAAAATTATAGACCATCTGGGCTGTGACTTCCGAGGGAAACTTGGACACGCCCTCAGCAGTCACGCCGTGGTCGCCGACCATGATTACCACCCGTTTCCGCGCCACCGGCGGATGCAGGGAGCGGGTCATGCCAGCCAGATCAACGGCCAAGTCCATCAGCCTGCCCAAGGCCCAGTGCGGCATGGTGAGCTGCTCCAGCCGCGCCTTGGCCTTGTCACGGAACTCGCTGTCTTGGGGAAAGATGCGCCGGAAGGCCGCTTCAAGAAAATTGACGTGGTCTGTTTTGCAGGACTGACAGGTGCTGGACATTGGCTATGCTCGCTTTTTTATTGATGATTTACCCGTTGCAGGCGCAACGTCTGCTGCCTTGAAAAAAAAGAGGGCGTTGCCGCCCGCCTCATCAAGGCAATGGCTGCAACGCACCAAACTAACCAGATTTGCCCGGTAAAGCAAGCAGCATGTTGCGGGCTGTGTGTTCCAGTGCTGGAGCGTGGAACGAGCAAGAACCCTGATGCATCCTTTCAGGAGGTGATCTCCTTTGGATTGGAGCCATATTGATTTTGGCCCGGCTGGCTGTCCTGCACACAAAATACAAGCAATGCGAACCAGCCGATAACTGGGACAAGACCAATGAGAATCCACAAGCCGCTCCGGCCTGTATCATGCAGTCGCCGCACTGTAACAGCGATGCTCGGCAGCAAGATGGCAGCTGCGTAAAGAAATGACAGAATATTCAGGTCAACTCCTATGATTGCCCCGAATATTCCTTCAAAAATACCCAATGCAAAGGCGATGATGACGTTGAAAAGAGCAAACATCCAGTATTCCATCCGCCGTGCCCTTCCAGAGAATTCAGCATACTTTTTCACCACTTCCAAATACCAATTCATTTCTGTTTTCCTTTTGCCCCTTATTTTGGCCGGGCAGCAGGGAGGGGCATTCCGCTGGCCGATACTTTTGCGTTTGCAGACTTGATGAAATAATTGGAGACACATTTCTTTACGCTGCACTTTTCCTTAATTTTGCTGATTGCAGTATAAACTACGTTGTTGTTTTCGCAGTTTGTATCATAAAAAACTATCGCAGTTCCGGGCAATGCCACAAAGAGCATCGTCACAACCAGCAGCACGGCAGCAGTCATTCCAAAGAACGCTTTCATTTTGCCCCTCCTTTTCTTGATGAAAAAACAAGCTCCTGCGCTAACACAAACACTGCAAGGAGGAAAAGTCAAGGCTCTTTTTGCGTTTTCAGCAAAAAAAACGCTGCGCCATTGCCGGACGCAGCGTTTTTTTCCATCCATGACCGCAGGCTGATCACATGGGCACGATCAGCTTGTTGCTCTCCTCGTTCCAGGTCACAACCACATACCAGAGGGCCATCATAAAGGTGATGATGGTTAAGGTCCAGCCAAAGCCGATGGCATCGGGCATGTAGATGTATCGGCCCAGATACCCGGCCTTCTCAATGCCGGAGACTGTCAGACTGCCGCCTGTTGCAATCGCTTCCTTGACCTCGTCAACATCATAGCCGATCAGACCAAGTTTTGCCTGAGCCATCAGGCTCTTGAGGCCATTGCCGCTGACCTCGACATCCATGCTGAACCATTTGGTCATCAGGGAATTGGCTATGCCGAAGAAGGGCACGACAATCCAGAGCTTGAGCTGACCTTCGCCGACCCGCCAGAGGGTGCCGGAGCCGCAGCCGCCTGCGAACATGCCGCCTATTCCAAAGAGGAAGCCGCCCAGCACGCCGCCCCAGCCAAAGGTGCCGCGCACATAATAGGCAGGATTGAGCACTGCCGCGCCTTTGACCGGTACGGCATATTTGACCACTGCCCCGCCAATGGCAAGGACGAAAATGGACAGCGCCACAGATTTGGCCAAGGTGCAGTCGCCCGTCATGTGCGGCTCGCGGAAGCCCTGAATCATGCACCAGCGGCCCCGGTGCATGGCATAGCCGATGCCTGCGGCCAGCAGCAGCACCCCGGACAGCGAGGTGATGATGTCAGCGTTGTCCTCGCCGCTGTAGCTGCTGTACCAGCGCGCTCCGGCAAGCAGGGCGAAAAAGGTCAGCAGGCCGAGCAGGGTTTGCAGCTCGCGGGGCAGGTCAACAGTCCACGCGCCGTTGTCGCCCCAGGAAATATGCTCCATTTCCTTGTAGATCAGCCAGAGACCGAGGAGGACTCCGGCGACGATTCCCAGCCACATGCTGAAGCCGTTGGCGGCCAGATTGCCAAGGGCGTTGTACATGCCGCCGACATTGCAGCCGCCAGCCAAGGCCGAGCCGACTCCCATCAGCACTCCGGCGATTGCGCCTTTGACCGCCTCGCGGTAGGGTGGAAAACGGAAGGCGAACTGTCCGGCCAAAAAGGCGGAGAGAAAGGCTCCGCCGAGAAAGCCGATGCCGATCACGGAGCCGGAGTCAATGAAAATTGACTTGGGAGTTGCGCCGCCGACAAAGGAGAGCAGCCAGTCGCCCCAGTTGCGGATCGCCCCCACTGCGCCCCAAGGCCGCCACCAGACCATCAGCAGGATACTGAGCAGGGCGACAATCACGCCGGTGATGTTGGCCTCCCACTCAGTCTCGCAGACCTGCTTGTACAGGTTTCTTGTCTTGCCGACAAAACTTGATTCACTCATAGTCTCTCCATCCTCTTTTCTCTTGAGGTTCCGACAGTTATACAGTCTGTTCATAAACTGTCTCCGCCAAAAAAGCAGAGGCAGTCTGTTGGCGCTGAATTGTCGGAAAAATATTTTATAATTTTCCGTCCTGTTTGTACAGTTTTTTTCTTGAGGATTTTAGGCGGACAGGGTTTGCGAAAGTCTGACATTCCTGCAAGATTTTTTTCAGGGAATCAGCCGCCAGATCAAGCGGATAGACAACGGGTTGTTTATTTTTCCCTGCTATTCAAACAAGATGACCTTCCGGCTGCCAAAGGCGTTCCGGCAGGAAATAGCTTGACAGACAGGTTTGCATTCGTTATAGAGAACAAATCTCAGTTAGCTGATGAGCTGAAAAAAAGGCCTGATCAAAGGCAGTTCAGCACAAGGAATAACCACTCTTTTTTTTTCATTCACGATAAGGAGAATGCACAATGAGCGATGTGAAAAAAGCCCCTGAGGGCCTGACCCCGGCTGCGGTTCTGGATGCGAAAGGTTTGAGCTGCCCAATGCCGCTGTTGAAAACCAAAAAGGAAATCAACAAGATCAATACTGGAGAAATCCTCCAGGTTGACGGCACTGATCCTGGTTCCCGCAACGACATTCCTGGCTGGTGCGCCCGGGCCGGTCATGAGTATCTGGGCGAGAAGGAAGAGACCGGCTACATGAGCTTTTTTGTTCAGAAGGGCTGATTCTTTCCGCAACCGCTTTGCAAAGCCATAACCAAGGAGGATAAGCCAAATGGCTGCTGATCCAGACAAACTGGCGATTTTTGTCACCTCGCCCCAGCAGATGACGCATGTGGTGGGAATTGCCCAAGCTGCGGCAAGAGCTGGCAAAAAGCCGATGATTTTCTTTACCTACAAATCCGTTCATCTGACCAAGGACCCCCGCTTTCAGCCGCTGGCCGAGCTGTGCGGCGAGGACAACTTGGCCATCTGCGCGGACAGCTACACCTGCGAGGGCTATGACTCGGCTAAGGACATTCCTGCCGGACTGACCGCCAAGCAGATGCGAACTCAGGCATTCCACGGCGCGCTGCTGGACGAATGCGGCAAGTACATCGTCTTATAAGGAGGCCCCTGCTATGGAATCGCTGAAAGTATATGTGCTGATCGCCAACCGGATGTACAACGACGGCATCCGTTCGGCACTGGGGCTGGCCGTAGAGAACCACTACGGCTACCCGGTGATCTTGAACGGAGAATTTCCGAAGTTCTCCAGCTACATGGCTGAGAACATCGCTTGGATTGCCGACATGGAGGGCGAGGTCTTCACCTGCGGCGCGCCTGCGCCGGATGATCTGCCGGAGGACGTGTCTCTGACTGAAATCGATCTTCAGGCCCTGGGCGAGAGAATGCGCGAGGCTGATATCATCATTCCCTACGGCCTGTCCAAGCAGACCAATGAGCCGCCGCCAGCCTGCGCGGAATAGGAGGAGAAGATCATCATGAAAATGCTGCAAGTGTATCGTTCCGAGCCGAACGAGGTGGTCACGACCTTGGTTGAGATTCTCAACCGTGACCGGGAGGCGGATGAATTCCGTCTCTATGAGGAAAATCCCAACTACGATGAGCTGGTGAGCAAGATTTTCGCCGCTGACAAGACTGTCTGCTGGTGGTGAGCCGCTGACGAGCTTTTTCGTTCAGAGATGTTTCGCAGCCCGTGATCTTCTGGTCACGGGCTTTTTTCATGGCGCAGTTTTTCACAGATTGGTACTGTCTGAAATTCCATGCCTTGGATGATTTTTCGGAAAGTGCTGAAGTTCTCGCGTGGAGGGGGCAGATGCGCGGATTAACTTGGCTGCTGTTGAAGGCCTTCATTTGAAGCTGTTGTAATGGATAACGATTTGCATAACGAAGTGCTTGTGGCAATAATTAACAATTTGCATGATTTTTCCATTGTGAATGAAAAGCATTGGTATCGGATTCCTGTCAGCAGCGTTGAGAAATGGCTGAAAAAGCGTTGGCCTCCTTGCTTTATAGCGTTTTACATGACGAAAGTCTTTGGCAAAGATGCTTATGCGATAAACTATTACGCGAAAATATTAGATATCAAAAAGGCTTACAGATGGCAGCTTTTTCCTGATGAACCTGCTAATGTAAAAAGCAGGAAAAGGTATTACCAAATTTTTATCGATCCGCCCCTTAAACGTTTACCAAAACCTATTCTCAGCAGGCGTTACAGACGATTAGTGTTCATTTCGACAACATGGGAAAAGTTTGTCACAGCAGTTGAAATAAATGATCTTTTCGATGCAAGTCCCCTTGAAGACCGTTTATGGTCAGAATTTAAACGGTTGCAGATAAATGCGGAACGTCAGGAGTTTGTAAATGTTAATAACAGACACTATGCTTTGGATTTTGCAATATATTGTCAATCAGGAAAGATTGACGTTGAAACAGACGGAGACTTTTGGCACGCAAATCGTCAACAAGCCGCAAAAGATAATGTTCGTGACAATAATTTGAAAACAGAAGGCTGGAGAGTGCTTCGTTTTAATACCCTCCAAGTAAAAGAAAGCGCATCCGAATATTGTGTCCCGACAATAGTAAAAAATATCAACAGATTAGGCGGTTTGAAAGAAGGTGAGTCTGCCCAGCAAAAAATCAATTTGAAAGAACCCGGTTTTGTTCAACTGAATCTGTTTGATATATAACGATAATTTGAATCTCCAACGCAGTTTCCAGTTTTCCGCCTCTTTTTTTCAGCTACGGTGAGCCGCTGACCGTTTTTCGTTCAAAGATGTTCGCAGCCCGTGATCTTTTTGGTCACGGGCTTTTTTTATGACGCAGTTTTCCACAGGTCGGAGCGGCCTTAATAAATATATTGTATATATATAACCTATTGTTGTTGGGACGGGCCGCACCTGTTGAAAACTAACGCAACCTGCTTGTTTTTCAGTAAAAGAGGTGTTGATAACTTTGTTAATAACTTGTTGATAACTCGGCGGGCGGCAGCGGCGGCAGGAAGTTATCAACAAGTTATCAACAGGTTTTCAACAAGTTTTCAACACCCAAATATGACCCTCAAACATGATCCAGACACTACAGCGGCTCCTGCGGCAGGGGCTTGCCGAACAGGTTTTTCCCGGCGCGGCAGCGGCAGTCGCCTGCGGCACTGGCCCGGCCCGGCAGACGTGGACAGCGTGGGCCGGAGTCATGGACAGCCGCGACCAGTCCCTGGTGACGGCGGCCACCCTGTTTGATCTGGCCTCGTTGAGCAAGGCCCTTTCGACCACCTTGCTTTTCTACGATTTTTTTGCGGAAGGGCGGCTCCGGCTGGAAGACAGGCTGGCTGATCTGCTGCCTGATGTGCCGCCGGACAAACAGCAGATCACGCTGCGCAGGCTGCTCTCGCATTCATCCGGGCTGGCCGCTTATCAGCCGTGGTTCAAGACCTTTGCGCCGGTGCAAAAAACGGACCACAAGGCGCGGTTGCTTCGTCTCATTCTCAACGAGCCAATGGCCTATGCGCCGGAGAGCCGCTGTTTGTACAGCGATCTTGGCTTCATTCTGCTGGGGTGGATAGCGGAGGAGTTGACTGACAAGGATTTGGCCGCCAATTTTCAGGAGCGGATTGCGGGGCCGCTGGGGCTGGGAAAAGAGCTGCTCTGTCAGGTCAGCGTGGAGCAGAGGCAGAACTGCGCCGCCACAGAGCAGTGCTCATGGCGGGGCAGGATGATGCGGGGTGAGGTGCATGATGAGCATTGCTGGCTCGTAAACGGCCTTGCCGGTCATGCGGGATTGTTCGGCACAGTCAGCGGGGTGTTGCAGCTCTGCGGGGTGATTTTGGATAATTGGCAGGGTGAGAGAGGGGAAGCCGTGGCCAGCTCTTGGGCGGCTTTTCTGTCCCAAGGCTTGCAGCCGCAGCTCTCCGGCCAGACCTGGTGTCTCGGCTTTGACAGACCCACGCCCGGCTCATCCAGCAGCGGCAGGCATTTCTCCGCCCAAAGTGTCGGTCATCTGGGCTTCACCGGCACTTCATTCTGGATCGACCCGGAGCAGGAGCTGATTGTCATTCTCCTCAGCAACCGGGTTCATCCGAGCCGGGAGAACAGCAGAATCCGCCAGTTCCGGCCTTGGTTTCATGATGCGGCAGCAGCGGCGGTCAAGGCATCCCGGAGCATCCCGGCAAGATGATTGAGCCGCCCTGCTGCCTCTGGTTCCGCTCAGGTCCACCAGATGGAACGCTTGGGCGGATTGCCGTATTTTTCAAAGACATCGCCGGATTCTTTGAGCACCGCTTCCAGCTCCTCTACGGTGAAGTTGTAGCCGTGCCTATTCCATTCTTCATTTTTTTTAATAAACTGAACCTATAGTGTTGCAACTTTCTGTTACGTTAGCCTGTGCCAATATTAAGCAAGTAAAATTAGCAAATTGAATGCGAACCACTCCTTAAAACACTCTGCTTCGGAAACCTGCAACACTATATTTTTGCCTACTTTCAAGAATAATAATTATTCCTAACAATACTTTTTTATTGATTTTTTTTTAGCCAAATTATAATGGACAAAATTATTCCATCTATCTTGGATGGAAGTTAACAAATTACATGGAGGATGTAAAAATGGAAAAGGATACATTACAAGCTGTATCTTCTCATGTTAGCGAGAAAGATTGGCAGATGATGGCAGCGCATGCTGACATGCCAGTTGACAAGCTTAAAGAGCAGATTCTCTCTGCTATTAGCAGAGATGCGGCAGAGCCTGCCACAGCAGCTCCTATGGTTCGTGCAGCAGCAGCTCGTATGCCTGTTCTTGGCGCACTGAAAACTGTTGACAACTGCAAAACCCAACCATTTGAAGTTTCTCTGTATAAAATCGTAGGAATAGGGGGAGAATTAAAGGTATGCGGAACGCCATCAGACTGGCAAGCAGAGCTTAAAGTGTGTCTTATTGTTGCAGGTGCCAAAGTATGGTGCACATCATACAATTTTGACAGTCATAACGTAACTGTTGGTTTTCACCCAAATGTAGGATTGGCGGGTGCTGATCTTTCTTTGACATTGTCATTCGATGTGCATAAAATCTGCTTGAGTGCAGCAGGAAGTGTTTGGTACATATTCGGCAAGGAATCGTTCGACCAGAGGTTGTTCTGCATTCCAATGTAAAAAAGGCAATCAGCTAAAATCAATCTAATGATTTAGATTGCCTATCCTGTCAAACAAAAAGAAGGATGCATTACTTGCATCCTTCTTTTGTCTTTCTATGTCCACCAAATTGACCGTTTAGGCGGATTGCCGTATTTTTCAAAGACATCGCCGGATTCTTTGAGCACAGCTTCCAGCTCCTCCACGGTGAAGTTGTAGCCGTCCTGCGCTGCCAAGGCGACAAACTCTTCCTTGGTGGCCGGAACATCATATTTTGCCTTGATCTTCTTATCCTTGCCGCCTGCTTCCAGCAATTTTTCCACATCTGCTTTTGCCATGATCCGACCTCCGTTCAGGCATTATTTTCGTTAAAACAACTCAGGAGAAAAACTCAATCCGCACCTGTTCCGGCCCGTCCTGGGCCAGCGCATAGCTGCCGCTTTCCACAAACTGCATTTCCCGCGCCAACCCCGCCTGCTTGAGCAGAGCCGCACCACTGGCAGCCGTCTCTTGATCCGCCTCGCGGTTGATGCGCAGCAGGAGTTTGCTGCTGTCATCGGTGAACTGGAGCAAGATGGCGTTATGGTCGAGAAAGACCAAATCTTCATAGACATGGGAAATGCCCATGCCCACCTCTTCGACGATTTCTTTGACCACACCGAGCTTTCGTTCTGTCATCTGCGCAACCAGATTTATCTGTTTGTTTTTTATACGTTGCAGGCAAGCAGCTCTCCAAGAACCAGCTCCCGCAGCTTCTCTGCCACTTCCAGCATGGCCGGGATTTCCTCCGGCTTTGGCGGACTGATCTTGAAGCCGTCCAGATCGCAGATTTCCTGGTATTTATCTAAACGGAGCAGGTCGTCTTGAATTTGCCCCAGTCTGCCCGGAAAGGTTTTCTCCATCGCTTCAACCAAATCCACCATAGTATGGTTGTAGGGCATGGCCCCGTGCCGCATCAGGGCGGCCATGACAAATTTCTCAATCGCCATTGCCGCCAAGTTATAGAGAATCTCCGGTGTGAAGGCCTGCACCTGCTTGCGGTGCGCTCCGACAGCGGCGTTCAGATAGCCCTGGCCGTGCCGGAAAAAATCCTCCCAGCCACTGATTGGCTGCAAGCTCTGCAAAGGCTGAATCTTCATATTATTTTCCGCAGACAGATCATTGCTGTCGTTTGAAAGCCTGTTTTTTGGTAAAAGGCTGAGGCCGGGGTGTTATTCTGGTCGGCAAGGAGCTGCACCCGGCTCGCGCCATGACTGACCGCCCATGCACTGATTGCTGCCAAAAGCTGCCTGCCGATTCCTTTGCCCTGCCAAGCGGGCGCGACAACGACATCTTCCACCAGCGCTGACAGCCCGCCTTGGGCTGTGGAAATCAGGAGCTGCCCGCTGCATAGACCGATCACCTGCCGGTCCTGCGCGGCAACCATGACTGCTGCCCTGCTCTCGGCCAAGAGCAGGCGCAGTCCGCGCTCCTGTTTGGCCGCATTGAAAACAAAATCTTTCTCAATGCTGAAGAGCAGTTGCAGCAGGTCGAGCAACGCAGGAATGTCGGCCTGCTCGGCCCGGCGGATGCGGGCAGATGCGCTCATCAGTCGGAAATCAGGTAGTCTGCTGCTGGTTCGCCCTCTTCAAGACCGTCAAGAATGGCATCAACGACCTCCTCGCTGTTCACCCCGCCAAACCACCAGTTTTCCGGCTGAATCACCATGATCGGCCCTTTTTCGCACTGTTTGAGGCAGGTGGTGGCACTGACGAGACAGTCCAAGCCACGATCAATCACTTCTTCCTCAATGTATTGCAGGAAACCATCACTCTGCTTGTGGCAGATGCCTTTTTTGTCGCCTGCGGCCCGGAAACTTTGGCAGAGCAGAATCTGCCGCTTGGGAATTGCCATTTTGTTTTCTCCTTGGAACGGGAATTATTTTTTACATTTTTGTTTCTTGCCGCCGCCGTAGAGCACATCCACCAGCCCTTCAATGCTGTCCTCAGCCAGCAGGACCTTGATGCCTTGTTCAGCCAGCACCTTTTGTGGATTTTCCCCAGCCTTGGCCGCCACTAAGGCGAAGCAGTCAAACAGGCATTCACGGGCCAATGCCTCCCAGCGGGAATCGCCTGCCCCAGCTTCCGGCGCATCGCGCACCATCAGCAGAGAGGGCAGCTCGTCACCGCTGCGCGGCCCGTAGATCAGCACTTTGACAGCCTGGCCAAGATGCAGATCGACCTCCATGCCGCTGCTGCTGACCACAGCCACATTGGGCCGCTCCTTGCTTGGCTTGGGCAGCACGGTTCCGGCAAAGCTGCTGCCGCTGTTGGGCGGGGTCAGGCAGACGCAGCCATAGTCGATCAGGCGCAGATGAACTGCCGCAGCCTCTTTCGTCTGCTCCAGCAAGGCGGCGGAACAGGCGGACGGCCCCTCTTCCTCAGCAGCAGGCTCAAAGGGCAGCAAGGTCATGGAAGCCGCGCCCAATCCGGCCATCTTTTCGGCAATCGCTGCTGCGTGCTGGTCGTTGAGGCCCGGATAAACAGTGGTCTGGATATTGACAGTCAGTCCAGCTTGGCTGAGAGCCATGACCGCTTCCGCCTGAGCATCACAGAGCATTTCTGCGGCCTGGCTCAAGGGCAGCGTCTTCTTGCCCGGACGAATCCACGCATAAATTTTTTCGATAATTGCAGCATCAACCGCCTCAACTTGCAGGTTGATTTGGGCAAGGTCTTGTTCCGCCAGAGCAGGGGCAAGGGCTGCCCCGCCCAGTCCGGCAGTCGTCAATTGCAGGCTGAATGCAGGATGCTGCTGCCGCAGCAAGTCCAGAGCAGCGGAGAGGATGTTCGGCGCAGCCAAGGCATCGCCCGGGCCGCAGAGGTTCACTCCGTGGATAGTCTTGCCGCCTTTGATCAGCTCGCTGATCCATGCGACCGCTTCGGCAGGGGACATGGCTGCTGCCGCCTTGCCGCCGCAGAAACGTTTGCCGCAGACAGCCTGCGGCGCAATAGGCAGAACAAGGCTGTCGATCTGCATGGAGCGGGCGCAGGCTTGTTTTTCACACGGAATATTCATGGTCTGTTTTCGATGCGGAGTTCAAACTTCAGAGCTTTTTTGAATAAGAACAGCAAGGTTTATGCCAGAAGTTTTCTTGCGATGAATATCTTTCAATAACAAGACATTGCCTGTGACCGTCAAGCGCGGGACGGCGAGCTGGATGATTCTGCTTTCAGGATGTCATGACAATTATGATGCAGAAATGGCATTTTTGTCTTGAGCTGTTCTTTATGGGCTGGATGCAAGCTGCAAGTTGGATAATGCTTGTCTCTGTCGGCAAACAGGGTTATAAGGCATTCTGTGGTAAGCGAGCGGGGCAAGCGCAGTTGATGTTGTGCAACAAAAACAGAACAGAGAGATGAAATCCAAAAAAACATCGAGAACACCAGAGCAGGGCGAACAGGCGATGATTGCAGGCATTCTTGAGGGCAGCCCGGATGCGGTCGGCGTGGCTGTGGTGCGGCTGGACTGCGGCTGCCGGAAAATGGCGGCAGTGAGCGCGGCAGGTGAGCCAGCCAGCAAAATCATCATGTACCGTGACAAGGCGGAGTCAATCTGCCCTCAGTGCCAAGAGGACAATGGCAGCTACATGCGGGTGCTGGAGCAGTTCATCAGCTGGAAAAAGCCGGAGCCAGATGCAACGGCAAAACAGGTGATTGCCGCCAAGGTGCTGGGGACAGCAGAAGAGCAGACGCATTGAGCGCGTGGCTCAGGTTGCTTGGCAGCAGCCTGAGCCTGTCAGGAAACGGCGGCTTTCAATATGCCACTCTGTGGTTTCAGGGTAAAAATTACGCGCAGACATCTCTTAATGGTGTTTCATTTTTGTCTTTATCCGATTATAGTGAGAATCCGCGAGATGTGAAAATAAAAATTACAGTTATTGCAACAGGTTGCCTTAACGGCAAGGTTTGAAATTATTTAAACTAAATCAGGATGTTGGAAAACAACCTGCATCATGGGCAGGCTGCATGCGTTGCCCACAGTGCGGCGGGGCGGTGACAAAAAAAGAAAACAAAGGATATTGAGAGACTGAAATACAACGCAAGCGAGGAGTCATACCTTGAAACAGTACAGTGTTCAGCAAGAATTGCACAAGGAACTTGAGGAGCTGGGTGCCAAAGACATGGAGCTGTGCATGCAGTGCGGTCTTTGTTCCGCCTCCTGCTCCCTGTCTGAGAGCAGCCATGCCTTTCCCCGGAAAATATACCGCTATATCCAGCTCGGTCTGAAGGACAAGCTGCTGGCCGCGCCAGAGCCGTGGCTCTGCTACTATTGCGGCGACTGCAACATCCGTTGTCCACGCGGCGCAGAACCGGCGGAAACCATGATGGCGGTCCGCCGCTGGCTGACCACGGAGCTGGATTGGACTGGACTGGCGAAAAAATTGTATCTTTCCAAGGCGTGGGAAATCGGCTCCTTGGCCACGCTCTCCCTTGGCATCATTCTGATGTTCGTGCTCTTTCATGGCCCGGTGATCACAGACCGGGTGGCACTGAACACCTTTGCTCCGGTCGCTTGGATTGAAATGGGCGACCTGCTCATGACCGGCATTCTGACCCTGTTTCTGGGCACGAATCTGTTCCGCATGTACCGCCACATCATGGGCGACAGCTCAGTGCCGCCCAGCCTTCTGCTCAGTGAGGCCAAGCAGTTCCTCATCCATTTCGCCACCCAGAAACGCTGGCGGGGCTGCACGAGCGATACCAAGAAAATTTCGCGCTGGCTCAAGCATTTCCTCCTCATGACCGGCTACATGACCAAGATGCTCCTGATCGTGGTCTTTATCCGCTGGTTTCAGCGGGACACGGCAGAATGGCATTTCACCAGCATCTTCGGGTATTACGCCGCTGGCACCATCCTGTATTTTTCCGGGGAAAAGCTCTGGAGCCGCTACAAGACCAAGGAGGAGGCACTCCATCGCTATTCCCATGCCACAGACTGGCTCTTCCTGATTCTGCTTTTCCTCACCGCCTTGTCCGGCATGGTCATGCACCTGTTCCGCATTGGCAACTGGCCGCTGCCGACCTACATCATGTATGTGGTGCATCTGGCGATTGCCGTGCCCATGCTGATCATTGAAGTGCCTTTTGGCAAGTGGTCGCATCTCTTCTACCGGCCCTTTGCCATCTTTCTGACCACAGTCAAGAAAAAGGCGGTCCAGCCTTCCACGGTCAACGCCGAGTCCTTGAAAAAAGACCTTGATGAAACCTTTATGGCCTGCATGCAGTGCGGCACCTGCACCACGGTCTGTCCGGTCAACAATGTCAGCACGTACAGTGCCCGGCGGATTCTGCGGGCGATTTCCACAGACTCGGCCACGGTCGAGGACGTTGACAAAAACGTCTGGAACTGCCTGACCTGCAACGCCTGTGTGGAGAACTGTCCACGCGGCATTGAAATTATTGATGTGACCAGAACCATCCGGCAGCGGAACATCCAGTCTGGTAAGATTCCAGAATATTTGCAAGCACCGCTGAACAGTCTCAAAGAACAGAACAATCCGTGGCAGGGTGCTCCGGCGCAGCGGGCTGCTTGGGCAGGAGATGCCGCCCTTCCCGCTGTCACACCGGAAACGGAATACTGTCTCTTCACCTGCTGCACCACGGCCTATGACGAGACTCCGGCGCAGCGGAACAAAATGGCGGGTCGAGCTTTGCTGCGGCTGCTGCAAACCGCTGGGCTTTCTGTGCGCACTTTGGGTGACAAGGAAAGCTGTTGCGGCGACTTGGCCCATCGGAGCGGCGACACTGCCACTTTCAACAAATTGGCGGCAAAAAACAGGGCAGCCCTTGCTGAGGCTGGTGTGCAGAAGATGGTGACTGCCTCGCCGCACTGCCTGACCGCGTTCAGCCAATACTATGAGGGGCTGAACCTGCCTGCGGAGCATTACACTGAGCTGCTCTGGCGGCTGATCCAGGAAGGCACTGTCCGTCCGGTCAAGGAGCTGCGCCGGACTGTCACCTATCATGACCCCTGCTATTTGGGACGCTATAATGGTGTCTATGATGCTCCGCGCCAGATACTCAGCAGCATTCCCGGCTTCACCTTGGTTGAGATGGCCCACAACCGGCGGCAGAGCCTCTGCTGCGGCGGTGGTGGTGGCGGCATCTTCAAGGAGCAGCCTGCCGAGAATCTCGGCGCAATGCGGGTGCAGGAGGCTCTGGATACGGGCGCGGACATTATTGCGGTCGCCTGCCCCTATTGTCTGAAAATGCTCGATAATGCTGTCCGGCAGCGCGGGCTTGAGCAAAAAATTGCGGTCCATGATGTCGCGGAGCTGGTCTTGCAGTCCTTGGCGGCATCTGACGAAAAGAATTCCGGTCGGAACAACGAGCTGTGATCAGGAGAAACGACATGTCAAAACGGATTGGATTTTACATTTGTCACTGCGGCATCAACATTGCCTACAGAGTTCGGGTGCAGGAAGTGGCTGAATATGCGGCCACCTTGCCCGGCGTGGTCGTGGCCCGCGATTACCTCTTCATGTGTTCCGATCCCGGCCAAGAGCTGGTGGAGACGGACATCAAGGAGCATGACCTTGACTGCGTGGTCGTGGCCTCCTGTTCGCCGAGAATGCACGAAAAAACCTTCCGGGCCGCCTGTCAGCGGGCCGGGCTGAATCCGTACAAGGCATTCCACATGGTCTGCGTCCGCGAGCATGTCTCCTGGGTCACGGAAAATGAGGATGAGGCCACGGAAAAGGCCAAAACCGTGGTCAGGGCCGGCATCACCAGAGTAACCAAGCAAAGCCCGCTCACGCCAAGCAAATTTTCCGTCAACACAAATACGTTAGTGGTGGGCGGCGGCATTGCTGGAATGCAGGCTTCGCTGGACATTGCCAAGGCGGGCTACAAGGTCTATCTGGTCGAAAAAGGCTCCACAGTCGGCAACCACATGCTCCAGTATGACAAGACCTTTCCTACCTTGGACTGCGCCGCCTGCATCGGCACTCCGAAAATGGTTGCCGTGGGCCAGCACCCGAACATTGAGCTGATCACCCATGCGGAAGTGGAGGAAGTGCAGGGCTTTATCGGCAACTTCAAGGTCAAAGTGCATAAAAAGCCCCGCTACGTCAAAGAGGGCATCTGCACCGGCTGCGGCGACTGCGCCAAGGTCTGTCCAATCACCCGGCCCAATGAGTGGGATGTGGGCATTGCTGACCGCAAGGCCATCTACCGCTCCTTTCCCCAAGCAGTGCCGATCACCTACATCATTGACAAAAAAGGACCTGCGCCCTGCAAGGCGACCTGTCCGGCCCATGTCAGCATTCAGGGCTTCATCGCCCTGATGGAGCTGGGCAAGTACAAAGAGGCTGTGCGGGTTTTTAAGAAAGATCATCCTTTCCCAGCCACCTGCGGTCGGGTCTGCCACCATCCCTGCGAGGGGGCCTGCACACGCGGCGATGTCGAGCAGCCTATGGCCATTCAGCATCTGCACCGCTACATTGCTGACCTTGATCTGGATTCAGCCGATCCGTACATGCCGGAGATTGAGCAGAAACGCTCGGAAAAAGTGGCCGTGGTCGGCTCAGGCCCAGCCGGTCTGACCGCTGCCTATTATCTGGCTCAGAAAGGCTATCAGGTCACGATTTTTGAAAAGCTGCCAATCAAGGGCGGCATGATGGCGGTCGGCATCCCGGAATACCGCCTGCCGCGAGAGACTCTGGCCAAAGAAATCGGCCTGATCGAAAAGCTGGGCGTGGTCATCAAAACCAACACCGCCTTTGGCAGGGATGTGACTGCGGCGAGTCTGCGCAAGGACGGCTACAAGGCCCTGTTCATCGGCACCGGCCTGCACGGCAGCCGCGCCTTGGGCGTGCCGGGCGAGGAGATGCAGGGCATTCTGCCGGGCGTGGCCTTCCTCCGCAATGTGGCCTTGGGCAAAGACGTGACCGTGGGCAGGAAAGTCATTGTCATTGGCGGCGGCAATGTGGCGGTTGATGTGGCCCTGACTGCCAAACGGCTGGGCGGGGCAAAAGTCACTATGATCTGCTTGGAAAAGCGGGAGGAGATGCCTGCTTGGGACTATGAGGTCGAAGAGGCGTTGGAGGAACAGATCGATATCATCAACTCGCTGGGACCAAAGCGGTTCCTTGGCGCAGATCACGTCTGCACCGGGGTGGAGTTCAAACGCTGCACAGCGGTCTTTGATGCCAGCGGTGCGTTCCGGCCTCAGTACGATGAAAACGAGCTGATCTCTTTGGAAGCGGACACGGTCATTGTCGCCATTGGCCAGAGCGCGGAGCTGGATTTTGCCGACAGTGAGAATATTGCCGTCACCAAGCGAGGTGGTCTGGATGTTGATCCACTGACCCTTCAGTCGCCGATTAGCTGGATTTTTGCGGGCGGCGATGCTGTGCATGGGCCGCGCTCCGTGGTTGAAGCGGTTGCCTCTGGCAAAGAGGCGGCAGAGAGCATTGACCGCTTCCTCAACGGCAGGCAGCTGGAAGAGGGCCGGGCAAGGTCTTGGGATTATACAAAACCTGATATCGGCGACAAAAAGCCGGTGAAACGGGAACGTGCGCCCCGGCTGCCGGTGCGAGAGCGGACCGGCAATTTCCGGGAAATCATCGGCAGTCTCACCGAGGAGCAGGTGCAGCGCGAAGTCAGACGCTGCCTTGAATGCGGGGTTTGTTCCGAATGCTATCAGTGCGTGGATGCCTGCATGCCCAAGGCCATTGATCATGACATGCAGCCGGAAACGCTGGAGCTGGAGGTTGGCTCAATTATCGTAGCCACTGGTTTTGATCTGATGGACCCGACCCCGATGACCCAGTACGGCTATGGCAGACACCGCAATGTCTATACCAGCTTTGAGTTTGAGCGCCTGAGCAATGCCACCGGCCCGACTTCTGGCAAACTGCTCATTCGGGATGACGAAGGCAAGTTCACCAAGGTTCCGAAGAGCGTGGCCATTCTCCACTGCATCGGCAGTCGCGACAAGAATCATCACGAGTACTGTTCGCGGGTCTGCTGCATGTACGCCCTCAAGTTCGCTCACCTGCTCAAGGACAAATGCGGCCATGACACGCAGGTCTATAACTTCTATATTGACATGCGCTGTTTTGGCAAGGGGTATGAGGAGTTCTACAAAAAGGTGCAGGAAGAGGGCGTGCGCATGATCCGGGGCAAGGCCGGGCAGATCACCGAGCTGGCTGACAAGACCTTGGTGGTCCGGGCCGAGGACACCCTGTCCGGCAGGATGGTGGAAATCAATGTGGAAATGGCCATCCTCTGCATGGCCATAGAGCCGCGCAAGGATGCTCTCGATGTGGCCCGCACCTTTGGCATCACCACTGGAGCAGACGGCTTTTTCCAAGAGGAGCATCCCAAACTGGAGCCGGTCTCCACCCCTTCCAGCGGCGTGTTCTTAGCTGGAACCTGTCAGGGGCCAAAGGATATTTCCGACACCGTGGCCCAGGCCAAAGGCGCGGCGGCGGAATGCCTGTCGTTAAGCTCTTCTGGCACGGTTGAGATTTCTCCGATGATTTCCGCAATTGATCCGGATATCTGCATTGGCTGCCAAGCCTGCATCGGACTCTGCGCCTACGGGGCCATCACCTTTAATGCTTATAAAGGAGTCAGCGAGGTCAACGAGGCTGTCTGCAAGGGCTGCGGCAGCTGCGCAGGCCATTGTCCCAGCGGCGCGGCCAAGATCAGGCATTTCACGGACCGGCAGATATTTGCCGAGATTGACGGGCTGCTCCAGCAGCAGGTTCCGGCATGAATGATCAGTCAGCAGCTTCATGGGGCTGCTGGCCTTGCTTGCAGGCAGGAGAGAATTCATGCGCCTGATGACCCGCTGCTTCAGCAGCCTTCTTGAGAATATGAAAAAGACGTGTGGAAAACAGCGTCATGAAAGGGAGCAGGGATGGATATTGATGAGATAACCATAAACTACGAGGAAGACGGCCTGCTGTTGGTCAAAGAGCTGGACAAGGAGGTGCTGACCAAGGGACTGTGGACAACGCTGTTGTTCCGATATCAAGAGTATGACCGCAAGAAGCAGGACTATGGCCCCTTGAAATACAGCATCCGCCGCTATCAGAAACGCAATGATCAATATGTCCCCAAATCCAAATTCAATATTTCCAGCGCAAGGCAGGCTGAGAAGATCATTGAAATATTGAGCAGATGGATAGAAATGGACAAGTAAGTCCTTGAGGGGAAAGGTGGCTGATTTCCTTGCTCCGGGCCAGTCAAGGCTGCCGGTGGCTTGGACCAAGCAGATGGAGCACCGCAGGCAGGGCTGAGAATTTCTTTGCCCCAGCCTGCCATTCCTGCCAGTAATCCAAGCAGCTGTCATAGAGGGTCTGGCGGGCCGTAGCTGTGCTGCCGCTCAAGGTGTAGGTATCATTCGGGTCTTGACACGTAGGACGGGCACTCTGCCCGGCTCTGCGCATCCGATTCCCGCCGAGCAGCAGCCCGGCCTGCTGACCGCCTATCAGGAGATCACGCACGATATCTTTGGCGATGAAACGCTGGCCGGGCAGTAAGCTGGCGGCGATTCCGCCCTGTTATCACAGCTCTTATTTATCCTTGCTGATCGCCTCTTCACGTTCCCGTTCGTACTCATCGTAACTTTTCCTTGCCTGCGCCAAGCATTCCTCGCGCTCCTGTCCGTGCAGCGAGTCGCAGGCAAGAGTGCGGCCATTCTCCATCATCTCGTACAACGTCGGGGCGCAGCCCGTGATGTTCAAGGCGGTCAGAAGAAACAGCAGATGCGAGGGCTTGATGCGCATAGTGTCAGAGGACATCCTTCAGCCAAGCGGCGACCAGCGGCAATTCTTGGTGATCAATGAGGGCCATGTCGATAAGTTTCCGATAACACATGAGCATATTGTCGGCGATGCCCTCCGCGCCAGCTTGCAAGCGCAGTTGCCGCAATTCATCGACAATCCTGCCGTTGTTCAGATATCCTGGCACCTCATCCCTGAAATCATGCAGCAGGTTGTGATCGTTGCGTTCCTGCCAGACCGTGCTGCGATGGAAAAGGACATGCCAGCCGCATTCCCAAGCGATCCGCTGGGCCACGAACGAACGCCAGATGTCGGTCATTCGGAAGCTGCAAAACGAGGGCAGATACAGCAGAGGAAAGGCATCCTTGAACCACGTGGTGTTCTGGCTGTTGAACGGACAGATGCTGTCTTGGCCCAACGCCACATTCGGGCCGGGAGCAAAATCAACCGGCAGCGGCATGGTCAGGCGGTAGATGGCATCAACATCAGGGTTCTGATCAGCCAGACCTTGCTGAATCGGACAGTCAACAGCAACTTCGTCAGGAAGCTTGGGCACGTCGTCACGGATATGATCGAGGGCGAAACCGCGCGGCCAGATGTGGCGGTCCGTGAAGTACCGGCAGATGTTCACCCAGCCTTTGCCGGTCAGCAGATGCGCTGTTGTCCGCCGCCGCCGTTCCTGCCAGAAGTCGCTGCCGGGCAGGTTGTCGTCGTCGGTTTCGACGATGATTTCCGCACCCTGCCGCATGGCGGCAAGGTAGCCTATATTTTTCCGCGCATAATGATTGCACGGCAGCAGCTTGGCCAGCTCCGAGGACATGGCTTGCTGCCGGGCGACTGAATAAAAATCGCAGCCAAGCAGGTCAAACTGGGCCGGACTTTTCAAATCGCCAACCACGATCATTGGCATGGCATGTGCCGCAGCTTCTTTGGCATAGCATTGAAGAACCGGATGGCTGCTGGCGGCGATGGAGGTGATCACTAAAAATGTTGGAGGCATGAGCGGCGCAGGACGGTCGGAATTGATCACTGATCACTGAATGCTGACGGCCTGCAAGCGCAGGCGTTTAAGAAAATAATGCCACAGCACGGCCAAGGCGTTGCTGACAGCTTTTTGCGACACGCTGGGCGAAGGCGCACGATAATGGATCGGGATTTCCGCGAAGCGGGTGTGCCGGAGAAGATAGCGCAGTTCAGTCTGATAAAAATGGGCCGTTGAAAGCAAGGGATAATCAACGAATTTTTTCACAATTTCGGCATGAAACCCTTGATAGCCGGAGGTCATGTCGCGCATCGTGGTGCCGAGCAGGACATTGGCCAGCAGGGTTCCGGCCTGTGAAAGAAAAGTGCGCCGCCAGTTGGAAGCGAAAATCGAGCCGCCGTTGATGAAGCGGCTGCCAAAGGCGCACTCGTTGCCTTCATTCAGAACCCGCAGAAACATCGGCAAAGCCCGTGGGTCATGCGACAGTCCGGCATCCATCTCAATGATGATTTCACATCCGCCGCGCAGGGCTTCCCGATACCCGCGAAGATAGGCATCAACGACATTTCTGTTTTCCGGTGCCCAGACAGTGATGAATCTGCTGTCAAACCGAGACAGCTCTTGACACAATTCCAAGGTCTTATCCTTTGAAACTGTGTCCACCACGAGATAGACCATGCCGCATGGAAGCCGGTCGAGAACCATTGTCATTTCTTTGACAAACAGCTCAAATTCCTGCTCTTCATTGGCCATGGGCACGACCACGGCAAATTTTCTTGTGAACATCTGTTTCAGAGAAAATGAATGAACAATGTCGCGGTGCGCCAAGCTGCTAAACTGCCATAGGCCAGCAGCAGATAACGGCTGAATGTGCCGCTGCTGATGCTGTAGCCGGTCAGCAGGGTTAAAATCATCAGAATGATGCCCATCGGCAGGTGATAGGCTGCGTCAGGATAGTCATGATAGGACAGGAGTATCAGGCTGCCGACAGTGAGGAAGGACACAGTCAGCACAGCGGAGAATTCCTGCCGGAGCATATCTTTAATGGGCGAAACGCGCCGCCGTTGGACCCAGCGGCTGATCAGGGCGATGGTCAGCATGGGATAGATGGCGGGGCTGAAAAAGTAGAACTCAGCATCTGTCCAGCGGTACAGTATCTTGCTGATTTTTGCTGGGTCAAAATAATAACAGAAGATATTGTAAATATCAAGAAAACGCAGGCTGTCCCAGAGGTTGAGCAGCCGGTAGCGCAGCTGCTCCGGCAAAGGATGACTCTGAAAGAAGGAGACAGCGGCTGAAAACAAATCTTGGTCAAGGGTTGCGCCGGGCAGATAGTGAAATTTGAGCAGCGTATGGTGGTCTGGATAATACAGGGCTTTGACAACCGCCCAAGGCACGTTGACCAGCACGAAAACTATGCACAGCAGCAGCGGAAAGATGGTCACGCTTCTGTTCAGCAGCCCTTCTTCCCGGATGTTCATGAAAACGATCAGCAGAAAGAAGAGCGGAATGCCGAGGGCATTGCCAGCGTGCATGTTGCACCCCAGCCCAAAGGCCGCTCCGGCAAACAGCCAAGCCCAGAGCCGCTTTCTTTCGCGCAGAAGTGCGGCAATGCCGCTGACGAACAAGGCGGCACCGGCAAACTTGAACCACGTGAAATAAAAGTTGGACAGCACAAACGTGTTCAGCGACAGCATCACGATGAGGAACTGCTGCCGCTCGCGGCCAAAATATCGCCGAAAAAGAACAATGAGCGGAAAAATGGCCATGATATTCATGCAGAGGCCGACCAAGGAGTAGGTCAAGTAGGATTGGCCCATGTCCTCGCTGACTGCCGAGATCAGGACGCGGAAAACTCCATAGATGACCCCGGCCAGCATTTCCCGGTCCTGCACTCCGGCCATCAGTTTGCCACCAGCGTAATATTTTGCAAATGGCTCATTGTTGGCGATGGCCATTCCGTTCACGTATTGAAACATGTTGTCATGACCGGTGAAATCGCAAAAAATCACTTTTCCGTCAACAGTGTCCCAGTTGATCGAAGCAAAGGAGAAGGGATCCCGGACAAACCCAGTCAGCAGGATGCCGCAGAGCACTGACAGAAGGAAGGCAGCAGCAAACGACTGACGCTCGCTGATGAGCAGACGGCGGAGAAGGGCCAGCCGGTTGCTGCGGAACAGCAGCAGGGCAAGGAAAGCAAGCAGTGCCAGCAGGGCAAGACTGACAGGGATGCGCGGATCAATGGCCAACCAATGAGAGGCTTCCAGAATGCCGTACAGCAGCAGATAGAACGCAATTGACAAAGAGAAGAAAAGCAGCAGGCTTGTTGCTGAATCTGCTTGGTCTCGGTCGGCGAACAGCGCATGCAGCATCATGCCAGGCAAAATCAGCAGACAGAGGATGACAGCGGTGAGAATATGAAAATAGGAACCTGTGTAGAAAAAAAAGCTGACTTCAAACAGCTGAATATCTGTGATGGTGGCTTCAGCATCAGGACGGTAGCCGTCGAAATCGAGGCGCAGATGCGTGTAGCTGCCGGGAGGAAGCAAAAAATCGTAACTGTATGTATTCTTTTTTGATATTGGCTGCGTTATTGTTTGGTCTTTTGGAAAGCCTGGGTTTCCTTCAAGACGGTAGAAGACAGATATGTATTTAACTCCCCGCAATTTTGAGAAATTCACACGGAGCCGCTTCCAGCTGGAAAGTTTGACTGCGAAGGGAAAGGAGAAAAAAGCATCATTTGTTGCATTGAACGTCAAAGACAATTGTTCCGGTGTGAAATCATATCTGCTGACGGAATTTGTCGTTTCTATGTTCTGAAGGTTGCCGAGATAGCTGATGCTGGGTTGGATGAAGTTGCGGTAATCAATGAAGAGCAATGCCAGCAGAATGGTTGCGCCTGCTGACAGAAAAATTATCTGCCACAGCTGTTTTTTGTCAGACATAAATAGGAGTTACGCAGTTGGCTTTATAACTCGTTCACGATGCCATGCACAATATCGCGCTGCCGTGGATTCAAGTTGCAAATGGAACTTGAATCCACGTGCCATTAAACCGGCCCGACATCAGCCAGCGGCGTTGCTCAGGCCGTTGTCATCTCCTGAAATTTCTTGAATTTGCCGGGCCAGCCGGACAAAATCCTCCAGACTGAGCTGCTCGGCCCGTGCTGAGGGAGAAAGTGCCGCAGCGGCAAGGCAGTCAAGCAAGACCTTTTTTGGCAGCAGCCCGGCAGCAGTCAAACTGTTGCTCAGGGTCTTGCGCCGCTGGCCAAAGGCCGCGCTGACAAGGCCCTTGAGCAAAGACCGGTCAAAACCACCAAGCTGGCGCACCCGCTCCGGCACCGGCTGGAAGATGAGGCGCAGAAGCAGCGAATCCACCTTGGGCCGGGGATGGAATTCTTCTGGCCCAAGCTCCAGCAGCAGCTCAACATCAGCGCAGGCAGTCAGCAGCACTGTGGGCACGCCGTATTTCTTGCTGTTGGGCTGGGCCAGCAGCCGTTGGGCCAGCTCTTTTTGCAGCATGACCACGGCAAAGTCTATCGCCTCTGGAGCGTCAATCAGCTTGAAGAGAAAGGGCGAGGAAATGGAATAGGGCAGATTGGCGACAATTTTCAGGCGGCCAAACTCTGCCGCCAAAGCGCGGAAATCCGCTTTGAGCACGTCCTGATGCAGGAGGCGGACATTGGCAGGCAAATCCTGCTGCTCCTCATGCAGGCGGACAATGCCGGAATCAGCTTCCAGGCCGATCACCTGCCCGGCAGCCTCTGCCAAAGGCGCAGTCAGAGCGCCAAGACCGACTCCCACCTCAACAACCGTGTCTTCTTTGCTCAGGCCCGCCAGATCAGCAATCTGTTCCGCTGTCTGCTGATGAACCAAGAAGTTCTGGCCCAGCTTTTTCGAGGCGGCCAAGCCTTGCTGCCGCAGCACGGCCCTGCTTTTCTGGTAAAACATCAGCGGCGATTATCCAAACGATGCTTGACCGCCCGCTTCTGCCGGACGGTCAAAAAGAATCTGAGGGCAAGAAAATAGCTGACAATGGCGATGGGCAGGCCGATGATCGTGCCGCCGGTTTCCATCACGGCTATGGCCTTGAAGCCGAGCTTGCTCAGAGCGGTCAAACCGTGCATGGTGCTCTGGAACAGGTCTGACTGTGGCGCTGGATTGATGATGATCTGCAAGGCGGCGTGAATCTGCTCCCAGCTCACCCAGCTTGGCAGGATGGCATTGCCTAATTTCCAGCAGCTATAATACTGGGGGACAAAGGTCAACGGATTGCTGACCACATATCCGGCCAGCATGGCGGTGATGGTGCTGACCCGGAGGAGGATGGTCAGCGGAACCAGAATGATGGTCTGCACCGGCATCAGCGGCAGCACTCCCATGAACACGCCAAAGGCGAAGCTGCGGGCTAAATATTCCGGGTCGCCTTTCATCCGCTTGACCCGGAGAAAATAATACCGTGGCAGACGCGGCAGGCGCAGGGCAGTTCGGAGCACAGTTTCCATACAGTCAGTTGTCTTGCTTTCTGGGTCTGTCTATGAGCAGACGCTGGCGTTTCAGCCGCCGCTCGCGGACAGCATAAAAGAATTTGCGGGCAAAGCAGTAGCTGATCAGACCGGCAGGAATGCCGATGATGGCCCCGCCAGTGAGCAGAACAGCAACTGTGTTGAGACCGAGTCGGCTGATTGCAGTCAGGCTGTCAGCAATGCCGCGCAGCAGGCTTTCCTCAGCCATGAAGCGGGCCACCTCGTGCAGCACCGCATTGAGCTGCTCCCACGAGACTTCGCCCGGCACGATCGCGTTGCCGATCTTCCAGGTCAGATAATACTGGGGCATGAAGGTCAGGGGATTGCTGACCAAGGTCCCGGCAATCAGGGCGGCAATGGTGCTGACCCGGAAAAGGATGGTCAGCGGCACGAGGATGATGGTCTGCACCGGCACCAAGGGCAGGACTCCCATGAACACGCCAAAGGCAAAGCCACGGGCTAAATATTCAGGATCGCCCTTCAGCCGCTTGACGCGGAGCAGATAGTATCGTGGCAGACGGGACAGCTTGCGGAACATGGTCAATTGAGCGGCGAACGGGAAAATGCGTCCGCATCCGGGCCGACCGTCCTGCCAGCGGCAAACTGATGAAAGCCGGCCAGGCCGATCATGGCTGCGTTGTCGGTGCAAAAAATTGGCGAGGGCAGGAAGCAGGCCAAGCCTGCCTCGGCACAGCGGGCGGCCATGAGTTTTCTCAGCCTGCGGTTGGCTGCCACGCCGCCGCCAAGGGCAATCCGGCTGCAGCCGCAGCGTCTTGCCGCAAGCATGGTTTTATCCACTAAAACATCGGCAACCGCCTGCTCAAACGAAGCGCAGATGTCTGCAACCGGCACAGGCTGATGTGCTTGGCGGAACTGGTTGACTTGATTGACCACTGCTGTTTTCAGGCCGCTGAAGCTGAAATCCACGCTGCCGTCAGACAGGGCGCGGGGAAAGGCAAAGGCATCAGCTCGGCCCTGTTCAGCCAGCCTGCTCACTGCCGGGCCGCCCGGACAGCCCAAGCCGAGCAGTTTGGCAGTCTTGTCAAAGGCCTCGCCTGCCGCATCGTCGCGGGTGCGGCCCAGCAGGCGGAATTCAGTCGGGCTGCTGACCGCAAAGAGCGAGGTGGTGCCGCCGGATGCCACCAAGGCGGTGTAGGGAAATTCTGGTTTCTTATCTTCCAAAAGAATGGCTAACAGGTGTCCGGCTAAATGATCCACGCCCACGCAGGGTATCTGCCGCACCAAGGCTAAGGACTTGGCAAAGGTGAAGCCGACCAGCAGGCAGCCGACCAGTCCCGGCCCTTGGGTGGCGGCAATCAGGCCGATCTCGGTCAAGCTGACTCCGGCCTTGTCCAAGGCCTCCTGCGCCACTGGCCAGACCGCTTCAATATGGCAGCGCGAGGCCAGTTCAGGAACCACGCCGCCGTATTTTTCATGCACGGCAAACTGACTGCTGATCACGTTGGCCAGCACCTGCCGGTCGTCTGCCAGCACTGCCGCCGCCGTGTCATCGCAGGAACTTTCAAGGGCGAGGATGAGCATTTTTTCTCTCGACTCCGCAGCAGTCTTCAGGTAGGTTCAGGTTGCGGCCCGTAACAGACGGACTGAGCAAAGTTCATTGCCCGTCCAAGAAGATACAATCCCGCATCAATGCCCGCAAGAAAAAGCGTCTCCAGCCCTGTTCTTTGCTGAGGAGCGATCATATTTTTGGAGTGCGGAAATCTGCTGTTCATCTATCCGAGGTGAATCATGCCGACAGGTATGAATGCCTCTCCACCATGCTGAAGAAGAATAGACAACTTTTTAAAATTACAGAAAATGTGTTGCACAGCCCACATTGAGAGCGCATCCGGTGCCGCCCTTGAAAAAATTCCGTCCAGCCTGTACAAGGAAATGGAACGCTGGCTGCAAGACTGCTGTCAGTTCCGCAACGGCGCGGAAAACGGCGGAAAGATGCGGCTGGCTGAGTATTTTGTCGTTCTGCGGCACGATCTTGCCCAAGAGTTGTTTCTGCTCGGCAGGCAGCTTTTGGCGCAGATGACGGAACAGAGCGCATTCCTGCCTGTGCCGGACGGCTTTCTCCCGCCGCAGGCCAATCTCTCGCCGCTGGAGCAGAAGGGTGGAGCGGCCTTTTTTCACCTCGACGCGGCAGTCACTACAGAAGGGCTGCGGCTGATCGAATGTCAGGCTGTGCCGACCTATCCGGTCACAGCAGCGCATCTAAGCGGCCTGCTGCGGGAAGCCTGTCTGCCGGAAAGCAGCATCTTTCTTGGCACCGGCACAGAGCAGCCGGAGCGTGCTGACTTCATCAGGCTGATGCGGGAAATTCTGGTCGGCGACAGCCCGGACGGCAACATCCTCATTGATCGGCAGGTGCGCGAGCAGAAAACCAATTTTGAGTTTCATGCCACCCGGCAGGATATCAATCTTGGCATTGAAATTATAGATGCTGCTGACCTGTTCGCCTGCAACGGTGAGCTGCTGTACAAAACAGCAACTGGCAGAACAAAAAAAGTGCAGCAGCTCTACAACCGGGTGCTGGCCTTGGAAGCCATTTTTGATGATAACTATCCACACAATGTAGAAAAATGGCGTTTTCGCTATGACCAATATTATGAAGGACTGCGCTATTGCAATCATCCGGCCAGATCGCTGACCTGCGCCAAGCAGCAGCTTGTCCATGTCCAGCATCCGCTCAACCCGGAGAGTGTGGAACTGGCCGAAGCCGCAGAAGATTTCGCCAAGGGCAGGCTGGCCTTTGCTGATTATGTCTGGAAGCACAAACTGGGCGCAGCAGGCCGGGAATTGATTCTCTCGCCGTCACAAAAAATATTGACCGCGCTGCAAGCCGACCAGCTCTTGGATCAATACATTGCCCAGCGCAAAGTGCGGTTTGCAACCTTCCGCACTGATGACGGACAGGAAAAAATCATTGAGCTGCGCCTGATGTTCAGCCAGTCTGAGCAGGAACTGATCGCCGTGCCAATGGCCCGCATCGGTCATTTCCGCCGGACAACTGGCGGCCAGCCAGAAGCGCGCATCCATTTCGGTGACAACAACAAGCCGGGATATGGTTTTTCTCCGGTTCTTCTTCTGCCCCCTGACTAAGTAAGGAGAAATCATGGCTCTCCGAGTTTTTCTGTGGTTGACAAAATCGGGTGGTGCCCCTGTTGAGTGTTGCTGTCTCGAAAATTATGTGATACCGATTGGTTAGCATTACTGAGATAACTACTCCGTAAAGTGAGTTGTGGATTCAACTCGCAAGTGCAACTTTTTTTGGTTATCCAAAAAGCATAGGTTGGCTGGCACTTTGAATACTTCATGTAAATTTTCAATTATTTTCTCTTAGTTAGCGACAAAAGCAAAGTTGTGACACTCCCGTAACTGCCTTTTCTTGCAACCAAAAAAAGTTGCACTTGGAACTTGAATTCACCAAAAGCACTGGAATTACAACCCCGGAAATTATCGGAGAGCCGAAATCATGAGCCGTCTGGCCGCCCTTGTCAGCATCTTTGCGCGGAATTTCACCCACAGCCCGGACAAGCCGCGTTGGGTGGGCATGGAAGGTGAATTTCCCGTGGTCAGCAGCAACGGCGAAGCGGTCGCCTATCCGGTCATCAGCCAGATGTATGCGCTTTTGGAGCAGCAAGGCTTTGCTTTGAAAAAGGATGCGGACAGCGGCAAAATTGTCTATGCGGAACGGGCTGGCGACATCATCTGCACAGACCTTGGTTACAGCACCATTGAAATAGCTCCGGCTCCAGCAAAAGACCTCTTTGCCCTGAACCGCTCCCTGACCAGCCTGCTGCGGCCGCTTTCGCAATATTTTGCCGAACAGGACGCGCTGATCTTGGGTTACGGCATCCAGCCGCTTTCTCCGCCGCACAGACGGCTGATCACGCCCAAGAGCCGCTATCTGTTCTTCAAAGATTGGTCCGCCAACCGCTTTGTCAGCCCTGAGCACGGGTATGACAGCGATTTCCTCGGCATCACCGCCTCCAGCCAGACCCATGTTGATGTCAGCCGTGCTGAGGCGGTCAGGGTGGTCAATGTGCTCAACGGCTTGGCCGGGCTGTTCATCATTCTTCATGCCAATTCGCCGATCTGGCAGGGCAATGTTGACGGCAGGTCAGGAGCGATGCGGGAGCTGCTCTGGGGCCAGTGCTTTCCAAATCGTGAGGAGCAGATCGGCATGGCGGCGCAATTTACCGACATAAAAGACTATGTTCGGCAGCTCTGCGCTTTCAAAATGCAGACTGTTGAACGTAATGGCCAATCGTTTGCTTTGCCTGTTACAGGCAGTTTTTTCGATTTTTTTGCCGCTGAATCTGTTGACGGCAGAAGTGTCAGCGGCGAGTCCCGCACTCTTGTTCCTGCTTTGGAGGACATTGTCAATCAGGCCGGGTATGCATGGTTCAACGGACGGCTGGCTCCTAAATTCGGAACGGTCGAGGCCCGCGTCTGCTGCCAGCAGCCGCCCGGAGAAAGCCTCTGCTCGCAGGCTTTGGTGCTGGGATTGATCGAAAATCTCACGGCGGCGGAACGGCTGCTCAATCGTTTTTCTTGGCAGGACTGGCGGCTGCTCCGCACTGATGCTCTGAACCAAGGTTTTTCCGCTCGGATGCAGGGCGAGTCAGTCCTGCCCCTGCTGGCGGAACTGCTGGAAATTGCGGCAAACGGTCTGCGTCAACGCGCCGTGGGCGAGGAAACCTTTCTGAACCCTTTACGGGAACGGCTTGCCGACCGCCGCTCTCCGGCAGACAGGGCTGTTCTTCTCTTCCAGCAGAACGGCCTGCTTGGGCTGCTCAACAGCCTGTCATTGAGCTGAGTTCCGCTGGCTCTATTCATCTGCCTCCAGTTCTGTTCTTTGCTGAGGAGCGATCATGTTTCTGCAATGCAGTAATCTCTGTTTCATGTATCCAAACAGCCAAGCCAAGGTCTTGGATAAACTGAGCTTCAGGCTGGTCGGGCCGGGCTTCAACGCGGTCTTCGGCCCGTCCGGGGTTGGGAAAAGCTCGCTGGCCCGCATCCTGGCAGGCAGCCTTGCCCCTGCTGCCGGAGAATTGCGGCCAGAAGGCATCAGCACAATTCTCTACACGCACAACTTGGAGCGGCTGCCGGGCTGGACACGGCTGGCAGAGCATCTGGACGCGGTCTCACCGCCGGGCAAGGGCGGGCTGCGCCGTGAACTGACAGAGCTGTTCGGCCTCAGCGGACTGATGCGGGCCACGTTCTCCCAGCTTTCCTTGGGCCAGCGCAACCGCATCAACCTGCTGCGCTATCTGTTGCAGGACTTTGACCTGCTGATCATGGATGAGAGCCTTGCCAATGTCTATGAGAAGCTGCGCGAAAGCATCATCCTGCAACTCAAGCGGCTGTTCCCGGACAAGCTGTTCATCTGCATTTCGCACAATCTGCTGGAGGTGGCCAAGTTCTGCAAGGAGATTGTTGTGTTGCGGGGAGAGGAGGACTGCGGCGCAGATGGGCTGATTGCAACGCATTCCGCGCTGCGGAACTGATCGAAAAAGATCAGCCTTTTGCCAGAGAGAGCGGGCTTGAGGGCACTGACGCAACAGGAAGCAGGACACCCTGCCGCATGCCTGCTTCCTGTTGTGCTTATCTGAACCTCGGCTGCAACGGCGGTCTGTATGCTGCTGGAGGAGGTGGTGCTGGCGGTCGATAGACTTCCCTTCTGCCATCATGTCGTCCGGCATTGTAGAGAGACGCGCCAATCACGGTTGCACCGATGGCTGTCGCGCCAATGGCAATGGCAGTGTTGGTCTGATCCCGATACCGGTCAGCCGCTGTATAGGTGCCATAAGGCCCTGTGCCTGGTCCGACACAGGCGGAAAGAATGGCCGCAATCGAGACGGAGGCGAAAAAATATGCTATCTTCATTGTTATTCTCCCTTGTTGGTTTACTTGTATTATACAGGAGAAGCAAAGAAAATGGCAAGAGCAGCCAGATGTTTTTTTGGGAATGACAGCTATGACATTTTTTAAAAAATGAGGCGGGTTGCATGAAAGATATGACTGAAGAAAAGGCGACACTTCAGGTGGTCTGCCGACTGCTGTTCTCTCTTCACGACGAGCAGCCCTCAAAAAATGAACTGCAACAGTTTCTTCTTGAGACGGATGTGCTTGCCCGTCTCCAATCTTTTTCAGAAGAACTGCGGCAAAAATGGTCTGTTTGGAGAGAAAAGGATGCAGAGTCTGTCGATGCCGAGTCGGCAGATCAACAGGAAGATGCCAGCCCTGCGCCAGCACGTATCAATCTGAGCAAGGAAAAACCATTGCCTCCTGCTGAAAATGCTGTTTCTGAGACAGAGAGCAAGATTGCGGCGGCGATGCCTTGCGAAGAAGCTCCTGTTGAACACCTTGCCGAGAACGATGCTGAAAAAAATATTGTGACAGCCCCCTCTGACGAAGAACCAAGTCCGGCAGCTAAAAGCCATATAAACTTGCAGAAAACACCTATGAAGCCTCCTCATGATCAGACAATTGTCCTCAGAGTTCCTAATGCAATGGTCAATGCCTTTTATTCGGAAAAGATTGCTGCGGAGGGTGCGCCCTCATGCAAAATCACCCGGATTGAAGAGACAAAGCAGCTTGCCGAGCTTGGCCTTGCTTATGACAAAGAAGCCCAATGCCTCAGCGGCACCCCGCGCCAAGCTGGCGAGTTTCACTTCACTGCCACCTGTCTTTTGGCAACCGGCGGCAGCGCGCTTGCTTCGCTTGCCTTGATTGTCAATCACGATCCCAAATCGCTCTGGCAGGATAAGCTTTCGGATGAAAGCGAAGTTTTCTGGAAAAAGGACAATGATGCCCAAGAACTGCGCGAGGAGAGCGGCTGGAAATTTGTCGGCGCGAGTCGGCGGGGCAGATCACATGCCCACACCGGAAAGTGCCGGGACGATGACTTTGCCCTGCTTGGCAATCATCCGCAGCAGTGGCATGTGCTGGCGGTTTCGGACGGCGCAGGCAGCAGTGAATATTCCAGAGAAGGGGCGAGAATTGCAGTGCAGACAGCCTCAACAGAGCTGGCCGCCAAGCTGACCGAACATGATGAGGCCCTGCTGGAGGCGGTGACGGCATGGGAGCAGAGCGGCCAGCAGGAAGCTCTGGCCAAGCTCAAGCAGAGGCTCTATGCTGTCTTCAGCCCAGCGGTCTATGCAGCGACCAACACCATTCATCAGACCAGCAAGAAAGAGCAGCGCGCCTTTCGTGATTTCTACGCCACCCTGCTGCTGGCGGCGCACCGGGAAATCAACGGCAAGCAGTTTGTGGCAGGTTACTGGATTGGTGACGGCGGCATGGCCATGTATCAGGCGGGCAGACAGACCAAACTGCTCGGTCAGGCGGACAGCGGTGAATATGCAGGTCAAACCCGCTTTCTTGATCCAGCCGCCTGCCAAGGTGAGGACATAATACAGCGAATACATTGCACCTTGGCTGATTCGATGACCGCCCTTGTCCTGCTCACCGACGGAATCACCGACCCAATTTTTGAGACCGAGCGCAATCTAAGCAGCCAAGAACACTGGGACCGCTTCTGGCAGGAGCAGATTCAGAGCAGGCTCTCTGCCAAACCTGAGCAGACAGCGGCTCATCTGCTTGACTGGCTCTCGTTCTGGTCGCCTGGCAATCATGATGACCGGACGATAGCTCTGTTGTACAACATGCAGTCAGTTGGGATTTGACAAACAGGTCAATTCATTCGCAGGGGAAATTCATGAATTTTCCCTGCACCATCATGCTCATGCCGTCATAACCCATCCATCAAGGTCATGAAAAAAAGGCCACCCAGCAGGGCGGCCTCTCATGCGCATCTTTCCGATGTGATGCGGCTACAGCTTGGAACGCTCCGCCGCTGCGAGTCTGGCAACTGCCCGATGGAGCGCGGCTTCGACCTGAATTCGATTCAGGTCCTCATCGTGCGCCTGCGCCTGTATCAAACGTCTCTCAGCCCGCTCTTTGGCCTGCATGGCGCGTTTAACGTCAATGTCATAACCGTACTCAGCACTTTCCACCAAAAAGGTGACAGTGTTGTCTGAGACCTCGGCAAAGCCTTCACTGACCATCATATATTTGAGCTGTTTGTCTGTTTTAAACGACAGCACGCCTGTTTTTATAGTGGTCAGATAGTTGGCGTGATGCGCCAGCACCCCGAATTCTCCGCTGGTGCCCGGCGCAGTGACAATATCAACATCCTCGCTGACAAGCTGTCCGGCAGGAGTCACCACTTCCAGATGTATCTGCTGGGCCATTCTTTTTCACCTCCGCCTGAAATGGTTGTTCTGAAACGGTTCAAGCTTTGGCCTGCTCCGAAGCAGCTTTCTCGGCACTGGCCTTTTCAACCGCCTCATCAATGGTGCCGACCATGTAAAAGGCGTTTTCAGGCAGCTCGTCGTGCTTGCCGTCCAAAATCTCCTTGAAGCCGCGCACCGTGTCCTCAACCTTCACATACTTGCCTGCCATGCCGGTGAAGACCTCGGCCACATGGAAGGGCTGGGACAGGAAGCGCTGAATTTTCCGGGCGCGTCCGACCGTGAGCTGGTCCTCCTCAGACAGCTCATCCATGCCAAGAATGGCGATGATGTCCTGAAGGCTCTTGTACTTCTGCAAAGTCACCTGCACTTGGCGGGCGGTCTGATAATGCTCCTCGCCGACCACGTTGGGATCAAGGATGCGGGAGGTGGAATCGAGCGGATCAACCGCCGGATAAATGCCCAGCGCGGCAATCTGACGGGAAAGAACAACTGTGCCGTCGAGATGGGCGAAGGTGGTGGCCGGAGCCGGGTCGGTCAAGTCGTCGGCAGGCACATAGACACACTGCACTGAAGTGATAGAACCCTTATCAGTGGATGTGATGCGCTCTTCCAATGCACCGAGGTCAGTTGCCAAGGTCGGCTGATAGCCAACCGCCGAAGGAATGCGGCCCAGCAGAGCCGAGACCTCGGAGCCTGCCTGGGTGAAGCGGAAAATATTGTCAACAAAGAAGAGCACATCCTGACCTTCCTCGTCCCGGAAATACTCAGCGGCAGTCAGGCCGGTCAAAGCAACGCGGGCACGGGCACCAGGCGGCTCAGTCATCTGGCCATAGACCAGCGCGGCCTTGGGCAGAACGCCGGACTCCTTCATCTCCATATAAAGATCGTTGCCCTCGCGGGTGCGCTCGCCCACGCCGCAGAAGACCGAAATGCCGCCGTGCTGCATGGCGATATTGTTGACCATCTCCATCATGATGACCGTCTTGCCGCAGCCTGCGCCGCCGAACAGCCCCATCTTGCCACCACGAGGAAAGGGCACGAGTAGATCAATGACCTTGATGCCGGTTTCCAAGACGTTGACCTCAGTGTCCAGTTTGGTGAATTCCGGCGCGGCACGATGGATAGGCATGGTCTTGGCTGCGTCAATTTCGCCAAGTCCGTCAACCGGTCGGCCAACCACGTTCATAATCCGCCCTAAGGCCGGTGCGCCAACCGGAATGGAGATTGGCTTACCTGAGTCGCGGCAGGCCATGCCCCGCACGAGGCCGTCAGTCTGATCCATGGCAATGCAGCGGACCACGTTGTCGCCCAGATGCAGCGCCACCTCAATAACCAAGTTTTCTTCGATATCGTCAATGCCCGGATTGGTGACAAACAGGGCGTTCATGATACTAGGCAGCTCTTCGGCCTTGAATTCCACGTCAACAACAGGCCCGATCACCTGAATGATTTTTCCTGTACCCATTTCTATGATCTCCCAGAATAGCTCTGTTTCTTCTGATTGTTATCCCTTCAGGGCCTCGGCGCCGCCGACGATGTCCATCAGGTCGCCGGTGATGGCCGCCTGACGGGCCTTGTTGTACAGCTGGGTCAGCTCGCGGATCATGTCGCCGCAGGCCTTGGTCGCATTGTCCATGGCCGTCATCCGAGCCGCCTGCTCGCCTGCGCTGACCTCAATCATGGCGTGCAGCACCTGCACATTGAGATTCAGGGGCAGCAGATTCTCCATGATTTCATCTGGCGACGGCTCATAGATGTATTCTCCGCCAGCACTGTCCGCTGCTGTCCCGCCTGCTGTCGGGCTGACAGGCAGCAGGATATCCCGCGTCGGAACCTGCGCTGCCAGCGACTTGAACTTGGCATAGACCAGCTCAGTCCGGTCCGCCTTGCCCTCAAGGAAAATACGGGCCGCATCCTCAGCAATCTCGCGGGCATTGAACATCTGAAAACTGCCCATGATGTCGTTGAAGGAGCGGCGGATTTTGCCTGACCGCTTAAAGGCCTGGGCCGCCTTGTTGCCCACTGTCACCACTGTGACAGTCCGGCCCGCCTGTTCATGCTCGGCAATCAGCTTCTGCGCCTTGTTGATGATATTGGTGTTGAAGCTGCCGCAGAGACCACGGTCTGAAGTGACAACGATCAGCTCAACCGCCTTCACCTCGCGGACTGCCATCAGCTTCTGCTCGCCGATGTATCCAGCAGATATTTTCTGCATGGCTTGGGCGAACTTCTCCGCATAGGGACGGAACTTTTCCATCCGCATCTGCGCCCCGCGCAGCTTGGCCGAGGCGACCATGTTCATCGCCTTGGTGATCTGCGATGTTTTGGAAACGCCTTCGATTTTGTTTTTGACTTCCTTTAATCCCGGCATGGCTCGTGCCCCGCTCTCAGTTCAGGCCTCTGGCAGCCTTGAAGGTGCTGCCGAAAGACTTCAGTGTGGCCCTCAGCTTCTGATCCAGTTCAGGCGAGATGGCCTGCTTTTCCAGCAGCTCGGTGAAGATGGACGGCTCGTGCAGCTCAATGTGGCTGTACAGCTCCTGCTCGTAATCAGCCAGCATTTCCACAGGCAGCTCATCCAGGAAACCTTTGGTGCCCGCAAAAATAATCGCGACCTGCTTTTCCATGGACAGGGGCTGATACTGCCGCTGCTTGAGGATTTCCACCAGCCGCTCACCACGAGTCAGCTTGGCTTGGGTGGCGGCATCAAGATCAGAACCAAAACCAGCGAATGCGGCCAGCTCGCGGTACTGGGCCAAGTCCAGCCGCAGCGTGCCTGCGACCTGCTTCATCGCCTTGACCTGGGCTGCGCCGCCGACGCGGGAGACTGAGATGCCAACATTGATCGCCGGGCGAACACCAGCAAAGAAGAGATTTGGCTCTAAAAAGACCTGCCCGTCCGTGATTGAGATAACGTTGGTCGGAATAAAGGCGGACACGTCGCCAGCCTGAGTCTCAATAATCGGCAGGGCGGTCATTGAACCTGCGCCAAGTGCGTCGCTCAGTTTGGCAGCCCGCTCCAGCAGACGGGCGTGGTTGAAGAAGATGTCGCCAGGATAGGCCTCGCGTCCAGGCGGACGGCGAAGGAGCAGAGACAGCTCGCGATAGGATACGGCCTGCTTAGAGAGATCATCATAAACAATCAGAGAATGCTGACCCTTGTCGCGGAAATACTCCGCCATTGCACAACCGACCATTGCCGATACATACTGCATCGGCGCAGGATCCGAGGCGCAGGCCGCAACTACGGTGGTGTACTCCATAGCTCCGTGCTTGCGCAGGGCCTCAACCACCAGCGCGACTGTGGATTTTTTCTGACCAGTGGCCACATAAACGCAATGCACGCCTGAGCCTTTCTGCGCAATGATCGCATCCACGCAGAGGGCGGTCTTGCCGACTTGGCGGTCGCCGATGACCAGCTCGCGCTGGCCCCGGCCCACCGGAGTCATGGCATCAATCGCTTTATAGCCCGTGTAGCAGGGTTCATGGACACTCTTCCGGGCAATAACACCGGGCGCGAGCACCTCCATCTTGCGGGTTTCCTTGGCATTGAGCGGCCCATTGCCGTCAATGGGCTGGCCAATGCCGTCCACTACCCGGCCTTCCAGCTCCGGCCCGACCGGCACCTCGGCGATCTTGCCGGTCCGCTTGACAATGTCGCCTTCCTTGATTTTGCGGACATCACCCATGACCGCCACGCCGACATTGTCCTGCTCCAAGTTAAGAGCCAACCCCATAATGCCGCCAGGAAACTCCAGCAGCTCCATAGCTTGACAGTTTTCCACGCCGTAAACACGAGCGATGCCGTCACCCACTGACAGAACAGTGCCAGTTTCCTTCAAATCGATGTCGCTTTCATAACCAGCAATCTGATCTTTAATGATCCTGCTGATTTCCGAGGCTTTGATCTGCATCTGACTTTTATCTCCCCTTGATAGATTCTTTTAATCCATTAAGCTGTGTTCGTAGGCTGCCGTCCAGCACCAAGTCGCCGACTCTGGCCACCATGCCGCCGATAATTGCGGGATCGACCTGCGTTTCGAGAAGGATTTTGTGGCCGGTGATTGACTCAAGCGTGGTGCGGATTTTCTCCAGCAGCGGGCTGTCCAACGCAATAGCGGACGTGACAAAGCCATGACTGATGTTATCCTCCTGCTCCAGCATGGTCCGCACTTGGCTGGCAACTTCCGGCAGCACCGAAACCCGCTTTTTCTCCACCAAGAGATGAAGAAAAGAAGACAAGAGCGCGTCCGCGCCTGCTGCTTCGGCGATTCCGGTCATGACCTTCTGCCGGACTTCAAGGGGATAGAGAGGGTTGGTCAGCGCATCAGCCATTCCGAGTTCAGGCTGTTCAAAAAGGTCGGCAATCGCCTTGAGGGTCCGCGCATAGGTTTCCGCCGCGCCGTTTTCCTTGCCAAGGGCAAAAATCGCCCTAGCATACCGTTTTGCCAGAATCATCTGTTTCATTGCGTCGCCCTGCCTGTTTTGTCAAGATACTGTTCAATGATTGCGACATGATCCGCCGGAGTCAGGTTGCTGGCAATGAGCTGCTCCGCCATTGCCGCCGCCTGTTCGGCCACTTCCTCCTGCAGACCGCGCTGGGCCGCTGCCATGGCAGCCTGCACCGCCGCCTCAGCCTGCCGCCTGATTTCTTGAGCCGCCTGTTCCGCTTCCGCGAGGATGCGATCTTTTTCCTTGCCTGCGGCAGCAACAGCCCGCTCCACAGTCAGGGCAATCTCGTCCTCCATGCCAGCCAGCCGGGCCTCAAACTCTTTGCAGGCCCGCTCCGCCTCGTCGCGGCGGGCTTCCATATTCTTCAGCTCATCGGCAATGCCCCGGCGGCGGTCGTCAAAATATCTGGCAGCCGGTCTGCCGCCAAACTTCACCAAAAGGAAGACCAAGGCGGCAAAGTTCATGACCCGCCAGAGCAGGTCCTTCAGTTTTTCTCCTGTGATCATTGGTCCGGCATGATGCCCTGTTTCGCCATGAGCCGCAGGGCCGTGCTCTTCCGCCGCAGGTGAGCCGCTGTCATGCTCTGTTGCCGCAGGCCAATGGTCAGCTACCTGCTGAACAGCATGATCTGTCTCGCCATGTTCAGCAGCAATTGCCGCGCCCATTGGGCCTGCATAGAGCAAGGCGGCCAGCAGCAGCGGCAGAATTTTCCTCATCTTGTGCGTTTTCATGCTTTCAGGCTCCTTCCCAGTATCTTGGCCGCCATTTCCTGAGCAACAGCTTCCACGTCGGCAAGCAGCTCCTGCCGGGCCGTGTCAAAACTGGACTTGATTTCAGCAAGCTGCCGCTCTTTTTCCTGATCAGCTTCCTTGCGGATGGCAGCGATTGTGTCCGCACCTTCCGCCAAGGCCTTGCTTCTGGCCTCATCCAAGGCCTTCTTTGCTTTTGCGCTGGCCGTCTGCATTTTTCTGTCCACTTCCATCTGGCGGGTTTTGCTGCGGCGTTCAAACTCCTCCACAGTGCCCTCCAGCTTGTCCTTTTCTTCCTGGCGTTTGTTCAAAATTTCCAGCACCGGTTTATAGAGCATCCGGTTGAGGAAGATCATCAGCACGATCATGTTGATGATATGAATAAAGAGGGTGATGTCGATTGAAATCATATAACAGCTCCTGATTCCTGTAAAAAAAAGATTTTCCCTTGCGGGGTGGACTGTAGCGCGGGCCAAGTTGATGACCTTTACTACAAAAATTGCCAGATTATGTCAAATCTTTTTTGCGGCTTTCCGCCGCCGCCCTGACCGCCTGCCTGATGCGGACAGTCGAGCGGCCTGCTTATAAAAAAGTTAGTTATTACAGATGTATAGCCGCAAGCCGTTCAGGCGGGTCAAAAAATTGGTTCGACTTTTCAATTTTTTGGCCTATAATAGTAATGAAAATTTTCATTTTTTTGGAGAAAAAAAATGGGGCCGCAGCGGCTGCTGCTTCTTGCTGTGCTATGCTGGATCGCGTGGAGATTGCTGCGCAGCCTGATTCGGGAAAAAATCACCAACGAACTGCGGCGGCAGAGGCAGGACAGCCGAAAAAAAGAGACAGAGGTCGAGGATGTGCTGGAGGAAGATCCGGTCTGCCGGACCCTGATTCCCCGGCATCAGGCTGTCCGCCTGCGGCATGATGGCAAAACCTACTATTTTTGCAGCGAAACCTGCTGCGACATGTTCATATCTCAACAGGAAGGACGTGCTGAATGAAATTTTTCATTGACACCGCCAATATCGAGGAAATTAAGAAAGGCTTGGAACTGGGCATGGTTGACGGCGTGACCACCAATCCTTCGTTAGTTGCCAAGGAACAGCGGCCTTTCCGGGACATTCTTGTCGATATCTGCGCCTTGGTTGACGGGCCAGTCAGTGCTGAAGTGGTGAGTCTGGAGGCGGAGGGCATGGTCAGTGAGGCCCGTGAGCTGGCGCGGCTCCATAAAAATATTGTCATCAAAGTGCCGATGACTGCCGAAGGACTCAAGGCGGTCAGACAGCTTGCCGCAGCAGGCATCAGAAGCAATGTCACCCTGATTTTCTCGCCTGCCCAAGCCCTGCTCGCCGCCAAGGCCGGAGCAGCTTATGTCAGTCCTTTTGTTGGCCGACTGGATGACATTGCCCAGGAAGGCATGACGCTGGTCAACGAAATCATGACAATTTACCGCAATTACGGTCTCAAGACCGAGGTCATTGTCGCCTCGGTGCGCAGTCCCATGCACGTGATGCAGTCCGCCCTGCTTGGCGCAGAAATTGCCACCATCCCGTACAAGGTGATCATGCAGATGACCAAACATCCGCTGACAGACCGTGGCATTGAGCAGTTTCTGGCGGACTGGGAGAAACGGCAGCAATAACCCGCAAAAAAAGGAGGATTCTGTGATGCGGAACAGCGCGTTGTGCTGTATTCTTGTTTTATCCGGCCTGGTTGCCTGCGCCGGGCAGGCCCAAGGGGAAATGTACAAGTACACCGACGAGCGCGGAGTCGTCCATTATACGAATGTTCCGGCGGACAAACGCTACAAGCAGGTGGATTACGGCTTTTCTTCGGGCAGCAAGCCCAAGCTGACCATCCGTTCTCTTCCCGGCGTGCGCAGCATTGACCGCCGCCAGCTCCGTTTTGGCAGCAGCCGTCTGTATCGCAGCAAGTTTGATCATCATATTGAACATGCGGCCCGCATCAACCAGATTGATCCCATGCTGGTCAAGGCGGTGATTAAAACAGAATCAAATTTTGACCGCTACGCCGTTTCTTCCAAAGGGGCGCAGGGACTGATGCAGCTCATGCCTTCAACCGCCAAATATCTGCATGTCAGAGACCCCTTTGACCCGTGGCAGAACATCTATGGCGGCACCCGCTACTTGCGAAAGCTTTTAGACAATTTCAACGGTGATCTGCGCCTCAGTCTGGCGGCCTACAATGCCGGGCCGACCAGAGTGAGACGGCTGGGTGCTGTGCCGCGCATTCCAGAAACAATCTCTTATGTGGGCAAAGTCATGCGCCAGTATCAGAATTATCAGAGTGCTCAGGAAGAGGGGCGTTATTCCGATTATTCCCGCATGCCGCTCAAAACAAGCATCCGCGTCCGGCAGCTGGTCACAATCAACTGAATGAAAAAACATGCAACCCCCTCTTGCTTTTTTTCCATCAGATGCGCTATATAGTTTATATGTATTTTGCGGTGCAGAAATGGCTTCAGCGCCGGCGGCGGGCAAATTGAGCTGACAGACAGGCAAAAATGGCGAAAAAAGAAATACCTATTGTCGGCATAGATATAGGCTCTCATGCGGTGAAAATCTGCGAGGTGCGGCGGGCAGGCAAAAGCTATGAGCTGCTCACGCTTGGCACAGCAGCCCTTTCCCCCGGAGCTGTAGATGACGGCGCGCTCCAAGATGCCGAGGATGTCAGCGCGGCCATTTCCGAGCTGATCAGCAATTTAAAAATTAAAAACAAGCGCGTGGGCCTCTCCATCTCCGGCTACTCGGTGATTGTGAAAAAGATCAATATTGAGATGGAAAGCGAGGAGGTGCTGGCTGAACGTCTTCAGGAGGAGGCCGAGCAGTACATCCCCTTTGACATCAATGAAGTGTATTTGGATTTTCAGGTGATCAAAGCTGCCAAAGGCGAATATGAGCGCAGCGAGGTCATGCTGGTGGCTGCCAAAAAAGAGGTTGTTGATGCCTATCTGGAAATGGTCAAGGGACTGAAGCTGGTTCCTGTGCTGGTGGATGTGGATGGATTTGCGCTGGAGAATATCTGGAACACCATTTCCGGCAGCGAGAAAAATGTCTGTCTGGTAGATATTGGCGCGTCAAAAATGAACATCAACATCATCTCCGGCGGTGCTTCTGTGCTGGCCCGTGATATTGTGACTGGCAGCGACAACATCAGTCTGGAAATTGCCAACAGGCTGGAGATAGATTATGATGACGCTGAGAAGATCAAACTTGGCCGCCAGCCTGCTGAGGAGGATCATCTGGAGGAGGTGCATGATATTTTCAACAGCATCTGCACCCGCTGGGTTTTGGAAATTAAAAAAGCCATTGATCTGTACCGAAACAACAATCCAGACAATCCCCTGAGTTCCTTGGTGCTCAGTGGCGGCGGTTCCAAAGTGCGGGGCTTGAAGGATTATCTTGCCAAAGAGACCGGTTTGGAGGTGATTCATTTCAATCCATTTGATGGCATGAAAATCAATAAAAAAATTGATATGGAATATCTCAAGGTGGCTGCACCTGAAATGTCCATTGCCACCGGGCTGGCCATCCGTCCGGCAGAGTTCTGAGTCATGCTGCGGATCAATCTCCTGCCAGTCAGGAAAATCAAACAGCAGTTTCTCGCCAAACGGCAGCTCAAATTTTTTGGCATTGCTGTTCTTGCCTTGTTGACTGTCTTAGCGCTCTATGGCTGGATATTGGTCAGCACGGTCAGCAGCTTGACAGCTGAAAATGCAAGATTGGAGGCAAGAAAAAAGGAACTTGCCAAGATAATAAAAGAAATTGAGGAGCTGGAAAAAAGCAAAGAACAGATAAAAAATCAGACTGAAACTATCAAAAAATTGGCAAAGACTTCTGCATTGACAGCGCACCTTCTTGACGCAGTGGCCAAGCTCACGCCTAATGATCGGATGTGGCTGACCACTCTTGATCAAAGCGGCAATACGATGAAGATAAACGGCATGGCCTTGGATAATCAGACTGTTGCAGAATATATGAATAAGTTAGAGGAGTCGCCTTATATTTCTGATGTGACCCTGACCAATTCCAGTTTGAGAAGTTATTCCGGCAGAAATCTTAAATCATTTTCTCTTTCATGCACTGTCAGTATGGAGGATAAGGAGGAAAAGGCAGATGATGAGTCGGGAAAGGGTAAAAAATAATAACAGCATAAGAAATTATGGCACCTAAGAGTTCTAAAAACTCCTCCTCTGCCGAAAAAAAAAGTTTTGCCGCGCAGTATGATGAGTTTGTTGAGAAAAAATATATCCCCCAGAAGAAAAATGTCAAGATTGCTGTTGCGGCTGGAATTGTCATAGCAATGCTTGCTGCTTTTTATTTTCTTGTTTACACTCCGAAAACTGAGGAGATTGACAAGCTGACCGCCACACAGAAAAAACTGCAAGAGGAAGTTGGTAAAGCTGAAGAGGCCTCAAGCAAGAAGAATCAGCATGAACAGGAACTTGCTGAAACGAAAAAGAAATTTGAGGAAATTTCCAAGCTGCTGCCAAAAGGGAAAGAAATCCCCGACTTGTTGACCAATATATCTGATCTTGGCAAAAGGGCTGGTTTGGATTTCGTCTCCTTCAAACCTGGCAATGACGTGCCTAAAGATTTTTATGCCGAAATACCCATCAGCATTGAACTGCTTGGGCCTTATCATAACATAGGGTATTTTCTTGGTGAAGTCAGCGGACTGGAACGGTTGGTCACTGTTGACAATATAAAAATGGGCAATCCTAAAGAAACAGAAGGAGAAATTCTGCTTAAATCCTCCTGCAATTTGCTGACCTATCGTCAGCAGGAGCCTTCCGAAGCAAAGCCGGACGACAAGAAAAAGAAGAAAAAATGATGCGCAAGTTGTTGTCAGCACAAAAAGCTATTCTTGCAGCACTGCTGTTGTGTGCTGTCGTTTGGACATGCGGCATATTGCCGCCTCCTGTAATGGCGCAGAATGATGCCGCAACTCAATCTCAAGGAGATGACCAAGAGCAGGCAGCATGGGAAAACAGAAAATTTGAATATAAATTAGATGCCCGTCCTGATCCGTTCTATCCATTTCTCTCCAAAGAGCTGGCGCAGAAAAATAAAGGAGATAAAATTGTTGAAGAAAAAGGAAGGATACTGACTGGCATGCAGCTATTTGAACCTGGCCAGCTAAAACTTGTTGCAGTTATGGACACGCCTGATGGAAAAATAGCTATGGCTGAAGATGTCACCGGAAAAGGATATATGCTGCAAAAAGATATGCCAATTGGCGCATACGGGCAGATTATTGATATAGAAAGCGGCCAGGTTGTCATTGATGAAACACGCAAAACCCAATCCGGCAGAATTATTCAGAATAAAATAATCATGCGTTTGAATAGAGACGAAGATAAGAAGAGATGATTATTTCTAAAGGCGGAGATTAAAAGGAAACACGAGTCATGTGGAAAAAATATTTTGTTGTCTTGACAATACTTTTGCCATGTTTCAGCGCAGTCTCATTCGGTGCTGTTGAGCTGAATAAAAAATATGCCTATCCGGCAGATGAACGTTCTGATCCTTTTTTTCCATTTATTCAGCCGAAAGGCAACATTGAGCCTTTGGCAGCAATACCGCAGCAGGACCGTGGCGGAGTGCCGCTTGAACCGGGCCAGCTTAAACTTGCGGCAATAATTCGTGCTCAAGATGGCTGGAAAGCAATGGCTGAAGATGTAACAGGCAAAGGATATGTTCTCCAGGAGGGCACGCCAGTCGGCAGTTACGCCACAGTTGCAAGGATTGAAGCAGGGCAGGTGCTGCTTGAGGAAACATACACAAACCAGCGTGGGACTGTTGTTAAAAAGATAGCACTGCGCCTGCAGCAAGACGGAGGCAAATAAGATGCCGCATTCTGTTGTGGTTGAAAAGAAACATAGAAATATACGGCATAAGCATTGCCATAGTCTTTCTCTGGCAGCTGTGATTGCCGCCGGTGCGTTGCTGTTTGGAATGCCGCTACAGGCGGCGGCGCAGGAACAGACCGAATCTGCTGCGCAAAAGCAGGAGCAAGTTGCGCAAGAAAGTGCTGAGGCATCTGAAAATCAGGCAAGTCAGCAGAAAAACGTCATAGAAAAAATCAGCGCGGAGCAGGTTGAAAAAAGTTTGGAAATCACCCTGCATTGCAGCAATGTGCCAGTGCAGACATCTCTTGAGCAGCCTGGAAGCGGCAGAAAAGGCATCTTCGTCGATATTGCCGATGCTGAAGCGCGGGAACAGAATGATCTGAAGCTGCCTGAAAAATTTCATATTGATTTGAATATCAAAGCACTCAGTGATGCCCAGCTTCAAGGGACACGCTTTGCGTTCACTCTGCCTGAACCTTTTGACTCCTATTCGACCAAGGTCGAGGGGAATGCTGTCGTTCTGCGCATTGAAAACTTTTTCAAGAAGAATGATGATGCGTCTGCGGCAGAAAAAAATGCCTCAGCAGGCGCGGAGAAAGAAGCGGCTCCTGCGGCTGACAAAGCGGCGGCAGGATCAGGGCCAAGCAATATGGCAATGGTTCAAATCCCAAAAATTGATCCGCTGCGAACTGATAGAAAAAACAACAAGAGCACCTCTGCCTCCTCAAATAATATGGCACCGAATTCGTTCGGAACCGACGGAGACAGCAAACTGATCAGCGTTGATTTCTATAAGATTGATTTGCATAATGTTTTTCGCATGCTGGGCGAGATCAGCGGCTACAACATCGTCGTGGCTGAGGGCGTGTCCGGCACCCTGACGCTCTCCCTGAGTGATGTCCCTTGGGATTTCGCCTTGGATATTATCCTTAATCTTAAAGACTTGGCCAAGCAGCAGCAGTATAACACCATTGTCATTTATCCGAAAGACAAAGAGTTTGTCTGGCCAAAGCGGGCTGATGAATCAAGTCTGGTTATTGATCAGGTCAGTCCTGAAAAGGACAAGGACAAAGAAGGTGTCATTGTCATCAGCGGGGAGGGGCAGACGCAGCAGTCGGCAGAGGTGATTGAAGCGAAAAAGTTTTTGGCGCAGGCGATCAAAGCTGAAAAAAGCGGTGAGCTGGAAACTGCTGTTCATCTCTACGGCAAGGCTTTGGAAAAATGGCCGGAAAAGAAGGAAAAAAGCAAGCTGGCCAACAAAGTTGCCGCCATTTATTTAGCTGAACTGCATCAAAATGCCAAGGCTGTTTATTTTGCCAAAAAAGCTCTTGCTGCTGATAAGAAGAACAGCAGTGCTGCCTTAAATGCGGCTGTCGGCTATGCCAATATGGAAGAGAATGGTCAGGCCCAGCAGTATTTTGATCAGAGCATCAGCATCGGCAAGCCAAGCCGGGAGGCCTTGTTCAATTATGCGGTCTTCAGTGAGCGGTTGGGGAAATACGAGGCCGCGCTCCGTCTTTTGAGCAAATACAACGAGCTGTATGGAGAAAATTTGGATTCCATGGTGGCCCGTGCCCGTATTCTTGATCAGCAGGGCCGCCGGACAGAAGCGGAACAAGTTTATACAGCGATTCTGCATGCTGGCTTCAGCGTTCCTCAGGACCTGAGAGCGTTCATTTTGGCCAGAACCCAATCCACCAACTAAAATAATCAGAGGAAAGTGCAATGAACCTCTCTCTGCGCCTGCTGTGCGGCATTTTTGCGGCTGCTGTTTCACTGCTTCTGCTCTCTTCCTGTGTGGAGAAAGATAAAAAAACGGAGACAGCAGCATCGCATGAGGCGGCAGAAAATGTTCAGCATCGCACTGTGATTGAACCTGCCCTGCTGCCGAACCGTTTTCAGCGCACTGGCTACATGATCAGCGAAGACAAGGACACAACTTCAGATATCAGTGGCAGCGATGCTTCTCTTGAGGAGCTTCAGCTCAAAGTCGGCGCGAAAATCACCACCCGCCAGCCGATCCCGTTGCGGGAGGCGATGAAGGCGATTGTCAAAAATAAAAATATGAGTCTGAGCTGGGCCAGCGATGTCAATCAGGATCTGCTTGTTGACGTTGACGTGAATCCGAATGACAACTTTTACGAGGCAATTGACAATATTCTCCGTCAGTTGGATTACTTCCATGAAATGGAAGGCTCGACTATGGTCATCAAGTATCGCGAGACCAAGCAGTATCATATGGCCATGCCGTTTATCAAACAAGAGTACAATGCTGGTGTTGGCGGCAATTCATTCGGCAGCGACGTGCGCATTGACAGCAAAGGGAACAAGTTTGATATCTGGGAGAATATTCAGAAGAATCTTGACAGCCTCATTGCCACCTGGAGTTCGAGCATCATCACGCCAACTCAGGAATCGGCAGCGGTAGCGAAAGATGACAAAAAGGATGCTGCTGCTGCTGCTAAAAAAGCAGGAGGGGATGAGGCTGTCACGCCTGCGCCGCTGTCACGCCGAGTTTCCTCAACCGACTCCACGTACACCATTGACCGGCCCATTGGTTTGGTGACAGTTCATGCGCCGAAGTCGCTTCAGAAAAGAATTTCCGACTATTTCAACACATTGGAGAAGGAGCTGTACAAGCAGATCACTATTGAGGCGAAAATTATCGAGGTGCAGCTCCAAGACAGCTCGTCGCTCGGCATCAACTGGAACACCCTGCTGAAGAACTTGAGCTTCCAAGGAGCATCTCTGGCGGGAAGCAGCTATTACAGCAAAGACCGCCAAGACCTTGACGAGAAAGGCAGAACGTTCTCCAACACTCACTCTGACACCCGTTCGGACACAACAACAGATTGGAATGGCACAAGTTCATCTGGTGAAAATAACACTACGATTTTGAGCGACAGCAGTGATTATACAAATACAGAAAACAGTTCACTTGGCTTATCAGGTGAAACTGATTCCAACGGTTTTCAAACATCAGGAAATGATGTTGATTCTGACAGCTTATACGCTGCCGCCAGCGGCAGCAGCAGCGACCAAACCATCACCCGCACTCTCTCGGATGCGCTGTCCATGGGAACCACCGGGGCCAGCACCATTGCCACGCTGATCACAGGCGGGGCTGCAAATGTGGCTACTGCCGGAATTGCGATCAACAATTTCTCCTTTGACTCCTTCATCAACGCGCTCAAGTCGCAGGGGCAGACCTCGATTCTTTCCAATCCGAAAATTAGTGTCATGAACGGCCAGCCGGCCCTGCTTTCAGTGGGCCGTGAGGTGACTTTCATCAAAGGCATTGAATCGACAACAGAAGATCAGAAGACCACCTTTAAGGTTGAGACAGAGCAACTGCTGTCCGGGGTGGGGCTGGCTCTGTCAGCAGTGGTCAAAGACAACGATGAAATTGTCATGAATCTGGTGCCGATAACTTCGGAACTCACTGAGCCAATTGAGTATGTCACGGTCGGCGAAGGCAAGGTCGGTCTGCCCGTGGTCAACAAACGGGAGATGAGCACCACTGTGAAAATCAAAAATGGCTCCATGCTCGTGGTCGGCGGCCTGATCAGCGAAACAGAAAGCAAGGACGGAGATTTCATTCATGGCACTGAAAACATCCCCTATCTGAAATACCTGTTCGGCTATGAAGAGAAAAAGAAAATCAAACGTGAGCTGATCATTCTCCTGCGTCCGCGCATCATCTAATCAGAGAATTATCCTTTATCAGGGAGCAACTATGAGCCTGTTGAAATATTTGTCCATCGGAGTGCTGGCGGCGGGAATGCTGGCTGGCTGCGGACAAACAAAGGTGGAGACCATCATGGTCCCGCATGGAGAAAAACCTGATGCGCAAGGCAGGGGACAGACTGCAGTTATTCTGCCTTTTGCTGACTACAGCAGCGGCGACCGCATTGCCTCGGCCTTCCGCCGCAACCTGCTGATCACGGAATCGTTGACCGACAGTCTGCGCCGCAACGGCTTTGTGCTGCCGGTGCAGGAAGATGTTTTTCAGCATCTGGTTGAACAGAAAATTATTAACCTTGCGCCCTATAGCGAGAACAATGTCGGCTCATCCTCACTTGCCAGCGAGCTGGAGGATCCTGACTGGTCCGATGTAATGAAGGAGAAGCTCAGATCCTACATTGACTTGCAGGCCATGCAGCAGGTTGGCGGCAGGAATCCTGCGGTTGACAGTCCTGGCACACATGGCCTGACTCCGCAGGAAGTTGTAAGAATTGGCCGAAATTTTGGGGCTGACTACATCATCCGGGGCCGGATTCTCGAATTCAGAACCCGGCAGGAGCACAGCTGGGATCCTCGGAAGCGCGGCATCATCCCTTTTGTCACCGGCACAACCAGCCGAATCGCCTTTGGTTTTGCTGATTCAGAACGCTATGACAATTTGGGCAATAAAGTTGCAGGCGGCGCATGGGGAGCCGCTCTGGGCAGCAATGCGGACTGGCCGTGGGATGCGGATGACTCGAATGGCTTTTTCGGGGTGAGCGGCGGCAAGGGAGCCAACACCATAGTCTGGTCTGTGGCAGGCGGCGCGCTGGGTGACATGGCCACGCACAGCGGCCAAGTTGATCAGGCGGTTGTCCAGATGCGGATATGGGTGCAGGATGCCTATGATGCCCAAGTGATCTGGAGCAACCGGGTTGAAGTGCGGGTGGCGCCGGAGTCGGTGCTGGCGGACAACCAGTATGATGATCTGTTTGATCAGGCAGTGAAAAAGGCGGCCAGCTCCTTGATTGACGATTTTGTCACCTACGGCATGGCCCGGCAGCAGCCCTGACTGCCAAACAGAACGTTGCCAGAAAAAAGAGCCGGACACGGTTGGTGTCCGGCTCTTTCTCTTTTGCCGCCAACAGCCACCAGATTCGTTCAGGAAGCCTTTTTCTGCTGCCGCTGCTCGTGGAGGGCGAGAAAGTTGATCGGCTCCATCAGGAAAGGCAGGAAGCCGCCATCCACAGCAAGCTGCGAGGCGATCTGGCGGGTGAAGGGAAAGAGCATCAGCGGACAATCGACAGCCAGCACCCGCTGAACATGCTCTGCTGGGATGTTCTTGAGCAAAAAGACGGCTGCATGCTCCAGCTCAATCACAAACATGACGGTGTCATCCGCTTTCTGATCCATCACCTTGGCCGTGACCGAAATCGAGACCTCATAGTGGTCGTCATCCACCTGTCTGTTGTTGAGCTGGAGATTGAAATCCACCTTGGCCTCCTGACCTTGGGGCAGGAATATCTGCGGGGCATTGGGATTTTCAAAAGACAGGTCCTTGATGTACATCTTCTGCATCCGAAATACCGGAATATTCTGCTGATTTACCTTATTTTCCTCACTCATCTGCTCATGCCTCCGCAATTCTGTTTTATGGAAAAAACTGCATTTTGTCTTGGGCTGCTAATAAACCATTGACTGCCGCTGAACTCAACTGTTTTTTGCGCGGAGCAAGCAGGCCTGCTGCCTGCATTCCCAACAAGGAGTTGAAAGTCAGCGGCATCCGGTTTACAATATTTGGCCGCAGCAGGGGCATGTTTGCTCCCTGCAAAGACAAGATGCGCCGCATTGACAGAACTATGAAAAAGAAGACCTTTGAAGCCGCCTTGGCCAGACTGGAGCAAATTGTCGCTGAACTGGAGCAGGGCGAGCCGGAGCTGGACGCAGGGTTGAAAAAATTTGATGAAGGACTTCAGCTGGTCCGATTTTGCAGCCAGAAGCTGGATGAGGCTGGCAGTCAGGTCGAACTGCTCCTGCATCAAGACGGCGGGCTTGCTGCCGCGCCTTTTGCGACAGCCTTGCAGACAAAAGAAGAGGCGGCTGAATAACCGCATCTGAACAAGAAACCCATGTCGGTTCCCTGCAACCGAAGGACTATGCCATGATCAGCCCGTCTGTGGAAGAAGCGGTCAGCCTGCTGGCAAATATCAATGCTCCTGAGGACATGCGCGGGCTGGACATGGAGGAGCTGTACCTGCTCGCTGCTGAAATCAGAGAGACAATCATCAACACCGTGGCGGTGAACGGCGGCCATCTCGCCCCCAGCCTCGGCGTGGTCGAACTGACCTTGGCCCTCCATTATGTCTTCAACACGCCTGAAGACAAGCTGATCTGGGATGTGGGCCATCAATGCTACGCGCACAAGCTGCTCACAGGCCGCCGGGATCAGTTTCACACCCTGCGCCAGCATCAGGGCCTGAGCGGTTTCCCCAAACGCTCGGAAAGCGAATACGACGTGGTCGAAACCGGCCACAGCTCCACTTCCATTTCCTACAGCCTTGGTCTGGCCGCTGCCCAAGACCTGCAAGGCGACAGCAGCCGGGTCATCGCCGTGATTGGCGACGGCTCCATGACTGGCGGGCTGGCCTTTGAAGGCCTCAATCATGCCGGCGACCTGCACAAAAATCTCATTGTCATTCTCAATGACAATGAGATGTCCATCTCGGCCAATGTCGGCGCGCTGTCCAGTTTTCTGAGCCGGAAGCTGTCTTCCAAAACCATGCGCCGCCTCAAGGACCAGATTGAGGAAGGGCTGAAGCTCTGCTCAGTGGGCGAGAATATTCTCAGCGTCCTGCGTAAGTCTGAGGAAAGCCTCAAAGTTTTCTTCACTCCCGGAATGCTCTTCGAGGCTCTGAAATTTGAATACATCGGCCCGATTCCCGGCCATGATCTGGAAGCTCTGCTGGAAACCTTTGAGAATATCCGCGACAGCAGTCATGGCCCAGTCTTGGTGCATGTCCTGACCACCAAGGGCAAGGGCTATGAGCCTGCTGAAAAAAACCCTGGTGATTATCACGGGCTGGGGCCATTTTCCATTGCTGACGGCCAGCCGTTGCCGCCGTCCGGGCCGCCGTCCTACACCTCGGTTTTCGGCAGCACTCTGTGCTCCATTGCCGCAGCAAACCAGCGCGTGGCCGCAATCACCGCAGCCATGCCCGCAGGCACTGGTCTGATCGAGTTCAGCCAGCGTTTCCCGGAGCGTTTTTTTGATGTCGGCATTGCCGAGCAGCACGCTGTCACCTTTGCCGCCGGACTGGCCTTGGCTGGAATGCGGCCTGTGGCGGCGATTTATTCCAGCTTTATGCAGCGCGCCTTGGATCAGGTCATTCATGATGTCTGTCTGCCCGGCCTGCCCGTGACCTTTGCCATTGACCGGGCCGGCGTGGTCGGTGACGACGGCCCCACCCATCATGGCGTGTTTGATATTTCCTTCCTTCGTTTTGTCCCCGGCCTGACGGTCATGGCTCCCAAGGATGAGAACGAGCTGCGGCTTATGCTGCACACTGCCCTGCATCATGACGGCCCCTGCGCCCTCCGCTATCCACGCGGCAGCGGCGAGGGCGTGCCGCTTGATGAGGAGCTGCGCCTGCTGCCAGTCGGGCAGGGCGAGCTGCTCCGGGAGGGCGGGGACATTCTCCTGCTGCCAATCGGCAACCGAGTCTATCCAGCCTTGCAGGCTGCCGAAGGATTAGCCAAGCTCGGCATTGAGGCGGCAGTGATCAATCCCCGTTTCATCAGGCCCTTGGACAACGAGCTGATCAGCAGATGGGCGGAAAGGTGCGGGCGGGTGCTGACTGTGGAGGACAACAGCAAGAAAGGCGGCTTTGGCAGCGCAGTGCTGGAGCTGCTGCACGAGCTGCATCTGCTTATTCCGGCCCGCATCCTTGGCTATGGCAGCAAGTTTGTGGAGCAGGCCCCGCAGCAGATGCTCTGGAAAAATGCAGGCATTGATACTGCCGGAATCATTAAGGCGGCCTTGGAGCTGATGCAGCAGGGCTGAGTCATGTTCTGCATGCAAAACGGGCATCACCCTGTGAGCATGGTTTCCCGATCACGACCATGCTGCATGAGCCATTGTCATGGCCAATGAATGGCAGTGGTCTTTTAGGCTGATTTTCCGACCGGTCGCTGCCGCTTTTGCCTTGCGCCGCCTGCCGCTTTGGTGTATATAAACCTATTTTTCCAAGCTGGCGCTGTCCAGCATCTGCTGCTGTCGGCCCGGCAGCATGGCATGAGGATATATGTCAAGGGGTTGCAGAATGCTGTGACTCCTTTTTTATTTTTTTTCAACTGACATTTGCAGGCAGGCGGCTGCGTTCCGTCCGGGGCAGGCCGGGCAGCGGTCAGGAAGCAGAGGAATCAGAGATGAACAAGGACCTGAAGTTTGTGCGGAACATCGGCATCAGCGCCCATATTGACTCGGGCAAAACCACGCTCACCGAGCGCATCCTTTATTACACCCAGCGCATCCACGCCATTCACGAGGTGCGGGGCAAGGACGGCGTGGGCGCGACCATGGACTCGATGGAGCTGGAAAAGGAGCGCGGCATCACCATTCAGTCCGCAGCCACCTACTGTTCATGGAAGGACACCAGCATCAACATCATCGACACCCCTGGCCACGTTGACTTCACAGTCGAGGTGGAGCGCGCCCTGCGGGTGCTGGACGGGGCAATCCTGATTCTCTGCTCCGTGGGCGGGGTCCAGTCGCAGTCCATCACGGTTGACCGGCAGATGACCCGCTACAATGTCCCGCGCATCGCCTTCATCAACAAATGCGACCGCACCGGCGCCAACCCGGAGCGGGTCGTGCGCCAGCTCCGCGAGAAGCTGAACCTGAATGCGGTCATGATTCAGATTCCAATCGGCTTGGAAAGCGACATGGAAGGCGTGATCGATCTGGTGACTATGAAGGCGCTGTACTTTGAGGGCGAGCAGGGCCGCGATATCCGCTATGCCGAGATTCCCGCCCATCTCCAAGACGAGGCTGCTGCCAAGCGCGAGGAGCTGCTCGACGCGGTCTCCATGTTCTCGGACGAGCTGATGGAGGCCATGCTGGAGGAGGGAGAGATTCCGGTGGAGCTAATTCAGGCCGCGATCCGCAAAGGCACGCTCGCCCTTCAGCTTGCTCCGGTCATGATTGGTTCAGCGTATAAGAACAAAGGGGTGCAGCCGCTTTTGGATGCAGTGCAGATGTACCTGCCCAGCCCCACGGAAATCAAGAACACCGCCCTTGATCTGGACAACAATGAGGCCGAAGTCATGGTCTCCAACAACCCGGACGATCCGTTGGTTGCCTTGGCCTTCAAGCTGGAGGATGGCCGCTACGGCCAGCTCACGTATGTCCGCACCTATCAGGGCATGATCAAGAAAGGCGATTCCATTGTCAACACCCGCACTGGCAAAAAGGTCAAAGTGGGCCGTCTGGTGCGGATGCACTCCAATGAGATGGAGGAGATCGACGAGGCTGGTTCCGGCGACATCATCGCCCTGTTCGGCATTGACTGCGCGTCCGGCGACACCTTCTGCGATGGCCGCATCAACTGGTCCATGACCTCGATGCACATTCCTGCGCCGGTCATCTCCCTGGCCATCAAGCCCAAGGACAACAAGGCCCAGGACAACATCTCCAAGGCCCTGAACCGCTTCTCCAAAGAAGACCCGACCTTCAAGTCCTTTGTCGATCATGAGACCAGCGAGACCATCATCTCCGGCATGGGCGAGCTGCATTTGGATGTCTATATTGAGCGCATGAAGCGCGAATACAAGGCCGAGGTTGAGGTCGGCGCGCCGCGTGTCGCCTATCGCGAGACCATCACCCAGCAGGCCGCCTTTGATTACACCCACAAGAAGCAGACCGGCGGTTCCGGTCAGTTTGGCCGGGTGGCAGGCTTGATGGAGCCGCTCGAAGAGGGCGAATACGAATTTGTTGACAAGATCGTCGGCGGGGCGATTCCCCGTGAGTTCATCCCTTCCTGCGACAAGGGCTTCCAAGCCTCGATGGACAAGGGCATGCTCATCGGCGCGCCCATCACCGGGGTGCGCATGTTGATCAACGACGGCAGTTATCACGCAGTTGACTCGTCTGACATGGCCTTCCAGCAGGCAGCCAAAGGCGCGTTCAGGGAAGCCTATAAAAAGGCGGGCGCAGTGATCATGGAGCCGATCATGAAAGTGGCTGTGGAAGGGCCGTCCGAGTTCCAGGGCGCGATCATGGGCAGCCTCAATCAGCGGCGCGGCATGATTGTCGGCACCTCGGAGGAGGGCACCTACACCGTGGTTGAAGCGGAAATGCCGCTTTCCGAGATGTTCGGCTATTCCACCATTCTCCGCTCGCTGACTCAGGGCAAGGCCGAGTTCAGCATGGAATTCGCCTCCTACAGGCAGGTGCCGAAAAGCGTGGCTGAGGAGCTGATCAAGGAATACGAGAGCGCGAACAAGAAGGGCTGAGAGCATTCGCGGAAATGAGGCGGTGCGGCAGAGCTGGGCCGTCCAGCACAAGAGACGACGAAATCTATATGAGGTGGCATCATGGGATATGAATCGCTGGTCAAACAGAATCCGCTGCGGGTGCTGAAGCTGACCGGAAGCAGGAAAATGGGGCTGATCATGGCCCGCACCGGCGTGGGCAAGACCGCTTTGCTGGTCCAGATCGCGCTGGATTCCATTCTGCGGGGCAACCGGGTTGTCCATATCAGCATTGGCGAGACCTTGGACAAGACCAAGCTCTGGTATGACGACATGCTTCAGGTCATTCTTCAGGAATGCTCAGTGACCAAACCGCATGAGCTGATTGACATGGTCCGGCAGCACCGGATGATCATGACCTTCAAGGCTGGGACTTTTGACCGCGCCCGGCTGGAGGAGCGGCTTGGCGACCTGATTGAGCAGAACATCTTCAAGCCCGACTGCGTGGTGATCGACGGCTTTGACTTCACGGCCACGGATCATGGCAACTTGGAGGAGGTCAGGGAGCTGATGGAGAGCCTGCGCCTCCAGACATGGTTTTCAGCCACCAGCCACCGCGAGGACGAGCGGGTTTCGCCGTCCGGGGTGCCCGCGCCCTGCCATGAGCTGGATGGCCTCTTTGAGACCGTGATCTTGCTCAAGCCGGAGCAGGATCATATTCTGCTGGAAATCCTCCGCAAGGATGGCCAGAAAGACGAAGGCGGCAGTCATCTCGGCCTTGATCCGGCCACCATGATGGTGCGGCAGGAAGACTGAGGCTGATCAGTGCAGTTGTTGCAACAAGAGCCGGGCAATGGTTGCCCGGCTCTTTTGTTTTCAGGCTGCGGAGAGTTTTGCCCGAGGCTGAGGCAGGTTAAAAAGCGCCCTTCGACTTCGACAACGTATCGTTCTTCTTTGAAACCCTTGGTTGCTGCCTGAAATGAATCCACGCTGGATGACAGCATGGATATGTGCTGGAAATCGCTGTTTAATCATGCTGAATACCGATTCAATGCGCTTATTGAATCCAACCTTGGAACTTGAATCCGCAAGCAAAAAAACGTCATGGAACCTGTCATCACCACCATCGCAGCGGCGGTCGCGCTGGGCGCGGCGGAAAGCCTGAAGGATGTTGCCGCAGCAGCAGTCAAAGATTCATACAACGCGCTGAAAAAGCTTATTCACGACCGTTACGGAAAGAACGAGGATGTGACGGCTGCGGTTGACTATGTTGCTAAAAAGCCGGAAGCCGCACCCCGGCGGCAGATGCTGGAGGCAGCCCTCAAAGATGCCGGAGCGGATAAGGATCAGGAGCTGGCGCAGGGGGCGGAGAAGCTGCTGGCCGCTGTCGAGCAGCACAGCCCGGAAGCTGCCGCAGGGATTGGCATGGATATTGGCATGCTCAAGGCGGCACTGGCGTGAAGATCGGCACAGCAGAGATTGCAGGCGAGGCGGTCTTCTCCAACATAGGAGGCTGCGGCCCAAAGCGGTGAGGCCGTCGGCTCCCCACTGAGGCGGAATGGGAAAAGGCGGCCCGCTCTTCCGCATCTGCCGGGGTGGCTGCTTCCGGGATCAGCCTTTCCGCCTTCCGCAGTGCCGCCGTCAACCTTGCATCCTTCCCGCCTCTGCTCCTCCCGAAAAAATGATGCTTTTTGCGGGCAAACATGCTAAAGAAAAGAGGATGACGGCTCTTTCCCGAGGACACAATGATTCATCTGCTCGCAGAAAAAAAACGCTGTCTCGGTGTGCTGATCGGCGGCTCCGGCTTGGTCGGCGGCACCTTGGCTCATTATTTCAAGACCAAGACCCCGGATGACTTTGAAATCCGCGCCCCCAGCTCCAAGAAGCTCTCCATCCGCAACGCCCAGGACATCATTGTCTATCTTCAGCGGGTCAGACCGGACTTTGTCATCAACGCGGCCATGGCTTCGCTGGATTCAGACGCGCAGTTAGCCTTTGAAGTCAACTATCTCGGCGCGGTCAATCTGGCCAGAGCCTGCTGCGCTCTCGGCATTCCCTTCATCCATATCAGCTCCTCCGCTGTGCTGCCGCCGGGCGAGAACCTTGCCGAGGAGGATCAGCTGCCGCTGACCGCCGACCTGAGCAATTACGCCAAATCCAAGCTGATGGCGGAAAAAACCTTGGAGCATATCATCAAAGAGCACGGCTTGGACTGCACTATAGTCCGGGTCTCAATAGTCTATGGCGAGCATGACCATAAAATTCAAGGCTTTCACCGCCTGCTCTTTGCTATTGCCGACGAGGCCATCCCGTTCCTCTTCACAAGGCGGAGTGTGAAGCACTCTTACACCAATGCGGCGAAAATTCCTTATTTCATCCATCATATTCTGCTGCATCGGCAGGAATTCTCCGGCCAGATATATCACTTTGCCGACAAGTCCCCGGTCCCGCTTGACGATCTGATCCTGACCATCCGCTCCTATCTGGAAGTGAGGAGTCCACGAGAAGTGTATGTGCCCTATCCTTTGGTCATGGCCGGAAAATTTTTCTTGGAACGAGTGGCGGCCATGCTGGGCTGGTTCGGCATCAACGCCCGCCTGCCGCCGGAATACATGTTTCTCAAAGATGCCTATCTGCCGCAGGTGCTGTCAACAAAAAAACTGCAGGAATCCAGCTTTGTTGATCCGGCCCCGAAGGAGAACATCTACACTCGGCTGCCCCGGCTGATCATTTATTACATGACCCGCTGGGCGCATCTCAACCTGATCACCCGCTTCCGGGACGAATTCATTGGCAACGATCTGGAGCAGGAATTCCTCTGCCGTCCTGATGAGCTGCTCCAAAGCATCCATGAGGATTCGACCGCCCCGTGGCCGGTGCTCCTCAAATCAGCCGCTGCCGCCGAGCCGCTGGACTGGAACGCGGAGGAAGGTGATTTTTCCTATTTTTCCTGATTGCAGAAAAAAAACATGTTCGCTTTCACCTCTCCGATTCAGTTTTTGCGTGGCCTGATGGCCCTGCTCACCATTCCGCCCCTGACCGCTGCCGTCTGTCTTGGCGCGATTGCTGATGTGCGCTGGTTCCGCCACTCCAAGGCCAAGGCGCAGCAGTTCCCCCGCTTCTGGGGACGGCTCCTCTGCCGGATCGCCAACATCCGGGTGCGGGTGGAAGGCGGCGGCCTGCTTGATCCAGCCAAACCCTATATTTTTGTCGGCAATCATTGCAGCATGGCAGACATCATGGCCTTTCAAGGTTATATTGGTCATGATTTCCGCTGGATCGCCAAGAAGGAGCTGTTCGCCATCCCGATTTTTGGCGCAGGCATGAAAGCTGTGGATTTTATCCCTATCAACCGCTCGCATGGGCGGGAGGCCATGAAAAGTCTGCTTGAGGCGGCGGAGCGGATTGCCAAGGGCAGCTCAGTGATCCTTTTTCCTGAAGGCACCCGCAGTCCTGACGGCCATCTCCAGCCATTCAAAACCGGAGCAGTCATGCTGGCCCTCAAGGCCGGGGTGGAGGTGGTGCCAGTCGGTTTCAACGGCACCCATCAAGTCCTGCCCAAGAGCAGGCTGCTCTCGCGGGGCGGTGAAGTGGTGCTGCGCATTGGCGCGCCAATGTCCGTCAGCAATTTCAAGGCCAAAGACAAGCAGGAGCTGGCCGCTCTGCTCCAGCAGCGGGTGGCGGCTCTGCTGGATGCCCGTCACCTGCCCCTGCCGGAGAGTCGTTGAGGTTTTCCGGGCCACCTGAAGACCCACTGCACCTGCACCCCGGCCTCTTCTGACCGGTGTATAAATATTCAAGTCTTTTGTTCAACATGGTCGATTTTGAACATCGTTGCGCCTCACGCGCTGAAAAAAATTACCGAACCATTGATACAGAGAGATATGCACTTATTATACGAATTCAGGTGTCATTTTCCATGCTGCTGTTGTAAGGTGCGCAGCTATGTGAAAATTGAAAAAGCAATGGGCAACTCTCCCTTGCAAAATCAGAGGAGCGTTTCATGAGCCAAGAGGTGAATCTGGTGCTCTCAGGCCGCTGGCTGGTGAGCATGGACGGCAGGGAACCAATTGAAGAGGAAGGCATTTCCGTGGCTGTGGCCGATGACCGCATTGTGGAAATCGGCCCAAACTTGGCGGCTGAATATCCGCAGGCCGAACTGCTCGCCAGTCCGCAGGGGCTGATCATGCCCGGCCTGATCAACAGCCACAGCCATGCGGCCATGTCCTGCTTCCGGGGCTTGGCCGACGACCTGCCGCTGATGGACTGGCTGATGCAGCACATCTTTCCCCGCGAGGCCAAGCTGACCAAGGAAATTGTCTATCAGGCAACCTTGCTCTCGATTTGCGAGATGATCAGGTCCGGGACCACCGCGTTCAATGACATGTATCTCTTCACTCAAGAAGCGGCGCGGGCGGCGGCAGATGCGGGGATGCGGGCGTGGATCGGCGAAGGCTTTTTTGATTTTCCTTCGCCCTGCTACGGCGAGCTGGAGAATGGTTTCGCCTATGTTGAGGAGCTGTTTGACCTGCACAAAGACAGCGAATTGATTACGATCACAGTCACGCCTCATGCGGTCTATACTTGCTCGCCGCCGCTGCTTCAGCGGGCCGCTGCCTTGGCAAAAGAAAAAAAGGCCCTCCTGCATATCCATCTATCTGAAACCAAAAGCGAAGTCAGCGGCTGTGTGGAGCAGTACGGCAGCACCCCGGTGCGGCATCTGGAGCAGCTCGGCCTGCTCAACGAACGGGTGGTTGCAGCCCACTGTGTCCAGATCAGCGACGAGGAAATCGCTCTGCTGGCCGAGCGCAAGGTCAAAGTCGCCCATTGCCCGAAATCCAATATGAAATTGGCCTCCGGCATGGCCCCGGTGCAGGCAATGCTCAAGCAGGGCCTGACTGTCGGCATTGGCACGGACGGCAGTGCCTCCAACAATGATGTTGACATGTTCAGCGAGATGAGCACGGCTGCCAAGTTGCACAAGCTGCGCGATTTGGATCCGACCGCCATGCAGGCTGAAGCTGTGCTGCGGGCCGCGACAATGGGCGGGGCAGCTCTGCTCAATGCTGAGGCGGAGATCGGCAGCATCGAGGTCGGCAAGAAGGCGGACATCATCATGCTGGATATGAACCAGCCCCACCTGACTCCTTGCTACCATCCGGTTTCGCACCTGGTCTATGCGGCCAAGGGCAGCGATGTGCTCCATTCTGTGATCAATGGCCAAACAGTGCTGCGCGACCGGCGGCTGACCACGCTTGATGAAGCCGCGATTCTGGCCGAGATGCGCCGCATCGGCGAGATCGTGCGGCAGATGGGCTGAAGCTGATCATGCCTGTTTACGACCGCAGCAAACTGAACGAGCTGCTTGCCGAGATCAGCAAGGAACCTGCTCCGTCCGCTGTCCTGCTCTTTGGCGAGCACACCCTCTGCCGCCAAGCTGCTGACAAGATTGCCGAAACGCTCAAGGGCACAGTTCACGCCATTGACGGCGACAGCGAAGACCAGAACAGCACTTTGGCCAAATTGCGCAGCTTCAGCCTGCTCGGTGGCCGCCAGATTTACCGGGTCAATGGCAGCAGGCTCTTTCTTTCCAAGAATGTGGCTGAGAATATTTGGAAAAAAGTGGTCAAGGCCTGGACGGACGGCAACGCGGACAAGGCGGCTCGTCAGCTCCGAGCCATGCTGGAGGCGGGTGGCCTGACAGCGCAGGATGACCCGGCCAGCCTGAGCAGCGAGCAGTGGAAAAAATGCTTCGGCTTTGCTAAACCTACAGACAGTCTGAGCTGGACCGCAACCCTGCTGGCTGATGCAGCAGACAGCGGCCCGTCCGCCCGCGCCAGCGGCGATGCAGGCGAGCAGCTCTTAGCCGCGCTGGAGGCGGGCATTCCCAAGAACAACACCCTGCTTCTTCTGGCTGAGGACTTGGACAAGCGGAAAAAGCTTTACAAAGCCTTGAGCGCGAAATTTCCGGTTCTTGATCTGAGTGTGGAAAAAGGCTCCTCCTCGCAGGCCAGGAAGGCGCAGGAGGGGGTGCTGCGCGAGCAAATCAGCCAGACCTTGCGCAGCTTGGGCAAGCGCATGTCCGGCGAAGTCATGGCCGAGCTGCTGGAGCGGGTCGGCTTTCATCCTGCCGCTGTTGTGACGGAAACGGAAAAGCTGGCCCTCTCAGTCGGCGACGCGCCCCAGATCACCTTGGATGACCTCAATCTGATGACAGGCCGCACCCGCGAGGACGCAGTGTTTGAGCTGACCGAGGCAGTGGGCAGTAAAAATCTGGAAAAAGCCTTGCTTATTGCCGCCCGGTTGCAGGAAAACGGCATTCACGGGCTGGCGGTGCTGGCAACGCTGCGCAATTTCACCCGCAGCCTGCTGCTTTTTCGCAGCCTGCTTGAGCAGGAACAGTATCAATATCGGCCTAATCTGTCGCCCAAGATTTTTCAGGAACAGTGCCTGCCGCTGCTCAAGGCCAATCCGCGCTGGCAGAGCGAGCTATCCGGCCATCCCTTTGCTTTGTATATGAAATTCAAGACAGCCGCCGCCTTTTCCCTGCCCCAGCTCAGAGCATGGCTGGGCCTGATTCTGGCGGCTGACCGGCGGCTGAAAGGCTCGCCTGTGGCGGCGGAAACTGTGCTCCAGCATCTGCTGCTGGCTCTGTTCCTTGAAATGAAAGGCAATAGGAACTTGCAAAATCAGAACTGAGCATTATACAATACAGGAAGGAAGGAATTTTTCACCGTTCCGGCAGCGCAGGATCGCCGGAGCAGAACTTCAAGCAAGCGAAGCAGCAGGCCGCCGGAAAATGGGCACCACACTTTCAGGAACACGGGAAGAGACCGCAGTCAAAGACCGGGAAAAGCTCCAAGAGCCGCCCCTGTACAAAGTCCTTCTCCATAATGACGATTACACGACCATGGACTTTGTGGTCATGATCCTTGAGGTTATTTTCGCCAAGGACACTGCCGAGGCAACCGCGATCATGCTCAACGTCCATCATCAGGGCCGAGGCGTGGCCGGAGTGTATCCTCGTGAAATCGGCGAAACCAAGGTTGCGGAAGTGCATCAGTTGGCCAGGAAGAACCAGTTTCCCCTGAAATGCTCCTTGGAGCGGGCCTGAAAGCGTCGTCCGGCTTTCAACGTTAAAAACTTCACATGGAATGCCATCATGTTAAGCCGAAAATTGGAACTGGCCCTGATCAAGGCCATTAAAGAAGCGAAAGCAAAGCGGCACGAATATGTGACGGTCGAGCATATGCTCTGGGGGCTGCTGCATGACGACACCACCACGCAGATCATAGAGCAGTGCGGCGGCAGCAATGAGTCGCTCAGGGAGCGGCTGGAGGAGTTCCTTGCTGCCGGGATTCCGCTTTTGCAGACCGGCAAGAGCGAGCCGTCTCAGACCGTGGCTTTCAACCGGGTCCTTCAGCGGGCCGTGAATCAGGTGCAGAGCGCGGGCAAACGCGAGGTCGATACTGGCGACGTGCTGGTCTCCATCTTTGCCGAGCCAGACTCGCACGCGGTCTATTTTCTGGGCAGCGAGGGCGTGGGCCGTTTGGAGGTGATGGAGTATCTTTCCCATCACATGGCCGAAAGCCTGCCGCCCAAGGATTCGCTGCCCCTGTCCCGGCAGCCGGAGCAGCCCGAAGCTGCGCCCGCCTCCCAGCCAAAAAAGAAAAAGGACAGTGAAGAGGAGGTGCTGGAGCAATATACAGTCAACTTTGCCGAGCTGGCTGCGGAAGGCAAGATTGATCCGCTGATCGGCAGGGGCAAGGAGCTGGAGCGGATGATGCAGGTGCTCTGCCGCCGCCGCAAGAACAATCCGCTCTTGGTCGGCGAGCCGGGCGTGGGCAAGACCGCGATTGCCGAAGGACTGGCCCTGCGCATTCATGACGATGCTGTGGCCCGCAAGAGCGAGCCGCCTGATCCGGCCAAATTGGTTCCAGCCCTGCTTCAGGATGCCTCGATCTACATGCTTGACATGGGCTCGTTAGTTGCAGGCACCAAGTACCGGGGCGATTTTGAGAAGCGGCTCAAGGCGGTGGTTGCGGCCATTGGCAAAATAGACAACGCCATTCTCTTTATTGACGAAATGCACACCATTGTCGGCGCAGGCGCGACCAGCGGCGGCTCCATGGATGCCTCCAATCTGCTCAAACCCGCCTTGCAGGCCGGCACCTTGCGCTGCATCGGTTCGACCACGTATGAGGAATACAAAAACCACATTGAAAAAGACCGCGCTCTGTCGCGCCGTTTCCAGAAAATTGATGTGGAAGAGCCGTCAGTGGAAGACACCTGCGCTATTCTCTGCGGTCTCCAAGCCCGTTATGAGCAGCATCATCAGCTCAAATACGCGAAAGAGGCGGTGCAGGGGGCTGCCGAGCTGGCGGATCGCTACATCAATGACCGCTTCCTCCCGGACAAGGCCATTGATGTGATGGACGAAGTCGGGGCCTCGCTGCGGCTGGCCGGGCGCAGCGGCAGCACTGTCACGTTGGCTGATGTGGAGGCGATTGTCTCCAAAATGGCCAGAGTGCCGGTGGTTTCCAAGACCAGCAACGAGACCGAGGGGCTGCGTCATTTAGAGAAAGACCTCAAGTCGGTGATCTTTGGTCAGGACGAGGCGGTCATCGAGGTGACGCGGGCGGTGAAGCGGGCCAGAGCCGGACTGGGCAATCCCAATGCCCCGGCTGGTTCCTTCCTCTTTGCCGGGCCGACTGGCGTGGGCAAAACCGAAGTCGCCCGTCAGCTTGCCCAGTCGCTCTCTGTCAATTTTGAACGTTTTGACATGAGCGAGTACATGGAGAAACACGCAGTTTCGCGGCTGATCGGCGCGCCTCCTGGCTATATCGGTTTTGAACAGGGCGGCCTGCTCACCGACGCGATCCGCAAGCATCCGCACACGGTCCTGCTCTTGGATGAGATTGAAAAGGCCCACCCGGATGTTTTCTCAATTCTGCTGCAGGTCATGGATCATTCGACCCTGACGGACAACAGCGGCAGGCGGGCGGATTTCCGCAACGTGATTCTGATCATGACCACCAATGCGGGCGCACGGGAAATGAGCGAACGCAGCATCGGCTTTACCGGTGATTCCAAGGGCAAGGAGCAGAAGGCGTTGAAGAATCTCTTCTCGCCGGAGTTCAGGAACCGTTTGGACAGCATCATCACTTTCCATCCGCTCCAGATGGCAGCAGTGGAACGGATAGTCGGCAAGATGATTGACGAGTTGGAAGGCCAGCTTGCGGACAAGAACGTGAGCATCAACCTGACCTCGGCAGCCCGCAAGCATCTGGCCGAGCAGGGCTATGACCCGGCCTACGGCGCCCGGCCCATGCGTCGGCTGATCATGAAGGATATCGGCGATGTGCTGACCGAAGAAATCCTCTTCGGCAAACTGAGCAAGGGCGGCAAGGTGCGGATTGGCTGCAGCAAGGGCAAACTGACCTTTGCCTATTCCCGCCGCTGAACTTTATCCTGGCCTGACCAAGATTTTCTCCCAACTTGGCCAGGTCATTTTGTCACAGCGATTAAGCGATAACAATTCAACTAGTTGCTTTTCTCTGAAACTAAAAAAAGGAGACAGTCATGATTTCAGCAAGCAAGTATGATATCACCGTAGTGAAGGTTGAAAAAGAAGACTTTCCAGCCGCCATCTCTATTTATTACAAAATTAAGCATCTGACTTTTAAGTCTAAGATTTCCTACTCTTCTATACAGAAATGGAGTGAAGTTCAGCAGAAATGTTCTGCTGAACAATTTGACATACTGACAGGAACAATAATTTTGTTTGACAGCATGAGATTTTTCACTCTCGGCGCAGAAAAGATAACTCTGCCTGAGCAATATGCTGTACCGGAATTTGTCAAAGAAGTATGGCATATAATTTTCAGAAATTCCTATGCGGAATGGCGTTATTTTTCCAATATGCAATACCCGTCGGCAGACTACCCAAAAATCAACTGCATTGATAAGGCTTATGATTTTTCTATAGAAAAAATTTCCAGCTCAGATGAGGTGTATGATAAAAAATTACTTACCAACGGAGGGGGAAAAGATTCATTATTTTCCATGCTGGAATTAACAAAAAATAAAGAGTGTTTCGATATATACCAAGCCTATCTTCCATTAGGCGGTGACATTCAGCTTCAGAAGAAGCTTTTAGACCGCCTGACCAGCAAAATAGCAGCACATAATGACATAGTTGAAGTTTTTATTGAGGATGATTTCACGCATTTATCATTGGCAGAACTACGGCGAATCAATCCCGAAGCAGTCTGCGAGCAAATAGATTTTTTTGTAGGGCATACAGCTAATTACGCAGGATTTTTTCCTTTGATTATCCATCATGGCTATAGCGAAGTGTTATTTAATATTGAAAGCACTTCGGACAGGACAATGCAATGGTGGAGACATGCGGAGCAGGACGGAATAGAGCTGCATGAACCAATAAATCACCAGTATTGTAAAAGCACTGAATACAGGAAATATATTTCAAAACTCTTCAGCAGGCTGTTTCCATCTTTTGTTTTCTCAGGATTCAACAGTTCGTTGCAAGACAAGAATGACACTGAGATATATAAGGATATTATATCTCACGATGCTAACCTTCTTACCTATACGCACTCTTGCAACTTTGTGAAACCTTGGTGCGGAAAATGTCCCAAGTGTTGTTTTTGCTATTTAATGATGAACGCATACGTTGAGAAGGAAATAGCTGATAGAACATTTGGATTGAAAGAAGGAGATGTCAATCCATTTGATGACAGTGACAACGATGACAACTGGAAATCGCTGCTCAATGAAGATGAGGTCGCGTGGGAATGTGTTGCTCCAACAGATGAATGCTTAGAGGCTTTGAAAAAGGCTCATGAAAAAGGAATTGCATTGAATCTATCTCGATATGTTCAGTGAATTACAACAATGCAACATGCTCACTCTTGTCACCGGCGGCAGCCGCTCCGGCAAATCCGCCTTTGCCCAGCAGCTTGCTGAAGCCATTGCTGCGCCCCGGCTTTTTCTTGCCACCTGTCCCAACTTGGATGCGGAAATGGACGACCGCGTCCGCAGGCACCGCCGCGACCGGGAAGGCCGGGGCTGGCAAACCATTGAGGAGCCGCTTCATCTGGCCGAGGTGCTGTCCTGTCGGCCTGACGGGGAAACCGTGCTCATCGACTGTCTGACCTTGTGGATCAGCAACCTGATGCACGAGGCCGAGCAGGGCGGCGATGAAATCACCGAAGACCGGATGACCTTTTTGGCGGACCAGCTCGGCACAGCCAGCCGCCGCCATCAGGGCCAAATCATCATGGTTGCCAACGAGGTGGGGCTGGGCATTGTCCCGGACAACCCGGCAGCCCGCCGTTTCCGCGACCTGGCAGGCCGCTGCAACCAGAGCATCGCCGCCCGCGCTGATCAGGTTTTCTTAGTCTGCTGTGGCATTCCTCTGCAACTCAAGTAAGTAGTCCAGCCCGCTTTTCCTTCCTTTTCCCTGCCGAACAGCATATACTGCACCGATTCCGGGCAGGCCAGTCGCTGCCGCCTCTTCCCTTTAACTCTGCATTATTATGATTGAATTGCATCAACTGCTCCGCGCTCTGCCGGAAGAGCTGGCAGCGCAGGTGCTGCATGGAGCAACAGAAGGCCCAATCTGCCATATCACCTGCGACTCCCGTGAGGCTGGGCCGGAGAGCATCTTTGTTGCGGTCAAGGGCAGCAAGGCGGACGGCCATGATTTTGTCCGCCAAGTTGTGGAGCAAGACTGCTCCTGCGTCGTGGTTGAAAATGATCCCGGCCCGCTGGAAGGCACAGCAGTGGTCCAGGTCAAGGACAGTCATGCCGCCTTGGGCTGGCTGGCTGCGGCTCTGCATGACTTCCCAACCCAAAACATGAACTTGATCGGCCTGACCGGCACTAATGGCAAGACCACGATTTCGTGGCTGATCGAGCAGATGCTGGCTGCCAGCGGCTGTCAGGTCGGAGTGATCGGCACAGTGAACTACCGCTGGACAGATCGCGCTGGCAGGGTGATTGCCGAGAAGGCGCCGCTGACCACGCCGGGGCCGGTGCAGCTCCAAAAAATGCTGCGGGTAATGGCTGATGCAGGCGTGACCCACGTGGTAATGGAGACTTCCTCTCATGCTTTGGAGCAAAGGCGATTGGCCGGGCTGCGCTTTGATGTCGGCCTGTTCACCAATTTGACCCGCGACCATCTCGATTTTCACGGCACGATGGCGGCGTATTTCGCGGCCAAAAAGCTGCTTTTCACTCGCTATCTCAAGGAGAACGGCAAGGCGGTGATCGTCACGGAGCAGGACTGGGGCCGTCAACTTTTTCACGAGCTGGCGGCGGAACGGCCTGATCTGGCCCAATTCACCTGCGGTCTTGACACGGCAAAGGCAAACCGTGTCTCTGCGACAGATTTGCAGCAGGACATCCGAGGCTTCTCCTGCAATCTCAGCGTCAACGGAAAATCATTGCCATTCCGTTCCTGCCTGACCGGGCGGCACAACGTCCTCAACATCCTTGCCGCCGCCGGAGCAGGATTGGCCTTGAGCTTGCCGCCGGATCAGATTGTCTCTGGTTTGGCGCAGGACAGGCAGGTGCCAGGCCGCTTGGAACGGGTGCAGCTACCCGGCTTGGCCGAAGAGGAACAGCCTTGTGTGCTGGTCGATTACGCCCACAGCCCGGATGCTCTTGAGAATGTGCTGCAAACCCTGCGTCCGCTGACTAAAGGGCGGCTGTTCTGCGTCTTTGGCTGCGGCGGCGACCGCGACAAGGGCAAGCGGCCTCAGATGGCGGCAGTTGCGGCGAAATTTGCTGACCTCAGCCTTGTCACTTCGGACAATCCCCGCTCAGAAGACCCGGAGACCATTATCAGCGAGGTTGCGGCAGGATGTCGGGCCGCTGGGCTGGCCGAGCTTACGCCGGATGAGCTGGCATCTGCCAAAGGCTTTGTCTGCATATCTGACCGGAGAACCGCCATTCATACGGCCTGCGCCTTGGCCGGGCCGGAGGACATCGTTCTCATTGCAGGCAAAGGGCATGAGGATTATCAGATTATCGGTGCGGAGCGGCATTTTTTTGATGATCGGATTGAGGCGGTCAATGGTTTGCTGCGCTGGAATTTTGGGCATTTGGTTCGGGCAACAGGAGGGCAGACACGGGGGCCTGCCCCTACCCATACGTTTGGCAACGTTTCCATAGATACGCGCACGTTGCAGCGTGGTGACATTTTCGTTGCTTTGGCCGGAGAGAAATTTGACGGCCATGACTATGTGCAGACGGCAATTGAGGCCGGAGCAGCAGCAGTCATTGTCCAGCGTGAGATGCAGGTGTCTGCCGGAACCGTGCTTATCCGGGTGACTGACACGCTGCAAGCTCTGCTTGATTTGGCCGCCTATCGCCGCAGGCTGCTGGGCAAGAGGCTGACCGTGGCTGCCGTCACTGGCAGCAGCGGCAAGACCACGGTCAAGGAACTGGTTGCGGCACTTTTCAGCCGCCATTTTGCTGAGGCGAACACCGGCATCAACCCGGTTCTGAAGACGCAGGGCAATTTCAACAATCTGGTTGGAATGCCGCTCTCTTTGCTGCCAATGGCTGCCGGGCACAAGGCGGCAGTGCTGGAAATGGGCATGAATCATCCTGGCGAGATTGCCCGCCTTGGTGCAGCGGCTGATCCTGACATTGCCTGCATCACCAACGTTCAGGCCGCGCATCTGGAGGGCTTGGGCAGCATTGAGGGCGTTGCCAAGGCCAAGGGCGAGCTGTTCGCCGGGCTGCGGGCGGACACGGTCAGCGTGGTCAATTTGGATGATCCGCAGGTGCGCAAGCTGCCGACCAATTCAGCGCGGGTGATCGGCTTTGCTGTCACGTCGGCAGGACTCAGCCGCACGCCGGAAGTCAGCGCGGTCAACATTGCTGATCTCGGTGAGAAAGGAATGCGCTTCAACTTGTGTATATGTGATTGGGAGCAAGAAGTTGAGATTGCTTTGCCCGGCCTGCACAGCGTCAGCAACTGCTGCGCGGCTGCGGCAATTGCTCATGCGGCTGGCATTGCACCGGAAACCATTGCTGACACGCTGCGGGCCTATCAGAGCAGTGCGGACAAGCGGATGCAGCTTGTCACCCTGCCCAACGGCATCAATGTCTTGAACGACTGCTACAATGCCAATCCCGGCTCCATGTTGGCGGCTCTGAAGACCTTGCGCGGCTTTGGCAAGAATTGCAAACATATCGCCCTGCTCGGCGACATGCTGGAATTGGGTGAGTCCTCAGCCGCAGCGCATGAGCAGCTTGGCCGGGAGGCCGCGCAGCTCGGTTATGCGCACGCAGCAGCAACCGGCACGTTTGCGGAACAAGTTGCTGAAGGGGCAAGACAAGGCGGAATGCCGGACAAGATGACGCAGGTGTTTCCTGACACTGCGGCAATGGCGGCTTGGCTGCTCAATGAAATCGACATGAACCATATCACGGCAGGCGACTGGCTCCTGCTCAAAGGCTCACGGGGGATGCGGATGGAAAAGGTGCTGGAAATTGTGCAGGCCAAGCTGAACAAAGGGGGCTGCTGAGGCATGTTTTACAATCTCATCTACCCGCTGCATGAATACCACAGTGCTTTCAATGTGTTCCGCTACGTGACCTTCCGCTCCATCGGCAGCGCGCTGACCGCCTTTCTCATTCTTTTCCTTTTTGAACCAGTCTTCATCCGCTGGCTGAAAAGCCGCCAGATCGGCCAAGTGGTGCGCGATGACGGCCCGGAAAGCCATTTCAGCAAGCGCGGGGTGCCGACAATGGGCGGCCTGCTGATGCTGGTCGCCATTGCTGTAGCCACCCTGCTCTGGGCCAATTTACGCAATGAGCTGGTCTGGGTCTGCCTGCTCCTGACCCTGTTTTACGGCCTGATCGGCATGGTCGATGACTGGCGCAAGGTGACAAGGAGCAGCAGCAAGGGGCTGTCAGCGCGATGCAAGCTGCTGCTGCAAATCAGCGGCGGTTTGCTGGTCGGCCTCTATCTGCATCTGCATCCAGCTTATGACGGCGGCCTGAGTCTGCCCTTCCTCAAAGGGGTGCAGCCTGACATAGGCTGGTGGTATTTGCCCTTTGCTGTGGCCGTGATTGTCGGCGCGTCGAATGCGGTCAACCTCACTGACGGCTTGGACGGCCTTGCTGCCGGGCCGATGATGATCGCCTCCTCAGTGTATCTGATTTTCGCTTATGCGGTCGGCAATGCGGCAGTGGCCCATTATCTGCAAATTCCCCATGTTGTCGGCGCGGACGAAGTGGCGGTCTTCTGTGCCGCCGTGGCTGGGGCCTGTCTCGGCTTTCTCTGGTACAACACGTATCCGGCCCAAGTGTTCATGGGCGATGTCGGCTCCTTAGCCTTGGGCGGCGCGCTCGGCACGGTGGCAATCATCATCAAACAGGAAATCCTGCTTGCCATAGTCGGCGGAATTTTCGTCATGGAGGCCCTGTCCGTGATCATTCAGGTGCTCTATTTCAAGGCCAGCGGCGGCAAGCGGGTTTTCCTCATGTCGCCGTTTCATCATCATTTTGAACAGAAGGGCTGGACAGAGCCGAAAGTGGTGGTGCGTTTCTGGATTATTTCAATTATTCTTGGCCTGATGGCCTTGGCCACCTTGAAGTTGAGGTGACTCTTGATATTTTCTGAAGAACTGATGCTTGGCAGTCCTCAGCTTGCAAAGACCTGCCCCGGCCTGCTTCCCTGAACCATGCCTCCTGCGCTCAGAGCAGCACTGTTGCTGGTGCTGCTGCCTCTCATCCTCCTGCTCTCCCTGCTTGCCATTCAAGCGCACTGGTTCTATTTTCTCCTTGTCAATGCTCTGCTCCTGCTGACCGGCCTTGTCCTTCTCAAACCGGCAGCAGGCATGAATCTCCTGCTCTTCACCGCGCCAGTAACCTCTTTTGTCTGCTATGCGGCCTTTAAAGAGCAGTGGAATTTCATCACTGGCATGAATTACATTGATGCCTTTTCTGTTTCCATGCCGCTCATCCTCCTGACTTGGCTCGGCCTGACATTGAACCGGTGGGGCCGCTTTATGAAAGAGTTTGGCCGCAATCCGCTCGGTTTTCCCATACTGGTCCTGACCATCTATGCCGGGCTGACCGTGTGCTGGTCAGAGAGCTGGCAGCACAGTCTGTTTCAGTTTCTGATTCTGCTCACCAATGTTCAGCTTTACTTCATCCTCACCGCCCTGATCAGCGATGCGGCCAAGCTGCGACTGGCACTCTGGCTCTGGTCGCTGTCCATCGCCTTTCAAGGGGCCTTTGCTTTGGCCTCGTTTTTCTTTGATTACCAATTGATCAGCAAAGAAATTCTGCCCGGCCTTGTCACCGGCTTTCATTTTTTTGCCAGCTGGCTTCAGCCCTCTGGCTGGCCCCAAGTTGCCTCCGGGCTTCAGGACAACCACGAAACCTCGGTGCTGATGAACATGACCTGTCCAGTGCTGCTCGGCCTGCTCCTGACCAGCAAATCCAAGCGGCAGAATGTCCTGCTCTTCGGCCTGCTCTTCCTGCTCATGTTTGTCACCCTGCGCACGGAAAGCCGGGCCGGTTTTGGGGCCTTGCTGATTGTCGGCGTGACCATGTTTTTCCTGCTCAACAGGCTGCGGCGTTGGCTGTTCCGCTGGCTGGTTGTTTTTTCACTGCTGATCATCACTATCTATACGGCCCAGAACATTGCGGTTTCCCTGATCATTCAGAAAAATTTTTCGCCCCGGCTTTTCTCGCTGGGCATCAAGGTGGTTGAATCCGGCGATGCCATTGACCCGGAGATTGACAACAAGCAGCACAGCCGGAGACGGCTCTGGCTCAAAAGTTTCCGCGCCTACAGCGAGGTGCCGCTCCAAGGGCTGGGGATTGGCAATCTGAAACGGGAGATGCGGGCGCCTCATGCGCACAGCATTTATTTTTCCGTCTGGTTTGAATTCGGGCTGATCGGCCTGCTCTTCATGCTCTGGCTGACCCTCTATCTGCTCAGAGGCATTGTTCCAGCTTTGCTGCGCCAGAAAACGCCGCTGGAAATCTTGGTCAGCGCAATGAGCGGCGGGGTCTTGGTCATCTGCATTCAGGGCTTGGTTGATTTTGAGTACAACACAACCACGCTCTGGGTTTATTTGGCCCTGATGACAGCGGCTGTCAATGAGCTGCGCAAGGAGCAGGCTGCGGCAGCGCAGGAGGAAGGCTGCGGCAATATCTGCGGCAGCTTGGTGATGGTGATGAAAGAGTGATTGATTGCAAGCGGTCAGCTTTTTTTGTTTGACAAAGCCTTGGTGCAAAGGTTTTATTGACGTTGCCTGCTAAGGCAAGATGCGGAAGAAGATAAAAACGTCAATTTAACGCCATTGGAGTGAATCATGAAACCTGTTCTTTTTTTGGCGGCTGTGACCGCCGCCCTGTTTTCCACCGCCGCCCATGCCCAAGCGCCGCCTGCTGCTGTTGTCCCGCAGCCAAGCGGACCAGTGGGGCCGGTTTTCACCATTGAATACAACACCGACTTGGTTGGCGGCGACTTGCAGCCCGGCTTTCCAGTCAGCGATATCGGCAGCTGCATGGATGCCTGCGTCAAAGATTCCACCTGCCGCGCCTTTGCCTTTGTCAAGCCGCACGAGCAGATGCCGCGCCGCGACAATGCCAGCCCGCTCTGCTGGCTGAAAGGCTCGGTGCCGAACAAACTCAAGAATCCTGGGGTGATTTCCGGCATCAAGCACTGATGCCGCGCCGGTCAGCAGGCTGCGGTCTGAGCAAGGCCCAAGGTTGGCGGTTTCGGTTGACCAGCCTGTCTGGCCGATGAACATCTGGGCCACATTGTCAAGAACACTCTTGATGCTTCACAGTCCGTCAGCTTGGGCGCAACAAAACTCTATGAAAAGCGGACAGGACTGGATATAATCTTAATTATGCAGACTTGCAGGAAGATAGCCGCACGGATCGATTGGGACGCTGTTGACACGGTCATGCTTGACATGGACGGCACCCTCTTGGACAAGCATTTTGATGACTACTTCTGGGAGGTCTATCTGCCGGAGCATTACAGCCTGCTGCACGACATGCCTATGGCGCAGGCGGCCCAAGAGCTGAAGGCGCGCTACCGGCAGGCGGAAAACTCGCTCCAGTGGTCAGATATTGCCCATTGGTCGCGTGAATTGCAGATGGACATCCCAGAGCTGAAGCTGCGCATCAGCCATCTGATCGCTGTGCATCCGCATGTCCCTGACTTTCTCGCCTTCTGCCGCAGGCTGGACAAGCGGCTGTATTTAGTCACCAATGCCCATCCGCAGACGTTGGACATCAAGCTCAACAAAGCGGATATTAGGGGCTGGTTTGACCGAATGATCTGCGCTGATGAGGTCGGCTTTGCCAAAGAGGAGCCACAGTTCTGGACTCGTTTGCAGGACATGCTCGGTTTTGCCCCGCAGCGGTCCCTGTTTGCCGATGACACGGAAAAGGTGCTGCGGGCGGCGGATGATTTCGGCATTGCTTGGCTGATTCACATTGCCAAGGCCAGCAGCAGGAAAACTGTCGTTTATGCGAAACAATATCCATCAATTGATGATTTTGCAGAACTTATGTGAGCCAGGAGAGGCCCGCTGTTTCAGCGGGAAGAAACAGGTCAGAGAGGACGCGAGGAGGAGCGGCTGATGGAAGAGGCGGTTGAGAAAAGAAAACAGGTGCGGTTGAAATTGAAAGGATTCATTGCTGACATTGCTGACGGACATTTTATTTATGGCGGAATTGTCGAGGATATTTCCTTTGACGGCCTGCGGCTCAATGATCTGCCGGATAAATTCGCAGTGGAGGGAAAGCAGTACAGCGTGGTGCTCTCCGGCGGGCCGGACTGTCCTTGCTACAAGCTCAAGGTTTCCCCCCGCTGGCGGAAAAAAAACGGCTTTCTCATGGATGTCGGCTTCAGCATCGTTGACGCGCCGGAAAACTGGCAGACCTTTGTCCAGCAATTTCTGCCCGGCAGAGCAAGGATGCGCGCCGAGCATCACGTCGGTCTGGAGCAGTATGCCGACTGCTCCTGCTTTTCCTGAATCAAAAAGGGACAGATTTATTTTTTAACACAATTACCCGCCGAACAGCGGGTTTCTTTTCATCAGGCGCATTGGCCCAGCCGTATTCAAGTTCATAGAGACTGAGAACAGATGATCTCTTGTCAGTCAATGCGCCAAAATGCCCCATGTTTCACTGCGATCTTCCGTTCAGAAAGCGTTGACTGCTGAATTTCCCGATGGATTGCAGGAGTCGTCCGCGCTTTTTTTGTGCAGAGTGATGTTCATGATGACAAACCGGGCTGTTCATGTTCTGACAATATCTCGTTGATCCTTTCCCAAGCTCGGAACAACGACCAGCTCCTTGTATATTATCATACGGGGCCTGACATCTACTGAACTGAGGAAACAATGATCCTTGAAATGCTGCTTCTCGGCGGCGGGGCCGCTCTGTGGAACAAGAAAAGGCCTCTGCCGAAAAAATCGGAACAGCACGAGAATACGAGGAAAGTGAGAACAAGCCATCTCCGTCCCAAGGCTGCCCGTCCGCTCCGTCCCAAGCAGCTGCTCCGGGATGTGTATCGAGCCTTGAAGGATGAGGACCGGCAGCGGCTGCAGATGGACATTGATCCGGAACAGCGCAAAGAACTGGAAAAGACGCGGCGGAAGAACCGTCGGGAGATGCGGCTCTCCGTGGGCGCGTTCGGGCTGGCCGTGTTGAGTGGATGGTTTCCGGCACTGACCGGGGTCGGAGTCTTAGCAGTGCTCTATCTGTCGCGGGAGACCTTTTCGCTGATTTGGAAAGATTTCAAGCGCAGACGTTACTTCAGCATCTACCTGCTTGGCCTGCTCATGCTGCTGGCCATGATCAGTGCCGGACATCTGATCTTAGCGGCCTTCGGCGGCGTGATGGGGAATTTTTTCGCCGGGATCGTCAACCGGGTCGAGGACGACTCGCAGCAGCAGCTGATCAGCGTGTTCAGCGGTCATCCCGAACAGGTCTGGCTGATCAGGGACGGGGTTGAGATTCAGGTTGATTTTCACAGCCTTGAACAGGGCGACATCGTGGTCGTCAATGCCGGTGAAGTGATTCCTGCGGACGGACGTATCCGGCGCGGTGAAGGTCAGGCGGACCAGCACCTGCTCACCGGCGAGAGCCAGCCTGCGGAAAAATCTGTCGGAGATGAGGTCTTCGCCTCCACACTCCTCCTCTCTGGCCGTCTGGAAATCGAAGTGACCGGCGCGGGCAGCACGACTATGGCCGCGCAGATCGGCACTATTCTCAACCAGACGCAGAGTTACAAGAACACCATGATCAGCCGGGGCAGAGAAATATCCGACGGTCTGCTGCCGCTCAATCTGGGCATCGCCGCGATCACGCTGTCCATGCTGGGGACTGATGCCGCCTTGGCCGTCATGTGGTCGAGCTTAGGCGGAACAATGGCACCCGCAGGCTCGCTCACCGTGCTCACTCATCTCCAGCTGCTCTCACGCGGCAGCATTCTGGTCAAGGACGGCAGGGTGCTGGAATCACTCCGGGATGTGGACACGGTGGTCTTTGACAAGACCGGCACGCTGACCCTTGATCAGCCGACTGTGAAGGCGGTTCATGTCCTGAACGGTTTTGATCAGAAAACACTGCTGCGCTATGCCGCCGCCGCCGAGCGCCGCCAGCCCCATCCTGTCGCCCGGGCCATAGTCGCCAAGGCCGAGGCGGAGCAGACCGTTCTGCCGGACTTGGAAGATGCCGGATACGAGGTGGGCTACGGCATCAAGGTGCGGACGGAGAGCCGGGTGATTCAAGTCGGCAGTGCCCGTTTCCTGGAACGCGAAGGCATCAGAATGCCCCCTACAGCTTCCGTCCTCCGGGAGCAGGCCGAAGCTGAGGGGCATTCCTTGGTCTATGTCGGCATTGACGGTCAGGTCGCCGGTGTTCTGGAGCTGGAGCCGACAGTGCGTCCCGAAGCAGCTGAAGTGATTCAGTTTCTGGAAGACCGGGGCATCCACTGCTGCATCCTGTCCGGCGATCATGAGGCGCCGACCCGGGCTATGGCGGAACGGCTCGGCATTGAGGAATATTTCGCCGAGGTCCTGCCGGAAAACAAGGCTGATTATGTGAGGCGGCTGAAACAAAAGGGCCGTTTTGTCTGTTTTGTCGGCGACGGGATCAACGATGCCGTGGCCCTGAAGACCGCGCAGGTCTCGGTTTCTCTGAAAGGCGCTTCCACTGCGGCCACGGACACAGCCCAGGTGATCTTCATGGATGGGAGCCTCAGCAGGCTGCCCGCCCTGTTCGAGGCGGCGGACGAATTCGAGGCGACCATGAAGCGCAACTTTGTCATCAGCATCGCGCCGGGAATGTCTATTATCCCAGGAGTCTGGCTGCTCCATTTCGGCATTGCCGCAGCCATGGGCATTTTCTATTTAGGCTGCTTCATGTCCATCGGCAATGTGCTCTGGCCGCTGATCCGGTATCAGGAGGAGGATGTTCTGCTGCTGCCGGATGCCGAGAGAGAGGACGAAGAGGAAGTCCTCTGAAATTCCTCTTCCTTTTCAGATGAACAGGGTTTACACTGCAAGCCCGGCTTGAACCTGACAACCCATACAGCAAGGAGCAACCATGCCTGGTTTTGAAGTCTTTGGCGAAGAGGAAAAACAGCAGGCTCTCCAGGTCTTTGACACTGGAGTCCTGTTCCGCTACGAGTTCGGTGAGCAGCGCAAGGGGATTTACAAGGTGCGCGAATTTGAGCAGGCCTTTGCTGCCTACACTGGCGCGGCTCATGCGCAGGCCGTGACCTCCGGCACAGCCGCGCTCAAGGTGGCCCTGTCCGCGCTGGGCGTGGGCATTGGCGATGAGGTCATCACCCAGGGCTTCACCTTTGTCGCCACCTGGGAGGCGATTTTTGATGTCGGCGCAAAGCCGGTCTTCACCGAGGTTGATCAGACCTTGAACATGGACCCGGCAGACTTGGAAAAAAAGATCACCGAAAAGACCAAGGCCATCATCCCGGTTCACATGCTCGGCGCACCGGCCCGGATCAAAGAAATCAAGGCGATTGCTGACAAGCACGGCATTCCGGTGATTGAGGACACGGCCCAAGCTGCCGGAGCGCGGCTGCACGGCCAGCATCTCGGCACCTTTGGCCAGTTCGGCACCTTTTCTTTTGATGCGGTCAAAACCATGACCACCGGCGAAGGCGGCATGGTAATCAGCAACGACGAGGAGCTGTGGCGCAACTGCTCGGAATATCATGATCATGGCCATGATCACGTCGTCAATCCCGGCGGGCGGGGCGGCGAGGGCCGCCGCTTCATCGGCTTCAACTACCGGATGATGGAGCTGCAAGGAGCCATCGGTCTGGCGCAGCTGGCAAAATTGGACATGATTGTCGCCGGGCAGCAGAAGAACAAGGCCATTTTGAAAGAGGCTGCGGCCAAGATCAGCGGAGTCAGCTTCCGCGAGCTGCTCGATGAGCAGGGCGATTCCGCCACATTCCTTGCCTTCATCCTGCCGGACAAGGCGCGGGCCGCGCAAATCAATCAGGTGCTGCGCGAGAACAATGCGGGCGCAATCTGCTTCGGCGAAAACACGTGGCATTTCTATCCCTCGTGGGAGCACTTGCTGGACGGCAGGACCCTGTGCAGGAGCGGCTGGCCCTTTGCAGCGCACGGCAAGCGCAGGGTGATGTATGATCCGCAGGCCCTGCCCGCTTCCAGTGAGCTGATGAACCGGACTTTAGTTTATCAGGTGCCGGTCAAGTTAAGCGAAAGCAGACGGGATGCGCTGCTGGCCGCTCTGAAGAAGGCGGCGCAGCTATGAGCATGAGCGGCACTTAATGCAGCCATGCGCTGCTCCAGCCGTTTCACCCGGTCGATGAATTCATCCTCACGGACTATCACCCGGCCCCGGCAAAAACACCGGAACCGGGAGGCTTGAAGGCGGGCAGTGCGGCTCAGTTCTCCTTCCAATCCGGCCGGAGATGCAGTTCAGTAAGCTGCTTGCGCTCAACCGAGGACGGGGCATCGGTGAGCGGGCAGGTGGCCTTCTGGGTCTTGGGGAAGGCGATCACGTCGCGGATGGAACTGGACCCGGTGAGGAGCATCATCAGGCGGTCGAGGCCGAACGCAATGCCGCCGTGCGGGGGCGCGCCGTATTCCAAGGCGCGGAGCAGGAAGCCGAACTTCTCCTCGGCCTCTTCTGCGCCGATGCCCAGCACCTTGAGCAGCCGCGCCTGCATCTCCGAGCTGTGAATACGGATGGAGCCGCCGCCGATCTCGCTGCCGTTGAGGACGAGGTCGTAGGCCCGACTGCGCACCTTGAGCGGTTCGCTTTCGAGTAGGTCAAGGTCTTCCTCAAAGGGCGAGGTGAAGGGGTGGTGCAGAGCGACGTGCCGTTTGCGCTCGCTGTCGTACTCGACCAGCGGAAAATCCGTAACCCAGAGGAAATTGAAGACATTGCTGTCCATCAGGCCAAGGCGGCGGCCCAGCTCAAGGCGCAGCTCGGAAAGCACCTGATGCACGACAACTGAGCTGTCCGCGCCGAACAGGATCAGGTCGCCCGGCTCGGCATCCAAGGCATCGCGCATGGCCGCAATCTCGGCCTCGCTGAAAAACTTGGTGATCGGCGACTGCCACTCGTCTTCCTTGACTTTGATCCAGGCCATGCCCTTGGCCCCGAAATTACCTGCATAATCAGTCAGATCGTCCAAGTCTTTGCGCGAGAACGTGCCGCAGCCTTTGGCATTGATCGCCTTGACTGCACCGCCATTTTCAATCACCGTGTTGAAGACCTTGAAACCGCAGCCGCGCAGTTTTTCGGTCAAATCAACTAATTCCATACCGAAGCGGGTGTCGGGCTTGTCGTTGCCGAAGCGGGACATGGCTTCGGCGTAGGTCATGCGGGCAAAGGGCGGGTTCAGCTCGATGCCGCGAGTTGCCGCGAAGACATTTTTGATCATACCCTCGGCAACGGCCATGATGTCGTCCTCGCCGACAAAACTCAGCTCAAGGTCGATCTGGGTGAATTCGGGCTGGCGGTCGGCGCGCAGGTCTTCATCTCGGAAACATTTGACAATCTGGAAGTAGCGTTCCATGCCGCCCATCATCAGGAGCTGCTTGAAGAGCTGCGGCGACTGCGGCAGGGCATAAAATTTGCCCGCATTAACTCGGCTCGGCACCAGATAATCCCGCGCCCCTTCGGGAGTGGATTTAGTCAGCATCGGCGTTTCGATTTCCAAGAAGCCGTTGCTGCTCAGATAGTTGCGTACCGCCAAGGCCGCCTTGTGCCGCATGATCAGATTGGCCCCGATTTCCGGCCTCCGCAGGTCGAGATAGCGGTACTGGAGGCGGATGTTGTCAGAAACCTCGCTGTCCTCGTCTAACGGAAAAGGCGGAGTCTTGCTGGTGTTGAGGATGCGCAGCTCGCTGACCAGCACCTCGATGTGGCCGGTTCGCAGCTTGGGATTGGCCATGTCGCCGGGCCGGGCCTCAACCTTGCCTTTGACCGCCAGAACCCACTCAGAGCGGAGCTGGTGCGCCTTGGCGTGCGGCTCAGGATTGATTTCCGGGTTGAAGACCACCTGCGTGATGCCGTGGCGGTCGCGAAGGTCGATGAAGATAACCCCGCCGTGGTCGCGGCGGCGAAGAACCCAGCCCATGAGGACGACTTCCTGATTCAGGTTGTCTAGGCCAAGCGTGTTGCAGTTATGTGTGCGCCGCAGCGCGCCGAGTGAGTCCATGTGAGTTGTGTTTGTCGGGGAGAGATTCAAAAAAACTTGATGTTTTTTCAGCATAATGTTTACTTTAATTCTTCAAATTCTAGTAGAATATTGCCAATTTTTATCTTGTCGCCGGATTTTAAACAGCAAATCTTGTTTATTGGTTTCCCGTTTAGAAGAGTCTTGTTTACAGAATAAAATTCCTGAAACATTACTTTATTTCCACGGTAAAAGAAAACACCATGATCACGTGAGACGAGTCTATCTGTTAGGACAATATCATTGTCTTCTTTTCTTCCGATAGAAACTTTACATTGATACGGTATAAAGTGTTTACTTGCCGTATGACCTTGTCCATCGCGAACGATAATCAGTCCAACTGAGAATTGTCTTGCGAGCTGAACAGCAGCTTTTGGATTCTCAAAAAGTAATTTGGAATAATTTACAGCAAAATCGCTATTCCAAATCTCCAATTCTTGCTTATTTTTTAACTTAGTAGTCAAATACGAAGTTATAAATCCAGCAACTCCACCAATAATCGCGGCAATTATTTTCTCGTCCATAGTAGTTATTTCTTTGTTACCGTATAATTGTCTAAGAACCAGCACACTGTATTTTTTATCAATTTCTTCACCTTCCAAATACAAGGTAGCTGGGCAACTATCCTGCTCGTGCGGCCAGATTCAATAAACAGCAGCTTCATGGATCAATCAGCTCCCGCTCAATTCCCTTGCCTTCTCTGGCTTCCTGAAGCGACCGGCGCAGATGCTCCGCATTAGCAGGATTGGAAAGCAAATACAGCATTTCCTGCCAAGAATTGAATTCATCCAACGACATCAGCACCGCCTTGCTGCCTTTGTCAAAGCCCTGCAACTCCGATTCCTTTGCAAAGGGCTTCAATGGTAATGATCGGCGCATTCAGATAAATCAGTCCTCCTGCAAACTGACAAGCCGGAAAAATCAGCAGGGCAGCGGAACCTCTGCTGCCCTGCCAGTGCTTCAGCCGGACAATATATCCTGTTCCGGCAGAGATGGCAAGACAGCCCATCCTGCCGGGAGAGCAGAAAATCAGCGCAGGCTGGCCTCGTCAGACCGCTGACTCTCGTTGGGTGGACTGCTCAGATCAAAGCTGCTCACCGAGTACCACGCCTTGCTGCCCTTGGCAGGCGGATTCTTGTCTTCGTACAGGTTGTATGGCTCCATAACCTTGCCGAGCAGTTCAGGCTCGCCTTGGTCAAGACGGCGATAAACGCGATAGCCAGCCACATCCTTTTCCTCGCTCTGATCCCAATAGACCTTGACCGAAGCAGCGGTGCGCACTGCCTTGACATTGGTCGGCGGCTCCGGCGGAGTGCGGTCAATTACGCCAGTTGCAACAGTCAGACTGTAGCCGCCGCCCACTGCGCCTGCAAGAGCCTGCACCCGGTAGGCGTATTTGCGGCCATTTTGCACTTCCTTGTCTGTGTAGTACGGTGTGACAAGCTGACCGCCGATCTGAGCGAACGGGCCGCCGTCCGTGCTGCGGGCAAGCTGATACTTGACTGGCGACCGCAGCGGGCTGCCGTCAAAGCGGGTGGTGACTGGCTGCCAGCGCAAACTGATCTGGCCGTCTCCAGCCTTGGCAGTCAGGTCGCCTGGCGCGGCAGGCGGAGTCTCCCAGACAAAAGAAACAATGTTGGAGTCCCCTGACTCAGCCAGCCAGCCGCTTCGGCTGCGGAGCATGAAAAAGTACATCCGGCCCGGTCGCAGCGAGTCTGTTTCCCAGCTGCCCTGTCTGCTGCCCTTGTCCGGCAGGATGCCGCCGGGCAGACTGATCGGGCTGCCAAAGGGAATTGGGCAGGTCTCGCAGTAATCATCTTCCGGCAGCTCGGCCCGGTAAAGCTGGAACGAACCGATTTCCTGCAAATCTTCACCACCAGCAGTTTCTTTTGGATAGGTCCAGCGGAGAACCGCTCCTGTGCCGGTCAGCTCACAGCTCAAGTCGGTCACAGGCCGGGGCGTGCTGGCCTGCGGAGCCACGGGCAGGGTCTTGTAGCCGCAGCCGCCCAGCAGCAGGGCCGCTGTCCAGCAGCAGAACAGAGAAACCGCCTGCATCATTGTCTTCATCATGCTATCCCCAGTTGGTGTTCCGCACGCGCAAGGGCCTCAGCCACTCTGGCCCCGGCAGTGCCGCCAGCAGAAACCCGGCTGCTCACCGAGCCTTCCACAGAAAGAACTGCAAAGACATCCTCGTCAATCAGATCAGAGAAGCGGCGCAGCTCATCGAGGCGCAGCTCGTCCAGCTCAACATCGCGCTTTTGGCAATAGGCGACGATCTCGCCCACCACCCGGTGCGCCTGCCGGAAGGGCAGGTTCTTCTTGACTAAATAATCCGCCAGATCCGTGGCTGTGACAAAGCCGCCGCGTGTGGCCGCCTGCATCCGCTCGCGGTTAAAGCTGCTGTGCGCCAGCAGCTCGGCAGAGATGCTCAGGCTGGCCTTGACCGTGTCGAGCGCATCAAAAAGCTGCTCCTTGTCCTCCTGCATGTCCCGGTTATAGGTCATGGGCAGGCCCTTCATGGTCATCAGCAGAGAAACCAGCGCACCTGCCACCCGCCCGCTTTTGCCCCGGATCAGCTCCGGGATGTCTGGGTTCTTCTTCTGCGGCATGATCGAGGAGCCAGTGCAGTAGTCATCGCCGATCTTGAGAAAGCCGAACTCCTTGGACGACCAAAGGACAAACTCTTCCGCCATCCTGCTGAGGTGGAGCTGGGTCAGGCTCAGGCAGAAGAGGAATTCCAAGGCAAAGTCGCGGTCAGCCGTGCTGTCCATCGAATTAGCCGAGACCTTGGCAAAGCCCAGCTCGTGGGCGACAAATTCCCGATCAATGGGCAGGCCGGTGCCAGCCAAGGCTGCTGACCCAAGCGGCAGCACATTGAGCCGCTTCAGGCAGTCAGTCAGCCGGTCCCGGTCTCTGCTGAACATCTCCACGTAGGCGAGCAGATGATGGGCAAGCAGGACTGGCTGCGCCCGCTGGAGATGGGTGTAGCCCGGCATGACTGCGCCGAAATTAGCCCGTGCTTGGCGGACAAAGCCGCGCTGCACCTCAGCCAGCAGCCCATCCAAGCAGACGGCCTCGTCACGCAGATACAGGCGGATGTCCAAGGCCACCTGATCATTGCGGCTGCGGGCCGTGTGCAGCTTTGCCCCTGCCGCGCCGATCTTGTCAGTCAGTGCCTTTTCAATATTCATGTGGATGTCTTCCAGCTCCACCCGGAACTGAAAGCGGCCCTCTGCAATCTCCGCTTCAATCTCGCTCAGGCCGGTGAGGATCGCATCCCGCTCTGCCGCGCTGATCAGGCCCTGCTTGGCCAGCATCTTGGCATGAGCCTTGGAACCCATGATGTCATGCCGGTAAAGCCGCCAGTCATAGCTGATCGACTCGCTGAAACTCTCCACTGAGGCGGCGGTCTGCTCGGCAAAGCGGCCGCCCCAGAGTTTGCCGGAGCTGTGCCGCTCCGGGTTGCACGTCATATCTGCCATCGCTTATTTCCGGTTCAGGGCTTGGATTTGCAAGCGCATGGCGTTGAGGCGGATGAAGCCGCCCGCATCCGCCTGATTATAGACCTGATCCGCCTCAAAGGTGGCATGGGCTTCGGAATAGAGCGAGTTGGCCGACTTGCGCCCGACCGGCGTGCAATTGCCCTTGTAGAGCTTGAGCCGGACCGTGCCGTTGACCGGTAGCTGGCTCTCGTCCATGAGCTGCTGGAGCAGCACCCGCTCCGGCGAGAACCAGAAGCCGTTGTAGATCAGGCGCGAATATTCCGGCACAAGGCTGTCGCGCAGGCGCAGCACCTCGCGGTCAAGGGTGATGGTTTCCAAATCGCGGTGCGCGGCCCGGAGGATGGTGCCGCCCGGTGTCTCATAGACCCCGCGTGACTTGATGCCGACAAAGCGGTTCTCGACCATGTCCAAGCGGCCAATGCCATTCGCGCCGCCCAGCGTGTTCAGTTTACTCAACAGCGCAACCGGACTGAGCCGTTCGCCGTCAATGGCCACTGGACTGCCCTGCTCAAAATCCAGCTCCAGATAGGTCGGCTGATCAGGTGCCTTTTCCGGCGAGACCGAGAGCTTGAACATCGACTCTTCTGGCTCGTTCCACGGGTCTTCAAGAATACCGCCCTCAAAGCTGATGTGGAGCAGGTTCTCGTCTGAGCTGTACGGGCTTTTCTTGGTGGTCGGCACTGGAATGCCGTGCTGCTCGGCAAACTCCATCAGCTTGGTGCGGGAGTTGAGCGTCCAGATCCGCCACGGAGCAATGATGTGCAGCTTGGGATTGAGGGCCAGATAGGTCAGCTCAAAGCGCACCTGATCATTGCCCTTGCCAGTCGCGCCGTGGCTGACCGCATCCGCGCCCTCCTGCTCGGCAATGCGCACCTGCTCCTTGGCAATCACCGGGCGGGCCAGCGAGGTGCCAAGCAGATACGAGCCTTCATAAATGGCATTGGCCCGGAAAGCTGGGAAGATGTAGTCGCGGACAAACTCCTCGCGCAGGTCAGAAACAATGACCTTTTCCGCACCCGTGGCCATGCCCTTTTTCCGCACCGCCTCCCAGTCCTCCTGCTGGCCCACATCTGCCGCATAGGCAATCACCGGGCACTGATATTCCTCGGCCAGCCATTTGAGAATGACCGAGGTGTCCAGCCCGCCGGAATAGGCGAGCACAATCTTGTTCACGTTCATGATCTTGTATCGATAAATATAGATTGGAAACTGCTTTCGACGCAGCATAGCACATCAGCGGCGGTTTGGCATCGAAAAGCAGGTGATTGCGGCTGCGCGGACTCTGTGAGGAGATTAGACAGCAGGGGGGCTTCTGTCAAGAATTTTGCGGTAAGGTGCCCGCGTTTACACCTTGACACCGTGGCGTTGGACAGCATTCCAGCGTGATGCAGTTTGACGGCTCAAGCTGGGTGCAGACGGGCGCGGCAGGATGCTCAACAGGCGATGCTGGTTATAATAACCCAGGGCGCCCCGGAGTGTCATTGTGACGGTGACACAGATGCAATCCCCTGAGTATAATCTCTTCCGCAACACCTTTTTTATCCGCAATCTGAGCCTGTTCCCTTTCACACGAAACCACGCATTTGATCGGCACGAATGCATGCATTTGATTGGATCGAAACCATGCATTTGATCAGCACGAATGCATGCATTCGACAGACACGACACCATGCTGTCGGTCAAACGGTGAGCATGCTGAGGGCGCGTCAAGCTGGCGCCATGAGTGGAGCATGTCACATTGCCGACAAAAACGTCGCTGCCTGCAATTTTGTCACACCAGCAACAGGAATGTTGTCTGAGGCTTTCCTGTCCGGCAGCAGACAACCCCTTGATACAACAGGAAGCCTTGGCGTGGCACAGCCTTTGCAGCGGCAGCCTTGTCAACTTATCCCCAAGGAGTGATCATGAGCAAGCCGCATCCCAACTACATCTCAACCACCAATGCCTGCAAGCTCTGCCGCCCGCTGGGCGCATGTCTGGCCTTCAAGGGCATTGAGGGCGCAGTGCCGTACCTGCACGGCTCGCAGGGCTGCGCCACCTACATGCGCCGCTACATCATCAGCCATTACAATGAGCCAATAGACATTGCCTCGTCGTCACTGTCCGAGAAGAACGCCATCTACGGCGGCGGCCCCAATCTCAAGCTGGGCCTGACCAATGTGGCGGCCAAGTACCGGCCCGCTCTGATCGGCATTGCCACCACCTGCCTGACCGAGACAATCGGCGATGACGTGGCCCGCTATCTCCATGAGTATGCCAAGGACACCGAGGGATCAGAAGGGCTGCCGGAATTTGTCCACGTCGCCTCGCCGAGCTACTCCGGCACTCATATCGAGGGCTTTCACGGAGCAGTGCAGGCCGTGATTGCGCAGCGGGCTGGCGGCGGCCCGCGCACCGAGACCGTCAACCTGCTGCCCGGCTTTGTCTCCTCAGCAGACTGCCGCCTTCTGCACGAGATCATGGCCGAATTTGGCCTGACCTACACCATGCTGCCGGATTTGTCCGAGACTATGGACGGCCCGGCCCAGCTCGACTACGAGAAGATTGCCCCTGGCGGCACGCCCTTGGCCGCGATCAGCGCAATGGGCCGCAGTCAGGCGACCATTGAGTTCAGCCGCACCATCAGCAGCGGCCTGAGCGGGGCGCTGACCTTGGACAACAAGTTCAAGGTGCGGCGGCATCAGCTCGGCATGCCCATTGGCATTGAGGAGACTGACCGTTTCTTTGCCCTGCTCTCAGACCTGAGCGGCCAGGTAATGCCGGAAAAATACCAGAAGGAACGGGGCAGGCTGGTGGATGCTTATGTGGATGGCCACAAGTACGTGTTTGGCAAGCGGACCATCATCTATGGCGAGGAGGATTTGGTGGTCGGGCTGACTGCGTTCTTGGCTGAGATCGGCATCGTGCCAGTGCTCTGCGCTTCCGGGGGCACGTCGGGCAAGCTGGCCGGAGCCATTGCCGAGGTGACAGACGGCATCCTTGCTGAACAGCCGGACGTGCATGAGGGCGCGGACTTCTTTGACATCGCCGAGCAGGCCGAAGTCCTGAAGCCGGATATCATCATCGGCCATTCCAAGGGCTATCCGCTGGCCCGCAAGCTGGACATCCCGCTGATCCGGGTCGGCTTCCCGATTCATGACCGGGTCGGCGGCCAGCGCATCCTCCATCTCGGCTACCAAGGGGCGCAGCAGCTCTTTGACAGTGTCACCAATGCCCTGATCGCCAAGAAGCAGGACGACTCGCCAGTCGGCTATTCCTATATGTGAGAGCAACAACGGGACAGGAGAACCCTGTCCCGGAGAGACAACAGCATTCAGGCCGTCTTGGCGCAGCAGGCTTGGCCAGATTGCTCTGCTGTCGGCTCTTTCATAGCTGCGGCCACAGTTGACAGCTCGATCAGCACGCCAAGCCCCTCCTGAACCTCCTTGCGTTTCAAAGCGGACAACATGCCAAAGATGCCGGTGATTGGCTTTGCCTTGTCAAGGTCAATTGCCTTCATCTTGGTGCTGACCCGCTCGCCAATTGCCATCATCCGTTCAAAATCATCAAACAGGCCGCGTTTCTTGAGGCTGTCCAGACGCTCAATCATGTCGTTGACGACCGGCCCGCTCAACTCGGCAACATCGCGCTTCATGTCCATAAAGGAGCCGAGCAGCTTCATCATTTCGGCAAGATTGCCCATATTGATGATGAACTGCCTGAGCAGCTCCTGCAGGTTTTCTCCCTCAAAGCCCTGGAAAGCGGTTTGCAGGCGCAGGGCCAGCTCATGAAACATGTCTTTGCCGTGCGGCTCAAAATCCCTTTTAAACTCCATAATGCTGTTCAGGGTTTTGAGAGCTTCGGCAATGTTGCCGCTGGATGCCAGGGACTGGCCGATCATGTCCCCGACATCTTCCAAATCCACATTTTTATCCAGACCACTCAGGCGTGCTGTGGCCTCATGAACCATTGAGTGGATCAGGGGTTCCAACTCCTGCTTCAGCTCCACGTAGGGTCTGACAGCACGTTTAGCTTCCCGCACTTCCTCGGTGAGTTCATCGAGGCGGGCGAGAATCTTTTCTTCATTGGTCATGATGCTCTCCCTTATTCCTGAACCTTGCCCGCAAGAGACATCTGGGCCTCAAGCGGCAGCTCCTCACCGGTCAGCAGTTTGTTCCAGTACACCCATTTGAACATCATCTTGCCCCAATGATTGGCCTTGGTGTCGCCGAGAAGAGAAAAGGGTCCGAGTCCTGGCAGGGGGAATTTACCGGGCAGCGGCTCGTATTCGTAGTTGAAGTCAATGAGAGAGGCCTTGCCATAACCGGTCTCGATGAAGCAGTTGGAATGACCGTCGTAGTCAGGCCGGACCGGCTCGCCGTTGATCTCGCGCATGAAGTTCTCTATCATGATTTCTGCGGAGAAATGGGCCACTGAACCAGCCTTGGAGGTGGGGATCGTGGTGTTGTCACCGAGCACATACATGTTCTCGTGCGCTTCCGCCTGCAAGGTATGGTTGTTCGTTTTCACGTAACCGATCTCATCCATAGCAACCTTGGAATTGACCAAATAGCGCGCTCCGACATTGGGTGGAATGGAAACCAGCAAATCCCACGCAATTTCATCACCGGCTGCGGAGATCAGTTTGTTATTGGTGCAGTCAACCTCGGCAAGGATGAAATCCGCAGTGACCTTGATGTTCTTATCGATCATCATCTTGGTGAAGTAGGCCGAGGCCTTGGGCTTGGTAAAGGCTCCGGTCATGGGGGTGACAAAATGGATGTCGATTTTATCCCGAACCCCGCGCTCGGCAAAATACCAGTCAGCAAGATAGACGAATTCCAGCGGCGCAACCGGGCATTTGTAGGGAAACTCCGCAATATTCAGCACCATCGTTCCTTCTTTGAAAGAGCGCAGCTTCTTCTCCAGGTTCACCGCCCCTTCCAAGGTGTAAAAATCAAAGACCTTGGTCTGCCAGCCGTCCATCATGCCCGGAATTTCTTCCGGGGCCAAACTCACGCCGGTGCAGACGATGATCTTGTCGTATTCATATTTGCCCGCTGTGGTCTCCACGGTCTGGGTGGCAGTGTCAACCCCGACAATCTCATCGACAACAAAGTTGATTCCCTTGCCGATAAACTCGCTGCGGGTACGGACGATCTCTTCAGGCTTGTACATGCCGAAAGGGATGAAGATCAGGCCGGGCTGATAAATATGTCTGTCATCTTTATCAATGATTGTAATCGACCACTCATCGCGGGACAGCTTCTTGCGCAGGTTGTTTGCAACCATTGTTCCTGCACAGCCTGCTCCAAGAATTACCAGCTTTTTCATCTTGCATCTCCCTTTGAACGTTCTGTCATAGCCGGCCAGAGAATCTGTCCGGCTCAATTGCGCCTGTCATCCGCAGGAATGGGCAATGTCATTCTGCGGCTGCACACCGTTGCGATATTTTTATGCTGTCACGAATATGCTATACCACAAGGCATCGTGGCGGTCAAGGACGATTTGCTACAGTGTGGCATGTTCCGCAAGTGAGCCGCTGTCGTCCGCCATGCTCTCCGGGACTTGGGCGGTTGTTGAAAATATGTTGAAATTGTTGCAAAACACGGCTATGATGACCAGCGGCTGCCTCTCAAAAAAATGCCAATGAATTTCCACCGGCGCAGTATGACACCATTTTGGTGTATTTCGAGATAAACTGAAACAACCAGCCCATCATGCTTGCCATCAATCTGCACAAGGAGCAGGCCGAGGAGTCTGCCGCCTTTCTCCGTGCCCGGCTGCCTGTGCTGCCGCAAATTCTGATCCAACTCGGCACCGGCCTTGGCGGCCTTGCCAAGGCCATGCGCGGCAGCATCAGCATTCCTTACGAGGAGATACCGCATTTTCCCCGCTCCACTGTCACCAGCCATGCCGGGAACTTGCTCTGCGGCAGCTTGGCAGGCAAGCCAGTTGCCGTGCTGCAAGGACGCTTCCATTATTACGAGGGCTATTCGGCCCGCGAGGTCGGCTTTCCGGTGCGGGTGCTGTCGCTGCTCGGCGTGAAGACAGCCATCATCACCAATGCCTCTGGCGGCCTTAATCCGGCCTGGCAGGCAGGCGCGATCATGATCTGCCGCGACCATCTCAACCTGCTGCCGGACAATCCTCTGCGCGGGCCAAATGTCGATGACTGGGGGCCGCGCTTCCCTGACTTGTCCCAGCCCTACAGCCCGGAGCTGCGCAGTCTTGCTGAGGCCGCCGCCCGCAAGCTGGGCTTGGACGAGGTCTGCTCCGGCACTTACGTCTGCATTCCCGGCCCCAGTTTGGAGACCCCGGCAGAGACCCGGATGCTGCGCCTGCTGGGCGCAGATGCGGTGGGCATGTCCTCGCTGCCAGAGGTGATCACCGCGCTGCACGGCGGCCTGCAAGTGCTGGGCCTGTCCGTGGTTGCCAATGTCAATGACCCGGACAATCTTGCCCCGATTCTGCTGGAAGACATTGTGGCGGCTGCGCAGCGGGCCGAGCCGCGTCTCCAGCAGCTTGTGCTGGAAATTGTGCAAGGGCTGTGAAAAGCCTTGCAGATCACCGCTTCTGCATCTCCCGCCACAGCTTGAGGGCCATTGCCGCGACTGCCAGCACTCCGGCCAGCAGTCCGGCCCAAAGCAGCCAGAGCCGCCAAGGAATTGTCCTCTGCGGCTGCAAGGCTGCCGCGCCAGCCAGCACCTTCTCCGGCCCGGCGTGAGCAGCCTCAATCAGCTTGCTGCCCTTGAGCGGCTCGGCATCCCGGAGCAGTCGGGCCACCTGTGAGCGCACTGGCAACAGTCCGGTCTTGCCATAGACTAAGCTGTATGGCCCCTCTCCCTGCGCGAGAAAGAGGAGCTGGCCGGGCAGCCAGCCCAGTTCCAGCACAGGTGCCGTATTGCTGCCAGCCTCGCTTTCCAGCCGCCAGAAGCGGTCAGCGACCGGGGCAAAGCGCAGAGCCTCATTGTCAAACTGGGTTCCGTCAACAGTCAGCCGCCATGCCAGCAGCGAGCCTCTGCGCCGCCATGCCGCCTGCTCATCCACCCGTGAAAAGACGGCAAACTCAGCCAGCGCATTCTGCTCCGGCAGGCGGATATTGAGCTGATCTGCCGGAAAGACACCTTCAGTCTCATAGAGCCAAGCAGCTCGGCCCGGCTTTGCTGCCGAATCAGGCTGACCGAGCAAGGTCAGCAGAGCGCGGGGCTGGCTCTGGATTTCATTGGCATACCCAGCTTTGACCGCAGTCAGGCGGATGCCGTCCTTGCCCTGCGGCCAGGAGAGGCGCAGGTATTTGCCCGCCGTTCTTTGGCCAAGGTCAATCCGCTGGCGCAGCAGATCATGGCCGCCAAAGCGCAGTTCCGCCAAGGCTGCTGAAGAAACCAGCCGCCGCCAGCTGTTCAAATCATCACTGCTCTCAAGCCGCACCGAGGCTGAGAACTGGCCGCCTGTCCAAGCAAATTCGAGCCAGTCCGGGCTGTGCTCCAAGGCGGACGCATCGAGCAGATAGGTGCTCACAGCGTGCGCCTTTTGCTCTGCCCCTCCTGTCGAAAAGGTGATAATCGCGCCATTTCCGCCGATGGCAATGCCAAGGTCGGCAGGCTTGCTGCCCGTGTTCGTCGATTCAGCAAGCGGGAAGAACGGCAGGGTCTGCGCAGGCTGCTCTGTCTGCTTTGCTTGCGGCTGACGCAGGAGATGCGGCACTGGGCCGTGCGCATTGAAGACCCGCAGGTCGCCAAGGTCAGAGCGGGTGCAGCCTTTGTAAATTTCGGCTGGAAGGGTCAGGCTGTAGATCGCGCTTCTGCCGCTGACCGTCAGGTCCATGCTGTAGGCAAAATCCTCGCGGTGCAGGGGCTGATCAGCAGCAAGACAGGGAGCGGCGATGAGCAGCAGGCACAGAACGAGCAGACGTTTCATTCAGCTTCCTCCTTTTTGGGCGGCAGGGGCGAGAACCAGCTAATCACAATCACCAAAAGGCCGACTGAGATGAAGGAGACGATCCGCTCGACGGTGCCGCTCTTGGCCAGATCAATCAGGAAGAGCTTGAGCACCGTGGCCCCGATCAGGGCGCAGCCTGCGAACCAGACCTTGCGGCTTTGCCTGCGGTCGGCAGCCACCATCAGGGCCAGCGAGAGCAAAGCCCAGAGGATGGCCAGCGAAGTCTGGTAGATGCGGGAGGAGAGCATCGGCTCCAGACGGAAGGAGACTCCGGCCCAATGATGGACAGTGCGGGCCAAGACTGTGTTGAGCCAGATGAAGCTGATGCCTGCGGCGATTGGCAGCGGCTTAGGCAGCAAGGCGGCATAATCACGGTGACGGAGCAGCCACCAGCCACACACGAGGACTACTGCCATCTGGCTCAGTTCGAGCGGATTGAGCAGGGGAATGTAGGGCAATGGCGCGGCATTGCCTGCGCTGCCAAAGCTGCCTGCCAGCAGCCAGAGGCAGAGCTGGGCGGAGAGAATGGCTGAGGCGGTTTTTTGATAAGCAGCAGGATAGTCTGACAGCGGCCAGAAGTCTTGCAGGCGGCGGCTGTGAACCAGCAAAATCATGCCAGCCGGGATCAGGCCCCAGACAATCAAGTTCCACACCCCTTTGTGGCCAGCCAGCTGCCGCATCAGCCAGCCGCTTTCTGAGGCCAGCATGAAGGTCAGGAGGAGGAAGCCGATGACGTGGTTGATGGTCAGGCAGTGTGGCCGGAGCAGACCGCGTCCCTGCCGCAGGCAGTCATGGAGAAGCACGAATACCAGCGGCCAGGCCAGCCAGCCTAAGTTGGTCAGCAGCCGTCCGCTCCAGAAGAGCATGGCAAGGGCCATGAATGCCATGAACACGGGCAGGGCCAGACTCGGCCAAGCTGCGCTCTTCCAGTGCAACCGTGCCGCCAGCCGGATGAGAACTGCGCAGCTCAGGGCGGTGAAGACAAGGTTGGCCGTCCTGACAACGTGGAAGTCCACGTGGCGGTCAATCTCATTGAAGCCCGCGCAGAACCACCAGAGGCAGGCCCAGAAGAAGAGCGGCAGATGGTTCCATCGTTCGCAGGGGCGCAGATTGTCAGCCTTGTAGAGCTGCCATGAGGCAAAGAAGGCGGACAGGGCGATGATCGCTGCGCCGAGATATTGGCCGTTGAGCAGGGCCATGCTCCGGTCAAGCCGATAATGATGACCGGCAAGGAAGAAAAGGCCTGCGCCGAACTGAAGCAGGAAGCCGCTGCTGCGGGCGAGAAAGCGGTGCTGCCTGATGCCGACCCAGACCAAGGCCGCGCCCTCCATTGCCCAGGTCACGGCAGTCCAGCGTCCGCTCAGGGCCAGCGGCACGGCCAAGGTGACAAAGACCACGCCAAGGGCGAGAAAGGCTTCGGTCAGGGTGCGCATCCCTTGCCGCAGCCGCTCGTTGCCTTGGTTCCACAGCCATCTGGCCAGCACGATGTAAAAGATGCTCATGGCCAGCGCGCTGAAGGCGAGGCCATGCGGCATGTCATGCACCATCCCGGCTTGGAGGGAGAAGCAGATCACCGGCGTGCCGAAAATCAGGGTGCCGTCAACATAGCCGCGCAGATTGGGCGGCTGGCGGAAGGCGAAGAGCACGCCAATGGCGTTGAACATCAGAAAGAAGAGAATCAGGAACGGCTCGGCAGTGGCGAAATGCTGGGGCTGGTAGCTGTGCAGGCCCCAGGCCGCGCCAATGCCAAGGGTGAAGATGAAGCCGAGCAGGTTCAGGCTGCGCCAGGCCCGGAACCACGAGACCGCAAGAATGCCGGAGTTGAGCAGGGCATAGTAGCTGAACAGGGCGACATGATTGCCGCTGCCGTCAGAGAGCAGCACTGGGGCGAGAAAGCCGCCTGCCGCGCCGAACAGGGCCATCGGGCTGGAATCTTGGAGCAGGGCAAGAGCAGTGGAGGCGGCGACCAGTCCCAGCATCAGGACAAAGGTTAATGGCGAGGGCAGCAGCTCGTAAATCTTGAAGGCGGCAAAGACGGTCAGATAGATGATGCCAATGCCGCCGCCTTGAGCGAGCAGGGCAAAACCGGGCTTGCTCGTGCGCTGCTGCCAGCCAAAGCCGAGCAGGGCCATGCCTCCCAGTGCCACACCGAGCAGGCGCAGCTCAATTGGGAGCACGCCCCGGTCAGCAGCATATTTGAGGAGAAAAGCCACGCCAAAGAAGAGCACCAGCAGGCCGACGCGGAGAACAACATTGCCTTCCGTGAAAAAGGCTTTTACCTTGGCGGTGATTCGCTCATCAAAGGAAGGCGGGACAGGGAGTTTTACTTCGGTGGGTTTCGCCGCTGCTGGAGGAGGTTTAGGGATGGGAGCAATCGCTTCTTGAACAGGAAGCACTGGCTCCTGTTCCGGCTCGGTCTTCCTGAAGACAGGAGAAGGAGCTGCCAGCGGCTTCTCAGCCTTGACCGGCTCCTGCTCTGCCTCCTCCTCGAACAGCACCTGTTCCATCTCCCGGAGCCGCTGCTCCAAGCGGGTCAGCCTGTGGCTCTGGCGGCTGCTTCGGGCCAGCAGCCAGCCAAGCAGCATCCATGTGCCAAGAATGCCGCCAGCAATAATGCAGATAACTTCCATAATGCTGCAAGATGCCCTGAAGCGGTGCTCCAGGCAGGTTGAAGGAAATGTTTTGGCGTTGGCAGGGCTGGGGTGCCCAAGCAGGGCAAACGCATGACTTTATCAGCACCTACGCAGTTTAAAACAGAAATTCAATCATCACAGCAAGTTGACCTTTGGCTGCATAACCTGCCAGTTGAATAAAATCAATGAGTTATAAAGTCAACTGCGTAACTCCTATTGCAGCAGAACATGATATGGAGGGAGGCGTGGAAACGGCGTTCATTCCGGTATGAATGAACGCCGGTAAGCAGGTTCAGATGATTTCGTCCTGATGGCGGACAATATTGCCTTTGACCAAATAGATGACATCTTCGGCAATATTGGTGGTGTGGTCAGCGATCCGCTCCAGATAGCGGGACACGCTCAGATAGGTCAGGAGCTGGTCAACATGCTCAGGCTGCCGGACCACTTCTTGAGCCACCTTGCTGAAGACCGAGGCGTGCATGGCATCCACCGCATCATCGGAACTGCACACCTTGACAGCCAAGTCCATGTCCAAGTTGATCAGCGCGTCCAAGCAGTCACGGAGCATCTTCTGCACCGCTTTGGACATCAGGTCAAAATCGAAAGGAAATTCGACCGGCTCCTGCTCGATCAGGACCACAGCCCGTTCTGTGGCATCGACAGCCAGATCGCCGATCCGCTCCAGATCGTTGTTGATCTTGAGCACTGCGATGACGATGCGCAGATCGACCGCCATTGGCTGATGCAGGGCCAGCACATTCAAGCATTCCTCTTCCAGATCAACCTCCATCAGGTCGATCTCCACATCGCGGCTGATGACCTTCTGAGCCAGTGTCTTGTCGCGGCTGACTATGCTTTTGACAGCCAGATCAACCTGCTCCTCAACGATTGCGCCGATGGCAAGCAGCCGTCTTTTTATTTTCTGGATTTGCCGATGCAAAATCATGCTCGTTGTTCTCCCTGCGCATCCCGCAGTGCAGCCGGGAAAATTTTTCGTTCTTCAAGAAACCAGGCGACCCGCTGCCGAATCTGCTCCCGGATCAAACGTATTTCCTTCATCCGCTCTTCCGGGCTGCCAGTGAGCTTGACCGGATCAGCGAAACTCCAGTGCAGCCGCTCGGCCCGGCCCGGAAAGAGCGGGCAGCGTTCTTCCGACACATCATCGCAGACTGTGATCACATAGTCAAATGTTTTTTCCTGCCTGAGCAGGTCAAAGACATCGCTTGTCGCATTCCGGCTGATGTCAATGCCGACTTCGGTCATGGCCTCCACAGCCAAAGGATTGAGACTGCCAGCCTCCAAACCTGCGCTGGCCACAGCAAACCGGTCTCCAGCCATCTGCTTGAGAAAGGCTGCCGCCATCTGGCTGCGGGCTGAATTATGCACGCAGACAAAGAGCACTGATTTTTTTTGCGCCGCCATAGTGTTTCTCCCCTGATCAGCCAAAGCGGCCTGTGATGTAGTCTTCTGTCTGTTTCTGCTTGGGATTGGTGAACAGCTCCTTGGTCAGGCCGTATTCAACGATTTCGCCTTTGTAGAAAAAAGCGGTGTAATCGGAGATGCGGGCCGCCTGCTGCATGCTGTGGGTGACAATGGCGATGGTGAAATTGCCCTTCAGCTCCTCGGCCAGCTCCTCGACCTTGCGGGTGGCGACCGGATCAATGGCTGAGGTCGGCTCGTCCATGAGCAGGATTTCCGGCTCCAAGGCAATGGTGCGGGCAATGCAGAGCCGCTGCTGCTGGCCGCCGGACAGGGCGATGCCGGGCTGGTCCAGCTTGTCTTTCACTTCCTCAAACAGGGCCGCCTTTTTCAGAGCTGATTCCACTCGGCCATTCAGCTCGCTTTTGGGCATCTTGAAGTGCAGGCGCAGGCCGTAGGCCACATTTTCAAAGACACTGAGCGGAAACGGAGTCGGCTTCTGAAAGATCATCCCCACCCGGCGGCGCAGCTCAATCAGGTTTGTGCCCGAATCAAGGAGATTTTTACCGTCTAAAATCACCTCGCCTTCAGCCCGCTGATTGCCGTAGAGCTGAAATATCCGATTGTAGATGCGGATATGGGTTGATTTGCCGCAGCCGGACGGGCCGATGATGGCAGTGATCCGGCCTTCGACAATGTCCAAATTGTTGTCAAACAGGGCTTGCTGCCCGCCATAGTAAAAATTCAGGTTCCGGGTGGAAATCTTGGCGACCGGAGCTTTCTCCTCCTCCTCCGTCTCCTCAAAATGATGCAGAAAGGCCTCAATTCTGGCCCCTTCGCCGGTTTCCTCTTCTGTGAAACGTCGCGGCCTTTTCTCGTCAGCGGCAGCAGTCATATTTTCCTCTCCCTCACAATAAAACGCGCCGCCAGATTGAGCAGCAGCACGGCGATGGCGTAACGCCGGAAATGAAACGGCTCACCGTAGGAGGGGAAATTTTTTCGCCCCTACGAACCGCCCTTATGCAAGTCTGAAGATGGGCAGACAAAGAAACCACTCTATCACAGAAACAGGTCTTATTCAAGCTGACGAAGACGGAAGCCTGCATTATGTCCGCCGCCGCCGACAGAACTCGCCTGCCTATTCTGCCAAGTTTTTGTCAGGGAATTGTCAGGCCAAGATGAGCGTTTGATGAGAACTGCGCATCGATTCATTTAAGAGTTTTATTGATCACTTACAGTTCACCATCACGCACTCATTCCATTTTCACATTCTCCATTCCTTCCAGCAAGGGCAGCAGCAGTGCTGCCAGCTCTGCAAACTGCTGATCATCTAAAGGCGCATGACCGCGAAGGCCGAGCTGGTATGCCGGGTCTTCCTGCTCGCCGGGCAGATAGCCGGAATGCCATTTCTTTCTGGCCTCAGCCATTGCCTCTCTTGGTGACTGCGCCTTTTTCGCCCAAGCCCAGCTCGTTTCTGGGTAGAAATGGAGCGGCTCGCAGCAGCCTTGCTGAAAACGCTGAATCAGTCTGATCAGCTCAGTCTCAGGATCAGGCACCTCATGCAGGCGGATCATTTTGTCTTTGGCCGCGTGAAAGGAACACAGCTCCACCTTGGCAGGCTGATGCAGGAGCAGGGCCAAGTGGTGAATCCAGAGCTGAAGCAGATCCTTGGCCTTGAGGTTGGCAGGCCGGAACGTGACCCGCCCGCAGCGGCAGAGCGAGGTGATTTTTCCGGTCAGCCGCACTCCGTCAACAGTCAGGCTGATTTCCACTGGCTCCACGGGCTGCCGGAGCTGCGCCTCCACTTTGGCGGCCAATTCTACAGCCTCGGTCTTGAGCTTCTGGTGCAGGAACTGGCTGAAGCAGCCGCCTGGCAGGCCGCCCGCAGCCAGCCGCCGGTGCAGGGGCGCGGCGCAGTCCGGTCTGCCGCAGCGCAGCTCACCAAGGATTTCCTCGGCAAAGCTGTATTTTTCCAGCTCATTGAGCAGAAAGGTTTCACTTTCCGGCAGGAGCAGCTCCTCTGTTTGGAACGTGCGCAGATTGAGCCGCTGTTCTAAAAAGAAGCGGACTGGATGCCGCCAGAAGCGGACAAGCTGGCTCAGGTCAATCTGCCGCGCCCACTGCTCCGGCTTAGGCAGGGGACGGCTGGCAAAGGCTGGGGCAGCGTTGTTAGTATCGGAAGCGGGCAGCCATTCTTCCCGATGCGAAGCGATATGAGGATATTTGCCATCAAAACAGCGGCGGCTGAATGGTTGAAGCGGATGCCTGTCAGTTAGCCATTCAGCGGCAGGCTGTCCGTCCGCTGTCCGCCAGCCCCGGTTGATGTAATCGCGCAGCTCGGCGACCACCACTGAGGGAGGCCGGGGCGCGTTGTCGCGTTGGTCGCGGCCCAGCCACGAGACAATGAAATGACGGCGGGCTGAGAGCAAGGCTTCCAAGAAGAGATAACGGTCATCATCGCGGCGGTTACGGTCGCCGGGCTGACGATTTTCTGCCATCAAGTCAAAACTGTAGGGTTGCTGCGACCGAGGAAAATCTGCATCGTTCATGCCCAGCAGCCAGATCACCTTGAACGGCACTGAGCGCATGGGTACCATATTGCAGAAGGTGACGCGCCCGGCCAAGAATGCCTGTCCGCCTGCCGGGGCCGTCAGAAGCTGCTGGAAATGGCGGCGCACCACGGCAAGACTGAGGGGCTGCTCAAAATCAGCTTGGCGGCAATTTTCAAGGAACTCGGCAATCTGCTGCCGGAGCAGGAGCAGTCCTTCCTCGTGCTCGCGCTTGCCATTGTCAAGAAAGCGGCTGATCAGGCGGATAAAAACACCGGCCCAGCCTGCGGGCGGCAGAGGCCGGGCAGTCTGCCTCTTGAGCCGTTGCAGGCTGCGGATGAACTCAGCCAAGCTGCCCAGCCAATCGCCGCCCTCGCTCAGGCCGCCGCTGATTGGCATGATGCCCTGCCACGGCTGATCGAGTCTCCCGGTCAGGCAGCCGAGCAGGAGCCGTTCCAAGCCCGCCTCCCAGGTGTGGAGCGCGTCCTTTTTGCTGTTCTGCTCCAAGCCCCAGCGGATGCCCGCGCTGCTGATCATTCTGCGCAGGAGCGGCACCTTGTTTTCTGTCAGGCCGAAGCGGGCGAGAATGACCGGATTCTCCAGCACTGCCGCCACATCAGGGGCTGTGCAGCGGCTGCTGACAAGCTGGAGCAGGCCGAGAAAGCCTTCCAGCACCGGCTCTTCCTCGCGGCGCGGCTGATCGGCAATTGACCAAGGAATGCGCAGCCGCTGTTCCGCCGAGCCAAAGACTCCGGCCACCGCAGGCGCATAGCGGCTGATGTCCGGGGCCATGACTAAAATGTCTGCTGGTTTCAGGTCTTGATCAGCTTCAAAAAGATCAAGCAGGCGGTCATGGAGGACCTGAATTTCCCGCATCGGGCTGTGGCAGGAGTGAAAGCGGATGGAGCGGTCAGCCGGGCTGAGGACAGGCCGCTCCTCGTCCTCGCCGCCCCGGTCGCGCAGCTCAAGGATGTCTGCTTGGAGCCGGTCGAGCAAGGCATCCTGCGGCGGATCGTCGTAAAGGTCTTCCTCCTCGGCAGCCGGATTCATCTCCATCAGCATTTTGAAGAATTCCCGCCCTAAGCCGCCGAGCGAGGCAAGCAGCGGGTTGCCGGAGCTGTAATAGGGGCTGAGGTCGGCTGTCCTGCGTCTGCGCCAGCCCTGCCGCCGCAGGGCGATCAGGCGTTCCGGCATGATGTCGTCCCAAGCCTCTTGGCAGGGACTGAAATGAAAAATGCGGATGTCGATATGCGCGCTGATCCGGCGGATGACTTCCAGATAGGCCGGAGCAAGCGAGTTGATGCCAAAAATGCAGACCCGCTTGGGCAGTGCTTCGGTGCGCAGGATGCCTTTGTCCGAAGCCAGCCGGAAGCGTTCCAGCACTCCGGCCCGATGCCTGCTTTCGCCACCTTCAGTTAGCTGCCGCCAGAGCCGGGCCTGCCAGTGCTCGTCCTGTCCCTTTTCCCACGCAAGGGTCATTTCCGGGCGGAAGACAAGGTACTGGTCAAAGAGATCAGCGATTTTCCCGGCAAGCTGGAAGCGTCTGCCGCCGTCCCGGTCTTCGTGCAGATAGCTGCTGATTTCCGGCGGCGGCTCAGGCAGGCTCTCCAATTGGTTGAGAATGCGCCAGAGGAGGATTTCTTTTTTGAAATCATTCAGGTCAGGCAGGCCGCCAAGAGTTTTGGCAAAAATGCTCCAGATAAAAGAGGCGGGCAGGGGAAAAGAGATATTGGCGCAAATACCGCTGTGCAGGGCGATTTGCTGGGAGAGCCAGCGGGCCATGCCGGGGTTTTGCACCACAACAAGTTCCGGGGCAAGCGGGCTGCTTGTCGGCTCGGCCAGCACCTTGCAGAGGGCGGCGAGCAGCTTTTCAAGGCGGTTGGATTGGCTGATGCGCATTGGGCGGCGAGCTTTTCGCGATTCAGGACTTTTTGCCGCGCATGGTGAGCACAGTTTTTGTCACCACGCCGACGGTGACAATGCCTGTTATGGCCAATGCCACATAATTGTTGAAATGCAGAGCATGGGCCAACAGACTGTGCAGATAATAAGGCAGAGCCACTGCCTCTGCGGTGACAGCCATGAGCATTTTGCCCTTTTCATCCCGTTCTTTCTGCTCTTTCCGGTCCCGAAGGTCCTCCTCGGCCCGGCGCATTTCTTCGGCAGCCAAGAGCGCGTCTAATTCAGCCACAGAGCGGCGCAGCTTTTCCGCCAGTGCGCCGGTATTCAGCCCTTGGCGCAGGCCGCTGTAATATTGCTGATAATTGGTCAGAAAGGCGGGCTGGGTGTTGATGTATTTCACCTCATGAACAGCCAATTTCTGCCGAAGCTGGCGGAGCTGTTCAATCCGGCGGCTGTCCAAACTATGCTCGTTCAGGTCTGCTGTGCAGCGAGCCAGCTCCCGGATCAGATCAATCAGCCGGTAATGCTGATACACGGCCAGCACAAAGAGGAGCATGTATTCGGAATGCGTTCGGCTGGAAAACTCTGTGCAAAGAAAATCCTGTCCCGGCCCCGGCCCTGGCTTGACATGCGCGGCAATCCCTTCGTTGGCAGCGAAGAAGCGGACATTGGCAAAGGTCTGCACTGGCACGACATGCCCGGCCAAAGCCTCCAGCGACGCGGGCAGATAGTTCTCATTCATGCCTCTGGTCAGCCGCAGCAGGTTTTCCTCATCAGCACGGCTGTATGAAGGGGCCGCATCTTCTGATGGGGTGATGAGCAGGGATTTGAGGAGGAAGCGGTCAAGAAGCATGGATTCCCAGCCCGGCCCGGCCAAGTCGGCAAAGATTTCCCTGACCGTGATCGCTTCACCGGTGATGCCCTTGATCAGCTTGGCATCATTGCCCTGAAAATGGGCTTGGACAATCTCCTGTTCGCTGCGGCCCGGACTGCCTTCCTGATGCGCTTTGAATTCTCTTTGAAGTGTTGCGACCTGTTTTTCCCGATAGCAGAGCTTGTTGGTCAGCATGACCGCCAGCCGGGACAGGCATTCCGCATTGATTTCCGGCATGACTGGCTGCACTTCCAGATACAGGAGCAGGTATTCCTTTTCCAAGCAGAAGCCGCCTGCGCGGGGAAAGCAGACCGGCAGCAGATCAGGGCCGACCTGCCATGTTGTGTTCAGCTCGTTCAGCAGCTTCTGCGGCGCAGTTCTGAAAACCTGATCTTCCTTGAAAACCTGTCCGGCAAGGCAGTACAGGCGGTGCAGCGCGCTTTGCACAGCCTTGCCGCCTGTTTCATCCGGCTCAAGAAAGGGAATCTGCCAGCTTGCGCCGTCCCTGTCTGTCCAGAGAAAAGTCGGCGGCTCCGGCAGCGGCCCGTCCGGGTCTTTCCTGTAAATATCGAACAAAGTCAGACTGAAGGAATTATTTTTTTTCTGGGCCATGCTGTTTTCTCCTTGCCGACAGGACACGAAATCTGTATCCTGTTTAATATGTTGTCTTTTTATCCAAACAATTCAACGGCGGCGCATCTGCCGTCAGAGGAAAATAGCATCATTTTCAATCTATTGCGAGATAAAAACGCTTGTTTTTGCATTTGTGCTTTTGGGGAATACGCCCTCGCCGGACAGCAGCCCTGCGTTCAACTACAAAATGGTATTGACAGGAAGCTGAATTTACGGGTATAAAAAGAGGCAGAGTCACAATGACACTCCGGGGCGCCCTGGGTTATGACAAAACTTTTTTGTCTTCCGGGCTTTTACAAGGTCACAATGACACTCCGGGGCGCCCTGGGTTATGACAAACAATCGAAGCTCTGGATAGACATCTCTGTCACAATGACACTCCGGGGTGCCCTGGGTTATGACATACTGCGAACAACATTCCTGTGCGTGTCATGATAGTCACAATGACACTCCGGGGCGCCCTGGGTTATGACTTTTTACCAAATCTTCAGCTGGATTATTAGAAGGTCACAATGACACTCCGGGGCGCCCTGGGTTATTATGACCGCATGATGGCGTAAATGTAGTTCTCCTCCCTATTTCTTGTCGCGGGCAATGTTGCTGATGCAATGCGCTCATGACATATCTGCAATTTTTTTCATCCGCCAGCCCGCCGCTTACTTGTTCAAGACTCCAGTCCTTGCCTGTGAGATCATTGACAAGATTTCATGTCTCTTCAGAAATTTTCGGTTTTTCTTTTTCAAGGCCGCGATTGTCAGCCATCTGTTGCGCCTGTCGGGGACGATGCTGACGGGAAAAGGTGTTGCGGATGTTTGCGCAGCTCAAGGTGCAGAGTCTGCTACGAGAGGTCCAGCAGAGGCTGGAAACAGGGAAGGATGTGGCGGGAAGGAGAGCGGGGCATCCCGGAGTGTCATTGGACAGAAAACACAGGATTTGTAGGGGCAGGCCCCTGTGCCTGCCCGTGCCGCGCACTGGAATGACGTGAAAATACCGGGCGGCCCCAGAGAGGATTATTTTTTTACCGAAATATCAAAAAATTGTAGGGGCGATTCATGAATCGCCCCTACGGATTTCCGGCTGCCGTCATAACCCAGGGCGCCCCGGAGTGTCATTGTGACGGCAATATGAATATGATGATAATGGAAATATAATTGTCGCAACCCAGGGCACCCCGGAGTGTCATTGTGACAGTTACTGTATAATATACAGTTGAGATGAGAGAAATCAACCTGTTTTTGCGAACCTCGCTTATTGCGAAAGATTCTCATCTTTTTGCACCCTTTTTGCAGCGGCCTTTAACAAGATTTTGACGGCAATTCAACAAGTTCAGCTTTTCCGCGAACCTCCCGGATTTTTCTGTCTGCTTCAGGTTCGCAAAACCGCTGCTCAGACCTTCTCCACCGTGCCATGCCGGAAACTGTTTTGCTTATCCTTGGCAGGCTGATACGCCTGTCCTTCCGGCCCATCCCAGCCCGGCGCAAGATGCAGGCCCCAGTCAACGTGATGCTGGCCAAAACCAGAACGGCCATTGCTGTCTGCACGCGAACCGTTTTCAGTCCGGGTGCGGCGCAGGACAATCCGTTCCAGCTCGCCGTTCAGGGCAGAGGCATTGTCCGCCGGATTGCAGCGCAGGTGCTGGTAGCTGAGGAATTTCCGCCGCATTTCTTCAGAGCAGCTTGCCACGGTCTCGCAGACAATCTCGGCCCCGCTCACCTGCCGATTGCCGCCGACCCGGAGCGCGTCGCCCGGATGCAGCAGCTCATCCGGCGGGCTGTCGCAGCGGAGAATGCCGGTCAACCGATACTTCCGGGGCTGCACAGTCTCAGTGAGAAAAAGTCTGTGCAAGCTCTCCTGGCCCTGCTCACGGCTGCGCACCGTGCCGTGCCGGAAGAGCGTGGGCGGCAGCCCGGCAGCAACTTGGTTATTGCGGTCGCGCCAGTCAAAAACAGTTTTGCCGCCCTGCTTGGGATCAATTGCAGGCAAATACAGGCTGCCGTCCTCCTGCTGCAAGAAAAGATGGCCAAGCCAGCATTTCTGATTTAGCCGCTGGCCGATTTCGCCATAACAGCCCGACCAGCGTCCGCTTTTCTTCAGCAAGATAACAAACGCGCCCCAGAGCGTCCAGCCCGGCAAGTAGGGTCGGCAGGGCAGGACAAAGCCCCATTTGCCGGAGCCGACAAAAAGGCTGCCGGAAAGCCGGAAGCTGACTTGCTGCCAGTGCTCACTCATCTTTTTCCTGGGTCTTGGCGTAATATTTGGCGCAGCGCAGCACCTGCATCAGGTTTTCAATCTTCGCCCAAGCTGTGTCCATGTCCTGCTGCCGTGACTTGAGCGAGTCGGACAGTTTCGCATCCAACCCGTTGCGGATGAACTGTCGTTCACCGTCTTTTCCTTTCAGGTCAATCCAGACATCCAGTCCTGCCGGGCCAAGCTGACGCAGCACAGTCATGGCATCACTGAGTAAATACTTGGCGCAGCGCAGCACCTGCATCAGGTCTTCAATCTCCGCCCAAGCCGTGTCCGCATCCTCTTGCCGCGCTTTGAGCGAGGCGGCCATTTCATCAGGCGCGTTCTCCTGCCACGCATGACGGAGAAAGCCGCGTTTGGCTGCATCAAGGTCAATCCAGACATCCAGCCCTGCCGGGCCAAGCTGACGCAGCACGGTCATGGCATCACTGAGCAGAGAGACGGCATTGCCCTGCTTGTTTTCTCTGCAATAGCGGTCATATATTTCCCGCCCCAACTTCATCCGGGCCGGTTCCTGATACGCAAATTCAGCCATTGCCGACCTCCCTGCTTGACAGCTCAATCAGCAGCGAACCTAAGCCTCTGGTCTGCATCCCGCCAATGCCCATGCGGGCAAAGCCTTCCTTGGCCAGCTTGCAGACCGCCAGCGGCGAATCATAGCCGCCCTCAATCGTGCCGGGCAACGATGTCTCGGCAAAAATCCGGCTGCACAGCAGACTGGCGCGGGGCAGAGCTTCGTAGCTGAACAGTGCGCCCTGCGCCACAGTGCCGGTGTCCTGATCCACCCGGTTGCAGGTGCGCCGCTCCAAGCAGGTTTCCACCAAGCGGTAAAAATGCTTTTCATCCAGCAGCACGGTTTTGCTGACAATATGCTGCCAGTATTTCTTAGTCGGGAATTGCAGCGTGGAGTTCCGCAGAGCCTCAACAACCTGCTGCACCTGCGCTTCCGTGCTGTTTTGCTCAATCCCGGAAACAGCAATCCAGCCGACCCGCAAATCCTGAATTGGCTCTTTCTGATTGACTGACAGGGCCAAGTCGCCGTCCGCCATAAGCAATTCAGGATGTTCATAGCCTTTCAGCTCCAGCCACGCTGCGGCCCGGCCCGGCGTGGAAAACCAGAGCGTGCCCTTGTCGGTCAGAGCTGGAAAAAAGGCCAGCCGGGCATCACGGAAATAGACCCGGCCCTCGTGTCCGGCAATCTGCTTTTCCTGAATGTTCAGCGATGGAAAACCGAAGGTCTGGCAGATCGGGCAAGATTCAATTGGGCAGTAATCAGAACGGGTTCGCTCTGCCGCAGTTTTGCCGTCTTCCGGCTGATCACCGGGACAGGGTTTGTCCTTTTTGCCGTCCATTTTCAGCTTCCATGCCGCATGAGCGCGGAAGCCGCCTTTCAGGGCCGTGCCGGGAATGCGCGGCACCCCGGTTTCACTCTCCCGGTCAACAGGCAGGTCAACCTCGCCCATGATGTCTTGGCCCACGCCGATGTGGAGCGGATCAAGGGTGAACAGTTTGAGCATCCGCCGGTCTTCAGCCATGATCCTGCTCCTTGTCGTCGTTGTGCTGCAAATGTTTTTTCACTGCTGAGGCGAGAAAGACAGCCCCGTTCAGACAGCTTTCCTCCAGCAGATTTCTTTGGTGATCATGCAAATTCCCCCATTTTGTCGGCCCGAAGCGGGAAGGTTCCTGCCAGAGCAGGCGGATGCTCTGCCGGAGAAAGTTCTGCTTTTCCTCCGCTGTTGCGCCGGGCAGGTCGCTTTCCTGCCAGAGTTTTTCCCGCATGGCCAAGACGGAACGCAGCCCGCGCTGCTGCTTTTCAGACAGGCGCGATTCCAGCTTGATCAGCTCCTTGATGCAGGGCCAATAGCCGAGCGGGATGTCGTGGCAGCGGCTCGGCTCCAGCTCTTCCGAAGGCCGGGCCAGTTCATCCAAGCTGAAACCAGAGCTGATTTCGACAATGGCCAAGCGGTTGTCGGTCATCAGGACGGTCTCTTTTGCACCTTTTTTTTCGCCCTGCCCTATCTCGCCGACAAATTTCCACTGCCAGGACGTGTTACCGTCTTCTTCCTGCTTCACTTGGATATTGGCGTGAAACTGATCCTTGCCGTTCAGCATGTTGGGCGGCTGATAGTTCTGCGTCCAGATCATGGGCAGGCAATAGGTGAAGCTGCGCTCCCGGTCGTCGCAGTCTGCGCGGCTGTCCGTGCGCAGCAGATTGCTATGCTCATCTTCTGGATCAGCTCTGTGCAACCAGACCTGCTTTGGCTTAATTTTCAGGCAGCTCTGCCGCAGCCGTCTGGCCGCTTCCAGCACCAAGTAGATCGGCACTCGAAACGGGAAGATGCACAGGGAGACATGAAAGGGCATCCGGTCGCTGACTCTGCCGAATTCCGTGCTGAATTTTTCGTACACCGCATCCAGAGCTTGGCGGGCTTTGGCCGCAGGCAGGATGATCTGCAAATCCTGCGGGGCAAGCAGGATAGTGCGCATCAGGAAACGGTCTTCGTCGCCCGGCCCGCTGATTTCCTGAATCTGGCCGCATAATTCATTCAGAAAAATCTCGGTGCTCCGCCAAATACGCCGGAAACGGCCAAAGCTGTTGAAGCGTTGATGCTCGACAGTTTTCTGCTCCTTCAGCTTATTCGCCTTGTTTGCCGTGTGACAGAAAATCCCGGAATTGGATTTCTCTGCCAACCAGTCGGCAAGGTTGAAAGAAACGCTTAACAGCACCATCCGGTTGTCGCCGGAAGCCTGTTCCAGTTTTTCAATATCGCCGGTTTCTTCCAGCAGCACCCGATGATCATCAGTCCGTTTGAAGCAGATGTCGCATTTCCGGTGCTTGCGGTCAGTGCCCATGCGCAGACCGCAGACTCCGCACAAATCTGGAACAGGTTCTGCTTGATCTTTTTTGTCGAGCGTGACTTCTCTTTCCAAATAGTTGAAAAATCGAATGCAGCCCCCGCCTTCTCCTTTGCGCAGAGCACGACCGGCAGCCCTGCTGAACCAAGAAATTTCCCGGCTCCAGTCAATCGCATGGGCCAGCCTGTTCAATTGCTGCATAATCGGATTGTAACGCAGACCGATCAGCAGTTCCGCACCAAAGTAAACCGGAAATTTCTGTAACTCTCTTTCTGCCGTGGCAAAGAGCCAATCGACAAACTGCTCATCGGTCAGGGCATCCAGCGGCGCGTCCGCCCATTCAGGCTGCTGCGTCTGCTCCTCAAGCCTGATCAGCTTGTCTGCGCCGCCTTTAATCCAGCGTTTGGCTGGATTACCCAGCACCGGCACCACGACATGCGCGCCGTGCTGATCTTGATACACCTTCCCGCCAACCGGATATTCCTCAGAAAACAAGAGGATAAAATAATTGAGCAGCTTGTTCACCTCGTCCCGAATGGCGGTGATGTCTTTGAGTTCCAAAGCCATCTGGTCGAGCTTGTCCGCATTGACTGCGCAACTGAAGGCGGCAAAGCAAGTTTGCTGGCTGGGTCTATCTTTGCACGGTCTTCTGACTGGCAGACAGTAAGCGGTGTCATCCGGGGCCGCGATGTTTTCAAGCACTGCCCTTGCTGCTTGGGCAACTGTCAAGGCAGCAGTTGAAATGGAATGATCAGCAAGGGTTATGTCATTGATCGGTCTTTTGGTGCGGATGACCGTGTTGCGAAAAGGCTGCTCAAGTTTTCTTTCAAGCTCTGCCGCCGCCTGCATGGGCTGGCTGTTTTGCCGCAGAGCTGCAACAACATTTTGTATTTCTTCTGTCAAATGACAAGCTGTCTCAGCACAGCCAAGATCAACAGGCCGCTCGAAACCAAACGGCGTACTGATCAGAACAATATTGTCCTGCGCAGTGTCAGGAGTGTGATGCCCGGAATATTTTTCACGGCCAGCCTCCATTTCGGTTTCATAACCAGTGTCGTTGCCATCAATGCCTCCGGTTCCGGCAGAGAAAAAAAGCAGGGATGTTGCTACATGACTCTTCGTTTTTAAGTGAAAAGTAGGCCGGTGATGCCAAGCGTAAAAATCATACAAAGAGGTGCCGGGATGAAATTCACAGAGCCAGTCCACACCTGCTGGGACAGGCTGACCAGTCAGCTTGCTGAACAGCCCTTCTGTAAAAATCGACGTGTAGTCCTGATCAAAAAAATTACGTTTCTGTTGGCCTTTTTTGTCGAGCTGAAAATTATGGTCGTCACCCTGTTGAGTGTTGTTTTTCAATCACGACCATGCTGAAGACCTCTTTCAGCGTCCAAATATGGTCCGTCAAGCCCGCAGCCATTGCCGGTGTGCGCGGCAGCCATTTCAGCCCGGAGTTTTCGTCAGCATTCAGCCTCAAAGTTTTCAGCGGTTTGATGAAGTTGTAATACATATCCTCCAGTGCGGCGGCGGCTTTATGCATGTCAATGCTCTTTGAGAAGGCGATGCCTTTCCGCGTCAGGCGGCTGCTGAAAGTCCGCATGGTCAGATGGCTGCGTTCAATATAGGCCGTGCTTTTTCCAAAGATTTTATCAAGTTCTCTCATGCTCCCATGCACCGCCTTGCGCCGTGTGCCGAGAAAATTCCCCTTCTCATCCCGCTGCTTGATGATTTGCAAATATTTCCATCCGGGTTGAGGCCGCTTTTTCGAGGGAGGTCTGCCTTTTCCGGAATATTCAGGAACTTTTCCAAAAATTTCCAGCATCGCCTCCCGGATGCCGCCCCAGCCGTCTGAAACTGTCGGCGGCGGGCCGTCGGAATGCCCGCGTTCCTTGAGCTGCCGGAAGACGGCGGCGGAAGCTTCCGTCTCCGATTTGCCGAATCCCCGCCCGGCACGCAGGCGGCTGTCCATGTCCATCATCGTCGAACGGAAAAACTGGCCGCTCGCCTCAGTTTCCGCATGTCCTTTTTTTTCGCCCTTATTCTTCACATAAGACCATAAGCCGTCAAGCTGGCCCCGGCTGATGCGGAATTCGGAAAGAAGAACATTTTCAACAGCTTCAACATGCTCGGCTGCTTCCGTCAGCCAAGCGGCGACTGTGTCTTCCTTGTGCCCTTTCACCCGGCTCACGCTGCTGATCCGTGATCCTTCCGCAAGCAGGGCAAGACACTCAACAATTTCAGCATCCTCCGTCCGGCGGCGATAAAATATCGTCCCTCGCGTCGCAGTGAACGTTCTTCCGCAACTCAGGCATTTAAAACGCTGAACGCCTGCACGAGTGCGGCCATATCTGATAATTCGACCGTCAAGCTGCTCATAATCAGAACAGGCGGGGTTCGGACAAAAACTGCCGACTTTTGCAAGTTTAGCCATCTTTTCCTCCTTCTTTAAAATAGTTGACACACACAGAAGGATAAACAATTATTCAACAACTCTCAAGAGGGAGACCGCCAAAATTATCTTCCAGATTCTTTAGCTGAGAGGATGCCAACTTGCTGATAAAATTTTCGTTCCCGATATATTGCTGCAATATGTCGGCAGCCTGTTCCTTCCGCAGCATGTCAGGTTCCAAGGCGACCCGACGCACAGGGGCAGCAATTGGCTCCAGCTCATGCCGTGGGAACAGCTCTTCCTTGCTTGCCAGAAAATTCAGCCGTTCTTCCGGGGAAGATGTTTCATGTCCGGGATATTCTTCTTTCGGAACGCTTTTTTTATCCATCGACCAGCGCAGAAACTCTGACGTGACCTTGTCTCCATCATGCAGCAACGCATTCACGCGCACATAAGCGAGGAAGCGGCAGTGCTGCTCCAAGGCCGCGCTGATTTGGGCTTCGCTCATCGGGCCGCACTCCGGTCTTTGATTGACTCGTTGGACTTGCTGCGCGGCATGTCAGGGCTGCGCATTACAGACATTTCAGTCAGATAAAACCGGCCACGCCCCCAAATGCCGGACTTGCCGCCAATGGCCGCGCCTTGAGTTTTAACTTCCAAGGCGGCCCGCCACAGCTTCCAGAGCACCTTTTCCGCCGCTGCCGGATTGCAAGCGCGGCGCGGCAGATAATCAATCACTACCTCGCAGCGGCTGCCTGCCTTCACCACTTCATAGGTGATCGGGCCGTGATTGACCGTGCCGGTTTTCTGGTCTCGCGGCGCAATCAGAGCTTTGCCGGTGCTGTTCAGAGGAAAAACGGCGTGATGAAATTTCAACTCAGCCTTGCTCAGTTTTTCCTCTTCGTTGGGATGTTTTGGTTCCGGCCCGAAAAGACGTTCGATATCTTTGGCATTATCTTTCGGCCAGCAGGAACGGAAAAGCCGCTTCCACGCCCCGGCCTTGGCTAATGGATGACCAGAAACCCAGTCCCGGCAGAGATGGTTGTTCAACGTGTGATCATGCTCGTTGCCAGCCTCTTTTTCTGCGCCCGCTCGGTCGCGGCCTGAGAAGAAGCAAGTTTGCAGGGTGAAGGTGCAGAAGAAGCGGAAGGAGCAGCCGGAGATTTCCGGGTCAGGGAGGCTGGGCAGATTGTGCGGCAGGCTGGCGTAATCGGGCTGCCAAAGGTGCTTGTCTTGGGCAGCGGCCTGAAATTTAGTCATCTTTCGCTTTCAGAAGTTTTTCGCAGTAATCAAGCCAGAACTGCGGCGCAATATCGAGATGATCGGGATACAGCCGCGTTGTGTCGCCAGTCGTATCCGGGCGGGCCGCAAAGCGTAATCTGAGCAACCAGCCGCCGTCCGACTGAACAACGGGATGCGTGACATGAACAAAACCGGCATGTTTCTGGTTGCCGAAATATTCCTCCTGCTTGTTTTTATATCGGTCAGGCGGAAACATCTGATCCCGCAGCCAGCGGCGGATTTCGTAGCCGATTGGCGGAGACTGTTTGTCCAGATGCTCTAAGCTGTGCAGATATCGTCCCCGTTTCCAATGCGGGGCGGCCAAATTGCTGTACTTGTCGCGGTAATAGTCGCGCAGCGTATCTTGCAGTCTTTTTGATTCTTTTCTATTCAACAGAATATCCTTTGCCGCAAAGACCGGATTTTCTTGCGGCAGGATGACCGTTCCAAGTTCCTCGCTCTGCACTTTTACCCAGCCCAGCCCGTTCTGCGGGGCCGCGCCCAGCCAGCCATACTGATGCACAAAAGCCATCAGGCTGTGCAGCTCATCTGCCAAGCTGAAGCCTTCCTTGTCCGCCAGCTTGTTAAAAATCGGGCTGTTTCTGTCGTGGCGGAAAATGAGTTTGAACGTCCACTGCCACGGAGCAATGCGGTCATTTGCGCGGGCCGAGCAGGACTGCTGCTCTCTTTGCACCGCTTCGGCAATCTCCAGCCGGAACATCTTTTTCCAGTTCGTGGCACCAAAAAGCTGCACGACTGGCCCGGCCTTACGCAGTTCCTCTGTGAAATTTTTGCTGCCTGCGGGTGAAAGATCAGCGGAATACGGCGGATAAACAGGATGCTGCGGATTTTTCTCCCACGCCTGCATGGCCTTGAGCAGCCAGTATTGATAGCGCAGGCTGCCGAGCAGTCCGGCGGCTTGCAGTTCAGTGTTTCGGTGGTCGTTGTCACCAGTGACGATGGGAGTGCGTGAAGAGATGCTGTAGGGGAGCTGAGTCATGTCCGATATATAACGACATGATGCAGATTTTGCAAGAATTTTTTTCGCGGAAAAATCGTAGGGGCAAAAAATTTTTTGCCCCTACCGGTCATAACCCAGGGCACCCCGGAGTGTCATTGTGACAAGACATGAATGTTTCACTGTCAGCAAACCTCAAGTCATAACCCAGGGCACCCCGGAGTGTCATTGTGACTCTCACGGTAATGTGATAGGTGATCATATATTGTCATAACCCAGGGCACCCCGGAGTGTCATTGTGACTCTTCCTTTTTTCGTACCAGTAAATCCAGATAGTTGTCAAGCGTTTTTTGGAAACCTCCCCTTGTTTGACCCATTTTCACCTCATTTTGCCGAAGGTACTACATTGTGTTGGTTTTGTCGAATAACGACGCAGATTCAGCATGATAATTCAATAACTCGCACCTGTCCGAAATAATATATTTTTTAAGCAGCCGACATCATTCGTCCATGTCTGTTATACAAAATCATCCAGCACCAGCACTGCCAAGTCCTCAACGCGCTTGAGCTGCTTGTCATTGGTCAGAAATGCTTCGCAACCACCGGAAAGGCTGGCCGCAATCTGAAGCGCGTCAGGCGTTCGCAGGTTATGGCGGCTCCGCAGTTCCGCCGCCTGCTCGGCAATTGCCGCATCTATCGGGATAAGTTCAAAATTTCTGCTGCACAGCAGGAGATCGCGGTATTCTCGTTCCAAGGCGATTTTTCCGCAACGCTTGGGCTGAACAAGCACTTCAGTCAGCGTGATCACCGAAGCGCAGCCCCGCATGAATCCTTGATCAATCCGCCTGAAAATATCCCGGATGACCGGCAGATAAACTGGATGCCGTTCGACAAAATAAATAAACGGAGCCGTGTCAATTCCCAGCACTGTTATCTTTGTGAAAGCAGACTCAGGACTTGTCACAGGCGGTTTTCCCATTCATTCCGCAGCGCATCAACATATTGCTGCGGGTCAACACCTTCCCATATTTCGGCCCCAAGTCCTTCCAACTCCAGCAGGCTCCGCTGCTGCCGTTCAGGCCGGTTGATCAATTGTCTGCTGATCAAGGCGATCAGCTCAAGTTGATCAGCGGCTGATATCGGCTGGATATATCGCTTGTATAACTGCGCAACAGTCATTGTGGCGTGACAGGATTGAAATGGTGAAGGGTTAAATCAGACAGTCATAACCCAGGGCGCCCCGGAGTGTCATTGTGACTTTACAAATCTACGTAGTTTTTCTGGTGATGCAATTGTCATAACCCAGGGCACCCCGGAGTGTCATTGTGACACAAAAACAAGGCTGCTATATGGGGCATCTGGTCATAACCCAGGGCGCCCCGGAGTGTCATTGTGACTTTCAGTTGCAGGATCAATTGCCGAAGATAACAGTCATAACCCAGGGCACCCCGGAGTGTCATTGTGACTTATAAAGTGGCTTTGCCACATATAGTATGTCATAACCCAGGGCGCCCCGGAGTGTCATTGTGACTCTGCCTCTTTTTATACCCGTAAATTCAGCTTCCTGTCAATACTATTTTGTAGCACCTCCCCTTCCAGCCCCTCTTTCACGGCCATTTTGCCGGAGGTTTTTCAGGCTGGGTTCCTGCCGCAGCAGGTAATGTCCTAAGCCAAAGGCACTGTGCCTTCCGTTACTGATCTCGGAGCAGAGCAGGAGGAGCGGATAGACCGGCGCAATCTCGCCGCGCAGATAGAGCGGCCCGACCGTGCCGTTCAGATACAGCCTGCCCCTGTTGCTGGCCGAATCCCGCTGACGTTCATAGTATTTCCAATAGCAGCAGAGCAAGCGCACTTCCGCCCACGTGCTTTCGATGCCCGGCAGCCGCAGGCCGAACGTCCGCTCAATGCGGGCTGCCAGCTTGCGGAAAAAGAGGTCGCGGTCGATCAGGCAGAGCTGCCCCGGTGCTTTTGGCGTGAACGGAAACGGGGTGATGAAATCCAAGCAGACTTCGTCCGGGCAGCGCAGGGGATTTTCCGCCAGCAGATCAGCAAGGCAGCGGCGGATGGATGGCTCTGCCTGATGCAGGGCAAAGTTGCTGCGGGGATGACGCAGGTGCTCGGTCAGGCCGCTGAGGAAGCGGTCGCGGACTGTGCTGTCGTTGCTGGAGAAAACCAGTTCCAGCGGATAGACAGCATCTTTGCGGATGCGGCTTTCCAGCAGGCCGGACAAGGGATGATAAAAATACTCGTGGTGCGGAATACCTGCCTTGCTGGCCGCCTCCTTGCACACCGCAGCGAACACGGCTAACGGGTGCTGGCGGGCAAAGATGTTGCGGGTGTTGCGCAGCTCAATACGCAAGGTTTGCCACGAGAGGTCAAGCAGCGGCTGGAAGCAGGGGAGGATGTTCATGGCGGAAAGCCATTTTTATGAAATATCCAAACATTGCAGGGGGAATTCATGAATTCCCCCTACGGATTCCGGCCTGCGGTCTAACCCAAGGTGCCCCGGAGTGTCATTGTGACTCTTCCTCTTTTCGTACCAGAAAAATCAGGCAGTTGTCAAGCCATTTTGGGAAACCTCCCCTTGTCCGGCCCATTTTCACCTTATTTTGAAGAAACGAATTGATTTTTCAATTCGTTTACTCTGGCGTTCAAGCTCTGTCAAGAAACGTGATGGATGGCAAGGCCGCTGCTGGAGAGGTTTTGGGCAACGGTTCAATATTCAAAGACTTTCACTTGACCTTTGCTTGGCAAAAAAATATACTGCCCCGCAGCGTTCCGCGCTGGAACGTCAATCATCTCTTCCTCAACCATGCAAACCGCCATGACCGAGATACCGGAACCAGCCGCTGTTTGGACCAAGGCGCTTGTGCAGGAGCACGCCCAAGCCGCTGCCGCCGTGGAATTATACACCCTGCCCCTCTACATCACGGCAATGACCTCGGTCATTGACAGCAGGAGCGAGGCCTGCACAATCATCCGCAGCGTGGTGATTGAGGAGATGCTGCACCTACAGTTAGCCGCCAATCTCTGCGCCGCCTTGGATGCGCCGCCCGGCTTCAGGCCGCCGCAGTATGGCGCGGATGTGCCCTACATCAAGCCTTATGACCCGGAAACCGGCGAGCGCGGCTTTCTCAACGCCATGCTGGGGCCGTTGGATGACGAGCGGCTCAACACCATGCTGGACATTGAAAACCCGGAGGAAATCCCGGAAGGGCTGATCGTGGATCATCGAACGCCGCAGCATCCGTACAGTTCCATCGGCGAGATGTATGACGGCCTGATGGTGGGCATCAAGCAGGTCGGCACTGAGCAGTTCCGCTGGAGCACCCAGCATCAGCAGGCGCATTGGCCGGAGCAGAATTTCCCCCAGATCATTGCCAGCTATGCTGATGCCCGCAATGCGGTCCAAGCTGTGACCAATCAAGGCGAGGGCCATATCCTCACCGAGATGCTCAAGTCGCCGCCGTGGACGGAAAAAAGTTTTCCAGTGCCGCCTTATTACCGGCTGATGCACGAGCCGAAAGATCCTGAGCCATACAACGGCTATGCCCATTTTGGCCGTTTTCTCAAACTCAAGATGAGCGAATTGCCGGAAGTGCATAGTGGAGTTGATGATCCTCTGCATCCAGTGCAGGGGCCGCTCCAGCAGAACTTTTTTCAGCTCCTGCTGATGCTGGAAACGCTGTGGACCAATGGCGGGGTCAATTTCGGCGGCAGCGAAGCACTGTGGGCGGTCATCAATGGCGTGATGCGAAAAGTGATTGCCAGCTCGCGGGCCTGCTGGAAAGCGGGCGTGATTCCAAACTGGTTTGATCAGGCGGCCCTGACTGGGGAGAAGCGGAAGAGCTGACCGGCGGCAAGCTGCTCCTCACATTTTTTCCGTCTGCAAGACCACGCAGCCCATTGCCGCCACGCAGACCTGAGCACCTTCGGCAATTGGCCTTGCCTTGGCCAAGTCAACAAAATCGGCTGGCGCAGACAGACCAGTGTCGATGATTTTTTTCCACACGCTCGGCCTGCCGACCGTGGCAGTTTCCGGCACGGTGAACAGGGCAGCCTGATCTGGCTGGCCATTGAGCATGATGTAGAAATTGCTGTCCTCGTCATCGCCTGGCCGGATGTCCTTGAGCAGAAAGGCGAGAACTTGGCTCTGCTCTGACCAGTCGGGCTGGTTCGGCTGAAGGCCGTGCCAGATGATCTCCTGCGAGGAGGGCGGCTGATCCGGGCGGCTGATCTCAAAGAATTCCGCCCGCCGGAAAATGGCATGGTCACGGCGCAGGCGGATCAAATTGCGGAAAAAGCGGAGCTGGCCCCGGTGTTTCTCAGCCAGCTGCCAATTGATCCAGCTAATTTCATTATCCTGACACCACGCATTGTTGTTGCCCTGCTGCGTCCTGCCAAATTCATCACCTGCAACCAGCATCGGCACGCCCTGCGAGAGCAGGAGGATGACTGCCATCGTCCTGATCCGGCGGCTGCGGAGCTGAAGGATTCTTCTGTTCTCAGTCGGCCCTTCTGCCCCGGAATTCCAGCTCAAATTATGATTGTCGCCGTCCCGGTTGTCCTCACCGTTGGCAAGGTTGTGCTTTTCATTGTAGCTGACTAAATCAGCCAGCGTGAAGCCGTCGTGGCTGGTGATGAAGTTGATCGAGTTGCAGGGGCGGCGGCCATTGTGCTGGTAGAGGTCGGAGCTGCCTGCAATCCGGGTGGCGAGCGCGCCGCTCAGGCCGGGCGTGCCCTTCATGAACATGCGCACGTCATCGCGGAAGCGGCCATTCCACTCGGCCCAGCGATGATGATCAGAGAAATGGCCGACCTGATACAGCCCTGCGGCATCCCACGCCTCAGCAATGATTTTAGTATTCGCCAAAATCGGGTCTTCAGCAATCATCTCCACCATCGGTGGGTTGCTGAGGACATGGCCCTGCTGGTCGCGGCCCAGAATCGAGGCCAGATCAAAGCGGAAACCATCCACGTGCATTTCCATGACCCACCAGTGCAGCGCATCGATGATCAAGCTGCGGACAATCGGGTGGTTGCAGTTGCAGGTGTTGCCGCAGCCGGAAAAGTTGAGATAGGCTTTGGTCCACGGATCAAGCAGATAGTAAATCGGATTGTCAATGCCCCGGAACGAGCTGATCTGGCCGTCCCAGCCGCCCTCGGCAGTATGGTTGAAGACAATGTCGAGAATGACTTCAATCCCGGCCCGATGCAGGGCTTTGACCATGTCGCGGAATTCATTGAGCGGATGCGGAATGTTGCCCGCATAAGACGGTTTGGGCGCGAAAAAAGACAGCGGGTTGTAGCCCCAGTAGTTGCGCAGCGGCGCGCCGGTTTCCGGGTTGACAAAAGGGCAGTCAGTCTCGTCAAATTCCATCACTGGCATCAGCTCCACCGCTGTGATGCCCAGCCGTTTCAGATAAGTTATCTTTTCCGTGATGCCCCGGAAGGTGCCGGGAAAAGCGCATTTGGACGAAGGATGAAAGGTGAAGCCGCGCACATGCAGCTCGTAGATGATTGAATCTTGGAGCGGAATGTTCAGAGGCCGGTCGCCTTCCCAATCATAGTTTTTATCCGGGATCAGGCCAAAGGTCTGTCGGCCTGCGCCAAGGCGTTTATGACCCCAGCGCGGCGAGCGCAGCTCTTTGGTGTAAGGGTCGAGCAGGATCAGGTCGCTGTTGTAGGCCAGCCCGGAAGTTTTCGGCTCCCACGGCCCAGAAATCCGCCAGCCGTAGCGGAGATAAGCAGACGGCCCACTGATCGTGACATGCCAGATATCGCCGGTCTTGTTCAGGATCGGATCCAGCGGAATGTCTATTCGGGCACTTTCCCCTTCCTCATGCTTGATTCCCAGCACCAAGGAAACGCTCTCGGCGTGGCGGGAAAAAATGGCAAAGTTGATGCCGTCAGGGGTGATGGTCGCGCCCAGCGGCTGGGGGCTGCCCGGCAAGGTGGAAAATTGTCTGCTCATCGTGCGGAAAGGGGAGATGTTGGTCAATACCGGCTTCTTGCTGCTGCAACTATGCTACACCACCGGCAGCAGCTTTTCCAAGCTGAAAAGCAGATTACCCAGCCGGGAAGACCTTGCGCAAAGGCTGATTCCAGATTAAAAATGAGTCGGGCCTGCCTGATCAATCTCTGCCACAGGAGACATGCCATGAAGAACGAACTGACCCGCCGTGACCTGCTGACATACACCGCAATCAGCGCGGCAGGATTGCTGCTGCCCGCCGCCAGCGAGGCTGGCATCTGGAGCTGGATAATCCGTCTTCAGCCGACCCGCTTGCTTGCTGGGTTGATTTTTGATGTTGCCGAAGCGGTTGTGGTGTCGTTGGTTGCTGATGCCATTGTGAATAATTTGTCTCATCGTCATTACAGCCGCGCTGAAGCATATCAGAGTTTCGGTTCCAATCTCAGCTTCCCGGAACTACGTTCTCTCGGCAATGAGACCAATTTCAAGCCAGTGCCCTACAAAGCCTCGGTCATCACGCTGGGCATTGCGGATTATGAACTGCATCCGCAGCGCACCTTCAAAATGCAGATCAACAGCGAAGCGGAAAAACAGCGTTTCCACACAGTGCTGGATTATCTTGAACGAGAGAAGATCAAAATCAAGATTGCAGGCATGGGATATGCCAAGCCAGCCAATGAGTTTGAGAAGCGTCTTGAACCTGATGACCTGCTGACTTTGGAACGTTGGCAGCTGCATGGAGATCAGGAAGCCCATGTCAAGGAATTGATTGCCGCGACTGGGGTTTCCGCATTTGACGAGCTGATGGCGTAACGTATTTCTGTTTTTTCGAGGTCATCAAGAAATTTCTGTAGGGGCGGTTCATGAACCGCCCCTACATGTTGCACGGCGCGCCGTGCCCTGCCGAAACATTTTTTTGAATGCTATGAAAAAAATCATATTCTCCTTGTGCTTATGCCTGCTGCCGTCCTTGTCTGTCGGGCAGGAATTATTCACAATTGATGACGTGCGCATCATGCACGATGCAGGTGTCAAGGTGCAGTTTTCCGGCCAAAGAACTGCGCAGGTGCTGCCTGCCGAGACCGCGCCCCGCGAATTGCTCCGGGTGGAGCTGCTTGATTTTTCCGATGCCTCGTTGTACAGAATCCCGCCGTGGCTGAAACGCTTCACCAACCTGCGCCGCTTGGATTTGTCGAAAAATCATTTGGATGCGGACAGCGATTTGCTGGAAACCTTGCAGGCCATGCCCAAGCTGGATGTGCTCAATCTTTCCGACAACCCGCTTTTTCAAGGCGACACGGCGGAGCAAAATCTTGCCCCGGTTTGGCAGAAATTGAGCGATTTAGGCGAACTCTATTTGAGCGGGACGCAGGGCGCGGCCAAGAATTTCGGTTCCTTAGCTCCGTTATGGTCATTGAAGATTCTTGATTTGAGCAAGAACCGGATTAACAACGAGGTCAGCGCATTGGAGCTGAACAAGCTGGCCGGTTTGGAGGAGTTGAATTTATCCGCCAACGGCATCAGCACATTTCCCAGAACAGGGCTGCCGGTGCGGAATTTGCAATTACTTGATTTGAGCAACAATGAGCTGACGGAAATTCCATACATAGACATGAATGCGCTGAAAATTTGGGATTTGCAAGGCAATGGCTCGGTGCGTTTGGCGGATGATTACGGTGATATGTTTTCTTTGAAAAGCATCAAGAAACTGCAATATGACAGCGGCTCTGATTATGATAACTTGTCAAAGTTGCCAGAAGGATTGCGAAAAAAATTGGATGGCATCGCTGCACGAGAAAAAGAACGATTGTGGAAAATAGCTTGCTCAAAAGGAATAAAGATTGGTCAATATATTGATCATTGCGATGGAACTATAATTGATACGAAGACTGGCCTGATGTGGAAACGCTGCTCAGAAGGATTGGAAGGGGTGAATTGTGAAGTGGGAAAGGCGGAAGAGTGCAAATGGGATGATGCCGTAAGCCGTTTTAAACATGTTGAATATGCTGGTTATACAGATTGGCGGCTGCCGACCATTGATGAGCTGAAAACCTTGGTCTATTGCAGTAAAGGGGTGAAAGACAAAGATGACGGCTGGTGCAACGATGATTCGGAAGAGCCAACGATCAATCAGCAGGCTTTTCCGAATACTTCATTGTGGTACTGGTCCGGTTCGCCCTATGCGGTCAGCTCGGACTATGCGTGGTGCGTCTATTTCGGCAGCGGCTATTCCGACGTCGTCAACCGCGACTACGACGTCGCGGTTCTGTTGGTGCGCGGCGGACAGTGATTTTGTCTTTTTTGCCTTGTTCCTTGGCAATGGCACAATGTAGGGACGAAAAATTTTTCGTCCCTACGGAACGAATTAAAATCAATAACAAATACATCATGAGCATTCATCCGCTGGCAGGTCAGCCTGCCCCGAAAACAATATTGGTCAATGTCCCGGAACTGATTTCCGCCTATTACACCCTGCTGCCTGACCCGCAGCAGGAGGGCGAGCGGGTCAGTTTTGGCACTTCCGGTCATCGCGGCAGCTCGCTCAAGCGCAGCTTCAACGAGGCCCATATTCTCGCCGTGACCCAGGCAGTCTGCGATTACCGCACCGAGGCTGGCATCAGCGGCACCCTGTTTATGGGCATGGACAGCCACCCGCTTTCCTGGCCTGCCCAGCTCACCGCCCTGCGGGTGCTGGCCGCCAACAAGGTGCAAGTCTGCATTGCCGCTGACAATTCGCCCTACACGCCCACGCCGGTCATCTCCCACGCCATCCTCACCCATAACCAGCAGGGCAAGGAACTTTGCGACGGCATTGTTATCACGCCGTCCCACAACCCACCTGCGGACGGCGGCTTCAAGTACAATCCCCCGCACGGCGGCCCGGCAGACACGGATGTGACCAGCGTCATCGAAGCCCGCGCCAATGCGCTGCTGGCGGAAAATCTGGCCGGAGTGAACGCGCTGCCGTTGGCGGATGCGCTCCAATCGGCGAACGTCCGTTCGTATGATTACGTCACGCCTTATGTTAATGATCTGGAGCAAGTTGTTGACATGGCGGCCATTGCCCAGTCCGGCATCCGCATCGGCGCGGACGCGATGGGCGGCGCAGGAATGGCCTACTGGGCCGCAATCCGGGCGCGTTACGGCCTGAACATGGAAATCTTCAACGACACGCTGGATTCGACCTTCTCCTTTATGCACTGCGACAAGGACGGCAAGATCAGGATGGACTGCTCCTCGCCTTACGCAATGGCCGGGCTGGTGGCGATGAAAGAGAATTTTGACATTGCTTTTGGCAATGACACCGACTTTGACCGCCACGGCATTGTCACCAAAAGCATGGGCCTGCTCAATCCGAATCATTATCTGAGCGTGGCAATCTCGTATTTGGCGCAGAACCGTCCGCAGTGGCGGGATGATCTGGCGATTGGCAAGACTTTGGTCAGCAGCTCGATCATTGACCGGGCCGCAGCCGCGCTGGGCCGCAAAGTGGTGGAAGTGCCGGTCGGCTTCAAGTGGTTTGTTGACGGCCTGCGCCAAGGCAGCATCTTTTTTGGCGGCGAGGAAAGCGCAGGCGCGAGCTTCCTGCGCAAGGACGGCACGGTTTGGAGCACAGACAAGGACGGCATCATCCTCAATCTGCTGGCCGCTGAAATCACAGCCAAGACCGGGCGCGATCCGGGCCAGCATTATCAGGAATTGACCAAGCAGTTTGGCGCGCCGATTTATGCCCGCATTGATGCGCCCGCCACACCTGCGCAAAAGGCGGTGCTGAAAAATTTGCAGCCAGAAGATGTGTCAGTCAAGACGCTGGCTGGCGAGCCGATCACGGCGGTGCTGACCAAGGCTCCGGGCAATGATGCGCCCATCGGCGGCCTGAAGATTGTTGCGGCAAACGGCTGGTGCGCCCTGCGCCCTTCCGGCACCGAGGACATCTACAAGATTTATGCGGAGAGCTTCATTGATGCGGCGCACTTGGCCCGGATTCAGGACGAGGCCAAGGCGATGGTGGCGGGGCTGTTGTAAGACGGGCTGGTGTCAAGCCCCGGATGATACATTGCAGAGACAAATTGCTTCGCAAAGTGAATCATTTCATTGAATTGCCTGCTAAGACAACATGGGGTCCATCGGCTGGGGATGACTCGATTCGGGCGTGAACCTGCACTGCCGCCAGATCGTGATTAGATTCTTGACCGCCATTGCCAAGGCTTTCCTCGTGCCGACAGAGAAAGGCCAGTCGTTCAGCTCGTTGCATTGCCCGCCTGAACATGCTATGCTGAAAGCGTTCTCCTGAAAATTCAAGCAGGAGCAAAAAACAACATTGGTTGCTGTCAACAGCAGGAGGCTGACATGCCCCAAGTCGCGTTGAAAGCAGCGGAGACCATGCTTGCCAAGCTGATTGTAATGGCAGCCGCTGGCGAAGAAGTCATCATCACAAAGGATGACGGCTCAGGATTCAAACTCGTGCCGTTTCCTGTCCTGCCGCGCCCGAAATTCGGCAGTGCCGCTGGACTGATTGAAATGGCGGATGATTTTGATGCGCCACTTGATGATTTCGAGGACTACATGCCATAAAGCTTCTGCTGGACACGCACACTTTTCTCTGGTTCATCGGCGGCAATCCGAATCTGAGCGGCCCGGCGCGGCAGCTCATCGAAGATATCCGCAACGAACGGCTGATCAGCATCGCCCAGCCTCTGGGAAATGTCCATCAAGGCCAGCATGGGCAAACTGAAGCTGAACTTCTCCTTCCCGGACTTGGTTGAGACGCATGTCAGGGGTAATGCGATGAAACTGCTGCCTGTGCAGCCGAAGCATCTGGACTTTGTCAGATCAATGCCGTTTCATCACAAAGACCCGTTTGACCGCCTGCTCATCGCGCAAAGTTTGGCGGAGAACATGCCGCTTCTGAGCAGAGATCAAGCCTTTGATGAGTATGCTGGCTTGCAGCGCATCTGGTGATTGCGACTGTAATATTTCTCAGCAATCCTCTCCGCCCACCAAGTCCCTTAACGCCGTCTGCCGCAGCCCCGTATCCCGATTCTTCACCGCCATCGTCAACGCCTTCCTCGTGCCGACGAACACCGCCAGCTTCCGTGCCCGCGTCAGACCGGTGTAGAGCAGGTTGTGGAAGAGCATCCGAAAATGCTGGGTCAGCACCGGCAGAATCACCGCCTCAAACTCTGAACCCTGCGCCTTGTGAATGGTGATCGCGTAGGCCAGTTCCAATTCCGTAAGCTGCTCGCGCTGATACTCGACCTCACGCTGATCCGGGAAGAAGCGGACGCGCAGGGTCAAATCCGCGTTGTTCACCTCGATAATCCTGCCGATGTCGCCGTTGAACACGCCGAGATCATAGTTGTTGCGCCGATGAATGACCCGGTCGCCGGTGCGGAAAAGCCGCTCGCCGCCGAGCCTGATTTCGGCCCGCCCTTCCTGCGGTGGATTGACCGCCTCTTGCAGCATCTTGTTGAGCGCGCCTGTGCCGAGACTGCCCCGGTTCATGGGCGAGAGCACCTGAATTTCGCAGTCCTTGCCGCAATATTTGGGAATCCATTCCGTATAAAGCCGCCGCACCGTGTCCGCCGCTGTCAGGCCGTAGTAGAGCGATGACCAAGGATGCACCTTTTTCACCACTGCGGCCAGCTCTTCTACCGGGCCTTCGGCAACCGCCAAGCTGTGCAGATTGACATGCTGAAACTGCTCTGGCAGCTCAAAACGCTGATACGGACTGCTAATCGTTTCAGCCTCAAAGCTGAACGGGTCTTCTGTCCCGGCCTGCTCGCGCTCTTCGACCGTCTGAAAATGCTGCCGGGCCTTGGCGATGAAACCGAGCTGGGCCTGCGTCGCCTCGTCGGAATCAATGAACAGGCAGTCGTTGCTCTTCCACAGCTCAGGATGCTTGAACGGCGAGCCGACCTTGGGCGTTTCGCCTTGATTGATCTGGTGGGCAAAGGTGATGATGCTGGAGCGGCTCGCCTGGCGGAAAATGGTGTTCAAAGTGCAGACTGGAATGCTGCCGGATGCGATCAGATCACGCAGCACATTGCCTGCCCCGACCGAAGGGAGCTGATCCGCATCGCCGATAAAGACCAAGGCTGTTTCCTTGCTGACCGCCTTGAGCAGGGCCGCTGTCAGGCTGATGTCAAGCATTGAGCATTCATCAACAATCAGGACATCCGTCTTGAGGGGATTGTCCTCGTTGCGCTTGAAGCCTGTGCCTTGGAACTCCAGCAAACGGTGGATGGTCTTGGCCTCCAAGCCGATGACCTCGCCCATGCGCTGCGCGGCCCGGCCTGTGGGCGCAGCCAGCGTCACTGAGCGGCCCATAGCCCGCAGCAGGGCGACCAAGACCCGCGTGGTCGTGGTCTTGCCGCAGCCCGGCCCGCCGGTGAGAATGGCGAACTGACAGCAGGCTATGGTCAAAATTGCCGAGGCCTGTTCTGCCGCAAGCTGAAAACTTGTCGTTTCTCCAGCACGCCGCAGCCAATCGGTAATCCGTTCAACACTATGCGGCAAAGGCCGCACCATAGCCCGCAGCCGCTCGGCCACGTACTTCTCGTCATAATACAGGCTCTTCGAGTAGTAGCAGCGTTCCGCCTCCCGGCCCTTGCGCGTGACCAGCAGGCGGACACGCAGCTTGTCCTGCTGCTCCATTTCGTGGAGAAACAGGGCGATGCGGTCAGAAAGACTCAGTTGCAGCAGCTCGGATACTTGCTTGTCAATCTGGGCCTGGGTCAGCCAGCAATGCCCCTGTTCCCGGCTGGCGTTGAGGACGTGGCGGATGGCGGCAGTGATGCGCAGAGACGAATCTTGGCTGAAACCAATGGACAGGGCCACCTTGTCTGCCGAGAAAAAGCCGATGCCGTAGAAATCTTCGGCCAGACGATAGGGATTGGCCGAGACAAGGGCAATGGATTCATCGCCATACTGCTTGTAGATGCGCACCGCGAACAGGGTGGAGAGGTGGCCCCGGCCCGGCCAAGACACAAACCTGACGTATAGCGGTTTCGTATTGAACAGATATCAAACCCAGCAATGACGGAAAAACGATTTGATTGATTTTGACTTAACCGTTTTCAGAGATATATCATAAGCTTCCATCAGCTCACGCTCTGTTCTCGGCTTCAATTTTCTTATAGTGTTTTTCATTACTGACCAGCAGTATTCAATAGGGTTCAGTTCAGGACGATAAGGAGGGAGGAAAATGATCTTCGCTCCTGTACTTCTGATCAAAGCGAGAGCTTCTTTGTTTTTATGAGGACTGGCATTGTCAAGAACGACTGTCTTACTGCTGTCAAGATATTTCAAAAGATAATTTTTTATATAGAAATAAAAGACATCTCCTGTCATGGTTCCTTTAAATTTCATGCACTTCAATATTTTTCCAAACTTTACAGCTCCTATCATGCTTATTCTTTTCCCTTTACCTGAAGGTCTTTTTGAAAAAGCTCTTGTTCCTTTTCTTGATCTTGCAAATTTTCTCGACATGTTCAAACAGCATCCTGTCTCATCAATAAAGATGAAATTCTTTTTGTCAGCCTCGATCAGGCCTGCAAGGTAATTAACTGTCTTTGCTATATTTTCTTCTTTATACGCCGCCGGATCGCGGAAAGTTTTTTTTTCCGGCTGATTTTCAGTCTGGCGAGAGTTTCGCACAGCGTGGAAGGTGCTATTTTTAAATTGAATTTCTCGTATAAGCGATCACACATCTCTTCAGGGTTCCTCGAAAAATACAACATCCATTCTGCTGCATTTGTTTTGTTATTTTTTATTTTAATATTGAAATTTCAGTCTATTATGTTATAATTTCGGCATCAATTCAACTCATGCTGCCGGAGATGCACAGATGAACCAACTTGGATTTTTTGATTTTTATATTCGTCTTTCCCGAATTGACAAAGCAGGTGATCCTTTAGTTAAGATCAACAAGGCTATTGACTGGGAAATATTTCGGCCAATTCTTGAAGAAGCAAAAAGAAAGCCTGTGAAATCAAATGCTGGAGCTAAAGGTTATGATTCAGTCATGATGTTCAAAATTTTAATTTTGCAATCATTATACAATCTTTCTGATAAAGGGATGGAATATCAAATTCTTGACAGATATTCGTTTTCCAGATTCCTTGGACTTCGGGCGGCTGACAAAGTTCCAGATGCGACAACGATATGGCTTTTTCGTGAAACTTTGACCAAAGCAGGAAAAATCGAGGAACTGTTTTCTGTTTTTGACAAATTTCTTGATGAAAATGGATATCAAGCCAGAAAAGGGCAGATAGTCGACGCTTCCATAGTCAACGCCCCGATCCAGCGTAACAGCCGCAAGGAAAACAAGCAGATCAAGAATGGTGAACAGCCTGAAGGATGGAGTGAAAATAAGCAGGCGCAGAAGGATACTGATGCCCGTTGGACCAAAAAGAACGGCAGAAGCTTTTTTGGTTATAAAAATCATATATCTGTTGATGTGAAGCATAAATTCATCCGAAAATATGCGGTGACCAGTGCCGAGGTTCATGACAGCAATATTTTTGAGGAGCTGCTTGACCCTGACAACACCAGTCGGGATATCTATGCGGATTCGGCATACAGATCTGAAAAAAAGCTCAACTGGTTGAACGAGAATGGATACAGAGAGCATCTGAACCGCAAAGGAACACGAAGCCGGAAACTGACCGAATGGGAGAAGCAGGGAAATCGGACAAGATCAAAAATTCGCTCCCGGATTGAACACGTCTTCGGCATCCAGGCGCAACGTGCTGGCAATATGATTCTCCGAGGAACAGGTTTCATTCGCGCTGCTGCGAAAATAGGCTTGAGAAACTTGACGTTCAATATTGACAGGTACGGAACTCTTAATAAAATTTAAGATTTAAAAAAAAGAAACGCATTCAGGAACATATTTCAACAGAAGTTTGCTCAAAATAAATAAAAAACAGGAAATAACAATTTATGTATTTGAAGTTTTCAACTGTCAAAGACACTATTGATAAGCTGAAAAAGCTTTATCTCGAATTTTTCGAGGTTCCCTTCAAGCGTAAGATCGTTCTCGTCATCAATCATGCTGGTCAGAAAAGGAATATGAACTTCCTTGATTTTCGGAGGATTTCCGCCTTTATGAGGCTTCGGCTCAATCGTCCCCTCAGTCTTCCATCTTTTTACAAGACTTTGAACAAATTTATAGGAAACGTCAAGCAAATCTGCAGTTCTTCTCAATGATTTCTGTTTTTCATAAACAGACAAGACTTTCTTTCTGAAATCAATAGAATAAATCATGGCAGACCTCCGTGTGTGAAAAAATGGAAAAAACAGACAAGTCAAGTTTAATCTTTTTCTGATAACCATACAACCTGAAACCGCTATACGATCACGGTGGCGGTTCCGCTGCGTAAAATTTAATTTGACAGATGGAAATTTTTTCAGTTTAATAATTTTTGAGATCAGAGATAGGAAGCCGAGAAATTGATACCCTACCGCTTACGGCTGGGCATTTAATAATTCAATGGAGGATATAAAATGAATAAGAAAGAACTAATTATTCTGCTGTTTGGCTTGTTTCTCGTTGTGCCTAGCGTGGCGTATTCACAAACAGGAGATGCTCGCGAAGTGGCTGATAAGCTCGCCAAAGCATCGGTGCGTACTATCTACAAAAACTTGAAAGCGAATGGTATCCCGTGGAAAACCATTCGCGACGAGCACATGCCAAAGATTCTGACCCGCTCGCTACGTTCGATACAGCGCAGTTATTCGAGCGATGTCATCCTGAACGATTTCCTGCCAACGCTGATCCATTCTTACTATGACGAAATTGACCGTATCAACCAAGAAAACAGCGTTAGCTGCATGGAGGAGAGTTTTATCGTCAGCACCATTGTGCCGTTCATTCATGAATGCGAAGTTCAGTTAGGGTCGTGGAATATTACTATCACTCAAATCGTTGATATGGTTTTAAATATTTCATACCCATACCAAGTATGCAGCATTGATTGCAAAAGCAAGGTTCGGGGAAGCTTTTCCACGGCCTTCAGTTATAATTTTCCCGTATCGAAATTCAGCAAAATCTGTGCTGAGTAAAGGCAAATAGAGACCATCAATCACCAAAAAAGAGGAAAAGCGTATGAAAAAACTAATGTTAGTTCTATTCGCATCATCTCTCCTGTTGTTGAATGGGTATGCGAAAAATGCCGCAGCCCAGAGCGGTTTCTACAACATGGCGAAGCGGACTTCATCTAAACTTGTTTCCGCTGCATGGAATAACCTCGGCCAAGATTGCCACAGAGCGGACAACTTGGTGCAGATTGTCGGCGATGCTGTAGATCGAGTTGTTCGTGATATAAAAAACAGAAGGTTTACAGGGAAGATGGCAGTGGACTTTGGTAACGGATACATTGCAGGCTTGAACAGCTCGTTAGATGACATCGTTAATAAATGTACTGACGAGTGCAGCATGATAGGTAATGCGTCCGGCGAATGGTCAGCAGAAATTTTCTGTGCAGTGTCCGAGGCGATAGGTAGCACGGCATCATTTGAAAAAATGACCGACAGGCCAAATATTGTCTGCGGCGAGTCCTACCGGATGAGCTGTGAATCCACCTTTGTCAGCAAAAGTGGCCAACGCTGTTCGCAGTACGCCAAAGGTCAAAACTTTGAATCTTTCTATCCGGCCAGCAAGAATGGATGCTGTGCGTATGATCGGAAATAATTCCAAGGCGTGATCTATGTCGGAACTATAGCGGTTATGTGGTGAACGGCTATCAGACATCTCTGCTTTGTTAAGGAGTTTAATTATATAAAGCAAATGAGTTTATATGATGGTCGCCATATCAAACTGATTGCCATTTTTCGTGCAACCGTTATATCAGCCCGGGGAGAGATAATTTTGTCTCTCCCTTTTTATAAAAAGGGAGGAAAGAAAGATGTCTCCATGTGTAAAGGTGAAAATGATTCTGTTGAGCGCCATTACAGCTTCATTTTGTCTGAGCAGTGTGGCATGGGGCAACCCTCATGGTCTCAGCAGCAATGGCTATTGGGCACTCCATCTGCCTTTTGACTTAGAACCTTCTGAAGTTACAGGTGGCAAATATCTCGCCATGGGTGGAGCAGCGTTAGCTGTTGCTGATGACGTGCGGGCTTCGGCTCTGAATCCGGCAGGCCTGTCTGCATTGCGAGATATGCAGCTTGCAGTCGATATTAGCTATTCGTCCTATGAAAAAGATTACATGGACACCTATGCTTCAGTCAACAATATCGGTTTGGGACCTGATCTGGATGAGTTCAGAACCTTTGATGACAGCATTGCCGATCTTTCTTTTGCTGGTGCGGCGATGCAAGTCGTTCCCGGAAAGCTAACCGCCTCTGTCTATTATCGCAGTTCGGCTTTCACTGGCAGCGACAATCAAAACTCCGGGCCGGAGCCGGTATTCGATAGCACCTTAAATCTTCTGCAAGAGAATATTTCTGAAAAAAACATTGAGGAATATCGAAAGAGGAGTTATGGAATAGCTGCTGCTTTCAACTATAGCGAGCTGTTTTCTTTCGGTGCTGCGGTCAGTTTGGAAACACTGAACACTAATTTGCGTGAAATGTGGACGACGAACACCTATACCGGCAGTGTTCATGACAGCTCGATCAGCTATGGCGGCATAATTGACGGTAACGACAATGACTTTAGCTTCAGCTTAGGAATGCTGTTCAAACCGGCTTCTGATATTTCTGCCGCTCTTTCATACCGCAAAGGCAGTTCATTCAGCATTGATTACAGCAGTGTAGAAACCACATGCTCCCTGAGTAGCTGCGATGATGCCATCGAAAACTTGCAGGCCATTTTTGACACTCCAGACATCTGGAGTGTTGGTGTGGCGTGGTATCCTGTTCCAAACTGGCTGCTAACCGCGCAGGCAGATTGGGTGGGATATTCCGCGTTGGCAGATGCCAGCACGAGTGGCAATACGCTGGATGAGGAAATAGACGACGGTGTAATTCTCCGTTTCGGCACGGAAAAGACCTTTATTGTTTCTAACAGCTTGAATTGTCAAATTCGGGCTGGTCTCTTCCGCATCCCGGATCATGATGGTTTTCAGGCAATTGATTCTGATCAAATGTATTATACATTAGGTGGTGGTGTAAACTGGAACAAAGATATCAAGGTGGATATTGGCGCGAGCTTTTCTGAGGATAGTTTCAATAGCGTGCTGTCGTTAACTTACAGCCTCTAAAAAATTCGTGGATTCAAGTTGTAAATGCAATAGGACTTACGCAGTTGAAAATAGGAGTTCAATTATTACAGCAAGTTGACCCTTGGCCGCATAAACTGCCAGTTGAACAAAATCAACGAGTTATAAAGCCAACTGCGTAACTCCTATGCAATTTGAATCCACAGCGTTTCCTCCCACCAACTCCCTTAACGCCGTCTGCCGCAGCCCCGTATCCCGATTCTTCACCGCCATCGTCAACGCCTTCCTCGTGCCGACGAACACCGCCAGCTTCCGTGCCCGCGTCAGACCGGTGTAGAGCAGGTTGTGGAAGAGCATCCGAAAATGCTGGGTCAGCACCGGCAGAATCACCGCCTCAAACTCTGAACCCTGCGCCTTGTGAATGGTGATCGCGTAGGCCAGTTCCAATTCCGTAAGCTGCTCGCGCTGATACTCGACCTCACGCTGATCCGGGAAGAAGCGGACGCGCAGGGTCAAATCCGCGTTGTTCACCTCGATAATCCTGCCGATGTCGCCGTTGAACACGCCGAGATCATAGTTGTTGCGCCGATGAATGACCCGGTCGCCGGTGCGGAAAAGCCGCTCGCCGCCGAGCCTGATTTCGGCCCGCCCTTCCTGCGGTGGATTGACCGCCTCTTGCAGCATCTTGTTGAGCGCGCCTGTGCCGAGACTGCCCCGGTTCATGGGCGAAAGCACCTGAATCTCGCAGTCCTTGCCGCAGTATTTGGGAATCCATTCCGTATAAAGCCGCCGCACCGTGTCCGCCGCCGTCAGGCCGTAATAGAGCGATGACCACGGATGGACCTTTTTCACCACTGCGGACAGCTCCGCCGCCGGGCCTTCCGCCACGGCCAAGCTCTGCAAGTCAACATGCTGGAACTGCTCCGGCAGCTCAAAACGCTGATACGGACTGCTGATCGTTTCCGCCTCAAAGCTGAACGGGTCTTCAGTCCCGGCCTGCTCGCGCTCCTCGACCGTCTGAAAATGCTGCCGGGCCTTGGCAATGAAACCGAGCTGGGCTTGGGTCGCCTCGTCGGAATCAATGAACAGGCAGTCGTTGCTCTTCCACAGCTCAGGATGCTTGAAGGGTGAGCCGACCTTGGGCGTTTCGCCGCAGTTGATCTGATGGGCAAAAGTGATGATGCTGGAGCGGCTCGCCTGCCGGAAAATGGTGTTCAAAGTGCAGACCGGAATGCTGCCCGACGCGATCAAATCACGCAGCACATTGCCTGCCCCGACCGAGGGGAGCTGATCCGCGTCGCCGATAAAGACCAAGGCTGTGTCCTTGCTGACCGCCTTGAGCAGGGCCGCAGTCAGGCTGATGTCAAGCATCGAGCATTCATCAACAATCAAGACATCCGTCTTGAGGGGATTGTCCTCGTTGCGCTTGAAGCCCGTGCCCTGAAACTCCAGCAAACGGTGGATGGTTTTGGCCTCCAAGCCGATGACCTCGCCCATGCGCTGGGCAGCCCGGCCTGTGGGCGCAGCCAGCGTCACTGAGCGGCCCATAGCCCGCAGCAGGGCAACCAAGACCCGCGTGGTCGTGGTCTTGCCGCAGCCCGGCCCGCCGGTGAGAATGGCGAACTGACAGCAGGCTATGGTCAAAATTGCCGAGGCCTGTTCTGCCGCAAGCTGAAAACTTGTCGTTTCTCCAGCACGCCGCAGCCAATCGGTAATCCGTTCAACACTATGCGGCAAAGGCCGCACCATAGCCCGCAGCCGCTCGGCCACGTACTTCTCGTCATAATACAGGCTCTTCGAGTAGTAGCAGCGTTCCGCCTCCCGGCCCTTGCGCGTGACCAGCAGGCGGACGCGCAGCTTGTCCTGCTGCTCCATTTCGTGGAGAAACAGGGCGATGCGGTCGGAGAGATTGAGTTGCAGCAGCTCGGCAACTTGCTTGTCAATCTGGGCCTGGGTCAGCCAGCAATGGCCCTGCTCCCGGCTGGTATTGAGGACATGGCGGATGGCGGCAGTGATGCGCAAAGGCGAGTCCTGCCCAAAGCCGATGGACAGAGCCACTTTGTCCGCCGAGAAAAAGCCGATGCCGTAGAAATCTTCAGCCAAGCGGTAGGGATTGGCCGAGACAATGGCAATCGACTCGTCGCCGTACTGCTTGTAGATGCGCACCGCGAAGAGGGTGGAGATGCCGTGCGTCTGAAGGAAGAGCATCACGTCGCGGATGGCGCGGTGCTCTGTCCAGGCCGTGCTGATCATGTTCAGCTTTTTCTCGGCAATGCCGGGCACGTCAGTGAGTTGCTCAATCCGCTCCTCAAAGACCTCCAACGTATCCTTGCCGAAATGCTCAACAATCTTGCGGGCCGTCTTGGGGCCGACACCCTTGATCAGGCCGGAGCCGAGGTATTTTTCCAGCGCGCCTGCTGAGGCCGGTTTCAGCTCCGCAGCCTGCTTGGCCTTGAACTGGCGGCCAAAGCGGGGATGCACAACCCATTCGCCGCTGAACTGCATGGTTGCCCCGGCAAAGACTCGAACCTGATGGACAATCACCGTGGCCGTGCCGCCTCGCGAATCAAAGGGATTGACCCGCAGCACTGTCCAGCCGTTTTCCGGGCTGTGGTAGGTGATGCGCTCAATCACGCCGCTGAGGGTTTCCGGCGGGAGCTGCGAAGAGGGCAGAGGTGGAAGCATCAGTCAGCGGTCCGTCTGGTGAAAATGACGGCGGAGAAACTCGCATTCCGCAGGGGTGAGGTCAAAGCGCAGCTCTGCTGCGGTCATCACCTTGGCGCGTTGCTTGTCCGGGTGCTGCTGCATGGTCTCGCTGATCCACGCAACAGCCTTTTGCAGATTGGTGGAGGTGGTGAGAAGGTTGGTTTGCGACATATTTTTGGCACTCCGAGGTGAATTCAAGTTCCAAGTGCAACTTTTTTTGGTTGCAAGAAAAGGCAGTTACGGGAGTGTCACAACTTTGCTTTTGTCGCTAACTAAGAGAAAATAATTGAAAATTTACATGAAGTATTCAAAGTGCCAGCCAACCTATGCTTTTTGGATAACCAAAAAAAGTTGCACTTGCGAGTTGAATCCACGTGTTTCTTCTGCAAAAGGATGTGCGTCTAAATAAAATTTTGCTGGCAAAGAAACTCCGAGAAGAACAAACGCTGGGTATGCTGATCTTTGAATGAAACGCCAAATTCGTTGGTCGATACTCTCGGCGAAATTAGGATTTATATTTTCAGGTAATGCTGTTCCTCTGTACGCCCATTTAATGACCTGTTTCCAGCACAATCCAATGGAAATAAATATAAAACCAACAATACATGCAACTAAAGTTGCATAGACTGGAGTCTTTGCCTGAATCAAAAAAGGTAAGCCTGCCATGTTGGCAGAAGCTACAGCACTGCTTAAAGGTGAAACCGAGAACGGTGCTTTTTGCTGTCCGAGTGCATGCGATTGTTAGGGCTATTCATCGCATCCACTGCTACTTGCTCAGTAGCCACAAAACAAAAACAATTCCGACTACCCACCATATCCAACTGTAATCGCTTGATTCAGAAATCCTTACAGGTGCTGTTTCGGATACTCCATTGATGCCCTCAGTTACAACTACTTGAACCTCATGTTTCCCTACCTTAAGGACTTGGGCTGCGTGTGTTGTAAGACTTCCTTTTTCGCTATTCAAGTGATTTATTAATACCGGCAATTGAGTTCGAAGTGCTTCTGATAGCAGCACCTTCTCTTGTTGGCGAAAATGATTTAGTAGTTGTTGTTTTACAGTGACATCACCTTGCGAAAGCCAGTTGAACCTTGCCTCCATTGAGCTTGGTATTTGATAATGCGTAACCACTTCTTCTAAGTGTGATTTTACTCGACTGGAAATATCTTCAAGATTAACATCGACTCCAACATAAAATTTTTTGTTAGAAGATGGACCAACGTGTTTCCACAAACTTTCAGTTAACTGGAATTTTGCCTCGATTAGCATGACAGGTGGCAGTAGGTTGAAAAGTCTTTCCGCAACCATTCCGCTCATATGAACTCGTCCGCTTTTCCAACTTGGAAGAGTTTTCTCAGCATATTCCCTTGCTGAGTTACCGTATTGAGATTCGTACTTATCGAAGATCGCTCTCAGTTGGGCAGAAGAAAGAGAAAAGAAATAGTTCTTAACATCTTGGTCCGTGCCGCCTAATTCTCTAGACAGGGCTTCTGCTTCGCGGATGTGTTCTAAAGCCCTTTCGTGTCCTACCGATCTTCTATTATAGGATCGATATCGATTTCCTCTATATCGACTCATGTTTATCCTCTTCTAAGAATCCCTGCAATTCTTTCAAAGAGTCCTTTCTTCCTTGGGTATTCAAGGACGACGAGTATTTTTGATCCGGCAACTTTATATTCTTTGTCTATGTGGATAGTTGTTCCGGCGTTAGCCAATTTCTTTGCTTTTTGTGAAAACTCCTCGATGCATGATTTTATTTCAGGAAATATGAAGCCGTACTCCTGAGAGTTTCTAACATCATCCGGGATGTGGCTTTGCAAATACTCGATTGCGGAATCCACGGCGATGTCATCCGAAACATACACCTTGACAGGCTTCATATTAGCCCTTCATTAAAGCAGCAATAATAATTAAGGCTAAGATGCCGCCAAATATATAGTAGGGAGTCCAATCCTTTCCCCCGGTTTGGCTTTTCGATAATTTTCCACTTTGGGCCTGCTCACTATTCCCCATCATTATTTCTGTACGTCCGACTTTCGTCGTTTGAGAGTGCGTTATCGTTACAACATTTCCACTATCAGAGACTTCCCGAGTAGTATCTGATAGGTCATCGAGGGTTCTTTTCAAGACAGCAGCATCAACGTGAAGCTCTTGCGCTTTTTGGCTGATATCCATCATACCCTTTGTATAGTCGATCAAAAGGGCTTTCCGCTCGTTTTCCGGGAGCCACGACAAATCCATGGACGTGCTTGGGCCAAGGTTTATCTGCGTAGGAACACCGCTATATGGTTTAGTGAGGTTCTTATCGTCGCTATTTTCGCTCATAATTTGTCACCGTTATCAGATTTTCACCATTCGGATGGAACGGCAAATTGCTTTGACCACATTCCAAGCCTATTAGATTTAGCAAATTCCTCATCTTCAACATAAGAAGTTGAATATTCTCTATAAGCTATAGCCCATCCATGTCGTACCATTAGTCGACTGACATCTTCACCATCCGCAGAGCACAAGGCAATATATCTTCCCCATTTATCTTTCTTCTTCTTGGTGCATTCAACTTTTGCTCCTGTAAGCAAGAATTCTAAATGCTCTTTAGAAGCAGTGCCGCAATCATAGGGGGCATTGTTCCTTTTGCATGGTTGGCCTTTTTCTGGTGCATCCATCCCGAATAGCCTCAGCTTCTCAGATGATAATTCAATAGTGTCTCCGTCGATCACCCTTATGGTATGGGACATTTGAGAACTTTCGCTAATAGGTTCTTTGGCTATTCTTTTGCCGAGGATTGTGAACGCGGCTACGACTGCTACCGCCCCAAGAACGACAATTCCTAGTGTTTTATCACTTGGTACCTTGAACCTGGCTTTTTTTCTCCTCCAATCATGGCTCATGCTGATGGTCTTCTTGCCCTAACAAAAAGCTCTATGGTTCTATTAACCATGCAATCGTTGCAAGATAGACAGAAAGATTACAACGTGTTGTCTATCCAATTTAAACAGCGCATCTCCCTTCGTCAACAGGAAAAATCCAACCTAAAACAACTCCGCCTCGCTGAATCTGCCTGCCTTTTTATCCTTCTCAGACAAGCAAGGCTCACTGCCCGCCAAAGGCCAGACAATATTCAAATCCGGGTCATTCCAAATAACAGCCCGCTCATGCTCCGGCGCGTAGTAGTCCGTGGTCAGATAAAGGAATTCCGCTGCATCGGACAGCACCAAAAAGCCGTGCGCAAAACCCTCCGGCACCCAAAGCTGCCGCTTGTTCTCAGCAGAAAGAATTTCACCTGCCCACTGACCAAAGGTAGGCGAGTTGCGACGCAAGTCAACTGCGACATCAAAAACTTCTCCCATTGTCACCCGCACTAATTTGCCCTGTGGCTGTTTGATCTGATAATGCAGACCGCGCAAGACATTCTGCACTGAACGGGAATGATTGTGCTGCACAAAGACGGTGTTCAGGCCGGAAAGCTGCTGCCATTGCAGCAGGTTGAAACTCTCAAAGAAAAAACCGCGCTCGTCGCCAAAAACTTTCGGTTCGATCAGCAGCACATCGGGAATGCTGGTCGCCTGAACCTTCATGCCTGTTCTCCGTACATTTTTTGATAATACTCCTGATACGAGCCGTCGGTCACTGCTGCGGTCCAGTCTTGGTTGCGCAGATACCAGTCAACCGTCCTGTCAATCCCCTGCTCAAAAGTGACCTTGGGCAGCCAGCCAAGTTCCTTCGCCATCTTGCCTGCGTCAATCGCATAGCGGCGGTCATGGCCGAGCCTGTCTGTGACAAAACTGATCAGCGAGCGGCGCGGTTGCTGAGATGGCAGCAGACCGACTTTTGCATCCAGCAGATCACAGAGCAGTTCAACCACTTGCAGGTTGGTCTTCTCGTTGTGGCCGCCGATATTGTAGGATTCACCGAGTCTGCCCTGCTCAATCACCCGGACAATGGCCTCGCAGTGATCCTGCACATAAAGCCAGTCGCGGACATTGCCGCCGTCGCCATAGACAGGCAGCGGCTGGCCGTGCAGGCCGTTGTTGAGCACCAGCGGAATCAGCTTTTCCGGGAACTGATACGGCCCATAGTTGTTCGAGCAGTTGGTGATCAGCACGGGCAGGCCGTAAGTGTGGAAATAGGCCCGCACTAAGTGATCAGACGAGGCTTTGGAGGCCGAGTAGGGCGAACGCGGATCATAGGCAGTTTCTTCGCTGAAAAAGCCGGTCGGGCCGAGCGAGCCAAAGACCTCGTCTGTGCTGACATGGAGAAAACGGTAGCGGTCACTGCCTGCGCCGCTGTCTAACCAGTGCCGCTTGGCCGCCTCCAGCAGGGTGAAGGTGCCGACTACATTGGTTTGGATGAACTCCGCCGGGCCGGTAATAGAGCGGTCAACATGCGACTCAGCGGCAAAATGGGCCACAGTGTCGATCTGCTGCTCGCGGAAAAGCCGGTCCAAGAGCGGGGCATCGCAGATGTCGCCTTTGACAAAGGTGTAATTGGGATGCTCACTAATATCAGCCAGACTGTGCAGGTTGCCCGCATAAGTCAGCTTGTCAAGATTGATCACCCGCCAGTCCTGCCGCTCCGCCAGAAGCAGGCGGACAAAGTTCACGCCAATAAAACCGCAGCCGCCGGTGATCAGCACTGTTTTTGTCATGTTTTTCTTGTGGATTCAAGTTATACGTGCAAGCAGGAGGAGCGCGCATCCAGCATTGCCGCACAACGCGCTGAAGCAGAACGTAATCAGATTTCGGCTGGAAAGCAAGCAGGACGTGCATGCGAATTCAAGCAAGTCAACAGACCATGAAAATTGTTTGGCTTCAACAGGTCAAAAAAGCTATGCTTGGGAGAGACGTTAAATCCGCACAAGGCAATCCGGTCGCAGGAGAGAGAACCATGTTTGATGTTAAAGCCTATCTTCAGGAGCAGCGGCAGCTTATCGAGCGGGCACTGCAACACTGCATGCTGCCCGCAGAGGGCGATTTTGCCAAGCATATTGAGACCATGCGCTACAGCCTCTTTGTCGGCGGCAAGCGGGTCCGGCCCATCCTCTGTCTGGCCGCAGCCCACTGTGTCAGTTCTGACCCGGCGGCAGTGGAACTGCTCCTGCCTGCGGCCTGCGCCTTGGAGTGCATCCACACCTATTCCCTGATTCACGATGACCTGCCGGCAATGGACAATGATGACCTGCGCCGGGGCCAGCCCACCTGCCACAAGAAGTTTGGCGAGGCTGAAGCCATCTTGGCGGGCGATGGCCTGCTGACCTACGCTTTTGAGCTGATCAGCAGCAACAGCTTTCCCGGCCCGGAGCCAACAATCCGTCTCCAACTCATGGCGGTCTTGGCGCAGGCCGCAGGCTCGCTGGGCATGGTTGGCGGCCAGTTCCTTGACATTGCCAGCGAGCAGCAGGCCATTTCTTTTGAACGCCTCAGAACCATCCACCGTTCCAAGACCGGCGCGCTGATCCGGGCGGCAGTGGAGATGGGAGCCATTGGCGGCGGCGCAGATGAAGCCCAGCTTGCCGCATTGTCTGACTATGGCGGCGCAGTCGGACTGGCCTTCCAGATTGCTGATGATCTTTTGGATGTCACCGCCTCCACGGAGCAGCTTGGCAAGACGGCAGGCAGCGATGCCGGGCTGGGCAAGGCCACTTACCCAGCCTTTTTCGGGATAGAGAAAACCCGCATTCTCGCAGCGGAGGCGGCGGATCGGGCCGTGGCCGCCTTGGCTTCTTTTGATGAACGGGCAGAACCGCTGCGCGCCTTAGCTCAATACATTGTCAGCCGGACAAGCTGATCAGCCTGCGGCGGCAGCCAAGGCCTGCTCCAAGTCCGCGCATATATCGTCAATATGCTCAATGCCAATGGAGAGGCGGATCATGGATTCGCTCAATCCAGCCCCGGCAAGCTGCTCGGCAGAGAGCTGCGAATGGGTGGTGCTGGCCGGGTGGATGGCTAAGGACTTGGCATCGCCGACATTAGCTAAATGAGAGAAGAGCAGCAGGCTGTCAACAAACCGCCGCCCTGCCTCGCGCCCGCCCTTGATGCCAAAGGCAATCATGCCGCCAGAGCCGTGCTGCAAATACTGGTGCGCAGCCTTATTTTCCTCGCCCGGCAGGCCCGGATAACGCACCCATTCCACCTGCGGGTGCTTTTGGAGAAACTCTGCTGCGGCCAAGGCATTGGCGCAGTGCCGCTCCATGCGCAGCGACAGGGTTTCAATCCCTTGGAGGAAGAAAGCGCAGTTGTCCGGGCTGATGCAGGCCCCCAGATTACGCAGCGGCACCAAGCGCATCCGCAAGGCAAAGGCGATGGGGTTCATCGCGCCAAGATCGTGGGCAAAGCGCAGGCCGTGGTAGCCTCCATCTGGCTGGTTATAGAGGGTGAACTTGGGGTCTGTCCAATCAAATGTGCCGCTGTCAACGACAATGCCGCCAATGGCGGTGCCATGCCCGCCGATCCACTTGGTCAGGGAATGAACAACAATGTCCGCACCGTGCTCCAAAGGCCGGAGCAAACAGGGCGGGGTGAAAGTGGAATCGACAATCAGGGGCAGGTGATGCTTGCGGGCTATTGCGGCCACTGCCTCCAGATCAGTCATGTCCAAGCCGGGATTGCCGATGGTCTCGCAGAAGATGGCTCTGGTCTTGTCATTGACTGCCCGGTCAAAGTTGTCTGGCTCCTTGGGATCAACCAAGCGCACCTTGATGCCGAACTGCGGCAGGATGGCATCAAACTGGGTGTAGGTGCCGCCGTAGAGATTGCAGGCGGCCACGACTTCATCCCCTGCGGCGCAGATGTTGATGATTGAGTAGAAGATCGCAGAGGTGCCTGAAGCCAGTGCCAAAGCTGCCGCCCCGCCTTCCAAAGCGGCAAGCCGTTTTTCCAGCACGTCCTGAGTGGGATTCATCAGCCGGGTGTAGATGTTGCCCATCTCCTTGAGGCTGAAGAGGTCAGCAGCGTGCTGGCTGTTTTTAAAGAGATAGGAACTGGTCCGGTAGATCGGCACAGCTCTGGAAAGAGTGTCCTGATCCACGGTGTGCCCGGCATGAAGGGCAAGGGTTTCAAAGTGATGCTGGCTCATCTGCGGCCTCCTTGTGCGCTTGGGAAGAAAAAAACAGCGTGCTTCTTTGTAGCCGATGGCCGGGCGGAAGGCAAGGGGCAGGCTCCCGTGTCTGCCCGTGCAACGCACCGGAATTACGGGAAAACACCGGGCGGCCACAGGGGGCCGCCCTTACCAGTCATAACCTAGGGCACCCCGGAGTGTCATCGTGACCCTGTCTCTTTTTGTACCAAAAAATCAGGCAGTTGCCGAACGTTTTTTGGAAACCTCCCCTGATTCGGGTTGATTTTAAGACACGGTGTTTCAATGCTTGAATGAGCGTTGGCCGGTGAACATCATGGCCACCTGCGGATCAGCCTCGTTGCAGGCTTCGATGGACGCATAATCCCGCATGGAGCCGCCTGCCTGAAGAATAGCTCCGACTCCCTCGCGGATGCCCACGTCCGCCGCATCGCGGAAGGGGAAAAAGGCATCGGAGATCATCACTGAACCGGGCAGCCCGGCCTTGTCCGCCTTCACCTGCGCATCAATTTTCTCCTTGTCCGCCGCATCACGTTTGCCCTGCGCCACTTCCAAGGCCAAATCCGCATAAGGAATGCCGAAGCGGTCAAAGCAGGTGATGTCCGCATATTTTATGTATGCTTTAGAAACCGCTATCTCGGCCACCCCGACCCGGTCCTGCTCGCCGGTGCCAATGCCGACTGTGCAGCCGTTCTTGACGTAAATGACTGAGTTGGAGGTCACGCCATGCTCCACGGCCCAGCCAAAAATCATATCATCCAGCTCCTGCTGCGTGGGCTGCCGCTCGCAGCGGTATTCCTGGCCTTTCCACGTGGCAACCGCCGGTTTCAGATCAGCGGCAGAGCGGATGGAGTTGACTGCTGACTGCTGGACAATGATGCCGCCGTCAATCAGCGATTTGAAATCGACAAAGCGGTATTTCTCAAACTCTGCCAAACGGGCTATGCCGTCCATGCGGATGACCCGCAGATTCTTGGCCTTGGCAAGAATCTCCAAGGTGCCGTCCTCGAATTCCGGGGCGCAGACCACCTCCAAGTAGTTCCGGCTCATCAGCTCGGCGGTTTCCTTGTCCAAGGCCCGGTTGACAATCACAGCCCCGCCAAAAGCGGCAATTCGGTCCGCCCGGTTGGCCCGGTTGTAGGCATCAGCCAAATTTGCGCCAAGGGCCGCGCCGCAAGGATTGTTGTGCTTGAGAATCACCGCTGCGGGTTTGTCTGTCAAATACTTGATGATGTTCAGGCCGTTGTCAACGTCGGTCAGGTTGATCTTGCCCGGATGCTTGCCCACTTGGAGCATGTCCTCCACCTTGATGCCGCTGACCAAGCCTTTGCCCGGCTCAATAAACTTGCAGTCGCCCAGCGCGAGGTTGCCGTTGACCAATTCGTACAGGGCCGCCTCCTGATCCGGGTTTTCGCCGTAGCGCAGGCCGCGCTCATCAACCGTGCCGTCCTCCTGCGGAATCGCCCAAGTCCGCTTGCGATAGACTAAGGTCTGATCGCCAAAGGAAATGGTCATCTCCATCGGAAAAGAATCGCCGAGGATGGTGCTGTACATCTTTTTCAGGTCGCTCATAGTTTTTTTGCTCCTTGTGACATTATCTGTAGGGTTTGCGCAAAATTCATCAGGACAGCAGGAAACTTGCTGTCTGCCAATATGCCGCTTTCCTGCTTATTGGTCAATCCGTTAGTTTTGCGCAAGCCCTTGATCACTTTTTCAGCACCACCTGCTTCCGCTTGACCAGCTTCCTTTTTTTCAGCTTGACCAAGCGCTGGGCATCGGACAGCCGCTTTTCCGCCTGCCGGATCAGCTTTTCGTGCGAGCCGCTCTGCTCTCCGCCCCGCCGCTGGATATAGCTGCCGTCCGGCTGCATTTCCCAGGCACTGCGCTGGTCTGTGAGCTGAATGTCAAGAAAGCGGCGCAGCTCGGCCCGCAGATCAGGCAGCTCGACCGGCGTGATCACCTCAACCCGGTCCTCCAGATTCCGCTTCATAATGTCAGCCGAGCCAATAAAATACTCCTCATTGCCGCCGTTGTAAAAATAGTAAATCCGGCTGTGCTCCAAAAAGCGGCCAACTATTGAAATTACGCGCACATTCTCGGACAGTCCGGGAATGCCGGGCCGGAGACGGCAGCTGTCCCGGACGATCAAATCCACCTTCACGCCAGCCATTGAGGCCAGATACAGGGCCTCCGTGATGTCCTTGTCCTCCAAGGCATTGGTCTTGAACTGGATGCGTCCGGGCACTTTTTCCGTATGCTGGGCGATCTCCCGTTTGATCTTGTCCAGCAAGGCCTTTTTCAGCACCTTTGGCGAGGGCAGCAGCTTGAGATAATTTCTATCCGGCGCATAGCCGGTGGTCAGGTAATTGAACAGCTCGGTCAGGTCTTTGGCAATGATCGGATCACAGGTGAGCATGCCCAGGTCAGAATACATCCGAGCTGTGCCCGCATGATAGTTGCCGGTGCCAATATGGGCATAGCGGCGCAGGCCGTCAAAGTCGCGGCGGACGACAAAAATCACCTTGGAATGCGTTTTCAGGCCGACCACGCCGTAGGTGACATGCACCCCGGCCTCCTCCAGATGCTCGGCCCAGCGGATGTTGGCCGATTCGTCAAAACGGGCCTTCAGCTCCACGACCACGGCCACCTGCTTGCCGTTTTTGGCCGAATCAAGCAGACAGGGAATAATGCCGGAATCTGCCGAGGTCCGGTACAAGGTCATCTTGATGGCCAACACCTTGGGATCACGACTGGCCTCGCGGAGAAAACGCTGCACTGAGCTGTCAAAGGACTCATAAGGGTGCTGGAGCAGGATTGCCCCGTATTCACGGATGATATGAAAAATGTTGCGGGAATCATAGGAAAGCCGGAAATGGTCGCAGGGCTGATGAGTCGGGTAATGCAGGCTGGGCAGGTCAATGGCGGCGAGCTGGAAGAGATCGCGCTTGCCGACAATCCCTTTGACCGTGAACACGTCTTTATGCTCGTCAATGCCCAGTTCAGCAGCCAGCATGCCCCGATGAGACGAACTCATAGCCTCTTCAATCTCCAAGCGGACTATTTCGGCAAATTTGCGGTCCCGCAGGGCTGTCTCGATCACTGCCAAAAGATCATTCGCCTTTTCTCCATCACGTTCTGTGATCGCATTGCGGGTCACGCGGAACAGGGAGCAGGATTCAATCAGCAGGCCAGGAAACACTGTGGCTAAATTGTTGGCGATCAAATCTTCAAAACAAATGTAGAGCTGCTCGCTGCCAATGCGGATAAAACGGGGCACGCCCACGCCGGTCGGCACCTTGATCCGGTTGAGAAAGCTGTGATCATTATGCTCGTAGCGGGTCACAACCAGCAGGTTGATGGACAAATTGGAAATAAACGGAAAGGGATGGGCCGGGTCCATGCCTTGGGGGGTGAGCAGGGGATAGATGTTGTCATAGAAATAATTGTCAGCATCCTTGCGCTGCTCCCGGTCAAGCTGCTGATAGCTGACAAGGCGGATGCCCTGCCCTGCCAGCAGTTGGAGCAGCTCGGCTTCCAGCTCCTCCTTGCGCAGGAGTATGTTCCGCACGGACTCATGGCATTCGGCAAGCTGCTCGTTCGGCGTTCTCCCGTCAACTGTCAGGCTGCGCACGCCTGCGCCCACCTGCTGCTTGAGGCCGCCGACCCGCTTCATGAAAAACTCGTCCAGATTGCTGCCCAGAATGGCGAGAAATTTGATTCGCTCCAGCAGCGGGGTGCGCGGGTCCTCGGCCTCGTGCATGACCCGGCGGTTGAATTCCAGCCACGTCAGTTCCCGGTTCAAATACCATTCCGACGAATCAAGATTGAATTCCCGTTTTTCCATTTTCTCCGCAGCCATGGCACGCTCCCTTTAACGTTTTCGCTTCGCCTTGATTTTACAACATTCCATGAATATTAGCAGGTGGAATGCAGATTGTACAGCGTGCTCTGCTGCATCGTCACTTTTTCAAATTTCTGCGAACCCTGCTCCGGGCAACTCAGTGCCAGAATATACGGTGAAAAATCATAAACTAAAGCAGCCTGCAAGGGATGATGCCGCACTGCGCAGGCGCATTGCCAGACTCCCTTGGCAACGGCATGAAGCTGCTTCAGCTCGATCCCGGAAAAAATATCCGGCTGATCGGCAAGCAGGCTTTTTTTCAGGGCCTCCTTCACAGCCCAGAGCATGGTCAGGCCGGTTTCCTGCCTGCCAAGTTCAGGCTGGCCAGCCAGCAGCTCCAGCTCCGCAGGCATGGCAAAATATTTGGTCAAATCAGGCAGCTTGTCTGACACTTCCTGAAGATCAATGCCGCAGCTCGGCCCGTGCCCGGCCAAGGCGGCAGCGTATCCGCCGCTGTGCGAAATGGACAGCGACAGACTGGGATCAGGCTGGCCGCTGACTGTCGGCCTGCCGTGCCGGTCCGGGAGTATGGTCAGCCGCCGGAATGCGGCAGCCTCCATTGCGCCTGTCAAAGCGGCCTTGGCCGCAATTCTGCCGCCCAGCCATTCGTGCCGCCGCTTGGGATAGCGGAAGCGTTGCAGGTGGTTCTGTTCCGCACTGGAAAGGAAGAACGCGGCCCTGTCCTCAGCCTCAGCAAGCTGGGCAAGAGGAAACAGGGTGATGCGGCACTTGTCCTCAAGATGAAAACCGCAGGACAGTTCAGCCCATCTGCGGCGCAGAGAAAAAAATGCCTCCAGCAGCGACGCAGGACAGAGGGGCGGATTAGCACTTGTGCTCTTCATGGCGCAGGGTATAATCCGTCTTCAGCAAAAAAATAATTTTTTCTCAGACCTTTTTCCTGATGGTGAACGGCATGGCTTTGAATGACATCAGCACCTTTGATTGGATCATTGCGGCGATCCTCCTCCTTTTCCTGCTGCGCGGCCTCTGCGTCGGCTTTGTCCGTCAGCTTGCCGCCACAGCCGCCTTGGTGGGTAGCTGGTGGGCTGCCGGAGAATATGCCGGTCAGGTCACGCCCTATGTGAAGAACTTCATCACCCAGCCCGGATTGGTCTTTTTTGCCAGCTTTGGCATTCTCTTCCTCTTTTCCGCCTTGCTGCTCACCCTGCTCGGCCAGCTCCTCAACAAAATGCTGGAAGTCAGCCTGCTCGGCTGGGCTGACCGCATTTGCGGCGGCCTGCTGGGCATTGCCAGAGGCGTATTGGTTGCCGTGCTGCTCCAACTGCCGGTGACGGCCCTGCTGCCTGCCACGCATCCGCTCTTTGCCAAATCGCTGACCGTGCCGTATTTGAACCAAGGCGCGGATATGGTCCGCCAGTTCGTTCGTGATGACAGCATGAGGAAGGATCTCCAGCCAAAACCGCCGGAACGGTCCAAACAGGAGCATGAGCAGCATGGCCCTGTCCTGAATCTGCCGCCTGCGCAGCCGGAACAAGGGGGCCAGCGAGTCATCCCCCAGCAGATGGCACCGATTCCTAGGCCGGAGCAGGGTCAGGTCATGCCGGAGCAATATCAGGAGGAAGGCATGGCACCAGCTCTCCCGCCGGAGCAGCCGCCGCAAGGCCGCATCATGGATGGGCCGGTTCCAGTGCCCGGAGAGCCGGTGATCATCCCGCAGCAGGATGAACCGCCAGCCCCGGAGCCGCGTTAGTCGTCCAACAGGGCGGCGGCGAGTTCCGCGTGATTCAGCAGCCAGTCGCCGTCTGTTTTTTGTAGGGTCAGCTTGACCGGAGCAGATGTCTCTGTCGGCTGGCCCTGCTGTTTCTGCCGTTTGAGGAGCACGGTCGCCCGCACTGCCGCCTCGTTGTCGGCTGGAAAGTCGATTGCCATTTCCTCAAAGGAAGGAGCCAGCATCTCATAGCGGCTGCGGTAGTTCATCAGATACATGATGCCCATGTCCCGCTCAAAGTTCTCATCCAAATGCGTCTCCGGCACAGTGACCCGGCATTGAGGAGCCAGCACGGCCTTGACATCGCGCATCTTAATCGCGGTCTCCATTGTGCTTTCCTGCGGCTCACGGCTGATATCCCAAGCCATTGCCACCAACTGCCGCTTGATGACCTGCCGGTCGGAAAAATACCAAGCAAGCCAACTGATCAGCAGCACAGCCAGCCCAATGCCAACCGCAGCGGCCTTGTGCCGGACAAGCAGTTCCCTGACTGAAGTCATATTTCACCTCGCAGAAGTGGGTTCATCTTGCCCTGCACTGTACCTGTTTCGCTCATGAGCCGCAAGAACAAGCGGGCGGGCAGGCAGTTGCAGAGTTGATCGAGGGGTGACATTGCTTAGGGCTTGCAGGCAGCGCATGAAAAGCCTCTGCCTCTTGCGGCAGGGGCTTTTTCGCTTGTCGCAGCCGCAGAAAAATGGTTTGATTGCTGGCGCAAGAGAAGGCATGCAGTGTCCTGACACAAACATTGAACGAAACTGATCATTTAACAGGTCTCACAAATCTTGAAGGGCCTGACAACAATTTATACTGGAGGACAGGTTATGAAGCTATGGAGATGGTATTTTCTTGCTGGGCTGCTTGTGCTGCTTGGCTTGGCACCGGAAACGCAGGCCGCTGTTGTTGAAGTAGCTGCCGGAGCTTCTCATACGGTTGTTCTGAAGGATGACGGCACGCTCTGGGCGTGGGGAGACAACGGGCACGGCCAGTTGGGCGACGGGACAACAGCAAGTAAAAACAGTCCGGTGCAGATCGGCACAGACACGTGGCAGGCGGTGGCTGCCGGAGATTTTCATACGGTTGCGCTGAAGCAGGACGGCACGCTCTGGGCGTGGGGAGACAACGAGGACGGCCAGTTGGGCGACGGGACAGAAGCAGATCAAGCCAGTCCGGTGCAGATCGGCACAGACACGTGGCAGGCGGTGGCTGCTGGAAGTTCTTATACGGTTGCGCTGAAGGATGACGGCACGCTCTGGGCGTGGGGAGACAACGGGGACGGCCAGTTGGGCGACGGGACAACAGGAAGTAAAAACAGTCCGGTGCAGATCGGCACAGACACGTGGCAGGCTGTGGCTGCTGGAAGTGCTCATACGGTTGCGCTGAAGCAGGACGGCACGCTCTGGGCGTGGGGAAACAACTGGTACGGCCAGTTGGGCGACGGGACAACAGCAGATCAAGCCAGTCCGGTGCAGATCGGCACAGACACGTGGCAGGCTGTGGCTGCTGGAAGTGCTCATACGGTTGCGCTGAAGCAGGACGGCACGCTCTGGGCGTGGGGAAACAACTGGTTCGGCCAGTTGGGCGACGGGACAGGAGCAAGTAAAAACAGTCCGGTGCAGATCGGCACAGACACGTGGCAGGCTGTGGCTGCTGGAAGTGTTCATACGGTTGCGCTGAAGCAGGACGGCACGCTCTGGGCGTGGGGATACAACTGGTTCGGCCAGTTGGGCGACGGGACAACAGGAAGTAAAAACAGTCCGGTGCAGATCGGCACAGACACGTGGCAGGCGGTGGCTGCTGGAAGTGTTCATACGGTTGCGCTGAAGCAGGACGGCACGCTCTGGGCGTGGGGAGACAACGGGGACGGCCAGTTGGGCGACGGGACAACAGGAAGTAAAAACAGTCCGGTGCAGATCGGCACAGACACGTGGCAGGCGGTGGCTGCTGGAAGTTATCATACGGTTGCGCTGAAGGATGACAGCACGCTCTGGGCGTGGGGAAGAAACGGGAACGGCCAGTTGGGCGACGGGACAACAGTAGGGAAAAACAGTCCGGTGCAGATCGGCACAGACACGTGGCAGGCTGTGGCTGCTGGAAGTTATCATACGGTTGCGCTGAAGCAGGACGGCACGCTCTGGGCGTGGGGAGGCAACTGGGACGGCCGGTTGGGCGACGGGACAACAGCAGATCAAGCCAGTCCGGTGCAGATCGGCACAGACACGTGGCAGGCTGTGGCTGCTGGAAGTTATCATACGGTTGCGCTGAAGCAGGACGGCACGCTCTGGGCGTGGGGAAGCAACGGGGACGGCCAGTTGGGCGACGGGACAACAGGAAGTAAAAACAGTCCGGTGCAGATCGGCACAGACACGTGGCAGGCTGTGGCTGCTGGAAGTTATCATACGGTTGCGCTGAAGCAGGACGGCACGCTCTGGGCGTGGGGAAGCAACGGGGACGGCCAGTTGGGCGACGGGACAACAGGAAGTAAAAACAGTCCGGTGCAGATCGGCACAGACACGTGGCAGGCTGTGGCTGCTGGAAGTTATCATACGGTTGCGCTGAAGCAGGACGGCACGCTCTGGGCGTGGGGAGACAACGGGGACGGCCAGTTGGGCGACGGGACAACAGGAAGTAAAAACAGTCCGGTGCAGATCGGCACAGACACGTGGCAGGCGGTGGCTGCTGGAAGTTCTCATACGGTTGCGCTGAAGCAGGACGGCACGCTCTGGGCGTGGGGAGGCAACGGGGACGGCCAGTTGGGCGACGGGACAACAGGAAGTAAAAACAGTCCGGTGCAGATCGGCACAGACACGTGGCAGGCGGTGGCTGCTGGAAGTTATCATACGGTTGCGCTGAAGCAGGACGGCACGCTCTGGGCGTGGGGAGGCAACGAGGACGGCCAGTTGGGCGACGGGACAGCTTGGAAAGAAAGACCTGTAGAAATCAGTTTGCCTGCCACTGTTTGGACAGTCACGCCGTCAGCAGGTGTGCACGGCAGCATCAGCCCATCCACTCCGCAGACAGTAGAAGATGGAACAACGACCTCGTTCACTGTCACCCCGGATGAAGGCTATTCCATTGATACTGTGACCGGCTGCAATGGCACGTTAAATGGCAACAGCTACACCACCGGCCCAGTGACGGAAAATTGCACGGTGGAAGCTGCCTTCAAGGAAATTCCAATGTGGACGGTCACGCCATCAGCAGGTGCGCACGGCAGCATCAGCCCATCCACTCCGCAGACAGTAGAAGATGGAACAACGACCTCGTTCACTGTCACCCCGGATGAAGGCTATTCCATTGATACTGTGACCGGCTGCAATGGCACGTTAAATGGCAACAGCTACACCACCGGCCCAGTGACGGAAAACTGCACAGTGGCAGCTCTCTTCAAGGAAATTATTGACAGCGACAGCGACGGCATTGACGACGCTTGGGAAGAGAAGTATTTCGGCAATCTGGCAACTGCGACCGCGACCAGCGACTATGACAAGGACGGTTACAGCGACTTGCAGGAATACCTGAACAGTCTGACTGAAAAGGATCCTGCCGGGGCTGAATACGATCCCACCGTGAAAAATGCGCCAAACGGCACTGGCTACAGTGGCGGCGGCGCATCTCTTCAGGCGGTCTATAAGCTGCTGCTCTGAGACAACATTCATCGTCGCATAACGAGCAGCGGGGAGATTGTTTTGCTGCTTGTTGATGAAGGAAAAGCCTCTGCCAATTGCGGCAGGGGCTTTTTTGCTTGTCGCCTGTCCAAGCTGGTTGAAAACGGCAAGCTGCGGCTGCACAGCGCGGCGGATCAATGCCTCCTGCGGGCTGCTTGAGGTAGCCTTTCCTCCGCTCCGGCCACAGACCTGCCCGTCACTCCTTGGCCAGCAGCTCTGTGGTTTCCACCAAGCGGATGAATTCAGCCCGCCAGCCGTCCTCATCCTGCCCTCTGGCGTTTTTGGCCAAATCAAGCACCTGCTGCCAGTTGAGGCCGCCTGCCTGCTCCGAGCCGGTGAGCAGCATTCCATAGCCAGCCACAGCAGCGGCAAAACGGAAATCGTTGCTGGTCTTGTCCAAACTGCTGTCATTGTCCTGCACCACCGTGTCCAAGAGCACCGACTTATCCGACTGCAAAGGCTTGTAGCGCAGCTTGACCGTCATCAGCTCGTTGGCAAGGGCCGCCTGAGCAGGTTTTGTATCCGTTTGCTGATATTTGAGCGGATCCACGGAAGGCACATCCTGCCCGCCCACCGGAATCAGCTCATACAGGGCTGTCACCGTGTGGCCGACCCCAATCTCGCCCGCATCCTTCTTGTCGTCGTTGAAGTCCTCATCCGCCAAAGCGCGGTTTTCGTAGCCGATCAGCCGGTAGGCCCCGACTTTGACCGGGTTGAACTCAACCTGAATTTTCACATCCTTGGCCAAGGCGAACAGGGTGCCGCTCATCTCCTTGACCATCACCTTTTTCGCTTCCAGCAGGTTGTCGATGTAGGCATAATTGCCGTTGCCCTTGTCAGCAAGAATCTCCATCGTGTCGTCATGATAATTGCCCATGCCAAAGCCGAGCACGGTCAGGTAAATGCCGCTCTGCCGCTTTTCCTCGATCAGCTTTTGCAGCGCGTCGCGACTGGTCACGCCAACATTGAAATCACCGTCTGAGGCGAGAATGACCCGGTTGTTGCCGCCAGGCATGAAGGTCTGCGCTGCCAGCTGATAGGCAGTGACGATGCCGCTGGAGGCATGGGTCGAGCCGCCCGCGCCGAGCGAATCAATAGCATTGAAAATGGTTCCCTGATCAGAGCCGGGAGTCGGTTCCAAAGCCAGATGATCGCTGCCCGCATAAACAACAATCGCAATCCGGTCTTTTGCATTGAGCTGCCGCACCAGCATTTTCATGGCCTGCTTGAGCAAGGGCAGCTTGTTGGCATCAGACATGGAGCCGGAAACATCGATCAGGAAGACCAGATTGGAGGGCGGCAGGTCTTTCTTGTCAATGTCCTTGGCTTTGAGACCGATGCGCACTACTTTGTGGCCATTCTTCCACGGGCAGGGGCCAAGCTCGGTGGTGACGGAGAAGGGATGCTCGCCGTCCGGCTGGGGATAGGAATACGAAAAATAATTGATCATCTCCTCGATTCGCACTGCGCCTGGCGGCGGCATCTGCCCTTGATTGATGAAGCGGCGCACGTTGCTGTACGAGGCGGTATCGACATCAATGGAAAAGGTTGACAGCGGATCATTGGCTGTGCGGATGAAGCCGTTCTCGTTGACCGCATTGTAGGATTCCCTGTTCCATTGCGGCGCAGGCGACTGGACAATTGGGGCCGATAAGTCGATTCTACTTTCATAAAGAACCGCAGGCACTGCTTTGCTCGTCCTCAAAGAGACATTTCCGGCTGCTGCATCCCTCTGATTGTTGTCAGCGATGAGATTGTCAGCCTGCTCCGCTGCTGCCTGCCGCACTCCTTCTTCCAGTTCCTTGCTTTTCAGCCGTTCCTCCTGCGGCGGAGCTGGAGCGGGTTCAGGCGCAGGCTGGGCAGCGGACTGGGATTTGACCTCAGCATCCACAGCGGCAGTGCTGGTTTGTTCCTGTTTTTTCGGAGCCTCATCCTTTTTCGGTTCTGAGCAGCCAAAAAGGGCGACAAGAAGCAGGACGGGGACAAGCGGTCTGATGTTCATAGCGGCCTCATGCTGATGGTGGATTCAAGTTGATGGCGTTTCCGCCTTGGCAGGAGATGTCCCGTTCTGTTCACCAAAAATCAGGCGGAACGGGACAGGCGGGCAGTTACTCTGGAGCAATCATGTCTGCGGTCATTTCAATGCCCCGCTCAGTGAAGTCCAGCTTCATCGACACCCGCAGCTTCGCCTTTTTCATGGCCTCGAAAAGGGCCGCCACATCAGCGTTCTGCTCTCCTGTTTTATAGGCGATCAAATCTCCGGCCAGCTGATAATATTTGCTGTAATCAATCGAAGCGGCCATGATGCCTGGCGAGGAGTCAAGAGCTGCGTCTGCCAAAGCCTTGGCCGCCTTTTTTCCCTGCTCGCCAGCATAGACTGTCAGGTGCTGGCCATTGACAGCGGCTGACGGAGTCACAGGCAAGGAAACCGGCACAGGCAGCGGGACCGGACTGCCGTCCGCAGGCAGGTCCAAGGCAGCTAAGGGCGGAAAAAATAACCCAAAGTTTTGCAGCAAACTGACCGGGTCTTTGGCGGACAGACTGAGGAGCGCGTCAAGGCTCTTGGGCATAGGGGTCTGTCCTTCTGCGGTCGGCGGCTCCATCTGCAGATCAAAGAGCGAAAAGGCAAGGCCCCGCACTCCAGCGGCCATGCTGGTGGCTATGCTGGCCGCCATAGGATTCTTCCGCTTCACATCCGCCTGCATTTCTTGGAGCAGCGGGCAGCTGTACTGCTTGGCCGTGAAATCCTTCCATTGCTGAACGAGCAAGGGAGCAATGTTTTCCATATTCAGACCAAGGCCGAAGGAAAAAGCCGCTTGGTCATTACTGTAATCAGGAACAAAACCGCGCAGTGAGCGCAGGCCGTCCAGCAGGGCCTTGTCCTTGCTTTCCACCACGGTGATGGAATCAATCCGGGAAGGTGTTGCCTTCAGATCAAAAGTCGTGTAGCCGCCAACCGTCTGCGGCCAATTGTCGGCAATGGCCGTGAAATCCTTCTGGCAGCCTTCTGCTTGCAGTGCAGCGAGCGACCGTGCCGCCTTCTTTGGCAGCTGCGGGGCAAGCTTCTGCACCATTTTCGCCATCCAGTTGCCGTCTTTGGTGGTCAGGCCAGTGACAATCTGGCGGTGATCAATATAGCCGATAAAGGCTGGATTCAGGCTGTACTTGGCTTGCAGCGACTCAAGCCGTTTGCTCTCGGCCAATGATTTCATCGGCTTGCGGCGGCCTATGGCCAAGGCAAGCGCATCTTCGCTGTCTGCCCCGACATCAAGCATGAACACCGCATCATTGCTGTCCGTGCCGATGATCAGGCTCATTTTCAGCCCGCTTTCGGTCAGGGGATAGCGTCTCCAAGCAAACTTGCCCAAGGTCTCCGGCTCGGCCTTGGCCTGCGCCTTGACCTCCATTTCCTCAATTTTCTTATTGAACTTGCCGACATCATCCAAACTGATGCGGAGCACTGGCGACAGGCCGACTGCGTAAGAGGCAAGCAGCGGATTGTCAGGAATGCCCCAGCTTGCCAAGGCGGCTTGCTGCGAGACTGCGGTTTCGTAATAATCCGCCCAGAGCTGAAGGGCCATGCGCTGCCCTGGGGTCTCAGCCTTTTTCCGGGCTGGTTCCAGCAGCTCTTTGGGATCAAAACTTTTCGGCATTTTGAAACGGTTGACATTCCATTGCAGCAGCTCTTTCAGAGGCACCGGCTCCAGTCCGCCGAAAAAAAAGACTGTGTCATCCGGCACCAGCGTGAGCATGGACGCAGGCTTGGCTGCCTCCTCCTGCTTGACAATCTGGTTCGGAGTCTGGGCTTCTTTTTTCTCATCCTGGCGGTTGCACGAGACCAGCAGCAGCGGCACGAACATGACTGCCAAGACCTTTTTTTTGAGCGTGTTGTGTTGCATAAACGTTTCTCTCTGAGATTTTTTTGAAATTTGGGAAGGCTTCAGAGCCGTTCCAAGGAAAAAGCAGAGGCAGTCCGCCGCACAGTCACCGGTTCGCCCGCAGCGCAGGCCAGCACTTCAGCTGCGCTGCCCTGATTGACGGCAATTTCCAAGCAGCCGACACTGTCGATCAAGGCCAGCAAGGTGCCGGGCGGGGCATTGGTGTATGCCCTGCTGAGAGGCAGTTGCTGCCCGCAGATATGAACCAGGAGTTCAGCCAGCGGCGCAAAAGTGTGCAAATCAGCCTTGCTGATATTGCTGCGCAGATTGCCGAAATGATCGCGGGCCAATATCTGCCCTTGGAGGCAGCCTTCCTTGAGCACTGGCTTGGGCAGATGCAGATGGACGCAAACAGCATGCTTTATGGCCGGGCCAACCTTGGCAAAGGGAAAACCGCCTGCCAGCCTTGCCGCTGCCGGAGCCATGATGTCCCGGCCATGAAAGGTGGGGCTGATCGTGGCCGCAGCCAAGGCGGGGTTGTCCAAAAAGCGGACTTGCCTGATTGTTCCGTCCTCAAGCAGCGGATAGAGAAGGCCGTTGTCCGGGGCGATGAAGAGATGTTCCGCAGACAGAGCGGCTAAAATGCGGCGGTCGCTGCCCACGCCCGGATCAACCACTGTCAGATGCACAGTGCCTGCGGGAAAGAACTGCCAGCTTGCTTGCAGCATGAGGGCGGCGGCCTGCACGTCCTGACAGGGAATGGCATGGCAGAGGTCAACAATCCGGGCTGTTGGATTGCGGCTGAGGATGGTTCCTTTCATCTGGCCGACATAAACATCCTCAAGCCCGAAGTCTGTAAGCAGGCTGATGCAGTTTGCAGGCTGGAACACAGCGTTCAATCTGGGGAGTGGCGGAAGACAAAGCCCATTTCCCGCAGCTTGGTTATGTCAGCGCTGACCGCCGGGCCGGGGGTGGTCAGGTAGTCGCCGACTATGGCTCCGTTGGCTCCGGCCAAGAAGCAGCGGTACTGATCCGGGCCGAGCTGCTGGCGGCCTCCAGCCATACGAATCACTGCCTCCGGGTTGAGGAAGCGGAACAATGCCACTGTGGTCAGCACCTCTGGCAGCGACAAGGGCTGGCAGTCGGCTAACGGGGTGCCGGGAATCGGGGTGAGAATATTGATCGGAATGGAGCGGATGCCGAGATGGCGCAGCTCAAGGGCCAGCTCGATCCGGTCCTCCATGCTTTCGCCCATGCCGATGATGCCGCCAGAGCAGATCGACATGCCTGCATTGGCGGCTGTTTTCAGGGTGCTGACCTTTTCCTGCCACGTATGCGTGGTGCAGAACGCAGCAAAACGCCGCTCGCAGGTCTCCAGATTGCAGTGATAGCGGCTCACGCCCATTGCTGAGAGCATTCCAGCCTTACGCTCATCCAATATCCCCATTGAGGCGCACAGCTCCAAACGGGTTTCTTGGCGGATTTGCTCATAGAGCGCGCCGCACTGCGTCAGGGTTTCCTGGTCCGGCGTGCGACCGCTGGTCACCAAGGAAAGCCGATGCACGCCTGCTGCCGCGTTGCTGCGGGCTATGCTCATGGCCTCATCCTGATCAATCATCGCATAGACTGGGCTGTCAGCATGGTGGCGGGCGGACTGGGCGCAGAAGCGGCAGTCTTCGGTGCAGGCACCGCTGCGGGCATTGATGATTGAGCAGAGATGAAAAAGATCGCCCATGAAGCGGGAGCGCAGGCGGTCTGCCGCTGACCAGAGCTTCTGCTGGTCAGGATAGCGGGCCAGCAGCAGAGCAGTTTGCCGGCTCAGTGCCGCGCCGTCCGTGATGGTGCTGAAGGTTTCCCGGAGCAGGTCAGCCATGATGATTCACCTTGAAGAAAGAGATGCGGCGATGACCGGCGGCCCTTGCACGATCATCTCGGCAATTGTTTTTTTGACTTTGGGAACACGCTGGCGTTGGCCGTGGAGGAGGCTATTCTCCAGCTCGGCCAGCCGGATGAAAATTTGAGTTCTGTCCATTGCCGGGGCCGCGTCCTCCTGATGGTATTTTTCCTGGACAATTTCCTGACAGCGGAAGCAGCCGGGAAAGCGCAGGCTCTGGCCATCGGGCCGGGTCATGACAGCCGGAACCCCGTGCATCCGGCAGACCAAAAGCCGGTGCTGATACAGCGCGCAGAGGCCGTCCTTATTTAACGGACATAAGAGCCGGGGCCTCTGCCCGGCAGCAAGTTGGTCTTGACTTTGCCGGACATAGTTCTCAGCCCGCTGAACGATTTGGGCCAGAACCTGCTCTTGCAAAAGCCGCAGGCCCTGCCAGAGATAGGCCCATTCGCTGTAGGTGTGATGATAAAACCACGAATCGCAGCAGTTGTCCGGGCAGCCCGCGCAGGTGAGGGGAATCCGCGTCGCAGTGCGGTCATATTCTTCTTGCAAGGTCTGATAGATGGCGGCCAGCTCCTCTGTCAGCTTTGGCGGCAGGCTCAGTTCCAGCATGACAACTCCTCCTCGGCAACACGCAGGGCCTGATAGGTCTGCACGGTCAGTTCGCCGCTGCGCCAGCTTGCGCTGGGCAGTCCGGCCTTGCGGCAGAGCTGCTCAAGAAAAAGCTGCGGCTCTGGCAGCTCGTGCCAGACTTGCGGGAGAAAGGTGGCTCCAGTCCGCCCCTGCTTGATGATCACCCCGTCAATTTTGGGCCGCAGCTTGCAGAGCAAATCGTGGCCGTCAAAGTATTCCAATGGCTGCGGCGAAGTGAGCACGGAAATTTCAATCCGCACCTGTGGCAGCTCCTCGGCAGTCAGCAGGGGAAAGCGATGATCATGAAAAGCGGCATTGATCGTGTGCCGCCGCACACCCTCAACCAGCGGCTCCACGCCGAGCAGGCTGCCGATGCAGCCCCGTAGCTGGTCCTGTTTGCGCAGGGTGACAAAGATACCCCGGTGCTGGCGCAGCTCCGGCTCATCCAAGCCTTCCTGTTCTGACGACGGGCCGCCAAACTGCTCCTCCAGCACCTGCCGGGCCAGCTGGAGCAGCCGCCTGCCTTGTTTCTCACTGAGCACCGCTGTCATGCTTTTGGTGGCAGGGCACCGCTCAATTTGAAGGGAATGCTGCTTTTGTCAGAGAGCCGCAGGCTGCCGGTCAGTTCATATTTGAGCGACTTGGCAGGGCTGGCATTGTGCTGGAGCAGATCAATCACCGAACCCAGCAGATCAGCCATGCCCGCATAGACCCGCACCGGCACGGTGGCCGTGCCTGAGGCGGGCACTGTAACCTGGCTGATATTAAAGCCTTTGGCAAAGGATTTGCCCTGCACCTTCAAGGTGCAGCGGACACTGCTGATTTCCAGCGGTTCCTCGTCCGGGTTGATGACCCGCAGCTGGAGGCGGAAGATGGTCTCCAGTCCCTTGATGCCCTCCAGCTCCATGTCGGCAAGAGAGACGCTCGGTGCTTCCTCTTCAGTTGTTTTCTGGGACTTGGCGCAACCGCCAAGCAGCGGCAGGGCCAGCAGGAAAAGCAGGATCAGGGTGGAGCAGAGGAATATTTTCATCGGCAGCCTGATGAGAGTTGTTGTTGTGCAAGGCCGGGCAGTCTGGCAAAAATGAACGTAACTGAACAGTAAATGTATTTTCAATCCTTGTCAACCGCTTGTCCGACTTGACGAACAGGCTTTTTGCGGGTAAAAAGGCAGGAGCGGAGGGATGCCGGAGCGGCTGAACGGGACGGTCTCGAAAACCGTTGCGGGGGCAACCCCGCCCAGGGTTCGAATCCCTGTCCCTCCGCCAGGATGATAACATCATATATTTCTTGCCGCTTTCTTTTTCTTCCCCCCTGTCATCAACAACTTCACGAGGTTTGTCATGGAATGGTTTACCGAACTTTTCGCCAAATCCTTTGTCCAAGGGCTGTCAGTCGGCCTGCTGGCCGCTTTTGTCTTCTGGGTACGCTCGGTCATCAAAAGCAAAATGCTGCAAGCGGATATCCGCAAGCTGCGCGGTCATCTCCAGACCAAATTTGAAATTGAGTCGGCTGAGAATGAGCGGCGCAAAGAGGAGATCAACGCCCTGCGGCAGGAGCGCGACAACCTGCGCAACATGATTCAGGTGCTGAATCAGAAGCCGAACAAGCAGGAAATCCGTCAGGCTCAGGTCTATCAGAAGGCGGCGGAGATCATGTTTGAGAAATCGCCCGGCTTTGCTCCGGCCTGGCAGATCACCCTGCGCGAGGCGGAAGAGGAGATGCGCAATGCCGAGAAGGGCATCATTCCCTTTTTCAAGCGGATCACCTCCAGCAGTCCACCTGCGGCTTCAGAGCAGAAAGGAACACAAAGCAGCAAGCACAAGCATCTTGAGCTGGAAGATCCGGCCAATCTCTGATGGCTGCTTCTGCCCAGCCAGAGGCTGTATTACGCGACTGCGGCCTGATTTTGGTGCGGCCCAAGTACCCGGAAAACATTGGCGCGGCAGCGCGGATTGCCTGCAACTTCGGTTTCGGCCAGCTCATTGTGGTGGCGGACGAGCCGCCGGAGCCGGAGCGGATGCTGAAAATGGCCACCCACAAGGCGGCCCATCTCATTGAACGCCTCCAGTTTGCCACCAGCAGCCGGGAGGCTGCCGCGCCCTATCAGTTCCTTGTCGGCACCACGGCCAGGCAGGGAAAATACCGGACTGTGGATGCCGGTTATCCACGCGAGGTCATGACCGAGCTGGCCCGGCTGATTGCTGACGGCAGCAGGGCTGCCCTGATGTTCGGCCCGGAAAGCAGCGGCCTGAGCAACGAAGACCTTGATCTCTGCCAAATGGCCGCCGTTATTCCGACGGCTGATTTCTCCTCGCTCAACTTGGCCCAAGCTGTGGCCATCTGCTGCTATGAGCTGTTCATGGCCACAGGCCGGGCCGCGCCAGCAGGCGGTGACGGCAGCTACGCCAATTCCCACGAGCTGGAGGGCATGTACGAGCATATTGATCAGGCTCTGAGCCGGATCGGTTTCATCCGCGACACCAGCCGCAGCTACTGGATGCGCAACATCCGCCAGTTTCTCAGCCGGACCCGGATCAAAAAAAAGGAGGCCAGCCTGATCCGGGGTGTGTGCCGCAAGTTCCTCTGGCACAGCGGCGGCCAAGGCTGGCTGCCGCCGGAGCAGCAGAAACCGCCCTCAGACTGACGCGCCAGCAACGCATTGTGGATTTCGTGAACCTGCCTCTGCCGCACCTGATTGTCGGACTGCTTGCGCTGGTGATGCTGTATCTGACCGCAAACCGCACCGCCTTCTGCATCCTGCGCCGGAAAAACATTCCCCGTGAAGCGGCCCGCATCATCAGCGGCATCCTCTCAGCCGCCTTTTTCATTCTCTATCTCTTTGCCGGACTTGTTGTCTATATTGCCGTCTTCTCGCCGCAGCGGGCCGAGATCGTCCGCACCTTGCTGCCGCCGCCGCAAGACCTGCTGCCCTCGGCCTCGCCTGCGTCGGTGCCGCAGCAGAGCCAGGCCCCGTCGGGCAGAATGGCGGCGGAAGACAACTGGGCTGAACGGCAACTGAGGCTTGCGGAGATGACGGATCAAGTTGTCAGAACAATGGTTGAGCGGCATCAGGGCACTGCGCAGGAGGAGCAGGCGTATGTTGTTGCGGAAGGCATTTCCGGCACAGAGGATCGTTATCTGCCGCCAGATGCCGGGACAAGAATAACTGTGCAGAAGCCTCTCACTTTTGCTGATGAGATTTCGGCCTATTTTAATGACACGCCCCCGCCGACCAGACAGCAGGAGCCTGACTCTGCGCCCTCGGCTGCCCCGGCAGGGCAGAACCCGCTCACCAGAAGCAGCGGCAGCTCCGAGGCAGCCGCGCCGGTTCTCCCTTCTCTGCCTTCAGCAAATTGGCCGCCGCAGAGCCAGCCTGCACAGCCGCAGGCAGCGGCAACTGTCCCATGCAGTCAAATCAGAATGTACATGGATGCGACTGACATGCAAATTTTCCGCCGGGCCATGCGGCAGCAGCAAGGCGCGTCCACAAGCTGGAAAGGGCCGGGCGGCTCCTACACGGTCACGCCAGGGGCAATTAAAAGTGCCTGCCGGGAATACAGCATGCAGGCGAACATGCAGGGCAGGCTGCTGCGCTGTCAGGCCTCCTGCGCCAGCCTTGACCAAGCCATTGAATCCGTTGCTCTCAGTGCCGCTGCCCAGCCGCGCAATGATGAGGCCGTCATTCTTCAATCCATGAACAGCAGAGATCAGGACACCCTGATCAACGCGCTGACCTACAGCGGCCCGGTCTCCTGGCGCAGCATGAGCGGCATTTTTTACACAGTGTCACCGGTGCGTCTTGGCAACCCCTGCCGGGAATACAAGGTCAAGGCGAACATTGACGGCCATATCTATGAATATCTGGAATCAAACTGTCAGTAGGCGCCGCTCGCAAGGGGCGGAGTCAGCAGCATCTTGTCTTTTCTCCAGCCGTTGGCTCTAATCCGCTGTTCCCGCCGCCCATCTTGTTCACAGAAGGCCGCCATATCCGGCCCACTCACACCGCAGGAGCAGAAGCATAAACCTTGCAGGCTTTTATCAGAAAATGGGGCATCATTGGCCCAGCAGCGCGCCAGCCGATCAGCAGGGGTGATTCATGAATCACCCCTGCTCGGCTTGTTCTCTCCCCGACAGCAGCATCAGGAGAAGCTCGACAGTGCTGTCGGGGAAAAAAGATTGCTCTTCCCTGCTTGACAGCTGCCTTCTTTATGTCTATTGTGAGCATAAGCACAAAATAAACCCAAGCAAGGAGGCAGCACCATGAAACTTTGCATCACTGCAGCAGGAAACGACTTGTCCGCCGCCACAGACGCAGCCTTTGGCCGTGCGCCGTGGTTCATGCTGATTGACACTGAAACCGGCGCGGCAGAAGCTGTTGCCAACCCATCGGTCAATGCCGGGCACGGAGCAGGCATTGCCGCTGCCCAGCTCATGGCAGATCACGGGGTGGCAGCGGTGCTGACTGGCAGGCTGGGGCCGAAAGCGCAGACCGCCCTGTCCGCCGCAGGCATTGCCATGCACGAGGGGCTGCCTGCCTGCACAGTCAGCGAGGCTCTGGCCCAGTTCAAGGCAGGCAAGTACGGGGCCGCAGCAGGCAGCTGCGCAGCATCTGCTCCGGCCATGCAGGCGGCTGGCTCAGGCCAAGGCATGGGTGGAGGACGCGGCTGCGGCTGCGGCGGGGCTGGCGGAGGCCGCCGTCACGGCGGAGGCCGCTGGTGATGAGCGCGGCAGCCCTGCGGCCTGAAGTCATTCAGGCCTTTCACGAACGGCCCGCAGCCGTGCCAGTGATCGGCATCACCGGCGGCAAGGGCGGGGTGGGCAAGACCACTGTGGCAGTCAATCTTGCCGCCGCCTTGGCCGCGCAGGGCTGGCGCACCGCCCTGATTGACGCGGATGTGGATGCGCCCAATGGCCACATTCTCCTCAGCATGCCCCTTGAGGAGCCGCAGGATGCGGCCAGCACCCAGCCTGTCTTCCACCAAGAACTTTGCAGCGACTGCCAGAAATGCGTCCAAGCCTGCCGGATGAACAGCCTGTTCCGGGCTAAAGCCAAGCACATCACCCTGATGGGCGAGTGCAACGGCTGCGAAGCCTGCCTGCTGGTCTGCCCGGAAAAGGGAGCCATCAGCCGGGGCAGTCACTCGGTCGGCACGACCTACAAGAGCACGCAGGACAAGCTGACCCTCTACACCGGCGCGCTCCATCCGGGTCTGGCCGAAAGCGCGCACGTGGTGGCCGCCGTCAAGGAGCGGGCTTTTGCCGAGGCGGAGCAGTTCGACATCATCCTTGTTGACACCTCGCCCGGCACCCACTGCAACGTCATTGGCGCGCTCAAGGGTGCGGTTCATGTTGTGGCCGTGACCGAGCCGACCCCGCTCGGCGCGCATGACCTTGACCTGATGCTCTCCCTGCTCGACATGTTCCAAGTCAGCAGGAGCGTAATCCTCAACCGGGCTGATCTGCCGGGCCGCAAGGAGGAGATCGACAAGACCGCTGCTGCCCATGACACTGCCGTAACCACCAGTCTGGCCTTGGACAAGGAACTGTTAGCCAGCTACTTAAACGGGGTGCCGGTGGTGCGCTCCAGCCCAGACTCCTTGGCCGCTGCCGTGTTCATGGAGATGGCCGAGCGCATTGCGGCCCAGCACATCTGCAAGGAGGGGAAATGAAAGAGATCGTCATTCTCAGCGGCAAGGGAGGGGTGGGCAAGTCCTCTCTGACCGCCGCTCTCGGTCATCTGCTGGCCGGGAACGGCCAACGCCGCTTGGTCTTGGCAGACACGGACGTGGATGCTCCCAATCTCCACCTTGTCCTTGGCGCGGCCTTTGACCGCAGCATGGGCATCAAGGCTTCGGACAAGGCTGTGATTGACCCGGACCAGTGCAGCCGCTGCATGGCCTGCCGCGACGTGTGCAAGTTCGGCTCGATCATCGGCGAGGACGAGCCGATCATCATCAGCTACTCCTGCGAGGGCTGCGGGGCCTGCGCCATAGTCTGCCCGACCGGCGCGATCACCGTCCAGCCGGTTGAGAACGGCAGAATCAACATGGTCAATGCCGGTTCAATACGGGTGGTGGCAGGCGAGCTGGGCATTGGCGAATCCAGCTCAGGCCGTTTGGTCGATATGGTCAAGAAGCAGGCCAGGCAGGAGGCTGCCCTGACCCGCAGCGACCTGCTCCTGACTGACGGGCCGCCCGGCATCGGCTGCCCGGTGATCGCCGCTCTCAAGGGCGCAGATTACGCTGTGCTGGTCACGGAGCCAAGCCCTGCCGCGCTCAGTGACTTGCAGCGGGTTGCCGAGGTCCTGCGCGGCTTCCGCATTCCAGCGGGCGCAGTGCTCAACCGGGCTGACATGCACGGCCCGTCACGGGACCGGCTCCTGACCTGGCTGGACCAAGAGAACCTGCCCCTGCTTACGGAAATCCCCTACGATCCGCTCCTGCCCCAGGCCTTGGCCCAAGGCGGTCTGGGCGTGGTCATGCACCCGGACGCGCCTTCCTCCATTGCCATCAAGAAGCTGGCCGCCGCCCTGGCAGCCATGCTCGACTGACCCGCCTGCCGCGCTGGCTCCGCTCGCAAGGGGCGGAGTCAGCAGCATCTTGTCTTTTCTCCAGCTTTCGGCTATAGTCCGCTTTTCCCGCCGCCCATCTTGTTCACAGGAGGCCGCCATGCCCGGCCCGCTCACACCGCAGGAGCAACAGCATGAACCTTGCTGGCTTTGAGAAGATTGCCAAGTATCTGGCCATCCCGCTGGTGCTGATTGGCTTTGTCCTGATGCTGGTCTTCGGCATTCACAGCGAGCTGATCAAGTCCGGCCTGCTGCCGCAGGTTTCGCAGCAGGATGCCGGCATCATCATCAAGCTGATGCTGCGCTACGGCTTCCATACGCGGGGAGCTGAACAAGGCCGAGGAGATGTACAGGAAGAGCCTTGAGATCGGCGAAGCCTTGGGCAGCAAAGAAGGCATGGCGGCATATTACGCCAATCTGGGCAATGTGGCATATACACGCGGGGAGCAGGGGTAATTCATGAATTACCCCTGCGCGGCTTGTCCTTTCCCCGACAGCAGCATCGGGAGAATAACTGACTGTGCGGGCGCGTCGGGCCGCTAATGATTCATCACGTCTTCAGAGCTGCTGTTCCGTCGCAGCTTGACTTTTTCCCAGCATCAGGTAATATCCAGCACCACTCTTTACCGTTGCAACTGACGGACTGGCAAAGAAAAACGTCCGCAACTTTCCAAAACAGTCATGCTGAAAATCAACGAGCACTATCTGAAGCTGCAAGCCTCATATCTGTTTTCTGACATTGCCAAGCAAATTGCGGCCTTTCAGGAAGCCAACCCGGACAAGGAAATCATCCGCCTCGGCATCGGCGATGTGACCAAGGCGTTGCCGCCTGCCTGCATTGCCGCCTTTCATCGGGCCGTGGATGAGATGGCTGAAGACAGCACCTTTCGCGGCTATGGCCCGGAGCAGGGTTATGCCTTTCTCCGCGAGGCAATTGCTGAAAACGATTTCCATGCTCGCGGCGCGGAGATCAGCCCGGATGAGATTTTCATCTCTGACGGAGCCAAGTGCGACACCGGCAATATTCAGGAATTGTTCAGCACTGATGCGCGGGTGGCGATTCCTGATCCGGTTTATCCGGTCTATTTGGACACCAATGTCATGGCCGGACGCACGGGCAGCTTTGCCGAGGGCCGCTATCAGGGGCTGGTCTATTTGGATTCGACAGCGGAAAACAACTATGTGCCTGAGCTGCCCAAGGAGCCGGTTGACCTGATCTATCTCTGCTTTCCCAACAATCCGACCGGCTCCACGATCAGCAAGGCCGAGCTGAAAACATGGGTGGATTATGCCAAGGACAACAAGGCTTTGATTCTTTTTGACGCAGCTTATGAGGCCTTCATCCGCGATGAATCGTTGCCGCATTCCATCTTTGAGATTGAAGGGGCGCGGGAAGTGGCCATCGAGTTCCGCTCCTTCTCAAAAAACGCGGGCTTCACCGGCACCCGCTGCGCCTACACCGTGGTGCCAAAAGAATGCGCCGCCTTTGACAGCGCAGGCGGCAGGCAGCTCATTCATCCGCTCTGGAACCGCCGCCACTGCACCAAGTTCAACGGCGTGTCCTATCCGGTGCAGCGGGCGGCAGAGGCGGTTTATTCCGAGGAAGGCAAGGCCCAGACCAAGGCTCTGATCAATGGCTATCTGGAGAATGCTGATCTGATCGCGGCGGCCATCAAGGACTTGGGCTTTGATTACGTTGGCGCAGCCAATGCGCCATACATCTGGATTCACTGCCAGCGCAGCTCGTGGGAATTCTTTGACCTGCTCCTGAACAAGGCGGGCGTGGTCTGCACGCCGGGCGCAGGCTTTGGCAAATGCGGGCAGGGTTACATCCGTCTTTCCGCCTTCAACTCCCGCGACAACGTGGTGCGGGCGATGGAGCGGCTCAAGGCGGCCTTAGCCTGAGCTTTCCGGCAGCGGCTGATGCTCGCGCAGGTGAATGTCTGACAGGGTCTGAAAAGCGGTGACCACCAGCGGGCCGTAGATGATGCCCAGCACGCCGAACATGGACATGCCACCGAGGATGGCGAGAAAGACCAGCAGGGTGTGCATTTTGACCTGGCTGCCGACAAATTTCGGCTTGAGCAGGTATTCGACAGTGAAGGACAGCACAAGGTAGAAGATGAAGACAATTGCCGCCTGTCCTGGCGCGCCGCTCATGAAAAGAATGCCTGTCGCCGGAATCAGCACCAGACCAATGCCGAAAATGGGCAGAAAGGCGAGAATGCCCATCACCCCTGCCCAGAGCACTGGCGAGCTGATGCCGAGGACAGCAAAAAGGATGCCGCCCAGCAGGCCCTGAAACAGGCCGCTGATGCCGTTGCCGATCAGAATCACTCCGGCGATTTCCTGAAATTTCGCCAAGAGCAGAGCATCCTGCTCGTCCGCCAGCGGCGAAAGGCGGATCAGAAAGCGGATCAGACGGTCTATGTCGATGAGCAGAAAGTAGATCATCAGAATCAGAAAGCAGAACTGAAAGACAAAGCTCATGATGTCCGCAGCCCAAGCCGAGGCCTTGCCGTAGATGAACAGTCCTGCATCCTTGCTCAGGTCGGAAACAATGCCGATGATGTCCGAGGGCTGGAAGTTGATGTCAAAGTCGGTCAGCACTTTCTGGGCATGAACAACCCAGCTGCTTTCTTGGATAGTCTGCTGGATATGCAGGAGCAGGTTGCTGCTTCTGCCAAGCTGATAGAGATTCAGAGCCTCTGAGGACAGGGCCGTGATGCAGAAGGTCAGCGGCACAAAGACAATCAGGCCAATCAGGGCGCAGGTCAGGCTGGAGGCCATCCACGGCGAGACCCAGCGGAGCAGCCAGCTGTAAACCGGGCGGAAAATGCCGGAAAGCAGGAAGGCCAGGACCAAGAGCTGCCAGAAGGGCCAGAGCACCAGGCCCAGCAGGAGCAGGGACAAAAGAAAGACTGTATTGAAATACATGTTGTTCCGACTGTTGTCTGTCTGCATTACGGTTTCCAAAAAGGATCAACTCAGATGATGGAAATGCAGTCGGCATTCAGGCATCGCCGCAGACGCGGAGAGCTTCTTCAACCGTGGTCAGGCCGTTTTTGACCTTCAGCCAGGCATCTTCCTTGAGCGTGGTCATGCCCTCGCGGATCGCCACTTGCCGCAGCTCGGCATCTGCCGCCTTTTCTGTGACCAGCTTCTTCAGCCGGTCTGACATGGGAAACAGCTCAAAAATGCCCATCCGTCCGGCATAGCCGGTCTTGCGGCATTCCTTGCAGCCCTTGCCCCGCTTGAGTTCAATTTTTCCCTCGCCAGAAACCGGAAAGCCCATCCGTTGCAGCTCGAAAAAGTCTTCTTCATAGCCGGTGATGCAGTACGGACAGATTTTGCGCACCAAGCGCTGGGCCAGCGCGCCCAGCATGGTTGAGGCGATCAGGAACGGCTCCAAGCCAAGGTCTTGCAGGCGGATGACCGTGGAAACTGCGTCATTGGTGTGCAGGGTGGAAAAAACCAGATGCCCGGTCAGGGCGGCCTGCACCGCGTGCGTGGCAGTTTCCAAGTCGCGGATTTCGCCAATCATGATCACGTCCGGGTCTTGCCGGAGGATGTTGCGCAGGATGGTGGAAAAGGTGATATCAATCTGCGGCTGGACCGCAATCTGATTAAAGTCCTCATGCACCATCTCCACTGGGTCTTCAACCGTGATGATGTTGATTTCTGGCGTGGAAATCTTTTTCAGGGTGGAATAGAGGGTGGTTGACTTGCCGCTGCCAGTCGGGCCAGTGACAAAGACCAAGCCGTGCTGGGCAGTCATCAAGGAGTTGTAAACCGCCCGGTCGCGCTTGGAGAAACCCATCTCATCAATATCTTGAAAGATGACGCTGGTGTCTAAGATGCGCATGACCGTCTTCTCGCCAAAAGAAACCGGAATGGTGGAGATGCGCAGCTCCACCTCCTTGCCGTCCTGCTGGCTGATTTTGATTCTGCCGTCCTGGGGCCGCCGCTTCTCGGCAATGTCCAAGCGGGCCAAGGCCTTGATGCGCGAGGTGATGGCCGAATGCACAGCCTTGGGCAGCTTGTAGATGGTGTGGAGGATGCCGTCAATCCGGTAGCGGATCAAACAGGCTTCCCGCTTCGGCTCAACATGAATGTCGCTGGCCCGCTGCTCAATGGCGTATTTGAACAGATGATTGACCGCCGCCTTGATGTGCTGGTCCGTGGAGCTGAGTTCCGTGTTTGACGACAGCTTGACATACTGCTCCAGGTTGCCAATATCCACAGCCGCGCTGCCGCTCGTGCTGCTGAACTGGCTTTCCGCTGCGGTGATCGACTGCTGAAAGCCGAAGAACTCGGAAAGAATCTTGCGGATGTCCGAGCGGGTGCTCAACCACGGGTTGACCTTGATCTGATTGACCTGCTCAATGTCGTCCAAAGGGGTGCGGTCTTCCGGGTCATAGGTCACGACTTGGAGCACGCCGTTGCGGACTTCAAAGGGCAGGATCAGATGGTTGATGGCAAAGGAGCGGGGAATGGTCTTGGTGACAATCTGGATGTCCAGCTCCAGCGGATCAAGCTTTTTAAAGGGAATCTTGAGATGATGGGCGACCGTCCGCATGACCATCTCCTCGGTGAGGAGTTTTTTCTCGCCGCCCGGAACCTCCAGCTTCATTGAGGTGATGATGTCGGCCATGTCAGGATAGCCCCGGCCCACAACCAATTTGTGCTCCCGCTGCAGCTTGCGGAGATGCTGCCGCTGCCGCTCCTTGTTGCGGAGGACAAACTTTTTCTGCTGCTCGCTGATCAGCCGGTGCCCCAAGAGCAGGTCAAGCAGCTCATTGCTTTCAAGCAGGCTCATGCTTGTCCTGACTGGCTATTGCTCACCAGCCTGCTCCGCTTCCTTGCCTGTGTCTTCAAGCACATCATCCTTGCTCTGCCACCACTTCCAGTCCGGCATGGTCAGATCAGGCAGCCATTTTGCCAAGCCCCATCTGGGCGGCTTGCCCTGTTCCAGCTTGGCGAGCAGCTCCTTGGCCTTGGGCAGAACCTTGGCCTCTGGATACATGGCAATGATGTATTTGAGGCGATGCTTGGCCTGCTCATACTTTTTGGTGCGGACATAAAAGACGGCGACAAAATATTCATGATTGACCAAGAATTCCTTGGCCGCCTGCATCCGCGCCTTGGCCTCTCTGCTGTAGGGCGATTTGGGATGAATGCGCAGGAGCCGAGCAAAGGACTGGACTGCGTCCTCAGCACCGCTGGGATCGCGGTCGATCCGGTCAGCACGGGCGAAATCGCATAACCCAATCTGAAACATGACATAAGGAACCGCCTCGTTGGTGGGATGCTGCTCCTCAAAGGTCTTGTACAGTTCCTTGGCTTCCGCATATTTGCCGCTGTAATACTGGCAGTCCGCCGCCTTCAGCTCGGCCAGCAGGGCCTCCGGGCTGAACGGATAACGGTCAATGATCTCCTGAAACGAATCAAGCGCGTCAGAATAGCTGCCGACCTTGTAGTCGTTCATAGCCTTGGCAGCCAAGGTCTCTGCCGGTTCAACTTGTTCCTCCTGATCCGCGCCAAAAGACAAGGAACTGAACATGTCTTTGATCGAGCCGCAGCCGCTCAACGACAGACAGGCTGCTGCCAGCACCAAGCAGCAGGCGGCGCGGCTGACGGAAACTTTGCTCTGCATGGGTTCCAGCCTCCTTGGCTCAGGCCGCCGGGCGGCTGCTGAGATAGTGTTCTGCGGCAAGCTCGGCATTGGCCCCTTCTCCGGCAGCGTTGATGATCTGGCGGAAGAGCTTGCTGCGGATGTCGCCAGCGGCAAACACGCCCTCCAGCCCGGCGCAGGCCATCTCGCTGTCCGTGACAACGAAGCCGCCCTCGTCGGTCTGAAGCTGGTCCAGGGGCAGCATGTTGTTGTTGGGTGTCACGCCGATGAGCACAAAAACACCGGTCACTGACAGCACGGAACTTGAGCCGTCGTTGTATTTGATGTTCACAGCCTCGACCTCCTCCTTGCCGACAATCTCGCTGATCTGAGCATTCCAGACAAAGTCGATTTTCGGCTCGGCAAAGGCTTTTTCCTGCAAAATGGCAGTGGCCCGCAGGCTGTCCCGGCGGTGGATCACGGTCACTTTTTTCGCAAATTTGGTCAGATGGATGGCCTCCTGCACCGCAGTGTTGCCGCCGCCGACCACGGCAATTTCCTGATCCCGGTAAAAGGGGCCGTCGCAGGTGGCGCAGTAGGACACGCCCTTGCCTTGCAGATCCTCTTCGCCCGGCACTTCAATCTTGCGCGGTCTGGCCCCGGTGCAGATGATCACTGCCTCACAGGTCAGCTCCTCGCCGGAATCCAAGCGGATGCGCTTCAAATCACCTTGCAGATCCATGGACTCCACCGCAGCCGACTTTTTCTCCAAGCCGAAGCGGTCAGCATGGGCAGCCATCTTGTCCACCAAGTCAAAACCGGCCACGCCCTCGGCAAAGGCCGGATAGTTGTCAACCCAGTCAGTGAGCAGAACTTGGCCGCCAGCGGCCCCTTTTTCAATGAGCAGGGTCTGAATCCGTCCACGGGCCGCGTACAGCCCGGCAGTCAGCCCTGCTGGTCCGCCGCCGACAATGATCAGTTGGTAATCTGGCTTGTTCATGAACAATTTCCTGAAAAAGAAAAGGATGCCCCGGAGCGCGGAGCACCCCGGAGGCTGCGCTGCCGCAAGAAATCAGAGAGCCTTGTTGATCAGTTCCACGAGCTGACCTTTGCCCACTGCGCCGGTGATCTGGCCCTTCACTTCTCCCTTCTTGAACATGATCAAGGTGGGGATGGCCCGGACGTTGAACCTGCCCGCTGTTTCCTGGTTGTCGTCAACATTCACCTTGACGATGTTGGCTTGGCCATCAAATTCCTCGGCCAGCTGCTCAATGACCGGCCCGATGGCCTTGCAGGGGCCGCACCAAGGGGCCCAGAAATCCACGAGACAGGGAATCTCTCCGTTTGTCAGACTGTCAAACGTTTTGTCTGTGGCTTGGATGACTTTCTCGCTTGCCATAATCAAATTCTCCTTTTCCGCTGATTGGACGTTATAGGAACCAAAGGGTTATTGCTGTTCCTGCATATAGTGGGCAATTTTTTCCTGGGTCTCCCGGATGCGGGCCGCCCGCAGCAGCGACTCCTCCACATCCGGCAGCAGATCAATCAGGGTGCGCAGATCAGAGCTGATGACCGCTGTTTTTGGAAGCTGCTGGCCTGCCGCCGCAGAATTCAGGGCCTTGGCGACAAGAGCCGGGAGGCTGTCAACACTGTTCAGCTCAACATAAACAAGCACGCTGTGATCTTTCAACCCTGCAAAGACATCCTCGCTGGCCGCCGTGGTCAGGGTGCAGGCGCTTTCCTTGTTTGTGCAGACAAAAGCAAGCGGCCTGCTGCTCTGCTGCGCCTGCTTCTGCGCCTCTGCAAGCTGGCTGAGGGTGTGAACGTAATCAGGCAGAGCAAATTTGGCTGAGGCAGTGGCGAAAGAAAAAGCTGTTGTCAGTAAAGCAGCAAGAATGATGAATGGATATTTACTCATTGAAACTGATGCCGCTGCTTAAAACATGCCTTCCATCAACAGGTTGTTCAGGTCGAAAACATCATCCTGCGGCTTGGGAATCTTGTATGTTTTCAGGAATTCCTTCAGCTTGGTGTTCGTTCTGAACTCCTCAATATCTATTTTGATTAGGTCAATGTCATCTTTGACATCTTCAATGTCGTCATCCAGTTTTTTGAGGAGCTGCTCAGGTTTTAAAGGCGCAAAAGGCATACAGCCAGATACTGTTTTTGCCTGGTATTCGACGAGATGAATTTCCTCCTCCAGCTCTTTCAGTTGATTCTGGAGAATCTTGTTGAAGTACTGGATTTTTTCTTCGGCCAAACCGTTCAGATGCTCTTGGTCAATATGCTCCAATTCCAGTTGCAGTTCCAGCAGACGCAATAAGTTCTTTTCCTTGTAGGCAACGTTGACCTGCTGCATCAATTTGGTTTTTCGTTCCTTTTCCTCTAAATCTGTTTCAAGGTCAGGATGCAGGGATGCGGCCAATTTTCGATACACTTCCTGAATGGACTTGCTGATATTCTGCTCCTCCTGCTCAATCCGGGCCTCTTTAGCCAATTGTCTGGCACTCTTCTTGCGCTTGCGGCGTTTCTCCTCAGCCAGCCGCTCCTGCTCCTCCTGTTCAGCTAATTTCTCCTGCAAGGCGGCTTGAAATTTTTCCGGCGAGCTGACATCAACATCATCATCAATTTCAACACCCATCATCTCTTCAAACATTGCCTTCATCATCTGACCGACCTGCTCATCCGTCTCCTTGTCAATGCTGTCAAAATCAACCTCGCTGTATTTATTGTATATGTCCTTCATTCCCTCCACATCATAAGAAATCAGCTCCTCGGTGATGGAGCGGATCAGATGCTTGAGTTTGCGCTTGTCTGTTTTGGTGAACATTTTTTTGGGATAGGCGGCATCAAACAGACGCACCAAATCAGCCCGCTGCTCATTGTATTCATCATACAACGCATCATATTCCGTAAGGACACGCTGCCGGTAAACCGGAACAGTCTCCTGCCAGCGTTGGAGCAGTTTTCTCTTTGTCTCAAGCCGTTTGATCAAGGAGTTGAATCGTTTCTGGCCCTTGGAGAGAACTTTCTTAGTAGAAGCATTTGCGATGCGGACGGCTTTGCAGTCAGATTTGCTCATGGTCTTCTCCTGCTATGGTTTGATTATTCCTGCTTCCTGTTCAAATTCGCCGCAGAGTTGAGACGCGCTATTGCTTCCCAAGCAATGAATCAAGAAAATTTTTCCTCAAGAATCGCATGGAAAATAGCATCGTACCAGTTAATTCTTTCTGCTATAGAATCTTTGATCATGTTGATTTCGACGGGAGTCAGTTCCCGGTCAATCGTTTCAGTGGCAACTGACTGGATATCTTCAACAGTTAAGTAATAGAAGACTTCCTCGTCCATGCTTTGCAACGTGCGCTTTGGAAAATTGAAAATTTGTTGGACTGAAAACTCCAAAGGAGTTTTTATTCATCCAGACCGGAGCAACGCTCCGGGCACTGTCTCCCTGCTTTTATTTGACAGAAGAAAAAACAACATGCTATAGTCAGCGGCGGCACGGCTGCCGTGCCAGAACCACAGCCTCTGCACCTTACCATAGAAGCGGCTGTCAGTTCAAGGCAAACCCGGAATCATCCACACCAGTTTCAGCAAGCAAAAAAGAGCTATGAAGACCCAGCACTCCGCCTCCCTTTTCGCCCAAGCCTGCAACGTCATTCCCGGCGGCGTGAACTCGCCTGTGCGGGCCTGCAAATCTGTGGGCTGCGACCCGCTGTTTGTCGCCAAGGCCCAAGGCTGCTTGATCACGGATGCGGACGGCAATGAATTTATTGATTTTGTCGGCTCGTGGGGACCGATGATTCTTGGGCATGGCCATCCTGAAGTGGTCAAGGCGATTCAGGAGGCTCTGCCGAACGGCACCAGTTTTGGCGCACCTGCCGCGCTGGAGGTGGAGCTGGCCGAATTGGTCTGCGAATCAGTGCCCTCGATTGAAAAAGTGCGTTTTGTCAGTTCCGGCACCGAAGCGACGATGAGCGCAGTCCGCTTGGCGCGGGGTTATACTGGCCGCAAGATGATCATCAAGTTTGACGGCTGCTATCACGGCCATGCGGATTCGTTCTTGGTCAAGGCCGGTTCTGGCGTGGCCACGCTCGGCATTCCAGGCAGCCCCGGCGTACCGGAGGACATTGTCAAAAATACGCTGTCCATTCCTTATAACGATATTGAAATTCTTGAAAAGACCCTGCGCGATGCCAGTTTGGACATTGCCTGCGTGATCATCGAGCCAGTGGCTGGCAATATGGGCGTGATTGTCCCAGACATGGCTTTTCTGCGCAGGCTGCGCGAGCTGACCGCCGAGCTGGGCATTGTCCTCATTTTTGACGAGGTGATCACCGGTTTCCGGCTGGCCCTCGGCGGAGCGCAGGAACGCTTCAGCATTCTGCCGGATCTGACCTGTCTTGGCAAGATTATCGGCGGCGGCCTGCCAGTCGGGGCCTATGGCGGCAAAAAGGCGATCATGGATATGGTTGCCCCGGATGGCCCGGTCTATCAGGCAGGCACTTTGTCCGGCAATCCGCTGGCAATGGCCGCAGGTTCAGCCATGCTCAAGGTGGTGCGGCGGCCCGGTTTTTATGAAGAGCTGGAAGAAAAGAGCGATTGGTTTGCCGAGAGATTGGCGAAAATCGGGGCGGCGGCTTCGGTGCCGACTGTGCTGAATCGGATTGGTTCGATGATGACTTGTTTTTTCACCGATGCGCCGGTAACGGATTTTGCTTCCGCCATGAAAGCGGATACCCAGCGATATGCGCAGCATTTCCGCAACATGCTGGCTAACGGCATCTGGCTTGCGCCGTCGCAGTTTGAAGCTGCCTTTGTCTCTGCGGCCCATGAGCGGGCGCATTTGCAGAAGGCTCTTGATGCGGTTGAGGCATCTTTGGCAAAATTGGCGGCGGTGTAAAAAAGGCTTGCGCGGGCGGTGCAATCGTGCTATGTACATGGTTTGGCTGCAAGAGAGCGGTTTTTTGAGGCAGAGGAAAGAACCTGATTTCAGTGGGAGCAGGTTCTGGTTCTTTCTAAGAAATAGAATAAATCAGAGTGTCAAACATGAGGAATTTAATATTTTATTCAGTTATAGCATTTCTGTTTCTTTCCCCTGGAATATCAAGGGCAGAGAAGTATGAAGTCACGATTAAACGTATTGAAAGCAATCTTTATACAGATGTTAAATCTGGTGCTTTGATAAAAACTTCTTTATGCCTTGAGTTAGCTATAATGGACGATGCGATTCTTGTTTGGGATTGCGCTTTAAACACTCGATCATTTGCTTGCGGAAAATTAATTTTTCTTAACTCTGGTGAATCTTGCCAAGTTGACGCTGTATATAGCAACTAATAAAAAAACATACGGTATGTTGTATGCAATATGGTGACTTGGCAAGTATTATTAGCTTGATGCTTGCAGTTTTGTTTTGGATTCTGTCAAGCAGACAAGCAGAAGAGACAAAGAAGACACTCATTGATATAAAGTCTTCAATAATAGATTGGCAATCGAAGTTGAATGATGCGTCAATAAATATAATCTCATCACGTCCTGAGATAATTGCCAAAGAAACTTCGATGCTTGAATCAAAATCAATCAGTGATTTTTCCTCGCAACTTTCATCCCTAATAGAAAAGTTATCGCTTGCCCAACCTGGTGATAAGTATTACGCTGAATATCAAGAGAAAGTTTTGTCTCAATTGCTTGATCATCACAGGAATCTTATTCTTGGAAAACAGAAATTGCTAAATGATGCGATTATGTTTCAGCATGGAATACAAAATGGAAGGTCAAAAAATGAGGAACAAAACGAATAAATATGCTTCTTTTCGGAAAGTATAGAGTGATGCCAAAATAATACTAATGAGTTACATCTATATTTCAAGCTAACGGCAAACTGCTGTCGGCAGAAAGCGTGGCCGCAAATCTCGGCTTAACTTGGTGAAAAGTGAAGCAGGTCGCCTCATTAAAATACGGAGTCATCTTCAAAAAGGCATTCTGCGCCCAAGAAATTTTCACTGCCTTTTGTGTTTAAGATATGGAAAAACTCATCCGTTTTGACTGGGCAATTAAAAAACTTCTGCGGAACAAAGCAAATTTTGATATTCTCGAAGGCTTTTTGACCGCCCTGCTTCATGAAGAGATTACGGTGGTCAATCTCTTGGAAAGCGAAAGCAATCAAGAGGATGAAACGGATAAATTCAATCGCGTTGATCTGCTGGTTGAAAATTCACGTAACGAGCTGATTATTATTGAAGTGCAGGTGAAATCAGAGCATGATTTTTTTCATCGCATCGCTTACGGTTCTGCCAAACTTCTCAGCGAGCATTTCAGCAAAGGGCAGTCGTACCAAAATATAAAAAAGATAATCTCTGTCAATATTACCTATTTCAATCTCGGCGCAGGGAACGACTATCTCTATTACGGCTCAACCAATTTTGTCGGAATACACACCGGCGACACGCTGACTATGACTGATGCGCAGTACGAACAGTTCGGCATCCGCGATGTGCGCACCATCTTCCCGGAGCATTATCTGATTCGTGTGGCCAAGTTTCCTGACCAGATCAACGAGGCTCTTGATGAATGGATTTATATGCTCAAGCACAGCGAAGTGCGACCGGACTTCACGGCCAAGCATATTCAGGATGCCTCAGTCCGGCTGCGCGTCATGAATCTTGACCCTGAGCAGCGCAGAGCATACAACCGGCACATGGAGAATGTCTCGTATCAGGAATCCATGCTCTGGTCATCCCGCATCGAAGAAAAAACCGCCATTGCCAAAAATTTGCTTGCTCATGGTGTCGCTGCTGATATTATTCGTGCCAGCACAGGCCTGTCCGCCCAAGAACTTGATCGCCTGCTGGAAACCATGAAGCGGCAGGCTCATTGATTGCGGAAGGTTCCGCCGCTGCTTGCACACAACACCATGCCGGACAAAAAAAAAGGCATTTTGACAGACTTGGCTGTTTATGGCCAGAGCGGCAGCAGCTTTGCTTTTTGCGTGGTGATTGGCCTCGGCTTGGGCTGGTATTTGGATAACAAGGTCTTTGCAGGCCGGACCGCTCCGTGGCTGACCTTCATCTTTCTCGGCTTCGGCATTGCCGCAGGCTTCAAGCAGCTTTGGGACATGAGCCAAAGAATCGCCAAGGATGACCAGAAAAAATAAGCTGGAGAACAGGCAAGAGGATGATTATCTCCTGATCCGTCGGGTTGAGCAATGCAGCTTTGTCCTACTGACCCTGCTTGTTTTGATCAGTTGGCTGCTGGCAGGCCAGCGTTTCGCTGGTTCAGCCCTGCTCGGCGGCGTGCTGGCCAACAGCAGCTTTTTACTCCTTAAACGAACTGTGTTCAGGTTGGTCAGTCAAATTGGCAGCCAACATCAAGGAGCGACAGCAGGTCTTGCTGTGACATTTTATTTCCGGCTCCTCATGCTGGCTTTGCTGCTGATCAGCCTGAGCATGAGCGTCCGCATTGATTTTATTGGCTTGGCAGCAGGATTGTCCACGGTCATGGTCAGCATCTTCGCCGTTGTCCTTGGCCGCAGTTTAATAGAATTTTCAGGAAACCACGCAAAGGGGGCGTAGGTCATGGAACATCCAATTCTTTTCATTTCAGTTATACTGAACTGGATCGGCCTGCCAGTGCCGCATGAGGCTATTGGCGCGACATTTTTAGAAAAGCTCTGCGAGCCGTATCTGACCTACACATGGCTGCTCATGGCCTTTCTTTTTGTCGTGCCCAAGCTGACGCTCGGCAAGCTGGAGCTGGTGCCCGGCACTGGCCAGAATTTCTGGGAAGCAGTAGTCGGCGGCATGATGGATTTTTTTGCCGAACACATGGGCAGAGAACGGGCGAGAATGCTGTTCCCAATCTTGGCCACCTTCTTTATCTACATCACCCTTGCCAACATGATCGGCCTGATTCCCGGCTTCATGTCGCCGACATCGAGCATCAACATCACCCTTGCCATGACCATCATTGTCTGGGTGGTGCATCATTATCTGGGCTTCCGCTGTCATGGCTGGAAGTATTATCAGCATTTCACCGGACCGATTGCGGTCATGGCTCCGTTCATGTTTGTTCTGGAGATGATCGGCAACTTTGCCCGGCTCGTCTCGCTTTCCATGCGTCTTTTCGGCAATATTTTAGCCAAAGAGATTCTGCTGGCGATTCTTTTCATGCTGGCCGGAGCACTCTTTGCGCCGCTGCCGATCTTATGCCTCGGTGTGCTTGTCTCCCTGATTCAGGCCCTTGTATTTGTCCTGCTCGCAGTTATTTACTGTGTCGGGGCAATGGAGCACGCTCACTGAGATTTTTCCTGCTGCACACAACAGAAGAAGGCCAACTTTTTCATCCTTATCTTTTTTGGAGGTAGAACTATGGACAAGCTGTCTATCGCGCTGATTTGCTTCGCAGCTGCGACATCCGTTGGACTGGCCGGCTTAGGTGCCGGTCTTGGCATGGGACGCGGTGTTGAGAGCGCATGCAGCGGCATCGCCCGCAACCCGGAGGCCAAAGGGCCGATCACCACCACCATGATTCTTGGCATGGCTCTGATCGAGTCCATTGCCATTTATGGTCTGGTCATCTCCATCATCCTGCTCTTTGCCAATCCGCTGCTTGGCTGATTCAGACTGAAGCAGGAGAAAAAGGCCGCAGCTTTCGGGCTGCGGCCTTTTTTATGGCGCAGGAGCTGACCGTGACTGGATAAAGTGTGGGCAGTTAAATTTTTCCATGAGACCGCTGTCCGCCGTCTGCGGAAAACACTCTGTGGGTACGAACAGCGACAAGGGGAACCCTAATGTCCAATAAAAAAATTGCCGTCATCCTCTGTGGTTGCGGCCACCGGGACGGCTCGGAAATCCACGAGGCCACGCTGACCCTCTGGGCCATTCACAAGAACGGCGCAGAGTATCAGTGCTTTGCCCCGAACAGCAAGCAGCACCACGTCCTCAACCATCTCAACGGCGAGGAGATGCCGGAGCAGCGCAACATGCTGATTGAAGCGGCCCGCATTGCTCGCGGCAAGATCAAGGACTTGGCTCAGTTTGACGCTGCCGCCTTTGACGGCCTCGTCATTCCCGGCGGTGTCGGCGCAGCCAAAAATCTCTGCACCTACGCCTTTGATGGCCCTGACTGCACGGTCAACCCGGACGTGGCGCGGGCGATTCAGACCATACACCACGCTGGAAAGCCCATCGGCGCGCTCTGCATTGCCCCGGTCATTGTCGCCAAAGTGCTGGGCAAAGTGACAGTCACTGCCGGACAGGACGCAGACACTGCTGCGAACATCAGCGCAATGGGCGGCAGTCATGCCCCGACCCGGCAAGGCGAGGTTGCTGTTGATCAGGCCAACAAAGTTGTGACCACACCCTGCTATATGCTCGATTCGCGGGTTGATCAGATCGGCGCGGGAGCGGATCAGCTAATCCAAGCCATGCTGAAGCTGATGCAGCCCAAAGGCTGACTTTGGAACCATCTCATTTAGCGAGGAAATATTGACAAGCCGCACTGATTGCCGCCGTCTCCTGCTTGGCATCACCGGGGCCAGCGGCATGATTTATGTCACTGCCCTTCTGGACCTGCTGGCCGGGCAGGATGTTGAGCTTCATGCCGTCATTTCCGAGTCTGGCAGCAAGGTGCTGCGGCTGGAGCTGGGTCTGTCGCCGCAGGAGCTGCCCGGCATCAGCCGCTGGTTTGCTGCGGATGACTTCACGGCCCTGCCCGCCTCCGGTTCGGCCTGCTATGATGCCATGCTCATTCTCCCCTGCACGGTCGGCACGCTGGGGGCGATTGCCGCAGGCTGGTCCGGCAACCTGATTCACCGGGCCGCAGACGTGACTCTCAAGGAGCGGCGGCCTCTGCTCTTGGCTGTGCGCGAGACCCCGCTCAACCGCAGCCACCTGCGCAACATGCTCACCCTGCACGATGCCGGGGCCATCATCTGTCCGCCCATGCCTTCCTTTTATCTCCATCCCCCTGATTTGCCGAGCATGGCCCGCCAGTTTGCCGGACGGCTCTGCGATCTGCTCGGCATCCGCATTGAGGAACTGCCACGCTGGCAGAGCACCTGAATGCAATCTCTGCCGGAGACTGAGCACCTCTTCAGCGTGGCCGAGCTGACAGCCGCCGCCCGCACAGTTCTGGAAGGCTGCTTTGCCAGCATCCAAGTGGTCGGGGAAATTTCCGGCCTTTGCCAGCCAGCCTCCGGCCATCTTTATTTCACCCTCAAGGATGAGCAGGCCCAGATCAGGGTCGTGCTCTTCCGCATGCAGCGGCGTTTTCTCGCCCGGCAGCCCAAGGACGGCGACATGGTCATCTGCCGGGGCAGGCTCTCGGTCTATGCCCAGCGCGGCGACTGCCAGCTCATTGCTGACGGGCTGGACTATCAGGGCGCGGGCAGCCTGCGCCTTGCCTTTGAGCAGCTCAAACAGCGGCTGGCTGCGGAAGGGCTGTTTGCCCAGGAACGGAAAAAGCCGCTGCCGCCCCTGCCCGCCCATCTCACCTTGGTCACTTCGCCCACTGGCGCGGCAGTGCATGACTTCATCCGGGTGGCCAGCCGCCGCTGTCCGCAGACCCGAATCAGCATTTATCCAGTCACGGTGCAGGGAAACAGTGCGGCAGCAGAGCTGCGCGAGGCAGTGGCCGAAATCAACCGGCAGGCGCAGGCCGGGCGGACAGACACGGAAATCATTGTTCTCTGCCGGGGCGGCGGCTCGTTTGAGGATTTGGCCGCCTTCAACGATGAGCTGCTGGCGCGGGCCATCTATCAATCGGCCATTCCTGTGGTCAGCGCGGTTGGTCATGAAATCGATTTCACCATTGCCGATTTTGCCGCTGATCTCCGTGCGCCCACGCCCAGCGCGGCAGCAGAGCTGCTCCTGCCAGACAGCGCGGTGCTCTCTGCCCAGACCGAGGAGCTGGCTCAGAGGCTGCATCAGGCCTTGGCCAAGCTGCTGGCTGCCAAGCAGAGCCAGCTTGCAGCGGCAGCACGCCGTCTCCAGCAGCGCAGTCCGGCCCAGACCGTGCGCCTGCATCAGAAGAAAACAGCCGAGCTGGAGCAGCGGCTGGCGCAGGCAGGTTCTCGGCTGCTCCGCCGCAAGCAGCAGGCCCTTGCCCATGCCGCAGGACTGCTGGAGGCAGTCAGTCCTTTAGCTGTGCTGGCAAGGGGTTATGCGATGGCGCGGAAAATAGGCGGAGCGGTGGTCACTGCTGCCGAGCAAGTGCGGCCTGGCGAGGAGATTGAGCTGATTCTTGATAAGGGAAGTGTCAAATGCGTGGTTACAGTTACAGAGCTGACTGCTCAACCGGCTGACGACGACTAAACAGACCACCCGACTGGAAGTCCGGCAGCACCGGCAGAAAACCGTTATTTTTGCGAATCAGCCGACGTTGAAAAAGCCATTTACCACTCACAGTTCCCCATTACTGCTGTTCTACAGGAACCGTTCAATGGATCGGCTTCTCCTTTGGCGGCAGCGTTCCGCAATGATTACGGCCTTTAAAGCCTGCACCGCCTCATCCAGCCGGTCATTGACAATCAGGTAGGTGTAGGCATCCGCAGCCTGCATTTCCTGGGCCGCATTGGCTAACCGACGGCGCAGACTGTCCTCGTTCTCGGTGCCGCGCCCGCGCAGCCGCCGCTCCAGTTCATCCAGCGAAGGCGGGGCAATAAAGACGGTCACTGGCTCGGCATTGCTGCGAACCTGCGCTGCGCCCTGCACATCAATATCTAAAATAACATCCGCACCTGCGCTCAGACGCTGCGCAACCTCCTGCCGCGAGGTGCCGTAGAAATTGCCATGCACTTCAGCCCATTCAAGAAAACCGGACGGCTGCTGGTCGCGGAGGGCAAGGAACTGCTCCGGGCTGACAAAGTGATAATCGCGCCCGTTTGCTTCGCCGGGCCGGGGCTGGCGGGTGGTGTGGGAAACAGAAAAGGACAGGCCGGGCAAATCAGCCATGACCTGCCGGAGGATGGTGGTTTTGCCGCAGCCGGACGGCGCGGACAGCACGAGCAGAAATCCCTCATTCATCAATGTTGTTCTCCTGAAGCAGACGGGCCGGATTGGCGCAGCCTCTGTCCAAGGCGGCCAGCCGCTGGCTGATGGTTTCCGGCTGCACCGAGGTCAGCACCAGATGGCCGCTGTCCAAGATGATGATGGCGCGGGTGCGGCGGCCTTCGGTCACATCAATCAGCCGCTGCTCCTGCCGGGCCTCCTCTTTGAGCTTGCGGATCGGCGAGGAGCCAGGGTTGACCACGGCCAAGATGCGGCTGATCTTGATAGCGTTACCAAAGCCGACGTTGATGAGCCGGTGGTCCATTATTCGATGTTCTGCACTTGCTCGCGCAGCTTTTCGATCTCGTTCTTCATCTCCACGCCAAAGCGGGCAATTTTCGCATTGGCGATTTTTGAGGCCAAGGTGTTCACCTCGCGGAGAAATTCCTGCAAAAGAAAGTCCAGCCGCCGTCCGACTGGCTCGCCGCTGTCAAGAAAGCTGCGGAACTGGCTGATATGGCTCTTGAGGCGCACCACTTCCTCAGTGACATCAGCCTTGTCCGCCATGACTGCCGCCTCCTGGGCCAAGCGGGCCGGATCCAGCTCCATGTCTGCGAGCAGCTTGGCAATCCGCTCCTTTAATTCCTGATGCCGCTGGGCAATGATCTGGGGGATGGATGCTTCTATTTCCTCAACCAATGCGGCAAAATGGGTCAGACGGCTGTTTAGCTCCGCCTTGAGGGCTTGACCTTCCTGCTCGCGCATCTGGGCGCAGTCAGCTAAGGCTGCCAGCACGGCCCGCTCAATCAGGGGCCATTCCTGTTCCATGTCCGCGCTCTGCTCCTGCTGGACCACCACGCCGCGCTGGGCCAGCAGGTCAGTCAGGCTGATTGGGCTGTCAAGATTGAGCTGCCGGTTGAGCTGAAGCAGGCAGCGATGGTATTGCCGGGCCAAGTCCAGATCAAGGGTCAACAGCGGCCTGCCAGAGACCTCGCCTTGGCAGGAAAGGCTGACTTCGGTCCGGCCCCGATCCTGCTGTCCGGCCACTAACTTTTTAACCCGCTCCTCCAGCCCGGCAAAGGCTCCGGGCAGCGTCACCCGCTGTTCGAGAAAACGGTGATTGACGGTGCGGATTTCCGCTGTCCAGGTCCGTCCCCCCGCCTCTGCTGTTCCCCGGCCAAAACCGGTCATGCTGCGCGGCCTCATCGTCCCTCCTTGTTGTCCAAAGCGGTCAGCAGCTCATCCCGGCTGACCGAGGCTGTGCCGACCTTGCCGACCACAATGCCGGCGGCATGATTGGCGAGCACCGCCGCTTCCGTCATGGAGCAGCCTGCCGCCAAACTCAAGGACATGGCGGCGGCAACCGTGTCGCCCGCGCCAGTCACGTCATAGACTTCCTGCGCCATTGTCGGAATAAAAACCATGTCTTTTTCACCTTCCAGCAGGGCCATGCCTGCCTCGCCTCGTGTGACCAGCACTGCCTCGCAGGCTACATTCTTTTTGATCTGGCGGGCAGCGGCAAGCAGCGAATCCTCATCAACAATCTCAATCCCGCTGAGTTTGGCCGCCTCAAAGTTGTTCGGGGTGATCACAGTCGCGCCAATGAACTTATCGGCATTGACCGGCTTGGGATCAACAATCAAGGGCAGAAATCGGCCTTGCCCGCGCAGTTCGGTCAGCAAGTCATGCAGCAGCCGCATCAGCGGGGCGCAGATCACGCCCTTGGCATAGTCAGAAACTAAGACTGCGTCAAAGTCAGCAAGATGCTGTTCCAAATAAGTCAGCAGCCGCTGCAAGGTCTGCGCTGAGGGCGGGCCGACTTGCTCCCGGTCATAACGCACCACCTGCTGGCTCTGGGCCACGACCCGTGTTTTGATCGTGGTCGGACGGCGGCCTTTGATCAAGCCGTCCGCAGACGCGCCTGCGGCCTGCATCAGGGCGAGCAATTCCGCGCCCATCGCATCATCGCCGATAATGCCGCACAGGGCTGCCCTGCCGCTGAGCGAAATGATGTTCCGCACCACATTGGCACTGCCGCCAAGAAGCAGCTCCTCTTTGGTCACATTGACCACCGGCACTGGCGCTTCCGGGGAAATCCGCGTCACCGTGCCCCAGATGAACTGATCAAGAATCACATCGCCGATGACCAGGATATTGGCTGCAGCAAAGCGGTCAACTGCCGTGCCCAGCATCAGCTATCCAGCTCCAGCAGCCGGTCTGCCATGCGTTCAGCAGCAAAGACCAAGGATTCCAGATCGAGAAAATCAAGGACGTGCTGATCAACAAGCACTTTGACCTTGGCCGCGAACCCGTCTTCCGGCTCTGCCTCCCAGAACAGGAGCAGGAGAGGGACACAGGGCAGGACGGGAATGAGGAAGGCTGCGTCCGCGCTCTGGCCCGCAGCAGGCTTTGCGGCCAAGGCGGCGCAGAGCGCGGTCAGCTTGCTGAGGCGACCGCTGAAGCGTTCCGCCAGCCGCTCTTCACAGTACGTGGCCAAGGTGCGGATTTTGGCTATCGAATTGGGCAGACTCTCCATGCCCAGCCAGATGCCTTCCGGCTTTCTCGCCTGACCTGCGCTGCATAAGGCCACGTAATTGTACAAGAGAATTTGGTCTCTGGGATCAGCAGGCTCGCCGCCGTCCAAAAAAACTCCCGCTGCACCCAGCCGCACCGGGCGGTTGAGAAAGGAAAAGTGCAGCAGATCAGGGTCATCCGCTGACCACTCCGCGCCGAGGTGAGGAGCCAAGCTGGACAAATCCAGTCCTTCCATCTTGCTTCGCAGATGGGCGGCCAAGGCAGTGTGCCGCTTCTCCTCGCCCCGCTCCAGCGCATCATCCGCAGCAGCAGCACTGTTCATGCCAAGCAGTTCCGGCGGCAGTCCCTCCCGCTGCAAATGCGGACAGCGGTCAGCTTGGACTCCGGCCTTGGTGACTGCGGCGGCAAAGGCGAGACAGGTCGGCCAGCCGCAGTCGCCGCAGTTGCTGCCGGGCGTGTGCCGCAGGAACTGGTAGGGATTCATCCTGCGGCCCCTATTTCATCCTGGCGTTGAGGCTTTTGATGACTTCGTCCGTAATATCGACGCGGTTGCTGAAGTAGAGCACAGAGGTGCTGGGCAGCACCACTGTGTAGCCTTTTTTGCCAGCCACATCTTTGACAATGCCTTCCAGCTTTTCCATGATCGGATTCAAATAGCGCTTTTCCAGATTGCGCATTTCCAAATTGGCATTGTCCTGCTTCACGCTCAGGGCATTGCGCTTTTTTTGGAATTCAAGTCCTTCCTCCTGCTTCTTCTCCTCGCTCCAGACAGAGGCCTTTTTCTTCATCTCATCCTGAAGGGCGAGCAATTCTTTCTTATCCTTTTCAAGCCCATTGCGCAGCTCCTTCATCCGCCTTTCCATCTTGCTTTTGGCAGACAGACCTGCTGAGGACTTGGTCAGCACATCCTGAATGCTGAGAACAGCAAGTTCGGTTCCGGCAGCAGATGCTGCTGCGCTGGACAGCAGGAAAAACAGGGCCATGACAGCAGCGGCCCAACATGACTGGACAGTTCTGTTCACAGTCTCAACCTCCTCTCTATGGTGATTTTTGATTTGAAAAAATAACGCAGGCCAACGGCCCTTTTTTGAATATGAAAACGGGAAGGAACAGCACAGAGAAAAAAAGGGCAGGCTCTTCCGCATCAGGAAAGGGCCTGCCGGACAGCGGCTGCTACTCAGTCAGAACAAAATCATCCCGCCGGTTCTGCGCCCAGGACTGCTCGTCCTGGCCATAGACCAGCGGTTTCTCCTCGCCCCAGCTCACAGTGTTCAGCCGGTCCGCAGCCACACCAAGGTTGAGCAAATATCTTTTGGCTGCTTCCGCCCGCCGCTCGCCCAAGGCAAGGTTGTACTCCCTGCTGCCGCGCTCGTCGCAGTTGCCTTCGATCCGCACATGGATGCCGCTGTTGTCCTTGATGAAATCAGCATTATGCTCGACCCTGCTGATCTGATCCTGTTCAATATGGGAGGAGTCAAAGGCAAAATAAACTGGCAGCATTGGCCCGGAGGTGCGGCCTTCCGAAATGCTGCCATCGCCGCCGGGCCGACCGCCAGCAAAGTCATACCCTTGCCCTTCCGGGGTGGTCAGCGGCTCAGGCTCGCCCATGCCCTCCGCCGCTGCGGCGCTGCTGTTCTGATCAGTGCCAGACGCGGCAGACTGATCAGCGGCAGGTTTTTTTTTGCTGCATCCGGTCATGGCCAAAGGCGCGGCCAACGCCATGATCATGCACAGAAACAAGGTCTTGCTCATTCTCATCTTCATTGTTGTCCAGGTGGGAGTTTTTTCGGTGCCAAGCTGATTCATCATACCAGAACAGGGTAGAAATTCAATATTTTTTTATTAAAAAAGAAATTCGCTTGCAAAACCGGAGCCGCCCATCTACTTTAAAAAAGATGAGGAACAGGCGCGGCCTGCGGCAGAGAACGGATGGTCTTTCAAACAGAAAAAGAGGACAAAGGTGATTCCTAAGAAAACAGTCAGCGTTGACAGCGCAGAGGAACTGATCTGCACAAGCCGTTTCGGCAAATTTTTCGGGGTGCCCCAGCCGGTCTTCGACCAGGTCTGGCAGGCTCTCAGCAGCCCGAAACAGGGTGCGGTTGTGTACATCTCCATGGAGATAGGCGCGGATCCTGATCTTTTTCATCCAGTGCTGGACTTTCTCAAGGAGCAGGCCGAGACCAAGAGCGAAACCCCGGAACTGCTCAGGCTGCTGAAGCGGTATCTGCACGGCCCCCGCAAGATTCCCAACTACAGCGGCGGACTGGGTGTGCTGGCCGGGGACACGCTCAAGAGTTTTGCCGATTTGCATGTTCCCGTTTTCGCGGTCTCCCTGCTCTACCGGGAGGGGTATTTTTCTCAGCTTGTTGATTCCAGACTCGGCCAGATCGACCAAGCGACGCGCTGGACTCCAGAGGCCACGCCGACTTTGTTTCAACTCCAAGACCCGGACCAGCCCGGCCAGCCTTTGGAACTGACCGTGCCCTTTTTTAACGAATACGATCATCCTATTGAAGCGAAAGCGCATGTCTGGATGAAAATGGAGATCAGCGAGGAGCTGGATTATTTTATCCCGGAATTTCTTCTTGACTACTCCATTCCCTCTTCGCCTGCTTGGGTGCGGGAGGCCGGGCTGCGTCTCTACAACGCCAAGTCTCCGGTCATGAAGGCCAATCAGCGGCGCATGCTGGGAGCCGGCATCCTGCCGCTGACTGAACGGCTCGGCTTCCAGCCCAAAACCATTCATCTCAATGAACAGCACGGCGTGACCGTCAGCCTGCATATTATTCTTCGCCTGCTGGCGGAACGGCTGGGCGCGGACTGGCAGCAACGGATGAGCGACCACGACATTCTTGAGGCTGCGCACGAAGCGGCCAAGCGCATTGTCTATACCATTCACACGCCGGTCAAGGCCGGACATGACCGCTTTGCCCGCTCGCTCTACACCGGTATCAGTCATGGCACCAACAGCCGCATCCTTGATCTCTTGGCCAATGACCCGGACTCGCCTTATGAGTATAATTTCACCGCCTTTGCCATGCGGGTCAACCGGGCTGTGAACAGCGTCAGCCGTCTGCACCGGGACGTGACCCGGAAGCAGTTCCCAGAGTTTGCCGATAAAATCCGGGCCGTGACCAACGGGGTGCATCATCTGACTTGGATCAGCGAGGCGCGAACTAAAGTTTTTGACGAAACTGCCGAGCTGGACGGCTGGCGCGACGATCCAGGCATCTTCGGAGAAGCGCAGTTCGGGGATGATCCGGTTTTTCGCCAGCAGTTCCGCGCTGCTTGGGAGGAAGACAACCGGCAGCTTATCCGCTATGTCAACCAGATGCTCTCTGATCATCGGACCAGAATGGAGGAAACATGGATTGATCCGCCCAACTATCTTTCCCATCTTCCGGCAGGAGAAGGCAGCCGCCTCAGTCCGGGCGTGTTCACCATCGGCTTTGCCCGCCGTTTTTCCACTTACAAACGGGCCGACCTGATCTTTGATAATCTCGGCACCTTGGCTGACATTCTGCTGCAAGGCGGTTGGCGGATCAACTTCCTCTTTGCCGGCAAGGCCCATCCTGCGGACGAGCCAGGCAAATCCGTGCTCAAGCTGATCCTTGACAATCAGGAGGAACTGTATCAGCGCAGCAAGGGCTTGGCCCGGCTGATTTTCATTCCCGGCTATGACATGAAATTGGCCCGGCTCATGGTGGCAGGGGTGCATACATGGCTCAACAGCCCCAAGCGGCCCTTGGAGGCCTCCGGCACCAGCGGCATGAAAGCGGCCATGAACGGGGTGCCCAATCTGAGCGTGATGGACGGCTGGTGGGTGGAAGGGTATCATGAAGGCCAGACCGGCTGGAAATTCGGCTACGAAGGGCCGATCAAAGCGGACAGCCTGAGCGAGGCCCCGGAAACCTTGCTCTATGTCGAGGATTCACAGTCTTTTTACAGGCTGCTGCCCAAGGTGCTGGAGCTGTTCCACAGCCGCCCGGATGAGTATCTCCAGTTTGCGGTGAACAACCTGCGGCTCAATGTGCCCATTTTCAACACCCATCGGATGGCGGCGGAATACGTCCGCAAATATGACATGCAGCTTGACCCGGAGACTGCCGCCCGCGTCCTCGGCTTTGCCAAGCTCTACAAAAGCGACTCCTGCGACTGAACTGAGGCGCAGGAACAACATTGACAGGAGAACAGCATGGCCCGCCATATCAATCCCAGCGGCTCAACCAACAAAGCCATTGACGCGCTCGACCGCAAACGGGAGCGCGAGCGCCGCTTCATCCTCAGCAAGGCCAGAGACAACGCCCCGGAGCTGGCTGTCAGGGTGGTGCAGCGGCTCATTGACGAGCATATCATTGAAACCAATGACCTACAGGCGGTGCAGGAAGGCTTTGAGCGGCAGCTGCGCGAGCCTGCGGACATGGAGGAGTTTGAAATCCGCCTCAAGATCGCCGACATCCGCAGTCTGGTGCCCAATCCGAACATTCTCAGTCTTTATCTGACTGCCTACATCATTGATGATTTGATTGATCATCCCAAGATTCAGGATGTGTTCGGCGATGATGCGGCCATCTATAATGCGGTGGATGCAGTGCTTTCCAAGCTTCGGCCCAGTGCGGGACGGCAGGCTGACTGATGGGCCGCCGCAGACCGCCCTCGTTGGTCTTTGCCAACCGGAACGGCGAGATACTTGATTATGAGGGCTTGGCAATGGCAGGCAGCAGCGCGGACGCGTTTCATCAGCCTGCGCCGGAAGACCTGATTCCCCTGCCAGAGGGCAGCGAGCTGTTTGTCCTGCCAGGCAGGCTGCCGGTCGGCATTGAGCTGGACAGCGGCGAGCCTGCCCTGTTGACCGAGAACCCGTATAATGGCAATCCAAACATCTCCGCTGTCGCCGCCTTCATGGCTCCGGCGCACACCGCGATATACACGGCTGCCTATCAGACTCAGGAAAATGCCCCGCTCCTGCCCCTGTTCGCCTACACTGCGGTAGGCTGGCAGGATGGCCGTTTTGTGACAGCCGCCTTCCGCAGCGACCGCGACATCCGCCAAGACCCCAAGGGCTTCAATCAGCAGCGCATCGACAAGGAGACCGCTGCCAAGCTGAAAAAATATCCCCACAACCGGCTCATTCAGCATCTGGGCAAGTGCTGCCTGACCTACGCCTGTCCGGCGGCCCGCAACTACTTTCTTGGCCGCTGGGAAGCCCCGCTGCCAACTTCGCCCTGTTGCAACGCGGGCTGCGCAGGCTGCATTTCTCAGCAGCCTTCTGGATGCTGTCCTTCCACTCAGGATCGCATCCACTTTGTTCCTTCAGCCAGCGAATTGCTGGAAATCGCGGTGCCGCATCTGCGGACAGCAGCCAAGGCCGTGGTCAGCTTTGGCCAAGGCTGCGAGGGCGAGCCGCTGCTGCAAGGCCAAACCTTGGAGTCCTCGATCCGCCAGATGCGGGCGCAGACAGACAAGGGCACGATCAATCTCAACAGCAACGCCAGCCTGCCAGATGTGGTTGAGCGGCTGGCACAGGCCGGGCTGGACTCGATCCGGGTCTCGATGAACTCAGCCCGCCCGGACATGCACCGCCTTTATTACCGGCCCAAGAATTTTTCCTTTGCCGAAGTGCGGCAGAGCATCGAAGTGATGAAAGGGCATGGCCGCCATGTCTCTTTCAACTATTTTGTCCTGCCCGGCTTCACTGATGACCCGGACGAATACGAGGCTCTCTGCGAGCTGATCGCAGCCTGCCCGCCAGACCTGATTCAGCTCCGCAATCTGAACATGGACCCAGAGCAATATCTCAAGGTGGTTGGCCATGCGCCAGACAAACCCGCCTTGGGCATCCGCCGCTGGCTTGAGCTGCTGAAGGAGCAATTTCCCCAGCTCAAGTTCGGCTATTTCAATCCTGCCCTGCGCTGAACTGAGCATTGAAATATCTCTTTTTTCATTGCAAAGATTCTCACAGGCCACCGGCAAGGAGTTTACTGACCGTTTTTGTCCGTCGGGAGAGCGGGAGCTGACTGGAAAACATATCTTCGATAAGGAATGTGCGGAACACAGGATTGAGCATCGCCTGATCAAACCGCGAAAACCGAAGACAAACGGCATGACTGAACGCTTCAACGGCAGAATCAAAAAAATTATTCAGCATACTCGCTTTGAATCAGCCAGTCAGCTTGAAGAAGCCCTGATCAGGATATTGATATGTCACACCGATGGAGGCTCTCAGTAAGTGGAGGAAAACTCATCCTGACTGGTTTAAAAAGTCGGAATGCAATCATCATAGTCTTGACATCTTTTGTTTAATTGATCACTTACAGTTCACCATCATCGGCTCCAAGCCTGTTGTTCCCATAAATCGTTATTTTTGTCCTCTTCCGCTTAGATCAATATCGCGGCACCGCTGTTCAATCTGATGCGCGACAGCGTTGATCATCTTCTCTGAAAGCAGCTTGTTTTTCAGCAGAAAGGAAAGACTCTTCGGGTTGACAACCAGCATCCCCTGCTGTGTCGTTCTGTTCACAAACCAGCCCGGCAGAGCAAGCATCGGCTGCACTGTGACCGGCTCGCCAACTGTTTTGGTCAGAAAATCAGCCAGCCATTTTGCCTGTCGCTCGGCCTGCGCCAACGGCTCTGTCTCTGTCCATGTCGGGAATTTGAGTTCCTTGCCGTCATAAATCACCTTGGCCTCATCACGCCCGCTGCCATTTTTCAGCACAGGCTTGCTCCGCGCTTTAGTTTCAATAGCAAACACGCCGCCGGGACCGACTGCGATATGGTCAATGTTGAACGTATCCGCAGGAAAATCGTGGAAAACGTGATATCCGCCGCGCACAAGCTGCTGAAGATATTGGCCTGTTGCTAATTCGCCATAATAACGGAGACGCAACTTTTTGATGTTCTTTATCCTTTTGACAAGCAATACTGCAAGCACAGAGATAACAAGGACAATCTGAAGTATAAAGAATACTGTTCTGAAAATATTCTCTTTTACTCCTCCAAAGTATGACTGCGACAGATGAATGGAGTAAATTAAAACAGGAACCAGCATGATCATGATTCCATAAGATAAAAAATCATCTCTTTCTTCGTTTATTTTTTTCAATATTGAGCTGCCAGGATTTCTCAATATTTTTTCTGTGAACGGAGAACGTATCTTCTGTCGGCGAAGAATGAATTTCATTCCTAAAATAACTGCAACCATCGCAGCAATTCCGATGAGCATCAAAAAAATAGGAAATATTGCAAAGAAAAATTTCATTTTGTTCAAAAATAGAAATTAGTTACAGGGGCAGCTATAAACTGCCCCAAGTGTAATGCCTTCACACATCCAACTCAGCAACTTCCAAAGCGTGATTCTGAATGAACTCACGCCGTGGCTCCACCTTGTCGCCCATCAGGGTGACAAACAGATCATCCGCTGCCTCGGCATCCTCAATCCTCACTTGCAGCAGGGTGCGGTTGGCCGGGTTCATGGTGGTTTCCCAGAGCTGCTCCGGGTTCATCTCGCCCAAACCCTTGTAGCGTTGCAAATGGCTGCCCCGGAAGGTTTCCTCGCGCACCAGCCGGATCAGCTCGCGCCAGTTCTTGGCCGGAATATCCCGCTCCTGCCCGGAAGCGGCACTCTTGCAGATGCTGAAGCTGATGCCGACATAATCCTGAATTTCAGGATAAAGATCAAGACCAAGGCGGTATTCAGGAATCAGCGGAATATGCGGGCCAATGACCGTGCGGCTGTGGCCCAGCCCCTGCAAGGCCGCATCCGCCTCAAAGCAGCCGGGCCGGGAGAAGCAGGGCCGGATTTCGCTGACCGCCGCGCCTTGGCTGGCTAACTTGGCCAGCAGCTCACGCAGGAACTGCTCGTCCTTGAACTGATCTGCTGAATGCACATCATTGGCCAGCAGAAAACGAACAAGCGTTTCGTGCAGATTCATCCGCTCCAAGAACGCATTAAGCTGCTCAAAAAAAGTCAGCTTCTTCAGAAGATTGACTAATTCCTGCCCGACAATTTCACCGCCGCTCTCCACCCGGACTTGGACAAACTGGGCCGCCTGATCGTAGAGATGACTGTTCAGGGCATCATCATTCAAGAAATACTGCTCTTTTTTGCCCCGGCCCAAGCGGTAGAGCGGCGGCTGGCCGATGTAGATATGCCCGTTCTCAATCAGCGGCAGCATCTGGCGGTAGAAAAAGGTCAGCAGCAAGGTGCGGATATGCGCGCCATCCACGTCCGCGTCTGTCATGATAATGACTTTATGATAGCGCAGCTTGCTTGGGTCAAACTCCTCCCGGCCAATGCCAGTGCCAAGGGCGGCAATAAGTTGCTTGATCTCTTCAGAGTCAAGGATTTTGTCAAAACGGGCCTTTTCCACATTCATGATCTTGCCGCGCAAAGGCAGAATGGCTTGGAAAGAGCGGTCCCGGCCCTGCTTGGCGCTGTTGTGGACAAACACACCGCCAGCCAAGGCAAAATTGTGGGTGTTGGGCACTTCAATGTCATAGACATCCATGCGCTCGGCCAGCTTTTCCACAGAGACAACATGATGATTGTCAGCCGCGCAGGACGCATCCTCCTCAAAATCTTCCCACGCAGCCCGGCATCTCGGCTGCTCGGAAAAAAGATGCGGAAAACGCCAGCGGCCCGCATCCGGCTCCCAGACCAGCTCATTGCCTGAATGGCTGGCTTTGTCGGACAATTTGCGGTAAAGCGGCATCAGCGAACTGCCTTCGGCCAGCTGTTCTGCCGGGCAATAGCTGCCGTCCCGAAGCATGAAACGGTGATCCGGGGTGCAGACAATCTGCTCGCCATGATCCAAGGTTACTCGCAGCACTTCCTGCTGCCGTTTAGTCAGGCGGGGATGAAGGATTCGCTCCAGTCCAATTCTGCCATCATCCCGGATTGTGTAGCAGCAGTGATCCCTGCCTTGAGCCTGCTCGGCGATCAGCTCCAGGAAGCTCAGAGCGCGGCCATCAGCCAAGGCTACTTTGGTAGCCCCGGAAAAACAGCCGCCTGCTGAATCACCCTCAACAATGAACAGTTCGCGTTCTTCCGGTTTTTTCGACTGGCATTCAGCCAATTTGCCCGCCATCATCACGGAAAGGCCGTCTTTTTTCCGCGACAGGTCCCGCGCCCGCCGGGCCGCCTCCCGCGCCCGCGCCGCTTCCACGGCCTTACTGAGAATCTGCTTGGCAACCTGCGGGTTCTGCTCCAAATATTCGCCAAGCTGCTCATTGCAGACCGAGGCGACAATCGACTTGACCTCTGAGTTGCCCAGCTTGGTCTTGGTCTGGCCTTCAAACTGAGGATTGGGCACTCGCACGGAAACAATGGCGGTCAGCCCTTCGCGGACATCATCGCCTTCCATCCGTTCTTTCAGATTTTTCGGGACAATGTCGTCAGTGGCATACTTGTTGATGCACTTGGTCAGGGCTGCCCGGAAACCAGCCAGATGGGTTCCGCCTTCGCGGGTGTTGATGTTATTGACAAAGGAGGCCAGCCGTTCGCTGTAGCTGTCAACATATTGCAGACAGACTTCCACCTGCACCTGGTCCCGCTCGCCTTCAATAAAAATAGGCTTGGGATGAACAGCAGTGCGGTTGCGGTTCAAATGTTCGACATATTCAACAATGCCACCTTGATAATGAAAAACATCCTCAGCCCCGCTGCGCTCGTCCTTGAGGGTGATGTGAATGCCCCGGTTGAGAAAGGCCAGCTCGCGGAGCCGGTTGAGGACAGTCTCATACTTGAAGCTGACAGTCTGGGTAAATATCTCCGGGTCTGGCGTGAAGGTGATGCGGGTGCCGGTGTGCTCGCTCGTGCCGATCACCTCCAGCTCGCTGGTCTTGTCCCCATACCCATACATCTGGCGATAGACCTTGCCGTTGCGCCAGACCTCAGCAATCACCTTGGTTGACAGGGCATTGACCACAGACACGCCCACGCCGTGCAGGCCGCCGGAAACCTTGTAGGACGAGTGATCAAACTTGCCGCCCGCGTGCAGAGTGGTCATGACTAATTCCAAAGCGGTCATGTTCTCGGTTGGATGCTTGTCAATCGGAATGCCGCGCCCGTTGTCCTCAACCAAGCAGGAGCCGTCCTCCAAGAGGATCACCCTGATCCGGTCGCAATATCCGGCCAAGGCCTCGTCAATCGAGTTGTCCACCACCTCGTAAATCAGGTGATGCAGCCCTTCTTCCGAAGTGTTGCCGATATACATGGACGGACGCTTGCGCACGGCTTCAAGCCCGTCAAGCACCTTGATCTGATCCGCCCCGTAGGACGGCTTGTTTTGTTCACTCACCTAAATGCCTTCTCAGAAAGAGTTAATGACGGAATATGGCAGGGTTGCGCAGCAGTGCCCCGCCGCCTGCCGAAAGCGGCTCATTATACCATAATTGAGCAGAAATTTGGCGAAAATATCCTATTTGCAGGGAGATTTTCAGCAGGCGCAAAGGGCGGGGCGGCGGCGGATTACTTCCTGGCTGCTGCGCCAAAGAGCTGCTGCCAGTGGCGCAGATTTTTCTTGCTGGTGAACTTTTGGAAGGCAGCGGCCAAACCTGCCCGCGCCTGCTGCCGTCTGCTGTCGCTGTCCATCAGGAGACCGCCGACCGCAGCGGCCAGGGGCGCGCCCCCTTCCGCATCCGGCGCAATCTGGCTGAGATAATGGGCCAGCATGTTTTCCTGCACAGACAGGTCATTCCAGTGTCCCAGACAATCTTGAAGCTGCTTGAGGTCCTTGATCAGCCGGGCCATTTTTTTGGCTGGATAGAGAGAACGGAAAAACTCCAAGGCATAGCGCAGTTTTTTTCCTTGGATGCGCACTTGATGCACGTCCTCGTCAGAAGAGGTGCAGTCAAGGTTCTCAATGCCCTCCAGCAGCTTGGCAAACTGCTTGCGGATAATTTTTGCCGCGCTTTGGCCGACAGCACTGCCGCTGCCCTCATCGTCCTGTTCCAGATACGCCTGCCAGTCTGCAAGCAGAGTCTGGCATTCCGGCCCAGTCAGGCCCTCTGTCAGCTTGATCTGCTCCTGGCTTCGTTTGGCCCGCAAGTCAGCAAAAAAGCGTTCCAGCCCGTCGTGCAGGCTCTCTGGCAGCCGCGTTTGGCATTCTTCCGCAGTCAGCAATTGCACGTCCAAATCACGGGCCGGGCCAGTGACTTTGCCCAATGTTCGGAATCCGGCTTGGAAGCGGCGGCGAATATCCGGCTCCAACGTATTTTTCATCAGAGCCAGCAGGGAGCGGGTGCGCCGGATGGCCACCCGGAAATCATGAAGAAACTCTGTGTCGATATTGTCAATCACGCCTTGCTGATTGCGCTGCATGACCGTCAGCAGGGAACGGCAGATCAGCTTGGCTGCGGCCCGGCTGTCCATGTCCGGCTCCAGCGCGGGCAGGGCCGCAGGCTCGCATTCGGCAAGGCTGCGGCCTGCGGCGATCAAGGCAGCCTCAAGCTGGCGCAGCATGGGCAGCGGACAGATTTCACCAAGCTGCTTCAGCCTGCGGGCCAATTTGCGGAAGCGTTTCCGGCTGCCTTTGCCCGCTTGCAGACGCAGCAGGCAGTTGGGGCCAATTTCAGTCAACTCGGCTTTGGCAAAAATCTGCTCATCCTGCCCCAGCAGCTCCAGCTCGGTCGCGGTGCCGGAAATCTTGGCTTGCGGCAGCAGGGCGCGGATTGCCACAATCTCAGCTAATTTTTGCTGGAGAGCTGATGTAGGCAAATCCTGCCAGAAACGGGGCGGCGCATCATCGTCCAACGGCAGGGGCGGTGCTGCTGGCCTGCCAGCAAGATCGTGCAGATGCAGCTGACTGTCTTTTTGCAAGCAGACAAAATTTTTCTGCTGCAGCCGCCAGTCAAAGCTGTCAAAAAACACCTGCTGGAACGGCAGAGAGGAACATTCGCGCAGGCAGAGCTGTTCCACCAGCATATTTTTCACAGCAGTGAGCTGCTGGGTTGGAAAGAACAAAAGAAGTTGGTTTGGTGTTTTCATAGGCTCGGCTTGGTTGAAGAAAAAAGCGGCACCCGCGCCGCAGAAATGCTGCTGAAAATTTTTTTTGTGTTCAAAAAAATAATTTAATATTTTAAACTTTGAATTTATTTTTCAAAAAATTAAATATAAACATGCGATTAAATATTTACTGCAAAGTGATAATTATTATCAAAAAGACTTGACAGGTACAATTTTTTTGCCCTATAATAAAAGTATAAGGAACTGCTTATTAACCAAGCAGAGTTAGTAGAACTTTCTGGTTGGTGCGGAGACGCGGTGTCGCCGCACTGGAAAGTTGTAAGGCCACAACCGTCGTGAGGCGGTGCCGGAAAGCCACGGGTCTCTGGCGCAATAGAGACAGCCGGGTTGTCTGCTTTACCCATACCAGGAGGGTATCATGAAAAACGCAACATTCACAGGAGGAAGCAATCTCCCCAAAAAGATGTCCGTGATGGCTGGAATTCTGCTGCTTTCCGCTCTTGCAGCCTGTCAGTCAAAACCGGAAGCAGCAGAGCCGTTTGTTCCTTCGGCCAGCGTTTTAGCTGCGGAAGACGAGATTTGGACTGTGGAAACATCAGTGATTCCAGAGGAAACTGCCCCCGCAGCAGTCAGTCGGAGCGGCGGTGTTGACCCGGCTGCCTTGACAGCCGAGCACAACCGCTGGCGGGCGGAGGTTGGTTCTCCTCCGCTCAGATGGTCGGCCAAGCTGGCAGGCATTGCCCAAGGCTGGGCTGATCATCTCAAGAACGACAGCTGCGGCATGTATCACAGCGGCAACGGCTATGGCGAGAACATTTATCAGGCCACCGCCATTATGTGGTCTGATGGCCGCCGGGATTTCTCGCCCAAGACAGCCAAGGATGTCGTTGGTGCTTGGGGAAGCGAGATTAAAGACTACAACTATGCGAACAACAGCTGTTCCGGGGTCTGTGGTCACTACACGCAGCTTGTTTGGAAGACCACCAAAGAAGTCGGCTGCGCCATGTCTGTCTGCGGTGACAACGGGCAGATATGGGTGTGCAGTTACTCTCCTCCAGGCAATGTTGTTGGGCAAAGACCGTATTAAACCATAGATCAGTTCTCTTTTCATCAGCACAGCCGTCTTTCCGCAAGAAGGACGGCTGTTTTTTTTGCCTTTGCTTCCGCTGCAACTTCAATCCACGCCTGATTTTTCTTCTGAACTGAGTGCAAAATTCCTGCGCATCAGGTATGATGCAGTCTTTTCTCATAAGTTCAGCGGACTGACCGCTGCATCACTGTTTCCTGCAAATCACGACAAGGAGTTGGTTATGACCCATAATATTATTGTGCTGGCCACCAGCAATCAGAACAAAGTCAAGGAATTGCGCGAGATGATCAAAGATGCGCCAGTGGAGATCAGATGCCTGAAGGATTTCGGTCCGCTGCCAGAGGCGGTCGAGGACGGCGCGACATTTGACGAGAATGCCTATAAAAAGGCTCTGCATTATGCCAAGATTCTCGGCCTGCCTGCGCTGGCTGATGATTCCGGTTTGTCAGTAGATGCGCTGAACGGCGCTCCCGGTGTTTATTCAGCCCGCTACAGCGGTGAAAAGGCGACAGACTGGGACAACTGCGAAAAGCTGCTGCGCGAAATGAATGGCAAGACCGACCGCACAGCCCGCTTTGAGTGCGTCCTCTCGCTGGCAGTGCCGCACGGCCCGGCCTTGACCTGGGAAGGCCGCTGCGAGGGCAAAATTACTGAGGAACGGCGCGGCAGCTCCGGCTTTGGCTATGATCCGGTTTTCTATTATGAGGACTTTGGCAAAACCTTTGCTGAAGTGAGCATGGAGGAGAAGAGCAAGGTCAGCCACAGGGGCAAGGCCATGCAGGAATTTGCCGAGGAAATGGACAAGGCACTGCGCTGGATTCAGCTTCGCATGAGCGAGGTTAAGCCGCCTAAGCCGGATCATGCCGAGTTTGAGCAGAACGACTGGTCAGCAGAGCGGATGGCTTGATCATGCTGAAATTGAACAGCAGCCTCACTGCCGCCGCAGTGGAGAAATTTGCCGGAGAGACCATTTACAAGCGCGGCCTTGACTACTACCAGAGCGGCCAAGTCTATGACGCGGTTTTTGATGCGGAAAGCGGACGGCTGGAGGCCAATGTCTTTGGCAATTACGGCAATTACACCGTGGAAATTGCTTCAGCAGGCCGCTCTAAGCTCAATGCCGATTGCGACTGTCCTTATGACGGCTATCCCTGCAAGCATGTTGTGGCTGTGCTGCTGTTCTTCATTGACAAGCGGAAAGAGCTGCTTGCCAGCAGCAAAGCAGCGCAACAGAGCAAGGCCCAGCTTGAAGAACGGTTGCAGCAGCTCTCTCAGCCGGAGCTGGCAGAGCTGATCACGCAGCTTGTCCGGCAGCAGCCGCAGGTCAGGCTGGCCCTGCTGCTCCGTTTCTTCCCAGAAGCAGAGCCGACCATTCAGCTTTTTCTGCGTTTAGTTGACGAAATGCTATGGGCTGCGACGCAGGAAGATTGCTGCACAGCGGATCATATCCGGCAGATTGAGCAGTTCATAAAGCAGGCGGAAGCTGCTCCGCCTGCGGTCAGTATCCGGGTTTTCTGGCGGATTGCTGACCGGCTGCTGCACGCTTCGGGCGATTGGGGCATGGACAGTTCACTGGAAGAAGTGGCGGAGGAGGTGCTCAACAAACTGCTTGAGCTGCATCGGCAGGAATCTGATTTGGCCGGGATAAAGGCGGAAATTGAGAAGAAGCTGCGGGGTTATTGCGAAGAGGGCGGCAGATGGTTGGATGATCTGCTGGAGGAGATGCTGGGAGAGATGGGAGGGTGAGAGTAACTCGAAAATGAAATCATGAGCAGCAACAATGAGCCAAACATACCAAGCCCCGCACCCGCTGAGATACTGCTCTGTCACTGGCGGGGCAGCTTATCAAGTTCGGCCTCCACGTCAATCAGCTCCTTGAGCGGAACGGCCACATCCACGGGTGATGGTGAACTGTGAGTGATCAATTAAACAAAAGATTATTATTATAATCTTGAATGAACCTCCAGACAGATGCAGTTAAATTTTCGATGCTTCTCGAAAATGAAATGGTCTTTCTGACAAGTGCAGACAATCTTTGTCTGAATGTCAAATTGAGCCTTTCGATATGACTTGTTTTTCCGCTTCCTTTGCTGACAATTCTATGCCTTTCAGCTGGAAACACGCTCGAATAAGCGGCGAGTCCATCCGTAAAAAATATTCCGTTCTTTTTGCAATCTTCAGAAAGGGAGTCCCACAAGGCGGCTGCTCCTGCATTATCTCTTTTTCCAACATGATACCCGACAATAAGCTTTGTTCTTCTCTCGATAGCAAGCCATATCCAAATATCATTTTCCTTGTCACCAACGAAAGTCCACATTTCATCGGCTTCGATGAAGATTTTTCCGTTGCGGGACATATTGAAAGCCTCTTTTTTGACTTCATTTCGTTTTTTTTTAACATATTCCTGAAGCCATCTTTTTGAGATGGAAACGGCTCTCGCAATCCCAGCCAATGAGATTCTTTCAACAAGAAGCTTATCAACTATGCGCCATTCAGCATCAGATATTGTTTTGTTCTGAGGATTCTCAACGAATTGACGTGAGCAGTCCTTACATAAAAATTTCTTTTTCCCATTCGCATTGGAGCCATTTTTCACAATGACTGATGAACCACATCTTGGGCATTGCACAGCTTTCTTCTCCATGTTTGTTTTTTTCATAATGACGGCTTGACATGCGCATCCGACGAAGAGCCGATGGGACAGAGAGCATCCCTTGCCGCCAGTATATTATATTTTCCATCAATTTCAACATATTTTCAACCCATCACTCACGATTCACCATTACCCATCCACGCTGCTGACCAATTCCGCCGAACTTCATGCACAAGTTACTTTATCCTTGCATTCTGCCGTACCAGCATATACCCTTAAAGAAGGATATTCAGACTGACTGATGAAAGACTACAAACCAGAATGAAACAGTGCCTTGATATTGTCTTGCGATGCTTTGACAAAGCGATAAAGACAATTTTACACAATCAAAAAAACAAACAAGGAGGTGTGGAAATGGGTTCAACAAAGACTGCGAAGGCATGCATAAAAGGTGCCGTTAAGCATGTTGTAGAAACTCTGAAAGCCATAGACAGAGGTGATCATGTCAGCACAGACTTCATGAGCAGAGCGGATGTCAATGACTTTTGCAGGGCTATTGGCTTCAAGGAAAAAAGATTGTGGGGAAATCTGCTTGATAAAGAGATTGCCAATGAAGGGGATGCTCCGAGTGTTGTTCCCAAGGATGAAGCTGAAACAATCCTGAATCTGCTGAAGGCTGAAATTGACAATGGCACATTCACACCTGATATTAGTGATGAAAATGGCAAGCTGAAGTCATTCGACAAGACGGTGCTGAATGACTTTCTGCCAAAAGACAAGGGTGGGCTTGGCTATATTTGGGAATACCAGTTTGGCCTGAAAGTTGAACTGGAACATGGACGGACATTAGGAGCCAATGTCACCAACAACCATCCTTTGCTGACTGGCATAATTGTCATGGCCCATCTGGTCGAGACAACACTGTACTATGCCCGTCTGTGGGTTATGGAAGTAGAAGGTGAGATTTTCAACGGCAAGCTGAAAGGCGATGACACCACTGATCTGGAAGCGGAACTGGCAAAAGCTAAGGAATATCTTGCTGCCCGTGAGGCGGAAAAGGTTGCGACGAAAGGAGCATAACAGCTAATCCTTCCAAGGCGGTTGAGCTGATGATGCTTTTCAGCTCAACCCAACCGGCTTTCCACGCCACTGCACATTCCCCAACCCCTCCCTTGATTCCTCATTCTTCGCCCGTTGACGAATCTGTGCGCTGCATCACATCCGGCCCTGCTCCGGATGCGGCGATGTTCAGCATCTTCTCCCTGCCCAGAAAGTGCTCGGCCTTGTCGAAGGCCGCAGCTATTTCGGCTGGTTTGTCCCCACCAAAAAAGGGGCGCAGGATTGATTCCTTTGCCCCAGCACACCATGATGAAAACCATGAAAAAAATCCTCGCTCTGCTTTCCGCTCTGACACTCGGCGGCTGTCTCGGAATGCCAAAGAATGTCAAGCCAGTGACCGGCTTTGAGTTGAACCGCTATCTCGGCAAATGGTATGAAATCGCTCGGCTGGATCACTCCTTTGAGCGCGGCATGGAGCGGGTCACTGCTGAATACTCCCTGCGCGAGGACGGCGGCGTTGCAGTCAGAAATCGCGGTTTCCTCACGGCCAAGCAAGAATGGAAGGAGGCGGAAGGCAAAGCCTTTTTTGTCGAAGAGCCAAGCACCGGCTATCTAAAGGTCTCCTTTTTTGGCCCGTTCTACGGCTCCTACGTGATCTTCGAGCTGGACAAGGAGAAGTACCAATACGCCTTTGTCTCAGGCCCGGATCATTCTTATCTCTGGCTGCTCTCTCGCACACCAACCGTGGAGCCAGAACTGCTGGCGCGTTTCACCGAGCAAGCGCAGCAGCTTGGTTTTGACACCAGCAAGCTGATTTACGTCAAACAGCAGCCCTGACACATGACCGGCACACTGCCGCCGGAACTGGTCATCCGCTCCCGGACATCGTCCTGCCCAAAGACAAGACCGCCATTTTTGTCCACGGCTGCTTCTGGCATCGGTCGAGAACTGCGCCAAGACCTGAATGCCCGGCAGAAAGTCGGCCAGCTTGACACAGCGACCATCGCCCAAGTTACCGGCCTGCCCGTAGAAGATATTGAGGCAATGCGGCGGAAAGACGATTGCAACTTCAGATGAATACGGAGCTGCACGATGCCGGGGTCAGCGTGAGCGCAACGTAATTATCTACCCATTCCCTGTTGAATATGTTAAAAATGGCATGAAAGGCATTCCCGGCGACATAGCGTCAGCAGGGGCATGTCGGCCAGCACTGAGGGGCGACTCTGATTCTTCGTTATGATGGATGGACAGGATTGTTTCAAAACAATGACTGGCAATATTTTTGCATTGCTGCCTGTTGATTTGCAGACGGAAGCCTTTGACGAGCTGCTGCATGACAGGAATGTCCGCATTGAGCGCATTGTTTCTCAAGGCCATGCTTCACCGGAAACAGGCTGGTATGATCAGGAGGACAATGAATGGGTGCTGGTTCTTGAAGGAGCAGGAAGCATTCTTTTTGCTGATGGCCGGGAAGTGACCTTGCAAAAAGGAGATTATCTCCACATTCCCGCTCATGCCAAACACAAAGTTTCTTGGACAGCACCGGACGGCCAGACCTTATGGCTGGCCGTGCATTATTCTCCATAACAAAAAAAGGAAAACGAAAATGGGCACACCGGCGCAGCTTTTCTGGGGAGTGATCTTTGGCGCAGTTGGCTCTGGTTATTTTATCTACGGCAAGAAACAGCAGGCATCTGTTCCGCTCTTCGCAGGAATCCTCTTGTGCGTGTTTCCGTATTTCATCGCCAACACCTTGCTGATGCTGCTGGTCGGATTCATCTTGATTGCCGTTCCTTTTTTCATCAAATAAATTGCAAGCAATCTCACCACGCTATTTTCATGCAGCGCACAATGCTTAAATCCAAGATCCACCGGGTGACAATCACGCAGGCGGATCTGCATTACGACGGCAGCCTGACCATTGACAAAGAGTTGATGCAGGCCGCCGGAATCATCCCCTTTGAGCTGGTTCATGTCTATAACATCAACAATGGCGAGCGGTTTGAAACCTATGCCATTCAAGGCGAGGCTGGCTCCGGCGTGATCGGCCTGAACGGGGCAGCGGCCCGCAAAGGGCATGTCGGTGATCTGATTATCATTGTCAGCTATGCTCAGTATGACGAGAGCGAACTGACTGATTTTGCCCCAGCCATTCTGCTCTGCGATGAGCGGAACAGAATACGGCAGCGGCTGGCCGTATAAGCACCTTTGTACAGACAATCGGCACGTTCAGCCATGAGATGGCATGCTTGCTGGGAATATCTTGCCCGGATTAAGGATGTTGTTGGGATCAAAGAGCTGCTTCAGCCGCCGCATCAGGTGCAGGGTCGGCGGGTCGATCTCCAGCGGCAGAAAGGCGGCCTTGGTGATGCCGATGCCGTGTTCGCCGGACAGGGTGCCGCCAAGGCTGAGGACAAAGCGGAAGAGCCGCTCCTTGGCCAGCAAGCCGCGCTCAAGTTCCTCAGCTTTGCTCTTGTCGAGCATGATGTTGACGTGAATGTTGCCATCGCCTGCATGACCAAAGCTGAGGATGAGCAGGTTCAGCTCCGCTGCCAGCCCTTCTAAGAAGGCGACCAGCTTGGGTATTTTGGCGCGGGGCACCACCACATCTTCGGAAATCTTGTGCGGACGCAGGGCCATTACTGCAGGCGAGATCGAACGACGGGCCTGCCAGAGTTCCTCTGTCTCCTGCGCAGCCGCTGCCTGCCGGAGCACACAGCTACCCTTGGCTTGGACAAAGGCGGCAAAGCGTTCCCCCTGCCGCTCCACCTCCTCTTTTGTGCCGTCAAATTCAACTAAGAGCAGGGCGGCAACATTCTCTGACGGCGGACTGCTCAGACGGCTGCGCACTGCGGCAATTGCCGTCCGATCCATGTATTCAAGAGTGCAGGGCAGCAATCCGACGGCTAAAATTTCCGCCACCAAGGCGGTCGCCTCAGCTATCGAGCGGAAGCTGAGGAGAAAGGTGCGCTTGGCTTCCGGCAGCGGCAGAAGGCGGAGAATCAGCTTGGTGAACAGGGCAAGGGTCCCTTCCGAGCCGATCAGCAGGCGAGTCAGGTCATAGCCGACCACGCCTTTTTCCGTGCGCACTCCGGTCTTGATGATCTCGCCTGTGGCCAGCACCGCTTCCAAGCCGATGATGTAGTCGCGGGTCACGCCATATTTGACCGCGCTGGGGCCACCTGCGCACTCCGCCGCATTGCCGCCAATGGAGCAGAACTTGAGGCTGGCCGGATCAGGCGGATACATCAGGCCGTGCCTGCGCAGGGCTGCTTGCAGCTCGCCAGTGATCAGGCCAGGTTCGACCACGGCAATCATGTTGGCGGCATCAATCTCCAGAATGCGCCGCATCCGGTTGAAGCTGATCACCAGCCCGCCTGCCACTGGCAGCGCGCCGCCAGTCACACCGCTGCCTGCGCCGCGAGGAATGACCGGGAAGCGGTGCTCATTGGCCAGCCGAAGCAGGGCCGCCACCTGTTCGGTGCGTTCCGGCAGGGCGATTGCGTCCGGCAGGAAGCTCTGGCCGCTGGCATCATAGCTGCAGCAGGCCCGCTCCTCGTAAGCGGTCAGCAGGCCGTCTTTGCCAAGAATCTCCCGGATTGACTGAAGCATGCGTTTGTCCATTGTGCCGATGCTTGCCATTTGAATCTTACCATCCATCACTTTTTCGCAGTGTAAAAAATAAGGGAGGCAGGAGACGGAGCATCTGAGCATCCTGAGTCCTCTCTTGAAATAAGAACAAGCGATGCTCCCAATCATGCCGCTTGGGAGCATCAACAAGGCTGTTCAGCTCCTGAAGAGAAAATTCTCAAAGCTCCATTTGTTCTTCTTGTTGAGATATTGCTGAGGATTCTCCCGGAACATGACCTCGTAATTGGTGAACGGAGTCCAGTCCGAGGGAATGGAGAGCAGCCGCCCAAGATAGGGTTTGGCTATGCGGAGGATGTAGTCATGGGGCAGATCATCCGGCACGCAGAATCCCTTGCGCGGGTGCTCCACCATCCAGAGCACTGCCGCGACCACGCCGATGGCCACTTGCAGAGTGGTCGCATTCTGATGCGGCACCAGCCGCCGCGATTCCTCGATGCTGAGGACACTGCCTGTCCACCACGATGTGTATCGACTGCCCATGAGCAGCGCGCCGAGGATGTCCTCGCCGCTGGTGATTTCATCCCGCATGATCCGCTGCTTGGGCTGGAGCTTGTAATTGCGGCAGCGCAGCTCATGGAGCGAGGACAAGGTCTCATGGCAGGGCATGTAGGCGTAATGCACTGTGGGCCGGTAAAGGCACTGCTTGTTCTTCCAGACTGTGAGATGATCAGAGATGGTGAAGGATTCGCCATGCCGGATCACCATGCCGACAATCTCCTGATGCGGAATCCACGAACGCACCCAGGTGTTCATGCCCATCTGCGAGAGAAAAATTTGATTGCCAGGCCCGATCTCCGGGCGCGATGCCGGCAGGGACGGCTCGTCCTCATGGGTGCCCCAGCCCATTTCTGCGGGTGAGATTGCCTCCTCGCGCAGCCCTTCAATGCTCCAGGTGCCGACAAATTCATCCACCTCCTTGGGTCGGGTGGTGATCTGGGTGTCCCGCTCGCTGCAATGAATGACCTTGATGCCGAGCTGCATGGCCAGCCGGGCAAAATCTTTCTCAGCAAGCAGTTTCTCAAGCGGCTTCTTTTCTTTTTCCGGCACCTCCTTGTCTTTCAGGCTTTTCAGGGCAATATCCTCAAGCCCTTGTTTGACAAAATGAGAGATCAGGCCGGGATTCGCGCCGTGGTCAATAACTGCTGTCGCCGACTTGCCGCCCCACTTGGCCATCTCTGCCCGCAGCTCCATCTGACGGCAGTACAAGGATTTCTCATAAGGCGTTCTTTTGCGGAGATCAGCATAGGGGTCCCATTCCTCCAGCGAGGTGTTGGCATAGAGAACATCATGGTCATGACACCATTGCAGCATTTCCAAGGTGTCGATATTCCACGACAGATCAATGATCATCCCGCCTTTGGACATATACTGCTCCAGCAGCCTGCTCATGTTGCGCGGCGTGATTTCCTCCCGGCAGAATGTCACCCCTTTGTCAGTCCAGTGTTTTAAGGAATGATCTGTTTCTATGAAATCAATGATTGTCACCTTGCTGTACGAAACTTTCAGATGCTTGAACAGCACTGGCAGGGTGCATTTCGAGACAGAGCCGTATCCTATGATCAACACTTGCTCTTTAAACTCCATCTGTTCTGTCTCCTTTTCGTCCGTTTATGATGAAAATAAAAAAGCTCCCTGCCCTGTGCGGCGCACAGGAACAGGGAGCGGGAAGACCTTGCGGTTGTTACTTTTTTCTTATGCAGTCAGGTCCTAAAAACGGCCCAGCAGGCTTCGGCATTGAATGTGTCCTTGATCCATATTAAGGTGAGCCGTGCATTATCGGCCAAAAACAAGAAGACTGTATTCTGCTGTTCCGTTTCTGTCAAGCAAAAATGAACTCGAATCCATACGTTGAACAGATGATCATGAAAACGGAGCGCGCTGCTTGCTCCCAAGCCGCTGTCCGGCTGCTCGGTTCTGAGTGGCAGGAGGGCCAGACGCAGGTTGCGCCGCTGACCCCGGACGGCTCGCTGCGCCGCTTCTGCCGCCTGATCCGGGCAGACGGAGCGCGGGCAGTTGCAGTCCAGCCGGGGCCGGACGATGCCGTTGGTCTGCACGAGGCCAAGGCGGGCTGGCAGATAGGCTGTCATCTCTTTGCCTGCGGCGCGCCAGTGCCAAAGCTGCTGGCCTTTGACGAAGACAGCGGCCTGCTGGTCTGCGAAGACTTGGGCGATCTCCGCCTGCATGATCTGGTTCTGCGGCACGGTGCGGATTCGCCGGAGATTATGAAATTATACCGGCAGGCTGTGGTTGAGCTGGCCAAGATGCAGGTGCTGGGCCGGGAAAACTTCAATCCTGCCTGGTGCTGGGACACGCCCCGTTATGACCGTCAGGTCATGCTGGAGCGCGAATCAGGCTACTTTCTCCGCGCCCTCTGCCAAGACCTGCTCTGGCTGGATTTGGACGAAGCGGCCTTGACTGAGGAGTTTGCCCTGCTCGCCGACCAAGCCGCTCAGGCCGATGCCTCGTTCTTCCTCCACCGCGACTTCCAGAGCCGCAACATCATGATTACGCAGGGACAGGTGCGTTTCATTGATTTTCAGGCAGGCCGACTGGGGCCATTGGCCTATGATTTGGCCTCGTTGCTCCTCGACCCCTACGCCGCCCTGCCGCAGGTCATGCAGGATGCGCTTCTTGAGCAGCATCTTGACGCGCTCACCGCCCTGATTCCATACAACCGCGAGCAGTTCCGGCAGGAATATCTGCTCCTGGCTGTGCAGCGCAACCTGCAAATCCTTGGGGCCTTCGCCTTTCTCAGCAGCCAGCGCGGCAAACCCTTCTTTGCCCAATACATCCGCCCGGCCTTGGATTCCCTGCGCAAGCTGCTTGGCCAATTTGCGCCCAGCGCATATCCTTGCCTGAAAGCTGCGGCGGAACAGTGCCTGCACAGCATCTTTGAAAAACACTGGCTCTTGACATCGGGTGGTCTCTCTTGAAAGCGGTGAATTCGTATAATTGTCAAGCCTTGGTGATAACACGCCAAAAAGAAGCTTGCCTCTGCTTTGAGCTTGGAAATGGAGCAATGAAATATCTCAGGATATCAGTTTGTTTTGCCATCGTAAACATCACCCTGCATAAGCACCCCAGCCTTTTTCCGTTTTTTTGAAAAATTGTATTTAAGCTGTTATTTTGTTGTATTCATATAAAATTCAATTGATTGAACGATAAAAAATACTTTCAGCATTGACAGAAATTATTTTCAGGTCGATAATAATAAAGAGCATGTTTCTTATTTAAAAAAGGGAGGAGAAAATGAGACGGCTGATTTTGCTTCTGGTAATTTGCTTGACTTCATCTGTTTTGCTAACCAGCAATTCCTTCGCATGTAAAAGGAACAGCGATGGAAGCTGGACTCGATGTCAACATGATGATTCACTGCTTTCGCATGGTCATTAGACCATGCTGAAATTTCCATCTATGTTAAGGGCGGGCCTTGGCTCGCCCTCATTATTTCAACACATCACAAATGTTCTGTTTTTCCTTTTGCAAAACTGAGCTGAGTTACCTATTCCTCCCCATCCACCTTAAACCCGTTCGCCCAGGCAACCAGCAGGGCCGCCAAGGTAAGATCATCCATCAGGCCGATGACAGGAATCCATTCCGGGATCAGATCCCAAGGCGAAACGATGTATAACAGGCCCAAGCCAAAGACCAGCTTGACGTAACGTGGCGTGTCCTTGGCCCGGAACACTGCCCAAGCATGTTTGACCATGCCAAGGGCGCGGAAAAATGGATTGAGCGGCGGGGCAGCCATCAGCGCACCGCCTTGTTGATGATTTCTTTGTCAAAATAGTTGAAGCTCATGCCCGCATCGACAATAAGAGTCTGGCCGTTGATGCCGGAGGAACGCTCGGAAAGCAGAAAGGCGGCTGCATCAGCGACTTCATTGGTCTGCAAGGCCTGCTTGCGGGGAATGGCTTGCTCGGCAAAAAGATATGCGTCAATGTAGCCGGGAATGCCTGCTGAGGCCGAAGTCTTGAGCAGGCTGGCTCCGACCGCGTTGAAGCGCACCCGCGAAAAGGCGGAAAACGACTTGGCCAAAAAGCAGAGCGAGGAATCCAAGGCCGCCTTGACCGGAGCCATGTAGCCGTAGTTTTCCGAGGCCATGCGGGTGGTGGAAATGGAAATTGTCACCATTGCCCCGTCCGGGTCGAGCAGCTCTCTGAAGTGATTGGCAATGACGATAAAAGAGAAGCAGGAGATGTCAATTGCCTGAAGAAAGTCCTTTTTCACGGTGGCGTGAAAGGGTTGCAGTCCTTCTGAGTAATTGGCAAAGGCGATGGAATGGACAATGCCCGCAAGCGGCCCGCCAACTTGAGCGGCGATCTCGTCCCGCACCCGGATGATGTTCGTCTCGTCTTCCACATCGCAGCAGAAGACCGGGCTGGCCGGAAAGAGCTTGCGGCAGGCTGCGGCCCGCTCCTCGCTGCGCACCACGTGAATCACTTCCGCCCCGACCTCAGCCAGCACCTTGCCAACAGCGCAGGCCACGGATTTCTTGTTCGCCAAGCCAAAGACAACGATTTTTTTGCCTGCCAGCCTGAGAAAATCCATCACTCCCCCTTCAAGGCGCAGGCGAACTCAACCTGCACCGCTGTTTTGCCCTGCACCTGCACACTGCCTTTGAGAAACCACGCCGGGCCGATCCGCTCCTGCAAGCTGACGGCAATGCTGATCCGGTCGCCGGGCCGCACTTCCCGCTTGAACTTGGCCCCAAGGATGCGGGTCAGCACCGGCACGCCCTTCAGTTCTTCCTTATTCCGCAGCGTCTCAGCAATCAGCAGGGCACCGGCCTGAAAGACCGCCTCGCAGAGCAGCACCCCAGGCATGATCGGATAATCAGGATAATGGCCTTTAAAGACCTCCAAATCTTTCGGCAAAGTTGTCTGCGCCCGAATTGCGCTGTCAGTCAGCTCCAGCACCCGGTCCAGCCAGAGAAACGGCGGACGGTGCGGAATCCGGGCCATGATGAAATCTTTGTCCATTACAGTCCTCCGGTCACTTCCAGCACTGCGCCGGTGATATAAGCCGCCTTTTTGTCGGCCAGAAAGAGCACCGCGTCGGCCACTTCCTCCGGCTTGCCGAAACGGCCCGCTGGCACCAGCTTCTTGTATTCTTTGACCTGTTCTTCCGAGAGATCATCAATAAAATCCGTGCTGATGAAGCCGGGCGAGACGCAGTTGACCGTGATTTTCCGCTTGGCCACTTCTTTGGAGAGCGACTTCATCAGGCCGGTCTGTCCGGCCTTGGAAGCGGCATAGTTGCTCTGCCCAGCAAAGCCGAGATGGCCCATAGGCGAGGTGATGAAGATGATCCGCCCGTATTTCTGCTTCATCATCAGGGGGATGGCAAAACGGGTCATGTTGTAGCCGCCAGTGAGGTTGACATCCAAGACACGCTGCCAGTTCTCCTGCCGCATCATGGCCAAAACCGCGTCGCGGCGGATGCCCGCGTTGTTGACCAGAATGTCAATGGTCTCAAACTGCTCTTCGGCCTCGCGGTAGAAGGACTCCACAGCCCGGTAGTCGCTGACATCCACTTGCTGTAGCCGGAGCCTTCCGCCGGTCTCAGTCTTAGTCTGAGCAGCGGCAAAGTCTGCCGCTGCCGCCTTGTCGCCGCCGTACAAGCCGAGCACAGTTGCGCCTTGAGCCAGCAGGGCCTCGGCAATGGCCCGGCCTATGCCCTTGGTCGCCCCAGTGATGATGGCTTTTTGATTGGTGAAGGTGTTCAATGGGATAAAGAATGTTAGTTGTTCATTTTATGGAGATAAGCCAATCGGCAGATCGCATTGCCTTTTCCGAAGAATCCCTGAAATGGAAAAAAAGGAGCCTTAGCAAGGATATTCTTCAAAAAAAGAACAGGCTTCCTCTGCTGTCCTTGAGGCGTGAATTTCCATATAAACCCATCTGGCCGCTCTGTCAACAGCAACGAACAGATATTTTCGGCTCTCCTCATCCGGCCTGCGGGAGATAATTGCTGTCGGCTTCTTGCTTCAGCAGCACCAAGGAGAGGCATTGCCCGCTGTTCTCAGAGCAAAAAAACTGGACAGGCTTTCTTAGGAAAGTGTCCGTAAAATCATAATGTTTTCAATATGCGCGAGAGCATCTGCACAATAAGTCCGGGCGGCGGCGCAAGGATTTTATATTGACATCCGCTCAGGAACGCATTATTATGCGGTACTAATTTGGAGCTAACCCCACGTAAATATATCAGGAGGTTTTTACTGTGAAAAAAATCATTGCAGCAGTAATGGTCGCAGCCTTTGCTGTCACCGTTGGCATTGCTTGGGCCGCAACCGAAACATGCAAAGTTGAGACTGTTGAGGGTGACACTGTCACCATGAAATGTGAAGGGACAAAGCTGAAAGCTGGTGACGAGGTGAAAGTGCAGAAAAAAAGAGCACCTATTGCCGGCTGCTGAGAAAACCGCAGTTCCCAGCTTTAGAAGTGCAGCAAAAGACCGATGGCGACAATGCTATCGGTCTTTTGTATTTTGAGGATTCTTCATGGCTGACACCCTGCCGCCGGACAGACGCTCATGAAATATGAGCCGCGTCCGTAGGGCGATAGGCCGCAATCATACAAGATCGAGCTTGACCGCCGACAAATATTGGTGCTTGCTGAGAAAAAAAGCAGTTATTATTTGAACGGCGGAAAATAAGACGCGCTTGGCACCAGTTATCCCACGTGCGGGGCATTGAGCTTTACAGCCTTGACCTCGTTGTGCGCAAAACGCTTGAGCAGGAGCTGGATCAGATAAAAGCCAAAATCAGGATTCTGATAGTAAAGCTGGCGGATTTGCTTGTCAGTCATGGCGAGCAGTTCCACATCGGTTTTGCAGCGCAGGGTGGCACTGCGCGTCTGGTCGCTGGCAAACACGCCCATTTCCCCGAACAGCTCCCCAGGCCGCAAGGCCACGTCAAATTCATCCACCATGAGATGCCCGGATTTGAGCAGATAAATTTTCTCTGCCCGGTCGCCTTTGTGAAAAATGATCTCACCTTCCTTGAAACGCTCTTTTTTCATGTGCGGGATCATGAATTCAAACGACATGTCCCCTTCTGATGCCCGCCGCACCTGCCGGATCAGCCGGAGCATCTGCACCAAGCGCAGGCAGTTCATGGGCAGCAGCACCACATGGAGGGTGAAGACCGGCCATATCTCCGCATTGACCGTGTAGATGATAAAGGTGATATTGCTGGCAATGCCGACAATGCGCAGCGGCACCATGTTCTTCATGTAAAAAGTGGAGAACATGAGAAAGGCGGCCAGAAAGCCAAGAAACTGAATATGCATGGGCAAGGAGGAGAGTCGCTCTGCTGCGGAAATGAGTTGAAACTGTCAGGGAAAACCGAATAGTATCTCTGATGCGCACAGAATCATTATATGTGTCCGGCTCTGCAATTGCCAAGAAATTCTTCTCTATTTCATGAAATCCTCATCCACGAGCATCACCGCCTTGGCCCTGTTTTCCGGCGGCCTTGACTCCATCCTCGCCTGCCGCACCGTCGCCGCTCAAGGCATCCGCGTGCTGGCCCTGAAGTGTGTCACCCCGTTTTTTGATCATCATCTGCTGGCTGAGGCGGAGCGGTTTCAGCAGGAAATGCAACGAAAATACGGGCTGGAGGCCGAGCTGATCGACCTGAGCAGCGGCTATCTTGACATGCTCCGCCGCCCGGCACATGGTTTTGGCAAGAATTTCAATCCCTGCATTGACTGCAAAATCATGATGCTGCGCCGTGCCCGCGAGCTGATGGAGGAGCGCGGGGCCTCTTTCCTGATTACCGGCGAAGTGCTGGGCCAGCGGCCCATGTCGCAGCGGCGTGACACGCTGAATCTGATTGAGCGGGAGGCGGACTGCCGGGATATTTTGCTTCGGCCTTTGTCTGCCAAGCTGCTCAATCCCACCTTGGCCGAGCAGCAGGGGCTGGTGGACCGGGAACGGCTGCACAGCTTTGCCGGGCGCGGGCGCAGCCAGCAGCTTGCCTTGGCCCGGCAGATGGGCATTGCCGATTTTCCCGCCCCTGCCGGAGGCTGCGTGCTGACTGACCCCATTCTCTCGGCCCGGATTCAGCGTTTTTACAAGGGCCTGTTGGCTATCAGCCAGGACGAGATCACGGCTGAGGACATCAAGCTGCTGCTGCTTGGCCGCCAGTTCCGACTGCCTGGCGGGCATTGGCTGGTGCTGGGCCGCAATGAGCAGGAAAACGACCGCCTGAGCGAACTGCGCGGGCCGGAGGACTGGCAGCTTTTCATGCCGGAACGGCCCGGCCCTTTTGCGCTGCTGCGGCGGGTGGAAGAGGTCGTTTCCCCGGCCCAGCAGGAGGAGCTGGCAGGTTTGGCGGCAGGGCTGGTGGTGCGCTACAGCCGCAAGACAGAGGGCCGACCGCTGCCTGGTGAGGTGCTGTTAGAGAAAAGCAGTGGTGAAAGAAGGCTTTCTGAGGTGCAGCCGTTGCCGGATGAGGTTTTCCAAGACTGGATCATCTGATTGCCACCCAGGTTCAGAAAAATGCCGGGCTGACAATATCGAATCTGTGTAAATTGCCCTTGACAATTACGTCAGCAGATGGGTAAATACTGCTCGTTTATTTTTTCAAGTGACATTGAATCGTATTGAGATTGCCAAGGAGAGGCTGTTTCTGCTCGATTTTATGAAGATATTTCAAATTTGATTGGACCGCAGAGAGAAAAGAAACATGAACTGAATTTATGGGTACCTCGAAAAATACCGATTTTGCCGAAGGCGTGATCGAATAATCAGACATTTACAACGCAACAACTGCCAAAAATACCAATTTTTCGAGGTACCCTTATGAAACAGGTCAAGTTTGAATAGGATAAAGCTAAAAATCAACAGAACCAGAAAAAGCATGGCGTGTCATTTGAGCTTGCTCAATACGCATTTGCCGATCCGCAGCGTATTATTGCTGAAGATACGGCTCATAGTCAAGATGAGAAAAGATATTACTGTTTCGGCAGGATACAGGAAGGTATTGCAACTGTTCGTTTTACGTTTCGTGGCAGTGCCATACGAATAATTGGTGCTGGCTATTGGCGAAAAGGGAAGAAAATATATGACAAAGAAAACAAAAAAATTGAATATACAGACGAACCGTTAGGCGATATTCGCATAATTGAAGATTTTCTGCCACCACCGGAGCAGCTTCTTTTTAAAGAGGGACACGTTGAAATAACACTCACTCTCAGCAGAAAAAGCCTCGATTTCTTCAAACGTGAAGCGGAAAAGCATCATACGCAATATCAAAAAATGATACAAAAAACTGCTTGATGCCTATTCAGAACATTACAAGTGATTGTTCAGCCCATTCAAGCAGCGCAACAGGATTCCTCTTTCATTCCCAATAGCTCTTTTATATTTCTTGACGGAACATGCGGAATTGTATTTGAAAAATGCCATACTGACCTCATCAGGACAATTTTTTTAGCCAGCAAGGGAAGGACATGCAGGCCGCAGACCCCATCATTCGCATGACAACGCAGCGGCAGATTCTGCTGGAGGAGCTTACTAAGGCGAATCATCCCACGGCCTGCGAGCTGTACGACATAGTGCGGAAGCGGCTGCCGCGCATCGGGCTGGGCACGGTCTATCGGAATCTGGAGTTGATGGCCGAAGGCGGCATCATTCTGAAACTTGAGGTGGGCGGCTCGCAGAAGCGTTTTGATGCGGACACAGAGCCGCATTATCATATCCGCTGCTCGGTCTGCTCCAAAGTGGAAAATATTGAAATGGATGTGATTTATGATCTTGTCAGAGCAGCGGCCAAGAAAACTGCCTACAAGATCGTCCGCCATCATGTGGAATTCACCGGCATCTGCCCGGAATGTCAGAAAAAAGGCGACTTCCCGGCAACAGCGGCATAAAATTTTTTCCCGCTCCCTCCTTGCCTTGCCCCTCAGTCATGCGGTACACTCCGCAGCATGAAGCCCCTGCTTGCAATCAACCAGCTTTGTCTTTCCTTTCTCGCTGACCAGGAACTTGGCGGCGACACTGAAGTCCTGCACGGCATCAGCCTGAGCATTGAGGCTGGCAAAACCCATGCCTTGGTCGGCGAATCCGGGTCTGGCAAGTCTGTGGCCGCCCTGTCCGTTCTCCGCCTGCTGGAGGGTGTCAGCAGAGTGCGGACGCAGGGCCAGATTCTCTTCCAAGACCGGGACTTGCTTCAGATCAGCAAACGGGAAATCCGGGCTGTGCGCGGCAATGAGATCGCCATGATCTTTCAGGAGCCGATGACTTCGCTCAATCCGGTGCATACCATTGGCAGCCAGCTTGTGGAGCCGCTGCTCCTCCATCGGCAGATGTCGGCGGAAGAGGCGCGGCAGGAAGCAGTCAGCCTGCTGGCCCGCACTGGCATTCAAGAGCCTGAAAACCGGCTCAAAGCCTATCCGCACCAGCTTTCCGGCGGCCAGCGGCAGCGGGTCATGATTGCGATGGCCTTAGCCTGCCGCCCTGCCCTGCTGATCGCCGATGAGCCGACCACAGCCTTGGATGTGACCATTCAGGCCCAAATTCTGGAGCTGATCAAGGATTTGCAGCAGGAATTCCAGATGGCGGTGCTGCTCATCACCCATGACCTGCCCTTGGTGCGGCAGGCGGCGGAGACAGTCTCGATCATGCACCAAGGCCGGATTGTTGAGCAGGGCGACACGGAAGCAATCTTTGCCGCGCCCAAGCAGGACTACACCCGCAAGCTGCTCCGGGCTATCCCCCAAGAGAGCAAAACACCGGCAGCGGGCGGCAAGGTGCTGGTGGACATGCAGGAGATCACCTGCGCCTTTACGGTGAAAAAAACGTGGCAGGGCCTGTTCAAACGCCGCAAAATTAGCAGGTTCAAAGCTGTTGACGAGGTCAGCCTTGCCATTCGTCAAGGCACCACGCTGGGCATCATCGGCGAGTCAGGTTCCGGCAAAAGCACCTTGGCCCTCTGCCTGCTCGGCCTGACTTCATTTCAAGGCACTATCCGCTACTGCCCGGCGGAGCAGGAAATTTTGCTTTCTCATCTGAACAGCCGCCAGTTTCGGCCTCTGCGCCGTCATCTCCAGATTGTCTTTCAGGACCCTTTTTCCTCGCTCTCGCCCCGCCTGACTGTGGAGCAAATCATTGGCGAGGGCCTGCAAGTGCATGAGCCAAGTCTGCGCCGGAAAGAGCGGCATGAGGCGGTGGAGCAGGCCTTGCTGGAGGTGGAGCTGGACCCGGCTGTGGCAGGCCGTTTTCCGCATGAGTTCTCCGGCGGCCAGCGGCAGCGCATCGCCATTGCCAGAGCCTTGATTCTCAAACCGAAGCTGCTGATTCTTGACGAGCCGACCTCAGCCTTGGATGTGACCATTCAAGCCCAGATCATTGCCCTGCTCCGGCGGCTGCAGGAAAAGCATGGCCTGACCTATATTTTCATCACCCACGATCTGCGGGTGCTGCGTTCTTTGGCTGATGAGCTGGCTGTCATGCGGCAGGGAAAAATTGTTGAATCTGGCCCGGCAGACCGGATTTTTGCCCGGCCAGCGCATGACTACACTCGGCAGCTTTTTGCCGCCGCCTTTTATAGCTGAAAAAAAACAGCACCTTTGCCCAAGTCCGATCCACAATGGAACGGAGGAGGAGTGAGGGCAAAGATGCTGAAAAGGCAGGCTGTTGCTTGACAAAGGGTGCCTCTGTTCAATCTGCACACACGTTGCGCGCAGAGGAGGAGTCAGAACAGAGGCACTCTGAAAGGTTGCGGTACATCTTCCGTCTCCCTTTATTATCAGGATAGCAGAACAAAGATGAACGGAAGATGAACAGGAGGGTACGGCCCAACAGGGGCCCGTTAATTTTCCAGAATTTTTTCACGATTCAGCCTGCTGGCGAAAACAATGCTGTTGCAGGAAGATGAGCTGCAGCGGCTGAACCCGGAAATTGCATGATGAAAAAAAACAACAGCAATCCCCGCCCCGACGAGCTGCTGCGGGAAAAATTAGTCACCTTTCAGCGGGAGATCGCCGAGCTGAAACGGCTCCGCCGCGAGGAGGAGGAAGCCTGCCGCTGCCGTGAATTAGATATTTTGACTGAGCTGTTCGAGGTCTTGGATGCCTTTGACAGTTTGGAAAACAATATCCAGCGCAAGCGGCAGCCCTTGGACAAGACCAGCCTCAGTTTGGTCAACAACATGCGGGCCATGCAGCGCAAACTGCTCCGGCTGCTGGCGGCCCGCAACATAGTCCCGCTTGATTTGTCCGGCAGACAGGCCAAGGCTGAACAGTGCCGGATTGTTGAAACCAAGCAGATGCCGGAAAAAGAGGATGAGGAAATTCTGGATGTGCTCAAAAAAGGCTACATTGACAGGGAAGAGAATCGCATGCTCCGTAAGGCCGAAGTGGTGACAGTGCGCAATGCGGACTGAAAATGCTCAAATTTACTGCTTCAGTGTTCCTTCAAGGGAACCTCGAAAAATTTGAGATAAAGTTTTTTCAGCTTATCAATAGTGTCTTTGACAGTTGAAAATTTCAAATACATAAATTGTTATTTCCTGTTTTTTATTTATTTTGAGCAAACTTCCGTTGAAATATGTTCCTGAATGCGTTTCTTTTTTTTAAATCTTAAATTTTATTAAGAGTTCCGTACCTGTCAATATTGAACGTCAAGTTTCTCAAGCCTATTTTCGCAGCAGCGCGAATGAAACCTGTTCCTCGGAGAATCATATTGCCAGCACGTTGCGCCTGGATGCCGAAGACGTGTTCAATCCGGGAGCGAATTTTTGATCTTGTCCGATTTCCCTGCTTCTCCCATTCGGTCAGTTTCCGGCTTCGTGTTCCTTTGCGGTTCAGATGCTCTCTGTATCCATTCTCGTTCAACCAGTTGAGCTTTTTTTCAGATCTGTATGCCGAATCCGCATAGATATCCCGACTGGTGTTGTCAGGGTCAAGCAGCTCCTCAAAAATATTGCTGTCATGAACCTCGGCGCTGGTCACCGCATATTTTCGGATGAATTTATGCTTCACATCAACAGATATATGATTTTTATAACCAAAAAAGCTTCTGCCGTTCTTTTTGGTCCAACGGGCATCAGTATCCTTCTGCGCCTGCTTATTCTCACTCCATCCTTCAGGCTGTTCACCATTCTTGATCTGCTTGTTTTCCTTGCGGCTGTTACGCTGGATCGGGGCGTTGACTATGGAAGCGTCGACTATCTGCCCTTTTCTGGCTTGATATCCATTTTCATCAAGAAATTCGTCAAAAACAGAAAACAGTTCCTCGATTTTTCCTGCTTTGGTCAAAGTTTCACGAAAAAGCCATATCGTTGTCGCATCTGGAACTTTGTCAGCCGCCCGAAGTCCAAGGAATCTGGAAAACAAATATCTGTCAAGAATTTGATATTCCATCCCTTTATCAGAAAGATTGTATAATGATTGCAAAATTAAAATTTTGAACATCATGACTGAATCATAACCTTTAGCTCCAGCATTTGATTTCACAGGCTTTCTTTTTGCTTCTTCAAGAATTGGCCGAAATATTTCCCAGTCAATAGCCTTGTTGATCTTAAGGGTTCCTCGAAAAATACAACATCCATTCTGCTGCATTTGTTTTGTTATTTTTTATTTTAATATTGAAATTTCAGTCTATTATGTTATAATTTCGGCATCAATTCAACTCATGCTGCCGGAGATGCACAGATGAACCAACTTGGATTTTTTGATTTTTATATTCGTCTTTCCCGAATTGACAAAGCAGGTGATCCTTTAGTTAAGATCAACAAGGCTATTGACTGGGAAATATTTCGGCCAATTCTTGAAGAAGCAAAAAGAAAGCCTGTGAAATCAAATGCTGGAGCTAAAGGTTATGATTCAGTCATGATGTTCAAAATTTTAATTTTGCAATCATTATACAATCTTTCTGATAAAGGGATGGAATATCAAATTCTTGACAGATATTCGTTTTCCAGATTCCTTGGACTTCGGGCGGCTGACAAAGTTCCAGATGCGACAACGATATGGCTTTTTCGTGAAACTTTGACCAAAGCAGGAAAAATCGAGGAACTGTTTTCTGTTTTTGACGAATTTCTTGATGAAAATGGATATCAAGCCAGAAAAGGGCAGATAGTCGACGCTTCCATAGTCAACGCCCCGATCCAGCGTAACAGCCGCAAGGAAAACAAGCAGATCAAGAATGGTGAACAGCCTGAAGGATGGAGTGAGAATAAGCAGGCGCAGAAGGATACTGATGCCCGTTGGACCAAAAAGAACGGCAGAAGCTTTTTTGGTTATAAAAATCATATATCTGTTGATGTGAAGCATAAATTCATCCGAAAATATGCGGTGACCAGCGCCGAGGTTCATGACAGCAATATTTTTGAGGAGCTGCTTGACCCTGACAACACCAGTCGGGATATCTATGCGGATTCGGCATACAGATCTGAAAAAAAGCTCAACTGGTTGAACGAGAATGGATACAGAGAGCATCTGAACCGCAAAGGAACACGAAGCCGGAAACTGACCGAATGGGAGAAGCAGGGAAATCGGACAAGATCAAAAATTCGCTCCCGGATTGAACACGTCTTCGGCATCCAGGCGCAACGTGCTGGCAATATGATTCTCCGAGGAACAGGTTTCATTCGCGCTGCTGCGAAAATAGGCTTGAGAAACTTGACGTTCAATATTGACAGGTACGGAACTCTTAATAAAATTTAAGATTTAAAAAAAAGAAACGCATTCAGGAACATATTTCAACGGAAGTTTGCTCAAAATAAATAAAAAACAGGAAATAACAATTTATGTATTTGAAATTTTCAACTGTCAAAGACACTATTGATAAGCTGAAAAAACTTTATCTCAAATTTTTCGAGGTTCCCTAAAGGATCACCTGCTTTGTCAATTCGGGAAAGACGAATATAAAAATCAAAAAATCCAAGTTGGTTCATCTGTGCATCTCCGGCAGCATGAGTTGAATTGATGCCGAAATTATAACATAATAGACTGAAATTTCAATATTAAAATAAAAAATAACAAAACAAATGCAGCAGAATGGATGTTGTATTTTTCGAGGAACCCTCAAATCAATCCTGACGATCCTGTCCCTCGGCTGGAGACTCTGACCTGCCTTGAGGCTGACCGCCGCTGCCAGCTCCTGCTGCTCCCGCAGCAGCAGGCTCCCTTTCTTCCTCCATCTGCAAATCCTTCACTTCCGGCAGGTACTCGCTGAAGGCATCGCCATAAATTTCCCAGATGGTGATGAACAGGGCGGCAATGATCGGGCCGATGATGATGCCGAGCATGCCGAAGAGGCTGATGCCGCCAAGGGTGCCGAAAAGCACGAAAAGATCGTGCATTTCTGTGTCCTTTCCCACCAAGCGGGGCCGGAGCACGTTGTCCAGATTGCCTGCCAGCGCGCCGCAGACCACAGCCAGAATGACTGCGCCGAAAAATTCGCCCTTGACGACAAGAATGATCAGGGCTGGCACCCAGATCAAGGCGGTTCCGGCGGTGGGAATAATCGACAGCACTGCCATGACCGTGCCCCAGAAGGCAGCCCCTGGTATGCCGACAAAGAAAAAAGCCAGGCCGCAGAACGCGCCTTGGAGAAAGCCAATGATCAGGGTCGATTTCATGGTTGCTCTGGCCACCGAGGTGAAGCGGCGCAGCAGACGCTCCTCGTACTCATGAACCATAGGCAGATAGTAAAGAATCTTCCGCAGCAGCGTGCCGCCTTCAGTCAGAAAATAGAACATCACGTAAAGCATGATCACCACATTGAACAGGGCATTGACTGTCATCTTGGTGAGCGAGGAGAGCGAATTGATCAACATTTTTGAGATGCTGCCGACCAGCTCGCCCGCCTTGGCAAGAATCATGTCGCGATAAGGCAGGATATACTCATAATAGGGGATTTTTTCAGCATGCTCGCTCAACAGGCCCGGCTCCTTGGCAAAGGATTCCACCCAAGGAGTCACAGACTGGCCCACATACATGGCTTGGCCAAGCACAACGCCAATCAGGAGCACCAACGGCACCAGAATCAGACAGAAAACGCCTGTCACCACCACAGCCGAGGCCAGCGTTTCCCGCCCTTCCAGCCGCCGGGTCAGCCTGCGGTGGAGCGGGACGGACATGGCGGAAAACAGCCCGGCCATGAAGATTGCCATGAGAAAATAGCGGATCATGGCCAGAAAAATGGCCGAAATGAGCAGGACCATGAGCAGGAGAACGACTTTGTTTACTCGCGAATGTTTGATCATGAATTGCCTTCTTTATCGTTCCAGCGACCAGAGCAGGTCTGCGCCCGTCGTTTTGGAGCTGGTCTCGCTTTCAATGGAAAAGCCGTGGCCAAGATCGTACCTTGCCCTGAAGGAGCCTCCTTCGCCGGTCAAATCTTTGCCATAGCTGATGTAGAGGTCTTTGTAGATTTCCTTGCTCATGACCAAGGAAACATCGGATGCCTCCTTGCCGCCGCCAATGCTGACATCGACAAAATCCTCCATGTCAAGGACTTGCAGCGGATTGACTGACTTGAGCAGCGCGCCGCCGCCGATCTTGCTCAGGGCTGCTGCTGCTGGAGAAAGGGTGGCATCGCCGCTGCGGCTGGCCGACACTCCGTTCTGCCCGGAGAGCAGCCAGGAGAGAATGGCTGAATCCTCCATCGGCGTGTCAGAAAAAAGCTTGATGTTCATGTCATCCGCGCTGCCAGTGAGATGGATGCCTGCCTCGATCTTGTTGACCGTCCGCGAGGCCCGGATGTCCAAGCCGGGATTGTCAATCGGGCCACCCTGATAAAAAATCCGGCCTTCGCTGAGTTGCAGTGTGACTCCTTCAAAGGCGACAGAAGTGTCGCGGAGGTAGAGGCTGCCCAGCGCGGTCACAGGCCGGGCCGCCTTGGCATTGACTGTCAGGCTGCCGTCGAGAAAGCCTTTGGTGCCAAAGGCATCCACCGCAACGTCCTTGCCCAGTTCCAGCGTGACCGCAGCGGAAAAGGGCAGGCTGTGCTTGGGCAGCGGCGTGTCGCTGTCAATCACCACCACATCCTTGGATGCGGCGGCAGCCCCGCTGAAGCCAAGCGGGGCGATGCGCGCTTTTGGCACAAGGATTTTGCCGAAGAGCGAAGTGCCTTTGCCGCTGTGGAGCAGCCGGAGATCAGGGCTGATGCTGACCTGATATTCGGGCAGATCAGCGGCCTGAAAATCCTTGCCCGTGATGCTGAACTCAGCCTCAATCTGCGGCTCCTTCAGCTTGAGATTGCGGCTGATTGTGCCCTGCGCCCGGATTTGGCCTTGGCCGGAGCGGGCAGTCAGATCAAGCTGATTATGGCTGCCGTCGCCTGCCACTGCCAGCCGCAGGTCCCGCAGGTTGATTCCGGCGGCGGGAATATGAATTCCACTCTTGCCGCTCCTGTCTTTTTTCAGCATCAGCACCCCGTCCATTCTCGGATGCAGGGCCGTGCCATGCAGAGCAATGTCACCGCCAAAACCGCCTTGGCCCTGCACTGCATAGCCGGAAAGCTGGGTCATCGGTGAAATATCCATAACCTTCACCGTGAACTGACCAGAAAGCGGCATTTGCTCGAACTGGGTGAAATCGCCGCAGTTGCGCAGCTCTGCGGTCAGCAAGGCAGTGCTTTGATCCTGAAACTCGCTCTTGGCGGTCAGATGCAGGACATCATCCCGCAAATTGGCTTTGATCTGATTGCCCTGCCATTGCCACGTGGTGGTGCCGTTTTCGTCATCAGATTCGTAATCTTGCGCGGTCAAGGCAAATTTAGGCAAATCGACAGTCAGTTCAGCCTGCTGCGGCTTTGCCCCCTGCCCCTGCGCTGTTGCGGCAATGTTCAACTCTCCGGCCATTTCCGGGAAATTCTCCGGCACAGGTAGCTGCCATTTTTTTGCCAGAGCAAGGGCAAGGTGCTCAATTGTTGCCTGCGCCTTCCAGCCTGATGCTTTCTCCCATTGGCCGCTGACTGCCGCCCGCACCTTGTCCTGCCTCAAGGCAAAATCAGACAGGGCGCAATGATCAGCCGACAAGGTCAAATCCGCAGCTTTTTCCGTCTTCCATTGGCCGAATTGCTTGTTATTCAATGCAAGTTCTTTGAGCTGGCCCTGCCAGCGCTGCTCCTGCCAAGCACCTGCTGCTGTCAGCCGGAGCTTGCCAAGATCGCTTGCCGCAGTAAATTCAAGCTGGTGCTGTTCCGTGCCGCCCTTGAGCCGCAAAAGGGCTGTGTCAATTTTTTTTTCTTTAATTTGAATGCCAGCAGCGTTGATTTCGCCATCCACTTGCCCGGATGGGGACAAATCCGCCTTGATTGCCGCCTGCAAATCTTTGAGGCTGTAGTCTTGAAAGCGCAGCTTAGAGCTGCTCGCTTGCAGGCGCAGCTTAGGCTGCTGGAGATTGCCGCTGATCTCGCCTTCAGCCCTGAATTTGCCGCCCGCGTCCGGGACAAGGTTAGCCAGGTCGTCTGACCCAGCTTTGAAAGTCAAGGCCAGCTCCTTGTTGAAATCCGCTCTGCCGTCAGCTTGAACAAAGGTGCTGCCAGACTGAAGGCGGAGATCAGCAACAGCCACAGCCTTGCCAGCCAGCTTGACTGTGCCGCTGCCCTTGAGCGGGAAGCCGCGCAGCTTGCCTGCCAGCCTGTCAATCTGCACTTCGGCAGTCAGATTGTCCGCAGTCTTGCTGCCTTGGCTGCGCAGCTCGGCGTTGATTGCGCCGGGCCAGTCCGGGGCAAGCAGACCGGGATCAAGTTCTGCCGCCTTCAGTTCAGCCTGCCACGACAGGCCGTTGCTCCAGCCGAGCTGCCCCTTGAGATCAAGAACCGTTTTGCCATCGGCAAGAGCGTGGAAATCATGGATGAGCAGGGTGCTGTTATTTTTGTCGAGCGCAGCATCTGCGCTGACCGCAAGGCTGGCAAGCCGCTGCTCCTGCCATGCAAGCTGCGAGCCGTTGAGAGTCAGCTTGACAGCCGGATTTTCCGCCGCGCCGACAGCCGTGCCTTCCAAGCGGACCGAACCGCCTGTGTTTGGAACAAAGGCAGCCAAATCCTTGACTTCTGCCTGCACCACAAGATCGATGTTTTGCGCCGCATCGGCGGTGCCGCTGACCCGCGCATTAGCAGGCCCTGACTTCAAGGTCAGTTCGTCAATCTTCAATTTCTTGTCAGCCAAAGCCAGCCTGCCGCCAAGCTGGAACGGCTGACCGCGCAGCTCGCCGTTGATGCCGTCCAAATTGACTTCCAGCTTCTGCAGGCCTGCGGCCAAATAGCCATTGCTGCGCAGCGTGCCGCTGATTGCCCCTGGCCAGTCAGCAGCAGCCAGGGAAGGATCAATATCCTTGCCTGCCAGCTCGGCCTGCCACGAAAAACCGCCCTGCCAGCGCATGGCTCCGCGTAGGGTCAGCTCGGCAAATTCGTGGCGGAGGGTGAGATAATCGATCTTCAGGCCGGAATAATCTGTTGCCTCGACCTTGGCTTCAGCCTGCACGGGCGGATAGCCTTGATACTGAACATCTGCCGCCAGCACCCCGCCATAACTTTTGACCGTGCCAGCCGCCGAGATGATGCGGAGATTGCCGTCCACCGGCACATTCACCTTGATGTCGCGGAGCGTGAAATGGCCAGTTTTTGCGGCGGCCTGCCAGTGCAGCTCGTTGAGAATGTCCGTGGCTTCGCCTTTGAGCGTCACCTGCGCCGGAGAAACCATTGTCGCGTTCACAGTGGCCTTGTCAAAATCACCCTGCACCTTGACCATGCCGCGCAGCTCGTTGATGCCGTGATCTGGCACCTGCCAGCCGCCTTCCGCCTGCATCGGCCATGCGCCGCTGAAGCGAATCTTGCCGTGCAGGTCGCAGCCGAATTGCGAGGTGTCCGCTTTCAGTTGAGTGATTTCGACTTGATCATTGCGGACAGCGGCTTGGGCCAGCAGCTCGTGAATGAGGAGCGCATCCTTGCCTTCTGGCGTGACAATTTTGCTCTCCGCAACTTGCAGCCTGTCAATGCGCAGAGCAAGCGGAAAACGGATTTCCGGCAGCGTGACCTGTTTATGTAGCTGTTCTTTAATGTGTTTTTTATCGGATTTGAGAATGTGAATTGCCAGTCCCTGCGCAGCAAGCCGCCTGACATGCAGTTCTCTGCTGCGGAACAAGTCGGCTGGCTGCCAGCTCCATACGAGTTTATTTATGCTGATATCAACCGCGTTTTTAATCTGAATCCGCAGCTTGCTGATCTGCCAGCTATCAAGCAGACGACCTTGCGCCTGTTCGGCAGAAAAATACGGCCCGGCAAGCTGGTCAGCAGTGCGGACGATTAGTTGCAAACCGCTTTCTGTGCCGAACAACGCGGCTATACTGACGAAAAAAATCAGCAGCAGAACGGCAAAACATTGCAGCGAACGAACAGCAACAGAGCGAATTATAGAAAAAAGACGCATCGTTATTAATCATTATAAACAAATGTTACTTTGGAGGCCCGTCCCTGTTCAAAATGCACTTCACAAATAAAGCGACCCATAGCTTCGCTGTCAACAATCAGTAGTGGTTGATTGGGATCATTGGTGAATATTTTGTAATCATGCGCCGCCGCCTTGTTGCTGATTGCATCTATAGACATGCCAATGCGCAGTTCTCCGCAAAATGCCTTCATCCTTTTTTCGCCGAGAGCAAACACGTAGAATATATACGAAGAAAAACAGACGAAATAAAGTAGCAAGGCCAGAAAAACTTTTTTCATCAAACTCACAGGTCCGCTCCCAAGGTCAGGTGAATCCGCAAAGAAAATCCCGGCTCAGACAAGGCTTCGGCAAAGTCAAGACGAAGCTGGCCAAAAGGCAGGGTCATGCGCACCCCCACGCCCACGCCCTGCTGCAAACGGGCATCAATGTTGTCGTAGGCATTGCCAATATCATAAAAGACCGCCGCGCTCCAGATGCTGAAGAGCTTGCGCTCCAGTTCGGCGCTGGCCTCAGTCAGATACTGACCGCCCACCACCCGGCCTGAATCATCCTTGGGTCCGAGCTGCTTGTAGCCATAGCCGCGCACCGACTGATCACCGCCTGCATAAAAACGAAGCGAAGGCGGCAGCTCGTTAATGGATTCCATTGCCGTGGCCCCGAAGCTGCCCCGGCCAATGAAACGCCATTTGTCCCACGGGCTGAGAATGACCTTGCCGCCAACCCGGAACTGAAAAAAGCTGGTGCTGGCTAACAGCGGAGCCTGCGCTCCCCGGACACTGCCGGTGATGCGGAGACCGTTGTCGGTCTTCACCCGGCTTTCGGCAAAAATCAGAGTCAGAAAGGCATTGGGCATGAGCAGATAGGTGCTGTCATCCTTGCCGCTGACTGTGTAGGTCTCATGCAGATATTCCAGCCCAGTGCCGAACTGATAGTTGGGCGCATTGTGCTTGACCGACGCGCCCAAGGTGAACTGGCGGATATCCGTGTTGGCCCAGCTTTCCTCGGAATACTGGGTGTCAAAGTTGAGGCTGTCGTAGCGCAGATCAAGAATCGGCACGGGAATTTCATAGTCAGCCGCCGCCTTGCTGCCCTTTTCCGCGAGCTGGGCATTGAGGGAGGCCCGATGGCCGCGCCGGTTGATCATCCGGTTTTTCCAGCCAATGCTGCCCCGTGCGCCCGTGTCCGTGCCATAGCCAAGGCCGAAGCTCCAGCGGTTTTTCAGGGCAGGCTGGAGATGCAGCTCCACTGGCACTTCCTCTCTCGCATCCTCTGGCGGCGGCAGCTGCGGCTCCACCGTCACCTTGCTGAAATAGCCGGTGCCGTACAGATCAGACTGAAGCTGATTCAGGGCTTTGAATGAATACACTTCGCCGGTTTGATAGGGCAGATACCGCTGAAGCAGCTCCGGCTTGAGAATGTACATGCTGCTGCTGGTCTTGCCAAAGACGTAGAGCGGGCCGGTGTCCAAGCGGAGCATGACAGCCGCCTTCTGCTCCTTGGCCCGGACTTCGACCCTGCTTTCCGTGAATCTGGCCCGGACATAGCCTGCTTCCAAGGCAGTTTGCAAGATGCCCTTCTTGCCTGCCTCGTATTTGCCGTCATCAAGCTGGCTGCCGGGCTGAAGCGGGAAACTCTTCTGCAGCACCTGCTCCTGCAAGGTTTTTGCCTTGCTGCCCGGCCCTGTGACCTCGATCTTCAGAGCAGCGACTTTGGTCGGCGGCCCCAGCTCAACTACGTATTCCGCCTGCCAGTTCGCGCCGTTCTTTTTCAGCAGGCCATGTCCGTTGTCATTCTTGATCTGCACGGAATAATACCCAAAAGGAGCCAAGGCCGCCTTGATCTGCTCCGGGGCCTGCTTGTGCAGAAGCCGTATCCGGCCCGTGCTGAGATCAGCGGCATCCTGCTGCTGGGCGATTTTCAGACTGGCAAAGATGTTTTGCTGCAGTTCTGGCTTGTTCACGCCCAGCACGGTGATGCTGACTGGAGCGGCGGCAGCGTATGCAGGAAGGAACAGAGATGCTGCGGCGGCAAGCAGCGCGGCAATGCGGACAAGAGGCGGCATCCGTCTGCCAAGATATGAATGCAAAGGGACGTGCAAGGTCTGCCGAGTCAAAAAAAGACAGAGCTGCGCCGCATGACATGAAAGCGCAGCCGGATTCTCAAGGGCTGTCTTCAGAAAAACATAAGGAGGGAAAACGGTCAACGAAAAGTTGGCAGGACGCTTCAGGGCGCAGGTGCTTTGTCCGCCACCTCAACCATGATGTGGTCCGCCTCGCTGTTGCGCAGGGTGAGAGTGCCGCCCATGACCCGCAGGGCCACGGGGTCGTTGAGCGGGGCGCGCTGCTTGACCGTGATTTCCGTGCCAGGCACAAGGCCCATTTCCCGGATGCGGCGGCCCAGCTCGCCGCTGACTCGGACAGCGGTGATGGTGCCGCTTTGATTGATCGCCATCTGGCGCAAATTGATTTCAGGCATGCTGCTCATCCAAGCAAAGAGGATCAAGGGGCGCAGCAGCGCAGAACCGCCTGCCGCTCTTGCCCTATCATAGCTGCCGCCTGCGGCCTGTCAATCAGTTTTGCGGAAATATTGTTCTGCGGCAGATGAGCAAACTGCGGCCAAACAGGCATCCGCGCCTGCAAACAGCCCCGCTCTCACGCCCCCAGATAAGCCCGCTTCACTGCCGGATCATTGAGCAAGTCCGCAGCCCTGCCTTCCAGCACCAGCCTGCCATTCTCCAGCACATAACCGCGCCCGGCAAACTTGAGGGCAAGGCGGGCGTTCTGCTCGACCAGCAGAATGGTGGTGCCGCTGCGGTTGATCTCCTTGAGCGCCTTGAACATGTCCAGCATCAGCAGGGGCGCAAGTCCCATGGACGGCTCATCCAAGAGCATGATTTTCCTGCCGCTGATGTAGGCCCGGCCCACAGCCAGCATCTGCTGCTCGCCGCCGCTCAGGGTCCCGGCAAGCTGATCCCGGCGTTCCTCCAAGCGGGGAAAAAGATCAAAGACCCACCGCTTGTCGCGCTCCACCGCCGCCTTGTCCTTGCGGGCAAAGGCTGCCAAAGCCAAATTTTCAGCCACAGTCAGGTTGCCAAAGATCATCCGGCCTTCCGGGACATGCGAAATGCCGAGCCGGGCCACCACCTTGTCGGCCTTGTAGTTGAGCAGGCTTTCTCCCATAAATTCAATCTTGGAACCGGATTCCGCCGGAATCATGCGGGAGATGGCCCGCAGGGCCGTGCTCTTGCCCGCGCCGTTCGCGCCGATAATGGTGACAATCTCGCCCTGCGCGACCGTGAAGCTGATGTCGTGCAGGGCGCGGATGTTGCCATAGGAAACCGAGAGATGCTCCACCGTGAGCTGCATCAGTGAATGTCCTCCCTGCCGAGATAGGCTTCAATCACCTTGGGATTGTTCTGAATAGCTGAGGGCGGCCCTTGGGCAATGACCTCGCCGAAGACTAAGACCTGGACGGCATCGCACAGCTCCATGACAAACTTCATCCGGTGCTCGATCAGGAGGATGGCCACGCCGAATTCCTCATGCACTTGGCGGATGATCCCGATCATCTGCACTAATTCGTCCGGGGTCATGCCAGCAGTGGGTTCGTCAAGAAAGAGGATTTTCGGCTTGGTCGCCATAGCCCGCGCCATCTCCACCCGCCGCTGGGCACCATAGGGCAGGCTGCCGACGAGCTGATCAGCAAAATGGCTGATGGCAAAAGTCTCCAAAAGGCGGCGGGCGTTCTCTTCGATCTCCTGCTCCTGACGGCGGCAGGCGGGCGTGCCAAAGAATGCGCCAAACAGGCCGCAGCGGAGCTGGCTGTAATGGGCAAGGCGGATGTGGTCGAGCACGTTCAGGTGCCGCCAGAGCAGCAGGTTCTGGAAGGTGCGGCCAATGCCAAGCGCGGCAATGCGGTGCGGCTCCAGGCCACGGATGCTCTGGCCTTCGAGCAGCAGCTCGCCTTCGCTGGGCAGATGCACTCCGGTGATCAGGTTGAAGACCGTGGTCTTGCCTGCGCCGTTGGGGCCTATCAGGCCATGAATCTGGCCCGGCTCCAGCGTGAGGCTGAAGCCGCTGACCGCCCGCAGGCCGCCGAAGTAGTGGGTCATGTTGTTGACTTCAAGCAGGGCGGTCATAGTTCGGTGTTCTTTCGGATGCGCATCGCTTGCTTAGTTTTTCTGAGGACAGACGCAGGATAAACAGGAAACAGGTACTGTCCTCTTCAATTGCTTTGTTGCTCGCCGGTTATTTCTTCCGCCGTTCACGCTCGGTGAAACTGGCCTCATACACCGCTTTGCGCAGCCGGTTGATTCCGCCCAGCGGACGATGCTCCATGAGCGCATGCCAGGGGTTGAACGACATGCCTTCGCACCGCTGCTCCAGTTCGCTGCTGCTGTTGACCTCCTGCTTGCCGATCCGCAGAGTAGCCACTGTCACAGGCACTGACTGATGCTCATCCCAATACACTGAGGCATCCTCAATCGGCATTGCAACCGAATCACCCTGCCGCTGCACCCTGAAGTCAAACACCGCCTCCCCTTCAGCCAGCTGCCGGGCAACCGCATCTCTGAGGTAGTCCGCAGGCAGCTTGTCCAGATCAGCAGGCCCTGCAGCAATCACAGGCGGCACGGCGGAATACTTCACAGCCTGCCCTGCCGTGCCGGCAGCATCGCCGAGCCAGTACGGCGCACCGCTCCAGTAGGTGATGTTGAGCGGGCTGGCCACAGTTTTTCTCCTGATTTCCTTAACAATCTCAAGCTGCTCAGGTTCAAAGAACTGGAGGTGGGCAAGGGCGAGAAGGTCGCCTATCAGCGGCACGCTCTTGTATTTTATAAGATCCCGATACTCTTTTGGGTTAGGAAAAGGAAACACCGGGTGATCCACTAACAGGATATCCTGACTGCTGTCTGCATCGCCGTCCATTGCCCGAGGTCCGTCAACATCAAGCAGCTTGACGGCCAGGCCCCGTGCTGTCGGCTCGCTGTCAGGCTGAATCTTGCCCTGGGCGGTGGAGAAGCGGACAATGGCCTCAAATACCCTGCCCAGTTGGCTGAATACCCCGTGCCGGAGATCAGCCGGGATGTCCGAAGCGATCTCAAAGGTCGCGGTAACACAGGCGGCGGCCTTGGCGTGCTGGACACGCAGCGGGCAGCCGTTCTTGGATTCCTCCATCATGCCGATGGTCAGTTTGATCATTTCCTTGATGATGTCATCTTCTCCCGTAAGGGAAAAGTCTGGGCGCAGCTCCGGGTTCATAGTGTTTTCTCCTTCACCTTATCGGTGATCAGTTGTTCAGCCTCTTCAATAGTGGGTCATGTTGTTGACTTCAAGCAGGGCGGCCTTATCCTGCATTTTCATGGCAATCACGCGGTTTTTGGTATGTTCCGGTTGTGGATTCCGCAATTTATCCGGTTGCGGCGCCAAGCGCCAGTGTTTTTCAAAGCTGCCGCAGACAACGGCAATGGCGGCGGCCCTGCCAGACATCTTCAGATGGGCCTCAAGGAAGCTGAAGAGACCCCGCTGTCCTGAGCTTTCACTTGCTAAGAGCTGAGAGTTCTGTTATCTTGTCAGGTTATTGTCTGACTTCGCACGCCAAGGAAGCCGGAACCCGGGCCGCCGTATCTGACCGGCTGCAAGAATAATCACCAACTGACAGGAAGGCTGAACCATTGAAGACCAAAATACTTGTTGCCAACCGGGGTGAGATCGCCATCCGCATCATCCGGGCCATTCAGGAGCTGAACTGCGAGGCTGTCGCCATTTATGAAACGCCTGACCGGGACTCCATGCACATCCGCACTGCGGACGAGGCGGTCTGGATAGGGCACGGCCCGCGCTGCGACTATCTGAATATTGACAAAGTGATTGCCGCAGCCCAGAAAAGCGGGGCCAAGGCCATTCATCCGGGCTACGGCTTCCTGGCCGAGAACGCCGACTTTGCCCGCGCCTGCGAAAAGGCGGGCATCATCTTCATCGGCCCGCCCTCGGACGTGATCGACAACTTGGGCAACAAGGTCATGGCCCGCAAGATCATGGCTGAGGCAGGCATTCCTATGGTGCCTGGCACGCAAAATCTGCAAGCTGGCAACGAGGGCTTGCAGGAGGCGGTGGCATTCGGCAGGGAGCACGGCTATCCTGTCATGCTCAAGGCCACGGCAGGCGGCGGCGGGCGCGGCATCCGCAAGATTGAGCAGGAAAGCCAGCTCAAGGAGCAGTACAGCATTGCCCGCACCGAGGCCAAGGCCGCGTTTGGCGACGACTCTGTTTATCTGGAAAAGGCGGTGGTCAATCCCAAGCACGTTGAGGTGCAGATTATTGCTGACAAGCAGGGCAACACCATCCACCTCGGCACCCGCGACTGCTCCATTCAGCGCCGCAATCAGAAACTGGTGGAAATTGCCCCGGCCTTCCAGCTCACGCCGGAGCAGCAGGAAGCGGTGAGCATGACCGCTGTCCGGGCGGCCAAGGCGGCCAAATACTTCAACGCGGGCACAGTTGAGTTTCTCTTTGACAAGGGCCAGTTCTACTTCATGGAGATCAACACCCGCCTGCAAGTGGAGCACACGGTTTCGGAGATGATCACCGGCATTGACATTGTCCGCACCCAGATCAAGCTGGCCTTGGGCAAGGACTTGGCCATCAGTCAGGAGGAGGTGCTCCTGCGCGGCCATGCTGTGGAGATGCGCATCAATGCCGAAGACCCGAAAAACAACTTCATGCCAGAGGGCGGCAAGACCGTGCATGTCTATCGCTCGCCGGGCGGCTACGGAGTGCGGCTGGACGGCTTCTGCTATCAGGGTTTTGTCATCCCTCAAGTCTATGACTCGCTCTTGGTCAAGATGACCGTGTTCGGCTGGTCATGGAATGAGACGGTTGACCGCCTGCGCCGCAGCCTCAACAATTTTGTCATCAGCGGCCCCAAGACCACCATTCCCTTTTATCTGAACCTGATCAACGACCCGGATTTTCAGGCTGGACAGTTTGACACCTCCTTTCTTGAAACCCACCCGCAGCTGCTTGACTATGAGGAGGAGACCAGTGAGGTCAACAAGCTGGCCAAGCTGATCGCCGAGATTCACTGCAAGGGCGGCAACGCCTACGCGGCCTGAAGCGGCTGCGGAACAGACTTGAGCTGCGCTGGATCAGGCTTGCATTGGCACGCATTGAGCGTAATCTGAGACAGATAAGGTTTGAGGTGCTGTAAATCAGGTTTCATCTGCGATAAACAGCGCCTGATCTGAGCTGGATTGAGCTTGAGGCAAGCCAAACAGAGCTTCATCTGCAACAGATCAAGTTCAATCCGAGGCAGTTCAGTTCACATCTGCTTTGCCTCAAGTTTTGCGAGCAGCGGATCAAGGCTGATCCGGGACAGATTGAAGCTGATCTGTTCCAGATCAGCTTCCCTTAGCAGCGCATCACGTCCGTAATCGGATATAATCTGCTCATGATCAAGTCGTTCAGGCATAAGGGGCTGCAAAAATTTTTTGAAACCGGCAAGGTGACAGGGATTCAGCCGGAACACAAGCAGAAGCTGCGGCTCCGGCTGATCGCTCTTGACACGGCATTCTGCATCGAGGACATGGACACTCCGGGCTGGCGGCTGCACAGCCTGAAAGGAGACCGGCAGGGATTATGGGCGGTCAATGTGAATAAAAACTGGCGGCTTGTCTTCAAATTTGAGGACGGCAACGCCTATCTCGTTGATTATGAGGATTATCACTGATGGCCATGCACAATCCGCCCCATCCGGGCGAATTCATCCGCGAAGTGTATCTTGAGCCGCTGGAGCTTTCTCCAAGGAGCCTTGCGCTCCGTCTCGGCATCGCGCCGTCAACCTTTGCCCGGCTGATCAAAGGCAAGAGCGCGGTCAGCCCGGAAATGGCCCTGCGGCTGTCCAAATGTCTTGGCCGCAGCCCGGAAAGCTGGCTGCTGATGCAGGACAGCTATGACCTCTGGCAGGCCCGCAGCCGGGTGAATCTTTCAGGCATTTTTCCGCTGACCGCGTCAGCCCGCGCCCTTTCTGCTGAAGGCAGGGCGACGTGATGCGGAAGAAATTATGAACCGGATCATCAGCGACAACATGGAGAAGATCAAAGCCTTGTGCGCCAGCAGAAAGGTCAGATCGCTGTCCGCGTTCGGCTCGGTCTGCACAGAACAGTTCAGCCCAGCCAGTGATATTGATCTGCTGATCGCCTTTCAGCCGATGGACTTTGGCGACTATGCCGACAACTTTTTCCGCCTTGCCGAGGAATTGGAGCAGCTCTTTCAGCGCAAGGTTGATCTGCTCACTGAGAATTCCCTTGCCAATCCCTTCTTCATTGAAGCGGTCAACCGAAGCAAAGTGAAGCTGTATGGATGAGCTGGTCAGGAAATATCTCTACGACATTCGTGAGGCCGCCGCTTCCATCTTCAGTTACCTTGGCGAGAAGAGGGATTTCACCTGCTACGCGGGCAACAAAATGCTGCGCCGGGCTGTGGAGCGGGAGTTTGAAATCATCGGCGAAGCGATGAACAGGATAGACAAAATTGCGCCTGATCTTGTCATCTCGCATAAGATGCAGATCATCTCCATGAGAAACCGGGTGATTCACGGCTACGACAAAATCGATGACGCGATCATCTGGGGAGTCATTGTCAGGCATTTGCCGATCCTTCAGCAGGAAGTTGAAGCCCTGATGCGTCGTCAGGACAGCAAAAGAGAGAATCCGTAAGGGCGGTTCACGAACCGCCCCTGCCCCAGCGGCCATCCAACGCACGAAACAACATCATCACGGACACAGGTCATGACACGAATCACCCAAGACATGGACACCGCCTCGATGCTGGCCGCCTTGCGCGCCGCCGACGGCTACTACATCACCAACACGACGCGGGACATGTCCCAGTCGGACTACAAGAACCGCATCCTGCTCCACACTGATCTGTTGGCCGCGCCGACGCGGGAGGCGGCAGGCTATTTTTCGCTGGAGATCACCGGCGGGGCCTCGGTGCATGTTGATATTCTCCGCAAGCAGGTGGATCCCTTCCTCAAGCTGGAGCTGCTGCGCGAGGCCATGCCCAAGACCATGTTCCAGACCCTCTGCCGGGGCGTGAACCTGTTCGGCTACCGGCCCTATCCGCAGAACGTGATCCGCTTCACGGTGCGGGAGTTTGCCAAGTACGTGGATGTCTGGCGCACCTTTGACTTTCTCAACCATGTGCCGAACATGCAGGCCGTGTTCGAGGAGGTGGGCAAGGCGGGCAAGCTGAACGAGCCGTGCATCTGCTTCTCCACCGGGCCGGAGCACACCAATGCCTATTACGTGGCCAAGGTGCGCGAGCTGTTAGACGTGACTGGCGAGGATGTCACCCTCTGCATCAAGAACCACGGCGGCCTTGGCACCCCGCGCCGCATCGGCGAGTTAGTTGACGCGATCAAGCAGAGCTATCCTGATCTGATCATTCACTATCATGGCCACAACACCGACGGCAACGACGTGGGCCGGATCACTGAGGCCGTGCTCAACGGAGCCAAGATTGTTGATGCTTCTGATCATGCCTTTACCGGCTTCTATGGCCCGCCGCCCATTCTGACCGTGATTCAGGCCCTCAAGGCGCACGGCAAGACAGCAGTCGGCATTGACGAGGAGGCGGTGATCGCCACGTCCGAAGTCCTGCGCGACCAGCGGCAGCACTATGCCCAGTTCGAGTCGCAGATCAAGGGCTTCCAGCCCACGGTGCAGATTCACAAGCTGCCGGGCGGGGCGATGGGTTCGAGCTTGGAGCAGGCGGTCAAAGGCGGTTTTTTGGATAAGATGCCGGACATCCTCCACAAGGAGCTGCCCAAAGTGCAGGAGGAGCTGGGCAACTTCTGGAGTGTCACGCCCGGCTCGCAGATTTTGTGGACCACAGCGGTTTCCAACGTCCAGCATGGCCGCTATGAATCGCCCTCCGGCGACCTGAAGAACCTGCTCCTCGGCAAGTACGGGCCGTTCCCGTTCTCCAAGCCTGCGGACTGGATTTATGAGAAGGTCTTTGGCGAGGATTGGCAGAAGATCGTGGAGGAGCAGGGCGGGGCTGAGGCCATTGCCGACATGGACATTGAGCAGGAGCGGCAGACCTTGGCCGAGCGGCTCGGCTATGAGCCGACCGAGCAGCAGCTTGTGGTCTATCTCCAGCATCCCAACGACGCAGTCAACTTCTACAAGTTTGAGGCCGAGTTCGGCAAGTCTTATGTGCTGCCGCCGTCGATCTTCCTGCGGCTGGGCGGCTTCCCGCTTGGAGAGACCCTCACCTTCCGCGACCACTTTGGCAAGGAGCATCTGATTGAGGTCGGGCCGGTGCAGAAGACTGAGGATGGCCATACGAATGCCTATCTCAATGTGGATCACCACGAGCGGATTTATGTGTTTGAGCCGGAACAGCCTGTAGGCGCGGCTCCGGCAGCGGCCAAGCTGTCCAAGGAAGAAATTGCCGAACTGGCTGCATCCGGCGACATGCGCGCTCCTTTTGCCGCCAGCGTCAGCGAGGTCAATGTCAAGCCGGGGCAGGAGGTGGCTGCCGGAGATCAGCTTGTCGTGATTGAGGCCATGAAGATGCAGACCCCGATCACTGCTGAAGCGGCGGGCGTGGTCGCAACCGTCAGCGTCAAGGTTGGCCAGAGCCTCCAGCCGGGCGACAAGATCGTCAAGATTGATCTCAAGGCCTGACATTTTTCTTGCACAACAAGGGGCAATGCCTTAGCATCTGCCCCTTTAAAAGCAAAGATGGAATACTGGGAAAAAATAAAGAAAGAATTAACTCCTTGGATTGATGTTGCGCTCAACAAAACAGTCATTGATCTTTTTGCAGGGTGCGGCGGTTTGTCACTTGGTTTTGAAGCTAATGGATTTAAAACCATTGGCTATGAAATGGAGGAATACGCAGCAGAAACATACAACCGCAACTTGCTCGGCAGATGTGTTCAAAAAACCCTGACTGTTGATACTGTTTATCCAAAGGCTGACATTGTTATTGGCGGGCCGCCCTGTCTTTGGCAACAGGAGACATCAAAAGAATTTCTGATTTTGAAAAAACGTCGAGCAGGGCCTTGCTGCGGAGAGCAAACAACCTTGAGCTGCCTGACTCCACGACCTGAAAGGAAGTGCTTATGAGCGGCAAGGCCAAAAACATGCTGCTCAAAGTGTCTATCGGCTGCTGGCTGCTTGTGACCTTTGCCGCCTTGGCGTGCATGTATCAGCTCTGGCAGCAGCGCGAACGGGTGCTCTATTTTGGCAAAAGTCCTGCCGAACAGCGGCGGATTGTCTTTGAGCGGGCCGGTCTGCCTCCGGTCTTGGCAGATAAGACAGCAGAGCTGGCAGCGCAGTGGCCTGCTGCTCTCCGCTATAAGGCACGCGGCGACGCAAACGCGCTCTCCTACATCCAGTATCTGCTGATTCCCCGCATTCCGGTCAAAAAAGCCGAGCACATCCTTGATGTCAAAGGCGGCACTCTGACTGTCAGCGGCCCGCCCGCCGGACAGCCTGACACGGCTTCCCTGTCGGAAGAACGCAGCAGTCCCAAGGGGCTGATTTTGTCCTTTGCCGTGCTGCTCGGCTGGGCCGCCTTGCTCCGCAAAATGTGGCGCGGACGGGCCACTTGGCCGGAATGCCTGGCCTTGGCCTGCCTTTTCATCACACTTTTGGCACTGCCGAGCCGTTTGTTTTTTCTTTCCGCCGCCCCAGCCTTTGGCGGGGCAATCATTCTCGCACTTGTCGGCTGGGCCATGCTGCTTGGCAATGCGCTTGTCAGCAGACTGTCTCCTCCGGCTCGTCCCGCTCCTGCGGCCATGCCCGGACGAGAACGGCTCTTGGCCGGGCTGCTGGGCCTGATCATTCTGCTGGCAGTGCTGTGGAGCTTCCTCATGGCTGTGGTTGTGGTCCCGGATGACTGGGATGCGTGGGCAATGTGGGGCAGCAAGGCCAAAGTGCTGGCCTTGGGCAGCGGCCCGCTCAAAGATGTGACCCGGTTCGGCCACCCGGATTATCCGCTGCTCTGGCCGACAATCTGGGCTTTGTCCGGCTGGCTGGCTGGCGGCTGGGAGGAATGCTGGAGCAAGGGCTGGGGCGCAGTCTTTCTCCTGCTCTGCGCTTGGGAGATGCTGGCTGCGGTCAGGCGGCAGAGCGGCAGCCAGCTGGCCGGATTTTTTGCCGCCGCCTTGTTTGTCTCTGTTCCCAATGTGCCGCTGGTCGCCTCATGGGGCTATGCCGAGGCCCCACTCTGGCTGATGATGACCTGCGGCTTATCCGCATTCCTGCGCTGGCAAAGCGACAGCAGATTAGCTGATGCGGTGCTTGCCGCCTTGTTCGCCGCCGGAGCAGCGTTGACAAAAAACGAAGGTCTGCTCTTTGCCCTGCTGCTTGGCTTGATGCTCCTTGGTAGCGGGCAGCTGAAGGCGGCAGTGCTCTATCTGCTCACCTTTGCAGGCTGCACCGCCTTCTGGTTCTGGTGGTCACGGCTGCATCTTGATCTCAGCTCCCAAGCTGCTGCGGGCCTGCATTGGCAAGCCGCCAGCCTGCGTCATGCCGCTGGACGGCTGCTGCCAGCAGGCAAGGCGATCTACGTAATGTGGAAGGATGTCCGGCAATGGAACCTTGTCGGCTTTGGCATCATCTTTGCTCTGGTCGCAATACTGTTCAGGCGCAAAGATGATCTGCGGCCTTTGTTCTTGCCAATTGCTCTCTTGGCCGGTTATCTTGCCATTATTCTTTGCAGCAGCAACGAAATATACTGGCAGATCGGCACGGCTTGGAACCGGCTGACCGTGCAGGTGCTGCCACTGCTGCTGGTTCTGCTTGTGCCGCCGGTCTGGGAGATGATGAGCAATGCACGAGGCGATCATGGAGCCGATTCTCAGAAAGATGCGAATCGGCAGGGTGCTGGATGAGATCAGAGCAATTCCAGACTGCAATCTGTTAGATATCGGCTGCGGCTTCAATCATAAGTTTTTGTCAACCATTGCCCCGCATATTGCCCAAGGCACAGGGATCGACTTCAAAGTCCCTGCCGCCTCCTTTGGTAAAATCCGCACTATCCAAGCCCGGCTGGATGCCTCGCTGCCGTTTGCCGACCACTCGTTCCATGCCGTGACCATGCTGGCCGTGCTTGAGCACTTGGAAAAACCGCAGGAAATGCTGGCGGAAATAGGCCGAGTCTTGCAGGAGGACGGCAAATTAGTTCTGACTGTGCCGGGAAAACGGGCCAAACCTGTGCTGGAGTTTCTCGCCTTCAAACTGGGCCTTGTCAGCCAGGCCGAGATAGCGGATCATAAAAAATACTATGACCTGCCGGAACTGCGTCAGCTTGCTGCGGCTGACGGCAGATTTGCAATCGTCAAGCATCGTTCCTTTCAGCTTGGCATGAACAACTTCTGTGTGATGAGAAAAGTACGATGAAGAACCCCGCCGCAGGCTTTGCCAAACTGTCCATTGTCATTCCCGCCTATAACGAAGAAAAGACCTTGCAAACCGTGGTCAAGACCGTGCAGGCGGTGCAGCTGCCGTTGGCCAAGGAGCTTGTTCTTGTTGACGATGCTTCCACTGACAGCACCAGGCAAATCATGGAGCAGCTACCGGACAGCAACATCGTCCGGGTCTTTCATGAGCAAAACCAGGGTAAAGGCGCGGCCCTGCGCTCCGGCTTCGCTGCTGCGACCGGCGATATCATCCTGATTCAGGATGCGGATTTGGAATACGATCCTCAAGAATATCCCAAGCTGCTCCAGCCGATTCTTGATGGCAAGGCCGACGTGGTCTATGGCTCCCGCTTTGTCGGTTCAGAAGCGCACCGGGTGCTGTATTTCTGGCACATGGTCGGCAACCGCCTCCTGACCCTGCTCTCCAATATATGCACCAATTTGAACCTGACCGACATGGAAACCTGCTACAAGGTCTTCCGGCGGGAGGTGCTGCAGAACATCACCATCCGGGAAGACCGGTTTGGCTTTGAGCCGGAGATCACGGCCAAAGTGGCCAGAACTGGCTGCCCGATTTACGAAGTCGGCATTTCCTACAGCGGTCGCACCTATGCTGAAGGCAAGAAGATCGGCATCAAGGACGGCTTCCGCGCCCTGTACTGCATCCTCAAATACCGTTTTTCAACCGACTGACCCGGCATTATTCCAAGACAAACGCATGACTTGTTTTTGATAAATCAGATAGTTGTAATTATGGCTTTTTTGGTGTCCTGATCAGGCCATGCAGCACTTCGATACTTCTTCGACACTTTCAGCACTTTTCATTTACACAAACTTCTCCGGTCTTTTAATGGTTTTACTGACAAAAAACACCGCCCGCAGCATGGATTGTCAGGAAAATTACAGCAAAGACCTGCCAATGTCATGCAGGCCGATGAAGATGAAGTTATACACTGAAAGCAGAAAGAGAAGAACAAATACACTGTAGAACAGCGGTCGGCTCAGAACCCGCTGGCAGTGATAATAGAGCATGGCCAGCATAGGCAGCATGGGCAGCAGATACCGGCCTTGGGCTTGAAAATCCTCGGTCCAGGCATGATAGATCAAAACGGCAAGAAAAAACAGGCTCCAGCCTGCGGCCAGACCGAGCAGGCTCAGGCCGGGCAGCCCGGCGCGCAGCAGGGCAATGGCCAGCACCAGCAGGAGCAGCAATCCGATCACCCGCACATAGTCGTAATAGGCGAACGGAGCTGAATACTGGGTGTAGCCATAGACCCCAAAAGCGGTTCGGAATGAGTTCTCGCCCCAGCGGTCAACCTCCAGCATCTGCCGCAGGGTCTTGCCCCGGTCGCAGAGCTGAAGATAGGGATGCTTTTTCGCCAACGGTGTGCTGGGTTTGTACATGTACTCGGCCCGCTGCTCCCGGACGGCCAGCTCCAACTCGCCTTTTTTAAAGTCATTGACCCAGACATCCGTGATTTTGACTGCGCTGAAAGAGAAGCCGCCAATCAGAATAATGGCAAGAAAACGGGCGATGGTTCTCCTGCTCCAGACTGGCGGGGTCAGCCAGAGCCGCCAGAAGAAATAGCAGAAAAAGAACACGTAGAGAGGATAGAAATTCAGCTTCTGGAGCAGCAGCAGGCCAAGCAGGAGGCCAAGATGCAGGGGCGTGAGCCAGGCAAATTGTTCCGGCTCGTTCCGCAGCAGACGGTTGAGAGGCGAATCAGGCGCGGCCAGCTGCCAGGCGGCCAGCAGGCTGAAAAACAAGGACAATGCCTCAGAGTCCGCATAACTGAACAGATACCAAATCTGGGGAGAAATCAGCAGCGGCAGGAAAAAAGGCCGGAAGCCCGCCCTGCCCGCCGCCACAATCAGGATGAAGAAAAGCAGGACATTGAAGAGGCGCATCCCCTGATAAGCTGGCAGATGAAGCGGCTTGAGCAGGCGGAGGAACTTTCCGGCCAGCAGATAGTAAATTTCACCGGAATGAAGCCGGGAAACGCCATAGACGCTGTACGTGTCAGCAATGGCCGGATCACCGACTCTGGGCGGCAGGCTGTGATTGATGTAATAGCTGCCTGCGGCTGCATGCACGGATTCATCAGGATGGGTGTTGAAACCGCTGATCGCGGCCATGACCATGATCAGGGCCAAAGCAAAGACCGCCAGCAGCGGGATGAACTCAAGCTGCGGCGAAAAGAGGCGGGAGAGGAAAAGGCAGCCGCAGGCCAGCAGGAAAATGCCCAGCCCGTGCTCCAGCACGTGCAGCCAAGGAATGTGCCGCACCATGTTCGGCAGGACAAGCTCCAGCTGGGGATCAATATCTTTGATCCAAAGACGGATGCCGCCTTTGGGCAGCAAACTCATGGCCTCCACGCCAGTCAGAACCCGCAGATGGGCGGCAAAATCAGCCTGGCTGCGCAGCTCCCAGAGAGGAAAGCCGATCTGTCGCACTGCAAGGCGGTGAATGCTGATGATGGCGGTCTTGTTCTCGCTCGGATCCAAGCGCAGATGATTAAGGCCGGAGATGTCTGTGACCCGGATGCTGTAGGTTCTTCGCCCCGGCTTGAGCAGGAGCTGGGCTGATTTCTTCTCGCTGTATTGTCCCTGCTGGTCAGGCCAGTAGAATTTGAGCACGGTGCGGGTGTCCGTTTCCAGCTCCAGTTCGACAAGGGCGCGGTTGAAAATAAGAAAATAATAGGCCGCGCTGAAGACAGCGGTCAAAATCAGGAGAAAGAGCCAAGGCTGGACCTTGGACGGTGCCTCTTCTTTAGCTGCCGCTGGCAGCAGATTGAGGCCGTGCAAGGGCCGGGCCGGAAAAAAATAGCTGAACAGGGAGGAAAACTGCATGGGATGTTTGTGGGAAAATAATCATGCCGGGCGGAGAAAAGGCCGCTCGATCAGGGAATAAGTGATGCAGGCGAAGAGATAGCTCCCGAAAAGGGTGAGAAGGAACAGCGGTGCGCCGGTCAGATGCCTGCCGCAGTACAATTCCGCCCCTTTGCGGAGAATGTCCAAGATCAGAGTGTGAAAGATATAAACACTGAAGGAGACCAAACTCAGTGCCCGCAGGGGCAGGCTGGAGAGAAAGCGCACTGCGACTGCGTCCTCTGCTGCCAAGGCTGCGAGAATCAGCATTGCCGCTGCCGCGCCGAACCAAGGGAAATATATCTGAGTGAATATTCGCTTGCCGCCCCAGAGATGCTCTTCAGAGCAGAGGAGGAAAAAGAGGAGAATGGCAATGACTGCGCCTGCTGCCCAGGAGCGGCATCTCTGCCGCAGGTCCGGCCTGATCTTTTTCAGCCAGATGCCGTGATGCAGCCAAGAGGCAATGACTCCAGCCAGAAAAACGCCAAGATAAAGCCGCAGCCAGACATTGTCCATGCCGAGCAGGGCAAGGACGCTCTGATCGAGAAAGCGGTTGGCCGCCAGCATCAGCGCGGTCAGCGCGGGAATGACAAGCAGCGGATAGCTGCCAAGCAGCAGGCAGCTTGTCAGCATGAGCGGCGGCGTGAGCAGATAAAAGAGCATTTCCTGCGGCACCACCCAGAGATGGCCGCTGCCTTTGAGAAAGAGAAGATGCAGTGCTGCCTCGTCAAAGCGTCCGCTGAAGACAAATACCACGAGAATGTAGGCGCAATAAACTGGCAGAATTCTTTTGGCCCGGCGGATGAAAAAATGGCGCAGATACGACAGTGAGACAGCCCGCTCCGGCTGCTGAATAAAGGGTCGGGCAATCAGGAAGCCGCTCAGAGTCATGAATATCCACACTCCGCTGGCTCCGAGACCGGAAAACAGACCCCATGTGTGATCCGCCACCACCATAATCACGGCAATGGCGCGCAGGCCATCCAAGGCCGCAATGTTTTTCCCCACAGATGGCCGCTTGTCGCGCAGGTCGGCAAAGGGTGCCAGTTTGCTGAACGCTGTCTGCTGGAGGAGGAGGAAGATGAAGAACGCAAAGGCTGGCGGGAGGAAATAAAGCAGCAGGGAATGCGTTCCCAAGAGCGGCTCATTGCAGACAATATAGGAATCCTTGCCAGTCTGGATTGTCACAGCATCCTGATCAAGACGAACGGCTGCATCTGGGGCATGACTGCTGAAGAGCCGGAAAATATCTGCTGCTGAGAGTGCTGCGTCTTGGGCAAAGATGCCTGCCACGGTCATCTGGTGGAGACGGACTGTGCCGGGCTGTTCGCCTAAATCAAGCCGCAGCCGCCGCACTGAGGCGGAATGCAGGGCAATGCGCACCGTCTGCGGCTGACCCGGCTCGATCATGGCGGAAAAAAATGAATGCTGCTCGCTGAAATCGCTGCCGCCTGAATAAAAGACTTGGAACCGGTCGCGATGATCCAGCTCGGCCACAACTTCAACAAAGGCCGCGCCGGAAAGCGCACGGCTGCAAACTATATGCAGCACGGCATAGAGAAGCAGGGCGGCGGTCAAGACCAGCCAGTCCTTTTGGCTGCGCATCATGCCTGCTTTCGCAGCCGCTGGTAGAGGTGATGGAGCTTGTCTTCAAAAGGGACAAGCAGGGGAAAGATGATCCCGCCAAAGGTATGAGAGAGCAGCAGCGCCAGCAGGCCCCGCAGCCGCGCTCCGCCGCCAAGATTGCCTAACGGCATGATTTTGCCGCACAGGAGGAAGCGGATGATCCTTCCGATCTCGCCCTTGCCCAAATCAAAGTTTTTCCCGGTGATATGCAGCTTGTTCATTGCCATTGCCTGATGCGTCTTGCTCTGTTGAGGACTGCGCCCGCAACCTGCGGAGAATTCGCAAAAATAGCATGAATGGCAATTTCTTGCACTTGTTTTCTCATGCAGTCGGGAATCAGAGGGACGGCTGCGGGCTGCCTTCTTTGGTCTGTATTGATTTTTTTTATCAGGCAGGGTACCTTGCTGAAAAGCTGATTGCAAAACTTTGCCTCTTGGAGAGCAGAACATGAAATTGCCCGCTCTGACGTTTCTTTTCCTCCTCAGTCCGCTGCTTGCCAGCTCCGCCTTCAGTCAGAGCGGGCCGATAACCAGCTCTGCCGCACCCGGCTCCAGTCCTGATGCGGGCTGGTGGTGCAGTCTGCCCAAGGAGAAGAAAGTCCTGTACACCAACATCGCCGCCGCATCCTTCATCACCCTGTACGGCTTTGCCGACTGGGACTATGGCTCGGCCCAGTTTCACTGGGCCAACGAAGGCTGGTTTGAGAAAGACGCAAAGTACGGCGGCGCAGACAAGATGGGGCATTTTTGGTCAACCTACGCCCTGTCTGATGCGCTCACCGGGCTGTATAAACATTGGGGCTATGATGGGCAACGAGCTAACACCTATGCTGCCTTGTCTTCATGGACAGTCCAGACGATCATGGAGCTGGATGATGCGACCAGCGAAACCCAGGGCTTTGACTGGGGCGACATGACCATGAACACGGTCGGCATGTTGACCAGCGTGCTGATGGAGCATTATCCGGCCTTGGACCGCAAGATCGACTTCCGGGTTGAATACGCCTTCAATGCGCCAATCAAAGGTCTTTTTGATGACTACTCCAACATGTATTATGCAATGGTGGTCAAATTAGACGGTTTTGACAGCCTGCAAGACACGTGGCTTGACTGGCTTGAACTGCACGGCGGCTACTACACACGCGGCTATGACACGCCGGAGCTTAACAAAGAAAGAGATTTTTACTTTGGTGTCAGCATCAACTTTTCACGCCTGCTCCGCCAGCACGGGCAGCCCAAGGCCGCCAAGGTTCTTGAGTATCTGCAAGTGCCTTACACGGTGCCGAAACTGTCTGCCAAGCTGGGCTGAGGCAGTGCTGTCTCCGCCATTTTCTGCTGAGAAATTGCCGAATCATCAGACCGCAGCCTCCAAGCTGACGGCGCAGTCATCGTGCTCCTCTTGCCGCAGTTTGGCCTTGATCACTGTCAAGGCCTGTTCAAAGCTGAAGCCTTCGATGCAATGGAGCAGACGAAGAAAATGCTGCCTGCTCATCAGCGGTCGGATCATGCTTTTATGTTCTTCAAGAAACTGGAGCGAGGAGTAGTCTGCCTGCTCCAGCAGGGCGGCAAGTTGCTGAAGAGTCTGCAAGGAGGCCTGCCGGTCAAAATTCTCTGGAACTTCCTGTTCCTCCTCGCTGTTCTCCGCCGGGCTGAGACGGCTGCTGAGATGATCAACCGTTTGCCGCACCTGCCTGGCCAACTGACGCAGTTGTGCCTGTGATTCCGCTGTCCAGCCAGCCCGCAAGGCTTCTTCAGCCTTGGCCGCCATTTTTTGCACTCCGGGCAGGCCAATATTGCCAGCCACGCCTTTCAAACTGTGGGCCGAACAGACAGCCGCCTCAACACTGTTTGTCCGCAGCAGCTCTTCAGTCCGGGCCTCGATGTTTTCCTGCTCTTGGCAGAAGTTCTTGAGCAGCTTCACGTACAGGTTCTTATTGCCTTCCAGCCGTTCCATCCCACCGGCCAGATCAAGCTCGACAGCCTGAGCACCGTTTTTCCTGTCCTCCAGGAACAGCGCGCTGAGGCAGGAAGGGCCGCAGCTTTTGGCAGGAAGCTGCGGCTCTGCCTGTTCCGCAGCAGGCTGAGGCCGTCGTATCCATCTGGCCAGAACCTTGAACAGCATGCTGCGGCTGACCGGTTTGGCAATATGATCATCCATGCCCATGCGGAAGCATCTGTCCCGCTCCTCGCTCACCGCATGAGCGGTCATGGCCAGAATCGGCAGTTCAGTTCTGCCCAGCTCCTGCCGGATTTTCCGGGTCGCCTCATACCCGTCCATGACCGGCATCTGAATATCCATCAGCACTGCGTCAAAATCCTCTGCCGCCACTGCCGCCACCGCCTCTGAGCCATTGCTGACCGTCCTGACCCGCAGGTCAGCTTTAGCAAGAATCTCCTGCGCCACCTGCTGATTGATGAGATTGTCCTCAACCAAGAGAATGCGCGCTCCTCTGATCCGTCGCATGGCTGAGACGGTCATGTCGGCAGAGTCGGCGGCAAGACCGCTGTTCTGCTGCGCAGGAAGCTGGAAAAGCAGCGAGCAGGAAAAGGTGCTGCCGACTCCGGCCTCGCTTGCCACAGTCAGGTCGCCGCCCATCAAATCGACAAGATTTTTGCTGATGGTCAGGCCAAGGCCCGTGCCGCCGTATTTTCTCGCGGTTGAGTTGTCAGCCTGCTTGAACGATTCAAAAAGCTGGGGAAGCTGGTCTGGGGAAATGCCGATGCCGGTGTCCTGCACAGAAAAATTGATTTCCACCTGCTCGTCACTCCGCCGGGCTGTTGCGACCCGGACCATGATTTGTCCGGCTTCCGTGAATTTGACCGCATTGCCGATCAGATTGGCCAGCACCTGATGCAGGCGCACGGGATCGCCGACCACCTGCTGCGGCAGATCAGGCGACAGAGAAAGAGAGAGAGCAATATTCTTCCTTCGGCTGTGCTCACTGAACATCAGCACGAGCTTGTCAAAAAGATCAGGAAGATTGAAGGGAACCTGCTCAATCCTCATCATTCCGGCCTCAATCTTGGAAAAATCAAGAACATCATTGAGAATCACCTCAAGGCTCCTGGAAGAATAGAGAATTTTCCGCATATAGTCTGCCTGCTGCTTTGACATCTCCGTCTCCAGCGTCAGTTCAGCCAAGCCAATGATGCCGTGCATGGGCGTGCGGATTTCATGGCTCATCTTAGCAAGAAATTCTGATTTGGCAAGCGTGGCGGTGCGGGCATCATCTATCGCCTTGACCAGCTCTTTGTTGGAGGCCTCCAGCCGCTGCCGGTAGGAGAAGAAAAGCATCCGCACCTTATGGGCGAAGAGCAGGGAAATGCAGAGCGCACCCAAGAGAATGAAACAGAAAATAGCTAACGAAATGCGCAGCTTTTCTTGAAAGAGCCGCTGATGCTCCTGTTTTTTCACCTGAATCAGGTCTTCAAGGTCATTGTAGTCAAAACCGGCGGCGATCAGCCAGTTCCATTTGTCATAAAGCCGGAAATAGGTCATCTTATAAACAAGCTGATTCGTGCCCGGCTTTCGGTCCTGATACTTGACAAAAATCTCGCCGCCATGCTTGAGGCCGGAGAGGAGGGACTCCTTGATCCGCTTGGCCTCCGGGTCCTGATAGCCGCTGCGCAGCAGCTTGCTCAGAGGGCTGCCTTCGTTGACGGCCTTGTCAATGCCGTTCAAATCGATAATTTGCAGATATTCATCCTCAGTGCGTCCGGCATGGCGGCTGACAGCGGCCTGAAACTGAAGCTGAGTGTCGTGTTCAAGCTCGTCCAAATATTCGGCAGTGCCCACATACCAGTTGAAGGGAGCAAAAAAGGTCAGATAGGCCGCCGCCTGATGCAGCTTCTGGCCGTCTCCGGGCTTGGGCCAGAAATATTCATAAAAACCGCCGCCCTGCTTGGCGATATCAGCCATGCCATTGAAGGCATGCACCTTGTTCTCGTTGCTGTTTTCGTAAATGCTGCGCCCTTCCAGATCAGGATCAGGCGGCCAGAGCTTGGTGATGCCGTCCAAGGAGCGGATGAAAAACCAGCTCTGGCCGCTGCTGAATTTGAAAGGCCGCACCGCCTCGACCAAAAGATCCTTCAGCTCGGCCCCCTTCATTCTGTCCTTGTTTTTCTCATACAGATGGGTCATCATGGCGTGAATCTGGAGCACCTGGCTTTCCAGATTATGATGCAGCCTGTTCATCGACATCTGCCGCCGCACTTCAATGCTTTGAATCAGCTCGTCAACCGAGTCGGAAACGCTGCTCTTTTTGGCATCGATCCGCTCCTTTTCCAAGTGATCCAGCTCCATTTTCAGGTTGACCTCAGAGTCCCAGAAGGTGTGCGCGACAATGCCAAGCCACATCAGCAGGCCGACCAGACTGGAGTTGAGAATGATCAGCTTGCCAATGTTCTCTTCAGCGAATAGTTTCATGATTCAAGGATGCGGCTGGAGAAAATGAAAAAATCCCGCAGACTGCGCCTGTTTTCCAGCAGGCGGCAGAAACGGTCTCAGGTCAGTCTGCGGCGCTTCATGCAACTCCTCCTTTCTTCTATTATCCTGCGCAGCGGATGAATGAACAACAGCTTTTTTCACTCTTGCAGCAGGTGCGGCGCGGAACAGCCAGCCCGGAGCAAGTTTTGGCCCGGCTGCGGCGGCTGGAAACAGAGGTGCTGGACACCGCCCGTCTCGATCATCAGCGGCTGCTGCGCACCGGTCTGCCGGAAGCGGTGTTCGGTGAAAACAAGACCGTCGGCCAGCTCATCGAAATTCTGACTGCCATGCTTCGGCAGGAAATGCCGGTCATTGCCACCCGCATTGATCCGGCTAAGGCAGCGGATGTCTGCGCCTGCGTCAGCGGGCTGCGCTATCATGAAACAGCCCGCCTGCTGACCGGCAATGAGCAGCACATTCCGCAGAATATTGGCAGAGGCACGGTGGCGGTAGTCACCGCAGGCACGTCTGATCTGCCTGTAGCTGAGGAGGCCCGGCTCTGTCTGGAGCATTTCGGCCATGAGACGGCAACAATCTATGATGCGGGCGTGGCCGGACTGCACCGCATTCTTGCCCATTGCGAGCTGCTGCAGCAGGCCTCGGTGCTGATTGTGGTCGCCGGCATGGAAGGGGCGCTGCCTTCAGTGGTTGCCGGCCTGAGTCCAGCCCCGGTGGTCGCAGTGCCAACCTCAGTGGGCTATGGCGCAGGCGCAGGCGGTTTTGCCGCCCTGCTCGGCATGCTCAACAGCTGCGCCCCTGGCTTGGCAGTGGTCAATATTGACAACGGCTTTGGCGCAGCCTGCATGGCCGCCGCCATCAACCGGAAAGGGCCGCTTGAGGAAAAAAGATGAAAAATCCGTTTCTGCCGTGTTGCAGGAACGCCGATTCCGGCGTATAGTTCAACTTTTTTCATCAAGTGCCGCTTCGCAAGCGGCAGTGCGCCGCCGCAACTGCTCCCTTATCAGGAAAAGATATTATGAACAACTCGTTGAAACTGAAAATCGGCTTAGTCTGCGCCGCTGTTCTCTTTTCGGTCATGACCATCCTGCCCTCCTTTTACAAGGACCTGCCGGACTGGTGGAAAATGTATTTGGCTCCCAGAGGCATGCAGCTCGGTCTTGATCTCCAAGGCGGCATGCACTTGGTCCTGCGGGCGGACTTGGACAAGGCTCTGAAAAATTCTCTGGAGCTGGCTGCCACAGATTTGAAAGACGCGCTCGCAGACAAGAACATCCATGCCGTGCAGATGGACTCTCCTGATCCTGAGCAGATCATTCTCACCCTGCCCAACACCGGAGCCGTGGATACGGTCAATCAGCTTGAAGAGACCTTTCCCAACTTGGAGATTCAGGTCGAGGCGGCTGCGGGCAGCTTTCCCCGCATCATGCTCAGGCTGACCAAGAAGGAGGTGGATTTCATCCGCACCAATGCCGTGGCCCAGTCGCTGGAGATCATCCGCAATCGGATTGATCAGTTCGGCGTGGCTGAACCAGTGATCGTCCGCCAAGGCGACGATGAGATCGTGGTTCAGCTGCCAGGCGTGAAAGATCCCAAGCGGGCCATTGATCTGATCGGCAGGACAGCCCAGCTTGAATTTAAAATGGTGGCTGAGGATTCCGGCGTTGAGCTGCGCAAGCTGATTGATCAGGCCGTGACGAACGGACAGTGGCGCGAGGGCGGCAGCGTCCGCCAGCTCAATTTAGCGTTGCAGAACAGTCTGCCCAAAGGCACGGAAATCGCCTTTGAACGGGTCGTTGACGGGCAGACCGGTCGCGAGCGCAAGGTGCCCATGCTGCTGCAAAGCCGGGTCATGATGACTGGCGAGATGGTGAAGAACGCCCGGGTCGGTTATGGCGGCACCTTTAATGAACCTGTTGTCAGCTTGGAGCTGACCAACCGGGGCGGCAGAATTTTCGGCGAGATCACCGAGAAGAATGTCCATAAGCGCTTTGCCATCATTCTTGACGGCGTTGTCCGCTCGGCTCCAGTGATCCGGGAAAAAATTCTTGGCGGCTCGGCCCAGATTTCCGGCAGGTTCACCACTGAGGAAGCTGCTGACTTGGCCATTGTCCTGCGGGCAGGCGCGCTGCCTGCGCCAGTGGAGATCATCCAGAACATGACCGTGGGAGCCAGCCTGGGCCGCGACTCAATCAACCAGAGCCTGACTGCCGGACTGTCCGGCGCGCTGCTGGTGCTGGTCTTCATGATCGTCTATTACCGGCTTTCCGGGGTGATCGCTGATATGGCCATGCTCCTGAACATCCTCTTCCTTTTTGCCGGCCTGGCCATGTTCGGCACCACCCTGACCCTGCCGGGCATTGCGGGCATCATTCTCACCATTGGCATGGCTGTTGATGCCAACGTGCTGATTTACGAACGGATACGGGAGGAGTTCACCTTGGGCAAGTCAGTCCGCTCCTCGGTTGACGCTGGCTTTGACAACGCCTTTTCCTCCATTGTTGACTCGCAGGTCACCACCCTGATCACCGCCTTGGTGCTCTTTCTTTTCGGGACCGGGCCGGTCAAGGGCTTTGCCGTCACTCTGTCGCTGGGCATCATCTTCAACCTCTTCACCGCCCTGTTCTGCACCCGTCTGGTCTATGACTGGCTTTATGTCCGACGCAGCCTGCGCGAGCTGAAGTTCATGCAGTTTTTCAAAAATCCGCGCTTTGACTTCATGGCAGTGCGGAAATTCGCCTTTGCCATCTCTGCCGCCTTGGTGCTTTTCGGCATGCTTTCCTTTGTTGAAATTCTGCGCGGCGATGCCAATCTGGGCGTTGACTTCACTGGCGGCTCGTTGCTGCAGTACAAGACAGAAAAGTCGTTCCAACTGAATCAGGTGCGTTCCGCGCTGGAGCAAGGCGGCTACAATGCCGACCTGCAGCAGGTCAGCAACGAAAACCGGCTCATGGTCAAGATTAAGAAGTCAGAAGACACAGTTGGTCATCTTGCCGAAGATATCACCGCAGTTTTGAATAAAAGCACGGGCGGCTCCTTCACCTTGGAGAGCCAGTCTGAAATCGGCTCCTCAGTCTCTGATGTGCTGCGCAACGAGGCGATCATCGCCATTGCCCTGTCCATGCTCGGCATTCTCCTCTATCTCGGCATCCGCTTCAATTTCAGCTTTGCCGTGGCCGCCGCCGCCGCCACCTATCATGACGTGCTGGCTGTGCTGGGCATCTGCTGGATATTCAACGTTGAGATCAATCTGCTCCTGATTACAGCCCTGCTGACCTTGGCAGGCTATTCCCTCAACGACACGGTGGTCACGTTTGACCGCATCCGGGAAAATTTGGGCAAGCTGCACGAAAAGAACCTGTTCGAGATCATCAATGTCAGCATTAACGACACCTTGGGCCGGAGCGTCATCACTGCCCTGACCACCCTGCTTTCCTTGACAGCCCTCTTTTTCTTTGGCGGCGCAGTGATTCATGATTTCTCCTTTGCGTTGCTGGCCGGCATTCTGGTGGGCACCTATTCCTCCATCTTTGTTGCCAGCCCGCTGCTGACCCTGAAGAAGCAGCAGTCCGTGTAGCCATGATTCTCGACACCATCGCCGCCCGCAAGCGGGAAGAAATTGCGGTTCTGAAACGGGACGGCATCCGGGCACCGGAAATGGCAGTGCCGCCGCCACGCGGCTTCATGCAGGCTCTGATAGATGCGCCCGGCGTGGCCATCATTGCTGAGGCGAAGAAGGCCTCGCCGTCCAAAGGCGTGATCCGTCCTGATTTTGATCCGCAGGAAATCGCCCGCAACTATGCGGCAGGCGGGGCGCAGGCCATGTCCGTGCTGACCGACAGGGATTTTTTCCAAGGGGCAATTGACTACATTCCCTTGGTCAGAAGCACAGTCGCCCTGCCAGTGCTGCGCAAGGATTTCATCCTTGATTCAATCCAGATTGACGAGGCTGCGGCTTACGGTGCCGATGCGGTTCTGCTCATTGCCGCCCTCTTGGAGCGCGGCGAGATGGAGGACTTGCGTCTGCAAGCGGAAGAGGCGGGCATGGATGTGCTGATTGAGGTCCATGACGAGGTTGAGCTGGAAAAAACTCTTGCCGCCGGGGTGCGCTTGGTCGGCATCAACAACCGCAATCTCAAGGACTTCACGGTCAGCTTGGAGACCACCTTCCGTCTCAAGCGGCTCATTCCAGTGGAAATTCCCGTGGTCAGCGAGTCCGGCATTGCCAGCCGCGAGGACATGCTCCGCCTCAAGGAGGCAGGGGTCAAGGCCGCCCTGATCGGCGAAAGCCTGATGCGCAGCGCGGAGCAAGCTGGAACGCTGCGGGATTTTCTTTCCCTTTGATTTGGGATTATGAACAGACGAATCCGCATCAAAATCTGCGGCATCACCAATTTGGAAGATGCAATGGCAGCGGTGGAGGCAGGCGTGGATGCACTCGGCTTCATCTTTCATCCGAAAAGCCCCCGCATCATTGAGCCAGGCGAGGCCCGGCTGATTATTGAGCAGCTGCCGCCCTTTGTGGACACGGTCGGGGTTTTTGTTGACCGTGACCGCGAGGAGGTGGAGGAAATCATCCGCTTCTGCTCCCTTGGCTATGTCCAGCTCCACGGTCAGGAGCCGCCCAAATACTGCGAGCAGCTGGCCCGGCTGGCCGCGCCCTGCCAAATCATCAAGGCTCTGCGGGTCGGGCCGCATCTGCTGGCGGAAGATATTGCCCCCTACAGTCCGCACGTTCGGGCTTTTCTTTTGGACACCTATCAGCAGGGCCAGGAGGGCGGCACAGGCCACTGTTTTGACTGGTCGCTGATCGCGGATATGCGCCTCCAGCGCGACTTCATCTTGGCTGGCGGCTTGGATGCGGACAATATCCGCCATGCCATTGAAACGGTGCGTCCTTTGGCCGTGGATGTCAATTCAGGAATTGAACGCAGTCCCGGATGCAAGGATCATGCGCGCCTGCGCGAGCTGGTCGCCCAAGTGCGCATGATCGAACAGACAGCCTGACCGCTCACGGGAATCCCGGTATTTTCAGACCGCCGGTCAGCTTGGACAGCTCGTTCCGGCCCAGCTCGGCGGCTTTGCGTGCTGCGTCGCTGACTGCGGCCACGATCAGGTCTTGGAGCATTTCCACGTCCTCCGGGCGGACTATGGCCTTGTCAAGGGTGACGCTGATCAGCTCGCCCTTGCCGTTCATGGCTGCTGTGACCATGCCGCCGCCTGCTGAACCCGTGACAGTCAGGGAGGCCAAGTCCTCCTGCACAGTACCCATTTTCTCCTGAAACTCCTTGGCCTGCTTCATCATTTCCGACAAATTCATTTCTCCTCTCCTTTTTTTAAGGCTGCGCCTCATCGTCATCGCTATTATCGGTCTCCCCCTTCTCCGATGCCAGCGTTTTCTTGTACTGCGGCCCGACCCGGATGTCACCAACTTGGCCGTTGAAAATCTCCGCCGCCATCAGGACCAAGGGATCATTGGCCAAGGCCTGCCGCTCGCTCCGCACTGCCGCTGCGCTGGAGTCTGTTGAGACATCACAAGACGTAGGTTCGCAGAAGACAATCTGAAGGCTTTCTTTGAAAAAATCTGAAGCCAGCGCAGTCAGCTCGGCCAGTCTCTCCTTGCTTTTCAAGACACAGCAATCCGCCGAGTTATCATACGTCAGAATCAATTTGCCGTTCTCTCGGCAGGGAGCTTTAGCCCATTGGAGAGCACCAATAATAGCATGTCTCTTTTTAATCGATACAAGAAATTCTTGCCAGTCTTTACGGATGTCGCGTGTGCCGGATGCTGCGCTTTTCTCCTGCTGCGGAGCCGGAGCAGTTTGCGATGTTTCTGCCGGATGCGGCACCTCTTCCGGCATTGGCGGAGCAGGCGGGATATCTGGTGTCTGCCTCTGTTCAGGCTCAGGAGCGGATGGAGCAGTTATTTTTTTTTTATGCTCCTGCGGGACAGGCTCGGCTGACGGCAGGGCGACTCCGGCCAAAATGCTGTCCAAGCGGCCCAGCAGCTCTGTCACCGGCACCACGTCTTCAGCCTGCACAGCCCGAATAAAGGCCATTTCCACGGCAAAGCGGGGCCGGGACGACCACGCCGCCTTTTCCAAGCTGTCCATGAGCAAATTGAAGAGCAGGAAGAGCGACTGAGCCGAATGGGCGGCAGCAGTCTCCTGTAGGACAGCCAGCTCATCCGCAGGCAAATCAAGCAGCGAGGCTGGTTCTTTGCTCACCTTGCAGACCACCAGATTACGGAACCACGCCAGCAGCTCATTGATGAAGCGTTTGATGTCCATGCCAGAGGCTGTCACCGTCTCCAGCCGGTCGAGAGCGGCGGCCAAATCGCTGGCCAGCAGTGCCTGCGCAGTTCCGGCAATCACCTCGCCGCCAACCATGCCCAGCACCTCTGCTGCGTCTTGAGCAGAGACCTGCTCGCCGCAATACGAAAAAAGCTGATCAAGCAGGCTGAGGCCGTCGCGCACCGAGCCGCCGGAAGCCCGCACCACCATGTTGAGCGCGGCTGGCTCAATGGCAATCCCTTCGCTTTGGGCAAGATTGGTGAAATGGGCGGCCAGCTCGCTGCTTGGCACCCGCTTCAGCTCGTAGCGTTGGCAGCGGGAAAGGATGGTCACTGGCACCTTGTGCAGCTCAGTGGTGGCAAACATGAAATAGACATGCTCCGGCGGTTCTTCCAAGGTCTTGAGCAGGGCGTTGAAGGCCTCGGTGGTCAGCATGTGGACTTCATCAATGATGATGATCTTGAAGCGTGACGTGACCGGCATGAAGCGGATGTTTTCCTTCAGCTCGCGGATTTCCTGAATGCCGCGATTGGATGCGCCGTCGATCTCGTGCAGGTCAACCGAGCTGCCTGCGGCGATCTCCTTGCACGTGCGGCAGGAGCAGCATGGCTCCGGCGGCTGGCCGCTCTCGCAGTTGAGGGCTTTGGCCATGATCCGGGCCAAGGTGGTTTTGCCCGTGCCGCGCACCCCACTGAAAATCAGGGCGTGCGGCACCCGGCTGCGCAGGAGGGCGTTGCGCAGAGTGCGGACTATGTGCTGCTGGCCCACGACCTGAGCGAAGTTCTGAGGCCGGGATTTGCGGGCAAGGACGAGGTAGGACAAGAGATTCAGGGAAGATACGGTTAGATTTCAATATGTTTTGGAAATTCTGGAACACGTTTTGCGTGTGCAATTTCTTCGGCAGCACAGAAGAATTGCATATCTCCGTTTTGATCGCATATCCAAACTTTCTCTGCACCGCCTGTAAAATACAGCCTTCTTTTCTCCCGCATTTCTTCTTCTGTATTGGTTGGTGAATTCAAGTTCCAAGTGCAACTTTTTTTGGTTGCAAGAAAAGGCAGTTACGGGAGTGTCACAACTTTGCTTTTGTCGCTAACTAAGAGAAAATTTACATGAAGTATTCAAAGTGCCAGCCAACCTATGCTTTTTGGATAACCAAAAAAAGTTGCACTTGCGAGTTGAATCCACAAATCCGCACTCCATAACAAGGGTAAGTATTGCTTGAATCACTGTAGCCACAACATTCTGTCGCAGCCATCGCTAAACCTGACCATCCTGCGACTGATACAAGCAAATTCAGCAACACAAAACATCTTGCCGCTTTCGCAAAACTCTTTCCTTTTCTCATCTTCATGAAATTCTCCTGTCTGCCAGTTACTGTTAAAATATCATCTACCCGCCGCTGAAGCAGCAGGCTATGTTTTTATTTTGCCCCGCAATGGACATCCGCCAACAGCCCGGAGACCATCTCTGGGCCGGGAATACTACAACGCTGCCTTGTCTGACTAAAGCAGATACTGCGTGAATAATGCTACAACTCTTCCCACAAGCGTAGTCCGCTGATATTTTTGAAGTGCGCATCGTAAGAAATCAGTTTCGCCCCGGTTTCAACGGCGTGAGCAGCAATCCATATATCATTCAGGGGAATCATCTTTCCTTTGCGGCGAAGCTGAGATTTTATTTCTCCGAATATTTCTGCTGTTTCAATTGAAACATCAATAACCGTCACCCCCTCCTTGCTCAGAAATGTTTTCAGTTCGTTCTTGTTTTGAGAGAACTTGCTGCCGCCATGAAATCCGGCAAAGAGTTCGCCGATCATGACAGTGGAAAGATATATGATTTCCGATTCAATGATGTGCTCAAAAACAAGCCGGTCTCCTGAAAGGAAGCCGCTGTATGCATTTGTGTCGAGAAGTATCTTTGTCATTCCTGCCAGTCCGACTCGTCTATTCTGTTCAGCTCTTTGATTCTTTCTTCAAAGTCTTTTTTTTCGTCTTCCGTCCATTTGCCGAATAGATCGGAAAACATTTCCCGTCGTGCTGCTTTCCTGTCAGAGAGCAGTGTCTTCTGTAGGATAAATTTTACAAAACGATTTCGGCTCAGGCCGGACTGTTTCGATCTTTCAGCCAGCTTTTTTTCAAGCTCACCGTCTATGCCGTGAATGGTCATTGATTTCATAGAAACCTCCTCTGTTCATTATGGTGAAGCCCTCCCTCCCCGAAGCACAGCGAAGGCTATGTTCATAGCATCTTGCAAGAGATAGCCCGGAGACGCATCTCCGGGCCGGGAAACATCACTCCTCTCCCTCCTTCTTCTTCGGCTTCTTCCGCTCACTCGACCTCGTTCCACCAACCATATCATATTCTGAAGAATCTGCCCCGAAAATTCCCTTCACCACCGACCGCGCCTGCACAATGTAATCGCTCGTCCCCTCGGCCTTGCCCCTCTTGACATTCACCAGCCGCGTCCGCTCCGCATTAACTGCATCCAGCTGGCTGATCACTGCTTCCAGTTCATCAATCTTGGCCTGCATGCCCTCCGCCGAAATTTCAGGCGGCAGCCCTTCGCCTATTTTTGCCAACGCCTGCTTCACCTCTCCCGCCTCCTGAAGCAGCTTGGGAATACTGTTCGTCAGCATGATCACATCCTCCTGTTGCTTTTTATCCTGATGCCTGAGTGAAAAATCGGCAGGTGCAAGTTTTCCTGCGCGACCTCGATTCTCTCCTGCAAGCTAACGATTCTTTCCTTCTGCATCCTGCAATAAAAAATCATCAGCACGATGCATCATTTCAAGCCTCTGCGACAAAACATCATGTTCGCGATTTTCTCCTGCAAGAGCTGGAGATGACAGATTCAGCATAGCTCATTAGCAACATAAACAAAAAGGAGTCAACCTGCAAGAGGCTGACTCCTTGAATGTGCTGCTGGTGGGCTGTGAAGGACTCGAACCTTCGACCAATTGATTAAGAGTCAACTGCTCTACCAACTGAGCTAACAGCCCCTGTGAAAAATGTCCTTCTTATCTACCACAGCCGGGCCGCAAGGTCAAGCAAAAAAATTCTGCGGTCGTCTGTACGGCTTGGCAACTTACTGAAAATAATCCTGATAGAACTTGCCGGACTTGATAATGCCCAGCTCCTTCAGGACATCATTAAAAGCATCCATCATGCCATAGTCTTGAATGCGACGCTCCTCGCCTTTCAAGATTCTGCGCAAGCCCATATAGACAATCAATTCTCCCAACGCAGAATCATCACCCTTGTCATTAGCATCAATGATGCGTTGAGCATAACTGTTGATTTTCTCTTCAACAAACTGAAGCAGCTCCTCTTTTTTCATTGCTTGCCTCTTTGGATTAAAGTAGATAATATCAATCTGTTGTTCAAAACAGAGAGAACAATTGGCTTTATGGTTCCTCGAAAAAATGCCGATCTTGCCGAAAGCGCTGTCGAATAATCAAGCAGTTGCAAAGCAACAACTGCCAAAAACACCAATTTATCGAGGTTCCCTTTAGAAAAATTTTGCCACAGCCGAGCGGCAAGGTCAAGCGAAAATCCTCCGGCTCAGGCAAAAAAATCACCGATAGTACAGCCCGGGACTGCCCATAGTCTGCATGACCTGATAAAGATGACGGCGGAAGTCACGCCGGTCGGTGATGCCTTGAATGTGGCCGCGTTTCAGGGCGTTGCGGGCATCGTGGTAATCAGGCGGAATGTCAATGCCAGTGGTTTCGCGGATGACACGCGGCCCGGCAAAGCCGATCCGGCTGGAGCGGATGGCGAATTGATACGGCGAGCAGCCGAGGAACGAGGCCACTGGTCCAGCGTAGGAGTTGTTGTCATAGACCACTATGTACAGACCGCCCGCGTCGATGTACTCGCGCACCGCCATCGTGCATTTGGGCATCTGGGCCACGCCAAGGGTGCCTTCCTGAATGCGGATGCCGCCCGTGGTGTGGATGTAGGCGAGCAGAGGCCGTTTTTTGCGCCGGGCAATGTCGCAGGCTTGGACAAACTTTTCTCCCTCAGCCGAGCCGACTGTGCCGTTGCGGAAATCAGAAAAAAGCATGGTCACAACTAATTCGATATCCCTGACCTTGGCATGAAAGGTCAGATTGGCGCAGCCCATGCCGGTTTTGGCGCGGGCCGCCTGCAACCGCTCGTCAAAGCCCTCGTAGTTGAGCGGATTTTTGGAAAAAATATCGTTGTTGAAAATGCGGATTGAGCCGGAATCAAAGACGTTTTGCAAATACCACTGATATTCAAGGGGAAAGTGATGGCCGCAGTTTTCACAGACCCCGCAGAATTCGCCATACAGATCAGGTATCCACAAGTCTTTGCAGCCGTATTTCTCCGCATTCGGGCAGGTGATGGTCCGATCCTCATTGGCCAAGGGGCTGGTGTAGGTGTCGGTCAATTCCAGCGGGTCTTGGAGCAGGCAGTAATCACCCGCAGTTTGTGGAGCCGCAGAAGTCAGGGAGCGGGGCACTGGCCTGCTTTCGTGCTCCTCCCGACAGAAAATTTTCGTGAAAGGCGCGGTGATGCGGTTGACCAAGGCCGTGCCTTCGCCGGAAATCTCTTTGATCGTCTTCTGCATCTGCTTGTGCTGACTTTTCAGCACATCATAGCGGATAGTGTACCAGATTTTTTCAGAAACAGAATACAGTGCCCGGAAGATGTTCTCCGCTGGCATGGTGATGCCGCCAAAACTGTGCAGACTCATCTCCCGGTATTTTTTGGAACGCAGCTCCAGCAGCCTGTCTGTCTCGCCCTCGTCCAAGTCCCACGGAATGTCAATCTGGGGCGCTTCATCCGGGTTTTCCGCTTTTTTCCGCTTGACCTCATAAGCCCGGAAACCGCGCACGCTCTTGGTTTTCAGCACGGCCTCGTCTGTGGCCCGGATGACCTCGGAGCGGACGCGGGCGAAAAAGGCATAGTCATCGCTTTTCGCACCCAGCAGCGGTTCCTTGATGATCCGGTCAATGGTGCCAAGGCGGAGATTGTCGGCAGCGGTGATATTGAGCTGGCGGGCGCATTTTTCAATCAGCTCCGGCGATGCTTTGGTGCCTTCCCTGACTTTGCCCTCAATAGCCGCTGCGCCTTCCGGCGAGATGACCGAGTAATAGCCATGCGAAAACATGAGGCGGAAGTCGCTCAAACCAACGGCCTCAGCTCCGCCGGAGCCGCCTTCGGAGATCACCGAGATCATCGGCACCCGCAGCTTGGTCATGGTGTAGAGATTGCGGGCAATCTGCTGGGCCGCGCCGGGATAGTCCTCAATCGGATACGAGCCGGGCGTGAAGATGTAGAAATGAATTGGAATGCCTTCGGTCTCAGCAACCCGCATATAGCGCATGGCCTTCTCATTGCCCCACGGCTTGCAGGAGCCGCCGTTGCGGAACTCCTCGCCTTTGCCGACCTCCTGACCAATGACCATCACTGGCGAGGTGTAAGGCTTGCGCTTTATCCGTCGGACAATGTTGGCCTTGGCCACCACCATAGCCGGATCAATATTGGCCTCGCCTGCGCCGCCCAGCTCCTTGTGCTCCTCATAGACATTCTCAAGAATGTCCTTGAGCGTGAAGCGCAGCGGTGAACGGACAATCCGCACCCGTTCCATCGGAGTCAGGCCCTCTTCGCAGCGCTCTTCGAGAAAACGGAGCGAGTCATCCAACTTGTCGAGACGGGCGCTGAATTCATCCCGGCTGACATCAAAGGCCGAGTTGCGCAGCTGTTCGGCCCGGCGGCGGAATTCAGCCAGATTGCCCCATTGATCTGAATCTTTTATATGGATCAGATAGCCGATGCGCCGGTCAATCTCCTGAAGCTGCTTGATCAGGTCATTCATGGTGGTATGAGAAAACAGTCTGCCGACTTTGCACTCAGAAGGTCAGCAGCCGGTCAAGGTTTCTGCGGAGATAATCGAGATTGGTGAGGATGGAGCCGCCTGCGCTGTCCGCGCCTTCAATATGGCAGTTGTCGATGAACTGCCGCGCCCGCTCCTTGGCCTGCTCCACGGTGTCGCCCCAGACCAAGGCCAAAGCCAAGTTGGGATCATACTCGCTGGGAATGGGATAGGGCCGGTCAGAAGGGACATGGCTATAGACTGCCGACCATTCATATCTGGGCAGGTCAAAGCGGGTGATGGTGCCAATCCACGGGGCAAAGTCGCGGGCCGGATTCTCGGCCACAAGGCGCAGCTCAATGCTCGCGCCTTTGAAAATAACGTCATTTTGTTCGTAGCCCATCTGCTCGCCCAAGGCCAGCCGGATCTGCTCTTGGAGCAGATTGGGATGCTTGCCGTTCAAATAGCTGATCCGGGCCGAAACATCGTTCTCCACCTGAATGCGGGTGTTGACCTCCAGCAAGTAGGGCCTGCCGCTGCGGCTGACAATCCACTCCCACGTGCCGACGTTGTCGTATTTGACCGAGTCAGCCAGCTTGAGCGAATGTTCAACCACGCTGTCCAAAACCTGTTCCGAATCAAAGTCGTACTGAAAACAGGAGGAGTGAAAGCCAGGCGCGGCCTCGACCCGCTTCTGGCGGCCTGTGGATTGAATGGTGCAGTTGCGGGTGCCGAAATGGATGCGCTCATCGTGGCGCGAGCAGACAAGCTGCACTTCCAAGTGGTTGAAATCGCAGAGCCGCTGCTCAATCAGCACCCCGCCGTCACCAAACTGCCGTTTGGCATAGTTCTGCACCTGTCGATAAACCCGGCGGAACTGCTCAATCCGGCTGACCTCCTCAATGCCCATGCCGCCGCCGCCAGCCGCCGCCTTGACCAAGACTGCCGGGTTTGGCTCCCTCTGCTCGCGCTGAATGTCAAGGATGTGCTGGGCAATCTCCTCAGCCTCCATTTCATTGTAGATCGGCGCGGAGGTGCCGGGAATGGTGGGGATGTCCAATTTCTGGGCAATCCGCTTGGTGTTGATCTTGTCGCCAAGATCGCGGATCACCTCCCAGCTGGGGCCAATAAAGGTCAGGGGTCGGTCACGCACTGTCACCCGACGGGCAAAACGCCAGTCTTCGGAAAAAAAGCCATAGCCCGGATGCACGGCAGTGCAGCCGCTGTGATCGGCCACAGCCAGCAGATCATTGGGGTCTGTATAGCTGACCACCCGCCAGGCGTTCTGGTCCGGCCCTTTGAGCTGACATCGCCGGACATGCTCGGAGTCGCGGTCAGCCTCGGTGTAAATGACTGCAAAGTCAAGCCCCAGAGCCTGACAGGCTTCCATGATGCGGATGGCAATTTCCCCGCGATTGGCGATAAGCACTTTGCCTTGCACAAAAAACCTCTTGAAACTGTTTGGAGCCATCATGCGCGCATGATGCGGATGCACCCAAGGAACCGGCTGAAGGAAACCGATGCGGTCCGGGCGGACTGCCTTGGCATTCTACCCGACCAGCCGCGAGTTGAAAAGTTGTAAAATGAAAAAGCCGGGTTCGGGCCAGTGGTTTCGGTATTGCTCAGGCTCGGAAAAAGTGGCTGACAAGGTTGACGCGCCTCTTTTTTTCTTTCCTTGAATTTGCCGCTTGACAAGCGGCGTTCCATCATGGACAATTCAATAAGGAACGGGATGCAAGACTCTGAGTTTTCGTTGAAAACAGAGGTCGTCATTACTAGTTTGACGGGTGGAGGAACATGATGAAGAACGTGAAAAAAATTTGTGTTTTTGCGGCGGTTGCTGGATTGTCCCTTGGCATGGCAACAGCAGGCATGGCTCACGAACAAGGCGATATTCTAGTCCGGGCCGGTGTGGTCACAGTTGTGCCTTCCGGCGACAGCGGCGCGGTTTCCGGCCTGCCGGACGGTGTGAACAATGCCAGAGTGGATGTGGAGAACGACAGCCAGCTCAGTGTCACCGGCGTGTATATGCTCCGGGACAGAATCGGACTTGAACTGCTGGCCGCCACGCCCTTCACCCATGACATTGTCGGCGAAGGCGATCTGAGCGGTGTCACTGTGGGTGAAGCCAGCCATCTGCCGCCCACTTTGTCGCTTCAGTATTATTTTGACACCAAAGGCTCCCGCTTCCAGCCTTATGTCGGCTTGGGCCTCAACTACACCATGTTCTTCTCCGAAGAAGTGGATGGCAGTCTGCTCAAAACACTCAACACCCTGCCGACCACTGCCGGACTGGGCGGAGTGAAATCTGTTGACATGGAGCTGGATGACTCGATTGGTTTGGCTGCGCAGGCTGGCATGGATGTGCAGCTCAAAGACAACTGGTACCTGAATGCTGCTGTCTGGTATGTGGATATTGACACCACTGCCACGCTGCGAACTGATCTCGGCACCACTCACGAAGTGGATGTTGATATTGACCCCTGGGTCTTCAACGTTGCTCTTGCGTATAAGTTCTGATCCTGCTGCAACATCCTCCTCTGCCGCCGGTCGTCCCCCTCGCGACCGGCGGCTTTTTTTCGCCTGCCTGCTGGGCAGCAGCAAAGTCTTGATCTTTCCCCTGACACTGTTTACAATACCATCTCTGAAAACAGGTCTGCTCAACTCATGCTGAAAGGCGCAGATGGACGATACAAAGAAAAAGCTCAACTGCTGGGAATTCAAGCAGTGCGGACGGGAGCCTGGCGGGGCCAAGGCCGCTGAACTGGGTGTCTGCCCGGTGGCCACGGAAACACGGGCCGACGGCATTCATCAGGGCAGCAACGGCGGACGCTGCTGCTGGGTGGTGACTGGCTCGCTCTGCAAGGGCCATCGGCAGGGCAGCTATGCCGAGAAGTTTGGCGACTGTCAGCACTGTGATTTTTACGAGCGCGTCAAAAGCGAAGAATCTCCGTATTTCCGGGTCGGCCTGACAATTCTCAATGAAATCAAAAAACGGGGAAGCTGATCTCCTCTTTTGCTGATTCCTTTCAGTTTTTGCTGGACCTGCCCGCAGCAGCGGCGCAGTTCAAGTGCGCAAGCGGTCGTATCCGTTATGAATAATTTTTTTTACAAACTGCTGCTGACAGCCATGCTGGTCGCAGTTTTTCTGCCACAAACTGTCTTTGCCGCCGAACCAGTCAAAGCAGTGCCATACTGGTCTGTTGACCGCGCCCGGCCCGGTGATGCCTTGGCTCTGGCCATTGCCGTCCAGATTCAAGACGGCTTCCATATCAACGCGGATGCCCGCCAGCTCAAACCTGCGGCTGATTTCTTCACGCCTTATCCCAGCCAGCTTTCCGTGATCAAGGCGGATGAAGGACTGCTCACGGAAAGCCCGCTCTATCCGGCGGCGGCGCGGTTCAAAGCGCAATATGCCAAGAACGGCCTGATGTCCTTTTCCGGGCAGGCTGTCATCTATCTGCCAGTCAAATTTGCCGACAACCTTGCTCCGGGCGCACGGCCAAGTCTGAGCTTGAACTTTACCTATCAGGCCTGCACGGAAAATCATTGCCTGCTGCCGCAGACGATCCGCTTGGAAACCTCGTTGGAGATTGTTGATCCTGTAGCGGTCCCGCAGCCGGTCAATCAGGAGCTGTTTGCCGGATACAATCCGCAGCGGCTTGCTTCTGCTTCTTCCCATGACCAGATTCATTTCCGGGTTTTCGGCTGGAAGTTCGCGGTCAACGGCTCTTCTTGGGCTGGAATGCTGCTCCTGTTGAGCATTGCCGCCCTTGGCGGTCTGCTTCTCAATTTCACCCCCTGCGTCCTGCCGCTGATTCCGATCAAGATCATCAGCCTGTCATACGCGGCGAAAGACCGGCGGCAGTGCCTGCTGCTGGGCACGGCCATGTCCTTGGGGGTCTTGGCCTTCTGGCTGCTCTTGGGCGGCCTGATCGCCTTGGTGAGCGGCTTCAGTGCCACCAACCAGCTTTTTCAATATCCAGCCTTCACCATTGCTGTGGGCGTGGTCATCGGGGTCATGGCTTTGGGCATGTTTGACTTTTTTTCCCTGCCCCTGCCACAGTGGCTTTATTTGATCCACCCGGAACAGGACAGCCTGCACGGTTCCTTTGGCTTAGGCATTTTGGCGGCAGTGCTGTCAACCCCTTGCACAGCTCCGTTCATGGGCGCGGCTGCGGCATGGGCTGCGACCAGACCGCCGACCGCCACCTTGGCTGTTTTTGCCGCCATTGGCTCAGGCATGGCCCTGCCCTACCTGCTGCTCTCCGCTGCCCCGCATTTAGTCGAAAAAATGCCCCGCAGCGGTCCGGCCAGCGTCTTGGTCAAACAGGTCATGGGCCTGCTCATGCTGGCGGCGGCAGTGTATTTCATCGGCATTGGCACGGAAACGCTGCTGACCTCACCGACTGATCCGCCAGACAAACAGCATTGGTGGCTGGTGATGGCCTGTTCTACGACCGCAGGCGGCTGGCTCTTCTGGCGCACCTTTCGGATTGCCTCTGGCGGCCCCTTGAAAGTTTTTTTCATGGGCCTTGGCCTGCTGCTGATCGTCATCTCAGGATATGGTGCCGTCAATCTGACCGACCAAGGGCCAATCAACTGGGTCTATTACAGCCCGGAACGCCTTGAGCAGGCCCGCGCTCAAGACAAGGCTGTGGTCATGGTCTTCACTGCCGAGTGGTGCCTGAACTGCAAGGCACTGGAGCAGGGCGTGCTGGACAGCCCGAAAATCGTCCGCCTGCTCAACCGGGATGAGGTGGTGCCGATGAAGGTTGACATCACGGGCAGCAATCCGCCGGGCCGGGAGATGCTCCGGCAGGCAGGCAGCCTGAGCATCCCGCTTTTGGTTGTTTTTGCGCCAGACGGCAAGCGGGTCTATAAAAGCGACTTTTACACGGCAGAGGATCTGAGCGGCGTGCTCCTCCGCACGATAGAGGAACATGAATCCCGCTGCTGCAGCCTGCCGAAGAAAGTTGTTGACTTCCGGGCGGCATTTCTGTAATCATTTTCCGGGTCAGCCGGACACGGCGGCACAAATCATCACAAAAAAGGAGCAAGGCCATGAGCATCAAAATAGGCATCAACGGGCTGGGCCGGATCGGCAGGAACATCTTCCGGGCAATCAGCGAGGACAAGGAATTTGCTGACATCGAAGTGGTCGGCATCAATGATCTCACCGATGTCAAGACCATCGCCCATCTGCTCAAATATGACTCGATCATGGGCAGATTCAAGGCGGAGGTCACGGTCGGCGAGCGCAGCATCTTTGTCAATGGCAAGGAAATTCCAGTCAGCAACCACCGCAACCCGGCAGACATCCCCTGGGGCGAGGCAGGTGCTGAGTATGTGCTCGAATGCACGGGCATCTTCCGGGACGAGGACTCAGCCAAAGCCCATATTGACGCAGGCGCGGCCAAGGTGATCATCTCGGCTCCGGCCAAGGGCGCGATCAAGACCATTGTCATGGGCGTGAACGAGGACGAGTACGATCCAACCGTGCATCATGTGGTCTCCAATGCCTCCTGCACCACCAACTGCCTGGCTCCAATGGCGCGGGTGATCTTGGACAATTTCGGCATCAAGCGCGGCCTGATGACCACGGTTCATGCCTACACCGGCGACCAACGGCTGCTTGATTTTCCCCATTCTGACCTGCGCCGGGCGCGGGCCGCAGCCCTGTCCATGATTCCGACCAAAACCGGCGCGGCCTCGGCAGTGGCCTTGGTCATCCCGGAGCTGAAGAACAAGTTTGACGGCTTGGCCGTGCGGGTGCCCACCCCCAATGTCTCTCTGGTTGACGCAGTCATGGAGGTGGAACAGGAAACCACAGTCGCTGAGGTCAACAAAGCCTTGCAGGAGGCGGCCAACCGCTATCTGCGCTACTGCGAGGAGCCGCTGGTTTCGATTGATTTTCAGGGTGATCCGCATTCCTCCATTGTTGATGGTCTCTGCACCCGGGTCTTGGGCAGCACTGTCAAGGTCATGAGCTGGTATGACAATGAATGGGGCTATTCCAACCGGATGCTGGACTTGGTCCTGCACATGGAGGCCAACAAGGCCATCTGATTCAGGAGAACAACAATGAAGAGAATGCTGTCTGCCGCTGCGCTGGCTCTGCTGCTGGCCGGAACAGCGGCAGCCTCCGAAGGGCATTGGAGCTATGCTGGCAAAACTGGGCCGGAGCATTGGGCCGGGCTGGATCCGGCCTACAATCTCTGCGCCAAGGGGGTCAACCAGTCGCCGGTCAATCTGACCGGCTGCCTTGAGGCGGAGCTGGAGCCGCTGACCTTTGATTACAACGGCTTGGTCATCAGGATCAAGAACAACGGCCACTCCATTCAGGCCGACTATGCCGCAGGCTCAACGCTGACGGTCAATGGCAGAACCTATCAGCTGAAGCAGATTCATTTTCATGCCCCGAGCGAGCATCAGGTCAAAGGCGAGCATTTTCCGCTGGAGGGGCATTTTGTTCATGCTGATGCGGACGGGCATCTGGCGGTGCTGGCCGTGCTCTATGACTATGGCAAGGAAAATCCTGAGCTGAAAAAGCTCTGGCGGCAGATGCCAAAAAAGGCGGGCCAAGAGGAGGACATGGCCGCCCGTGTCCGGGCCGAAGGGCTGCTGCCGGAAAAACGCGACTATCTGCGCTTGAACGGCTCGCTGACCACGCCGCCCTGCACAGAAGGCGTGCTCTGGCTGATTCTGCGCAATCCGGTCATGGTCTCCAAGGCTCAGGTCAAGCAGTTCACTGAGGTCATGGGCGGCCCGAACAACCGTCCAGTCCAGCCGCTCAATGCCCGCGCCCTGCTGCGCTGACTTGGGTGCTTCTCCTCCCTGAGCAACAAAAATGCAGCAGTTAGTTCAAATCTTGCAGTGCGGCCTGTTTCAGAGTATCATAAATTGTATTTTCAGCGGAGAGGAGGCTCTGCTGCCGGGCTGTCAGGAATGATAATCAGGAAATTGGTTTTTTCTCCTTGACATGCAGGGCTGCCGCATTGTAGTAATTATAATATATGTCCGTGTAATTTTTCGATTATGCGGAGTATGGCTGAAACCCCATGCGCCATTAATTTTCTGGAGGAGAAAAATTATGGAAATCAGGTTGAACGGAGAGTCCCGCTTCATTGAGGTGCCGCATCTGACGGTGGCCGGACTGCTGGAGATGGAGCAAGTCATGTCGCCGGAAATGGTGGCTGTGCAAATTGACGGCGAAATCGTGCATCGCGGCGCCTATCATGACACCGTGGTCGGCGACAGAAACCAAGTGGACCTCCTTTATTTCATGGCCGGAGGCTGATTCAACCTTCTTTTTTTGACAAGGGCCGACGGCGGCCAGCACTGCTGTCGGCCCAACTACTTGATTTGAAAAATGACTGCTCGCACCAGACCTGTCCTGCCTTTGATGAGGTGTCCATGCTGAATCTGACTGACGAGCAGATGGACCGTTACAGCCGCCACCTGATTCTCAAAGAGGTGGGGCCGGAAGGACAGGCCAAGCTGCTGCGGGCAAGAGTGCTGGTCGTGGGCACCGGCGGACTGGGTTCGCCGGTTTCTTTGTATCTTGCCGCCGCAGGCGTGGGCACCATTGGTTTGGTCGATGCCGACGCAGTCGATATTTCCAATCTCCAGCGGCAGATCATTCACACCACCGCTGATCTTGACCGGCCCAAGGTGGAGTCTGCTGAGGCCAAGCTCAAGGCCATCAATCCTGATGTCAAGGTCGAGCCGTGGCTGCTCTACTTGGATGCCTCCAATATTGAGGAAATCATCCGGCAGTATGATTTTGTCATCGACGGCACCGACAATTTCGCCACCAAATTTCTCATCAACGATGCCTGCGTGATGGCGGGCATTCCTTTCTCGCACGGCGGCATTCTCCGCTTTGACGGCCAGACCTTGACTGTGCTGCCAGGCAAATCAGCCTGCTACCGCTGCTGCTTCCACGAGCCGCCCCCTGCCAAATCCGTGCCAAGCTGCTCGCAGTCCGGGGTGCTGGGCGCGGTTGCCGGAATGCTGGGCACGATTCAAGCTGCGGAAGCCCTTAAATTCATCACCGGCGCAGGCATTCTGCTCACCGACGTGCTCCTGACCTTTGATGCCAAGACCATGAATTTCCGCCGGGTCAGCCTGCGGCGACGGCCTGACTGTCCAGTCTGCGGCGACAAGCCGACTATTGTTGCCCTGCGGGATTTTGAGCGAGAAAGCTGCGGGATCCAGTCATCAAGCTGAGACAGTCAGCGGCAGTTTGAGGATGAAGCGACTGCCGCCGTCTGGTGGTGTTTCAACAGTAATTTCACCATGATGCGTTTGGGCAATGGCTCGGACTATGCTCAGACCCAAGCCGCTTCCTTCCGCATTGCGGGCCTCAGCAGAACGGTAGAACCGGTCAAAAATCCGCGTCCGATCCTCCTCGCTGATGCCGATGCCGGTGTCAATGACCACGATTTCCGCCATCGCCGCCCGCTTGGTCAGCTTGACCGCGACAAAGCCGCCAGGGTGGTTGTATTTAATCGCGTTTTCAACAAGATTGAGCACTGCCTCAGTCAGGGTGTCCTTGTCGCCCAAGACGGTCAGCTCGCTGTTCTGGGCAATGCTGATGGCAATGTTTTTTTTCTTGGCCAGCGGCTCGGCCATCCGCACCGCATTTTCCACACAGCTGTTCAGAGAAAGCTGCTCAAAGGTCCCGGCATCCAAAATGCCGGAATCTAAACGGGTCAGTATCAGCAAACCATTGATCTGCTCCAGCATGGTGTCTGCCACAGTCCGCACTTCCCTGAGGCTGCCCGCATACTGATCCGCCGCTCTGCTCCTGCTCAGGGAAATGTCGCATTCGGCCTTGATCACGGCCAGCGGCGTTTTCAGTTCATGGGCCGCATCGCCGAGCAGATGCTTTTCCGCCTCAAAAGCCTGCTGGAGCCGGGCCATCAGAGAATTGAATTTTTTTGCCAGCCGCTGCAGCTCCCGCACTTGAGTCTGTTCCGCCAGCCGGACATCTAAATTTTTATGACTGATCTGTTCCAAGGTGACAGAAAATCTATCCAAAGGCCGCAGCGACAGGGAGGCGATGGTTATGCTGATCAAGGCAATCAGCATAATCACCACTGGGGTGACAATCAGGAAGTAATTGCTTAGACGGTGAATCATCACCATGCTCTCATTGATATCCTCGGCCAACTCAATGCGGACATCTTTGCCCATGAACTTGAAATCATGCCGCAATACCCGCAGCGGCTCGCCGTTCGCGCCCTTGGCCTGATAGACCCATTCCTTGGCTCTGGCATGATGCTCCAGCGGCTCGCCCTGCGTGAGATTGAAATTTTTATCCGGCAGGGAATCTGCCGCCGCGAGCAGCTCGCCGTCAAGAAAGACCTTGTAATAGTGGCCGGAGTCCGGGGTCATGTAATCCCCCTGCATGAATTCATTGGACTCGCACTCAATAGTCACGCCGTCATGACTGTGCACCAGCCCCTTGACAAACTGGAGATTGGCATGAAGCATCCGGTCCAGCGACTCCTCGACCACATAATGGAGCTTGAGGTGCAGGGCATAGCCAAAACCGGCAAACAGGATGGTGACAGAAATAAAAATCCAGAGCAGCAGACGGCCCTTGATGGAGTTGATCAGGATCACAGCTCCTCGCTCAAAATGTAGCCCTCGCCCCGTTTGGTGTGAATCAGGGGGCAGGCATGGCCTTTGTCAATTTTATTGCGCAGGCGGTTGATATAGACATCAATGATGTTGCTGTCCAAGTCGAAATTCATATCATAAATATGCTCGGAGAATTCCGTCCGGCTGACCACCCGGCCTTTGTTCAGGGCGAGATATTCGAGAATCGCATACTCCTTGGCGGTGAGCGGAATGTCAACCCCGCTTCTGGCCACGGTTTTGGAATTTATATCCATGTACAGATCAGCAATGCACACCTGCGAGGCGGACTGGCCCTTGTTCCGCCGGATAATTGCAGTCAGCCGGGCAAGCAGTTCAGCAAAATCAAAGGGCTTGGGCAGATAGTCATCCGCGCCGGTGTTCAGCCCTTTGATCCGGTTATCCACCTCGCCTCTGGCAGTGAGCATGATGACCGGCGTTTCAAGGCCCTGCTCCCGCATCCGGCGCAGCATGGTGAAGCCGTCCATCTTGGGCATCATGACATCCAGCACCACCGCATCATAAGGCGAGGTTTCGACTAAGTACAGTCCTTCCGCGCCGTCATAACAGACATCGACGACAAAGGCGTTTTCCTCCAGACCTTTTTTGAGCAGAGCCGTCAGCCGCCTCTCATCCTCAACCACCAGAATTTTCATTTCAAGATTCCCCTGGCTCCTTTTTCAGGAAGAAAATGTCCTGCCAGACGTGATGCCCGGTCAGCGAGTGCGCGATCACGGCCCCGACATGCAGGGCTAAATAGACGAAAATCAGCACGGTCCCGGCTTCATGCGCCTCTTTGACCGCGTGCATGAGGCCCTGCGCCTTGGCACCCCGCTCCATAAAAAAATACATCAGACTGCCAGTGACTGCAAGCCAGGAAAAAACCAGCAGGCCGAAAAACTGCACCAAGCCAGCCAGGCCCTGCCGCCGATTGTGTTCCGGCAGCTTGAAGCGGGTCAGCACGGCCAGATCCTTGCCAGTCTGCCGCAGCCGTGCTCCTGTGAAGGGAAACCAGCTGGAAAGTCGGTGTCCTTGCGGCCCGATCAGACCGTACAAAAAATACAGGCAGAGCGCGGTGAACACAGACAGGCCGACCCTGCCGTGGAGAAGGAATCCGGCATGTTCCACTTTTTTATAGTCATCAGCTCCCTCGCCAGTGAACAGTGCGGCAAGCACCAAGACAATCATGGCCAAATGCCAGAAGCGGACCGGTGTGCCCAGCGGGGCGGTTTCAGGTGCGGTGGCACTCATTTTTTACTCCTCCTTGTTTTTTTGTGAGAGAATTTGAAGGCATGACGACAACAAAACAATCGCAGCATCCGCCGATTGCACAATTTGCCTGCTCTGCGCAGAGCAGTTTGAGTAAAAGCTGCTCAGTCCTTGCTGGCCGCAACTTCAATGGTGAGAGCAAGAAAATCAGTGTCTTGCAGCACCCCTTTGACCGTGACGCTGGCACCGACCGCCGCCGTGCCGTGAATCTGGCTCATGGAAGTGACAACGATCAGACGGTCGTCAATAACCCAGATGCCGACCTTGCCTTTTTCCGGCAGCTTGCGGATCACGCCGGTAAAGGTGTAGGTCGGCTCCTTCTCATAGCCTGCGCCTGGCTGGTAGAAATGCGGACGCTCCCGCTCCTCCGCCTGCGCAGCACCTGCGCAGAGGAAGGAGAGAGCGGCCAGCAGGACAAAGATGCTGCGGAGATTGCTGCTGTTCATGATGAGACTGCCTGCGGAAAGCTGCTGCTGGAACTGCCGGGGAGACCGTGCTGCGCCGCCCCGGCAGGTGAATAATCAGGGTTTGCTTTCGATTTCATAAGCGACAAAGGGATTGCCGCCGCCCTTAACATCAACATTGCTGCCCGCGCTGATTGGGCCGTTCTCCTGCTTGATGCGGGTGCCATTATTGACAATCACATCACGCCCGCCGATTCGCCACGTGCCAAAAAAACCAGTCGGAGGCAGCGACTCCACCGGACCGGTGAAATTCACCCCAGCCATTGCTGGAGGAGGAGTGCCGACAGACCCGGAAGGCGGCATGACTCCCGCAGAGCCGGAGAGATTCATCCCGCCGCCCATTGCTGGAGGAGGCGGAGCCGGCATTCCGCCGCGTTTCACTTCAAGCTCATAGGCCATGAAAGGATTGCCGCCGCCTTTCACTTCAACATACGCCCCAACACCAATTCTGCCATATTCCTCCTTGATGAAGGTGCGCTGATTGACCACCACATCCCGTCCGTTGATCTGCCATATCCCTGCAAAACCGGCAGGCGGCATGGCTTCCACTGTGCCGTAGAACTTGCTTGCCCCGTAATATCCTCCGCCACCACCGTAATATCCACTGCCATAATACCCTCTGCCGCGTTCATAATATTCACCCGGGCTGGCTTGGGCGGAAACTGCGAATAAAGCCAAGACTCCAAGAGCTGCTGTCAGGGAAAGGAATGCGCGTTTCATGATGTCTTCTCCTTTTTGGACGGCATGGTCCAATTATTGCTATGCGGTTTGCCGCATGATTTTATCAGATACTGGATGGAATGGCGATGAAAAACAAGATGTTTCATGACCGCCTTTTTTCCCGCTTCACCTCAATCTCTTCGGCGACAAAGACGCTCCCGGAATGATATCCTTCCACTTTGACATACACACCTGGAGCAATTCTGCCGCGTTTCTGTTCAATCTCCGTGCCGCGAGTGACCGCAACCTGCCTGCCGTTGATCAGCCATGTGCCGAAGATGCTGTTGTTTTCGGGCAAAGCATCAATGATGCCATAGAATTTTGCGCTGGCATATCCTCTGTGCTCATCCGAATCAGCCCGCGCCGTCCCTACAAGCAGCATCGCACATAACGGCAGCAGAAGCAATACGTGTTTCAATGGGTTCCTCCTTTTTTTCTTGCAACGAAATGAAATCAATTTCATTTCTTTTTACTTTTACAAAAAAGGGTGGCCAAAATCAATATGATTATGCTGACCACCCATATTTTTATCCCAGCTTGTGGCACTTGCGCCGGGATGGCGCCGCCTTTCGCTCAGGCGGCAGGCCCGCTTTTACCTGCGGTAGCCGCCGTTGCCGTACTCATAAGCCTCATGGTTTCCGTAGCCATTGTTGTAGTAGCCGTTGCCATAATAACCACTATTGTAGTTATTGTAATACGGATTGGCATAACCGCTGGGCACGGTCGGCTGATAACGGTACGGATTGCCATACTCATACGCCTCATGGTTTCTGTAGCCGTTGTTGTAATAGCCGTTGTTATAGTAGGGATTATAATAGCGGCTGCCGTATCCATAGCCACCCCCGTATCCGCTGCCGTATCCGCTGCCGTGGGCAGTCGCGAAGAGTGCCAGTACGAGGAACGAGCCAACCAAGGTTATAGCTGCTGTTGTCTTTTTCACGAGTAAGCCTCCTATTTTGGGTTTGGGTGAGAGCGAATTGCTTTTGTTTATAACAAGATAGCAAAGAAAAGATTAACAGAAGATTAATTTAGGACTTCAAACGCCGCCGATCAATCCTGCAATCAACTTCTTCATGGTCAAACCTCCTTTTTCGTCGTGACCTGTTGTCAGTCTTGGAGCGCAGCCCCTTGCGCCCCGTTCCTCATACTTTCAAGATACCAAACTCAAGATGAACAGCAGATGAAAAATGATGTTTTTTTATCCGCTGAATCATCTCATCTGCGGTAGCCGCCGTACTCATAGGCCTCATGGTTTCTGTAGCCGTTGCCATAAGAGCTGTTGTTGTAATACGGATTGACATAAACACTGGGCATGACAGGCTGATAACGGTACGGATTGCCATACTCGTACATCTCGTGATTCCTGTAACCGTTGTTGTAGTAGCCGTTGCCGTAGGGATTGTAATACCGGCCATGCTCGCCGTATTCACCGTATTCGTAGCGATCATCGCCGCTGGCTGCCGCATTGCCCAAGAACAGTCCTGCAAAGAAAACGCCGCCGATAAGTCCAGCAATCATTCTTTTCATAACCAAATCTCCTCTATCCTGTTGTTGCCGTGTTTGTCATCAGAGAGGTCCAGTCTTTGTGCCTCATGCTTATACTTTCAAGATACCAGACTGAAGATGAACGAAAGATGAAAGATAATCTTTTTTTTGCTTGCCGAGTCATTTTCCCGGCAGCTCCTTGTCCAAGCTCAAGTTGAGCAGGAGAACCGGCACCTCATCTTCCAACGCGGAACTGTTCGTGCTGCTCATGATGCGCAGAACTGCGTCCGCCTGCTGCGCTGCGGGGGGAGCAGCAGGCGCCTCTGCACAACCTGCCGCAGTTGCAATCGCTGACCGCTCCAGCCACAGACAGGCCAGCAAAACACTGCTGATCAGTCCTGCGAATATTTTTGTTTTCATGACCAGTCCCTCCTGTTCAGACTGCTGTTTTTCGGGCAGGATCAATGCCTGCGCCGTCTCCTTACATTTCCAGCTTACCCGGTGCAAGATGAAAGAAAGATGAAAAAATGATGTTTTTCCAAGGCAGTGTGCTTTTTTTTCCAAGGCAGGACAGGGCAAGTCTGTCGGCATCCTTTCTTGGATGGCGTGAAAGAAAAAATTGCTGTTGACAGCTTGCTGTCAGACAGATAAGTTCTGTGAACAACGTGCATTTTCAAGCAAGCAAAAGGAGGCCTACAGATGAAAAAAATTGCTGTCAGCATTCTGCTGATCAGTCTTTTGGGCGCATATTCCGTCCAAGGAAAAGATTTTCCCCGCCAGCAGCCGCCAGCGGCCAGCGGCATGATATTCCAGCTCAATCCTCAATATCTGCCTCATACCGGCGACCGGGACTTTGACAGTTTTTTGATTGAAGTCAACAGAACCGCTGCGGGAAGCGTTGAGCAATATATTGGCGATATCAGCACGGCGTTCCATGTTCCCAGAGAAAAGGTCATCCTGCTGTTTGCCAAGGAGAGAATGCAGCCAGCAGATATCTTCATGGTCTTTCAGATTGTCAGACTGAGCGGAAAGCCGTACCAAAAAATCATTCATCATTTCAGGCAGCACAAAGGAAAAGGCTGGGGAGCTGTTGTTCTGTCCTTGGGCATTAAACCCGGCTCAAAACGGTTTATTGTGCTGCGGCAAGATGTTCCTGCTGTTATCTGGCACTATGCTCTAAGCTGGAGAGAGAGGGGAGATTGGAACAAAGGCTCGAAGAAGAAAGGGTCAAAGTGGAAAAAGGGTTCTAAGAAAGAGAAAGGCTCAAAAGGCAGAAAGTGAAGCCTTTTTGCAAGGACTGTCCCGCGCTCTTGTTGGGCGGGACAGCAGACTGACAGAGATCGTGCAGATAACGATCAAGGCCAAAAAGACCGCCTTCCTTTTTCTGCTGACGGTCATCCTGTTGACACTGCTCCATTGCCTCGCTCTTTTTTTATTTTTCCACTCTGACAATCCGAATGTGCTCGATTTCACTTTATGGTTTGATTTAGATATCGAAAGAAACATTCCTTCATTGTATTCCGCCGCCGCCATTTTGATCTGTTCTCTGCTCTCTTTTCTTCTGGCAGGTTTGGAACGAAAAACAGACAGCCGCAACAGCATGTATTGGTTTGGCCTCTTTCTCACCTTCCTCTTCTTGTCAGCAGATGAGGCCTTTGAACTGCATGAGGCAGCAGGAGATGTTGTGTCAGGCTATATGCACGCGACTGGCTTACTGTATTTCCCTTGGGTTCTTCCCTACATTTTATTGACAGTTCTTTTTGTTCTGCTCCACATCAAATTTGTTCTTGGTCTGCCTGCACGAACAGCAAGGCTGTTCATGCTTTCTGGTGCTGTCTATTTAATCGGAGCTGTTGTTTTTGACATGCTTGGCGGCAGAGAAGCAGAGCTGCACGGCTATGATTCTGCAATCTACTGCCTCCTGTACACCAGCGAAGAGTTGCTTGAAATGCTTGGCGTGGTTGGAATTATTTACACGCTGCTTTCTTATCTTGAAGTCAGACATGGATGTGTGGAAATCATCTTGCAGTTGAATGACGCAGGCTGTGTGCGGAATTTTGCCGATGCAAGTCAACGTTCAAGCGGATGAACAAACAAGATGTCATGCCAAAAATTGCCGCAGTTCGCTTGCCGCAGCTCTCTGGCCTTGCTCACTGAGCAGCAACATTTATGTTTTCAAGGTGTTGCAACGTAACTCCTGTTTGCGCCGCCCCTTGCCGCCTTGGCAGAGAGCTGAAAAAAAACAGCCTGGCCGCCAATAAAACGTATTGCGTTTTTTCCAATTGTAGTGTACCACTTTTGGCCGATTCAAATTTTTCAAACTTTTGCTATGGCAGACAGCCATTCTTGGGAAGAGGCCAAAGAGCGGGTGCGCGCAGCAGCGGATATTGTCCAAGTGATCGGTGAGCACGTCCAGCTCCGGCGCGCCGGTGCCCATTTCACCGGGCTTTGTCCGTTTCATAACGAGAAAACCCCTTCTTTTTCCGTCAATCCGCAGTGGCAGACATATAAATGTTTTGGCTGCGGCGAAAGCGGCGATGTCTTCTCTTTCCTGACACAATATCAACATCTCAGTTTTCCTGAAGCGTTGCGCAGTCTTGCCCAGCGGTATCAGATCAGTCTGCCTGAACCTGAGCTGAATGCGCAGGAACGGGAGCAGCGGCAACGGCGGGAGCTGCTTTATCAGATCAACACCGAGGCGGCCCGGCTTTTTCATGAACACCTGCGCCAGTCTCCGCAGGCCGAGGCGGCCAGACAGTATTTGCAGCAGCGCGGTGTGCCGCCGAATTTTATTGAAAAATATCAGATTGGTTATGCGCCGCCGCAATGGGACTTCCTTGCTGTGCGGCTGCGGAGCACGTTTCCTGCTGCGGCTGTGGAGCAGGCCGGACTGATTGTTGCCAGACCAAGCGGCGGCCATTATGACCGCTTCCGCGACCGGATCATGTTTCCGATCAGCGACTTGCGGGGCAGCGTGGCTGCCTTTGGCGGGCGCATTCTCGGCGAGGGGCAGCCAAAATACATGAACTCGCCGGAAAGCCTGATTTTCAGCAAAAGCAAAATTCTTTTCGGCCTCTGGCAGCACCGGGAGCAAATCCGCCGCAGCTGCCGGGCCGTGCTGGTGGAAGGCAATTTTGACCTGCTTCTGCTGGCTGTGCATGGCATTGCCAACACGGTCGCTCCTCTTGGCACAGCCCTGACCCGTGATCATATCCGCACCCTGCGCAGCTATTGTCAGGAAACCGTGCTCCTTTTTGACGGCGATGCCGCTGGACTGAAGGCGGCCCGGCGGGCAGTGCCGCTCTTCCTTGCCGGGCAATTGGAGGCCAAAGCGGCCTTGCTGCCCTCAGAAACTGACCCGGACAGCTTTGTCCGTGAACAGGGCGCGGATGCTCTCCGCAAACTGCTTGATGCGGCCCAGCCCCTGCCGGAGTTTGTCTTTAATGCGCTGGTGCAGGAGCACGGCCTCACCCTGACTGGCAAAAGCCGCATCATGAGCGAACTGCAAGAGCTGATCAAGCAGTCGCCTGACCCGGCCCAGCAGGAACTGATGGCTGCGCATTTCAGCAGCAAGCTCGACGTGTCCGCCAGTCTGTTTTTCGATCAAAAAAATTTGCCTGTCCAGGAGGCTCCCCCGCCTTCTCCGCCGCCGTTTGCGGAGGCAGACGATCCTCCACAGGTTCCCAGCTTGTCAGCCAAGGAGCGGCAGCTGCTTGAATTCCTGCTCTTCTACCCGGAATTTTTCAAGGAATTGATGCAGGGCGGGCTGACTGAATACGCTGCCCGCAGTGCGCCGCTCCTGAAAACAGTGCTTGCCGCCATGCAGGATTTGGCGAAACAAGGGCCATTTCAGCCGGAGCAGTTAGTTGGCGCGTTGCCCGGAAGCATGGAGAGACAATTTGTGGCTGATCTGCTTCTCCTTGGAGCGCAGGACAAGCCGGAAAGCGAGGATTGGGCCCAGGATTACTGCAAATATCTTTGCAACTGGTTCAAGATAGAAGAGCAGCGGCAGCAGCGGAAAGAGACGCAGGAGCAGGACACTGTCGCCTTGCTGCAGAAAAAAATTTTTACTCTTTGGCAGGCAGGAACAATTTTTTTGACGCAGTTTCTGGTGGCACCCTGAGAAGATGGTGAAACAAGCCTCTGTTAAGAGCCATTCCTGAAAAAGATTGCCCGGATCAGTAACAGCGCGTCGCAGAACATTGTTTTTTTGTTGAAAAAAATTGTTCTGCAAATATGACTGAGGAAAAATTACTCGTATTGAGTAAAAAAGCCACAGAGTGGTCTGAAAAAGCTATGCAAAGGATGTAAAAAGTTGTACAATAAAAGGACAGCAAGAGATCAGCTGCAAGGGTTGAGCAGGAGCGGCCATGCGGCAGGGGAAGAGGGGGCGGGCAAAACTATCTGTTTTTGTCCAGAAACTGGATTTTTTGATGGTACGGAGGAGGTATCGGCATGAAGAACCAGTTGGCAGTGTCTTCAGAAGAAATCTGTGAAGACGACGACAGCACGGTTGACGCGGGCAGCGAGACGACAGATGCTGAAGAAGAGCAAGGCAGCAGCGAACAGAATGCTGGGGGAGAGAGGGAAGAGTTTGCCGCAGACCCGATGAATATTTATCTTCGGGAAATGGGCGAGCTGGATCTGCTCACCTATCATGAGGAAATTGAGCTGGCGAAAAAGATTGAGGAGGGAGAGGGCAGAATTCAAAATGCTGTTCTCCAGTTGAGTGCCGGGCTGGAAGCGCTGGAAAGCTTGAAGCAGGGGCTGACGCAGGGAGGGCTGCGGATCAGTTCTGTGCTGCATGGCGTGTCTGAGAATGATGATGAAGGCTTGGCCGTCATCCGGGAGCATTTTCTCGCCGCCATTGAGGAGGCGTTTCTGCTTGATCAGCAACGGACAGCCCTGTTTCAGGATTTGAAAGACAAACTTGGCACCTTGCAGGAAGAGGAACGGATCACCGAGGCCGTGCGGCAGGTCGGCGCAGAGATAGCCGCTCTGTTCGATCACTGGCGGATCAGCTACCGGAGCCTGCTGCCAGTGATCAAGGCGGTGGAGGAATTCAACAGCAAGTTCCGCGAGGTGCGGATCAGGGCCAGACGGGAGCTGCTGCTGACAGCCAGAGCCAGCCACGACATGGGCCAGCTGCCGGAGCTGGATGAGATGGAGCGGCGGATCAGCTTGGACTTGGCTGAGGCGGTGGGCATGGACTGTCGCGGTTTCAACGCGGTGTTCACAGAAATGAAGATCGGTCGCCTGATGGCCAAGCAGGCCAAGGAAGCACTGGTCCGGGCCAATTTGCGGCTGGTGATCTCCATTTCCAAAAAATTCCTCAATCGGGGCATGCAGCTTGCCGATCTGATTCAGGAAGGCAACATCGGCCTGATGAAGGCGGTGGAAAAATACGATTACAACCGGGGCTACAAATTCTCCACCTATGCCACATGGTGGATCAGGCAGTCCATCAATCGCGGCATTGCTGATCAGGGCCGCACCATCCGTCTGCCTGTGCACATGATTGAGGCCATCAACCGGATGCTCCGTTTCACCAGAGAATTCCAGCGGGCTGAGAGCCGCGAGCCTACACCGGAAGAGATGGCGGCCCAGCTTGAGACAGATGTTGATTATGTTCATGCCGCTCTCAAGACCGCCAGAGACGCGATTTCCTTGGACGCGCCAGTGGGCGATGAGGAGGACACCCTGCTCAGTGATTTCCTTGTCGATGAACTCAATCCTGACCCCCAGGACAATTCAATTACAGAGAGCCTGAAGCGCTGCTTGGCCAAAGTGATGAGCGAGTTGACCGAACGGGAGGCGCATGTCCTGCGGCTGCGCTATGGCATTGAGGTGAGCTGTGATCACACCTTGGAGGAGGTTGGGCAGCATTTTGCCGTGACCAGAGAGCGCATCCGCCAGATTGAGTCGCAGGCGATCAAGAAGCTCCGGCATCCCACCCGCAGCCGCTATTTGGAGCCGTTCATCTATGACTGAACGGCCTGTGGCCGATGGCCGGACCTGATGCGGTCAGAGACTGGCTGACCCTTGCCGCCCTGCCCGGCTTGGGCTGCGCGCTGATTCACCGGCTGACCACAGCCTTTGGCAGTCCTCAAGCCGTCTTGGCTGCGGGCCGGGACGTGTCTCAAGTGGAAGGTATCGGCCCCCGGCTGGCGGCTCTGTTCACCAATTCAGCCCTTCTTGTCCAGACTCGTTCTTGGGCCGCGCAGGAGGAGGAACGGGCCGCCCGGATCGGCGTGCTCCTCCTGTCCTGTGACAATCCCTGTTACCCTTCCCTGCTCCGTACCATTCATGACCCGCCAGTGCTGCTCTGGTGCCGGGGTGATGCCGCCTGCCTGACTCAGCCTGCGGTCGCCTTGGTCGGTGCCCGTTCCGCCACCTCTTATGGCCGCAAGGTCAGCTTCATTCTGGCCAGGCAGCTGGTCCAGGCCGGTTTTGCCGTGGTCAGCGGGCTGGCTGAGGGCATTGACGGCCAAGCCCACGCCGGCGCGCTGGCTGCCAGCGGCAGGACCATTGCCGTGCTTGGCTGCGGCATCGACATCATCTATCCCCGCTTTCACAAGAAGCTCTATGAGCAGGTTGCCGCCGCCGGGCTGATCGTCAGTGAATATCCGCTCGGCACCCCGCCGGAAGGATTCCGTTTTCCCGCCCGCAACCGGATCATCAGCGGCCTGTCCTTGGGCACAGTGGTTATTGAAGCGGCAGGCCGGTCCGGCGCCTTGATCACCGCCCGCATGGCCTTGGAGCAGAACCGGGAAGTCTTTGCCGTGCCCGGCAGAATTGATTCGCCGCAAAGTGAAGGTCCCCACCGCCTGCTCCAGCAAGGCGCGCATCTTGTTCATTCAGTTGATGATATTCTCGCAGAACTGCCTGCCCTATCGCTCAAGGCGACGGCATCTGACAGCAGCAGAACCGCAGCACCTGCGGAGCTGTCTGCTGAAGAGCAAGCTCTGCTCCTGCTGCTGCCTCCCTCCGCTTCCGTGGATATTGAGGAGCTGATGGCGAAAAGCGGTCTGCCTGCCGGACAACTGCACGGCCTGCTGCTGGGCTTGGAGCTGAAAGGGCTGCTTTGCCAGCTGCCTGGCCAGCAGTATGAAAGGAGGCAGGCGTGACAATCCGAGCAATGGCGGCAGACCTGACAGTTGAGAAGGAGGAAGCCATGAAGCGAGTTCTGGTGATTGATGACGAGGAGAACATGCGGCACATGCTTTCGGCCCTGCTCAAGAGCGAAGGCTATGCGGCTGAAGCTGCGGCTGATGGCCGGGCCGGGTTGGACTTGCTCAAGACGCAGGCCTTTGATTTTGTTCTCTGCGACATCAGAATGCCGGGCATGGACGGACTGGCCTTTCTCACAGCAGCGGCGGGCATCAAGCATGGGGCGGTGATCATTATGATGTCCGCCTATGGCACAGTTGACACCGCGATTGAGGCCCTCAAGCAGGGGGCGTATGATTTCATTTCCAAGCCGTTCAAGAATGATGAGATCGTGCTGGTGCTGCGCAAGGCTGAGGAGCGCGAGAGGCTGCGGCGGGAAAATATCCTCCTGAAGAAACGGCTGGCCGGGCTGGAGCAGAGTGCTGGTCTGGGCGGCCTGATCGGCAGCAGCAAGGCCATGCAGAGCGTGTTTCAGCTCGCGGCCAAGGTGGCCAAGCACAGCACCACCGTGCTGATCACGGGCGAGTCCGGCACGGGCAAGGAGCTGGTCGCCTGTGGCATCCACGACCGGAGCGGACGGGCAGCGCAGCCGTTTCTGGCGGTCAACTGCGGCGGCATCCCGGACAATCTCTTGGAGAGCGAGCTGTTCGGCCATGTCCGGGGGGCCTTCACTGGCGCGGACCGGGACCGGAAAGGGCTGTTCGAGGAAGCGGACAAAGGCACCCTCTTTCTGGATGAGATCGGCGAGCTGCCCCTGTCCATGCAGGTCAAGCTGCTGCGGGTCTTGCAGGAGCAGGAAATCCGGCGGCTGGGCGCGACGGTCAGCCGCAAGGTGGATGTGCGGATCATTGCCGCCACCGCCCGCGACCTGCTTGAGGAGGTGCGCGAGGGCCGCTTCCGCGAAGACCTCTTTTACCGCCTCAATGTGGTCAACATCCATCTGCCGCCGCTGCGGGAGCGGATTGCTGACATCCCTGCCCTGTGCGAGCATTTCCTTGACAAGTTCACCATCAGTATGAACCGGCCTGAGATTGAGGGCCTGTCAGCGCAGGCCATGCAGCGGCTGCTGGCCCATTCCTGGCCGGGCAATGTCCGCGAGCTGGAGAATGTGCTGGAGCGAGCCATGCTCATGGCTGAGGAGCGGCTGATCCAGCCGGACAACCTGCCGGAAATGCTGGCCGGCAGCAGGGAAGGCCATCCTCTTGATCTGCTCCTTGGCATCTCCTCAATCAAGCAGGGCAAGCAAATTGTTGAGCAGTGGCTCATCGAACGGGCGATGGAGGCCACAGGCGGCAATAAGAGCCGGGCCGCCGAGCTGCTGGAACTCAGCTACCCCTCGCTTCTCAGCAAGCTGAAGCTGATGGACGGGGGGGAGTCATCATAGTTCTGAGCGACCGCTGGACGGAGTTCCGCCTGCTCAGGCCGGGCCGAGGATCATGGCCTCCAGAATGGCCTTGTGCAGGTGCATCTTGTTTTCAGACTGATCAAAGACCACGCTCTGCGGTCCTTCCAAGACCTCCTCGGTGATTTCCTCGCCCCGGTGCGCAGGCAGGCAGTGCAGCACCGCCGCATCACTGGCCGCCTTGGCCAATAAGTCCGCATTGAGCTGATAGGGTCGGAAGATGGCCAGCCGCTGCTTCTGCTCGCTTTCTTGGCCCATTGAGGCCCAGACATCAATGTTGATCACGTCCGCATCCCGCACCGCCTCTGCCGGATCGCGCAGCAGGGTGATCGGCTGGCTGGCAGCAGCGCGGGCAGCTTCAAGCACGCCCGCATCCGGCTCATAGCCTTCCGGGCAGGCAAGGGTCAGCGGAAAGTCCAGCACTGCGGCGGCCTGAATCCACGAGTTGGCCATGTTGTTGCCGTCACCGAGCCAGACGATCTTCAGCTTTTCCGGCTCTCCCTTCTTTTCAAGCACGGTCATCAGGTCGCTGAGTATCTGGCAGGGATGATGCAGGTTGGTGAGGGCGTTGATCACCGGCACTTCTGAGTAGCGGGCCAGCTCCTCCACCACCTGCTGGCCAAAAGTGCGCACCACCAAGGCATCCGCATAGCGGCAGAGGACCCGGGCTGTGTCCTTGAGCGGCTCGCCCCGGCCAAGCTGGGTCTCCCGCGCCTGCATGAAGATCACTTGGCCGCCCATGCCGTACATGGCCGCCTCAAAAGAGACCCGCGTCCGGGTGGAAGGCTTTTCAAACAGCATGCAGATGCTTTTTCCGGCAAGCTGCTGATGTCGGATGCCGGCTGCTGTTTCCTGTTTCAACACCGCCGCACGGTCAAGAAAAGAGCGCAGCTGGGCCGGGGTGAAGTCCTGCAATGCCAACAAGTGCTTGTTCATGATGGAAAAATTGCAATATTCTCAAACAGGCCAAACAAAAAAAACATGCTGCGGCAGCAGCCTGTTCAGCCGAAAAAATAATTGTTATAGAAAATGGCCAGATTTGCAAAGCAATTCTGCTGAAAACGAATCATTTCTTTGGCAGAGGGAGAAAAGCGGAAAGATGAAGCAGTCCTGCAGCCGGATGTCTGGCAGAAAAAAAACAGGCTGCTTATGCGCTGTTACAATGACAGGCATTGTGCAGGAGCAGCTTGAAATGGCGCTTGGAAATGAGACAGGGCTGTCTGGCAGAACGGCTTTTTCTAAAAAAACTATCTGCTTGTCAGCTGCGATGCGCGACACTGCGCTGTGGTGGGCGAGGCGGGATTCGAACCCACGACCTTTGGCTTCGGAGGCCAACACTCTATCCATCTGAGCTACTCGCCCGGAATTGAGCCAAGACTTTGCTTGGCATCTGCGCAGACAATATAGTATGATTTGCCCAGACCTGCAAATATAAAAGAACTCTGCCAGGCTGATTTTTTCTTTCCGGCTCTGTCTGTTCAGTCCCCTCCTATCGCATGTTGCAAAAAAGATTGTTAGAATTGACCGCAGTAACCCTCTTTCTCGTGCTGATCAGCGTCGTGGTTTCTGCGTTTGATGCGGACCGCCTGATCATCTCCTTGGTCCCGCGCGACCTTGTGATCGCCGCAGCGCAGTCTGACTGCAGCCGGGCCTGGCCTGCGGGCAATGTCTTTCCGTGGAACATGCTTTATCAATGGGCGGCAGCACCGGCAGTTCTGCTCGGCGCAGCCGCGCTGGCTGTGCTGCTGGCTGGCTTCTGGATGCGGAAATACGCCGCCTGGCGCAAAGAGGCACTGTTCATCCTGCTGCTCCTGGCCCTTGGCCCAGGACTGCTCATCAACGTGCTGCTCAAAGAAGAATTTGGCCGGGCGCGGCCCAGAGAAATTGTTGAATTTGGCGGCAGCGAGCAGTTCACGCCCTTCTGGCGGCCCGGCACTGCCGGAACCAACAGCTCCTTTCCATCCGGTCATGCGGCCATTGCCTTTGCCGCGCTCGCCCCGTGGTTTGTCCTGCGGGAAAAGCAGCGGCGGACAGCAGCCCTGTTCCTCCTCCTCGGCCTGCTTTTTGGCACCTGCGTCGGAGTGGCCCGGATGCTTCAAGGGGCGCATTTTTTCAGCGACATCCTCTGGGCGGGCGGATTAGTCTATCTTGTCGGCAGCCTTTTGGCCCTGCTGATGGGCTTGGACAGCACAGATCAGGCTGAAGACTGATGGTCGGCCCTGCTTGGTGCCCGCATGAAAAAAATGATGAAAAAACAGAAGATCAGCAGTAAGATGGCCTCCGCACAGCTCACCAATAACATTTTGCTGCCTCGGAGGAACTATGAAAGCTGCTGTCAGCATTCTTGCCTGTTTTGCGCTCCTGCTTTTTTTCCCGCTCACCGGATTGGCTGGCGAAGACTGCCCGTCAAAATCTGACTTGCTGCATTTTCTCAAAACAGAAGCAGTTCCTTCCGCACCGCTGCTGCCTGCTTCCGCAACAGTGGCCGAGAAATTTGCGCCGGGAAGGGGCGGCAAGGCAGGAACCGTGCGGAACGCGCTGGGCACTGTGCTGGCCCTGCATCAGGACAGCAGCACGGCTTACAGCTTGCGCAAAGGGCTGCCCGTGTTCAATGGCGACACCATTATCACCGGCCAAGACAGCCGCGTGACCTTGTTGATGCGGGACAAAAGCCTGCTGACCCTGACCCCGCAGTCGAAACTGGTGCTTGACCAGTCGCTGTACAATCGCGGCACAGGCAGCCGCGACACTAGGTTGCAGCTCATCTTGGGGAGGCTGCGCACCATTGTCTCCAAGATCACTGGCCAAGGCACCTATCTTGTCAGAACCCCGACTGCCGCCGCAGGAGCGCGGGGCACTGATTTTGCTTTGGCGGTCGCGCCTGCGCCGGATGCGCCGAACCAGATGCTGACCGCCTTGGTCACAGGCGGCGGCGGCTCCACAGTGGAGCTGACCAGTGCGGCGGGCGGTTCTGTCATGGTCGGCCCTTTGTCTGTGGCAGGCGCGCCTTCTGATTGTCCAGTCTGCCCTGCGGTGAAGGTTGGTCAGGCAGCGGCAGGAACCCTGCGGACTATTGCCCCGGAACTGGAAGCCGCCGCCGCCGCAGATGCCAGAGGAACGGCGGCTTGGGAACAAGATTTTACTGATGATTTTGAACTGTTCGGTTTGGATCGGGCTGTGGAGAATGCCCTTGCCAGAGGCATTGAGCCAGAGGCGATTCTTGCTTTGGTGGTCAGCAGACAGGACAAATTTCTCCTCTGGTCAACTCTCAAGGCCTTGTACTGCGCCAATATCAGCAGAGACCACGTCAAAGGGGCCGCAGCGCGGCTTGGCATTTCCGAGGAGGAACTCGGCGGCACTTTTGCGGAAAGCATGGTGGAATGCGGCTCCAAACTCGCGTTGCAGGATCGGGATATTCTTGAAATTCCAGAGGAGGAAGGGCCGTTCGTCAGTCCTTCCATGCCCTAAAGTCAATGCCTGCTGGCTGGAGAAAAAAACTCGCAGCTGCTCAGACAGCGCATTTTATTGGCACAGCAGTCTCCTGCTGTCTGCTTGCGCTTGTTTATTACAACCCGCCTTTGCTCAATGACCTGCGGCTGAAGTCCTTTGATCTGCTGCTGCGGACCTTTCCAGCTCCAATTTCTGCGCAGCCAGTGGTCATTGTTGATATTGACACGAAGAGTCTGGCTGAATATGGTCAGTGGCCTTGGTCCCGCAGTCTGACTGCGGAGCTGATCAGCAAGGTTGCGGCGGCCCGGCCTGCGGTCATTGGCTTGGATATTGTGTTCGGCGAATCTGACCGCACGGCCCCGCGCCGCCTCGCCAAAGCCTCACCGCCATTGGTGCGCGAATATCTGGACAGCCTGCCTGATCCTGATGACATTTTTGCTGAAACACTGCGTTCCAGTCCCGCACCCGTCATTCTCGGCCATCTTTTCACCTATCACGACATGGAAGCAGGCCAAGAGGAAGAGAGGCTGGACAGAGAGATGACTGCTCCGGCAAAAGGCAGTTTCGCTCTTTTGGGGCGGAACCCCGCACCCTTTCTGCGCCGCTTCAATCGGGCTGATTTGAATCTGCCTGTGCTGGAGCGAAACGCTCAAGGCAGCGGCTTTTTCAATATTGTTCCTGATGCGGATGCCATTGTCCGCCGTCTGCCGCTGCTGGCCTCCTTGGAGCGGCAGCCTTGGCCCGGCCTGACCCATGCTGTTTTTCACGCTGCTGCTGGAGCACGTAGCTGTCTGCCTTTATTGAGCGCGTTTGAGCAGCCATTGCATCCGGGCCTGGCTTTTGCTCTGCTCCAGAATGCTTACGCCGTGCTTCGGACTGCCGCCATGCTGACTGGAGAGCCGTATCCCAGTCTGGTGCTGGCCATGCTGCAAGCAGCCACGGGCGGCGCACCAGTCACAGTGATCAGCAACCGGGAAAACGGGGTGCGGCTGGTGCAAGCAGGGCCATATCAGATACCAGTCTCGCATCAGGGAGAAATGATCGTCAGGTTCAGCCGAAGAACAGGGGGGATTGACATGTTTCATCCAGAACGCCGCCTGCGTTATCTCTCCGCCGCTGATGTGCTGGACAGCGAATTCGACCCAGCCCTGCTCAAAAACGCTTATGTTCTTGTCGGCACCTCTGCTCTCGGTCTTTTTGATCTGATTTCTGTGCCGACGAGCACTGTCTTTCCAGGAGTGGAGTTTCACGGCCATGCCCTCAACACCGTGCTGACCGGCAGCTTTCTCGACCGGCCTGACTGGCTCATGGGTTTGGAGCTGCTTCAGATCGCCTGCACCGGCCTGCTCCTGACCCTGCTGCTGCCCCGGCTTGGCGCAGCCGAAGGAGTCCTGCTCGCCTTGGCCGTCATTCTCAGCAATTTTGCCTTGTCGCTGGGCAGTGTCTGGCTTTTTCATCTCATGACTGATTTGGTCACGCCGACCGCCACGGCCCTGCTGATTTTCACCGCCCTGACCTTTTTCAATTTTTTTGTCGAAGAGAAAAAGGCGAGACGGCTCCGTTCTGTTTTCTCGCAATATCTTGCTCCGGCAGTGGTGGAAGAAATGGTGAAGCAGCAGGACAGCTTGGTCCTGAGCGGCGAGGAGCGGGAATTGACCATTCTTTTTTCTGATATCCGTGGATTCACCAGCATGGCTGAAAAAATGCGTCCCCAAGCACTCTGCGCCTTTCTCAACGAATATTTGACTCCCATGACCGCAGCGGTCATGAACCGGCGCGGCACGGTGGACAAGTTCATCGGCGACGCGCTCATGGCTTTCTGGAACGCGCCGCTGCCCACCCCTGATCATACGAGACAGGCCTGCGAAGCCGCTCTGGCCATGCTCAAGGAATTGAAACTGCTGAACAGCTCCTGGTTGAAGCGCGGCCTGCCCACGCTTCGCATCGGCATCGGCATTCACTGCGGCGTGGTGCGGGTCGGCAACATGGGTTCCAAGCAGCGTTTTGAATACACCGTGATCGGCGATTCAGTCAATCTTGCCTCCCGCTTGGAGGGGCTGACCAAATTTTACAACGCGGAAATCTTAGTCAGCGGCCCAGTCTGCGATGCCCTGCACAAGGATTTCATCTTTCGGCAGGTTGACACGGTGCGGGTGCAGGGCAAGACGGAACCGGTGACGGTCTGCCAGCTGCTGGACAGGCGCAGTGCGGCAGCTGCGCGCATTGAAGAGGAATTGCAGTGCTGGCATGAAGCCTTTGCCTATTACAGCATCGGAGATTTTCTGGCAGCCGAACTGCTGCTCCGGCACTTGGCTGACCATCAGCCAGAGGACAGCCTCTACAGCATGTATCTGAAACGCTGCGAGCGGCTGGCCGCTGCTCCTCCAGCGCACTGGGAGGGCATCACAGACCTGCGGAGCAAATAACGCTCCGCAAGACAGCATCTGCAAAAAAGCTGCTGTCTGCACAAAGCAACAGCATCATGCGGCGAAACGCGGTACATTGTTCTCAAGATTATCTTGAACAAAGCCCCACGCGCATCATGAAGCATCTGCCGAATCTGATCACAGCCGCCCGGCTGATCCTGACCGCCCTGCTGGCCGTGCTCCTCATGCTGGAGCAAAGCAGGCCGCTGGCGGTCTTCTGCTGCGTCCTCTTCACAATCGCCGCAGTCACCGACATAATTGATGGCTATGTGGCCCGCCGTTACGGCGTGGTCAGCACCTTGGGCAAGCTGCTCGATCCGCTGGCGGACAAGCTCTTGGTGACCACGGCCCTGATCATGCTGATTCCGCTCAACCGGCTGCCAGCTTGGGTCGCCCTGCTGATTCTCTCCCGCGAGATGATGGTGACCGGCCTGCGCGGCATTGCCTCTGCCGCCGGAGTGGTGGTCGCGGCCAGCAACTTGGGCAAGCTCAAGTCAATCGCCCAGTATGTCGGTCTTGGCACCTTGATTTTCCCGCTCGGCGTGCTGCCGATCCCGCAGCTGCATCAAATCGGCATGTTCCTTGTTTATATTGCCCTGATTCTGACCCTCTGGTCCGGTTTTGACTACTTCTACAGGCTGCGCCGGGTTTTTCTGGCCGAGGAGGACGGCGGGCAATGATGGTGCTCTGGCTGCAAACAGTTGAAACGCCATTTTATTGGTTTCGAGGTCATCCAAGAGTTCCACGCAGGTGCGCTTGAACGACTTGACCATGAGACAGGAAGTAAGTATTCCCCTGAACAAGCAATGTTTCAACCCATGCTTTTTGAACAAGCAAAGAAAGAATACGGGAACTGATCATTGCCCGCCATCCGGCACCTGCCTGAGCTGAAACCTCGCCCTTGCAGATGACAGTCACAAAACACGCCGCAGTTCACAACGCAGAGCAAGCACAGGCGGATCAGCCTGCAATGCCGTTCAAGAAAGCCATCCATCTGCTCTATGTGCCGACCAAGTTCTGCAACATGAGCTGCCGCTACTGCTACTTGGGCGACTTGACCGCTGCCAGGCCGGAGCCGGACAAAGTGCTCGGCACCCTCAACACCGCCTTGGAACAGCTCTTAGCGCACGGCTATCTGCCGTTCAATCTCTCCTTTCACGGCGGCGAAGTCACCACCCTGCCGACCAAGCTGCTTGACGGCCTGTTCAGCATTGCCGCCCGCCATTACGCGACCTATGGCGAGGAGATTAAGGCGCAGGGCTTCCGGGTCAGTCCGCCGCATATCAAAACCAATCTCCTTGATGTGCAGCGGCACTGGGAAGTCTTTGTCAAGCATCGGGTTTCGATCAGCGGCAGCGTGGATTTGCCCTTGCGCCTGCACGAGCAGTTCCGCCGCGACAAGCAGGGCCGCAGCACCTTGGCCCGGATCAGGGAAAACCTCAAGCTGCTGGCCGCCTACCCGCACAACAAGAAGATTTCCTGCGTGGTCACTCGCGCCCACTTAGCTGCGGCAGATGAATTTATTGCCGAAATCAAGCACCTGCATTATGAGATCGGTTTGGACATGAGCCGCTTCAATGTCATGTTTGGCTTTGACTCAATCAAGAACAGGAGCACGTTCAGCGCGCAGGACGAGGGCGCGGCCATGCTCACGGATACGGAACAGGTGCAGTTCTATCAGGCGGTGAAACGCGCTTTCCTCGGCAGCCCGCTGGAACACGCCTGCCGCACTGAGTGGTTCAAGGAATTCACCCCGGAATACTGCTGCTCCGCAATCAACTGCGGCGGCAAATTCTTCCTCCTCCAGTTTGACGGCGAGGTCTTCTCCTGTCCACGCGGCCAGTCCTCGCCAGAGTACCGCTACGGCAACATCTTCACGGACGGCGTGGAAGCAGTGGTCAGCAATGGCTGGAACGTGATTGAGCGCAACGAGAACCTGCTCGACATGGACGACGACTGCGCCCGCTGCCCGTGGCTGCCGCACTGCAACCTTGGCTGCACCTTTGTCCGGCACGAGACAGGCCTGAAGAAGAGCTACACCTGCCTGCTGCAAAAGCAGCTCTATCAGGATGCGCCTGACCGCTGGCCGCCCTTGCCTGCAGACAAGATTGCCGCATATAGCCAGCGTTTTTTCCTCAATAACAACCTGAAGAAGCTGCAACAGACCTATACGGAAAAGGAGCGGGTGATCAGCCCGGAGCTGTTTGCCGATGCCAACCGTTTAACCGAAATCATCCAGCGTGATGCGGCATTGCAGGCGCTGTACAGCAACGAGCTGTTCTTTCTTCGGGTCAACGGGGTGGAATACCGCCTGCATTCAGCCATTCTCAAGAATGCAATGGACATTGAGGTGCTGGACAAGCAGAGCACCGTGCTGCTGGGTGTGCGGGAGGATGCGTTCCGTTTGGCCTGCGAGGACGAAGTGAACAATTACCTGCATCTGATGCTCTTGCGCGACACGACCGTGGTCTATGGCGACGAGCAGCGCAGCAAGCAGGAGCATATTTTCGACTATTCGCTCTACAAGAACTCCTTCTTTGCGGCGGCCAAGCAGGAAGGCAACTATGCCCTGCTCGACATCTCAGGGCTGCTGCTCAGTCATGCCCAGTTCTATTTGGAGGGAGTGCGCAACAATCTGTTCATCACCACCAAGGCCTTGCGGGAATATCATTACAGCAAGCACCGCAAGAACGCCTTTTATCATATTCAGGCGATCAACCTGCCCTTTCAGAACATTGAATTCTATTGGCACAACAATTGACACGAAAGGAAACATCATGAAGTCTTTACTCAATGCAGCGGTGCTTCTTGCCAGCATTCTGTTCCTTGCAGGCTGTCAGCATGGAGGGCAGAACAAGGTGCTGCAAGCAATGCCTGCAAACGGCTCTCTGTCCTATAATCAGATTGTGTATGTGGAGAACGATGGCCGTTGCGATACCGGGCAAGTGATCAAGGTTACTGGCGGCAAGAAGAGTAGGGATATCAGAAGGAAGTATGAATGTGTGAGTCGGCCGCAGTGAAAGAGCTGCGGCTGGAATCGCAAGAGGAATCACGTGAGCAAACGATAACGCCATTTGTTTGCTTTACTTGATAGCAATCAAGTTAATTAGTTAAGTTGTAATCAGTTATAACGAGAGGGGATAAGAATGACTCCAGAAATACGATTCACCTCAGAAGAGTATCACTGCCCTGTCACTAACCGAATGGAAACTATGAAGATAAAGCATTCGATAATCAGAGCGCAAAGTGTGCAGGCTGATACCATAGGACAAATAATCGCAACGAATACACGCAAGACTCTTGAGAGTTGTACAGGGATTGAGAAGTGTGGCGTGAAGAAAACTTATAGTTCCGGCATAATATCTAACGCAAGATTTGACTGGAACCTTTGTCCATTTATGCAGGTGCTAAAAGGAAACTAGACATCAGGTCGATTTGCAAACCACCATAGGCTGGGCAAATAGCTTTATCGTTTGCCCGCGCCCACGCTGAATCTCCCCTTCCCCCGACCGTTTATCCCGGAACAATCCGAACCTGCGTCCTACCTTGCCGCCTCTCTTCTTGACAAACAGCCCTGCCCTGCTTATGTCGGCAAACAGCCCGTAGGCCGGGTTTCCGCGTTGCCGTAATTTGGATAAAACAACGACCGTAGTTCAGGTAAAAGTACTACCGTAGTTTGGATCAAAGTACTACCGTAGTTCAGGTTAAAGTACGGTAGTACTTTTGCGAAAAGCACGTAGCACGTAGGCTGGGCAAACATCTTTATCGTTTGCCCACGTTGAATCTCTCCTTTCTCCGAACACCCATCCCCGCAAAACTCGATCCTGCGTTTCAGAATTTCTCGAACATACGTTCCACCTTGCCGCTTGACAAACAGCCCTGCCAATTCATCGCTAATGGGGCAAACTATTCATCGGTAATCGTTTTATCCGGGGGATACTCGATGCCCGGCAACGGCAGCAGGCGTGCGGCGGTCTGAAACAAATTCCGGTTCAGGCGTTGCAGACATTCAGACGGCGGAGCATCTCAGTCAGCAGCAGGCCGCAGGCAAGGCCGAGGGTGTCGGCGGCCCAGTCCAGCCCTTCGCAGGAGCGGCCCACATAGGGCTGAATCAGTTCAATCATGCCGCCGCAGAAGATGAAGAAAAGAAAAATCGCCGGAAGCAGCCTTGGATGGCGCAGGCCGGCTGGGAAGATGAGCGCGGTATAGGCGAGCAGGTGCAGGGTTTTGTCTTTGCCCGGCACATCAGGCAGGGACAATGATGGACGGAGCGAGAGGACAAGGATGACTGCCAGCGTGACTGCGGTGCAGGGCAGCCACCAAGTGCTGATCAGATTCAGAAGACGACGCATTGCTGTCACTCAGTAAGGGTTGACTGCGGCTGTTTGCAGCATGGCAGGCTGCCCGTCCATAGTGCATGCGGAAACATGGGAAGAGCAAGCCTCCCATGTCCGCTTGTCAGTTGATCAGCAGAATCAGTACCGGTAGTACTCCGGCTTGTACGGCCCATCGACATTCACGCCGATGTAGGCGGCCTGCTCCTCATTCAAGGTGGTGAGATGAGCGTTGATCTTCTGGAGATGGAGGCGGGCCACCATCTCATCCAGCCGCTTGGGCAGGAAATAGACCTGCTTCTCGTAGGAGCTGGCATTGTTCCACAGCTCCATCTGAGCCAGCACCTGATTGGTGAAGGAATTGCTCATGACAAAGCTTGGGTGACCAGTGGCGCAGCCAAGGTTGACCAAGCGGCCCTCAGCCAGAATAATGATCCGCTTGCCGTCCGGCCAGATGACATGATCGACCTGCGGCTTGATGTTCTCCCATTGCAGCTCGCGGATGCCGACAATGTCGATTTCCGAGTCAAAGTGACCGATGTTGCAGACAATGGCCTGATCCTTCATCACATCCATCTGCGCTCTGCTGATGACCCGCAGATTGCCGGTGGCGGTGACGAAGATGTCGCCGATAGGCGCGGCCTCTTCCATAGTCATCACCCGGTAGCCTTCCATAGCTGCTTGCAGGGCGCAGATCGGGTCGATCTCGGTCACGATAACCACTGCACCCATGTGGCGTAGGGCTTGGGCGCAGCCTTTTCCTACATCGCCGTAACCAGCAACCACGGCCACCTTGCCTGCGATCATCACGTCTGTGGCCCGCTTGATGCCGTCAATCAGGGACTCGCGGCAGCCGTAGAGGTTGTCAAACTTGGACTTGGTCACTGAGTCGTTGACATTGATGGCCGGAGCGAGCAGGGTGCCTTCCTTGGCCATCTCGTTCAGCCGATGCACGCCGGTGGTGGTCTCCTCAGAGATGCCCTTGACATCCTTCATCAAGTCCGGGTGCTTCTCGTGCATGACCAAGGTCAGGTCGCCGCCGTCATCCAAGATCATGTTGGGCCGCCAGCCGTCCGGGCCAAAGATGGTCTGGTCAATGCACCACCAGAACTCCTCCTCAGTCTCGCCCTTCCAGGCAAAGGTGGGGATGCCTGCCGCCGCCATTGCCGCTGCGGCCTGATCTTGGGTGGAGAAGATGTTGCACGAGGACCAGCGCAGCTCCGCGCCCAGCTCGACCAAGGTCTCCATCAGCACCGCAGTCTGGATGGTCATGTGCAGACAGCCTCCAATGCGCGCCCCTTTGAGCGGCTTGTCCGCGCCGTACTCCTCGCGCAAGGCCATCAGACCCGGCATTTCGGTCTCGGCAATGGCGATTTCCTTCCGGCCCCAGTCGGCCAGACTCATATCCTTTACTTTATAATCACTCACAGATTTGCTCCTGAATAAACATAACGTAGGGGCGAAAAATTTTTCGCCCCTACAGGGTTGCAATATTTGTAGAGGCGATTCATGAATCGCCCCTACGAAAAGATGTCAGATGCCTGCCGCAGCCTTCAATTCCTCGGCCTTGTCGGTGCGCTCCCAAGTGAAGTCGGGCAGCTCGCGGCCAAAGTGACCGTAGGCGGCAGTCTGATGATAGATGGGCCGGAGCAGGTCAAGCTGCTGGATGATGGCCTTGGGCCGCAGGTCAAATATCTGGCTGACTAACTCGGTCAGCCGCTCCTCCGAGACCTTGCCAGTGCCAAAGGTGTTGACCCGGATTGAGACTGGTCGGGAGATACCGATGGCATAGGCCACCTGCACTTCCGCCTCAGAGGCCAAGCCTGCGGCGACAATGTTCTTGGCCACATAACGGCCCATGTAGGAAGAGGAGCGGTCAACCTTGGACGGATCCTTGCCAGAGAAGGCTCCGCCGCCGTGCGAGCCGCGTCCGCCGTAAGAGTCAACAATGATCTTGCGGCCAGTCACGCCGCAGTCGCCTACTGGCCCGCCAATGACAAAGCGGCCTGTCGGATTGATGAAATACTTGGTCTTGGCATCAATGAGATCAGCAGGCAGAATTTTTTTGATGATCTCTTCCATGATGCCTTCCTTGAGGTCATCATAGGAAACATCCGGGCTGTGCTGGCTGGACAGAACCACAGCCTCAATGCGCTTGGGCTGCTTGTCCTCATACTCCACCGTGACCTGACTCTTGGCATCAGGACGCAGCCACGGCAGGGTGCCGTTTTTGCGCACCTCAGCCTGCCGCTGCACCAGTCGGTGCGCGTAGGTGATGGGCATAGGCATGAGGACGCTGGTTTCATCGCAGGCATAGCCGAACATCAGGCCCTGATCGCCTGCGCCCTGATCCAAATCAAGACCAGTGCCCTCGTTCACGCCTTGGGCAATGTCCGGCGACTGCTTGTCAATGGTGGTCATGACTGCGCAGGACTGCCAGTCAAAGCCCATGTCCGAGGAGTTGTAGCCGATTTCCTTGATGGTCTGGCGGACAATGTCCGGCATGTCAACCCAGGCCGTGGTGGTGATCTCGCCGGCAATCATGGCCAAGCCGGTGGTGACAAGGCTTTCGCAGCCGACGCGGGCGTGCTTGTCCTGCGTCAAGATGGCATCAAGGATGGCATCGGAAATCTGGTCAGCCACCTTGTCAGGATGGCCTTCAGATACAGATTCCGAGGTGAAAAGGTGACGCGACATAGGAATAATGCTCCGTAATGGTTAGTGATCAACCAGCCGACAATCTCTGCTCCTCCTGAACAGAGATTAGATTCACTGAAAAAAACTGCTGGTTCAATAATAATGACGATTATAATGGAGTGAGAATACGGAATTTGCCATCAGATGTCACTTCTGTCTTTTTAAATCCGCATTCTCGCAGAACTTTGTCAATTTGCTCATTTCTCCATAGACGATACGTGCATCTTTGCTCAGACAGCTTTTTGCCATCCTTTTCAAACCAATAATCCTTATAAGAAAAGTTTTCTTCCTCTTGAACTCTTTGCTTGAACACAACGCCATTGTCCATAGGTGTGTCAGAGTTTGAGTGATTAGGCTGAATGTTAATGACGAATTTCCCGTCATTCTTCAAATGGTGTCTGATATTTTTTAGCCCTTGACGATTTTTATCGTCATCAAAAATATGACTAAGGAGAACTTCCTCCAAGAAGACCCACACACCACCATGAGAAAAGATTACATCGAACTTTCTCTCGAACTCCATCTTGATTACATCACGTTTTAGCAGATGTATTTGATACTTATTAGTATTTACGTTTTCCAATGCCTTGTTGATCATAGCATCTGTATGATCAACTCCATAATAGGTGCAATTCGGTCTCAACTTACAAAGATGGTCCAAAAATAGACCTGTGCCAACACCTATTTCGAGAACCTTTGCGCCGTCCTTGATTAAATCAGCCAAGGATTCTGCCGTTGACTTATAGTCATAGTAACCAGCCATCATTGCCTCATCATAATATTCAGACATGCCATGATACTGATTACGCTCGTTGCCTTTGAATTCCTTGATGTCACTCATTTTCATCCTCCTGTTAAATAAAGTTGCAGCTTATTCAGCTCATCATCATCCTGAACTGACAGGCTTGACCATCCTGCATCATAAGCTGTTTTGATAAAACGTTGCTTCTCCTCATCAGAAAAGGAGAGAAAGTCTATATTCAATCCTTTGAGAAAAACATCCTCATTTTTATTGTATGCGCGCATTGCCCGTTCTGCTTCCAGTTCCAAATCACAACCAATCTGTTCAAGTTCTATCCGCACTTCAGCAGGAAAAGAGTCCCACTTGCTTTTATTGATCAGCAAACAGGTGTTAGCTGAATAAAAAGAATGCTCCAGCACATATTTGGTCAGATTTTCCCAGCCATAACTTGCAATGCCGCCGTATGACCAACCATAACCATCTATTTCGTTCTTTTTCAAAGCGGCCAGAAGATCAGTCGGTTTAATGCTGACAGGAATTCCGCCCAATGCTTTGACTAAGGAAACATAAACCGGTAGCGTTCGGACGCGGAGTCCTTTGACAGAATCACAATCAGCTATTTTTTTATTGAAAAAAAGTCGGAATGCAGTTTTACAGACACCACCTGTGTTTGCGAGATAAACAACGTTTCCCTTCCGCAGATGCAGTTCACGAAAATACTCATAGAATCCATTTGTTCGTAATTGAGCAGGAGAGTGATGACTATATAAGACGCACATTGCTTCAGGAATTCTGTGCGTGTAATAGGAAGAAATACCCAAGGCAACATCTGCGGCACCTGATTCGACTGCATCAAATTGATCAAAAATAGGAACAAAACTGCTGTCACCAGCGTAATCAAGTTGAACAATATTTTTTAGCCGTTCGTTGATCATCTGCTGAAAAATAAAGAATGGATGCGACCAATAATAATGATGCACCCAAGGTATGATTCCTTGCAATCTTATTAGCTTCACCGCTTCTCCCCTATCCACTCAACAAATTCAACTACATTATTGTCATAATCTTTTATAAAAACCCAAGAAACTTCATCAGGTATGTTCATTGGCCCTTTGACAATCTCAAATCCTTTTTCTTGAATCATGGCCATTGTCTCGTTCATATCACTCGTGGTGAAAGCAATATGCGGACAAAAAGGTTGAACCAACTCTTTCTTTTGCAAAGGAATAGGATTGTTTTGCTCATCTAAAACTTGTAGAAGTTCAAAACTTCCCCCAGAAGGAAGCGTGAAAAAAGCATAGCGTTCATGATTTTCTTCGTCAAAAGCAGTATAACGATATTCCAGGCCTATTTTTTTATAAAATTCAATAGACCTTTCTAAATCTGAAACCTGAACCGCGAAATGATCAAGCTGAAGCATGTCAAATATCCTTCCAATCTTGGTAATAATTAGATACAGTTAAATCCTTCCGTAGGAGAACACCCCAATATCCTTCAAAGTCAAATATCCTCCAGAACCACTTGAGCAAAGCGTTTACTACAGGGATACGACGTGGATATTGATAGTAAATTCTTTCTTTGACAATTTTCCAGCCGCTGTGTTGAAAAAGCAGCGACCAGTCATGAGGATTCAGTTCAAATATATGGGTCTGCTCCGCATAAACCGGTCCGGTTTTATTGGTTTTGATATGGTGCAGACCGACACGGCTTTTTTTGAAAAAGGGCACAGTGATGAAAAAATGTTCAGCATCTATCTTACGTGCTGTTCTGCTTAGGAAACCAATAGGATCAAGGAGATGTTCAACTGTTTGAAATGAAGTTAAAAGATCAAAATTTTCATTAAGTTCTAAATCTTCCGCTCTTGCCAAGATTGCTCTTAGACCTTTGCTTTGTATTTTTTCAATTGCCCTTTGATCTAAATTGATACTGACTGTTTCAATTTTCTTCTTATCTTTCAGTAGATGTTTGATACATAAAGAATGCAGTCCAGAAGAATCGCCTATGTCAACCATCTTTAGTTGTTCTTTGTCAGCAAACAAATCTGAAGTGAAAATATCGGATGCCATTTGACATTGAAACGCCTGTAGTGCTCTTACAGCCTTTTCAACAAAACCTCTGAACTGTTGATTGCTGTACTGTGATGAAATATCAGGAAGTAATCCAGATAATTGTGTAATAACTCCCTCCAGATTCTCCTGTTTCACCGCCCTGTCCAATGACCAATAAGCGATTGGATAGGCTATTTTTAAGACGCGCCGTTCAAATGAAGTAAGAATTTCTTGATCAGCATCTTTGTACATCAACCAATAGAGCTGGTCCGTATTCCAAGTCATCAACTCACTCTTTTTTAAGTTAATTTCTTCAGCAAGTCCGTTCTGCCGCTGCCCTGCCATCCGGCCTTGCAGCACGAATTGCAGGGCAATGTCCTATTTGTTGAGCGGGCTGATCAGATACAGGCCGTCAATGATATGGGCAATCTCGGCAATCATGTCTGCCGTGTATTCCAAAGCGGCTTTGCGCTGGTCCGCGACCTGCTCAAACTGGGCCAGACGGCGGCGCAGCTCGCTCGGCACCTCGTTATGGAGGAACTCTGCATTGCGGGCAGAGACCAGAGAAAAGATACCCGAAAAAACAAGAATGTCAAGATGGCGTGCCGCTTCCAGCATCTGCTCCACAGTTTCAGCAGAATACGTTACGCAAAAGCGCAATCTCACGCTGTCAGCCGCAGTCCTTTTGGCACCACCGCCCGTTCCAGCAGCTCAAACATGCCCTGCGCCAGCAGAGCCAGTACCGCAGCCGGAATGGCTCCCTGCAAGATCAGGCCGGTGTCATCCAAACGAATTCCGGTCAGAATCGGCTGCCCATAGCCGCCTGCGCCGATCAACGCACCCAAGGTGGCAAAGCCGATGTTGAGCACCGTAGAAATTTTGATGCCCGCCAGAATGGAGCGCGAGGCCAAGGGCAGTTCAATCAGCCGCAAACGCGCCCAAGGCGACAGGCCCAAAGCCTTGGCTGATTCAATGAGCGGCGGGGAAATGCCATGCAGGCCGGTGTAGGTGTTGCGGACTACTGGCAGCAGACTGTAAAGAAACAGGGCCGCAATGGCCGGAGCATTGCCAATGCCCAAGAACGGAATCATGAAAACTAACAGGGCTAAAGATGGAATGGTCTGAATAATGCCTGTCACGCCTAAAACAATCTGCCCCAGCCGTTCATATTTGGCCGCGCAGATGCCAAGGGGGATGGAGACAGCCACTGCGGCCAGCAGCGAACAGCAGGTCAAAATCAGATGCTCAACCGTGTGCTGCCAGAGACGGGAAAAGACTGTTTCCTCGGTCACTTCTGTTTGCAGCGCGAATCTTTCCTTGAGAAAATCAGAGGCAACTTGGCTGGCTGACACCTTGTCCAGTTTGGCGCGGGCATTCATTTTCACCATTTCCGCCTCAGAAATGCTGCCAGCCAGCTTTTGCAGGGCCGCCGCTGCTTGCGGAGCGCGTTTCCGCAATCCTGCCCGATAGAGAATCACCGCCTGATATTCAGGAAAATACTGCCGGTCATCCTTCAGCACTTGCAAATCATAATAGACGATTTCCGCATCGGTTGAATACCCGTCTGTCACGTCAATCGAGCCGTTATCTAAGCCCAAATAGGCCAGATCGTGATTCAGTCCTTTGACATCAGTCTGTGGCAGTTGGTAATGGGTGCGCAGATTCTGCCAGCCGTCATTGCGGTCCATGAACTCATTGCTGAAACCAAAGGCCAGATCAGGAAACTTGCGCAGATCAGAAATGGTGCGGATGCCGAGCTGCTTTGCCTTTGCTTTTTTCATGGCAAGGGCATACGTGTTATTAAAGCCGAGCGGCTCTGTGGTCAGGATGTTTTTCTCTGCCAGCCGTTGACGCAAATCAGCAAAATTGTTGATCTGCTGCCCTGTGAACATTTCCTGCCGCAAAGTGCCGGTGTAGTCAGGATAACTGTCTATTTCGCCGCGCAGCAGGGCGTTCCACAGCACTTGGGTGCCGCCCAGCTCAGGCCGATGTTCCGCCTTAACTCCGGCGGAGCGCAGCACTTGGGTGATTATTTCGCCGAGAATGACACTTTCTGTGAAATTTTTTGAAGCGACAGTGATCTCTGCCTCAGCCTGCGCCGGAACCGTGGGCAGCAGGACTGCCAGCAGAAATAATGCGCAGAAATAATGCCATAATGTTTTCATGCTCCCTCCTTCTGTTGCAACACATCAGGACTGCGCTGCGCATTGATGAACTGACTGACAAACGGTTCTGCCGGATTTTTGACCATATCGCGCAACAGGCCCTGCTGTAGGATCTGGCCATCGCGCATCAGCACCAGCAGGTCGCCGAGATAATCAGCCTCGCCAATATCATGCGTGACAAGCACCACAGTCTTGCCCAAGGTCTGGAATATTTGGCGCAGCTCGCTTTGCAGTTCAGAGCGAATCATGGGATCAAGCGCGCCGAGCGGCTCGTCCAAGAGCAGCAAGGCAGGGTCAAGCATCAGAGCGCGCATCAAACTGACCCGCTGCCGCTGCCCGCCGGACAGCTCTGCCGGAAAACGGTCCAACCCTTGCTCAGGAAACTGGGTCAGCCGGACCAGCTCTGTTATCCGTTCTTCAATACGATCCTTTGCCCAGTCCAGATGCTTTGCCATCAATGCAATGTTTTGTCTGGCAGTCAGATGCGGGAACAAGCCGCCCTCCTGAATGACATAGCCCATTTTGTGGCGGAGCTGGAGCGCGTTTGCTTCCGTGACTTGCACGCCCTCAAAATAAACAGCCGCACCTGAATCGGCTTGAATAAGCCCGTTCATGATGCGGATCAGAGTGGATTTGCCGCAGCCGCTCGGCCCCAGAAATACGGTGGTCTTGCCCGCAGGAACAGACAAGTTGATGGAGCGCAGAGCCTGCGTCTGGCCGTAGGTTTTGGAGATATTACGCAGTTCCAGCATGTCAGCTATCCGATATGATTTGTGCGGTACCAGCCTGCGCAAGATGAATATGAAACTGACGGTCCGCATCTTCTGCTGACCGCAGCGGCTCCCAGCCTGAACAAGATAGCATGGCTTGCATGTCATCGCAGCTCGGCTTCATAGAATTGGCTAAGACATAGCGTTCGCCTGCTGAAACTCTTACTGTTGCAGAAGCATTGGTGAAACAGTCATGTATCTTGAAGAGCTGATTTGCAGCAGCGGTGAAGGTGTGCTCCACCGCGCTGGTCTGCTCATTCCAAAGCGGTTCATAGGCAAATGCCGCAGGATCAAAATCTTCTGCCTGAAGGTCCCGCTTCAGCTTAAAGAGAATGCTGCGAAAACAGCCAACCGCATCGTCTGAGGCATACAAGTCGAGCATGGACTGAATGTCCTCTTTTTTTCTGTCCATCAGAAGCACCAGATAACGGGCCTGCTCTTCTGCCGCACCTTGACGCAGCAGGGCAAGATGCTCCATGACAAATCGGTTCTCAGCAAAAGCGGTTTCCGGCAGCGAAGGCAGATTGCCCAAGGTCGAACCTGGATACCAGACAAGCGCATTTTCGGTTGCCGCGCCAGACAGCGGCTCGGCATGAAAATTACTGACAAGATTGTTCACATTCATTTCAGGGAACTCGCTGCTGACCACCTTGCATGCTTCTTCTGTAAACTCAGGCTCCAGATCAACCGGCACATACACAGCAGGTTGCAGCATCTTGAGTGCCGGCACAGTGTTTTTTCGCACCGACCATTCCGGTCCCGGCCCCAAATCAAAGAAAGTTGCCGCCTCTGGCACGGTTTCTTGGATTTCTTCGGCAAAAGAGCGCAGCAACGGCGGCTGCCTCTGAGGAATCAGCGAATCAGGCAACTCAACATACCGTGCATAATGAATGCCGCCTCTGACCGGATCATCAGGAAATTGCGGCATGTCGTAAATATAGCCGCTCAACGCGCCGTTGACTCTCTGATCCGGCTCTTCGGCAAATGCGCTGCGGACAGCATCAAAATCCATGCAGAGTGATTTTCCCAGTTCAGCGGGATTAAAGTCTTCAGCCGTTGCAAATCGGAAATTGTTCATTATTTTTTTCTTCGCAGAGATGAAGGTTCAGAAAGAGGAGGCGGACGAAAAGTTTGGTCTGCAAGGTCAGCTCGAGCTTCCACCCCAATTTCACTTCGGTGATCTTTTGCTTGATCTTTGCCGGGCGTAACCCCTATTGGTCAAAGAATATAAATGTAATCATCCAGGGACTTGAACATAGAGAAATTAAGAATGCTGATGAATCCGCCCTGCCCTGCCCGTCCATCCAGCCTGCCGTGCCTGAAGCACGAATTGCAGGGCAATGTCCCATTTGTTGAGCGGGCTGATCAGATACAGGCCGTCAATCAGCGGGGCAATCTCGGCAATCATGTCTGCCGTGTATTCCAAAGCGGCCTTGCGCTGGTCTGCGACCTGCTCAAACTGGGCCAAGCGGCGGCGCAGCTCACCCGGCACGGAGATGCCAGGCACCTCGTTGTGGAGAAACTCAGCGTTGCGGGCGGATATGAGAGGAAAGATACCCGGAAAAACAAGAATGTCAAGATGGCGTGTCGCTTCCAGCATCTGCTCCACCGTTGCAGGGGCAAAAATGGGCTGAGTCATGGCGAAACGCGCTCCCAGCTCGGCCTTTTTCTCCAAACGCCGAACTTGGGTCTCAGGATCGTCTGGGCGGAAAGTGAAGGCTGCGCCAATGGAGAAATTGGTCTGTTTGCGAAGCTGCTGCCCAGCCATGCTCAGGCCCCGGTTGAGGCCCTCCAGCATGGCGATCAGGCCGTAGGAGCGGAGATCGAAAACCCCGCTCACCCCAGGCTGATCCGTGCCTGTGGCAGAATCGCCAGACACGGCCAGCACCGCTTCAAGGCCGAGCAGGTGCGCATCCATCATCCGCGACTGCATGCCAAGGGCATTCACGTCCCGCCCAGTCTGATGAAGAATGGTCTGAATGCCGGTGCGTTGGCGAATCAGGGCGGCCATGCTCAAATTGCCTGCCCGCAAAATCGCCAAGGGATTTTCGCCCAGCGAAATGGCATCCACACCAGCCCTGACCAATTCCTCGGCCCCGCGCAGGACTGGCTCCGCATCTAAATGAGCAGGCGGGTCCAGCTCAACAATAATCGGCAGCCGACCCGGCTGAAGGGAGTCAAGAAAGCCGCCATTCTTGCCTGCAACGGTCAGCGGTTCCTCTGCCTCCTGCTCCTGCTCCTCGCCGCTGAGATACACCCGCACCGGCTTGATCCGCAGGCTGCTGCGGAACTCATGAATATGGGCAGGCTGAGTGCCGCAGCAGCCGCCAAGCAGATGCACGCCGTTGCGGATCATCTCCTTGGCCCGCGCTGCCATGTAACCGGGCTGGGCCGGGTAGATCATCCGCCCGTTGAGCAGCTCCGGCATGCCGGCATTGGGAAAGGCGGACAGCGGCGTGCCTTCACCAGCTAACGGTGACAGGCGGGCAATAGCCTGCACGGTGGCATCCATGCCGCGCCCGCAGTTAGTGCCGACCAAGGCCGCTCCGGCAGCCCGCATCTGCTGGCCGCAGAACAGGGCATCCTCGCCCAGCACGGTCAGTCCCTTGGCCGGGAAGACCATCTGCGCGATCACAGGCAGCTGCGGAGCTGCGCTCCGGGCGGCGGCAATGGCGAGCAGGATTTCCTCCAGACTGGAAAAGGTCTCCAGAATCAGCAGATCAATCCCGCCTTCGGCCAGACCAAGCACCTGCTCGCAGAAGCTCTCCCTGATCTCTTCCAGGCTGATGTGCTCCTCATGCAAGGGAAAGCTGAGGCCGGTCGGGCCAACTGAGCCAGCCACGTAAACCTGTTTTCCGGCAGCCTTGGCCGCAATCTCTGCGCCAGTGCGGCTGATCTGCCGTGCCCGTTCACCAGCACCGACCTCGCGCAGCTTGAAGCGATTGGCACCAAAGGTGTTGCTCTCAATGAGCTGGCTGCCAGCCCGAATGTATTCCTCGTGAGCGGCCAGCACGGTTTCCGGGGCTTGCAGATTGAGCAGGTCCAGATTGCGGCCCCGCTCCACGCCCTGCTCAAAGAGATAGGAACCAAGGGCACCGTCACCCAGCACCACATGGTTATGAACATATTCAAGAAAATCAGGTTTCATCTTTTTGCGTCGCTGGACTGTTTCAATAAAATTTTGTCAAGCCTATCCTATATTGAGCAGACTTTCAAGGGAAGATATGAAGAAGGCCTGACCGGCCAAGTTCTGCCCGGCGATGAGGGTTCAGCCCGCCAGCAGCAGGGACAGGCAGACCGCAATGAACAGGGTCAGGGAGATGAAGCCATTCATGGAGAAAAAGGACACTTGAATATTGGACAAGTCTCTGGGATTGACGATCAGGTGCTGGTAGAACAGGGCAGTCCCGGTCAGGGTAATGCCGAGATAATAAATAAAATTAAGCTGCTGATGCAGGCCGGTCAGGGTGAAGAGGATAAAGGCGAGGGCATGGAAGGTGATTGCCAGCCGGAAAGCGTTTTTCCGGCCCAGCGAGGCAGGCATGGAATACAGCCCAGCCTGCCGGTCAAATTCCGCATCTTGGGTGGCATAAACCACATCAAAACCTGCGACCCAGAAGAGCACGCCGAGCGACAGCAGCCACGGATAGCCGCTCAGACTGCCTGCGGCTGCGACCCAGCCGCCCAATGGTGAAAAGGCCAAGGCTATGCCGAGCACCACGTGACAGAGCCACGTGAAGCGTTTGGTCAGCGAATAGAAAAAGGTCAGGGCCAAGGCAAAGGGGGCTATCTGCAAAGCCAAGCTGTTGAGCATCCAGCAGGCGAGAAAGAACAGGGCTGAGGAGGCGGCAACCAAGAGCCAAGATTCGCTCAAAGAAACCTGTCCTGTCGGAATAGCCCGCTGGCTGGTGCGGGGATTGGCTGCATCAAAACGACGATCAACAATGCGGTTGAAGGTCATGGCCGCAGTGCGCGCCCCAATCATGGCCATGATCACCCAGAAGAAGACCCAGAGCGAGGGAATGCCCCGGACAGCGAGAAAGGTCCCGGTCAGGGCAAAGGGCATGGCAAAGACCGTATGCTTGAACTTGATCATTTCAAGCATGGTGCTGATTTTCTCCAACATGGACGATCAGGCTCAGGCTCCAGCTAAGGAGCGGATGAACGGCCCGACGGCGAACGGGCCTTCCCGATCAACCAATTTGATCGTGGCCGTACCGATCACGGCCATGTCCGCTCTGCCCTCCAGCATGGCCACGTCTTCGCGGCTGGCAATGCCGAAACCGACTGCCAAGGGCAAATCAGTGGCCTTGCGGCAACGGCTCAGATAGGCGGTAAGGCTGCTGTCCATCTCAGTGCGCTGGCCAGTCACGCCTTTGCGGGCCACGCAGTAGATGAAGCCGCCGCCCTGCCCTGCTGTTTCGGCCATCCGCGCATCTGTCGAGGTCGGCGTGAAGAACATGACAGCAGCCAAACCGTTCTCCTTGGTCAGGCGCAGATAGTCCTCGCCCTCTTCCGGCGGCAGGTCGGGAATGATGCAGCCCTTTATGCCGATCTTTGCCGCCTGCCGAATAAACTTAGCCATGCCATAGCGGAAGGCGATGTTGCAATAGGTCATGAAGAGAAAATTGACCTGCGGAAACGCCTGCGCCATCTCAGCGGCAAAGGCAAGGCAGTCCCGCACCTTGATGCCTGCGGCCAGCGCGTCCTGATTGGCCTTGAGAATCACCGGCCCGTCCGCCATTGGCTCAGAAAAAGGAATCTGAAGTTCAATGCAATCAACGCCGTTCTCCGCCATCTGCTGAATGACTTCGCGGTTGACGGCCAGCGAAGGATAGCCGAGCACCAGATGGGTCATGAGAAGAACGGGCTTCTGCCGCAGCCGCTGCTGCAAATCCTGCTGCAAATTCATAATCTTGGTCTTGTTAAAAAGGAAAATCAGAAAACAGTCCGTCCATTATACCTGCTGCGGGAAAAAAAGGGTATGGCTGAGTAGGGGCGAAAAATTTTTCGCCCCTACTCAGACGAGGTCTATCTTTTCAGAAAAATATACACTGCTTCGGCGAAACGTTTGAGGTAGAGAAGCGGCAGGGGCGATGTCTCGTTGTATCGCCAGCGCATGAATTCCGGCGGCGGAAAGGCATTCTGGAAGAGAAAACGGCTGCGTTCTCGCCATGTGGGCAGTGCTTTCAGTTCCAGCAGGGCGTGATGTTTGATGCCGACCTGTCTGCCGCCCGGCTTGAGCAGTGAGGCAAAGGTTTCCTTATCTGTTTTTTCCTGCGTCAGAGCCGCCAGCCGCGCTGATAATTCTGTATTGAACCACGATTTGGTCACGGCAATTGCATCAGCGCACAAGGCTGTTATTTCCAGCCGCTTTGCCTTGGCGCAGAATGTCTTGGCTTCTTCATCAGTCAGCGATTGGCAGAGCAGATGGATGTCATGCAGCCAGATCAGCCGGTCGCCGCTGTGGGAAAAATGCCCGGCCCGATGAAAACAGGCGTAGAGCAGGCTGTCAATCTTGCTCAATGTCCGGGCGTGTTCGCCCAAAGCTGGAACAGGGACTGCGGCGGCAATGAGGTGCTCATCAGCAAAGCTGCGGCTGAATTGGCGGTTGGTATTGCTGATCTGCCAGTGCAGGTCATAGCTGAAGCGGATGCCCGGCCCGGTTTTGGAATAGCTCTTTTGCGCGCTGACATAGTCCATGTTCTCCTCAAGCAATGGCGCGTATCCCATGCCTTGCAGCAAGGCTGCCGCCTTTTCCCGTTCAGCTTCGGCAACGAGCAAATCCGTGTCGCAGCGGGGCCGCAGCCACGGTTCAGGATAGAGATTGTAGGCCAAAGCCGTGCCTTTGAGCAGCAGCGGCTGGATTCCTGCTTGAGCAAAGGCTTGCAGCAGGGTACGGAGATCAGCTTCCAAGAGCATTTCCGCTGCTGCTTGACGCAGGGCGGTTTCTTTTAAGCGGGCCAGCAAGTCGGATGACCAGTCAGAGCAATTTTGCTTGCTGATTCTGCGAAATAGCAGCGGTGCCATGCCCTGCCCGGCGGTTTCTTGGAAAAAGACCTCTGCCGACAAATCAGCAGGCCAAAGCGTGGCTTGTCCGCTGAATACTCGGCGCAGCAGGTCGGCAGTTTCAGGGTGCAGATTAGGAATGCTCATTGCAAGTCAATTCCAAAGAACGATACACTTCCAGTGTCTGCCGAAGAATAATTCTCTGATCAAACTCTTGCAGCACTTTTTCTCTGCCAGCTTTGCCAAAGGCAAGGCACAGTTCAGGATGATCAAGCAAATATTCAATTTTTTCAGCAACTGCCACCGCATTCCGCACTGGCACCAAAAAACCGTTAATTCCCTCATCCACTGTTTCTCGGCATCCCGGCGCATCTGTGGTTATGAGCGGCAGAGACATGGAAGCCGCTTCCAGCAGAACCTGCGGCACTCCTTCCCTGTAATAACTGGGCAGGACAAAGAGATCAACCTCGTTCAGCAGCCGACGCATGTCAGCAACATGCCCCAGCACAGTGACGTGACCGGCCTGCTCAATCTCCTTTATTTCAGCATTGGTGAGCGAACCGGGATTGCCATAATCAGGCGCGCCTGCAAGCAGAAACTCCACTTGTTCGGCCCGATGCGCCAGCAAGGCGGCTGCTTCCGCATATACTTTGACACCTTTTTCCCGCAGCAGTCGGGCCGCCAGCAAGACTTTAAATTTGCCGCTGCGCTGCTGCCGCGCAGGTTTGAAATAATCAGCATCCACACCTGAGCCTGATGCCCTGATCAGATGGATATTGCTCGGCGAAATTAACTTGCTGTCAATGAACAACTGCCTGTCATCAGGATTCTGGACTATCAGAAGGCTCTCCTTACCCCGCAATGCCAGCCTGAGCAATGCCTTGACTGCGGGACGCAGAAGACTGGCTCTGCACGAAGAGCTGCTGAACACATAGCCCATGCCGGTGACAGCATGTATTCTTTTTTTCACTCTTGCTGCCTGAGCTGCCATTCCGCCATAAATAACAGCCTTGACAGTGAAACTATGCACAGCAGCAGGGGCTTCCTGTCGGCAGGCAGCGTAAAGAGAATGCAGCACAAAAAGCTCGCGCAGCGGATTCAGACTGGATCGCTTCATGGGCAGCGGCAGCCATCTGAACCCTTCCTCTTTGAAATGGGAAACATAATCACCGGGCGGTGACATCAGGACAACTTCAATATGCCGATCTCGTAATGAACGAGCAAGGGGAAGACAGAATTTGCTGAGAAATCCATCGAATGTTGCAAAAAAAAGGACTTTCATCAGCAAAAATTAGCTGCCTGAGCAAAGAGGAAGGTCGGCGGTTTTGACTCCGCTCAACCGCTTTGAGACCGCCTCATCAGCCTGCGGAACCATTCAAATCCGGCTGATATTCCGGCACCCAGATTTTGAGTTGGCGTTTTATTTCCATTTCATCGTGCAGGCCGGGCAAGGTCATCCATGTCAGGCACTCAGTGTGCCAGCTCATGTCAGCAGGGCGTGCCTTAGCCACCCGCAGCTTGGGGTGCGGCGTGGGCAGGGTGGATTCGTCATCAGCCAGCAACTCCTCGTACAACTTTTCACCTGGACGCAGGCCAGTGTATTCGATACGGATGCTTTCTTCATCCTCGCCGGACAGGGTGATCATCAGTTTTGCCAATTCAGCGATTTTGATTGGCTCGCCCATATCAAGGACAAAAATTTCCCCGCCTTGGCCCATCAGACCGGCTTGCAGGACGAGCTGGGCTGCCTCTGGGATGGACATGAAATAACGGGTGATTTCAGGATGAGTCACGGTCAGCGGCCCGCCTGCTTCCAACTGCTTCTGGAACTTGGGAATCACGCTGCCAGAGGAGCCGAGAACATTGCCAAAGCGGACAGAGATGAACTGGGTGCCGCCCTCCTCCTGCAAGGCTTGGCAAACCATCTCAGCCAGCCGCTTGGTCGCGCCCATGACATTGGTCGGATTAACCGCCTTGTCTGTGGAAATCATGACAAACTTGCCTGTGCCATGCGCCTTGGCCGCCGCCGCTGTCGTCTGTGTGCCAAGCACGTTGTTGCGCACCGCCTCCCACGCATTGCTGTTCTCCATCAGCGGCACATGCTTGTACGCGGCAGCATGAAAAATAACTGCCGGACGATGTTCCGCCATGATCTGATTCATCCGGGCCGCATTTTTCACATCGCCGATCACCGGCGCAATCCGCAGTTCAGGAAAATGCTGCGGCAATTCCTGCTCCATTGCATATAGAGCTAATTCCGACTGCTCAACCAGCACCAACTTGCTCGGAGTAAAGCGGGCAATCTGCCGACACAGCTCTGAGCCGATGGAGCCGCCCGCGCCAGTCACCAGAACGGTTTTTTCAGTCAAAAGATTACTCAGGCCGCTGTTGTCCAATTGCACGGGATCACGGCCCAGCAGATCGTCTAATTCAATCCGACGCAGATTGGAAACTGTCACCCGGCCTGCAACCAAATCTTCCAGCGGCGGCACGGTCAGGACATTCAATCCGGCCTCAGCGCAGGCTTGGGTTATGCGGCGGCGCACACTGTGCTCAACTCTGGGCAGAGCCAGTACGATATCGTCAACACCCATTTTTTCCGCCCACAGCACGGTCTCGTTCATTTTGCCCAGCACCGGCACACCCAGAACCTGCCGCCCCTGCTTATCCGGGCTGTCATCCAGCAGGCCCACAGCATGAAAGCCGGTTGGATGATGGGACAATTCACGGAGCAGATAATCTGCTGTTTCGCCGGAACCAGCCACCAAGACCGGCTTGCTTTCAGGCCGGAATGCGCTGGTTAGCTGCTGCTCCTTCCATACTCGATACGACAAGCGGCTGCCGCCCATGATAATAATCAGGAGAAGCGGGTCTAACAGCAACACTGCGCGAGGAACAACTGCATTTATTCTGAACAGATAGAGAAAAATCGGGATAAGCAATGCCGTCAACAAGACAGCCGAGGAAATCCGTTTCAGATCAGGCAAACTGGCGAAACGCCAGACACCTTTGTAGAGACCGAAACGGAAAAAAACTGCTGTTTGCAGAGGCAGCACCCAAGTCAGGGTGGTGAGCGCATCGCCAAGATATTGGGGCGGCAGGGACAGGTTTAAACGCAGCCAGTAGGCACCCAGCCATGCAAAAAAAGCAGCGGCGATGTCGTGCAGGATGATGGCAGTGATGCGAGAGATAGGTTTGCGCTGCCGTCGGCTGAATTTCATGGGATGTTTGTTGAAGTTGCGATTGGAGTCAAGTTGTAAATGCAACCTGACTTCACGAGTCAATTCAACCAATCATACGAATCACGTGAAAACCTTCTCCAAACGCAAATCCTGCCTGTGTTCCTCGAAATTTTGCCAATGCTTCTATGGCCTCTATAGATCTTGTCCCTGGAAAAGGCGAAATCTGTGAAACGTAACATTCCAATGCCTTCAGTTTCATTCTCATATACTCTGTGATATCGACCACCAAGTTCGGTGTAAAATTAGGCTCAATGTGCGGAGCATTCCAATGCGTCTCCGACAATGTCTCATACGCAGCAATCAGTTCAATCTTTTTCCCGTAACCAACTGGCCTTGTCGCAACCATAACACTTTCGAATACCAAACGATGATCTATATGACGATCAGGATAAGGACAGAGGACGATATGCGGATCTGCTTCCTGAACAGCAGCTGTTATTTTGCCGTTTATCTCATGAATAGGCTGATCGCCTATCATTGTTGCGGGAATTTTTAGGAAACTGAAGTTCTCTACTCCGAGGATTTCAAAGGCTCTTTTTGCCTCCAGTTCAGTTCTCTCGTAATCGTCAGAATGGTAGAGGGGCGGGAGATGTCCTGATACGGTCAATATCGTGACCTGGGATCCTTGAGCTACGTATTTAGCAATAGTGCCGCCGACACCCAATGTTTCATCATCAGGATGCGGTGCCACGACCAGTACTCGTTTATTCATAACTTTTCTCCGTAAAGGAACATATGCGTTCTTCTGTAGAGCTACTCGACAATGCGGGGAACAGGCATCGGCAGAATAAATCGACCTCCTTCCTTCACATAACGTTCATGTATTTTCATGATCGGTTCAGCAAAATTCCAAGCCAGAATTAATACATAATCCGGTCTTCGCGTATATATTTCATCAGCGGAGAATACAGGAATATGAGTGACCGGAGTATAGAACCCCTGCTTCAAAGGATTATCATCAACAATGAAATCCAACACTTCCGACCCGAGTTTAAAATGGGACATCAGGGTGGTGGCCTTCGTTGGTGCTCCATAGCCTGCAATTGATTTATCCTCAAATCTTAATGCGTTTACTAAGGCCAGCAACTGTTCCCTGACAGCTCTAATACGTCGGTCAAACTCTATAAAGGTCTCAGGACGATCCAATCCGGCCTCATGTTCCTGTTGTATCAGTTTGTCGATTGATTCATCTCGGGAATACTTTCCTCCCGATTTCTGAGCCATAATCCTGATGGATCCGCCTTGAGGGCTGATCCGTTGTGCGGCAATAAGCTCCATCCCATTTCTGGCAAATAGCTGCTTAAAAGGCGCAACAGAATGATAATCAAGATGTTCATGGTAAACAGTATCAAACCAAACGTTCGTATACACATCAAGCAGATAACCGACCTCAAGAACAAATACACCATTCTTATCCAGCCAGTGAAATACCCCCTGCACTACATCGTCCAAGCAGTCAATATGGGCGCATGCATTATGTGAGGTAATAAAGCCCGCAGGCCCATATTTATCTCTTAACCTTCTGGCAAGTTCACAGGAAAAAAAATCACCTACTGTTTCTATACCTGATTCTGTAGCTCTCCCGGCAATTTCAAGTGCTGGGTCAACCCCTACAACCTTCATGCCTGCTTTCTGGAAAAATTGCAGACATGTTCCGTCATTAGAGCCGATATCCGCAACAAGCATCCCCGGCTCCAAGTCGAAATGTTTCACCATTTCGTCGGCATAGTTCCGAAGATGTCGGACAAAATAAGCTGATGTAGAAGAAACATAGGAGTAGTTCTTCTGATAAAGCACTTTTGGATCAACCACATGTCCGAGCTGAACATGATGGCAATGCTCACAGAAATACAGTTCCAAAGGATAAACAGGTTCCTCCTGCCCGATCTCCTCTTTTGTCAAAAAATTATTCCCAGGCGGCGTAGGTGTCAGTTCCATCACCTTTCTCAAGGCGGATTCGGCACACATACGACATGTGGTACGCAAATAATAATTCTTCATGTTCATACGGTAACATCCTCCGGGGTAATCAGCATTACACGGCGCACATCTTCCTCGTAACTTTCCTGATCACGCGGATTTCTGCTCATCGCAAGCAGTTGCGTATCTTCTAGAAACACTGTGGCATGATCTTCCATTGGCGGCGTAAAGATCATTTCACCCTGTCTGACGGTCATTACTTTGATTTCTTCATCAGAGCCTGTCGACCGATAGTAATAATCAAAGGAACCTGATAAGATATACATATAATGCCAGTCAGTAACATGATAATGATTGGAACGTACAGAACCCTTCATTGAAGTAATCAGTGCAATGTTTTTCATAGGAAAATTCACCAATCCCTGTATACTGCCGCGATCATCAACATTTGCTGTGGGAAGTTGAACCATTCCCGCTTTGGGCCACATTGACGCATCGTCAATCGTGATTTTCTTCCAGTCCTGCATTACCGCCTCCTGAGTTCTGTTATTGAGCTGAAGTTGAAATTTCTATATATTCTGGGCAGCATGCCTAATCTCTTCGAGATAACAGGCTAGCTGAAGGATTCGCTGTCTTTCATTCCGTACAAGGGTGTCACTAACTATTATCTTGCTGAAATGCTTAAACATATAAATAAAATGATTTGCCGGAACGCCCTGTTCAACAGATTCTACTCCATTAAGATTTTTTATTCGGAATTCGGGAACATAATCACTTGGTTTTGAAAAAATTCTATCGGTAAACAACGATCCTTTCTCACACCAAATATCAATTTCATTTCTATATCCTCGGCCTATTCCCCATTCAAGATAAGCGGCAATGCCGCCAGAAAAGCAAAGTTTCGCAGATCCCTCAAGGTCAATTTCATACGCATCATTACCGTATATATCTGCATAACATACAACAGGAGATTGGTCGGGAAATAGAGCAAGCAGCATGGAAATCGTATAACTCCCCACATCAAACAAGGCTCCTCCTCCTAGGGACCGGCTGTAACGAAATCCCGGATTGTCCAAAAACGGGAGACCGAAACGGCAGGTGACGGATTTTACAGCACCCAGATGCTGCTCAGTTATACATTGCTGTAGATAGGTAAACTGAGGATGATAAAGATACATAAACCCTTCTGTAAGAGTCAATTTTTTCTCTTCAGAAAGATGTACAAGCTGACGGGTATCGGCTATGTCACAGGTTAACGGCTTTTCACACCATAGATGCTTTTCCGCATTGAGCACCTGCATCCCCTGTACAGCATGTAGTCCGATGGGTGTAGCAAGATACACAACATCAACCTTTTGATCTGCGAGCATTTCATCGGGGTTCGTCCAAGCCTTGCAATTCCACTGTTCCGTAGCGTGAACAACCGTATCCTTATTTCTGGAACATACGCCATATAGGGTTAATTCGTCTATTGATGCCAATGCGGGCAGAATATTTTTGATGGCATGCGGTCCAAGACCCCATACAGTGATATGTGTCAATCTCATCTCCTAGTCTTTGGTCCCTGCCACTTCTCTTTAGTTATTTGTCGTGACCTAGCTAATGTGAGCTTATTTTTCGGAACATCTGACGTTATCGTAGAACCAGCCCCGATTGTTGCATTTGAGCCGATCTCTATCGGTGCCACCAAGTTGCAGCCAGAACCTATAGTAACACCTTCTTCAACAACAGTATGATTGACTCCGATGCCGTCATAGTTACAGGTGATCGTGCCTGCGCCGACAGTAACGTTTTCTGCCAAGTCTGCATCTCCGATAAAACTAAGATGATTAATACGGCACCCAGACGCAATATAGGAACTCTTTATTTCAACAAAATTACCAAGCTGTACCCGATCCCCCAAAGTACTTCCTGGGCGTACCCTGCCGTAGGGTCCTACAAAACTGTCAGCACCTACGACTGCATCTTCCACTATAGAGTAGGGTTTGATTTCTGTCCGTTCTCCAATTTCTGATCGAATTAATATGCTATTAGAACCAACTTTTACACCATCTGCAAGACTCACCTTTCCCTTAATAATCACATTGACATCAATTTCCACCTCTCTGCCGCAGAGTAATTCACCACGTATTTCTACGGTTTCAGGATTGCGAATACGAACTCCCTGCTTCATGAGATCAATAGCGCGTTGATTAAGGACTTGTCGCTCCACCTGTGCCAATTCGACAAAATCACGAATCATAACAGGAGGTTTAAATTCGTCTATATCTTTTGTGCAGATAACATCTGATTGAGTCGTCAAAAACAGACACAGTAATTCATTTAAGTTAGATTGTTGAGAATCAAATCTAAAGGTTAATATATCCGACCAATCTTTTTCTCCAGAAATAGCCTGTGCTATAGTATAAGTATCGACATATTTGCCTTCAATAATCTTCAGAGAATTTAATTTTTCTCGTTTTTTTTCCAACAGCCTCTCTATTGTCAAAGAAGAAAACATAAACGTTCTAACATCAAGAAGCAGCAAAACTCCTTCTCGTAATGGATAATCAAGAAGTTCATCCAGAGAAACACCAGACTGCCAGACTTTCAAATCTATATCATCCCTATTGACCAGCAAGGCATATAATTCATCATAATTATTTAATACAATCAATTTGACTCTAATGCCCAATACAGCTACATTTTCAATCAGATAGTCAATTAATGGACGACCAGCAAGGTCCGATGTGAGCAGCTTGGTATCCACTCCAGCAGGAGCAAAAATAATTATCAAATCGCTATTATTTATTGACATAATTTACTTTCGATTTATTCAAGAAGAAGAAAGTGCCGGTCCATTCCGTAACGTCCATAGAACTGTTGGTGTCAGGGCTAAGACTACAGCGACTGGTGCCAAATCTGGTTGACAAATTGACCAGATTGCCAAAGGAAAAAGCCATACAAGCTGATAAGCAACAACCATTTTGGTAACTTTTTTGTGACTTCCGAAAATTCGTGCGCAATTTTGATAAGCATGGCTTCTATGAGCACCGTACCATTTTTTTACAAATACAATCCGCATGAGCGTAGTTGTAGTGGTATCCCCAACAAAATAACCAAAAACAACGAGCCATGTCCAAAAACTTACATTATCCTCCATAACTGTCTTCATAATGAAGACACCGAAACAATAACCAAGAAAAACACTGCCGGAGTCACCCATAAAAAGGCTTGCCGGTGGCCAATTAAACACAAGAAAACCAATGCAAATGACAGACAAAAGTAGTAACATGAAAGCCATATCAGCATCACCCTTGATAAATAATAGGACAGATATCACCCCGGCTATAAACACAGCTCCAGAGGCTGCCATTCCGTCAATACCATCCATGAAATTATAAAGATTAATCAGCCAAATCAAAAGAAAGCAAGTCAGCATCCAAGCAAACCAATCTGGTATCCAGCCTATACAAGTCAATGGTCCGCCATCAAAACAAAATACAATCCAACCCGCCAGAAAAATTTGTATAATTAGTTTCAATATTGCATCAATTTCCATAACATCATCTATGAATCCAGACAACGTTGCTATCCCCCCGCCCAGACATAGACTCAATATCAAATCAGTATCAGTATCATTCAATAACTGAAGAAAAAAAATAGCAAATACAAATACCAGTGAGAACACGACCCCCCCACCTCTTGGAACAGGCTGTTCATGCAGAGTACGAAAATTCGGATTTGCAAGAATCTCTTTACGATTTGCAAAGGATCTATAACAAAATGTTCCAAATATAGTAATAATGAAAGAGACTGATAAACTAAATAGCCATATTAGGACAAAGTTACTCATTTATTTTCTGTATATTGTATTGACAATGTCAAATAAGCATTGTTGCATCCATTTCTTGAATAGAATTCCAAGTAGATGCAGTTAAATTTAAATCAAGGGTGGATGCCGCAGGCCAATTTCGGCTTCATGTTTGGAAATTGCGTATGGTTCAACTGGATTTGGTGTATCTTCAGTAGTGAAGGGGATATTTGACGTTTGATTACCGTTTACACCTATGGAACTGATGAAAATAAAACGCATTATTCCTGAAGCAGCAGCTTGGCGGGCAAGATTAAGAGTGCCAGCGGTGTTCACCAATCGGAATTCTGCAAGTTGGTCCATAGCGGTGTCACGCATGATATGCGCACGTGCGGCCAAATGAATGACTGTATCTACATTGGTGAAAGCGTGTGTCCAGTCGGTGTCAGGAAGTATATTTCCGACAGGAAGTTGCCGGATAGCTATCGGCAATGTGTCAGAAGGACAGCGGACAGTAGCTGTGACAGTACGGCCTTGTCTGGTAAAGTGACAGGATAGAGCATTGCCAATAAATCCTGTTGCACCTGTGACCAAAATCATGACTGCGCCTGTTTAGAATCCTGACCGAACAAAATCGACAGCAATTGAGCGTTGATTGTATGCACATCAAAACGCTCTTCAGCCATCCTGCGGCTTGCCTGCCCCATGCGCTGCCATTGATCACGATGTTCAATGAACCAGATCATGCGCTCTGCCAACGCCTCCGCATCCCGGACTGGCACCAAAAAACCGTTTTCACCTTGAACGACTGTTTCTTTGCAACCAACATTATCAGTCGTCAAAATCGGCCTTCCAATAGCCATAGCCTCAAGAATGCTTCTTGGCAGTCCTTCTCCATAGAATGAAGGTAAAACAAAAATATGGCTATCAGAAAGATACGGTCGAACATCGTTGGTCACACCTGAATATTCTACAAGTCCCTTACCTTGCCATTCCTGTATTTCAGTAAGCGGAATACCGTCTGGAGAGGGATCTGGAGCACCAAGAAGACGGAATATCGCTTTAGGATAATGCTGTTTTACAATTTGAGCTGCTTGCGCGTACTCACGCAAACCTTTTTCACCGAGCAAGCGGGCGATACAGAGAAAAACTGGATGACCTTCAGTGAAGGGATGTTGCGTATACCTATTCAGATCAAGTCCGATTCCATCTATCAATACAGCTTTCTTAGATGGAATAATATTATTTTTTAGAAAAAATTTTTTATTGTCTTGATTAAGAAAAATTACTTTGTCTGCTTTCCGTAAGGAAATGTGGTATAGGATTGCAGCCAATATGCCTGTCAATTTTCTGCTCAACGCCCCATTCTGAAACGCATAGCCAAGCCCTTCAATTAAAGCATAAAATTTTGGCACATTCGTCAAATATGCGGCAATCCCGCTCCAAATCACAGGCTTGATTGTGTAAGCCAGCACAACATCAGGCTTCAGCTCATTCAACGATTTGCGCAGAGCAAGAAAAGTCTGGAGATCACGCAGCGGGTTCAACCCATTGCGCTGCACCGGATATGAACGAAATTGCGCACCTAATGCTTCAATTTTTTGAATTTGCTCGGTGCTGGCTGGATCGGACATGGCTGTGATTCTGTAGCCAGATGAAACAACAGCACGAATGAGATCACCGCGAAAGTTGAGCAATGAACTGGCTTCGTTGCCTATTATTGCAACATGCGCCATTTTTAAATTCCACCTATCTTTTTATATAGATTAGCATAATTGCAAATCATTTTATCCAAACTGAATTTTTCTGCCTGTCTGCGTGATGATTCTGCTAATAAATCCGGCGACTCTTTCAGCCTGCTGATACATTTTTCTATCTTTTCAACCCAACATTGCGGGTTATCTATTTCATCAACTAAAAAAACAGCATGGTTGTCTTTATCCAAAACTTCACGTAATCCATCTACATTTGAAGCAACAATTGGCAAACCTGTTGACATGCCTTCAACAGCAACCAATCCGAATCCTTCCCATAATGATGGAATAAGTTGAATATCTGCTTCATGGAGATACTTCTCTACTTCATTTGACCAGCCAACAAAATGAACTTTATCGCGAATATTTAACTGTATTGCTAAGTGAGACAACCGATTTCTTTCATCTCCTTCTCCAAGAATAGTATAATTCCACTCTACTCCTTTCAGCAAAGAGAGTGTGGCTAATGATATTTCAAAGCCTTTTCTCTTTACAAGAGAACCAACTGAAATAAAACGTACAGTCTTGGGTAAATAATTTTTTTCTTTTAATCTATAAAGGAAAGCTCCATTATAAATGACCTGTGTACGAGTATATAATTTTTTACCGACCCAATTTTTTAATGATTTTTTAACACCTTGACTTATACATACAATGTATGTATAACGGCTATAAAAAATACGTTCTATATATTTAAAAAAATAAATTCTTCTACGACGATTTGATGTGTTATGTTCTGTAAAAATAAGTTTTATATCCAATCCAATGGCAGCAAATATTACATAAAAAAATGGCCATGTCAAGTGAGCATGAATAATTAATTTGTCAAAAGAAGCTATCTTTGAACGAAATATCTTGCGTAATTTTAAAATAGCAAATGGATTTCTTATGCCTATTTTCAATTCTGATTCATTAACATGAAGATGAATACCTTTTCCTGAAAAATAAATTGCTTCACTTGCAATTCCATAGTTGCACAATTTATCGTTCAATTCTCGCACTAACACCTCCGCACCACCGCCGATTGGCGTGGAAATAACTTGCAATATTAATAAATTATTTTTGTGTTTCATACATAATCCATAGCAATCAATATTTTTTATAGCTGCAACCTATTAAAGAACAAATTTTGATGTTTTTATTCTTCTGCTCTCATCTAATTCTGGTGCAATAGATAACGTAGCAAACAAAACCCATATCCAAGGGTACCAATAATTTGAAATGCCATTATATACTAAAAATGAAAAACAAATAGCAAAAACAAAAAAAGATTGTTGCTTTTTATGAAAAAGATTGACTCTTTTTAAACTTACTATCATTAGTATGATATACATCAATAAACCTATCAAGCCTGTTTGAAAAAGAGTCAATGCGGTTAATGATATAACAGAAGGAAGATTCAAATAATCATAATATCCCGGACCAAGTCCAAACATCAAATTCAAATAATCAGAATTTAAATAGCAATCTAATGATAACAAAAAAAAGTCCTTTCTTCCGCCCATAGTATCTTTTTTGTCGATATATAGATTGATTAAATTTAATTGATAGAATTTCAAAAAAAAGAAATAAATGGCTGCAAAAAAAATGATTGTTGATATTAAAAAAGATATCTTTTTAACTAAAACTTTAGTTCTTGATATTGCTTGAACAAAAAACAATGATAATATCCCAAATATTATTCCACTTGTACTAAAAGTTAATAATATCCCAAATATTATTCCCATTTTCAAAATTTTTGAAAACTTTTTTATACCTTTACTCTCTAAAAACCAGAGAGAGAGAGAACCTATCACTCCAAGGTATAAAGCATAATGTCCAGACTCCTCAACAACAGATCTGGCACGTACTATTCCATGAAATAGTGGCTGATATTGTTGTACAGCAAAACGTGGAATGTTATCAAGTTGATAAGCAACAGGAGTTTGCGCGATAAAAAATTCAACAAATTCAAATAGTAACGAAACCGACAAGCCATATACAATTCCACGAAAAAATATAACTATATAGTTACGCAACAATTCTTTAGAAACAAAATAAAATAAAAAATAAACAGTAAGATATGATAAAATATGATTTCTGTATCTCTCTTCAGATGCGTACTCTATATTGACAATTGCCGAAAAAAATATTGGAGATACAAACAATATAAAAACAATCACATCAAATCTATTAAAAATATACTTTCCTTTTATAGCTAATAGAAAAAATATTATCATCCCGATTAATATCGGTAAATTTATCCACATAGACAACGCAAATACACTAGTAAATGGTAAAAATAATCCATAAAAAAAAGCAAGCTGTTGCATTTAAATCTCTTTTCGATTATAGGGAATATATTTTTTTGAGCCAAAAATATTACGAATAAAATTTATTATACGCAAATGAATAAGATTAATAGCCATTACTTTTAGTAATGATTCTACAAGCAAAAAATAAGATTTTATATTTCCCATGCCATATTTGCAGGCAATACTTCTCGTTTCAATAAATGTTATCAAGCCGCCACTCGCACCACCCTCTCTGAAGTATGCCATTGGTTGTTGTATTTGAACTCCATTAAATCCTGCCTTAATTACACGCCATACTATATCAAGATCAGCGGAAAGTTTATATTTTGTATCGTATCCATAAATTTTTTTGAATATACTTGCTTTTGCATAAAATGTTTGATGTGGAAATGGCATTCTGTAAGGGATTGTTTCAGTGTCTTCAGGCAGTTTTATATAAAGAACATTCCCTTCTTTACTTGTAATAAATACACTGCTATATACAAAATCAACGCTGTCATGCTTATGTTTAGATATAAGACCGATGGCCTCTGTTGATAACCAATCATCTGAATTCAACATGCCAATATAATCACCATTCGCCAGCTTTAACCCTTTATTCATCGCATCATAAATGCCTCCATCCTTTTCGCTTACCCAATAATCAATAGCATGTTCATACTTGCGTATAATATCCAGTGTCCCATCCGTCGATCCGCCATCAATGACAATATACTCTACATTGTCATGCGTCTGCTCAATCACACTGAGAATAGCTTGCTCCAGATGTTTCGCCCCATTAAACACAACCGTAATCACCGTAATCAAAGGTTTATCAGGCAGGCTGCGCTTAAAATAACCTTTGGTGCGCAATCCACCTTCGCCTTTTCGTCCTTCACCCTCTGGCAAAAACAGCACAGTCTCGAAAGCCGCATCAGGTGGCTCTTCTATTGTCGGTACTTCACGAGTTACAAGCCGAGTCGTGCTGTACTCTGGATTCAGTGCAAATAGTTCAGCCATGTTAATTCTCTGTGGCTACAGGCAGATCATAACCATGCTGTTTGAGCAGGGCGTGACGTTGCGCAATTTTTAGATCTTCAGCCACCATTTCGGCACACATCTCCTGCACCGTGATTTCCGGTGTCCAGCCAAGGAGCTGCTTGGCTCTGCATGGATCGCCTAATAATGTTTCTACCTCTGTCGGACGGAAATAACGCGGATCGACTCGCACCAGCACATCGCCTGCTTTCACCGCAGGAGCGTTGTCACCAGAGATACCTACAACCTTTGCACGTTCATCGAGACCTTGCCCTTCAAAACGCAGCTCAATGCCTAACTCCTGCGCCGACCAGCGGATGAAATCGCGCACACTGTGCTGCACACCAGTGGCAATAACAAAATCTTCTGGTTGTTCCTGTTGCAGCATCAGCCACTGCATTCGTACATAGTCTTTGGCATGACCCCAGTCGCGTAGAGCATCCATGTTACCCATGTACAGGCAATGTTCCAAGCCTTGGGCGATGTTCGCCAGCCCTCTCGTGATTTTACGGGTAACAAATGTCTCACCCCGGCGCGGCGATTCATGGTTGAACAGGATGCCATTGCAGGCATACATCTTGTAAGCCTCGCGGTAGTTGATCGTAATCCAGTAAGCATAGAGTTTGGCTACAGCGTAAGGTGAGCGCGGATAAAATGGCGTGGTTTCTCTCTGCGGCGTTTCTTGCACCAGACCAAACAGTTCGGAAGTGGATGCTTGATAAAAACGGGTTTTCTTTTCTAAGCCAAGGAAACGAATTGCCTCCAGCAGGCGCAGTGTTCCCATTGCATCAACATCAGCCGTATATTCTGGTGATTCAAAACTCACCGCCACATGGGACTGCGCACCAAGATTATAGACTTCGTCTGGCTGCACTTCTTGAATGATGCGGGTCAGATTTGATGAATCCGTTAAATCGCCATAATGCAGAACAAAATGTTGTTGCACAACATGCGGGTCTTGATAGATGTGATCTATCCTCTGGGTGTTAAAGGATGAGGCCCGGCGTTTGATGCCATGAACTTGATAGCCTTTGTCCAGCAAAAATTCTGCGAGATAGGAACCATCTTGGCCGGTGATGCCGGTGATTAGGGCTTTTTTCATTATTAATCTGTCAACAATGGGAATGCTCTGCTTCTAAAATTGAAGAATATAATTTTTTATATCTTTTTGCAATCACATAATTATCGAAATATTTTTTAACTTTTTCTTTGGCATTATCGGATATTTTTCTATATTGTTGTTCATCTTGATGAAGCAGCCACTGGATACCATACGCTAAATCTTTTGGGTCAAATGGCTTTGCGCGAAAACCATTCTGTTTATGATCAACAATATCCTTTGGTCCTGTAGCATCAAAGCAGACTGTTGGAGTTCCACAGCTCATTGCTTCAGCTAATGTTTTTCCAAAAGCATCCATTATTGAAGGAGCTACAAAAACATCAGCAGCCGAATAGGCAATACGAAGAGATACCGTATCATGCAAATATCCAAGGTTTGTACAAGGAAAATTAATCTTTTTAAGAGCACCTTGGGACAAGGTGCCAAGAAATACAACATGAATTTTATCGTTGGGCAAGTAGGTTATTGCAGCAAGAAACTTATCAAAACCTTTGTAAAAGTTCTCCAGATTTGTTGCTCCTGCGAGTATCACCTTAACATCCTGCGGAATTCCGAGAATATTTCGCGCGACAATTTTGTCGACAGGAAAAAACTGAGTAGTATCAATATTATTAGAAATAGTTTGTATATCAAATTCATGAAAGAGACTGCTCTGCTGTGCACATTCACTTAGCCATGAACTAATACCTACTAATTTGATAGTCTTTGGGAAATATTTTTTTTTGCGAGCAATTATTAATGATGATATATCAAAAGATAATTTACTTCCAAGTTGAGGGCATTGTCCACAATTTGAGCTATATGAGTTGCAGCCCATCGTATAGTGGCACCCTCCGGTCATAGGCCACATATCACGCATAGTCCAGACAATGGGCTTTTTAATACAAGATAAGTATTTGATATTGACAAAACCAGCATTAATCCAATGCAAATGAACAATGTCAATATCTTTTAAAATGTCAGTATTGAAAATATTTCCTCCTGCAAATCCAGTGCTAAAAATAATCTCCTTTCGATTTCTGTAGAGACTGACTGGCAGAGCATCTAAATGAGAATAAAATTTTACTTTAATCTTATTTTTTGTAGAGTCTGCAACGGTTATAACATCTTTATCTCCAAGCGTATCAAAACTGTTCGTCAGTATTTTTGAATCAACTCCAAGCCGCTTCAGGCCGAGATGCAGCCAATACGCACCTCGAGCAGCACCTCCATTTAATTCTCCTCCAACTATATGTAATATTCTATACATGCTTTATGTTTAAAAAAAGTAACTACTCAGCCACTAAATAGCGACACATAGAACCGTTTAAACCACAACATATTGTGTTTTTATCTGAAAAACACGAAGAAATCAGGTGAAAAACAGGACTTCCAAGCTACCAGAAAACAAGCTTATTTTGCATAAAAATACAACATGCAGTGGTTTCAGTCGTAAATAAATCTACATCCGGTGGCTGAGTAGTTACTAAAAAAAATTATAGATTGTACAAATATATAATTTTATCAATTACTCGTATTTTTATAAACTTCGTATTTTTATAAGATTTAACATCGAATCTATCCAGTCGCGATTATATTTGTAGCTGATTATCCAATACAATGGCACAGATAATGCAATACCAGTTGCCAAACGCAACAAAGGCAGTTCAATATGCCTGCAAATCAAATATACAGCACCAACCGAGCCAATGGCAATTAACAACGGTTTAAACGTAGCTGATAAGTATTCAAATAAACTTGCTTGGCAAAGTGGTCGAATCAATATATACCATCCTGGAATCAATATAACACTCATAGTGATGAGCATTGCCCAAGCCAGCCCTTCTGCTCCACCTATATAAGAACCTACCCAAAGAGCAGGCGAAATAATGAAAAGCAGTGTGAAATTCCACTTCATCGCAAGACCTGCTCTTCCCATACCCATAAGCAAACTGCCTATTGGATTGCCAGTTGATCGCAGAAATCCCCATATTGCCAAAATGCGCAGAAAATCAACAGAACCTGTCCATTTATTGCCAAGCAGGACATGCACAGCGTCAGGAGCAAAGAATGCAAGACCCATGTAAAGAGGCGCATTGACAGAGGCTGTCATATTCAACGTGTTAAGATAAATCAAACGCACACGCGGAATATCATGTTGCACTTGTGCAATAAGCGGAAATCCGACTCTCGTGATAATCGGGTTCACCATAAATTGAATCTGTAGAATCAAATTACGTGGCACACTATATAGCCCAAGCTGTGGCGCCGCCAGCAACCTTCCTCCCAGCAGCAAGTCAATACTTCTGTTTATATTGTTAAAAACAGCATCTGCCACTACCGCTCCGCCAAATCTGATATATGGTTTCACATCTGTAAATCTGAACTGCCAATATGGCCGCCACCCTTGTGCAATAACAATCCAACCCAGCAGGGTTGCTGCAAATGCTGTAGTAATACTGCCGAGAATCAACGAATAAACACCAAAATCAGCTAATGCGGCACTAACTGCGATTAAAAGACCAAAAACAGCGGCAACAATTTCCGTGATGACAACAGGTCTAAAATTCAGATTTTTTTCCGCTGTCATACGAACCTGTTGCCCTGCTGAAGTAATGATGAAGGTTAAACTGCTCAACATCAAAAGAGGTGTTAAACGGCTATCTCCAAAAAACCATGCAAGCAGTGGACTGATCACTATGACCAGCAAAGTTAAACCAACGCCCATAGCAAAATTCAACCAGAACAAACTGGAGCGTTGCTCAAGAGTGACATCTTGTTTCTGTATGTAGGCACTGTTAAGTCCTAAATCAGTAAACAAAGCTGCGAAACTCAGCACAACCCCGACCATTGCCATAAGACCGTAGTCTTCGGGTTTAAGCAGTCTGGCCAATATTGAAACTTGAGCGAGTTGCACTATCGTGCGGGCAACAGAAGCAAGTGTTGTCCAACGGACTGCTGAAAACGTTTTATGTTTAAGGCTCATATTTTTTGAGCAACCACGAAATAGCCACCCGTTTCTTGCTCACATTTCCAATAATTGTCTAACCACGGCGCAACCCGCTGATCAACAGCCCAAATCAAACGCATGATGATGGCCATAAAATTACGAACCGGCCAAGGGCCGCGAATAAGCCGTGTTGATTGATAATTGAATTTGAGTATCCAAACAGTCCAGAAACCTGATGTTGGATAGACTTCGATATCGGCAAAACCAGCCTTCTCAAACATATATTTTAACCCATATCGGGTATAGCGGAAATAATCGCAAGGTTCTTCATGCACCCACCACATAAAGGGCACTTGGAGAATCATCCTTCCGCCATGTTTAAGAATACGATAACTTTCATTCAGAAACAACTGCGGCTCTCGCAAATGTTCCATCACAGAAAATGATACAACTGTATCCGCCTGTTCGCTTTCAATAGGCAGAGGTTCGTTTAGATTCGCAGCAATGTCAGCTTTAAAATTATGCAGTGTGTTTGACCAATCAACCCCTGTGTAAGAATCTGCATAATTCAGCAGCCATTCTCGATAAGGCATTTCACCGCAGCCAAGATCGTACAGGTGACCTTTAAACTTCTTGCTGAATTTATTTAAAAACATATAATTTATTTCATAAACAAGCCAATTGTGAAATTTGTTGTTTGAATGAGAAAAGGGGAGATGCTGTTTCATATTTCTTTACCAAACGCAATATCAACAAGATGACGTGTTTTAGCACGTTGAACTTTCATGCTGCAAAAATTCATCACAATATCAATGTTATTTTTTCTTTGGATTGCATTTAAAGGCTCCATGATATTATCATCATAAATATTATTTACAATTCCCTCTCTATCTATAAACCATCTGTATAATGGATTTACCGAATTTAAATATATTCTTGCTCCTTTTAACATCATAATACAAATATTTCCAAGTGCTTGCTGTCGCAGATGATTCATGAATACATAGCCACACCGATTTAACAAATCAATATATTCATTTTTTGGCAGAAAATTTACAATGGGAACAAATTTATCTCCAAACATACGCCGCCCGTTTTTTATAATTTGATCTCTGTACCAAGTATCCCCATAGCTTAATGGAACAATTATTTTTCTATTTTCAATATCAAAATTATTTTTCAATAAAATAAATGTATCAAGATGATTATTCGTAGCTGAAGCACTATTTCCGACCAATATATCGTCACCTATATCATCGTATTTATTATCTGATAGCAAATTTTCCTCAGCACTTCCATAATTCCAACAGATATATTTCGCCTTAAACCAAGGATTCAGCTCAGCTACAAGTTTATATTCAAGGTCAATAACAGGGATAAAATAATCAATTTGACTTAACAAATTGTTGTCATTTTTTAGCAAATTTTTTATTGACAGTTTAGTTCGATGCGCAAATCTTTGGATTATTTTTTTTACCATAAGTGATTTTGTTCCGTCAAGATAAAATCCGTCAGGAAAGGCTGAGGATAATAAACGATTATAATAATCATATCCCCAGCCTAACCATATTTTTTTTATATGGTTAGGCGCATACTTAATGATAGGCAAAAAAATATTAGGAAGCGAATGAAAAATTATCGCTGAACATTTATCTGAACGTACAAATTTCTGTATTTGTGCGTTATCCATAAATAAAACATCTTTGTTTCTCACATAATTAAGATCACATTTTTTTCCTATAAAAATAGGAATATTCTGATTTGGGGCGGCAATTTCAAATTGATTTAACCCACTATCAATAAATTTATCATCAACAATTATATGAGCAAGCATGGATCAATGGTTCGGTAGTTTTTTTAGGTAATGGTGAGCTATGAGTGATCAATCAAATAAAATATTTAGAACTTACGCAGTTGAAAATATGAGTTCAATTATTACAGCAAGTTGACCTTTGGCCGCATAAACTGCCAGTTGAACAAAAGTTACCTCGGAATAAAAAACATCACTGTTTCGGTCCATCCCTCTGTGTAGTGCCGAAGATATACCTTGTAATCGTCTCTCAGGCCAAGAATATACTGAGGTATACGCCAAAAATCAGACGCACGATGATAGACCGCAACGGCAAGCTTCGGATGGTCAGTCAATATGTGCTGTTCCATTCCTTTAAGGGCAGCAATTTCAGCACCTTCCAAATCTAACTTGATGAAACTGACAGCATCCTGTATCACATCATCTAACCGTGCAACCTGTATCGTTTCCTCACCGTCTTCACAGATACTGCTGGCTGAACCGGAACTGGAATCAAAGTGCAGAGTATCTGCTGCATCATACAATCCGAGCGGATAATAGTAAACACGCTCTAAACATGACAGTTTATTCTTTGCAGTAGCAAGTGTCTCTACCGAGGGTTCAAAAAAATGAACAGCACTGTAATTAGGGCAACGTGCGGCAAATTCCAAGGTAGTCAGTCCGTCAAACCCTCCACCGTCAACAAAAACCTCACCAGGCACAAGCTGAAGAAAGGGTTCAAAATACTGTCGTTCCGCAGCGTATTCAAATTGTTTCATGGGTTGAAGATCGGCTTCTAATCGAAACTGCATTATTCGGTCAAATACATATTGGGACTCTTCATCATATAGCTGTTTTCGTATCCATTGATATTCAACAGCATGCTCCTTGTAATCTTTGCGAGTTTCAGTAACTGCCGCGACTTGGGAAAACTTTCCTTCACTTGCATCGGCAAAAGAGAAATAATCGCAGCAAGTTGTATTACCTGCCTGATGAAGTCTCCTCAAAGCAGTAACCGACCGGTTAGCGGTGACACATGAAACTATCAAGCTGTCCGATTCAACTGCGGAAATCCGCACAATTGGCCTGTCCATCCATGCTGTGCTTTCAGTATAGTCATCAATGAAGCCATCAATGTTTATTTCTCTTGCGATACACGATGAATACTCATTAATACCTAAAAGATATCGTTTCCTTCTGCTTTCAGAGAGGAACTTTTTATAAAAATCAGAAGCCTTCAGCGAGGTGGGAGAACGCGAGGTGTCAGTCATGATAATTCTCTTTTGCAAATCAGGGGATCAAGGGAGAGCGAGCCAGCATTTTTGTTCAGCAGACCTGCTGACAGTTTCCAGAAAATACAGCCCGTCCTGAGCGTGGGCTGCACTGTAAACAAAATCATTCGTTATTGCACCAGTTTTTTTATACGTCCGAAGGGCTTCCGCAATATCTGCATATAAATTAGCAAATGCCTCTATAAAACCAGATGGATGCCCTGCTTTAAACCGATTATAACGAAGCTGCCTTGCTGTCTCGGCTTCCCCGGAACCTCGGTCTATCATGAAATGGTGCCCATCATCATCTGACCAACGCAAATCTTCCGGCTCCATTTGATACCACTCAGCCGCAGCCTTGCTGCCAAAAACCCGTACACGCAAACCATTCCTCTGTCCCAATGCGGTTTTTCCCCACCAAGCCTGCACGCGCAAATTGTCTTGATAACGCGCAAGACAGTAAACATTATCAACGACACCATGAAATGGCCCATAACTTGACTGATCTCCGACAATCTGTTGCGGTTTTTTCCCGCCAGTTAAAAAATCAATCAAGTGATGAACATGAACACCCAAATCAAGTGATACAGTGGGAACTGCATAATCTTTGCAACGCCACGCCTGAGGTTGTGCCGCCCGCCGCAAAAAACCTTCTTGAGGCATCTCAATATGAATTTGCTGAAGTTCACCTAAACGGCCTTCTGAAATCATCCTGCGTAATTCCCGCACCATAGGATAGCCTGAATAATTATACGTCACTGCTAAAAAACCATCCTTTTCTTTTATTATTTGATCAATACGACGACATTCTTCACTGCAAACCCCCAGAGCTTTTTCACATATAACAGGATAACCGAATTCAAGAGCAGCAGTAACAATTTCAGCATGGGCAGGTGTTGGTGTCAAAACAACAACAGCATCCAGTCTCTCCCCCTCTTGTTCAAGAAGCTGCTGCCAACGACTGTAAATCCTCTCAGGTGAAACACCATAAATTCGTGCAGAATTTTCATTTTGTTGAGCATCTCTGCTGAAACAGCCTGCTTCCACTAGAAAATGGCCATCCAATCGGCTGGCGTTAAAATGCGTGTAGCCAACTGCCGAATTGAGTGAGCCACCGATAATGCCTGCACGAAGAGGAGCAAGAGGAGTAAAACCCATTGAATCTGTTTAGCTTAAAAAATATTTGAATTAATTTTGTACAGTTCTCTTTTTAGAGCGGAATCCATCAATCCGCACAGTTCTTCTTCAGAGTTCGCTTTAGCAAACAGAAGAGCGATACGTCCAAAAGGACTTTCTTTAACATTATCACCAGATAAAGCCAAAAAAATTAAATTCTCAATTTCAACAGACCGATTAAATCGGATTGAACTGAATAAATTTCCTGATGGCTGTGAAATTGTATGTCTAAGCACATAATATTGTGTTTGCTTGATGCTGTTTTCAAACATGACCGGCTGATTTAAAAATGGTCTGACATACGACTCAACGTAAGGAAACGCAGTAGAACTTTCAATCAGCTTGCTGTATAAATCTCCTGGGCATCGCCTAGTTATTTCAATCAGCCAGAATACGTCTTCATTTTTGATAAACTGCGTGTGAATCAATCCATCAACCAAATTAAGCTTGCTCGCCAATAGCTGAATTATCTTTCGGATGCGTAGCAGTATTTCCTTTGGAAAATCGTAAATTACTCGACTGGTGTCCACAACAAAAGAATTTGCCGTGCTATGCTCCTCTACGATAAAATCAGCTAATATTTTTCTATCCGCGATGAAGGCGGAATGACTATACAATTGGCCTTCGACATATTCTTCAATGACGCAGGTACCAGTTCGTGAAAATTTTTCTGCCTTCTGAATCGCACTTGGCAGCTTCTCTTGTTCACTCTCACGGACTACGGTGACTCCTCGACCGCTGTATGCGTCAACCGGTTTGACAATAACTGGCCAAAACGCACTCAAATTATCATGAGAAAAAATTTTAGGTACAGGAAGTCCAAGATTAGTTGCGATTTTTCTAAATTTTTTCTTGTTATTAATCAACTGCGCTGTTTCAGGCGCATCTATACCAAAAAAATATTTTTTCTTGTTAAGTCGAGCGCATACCTGATATGATAAATCATTGCACCCTGGAACAATATAATCAATCTGTAATTCTTTACTAATTTTAAATAAATTATCTATATCAGAATAATCCAGTTTGATATAGTTATTAACTGCTTTAGCTAAATAATCAAAAGGATTCCCACCGCAGACAAAAACATTAAATCCTTTTTCATTTATATAATTATAAAGAGGAGCGGCAGAAAAATTTGTATCCACTAAAAGAACATTTTTCATTTATCACCACTTTTTGATGGTATAATGGAGCAAGCAACACGTCTGACTTCAAAGTCCGCCAGCATTGGATAAACAGGCAAACAAATTACCCTTTCGGTTATGTTTTTGGCCACCAGCAATCTTTCCGGTCTTGCACTCGGCAGCCCCCTATACATTGTCATATCGCTTATCAGTGGATAAAAATATCTGCGTCCGTGCATTCCCGCATCTTTCATCTTCTGATATAACGCATCACGGCTGATTGGATACTCTTCATTCACAAAAATAGGAAAGTATGAGGCATTTCCTTGAGTATCCTCAGTAACAGGAAGCATTGAGATGCCTTTAACATCAGCTAACGCTTCACGATAATAAGTCTCTATTTCCTTGCGCCGCGCAATTGCCATGTCAATATATTTGAGCTGGAGCAGCCCTAAAGCTGCATTAACTTCGCTCATCTTGCCGTTGATTCCGGGCGCAGTCACAGTCACTTCATCAGCAAAACCAAAATTTTTCAGATAGTCTATGCGCTGTTTGGTCTTGGCATCTTGGCAGACAATCGCCCCGCCCTCAAAAGTATTGAACACTTTTGTTGCATGAAAACTGAGTACAGCTAAGTCACCATGCCGGAGCAAACTTTCACCCTTATACCGCACACCAAAAGCATGGGCGGCATCATAAATTACTTTTAAACCATAAATATCAGCAATCTGCTGAATGCGCTCGACAGCGCAAGGAATACCGTAGCAGTGAACCGGCAGGATAGCGGTTGTCTGCGGCGTGATAGCTTCCTCAATGTGATCAGGATCAAGATTGCAGGTTTTTGGATCAATATCCACAAACACTGGTTTTATATTATTCCAGAGCAATGAATGAGCTGTGGCGACAAATGAATAAGGGGTGGTTATGACCTCGCCTGTAATTCGGAGGGTCTGTAGAGCCGTCACCAATGCAATAGTGCCATTAGCAAACAGAGAAAGATGCTTAATACCCAAATATTCACATAACTCCTGCTCGAACTGCTGATGAAACGGGCCGTTATTGGTAAGAATCTTGTTGTCCCATATCTTCTTGAGATAAGGGATGAACTCTTCTATCGGCGGAAGATATGGCTGGGTAACATAAATAGGCTTGCTGGTCATCTGATATTTAGATTTTTTTACCAACCATCGTTATAAACCTGCCTTCAACTCGTCAACAATACGCCCGCAAGCCTTGCCATCCCCATACGGATTATGCGCCAAACTCATAACTCTATACTCCACCTCATCCGCTAAAAGCGCACCCACTGCCCGCACAATCACCTCAACATCCGTGCCAACCAACTTCACCGTTCCCGCTTCCACCGCCTCTGGCCGTTCCGTCACCTCCCGCATCACCAACACAGGCTTGCCTAAAGACGGAGCCTCTTCCTGAATGCCGCCTGAATCGGTCAGAATCAAACAAGAGCGCATCATCAAATACACAAAAGGCAGATACTCTTGCGGCTCAAGCAGATAAATATTCTCCACGCCTTGCAACAGCCGCTCCACCGGTTCCCGCACCTTGGGATTGAGATGCACCGGATAAACAATTTGCACATTATCATGTTCAACAGCAATCTGCCGCAACGCCTGACAGATGCGCTCAAAGCCACTGCCGAAACTCTCCCGGCGATGCCCTGTCACCAACAGCAGACGTTTTGCCGGATCAAGAAAAGAATATCTGCTGTCCAACTCAGTGCGCAGAACTGCATCCTGTTCAATCTTCTCCTTCACCCACAGCAGCGCATCAATGACGGTATTGCCGGTGACGGTGATCTGCTCCGGCTTCACCGACTCCCGCAGCAAATTCTGCCGCGCTTTTTCTGTCGGGGCAAAATGATGCGCAGCCAGCACCCCTGCCAGCTTGCGGTTCGCCTCCTCTGGCCACGGCGAAAGCAAATTGCCGGTGCGCAGCCCAGCTTCGACATGGCCAACAGGAATCTTTTGATAAAACGCTGCCAAAGATGCGGCCAAAGCCGTGGTTGTGTCGCCATGCACCAGCATCACATCCGGCTTGCAATCTTCCAACACCGACTTGATGCCTTGCAAAATACTGACGGTAATATCATGCAATCCTTGTCCCGGCTGCATGATATTCAAATCATAATTCGGCTTGATCGCAAACAAATCCAGCACCTGATCCAACATCTGCCGGTGCTGGGCAGTCACACAAACCCGGACGGCAAAATGCGGCTCACCTTGCAGAGCATGAACCAAAGGAGCCATTTTAATGGCTTCAGGACGGGTGCCAAAGACAACAAGGATTGTTTTCATCCTATCTGCCGCCTTCGACTCCGCTCAGGCAGAGCTTCATAGCTCCTGCAATTTCCTTCAGCACTGCCGCAAGCTGTCAATCTCCTCGAACGACAAGCCTGTGCTGGCGGCAACAAGCTCCGGCGTGGCACCATGCTCCAGCAGGTTGCGGGCAATAGCAATTTTTTCTTCGCGCCGTCCCTCCTCGCGGGAGGACCAGAGCATGGACTGCTGATACGACATGTTCTGCATGTACGCATCATAGGCCTTGCGCTGCGGCTCTTGCAGATTCATAACCCGCAGCTTTTCAGAAGCCTCTTGGATGCGCCGCGCTCGGAACTCAGGCCTCACCTCGCTGTGCTTGAGCATGTAAATCCATTCATCCAAAGCCGATTCCACCTTGTCAGGGAAATCTGCGACCCGGATGAGATAATGCTCCGGGAAAATCTTCCGCACCTCGCTGAGGCCAAACAGCTCCTGCTGCCTCTTGGTCAGCGCGAGGGTGTCGCCCGCGTGCAGGCCGACAAAGTTGGTGGAGCCATAATACAGGTAATCTTTGCCAAAGCCAAGGCTAAAATAGGTGACGCTGACCGAAATGATCTTTTTGATGTCGCGGTACGGCTGCCCTTGCTGCAAATACTCGCTCATCAGCTTGGCCACGCCGTAGGCGATGCGGTGGAAGAAGTCGTATTCCGACTTCACCTGCACCTCAATCAGCAGCAGCTCCTGCCTGCTGTTCTCAACTAACAGGCCAACCCGGTTGAATTTGTCAAGGCTGTCCTCCTGATTGCTCTCGCTCTCCAAAAGATTGACAACCGTCACATCCTCATCCAGCACCGCGCTGAGAAAGCCTTCCAGCACGGAAAAATTGGCCTTGTCGCGCAGGAGCTGCTTGATCGCCCAGTCAAACCGGATCAGCTTTTCCATATCTGCGCAGTTAGCTCCCTGTTGTCATTGCCACGTCTTGGTTCAGCCTATTCCGCTTGAAGATGCTGGCAACATCCTCCGTGAATTCAGTTCTTCCAAGCTCAACGCCGAGCCTTTCGCGGCAGTAGGCGGCAAAGAGATCGGCGACTTGGTAGAGACGGACGGACAGCTCGTGCAAGGTGTTGAAATGCTCTGCGGTTTTATTGTAATCTGTCCCGTATTCATGCGCTGCCGAATTTCTCAAGGCGCGCATTTCCTGCCAGTCAGCGATGGAGGAAAGAACTCCGACCTTCTCGAAATGGGACAGAACCCGAATAAAGGTGTCCGAAGATTCACCGGCCAGCAGGGCGGCATGACGCATTGCCGCCCCCAGCGTGTCCTGCAATTTCGCAAATCGTTCATTGACAGCGGAAAGAGCCATGAACAATTCCACTTCCTTCTTGCGCCCTGCCAGCACATCTCCTGTCAGCGGCCAGCTTATCCGTGCGCAGGAGCCGTCAAGAAAATACACGCACCGCTCAACTGCGGCCAGCATTTCGGCCAGATGGCTGCGGTATTCATCTGTCAAGGTCTTCATCATGCGCCTTCGTCCATGAGCAGTGTTGAACGCAATTTCGCAAGCCGCTGAAACGCCGTCGGAGTTTGGTTTTCCTCCCGCACAACCAGATCAACTGGCAGACCAAGTGCCGCTTCTATCGCCATTTTCATACGGACACGCTGCATCAGAGGCAGCTGCTGAGGCGTTTCGATCAACAGATCAACATCACCGCCTCGCGCCGCATCATCAAGACGGGAACCAAACAGATAAACCCGGCAGCCCTTCCCGGCATACTGAGGGACTATGGTTCTGATGCTGGCAATTTGGGAGTCAAGCAGCCGCATGGCCCTCATTTTGTGATATGACACTCGCACCGCTCCGGCCAAGGCGAATGCAGCAAAAGTTTGCGAAATGAAGAGCTGACGAGCAAGGGAAGTATCGTATATTGCAATCTGCCAGAACGCAAGTTTTTTTTTGCCGCATCCCGTTTTTTCTCACACCCCGGCCTGCCGCAGCACCTGCTGACAGATCACCTCAGCATCAACTGTCTCGTAGTCGTGAGCAAGAAAGTTGCGAAATCCGGCAATCTTGGCAAAGGAATACGCAAATTCAGCATCCAGCACGCCTGCCTCTCCGAGGATGTCAAACACCTCATGATAGGATTGCGGCGGGCGCAGCTCTTGTTGATTGATCAGCATTTCCGCAAGATTGATGCAGGAATCCGCCGAATGCGTTCTCTCATTCATACGCCCATTATTCTGCGCCGCTGCTCCCTGAAATCAATTGCCGCATGAAGGGTGCGGAGATAAAAATCATCCAGCACAGCCTGATTGCGGGTCTGATTGAGCGCAACTAAATCCACATCGCTGCGTTTCAGGGCGCGGCAGCAGTCGCCATGCAGTTCCAGCTTCTTAAAAAAGGAAAACTCCGCCTTTCAGCGACAGAACCAAAGAGCCAGAGTTTGCCTGCATCCGCCAAGCTCGGCATGGCAGGAATCAGGCTTGCAGGAACTTTCTCCTCCCGGTATCATGCCGCAAGGCTGCCTGCAACTTCTTTTTTGGATTTCACACGGAACGCATGGTATAATAAATTCAACTTGGGTGCAAGGAGAAATAAGATGGAAGGACGGAAGGACACAGCAGCCAAAGCCGCAGCACTGTTTGCAGACGGATTTCATTGCAGCCAGGCCGTGCTGTGCGCTTGCGCCGGACTGTTCCGGGAGGAGCCGCCGCCGCAGGAACTCATCGCCGCAATGGCACCGTTCGCCTCCGGCATGGTTGGCAGCAGCCAAGTCTGCGGCGCGCTCACCGGAGCCTTGGCAACCATTGGTTTCGCTTTGGGCAAGACCACACCCAAAGGAATGAATCATCGGCAGATGAACCGGATCGGAGAGGAGATGCTCAAGGAATTCGCCAGAATTACGGCGGAATATGGCAGCATCAACTGCGCTGATATTGCCAAGGTTGACTGGCAGGACAATGAAGCCGTGCGGCAGTTCCGCACTGACCCGAACAGCCGCCGCCAGCACTGCGTGCGGGTGGTTGAGGAAACCAGCGGCTGTCTTTACGATTTGGTCAAAAAACATCTGTGACCACAACGCCTGTGCCGCATGGCACAGTTCCACAACACAACGCAATGGAGGAACGAGAAGATGAAGATCAATAAAGGTCATTTTTGGAGTCTGGCGGCGGCAGCTGGCATCATGCTGGCTCTGAGCGGCTGCGGCAGGTATGCGCAGACAGAATATGTGCTGCATCCTCCGACAAGCCCGGAAGGTCAGATGTGCGTCATGAAATGCGAGCGGGACAGAAAGCAGTGCATTGACAATGAGTACCTCCAGCAGAAGAACTGCGAGCATCACAACCGGATGGTGCGGCTGGAATTTGAGCGCTGCATTGCCTCTGGCGCGACCAATTGCTATGCCGCCAGCGCCATGCCCTGCTCTGCTCCCAATATTTCACGGTGCGGAACAGAATACCATCACTGTTACCAAAGCTGCGGCGGCTCCGTGGAAAGCAAGGAGGTCTGCGCAGGCGGCTGGTGCCTGTGAACAGCCTTTGTTGAGCAGCCAAGACATCGACAACAAAGTCAGACTTCTCAGCAGAAGTCTGGCTTTCTTTTTTGCATTTTCCACAACATGCCCCTTCTTTCTTCACCCTTCACCCTTTTTCACCCTTCACATTCCACAATATGTCCGTTTCCTCAGCCTTCACCCTGCTGCATCAGTCCTCACAATGTCCGGCCCGCTGCGGCCAAGTCACCACCCTGCACGGCAGCTTTACAACCCCGGTCTTCATGCCGGTCGGCACGTTAGCCTCAGTCAAGGCCGTCACCCCGGAAAACCTGCTGTATCTGGGCGCGCAGATTATTCTTGGCAACACCTATCATCTCTTCATCCGGCCCGGTCATGAGCTGATCCGCAGCCTTTTCAGCGGCCTGCATAAATTCATGCACTGGGACAGGCCGATTCTCACTGATTCCGGCGGCTTTCAGATTTTCAGCCTCAAAGAATTAGCCAAAATCACCGAACAAGGCGCGGCCTTCCGCTCCCATCTGGACGGCAGCAAACTTTTTCTCAGCCCGGAAAAGGTGGTCGAGGTGCAGGAAGCTTTGGGATCGGACATCATGATGGTTTTGGACACCTGCATCCCCTACCCTGCCACGTTTGACGAGGCAGCCAAGGCCACCGCCCTGACCAGCCGCTGGGCAAAACGCTGCCGGACAGCGCAGAATGAAACTGGCCAGCTCCTGTTCGGCATTGTTCAAGGCGGCATGTATCCTGAGCTGCGGCAGCGGTCAGCGGAAGAGCTGATCGAGATCGGCTTTGACGGCTATGCGCTCGGCGGCCTCTCAGTCGGCGAACCCAAGGCGCAGATGCACGAGATGTTGGACGCGACGGTTCATCTCCTGCCGGACAGTCATGCCAAATATCTGATGGGCGTGGGCACGCCAGAGGATTTGGTTGAGGGCGTGTATCGCGGGGTCGATATGTTTGACTGCGTGATGCCGACCCGCAACGCCCGCAACGGAATGCTCTTTACTTCAAGCGGCAGAGTTGTTATAAAAAACAGTTGCTATCGGGAGGATCAGGGGCCGGTGGATGAGCGGTGCGGCTGCTACACCTGCCGCAACTACTCCCGCGCCTATCTGCGCCACCTGTTCCAGTGCCGGGAGATTCTTGCTTATCAGCTCAACAGCATTCATAATTTGCATTATTATTGCTCGTTGATGGCGGAGATGCGGCAAGCGATTGCGGAAGATCGGTTTGTGGAGTGGCGGCAGGCGTTTTATGCGCGGACAGAAGCAGCATCTCAACAATAACATGGCAAAAAAATGAAATGAATATGTTCTTAATTGGTGATGTAGGCGGAACAAATAGCAGATTTACTCTGTTTTCTCACAGCGGAGATAAATTCACGCTCGAAGATGAGCGGCGGAAGCAGACCAACAGCTTTGACTCTTTTGAACATCTGCTTTCCCATATACAAGAAAAAGATAGTCGCTATGATGTGAATAAATGCAGGAACTGTGTCTTTGCCGTACCAGGGCCGGTCACTTCCGAAAATTTGCTTTCATTTCCAAATATAAAATGGAAGATTAACAGAGCACGGCTGAAGAAACTTTATCCTGACACAGAGATTTCTTTCGTCAACGATTTCACCGCACAGGCTTACGGCTGCCTGACTGAGGCAACAGCAAACGCTTTGCCGATCATCAGCACCGAACAGACGCAGGATGATATTGCCATTGTCGGCGCGGGAACAGGACTTGGCCACGGCACTTTGAAGAAAATCAGCACATCTGCTTATGTGCATATTCCTTCTGAATCCGGCCAGATTCCATTTCCTTTTACGGCAGATGACTTTGAACAGCGATACCGGGCTTTCATTGTTCAACAAACCGGCATAGCAAATCCAGTTGGTGATGATGTAGTTTCCGGCAGAGGATTAACTATGCTGCATCAATTTCTCACCGGAAATAGAATGGAACCGAGCGAGGTTGCAGCAGAAATTGATCCTGCTTCAGAAACAACGCATTGGTTTGCCAAATTTTACGCCAGAGATTGCAGAAATTACGTCCTCACCACGCTGGCAGCAGGCGGACGGCTTTTCATTTCCGGCGGCGTGGCCATGAAAAATCCTTTCTTGGTTGACAATGATGCTTTCAGAAAGGAATTTATGCAAGGTTCGAGCACCGCAAAAGACGTGCTTGCCCATATCTCAGTTGCTTTGCTTCAAGATGAACGCATCGGCCTGTTTGGTGCTGCATATTATGCGGCCCATATTGCAGCCGCTGACTGAATTGCACAGCTTTCAATAATCTTACGGAGAATTTCATGCTCGGAATTGCTTTCGCCCAAGGCAGCGCAGCCGCCCCGGCAGCAGGCGGCGGTTTTGCCGCCTTTGGCCAGTTTGTCCCCCTTATCCTGATTTTTGTGGTCTTCTATTTCCTGCTCATCCGCCCGCAGCAGAAAAAGGCGCAGGAACAGCAGAATTTCCTCAATAATCTGAAGAAAGGCGACAAAGTGATGACTGCTGGCGGTGTGCATGGCACCATCACCGGCCTGACCGATTCTGCTGTCACCTTGGAAATCACCGACAATGTGCGGATCAAGGCGCATCGCGGCTATATCCTGCCTCTTCCCTCAGCAGATGACAAGCAGGCCGCTCCGGCCAAAAGCTGCGGGCTTGGCGGCTGCGGCTGATTCCAACTCGCAAGAGCTTGTTTGCGCAAAATAACCTTCAGGCTGTTACCGAAAATGGATTTGCATACACTCACCCTGCGGCAGGCGCAGGAGAAGCTGGCGGCGCGGGAAATCACGGCTGTGGCCCTTGCTGAATCACTGCTGACCCGGATTGAGCAGGTGGAAGGCACGGTCAGGGCTTACCTGAGCCTCCACCCTGATCAGGCAATGGCGGCGGCAGAGCAGGCGGATAAAAAGCTGGCCCAAGGCCAAGGCGGAATGCTCTGCGGCCTGCCTTTGTCCATCAAGGACGTGCTCTGCACAGCGACCATGCCCACCACCTGCGGCTCGAAAATGCTGGAAGGCTTTGTTCCGCCCTACAACGCAACTGTGGTGGAAAAGCTGCTGGCAGAGGACGCAGTCCTGCTCGGCAAGGTCAGCATGGACGAGTTTGCTATGGGTTCCACCAACGAGAACTGCGCCTATAAGGATAAAATTCCGCAGAATCCGTGGAAACTTGGCTATGTGGCCGGAGGCTCCAGCGGCGGTTCGGCAGCCTCGGTGGCGGCAGGCGAATGCTTGGCCTCGCTTGGTTCAGACACCGGCGGTTCCATCCGGCAGCCCGCCTCGCTTTGCGGCGTGGTCGGCATGAAGCCCACTTATGGCCGCGTTTCGCGCTACGGACTGGTGGCCTTTGCCTCCTCACTGGATCAGGTCGGGCCGCTGACCAAGGACGTGGCCGACTGCGCCCTGATGATGCAGGCCATTGCCGGGCATGATCAGCGAGATTCCACCTCAGCCAAGCAGGACGTGCCTAATTACAGCGCGGCCTTGCAGGACGGCATGAAAGGCATCCGGGTCGGCATTCCTTGCGAGTATTTTGGCGAGGGGCTGCATCCTGATGTTGACCGCTCTGTCCGGGCTGGAATTGACATGCTGCGCGAGGCCGGAGCGGAATTAGTTGATGTCTCGCTGCCGCACACTGAATATTGCGTGGCCGTTTATTATCTGATTGCTCCGGCAGAGGCCAGTTCCAATTTGGCCCGCTATGACGGGGTGCGCTACGGCAGACGGGCGGAGGCGGACAGCCTGATCGACATGTACCGCCAGACCCGTTCGCAGGGCTTTGGCGATGAGGTCAAACGGCGCATTTTGATCGGCACGTATGCGTTATCTGCTGGCTATTATGATGCCTATTACAAGAAAGCCTCGCAGGTACGGACCCTGATCCGCGAGGATTTTGCCAAGGCCTTCAGTCAGTGCGACCTCTTAGTTTCGCCGGTCACGCCGACCCCGTCTTGGCCGCTCGGCCAGAAGGCGGATAATCCACTCGCCTTGTATCTCTCAGATATTCTGACCATCTCCGCCAATCTGGCCGGAATACCCGGCATCTCTGTGCCCTGCGGCTTCTCCGCCGAGGGCCTGCCGATAGGAATGCAGATGCAGGCCACGCATTTCAATGAGGAAATGTTGTTACGGGCTGCGTGGAATCTGGAGCAGCGGGCGGGGGTGAAGGGGAAAACACCAAAACTGTAAAATAAAACAACAAGGGAGGATCAAATGAAGAAAATAGTTATTCTTTTTAGTGCTATGCTACTGTTCACCGAGAATCTCTTTGCAGGGACATATAAACCGCAATCCAATGGAAATATCTTGTATTATCCAAACAATGGCAGCAACCCTGTTCTTGTTTATCAAGGAACCCAACAAGCTCTGGCACTAATAGATTATAACGGCGAAATAATTACAGCATTTAGCGGAGGAGGAATATATAGAAGTCCAGATGGTCAAAATCTCGGTGGCGGTGGAAGAACTTATAAAGTTTACAAGGGAACTCAAACTGTCAAAGCAATGACCCCTTGTCGTGGAGGTGTTGTTACAGCATTCAGTGGTGCTGGTATTTATTTCAGTCCAGATGGTCAAAATCTCGGCGGCGGTGGAAAGACACAACGAGTATATGATGGAACACAAACTGTCAAAAAGATGATATGCGAAAATGGAACTGGTCTTAACGGTTCTGATTCGATCATCACTACTTTTTCTGGGGGAGGAGTGTATAAAAGTCCAGATGGTCAGAATCTCGGCGGCGGTGGGAAGGCTATCAGGTTGAATTGATAGCCTTCCCAATATAACTTGCCAGAAAAAACAAGAGGAGAAAATGGAACGCTTGAACTGGGGATCAACCTATGCACTGTTCCAAGAATTTGAGGCAAAACCCGGTGATAAAATCAAATTGGAGTGGAGCGGCGGCACCTTGGGCTTTATGACCATCATGCCAAAAGCCGACTTTGACGCAGGCCGCTACCGAGGCCCGTATCCTGTCAGCAGCGATGCCTCCTCTGCGGTCTGGCAGGTGCTGCGCAGCGGCATCACAATTGTCTTTGCCGTGGTGGAGCCGCCTAATGAAAATATTCAGGTTTCTGCAACCTTGAAGGAAGCTGCTCCACTGGAGATTCCTGCTGATCTTTCTTATGGCGACCTTGACGAAAGCCAAGGCAAGGCTCTGATCAACCAAGCCTTTGCCTTGACCAACGAGCGGCGCACGGATGTTTCCACGCGGGAGCCAAAACCGGAAGGTGCTCCAGCGGATCCGGACCGCGTTCCCGCGCTGATATTGGATGACCGACTCAGCACAGCAGCCTTGATTCATTCGCGGAACATGGCGGAATTAGACTTCTTTGATCATCGGGGACAGGATGGCTCATCGCCTTCGTCCCGCGCTGCCGCTGCCGGATGGCATTGGGGAGCTGGCGAGAATATCAGTGCTGGCCACGCCACTGCTGAAGGCGCGATCAGATCGTGGATGCAGAGCGCAGGACATCGCTGGAACATGCTGCGGGCCGAATACACCCACATCGGACTGGCTGTGTATTTGAAACAAAATGATCCGGGCGTGCATAGGTATCAGTACTATTGGACGATGGTGCTGGGCACTGAAGGAGACAATTGATCCATCATGCGGACTTGACACTGAAGCGCGTCAAAACCTGAACTGAGGAAACGGGCTGGAGCCATGAAAAAAACACGATATGCTGATATGGCAGCTTTTATCTTCGCCGCAGCTCTTTTATTCCCTAAGTCCGCATTTGCCTGCGAACCGGTCATCCCTTTGATCATGCTTTTCGGAGCACCTTTTTATTCGCTTTTTGGTATTGTCTTCCTGAAAGCAATTGGTTTTGCATGGCTTGAAAGGTCAATTCCTGCTCTTAAATCCATCCTCTTTGTCGTGGTCGCCAACATCGTCAGTTCATTAATAGGATTTGTCCTTATTCTGGGTGCTTCGGTGCCAACCTCAATGTTATTCTTCCTGCCTGTTATTTATTTAATCTCACTTCGTCCTGCTGGAAGATTGATCGATTTTCTTCAGATTGAAAATCATTCAGCATTGAACAAGCAAGGTGTAGCAGCTACAATCGTAATCTTGTATTTTATGACCTTCATTCTCTTTGGGGCTGCGCAGTCACAAATAGACAGCTCTTTGACGGCATATTGGATATTAAAGTACTTGTATGTCTTGACTGCTCTGGTCATCAGCATCGGCCTGACCACCTTATGGGAGGAGTTGATCATAGCAGGCTTATCCAAATCAAAGAAAAATTATCTGGTCAATGTGCTGAAAGTGAATCTCGTGGCCTTTTTGTTGATTATGGCCTTCCTCGCTGCGAATGCCCTGCCAAAGAGATTAAAGTCAAATAATTTTCTTATCCAAAATATCACGACGATGAATGTCGGCAACATGTCGTGATATTTCCTACAGGCTCTGTAAAGGAATTATTATGTGCGGAATAGTTGGCTACACAGGCAGCCGGAAGGTGATTCCGGTGCTGCTGGAAGGTCTGCGTCGTCTGGAATACCGGGGCTATGATTCTGCCGGGCTGGTTTATCAGCAGGACGGCAGGCTGGTCCGCTTCCGGGCCGCAGGCAAGCTGATCAACTTGGCTGAGGCGGCAGATGCCTGCATTGGCGCGGAGACCCACACCGGCTTGGGCCACACCCGCTGGGCCACCCACGGCGCGCCCACCGAGGACAATGCTCATCCTCACACCGACTGCACCGGCGAGCTGGTGGTGGTCCATAACGGCATCATCGAGAACTACGGCAGCCTGCGGCAGGAGCTGCTGGCTGAGGGTCATGTTTTTTCCTCGCAGACTGACACTGAGGTGCTGGCCCATCTGATTGAGAAATATCTGGAAAACGATTTGGTCGCCGCAGTGCGCCAGGCTTTGGCGCGGGTGGACGGCTCCTACGCCCTTGGCGTGCTCTGGGCCAAGGAGCCGGGCCGGATCGTGGCCGCCCGCAACCAAAGCCCGTTGGTCATGGGCATCAGCGAGGATGCCTGCCATATTGCTTCCGACATCCCGGCCCTGCTGCCCTACACCCGCAAGGTGATCTTTCTTGATGACCATGAGCTGGCTGTGCTCGACAAAGGCGCATACTCAATCATCGGCATTGAGAGCGGCACGAACATTGACAAGGAAGTCAGAACGATTGACTGGAACGCGGCAATGGCCGAGAAAGGCGGCTATCGTCATTTCATGCTCAAGGAGATTTACGAGCAGCCGCAGGCCATCCTGAACACCATCAGCGGGCGGCTCATCCCGGACAGCGGCAGGATTGATCTGCCGGAAATCGGCCTGAACGACGACGAGCTGCGCAATATTGAGCGGATTGCTTTGGTAGCCTGCGGCACCTCGTGGCATGCGGCCTTGGTGGCCAAATACTGGCTGGAAAAATGGGCAGGCATTCCGGTGGATGTGGATATTGCCTCAGAGTTCCGCTACCGCAAGCTGCTGCTCCACGAGCGGGTGCTGACTGTCTCCATTTCACAGTCCGGCGAGACTGCTGACACGCTGGCCGGCATCCGGCGGGCGGCCTCGCTCGGCTCCAAGGTGCTCACTATATGCAACGTGGTTGGCTCAACCATGACGCGGGAGGCGGACGGCGTGATCTACACTCATGCCGGGCCGGAGATCGGCGTGGCCTCGACCAAGGCCTTCACCAGCCAGCTGGCTGCTCTTTTCCTGCTGACCCTGCATCTGGCCAAGGTGCGGCAGAGCATTGACGCGGACAAGCTGCAAGAGCTGGGGGCAGCGTTGGTAGGCATTGCGCCGGTGATCAACGCGGTTCTGCCCGCTGTGCAACAGCAGATTCAGGAGCTGACAGAACAGTACTATGATGCGCGTGATTTCCTTTTCATTGGGCGCGGCTTGAATTTCCCCATTGCTTTGGAAGGCGCGCTCAAGCTGAAAGAAATTTCCTACATCCACGCCGAAGGCTATGCTGCTGGCGAGCTGAAGCACGGCCCGATTGCCCTGATTGACAAGGACATGCCGGTGCTGGCCATTGTGCCGCAGGATGCGGTCTATCAGAAGAGCATTTCCAATGTTGAGGAGATCAAGGCCCGCCAAGGCAGGCTGCTGCTGATCGGCACGGAGGGAGACGCGCATCTGTCTGCCCTGACCGAGGATGTGCTCTATCTGCCCAAGGTGCATGAGGAGATGAATCCGCTCCTCTACACCATCCCGGCCCAGCTCTTGGCTTACGAAATCGCCTGCCGCCGGGGCTGCGATGTGGATCAGCCGCGCAATTTAGCCAAAAGCGTGACTGTGGAATGAAGGCCGCCCGGAGCAATTGCTCCGGGCTTGCTTTTTCTGGCTTACTCCTCCAGCGTTTTCAATCCCTTTTGCAGACAGAAGAACGAAGCTGCCGCACCGATCAGGACGATCAGGGCCAAGGCTCCGACTGAAAGCAGCAGGCCGAGCGGATCAAGGGCATGGCCGCGCAGCCAGAAGCGGAGCAGGCGGAAATTGCCCCAGAAGCCGATGATCAGCATAGCCAGCTCCATTGATAGGCAGACAAACATGAAGAGCATCATGCCGAAACTGCCTTGCACCGCTGTCCTGCTTTCAATCTTGAAGTCCGCATACATCGCCCCGAAGCCGAGGGCCAGTCCCACCGCGCTCCACGTGATTACCAAACTGACTCCGATGGAAACCCACCACATTGGCCCGCTGATTCGCAGCATGGCATTGGAAGCGATGATCAGGAACAAGGTGATGCCGGTAAAAGGAATGCAGTAGAACAGATATTTGCACAACAAATACTTGGGCAGCGGCAGAGGTGAAGAGCGGACAGCGGCAAAGGCCGGGCCTTCTGCGCCGATGCAGGGATAGACAAAGCGGGCGGCCAAGGAGGTGGCAATAAATCCTGCTACACCGAGGTTGCCAAAGGCGATTAAATTGGTCATGAATTCAGTCGGTATAGGTGCTCGTTCAATGGGCAGCAACTTTAAGTTGTAGATATGAATTACTATTATCGCGCCAATGAGAAAGAGCTGCGACCATTCGACTGAATCGCGGAGAAAGAGAGTGGCTTCTTTGTGGAAGATGCGGCGCAGGGGCGAGGGATGATATGCGCTGCCGCCAAAGGTCAGATGGCCGCCAAAGGATTCTTGCGCCTTGCTGAAGCCGTCATAAAAGAACCGGGCCATCAGCCATTCTCCGGCCCAATACATAATCAGTGGGGTGAGCAGCAGCAGGCCGACAGTCAGCCAGTCAATGCTCTGATCCTGCAAGTAGCCGCCAAGCAGCTGATTGGCCCAGGACGGCGGCAGCAGGGCCGAGCCGGGCGCCTGCAAGCTGGAGAGATAATCAACAAAATCCGGGAACTTTTCCGGGTCTGCCAAGTCTTCCGGCTTGAGCAGGCGGATGACTAAATACAGCAGAATGCCGAAGAGCAGGGAGAGATAGACGGTAATATCTTTGGTCTGCTTGGCTGGAAAGAGCCGGACTAAAAGAATGGTCGCGCCCAAACCGATGCCGCTGGCAGTCAGGGCCGTGCTGAGAACGGACAAGGCCATGAGCGCATGATACGCCCAGCCGCTCTTGAAGATTGTGCCGTAGGCCCCGAAGATCGGCAGGGAAAAGATGAGCATCATCCACGAGGTGTAGAGGAAGGAGGTGATGAAGCGCATCTGGAACAGCTGCTCCTCCCGGACTGGGGCGGTGCAGAGGATTTCGTTGTCCGAGGACAGGTAGAGCGAAGAGACTGCCGAGACCATGCACGAGAAAATCAGCATGGCGAACATGATCATCCAGGCCATCTGAAAGATCTTCAGGCTGAGGATGATGCCCAGCTCGCTCTGGCTGTGGAAATAGCCGATCACCCGCAAGCTGACAAAATAGAGGGCAATGAACAGCACTGCGCCAAAGCCGAGCACTGCTGCCGTGCGCAGGGAAATATGCTGGCCCCGGAAGAAGCGGTTGCGGATGCTGTGCAGGAAAGGTTGAAAAAGGGTGAATCGGTTCTGGTACAACTGTGTTGCTGTCAGCATGGTGAAACTCCAGCGGTTGTTCTTTTGATCAGCAAGAGATGGGCGGATGCACTGCAAGCATAATAGAGTATAGCACGTTCTTCCGCCTGTTGTACACAGGAAGGCTGAGGAGGCGGATTGCGGCAGAAGATCGGCAGGGCAGCGTTCTCAGGAAAAAACTCCTTGTTATCTCCGCAGGCATGATGGTATTTTGCAGCTCTGCGCCAAGCAATAGGACTTTTTTCAAGGAGGCGGTTCTCATGGACGCGACACTTTCCCTTTACGACAGCAGCCTGTCTGCTGAGGACATTGCCGAGCTGACAGGCAGGCTGCGGCTTGACATCAGTCAGGAAACTGATCTGACGGCAAGGCAGGTTGAAACAGCGGGCGGACTTGGCAGCAGAGGCGGTGTCATTGGCGATATACTGCTTGCTGCGCTGGGTTCCGGCACAGTGGTAGCCTTGCTGCAAGTGTTGAAATCCTACGTTGAGCGCAAGCCGACTTTGCGCTTTGAGATTGAGAGGGCGGACGGCAACAAGCTGAAGATCAAGGCCGAGCATTTCAGTGCGGCTCAGATTGAGCAAACGCTTCAGAAGGTGCAGCAGCTTTGCATTGAACGGTAGGGGCGAAAAATCTTTCGCCCCTACGCCCCTACCGTAACGAAATGGCCGGAAAACGCTACGCCATCCTCATAGCTGCCAGCAAGTTCCCGGAAGAGCCGGGCTTGACCGAGCTGCGCTGCCCGGAGAACGACGTTGACGCGCTCAACAAAGGGCGAAAAATCTTTCGCCCCTACGCCCCTACCGTAACGAAATGGCCGGAAAACGCTACGCCATCCTCATAGCTGCCAGCAAGTTCCCGGAAGAGCCGGGCTTGAATGAACTGCGCTGCCCGGAGAACGACGTTGACGCGCTCCACGAGCTGCTGGTCTCGCCGGACTTTGGGCTGTTCGCCGAGGTTGTTGTCTTCAAGAACAGGCCCAGCTACGAAATCCTGCCCAAGCTGAACAGCATTCTCTCTGCCGCAGCCCAAGATGACTTGGTGCTGGTCTATTACTCCGGGCACGGCAAGCTGAACCGCTTGGGGCATCTCTGTCTTGCTGCCAGCAACACGGTCTTTTCGTCTCTTGAGGCCACCTCTATTCCTGCGGCAGTCATCAAAACGTATTTTGATCTTTCCGACACACGGAAGAGGATTCTCATTCTTGACTGCTGCTACAGCGGCGCGGCAGGGGCGGAGTTTGTCAAAGGCGGGGTGGATGACCAGCTTCAGCTCATGTCCGGCGGGCAGGGCACCTTCATCATGACCGCCTCGACTGCGTTTCAGACAGCGGTGGAGAAGGAAGGGGACTCGAACGGCCTGTTCACCAAGCATCTGCTGGAGGGCATCCGCAGCGGCGAAGCGGACAGAGATGAGGACGACCTTATCTCGGTGAATGAGCTGTACGAATACGTCCATGAGAAAGTCCAGGCTGAAGGCGCGCAGGTGCCGATGAACTGGGAGACATCAATGATAGGAGGGGCAGGATGATTATCCTTACCAAGAATGGCAGAGATGCGAAGGAAAAACGCAAACAGGAGATGCAGGTTCCTCCCCAGCCTCCAAGATCGAAACTGCTGCTTTTCATTTTTGCCGGTTTGTTTTGTTCGGCAGCAGGCGTGGGACTGTATATGTTCGGCGCACATCATAGCGGTGGAAAGAATTCCGCCTCATCAAAACCTCCTGCTGTCATTGTCCAGCCGGAGCAGGAATCGATGCCTGCTGACAGCAGCGAAGAACCAAAAGTCACAACAATCGGGCAATATATTGATCATGGCGATGGTACAGTCACCGACACCAAAACCGGATTGATGTGGAAACGATGCTCAGATGGTTTATCCGGTGATAACTGCGAAGATGGTAAGGTGGTAAGTTATAAATGGGACGATGCGGTGCAGCGTTTCAAGAATGTTGAATACGCAGGCTATGCTGATTGGCGGCTGCCCACCATTGATGAACTGAAAACCTTGGTGCATTGCAGCAAGGGAGTGAAAGACAAAGATGACGGCGAATGCAACGATGAGTCGGAACGTCCAACCATCAACCAGCAGGCTTTTCCGAATACTTGGGAGTGGTACTGGTCCGGGTCGCCGGATGCGAACAGCACGGCCTATGCGTGGCTCGTCAATTTCGGCCACGGCTATTCCGGTCTCGACGCTCGCGGCAATCGCAGCGACGGCAACGCGGTCCGGTTGGTGCGCGGCGGATCAGTGTCCCGGCAGACAGTTCCAAAGCTACAGCCCCTGCCTAATGCTGAGAAAATGCCACAGCAAGACAGAGCAATCGGGCAATATATTTATCATGGCGATGGCACAGTCACTGACACGAAAACCGGTTTGATATGGAAACGCTGCTCAGAAGGTTTGTCCGGCGTGAACTGCGAAAAGGGCGAGCTGAAGTATTACACATGGAATGAGGCGGTGAAGCATTTCAAGAATGTTGAATACGCAGACCATACTGACTGGCGGATGCCGACCATTGATGAACTGAAAACCTTGGTGTATTGCAGCAAGGGGGTGAACAAAGAGAGCGGTTGGTGTAACGATGGGTCGGAAGAACCGACGATCAATCAACAGGCTTTTCCGAATACTAAGGCATCCGTTGTTTGGTCCGGTTCGCCGTATGTGTTTAACTCGCACTTGGACGGCGCGGTTAGCGTCAGTTTCGGCAACGGCGTTTCCTTCATCGACGACCGCAGCAGCAACAGTGCGGTCCGGTTGGTGCGCGACGGACGGTAGGGACAGGCCCCTGTGCCTGTCCTGGTCATCGCCCGTACCCGGAAAAATGTAACGAGCGTAGTTTTGAAAAACACCGCCCGTAGTTCAGAGCAAACACCGAGCGTAGTTTTAGAAAACACCGAGCGTAGTTTTAAAAAACACCGCCCGTAGTTTTGAAAAACACCGCTCGTTGTTTTGGAAAAAGAACGGCAGTACTTTTTACCAGATCAGCCGCCTGCCTTCTTCAGGGCAAGAGCCGTCCGGCAGGGCAAAAAAAATGCTTGACAGCAGAGCCGCAGCTTTTTAAGGTAGTTTTCGGGAATCACCGTTCTTTTCACTCCTCACCTTCTCAGCCTCGGAGAACCGCCATGCCTGCAATTCATTGGAAACCTGAAGTCAATGCCCTGACCGTGCCCCAGTCCTACAGAATGCGCTTCATTCCCAGCGACCACCTCGGCACGGACGATGTCGCCGCAGGCATGGCCGAGGTCAACCCGGCCCTGACCCAGGATTTGGCCAAGTCCTCAATCAGCGCGTTTCTCCAGACAATTCAGAAGGCTTTGATTGAGGGCAAGCACATCACCTTGGACGATGGCCTGATCTTCAGCATTTCCCTCACAGGCCGCTTGGACAGTCCAGACGACCAGCCGCCGCCGATTGAGGACTGCCTGCATGTGCAGATTCGGGCGACCGCGAACTTTGAGAAAGGGATTCAGCAGCAGGGCCAGTTGGAACGGGAAGACATGACCGAAAAGCTGCCCATGATCAAGCAAATCGAAGACACCACCTTGCAGCTCAACGATGTGCTTGTCAGTGCTGATGTCATTGAGATAAGCGGCGATAATCTCGGCTTTGAGCCGCAGCAGGGCAACGGCGAATGCGTGATCAGCGGCACCCGCAGCGGCAGGGTGGTGCAGAGCCAGTTCGGGCCGATTTCCAACACCAGCATCATCCTGATTCCGACTGTTCCGGCCCAAGACGACCCGTGGAACAACGAATACACGCTGTCGGTCTCCATGCGCTACACCGAGCACGGCACCCTGCGCACCGGCACCTACCGCAGGCGGCTGCGCACACCCTTGGTCCTGACGAATTTCGGCCATCCTAATCCGCCCGAAGTCGGCGTTCTCACCGGCAGCGCGGCCAGTCCCAATGTGAGCGTGACCGGCGGCACGGTCAGCGCAGACACGAAGCTGCGCATTCAGGTGCTGCAAGATGTGGCTGAAGAGCGGCTGCTCTTCTCATTGCTCGATATGCAGGAAGGCGGGGCGGCAGGCGCAGAAGTGCTGGTGACGCAGAACGGCGATTTCACCCTGCCCGGTTTTACAGGTTCGCCTGTCAGCAGCCTGAACATTACGGTCAATGATTACGCCGCCCTCTGGGAGTTGATCCGCAACAGCTACAGCGGCAGGCTGGTCGATGTGCTGGATGTGAGGACAGCGTAGGCGAAAAGAGGGTTGAAAGTGCCTTCAATCCGCTTGACAGCAGAGGGGATTATGGGTAGATTAAGCTGAATGGTGTCCTTGTGCCGGAGTGGTGAAACTGGTAGACGCACTGGACTCAAAATCCAGCGGGCCTTGCGCCCATGTCGGTTCGATTCCGACCTCCGGCACCATAGTGGATTTCCGCTGTCCGATCTGATCTTCTCGCCTCATCCTGCCGCAGCTTCCTTCATTCCAGCCGTTTGCCAGCCCTGCGGCGGACTTCAACAACGCACGATGGAGAAAAGGTGCAATCATGCTTCAGGCAAAACTCTCCAGCACGTTTCCGTTGTCCATCCCTGATGCCATGCGCCCTGCCCTTGCCGACAAGACAGGACAGGAATTCACTTTGCCTGCTCAAAGCGGCATCATTGCATTGAGCGGGGCGGCTATGAACAAAATAATTCGCCGGACAAGCAAGTCCGCGCAGGACAAGGAGCAGCCATGCAATCTGTGAAAGAAAAGGCCGGGGCGGTGGTCTGTCAGTACGAGCAAGGCAAGGAGCCGCTGGTGCTCTTGGTCAGTTCCCGCAAAAACAAAGGCGGTTGGGTCTTTCCGGTCGGCGGCGTGGAGCCGGAGGAATCTGTCAAAGAGGCGGCGGCGCGGGAATGCGTGGAAGAGTCAGGCTACTGCGTCAATCTTGGCGCAAAACTGGCCGAATCAGAGGCGGCGGCGGAAAACGGCAGAATTATCCGCTACACCTTTTATTTAGCCACAGTCTGCGGTGAAACGGCTGTGTGGGAGACTGACCGGGAACGGCGCTGGGTGCCGGTTTCCGAGGCTGCCGCCCTGCTGCCGGATATTTTCCAGAACGTGGCCCGCGCTGCCGAGCTGCAGCTCCTGCCACCCAAGCAGCGGATTGTCGTCAATGGCGGCATGGCTGACGAACGGCAGCGGCTCAAGGAACTGCTGCTGGCAAAATCCTGCCGCACCGGCACCTTCACCCTCAGTTCCGGCAAAACCTCTGATTTCTATATTGACGGCAAGCAGACCACCTTGGATGCCGAAGGCGGCTATCTTTGCGGCAGGCTGCTCTTTGAGCTGATCCGGCAGGCATCGCAGCCGGTCGGCGGCGTGGGCGGCATGACGCTTGGCGCAGACCCCTTGGTGACAGCAGTCTCGATTGTCAGCCATCTGGCAGGCAGCCCGATTCCGGCTTTCATTGTCCGCAAGGAGGCCAAGGGGCACGGCACAGGCAACTGTCTGGAGGGCCAGAACAACCTTCAGCCCGGCTGCGCGGTGGTCCTGCTGGAGGATGTGGTCACCACCGGCGGCACGTTGATCAAAGTGATTGAGCGGGTGGAGCAGGCGGGCTTCAAGGTGGCTTTGGCCGCAACCGTGGTTGACCGCGAAGAAGGCGGGGCTGAAGCCTTGGCCGCAGTCGGCTGCCCGCTTCATGCGGTCTTCACCCGCAGCCAACTGCTTGCTTGAGGAGGCGCAATATGCAGTGCAGACAATGCGGCCATAACAAATTGAAGATAGTCAGACGGTGCAAGCAGGTCCGCCTCTGCTGCGAGCATTGCGGCAGAGAGCACCGGATTCACGAACTGGCCGCAGAACTGGACCGGGAAACGGAAAAGCTGCTCGAACAGCACAACTGCATCATTTACGACTGATGCGGCAGGTCATTCGTTGTCATTGCCCTTGCTTCTGCCTTTGCGCGGCGGAAATTCAAAGCTCACCTTGCCCTTGCCGTCCAAGAGCAGGTAGGCATCAAAAGGCCGCTTGCGCTTGGAAATAAAGCCAGTGATCAGCTCGGTCTTGCCGTCTCTGAGTAGCTGACAAACATGCTCCCGGCTGATGGGCCGCTCCAAGATGATCTTGCCAATGCGCAGCCCTTTTTTCTGGTCGCCTGCCAAGGCGGATTCGGACATATACGCCATTGGCGCTTCATAAACCTTAGTCTGATCAACCGGCGAGATGCCGAGCGGCTCCTGCTCCTTGATCGCCTCCAAGTCCAGACCGTCGGTTGAATCAGCAAACTGAAACGAGATCTTGGAGTCTTTGATCAGCACTGAGGCAGTGAACGGCTTGCCCTTCTTGGAGCGGAAGTCCGTGTATGGCCCGACCGTCTCGCCCTTGATCAGGCGGACAATCTCCTCCTCTGCCATAATCCGCCCGCCCAGAATCTTGCGAATCATCAAGCTGCGGTCTTCGGATTCATAGGCCGTGGTGGTCTCAAAAAAGCGCTGCCCATCCACGGGTGAGAAGGAAGCCTCTTGGCGGGGCGGGCCGCCTGCCTTGACTTTTTCAACAATAGTGGCAGTCTGCTGACGAATCTCCCGCATGAACTGCTCGCGGGTTATCTTGCCCTTGAGAATCTGAGAAAGTTTAAACTCCCATTCACCGGTCAGTTCCGGCGAGGCCAGCACCTCGATCTTCTGCGCCGCCAAGAGAGCAATCAGCTCAAAGGCCTTGCCGGTCGGCACCAGCTCTTTCTGCTCGCGGACCACATACTTTTCCGAAAGCAGTTTTTCAATAATCGCGGCCCGGGTGGCTGGCGTGCCAAGACCGCGTTCCTTCATCGCCTCAGCCAGCTCCTCGTCCTCAACCAACTTGCCAGAGTGCTCCATTGCGGAAAGCAGGGTCGCCTCAGAGTAGCGGGGCGACGGCTTGGTCTCCAGCTTTTTCTGCTCAATCTCAGCGCAGACAACCGCTGTTTTCGCAGGCAGCGCCTCCAACGTCTTGGCATCACCAGTTCCGGTCGTTGCCCCATAGACCGCCTTCCAGCCCGGCTCAACCAAAATCTTGCCTTCCGTGAGAAAGGTCTCGCCCGCAACCACGGACAAACGGCGGGTTTGATCAAAGATTGCCGCTGGAAAGAACATCGCAATAAACCGCTGCACAATCATCTGATAGACCTTCAGCTCGGCCTCGTTCAGATTGTCGGGCAGATTGACCGTGGGAATCAGGGCAAAGTGGTCGCTGATCTTCTTATTATTGAAGAGCCGCTTGTTCTTGGCATTTTCATCCGGCCAGCCTTGCTCCAAGGCTTGGGCGGCAAAACGGCCATGCTGCCAGTTCTGCTGCCGGGCCAGCACCTCTTTCACCTGCGGCAGATAATCTTCCGGCAGGCAGGAGCTTTCCGTGCGAGGATAGGTGATCAGCTTGTGGTGCTCATACAGGCTCTGGGCCAAGCTGAGGGTGTTTTTCGCCGAAAAACCAAAGCGGGAGTTGGCCTCGCGCTGCAAGGTGGTCAGGTCATAGAGCTTGGTCGGAGCTTGGCTGACCTTTTTGCTTTCCTCCTCAACCTTGGCAGTTTTTCCTGCGCATTTTGCAGCAATCTCGGCAGCCTGCTCCTCCTTCCAGATTCGCTTTTTATTGCCCTCCGGGTCATCCTGATCTTTCTTGAACGAGGGATCAATCCACACGCCCTGATAGCTGACCGGGCCGCAGGCAAACTGGGCATGCAGCTCCCAGTAATCCTTGGGCACAAAGGCCCGCCGCTCCTCCTCGCGCTTGACTAAGAGCGACAGTGTCGGGGTCTGCACCCTGCCGCAGGGGGTTTTGCGGAAGCCGCCGTGGCGTGAGTTGTAGCAGGTCAGGGCGCGGGTGGCGTTGATGCCGATCAGCCAGTCCGCCTCGGAGCGGCACAGGGCGGCATGTTCGAGCGGCACCATTTCCTGATCTTCGCGCAGATGGCGCAGGCCGTCCTTGATCGCATCCAAGGTCATGGACTGGAGCCAGAGGCGGCGGATGATTTTACCCTTGGGCGGCTTGGAAAAAACCTGCCTGAAGATGTATTTGAAGATCAGTTCGCCTTCGCGGCCCGCGTCGCAGGCGTTGATCACCATCTCCACGTCCTTGCGCTTGAGCAGCTTGCTCAGGGCGTTGTACTGGGTCTTGCTGTCTGGCAGGACGGTCAGGGGGAATATCTCCGGCAGAATAGGCAGGTTGTCCAAGGCCCATTTTTGCAGAGCTGGGTCGATTTCTTCAGGAAAGCCGATGGAAACCAAATGGCCAATGGCGTAGGAAACAATGTAGTTGTCGCCTTCAAAATGGGTCTTCTGCCGATCAAATTTGCCAGGCAGAGCCTTGACGATGTCAGCGGCAACGCTGGGCTTTTCAGCGATGATGAGAGTTTTTTGCATGAGGTAAACTACTTCTTAATTTTTTACCATCGTTTCAAGGTGAGCGATAAAATTGCTCTCATTGACAAAGGTCAGCTCGTGCATTCCGGTAAGTCCTTCACACCACCAAAAGCACTGGAATTACAACCCCGGAAATTATCGGAGAGCCATCATTTTTCGTTCGTCACCAATCTTTTGCAATGCAGCCGATACAATCGCGTGATTGGCGTATGCCAAAGCTCTTCAGCCGAGCAGTATTTCTCTTCTTCGTTGTGGTTGTCAAAACTGCTCATATCAGTTGTGCCGATGAAGTCACCACTTTCCACCAAAGAAAAGTAATGACTTAGCGATATTCCCGCCAAAATCGTCACTGCAATAACTGATAGAATACGACGGATGCCATATCTTACACCAAAGAAAACACTGGCCGCAGCAAATACTCCTACTGTCGCATGAACTATTGGCTGCTTGTTGCCGCAATAGGTTATGACTGAAGGCAAAAAAAGAAAAATCCACAAGAAGAAGCCTGCCGCACCTAATCCAATCTGCCGTTTCCACTTGGAACGCAGTTCGCTGTATGAGGGATGGAACTTCCAAACCGCACAAACGGCAACGAGCAGCAGCAGGAAGAGTAAAATCAAATTCAGATGATCCGGCCTCATAGTTCTTTTTGCCGATCAGCCATAAACCTTGGCCGGATCAAAAACCGGCTTGCCTTGGACTTCCAGTTCCTCGCCCTGCACCTTGCGGTAAAAGCAGCTCCGATGACCAGTATGGCAGGCTGCGCCGCCAAGCTGCTCCACCTTGAATACTACCGTATCCAAATCGCAGTCCACCAGAATTTCTTTTACAAGCTGTATATGGCCGGAGGATTCGCCCTTGAGCCAGAGCTTGCTGCGCGAGCGGCTCCAGTAATGCGCCTTGCCGGTCGCCAAGGTTTTCCGCCACGATTCCTCATTGATATAAGCCAGCATCAGCACTTCTCCGCTGACTGCATCCTGGGCAATGGCAGGCAGCAGGCCGTCTGTTCCTTTGGTGAAATTGAGTTCAAGCATTTTTTCTGAAATCAGTATATCTCGAAGATAAACCACGCGACCATGATTCCGGCAAGCAGCATCTTGGCCACTACGCCGCCGATAAAGCCGAGAAACGAGCCTATGCCGGAATGCAAAGCCTGCTTGACCTGCTCGCCCATGAGCAGCTCGCCGACAATTGCGCCGAGCAGCGGGCCGAGCAGAATGCCAATCGGGCCAATGACAAAGACTAACAGTGAACCTATTGCCGCGCCCCAGGCTGCGGCCTTGGAGCCGCCAAACTTTCGCACGCCCCACGCTGTGGCGAGAAAATCCACGGCATAGCCAAGAGCAATCAGCACGCCTTGGCCGACAAAGAACCACACTGACAGGCTGTCAAAGCCGGTGATCAGGCCATAGACGAGAAAACCGCCCGCAATCAGAATGGTGCCGGGCAGGGCTGGAAAGACGATGCCGGCAAATCCGGCGACTATGAACGGCATGGCTGCCAGAAAAGCCCAGCAATGGACATTGGCAAAGGTGGCTGCATACAGGGAATGAAGCCAGTCAGGCATGGGCTGCGCAACGCCTCCAACGGCTTGAGAGCATTACAGACGAGCAAAAGACAAGGCTCAAGACAGCATTGTCCTGAGCCTCAAAGAACCCCAGCCGCACCGCAATTACTGCTTCTGAACCGGCACTTTTCTCTGCTCCGGCAGCGGCATGTCCTGCTTTGTCTTCCTTTGCAGCTCAAAACCGCCTTGCTGCACGCCGCCCAGCTGCGAAATCTGCGAAATCAGGACATTGTTGTTGATATTGCAGCGTTCCAGCTCCTTGCCGGTCTGATCAAGAGCCGTGTTCCGCTCCTCAACCATTTTTTCCAAGCCAATGACCTGCGCCCGCAGGGTGTCCGCATCAGCAAGGATTTTGTCGCGCTCCTCTTCCAGCTGCTGGCTGGCAGCCTCCAAGTCTTTCAGCTCGCGCTGCGTTTTTTCCAAGGCAGGCCGCACCTCACCCAGCTCTCCCTGGCAGCTCTTGAGCTGTTTCTGCTCGTTTTGGATGATCTGAGCTGCGGAAGTCAGCTTCTGCTCCTGCTCCTTCAGCGTCGCCTTCTGCTCGGCAATCTGCTTCTGCAAGGCCGCTTCCTGCTGGGCCATCTGCTTCTGCAAGGCTGCCTCTTTTTGCGCCATCTGGTTTTTTATTGCCGCCTGCTCCTTGGCCATCTGCGCTTTCAAGGCAGCTTCCTGCTCGCTCATCTGCTGCCTCAGCCCTGATTTTTCCTGAGCGCACATTTTTTGCAACGCATCCATTTTTTTCTGCGCCGCCGCAAGCTGCTGGGCTGTGGCCGCTGCTGAGGAATGCTTCATGGCCTCAGCCGCTTTGAGCAGATTTTCCTTTTCCGCCTCAAGGGCTTTGACAGCCTTGTCCTGAGCGGCTGCTTTCTCTGCAAGAGCCTGTTTTTCCTTGTCCAGCTCATCCAGCTTCTGCTGGGCCTTGTTGAAACGGCTCCGCATCTGCTGCAGCTCGTCTTTCTGCCGCTCCAGTTCAGCCCGCAGTTCAGCAGCTTGTTTGACATCATCATCCGCCTTTTTCAGCTCGGCCTGAAGCGCGGTGTTCTCCTTGGCAAGTTCCTTGCGGTGATTCGCCTGATTCTGGCCCCAAGTTCCCGCGATCAGAGCCAGAACCACAACTGCTGCAATGATAAAATTTTTGGTGATTTTCATTCTCCTCCAGCTCCTGTTAATTTAACCTGTTTTTGTTCACGTCTTGGCTGACTATCCTTTGCCGGTCTGCGCCAGCTCCTTATCCACGCTGTTGAGATTCCGCCGCACCTTGTCCTCCATGCCTGAATGGGGATATTTCCGCAGAATATCCTCCAGCAGCTTTTTTGAGGAGCGCAGCAGGGCCTGTTTGACCGCAGGCTCTGTCGCGCTGTCAGCCTCCTGGAAGAGTTCTGCCGCCTTTTTGCGCAGCTCCTCAGCAGCAAGACGTTCCGCCTCTTCAATTTTGGCTTCAGCTTTGACTGCAAAGGAGGTTCCAGACAGTTTGGAAAACAGACTGACCGCCTCATCATACTTGCCCTGCTGCAGCACCAGCATACCCTTGTCCCACAAGTCCTGCAAGGCATCATCCGGGTCAGGCAGCGGCGCGGGCACCGCCTCCTGCATTGCATGATCCGGGGCAAAAGAGGCATCCTCGGCTGTTGCGGGCTTAATTGCAGCGAGCAGCTCCTCTTTTTTCTGCCGGAGCAGCTCCTGCTTGTCCAAAGGCAGAATATCCAAGGGCACCTGCTCCAGCCGCCCCGCTGCTGCCTGCTCTTTTCCAGCCGCCCGCCACTGCTCTGTTTTTTGCAGCAGGTCCGCAAACCATTGTTCAGCCTCTTTGCTGATCTGCTGCGACAGGCGGTCCGCATCCTCCATCAGAAGCGAATCCGGGAACAGGCGCATGAACTCGGCTGCCTGCTGGACAACCGTGAAGCCGTCTTCATCAGGATTGTAGGTCAGGCAGTTGAGCAGCAGATCAGCATAGGCATCCAGCTCATCCCGCTTGGTGACCGAAGCGGCCAAGGCGGCAAGCTGTCTGCCGTACCGGTCTGAAGAACTGTCTGTCCGGCGCAGCTCCTCATATTTCAAGCGGGCCGCAGCATAATCGCGGGAGGCAAAGTCGAGATCAGCAAGCATTGCCAGCACCTTGACTGCCAGCTTCTGATTTTCCTGCTGCCGCGCCTTGGCAAGAAGTTCTGTGAAAAGACGGCGGGCTTTCTGCCGCTGTCCTGCCCGCAGCAGGGCCAGATCATGCTTGTACTGCCCGCCAAGGTCTTCCTTCTGCACAGCCTCAGAACTGCTGTCATCCTGCGCTGCCGGAAGCGGCTCAACTGCGGTTTGTTCAGGCGGAGCAGCTTCTGCTGCCGCTCTTTGTCTGGCAGGAGAATTGAAGTCCTCAAACAGCTTGGGACAGTCCCCTTCCAAATAGACAAGGTCATTGCCTTTGAATTCCTGCAAGGAGGTGAAGAGCAGCTCGCGGGAAGCCTCAATCGACTTTGTTTGCAGCAACTGCTCCTGAAGGCCTTTGTAGTCTTCGAGCAGACCAGCAACCGTGTTGCGGCAGACAATGAGCTGCTCAATTTCAGCAGGAGAGAGCCGCAGCGTCTCCTGACTGCTGCCCAGCTTCTGCCAGTCTTGGAGCTTCTGCTCATAGGAGGTGACGCGGCCATTGATGGTGGCCAAGGCAGGCTCCAGCACCTGTTTTTCATAAGCAGCCTGCTCTTTCCGGCTGATGGCTGGTTTCTGGGGCGCAGGCGGCGGGGCAGGCAGCTCAACCTCAGGTTGTCTGGAATCCTGCCTGCTGTCAGGATGAAGCTGCCGTTCAGTGCGGCCTGAAGGCAGGCAGCCGTTCAGCAGCAGCGGCGCAGCCAGGCCCAGAAGCAGCAGATTTCGGACAGCGGCGGATGAGAGGGACATTGTTCAAGCTGTTATCTATAGTTGTTGGCTGATTGCGGTTCCGACGGCGAAAAGTCAACCTCCATCAGACGAAACCAACCTAAAGAAATTATCAGAAAATGGCGGTCGGTACAATGGCTTTTTTGCAAAAAAAATTGCTTTCAGCCTGCCAGCCGCCAGTATTCCTGCGGCTCAATGCGCCGGATGAGACGGTCGAGCAGCTCGGAAAAGTCCTGCCGGTTCAGCTCCCGGCTGCCAAAACGGAGCAGATGCGCAGTAGTCATCTGGCAGTCAATTGCTTGAATGCCTATTTGCCGGGCATGGCTGACCAAGGCGGCCAAAGCAACCTTGGAGGCATCGGTTTTGCGGCTGAACATGGATTCGCCGAAAAACATCTTGTCCAAGCAGAGACCGTAGAGGCCGCCGACTAATTGGCCCTCAAAGCGGCATTCAATCGAATGAGCAAAACCAAGCTCGTGCAGGCGGATATAAGCTTGCTCCATTTCTTGGGTGATCCACGTGCCGGTTTCCGCCCGCACCACAGCGCAGGCTGTGATCACCTCGGCAAAGGCCGTGTCCGCACAGACCTGAAAAACCTGCTGGCGGATGGTGCGGGCCAGCCGTTTGGGCAGATGAAATTCCTCTGGCCGCAGAACCAAGCGCGGCGCGGGTGACCACCAGAGAATTGGTTCCTTGCCAGAATACCACGGAAAAATGCCCTGCTGATAGGCCGCCAAAAGCCGGGCTGGCGAAAGGTCACCGCCCACTGCCAGCAGTCCGTCCGGCTCGGCCAAGTCCGGGGCTGGAAAGACAATCTCCTTGGGCAGGCGGAAAACAGGCATCAACCAATCAGGCAGGTTTTGCGGCGCAGCTCCTCAATCAGCACCGACTCGTTTTCCGCATAATCAACTGGCAGCTCAATCAGGTGGACTCCTTTGCTGGCCAAGCAGTGCGGCAGGATTTCCGCAAGCTGGTGTTTTGCTGAGACCCGCCAGCCCTGCGCCCCATAGCTTTCCGCATATTTGACAAAATCCGGGTTGCTGAAATCCAAACCGAAATCCGGCAGGCCCATGCCTGCCTGCTTCCACTTGATCATGCCCAAACCGTCATCGCGGAGCAGGAGGATGGTCAAATCGAGTTTCAGACGAATGGCAGTTTCCAGCTCCTGCGAGTTCATCATGAAGCCGCCGTCGCCGCAGACCGCCACCACCTTGCGTTCCGGGAAAAGCATTTTAGCGGCAATGGCAACCGGCAGACCCGCACCCATCGTTGCCAGCGCATTGTCCAAGAGCACGGAACGGGAATCAGTGGAGCGGTAGTTGCGGGCAAACCAGATTTTGTACATCCCGTTGTCCAAGGACAGGATGGTGTCCTTGCCGAGCAGCTCGCGCAGGACCTTGGTGAGCTGCTGCGGGGTGTAGGGGAAGGCCAAAGGCAGGTTCCGCTGATAGACGTTTTTATCTATCTCTTTTTTCAGCAGGTTGAAATAGCCGTTTCCGGCTAATGAATCAGGTTCAATCAACTCGGCCAGCCGCTCGACCGAGTCGGCAATGTCGCCGATCACCTCATGCTGTGGGAAATAGACCTCGTCAAAGACTGCGCTGAAGTAATTGATGTGGATGACCACCACGCCGTCCCGGCGCATGAAAAAAGGCGGTTTTTCGACCACATCATGACCGACATTGATGATCACGTCCGCCTTGGCAATGGCGCAGTGCAGGTAGTCGTGATCAGACAGGGCAGCAGTGCCGAGGCAGCGGGGATGGAATTCATCCGCCGTGCCCTTGCCCATCTGGGTGGAAAAGAAGTGAATGCCGGTCCGCTCAATGAACTGTTCCAAGGCTGGGCCGGTTTGATGCCGATTGGCGGCAGCAGCAATGAGCAGGAGCGGATTCTTGGCTTGGCTGATAATTGCCGCCACTTGGCCCAGTGTTTTTTCTGAGGCCAAGGGCGCGGGAATGTCTGAGACCGGAAAAGGCTTGGCAGATTCTGAGACCGGATCAGCGGCAATGTCTTCGGGCAGTTCCAGATGCACTGGCCCGGCCTTTTCCTGCACAGCAGTGCGGAAGGCTTCGCGGGTCAGGGCGGCAATGGAGTCCGCGCTGACAATCTGCCGGGTCATTTTGGTGATTGGAGCCATCATCGAAACCACATTGATGATCTGGAAGCGGCCCTGCTTGGAGGTTTTGATCGGCTTCTGGCCGGTGATGAAGAGGCAGGGCATGCCGCCGAGAAAGGCGTAGGCCGTGCTGGTGACAAAATTGGTCGCTCCCGGTCCCAAGGTGGCAAGGCAGACACCGGGCCTGCCGGTCAGGCGGCCATAGGTCGCGGCCATGAAACCAGCGGCCTGCTCGTGCCGGGTCAAAATCAATTTGATTGAGGAGCTGCGCAAAGCTTCAAGAAAGGCAAGGTTCTCCTCACCCGGAATGCCGAAGATATATTCAACGCCCTCGTTTTCCAAGCAGCGCACTAAAAGTTCAGCACCGTTCATTTAGATATGTCCGTCAAAAGTTTAAATGATTGCTGTTCGTTTTTTGGCCTGATATGCAATTGCAGATTAAACATTGTCTTCCTCGTGCCATATTGCGGCTTGCTCCCGCTCCGCCATCTTCTCCTTCATTTCGTCATATTCCTTCTGGCAGGCGGCAATGCGTGAATGCCCGGCAGGACATTTTTCCTTCATAATGGATAGGGCGCGTTGAAACAACGGCTCCGCTTCCGCGTATCTGCCTTGGTCGCGGTAGAGTTTAGCCATTGTGCGCAAAATCTTTGACACGTCAGGATGATATTTGCCGAGTTTGTTTTCACGAATTTCAAGAGCGCGCTGGAGCAAAGGTTTAGCCTCTGCGTATCTACCTTGCTTGCGGTAAAGACCTGCAATGTTATTCAAACTTATAGCTACATCAGGATGCTCTTTACCAAAGGACTGTTCTCTGATAGCAAGAGAGCGTAAATACAACGGCTCCGCTTCTGTGTATCTATCTTGCTGTCTGTATAAAAAAGCAAGATTGCATAAACTGTTTGCTATAGAAGGATGATCTTTCCCTAAAACTCTTTCTTTGATAGCAATTGAGCGCAGATGCAGCGATTCGGCCTCAAAATATTTTTCATGATCTTTATATAACACAGCAAGGTTATTTAAACTTTCTGCAACATCAAAATGATCTTTTCCAAGGTATTTCTCTCTAATTTCAAAAGCACGACGATACAGAGACTCAACATCAGCAAAACAGTCTTGATTTCTATAAAACAACGCCAGATCATTCAACGTCTGCGCCACGCTCGGATGATCCTCACCGAACACCTTCTCCTTCACCGCCAGCGCACGTAAATACAGCGGCTCCGCTTCCTTATATTTCCCTTCACGACGGTACAACACAGCCAAATCATTCAACGCCTCGGCCACATCAGGATGCTCTTTGCCAAGAAATTTCTCTTTGACCGTAACCGCCTGCAGATGCAGCGGTTCAGCATCCTCATATTTTCCCTGATTCCTGTGCAGCAACGCCAGCTCATGCAGAACGCTGCCAAGCTCCGCGCTCTCCCCTTCCGCCTCCCTGATCTCCAGCAGATGCTCCAGCCATTCCTGCGCCTGCCTGTACTGCGCCAATTTGCGGGCCATTTTCCCAGCGGCAAGCAGATACTCAGGATTGTCCTCCTCCAGCGCAGCCGCCTTTTTATACTGCCGCATGGCCTCGGTATATTCCAAATCCCCTTCAGCCATCTGTCCAAGCTGGAAAGCGGCCAGCGCGACCGCCGCGCCTGCTTTGTCAGCCACTGCATGGAAAACCTGCCGGGCCGCCGCTGTGTCGCCCTGCCGCAGACTGGCCTGCGCCTGCTCAATCTGGGCTTCAGGAAGCTGGCCGCGCAATTGGGCAAGCACTTTGTCTGCCGCCTTGCGCCGGGCCAGTTCTTCGTTGTAACTCCGCTCGATGTCAGCCAGTTTCGCCGAAACCGCCTGCAACTGCTGCTCCAGCAGGCGGCGTTCGCCGTCATCCGCCGCAAAGCCGGACTCCCGCAGCTTCCTGAACAGCTCCTCTTGCTGCTGCTCCAGCATGGCTTTGACACGCTCCTCATCCAAGCCGTAGCTTACCGAAACATTGCCGCCCGCCTTAATGACCGGCGATTGATCGCCCGTTGTCATCTGCATGTCGTTCGTTTTTTTCCTTTCAGAGCATTCACCGCAGCATTCCGTCTATCCTCCTGCTTCAGCAGGCTGCCGCTCAGGATGATGAACAATGCCCAGCAGGCTATCAATGGAGATGTCCTCATCTAAAAGTGGCCAATGAATGCCGTAGCCGAACGGAGACACTTCATAGGTCATCCGCTCCAGTTCTGAGGCGTTTGCCAGCAAAGGTGAAAAATCCTCCAAACGGAACACGTCCAATTTGCCATCAATCTCAATTTTAAGCAATTTATCTGAAAACTCAATCAGTCCTATTTCATGAAGTTTCTTCATGCCTGTCTCTTCTCCTTAAAATCCTTCCAAGAGTTTTCAATATACTCAAAGTGGTCAAAGATGATTTTCCTGATCTCCCGCTTGGCCACCTTGCTCATATTGTACATGTAGGCCTCTGAAATTTCAAACTCTTCAGGGTGCAGCCAGTATTTGCACTCCATGTCACCCTTCCGGCAGTGAATATGAATTGGCTCATTGCCTTCGCCTGCATAAAAAAAGAGCCGCCAGCCGGACAGCAGAAGCACAGTGGGCATTTTCTTTTCTCCTTTATCGCTGCAAAGAAAGAGAGCGATTTCCGCCGCCATTCAACCAAGGCATGAAACAGTCAACTGCCTTATTTCTTGTACCTGATCTCCACATCCTTCTTCGCCTCAACCGCCGGGCTTTGCTCTCCCTGAGTGAGCGTCCGCCACCCGGTGCCTGCTTTTTTCCCGTCGGACGGCCTGCCGCCATAGTTGATTTTCACCTTGCCACCACTGCGGACAGACGGGCATTGATTGCCCTGCGTACTGAGATCATTTTCTTTCCCCGCAGACCGCAAGAGCGGCAGACCAGTGATGATGCTTCCCAGCAGGCTGCCGAGCAGCGGCATGGAAATGGCGCGGTCATGCCACATCAGCACCGCCAGCGCAAGCAAGGCCAGCAGGCTGAGAAGAAAAATCACCTGCACTGCGTCCAGACGGTCTGCGGCTGCTGGGCCGCGCTGCCGGTTTCTGCCGATAAAAAGCCACAGCATGGCCATGAACGCGCAGGCAATTCCAGCCAGCACCTCAGGATTGCAGCCAAACTCAAGCAGCTTGTCCAAGCTCATCGTTTGCCCGCTGATGCGGCAGCCGGGGCCAAGTCCTCCATTTTCAGCACAGACTTTTCTCTGGCCCAGAAATACATAGGATTGCCGGTGTCGTCACTTTCCACCCAGAAGAGACGGAAGCGGCCCGGCTGGGCTGGATTGCTGCGCACTTGGCAGTCAACAATGTAGCCGGGATTTTGCGCGGTTTCCCAGAGCCGGTTCATCCGGCTGCCGTCCCAGCTCAGAGCGACAATGGACGAGCCATCAAAATAACGAAGCTGCTTGAAGAATCTGACATTGGTCACTTGGTTGCGGCTGATGACAATCTCCGGCTTGCCGTCGCCAGTCAGGTCTTGGGCAATGATGCGGGTATGCAGATAGGTGCGCTGGCGTTCATCATAAGGCCGGTCAAGATCAGCCTGCCGCCTGCTGGCCAAGGTGCCGAGAGCATTGCGGCTGGCTCCGTAGATGTCCTCGCTCTGCCACAACGGCCTGCCGTTCTCATCCAAGACCAGCATCTTATTTTCTTCGGTCAGGCCGACAAATTCCAGTCTGCCGTCCTGATTTAAATCGGTGCGGATGAAATCATAGAGGCCAAAGCCTGCGGGCACAGCAAGTTCCTCGGCCCGGTTCAGTCTGCCGTCCTGACTGCGGACAAGCCGATAGATGCTGCCGCCTGCCTGACCGAGCAGCACCGGCCTGCCTACCGCATCCTTTCCCGGACGGAGATAATACGGCACCTGCCAGTTCAGAGAATGGAACTGCGCCCCGTTCCATTCCAGCACCAACGAGGAGGGGCTGCCGCCGCTGCTGGCCGAGATGTAGATTTCCTGTCGGCCATTGCCATCCAAATCAGCTAACTGCACTGCATGCAGACCAAGATGGCCGGGCAGCGGATATTGGGCAAGAATTCGGAAGTGATCATTATTGCCAGCCCGGAGCAGGAGCAGCCGCCCCTGTTCCAATAAGACAAACTCTGCGCTGCCGTCACCGTCCGCATCGCCTGCGTCCATAGCCCGGAACGAGGAGGACAGCTCGCTGCTGCTCCGAGAGGACAAGACCCGAAACAGCCCGGTTTCTTCCGCAGAAGCTGGGACGACAGAAGCTGCGGCCTGCTGTAGCTCATCCCGCCAGATTTTGTCCGGGTGCGCGGTCTGAAAGCCGTCCATATCCTCCTGCTCTGCCGCAGGAGGTGCGGCCACTGCTGGCTTGGCGTGGAAGACTGCGGCGGCAATCTCAGCCGCCAGATCATCTAGAACCGGAATGACTTTGTCCAACGAACTGACAATGCGGGTGAAAGAGGCAGGTGCTGTCCGGCTGCCGCCCAACACCTGAACAAAAAGGGTGTAGCTGCGGCCCTGCTGCTCCAAGCTGCCAAGGACAAGCTGACTGCCCTGCAAATTGTGGAGGATTTTTTTTGCCTCCTGCGGCTGGCCGTTCTGGAGCATGGCTTCCAGCTTGCCGGTTTTATCCGCCCCATAGACAGCCTCCAGCCCGCTGCGCTCACTGAGGCGGCTGGCTAAAATGCTGGTCAGCCCGGCCCGAAGATGCTCCTGCGGTTCTTCAGTGCTGACTCTGAAGGGCAGAAAAACTATTTTCCCCTGTCCGGCCTTGAGGGTTCCGCTGACAGCCGCCGTCACTGCCACAGCTCCAAGCAGCACCAGCACAGCCAGCCGGACAACAGCATTTCTTTTCATATTGAACTCCGGTCATCCTTTTTCTTTTCTGCCGCCCGCCGTAGGGGCAGGCCCCTGTGCCTGCCCGTGCAGCGCGCCGGAATAACCGGGAAACACGGGCCGCCCCTACGGGAGAGACAGATGACAGCGTCATTTTATCCTGCTTCAGCCATACCTGCAAACAGGCGTAATTATAAACGGACAGCTGGCAAAACGGAAGCAAAGATCAGACAGGCTGGCGCATGGCAGCAAACTGAGCTGGCATGGGCATGAGTCAAGACAGGCGGAGAAACAGGAAAATGCGAAGTGAAACAGGAAGGAGCATGCGGGTGGCAGGACTGAATAAAAAAACAGCCGGAACACGAAATGTTCCGGCTGCCAGACTCAAACAGGTGGATGAAACCCTGCTGATTTACTCATAGATGCCCATGGACTCAAGCGTCTCAATGGTCATGCCGCCGCCTTCGGGCAGACCTTTGCTCCGCTGATAAGCCCGCAGAGCCTGCTGGGTTTGCTCGCTGTAGTTGCCGTCAACCGGACCAGGATCAAAGCCTTCCTGCGCCAGTGCTCTTTGCACCTGAATGACTTTGGTGTCCTGAATCTGATCCTGGCAGACAACGGCCCGCCAAACGATCTTGCTGTCGCTGACTTTAACCCGCTTGCGGACGGTCTCGTACTTGGCCGGGACCGGAACGCGCCGCTCGCCAGGCTCCTGCACCACCTGCTTAACCCGGATGGTCTTGAACTCAGGCGGGATCGGCATTCTTCTGGTTTTGGCCGGCTCAACCATAACGGTCTTGGTGATGGTTTTGTACTGAGCTGGGATGTTCTCCTTCACAACTTTGGCTGGCTCAACCACAACAGTTTTAGTGATGGTCTCGAATTCAGCCGGAATAGTGACGGTTCTCTGGGATGCCGGATTGACCAGCACTTTTTTGATCACAGTCTTGTACATGGCCGGGGTCTCGATCAAGCAGAGTGTCTCGCAGTCGGTCAGGCCCAGCTTCACATCATCAACCGTACAAGGAACTGCTGTTCTGATCCACTTGGTGGAGGCGGCCTGGACCAGAATCCGCTGCTTCACGGTCTTGAAAACCGGAGGAGTGGTCACGCTTCTGGTGGAGGCAGGTTTGATCACCACCTGCTCCTGCCTGGTATCATACCGAGCCGGGATGACCCGCAGCCGCTCAGAGGGCGGCTTGACCATCACCCGCACGGTGCGATCCTCAAAACGCGGCGGAATGGTCTCAATTCTCTCGGATGCCTCTTTTGCGACAACCCGTTTCTCCACCCATCTGTATTTGCCTGGAATGGTCACAATCTTCTCAGTGGCCGGACGCACCAAGACTTTCTCAGTCACGGTTTTGTACCTGGCCGGGGCAATACAACGGGAGTAGCACTCGCCCGGACGGGCGTTGACCGGAACACCGGGAACCTGGCCGGACAGCATCTGATCCTGACCGATCTGAGCCTGCTGACCAACGGATTCATAGGCATAATCTCCCTGATCCGGGCCGCCGCCAAAATCGAGGCTGCCCGCTTGAGCGACACCGCCGATCAGTATCACAAAAGCCGCTGCTCCGAGAGCCACCTTGTCCTTCTTCATCACCTGCCTCCTTTCATTTGTTTTTTTGTTGCAACAAAAGTCTTCATGCAAGCTGCCTTGGAACGATTAAAGCTGTCTCCGCAGCTATTGTCAACAAACAATTGCACTGCCGCAAAAACAGCGGAGAAAGAGTCAAGCAAACCGTCTCTCCTTCAAGTCCTCTTCACTATAGCATCCATCATGCGGAATGGCAATACAAAAATTTGCACTCCGGCAAAAAAATATTTTCAACAAAAACATCCGGCAGTTGCATAGAAAAAGAAGCCGTTTGGAACCTCCTGTCCGCCATCCTTATAAAAGGATGCTCTCAGTCTAAAGAAGAGCTGTGAAAAAAGCAAGCGGATTCTTTAAAAACAGCGCAGATCGCCCCAACGACTCAGATCACCCGGTCATTGCCGCCATCCACCGGCACTTGGGCGGCAGTGGTGCAGGCAAAGAGCGGGCCGCAGAGTTCCGCTGCCAGTTCAGCCACATGGCGGCTGCGCACCTCCAAGCCAAGCAGATTGTTGGTTTTATATTCCTCCACGGTCAGGCCGTAATGCGCCGCCCGTGTCTGCAAGACCTCTTCCGTCCAAATACCAGTGTCAAAAACCGCGTTTGGATGAAGCGCGTTGATGCGGATGCCCTCCTTGCCCCATTCCAAGGCAGCAACCCGCATAAGCTGGGTCAGAGCGGCCTTGGCGGCGGAATAGGCTGCCGCGCCGGGGCCAGGCGCAGGCACGTTTTTCGAGCCGATCACCACGGCCCGGCCTTTGTTTGGCGCAGCCTTGAGCAGGGAATGGGTTTCGCGCAGCAGGGTCAGGTTGGCATCAATATTAACAGCCATCACCTGCCGCCACACCTCGGTGGACAGCTCTGAAATTGCCTTGCTGGCCGGAAAGATGCCCGCGTTCAGCACCAATATGTCAAGGCCGCCGAAGCGCAAAACCGCCTGATCCAAGGCTGCTGCAACTTGCGCTTCATCAGTAATGTCGCAGCGCAGGCCAAGATAGGCGGGCGAAGTCGAGACCGCAGCAATCTTGGCATCAATATCCAGTCCCACAACAGCCGCGCCCCGCTGAAGAAAGGAATCCACACAGGCTTTGCCGATACCGGAAGCTGCGCCGGTGATCAGGGCAACTTCGCCGCCGAAGACAGGGGCTTTGCCGCCTTTTTTCAGTTTGGCCTGCTCCAAATCCCAGTATTCCACAGCAAAGAGATCGCTGAATGGCAGGGGCTGCCAGCCGCCCAGCCGCTCGGCCCGCAGGATGCACTCCATTGTATGCTCGTAAATGTCAGCGGCAATGCCTGCTTCCGCTGCTGAAGCACCTGCGCAGCACAGACCTAAGTCCGGGTCAAGAATCACCCGTGGAGCCGGGTCAAGCATGGTTTTGCGCTCCAGAGCTTCCGGCTCATGGGTTGCAAAATAGCGGCGATAGTCCTGCTCATACTGGTCAATATCCCGACCAAGCAGCGGCAGGGCCTTGGTTCGGAGGACATGATCCGGCGTGGCCGGGCCGCAGGCAAGCTGGCGGATATCAGCCCGGCGGGCAAAAGCCAGTCCCTGCTGGCTGCCGGTGACATTGAGCAGCATCGGCCTGCCCGCCTTGGCAGAGACCGCCTGCCGCAGGGCGGCAATCTCGCAGCGGCTGCTGAAGCGCGGCATCTGCGCCGCAGGCTCATCCAAATGCCATGCCTGCTGTTCCCGCAGCCAGCTCTCCGCCATTTCCACGAGATGAATCATGCGCTTGTATGATTCCTGCGCCGTGTCGCCAAAGGAAAAAAGGCCGTGATTGATCAAGATCATGCCAATGGTGTTTGATCCGGCCTGCTCAGAGAATATTCGCGCCGCCTCGCGGGCCAGATCAAATCCGGGCATGACATAAGGGACAATCACGGCCAGCCCGCCGTACAATTCCTCAATGCGCTGGCGGCCATTCGGAGTGTTGCAGATGGTCACCACTGCGTCGGCATGGGTGTGATCGACATAGCGGAAGGGCAGGATGGCATGAAGAATGGTTTCCACAGAAGGCGCGGGCGCATCAGCGCGGACAAGCTGCGTTTTCAGACCATTGACCATCTGCGGATCAGTGAGCTGCTTCAGCTTTGCCAGACAGAGCAGAGGCCGGAGCCGGACCGGAGCAAAACCTGCGGCCTCAATGGTCGCCAAATCCCAGCCGCTGCCCTTGATGTAAAGAATCTCCTCTTCTTCGCCGAGCAGATTTTTTTCAACAATTTTGACTGAAGTGTTGCCGCCGCCATGCAGAACCAACGAAGGATCGCCGCCCAGCAGCCGGGAGGAATAAACCCGCAGCGTAAGATCATCTGCGCAGTCTGCAGCTTCTGTTTCATTCCATAAATTTTTCATGAATCACCGATCAAAATTGAAAATTATCCTGCAAGCTGCTGATACAGCACGACAGTCTGGTCAGCCACCTTGTCCAAGGCGAAAACGTCCTCCATCCGTTTCCGGGCTGCTGCACTGTATTCCTTGCGCAGCTCTGGCGAGTCATGCAGATGCAGCATGGCTTCCGCAAGTGCTTTGCTGTCGCCGACAGGAACAATCAGGCCGTTTTTTTGATGCGCAACTACAGCCCGATTGCCAGGAATATCAGAGACAATGGCCGGAATGCCCCAGCTCTGCGCTTCGAGCAGGGCATTCGCAATTCCCTCTTTGCGGGAAGGCAGAAGGAGGCAGCAGCTCTGCGTGAAAAAAGGTGTCAACGAGGTTTGATAGCCCAAAAAATCCACCGAGTCGGCACAGCCGAGCTGCCGCGCCAATGCCTGCCACGGCTCCGCATCACCACCACCTAAAAGCAGCAGCCGTGGAGCTGGCCGATGATGATGAAACGCTGTCCACGCCTCCAGCAGCACATCAAAGGCTTTATGGGCTGCGGTCTGGCTGAAATTGCCAATATATAAAAAATGACTGTTTTTTTCAACAGGAGCTGTCTGGGCGGGAATGGACACTCCGTTGGGAATGATCGTGATCTTGTTTTCAGGAACATGGTTCTGTACAAGATCATCTTTCATGGCTGGCGTGAGGGCGATGAAATGCGGCATCCTTCGCCACCTATCACAGCAGGCAGCCAGCGGCACGGCTTGAAGGGGCGGAAAAACTGGCATGTCTGCTCCTTTGCAGATCACAGGCAGCTTGAATATCTTTCCGGCAAAAGCGGCTAATCCGGCAATCCAGTCGGCGGTGTGGACATGCAGGATATCAAAAGAACGATGCTTCCTGAAGAGAAAAAACAACGCGGTAAAAGAGAATGCGGTAATATTGCAGAATCTGATACAAAAATTTATTTTTTTTGATATTTTTTGTCGCAATACAGTTTGATCATCTGCCGCTGTCGAGCTGCCGTTGCTTTGTTCTTTTCCCTGCGACGCTTTTTTTTTATCTCTCAACGATTGGAGAAACTGAAGAAATAGTTCCAAAGAAAATATTCTGACAATCGCAACCCCGTTTTCCTCCTCCTTCTGGGCCGCTGCGCTGCTGTAGCGGCAGGTCAAAATCAAACATTGATGCTCACGCGCTGCTAAGGCCTTGGCAAGTCGTCGGCATTGGTTCTCCGCACCTCCAGCCGGAACAGGCCAATAATAGTATGTCAGCATGCAAATCCGCATATTTTACCAGCCGAAATCTTGGCCAAGAGCGTTTTGCAGCATCTCATTATGCGGCGCAAAAAATTGCTTCAGATACGCATAAACTTCAGGCTCCGCTGCCTTCTTGGTCGGATTGGCGTTTTTCACGGCAACATCTTGAATAACTATGCTGGAATCAATTTCTAAAAAATTAAATACTTGTTTAAGCACAGCCTGCGGCTTGGAAAATAACCGGCTGCTTTCCACAATAAAAATCTGCTCTTTTGAAAAAAACTTCCAGTATCGCTGCAACTGTTCGATATAGATTCCCCGCTGTTTATAAGAAAATGACTGATGAGTTTGACTGAAATATGATGCGTCCTCAAGCATTCTTTGCCATTCTCCGGCGCAGCGTTCCTCCTCCCGCTGCATTGCCTCCAAGATGGGAAGATGCTCCCGCCCTTTTTTCTTTTCGTGAAAATAATGGGAAATGGCTCGTTCAACAGGATGCCGCAGAACGGCAATCAGTTTCACCTTTGGCAGCAATGCGGCAATTCGGCCCGGCGCATGGGGATGACAGAGATAATAGGGTGTTGCTTCGCCCATGCGGCTGCGGCGGCCTGGCTGCAATCGGCCTGCAAGAGGAAAATGAGAACTGTACCAATTTGCGCCCAATTGGTGATGCCGGTCAAAGAAATGAATTTCCTTGCTGTTGTTGGCAAAAACTTGCGGATGCTGACAAATGTAATGAAACAACGATGTTGTTCCTGCTTTTTGCGCTCCAATGATGATAAAGTTTGGCAGAGGACGAAATACAGCAGTCAGCGCGTAATATTTTTCTCTGAACTTGCTCACAATTTCTCAATATTTATGCTCGATATGAAAAAACTTCCGCTTGCTGGATTCGTACCAATACGAACAAAGAAGAAAAACAAAATGCGAGAATGCAGACAGCCCTGTTTTTGCAGGTCTGTGCAAGGGAAAATCTCTATCAAGCAAATAGCGTTTAAGCACAGTCTGGAGGAGCAGAATATGTGAAACCGGCAGCTCCCGCTGCCAGCCGGTGATCCTGTCCGCGCAAGGCCGACCATCCTGCAGATGGGCGTGAAGATGCTGCTGTTCTCTGGGGATTGAAGAAAAATAACTGCCGCCGGATATGTCTGTCTGTTTTGCTGGGCTGGACAATCCAAGAAAGTGTTCTATCTCAGCCATCACTTTTTCTTCATCTGCAAGCAGTTCCTCGTACTGGACCGTCAGAAAATCAGGATCGTTCCGCAACTGCTCAAGCCGCCGCAGGGTGTCAAGATACCCAAAGAGAAAATGAAGCACATTTTCCTGCATCGGCTGCCCAGTTTGACTGTCAAAACTGCGTCTCTGCGAACTGAAGACCGCACGGGGGTCGCGGTTGATAAAAATGAATTTTGCCCTTGGCAGTTCTTGCCGGATGGTTTCCACACAACGGTAATATTCACCGCATTTATGCACCAAAATGTGTTTTTCTGGAGCACTGCCTTGGTACAGCGAGAAAGCGGTCAGCAGCACATCACTGAAGCGGAGCGGCAGAGTGAGCGCGGCCAGATGCTTGGCCAATACATCCCGGTCGATTTGCCATGCCTGAAATTTTGCATCCTGATACAGCCTGTCAAGATACAAGCGCAACTCGTCCGAAGTGCGGACAAAAAAGCCTGGCCTGATCCACCCGTCAACAAAACGGGCCTCAATGCCCATTTTTATCGCTTTGTAGCGGCTCAATTTGTCGGCAAGATAGGTGGAACCTGACCGATTCAGATAGGTAAGAAAAACAATTTGCGGCTCAGGCATGAATGAAGGCTATGTCGCAGACAGAGAAAAACAGTTACGGCATTTTTCCCGAACCGTAATATCCATAGAATAACCCAAACATTCCGACAAAACTTGCACCCGCTTCTGCACCTCATCTGCTGTGGTATCAGGAAATTTTCCCGCAACATAAGAATCCCGAATCTGTCTGCTGCGGTCGAGCTGGTCCAGCACTGCCCGCCATAGACGTTTCATCACCTGAACAGTCCGCTGAGAGATGTTTCGTTGGCGAGGAAAGGTCTGACTGAGCTGAAGCAGTTCCTCAACCATTTTTTCCGCTGCCAGACTGCCCTGCAAGGAGGAGATATGATGCGCCAGAATTTTGCCCTGCTCGGCAAGTTGTTCAGGAGAGGCGGTGAGGCGGCCTGCAATGGCTTGGTCGAGCATGTCCAGCAATTCATCAGAACTGGCGGCATGAAAACTGCATGCGTTGGGCAGAGGCTGCTCATAAAAATCAGGCTGCTCTTTGCGATAAGCAATCGCAGGTTTGCCGAGCAGAAGAGCTTCAATGGCAGTGGTGCAGTTCCAATGCACCAGCACATCAGCAGCCAGCAGCCACGGCACAACATTGCCTTCTCGGATCACGACGGTCTGCTTCAGGGAAAGCGCAGCATCGTGCCAGAACTGCAAATCTTCCGAAGGGTGCGGACGAATGATGATCGTGTGTTCTGGAAAGCGTTCCCGCACTAAGGGCAGAACTTCCTGAAAAGATTGCAGGACCTTGTGCTGGGCTTCTGTCCAGCCTGCAAAAAAGCCGGGCTGTTCTGTCTCAATAGGACACTGAGAAAAAGCCCGTAATAACGATGCGTCATTATTGGCACTGTTGGCAAAGGAAAAATTCGTGTTGAACAAGATGAATCTGCCATATTTTTTACGCAGTCCGTCAACATTTTTGTTGTAAATTTTGCGCAACTCCGGTCGAAGCAGATCAAATCTTGAATTGCCGACAAGCCGTATTCGTTTCATCAATGTGTCAATTACTGGAGACATTACTTCGGCCTGATTTTTACCCCAGGCAAAAAATAAATCTGCTGCTTCCAAGGAAGGAGAATAAATGCGAAGCTGACGATAGGTCTTAGCGTCAAAATAGACCAAACCTTCCTCATCCAAGGCGGCAACGCGATGGCCCTGCTGCCGACAGCGGCTGAACCATTTCACCTTGGTCTTGGCAATGCTCTTGTCTAAAAAAATTCCCCGGTCAAGCAACTCGGTGAAAAATTTCAGCTCCCATAATGCGCCAAGCACCACATCAAAACCGCGCTGAAGGGCAACAACAGCAAGTAAAAGTTTAGCATCAAACTCCCGTACCTTGGTTTCCACAGGTATGATCAGCAGTGGTTTGGTCTTCATGGTTCCATCGTAATTGATCACGGGGTTAAAAATACACTTTTTATTTTTTTGCCAAACTGTACCGCCAGTTTATAAATACTCTTTCCACCCCAGCCGATCCAGCAGCAGCGATAAAGAATGACAGAATAAAAACAAGAAATGCAAATAAATAAGGAGTGCTATGTGGGTCAATCTCAAATGTGAATTTAACTATCCATATCGAAAGATAATGCGATAAGAATATGCCATAGGAAAGATTGCCCATAAATCGATTGAAAATAATTTTTTTATCAAAAGAATCAAGATAACTGATAATTGGTATCGAAATAAGAATTCCAATAATCACTTGAATTGAGTGCGGGATATGAACTCTGTTGAAAATACCTAAAGTTATTGCGAGCAATATTGCTGATCCATAAAGAATTGGTGGAAAGTATTTATCAAATACAGAGAGCTTATCTGGAGAGTAAGTTTTGATGGCCAAAATTACTCCTGTATTAAATATAAATAAAACACCTGGCAAAAGCTTGTAACCGTAATAATTTGTATTCAGCCAGCCAAAACATGCCAATATAAATATAAAAAAAGAGAGAACAGTGCTCACTACCCTTATTTTTTTGTAGAAAACTATAAATGGCAGCAAAATATACGCTTGCAGTTCTAAACCAAGCGACCAAGATATTGGCACAATACTATACCTGTTTTCCGGAAAAAATGACACGTCATTAAACATGTAATAATTAACTGGTACTATTAAAATGTTCTTTAAAAGAATATAAATGTCTTTTTGATAAAGAATATTTCCTGAAATGATTACAAATATTATTGTTAGCAAAACAATAAAAAGATACTGAGGATATATTCTGAGAATTCGTTCGCAGTAGAATCGAACATATACTGTTTTGTCTATCACGAAGACATTCGTCAGCAGATTGCAAACCACATAACCAGCCAACATGTAAAAAGAAATAACTGACGCAACCCCGATGTTAAATCCTTGAAGACTAAAGTCTAAATGTGACATTAACACAAATACAGCAAGGATAAATCGATAATAACCAAACATGAAAACTAACAAGCCACATATTTTTTATTAAAAGATGAATGCACTATATATTTTACAATTTTAGAATGCAGCATGCGTGACTCTATAAGATTTTCTAATTGAATGAAACATTTACTTCGTAAGCAGGCATTGGATAAAAGTTTATCTATTTTTAGCTGGAAATCTTTGAATGTACCGGTGAAAAACAGTTCTGTGGGTGCTTGGTTCCACCAGAAGGCATCAACTGTAGGCGCATCCATCAAAGGGACAGAACCCAAGGCAACAGCCTCATAATGCCGAAAACAATCCCATCCGCCCCCAGAAATAGAAAGAGTAATTTTGCTTCTGGCAACAGCAGCACAATATTCTGAAAAAGACAGGTCATCTTTGATAACAATATTCCAAGATGTTGTTGCAGCAAATTCTTTCAAATTCTTCAAAGCGGTTATTCTGATTGTGCTGGTTGATTGTCCACAGTAAAAAATATCAATATCCTGTTCATTTTTACGCAATTTTTTCAGAGCAGAGTATTTTTCATCCTCTATTCCCAAAGGGATATTGTGAACTTTTGTGCAGATTGGAGCAAGCTTTTCACGCCAAAGCCGCCAAGGTGCAGGACGCTGCTGATAGTACAGAAAAAAACGGTTATAGGGCAGTTCTCGTTTGTAATAAGAGGAACAGGCTTGCAGCAATTTTTGTCCAGAACTATGAAGGCATATCCAATCATCTAAATCAATTACAGCAAGTGCTGTCCTGTTGGAGGAAAGTGCGGAAGGCATGAATGGCACTCCCTGCATGCAAACAAGTTCTTTGAAAATCTCGGACCACTTTTTCCTGAAAAAAAATTTACTTTGCCCCGCTAAGTCCCTCAATTTTTTTAACCAGCTCATTTGTGTATAACGAAACAGGCTGGAATCGTAATCAAGCAGGAGGATAAGATCAAAAAAACCTTGTTCTATCTTTTTTTTGAGTTCTTTTCTTGCAGTAATGACATTTCGTTGTAAATGATTCCTCGCTTCGGTTGAAGCATAAAGCTTATCCAGCTTACCCAGCCTGTTCTCTGGAAGAGGAGGATACTGCATGAAATCAAACTGAGCGTAATGTAAACCTCCAGCTATAAATGCGGCAAATGTTACTTGAGAAAAAGAACGAAGAAAAAGAATTTTTGGTTTGAAATGATTTCGTTGTAGCTTTGAATCAAGCATTATCATGTACAGATGCATCCATGCCAAAAAATTTCTGAAAGAACCGCAGCGACTGAAGAAGACGGCAGCCTAACCTGTATTCCAAAGAAGATGCCAAGGCATCACGCTGTCCTTTCATAGCCATCACTTCTTTATCTTTATTCAAAACAACAAGATCAACATATTGACCAAATACATCCCGATGATTTCTGACGACATGACTGAGCGATGCTGCACGTTGACTGTTCAGCATTGTTCTTCTTGAATCATCCTGCCAATTATAATAGAAGAGATATTCTTCAATGATATGAACCAGCCAGCCTCTTTTTGTCACATCAATCCAAAAATTCCAATCTTCATAACCTGATGTCTTCATGCTTTCATCGTAACCTCCTGCTTGCTCCCAGCACACTTTACGCAGCAAAGCACTGCCCGTGAGTCCAGAAGGAGCCAGAAATGCACGCACATCCCCTCCCTTCGGCATTTTTTTTCCTGAGTCAAGACCAAAATTTTGAATGCCGCAGGCTACTATGCCAATTTTATGGTCTTGCTCAAAAATAGCAATTCCTTTCTCTAAAAAGGTTGAATGATAATGATCATCTGCATCTAAAACAAGAATATATTCTCCTTTTGCCTGACTTATCCCAATATTCCGAGCTGCTGACGGCCCCTGATTGACTGTATGCAGAATTTTGGTTTTTGCTTTTTTATAGTTATTTAATTTTTTTACAGTAAACTGATCTGTTGACCCATCATTGACAACTATAATTTCTACATCGGCAAATGTTTGACCAAGTATGGAGTCAACAGCTCTATCAATATATTTGCCATGATTATAACATGGTATAACGACACTAATCTTTGGCACTGTAAAATTAAAAACCTCTTTTGTTCAATATAGCTTCTATTGAATCAATAATTGATCTTTTTAAACGGTAGAAGAAAGAGAAATGCTTTTTCCTGATCTTTTTAATTTCTTTTCTGCTTAATTCTGTTCCTAACAGCGTAGAACTGATCCCGTCAAAAGTATAATTTGCAATGCAAATTTTTACAAACTCCAAACTTGCTCCCTTGTTAATTACTCTTAAAAAGAAATCCCAATCACCATATATTTTATACCCTTGGTCATATACTCCATACCTTTGAAAAAGGTTACTTTTGATGAAAGTTGCTTGATGATGCAATGTTCTGTGATAGAGAAATTTCTTTCTCACGTCTTGAAGGTCAAGCCGCCTGAGTTTTGGCGTTTTATTAAATCGGTCAGGATAAATAACCGTCAACCAGCCTGCAACCAAATCTCCTTTCAATTGCGTTGCAGCCTCTGCCAAAACAGTATCAGTATATAACCAATCTCCTGAATTGAGGAAAAGATAATATTTTCCTTGAGCTAAAGCAATTCCTTTGTTCATTGCATGATAAATGCTATCATCAGGTTCAGAAAGCAGATGCGTAAGCGAGGGATTCTGTCTGGCAACAGCAACAGAGCTGTCTTTAGAATTTCCATCAATGACAATCCATTCAAAATTTTTATATGTTTGCGCTTGAATGGATTGAGAAGTTCTTGCAATTCCCTGTTCATTATTCAAGCAAACAGTGATGATTGAATACAAGGACTTGTTCACTCTAAGCAGCTTTTTTTACAGCTCTTAGCTGAATTAATCCACTTCCGTAACAGAATTTAGCTATTTCAGAGCTGTATTCATAATAAAGAGGACTCAGAAAACGTCGTATATTTTTCAAATACGGATAGCGAGCAAGCCGCTCTATTTGACTGAACCCTTCTTCTTCCAAACAGGCCCGTAACTGCTCTTCAGTATGTTCATGATATGCTGGAGCAGCTATACGATCTTGGACAGTGAGCACCAAATCATCATCAACAAGCTCTTTGACAATATTGACAGGAATATTCGTTCCAAACGAGTCTCCATACCGATCCATAGCGAAAAAAATATCAAAGAGACCCTGCTGCAATTTTTGCGCAGTCAAATTGTCGATCAGCCCTTTGAAGACTTCATCATGATTATATTTTTCTCGAAAGAAAGAGGTCATTTCACGAACAAGTCCACCTGCTCCGTAGGTGTGAATATAGAGAAGGCCTCCAGGCTTAGTCACCCTGCCGAGTTCCCGCAGACCTTGCAGCACATCAGCAGAATGATGCAGGACACCGCCGCAATGGACAAAGTCAAAGGTACTGTCAGTAAAAGATATGTTGAGAACATTGCCAGTACGCAAGTCATAGCGGCTTTCAGGAAATTCCTTCAACATTTGCGGTGCTGTTTCATATATACTGGCATCAAGATCAAAGGCATAGACTTTTTCTGCTTGCATCTGAAGCATGGCATAGACAGCATTTGCGTTTGAACCGCAACCTGCATCTAAACATATCTTGCCTTGAAAAAAATTTTCTGGGACCTTTAGATAATCTGTTGAAAGCAATGAAGTCAGCCGGTAAAAAATATATTCACTATCTGCTTGAGCACTGTGAAGTTTATGAAAAAGTTGGCGAGTGTCTGCTTCAAATTTCTTTTTGTTTCCTTCGAAATCATCCATAATATATTATTAACATAATCTAATACAATCAGCATTCTGATTGCTTCTTAATAAGAAAATCACCCAGCACCAAACAGTCCATCCCATTACCCAGAAAGCAGCGGATTGCATCTGCCGGCGTGTTGACAATAGGCTCACCTTTGATATTAAACGAGGTGTTGATGACCATCGGAATCCCAGTCAGCTTTTTGAATTCGCTGATCAGCCGATGATACTTGGGATTGCGTTCGCGGTCCACGCTTTGCAGGCGACCGCTGCCGTCCACATGGGTTATGCCGGGAACTCGACTGCGTTTCTCCTTTTTCACGTCAAAAACAAAAAGCATGTATGGGGCCTCATGGTCGTATTCAAACCATGCACCGACATCCTCGGCAAGAATGCTGGGTGCAAAAGGCCGGAAAGGTTCCCGAAATTTTACTCGCGCATTCAGTGTGTCCTTAATATGCTCAAGAGCAGGATTGGCTAAAATACTCCGGTTGCCGAGTGCCCTTGGCCCCGCTTCCATCCGCCCTTGAAACCAGCCAACGATTTTGCCCTCTGCAAGCATGGCCGCTGCTTCCTTGCAGACATCCGCAGATTTATAATAGGCAAGATTGAAGCGTTGCAAGGCAGCTGCAATCTCTTCATCTGAGTAGGCAGGGCCAAGAAAACCGTTTTGCAGAGGACAGCGTTGCCTGTTGCCCAGCACCTCATAGTTGTACAGCAGCGCGCTGCCGATTGAGGTGCCGTCATCGCCGGTTGGTGGGGGCACAAAAATATCTGTGAACAATTCTTCTTGGAGCAGCTTGCCATTGGCAACACTGTTGAGCGTCACCCCGCCGGAGAGGCAGAGATGCTCGCGCCCAGTGGCCTGTTTGGCATAACGGGCAAGATGAATATACACTTCCTCCAGCCAGGCTTGAAGAGCCGCCGCAATATCCTGATGCCTTTTTTCCAGCGGTCCGTTCTTTTCTCGTTTCGGCCCAAAGAGTTTGATAAATTTGTCGCTGACCCACAGGTCACGCTGAAAAGGAAATTCAAAATAATCAAGGTCCAGCTCATAGCCACCGTCATCCAGCAGACAGACTGTTTGGCGAAACTCGTCAAGATAGACGCTGCGGTCACCATAGGAAGTCAAGCCCATGACTTTTCCAGCGTCGCTGACCGCATTGAAGCCGAGATAATGGGTTACTGCGTTGTAAAGCATTCCCAAGGAATGAGGAAAATTGATCCGTTTCAGAATCTTGATTTCTGTTCCACAGACATCCGCAACAGCAGTTGAAGTGATTTCTCCCAGTCCGTCAATAGAAATGACTGCTGCCTCCTGATACGGAGACAGAAAAAATGCACTTGCTATATGCGATTTATGATGATCGGCATAATAAATTTTGCCAAGATAATTCAACCGCTCCCGAATTTCCCGTTCAACATTGTTCACTTTCAGAGCACGGGCGAGCATGTCAGAAAAAAGTGGTGCAGATCGCGGATAATATCGACCCAGATGATGAATCACCCGCTGATTGAAATGCTCTTCCGGCTCCATGTAATAGCAGACCGCTTCAAGATCGCTCACACTGATGCCAGCATGTTTGAGACAGTATTGAATTGCCTGCATTGGAAAAGAGCGGTCATGCTTCTGTCTGGAGAAACGCTCCTCCATGACAGAGGCAAGCACCTCGCCATTGCGCAGCAGGGATGCGCTCGCATCATGGCCGATATAATTTAAGCCAAGAATATATTTCTGTTGTTCCATTTTCTTGTTATTTCAAAAAAGAGCCTTCCAGCCGCTCTAACGCAGTCCAGAATCCCTGCCCATTATTTTTATGTCCCTGCCATACTTCTGGAATAAAAGAAATATCCGGCATCAGCTCTGCCAAGTTCCGCATCAGCATCTTGAAATCAATCTCACCCTCGCCGATTTGCAGCCCCTCGCCATCCACGCTGCGGGCATCTGCAATATGCAGATGGGCTGTCACTGGCGCAACCTGTTCAATAAATTGAAAAAAGGATTCCCGGCAATGATTGCAGGCCAGCTTGGAATGCGACACATCCAGACATACTCTATACCCGTTTTCCCGGCAAAATGCCAGTATTTCGTCCACTGTCACAAAAAGATTATGACAGCGCTGGCCGCCAAAATGCCACGGAAAAGGCGGCATGGTCTGTGGAATCAGTTCAATTCCAGTTTGATCAATCTGCGCCAGACTGTCGCGCAGCAAAGCATATTTCGCCTCTTTTTCTTCTGGAGCAATAAAACGGTCAGCACTGAAGCCGCCGACATTGACCACAATCAGCGGACGCTCGCTGGTAGAAAAATACGGCTTCAGCTCCCGTGTCACTGCGATCACCCGGCCCAGCTCGGCTATGGAATGCTGCCGGTAGGCGGCATCGTCGGCGCAAAGATCAAGAATATGATCGCCGCTGAACAACTCCGGGCTGTGAACCACCAGCCGATGCGGCAGCGGCTGTGTGAAAAAACGATGTGGATCAAGGTCCAAATCCTTATAGCTCAAGTGAATTTCGAGCAGGTCCAAGGGACAGGCAGCGGCAATCTGATGCAGGTCGTGATAGCGGACCGGAACCCCATAAGGATGAACAAAATGATACCGCCGGGGTGCGGCAGCGGCATCTGACAAATCTTCTTCATAGAAAAAATCACCTGCCGACAAATCCCGCCGCGCAGGCTGACCAATCAGTTTGTCTTTCTTGTACGGCGGCAGGCCCTTGCCCGGACTTTTGACCTCCAGCATTGCGGCGGTGATCATCTCCCCTTTTTTCAGAGGCTGATTGATGACAATGCTTTTGGCGAGACATTCCCGGTTGATCAGCTCTCCTTGCGACAAAGCGCGTCCGCCGCCGTTGCCCAAGGCCGCTTCAACTTCTCGGATTCCCTCAACCATGCTGCGGAACTCTTCCGGCAGCAGGCTGATCTTGTGATCATTGCCCTCTAACGAACGGTCAAGAGTGAAATGCTTTTCAATGACTTTGGCTCCCAGCGCGACTGCCGCCAAAGCAATATGACAACCGCGCTCATGCCCGGAATAGCCGACCGGATAGGTGCTTATTTCTTGGAGCCGCCGCATGTAACGGAGATTAATGTCCTTGAACGGGGCAGGATAGGCGGAATTGCAATGAAGCAGAATAACTTGCGCCCCCTTGCGCAGAAGCAGATTGGCCGCTGCTTTGATTTCCTGTTCTGAAGACATGCCAGTTGAACAGAGCATGGGCTTGCCAGTGGCAGCAATTTGCCGCAGCAGATCATGGTTGGTCAGATCAGCGGACGCAACTTTATAGGCAGCAACTCCGTACTGTTCAAGAAACGCAACACTCTCCGCATCCCAAGGCGTGCAGAGCGGAATCGCGCCGCGTTCACGGCAGTAATCAAACATTGCCGCCAACTCGTCCCGCTTCAGCTGAAAACGGGAAAGCAGGTCCATCACATACTGCGAACCAAGGTCTTCACTAATATCGTCAGCATCTCCGGCATTGCGATACAAGGAGTCCATGTCCCGCATCTGAAACTTGACGCAGTCAGCACCAGCCCAGACCGCCTGCTCAACTAGCTCCTTGGCCAAGGCAAGATCGCCGTTATGATTGTTGCCTATTTCTGCAATGACAAAAATAGGCGCATCATCAGATATTATCCGATTGCCTATGGCAAAATCAACTTTACGCTGACTGGCAACCGCAGTCAGGCGCATTCGCTCATCAACAAGAGGAACAAATTCAACTTTGCGGGAAAATCGCTCCGCGATCTTCTCCGGTGCTTCATTCTCGCGGCAATGGGTGAAATCCGTGTTGGCAGCAGCAGACACAGGCTGCTGAATATCTATTTTGCTTTGATTGAGAATCCAGCGGCGCAGATCACCATCAGTAACAACACCTTCCAAGACACCATATTGATCAACGACAAAAATAATCCGCAGGTGATTGGCGTTGATCTTCTCAAAGGCCCGATAAATCGGCTCCTCATCAAAAATGAGATATTTTTTGATGCTGCGGTCGATGATCATGCTTGCACAGTTCTCTGATGTTCAATCAGTTTTTCCGCAATCAGCAAATCAACTGGTTCATCTATTTCAAAGCATCGTTCTTCAGGCATTTCATACATCACTGTTTTGCCGAAAAATCTGTGTCTGTACTCCATGAATCCGGGCACACGCATAACATAAACAGCCCCTGCTTCGATAAACTGATTCTGCCGCTGCTGCCGCATCAGTCTTTTTTGCTTGTCATGATTCACACCAATCATGCTGCCGTCAGCATTTCTTGACCAGATAAAATAATGAAACGGTGCCGCAGCAAAGGCAGTGTCTGCTTGCTGATCCAGCAAGGCTTGGATGGTTCCGTCAATATCAGCAGACAACATCAAAGGCGAGGTGCATTGCAGAAAAACTAAAATATCAGAATAATACCCTTCATTTTTATGCAATGTCTCCAAAACATGAAGCAAAGCTGCTTCAGAAGAAACAACATCGCCTGCCAGTTCTGCGGGACGACGGATAATTTCTGCGCCATATTCAAATGCAACATCAGCTATTTTTTGATCGTCTGTGGAAACAGCAACCCGATTGACCAGTTCAGTCTGCAATGCCGCTTCAATAGAATAAGCAAGCAAGGGCTTGCCGCACAGTTTCTGGATATTCTTTTTTGGTATCCCTTTGGAGCCGCCACGGGCGGGAATAACAGACAATATCTTCATAATTTCCCAAGCAATTGTTCTGAAAAAAAGCTGAGGCTGTAGTTTATGAACTCAAGACTTTATTATATAATTCTTTATACTGCCGACCAACAGTTTCATAATTGTAAGCTAATTCAGCTTTTTTTCTAGCCTGTATTCCTAATTCAATCAATCTTTCCTCATCAGCAAGCACCCAAGCAATACCTGCGGCCAGATCTTCTGAACTAAATGCTTCAGCCAAATAGCCTGTTTTTTTATGTTCAATAATGTCTGACAATCCACTGTTATTAAAAGCTACTACAGGTGTGCCACATGCATGCGCTTCAGATGCTGTCTGCCCAAAAGCCTCCAATAAAGATGGTGTTACAAAAACATCAGCAGAGCTATAGAGAGCTGCTAACTTTTTGTCATCATTTATCTGTCCAACATCTCTTATATTTATTCCGTTAATAACTTCAAAAGCATCTTTTTTTTCTCCACCAAAAATAATACATTCTAAATTTTTAACTGAAGCATTAGATGAAATATTCACAAGAGCTTTTTTCAAAAGAAGAAAACCTTTTAATTCATTATCCTTTCCCCGGACGGCTCCAAATAATATCAATTTTTTTCTTGAGTAATAATTTTCTTTTTCTTGAACATAGTTGTTTTTTGCCGGTTTAAATATATCAATATCGAGACAGTTTGGAATAACAACTGCTTCTTGTCCAAAAAACAATGAACTTTCGCTTAAACATTTTGCAAGCCATTTACTTGGCGTAACAAAATTAAAACAAACATCACGCCAGTATTTTTTCTTTTTTCGCCATATCCAAGCATCAATATCTATAATTCCATTATACTCATCTGCTCTATTTTCTTTGCTATATACAAAGCGGTACCTCCCCGGATAATTTATATCATCATAATGTTCAGTACCGGAGAAAGCCCACATATCATGCAGTGTCCAAACAATCTTCTTTTTTATTCTTCGTATTTCAGATATACTTATCATCTCGTTGCCAATCCAATGAAGATGTACAATATCCGCCTTTGACTGATTGATTATTTTATGTATCCCTGAATAAAATAAATTATAGGATATGTAGCTGACATTTTGTTTTTTATGAAATGATAATATTTTACTCGCAAGCCACTTTTTGCTCTTCAAAAAAGGTATATGAAATTCCTTTATGCTTTTATCATCATAAACTCCTTTTTTTTTAGCTACCAACATCTCAGATGAAACACCTATTTCTTTCAAGGAAGAATGTATTCTATAAGCTGCTCTTGCAGCACCACCTTTGTTATCAAATGTGTTGATGTGAAGAATATTCATCTTAAGGTCTCGTGAAAATTTTTAAAACTACGTAATAAAGTGAGAAGAGACAAAGCTTTCTTCAATGGGTGCCTTTTCCAAGAAATCGATTTTAATTTTCTTGTGTTTTGAATCAAAATTGATAAAAAGCGAGGCTTGTTTACTTCAAGAATTTCTTTAATTATAATATCTGCAAAATATGCAGTTTCTCGAATATTAGCCATAGAATCATAGTTCAACAGAGCATGCAGAGATTCTATTGACACTTGAAAAACAGAAGAATTTGATATTCCATCCGTCTTATGTATAGCAATAAAACGATCTAATTTTTTAAAAGTGCATCCTTTTTTATATGCTCTTAAAAGAAAATCATAATCTGCTGAGATTCTAAATGAAGTATCAAATTTAAGTCGCTTTTGTAACGTTGCTCTAACAAAGCATGACTGATGAACAAAAGGCATTTTTTTCAAGATATTTTCTATTTCTGCTTTACAGATAATTTCTTTCTCATCTTGTTTCCTTAATATTGTATTGCCAAACACAAAGTCATCTTGATGTTGTTCACTGGCAAACTTCTCAATCACTGTATCGTCAAAAAATATATCCCCGCAGTTCATAAATACAATATATTTTCCTGTAGCCAAATATATACCCTTATTCATAGCGTCATATATACCGTCATCTTTTTCACTAAGAAACAGGATATTCCTTTCTTGATTCTTTTTTATATAGTCTTTAATTATATCAACTGTCTCATCAACTGATCCTCCATCAATGATGACATGCTCTATTTCAGAGTAAGATTGATTCGCAACGCTAAAAAAAGTTTTTTCTACATTGGAGGCATCGTTTAACACAACAGTAATTACAGTAATTTTTTCTTTTGTATTTTGCATCTTCTCTATTTCCAGCAATATCGTATATTTTCAAATTCATCAAGAAATCTACATATATTTTCTGTATATTCGATTGAATTGATTGTATTTTTCAAATAGCCTCTTTTGATTAACTCTGATCGATATTCCTTATTTTCATTTATAATGAATACAGCATTAGCAATTTTCTGAGGATCTGCTGGATTAAATAAAATTGCTGCATCCCCAAGCTGCTCTTCCGCTCCTGGAATTCTCGATGCCGCTACGGGACAGCCTAAAGCAAATGCTTCCAAAGGAGGAAGATTGTCTGGACCAAAAAAAGTTGGAAAGATAAGTGCCATTGCTTGACGATACAGAGAAGCCATAGCTTCAACAGGAACAAAACCAAGTATGTGTGCTTTTATTTTTAATTCGTTCGCTGTTGCACGAACATACTCTTCGCTTCCTTCATCTGAACCAACAAATACAACTTCTAATTCCAAATTATATTGATCTCTTAAAATAGCTATAGCTTTTAATAAATTGATATGATTCTTATGAGGCCAAAATTGAGCAGGATAAAATAAATAACCTGGTAATAATCCAAATTTTTTTAATATATCTTGATCTGAATATGAATAATTTTTATGTATATATTCTGGCGTAGGAAATGGAACTACTCTAACATTTGCAGGATTTGGAGCATAAAAATGAATAATTTCTTCTTTTCCAACATTAGTTCCTGTTACAACCAATGCTGCTTTAGGAATCATTCTACGATAAAATTTTTCTCTATCCTCCCAAGTCCATCCTTTAATGCTAACTTCTGGAAAATAAGGTTGCATTCTATGTTGTAAATCCCAGACTGTTATGATATATGGAATTGATAGCTGGTAATCTATTGGCAAAAGATACCATGCAATATCTAAGTTGAAATCATCAGCTACAGTTATAGCGTAATTTTCCAAACAGAATTTTTTATAAAAATTACGTCTTGCTTTTTCATATAAAAAATATAATATTTTTTTTGTAAACGAACGATCAAAAATATTATTTTTTTTATGGGCATATAATGACTTGAGACTATACTGAGCAACTGATGTCTGTAAGTTGTCGTCTCTTTTTGCGGCATTAAAAATAACAAAATCATGTTTTGTTTTTATTTTATCTAATGATGAAGCAATGCTATGCTGAAAAGTATAGCTACCGCCAATAGTTTTATCAGCTATAGAAACGAATACACCAACACGCATAAAGTTCTCAGGTCATTTTTTATATTATGTGGTAACCGCTGCTGATACAGTTAATGTCCACGAATCAAAATTAACTTTTTTTGTATTATCCCACTCATGATAAGCACATATTTTCATTCCAGCAGTCTCCAGCATCATCTGTAGTTCTGGAAGAAATAAATATCGCATTCGATGCACCTCGGAAAATTTGTTCATTCTGCCGCTTGCCTTATCGTGAATATTAATTCGATAGGTTACATTGACAATATTCTCATTTGGATAAAGTTTTGGATCGGCTATACGAATAATGGTGCTTGCATCATCCTCCCATTCCCGCACTCGGATTGCGGGACGGTCGGTTAAAACACCAGGTCCGTACCAGCAGTCAAAGATAAAAATACCTTCTGGTTGCAAATGATCACGGACTGTGCGAAAAGCGGAGAGCAAATCCGTATTGGCAGTCAAATAACTGACAACATGGAACAGCGCAATAATTCCATCAAATTTTTTGTTTAACTTGAGTTGACGGATGTCCGCTTGAGAGAAGGATAGCTGTTTTTTTTGTTCTTGCGGCAAATTTAAACGACGGGATTCAGCCAAGGAAAGCATTGCTTCGCTTTGATCTATTCCGTGGACATTATAGCCGAATTTTGCCAATTCGGCAGCATGGAGTCCTGTGCCGCAGCCAAAGTCCAACAATTCTTTTGCATTCGGTACACTTTTCCGAATCAGTTGATGAATATAATTGGCTTCCTTAGCGTAATTCTTGTCGCGATTCAGCAAATCATAATAACGGGCATAACTATCAAAAATTTCAAATGGCATAATCAACTCTTTTCTGTTATCTCGTAAGCGATCACAGGGTGCCGCTCAGACCCAGCTTAAGGGAACCTCGAAAAATTCGAGATAAAGTTTTTTCAGCTTATCAATAGTGTCTTTGACAGTTGAAAATTTCAAATACATAAATTGTTATTTCCTGTTTTTTATTTATTTTGAGCAAACTTCCGTTGAAATATGTTCCTGAATGCGTTTCTTTTTTTTAAATCTTAAATTTTATTAAGAGTTCCGTACCTGTCAATATTGAACGTCAAGTTTCTCAAGCCTATTTTCGCAGCAGCGCGAATGAAACCTGTTCCTCGGAGAATCATATTGCCAGCACGTTGCGCCTGGATGCCGAAGACGTGTTCAATCCGGGAGCGAATTTTTGATCTTGTCCGATTTCCCTGCTTCTCCCATTCGGTCAGTTTCCGGCTTCGTGTTCCTTTGCGGTTCAGATGCTCTCTGTATCCATTCTCGTTCAACCAGTTGAGCTTTTTTTCAGATATGTATGCCGAATCCGCATAGATATCCCGACTGGTGTTGTCAGGGTCAAGCAGCTCCTCAAAAATATTGCTGTCATGAACCTCGGCGCTGGTCACCGCATATTTTCGGATGAATTTATGCTTCACATCAACAGATATATGATTTTTATAACCAAAAAAGCTTCTGCCGTTCTTTTTGGTCCAACGGGCATCAGTATCCTTCTGCGCCTGCTTATTCTCACTCCATCCTTCAGGCTGTTCACCATTCTTGATCTGCTTGTTTTCCTTGCGGCTGTTACGCTGGATCGGGGCGTTGACTATGGAAGCGTCGACTATCTGCCCTTTTCTGGCTTGATATCCATTTTCATCAAGAAATTCGTCAAAAACAGAAAACAGTTCCTCGATTTTTCCTGCTTTGGTCAAAGTTTCACGAAAAAGCCATATCGTTGTCGCATCTGGAACTTTGTCAGCCGCCCGAAGTCCAAGGAATCTGGAAAACGAATATCTGTCAAGAATTTGATATTCCATCCCTTTATCAGAAAGATTGTATAATGATTGCAAAATTAAAATTTTGAACATCATGACTGAATCATAACCTTTAGCTCCAGCATTTGATTTCACAGACTTTCTTTTTGCTTCTTCAAGAATTGGCCGAAATATTTCCCAGTCAATAGCCTTGTTGATCTTAACTAAAGGATCACCTGCTTTGTCAATTCGGGAAAGACGAATATAAAAATCAAAAAATCCAAGTTGGTTCATCTGTGCATCTCCGGCAGCATGAGTTGAATTGATGCCGAAATTATAACATAATAGACTGAAATTTCAATATTAAAATAAAAAATAACAAAACAAATGCAGCAGAATGGATGTTGTATTTTTCGAGGAACCCTTAAATCCGGCATCTGTCCTCTGAAATAGCAGCGCACGGCCTCGGTGAGCGTCTCGAAAGTGGATTTTCCCCGGAGCAGGCATGTCTGCCGGAGCGAAAGGATGCGTTCGACCCAGCGGTTTCCCTTGCCGCTGTTCGTGCCCTGACTCCGTTTCCGCCAGAGAACGCCGAAGCGGATCATCCGTTCCGCCAGATTATTTGTCGGCTCCACGCCTTCCTCAAGCAGGAAAGTGAACAACGCATCCATCTCCTTCTCAATATGGCGGACAAACCTCCCCGCATCACTGTCGCAGTCGCGCCAGCGCAGGATAAGTCGGCAGAGCCGGGCATAAAATGCGGACCATTCGCCTTTGGTCGGCGGAGCCTTGGCCATCTGGCATAGCCGCCGCAGTTCCGCAGCGGCCCATTTTCCGCAGGCGGCGAGTTCGGGATCAGCGCGTTCCGCAAGGCCGTCGGCCCGGCGGATCAGATGTGCGAGGCAGGTCTGCCGCTTGCCGACCCATTTTTGGTACACGTTGTATCGTAAGCGATCACAGGGTACCGCTCAGACCCAGCTTAAATCCGGCATCTGTCCTCTGAAATAGCAGCGCATGGCCTCGGTGAGCACCTCGAAAGTGGATTTTCCCCGAAGCAGGCATGTCTGCCGGAGGGAAAGGATTCGTTCAACCCAGCGGTTTTCCTTGTCGCTGTCAGTGCCCTGACTCCGTTTGCGCCACAGTACGCCGAAGCGGAGCATCCGTTCCGCTGGATTATTTGTCGGCGCTACGCCTTCTTCGAGCAAGAAAGTGAACAACGCCTCCATTTCCTTGTCAATATGACGGACAAACCTCCCCGCATCACTGTCGCAATCGCGCCAGCGTAGGATAAGTCGGCAGAGCCGGGCATAAAATGCGGACTGTTCGCCTTCAGTCGGCGGGTCTTTCGCCATGCGGCAGAGCCGCCGCAGTTCCGCAGCGGCCCATTTTCCGCAGGCGGCGAGTTCAGGGTCAGCGCGTTCCGCAAGGCCGTCGGCACGGCGGATCAGGTGCGCGAGGCAAGTTTGCCGCTTGCCGACCCATTTTTGGTACACGTTGTATCCGTCGCTGATGAGAATGCCGTTCCAAGCGCCGATCAGTTCTTCAAACGCTTCCTTGGAGCGTTTCGGATGAATCATGAAGAACGCGGCCTGCCGGTTCGCCATAACCCATAACCAGCGCAGTCTGCCGCCAGTTTTCCACGTCGTTTCATCAATATGCCCGACATCCCCGCTTGTGACGGCAGCCCAAATGGCCTCATAGTGCGGCGCGACAGCCGCCGGAGCTTGGTCAATGATCTTCTGCACCGCACCGGTGCTGATAGGAACGCCGAGCACCGAACGGATGAACTTCCGCACAGTTCCCCGGCTGCTGCCGTCCATGCCGCTCAGTTCGGCGGTCAGCGCGGTGAACCGCGCCCCGAAACCGGTTCTGAATTCATCGGGAACTCGGCCTCTGACGGTTTTGCCGCAGGCGGCGCATTCCCCTTTATAAAGAGTAAAATGCGTGACCTGCATCACGATTTCCGGCAGTTCAATATGCTGATGCGTATAATATGACCGTATGTTTTTGAATTTGCCGCAACCGCACGAGCAGGCGGAAGGATACATTTTTTGCGTTTCTATCGGCGGCATCAGTTCCTGACGATATCCACGCCGTTTTTTCCGAGGCTTCCGCGCCTGATCTCTCTGCCGTTTTTCTGTAAACGGAGAGTCGGAAGAAGGCGGCCTGTTCGAGTTCGAGGAATCTTCGCCGAGTTTCGCCTCAAGCTCTTCGACCCGTTTTCTCAGCCGCGTTACCTCAGCGATCAAAAAAGACAGCAGCTTCCGCACCGCAGGAGGTGTAGCGGCAAGGTCTTCCTCGCTTATCTCAAAATTTTCACAATGGAACGGGGCGGTCACAGCTTTCTCCTGCGGAAAAAATTACTGCTCACAATTTAGGCTCTCCGAGTTTTTCTGTGGTTGACAAAATCGTTATTCTGTGAATAAGAGCGTCGGCCCTAAAGTATCCAATAGAATTCGTTGTCTCAGGTGTTTAATATTGAAAATTCCATAGCATCTTCGTTTGATAACTTTGATTTGTAGTAACTACTCAGCCTGACAAAAAAGGCCGTTTTCAGAAGTGCTGAAGACGGCCTTACTCGTTTTTTATACTGCGGAATCGGGGATAAAAGGACTTCCAAGGAAAGCATCTTTGATCGCTTCAAAAATGTTTCTTGAATTTTTACGGACCGTGGAGATATATCCCCGGATACAGGCGAATCGTTCTGCCCCCTCAAGTGTTCGGAAGCAGCCGGAAACCTTCTGCTTGACCTTGATCATCCGCACATCTCTTTCCGCCGCGTTGTTGTCGAACGGAACCCGGAAATCATACATGAATGCGAGGGTCTCCGCCCTGTAATCACGCATCCGTGTCAGCAAATTGAGCGGCGGAGTCTTCTTCACCCGTCCTCGTTTTTTCTCCTTAGGCGGAGTGAACGGATTGTCGGCAAAACCCCGTCGGACGATTTCATCATACCGCCGCTCAAATTCTTCGATCTTCTCCGGCGTGAAGCCGTCCCGATCCGGCTTCAGCTTTTCAGCCGCGCCTTTTATTTCAAGCAGCAGCTCGGCCATCTCGCCGGCCCAAACTTGTCCGTACTGTTTTTCTATGAACTTGAGTTCCCGGAGATGATGCGCATTGCACAGCGCATGACCGCAGTTTTCATAGCTGAAGTACGATTTCCAATGATCATGCGTCGCTGTTCCTGTGAACTTTCCAAGGATTCCCGCTGCGTCCATCGCCTCTTTTCCCCGTTTTTCATGCACCGAATAATGGGTGAGGCAGTTCGTCGAAGCGACATGCAGCCAGTGCAGCTTCCCTTTCACGCGGACTCCGCTTTCATCGGCATGTAACACATCGGTATTCATGAGCAGTTTTTCGACTGCTTCCGTTGAAGGACGCACGCATCCGCAAAGCTCTTCCGATGCCTTCAGCAGCGAACCCTCGGAGACGGAATGCCCGGTCAGGTCTTCGATAATCTGCGCAGCCCGTTCAAGCGGAATATGATGCTGGTTCGCGAAATATGCCGCCCAAGTTTTCACCCCCGTGCCGTAACGGATGCCCTGTCCGACGTTTTCCGGGAATTTGCCTCTGTTTTCCGTGCCGCAGCCGGGACAGATTTTTATTTCCGCTCGATGCGAGGTCACTTCAATCCGAATCGCCGGAATATCATAAACCTGCCGTTCCTCCTCTCCGACAGCGACGACATCCGCAAGCGACATTTTGCAAGCCGCGCATTCCTCGGATTTATACCTCTCCGTAGAATCCGGCGCCGCAGACCGCTCAAGAGTATGCCCTTGATGACCTGGCTGGCCGCCGTTCGGCTTCCTGCCGGACTCTCTCAGACTTTCCGTTCGCTTCGCTTTACCGTATCCATCGCTCGAAGGCGGTTTCCCGCTGTTCCGACTGTTTTTCGACAGCCGGGCCTGCAAATCCTTCAATATCTCGGACTGCTTGGCTGACTGAGCGGCGAGGTTTTCAACCTGCGCAGTTATACTGCTAAACAGGGCGACGACCGCTTCTTCGCCTTCTGCGTATGCAGCACGGACTTCTTTTTCACTAGGAACACTGAAATTCATAACGGCAGCATAATCTTTACCTGTTGATTTTGTCAAGAGGCTTGGCGGATGCCTGAGTAGTTACTGATTTGTAACTACTCAGCCACCGGATGTAGATTTATTTACGACTGAAACCACTGCATGTTGTATTTTTATGCAAAATAAGCTTGTTTTCTGGTAGCTTGGAAGTCCTGTTTTTCACCTGATTTCTTCGTGTTTTTCAGATAAAAACACAATATGTTGTGGTTTAAACGGTTCTATGTGTCGCTATTTAGTGGCTGAGTAGTTACTTTGATTTTATTGTTAAACCCCTCAACAAAGCCACTGTTTGAACGGTTATTAAAATAATTAGCAATCTGCGATTGAAACAAGTTTAGAGTTTTTATAAAGGAATCATAACAATTTAAACCACTTTCAATGACATTTTCTTCCCATTTCTTGAATTCTGCGACAGCTTCCTGTTTTGTATAAGCTTTATCAAAAATATCAGTCAAATCATTTCTGAGTTGATAGGCCTCTTTCAAATCTGGACTATATCCAAATGCTGTTTCAAGAATACATTTTTCTGTTTCCGTCAGTTTGCCAGGGTTCTTTCTAAAAGCCCATAATAATCCTTTAAGCTGTTTATAATCTTTTTCAGACAGCTCTTTTTTAAGCCGTTTTTGTTCTTGTTTTCTGATGGAATCAGCACTGTTTCGGTAAGACTGGGCAACATGAAATCTATCGACAACAATTTCAACGGATTCACCAAGAGTCTCTTTGGCTGCATTCAAATATCCTTCATACATATCTGTCGCAACGTCATGAATTGTGGTTTTGAGTGCATCCGGGATGAGCTTGAGAAACTCACAAACAGTCTCTTTTTTACGATCAGGAAGAACGTGGAGCAATTGAGTCCGCCCCTCATGTCGTGAACTGACAATAACGACAAAGTCACGATGGCCTTTCTTCAATGCAATTTCGTCCAAGCCCAAGGTTCCAATGTATAGCGGTTACACGCGAAATGGCGATCAGTTCAACATGCCGATAAGCACGTAATAAGTTGAATTTAAATAGATAAAACTTTTGACAAGGCAAGGATATTTGGTAACTGTCCAACTCGTAACTGCTATATGAAATATGATCAAGCGGATTTTCACCAAAACAGGACTCTGACAACATTGCTTCCAGATGCTTTTCCCCTAAATTTTCCTTTGAACAGACATCTTTCACGCTGCTGTTTATTAAACATCGCAAGACATGGTCTTGATATGCCCTTGTGTAAGATTTTCCTGGTGAACGCCATGAAAATTCTTCTGTTGTTGTCGGTTCATTGTCACACTCTAAACATTGATAACGGCGTGGTCGGATTTTCAGATAAACTTCCCTTCCAAGGATAGGTAAATGTCGGATCATAATCCATTCACCATACCCTTTGAAGTTTCGTATCTTTTTACCGCATTTTCGGCAGATGCCGCTTTTCTTTGTGCTTTGAAGCTCAATGACATAATTTCCTTTGTTGTCACGAAAACTTCTTAAAACTTCAACGTCAGGTAATTCTAAATCTAACTCAATTCCCATGAGATTCTGCTAACAATTTTGTTACAAGGATAGGTAACGTATTATCCATTAAAAGCACTGGAATTACAACCCCGGAAATTATCGGAGAGCCAGAGATTTTCTTGGCCTGTTGTTGAGATTATCCATGATCAAGTTGATGTCTTGCTGGCTCAACATGTCGAAATCAGTTCCTTTTGGGAGATATTGGCGTATAAGTCCGTTCGTATTCTCATTAAGTCCCCGTTCCCAAGCCTGATAAGGGTGAGCGAAGAAGCATTCAGCCTGAAGCGCGGCGGAGAACTCCTCATGAAAAGAAAATTCCTTGCCGTTATCGCACGTTATGGTGTGAACTTGTTCCTGATATGGGAGCAGTGCTCCGGCAAGAGCCTGTGTGACACTGTCCGCCCGTTTGTCCGGCGCAAGGGCAATAACGCTGAAACGGGATTTGTGCTCAACCAACGTGACAAGGACAGCCCCGCCGCGACGACCGATGATCGTATCTGCCTCCCAATCACCAATTCTGGATCGTTCTTCAACAATATCAGGCCGATTGTCTATCGACACACGATTTCTGATCTGACCCCGCCGGTCAGTGCTTCCATAACGTTTTTTTCTTTTCTTTCGGCAGCGTAAGTGAAGATGCAAGTTTCCTCCTTGCTTCCTGTCGCGGGCGATGTGTTGATAAATGCGCTCATGGCTGATCCGCATATTTTTCTCAGCAGCCAGCCAGCCGCTGATTTGTTCGGGACTCCAGTCTTTCTCTATGAGATCATTGACAATACACCAAACCTCTTCAGGAATTTTCGGCTTCACCTTTTCACGGCGGCGATTGTCAGCCATCTGCTGCGCCTGTCGGGGACGATATCCACGAAGACCACGATTGCGTCGTAATTCTCTATAGATGGTTGACGGATGCCGACTAAGCTGCAAGGCTATGGCGGATGGTTTAAATCCTGCTTGCTTCAAAGCATAAATTTGGTTACGTTCTGATTCGGTGAGTTGTGTGTAGCTGTGCATGCGCGCTCCTCTTGCTTGGTGGTGAGAAATGAGCCATCATACTACCACAACTCACTCTTTTTTCAAACCAGCAAAAGTTGCACTTACAACTTGAATCCACGAAATAAAGAAAACAAACCTCGATTCTGTTCAGGCTGCCGTATTACATAAAAAATTTTATCTCTGTTCAATTCTCCAAACTTTTTTGTAAAGACTGGAATTAACCCTGATAAATCCTGTTGCGTTTTCATCTTATTTAATATTTTGAATTATCTTTTTCAAAGAACACTTTGTGATCTCTGCCGCATGTCTAATTTGTTTTTCCTCCAAAGCAAGACCACTGGGCAGATAGAATCCCCTTTCAGCCAAACGTTCCGCCACAGGATGACATTCCTTGTTAAACAAACCCATTTTTTGAAAAACAGGCTGTTGATGCATTGGGTAAAAAAAAGGACGCGTGCCTATTCCCTCATTGCCAAGATGAGTTATGATTTCCGCTGCATTGCAGAAAATATCTTCTTTTAGCACCACTCCATAAACCCAATAGATATTTTCAGCATAATCAGTCCTCGGCAGAGGTTTTTCTATCGTAGCAAAATCAGCAAGCAGTTCATTGTAGATTGTCCCCATGCGTCGTTTACGAACGACAAATTCATCCAGCCGTTCCAGTTGAGCCAATCCCAAGGCTGCTTGTAGATTGGTCATGCGAAAATTCCATCCCAGCTCTTCATGCACAAAACGTTTGCTTGGCTGAAAACAAAGATTGCGCAGCCCTCGGCAACGTTCGGCCAAGGCATGATCATCTGTGACGATCATACCTCCTTCGCCGGTGGTAACATGCTTGTTAGGATAGAAACTGAAAATGCTGATCTCTCCAAAACTTCCGCAGGGACGGCCATTACAGGCTTGGCCAAGCATTTCGGCGGCATCTTCGATAACAGCTAGCCCGTGCCGTTCAGCCAATGCCAGCAGAGGTTTCATATTCACTGGCAGCCCGTAAATATGGACAGCCATAATTGCTTTGGTATGTGAAGTGATCTTGGCCTCAATTTGCGACACATCCATGTTCCACGTCAGCGGATCGGCATCCACCAAGACTGGCATGGCTCCGGCTCGTATGACAGCCGCAGCGCAGGAAATAATAGTGAACGTTGGCAAAATGACCTCATCTCCCTGCCCAATGCCCAAAGCCGCCACAGCCGCTTCCAGCGCGACCGAGCCGTTGCACACAGCTATTCCATGTCTGCGGCCCGCCCGATGAGCAAGCATTTCTTCAAAGCGACCCACGAAAGGGCCTTCTGATGAAATCCAGCCACTCTCAATGCACTCAGCTAAATATTTTTTTTCATTGCCATTCAATAATGGCTCATTCACTGGAATAAAGTGACTCATTAGGCTGTATAGCAGTTATATGTCTCATGACGATCAGCTAGTCATTTCACCATGCGTCTAACATACTTGATTTATATATACAAAACTTTTAACAAAGCAAGAAAATTTGGTTTTCAGTTCAGAGGATTCAGCAGTCTAAAAGCGTGTCTTATCCTGTTCACCAACATAAGGCCCCTGCTTCACTTCAATCATTTCCACATCTTCCAATATTTCAAATCCATGTCCACCTTGAATCAGAAGAACGGCATCTCCAGCTTCAAGAATACGGCTCTCTAAGTACTCCTGTTCTTTTGTATAAAAATCAACGCGCAACTTTCCCTTGCGGATAAAAAGTACTTCTTGAGTATAATGAACTTCTCTTGGCACAGGATTATGGATATGCGGCTGAATCTGCTTGCCTGATGGATGGCGCATAAAGGCAAGCTGCTGAGAAAGATCGTTAGAGGTGAAAAAGGTCACTCCATTTTCCCGATAGCTTAATGGGATAACCATCCCTAAAAGAATTCCTTTATGTTCAATCCTGTCAATCATAATAAAAGTGGCAATAGTTACCTTTTATTGTAACTACTCAGCCACTAAATAGCGACACATAGAACCGTTTAAACCACAACATATTGTGTTTTTATCTGAAAAACACGAAGAAATCAGGTGAAAAACAGGACTTCCAAGCTACCAGAAAACAAGCTTATTTTGCATAAAAATACAACATGCAGTGGTTTCAGTCGTAAATAAATCTACATCCGGTGGCTGAGTAGTTACCTTTTATTTTTTTTGAGATAGCTAAATATACAAGGAGGCCAATAGAGAATGCTCATGAGCTTGCAATAATATTTTTTTCCCCTTTCTGCTGTATGAATATATTCCCAATTTAATATATTCAAATAATGATCTGACATTGCCTTCGGACCAAGCCGAGAAAGTATCTGCCATCGATTTTTTTTGACAACCTGCTCATACCCAAAACCTCCTTTGCTATGATTGCTGGAAATAGTATCATTATTAACACAATAATAAATAAAAGTTGGTTCTGAGACAAATGAAAAATAATATTTTTTAGATAAACGTATTGCAGTATCCCATTCTTGATATGCCCTTATGTTTTCGTCAAGAAAGCCTATTTGAGAAAGCGTGCCTTTTTCGACTAATAATCCTTGGTACATAGGCCCAGGACCGGCCAACAAGCAATTATATATACAGCCTTCAACCGGAGGTACACCAAATAAACGTCGACGTTCCGTTTTTTTTCTCTCAACTATAATGCAGTCAGAGTGAACAACAGGGACTCTTGCCGTACTTGCCTTGTTCAACCGCACTTCAATGCTGTCTGGCAAATATTCATCATCTGAATCGAGAAATGCTATCCACTCGCCCTTGGCTGCTTTTATACCTGTATTGCGGGCAGCCTGCGCACCAAAATTTTTTTCATGACGAAGATATCGTATCTTAGAATGATCACTAAATATTCTGTCAACAACCAACTTGATATTTTCATGAGATCCGTCATCAACAATAATAATCTCAAACTGCTGATATGTTTGATTCAAAACACTGTAAACTGCTCGCTGCAATTCCTTTGTTCTATTATATACGGGAATTATTATCGAAACCAAATCATTCATCATGACACATTTAAACAGAGGAACTTATTATACAAAATATGCTTTAGATAAAAAAAAATTTAAAAATTTCTCTCTCAAAGAAATTTTTCTGCTTGTTAAAAAATAATATAGATGAAGGTTGATCAGCTTATGATAAGGATTTTTTCCTTCATCCTTAAATACTCCAGCTTGTTTCCATCGTTTAATAGCTTCACCATGAGACTGAAAACGAAATTCACGTCTTCTTATTCCTTCAAGAGGGAGTCCATGTATTTGTCCATAAATTCCTGCCATCGCCAAAACAAGATGATCACCGCCTATCACTTTTTTAATAGGCAATTTTTTCAAAATAGTTGTCCTGAATACTCCATGAATATTTGTGCATGAATTTAATGATTTTATAATATGAAAAAACCGATTAGCAGCATTTAATTCATATCCAGTATCGATATCAGAACAAACGTCTTCAATATCCAATTTTTTATTTTTTTGATCTATAAATATCGCTTTTTGCGGATAAACCATAATCACATTTCTATTTCTATCTAAATAATCAACAGATGATAAGATATAATCTTTGTTAAAAATATCATGAGCACCAAGCCATACAAAGTATTCTGTATCTGCATAATTTAACCCAGCACAAACATTTTCTTTAAATCCTATATTTTTTTCATGTCTTATAACACGAATTCTTTCGTCTTCTTGGGAAAACTCTGTAGCTATATCATAGCTACTATCAATGGAACAGTTATCCGTGATAATGATATTTATATTTTTATAATCTTGACTGATTGCTGAAATTATAGTTTCTGCTAAAAACTGTTCTTCGTTATACACTGGAATTCCAATTGTAACTCTTGGTGCTGCTGAATTCATTTTATTCTTTTTAAATATCCATCTGGAGAAACTGTAAGAAGCAATTTATGCTGAATTTTTTTATCAATTTTAAATTTATTGTTGGTTTTAAGATATTCCCAAACTGCAGTTTTAGGGTTATTGCCAGGCCCCCAAGGACGATCTTGGAAAATATCAGCCGACATGTCTTCAATCACAGTATCAAACACCACACAGTAACTATTCAAACTGGTTAGCGGGGCATAAGCTTCAAGTTCAGCCAGTACATGATCGTGCGTGTGATTACTATCTAGACAGACTAAGACACGAGAGTAATAAGCAGCAATTTTTTTAACTTGCGCAATTACATCTGATGCTGTGCTGGAACCTTCAATCATCTGAATGTGCGAATACATGGGATGAGCTTCAATGGCCGCACGATTATGAGTGCGAATATCTATATCTATGCCAAGAACTTTACGTTTTGATTTTTTTGGATTTATAGACATTCCTGTTTCAATCGCATCGCAAATATCAAGCAATGCCAACATAGATGCGTTAAAAATTAACGATCCTCCGTGAGCAATACCTGTTTCTATGATAAGATCAGGCTTGACTGACCAAATCAATTCCTGCATTGCTTGTACATCTTGAGGAACTTGGATGATTGGAATGCCCATCCAATTAAAATTGGATGCATATTTACTTTTAGCTGCCGATTTGAGCCATTCCAAGTTCAATTCATTTTTAAACTTCAACTCGTCTCCCCCCAACGAATATTTCTTGTGGACGAATATATGACTCCACAAATTTACATTTTCTTGCTACAATCCATTGAAGAATATCACCAGTAAACCAACGTGTTGGTGCCTCATACGATTCTCCTTCCTTTGAAGTATAAAAAATGTCTAATATATCATATCCATTTTTCAAGAAAAAAATTTCTATATATTTATGATTTGTTACATGCATCCCATGCAATGCGTAGCCGCTGACCGGAACTATATTTACGAATACTCCCCCCATATCACACAACTCAGAAGCATTGACATATGCAGTATGAATATCCCATATATGCTCAATAGTTCCTAAGTTATATACGACAGAAAATCTTCTATGAATGTCAGGATTCACAACAAAAATTCTTGGATCAGAAAGATCAATTTTAAAATCACCTCCATCAGGATCTATAGAAATAATTTTCCTGCCAAAATTAAAGTTAGAACGATTTTCTTGATTACCAAGCATACACATATCACCGTGTGACGGAAAAAAATTTACAGCTCTTTCATGCCAGACAACATGTTCATTGAGTATCATATTTATATCCTCTTTTTCGATTTCATCCATTCTTAATATAAGGATATCGAGCTATAACTGATCATAGATGTTCTCCAGTAAACATATATCCACATTCATCATGTGAAATTCCACCTATACAAAAAGGAGACTTTACAGGATGCAACAAAGGACTTTCCATTGATTTAAAAAATATAGATGTGCACCAAGAAAACTGGTTACTGGGGCCGAAACCAGAAAAATCGATTCTCGCATAACCATGTGAACTAAACAACTTATTTGTCTCTGGACACCATTCTGAATTATCTAAAATAATTATCACATTTTGAGGTATATTTTGCAATGCCACTACAGCGCATTCATACCTCCATCTTCCATCAATCAGAATTATATCAATATCATTTATATGATAAATAATATATTTGGTATATGAATCAATATCTTTTGATAGAAATAATGTAATATTCTTGAAATTAGCAGTATTCTTTTTTAAAAAATCAAACCAAGAATCATCACTCTCAACAGTTACAACACTTTTGCATCTGCAACCCCACATGATAGTTGAATTTCCTCCACCCCATTCAAATACCCTTAATTTTGACATGTCACAACCTTCTACATGCTCGAGGAATGGATATGTAAACCAACCGACTGGAGCTACTGCTCCTAATGTTATCGACTTCAATTTATGTTTATAATCTTCTACAAGACACTTGCAAGCAAGTAAGGTACGTATATCTTGTTTAGCTAACTTAGTTAGTATGTTACAACGTGTCAAATATTTTTGAAGTAGCCCTACAGGCTCTCTTCTATCGCATCTTTTATTCATCATGAAACAATCTCCCTTTTATAGCGGTTACGGTGTGGATTCAACTCGCAAGTGCAACTTTTTTTGGTTATCCAAAAAGCATAGGTTGGCTGGCACTTTGAATACTTCATGTAAATTTTCAATTATTTTCTCTTAGTTAGCGACAAAAGCAAAGTTGTGACACTCCCGTAACTGCCTTTTCTTGCAACCAAAAAAAGTTGCACTTGGAACTTGAATTCACCAAAAGCACTGGAATTACAACCCCGGAAATTATCGGAGAGCCACAATTTATCCGGTTACGATGCCAAGCGCCAGTGTTTTTCAGAGATACCCTGTGATCGTAAGCGATCACGGGGTATGAAATTCACTGTAACTTGTTGTTTATTCTCTTTTAAAAGAGACTTTTTTGTTAAACCGGGAAGCTCGGCATGTTGAATTGTTAAAATTTATAATATCAACTATTTATCTTTTCAACGCTAATGCTAAACCAAATTTAATAAAAAATCGATTCAATAATTTCAGATAGTTGACCCTGTGATCGGTTACCCCTGAAGGCTATATAGATGGCATAACACTTCCACCACATACAGGAATATACACTCCTGTGATAAAACTTGCCATCTCTGATGCAAGAAAAGCTACAACTCCGGCAACCTCTTTATTGGTTCCTCGACGTTGAAGAGGAACTTTTTTGATATAATTTTCAGATGATGCGGCATTCAAGCTGTCCTCACTGACAATCCATCCCGGAGCCACCTGATTAACAGTTACACCATGCTCTCCAACCTCACGAGCTAATACTCGCAGCACACCATCCATCCCTCGCTTCCCTGCCACATAAGCTGATTGTCTTGGCATTGCTAACATCGAACATTCTGTATTAATTCCTATCAATCGACCCCATTTTCTATGCATCATTGAAGGTATAAAAGCCTTTGCCATAAAAATATTATGAAGAACGTTTGAACGGAATTGACTTTCGTAATCTTCAATTTTTTGTTCAAATACACTTTTCCATTTATATTGAATTACTGCACTTGTAACAATAATATCTATCGCTCCAAGATACCCAACTACTTGATCACGCATTGCGGCAACAGAATTCCATTCAGTCACGTCAGCTTGCACAGTCATTCCACGAACACCAGCAGCTTGCACGTCTGAAAGCAGTTTATCTGCTTGGTTTATATTACTTTTATAATGTATAGCGACATTAGCACCCGCATAAGCAAGTGCATGCACGATCGCACGTCCTATTTCGCCAGTTCCTCCAGTAACCAAAGCATTTCTTGAGGTAAGATCAATAACAAGCATCAATACTAAGTATCTGTGAATTTTATTGTGAAACTTTGATCTGGCATATTTACTTACACAAGGTAAAGTCGTTTATTTCTGGAAAATATTTTTGAAACTGAGCAGGAGATCCTTTTTTGGAAACATTCCATTGCTTATTTTTTCCCCATAAACAAAAAATTTTCTTCAGACCTTCTTCACTTGTCTGATTATAAGAAAATTTGATTAGGTCACGGGAATTAAAGCTACAAATATGCTCCTTTTTTGTATCTTTATGATATACATTATAAATCAATCTGTCAAGTTTATCATAAGGACATCTCGATCTGATTACTTGTATATTTTTTTCTGAACGATTTTTCCACTCAAAAAGTATCTTGTCCCAATTTACAGACACCTCTGAACATACAGAACAGAACTCTGTAAAAGAATCAGCGAAGTAAACACCTTCCAAATTATTAACGATCTCTGTTTCTATTTTATTTCTCCTGAGAATTACAGGATAACCCAACATCAGCAGTTCTTGCAATCCTAATTCACCACAACCATAATGTGTCGATTTAAGCGGATAAATTGCGCAGAAAAAACAATCGTACAACAATGACCTCTCCGTACTCCCTGATAATAAATCAAACTTAAAAAAATCATGTTCTATGTCAAATGTCACAATTTGAAAATTCCATTTTTCAGATAGATAAATAAACCAATTCTCTGCATATTCATAAATTTTATCATAACTAAGACTACCAATATATCTAAATAACAACTTGTTATTGTCTTTTCCTTGCAATTTTCCAGCTATTTTTTCCAATACCTCCACTTGAGGTATTGGACGTATTATATCACAGTCATCAAACCTGTTATCTTGACATCCAGACAAGATAACAGCGTCTGACATACCAGAAAGAGCATCAGGTAATGGCCTCAAAAAATCTATTCCATTATTATGGCACCAGATGACTATTTTTCTTTCGAGAAGAGTATTTAATTCAAACAAAGCCCACGCCGCTAATGGATGACAATAGTAATGCAGCAATATTATATCACTATTCCTTGCCAATAGTGACAGTTCCTCTCTTCTTGACATTGTTATGATATCAAAATTATGAGAAAGCAGACATGGATTTATTGTTTCTTCAAGTTCGAGTACAGTATGCGATAGACTTGAATTGGCAATATAGGAACTGATAGCAGTTCCCAAACCACCACCAAGATGTGTTGTTATGTGAAGAACTTTGATTTTCTTTCTATTCACCATTCCTCTTTAACAAAATAAGTAGTTGGTGTTCCAACCCAACCGAATGTTCTAAGTTTTGGCAAAGGCCATTTTTTTTCTTTAAAGCAATGCTCTAACGCCGAACTTTCACCAGGCCAGTCTTTATGAGCAAATTCATCAAGAACAACTATACCTCCTGGTACTAATCGTGGGTATAGATTTTCCAAAGCTGTTTTTACTGGCTCATAAATATCAATATCAATATGAAGCATTGAAAGACGCAAACCAGGATTTTCTCTGCAAAAAATAGGAATAGAAAATCTTGCGTCGCCATCAACTACAATCATTCGTTCACTCCACGGGGCAAAGCAATCAGTATTTGCCAAGTTGAGAAGTTTGAAGAAATCATCTTTAAAATTAGATGGGTTTGTTCCATATTCATGCCGAGTGCATTTTTCATCTTCAAATCCATCTTCCTTATGAAGCGGTGTGAAACCTTCAAAATTGTCAAACCCTACTATTTTCCTCGTTTTATCCCCCATACAAAAAATTTCAAGAAATTTTCCTAATGCAAAAAAACTAAACCCTCTGTAGATACCACATTCAACAATCCATCCAGGAATATCTTTAATAAGCCTGAATAATTCATAATAAGCAAGAAAACGTGTTACAATCTGCCTTCTTATATAACCAGGAAACGCCTGCATTATTTCATCAAATGGACGTTTTTCAGCTAAAGCAACAAGTTGCTCTACGATCATCTGATCATGCTTAGACGAAACACCAACTTTCATATCCATTTTTGAAATCTCTTATGAAGAATATTCATAGTAATCATATACCAATAACAAGCGGCGGATCGATTATATTATCATGACGAACACCAAAACGCAACAAATCACGCCGACCATATTCATCAGCGATTTTCTCTGCCAATTGCCGGACAGTAACAGGCTTGCCTGAACATACGTTGATTGGTCCCTGTTGTTGCCCTTGCGCAATTTCTGCAATTAATAGACCTGCCTCCCGGACATCCAAAAAATCACGTACTTGAGTTCCGCTTGTCAGTTCTGCTATTTTACCATTAGCCAATTGTTTTCGCAAGTACGGTACCAATCTTCGTTCATCTTCACCTTCGCCATACAGATAAAACAGGCGACACCACACAAATTCAACTCCTTTAGACAGAAAATATTGCGTCAAAGCAAAAAATGTCGATACCTTAGCTGCGGCATAAGGTGTAGTCGGCTTCAAAGGAGTCTCCACTGACAAGCGGCCATAACTTAAATCATACTCAAAGCAGGTGCCTATGCCGACAAATCGACGAACTCCTGCTTGCACACAAGCTTTTGCTAAAGCAACTGAGCCAGTCAAACAATCAAAATTTTTTTCTGATTGCAAGTAGTTGCTGTGCTCAACATGCCAAGCAGAATGAATCAGAGTATCAACACCCTGTAGGACTGATGCCAGTTTTTCAATTTTTTCCAAAAAAATATCTTTTGTTGCAATATATTCAACCTTGTCAGCAAAACTTTCACTATAAAAATTTGATCGATGGTTAAATAACAACAATTTATATTTTTTTTCATATAATGCGTTGAAAATTTGTCGGCCAACAAAACCACTGGCACCAGTAAGGGCAATCCTTTTCATGAGTTGTTAATTATCAAAGGCCAATCTGAGTCTTTAGCTGAAACATGAGATGCAGGGAGTGGCCATTGGATACCAATCACTGGATCATTATACCGAAGTCCTTCTTCTGCGTTTGGAGTATAAAAGTTGCTGACCAAATAATGAACCACAGCACCATCTTCTAATACCTGATAGCCATGCGCAAAACCATGCGGCACATACATCATTAAACCGTTATTAGCTGACAGCTCTGCGCCAAACCATTTAAGATATGTGGCTGAATGTTTGCGAATATCAACAACAACATCATAGATTGAACCTGAAATGCAACTCACCAATTTCACCTCAGCATGAGGGACATGTTGAAAGTGCATGCCCCGTACTGTTCCTGCGTAAATATTTTTACTGATATTAGCCTGAACAAAATGTGTTTCGAGGCTATTTTTTTTAAATTCCTCAGCACAAAATGTCCGAGAAAAAGAACCACGTGAATCTGATTGAGGCTCATTTTTGATTAAAAACACATCAGGTAACGACACTTGAATAAAAAACATAGTCACCTTACATTTTTTTCCCAATAGAACTTTGCAAAAAAGCGTCGATAACCATATCTGCTCCTTCACGAGTTAGATGATCACTGTTCCAATATAAAAAATATCCATTTTTGTACGCACTGTACATATCTCCTTGACGAAATAATTCCCTTGGAGAGAATATTTTTATATTTGAAAAATTAGACAATATAGAAAGCAAAATTTCATCATAATCATTATTTCTTTCTTGAAATCCAGTTATAGTTATCCCGCAGTTATCAATTGTACGTCTTTTAAAACCACCACGCATGACTTGCATAAAATAATTCTGAAAAGATACACAGCTTCTTGGCTTAAAGATCATATCTGGTGAGAAAATAATTGAAAATTTACATGAAGTATTCAAAGTGCCAGCCAACCTATGCTTTTTGGATAACCAAAAAAAATTGCACTTGCGAGTTGAATCCACAACTCACTTTACAGAGTAGTTGTCTCGGTAATGCTAACCAATCGGTATCACATAATTTTCGAGACAGCAACACTCAACAGGGGCACCACCCGATTTTGTCAACCACAGAAAAACTCGGAGAGCCACAATATTTCAGGAAAAGCATGACTGATAACAACTGACAATATGGCAACAGCACGCAGTCCATCTATGTCTGGACGGTAAGCAAGAGAAGAGCTGCTTTGCCCTGCTTTCAAGCTACTGGTAATTCCGCTCATCATCCCGTATAAACAGCAATATCCTCGTTGCAGAGACTGCGGGCATCGGTTCCCTCATGCTGAGCCTTGTGCCAAGCTATTGTCCGGCTCACTGCCTCAGCCAAAGAAAATCGGGGATGAAAATTAAGCAGCTGCCGAACTTTAGCGGTTTCCAAAACCAGCCGTCCCGCCTCATGCCGACCTTCGCTGGCATCTCTGCATCGCACTTGGCCGCTGCCATACGCCGTTTGAGCTAATTCAATCAATTCACGTACAGAAATTGCTTCATGGGGCGGCGGGCCGAAATTCCAAGCACCGGACAAACTATAATTCGTCCAGAGTTGCTGCGCAAGAACAAGGTAGCCTGCCAGCGGCTCAAGAACATGCTGCCAAGGCCGCACCGCATCTGGACAGCGGACATGCAGCACATTGCCTGCCTGCCAAGCCCGCACTGCATCCGGAAGCAGACGATCTTCTGACCAATCACCGCCGCCGATCACATTACCAGCCCGGACACTGGCCACAGCCACACCTTGTTCGGCCAAAAACGCTTGGCGATAGCTGTCGATAACCATCTCAGACGCAGCTTTGCTGGCACTGTAGGGGTCATGGCCGCCAAGAGCATCATCTTCTCGATATGGCCATAGCCATTCGTTGTTACGATAAACTTTGTCCGTGGTGACCATCACCGCAACACGAGCTGAACTGCTGCGCAGGGCATCCAGCAAATGAGCCGTGCCCATGATATTGACAGCAAAAGTTGCCAGCGGTTCACGGTAACTGACTCGGACCAATGGCTGGGCTGCTAAATGAAAAACCACATCAGGGTCTGCCTTTCTGACATAGGCAGCCAATGCCGCCGCATCGCGAACATCACAAAAATTACTGTCGCATAACGAAGCAATATCAGCCAGTTCAAAGAGATTCTGGGCAGCGGCAGGAGGCAGACTGATAGCTGTGACTTCAGCTCCGAGCTGCTTGAGCCAAAGTGTCAACCATGCGCCTTTAAAGCCGGTATGACCGGTCAGCAGAACTTTCTTGCCAGACCAAAAGTCAGCATCAGGACGAGCTGTCATTCCCAAGTTTTCCACGGTGCAGTGCAGCTATTCCACAGTTCTTCGAGTAAATTCTTGTCCCGCAGCGTGTCCATTGGCTGCCAGAAGCCCCGATGTCTGTAGGCGGAAAGCTGCCCTTCTCTTGCCAACCGCTCCAGTGGTTCCTTTTCCCAGCAGATATGATCTCCCTCAATATAATCGAACACGTTTGGAGACAGGACAAAATATCCGCCGTTAATCCATACGCCATCACCATCCGGCTTTTCTTCAAAACGGATAACTTTGTCCTGCTGCATGTCAAGAGAGCCAAAACGTCCAGGCGGTTGCACGGCTGTCATTGTGGCAAGCGTATTTTTCTTTTTATGAAAAGCTGTCAATTCTGAGATGTTGACATTTGCGAGACCATCACCGTAAGTAAAGCAGAAAGGTTCTTCAGTCATCAAATACGGTCTGATCCGCTTCAACCTGCCTCCGGTCATGGTCAACTCTCCGGTATCGACAAGTGTCACATGCCACGGCTCCCCATGCTGCCGATGCACCTGCATCTCGTTTTTTTTCAGATCAAAGGTGACATCAGACATGTGCAGAAAATAGTGGGCGAAGTACTCTTTAACAATATACCCTTTATAGCCGAGACAGATAATAAAGTCATTAATGCCGTAGGAAGAATAAATTTTCATGATATGCCAAAGAATCGGCTTGCCACCTATCTCAATCATCGGCTTGGGCTTCAGATGAGTCTCTTCGGCAATGCGGGTGCCAAGACCTCCGGCCAAGATGACAGCTTTCATTTTTCTTCAAGCTGTTTTTTCTATTGTCCAAGAAAGCCGGGGTCGGACAACACCTGGCACTGTCATTATAACGCCATAATTCCAGTCATCTGGAATTTTACTGTCCACCACGTTGAACGACAATATATCCTTTTCATAAAAGTGAACCGTTTGTTGCCCTCTTAAATCACTGCAATATAAATCCAAAGAAGTTACAGCAACTCCAACTGTATATGCCCCCTCGTTCAAAAGAAAAGGAGGAATGACACATTGCGCACGATAACGACCTAATTTCATAGGTTTCACCCTGGGGCTATTTACACAGCAAACATATTGACCTTCAGCAGTAAATATATGATAATTAGGAATATATAAGTTTTCCGTCTCCTTCAGCAGATCATAAATCATTATTATTTTGATTTCACTGCCGAGATCGACTTCTCTCGTGTCTATCTTATTTTTGCTGGCAATTGCAGCTGACACAAAACGACAGCTTCCATCACTAAAAAATTCAGCTTGAACTGAAGTGCGTTTCGTATCAGAAATACTTTCATAATAAGCCAAGACAACATCCGATATTTGACCATATTTGGCAACTTTTCCATCGATCAATAGAACGCCTTTTTCACATAACGTGCTGATCATTGACATACTATGACTCACAAAAAGCACAGTCCGTCCTTCTTGGGTGACTTCTCCCATTTTCCCGATACACTTCTTTTGAAAATCCGCATCACCAACGGCCAGCACTTCATCTATTACAAGAATTTCCGGCTCAAGATGCGCAGCCACAGCAAAGGCCAACCTGACATACATGCCGGATGAATACCTTTTGACTGGAGTGTCAATGAACTGCTCAATTCCAGAAAAATCGACAATCTCATCCAGCTTGCTTTTGATCTCCTTTTTGGACATGCCGAGAATGGCACCATTCATGAAAATATTTTCCCGGCCAGTAAGCTCAGGATGAAACCCTGTGCCTACTTCCAGCAAGCTGGCAATTCGGCCCTTGACCTTGATCTGCCCTTTTGTCGGCGCAGTGATGCGGGAAAGCAGCTTCAGCAATGTTGACTTGCCTGCTCCATTCCTGCCGATGATGCCGAGCATCTCACCCTCTTTCACTTCCAAGTTGATGTCCCGCAAAGCCCAGAAGTGATCTCCTTCAATCTGTTTTTCCTGCCCGGCCAGCATAGGCTGGAGCTTGCTGTTCGGATCTTCTTTGCCCCGCAGCCTTGCCCACCAAGACTGCAAGTCACGACTCAAGGTGCCATGACTTATAACACCAAGCCGATATTCCTTCCAGAGGTTTTCTATCTGAATAACATTCATGACAATTGCATTGTTTTAGACTGTGTCCATGAATGTTTTTTCAATCCTGCTGAACAGCATCACGCCTGCAAACAAGAGCAACACAGTGACCAGCCAACTTATGCCGATTTGACTCCATTGCACTGAGCTGACTCCAAAAAACATGAAACGGAAACTTTCAACGATTGCAGCCATTGGATTCAGCGCATACCAAGGCAGCAGCCAATCCGGTATCTGACTGAGGGGATAAACCACTGGGGTTGCATACATCCAGAGCTGCACCAAAAAACTCATGGCAAAACGAAGGTCTTTATACTTGGTGGTCATGGATGAAAAGAGAACGCCAAGTCCCAGACTGAGCAAGGCCATCTGCACCATCAGCAGGGGCAGAAGCAACAGCCAGCGAGTCGGCTGCACTGGCGCACCGTGCAGGTGAAAATACAGGTAAAAACCAAGAAACAGGAATAGCTGGATAAAAAATTGCAAAAAATTGACAAGCACGGTCGCCAGAGGCACAGTCAGGCGTGGAAAATAAACTTTGCCAAATATATACGCGTTGTTGTTGAAGGTGTTGGAAGTCGAGCTCAGGGTGGAGGCGAAATAGCCCCAGATCACATTGCCTGACAGATAAAAGAGGAAAGGCGGCAGCGAGTCTGTGGAAATTTTGGCCACCTTGCCAAAAATAATGGTGAAAACAACTGTAGTGAACAGCGGCTGAATGATATACCACAGCGGCCCTAAAATCGTCTGTTTATAGACAGTGACGAAGTCACGCATGACAAACATGGTGATCAAATCACGATAACGCCACAGCTCCTTCAAGTCAATATCAAACCAGCCGGTTTTCGGCTTGATAATAAAGTCCCATTGTGCTGTGTCCGTTCCTGCCGCCTGTTGCATCATCCTGCTTATTTGATATTTTTCGCCAAAAAACTGACCAAAGGACTGCCGAGCAGTTTATGCACAATGCTTTGCAGTTTTTTTGCTCTGCCTATACGCTGCCGGAGAAAATTCATATCCGCCCTGCCTGTCTGCTCATTATCCAGCAGACAGAGCGCGCTGTCTAACTCTGCTCCAAAAAGATCAATTTTCTGGCGCAGAAGGGAGAGCAGGCCCTGCTGGATGCTGCTGCCGATATTGTCCGCGCTGCGATAATATTTTTTTCGGTCGCCGGTGATCCAGACTTGGCGGACAAAACCAAGCCGCTCTAGCTGGCGGACCGCAATGCTGATAGAGGCTTTGCTCAAGGCCAGGGCCTCGCCAATGCTGTCTAAAGATTGCGCCTCCGGTTGCAGATAGAGATGAACCAGCACCTGCCCGACAATCCGACCGCCGCCCAGCTCCTGCGATATTCGCGCTCCAGTCTCTGTCAGCCGCAGCCGGGCTTCAGCCACTTGTTGCTGTCCGTCCCTGTCCATTCCGTGTGCAAGTTTTACAAGTTTCTAAAACTTACCTCGCCTCCGCAGGAAAGGCAAGAAAATTTTGCGGGACTCTGTCGGAATTCCGCCGACCGTGCAACAGATGGAAAAGACAAGGCTCTGGACGGCAGATCGTCTTTTTTTTACCGTCTCTCCCTTGACGAAGAGCTGTTCATTGATTAATACTACTCAATTAACGCGAGAGTGGCGGAACTGGCAGACGCACTGGACTTAGGATCCAGCGCCTTGCGCGTGGGGGTTCAACTCCCCCCTCTCGCACCAATTCCTCAGTCAAGACGCTCCCTTTTCAGGAAATGGGCGGCATGAACCGAAACGCTCCTCCTTAGATTGAGAATTTATTGAGACAACTTCTGCCCAGGGCAGGCAACCCGAACCAAGGTATTTGAGTCAATGGAAATAGCAGTCGAAGAACTCAGCGAGCTGACCCGGAAAGTGACTGTCAGCGTGCCTGCTGAGACTGTGCGCAAGGAGCTGGACAAAGCCTACAGCAAGCTGAAAAAGGATGTTCATCTCAAAGGATTCCGCAAGGGCAAGGCCCCAATGTCCATCTTGGAGAAGAACTACGGCGACAGAGTGCGGGCTGAGGTGGCGGAAAAATTAGTGCAGGAGACCTATTTTGACGCGGTCGAGAAAAAGGAGCTGGAGGTGGTGGTTCATCCTGAAATATCGGAAACCACTTTTGCTGACGACGGTGCCTTTGTCTATGCGGCCTTGGTTGATATCAAGCCGGTCTTTGAGATCAGTGAATACAAAGGCTTGGAGATTGAAAAGCCTGCCGTCAAAGTGACAGATGCCGACATTGACCGGAGAATTGAGGAGCTGCGCCGCAAGCACGCTGTGCTCAGGACTGCGCCGGAAGATCATGTCGTGGCTGAGGACGACATTGTCACGGTTGATTTTCAGGGCTTTCACAATGAAAAGCCGATGAAGCAGGTTCATAACGAGAATTACTCGATTGATGTCGGAGCCAAGCGGCTGGGCGCGGAGTTTGAGGAGCAGCTCTTGAGCCTGAAAAAAGGCGAGTCTGCCCTTTACGAGACCACTTTTCCGGGCGACTATGCGAATCCGGTCATGGCGGGCAAGACCATTGAATTCAAGGTTGATGTCAAAGAAATCAAGGAGCGGGTCAAGCCTGCTTTGGATGATGAATTTGCCAAGGACGTGGATGAAAAGTACAATACCTTGGAGGACCTGCGGGCAGGCATTGCCGAGGAGCTGCGCCAGCAGCAGCAGGAGGCTTTTGAAGGCACCCTGACCGACCGCCTGATGCAGAAGCTGATTGAGCTGAATCCCTTCCCAGTGCCGGAACGGGCCGTGGCCTACGAGGTGCAGGAGATGATCAATCAGACTGAGGAGCGGCTCAAGCGCAACGGTCTGAGCTTGGAGACTGCTGGCATCAAGGTGGAGGAGCTGGCCGAACAGAACCGGGAACTGGCGGAAAAGCGGGTCCGGGGTGATTTTCTCCTCAAAAAGATTGCTGAATTGGAGGAGATCAAGCTGGTGGATGAGGACCTTGAACGCGGCTATGAGCGAATTGCCAGCCAGTACCGCATGAGCGTGCCGGAAGTGAAGCAGTATTTTCAGCGACGGGAGGAGATACTGCCCTTTGTCGCCGAGCTGCTGAACGAGAAAATTCTCCGTTTCCTGCTCGATGCGGCCACAATCACCGAGGCGGCGGCAACAGCGGAGGAACCGACAGCGGAAGAGCAGTCGGCTTAGGCTGAAACTATTCTTTTTTTGCCAACCAGCCGGACAGACTGCTGCTCTGCCCGGCTTTTTCTTTGAAGGAGCTGAATTATGAATCTTGTGCCTATGGTGGTGGAGCAAAGTCCGCGCGGCGAGCGGGCTTTTGATATTTATTCCCGTCTGCTCCGGGAGCGCATTGTTTTTCTCGGCACGCCGGTCACAGATGACGTGGCCAGCCTGATTGTCGCCCAGATGCTCTTTCTTGAGGCGGACGACCCGGACAAGGACATCACCTTTTACATCAACTCGCCCGGCGGCTCAGTGACTGCTGGCATGGCCATTTACGATACCATGCAGTACATACGCTGCGACGTGGCCACGCTCTGCATGGGTCAGGCCGCCTCAATGGGCGCGCTGCTCTTGGCTGCTGGCGCGGCAGACAAACGGTACGCCCTGCCCAATTCCCGGATCATGATTCATCAGCCGCTCGGCGGTTTCCAAGGCCAGGCCACGGACATTGAAATTCATGCCAAGGAAATTCTGCGGATGCGGGCGGATTTGAATCAAATTTTGGCCAAGCACACTGGCAAGCCGATCAAGCAGATTGAGCTGGACACTGACCGTGACAACTTCAAAACAGCGGCGGAAGCCCAGGAATACGGCCTGATCGACAAGGTGCTGGAGCGCAGGGAGGAGGCCAAAGCATGAGCGGCGACGCGACCGGCAGCTCCTCAGGCACCCGCGCCTGCTCGTTCTGCGGCAGGGAGGAGGCGGAGGTGGCCCGGCTGATCGCAGGGCCTGATGTCTATATCTGCGATGACTGCGTGGAAATTTGCAGCGGCATGATCAAAGAGCCTGTGGAGGAGGGAAAAACAGACGAGGTTGCCGCCCCGCCCCGCCTGCTCAAGCCCAAAGAGATTCATGCTCATTTAGATGACTATGTGATTGGCCAGGATTTGGCCAAGCGGGTGCTGGCCGTGGCCGTGCATAATCACTACAAGCGGATCAGCTCGCGCAGCGGCAAGGCCAATGATGTCGAAATCCAGAAATCAAACATCATCCTCATCGGCCCGACCGGCAGCGGCAAGACCCTGCTGGCCCAAACCTTGGCCCGCATTCTCAATGTGCCGTTCAGCATTGCCGATGCCACCACCCTGACCGAGGCCGGTTATGTCGGCGATGATGTGGAGACCATCTTGGTCGGCCTGCTCCAAGCGGCGGATTATGATGTCAACCGTGCCCAGCGCGGCATCATCTATATTGATGAAATCGACAAGATCGCCCGCAAGTCAGATTCCGCATCCCTGACCCGCGACGTGTCTGGCGAGGGTGTGCAGCAGGCTTTGCTCAAGATGATCGAGGGCACTGTGGCTTCAGTGCCGCCCAAAGGCGGGCGCAAGCATCCGCAGCAGGACCTGATCAGGCTTGACACCAGCGATATTCTCTTCATTGTCGGCGGAGCCTTTGTCGGTTTGGACAAGGTGATCAAACGCCGGGCTGGTACCAAATCCATAGGCTTCGGGGCCAAAATTTCCTTGGACAAGGTCAAGGAAGACAGCGAGTTGCTGACTGATGTCCAGCCGGAAGACCTGCTCAAGTTCGGCCTGATCCCGGAGCTGGTGGGCCGTCTGCCAGTGATTGCGCCCATGCGGGATTTGGCTGAGGAAGACCTGATCCGCATTCTCAAGGAGCCGAAAAACGCCCTGACCAAACAGTACATGAAGCTGTTCGAGCTGGAAGGCATCAGCCTCCGTTTCACTGACGAGGCCCTGCTGGCTGCCGCGAAGAAGGCCATGCAGCGCAAGTCCGGGGCCAGAGGTCTGCGTTCGGTCATGGAAAACGCGATGCTGGAGGTGATGTATGAGCTGCCTTCGGATGAACATGCGGCGGAATGCGTGATCAGCGAGGAGGTCATCAGCGAAGGCAAATACCCAGAGGTCATCCGCAGCGACGAAAACAAAAAGGCGGTTTAAACGTATGGGTAATTTATGAATTGCCCTGCCCCTGCACAGCAGGAGGAAATATGAGCGACAACGTGCTGATTGCCCTGATCATCGCCGCTGGCGCGGCAGCCGTGATCTGGATTCTGCGAGACAGGCTGAAGGGCACAAAGGTGAATGTCAGCAAAGAGGGTGTCACTGTAGCCATGGACACGCAGGAGCCGTCTGTCACCCGCATCAGCGGCGTGAAAATCAAAGGCGATGAGAACAGTCTCAAGGCCACGAACGGCGGTCAGATTGATACGGCTGAAATTGAGGGAAGTAAGAACCAGCTTATGAGTTGACGCGCCGCCATGCTGGCAAACTACAAAAATGAGCGAACCGCTTTCGCCCGTCTGCGGGAGCCGCTCTGCCAAGTGCCTATTCTACTCCTTGTCGGCCAGTCGGGCTGCGGCAAGACCAGTTTACTGCGAATCTGCCGCAAGACCGCGCTGGATGATGCGCAGCAAATTTTTGTGGACTGCAAGCGGGACGGCATCAATCCCGCCGAAGTCTTCAGCCGCACCGCCGATTGTCTCCGCTCCGGCAGGCTGCCCGCCTTCAGTCAATGTCTCCGCCAGCACAACGTGGAGATCAGCGGCAATCAAATTGAGGGCAGCGGCAACCAGATCAGCGTGGTGCTCGGCAGCGGCAGCGAGCAGGAGCGCAAAGAGCGGTTAGTCTGGCTGACTGATGCGTGGCTGCGCGATCTCAGCCAGTTTGACCGGCCCCTGCTCTTGGTTGTGGACACCTACGAAAAGGCCGGAGCTGATCTGCAAAGCTGGCTGGAAAGCGTCATTGTCCGTCTGCCCCGCGCCTGCAAGCTGCTGCGCATCGTCATCGCCGGACAGGAGGTGCCAGACACCGACACCGGCGATGAATGGGTTGACTTCTGCTGCAAGTATGAATTGAAAGGTGTGCCGACACCTGAAGACTGGCTCCCAGTGATTAAGGAGCGCGGCTTCCGAGTGCCTTCAGAACATCCGCTGGATTATCTGGCCTGCCTCTGCGATTTCACTAAAGGCTCGCCCGGCCAGATCAGCACCTTCATCGAAACTTTTCCCCGACTCTGCTGAATCCCTATGACTGAATTTTCTGCTCATCAAGTCCTGCTGGAGCAGCTGCAAGCCTGCGGAAATCAGGACGAGCGCGAGCGGTTGCTGATGCACTTCACGCTGGAGCGGCTGCCGGAGCCGCTGCGGGCCGCTGTGCAGGCAGCCGTTGTGCCGCGTTTCTTTGACCGCGCCTTTCTCAACGTCCTGCTGGACCAGCCCTTGGATGAGGCACAGTTTGCCGAACTCACCGGTCTGTCGTACATTGAGCCGTATCCCGGCGAAGGGCGGTTCAATGTCCATGAGCGCAGCCGCAAGCTGCTACAAGAAAAGCTCTGGCAGGAAGATGAGGCGTTGTACCGGGAAATCTCCTGCCGTGCTTTTGTGTATTGCAAAAAGCAAGATCAGAATGACATAACGTGGCGGATTGAAACAGTATATCATCAGTTGATAGCATATCCCGATGATGGAGCGAGGGCCTTCCATGATACATGTACTGAATGGTTCAAACCTTCCAATTTTCCTTTTGATAAAGTGGAAAGTTTGCTGCGAGCCGTGCAGGAACATGTGCGACTGAACCGCTTGCCTAAAAAAGCGATATACTATTTTTGGCTCAATCAAGCCAAAATGAAGGTCTTTCCATCGGGAAGTTTCCATGATGCCAAGCAGACTTTGCAAAAAATCGACCTCGCAGATGTAACTAATTGCGATGATCAGTTAATCATCAGCTATTTTTTACAGCTTGGCCGCGTGCATGTAGCTCTTTGCGAATACCAAGAAGGCCAACGGTGCTATGAACAAGCCTTGCAGGTAAGCCGAAAAGCGGGCAATAAGAAACAAGAAATCCGAAGCTTATTTCAGATTGGCATCGCGCATTGTTGGCTCTCCAATTTCTTGGAGGCCAAGCAGTATGTTAAAGAGGTCTTGCAGCTATCTCTGGAAACAGGCGATCAGGAGAGTAAAGCAAACTGCCTCTTGCTGCTTGGCCAGGTGCATTATAGTCATTTGGAATATCAAGAAACACTGCTGTGTTACGAGGAATTATTGCAGTTATGCCAAGAAACAGGCGATAAATCAGGTGAGATTGTTGCATTACAGGCCATTGGTTCTGTGCATCAACGTCTTTCTGAATTTCAGAAAGCGCATTTCTTCTACAAAAAAGCCCTGCGGTTAAGTCGGGAGACAGGTAGTCTGATAGACGAAGCCGCCTGTCTGCAAAACCTTACTTATGTGCATCTTGATCTTTCTGAATTCGACGAAGCACGGCGTTGCGCAATAGAAGCACTGCAATTATGTCGAAAAACAGGTGTGCGGATGGGTGTGGCTTCCTGCTTTTTTAATCTTGGCCAAGTCTATTTCCATTCTTCTGAATTTCAGAAAGCGCGGCGGTGTTACAAAAAAGCCCTGCATCTGTATCGAGAAGCTGGAGCAGGTGTCGGCGAAGCCGGTTGCCTGCAAGCCTTCGGAGACTTGTCCGTAAAGATCGGCGAATTCATTGCCGCCAAGCATTATTATGATCAGCTCTTGGCTCTAAATGAACGCACCCATAACCCGGAATGCGTGGCCGATTGCTTGGAAAGTATCGCCAAGCTGCATCAGGCGCAACAGCAGTTTCCGCAGGCGGAAGAATGCTGGCAAAAGGCGGCGGATATGTACCGCCAGCTTTCCATGCCCCTGCGCGAGCAGCATTGCCTTGAGCAACTGCGCCAGATGAAGGAGCAGGAATAGCCTGCGGGCCGCCAGTTGAAGCTGTTGTCACTTTATCGAGAATGCTCGAATGTTAATAGCTTAAAGAACAGTTTCTTGAGCATTTATCCGAATACATTGCCGACTTAAAAGATGAAAAACGTAAACGCGACATGCAGGCAAAGGCAAAGCATTGTCCGCACCTTCATACTTTGCACAGCTGTTCTGCGCAAGGCCAAGCTGGCCACGCATAACTGATTACTAAGAAAGATATATGTCTGAATTCAATCTGATCCGCTATCCGGTCATGCCGCTGCGGGATATCGTCCTTTTCCCCGGCATGATCGCCCCCTTGGTTGTGGGCCGGAAAAACTCGGCCCGCGCCTTGGAATATGCGATGGAGAAGCGTTCCCTGATCTTTCTGGTGGCGCAGAAGGAGGCGGGCATTGATGACCCACAGTCCGGCGACCTGCACCGTTGCGGAGTGCTGGCTTCAGTCATCCAGCTCCTGCGCCTGCCGGACGGCAGTCTCAAAGCCTTGGTTGAAGGCAAGCGGCGGGCCGAGGTTTCCGCCTATCTGGAGTTCAGCGATTGGATACTGCGGGCGGATTTGCGGGAGCTGGCCGACACAGACGAGGACAGCCCGGAGCTGCCTGCCTATATCCGCGAGCTGCGCCATGCCTTTGAAGCATACGCAAAGATCAGTCGGAAAAAGATTCCTGCGGAAATAGTCAAGGCTGCGGCGGTGATGGAGCATCCGGCTCGCCTTGCCGATCTGATTGCCGCCCATATCCAGCTGCGCACTGAGGAGAAGCAGGAGCTGCTGGAAACCGTTTCGCTGCCAGAGCGCCTGCGCCGGACTGTGGAGCTGCTCTTCCGTGAGCTTGAGATCGACGAGCTGGAAAAGTCCATTGAGGTCAAAGTTAAAAAACGGATGGCTGACAACCAGCGCAACTATTATCTTGGCGAAAAGGTCAAGGAAATCCAGCAGGAGATGGGCCAGGGCGCGGACGACTACAGCGAGCTGCAAGAAGCCTTGGACAAGAAGGAGCTGCCACAGGCAGTGCGGGAAAAGGCGGAGCGGGAGATGAGCAAGCTCCGGGCCATGCCGCCCATGTCGGCGGAAAGCACAGTAGTGCGCAACTATCTCGACACCATCATCAGTCTGCCGTGGACTGAGAAGAGCGAGGCCAAGATTGACATTGAGGAGGCGGAGCGCATCCTTGATCAGGATCATTACGGTTTGAAAAAGGCCAAGGAGCGCATCCTGGAGTATTTGGCCGTGCAGGCGCAGGTGGAGAAAATCAGAGGGCCGATCATCTGTCTGGTCGGGCCGCCCGGCGTGGGCAAAACCTCGGTCTGCAAGTCGATTGCCAGAGCTATGAACCGCAAGTTTGCCCGCCTCTCGCTGGGCGGGGTGCGGGACGAGGCGGAAATTCGTGGCCACCGCCGCACCTATATCGGTGCTCTGCCCGGCAAGATCATGCACTCCATGCAAAAGGCCGAGGTGATCAACCCGGTTTTCTGCTTGGATGAGGTTGACAAGATGAGCGTTGATTTCCGGGGCGATCCCTCCTCAGCCCTGTTGGAGGTGCTGGACCCGGAGCAGAACAACGCCTTCAACGACCATTATCTTGATCTGGACTATGATCTGTCCGAGGTCTTTTTTATTGCCACGGCCAACAACTTGCACGGCATTCCCCTGCCCCTGCAAGACCGGATGGAGATCATTCGCCTGAGCGGCTACACTGAGGAGGAAAAGCTGCGCATCGCTCAAGATCATCTTGCCCCCAAGCAGTTGGAGCGCAACGGCTTTGCCGAAGACGACATTGTCTTCTCTGAAGAGGCTGTCTTGGAGATTGTCCGCTGCTACACCCGCGAGGCCGGAGTCCGCGACTTGGAGCGCACCCTTGCTTCAATCTGCCGCAAAGTGGCCCGCGAGCGGCTGCAAAACAAGGAGCCGGAGAAGAAATACCAGCTCGCGGACGAGTCTGTGGCCAAATATCTTGGCGTGCCCAAGCACCGCTACGGGCTGGCTGAGAAGCGGGACGAGATCGGCTTGGTGACCGGGCTGGCGTGGACTGAAGTCGGCGGCGAGCTGCTCCAGATTGAAACCGCCCTGATGCCCGGCACTGGCAAGATGACGGTGACTGGCAAGCTGGGCGAGGTCATGCAGGAGTCAGCTCAGGCTGCGCTGGCCTATGTCCGCTCCCGCTCCATGCGCCTGGGGCTGGATGCCGGTTTTTACCAGAAAGTGGATATTCACGTCCATGTGCCGGAGGGGGCGATTCCCAAGGACGGGCCGTCTGCGGGCATCACCATTGCCACCTCCATCGTCTCGGCCCTGCTCAAGGTGCAGGTGGACCGCCAGCTGGCCATGACCGGCGAGATCACCCTCCGGGGCCGGGTGCTGCCGATTGGCGGCCTGACTGAAAAGCTGCTCGCAGCCCGCCGGGGCGGCATCATCCGGGTGATCCTGCCCAAGGAGAACGAGCGCGATTTGACCGATGTGCCGGAACATGTGCGCGGCAGCTTGGAGATCATTCTGGTTGAGCATGTGGATGAAGTTCTCAGCCGCGCCCTGCTTCTCCGGGACGGCGAGGAGTTGTTCCGGGAGATCACCTTGGAGGCAATTTATCATGATGTCAGCATCTCGGCCCACAACAGCCCGGCCCGGCAGCTCGGTCATTGAAAACTTTTTTCTCCTGCTGCATTTTTCTGATTGACGGACAGGCGGCGGCATGGTAAATAAGCAGAACATCATTTGCAGGGCGAATAGCTCAGTTGGGAGAGCATCGGCCTTACAAGCCGAGGGTCACAGGTTCGAACCCTGTTTCGCCCACCAAATTCCGGGGTCGTAGTTCAGCTGGTTAGAATGCCGGCCTGTCACGCCGGAGGTCGCCGGTTCGAGCCCGGTCGGCCCCGCCAGTAAAATCAAGGACTTGACGCTGCACAGCGTTAAGTCCTTTTTTTATTCCCCAGTCCGTTCCTTCCCGGCAGCATGCAGCAGAAAGCATCCGCACACCCAGTGGCAGAAGTGGGGCGACCTGAGCAACGAGTCAGTGCTCAAGTGCTTCGGCGCAGACTTGGTGTCTCCACCAACCGAAACTTGGTGGAGACACCAAGTGCTTGTTGGTGTGTACATGAAGGAAATATACGCCTCTGCGCCGGGTACTGCGCAAGGCTGCTTGCCTCTGCGCTGCGGGCAGGGTATATTTTCCGTTCTTCGCAGCCATCTCAATGCCCAAGGAGGTTCCCCAATGCCCACAGAACTGCGTCTCACCTTCCCCGACCCCGCCCATGTCAGCGTTGCCCTGCTGGGCAATGCGCCCGACTTCAGCCAGCCAGCCGAGTTCACCAGTCCGCTGACAGAGGACGACCTCAAGGAACTGCGCTGGTACGTGGAGGACTACGGTACTCAGTATGCTGCCGAGCCGGACGATGCGCGGGCTGCCGCAGTCAAGGCGCGGCTGCCGGTCTGGGGAGCAGCCCTGTTCTCCGCCGTCTTTGACAGCGACCGCAAGGCGGCCAAGCTCTTTGACCGCTTCTTGGAGGCGGAGGAGGAAGGCCGGGTACTCAGTATTGCTGCCGACCACCCGGCGGTGCTTTCCCTGCCGTGGGAGCTGCTGGCCACGCCGGGCGGCTCCTATCTCTTCAACGAGAACCCGTCTATCTCCATCCGTCGGGGCCTGCCGAGCGCGGGACAGGGCCGCAGTCCGCATGAGCGTGCGCCCAAGCCTGCCCTGCATCTCCTCTTTCTCATCAGCAGGCCAGAGGGAGCCGGGTTCATCAATCCGCGCAGCGATGCTCAGGCGGTGCTGAATGCCTTGGGGGAACAGAAGCAGGTGCGGGTGGAGGTGGAGTTCCTCCGGCCTGCCACGCTGGAGCGGCTCAGGCAGCGGCTGCGGGACACCCGCCTGCCCAAGGTCGATATTATCCACTTTGACGGCCACGGCAGCTTTGCCAGCGAGAGCAGCTTGGACAGAGCCGGGAAGGGCGAGTACAGCAAGGAAGGCGGCGCGGCGGCGGACAAGAAGCAGGGCTGGCTCCTGTTTGAGGACAAGGACGGCGGCAAGGACTTGGTTTCCGCGCAGGAGTTCGGCGAGCTGCTCTTCCGCAACCATGCGGGCTTGGTCGTGCTGTCGGCCTGCCAATCGGCGATGATGAACAGCGAAGACCCGATGAGCAGCGCAGCGGCCCGGCTGGTTCATGCGGGCATTCCTGCGGTCATCGCCATGAGCCACAGCGTCTTGGTCAGCACGGCGGAGCAGCTCTTTGCCGAGTTCTACCGCAGCCTGTTCAAGGGACGCAGCCCGGCAAGTTCCTTGGACGAGGCCCGGCACCGTCTCTGCTTCAACCCGGAGCGCGGCATCCGGCTGCGCGGCGCAGGGCTGGCCGAGGAGTTCAAGCTGGACCTGCACGACTGGTTCTTGCCGACCCTGTATCAGAGCGGGACAGATCAGCCGCTGCTCAGTGCCGAGGGCGCGGACAGTCTGGCGGCCAAAGCCGAGCCGCCCGCCAATCTGCCTAAGCCGCAGGAGTCCGGTTTCTTTGGCCGGAGCAGGGAGCTGTGGCGGATCGAGCGTGCCTTTGCCGTGGAGGGCTGCCGCCGTTTCAGCATCACCGGCTTTGGCGGCCAAGGCAAGACCGCGCTGGCCGTGGAAGCAGGCCGCTGGTTCCTGCGCACCAAGCTCTTTCAGCGGGTCTGCTTTATCAGCTATGCCGCCTATCAGGGCAGCGACCCGGCAAGCATGGCGGTGGCGACGATGCAGGCGGTCTTTGCCGAGAATCTGCCGGATGAGGCGGCGGTCAAGGCATCGCTGGACAGCACGCCGACCCTGCTGATTCTCGACAACTTGGAGAGCCTGGCTGAGGGGCGCGGGCTGCATGAGCTGCTGGATGCCGCAGCCCAATGGTCAGCGGCTGAGGGCTGCCGCGTCCTCCTCACCTCGCGCCAGCCGGACTTCCGCCATCCGAGCTATCCGCTGGCAGGCAGCTATGCGCATCAAGCCCTTGCCTTGCAGGGCCTGCAACCCGGCGATGCCGTGGACTGGTTTGACGAGCTGCGCCGTCTGCCGCCCAAGGCTGAACGGGAACGGCCCCGGCGCGATGTCCTGATCAGGCTGTTCGACAAGGTCGGCTTTCATCCGCTGTCCATCAGCCTGCTGGCCCAGCAGCTCAAGGTGCGCGGCCCGGCGGACGTGAGCGGGCGGCTGGAGGCCTTGCTGGAGGAGCAGCCGCTGAACCGGGAAGACCGCAGCCTGCTTGCCTCGCTGGAGCTGTCCATTGAGCGGCTGCCGGAGCAGTGCAGGAAGTGGCTGCCAAGGCTGGGAGTCTTCGCCGGGGGATGTTTGGAGGAGATGGTCTGCATGGTGACAGGCTTTGAGGAGGCAGACTGGCACGAGCTGCGCAGCCATCTGCTCCGGGCTGGACTGATGCAGGCGGAGCGGGTGCCGGTGGCTGACAAGACCTTCCTGCGCTTCCACCCGACCTTGGCCCTGGCCTTGTGGCAGAAGCTGGGCAAGGAGGAGCAGGACGAGCTACTGGAAGGCTATTGGCAGGCGTACTACCAGCTTTCCAATGAGCTGTACAGGTTGGATAGAACAAATCCCCATGCAGCCCGCGCTGTTGCCCGGCACGAGCTGCCGAATATGCTCCGGGCTGTCCATGCCGCCTTGCAGTCAGGCAGAAGCGAGGAGGGCGTGGACTTTGCTAATAACGTCAATCTCTTTCTCCGATACTTCGGGCTACGGCGGGACGCTGAGGAATTGACTGAGGCGGCAGGCAAGGCAGGCGGCGTGGTCGGCTCAAAGGCGTGGTATCTCTCCCGCAGCAACCTCGGCGAGCAGCTTTTGAACAGCGGCCAGCCCAAGCAGGCTGAGGCAGTCTTTGCTGACATCCTCAAGGGACTGGGGGAGACTCCCAGTTATGAACGCTGCATCACCTTACACAGGCTGGGCCGCTGCTATAGAGCACAAGGCCAGCCTGCGCAGGCGGAGCAGCTCTACCGGCAGGAGCTGGAGGAACTGGCCCAGTTGGAGCAGAGCGACGGAGTGCGGCGGCTGACCGGCTTTGCCTGGACCGACCTGGCTGATGTGCTCTGTGACCAGAGACAGTATGACCAGGCCAAGGAAGCCTATCAGGCAGGCTTAGAGATTGCTGAGGAGCTGGGAGACACGCGGGCCGTTGCGGTAAGTAAGGGACAGCTCGGCACCCTGGCCTATATGCAGGACGAGCTGGCTGAGGCGGCAGAGCGGTTCAAGGAAGCCCTGTCGCTGTTTCAGCGCATCAATGAGCCTGCAAGCGAGGCTGTGTTCTGGCACCAGTTAGGCATAGTCTATCAGGACGCAGAGCAGTGGGAGGCAGCGGAGCAGGCATATCGGCAGGCCGCCCGTCTCAAGGAGGAGCAGGGAATGCTGGGAGGCAGCGTGAGTGCTGGCAATAGCTGGGATCAGCTCGCCCAAGTCTGCATGTTCACAGGTCGCAAGGCAGAGGCGGAGCAGTGGTATGACAAGGCATTGACAGTCTGCCGAGCAGCGGACGACCGGCCCGGTATAGCCCGCACCCTCAACAACCTTGCCAACCTGCTGAAAGATGACCCGGCCCGCCTGGACGAGGCCCGCAGCCTGGCTGAGGAAGGCTTGGCCATCAGCGAAGCCCTTGACCCGGCAGCAGCGGAGATATGGAAGACCTACAATACTCTTGCCCGCATCGCCGACCAGCAGGGCGACAGCAGCCGGGCTATTGCATACCGCGCCAAGGCGGAGCGGGCCTTTGCGCCGTACAGCGGCAGGGAATGAGCGCGGGCGGGTAGGGGCGAAAAATCTTTCGCCCCTACAGACGGCGGAGAGATAGGAACCTATGTCTTTCAGAGATAGGCTCCTATCGCCAAAACTCATAGGTACCTATCGCCAACAGAGATAGGCTCCTATCGTCCTCAGCGCAAGGCACCTATCGGCATCCGGGGCATCTTGGAGGGAATAGAATGAACGGGGCAGGTAGGGGCGAAAAATCTTTCGCCCCTACTATAGTGGAAACCACAGCTCCACCATAGTGCAACCGTCCGCCGCCTGCTTTATTCAGGCAGCCCGGACTGCTCTGGGCCAAGCCTGCCACAGGCCAGATTGCGGTCAAGGTGATCAATCCACCTCGGTGATGCGGTGATTCAGGCAAGCCGCAGTTCTTGCCCGCCCAAGGCCGCCAGCGGACAGTCTTTGCAGCGCGGCTTGGATTTTTTGCAGAACTCCTTGCCTAGCCGCACCAGCAGGGCATGATACTCGTTGAACAGAGCGACATCCTCTGCCATATTGTCCATGAACAGCTCTTGGAGCTGAAAGTAATCGCCTTGCTCATCAATCAGCCCGTGCCGGGAGCAGACACGGTGCGTGTAGGCATCAACCACAAAAACTGGCCTGCCTGCCGCATACAGGACAATGGAGTCAGCAGTCTCCGGCCCAATGCCTTTCACGGCCAGCAGCAGTTGGCGCAGAGCGGCGGTCGGCTGGGCTAAGAGCGCTTCCACGCCGCCTTGGGCCGCAATCAGGGCAAGCAGATTCTTCAGCCTGCCCGCCTTGAGATTGTGATAGCCAGCAGGCCGGATATGCTCGGCTAAAACTTCGGGCGGCAGGGCGGTCAAGGCGGCTGGCGAGAGCAGCCCCGCCTCTTTCAAGTTGGCAATCGCCTTTTCGACATTCTGCCAGCTTGTGTTCTGGGTCAGCACCGCCCCGACCATGATTTCAAAGGGAGTCTCGCCCGGCCACCAGTGCTGCTGCCCAAAGCGGGCCAGCAGAAGCTCGTGGATTTCGCGCAGAACAGCGGCAGTGCTCATTCCTTGTCGCCAAGGCAGATGCCGATGGAGCGGGCGGTCAGTATCTTGTCGCTGTTCAGGTCAACGTACTTGCGGCTGCGGACCGCTTCCTCCAGCGACACTGCCGCCATGTCCGGCGGAATCCACGCCACCATCTGATCAAACTTGCCAGCCTCAGCCATGCGCACGGCTGCCGCGCCAAAGCGCAGAGCCAGCAGCCGGTCAAAGGTGGTGGGGGAACCGCCGCGCTGCAGATGCCCCAAGACCAAGTCGCGGGTGTCCTTGCCAGTCCGCTGCCGGATTTCCTCAGCCACCCTTTTGCCGATGCCGCCCAGCAGCGGTTCAGTCCGGCCTGTCTCGCCCGCGCCTTGACTGACCACTTGGCCGCCCTCAGCCTTGGCTCCTTCCGCAACCACGACAATCGAATAATGCTTGCCATGCAGCTCGTTTTCCATGATCTTGGCGCAGACCGCCTCCATGTCAAAGGGCAGCTCCGGCAGGAGAATCACGTCCGCGCCGCCGGAAATGCCGGAATACAGGGCGATCCAGCCTGACTCGCGGCCCATGACCTCGACCACCATCACCCGGTCATGGGACTTGGCCGTGGAATGGAGCTTGTCCAAGGCTTCAGTGGCTGTGGACACAGCCGTGTCAAAGCCAAAGGTGCGGTCTGTGGCTTCCAGATCATTGTCAATCGTCTTGGGCACCCCGATCACCGGCATTCCTATCTTGGCGAAACGGTGGGCAATGTCCAAGCTGCCGTCGCCGCCCACAGCAATATGGCAGTAAAAGCCCATCCGCTTGAAGCTGGCCATGACCCGTTCCGACACATCGACAATCTGCACCTCGCCTGCCAGATTCGGCACCGGCATGGCAAAAGGATTGCCCTTGTTGGTTGTGCCAAGCATGGTGCCGCCCATAGACGTGATGCCTTCAACATCTTTTGGGGTCAGGCGGACCAGCTCGTCCGGGTCGAGAAAGCCTTTGTAGCCGTGGCGGCTGCCATAGACTTCCCAGCCTAATTTGGCGGCTGAGGTCACGACTGCAAAAATAACCGCATTCAGACCGGGCGCGTCGCCGCCGCCAGTGGAGATCACTATTTTGCGCATGTTTATCCTGTCCTGATTTTGTTGAACAAAGAGGCAGCCATTCTTTGTGCATAGTACGAACAGCAGAGCCGCTTTGCAACGTTTTTCCTGCCGTCGGCCAGCTCCTTTGGCAGAAATTTTGAGAAACAATCCTTGTTGAGAATAAATATCAACAAAAAGCGCTGCGCTCCATTGACTTCTGCGCAACAAGATCGTATCATACAGTTAAGCCACAAGTCCTCCTTTGACGGTCCCTCTGCCTCTCACCGGGCAGGGGGATTTTTTATCCCCTGTCCCCTCCCCTGTTTTGGAAAAAATCCTCCTCAGTTGACTGCCTTGCTTTTTTTATGATACCTTTAAAAAAAGGGGGAAGAAAACAGCCCTGCTGAATCCTCTGCGGTTGGCAAGGCTGTTTTTGTCTGCGCAGAGAAAAGGACAAGATGGAGGCGGTCTTTCTCCGTATAAGAAACAACAGCAGGTCAGAGATGCTGCCGCATGGCTGGCGACCGGGCTGCGCCGCTTGCAGACGGTTTTTCCCTGTCTGCTCCGGGAGCGTTCCATGTATGACATTCTGATTGTTGATGACGACCTCTTTGCCCTTGCCCTGCTGGAGGAGCAGCTCAAAAGCTATGGCGACTTTTTCACGCCGGTCTATGCCAGCAATGGCAGGGAGGCGGTGGAAATTCTTGGCCAGGAGGATATTTCCCTCTTAGTCACTGACTTGGTTATGCCGGGCGACATCAGTGGCTGGGACTTGATTGACTATATAGAAAATTTTCATCCTCATATTCCAATAGTCGTCATCACAGGCTGTGTTGATGAGGAGAAGCTGGCTCATATCCGGCCAAGGGTGCGGCAAATCTTGATGAAGCCGATCAAGGTCAAGCAGCTTGTGCGGATTGTCACGGGAATCCTGAATGAGGACATCACCAGCGGCAGCCTCAAGGGCATTTCTGTCGGCGCATTTTTGCAGCTCTTGGAAATCGATGGCCGAACCTGTCTGCTGGAGGTTGGCAACTCACCGAAAAATAAAGGTTTGCTCTATGTCAACCGGGGCAAGCTTTATGATGCGGAATACGAGGGGCTGCGCGGGGAACAGGCGGCTCAGAAAATCATTGCCATGGACAATGTTCAGTTTCAAATCAAGGCCCTGCCCAAAATAGAAATCCGGCAGCAGATCAAAACTGATCTGATGTCCATCATCATGGAATCCATGAAGCAGAAGGATGAGGAGGCGGGTGGCGTTTCACATGCTAAATATGAGGAGGATGAAGGCTGCTGCGGCCTTTGCGGCAGTGAAGCTGAAGCTGAGGAAGTGGTGAACAACAGGCTGTCAGAAGCTGAATCGCAGCAGCCAGTGGCGGCACTGAGTCAGCCGGGAACGCAGCCGCCAGCGGCTCCTGCTGCGCCAGCTGTCAGCAAATCAAAGGAGGACAGGGCCATGAATGTGACGACCTTGGAAAGCATGTTCACGAATTTGCGCTGCATCAAAGGATACAAAACTGCGGCGCTGATGAATTTCAGCGGGGAAATACTGCTTGCTGATGTTCTTGATGCGGCAACGTATGATTTGGAAAATATCGGGCCGGTATTCAATGATGTGTTCCGCTCTGCTGAGGAGGCGGCGCAAAGAGTCGGCCTGAATGCCTGCATTGAATTGGTCATTAAAACACCAAGCGGTCTGGTGGTGATGTCCTGCTCCGGCATGAGCGCGTCTGTGCATTTTCATCTGATAGCCCTCTTGGACAAGGACGGCAATCAGGCCCTGACCAAGATGCAGATGGCGAAATTAGTGCCGCTCATCTTGCAGGAATTGGAGTGATGTTCTATAATGAGTTATTCTTTGTTTTATTGATGAAACGGAACGGCTTGATCAGCAGCCGCAGTTGCAGTTTCCCGCCTCTCTCATTCCTGCTCTTCAGACCCTGCCCTTTCCTTCTCTGAGGATGGAAATCAGCAGGCCGAAGCCCATGCAGCCGGCAAACAGAAAACCAACAATGCCGATAATGGGAATATCGTGCCATTTCGGTTTGATGCCGGACAAAACAACTAAAGACGAGCCAATGATCAGGGCGGCCAGCACAATGGCAAAGGCGATCCGGTTGGAAACCCGGTGAAGGGCCTTTTCCATCGGGCGCAGGCCATGATGCTCCAGCTCCAGCCGCACCTTGCCCTGCCGGAGCATGGCGAGAATGCTGCGGGTTTCCGCAGGCAGGTCACGGAGCAGATGCAGATACTGGCTGCCCGTGTCTGCCGCCTCAGCTGCCAGCCGCCGGATGGAGAGCTGCTCTTTCTTGAGCTTCTTGATAAACGGCTTGGCCAAGGTGAGCATTTCCTGCTCCGGGTCAAGCATCCGGCCCACCCCTTCGGCAGTGCCCAAAGACTTGAGCATCAGATACAGGCCTGGCTTGAGAAACATGCGGTGGCGGCTGAAGAGCCGCAGCAACTCCCAGTGAATCTTGCCGATCTCCATCTCGCCAATGGAAAGATGCAGGTAGCGGCTCATGAAGTCGCTGATGTCCAAGACCAGCGCATCCCGGTCAAACTCGCCCTGCTGGACGGTCATGTCGAGCATGACCGCTGTCACGCGGGTCTCATCGCCGGAGACAATGCCTGACACCAGTTCAATGAAGCTCTGCCGGTCCTTGAAGAGCAGCCTGCCCATCTGGCCGAAATCAATAAAGCAAACCACATTGCCGGGCAGAAAGAAAATGTTGCCCGGATGAGGGTCAGCATGAAAAAAACCGTGCGTGAATATCTGCTCCATCACCAGCCTGGCCCCGCGCTCGGCCAGCAGACTCAGGTCATACCCTTCCTGCCGCAGCCGCTTGACATCTGAAGCCTTGATGCCCTCAATCCGTTCCATGACCAAGATTCTGTTTGTGGAAAGGGCCGGATATGGCTCAGGCACGTAGATTTCCCGGCAACCTGCGAACTGGCGGGCAAAATGCTGAATATTGGTCAGCTCAATGGTGAAGTCGATTTCCCGCGACAGGCTGCGGGCGAATTCCTGGACTATGGCTGTGGGCCGATGGCCACGCACCTCCTGAAGATGATCCTCCATGAGCTGGGCGATGCGGGCCAAAATCTCCAAATCAACCGAGATGATTTTCTCCAGGCCGGGCCGCTGCACCTTGACCACCACTCTGCGCTCCTGCTCGCTGCCGTCCTGCCCGCGCACAGCAATCCGGGCATGATGGACCTGACTGATGGAGGCGGCGGCCAGCGGCTCAGAACCAAAGCTGCTGAACAGCTCGGTCGGTTCCTTCCCCAGTTCCTCTTGGAAGATTTTCCGCACCTCCTCGTATGAGAAAGGCGGCACTGTGTCTTGGAGCTTGATCAGCTCTTTCAGATATTCCGGCGGCACAATGTCCGGGCGCACCGAGAGGAGCTGGCCAAGCTTGATAAAGGTCGGGCCAAGCTCCTCCAAAGCCATGCGCAGCCGCTCAGGCCGTGAACGCCGCTCAATCTGCTCCTGGTCGCGGGATTTGCGGCTGATCATCTGGAGACCAGTTTCCAAATACTGGTCAAGATGAAGATGATCAACCAGATCGCTGAGGCCGTAGCGGAGCAGGACCCGCAGGATCTGCTGATAGCGGCCTAAGTGCCGGACCGTCCGGTTGAACGCGCCGAACTGCCTGATGCTGACCATCAGCCGCTATGCGGTCTTGTCGTCCGCGCCGCAGCTTTTCTCTTTTGCCAAGGCAGCTTCCAGCGCCTCAATCTTGCAACGCAGCTCGGCGATTTCCTCGGCCTTGGCGCAGCTGCAGGCTTTGAGCCGCTCATCGACCTTGCGGCTGATCCACTGCTCCAAGTTGGCCTTGGCGGATTCAGATTTTTTCAGCAAATCATCAACAAAGGCCTTGCCCTCCTCTACGGACAAGCTGCCCTTGTCAGCCAGCTCTTTGCCCACTTCCTCCAGCTTTTCACGGGTCAGAAAAGCGGCTCCAATGCCTGCGTACATCACGTTCTTCAGAATATCTTTCATGACTGTCCTCTTTGCTCCAGTTGCAGTTTCAGTAAATAAGGCCGCGTTTGTCATACCTGAAAATACCCTTTCCAGCCTTGCAGCACAAGGGGGAAGGCGCAAAAAAGCCTGTCAACAAGCTGGCGGATCACCTCCTCGCGGAAGGCCTCAAGCACGGCCTTGGCAGTGTCCGCCGGGATGGTCGGGTTGCGCAGGTGGATTTGCGCTGCGTCCAAGGTACTTTGAGGAACTGGCCGTGCGGTCTAAGACGGAGGATTTGTCAGGTAGTTCGGGACGACCTTATATTGGATCGGCATGACGCGCTCCTTTGGTTGAAGAGATGCTTTTACTGTTGCTTTACCGGCATCTTGCCAGTATCATACGTTTTCCAACGTAAACCTTCCGCGCAGATTCCGCAACAGT
>OW818675.1:0-110000 GCA_942493095.1 Candidatus Electronema halotolerans | reverse complement strand
TTTGGGCTGGTCCGTTTTCGCTCGCCGCTACTCACGGAATCTCTGTTGATTTCTTCTCCTGGGGGTACTGAGATGTTTCACTTCCCCCGTTCGCCTCATGCGGCTATGAATTCACCGCATGATGATGAAGCATGAACTTCACCGGGTTGCCCCATTCGGAAATCTCCGGGTCAAAGCCTGTAAGCGGCTCGCCGAAGCTTATCGCAGCTTTCCACGTCCTTCATCGCCTCCTGTCGCCAAGGCATCCGCCGTCAGCCCTTGATAGCTTAACCACAAGCCTTTTCAAACCAAGCTGAACTCTTCAACACTCCGCAGCGGCTTTGGAACTTCTTTTTTCAAAGAAGCCTTCACCCTGCGGCACTGCAATTAAAGATGCCCTGCTATTCAATTGTCAAAGATCGGACAGCATTCAGCTGTCAGGTTTTGATCACCGTGTTCAATGCAGTGATCAAAAACTGACTTCCGACCGCTTTTTTTATAAAAAAACAAACTGGTGGAGGTGAACGGGATCGAACCGATGGCCTCCTGCGTGCAAGGCAGGCGCTCTCCCAGCTGAGCTACACCCCCGTTGTCAGGCAGCTGACAAGTGGTGGGCCTGGGGGGACTTGAACCTCCGACCTCACGCTTATCAGGCGTGCGCTCTGACCGGCTGAGCTACAGGCCCACGGCGTTGATCGCTCAAAACTGAGCAGCATTGAAGGCGGGGTTGATCCCTGTTCAGGTCATGCCTGAATCTTCCTTGTAAAGGAGGTGATCCAGCCCCAGGTTCCCCTAGGGCTACCTTGTTACGACTTCACCCCAGTCACCGGCCATGCCTTGGCATCCTGCGTCCCGAAGGTTCGCCCAGATGCTTCTGGCGCAGCAGACTCCCGTGGTGTGACGGGCGGTGTGTACAAGGCCCGGGAACGTATTCACCGCAGCGTGCTGATCTGCGCTTACTAGCGATTCCAACTTCACGGAGCCGAGTTGCAGACTCCGATCCGGACTGAGACCGGTTTTAAGGGATTGGCTTCAGGTCGCCCTGTCGCAGCCCTCTGTGCCGGCCATTGTAGTACGTGTGTAGCCCTGGTCATAAAGGCCATGATGACTTGACGTCATCCCCGCCTTCCTCCGGTTTGACACCGGCAGTCCCGTCAGAGTGCCCAACTTAATGCTGGCAACTGACGGCGGGGGTTGCGCTCGTTGCGGGACTTAACCCAACATCTCACGACACGAGCTGACGACAGCCGTGCAGCACCTGTCTCCAAGCTCCCCTTGCGGGGCGCATCCCTCTTTCAAGGGACTTCTCGGGATGTCAAGACCAGGTAAGGTTCTTCGCGTTGCATCGAATTAAACCACATACTCCACCGCTTGTGCGGGCCCCCGTCAATTCCTTTGAGTTTTAACCTTGCGGCCGTACTCCCCAGGCGGTCAACTTAATGCGTTAGCTGCGGCACAGAGGGGATCAACACCCCCTGCACCTGGTTGACATCGTTTACGGCGCGGACTACCAGGGTATCTAATCCTGTTTGCTCCCCGCGCTTTCGCGCCTCAGCGTCAGTGTTCGGCCAGAAAGTCGCCTTCGCCACCGGTATTCCTCCCGATATCTACGAATTTCACCTCTACGCCGGGAATTCCACTTTCCCCTCCGACACTCAAGCCCGCCAGTTTCAAATGCACGTCCACGGTTGAGCCGTGGGCTTTCACACCTGACTTGACAGGCCGCCTGCGCGCCCTTTACGCCCAGTGATTCCGAACAACGCTTGCGCCCTCCGTATTACCGCGGCTGCTGGCACGGAGTTAGCCGGCGCTTCCTTTGAAGGTACCGTCAAACGCCCGGACTGTTCGCCCGGACGCACTTCTTCCCTTCTGACAGGGCTTTACGATCCGAAGACCTTCCTCGCCCACGCGGCGTCGCTGCGTCAGGGTTGCCCCCATTGCGCAATATTCCTCACTGCTGCCTCCCGTAGGAGTCTGGCCCGTGTTTCAGTGCCAGTGTGGCGGATCATCCTCTCAGACCCGCTAGCCATCGTCGCCTTGGTGGGCCGTCACCCCCCCAACAAGCTAATGGCACGCGGACCCCTCATCATGCGGCAGCTTGCAAGCAGAGGCCGCCTTTCCCGCATCCCCTTGTGAGAATGCGGAGCATCCGGCATTAATCCCCCTTTCGGGGGGCTGTTCCGGTCATGAGGACAGGTTGTCCACGCGTTACTCACCCGTGCGCCACTTTCGATTCTCCGAAGAAAATCTACCCGTTCGACTTGCATGTGTTAAGCACGCCGCCAGCGTTCGTTCTGAGCCAGGATCAAACTCTCCAGTTACTATCTCCTGACCAGTCACTTGGTTCTTCTCATCAGAAATTTCAAGGACCGGACTTCAACTTGTCCTGCCGCAGTCCGACTTCCATCAGGCTGCGGCGGCTGTTTCGGCCCGCCTCAATGCTGTTCAGTTTTCAAAGATCAACTCCGGCTCATCCTGCCGCCGTCCCCGCCGTTTTCGACGGGCATCCATCTTACCCTGCTTTTCAACCGCCGTCAAGAACTTTTTTATTTTTTCTTTCAGGCTGCCGCCGCTTCAATTTCCGCTCAGTTGCGGAATCAGCGGCGACGGGGCAGGAATATACTCCATCCCAACCGCCCAGTCAACAGCTTTTTTCAAGGAGCGTGCGTTTTTTTTGCAACCGGTTGAATATCCTTGCCATCCATCATGTTTCAGCAGGCAGGAAAGTCAGCTACAGGCCCGTTTATTTTTGCGGCTGCCTTCTTCAGATGCACCTGCAGCACAGAAACTGCCGCCGGAGTCACGCCGGAAATGCGTGAAGCCTGCCCCAGCGACAGCGGCCTGATGCGGTTCAGTTTTTCCACCACCTCGTTGGACAAACCGGGCAGCCCTTTGTATTCCATGTCCTCTGGCAGGCTGGTGCGCTCCAGCTTGCGGAAGCGGTCAACCTGCTCCTGCTGGCGCTTGATGTAGCCGGAATATTTGACTTGCAGTTCAATTTCTTCGGCGGCACCAAGATCATCATCAAGAGCAAAAGGCATATCCGTGCCGCTGAGATGCAGCAGCCGGTGCAGGTCAACCATGCTGATTTCCGGGCGGCGCAGCAGTTCCGTCAAAGTCATGGCTTGGGTGAGCGGCGCACTGTTCAGCTCCCTGAGACAATCATTCACCGCTGGCGATGGCTTGAGACGCAGCTGCTCCAGCGCGGCCAGTCCTTGGGCAATAGCCTTTTTCCGGGCAAGAAAATCCGCTTTTTCTTTTTCATCGGCCAAGCCGACCTGAAAGCCGATCTCGCGCAGGCGCAGGTCTGCATTGTCCTCGCGCAAAAGCAGGCGGTATTCGGCTCTGGAGGTGAAGAGGCGGTATGGCTCCTTGGTGCCAAGGGTGACAAGATCATCAATCAAGACCCCAATGTAGGCCTGCGAGCGGTCAAGGATTAACGGCTCCTGACCGCGCAGCAGATGCACCGCGTTGATGCCTGCCATCAGCCCCTGCGCCGCCGCCTCCTCATAACCGGAGGTGCCGTTGATCTGCCCGGCATGAAACAGGCCATGAATGCGCTTGGTTTCCAGCGAGGGCTTCAGCTCCAGCGGATCAACATAGTCGTATTCAATGGCATAGCCGGGCCGGATGATCCGCGCCTTTTCCAAGCCGGGAATGGAATGCACCAAGGCTGTTTGCGCCTCAATCGGCAGACTGGTGGGAATGCCGTTCGGATAAACCTCTGCTGTTTCCAGTCCTTCTGGTTCAAGAAAGATTTGATGCCGCCCTTTTTCCGGGAAGCGCATCACCTTGTCTTCAATCGAAGGACAGTAGCGCGCCCCGACTCCTTCAATAATCCCGGCAAAAAGCGGCGACTGGTTGATAAAGCTGCGGATAATTTCGTGCGTCCGCTCGTTGGTGTAGGTGATGTGGCAGGGCAGCTGGGGCAGGGCCGGAGTCAGCTGCCGACGGTTGGCAAAGGAGAAGAGGGCGGGCGGATCGTCGCTGTGCTGCGGCTCCAAACCGGAATAGTCAATGGTTTTGCTGTCCAAGCGCGGCACAGTGCCAGTCTTCATCCGGCCTGCGTTGAAGCCGATCTGCCGGTACCATTGGGCCAGTTTGGTTGACGGCGCGTCGCCCATCCGGCCTGCGGGAAAATGCTTCAGGCCAATGTGAATCAGGCCGTTGAGAAAGGTGCCCGTGGCCACGACCACCGCCCGCACCGGGATGATTTCGTCCAAGGACGTGCGGATGCCGGTGACGCAGTTGTCCTTGGTGAGGATTTCATCAACCACGGCTTGGCGGATGTGCAGATTGGCCTGCCGCTCCAGCACAGTCTTCATCCGCTGCTGATAGAGCCGCCGGTCTGCCTGCGCCCGCGACGAGCGCACCGCAGGCCCCTTGCTGGTGTTGAGCCGGCGGAACTGAATGCCGGTCGCGTCGATATTTTTCGCCATCTCGCCGCCGAGCGCGTCAATCTCGCGCACCAAGTGGCCCTTGGCCAGCCCGCCGACAGCCGGATTGCAGGACATGGCTCCGATGGTGTCGGCATTGATGATGCAGACCAAAGTCTTGCAGCCCATGCGGGCCGCAGCCAAAGCAGCTTCGCAGCCAGCATGGCCCGCGCCGATCACGGCGATGTCAAAGTCAGTCATGGCAGAATCCACACCAAAGCGCAGATTTTTTGTTCATTGAGCGCGACCTGGAAAACGTTGCTGTGCTGCCTCATGCGGCAGACAGCCTGCTGAAGCGGGAGGGAAGCTGAAGGACTCAAGAGCGGAGGGGAGAAGCGCAACATGCTGGCAGGACAGGAGAAATCAGACGCTTGCCATGACTCAGCCCTGGACTGCATAGCCGCCGTCCACCACGACAACTTGGCCGTGGATCATGGCCGCACCCTTGCTGCAAAGAAAGAGCGCCAGATCAGCCACATCCTCCGGCGTGGTCAGGCGGCCCAGCGGGGTGTGCTGAAGAGAGCGGCTGATGATCTCGTCGCGGTTGGGGAATTTTTTCAAAGCATCAGTGTCCACCACGCCTGCGCTGATCGTGTTGACCGTGATGCCGAGCGGACCAAGCTCCACTGCCAGATGACGGACCAGCGATTCCAAAGCTGCCTTGGAAGCCCCGACCACCGTGTAGTTGGGCACAGCCCGGACTGCGCCAAGACTGGAGATGGCAAGCACCCGGCCTCCCTGCTGCATCAGTGGCACGGCCTGCTGGGTCAGGGTCAGGAGGGCGCGGGCATTGATGTCCATGGCCCAGTCCCAGTGCCGCTGGGTCAGCTCCATGACCGGCTTCAGCACCCCGGAAGCCGCATTGGAGACCAGAATATCCAAGTGTGGGAAAGAGGCGCGGATTTCCGCAAACATGGCCTGCACATCCTTTTCCTCGGCCACATTCGCTTTGACGATCAGGCAGCGCACCCCGAACTGCTCCGCTGCGGCTGCGGTCTCCTGCGCATCACTGCGGTGCCGGACATAGTTGACGACAATATCCGCGCCATGCTCGGCCAGCCGCAGGGCGATTGCCCGGCCAATGCCGCGTGACCCTCCGGTGATCAATGCCGTTTTTCCCCGCAGATCCAACATCCTCTGTCTCCTCTGTGCGAAATCGTTCCTGCCGCCCGGAGCCACTCAGGCCCAAGCCGCCGCCTGTATTTTTTCAGAAAGTGTCTGGCTCTGAATGTACCTTGCCCCGCCTTTCTTTGCAAGAGCAAGGTTGCCTCTTGTATTATGAGATTGGGTTGGATAGCATAGCAGGGCAAACGCATGACTTGATCTTGTCATATCAGATAGTTGCAATTACGGCTTTTTTGGTGCCCTGATCGGCAATGCAGTGCTTCGATACTTCTTCGACACTTTCAGCACTTTTCATTTACACAAACAGACCGCTGCTCGCCGATGGGAGCGTGGAGCGCAGCAGTATGCTGAATTCAGAGCAAAAGTCATGCGTTTGCCCCGCCTCCACTTCCTGCCGCCGCCCGACTTCCGGCAGGAGCCGCCGGGCTGCACTTGGCCGGTGCGCTGCTTAGTCTTTCCCAAATATGACAAAACAGCGGAACCGGCGCGGCTGACTCCAATTTCCGTTGCCCAAGCCTTCCGGCGGCTCTTGGAGGCCAAATGTCTGCTCGGCAGGCCGCTGCGGGCGGAGAGGCTGCACGAGCTGCTTGACTGGATTCAGGTGCGGCCTGCGTTCGCGCTGGACTACAGCAATCTGGTTGAGGCGGTCGGTGTACTGGTGCAATGATCAGCAGCAGGTTTCAGCCTGCGGGCAGAATTTCCTGCTTCAACATGCAGCAGGAGATGCGGTGCTTGGGGCTGCCGTCCGGCAGCAGGTCGATGTTGTCTGGCTGGAGCAGCTTGTTCATGACGCAGCCTTCCGGGATGCGCAGGCTGAAGAAGCGGTCTTCATTCAGGCCCTTGCGTCGGACAAGCTGGCCGTTGTCAATGACCAAGCTGTGGATGGGATGATCCTCGCAGAGCGGACACTGATAGACTCGGCCATTGGGAAAAATAAAATAATTCTCCGCTGCCAGACCAGCGCAGGAAAAGGTCTCCTCCGGCTCCAGAAAAACCTTGGGATAGGTGACATGAATGCCGAGCCGGGCCGCCTGCCGGGCGGTGTCCGGCACTGTGGCCAGCCACTGTTCAGGATCAACCTGAAGGCTGCTCCCAGCAGCGGCTGATTTGCCCCGCAGGCCGATCACTTGGATGAAAAAACGCCGTACGCCCAAGTCTGCGAGCAGGCTGGGCATCCGGTGCAGATGCTCGATGTTCAGGGCTGAGACCGTGCAGATCAGGCTGGTGCGGAAACCGCGCTGCACGGCCCGGCGCAGATTTTCGGTGCAGACGGCAAACACGCCCTCACCCCGGATGGGATCATTGACAGCCGCGTCTGGCCCGTCAAGGCTGAAGCTGAGAAAGTCCAGCTCATCAGGCTGCACCTGCGCCAGAAAATCGTGGAAAAGAAAGCCGTTCGAGTCAACAGTCACTGTGTAGCGCAACGCCTTGGCTGCCCGGATGATCGTAGCCAGCTCAGGATGCAGGGTTGGCTCGCCGCCGAGCAGGACCAGATTGCTGCTCTGGTCAGGCCGGGCAAAGAGGCGCAGCCAGTCGAGCGCGGTTTCCTGCGGCAGCACGGCTGTCCCGTGCTGGGCCGGATTGATGTAGCAGCAGCGGCAGGCAAGGTTGCATTTGGTCAGCAGGTGCAGGAAGACGTTGCGCTCGCCGGGCTTGAAATCAACAGTTCGTGGAGTCAGTTCGTTGGAATTCTGCACAGGTGTAGGAGTTCAGCAGGCTGTCCTGCCAGTAGGAATGGGTTTGGAAGAATTGGGCGAACAGGGCCAGGCTCTCGTGGCGCAGCAAATTTGGCACCAGCTCGATCTGCATGTCCTGATACAGCGGCGCGAGCTGTTCCAAGGGCAGGGCAGTGCCGCCGCCCATCACGTCCTCATAGGCCCAGACAAAACGGCGGATGCCCGAAAGCAGCAGGGTGCTGTAGCACATCAGGCAGGGTTCAAGGGTGGAATAGACCGTGATCCGGCTGCAATCAATGTCGGGCCGGGCAGTCAGCAGGCTGCGCAAAGTGACACTTTCCGCATGATCGATTTCATTGCGGGATGCGCTGCCGCTGTTGCAACGGCGACCTTGGGCCATGATCTGGCCGTCCTGCGCCAGCACGCAGCCGACCGGAAACTCGCCTTCAGCCAAGGCCAGCCGGGCTTCAGTCAAGGCTGCCCGCATGAGCTGCTCATCGTGCCGCAGCAGTTTTCTTGCATTCCCTGCTGATCTTCCTGTCTCTGGCATCGTTCAATCAACCCTGTTCAATTCGCTTGCACTTGGAATCCATGCCCCTGACCAGCCCAGCATCTTCAGCACCGCCTCAATCTGCTTGAACACATCCCCCTCGCTTTGCAGAGCCACGATCAGCCGGCCATCCGGGGTGAGCCGCACCGGGTCTGGGGCAGGTTTCTGTCCTTTCTTCGGCGACTTCAATTGTTTGTGACGGAAGCGTTCGACAAAGGCGACCAAGATTTCCGGGGCAACCGATGTGGTCTCGCTGAAGCTGAAGACTAAGCCGACTGGGGCCAGCTCCACCTTGCTGATGCCCAAGCTGCGCAGCGGATGCTTCAAGCCGAGCAGCAAAAAGAGCGTCTCCGCCTCTGGAGGCAGGGGGCCGAAGCGGTCAAGCAGTTCCTCCTTCAGATCAGCAAGCTGCTCCGGGCGGGCGTTGCTGGCAGCAGAAAGCCGCCGATAGAGGCGATACCGCAAGGCTGTATCATGCACATAGTCATCAGGCAGAAAGGCGGCCACCGGCAGCTTGACTTCCGGCTCAGGCAGGTGCTCGGCAGGTTCGCCCTGCGCTGCCTGCTGCTTCAGCTCGGCCACGGTCTCTTGCAGCAGCTCAAGGTACAGGTCATAGCCGACTGCGGTGATATGGCCGGATTGCGACACGCCGAGCAGGCTGCCGCCGCCGCGCAGCTGGAGGTCGTTCATGGCCAGCTTGAAGCCGCTGCCCAGCTCTGAGCAGTCCATCAGAGCACGGAGGCGCTGCTCGGCCTCATTCGTCAGCTGCTCCGGGTCAGGCACTAATAAATACGCATACGCCTGACGGCTGGCCCGGCCCACCCGGCCCCGGAGCTGATACATGTCAGCCAGGCCGATGCGGTCAGCCCGGTTGATCAGGATGGTGTTGGCATTGGCAATGTCGAGGCCGGACTCGACAATGGTGGTGCAGACCAGCACGTCCACCTCATGGCCGATGAAGCTGACCATGATATCCTCCAGCTCCGGCCCAGGCATCTGGCCGTGGGCCACGGCAATGCGGGCGGTTGGCACGAGCTGGCGCAGGTGCTCGGCAATGGCGTGGATGGACTGGATGCGGTTGTGAATGAAGAAAATTTGCCCGCCGCGCACCAGCTCCTGCTGCACTGCTTCCCGGATGACCAAATCGTCCTTGCGGGCCAGGAAGGTCTTGACTGTCCGCCGGTGCCGGGGCGGGGTGGAGATCACGGACAGATCGCGGATGCCGAGCAGAGACATTTGCAGGGTGCGGGGAATCGGGGTCGCGGTCAGGGTCAGGACATCCACCTCGGCCCGGAGCCGCTTGAGCCGCTCTTTGTGGGAAACCCCGAAGCGGTGTTCCTCATCAACAATCAGCAGGCCGAGCTGGTGAAAGGAGAGCTTGTCCGAGAGCAGCCGGTGCGTGCCAACAATCAGGTCGATCTGGCCGGACTTGAGTCCCTCGCTAATCTGCCGCTGCTCCTTGGCTGTGCGGAAGCGGCTGGTGCAGGCTACTTCAATCTTAAAGCCGCTGAAGCGTTCACGGAAGGTTGCGGCATGCTGCTCGGCAAGCACCGTGGTCGGCACCAGCACCGCGACCTGAAAGCCGTCCTCAATCACCTTGCAGGCTGCCCGCACCGCCACTTCGGTCTTGCCATAACCCACGTCGCCACAGACGAGCCGGTCCATCGGCTTTGCTGCCTGCAAATCGCGAAGCACGTCGTCAATCGCCGCCGCCTGCCCCTCAGTCTCGTCATAGGGAAAGGACTCGGCCAGCTCCTTATAGAGGATGCCGGGCGGCTGGAAGCTGTGCCCTTGACGCATTTCCCGCTGGGCGTAGATGGCCAGCAGCTCCTGCGCCTTTTCCCAGACGGCCTCAGTGACCTTCTTCTTGGCCGTCTGCCAGCGCGAGGAGCCGAGCTTGTCCAACTTGGGCTGATCATCACCCAGCCCCTGATAGCGGCTGACCAAGTGGAGCTGGTCAACCGGCACGTACAAGCGGTCATTGCCGAGAAACTCCAGCAGGAGGAAGTCGCCGCGCTGTCCGGCAAAGTCCATGTTGACCAAGCCTTGATAGCAGCCTATGCCATGATCCCGGTGGACTGCAAGATCACCAGCAGCGAGTTCATCAAGGGCGAGACCGTCGCCCTGCGCCTTGCGGCCCTTCTTGCGACGGCTTTGCGGGCCAAGCCGTTTCTCGCCAAACAGCTCGGCAGCAGAGAGGATGTGCAGCCCCTCGTCAGGCAGATCAAAGCCCTGCGAGAGCGGATGTTCTACTAAGAGCAGCGCACCCTTGGGGCAGTCGCTCAGAACAAGGGGCGAGCTGATCCGGCCTGGCTGCAGGCCGCAGCCTGCCAGCATTTCAGCCAAGTGCTCGGCCTGGAGGCTGGAGCGGCAGGCAAGCACCGCAGTCTCGCCCGCCCGCAGCCAGTCAGTCAGCCGTTTGGCCAAGGGCGCAATCACCCCCTGCTGTCGGCGTTCCAGCTCGATTTCCTGCCTGAGCTGGCCGTGGCCGCTGCTCCCTGCCTCAGCTTCCAGCTCAGACCGGCTGCGCAGCTCAAGGCGCGGTCGTTCCGCCAAATGCCGTTCCAGCTCGCTCCAGCTCAGAAAAAGAGATTTCGGCGGCAGGGCAAAGCCTTCAGCAGCGGCCTCAGCGCAGTTGTGCTCAATCCGCTCCCAGAGCAGGCTGATCTTCTGGCTGACCGCGACAGGGTCTTGCACCACGCAGGCCGCGCCGGACGGCAGATAGTCGAACAGGGTCTGCGGCTCCGGGCAGACTAAGGGCAGGAGAAACTCGATGCCGGGAAAGCGGATCTGCTCTTTGAGCTGCTGGAGCATCTTGGCATCAGTGACTCCCAAAGCAGCGGCCCGCTCGTCCAGCTCAGTGCGCCATTGCTCCAAGGCAGCCGGGTGGCGGGGAAAAAGGATGTCCGAGGCAGGCAGGAGCACAGCCTCGTCCAGCCGCTCCTCAGACCGCTGGGTGAGCGGATCAACCACGCGGATGGATGCGACTGTCTCACCTGAGCTGGAAAGACGCAGGGCGCGTCCTTCCAGCTCAGGCTGAAAGGGCGGCGGGAAGCAGTCGATAATCGTGCCGCGCACTGCCAGATCACCCGGCTGCTGGACCAGCTCGCAGGGCTGATAACCGCTGCTGATCAGGGCGGCAAGCAGGCTGTCCCGGTCGCAGTCCTCGCCTGCCATGACCAATTCGCAGTGCTCGTTGAGCAGCTTGCCGGGCGGCACCCGCCGCAGCACTGCCTCTGCCGAAGCAAGGATGATGCCGGGCTGGCTGCGCTCGTTGAGAAAATGCAAGGCGGCGATGCGGGCCGCAACTGTGGCCGGATCAGGGGCAAGACGGGCGTAGGGCGGAATCTCGAAGGACGGGAAGAGCAGCACCGGCGCAGCCGTGAACAGGCTGATGTCCCGCGCCAATGGCTCAAGCTGCTCGTCCGCAGGCACAAGGCAGCAGACAGTCTCCTGCCGCTCCTCTTGCAAACAGGCAAGGAGCAGGGCCGCCGCGCCGTGATTCAGGTCATGCGCAGCAGCTTGTTGTTGTTCAGATAGTTGTTTGACAAGAGAAGAAAACATGGTGGATGATAAGTACCATGCGCGGGTGAAGATGTAAACCGGAAATGCGGATTCAGATTTCGTCCCTTGCCGCCCGTCATTGTCACTTGGCAGGCAATATTCTTGCCACAGCCTCCTGTATTTGTTCGTTTGTGAAACTGCATCCGTTGCCTCGATTGACAACAATGCGAATTTTGTTGATCACCTCTTCAGCCAAAATGGCTTGAACAATGCTTTCAGGCTGGAGAGCCTTTGTCTCATTCCACAGTTTTTCCAGCAGGTTCCTTTTGGTGACCCAGTCTCTGGATATCAGAGCAAGATTCTTGAAATCTTCTGCGCTTAACCCGCTGCCAAGATCAACGGAAAAAACAAGATGGTGTTCGACTTTCTCCTGCGTTGTTATGAAATATACCTGCCATGTCTGCAAATTGGTCAGCAGTGCCCAAGTGATCCCGGAACAGGCTCCATAAAAAGCTGCTTGCGAAACATGCTGATCGCGCAGATTCATGCCAGCTTTTTTCACTTCAACAACAAGCATGTCGCTGCCATCAGCAGAGAGGACATAGTCTGCTCTTCTTCCCTGTATCTTCTGCTCCGCTTTGATTTCATCAATTTTATATCCAAAGACATCAATGAAAATTCTATCCAAGAAGATTCTGGTCTTGCTCTCGTTGTCTTTCTGCTCCACAGCATTATTGATTTGCGGCAGAAAACTGCTCATTTTTTCTTGCAGAAGTTGCGCACTCTCTTCCAGCAGGTCTGCTGTGGCACGCCTGCCCCGTCTCACCCTGACCTCAGTTTCCGTATTCTCTTCTGCCGGTTCCACCTTTTCTGATTGAATATCAACGCCGAGCTTGCCTGCCAGCAAATCTAAGCCAACTTTAAATCCTTGCCCGCCTGCGCAAAATTTCCATTCATCTTGAAAACGATAAATATGGCCAAGAACCAGCGTGATGTCCTCATTGGCATCAGGCACCTGATAACAGGCAATCTGCTGACCAGCAGAACCTCTTCCGACAATTTTCAGATAAAGGTCTTTCATCATGCTGAAGTTTTGCTGACGTTCCCCAGCCTGATAGATCGTCACCGCAATGACAATCCGAACAATCTCCGCAGGCAGGTTTGCCAGACGAATATAGAACTCGCTTTTGTTCCCTGAATTTGGAGCAGGATCCAACACGACCGCACCATCAGCAGAAGCAGGCTGATTGTAAAAAATGAAATCCCGGTCATCCCGGACGGTTTTCTTTTCTGTCAGCAGAAAAGCGCAGGCATCCACCTCAAAAGGAATGCTGCTCGGAGCAGTCCAGCCTAATTCGACAACAATATCCTCTGCTTTGCCCTCGGCTGCCTTGATAAGACAACTTGCTCCCCGTTGGAGCTGCACGTTTTTTGTCATTTTCTCTGCGATCAGGAAAAGGTGGAAACAGATCAGACTTGCTTTTCAGTGGCAATATACAAAAAAACAAGCAGTTGCTTGCGCAGAAATCCGCCTTGAGCGGACACCGCTGCCTGCGCTTCCAAGCATCAGGTCTGAATTATTGGAAAAGCTCTCTTGAATTCCAGAATCTGGATGGTAGAATACGCCTTTTTCCTGCATCCTGCAACGAGAACTTCAGCAAAAGATCAGCAGAGAGGAACCATGAACTCGCTTCTTCTGACCGGCATCTGCTTTGTCGGCTATCTGCTTGCCTATCACACCTATGGCAAGTTTCTCGCCCAAGCGGTTTTCAAAATCAACCCAGAGGCCCGCTGTCCAAGCGCAGCCTTGGAAGACGGCACTGATTATGTGCCCACAAAACGGTCTGTGCTCTTTGGCCATCATTTCACCTCCATTGCCGGGCTGGGGCCGATTGTCGGCCCGGCCATCGCCATTATCTGGGGCTGGCTGCCCGCAGTGCTCTGGGTTTTTTTCGGCTCAATTTTCATGGGCGCAGTGCATGACTTTGGCAGTCTGATGGTCAGCCTGCGCCATCAGGGCCGCTCGGTCGGCGACCTTGCCGCCGGACTAATCAACAACCGGGTTCGCGCCCTGTTTCTGCTGATCATCTTTTTTGAACTGCTGATCGTGATCGCGGTCTTTGCCCTGATCATTGGCATTTTGTTCAATCTCTATCCTGCCGCAGTCCTGCCAGTCTGGGCCGAGGTGCCGATTGCTGTTTATCTCGGCCACCTGATCTATCGCAAAAAAGCGAATCATAATCTGTGGAGCACGATTGCGGTTGTTGTCATGTATCTCACGGTCATCATTGGCAGCTATCTGCCCGTGCAGATGCCGTCCCTGTTCGGCCTGAATCCAGTGGTCATCTGGGTGCTGATCATGCTGCTCTATGCTGCGGCAGCCTCGATTCTGCCGGTGACGACTCTGCTTCAGCCCAGAGATTACATCAATGCCCATCAGTTGTTCATTGCCATGATCCTGCTGCTGATCGGAGTGGCTGTGGCCCGCCCGGTCTTTGTTGCCCCGGTCGTGAATCTGCATCCGCAAGGCGCGCCGCCGATGCTGCCCTTTCTTTTCATCATTGTTGCCTGCGGAGCAATCAGCGGCTTTCATTCCTTGGTCAGCAGCGGCACCAGCGCCAAGCAATGCCGCACCGAGCAGGATGCCCTGTTCATCGGCTATGGCTCCATGCTCACTGAAGCGGCCTTGTCAACGCTGGTGATTGTTGCGGTGGGAGCGGCGGTCGGCTTGGGTCTGCCTGACAGCAAAGGAGAATTGCTCACTGGCAGTGCCGCTTTCACAAGCCATTATGCCTCATGGGCAGGAGCTGCCGGGCTGGCAGCCAAACTCAAGGTCTTTGTCACCGGTTCAGCCAATCTGATGACAAGCTGCGGCATCCCGCAAAAAGTGGCCCTGACCATCATGGGCGTGTTTTTAGTCAGTTTTGCCGCCACCACCTTGGACAGTGCCGCCCGCATTCAACGCTACGTGGTCAGCGAACTGGCGCAGGCGTATAAAGTGCCTGTCTTGGCCGGGCCTTGGCCTGCCACCGGCATTGCTGTCTGCTCCGCCGCCTTGCTGGCCTTTCACAGAGGGACAGCCTTGGCAGACGTGCAGCAGGGAGCCTTGAGCCTCTGGCCGCTCTTCGGCACAGTCAACCAGCTCATGGCGGCAATGGCCCTGCTGGTGGTCACGGTCTTTCTTGCCCGCCGGAGAACTCCCATTGCCGCAACCGCAGCACCGCTGCTCTTCATGCTGCTCATCACCGGCTGGGCCATGCTCTACAATCTGCACGATTTTCTGCACAAGGCCAACTGGATGCTCTTTGGCATTGGAACAGCAGTCTTTTTCTTGGAAATCTGGATGGTTGTTGAAACGGCAATTGTCCTGCGCACGGTGATGCGGGACAGGAAGAGCAAAGCAGCCTGCGCCTGAACACAGTACCGCCTCCAGGCTCCCATCGGCGAGCAGCGGTCTGTTTGTGTAAATGAAACGTGCTGAAAGTGTCGAAGTGCTGCATGGCCTGATCAGGGCACCAAAAAAGCCATAATTGCAACTGTCTGATTTGTCAGGAACAAGTCATGCGTTTGTCCTGGGGCTGCTGGTGGGGGTTGTGTGAGGAGGAGATGAGTTCTCTTGAACTTATGGAGAAAAGCTGCATTCTGATGCAGGAATGCAGACCCGGCTCGACAGCTTCATCACTTTTGGCGACCAGCAGGTCGCGGGTAAGGGGGACAGACAACATCTTGGAGAAACTTCTGCCGCTCAGTTGAACAGTGATTGCGCAATTGCTTCTGTCAGCGCAGCATGATCTGTCCGCGCAAACCAATGCAGTGCCTTGTTGGCGGAAAACCAGGTCATCTGCCGCTTGGCATACTTGCGGGTGTCAATAATGAGTTGCTCCGTCATCTCCGCTCTGTCTTGTTCGCCATCAAGGAAGGTGTTGACATGCCGATAGCCAATGGCCTGCATGGAAGGCAGCTCCGGCCCATAGCCTGCCTGCCGCAGCCGCTCCACCTCCTCGATCAGGCCGCTGTCAAGCATTGCCAAGCTCCGCCGGGCAATCCGCTCGCGCAGTTCGTCTTTGTCGCAGCGCAGGCCTGCCTGACAGACCCGGCTGAACACTGCTCTATCCTGCCCTGCCCGATGCTGCTCCGCAATCAGCTCTGTCCACGTCCTCCCGGAGACCTGAAAAATCTCCAGCCCGCGCAGGAGGCGCTGGGTGTCATTGGGATGAATCCGCGCTCCGGCGGCAGGATCAATCCGGCATAGCTCGGCATGAAGAGCCGCTCGGCCCTCCTTGACCAGCCGCGCTTGCAGCTGCTCCCGAATGGCCTTGTCCGCAGGCAGGGCTTCAAACAGTCCCTCAAGCAGGGCTTTCAGATACAGGCCTGTGCCGCCGGTGAGGAGCACCGTCTTGTTGCGGGCGGCAATTTGCTCAATCGCAGCCACAGCATCAGCAACAAAGCGGGCTGCATCGTACTGCTCGTCCGGGTCGGCAATGTCAATGAGGTGATGGGGAACAGCGGCCCGCTCCTCCAAGCTCGGCTTGGCCGTGCCGATGTCCATGCCGCGATAGACCTGCATGGAATCCATGCTGATGATTTCGCAGTTGAATTGCTCCACCAGCCGGAAGGAGAGCGCGGTTTTGCCAACTGCGGTCGGGCCGACAAGGACAATGACTGGGCAGTCAATGGATTTCATCTGGCTTGGTCAAAGCAGAGCAGCGGAGTCAGGTGGGCGAGCCGCTTGGGGCCAATGCCGTTGACCTTGATCAGGTCGTTCGGCCCGGTGATGCCGCCTTGCTCGGCTCTGTATTTGAGAATATTTTCCGACAGCTTGGGGCCAATGCCGGGCAAGGCCATCAGAGCTTGTTGATCAGCCCGGTTGATTGGCAGCGGCAGGCCGAAAAAGCGGGCGGCTTCAGGCGGGGTGGCGGCGCAGGAAAGATTGGCGGCCAGCGGCACGCCCTGCCCTGAGCTGCTGCCATTGGTGCGGATCAACGCGCCATCTGCCCAGAAGTACGAGCTGGCCTGCGGCTCAGGTGTTGCGCTGCGCCAGCCGGAGGCAAGAATTGCAGCGGCGATGAGGATGAGGACAAGGAGGCGATGATCAGTATTTTTATCCACAATCACAAGACTTGCGCGGGCAGAACTCAGCTTTGCCGCCGCACCGCAGTCAGCGAGCGGGGATGCTTGGAAAAGGGCAGCCTGAGCTGCAGGCTGTCTGCGAGTTCCCAGTTGGAACATTGGGCCAGAAACTGATGCTCCTCTTCCGCCTGCATGAGAATGACTACTGTTTCCGGGCCAATGCTTTGCTCAAGCAGGGCAAGGAAAGCGGCAGGCGCGGCCACGGCCCGGCTGGTGATGAAGGTGAACTGTTCCGCCAGAGGATGGCCAGGTTCAAGGCGTTCCTCCCGCACTTGAACATTGCCCAAAGCCAAAGTGCGGATGACATGGCGGAGAAAAGCGGTGCGCTTCTGGCGCGGTTCCAGCAACGTCACAGACAAGTCCGGCAGAGCCGCAGCTAACACCAAGCCGGGAAAACCTGCCCCGCTGCCCACATCAAGCAAACTTGCGCTCGCCCCGCTGTGACGGCGCAGGAGCGGCAGCAGAGTCAGCGAGTCGAGGAAATGCTTTTCCACGATCTCCGCTGCTGGAGTGTCGCGGGCAATCAGATTGATCTTCTGGCTCCACTTCTGCAATTCCTGGCAGTAACGCAGGAGCTTGGCAACAGCAGCATCAGCAATGCTGAGATCGAGCTGTGTAATGCCGTTAAGAAACTGTTCTTGATCGCACATTGACCTGCTCCAAGATCAGCTGAACTGGGCAAAGAAGTCATTGCCCTTGTTATCGATCAAGACAAAGATCGGGAAGTCCTCCACTTCGATCAGCCAGACCGCCTCCATGCCCAGTTCCGGGTAGTCGAGACATTCCACCTTCCTGATGCAGTCCTGCGCCAATAAGGCTGCCGGGCCGCCGATGGAGCCGAGGTAAAAGCCGCCGTGCTTTTTGCAGGCCTGCCTGACCTGCGGCGAGCGGTTGCCCTTGGCGATCATCACCATTGAGCCGCCCTGGGCCTGCAAGAAGTCAACGTAGGCATCCATGCGGCCTGCGGTGGTCGGGCCAAAGGAGCCGGAGGCCATGCCGGGCGGCATCTTGGCCGGGCCTGCGTAGTAAACTGGGTGACGCTGCAAATACTCTGGCAGAGGCTGGCCGTGGTCAAGCAGCTCCTTCCACTTGGCATGGGCCATGTCGCGCCCGACAAGGACTGGCCCGTTGAGCAGCACTCTGGCGGCAATGGGCAGTTGGTCCAACTGGGCAAGGATTGCCGCCATTGGCTGGCGCAGGTCGAGCTGCACCGCGCCCTCATCCTTCCGCTTCCGCAGCGAGGCGGGAATCAGTCTGCCCGGCTGGTGGTCAAGCTGCTCAATCCAGACTCCCTGCCGGTCAATTTTGGCCTTGAGGTTGCGGTCAGCGGCGCAGGACACGCCCAGCCCAATTGGACAGGAGGCTCCGTGCCGGGGCAGGCGGATCACCCGCACGTCATGAGCAAAGTGTTTGCCGCCAAACTGCGCCCCAATGCCGCAGCCTTGGGCAATCTCCAGCAGCTCCTGTTCCAAGTCCAGATCACGAAACGCCTGGCCGTGTTTATTGCCGACAGTCGGCAGGCTGTCAAGATACTTGGCACTGGCCAGCTTGACCGCCTTCAAGGTCATTTCCGCGCTGGTGCCGCCAATCACCACCGCCAAGTGATAGGGCGGACAGGCGGCAGTGCCGAGACTCTTCATCTTTTCGGTGAGAAAACCCTGCAAAGCTGACGGGTTGAGCACGGCCTTGGTCTCTTGGAAAAGAAAGGTCTTGTTGGCACTACCGCCGCCTTTGGCCATGAAGAGGAAGCGGTACTCGTCGCCCGCGACCGCCTCAATGTCAATCTGGGCAGGCAGATTGCTGCCGGTGTTCCTTTCCTCGTACATGCTCAGGGCCGCAGTCTGCGAATAGCGCAGGTTCTCCTCAGAGTAGGCGGCAGCAATCCCGGCACTGAGCTGGGCTGCGTCATCGCCGCCCGTCCAGACCTGCTGACCCTTCTTGGCCATGACTATTGCCGTGCCGGTGTCCTGACACAGGGGCAGCACGCCTTGGGCGGCAATTTCGGCATTGCGGAGCAGAGCCACAGCCACGGCCCGGTCATTGACTGAGGCAGCCGGGTCATTGAGAATGGCGGCGCATTGCTCGTTATGCTCAGGCCGGAGAAAGAAGGAGACCTCGCGCAGGGCTGTGCGGGCCAGCTCGCGCAGGGCTTCCGGGGCAATCTTCAGGATTTCCGTGTCCGCAAACGGCACTGCGCTGATCCAGCGGGCCGAGCCGTCCAGCAGGCGGTATGCGGTCTGGTCGTGACCAAGAGGAAAAAGGGGGCGATAGCTGTGATCAGGCATGGCGTGTCAGTGCGTTATTGCGGGCAAGAAAAAAAGGATCGACGCTGCCGCCGATCCTTTGCACATCACCGCCGGAATGAAGGTTCCGGTTCAGCAGGCATCAGCAGCCGAACGCCTTCTGGAGGTTGGGGATGGTCTGCTTCTTGCGGCTCATCATGCCGGGAATCCAGATGGAATTGCCGCTCATCTTGGTGTTGAATGCGCCCTCGATGATGGAAGCGTCATCAGACAGCACCATCAGCTCGGTGCCTTCCTGAACCACGTCAGTCAGCATCAGCAGAATGGTGTGCTGGCCGCCTGCAGCCTTCTTCTCCTGCATGGCCTTGTACAGGGCCTCACGGATGGCGGGCGTGGCCTGATCAATGCTGGCAAGCTCCAGCTGGCCGCAGCCGATGGTCTTGCCCTTCATGTCAAAGTCTTTATAGTCACGGTTGAGCAGGTCCATGGCCGGAACGCCTTCAATGGAGCTTTTCGCCTTCAGCATCTCCATGAACAGCGCATCCGTGTCCTCGACCGCAGCAATGGCCTTCAGCTCGGCAACCGCCTTCTTGTCCTCATCCGTGCAGGTCGGGGACTTGAAGTTGACCGTGTCGCTGAGAATGGCGGACATCATCAGGCCGGCGATCTGCGGCTGAATGGCCACGCCCTCGGCATCGTAGAGCTGCTTGAGGACAGTGCCGGTGCAGCCGACCGGCTTGACATAGCAGAAAATCGGATTGTTGGTGGTCACATCGCCGATCTTGTGATGATCAACAATGGCGATCACGCTGTCTGCGCTCAGGTTGTCCGGGGCCTGCTTGAGGTCGCTGTGATCAACCAAGGCAATAGTTTTGCCGCTGGCATCAGTCATGATCTCCGGGGCGGCAGTTTTGAAGCGGTTGAGGACAGTCTGCGTCTCCGGGTTCATCTCGCCCTGCATGGTGGCAATCGCCTCAGTGCCTTTGGCTTTGAGCAGCTCGGCATAAGCAATGGCGGCGGTTACGGAATCAGTGTCCGGGTTCTTGTGCCCGGTGACATAAACAGCCATGTTTTTTCCTCCTGGGGGGTTGAAATCCAAGCCCTCGCAAGGAGGGCGGTTCATTTTCGCTTGGCTGAAAGATACTTTTTATTCTTTTCAGTCCGCAGCGTCAAGGGGAAAAGAGCCGCCCGCCCCTGCCTTGCCGGAACAGCTCAGTTTTTCTTTGCCGACAGGGGCGGTGATCTGATAGAGTGAAGCGCGGGCCGACCTGAAAAACAACGTGGAAGGAATAAGATGAAACGAAAAAAACAGCAGGAGCAGAAGGAGCGGCGGAAGCTGCCGCTACAGTCCATTGCCTTTGCCTGCACAGTCCTGGCGGCGGTGCTGGCCGGAGCATGGTTTCTCTTTCCCAAAGAAATGCGCACGGTGGTGCAGCAGCTGCCGGAAGCGGTCCGGCCTGATCTGCTGCCCGCACCTGCCGAGCCGGAAAACTTGCAGGAGGAGCAGATGCCAGCAGCCGCAGAGGACGTGCCGGATGAAACCGCTGCTCAGGAAAAGCAGCTGGAGCCTGCCGCATCTGAGGCGGAAACAGCAGCTGACAAAACAGCAGAAGTAGAAACGCCGCCGCCAGTGCAGAACTGCTCGGTTGCGGCAGGCAGGCTGAACAGTTTTCTCACCGCCTTGGACAAGAAAGAGTATATTCAGGACTTCCAGCTCAAGCAGCCGGTGCGGCAGCGTTTTGAGGTGCTGGAGAAAAAGCTGGCCGCGAAAACACCGGCAGTGGTTCGGGAAACCGATGACCTCTACACGGTGCTGTCCAACACGGTCCACTTTTTTCGGGTTCTTGGCAAGGACAATTTGCACTTGGTCAAGGCAGTGCTGGAGCAGGAGCAGGGCGATGCTGAGGAGCTGGCCGCCGGACTTTACAGCACCACCATTTCTGAGCAATGCCCGACAGAGGCAGTGCGCATTCCCTTTGCCACGGCCTATGAATATGCTGTGTTCTTTCTCAACACCATTGGCGGGCGTTCCTATCTGTTCCGGCGGGCGGCCAAGGTGCGCCTGCTGACCACGTATTACGCCCTGCTGCTTGTTGATGAGGCGAACAGGAGGAATTGCAACACGCACGGGCTGGACATCAGCGGCCTGATTCCGCTGCTTGTCCGTGACATGGAGGCCAGCAATCAGCTTGCCCGCAAGGAGGAATATCTCTCCCAGCTGCACAGGCTGGCCGGGCACTATCCAACCAGATAAGCAAGGAGGAGCACAATGAAGTTTCGCTGCGGCACCTGCGGCGCGTGTTATCTGATTGAAGGAACCGAGAAGCTGCGCAAAAAACGGTCGCTCAAATGCGTTGAGTGCGGCAATCGCTTTGTTCTCCAGCCTGATCAGACCTTTTACTCATCAAGCAGAAATTCACAGCGCATCTGCGACTGCTGCGGCCAATTTGTCGCTGAGGCGGACACGATCTGCTCCTGCGGCGGCAAGGCTGCTGACAAGGACCTGCGCGAGGAACTGCGCATCGACAACAAGGAATACTACTTCTTTGTCGTGCGCAAGGGCAGAATTCAGCCGACTGGCAAAAAGGTGAACTGGTTTGGCCGAGGGCTGCTGCTTGCCGGAGTGATCGCCCTGACTGCGGGCCTGATCATCATTCTGCACATGCCGGGCGAGAAGCGGGCCGCGCTGAAAAACGCCATTCTGAAGCCGCTCCACCTGCCCAGCCGGACTGAAACCAAAGTGGTGATCCTGCATTCCGGCCAAGTTTATTATGCGGAAACGATTGAACAGCAGGGCGCGGAGGTGAAGATCACGGCCAAGGACGGCAGGGTCGTCCTTGTGCGGAAGAAGGATATCCAGCAGGTCAGCACAGCGGTGATTGATGACTGACAAAAGATTTGCTTGTCCTGAGCCGGACAGTCTGCTATACCAAGGACGCAGAATTTCCTGCAAGGCTTGCGCATCCGACAACTGTTTCCTGTGGAGGAAGTAAGACTGTGTCAGAAGACAGCATGATCGCTCTGCCGCCAGAGTCGTACAAGAAGCGTCTGATCGCGCAGAAGAAGAATCTTCTGCCCGCGCTGGCCGCTGCCATTGAAAGCCATGACGAGGATCGGCGGGACAAGCTCCAGCTTGTCATCACCTCGCTGACTGAAGCGCTGACCTTTTTCAAGCAGAGCTACCAAAATGAGATACTCTGCCGCAACAGGGTGCTGGCCGCGCTGGGCAAGATGCGGAAGCTGCTCGACAAGGCTGATTATGACTTGGCCTGCGCCGGAGTCAAGGCCAAGGTCAGCACGGTTGAGACCGAGCAGATTCTTGACAAGCTGATTGGCAAGGGAGGCAAGATCGGCGCCTTTGCCGCCTTTCAGAGCGGCAGGCTGGCAGAATGCCGGATGGATTTCAGCCGGGCTGCAGTCCGCTTTGACAAAGCGCTTTCCTTGGAGCGGACCAATGTTCCTTATTTAAAGGCCGCAGGTCTGCTGGCCCGAAAAATGTATAAGTACAAAAAGGCCTTGGCCTGCTTTTCCGCAACTGAAAAGCTGCTGGTTCAGCAGGGCAAGGACACCGCCGACTTGGCCTTGACCCGGCGGGAGATCGCCTGCACCGCCGCCTTGTCCGGCCAGCACGCTCCGGCCATGAGCTATTATAAAAAGGCCATGAACGGCATTGCCAAGCTGCTCGGCAAAACCCATCCTGAAATGGGCATCTGCTGGTTCCAGCTCGGCCTGCTCTATGAGAGCCAAGGAGAGGATGAAAAGGCTGAAGCCCCGTACAAGCAGGCCTTGGCAATCATAGAGAAGACTGGCAACGACATGGTCTTGGCAGGCATTCTTGACAAGCTGGCCCGACTACACATGGAGCTGGAGGCGGAGCTGGACGCTGTTCCCCTGCTGGAGCGGCTCTTGGCCATCAAGAGCAAATCGCCGCATCCCGACTTGGCCAGTGTGATCATCATCTGCACCCAACTTGCTGAAGCCTGCAGAATCTGGGGCAATTACGAGCAGTCGGAAAAATATTACAAGAAGGCCCTGCTTGTGACCCAGAAGCTGCGCGGCAAGGACCATCCGGCAGTGGGCAGTGTTTATCAAGAATTGGCCAAGCTCTGCGACCGGCAGCGGCGGGGCGAGGAGGCGAAGCAGTACAGGGGCATGGCCGAAGCCCTTTTCCGGCGGGCCTTGGAGGCGCAGGAGGCAGCGGCAGGAGGGCAGAAGGAGGAGCGGCTGACGCTGTGATAAGAATGACGCTGTCATCTGTCTCTCTCCCGTAGGGGCAGGCTGCCGTGCAGCGCACCGGAATAACGTGGAAACTCCGGCTGTATGTATCCGGCGGCGCGTTCAGCAGGGGCGCGTCCGTGCAACAAGTCCATTTTCGATCATTCCGCCATGAATCATTTTGATCAGTCCTTGGAGCTGCTGACCTTCAACCTCAAATTGGCCAGCAGAAGCACCCGCACCCGCATCTTAGTCAGTTCCGGCAAGCAGGAGGACAAGAAGGCCCTCATGCCATACATCAAGGAGCTGAAGGACATCGGAGTCGAGTTTTTTGCCACTCCCGGAACCAGCCGTTTTCTGCTGGAACATGGGGTTGTCAACACGGAGCTGCACAAGATAGCCGATGATATTGCCCCCAATATTCTTCATTATCTTACTGACAGCAAAGTTGACTTAGTCATCAACATTCTCACTGGCAACAAGGACTACGACGAAGCCTCGGATTCCTCCACCATCCGCGCCCTCTGCATTGAGAACGGCATTCCCATCTTCACCAATGTGAAGCTGGCCGCCATGACCTTGGAGCGGCTGCTCAAGGACAAGAAAGGCAACATCTTCAAATATTCGATCACTGATCCTTCCGCGCCTTGGGATATGAAGAAGCACTTTCTCCAGATGGTCTTGGAGAAAGGCGGCTTTGCCTGCTATCATTCCCACTTTGACAAGTCCTACATCATCTCCCTTGACAATCTGAAGCTGGGCCAAGCCAACATGCAGAAAAAATGGGAACTGTACAAATACATCAAGGAAAACTATTCAGAAAGCGACCTGACCGAGCGGATGAGCCGCTGCATTGCAGTGATGAAGGCGCAGGGCGTGACCCACTGCCGCACCTTCATTGATGCGGACAACACCGTCAAGCTGCTGCCCATGCAGGTTGCCCTTGCCCTCAAGGAAAAGCACAAGCACGAGATCACCATTGAATTGGCGGTGCAGCCGCTCGAAGGGGTGCTGGAGCCGAAGTCACGGGCCTTTTTTGAGGAAGCCTGCGCAATGGCGGATGTGGTCGGCGGCCTGCCCTCCAAAGACCGGCCTTTGCCGGAGAAGCATCTGGACATCATCCTCTCCATTGCCAAAAATCTGGGCAAGCCGGTGGATGTGCATGTCGATCAGGAGAACAATCCCGATGAAAGCGAGACTGAGCTGCTGGCCGTGAAAACCATTGAGCACGGCATGGAGGGCCGGGTGCGGGCCGTGCATTCCATCTCCTTGGCAGCCAAGGATCAGAGCGAGCGCAAGCGGGTCATGCGGCTGGCCAAGGATGCGGGCATGGGCTTTATTGTCTGTCCTTCTGCTGCCCTGAGCATGAAGCAGCTACAAAAGTACGCCCCCCTGCACAACTCCATTGCTCCGGTCGAGGAGCTGCTCAACAACGACCTGCAAGTCTTTCTCGGTGTTGACAACATCCACGATCTGTTCATGCCCTTGGTTGATGGCGACATCTGGACCGAGTGCCGCTTTCTCATGGAAGCCTGCCGCTTGTACGAGCTGGAGCAGGTGGCGGCCATTGCCACGGACAAGAGCGGCTTTGCGGCGGCGGCATGATGAGTGACCAATGATGTTGACAAAGGCAGTTCCTGCGCGTATGCTGGCCGCATGGAAACCGCTTTGCTTATTAAGCAGATGAACAGGAGAAGCGCATGGAACTTTCCGCAGTGCTGATGCCCGCCCCTGAAGGCGGTTATGTGGCCTTCAATCCTGAGACAGGAACGACAACCCAGGGTGAGACGGTTGAAGAGGCGCTGGCAAACCTGCGTGAGGCCACCGAACTGTATCTTGAAGAATTCCCTGCAACCATAACCGCCCGTCCTTTTCTGACCACCTTTGAAGTTGCGCTTCATGCCTCCTAAGCTGCCGGTTATCTCAGGAGCAGAGGCAGTCCATGCTTTTGAGCGGCTGGGCTTTGCAGTCGTGCGGCAGCGCGGCAGCCACATCATCCTGCGGCGCGGGGCTTCAGGCTGCGTTATCCCAAATCATCGGGAACTCAAGACTGGCACTTTGACAGGCATCCTCAAGCAGGCGGGCGTGCCAGTGGATGATTTCATAGCTGCCCTGCATTGTTAACGGACTCTCGCAGACTGGGCAATCGTCTTTTTGCTTGCCCACCAATTATGTCTGGAGCAGGTGGCGGCCATTGCCTTGCAGCGCGCCCGCTTTGCCCGCTGATGAGCAAGACAATGCTGCCAGTCTTTTTTCAATCCAGCAAAAGTTGCATGTGCAACTTGAATCCACGAACTGCGCAGAAATGTAGGCAGGCAGTGCTGCCCGAAGATATGCTGCGGGCGGCGGAAATCCTGCTTGCCAGGCACAGCGGAATGTCCTGCTGATCACAAGGATTCAATGGAATTTTTACAACTGCTGGACACCCTCCTGCGGCGGAAATGCACCTTCCTTGCCGTCTTTCTTTTTTTCTTCCTCGCCTTTGCCGCCGGAGCCGTGCTGATCACGCCCACCTATCAGGCCGTGGCCAAGCTCTTTATTCAGTCCTCCAGTGCCCTGTCGTCATTGATGGCCGAGCTGGACATGCCCGGCACTGTGGCAAGCAGCGATGAGGATATCTTTGAGACCAAGACCGCCTTGGCCAAGGTCAGGCCGCTGTTGGACGATTTGATCAAGAAACTCAAATTGAAAGACCGGGATGGCGAGACCATCAAGGCCGAGGATTTGGTCGATGCCGCGCTGATCAACAAGCTGCTGCCCCAGCCTGCGGTCAAGATCAAGCAGGAGGAGGACACCGCGATTCTCAAAATCACGGCCACCTCGCCAGAAGCGGAGCAGTCTGCCCAAATTGCCAACCGGCTGGCAGAGCTGTATCTTGACTTCAATGTCCAGCGGGCGCAGGCTGAGTTCGGCAAAGTCAAGGCATTCATAAAAAATAAACTGCCCCTGCTTCATGCCGATTACAGCACAGCGCTTGACGACCTGACGGCCTTCAAAGTCAATGAAAACGCGGCAGACTTGGACACTGAGTTGAGCAACACCATGTCCCGGCTCAACGACCTGACAAAAAGTTACGAGGACAACAAGCAGCTTCTTGCCTTGCAGGACAAGGAAATCGCCAGCGCAGAGGCCCAGCTCAACAAGGTGAGCAAGTATCGGCAGGAGACTGAGGAATTTTCCAAAGACGGCGAGATGACCGCGCTGAAGGCAAAGTTGAACGAACTGCTGATCAGCTTTGCCGCCAAGAGCACGGTCTATCAGAAAGATCATCCTGAATACAAGCAGTTGGCCAGCGAATTGGACAAGGTCAAGGAATTGATCAGCCAGAGCGAGAGCATCACCTTGAACCGAAAAAATTTCGGCATTGATCCGGTTTATGACTCTCTGTCGAGCAAATTGGTTGATCTTCAGATCAGCCGGGAAGTGGGACGGGCCAAAAGCACCCTGCTCCGGCGCATGATTGCTGAATATGAGAAAAAATTGGCTGCCATTCCAGAGAAATCCGCCCGGCTGGCCCAGCTGGAGCTGTCTCTTTCCTCCAGCAAAGACGTGTATGAGACTTTTCTCACCTATCTGCGCAAAGTGGAGGTCGCTGAAGCGGTCGCCTTGTCTGACACCAGAGTGGTCGAACCAGCGCAAGTTCCTGACAAGAAAAAATTTCCCAAGAAATCCATCATGCTCATGGCCGGATTGTTTCTCGGCCTGTTCTGGGGCACGGCAGCCGCGTTTTTCGTTGAATATATCGACACCGCCATTCAGTCGCCTGCGGACCTGCGCCATTTTGACCGCTTCAGGCTGCTGGGCAGCATTCCTTTTTTCCGCCACCTGCGCGGACGGCGGCTGCTTTCCCGCCTGCCGCCCGGTTCACCCTTAGCTGAGTCATACCGGAGCATCCGTCACAGTCTCGCTTTTGCGGCTGGCGGCAAGCCTGCCCAGATAGTGCTGATCACCAGTTCCAGCAACGGCGAAGGCAAGAGCAGTCTGGCCGCCAATCTCGCCTTGTCCTGTGCCGCTGCCGGGAAAAAGACCCTGCTCATTGATCTTAACCTGCGTCAGCCTGTCCTGCATCGCAGCTTTGCTTTGAAAAACCGGCAGGGGCTGGCTGAAGTCATTGCAGGCAAATTGCCTTTTAAGGAGGCCCTGCGCCCTGATGCAGCTCCTGGCTTGGATATTCTCACTGCGGGCCGAAATATTGCTGATCCGGGCAGCATCATCGACGCTGTTGAGCTGCTGCCGCTGCTGCGTGATTGCGGCCAAGGCTATGAGATGGTCTTGCTGGACAGTCCCTCTCTGCGGGCAGGCAGCGACGCGCTCATTCTCAGCCCGGCAGCGGATTTGCTCATCTGTGTGCTTGAATGCGGCAAAACTTTGCTGGCAGAAGCTGAGGAGACACAGCAGCGCATCCAGCAGGCAGGCATTCAAGAGGTCGGCTGGGTGTTCAACAAGTGCAGACAAAGCCGCCTGTCTGCGGCAGCCGCCTGCCGTCATGGGGGAACCTCGAAAAATTTGAGATAAAGTTTTTTCAGCTTATCAATAGTGTCTTTGACAGTTGAAAATTTCAAATACATAAATTGTTATTTCCTGTTTTTTATTTATTTTGAGCAAACTTCCGTTGAAATATGTTCCTGAATGCGTTTCTTTTTTTTAAATCTTAAATTTTATTAAGAGTTCCGTACCTGTCAATATTGAACGTCAAGTTTCTCAAGCCTATTTTCGCAGCAGCGCGAATGAAACCTGTTCCTCGGAGAATCATATTGCCAGCACGTTGCGCCTGGATGCCGAAGACGTGTTCAATCCGGGAGCGAATTTTTGATCTTGTCCGATTTCCCTGCTTCTCCCATTCGGTCAGTTTCCGGCTTCGTGTTCCTTTGCGGTTCAGATGCTCTCTGTATCCATTCTCGTTCAACCAGTTGAGCTTTTTTTCAGATCTGTATGCCGAATCCGCATAGATATCCCGACTGGTGTTGTCAGGGTCAAGCAGCTCCTCAAAAATATTGCTGTCATGAACCTCGGCGCTGGTCACCGCATATTTTCGGATGAATTTATGCTTCACATCAACAGATATATGATTTTTATAACCAAAAAAGCTTCTGCCGTTCTTTTTGGTCCAACGGGCATCAGTATCCTTCTGCGCCTGCTTATTCTCACTCCATCCTTCAGGCTGTTCACCATTCTTGATCTGCTTGTTTTCCTTGCGGCTGTTACGCTGGATCGGGGCGTTGACTATGGAAGCGTCGACTATCTGCCCTTTTCTGGCTTGATATCCATTTTCATCAAGAAATTCGTCAAAAACAGAAAACAGTTCCTCGATTTTTCCTGCTTTGGTCAAAGTTTCACGAAAAAGCCATATCGTTGTCGCATCTGGAACTTTGTCAGCCGCCCGAAGTCCAAGGAATCTGGAAAACGAATATCTGTCAAGAATTTGATATTCCATCCCTTTATCAGAAAGATTGTATAATGATTGCAAAATTAAAATTTTGAACATCATGACTGAATCATAACCTTTAGCTCCAGCATTTGATTTCACAGGCTTTCTTTTTGCTTCTTCAAGAATTGGCCGAAATATTTCCCAGTCAATAGCCTTGTTGATCTTAACTAAAGGATCACCTGCTTTGTCAATTCGGGAAAGACGAATATAAAAATCAAAAAATCCAAGTTGGTTCATCTGTGCATCTCCGGCAGCATGAGTTGAATTGATGCCGAAATTATAACATAATAGACTGAAATTTCAATATTAAAATAAAAAATAACAAAACAAATGCAGCAGAATGGATGTTGTATTTTTCGAGGAACCCATGGGTGAAACCCGCCGCATGGCGGCCAATCTCAGCTTCACTTTTGCCGCCCGCGCCGCCGAGCTGCTGGTCGGCCTAACCTTGGTCGGGATGCTGTCCCGCTATTTGGGGCTGGAAGATTTTGGCCGCTATTCCGTGCTCATGGCCATTGGCTGGGTGGCCCTGCCGCTCCTGAACTTGGGCTTTCCGAGAATTTTAGTCCGGGAAATCGCCCAGCACAAGGAACGTGCGGCTGGACATATTCTGCTCGGCTGGACATGGAATCTGCTTCTGACCCTGCTCATCGCCGCCGGGCTGCTGGTAGTCGGCTCGTTCATCAATCTGCCTGATCTCAAGCTGCTGCTGATCATTGCCGCAACCACCGGCATCATGGCCATGACCCAGACCGCAGGCACAGTCAGCATTGCCTTGCAGCGGATGCAGTACGAAACCATCCCGGCTCTGACCAGCGCCTTTGTCCTGATTGGCTTGGTCGCCCTTGTCATGCGCTGGCAGCTCGGTCTTGGAGCGATTTTCAGTGCCAATGCCCTTGCCTGTCTGGCCGGTTTCATGACAACAATTTGGCTGACCAGCAAACTCTCGCCTTATCTGCGCGAGCTGCCTCGGCAAATTTTCACCTTGCGCCACGCCAAAGACCTGCTGCGTGAGTCCTTGCAGATCGGCCTGTTTCAACTCTTGGTGCAGCTGCACCTTTACACAGGCGTTTTTCTTCTCAAGGTCTTGGCGGGCAATGCCGAGGCAGCCCTGTTTCAGGCTCCATTCCGCATTTTCACCAGAGTGCAGATCATTCCCATGACCTTCATGCCAGTCCTGCTGCCGATCTTCTCCCGCCTCTTTTTTGCCGAAAATCGGGACGAGCTGCGCCAGACCAGTCAGGCCGTGTTCCGCTTCATGCTCCTTGTCTGCCTCCTGCTGACCTTTTTTGCCGCCGCCTTGGCAGATCAGATCATTCCGCTCATTCTCGGCCCGGACTTCACGGCTTCAGCGCAGGTTTTCCGCATTCTTTCCCTGTCGATCAGCTTTTCCTTTCTCAACACGATCTTTGATGCCTTTTTCATTGCCGCAAAACGGGTCAGCGCAATGGGCTGGGTGCAGGCGGCAGGAGTGCTGCTCTGCGGAATAGGCAATCTGCTTCTGATACCGCACTATGCGTCGCTCGGCAGCAGCTGGGCAATTGTTCTTTCCAGCGGCCTGATGTTTGTCATCAACTGGCTGCTCTTCCGCGACCTGCTGCCCGCCATGCTGACCAAAACCATGCTGACGCTGACAATCGGCGGCGCAGCCGGAACAGCAGCCGCTGCAATAGCCCAGAACTATGGCATTATTCTGCCACTGCTGCTTGGTGTTTTCATCTGCGCAGGAGCTGGTTTCCTGCTGCGTTTGGTTTCATTGGACGACCTCAGCAGGCTGCGGTGGCCAAGATGCAGCGGAAGCACCATGCAATGACGCTGGCTTGTCATTGCGAAGGAGGTTGAAAGGCTGGCTGTTGCGAGGTCAAATCCTTTCAATTCTGGTTTTGATATACTTCAGCGGCGGGGTGCCAGACCATTTGCAGGCCACGTTGGGCGGCAGGAGGACATTGGTGTTGAAGCCGCCGCAGCTTGGAAACTTAGGATCACCTTCCAGCCCGTATCTGCCGCCAAAGCCGCCTGCTGTGGCCAGCACACCTTGACGAATATCCCACGTCACTTTTGCTGTCCCCTGAACCTGTCCCCAAGGCGAAGCGATCAGCACCTTATCGCCGTCCGCAATGCTGCTGGCTTTCGCATCTAACCAGTTGATCCAGACCGGATTGCTGCCGCACTGCTTCATCAAGGCCGGATTCCAGCAGGTCGCAGTGTGCTCATGCTCCAGCAGCCGGAAGTAGCCAAGAATGAGCGGATAATCCGCATCAGGGGCCAGTTCCGGCCAGTCCTGCCACGGCGGCAGGTAGTCAGGCAGGGCGTTCAGGCCAGCCTTTTCTGCAACAGGATTGATGAAGTTGTATTTGCCGGTCGCGCTGTGACCAGAGGCTCCGTAACCGGGCGGCGGATTGATCGAACCCCACTGCTCGTACTTGCGGAAGGCTTGTGGGTCGGTGATGAAATAGCCCGTCTCGCGCAGCTCCTCCAGCGTCACCTGCTGATTGCGGAGCTGATTGCGCAGGTACTCGTCCTCGCTCTGCCACGGGAAATATTCGCCAAAGCCGAGCCGTTGAGCCAGCTCCGTGAATATCCAGACCACGGGCCGAGATTCATACAGCGGCTCAATCGCCTTCTGGCCCAGCGAAAGAAAGGATTCATACATCCAGTCAGAAACCACCCGGCTCTGCTCCAAATAGGTGCAGTCCGGCAATACCACGTCGCACAGCTCGTCAGTATTGCTCATAAAGCAGTCAATGGCGCAAGCAAAGTCCAGCTTGTCAACCGCTCGGCGCAGGCTTGGCTCCGCGCCGCTGGACATGACCGGATTGCCGAAATAGCAGAGCATGGCCTTGAGCCGCCCGGCCTGCGCATCTTCTTCAAAATAGGCCGGAATCCAACCGCTCCACAGTCTGCCGGGATTGAGTTTGAACTTCTCGGCGTTTTTGGGCGGCTTAGGCTGATCATCCGCCCACGGCGAGGCTAGCTTGAACTTGCCGACCAAGGCCGGGCCGCCGGGCGCGTCAAAGCAGCCGAGCAGGGCGTTCAGGGCCTGTATCGCTTGGGTGGCGTGAACAGCATTTGGTGTCTGACCAACCCCAGTCCATGACAGTGCGCCTGCGGCAGGGGCGGCAGCAGCAAACTCACGGGCCAGCCGCTCAATGGTTGCCGCTGGCACGCCGCAGATGGCCTCGGCCCATTGCGGACTGCGAACTATGCCGTCCTCCTCGCCCAGCAGCCGTTGATTGAACTCGGCAAAGCCATAGCACCAGTTTTCCGTGAAGTTTTTGTCATAAAGATTGTCCGCAACAATGACATAGCACATCGCCATTGCCAAGGCGCCGTCTGTGCCGGGAATGATCGGTATCCACTCGGTGGCAAGCTGGGCTGTCTCGCAGCGGCGCGGATCAACCACCACCAGCTTGGCTCCATTCTTCACCGCCTGTTTGAGCAGGCTGACCTTGCGCTGCCCGACAGAGGTGGCCAGCTCATTGATGCCAAAGAGGAGAATATACTGCGAATGCGCGTAGTCAAGCCAAGGCCGCTTCTCGCCCAGACAGTGCTCATTGGCCATCCGGTTGGGATTGTCGCACATCTGGCGATGGGTGGTCTTATTGGGTGTGCCATAGGCCGCCATGACCGCATCGTGACACCAGCTGTTAAAGTCATTGCCCTGATGAAAGCCGACTGTCTTGGGAGCAAAGCTCTTCAGCTTGTCCGCAGTCAGGTCAAGGGCTTCCTGCCAAGAGGCTTTGCGGAATCGGCCTTGCTCACGAATAAGCGGCGTTTTCAAACGGTAGGCGGAATAGGTGTTCTTATGCGCATTCGCGCCTTTGATGCAGAGCCGCCCGCCACCCTTGGGATCACCGGCCAGCCCTTTGCAGCCGACAATAACCCCGTCTTTGATTCTAATTTCCTGCCCGCAAAGACCAGCGCAGACATAGCAATGCGTCTTGACACTGCTGTCTTCTGTCGGCGGCACTGCCCCTTCCGCCAGCGTGACTAATTGAGTGTCCACGTCTAACGCAGCCAGCAGCGGTTCCAAGGCCGCGAGCGTGGCATCATCCGCAGTCAGCACCGCTGTTGTCAGATCAGCCAGCCCTTTGTAAAAATCTGTTGTTGCGGAATCAGCAAGCTGGGTGCAGAATGGCTCGGCCCAAGGCAGGAGGTGATTGCAGAGAAAATCTGCCTGCTGCTTCTCAGTTCCAGCTTGTCCGGCCAAATAAGCCATGAATTCCAGCTCCACGGCAATGTGGTCATCCAAGTCCGGCCAAGCAGGGTTCTTATGCAGTCCGCTGGCATGATAGGCCTTGCGCGCTTGGAACAACGGCTCCTGCATGAGCAGCGGCTCAATCTTGCTGGAAACATAACAGGAGCTGTATGGGAAGGCGGGATTCTGGCCTGCATTAAGAAACAGCTCGGCATAGTCATGGCGCAGCTCGCGGAACAGTTCCTCTGCCGGAGCAGATTGAAGCCAGCCGTTCATCCGGGCCAAAGGAGCATGAAGTTCTGCTGCTTCTTGGTTATTCCCCAAGCCGCTGATCTGCGCCGCAACTTGGCTGCCAGACAGCTTTTCTAAAAGCGGCAGGGAAATTTCATCCCGATAGAAAAGGGAGATAAAATGGTAGGTTGCCGCCTTCAGCAAACTGACTTGTTCACCCATCGCTTTTCTCCAAAACTGCCTGAAATTCTTCTCTTGCATCCAAAAGAAACAATGACCTTTCTCGCAAAACAATTGCATTATATAGCACGGTCAATTCTTTACTGTCAACCGTGATGGTTGATGGTTTTCCTCTTGAGCGCAGCCTGCTTGTCAGAATTTCATAACCTCCCGGACAAGCTCACCCCGCCGTCCTTGCAGCGGCATCCGGTTGCGGATCATGTTGACATAGACCCCGGCCCGGTCAACATTGCCAAGAAAGAGCAGGCCGACAAGGCGTTCCTCAGCAAAAAGGAGCTTGCGGTAGCTGTCGCCGCAGGATTCAGCAAAGACAGCACATTCTCCTGCCGGATCATCAAGCTGCCCGGCTGAAATCAGGGGCAGTCCGGCGATCTCGGTGCTGTTCATGACCGAAAGCATGGGCGGTGCCACGGCCCGGCCTCCGCTCATATTGGAGCCTGCAATTCTGCCGGTGTGAACAGCATTGCTCCACAGGGCGCTGACTTCCTCGCCGCCTGCGGCCTGATCCGTGAACTGCACCAAATCCCCGGCAGCATAAATGTTTGGCAGCGAAGTCTGCATCCGGCTGTCCACCAGCACACCCCGCTCGATGGCAATCCCTGATTGAGCGAGAAAATCAATCTTCGGCCTGATGCCAACCGCGAGAATGACCAGATCAGCCGTCACTGTTCTGCCATCTGCAAGGCGCACACCGTCTGCCCTGCCTGCCGAGGCAGTTATTGTCTGCGGCACCTGCCCGGTCAGAACGGTCACGCCTTTTTCTATGAGCCGGGCCGCAATTGCCGCTGCCGCAACGTGGTCTGCTCGGAGCGGCAGAATCTGCTCCTTCTGTTCAATGACCGTGACTGCCAGACCAATCTTGGCCAAGGCCTCAGCCGCCTTGATGCCGACCAGCCCGCCGCCAATGACCGCCGCTGTCCGGCAACCGGGCAGGAAGTCCCTGATTTTGATCGCATCATCCATGCTGCGCAGGGTGAAGACTCCTTGGTGTTCCACGCCGTCAAGGTCGCCCAAGAGCATGATCGGCGCGCCGCCCGCAGCCAAGAGCAGTTTGCTGTAGGTCACGTCCCGGCCTGATTGCAGCCTGATGCGCTGCTGGGCTGGATCAAGGGCCACGCAGCGGTTGTGGATCAGTTCTGCCCCGTCAGTGGCTGAGGGCTGCTCGGCAAAGAGGATTTCATCAGCAGTCCGGCTGCCGTCCAGCAAATAAGGAATCAGCGGTCGATAATAAAACGGAACCGCTTCATCAGCCACGACCCGGATTTCCGCCCTGGGCCTGTTCTGACGAATGGCCGCCAACGCTGAAGCTGCGGCCACGGAACCGCCGACAATGACATATTCCATGCTGTCTCCAAGTAACATGTATTCACGTTGCAAGTGCGCTCTGCGCCTGCCAAATGAGGAGTTGTTTCACGTCACTCAGCTGTTCCCGTTCACCTCGGCAGCGGGAATGTCAACAAGCACAGTGGCACCAACCCCTCCTGGCCCGGCCTCGGCTTCGAGATGGCCCTCATGCTGGCTGACAATGAAGGCGGCAATGGTCAGTCCCAGCCCCATGCCTTTGACCGAGCCTCTGCTTTTGCCGGAAAAATAGGGATCAAAAATTTTGGGCAGGTCTTCCTTCTTAATGCCGCAGCCTTTGTCGCTGACCGCAATCCTGACATAGCGGCCCTGGCTGCGACCGCTGGCCTCATGGCCGAGCAGGCAGACATTCTCGGCGCTGATCCGCACGGTGCCGCCTGCCGGAGCCATTGCTTCACGGGCATTTTTGAGCAGCTCCTGGAGCAGCTGCTCAATCTGTCCAGGATCAGCATAAAGGAGCCAGAGGTTGTCTGGCAGGTGCAGTTCCGCTGTGCTGCCGCTGCCATCCAGCGCGGCTCTGGCCGCAGCCGCGATCAGCTCGGCCAAGGGCACCGGCCTGCGCGCAGGCGGGGCAAAGTGGGAGAAAAGAAGGAATTTATGGGCCAGATGCTTGGCCTCTTCTGCTGAGAAGGCCGCATTTTTGAGAAACGGCAGCACGCTGTGCTCCGGGTGCAGCTTGAGGAGCGACAGTTCGATATTGCCGGTGATCGCCATGAGCAGATTGTTGAAATCATGGGCAATGCCGCCCGCCATTGTCGAGATGGCCTCCATCTTCCTGTTTCTGATCAGCTCCTGCTCCATTTTTTTCCGGCGGGTGATGTCAACGCAGTATTCGATCACCCTGGTGATCCTGCCGTCCCGTTCAAGCACCGGGCAGGCGTGAATCTCCATGACCTGCTTGGAGCCATCCGGGCCGTTCATGGTCTGCTCAAGCACCACCGGCTTGCCGTGCTGACGGACTGTCTGGAGCGGACATTCCATGTCCCGTTCGTGGCAGGGCCGAGAAAGACCGTGCATGAACTGATAGCAGGTGCGCAGATGGTCACGCCCGGCGGCCCGGCTGCCCGCCGCCCGGTTGGCGGCGAGAATCCGGTGGCTGGCCACATCAATGACGGCAAAGGGATGCGGCAGAGCATTGATGACCGTGTTGAGAAAGCGGTTCTGCTGCATGATTTCCGCGCTGCGCAGCTCAATCTGCTTTTCCAGACTGTCGCGGTGCTGGCGGATCTTCTCCTCAGCCCGCCGCCGCTCCTTGATCTCCTTGGTCAGCAGCTCATTGGTGTGGCGCAGCTCGGCAGTCTGCTCGCGGACATGCTCCTCCAGCATGTTGCGCTGCATAACCAAGGCGGACATGGCCTGCCGGTGCTCCAAGGTCAGATGCCATTTTTCCAGCAGGGCACTGGCGGACTGGCGAATTTCTATGGCCTCAAAGGGTTTTTTCAGGATCAGGAGCTTGTCGGCGGAGAGCATGGCCGAGCTGATCTCCTGCCAGGAATAGTCGGCATAAGCGGTGATGACGACAAAATGAAGCTGATGATCCTCCTGCTGGAGCCGCCGCAGAGTGTGGAGTCCGTCCAAGCCGGGCGGCATCCGCATGTCAATATAGGCCATTGCATAGGGTCTGCGCTCCAGCCGGGCCTGCCGGACCAAGGCCACAGCCTCCTCGCTCTGAAAGGCGGAGTCAATGATCAGCTCGGCCTGCTCCTTGCCCTGCTGCTCTTTTGCCGGAAGAGCCTGGCCGATGATATCAGCAAAGAGCGAATCCAATTCCGGCGAAACCTGCGGCTTTTGGAGGATTTTTTTGATATCCGCGTGAATTTCCTGATTGTCGTCAACAACTAAGATCCGGTCGCAGCGGGTGTTTTTTTTCATTGCCGTCTCCGGTCCGCCACGGTTGGCAGGAGCAGCCGGAAGATTGCGCCCTTATCCTTGCCCGCGCTTTCCGCCCGCAGCGAGCCGTCCATTTCAGCGGCCAAGTTGGCGGCATTGTGCAGGCCAAAGCCGTGGCCGCCCTCTTTGCCGCTGAAGCCGAACTGAAAAATTCGCTCCATGAAAGCCTTGGTGATGCCTTTGCCGTTGTCCTCCACTTCCAGCACAGCTCCAGCGTCTTTGCTGCCGCCCGCAGGGTAAAGGCGTAAGGTGATTTTCTTTTCCCGTTCCTCAAGACCATCAAAGGCTTCCGCCGCATTGCTGATCAAATTGCCGACAATCTGGAGGATTTTGTGCCGCTCGCCCCGGATCGGCGGCAGGACAGCATAGTCCCGCGCCACAATGATCTGCCGCTCAATGATTTTTTTGCTGAAAATATCCAAACTTTCCTCCAGCACCGCTGGCAGGTCGAGCAGCTCGACAAAGCCCTTGCCCCTGGCCGTGTCCTGCTGGGTGCGGATGATTTCCGCTGCCCGGCGGATATGGCGGAGCTGCTGGCCCACCTCCTCCAGCATCAGCTCCCGCTCCTGCATGAGCCGACCAGAGAGGCTGGCAAAATAGCGGGGCAGCTTCTGGCCTCTGGGATCAGTGCTGCAAAACGCGCTCAGATTATCCTGGTGCTCCTCGATCAGCTTGATGATCGGCGGCAGGGTCACACAGCCGCTCTGCCGGAGCATTTCCCGCAGCCGCTCCGAGGCCACGGAAATGCTGTTGAAGGTGTTGCCGACATTGTGCAGCACCTCAGTGGCCACTTCCGCCTTGCCTGCCAGCCGGGAGGTGTCGAGCAGTTTTTTCAGAATGCGCACATGCTCGACTGCCAAGGCGCAGACTCCGGCGACATTCAGGGCCGTGTTGATGTAGGAATACAGATGCTGGGGAAAAGTGACCTGCCGGACCAGCACCAGCACCGAAGTCACGCTGTCAGTGCCAAGGCGCAAAAAGAACCCGTCGCCGCTGGCAGTCAGTTCATGCTGCCGTTCACTCTGGGTCAGCAGCTCTTCCGCGCTCTGCCGCTCCTCCGGGGTCAGGACGGCCAGCCGGTCAGAAGTCAGGCCCCCTCTGACCACTGGCAGGCAGTGAACCTCCTTGGGCGCGAAAAGCATGCGGAACAGTTCCGCAATGCCGTCCAGCACTTCGGCCTCAGAAGCCGCCTTGACCACCAGGCCGAGCATGTCCAAGGTCATGGCCGATTCCGCCGCCTGCCGCCGCGACTCCTCCTCCTGCCGCTGGAGCTTTTTCTGCCGGTGCTCGCCAGCGGCGGCGGCAAGAAACAGTCCGGCATATCCTAATCCGACCGGCATGATTTCCATAGGCAGATGGAGACAGGCGGCCAATTCAGCAAGATGCTGCTCCGCCTGCGGGTCAGCCTTGGTGTCAAGCAGGATCATTTTATTCCAAAAAACGCCAAGTCCTTTTTCTTCGTTCAGCTCCTGCCGCCAGCAGGCCAGCCAGCCGGAGGTGAGCAGGCAGGCCCCGCTCCGCTGGAGCGCATCCGCCAAGGTCGGACTGATCAGCAGGTGAAAGCACTGTTCCAGCCGTCGAATCCGGCAGCCAGGGATTTCTATCTCCTGCCCTATGCAGCCGCAACCAAAGAACTCTTTTTCTTCAGCATTGCTCTGTGCTGCCAGTTCGGTCAGCTCCTCGGCACTCAAGGGCGGGCCGCCGCAGCGGGCCGGAAAAGCACGCAGCTCAATGCCGGTCAGCCCTTGTGCTTGGGCCGCCGCAGTCATGTCAGCATGAAGATGCTCACAGACCAAGAAGCAGAGGGTCATGAATACCGCCCCCATTCATGCACGGCCTCAGAAATGGCCAGCAGGGTCTCATCCTTGATCTGCCAAGGAATTTCGCCGTGATTGTCCGTCAGAATGAAACCGCCGCCCGCAGCAGCGGCGGCAATCGCCTTTTTCACTTCCGCCTCAGCTTGGGCCGCGCTCCAGCGGCGCATGGCAATGCCGTTCAGGTTGCCTGCCACTGTGATCCGGCCTTTGCAGGCCGCCTTGACCGCGGCCAAATCCTCCAGCGCGCTGACCCCGACTGCTGCCGCGCCAAGCGCGGCCAGCTCCTCAATCACCGGCAGGCAGCGGCTGGAACCAAGATGGACGCAGGGCGGGCCGTTGAAATGGTTCAGGCAGTGCCGGGCCGCAAGCAGCCCGGTGCGGCGGTACAGTTCCGTTGGAATCAGGTCCGGCGAGGCGAGCGGGTCAAAATAGCAGACCGTGGTTGCTCCGGCCTGAAACTGGGCATTGGCCAAGGCAACGCAGAACTCCTGATTGACAGCCATCAACCGTTTGAATAACTCCGGCTCCTCATAGAGCAATTCAATATAGGCGGGAAAGCCCATCTGCATGACCGGCAGAGAAAAGGGAGCAATGGCCACGCCAATGATCGGCACCTCATCGCCGCACCGTTCTTTCAAGCCGCTGATCACCTCCAGCATCCGGCGCAGGCAGGGCACCTCCTCCGGCACTGGTGCTTCCAGCCGCAGAATGTCTGCCGGCGTTTTCAGAACTGGCTCGCCGCTGTTGGGCGGGCCGTCCTCGTACCAGATCACCTCGCCGCCAAAGGCTTCAAACTCCGCCGCGCCGTAGAGCAGTGAGTAAAAGCAGTCATGCCGGTACTTTGCCCGCAGGCGAAGCTGGCCCTCAATCACCTGCCCGGCCTTGCTGAAATAGTCGCGGATGCTCAGGCCCAGCTCTTTGGCCCCGTGCATGGTGAGGAGGTGAAAAAAGGGCACCCGGTCTGGCTCCTGGTGACTGAGGGCGGTCATGACCCGCTCCATTGAGGTCATTGTCTTCATTGGGAAAACTCCTCCATGCAGCGGGCCACGGCCCGCACTGCCTCGGCAGCGTCGTTGCCGGTCGCGTCCGCGCCCACTTCCAGCCAGAGTTCCGGGTCAAAACGAAAGGGCGCGCCGCCGACTATGATTTTGGTCTGAGAACCGGCAGCAGTCAGCCGCGCCTGCAGCTCCTTGACTTGCAGGGCCGAGCGGAGCATGAGCGTGGAAACTAAAAGAATGCCGATCTGATCCTCAATCACCTGCTCGGCCAGCTCCGGCGCGGTCATCCTGCCGTAGTCATGCAGGTCCCAGCCGCTGGCCCGGAGGGCGGCGCAGACAATGATCTTGCCCAAGGCATGGTAGTCGTCCAAAAGGGCGATGCCGAGCTTGGGCTGCTTGAGCCGCTCCGGGCTGGATGACGGCAGAAAGCGGGCCATCAGCTCCTCGCAGATCCGGCTGCTCATATAGACCTGCGCCAGAGCGGTCTCACCCCGTTCCCAGCGGTGGCCAATTTCCTCAAGGGCAGGAACAATCAGTTCCTCAATCAGCAGAAGAGGCTGCCGACCTTCAGCTTGCTCCAGCATCTCCTCCGCTCCCAGCCTGTCCAAGGACAAAAGCCGGTCAGCAAAATTCAGGCTGCGGGCTGCCGCGCTGCTCATGGACGCACTCCTCAAAAAAGAATGAATTGTTGCGGATTGTCTCTGAATGCTATTGTACCGTCCAGAACAGACTTGTCAACTAATCATCGAATTTAACAGCTTTTTTACGGCAATGCCGCCTGCTGGCCGCTGAAGGGAAAAGCTGTGCAAAATCAAGGAAAGAGCCGGGGGCCTGTTTTTTTTGCTTGCATTGAAGCCTGTTCCGGGGTACCACTTCTTTTTTGGAAAATTTCTCAGTATTTTCCAAAACGAAGGCACTGGAGGAGTGTCAGAAAATGATATGGGATTGAGCAAAAATTTGAACAGCGCAGACAAACAGACGCAGGAGCGCGCTGCCGGTCTCTCAGACAGGCTTTTCCGGGGCCTGCTGGCCGGGGTGCTGCTCTTGGGTGCAGGCTATGTCATCTCCACCTTGTGGATGCGCCAGCAGCAGGATGGGGCCAGACAGCAGGAATGGCGGGCCATGATCACGGACAGTTTCAGCCGTCGGATGGAGGAGAGCGCGGCGGCCCTGCGCAGTCTCCTCATCGCCCTGAGCGGCAGCAGCGAGCTGCGGCAGCATTTTGCCGCCCGCGACCGTCCGGGCCTGCTCCGGGCTGCGCTGCCAGTCAGCCGCCAGCTCGGCCAGTACAGTCATATCACGCATTTTTACTTTCATCTTCCTGACAAGACCTGCTTTCTCCGGGTCCATCAGCCGGACCGGCACGGCGACCGGATCGACCGCTTCACCTTGGCCCAAGCGGCGGAGACAGGCAGAATATCTGTCGGTCTGGAAATAGGCCCGCTCGGCACCCTGACCCAGCGGGCGGTCATGCCGTGGCAGGATCACGGGCGGCTGCTCGGCTATCTGGAGATAGGCCGGGAGCTGGCCTCCCTGCTGACCGTGTTTGACGAGCTGAACACGGTTGAGGGCTGGCGGCTGACGGTCAACAAGCAATATGTCCGCAAAGCAGACTGGCAGCAGGGCATGGCCATGCTGGGCCGTCCGGCAGACTGGGACGCTTTCCCGGACAAGGTGGCGCTGGCGGACAGTCTGCCGCAGAACACGGCCTGCGTGGCAGAGCAGGGCGGCTGGCTGACTGTCCTGCTCCGCAGTCTGCTCCCGGATGCCATGTTCTGCATGCAGTGCCTCCTGCCTCTCCGCGATGCGGGCGACCAGCAGGTCGGCAGCCTGCTCGTGATCCAAGGCGAGGAGGAGCGGCTGCTGGCCGTCCGCTGGCTCAACAGTCTGCTGTTCATGATCCTGCTGGGACTGAGCACCCTGCTCCTGCTCTGCTCCTTTATCAGAATGCGCCGGATGGAACAGCGGCTGGCTGTTTCCGATGCCGGGCTGGAAGAGAGCCGCCGCCAGCTGGACCTGGCCTTGGAGGCAGCCGGACTGGGTCTCTGGGACTGGCGGCCTGAGAGCAATGAACTGCTGGCCAACGACATCTTTTTTACCATGCTCGGCTGGCAGCCTGCTGATTTCTCGCACACCGGCAGCGTCTGGGAGGAGCTGATGCACCCGGATGACTTTGCCGCCACTGGCGCGGCCCGACGGCCTTTTGTGGAGCATGAGGACGGCGGCTGCCAGGCTGAGTACCGTCTGCGCACTGCTGACGGCCAATGGTGCTGGGTGCGTGCGCTGGGCCGGGTCACGGAATACGACAGCACAAATCGGGCCGTGCGGTTCATGGGCGTGCATATTGACATCACCGCCAGCAAGAAAATCGAGGTTGACCTGCTGGAGCAGCGCGAGCGGCTGACCACCTTTATGGAGACCCTGCCAGATGCGGCCTTTCTCAAGGACAGCGCAGGCCGCTGGCTGCTGACCAATGCCGTGGCCAGAAGCCTGTTTCAGGTGGAGCCGACCGCGTGGCAGGAACGGACCGATCTGGAGCTGGCTGAGGAGCTGCCCCATCTGGCCGAGGCCTTGGCCGCCTGCACGGCCAGCGACCAGCGGGCTTGGGCCAAGGAGGAGATGCTGATTGAGGATGAGACAGTCACAGATATTTCCGGTGAGCAGCATGTCTTTGAAGTCCGCAAAATGCCGCTCTTCTTCCCGGACGGCAGGCGCAGGGCCTTGGTGATCATAGGCCGGGACATGACCGAGTCCCGGCGCATGGAGCGGCAGCTCCGGGAGGCCCGGCTGGCGGCTGAGGCGGCCAATCAGGCCAAATCCGAGTTTCTCGCCAATATGAGCCATGAAATCCGCACCCCGATGAACGCGGTCATCGGCCTGACCCGGCTGGCCTTGGAGACCGATCTCTCGCCCAAGCAGCGCAGCTATTTGGACAAGATCAGCAAATCCGCTGAACTGCTCCTGGCCCTGCTCAACGACATTCTCGATTTCTCCAAGATCGAAGCAGGCCGGATGGAGATTGAGCAGACCGACTTCAGTCTCCGGGCCATCTTCAGCAACTTGCGCAGCCTGCTTGGCATCCGGGCGGCAGAGCAGGGATTGGAGCTGATCATGGAGGTGGCGGACGACGTGCCTGACAGCCTCCGGGGCGATCCGCTCCGCCTCAGTCAGATTTTGCTCAATCTCGGCAGCAATGCGGTCAAATTCACCCGCCAGGGCGGAGTTTCCATTCGCGCAGCTCTGCTTGAAAAATCAAAGGAGGAGGCACTGCTTCGTTTTTCTGTCACCGACACTGGCATCGGCATGAGTCAGGAGCAGCAGAAAAAACTGTTTCAGCTCTTCAGTCAGGCGGACAGCTCAATCAGCCGCAGATACGGCGGCACCGGCTTGGGACTGGCGATCAGCAAACAGCTGGCTGGCCTGATGGGCGGTTCAATCAAGGTCGAAAGCGTGCCAGATCAGGGGTCTGTGTTCTCCCTCATCCTGCCTTTGGCGGTCAGCAAATTTGCTGCAATGCCGTCTGAACCGCCGTCTGCCTGTGATTTCAGCAAGCTGCGGGGCCGAAAGATACTTTTGGCGGAAGACAATGAGATCAATCAGGAAATCACCGCCAGCCTGCTCCGGCGCAGGGGCGCGGAGGTGCGGCTGGCCGCCAATGGACTGGAGGCCTTGGAGATGTTGCAGCAGGAGCGTTTTGATGCCGTGCTCATGGATATTCAGATGCCGGTCATGGACGGCTGCGCCGCCTGTCAAGAGATCAGAAAGCAGCCGCAGCATAAATCTCTGCCAGTCATCGCCCTGACTGCCAATGCCATGCTTTCGGACAAGGAAAAAAGCCGCCAGGCAGGCATGAACAGTCATATTGGCAAGCCCTTCCAAGAGGAGGAGCTGTTAGCCACGCTCTGCCGTCTGCTACCTCAAGGCCGTCAGCCTGCGGCAGCGGATATTGCTCCGCCTGCCAAAAAGCAGACTGCTGATCCTGCCATCTTTGCTGGCCTGAGCGGCATTGACCCGGCCAAAGGTTTGGCCAACACCATGAACGATCCCAATTTTTACTGCCGGATTCTGCGGCTCTTCCGGCAGGAGCAGGCTGATTTCATCCAGCAGTTCCGTGAATCAAGACAGCATGGACATCCAGTCTGTCCGGCCCACACCTTGAAAGGAGTTGCCGCCACCATCGGGGCCATGCCGCTCCAGCAGGCTGCGGCGCAACTGGAAAAATGCTGCATAAGCGGTGCGGATATAGAAAAGCCGCTGCAGCAGGTTGAAGCGGAATTGAACCAAGTGCTGCACAGCATTGATCGTTTCTTCAGTTGACGGGCCGAGGACAAGAGGCAGTCAGTCGCCTGTACAGCCCGGCAAGCTGCTCCGCGACCTGCTGAATGGTGTATCTGTCCGCAATCGTCTGCCGCGCCGCCCGACCCAATTGCAGAGAAAGCGGCTCATCAGCCAAGAGCTGCAGCATTGCCGCAGCCAGTGCCTGGCTGTCATTGACCGGCACCACCCAGCCGTTTTCCTGATGCCGCACCACAGACAGATTGGCCGGAATATCTGAGACGAGCACTGGCAGCCCCCAGCTCATGGCTTCCAGCAAAGCGTTGGACAGGCCTTCCACCCGCGACGGCAGAACAAAGAGCCGCGCTTGGCGCAGATATTCGCTGACATCCGGGACTGCTCCTGCAAAATGCACCGCAGCTTGGCAGCCCTGCTCCTGCAAATACTGCTGCCACGGCGTGGAATCGCCCGCACCCAGCACCACCAGCCGCGTCCTGCCCTGATCATGCTGCTGCATCTGCACCCACGCGGCAAAGAGGATGTCAAAGGCCTTCCAGCGGCTGCCTTGGCTGAGATTGCCAACATAGACCACGTCCTTGGAGCCGATGACCGGGCTGCTTGCCGCAGGCAGTGCCACCCCGTTGGGAATGATGCTGATTCGCTCGGCAGGAATGCCGCAGCTACTGCGCAGCGACTCTGCCACAGGTTCCGTCAAAGCGATGAAATGCGCCTGCTGGCGGCAGCGGGCCAGCACCCGGCGCATCGGCGCATCATAACTGATTGCAGCGGCGGCAGGGAAAGAGGCTTCCTTGCAGACCACTGGCAGGCCCAAGCCTTGGCAGGCCCAGACTACGGCCCCGGCAATCCAGTGCGCCTCATGAACATGGACGACATCAATCTGCTGGCAATGCTGTCTGAAAAACTGGCGCAGGGCCAGCATGAAGGAAAAACGGGCCAGTCGGACAAAAGGCAGCGGCAGCCAGAAAGAGGCTATGTCAGCAAGCTGTTCCGGCAGCCTGTTGCGCAGAATCGACAGCCGCTTTTTGCAGGATTCGTCAAGCCAAGCCAAGCGGCCCAGCCGCCGCACGTGGTATCCTTCCGGCATCTCCTCTGTCGGCAGCAACTCCAGGCGCAGGCGGCTGGTCAGCACCTCACAGCAATGGCCCTGCCGGGTCAGCTCAACAGCCAGCCTGCGGCACTGACGTTCCGCGCCCCCTTCCGGGCAAGGATAAAACTTCCAGACCACCATGCAGATATTCACAACCGTTTCATTGAGTTCGCTTTCATATCATTTGTAACTCCGCTGTGAAGGCGTGACCGTCTCAAAGTGAAGCGGCTCCTTATGCAAGGCAGGTTGTTTCCCTTCGCCCTGATATTCCCAGACCGCAACATGACTGTAGTTCGCATCGTCCCGCAGTGCCTCGCCGTCCTCAGTCTGGCTTTCCTCGCGCAGATGACAGCCGCAAGACTCCTCCCGCTCCAAGGCATCCAAAACCATTGTCTCAGCAAATTCGAGGAAATCCGCCACTCGTCCGGCCCGCTCCAGCGATTGGTTCAAGTCCTCGCCCTTGCCCGGCACATAGACCTGCTCCCAAAATTCCTGCCGTAGCTGGGGAATTTCCGTCAAGACCTTGAGCAATCCCGCTTTGTTGCGGGCCATGCCGCAGTGATCCCAGAGCAGCGCGCCCAGCTTGCGATGAAGCTGATCAGCAGTCAGCGTGCCTGTTTTCTGCGGATTACGGTTGCGCAGGAGTCGGGCAAGACGCTCGGCGGTTTCCTCGTGCAGCTCGGCAAAGACCGGATGCTCTATTGCGGGCCTGCCGGGACTGTGCTGGGCAAGGTAATTGCTGATCGTGCAGGGCAGGATGAAGTAGCCGTCTGCCAAGCCTTGCATGAGGGCGCTGGCCCCAAGCCGGTTCGCCCCGTGGTCAGAAAAGTTGGCCTCGCCAATGACAAAGAGACCATCAATGGTTGATTGCAGATTATAATCCACCCAAAGCCCGCCCATCGCGTAATGCACTGCCGGGTAAATCATCATCGGTTCCTTGCGCGGGTCAGCAGCCGTGATTCGCTCGTACATCTGGAAAAGATTGCCGTACTTGCGCTCAATCACGGCCAGTCCGTCGCGCTCAATCGCCTCGGCAAAATCCAGATAGACCGCCCGGCCTGTCGCCCCTGCGCCCAAGCCTTGATCGCAAACTTCTTTGGCATTGCGCGAGGCCACGTCACGCGGCACCAAGTTGCCGAAACGCGGGTATTTGCGCTCTAAATAGTAGTCCCGCTCCGCCTCCGGGATGTCGGCAGGATTGCGGCGGTCGTCCGCATTCTTGGGCACCCAGACCCGGCCATCGTTGCGCAGGCTCTCGCTCATCAAGGTGAGTTTGCTTTGATAGTCGCCATGCACCGGAATGCAGGTCGGGTGAATCTGGACAAAGCAGGGATTGGCAAAGGCGGCTCCGCGTCGGTGCGCCCGCCATGCAGCGGTGACATTGCCGGACATGGCATTGGTGGAAAGATGGAATATCCTGCCGTAGCCGCCCGTGGCCAGCACCACCGCATCGGCGGCATACCGTTCAAGCTGGCCGGTGAGCAGATTGCGGACCATGATCCCCTGCGCCTGCCCGTTGATCACGGCCAAGTCCATCATCTCGCGCTGGGGCAGGACTGTGACCCGGCCTGCCGCGACCTGCCGCATCAGCGATGAATACGCGCCAAGCAGGAGCTGCTGGCCGGTCTGGCCGCGTGCATAAAAGGTGCGCGAAACCTGCGTCCCGCCAAAGGAGCGGTTGGCGAGCAGGCCGCCGTATTCTCTGGCAAAAGGCACACCTTGGGTCACACAGTGGTCTATGATCGCGTTGGAGACTTGGGCCAGCCGATAGACATTGGCCTCGCGGGCGCGGAAGTCGCCGCCTTTGATGGTGTCATAGAACAGGCGCAGGACGGAGTCGCCGTCATTCTGGTAGTTCTTGGCCGCGTTGATGCCGCCTTGGGCAGCAATGGAGTGGGCGCGGCGCGGACTGTCTTGCAGGCAGAAGACCTTGACGCTGTAGCCCAGCTCGCCGAGCGAGGCAGCGGCAGATGCTCCAGCCAAGCCAGTGCCGACCACAATGATTTCATACTTGCGGCGATTGGCCGGGCTGACTAACTTGCTGCTGAAGCGGCAGCTGTCCCATTTTTCAGTCAGCGGGCCGGGAGGGATGTTTGGGAAGAAATTCATGAAACTACGGGGGATTAAATCTCAAGCCCGCTCTCTCAGACAGAAAGAAGCGAGCACCTGTCTTGAAACAGGATGCAAGAGACAGATTGCTGAAAAGTTGCGCTTGGGGCTTGAATCCGCACCTAAGCTATACGCAGTCAAAGGCGTTGCGCAGCAGCTCGACGCGGAAGGAATCCTGTTCAGGAAACACGGCAGCCACATCAAACCGGGCTGCCATGTCCAAGCGGTGCTCATTCATGTAGGCCAAGGCCGCCGTGGTCAGCCGCTGCTGCTTGCGGCTGTCAACTGCCTCGAACGGACTGCCGAAACGGCTGCCGCGCCGGGTCTTGACCTCGACAAAGACCAGACAGCCGCCGTCATTGGCAATGATGTCAATCTCGCCTCCAGGCAGACGGCAGTTCCGGGCCAAGATCACCCAGCCCTGCTGCTCCAAGTAGCGGGCAGCCGCCTCTTCGCCGGCCTGGCCAATCTGCGTCGTGGAAGCGCTGCGCCGCTGCTTGGGCCGGGACGGCATCAGTCAGTCTGCCGCTGGCGCGGTTTTTCCGGCAGGGCGATGTTCAGCTCCAGAATCTCACAGTCATCTTCCCGGTCCAAGGTGATCGAGACATCGTCCTGATCAATGTCCACATACTTCTTGATCACCTCCAGCAGCTCGTCTTGGAGCTGGGGCAGAAAGGAGGGCTGATTTCTCTGTATCTGATCCCTGGCAATCAGGATGCTCAACCGCTCCTTGGCCACCTCCGCCGATCTGCGATTGGCATGGAAATAGTCAAAAAGGCCCATTAATTGCTCCCGAAAAACTTGCTGAGAAGCCCTTTCTTCTTCGGGTCAATGAAGCGCATCTCAATTTCTTCGCCGAGAAAGCGGGCCACGCAGTCCTGATAGGCCAGCCCGGCATCGCTGTTCCGGTTGGCGATCACCGGCACCCCCTGATTGGAGGCGGTCAGGACGGCCTCAGATTCCGGGATGACCCCCAGCAGCGGAATGGAGAGTATGTCCTGAATGTCTTTCACGGAAAGCATTTCTCCTCGCAGCACCCGTTCCGGCGAGTAGCGGGTCAGAAGAAGATGCTCCTTGACCGGAGGCCGGTTTTCCTTCGCCCGTCTGGTCTTGCTGGACAAAAGGCCAAGAATGCGGTCCGAATCGCGCACTGAGGAGATTTCTGGGTTGGTGACGACAATGGCCTCATCAGCGAAATACATGGCCATGAAAGCCCCGTGCTCGATGCCGGCCGGCGAATCGCAGACAATGTAGTCAAAGGTGTCGGCCAGCTCATTGAGCACCGCCTCCACGCCGTCTATAGTCAGGGCCTCCTTATCCTTGGTCTGCGAGGCGGGCAGGATGTAAAGGTTCTCAGTGCGCTTGTCCCGGATCAAGGCCTGATTGAGGCGGGCCTCCTTGTTGATCACGTTGACAAAGTCATAGACCACCCGCCGTTCGCAGCCCATGACCAGATCCAAGTTGCGCAGGCCGACATCAAAATCGATCACCGCTGTCTTGTAGCCTTCCAATGCCAAGCCCATAGCAAAGGCGGCACTGGTTGTGGTTTTGCCGACTCCTCCCTTGCCGGAGGTGATTACGATGATCCGTGTCAAAATATATGTCCTCCCAACGTGTTCAGGCTGTTTGCCGCATAATTCAAGAGAGATGCGGCAGCCGCGCTCACATCATTCATATCGTATCCGCACTTGATCAGAGGAATTGTCCTGTCCGCGTTTCTGTTGCAGGCAAAGCTCGTCATGCAGAGCCGCTCCCCAGCGGCGCAGAAGATCGTTGTCCGCATCAGGACGCAGACGCATCAGTTTTCTCAAAGACAGGCGTGCGCCTGCGGAATCATTAAAACCTTCATGCAGGATCATGGCTTTGAGCAGCAGGGCCTCAGCGCATTCAGCGTCTGTCTCCAGAATGCCGCAGACCAAGGCCAGCGCTTTTCCGTATTCCTTGTTTCTTTTCGCACATCTGACTAATTCCAGCTTAATGCGGCGCAGCTCCTTGCGGGAAAGAAAGCCAGTGCCGCCGCCCAGCAAATTTGTTACAAGCTCTGCGCTCTCACTGCGAAATTTCAGCAGAAAGCCAAAGGTGCCCAAGACGCTGTTCAGGGCGGCAGCCAGCAATCCGGCCAAGCCGGGAATGAGACTGATGCAGAACGAAGTGCCAGCCTCTTGACCAATCTTGGCCAGCAGCTTGGTCAACGACCTGTACTCATCATTGTTCCGCACTTGATTGCCCTGCCGCATCATGAAAAATGCCGGAGGCTTACTTTCCGCCTCCCGGAGGCGGGCCTCCTCCTCCGGGCCGCGCCATGCCTCCCATGCCGCCGACAATTTTATTGTCGAGATGCTCCTGCCGCCTCGCTTCCTTCATGGCAATTTCTTTATTTTTCAAAAAAGCATAAAAAATTCGAGCTTTTTTCTTGTTCAGCTCGTCAAGCCTCCAGTGCTTCATCTTGGGCTTGTCGCTGAACTGATTTGGATTGTGATAAAAAATTGAATCATGAAACTGAAAGAAGCAAAGCTCCAACGAGGAATAAGGAATTTTTTCCTGCAAATGCACAGATACAAGCTGCCGCCATATTTTATCACTTTTATCTTTCAGGGTGCCTGAAAGGCTGTATTCAAACAAAACAATACGATGACTTGTCGCAGCTATAATTTTTCTTGTTTTAAAAAAAGATTCTTCAATTATACAAATAAAATCAGCAGAGTTTTCCTGTTCCTCAACAGTAAGCCAGTTTTTTATTTTTTCTTCTATCCTTTTTTCTGTATTAAAACAGAATTTTATCCTTTTGCACAGTTTTCTGTGCAATGTCTCTAAAACAGTTTCAGCAGGTGCGTCCTCGGCTTCATCAACAAGCCATTCTTGCAGTTTCTTGCCTATTTTTTGATTCATGGTCAGTCGATTTCACAGCAGGCATCTGCACGGAATGCCTGACAGATGCTTTGTTTCTGCCAGTTTGCTGCCAGCCCCGCTGCACAGAACAGGGCTGCTGCTGCTCATCCCTTGGCCGTCATTGCCGCTTCCAAGTTGGAGATGAATTCCTCCACTGTCCAAACTTTGCCGCCTTGTTTAAAGGGATGAATTCTGACCTTGCTGCCGTCAGGCCGGACAACCAAGAAATTGGGGAAGCCATGCACGCCGTACTTATTTGCCAAGGCCTTCTCCTCCGCCCCTTTCTCAGGGTTGATCTTGACTCGGTAATATTTGGCCAGCACCCGCTCGACTTCAGGTTTTGCAAGAAAATCTTTTTTCAGCCGTTTGCAGTAGCCGCACCAGTCAACGTAAAAAAAGAGAATGAAGGCCTTATCCTCTTTTTTTGCGGTCTCCTGCACCCGCTCGCAGTCAGCCGGGGTCGTGTACCAGACATTTGTGGTCACGGCGGCGGCAGTGCTGATGCCGCCTGCCAGCAGCAATCCGGCCAGAACCACAAACGCTGCCAATAATGTCCTGCTTTTCACAACATTCCTCCTTGGTGAGATAGTTTGCCTGAACAGGCTGTTGCACATTATATTTTATACATGCTCTTGTCGCCAATATCAAAATGAAGGGGCATCCTCCATTTTGCCCAGACCATCCACAAATACAGCAGGGCGGCAATGGCCAGCAGAAGGCCTTCGCCGACAGGAAAGCCGGACCAGCGCAGCAGCACGGCTCCGCCTAAAAATATTGGCATGAAAGGCAGGCCGGGGATGCGGAAGCAGAAATATTCTTTGAGCGCGAACATGGCCGCGCCTGCGTAAAAAAAGGCCAGACTGAGGCCAGACAGCCACGCTGCCAGCTCCGGTGAGCGCACCGGCAGGGTGAAGGCCAGCACGATGAAGCCGAGCCAGCTCATCAGGGGAAAAAGCCAGCGGAAGCGGGGATCGTAGAGATGAATGTTGGCGCTGGCAAGCCCTGCGCTGGCCGCGACCAAGGACAGATGCCATCTGCCGAGCAGGGACTGGCCGGAGAGCAGCTCCGCCGCCTCCAAGGCTGTGCTGAGAGCAAAAACAGATAAACCGCTGCGGTACAGGATCACGGTCAGCCGGTCCAGCTGTTCCATTTCCGGGGTATGATCAGGACTTGCCATTGCTGCGTCATGCTGAATTGAAGTGTTTCCGCCCGCCGCCTGCGTTCAGCCAAGAAAGGTCTCACAGGGTGGGGACAGCTATGCGCCGAATAGTAACCTATTGCCTGCCTTTTTGCCAGTATCCCAAAAAAAATGAGAAAAGAAAAAGGCCGGATGAAAAAATCCGGCCTTTCCGTTTCATGACGCTGGATGAAAAAAAAACTTCAGTGACCGGCTTTCTCCTCACCGCCAGCTAATTTTTTCATCTCCCGCTTGGGGTCTTTCTCCGCCTCGTCAAGAATTTTGCTGACTTTGTCCTCAGGCAGCCAATCAACCTTGCCAGTGCTCACATCGTAGATTGCGCCAATAACTTTGGCCTTGCCGTTCTTGACCATCTCGCGGGAAACAGGACTTCTCATGAACAGGTCATGCACACCCTGCCAGACATTCTCAACAATGGCGGCAGGAATCACATCCTTGCCTTTCAGTTCAGGATGCTCTTCAATGGCCCGTTTGACCGCAGGCTCGATGTTGTCAACCAGCGGCGGAATGTTGATTTCCAGCGCATGGCCATGTCCTTGAATGGCGTTCGTCACAGCAGTGACCGCGCCGCATTGGGTGTGGCCAAGCACCACCAGAACCGGGGTGTTGACATGGGCCAGACCATACTCAATCGAGCCTGCCTCGTCCGTGTCAACCACGTTGCCTGCCACCCGGATAACAAAAATATCCATGATGCCGGCATCAAAAATTTCCTCAACCGGGACTCTGGAATCAGAGCAGGTGATGACTGTGGCATAAGCGTGCTTGCCCTGATCCTCTTGGCCAGCCTGAGTCAGCCGGGCTGTGTCGGTATGCGGACGCATGGACTTGCCGCTGACAAAACGCGCATTGCCTTCCTTGAGCTTGGCAATCGCTTGATCGGCATTCAGGTCCGTGGCAAAAGCCGGCGCCGTGGCCAGCAGTGCCAGCAGGCTGACTGCGCTGACAAGAGTTTTCCTGAGCATTCCTTGTTTCATGATGTCTCCTTGTGACGTCAACAGATTGAAAGATGCAAAAAATACCGAATGGAAAAATTCGGCAGGTATCAGTTTGGCAAACAGGAGCGGAGTGAAGAGCAGCAGCAATCCTGCTGCTGGAAAGGAAGGAAAAAATATCTCGGAATGATTACTCTGTCAAGCAGATAAATTCGCTGCGGCAGAATGCAGGCGAACAGCAGGCGGCGCGCTGCAATTCAGGATTCCCAAGAGAACCCTGAATTGCTTTCACTCGCTAATATGCGCCTTTTTGGCTCTGCTGCTGCTGCTGCCGACCGTCTGAATGACGATCTCTGTCCGGGTGATACATATAACAGCCGGAGAGCAGGCAGGCTGCAAGCAGCAGGGCGACTGACAGTTTGATTGCGCGCATCATCTTGTCCTCATATAATAAAATTAAAATGAAAAAACAAAGTGCTGTGCCGCAGTCTGGGCACAGCCTTCACGAGGTTTCCGCCGGTTTGAGAAAGGAGCAGGCAATTCTGCGGCGTTCTTTTGACGGCAAATCATCAGGGCATAATGATTGGCGGTGGTGGCGGCGGAGCCGGAACAATAACTGCTGGTCCGTGAACCGGAGGAGGAGGCGGGCCGTAATAGTAACAGCCGCTCAAGCCCAACAGGCCGAGCAGGGCAGTCAGTTTCAGCAGCATTTTTCCTGTCTTCATAGCATGACCTCCTGAAAAGGGGGTTGAAGTGAAGGGACAATAGGACTCATTATAGCCAGCCGCCGGGCAGGACTCAAGAAAAAATCCCCTGCTTCCCTGTCAGTAGTAATACGGATACGCCTGCTGCCAGTTCGGCATGCTGTTCGAGTTGCCTGATGGATAAAAATACATTGACGGCTGCTGCCCTATAAATCTGTTCTTCCACGTGGGAGAAGGATAGGACACAGAAGGCCGGGACCAAGGCGAATAGTACATGCTGCTGTTTGACGAGGGAACGTATGAAGAGGACGGTGCATAATACGAGCTGTCGGAGGGATAATATTCCTCCACTCCCGGATCGTTGTAGCTTGATGAGGGAAAATAATAGGATGAAGAGGACGATGGATAATACGAGCTGCTGGACGGATAATACTCCTCCACCCCCGGATCGTCGTAATAGGTCGAATCCTGATAGCTGTAGCCATCGTCAACATATCCGTCATCAACAATGACGCTGCTGTCATCAACGTAATGCCCATTGTCAACATAGGTGTTGTCATCGACATAAACATCATCTGCGGATGAATCAACATAAACGCTGTCATCCACATAGACATCGTCAGGATAGGTCTCTGCCCAGCCGCTGGAAGTGGAATAATAATCTCCTCTTGTCCAAGACGGCTCTACAGGGCAATTAGTGTAATAGTTCTGGGGCTGGCAGCCGCTCAGAACGGCAGCGGCAGCAAAAAAAACGGCAACAGCAGGCAGCTTGGTCATGATGTTCCCTCCGCGTGAAAGAAAAGCCCAATAACAGTTGCGGCCTTATTGTATAGGAAGCTGGAGCTATACTCAAGGACTTTTTCTTATTTTTTCAGCTCGTTTTGTCAGGCGCAGATGTTCACCCCGCCCGACCGGCAGACGGGGTGTCAGCAGGGCGGATCAGAAGGAGGCCCTGATGCCGCCATAGACATTGTGGCCAGAGTAATCAAGCTCCGCGCCATCCACTTCCAAATCCACAGCATTCATGTAGCGGTATTTGAGATCAACAGCCACACCGTAGTTGACTGCATAACTGACCCCGCCGCCAGCCTGCCAGGCGACCGCCGTGCCATCCAAGCCCTCATCAAAACCAGTGCCGGGCAGGTTGAGGTCGCTGAGGGACACTTTCATCACGCCAACTCCTGCGCTGACAAAAGGGGTCAGTCTGCTCTGATTAACAAAATCATAGTAGCCGTTGAGCAGGCCGGAAACACTGGAGGTGTCGCCAGAAGAGGCGGTGCCCCGCGTCCCGCCCCGGAGGCCTACTTTGTCAATATCGTTCTTCTGATAGCCGACTTCAGCTTCCAGTCTGAGATTGTTGCCAAAGTCATAGCCAGCCGCACCAGCCAAGGCCAAGCCGGGATCAGACTCCATTTCCACGGTTCCTTTTGGCCCTTTCGCGTCGCCGTCATCCAAGATTGCCACGCCGCCGTTCATGCTCAAATACGGTCCCGGCGCAGCCCAAGCCGCAGCAGAGGACAGCAAAAACAAGGCGGTGCAGCCCGCAGGCATTAATAGAGATTTTTTCATCACAAGCTCCTGTGAAAATATGTTGCAAGAAATTTTCTTCTCCTCATACTGCAATAAACTCCTCTTGCAGCAGTTTGTCAATGTAGTCCAGCACAAATTGCCGCTGGGCGGCAGTGGCCCAAGCAATGCAGGAGCAGCGCATGTTGTGCGAGCTGCGCACGAGAAATTCGGCCCGCAGTTCGCTTGGCTCCAAAATCACGGAAAAATAAAACGGGCTGCAGTCCGGGTGGGCGAGCTGGGGCGGGGCGAGCAGTTCCTGCGGCAGCTCCAGCCAATAGACCCCTTCAATGGGGCCACGCTTGAGGCTGCGCCTGAGATAATGCTCCACGTTGTCGTGTTCAAGAAAAGAAAGCTCATCGAGAAGATATTGACGCATGGCTGAAAACGGCTGGGAGAATGATTCATGGTTGATCCGAATCCATCGTTTACCTGCTCCGCTGGCTGCTGTCAACATTTTTCCGCTTGGCATTCCGCAGCACCCGGTTTAGGATGCAGGCATCTTTCTCACGTTACTTTTGCAAAGGAGGCGAAGATGCGCATTGCGGCAACTATTCTAAGCCGTGCTGAAATTGCGGACCGGGTCATGGAGCTTGGCCGCCAGATCAGCGCGGACTATCAGGGAAAAAAGCTGGTGCTGGTCGGCATCCTCAATGGCGCGTTTGTTTTTCTGGCTGATCTGGCCCGGACTGTGGAGCTGGAGGTGGAAATAGATTTCATCCGCGTGGCCAGCTATGGCAATAAGGCGGAAAGCAGCGGCATGGTCACCCTGCGCAAAGGGCCGGAACTGGAGCTGGCAGGCAAGCACATTTTGCTGGTCGAGGACATTGTTGACAGCGGCATCACCACAGCTTGGCTGCGCCAGTATTTTGCCGCCCGGCATCAGACTGCCTCGGTCAGCATCTGCACCTTGATCGACAAGCGGGAACGGCGGAAAACAGAGGTGGAGCTGGAATATGTCGGCTTTCAGATCGACAAGGGCTTCCTGGTCGGCTACGGACTGGACTATGCCCAGCAGTACAGACACCTTCCTGAAGTCTGTGAGCTGGAGCTGTAGAAAGACAGATACGTTACAAACCTGAAAGGATCGATCTTCGAGAAGGAGAGGCTTACCATCCATCACTTTTTCGCAATGTAAAAAACAAGGGAGGCAGGGGACGGAGCATCTGAGCGTATCTTCTGAGCAGCCTGAGTCCTCTTTTGAAATAAGAACAGACACTTCTCCAAGTTTTTCTGACGACTGGCGGCAGCTCATGCTGTTCCGCATCCTTGTCGGCAACGTCGTCAAATCCGAAATTTTCAGTTTTTTTTCTCTTGGAAGCGGGTTCCGCATCCTGTCGCGGAGTCCGGCGAGTACGCACCAGTGCATGGCGACCGAGAGGATCAGCATCAGTCTGGCGATTCTGTCGGCGCGCTCCAGTTTTGTGTCCTCCAAACCGAACCCCCTGGTTTTGAAATCGCTGAACATGGCCTCGCATCCCCAGCGCATGCCGTAATCAAGTGTTTTATAATAATTTGGCTCAGTTCCTCCGACTGCCAGCAGCCAAGGCTCATCATGTCCCGGCTCCTGGAGAATGCTTAAATTTGTCTGAACCCGCTGTTCTGTCAGATAAATATTTTTCATAAACAGTTCCTTGCGACCTTTCTTTTCAGCAGGAACAAGGTCCGCAAGAGATGTCTCATCGCCGGCCTCATTGAAAACTTTAAGATTTTCCTTGAGGCGGAGCCGATAATCCCAGCCGCTGCGGTGGCAGAATGCAATCAGCGGCGCTTGACCGTAAAAACGGTCGCCGAGCAGCAGCACTCTGCTGCCCTCTGGAAGGAATGATTTTATTTTTTCAAGAAGTTCCATGCAGATATCCGAGCCGATATTGCCCTGTCCTTTTCGGACCCGCCATAGCAGAGGCAGGGCCCGACCGCCGAAGCGCAATGACAGCGAAAGAATGCCGAAACGGTCGGATAGCTGCGTCTGGTCAATGCACAGAATCAGCGTTTCTCCCGAAGCGGAGGCCGTCTCCAATGCCTGACGGATGAAAGGCCGCATCGCATCATCATTGTCGATTGAGTCTGTGCTCAGGAAACGGCTTAACCACTGATATCGCATGTCAATCCGTTCTGTTTCCAGCGGAAGGACAGCCGCCATGTCCATAGTATTGCAACTCTGAACTTCCAAAACCGCCGCCGCGCACAAGCTTAACTTGCGCAGAGGATTCCTGTTAATTCCGGGCAAAACGTCCCGCAGGCCGGACGAGATTTCCTCTGCCAGATGACTGATCGTGCTCATATTTCACAGAGTTTGAATAAACGAATTGTTTTTTCAATCTTTTTACTCCGGCGTTCAAGCTCTGTCAAGAAAAGTGATGGATGGTAAGGAAGGAGAGGCAGGAAAAGCCGCTGGAAATAAAAACAGGGCTTTGATATTCACTAGCAATATCAAAGCCCTGCATATCTGACTTAAATGGTGCCGAAGGGGAGAGTCGAACTCCCACAAGCGTACGCTCACTAGACCCTGAACCTAGCGCGTCTACCAATTCCGCCACTTCGGCACGGCAGGACAAATATGCCCGATTTCAGCGCGGCTGTCAAGATTTTCTTTTCCGCCCGCTGTTTTTTTTCGCTGGAATTCCCTTTCTGCGGCGCATGAACTTCACTTTGGTTGAACAAAAGTCCCGTTTCAGCATGCTGCCACGGCACAGAAGGGGCACTCTTTGGCTTTGAGTCTCAAAAACACAGGATGGCATATATTATAATGCGTTGCGCCGCAATAAAGCAAGTCTAAACTAGAACGTCTGGTTCACTGAATTCCGACGTTTCCCCCTTGAGATTGTCCGGCTTTGCGCCTATACTGCTGCACGCAGTTTTCCATGAAAAACAGGCTTCAGCAAGCGGAGGCAAAAAAAATGTGCCGGATAAACCCCAGAGTTGATTTCGCCTTTAAAAAGCTCTTCGGCAGCGAAGAGAACAAGGATCTGCTCATCTCCCTGATCAACGCGGTGGTTTCTGAGGAGGATCAGGTCGCGGACGTGACCCTGCGCAATCCCTACAGCTTGGCCGACTATCAGGCGGGCAAGATGTCCATCTTGGACATCAAGGCTGTTGACCGGAAGGGCCGCTGGTTCAATGTCGAGATGCAGATCAGCGAGGATTTGTATTTCGACAAGCGGGCCATCTATTACTGGGCCAAATTGGTCAGAGAGCAGCTCACCGAGGGGCAGATGTACAAAACCCTGCAAAAGACCGTCTGCATCAGCATCCTCGACTTCAACTTCGTGCCGGGCGATGAGGAATTTCACAGCCTGTACAAAATCATCAACACGGCCAGCTGCAAGGACGACGGGCTGCATGACATCTTTGAGCTGCATTACATCGAGCTGCGCAAGTTCAGGAAAGACTTTGCCGACTTAGTCAAGCCGCTCGACCGCTGGGCCGCCTTTCTCACCAAGGCGCACGAGCTGCGGCGGAACGAAATGCCTGAGACAATGGCCGCTGACCGCAGCATTCTCAAGGCTATGGAGGCGGTGGACCGGATGTTCAACGAGGAGGAGCGGTTAGTCTATGAGACCCGGATGCGCGCCCTGATGGATGTGGAGAGCAAGATCGCCTCCGCTGAGGAGAAGGGCATGGAAAAAGGCTTGGAGAAAGGTCTGGCAAAAGGCCGTGCGGAGGGCGTTGCTGAAGGCAAAACCGCAGGCATGGCGGAAAGCCTGCTCCTGCTTGCCGAGGAAAAATTCGGGCCGCTGCCGGAGGAATTGCGCACGCGGGTGCGGCTGGCCTCTGTGGAGCAGCTCCGGCAGTGGATGAGCAAAGTCTTCACAGCCGCCTCGCTGGAGGAGCTGTTTGCCGCCTGAAAGCGGGCCAGAACTGAATTCAGCGCAGCGGCCCGGCGGCTCCTGCCGGAAATCCGGCGGCTGAATGGAACAGTCAGCGCAAGAACATTATTGTTTATCGATATCCCGATGAAAAACAGTCCATTGCTGCTCATCGGAATGCGGCGGTGCGGCAAGAGCCTGCCGCAGATGTTCAGTCACGGCCACGGAACGATGCCTGCCGCCGGTGCAGCCAATGGCGCAGGCGAATTCCTCACGGCCTGCCTGCCGGTGCTTGTCCAGCATGAAGACCAGAAAGGAATGCAGCCGGTCAAGAAATTCCCGGCCTGCCGCGCTTTCCAAAATGTATGCCGCCACTGGCTCTTCAAGACCAGTGTGCTCCTTCAGCTCCGGCACCCAGTAGGGATTGGGCAGAAAGCGGACATCCAAGACCATGTCCGCTGCCGGGCCGCCGTGCTTGAAGCCAAAGGAAAACAGGGTGATCTTCATCATGATGTCGCGCAAAGGATTCTGATTTCCTCAGCCTTTTCGCTGATGCCCCGGCGCAGCACCTCCCGGTTATAGACGGAAATCACATCCCGCCGCCGGAGCATGCCCAGCACCCACTGATCTTCCATGCTCTCCACCACAGGAATTTCCTCAATGCCCTTGACATCAAAGAGCCGGATCGCGTCGTAGAGATTATCCTCCGGGGTCAGGCTGATCACATCCCGGCTGCAGATTGCCCCGACAAGATGACAGCAGCGCTGCTCCTCGTCATGGAGGATGGTCTTCACATCCTGCATCGAAACCACGCCCACCATTCTGCCGACATGATTGACCACCGGGAAATAGAGCGATTCCCTGGCAATGGCGAACAAGTTGAGCAGATGGTTGATGTTGGCGGTTTCGCTGATGAAATCCACATCCTCGCTGATCGCCTTGCCCACTTTGATCGATTTGAGCACCGCCACCTCCCAGCCTTCATGAATGTCAATGCCTTCACGGGTGAAATCGACCGTGTCAATCGAGTCATTGTAAAACTTGTGGGCCGTGACTGTGCCGAGTATGGCGGTCAGCATGACCGGAATAATGATCAGATAATTGCCGGTCATCTCAAAAAGCAGAAAAATGGCGGTCATCGGCGCATGGGTGGAGGCGGCGAGAAAGGCGCCAATCCCCACTGTGGCGTAGGCTCCTGAAGAGGCGGTCAGGGTCGGCATGAGATAATGGACCAGCCAGCCAAAGGCCCCGCCGATTGCTGCGCCGATGAACAGGGCTGGGGCAAAGACACCGCCTGCGCCGCCGGAGCCAAGCGTGATCGCGGTGGCAATGGATTTGAGAAAAATCAGGGCCGCCATTGTCAAAGGCAGGCCGCCGCCATAGAGCACCTCCTCAATGTATTCATAGCCGTCGCCCAGCACTTGGGGAAAAAGCACGCCGATGCAGCCGACACAAAACGCGCCAAAGATCGGCCTGAGCTGTTCATGAATCGGCATTTTGCGGAAGCAGTCCCGGACATAATAAAAAAAGCGGATGTGCAGCACTGCCAAGAGGCCGATGAGCAGGGCCATGATCGTGTAGAGCGGCAGCTCAACCACTGGATTGACAATATGATAATCCGGGATGGGGAAAGCAGGGGTTCCGCCGTAATAGGCTCGCGAGACCACCGTTGACATGGCTGAGGCCACCACCAGCCCGGAAAAGGAGGAGATGCCGTAGCTGCCCAGCAGCACGATTTCCGCAGCGAAAAAAACCCCGGCAATCGGGGCGTTGAAAATGCCTGCCACGCCGCCTGCGCAGCCTGCGGCGATATAGACTTTCATCCGCCTGCCGGAAACCCGCAGCCGCTGACCGAACTGGGAGCCGATGGCCCCGCCGATCTGGCCGATGGGACCTTCCACCCCGGCTGAGTTGCCCGTGCCGATGGTCAGGGCGGTGGCGGCAATCTTGATGAAAATATTCTTGGCCTTGATGACCCCGTTTTCCAAATTGACCTTGCGCAGGAACTTGGTGAAGCCGTAGCCGTTGACCTTGCCGGGAAAAAGCAGGGAGAGCGGGATCAGCAGGGCCATGCCGGACATGGGCAGCAGGGGCAGCAGAAGGACATGCCAGCCGCCCGCGTCAATTCGCAGCAGTTCATGGCCCTGCTCAAAGATAAAATAATGAACCAGCTCCACCGCTTCCCGGAAAACAATGATGAAGACCCCGGCCAGCAGGCCGATCAGGGCTGAAACGAGAATAAAGGCGGAGTTTTCTCCGGGCAGAAAGAGTTTTACTTTGGCATTCATGGGATCAATTGTTTTGCAGTGCCTTGTTGTTCGCTCATGCAAGTTACGGCATTTTTACAGAGGGGAACTGGTTGAGCACTTCTTCTATGGGAATGGCAAAGCCTATTCCTTCTGTTTTGTCAATAACCATTGTGTTCACGCCAATGACATATCCAGATTCATCGATAAGCGGCCCGCCGCTGTTGCCGGGATTTATCGGCGCATCAGTTTGAATATATTTTCTTCCTTCATATTCCTGGTATCCTGATATGATGCCTGACGTGACCGTATGCCGCAGTCCCACAGGGTTGCCGATAGTGAACACCTTGTCGCCACGATCTTTCTTTTTTATTCTTGGTGTGATAAAAGGAGAACCAATTCCAATTATTGACAGCAGAGCGAGATCATATTCCTTGCTGAAAGAACGGGAATGAACAAAATACTTTTGTCCATTTATCAAAAAAACCTTGGCGAAATGAGCATTTGTTCTCATGTTCTCGTACCTTTCTTCGGCCTCCTTGAGCAGTTCCTCGTTCTCGCTCAGAACTCTTTTCATTATATCAAGGGCATCTCTCTTTTCTTCAAAGTCCGCAGTGCCGAAACTCCTCCTGACATTGCTTTCAAATCTCGAAACATCGTATCGATCTATCCTCACCTTGTATCGCAACGCATTAACTTCTTTACGGAGATTCTCTTTTTCCTCCTCGTCAGGCTCCACGACATGTCTGTTGGTAATAATGCTGCATTTATCGTTTATGAAAAATCCAGAACCAGACCCCCAAGATGTCTCAATAAAAACTGTTGCATTCCGAGCTTTTTCAAGGAAGTTTTTCGGATCGTTGAATTTTGCCAGCGTCAAAGAGATTGGCCCTCCTTGGCTGTTCTCGTACTCTCTTTCTATTGCTTTATTTTTATAATAAACATACATTTCTGCAAAAATCCTGTTACCAATGACTATGATGGCAACAACAAGCAAAATGCGCTTCCATGAGACATTCCTATCATTTTCTTTATTCTCCTCACTCTCGGCATCTTCAGCCTGCCTTGCAGCCTCCTGTTTCGCTGCTTCGCGCTTTCTGGCCCGCGCCAAATAATATTTAGAAAATATCAAGCCGCAGCTTTCACATTCTTCGGATAATTTCTGGACATGGCCGCATTTTGGACATCTTGCCTCCTTTGGAGGTGATTTTTTGGCTGCAATCTGCCTCGCCTCATGCCGTTCCGCTGCCTCCTGCTTCCGAACCTGCGCCAATGCCTTGTCCGCAGTCATTATGTTGCCTGCACCGTTCCGCGCATCGCTGCCTTTTTGACATCTTTCTGGAGGAACTGACTGCTGGAAATGCTTTCTTTTTGCTTCAGACAAGGTCTTGGCGGCAGTCAGTCTGCAACGCGGGATTCGTTTGTCCATCATAGGTGTCACGCAAAAGTTATCTGCACATCAGATTTTCAAGAAGGCAGACAGAATTTTCCATTCTTTTCCATTGACAGGAATCCAGTTCAACGAAAAAATAACATTCCGGCTTGGTTGAGTCGCCAGAACACTGACAAAGCACTCCGGCGGCGCAGCAGAGCCGAGGTGCTTACCTTAGCAGAAAACCTGTTTCCTGCAAGCGGCTTTTTTGCTATGATGGGCCAAGCCTGAATTGCCAAAACAGGAAGCAAATGAATGTGAAGAAAAAAATCAGGAAAATTTTCGCGCCCATATCGCTGCCCATCCTCTGCTTCATGGCTGCGATTCTGAGCGGAGCGATTCTCCTGCACAGCTCTTTCAGCTGCCAGGCCGGCAGAGTTTCTTTTCTCGACGCGCTTTTCACAGCCACCTCAGCAGTCTGCGTCACCGGCCTGACCGTGGTTGACACTGGCAGCACCTACAGCCGCACCGGTCATGCTGTCATCCTCCTGCTCATCCAGATGGGCGGGTTGGGCATCATGTCCTTTTCCAGTCTGGCTTTTTATTTGTTGAAAAAAAAGGTCTCCCTGACCGACAAAATTGCCGTCGGCCAGAGCCTGCTCAACAATGCCAGCTTTCATCTGGGCCGCTTTTTAGTGCAGATTGCCGCAGTCACCCTGTTGATTGAGCTGTCCGGGGCGCTGCTCCTCTTTTACAGCGATCCGCAGGGCTTTCCGCCCTTCTCCGCCCTGTTTCATGCCATTTCCGCCTTCTGCAATGCCGGTTTTTCCCTTAATTCTGATAACCTGATGCGCTGGCAGGGCAGCTGGGCCATCAATCTGATTGTCATGCTCCTGATCATTCTCGGCGGGCTGGGCTTTTCTGTGATCATTGAAAGCGCAGCCTTTCTGCTGGGAAAACTGCGCCGCAACAGAATGCCCATCCAAGACAGCTGGCATATCGGCATTGTGCTGAAAACCTCGCTCTTTCTCATCGCTGCTGGAACAGTTTTTATTTATTTTGCTGAATTCATCTTTTTCAAACCCTATCTGCCGCAGGACAAGGCATTTTTAGCCTCGCTCTTTCAGTCAGTGACCTGCAGGACCGCTGGCTTCAACACTCTGAACATCGCCGCCATGACCGACGGCGCCCTGCTCTTCATGATCCTGCTGATGTTTGTTGGCGGCGCGCCTGGCTCCTGCGCCGGCGGCATCAAAGTGACCACCTTCCGGGTCCTGCATTCCTTCATCATAGCCCAGACCAGAGGCCGCCATCAGACCGTGATCGGCAGATATGCTGTAGATAAGGAATCGGTCAACAGTGCCCTGACCTTGCTCTTTTTCTCAGTGGCGATTATTTTTTTCAGTGTGATCGCCTTGAATTTCACTGAAGGCAGGGCTGCTCACGACAAATTCATGGCGATATTTTTTGAAGTGGTCTCGGCCTTTGGCACTGTGGGCCTGAGCGCGGACCTGACCCCGACGTTGTCTTCAGGCGGCAAGATCGTCATCATCTGTCTGATGTTCATTGGCCGCCTCGGCCCCTTGGTGCTGTTGAGTTCTGTGCAGTCCTTTGGCACCAAATTGTTATTTTCCCGGCCTGAAGAAAAACTTTCCATCGGCTGAACCCGGAGCGGAACACAATGAAATTGCAGATTGGCATCGTTGGCTTGGGCAAATTCGGCCTCAAATTCGGCCAGAGCTTGGTGGCTTTGGGGCATGAGGTGCTGGGCGTGGAGACTGATCCTGACAAGGTCAAGAATGCCCAGCATATTCTGACCCAAGTGGTGCAGACCGATGCCATGAGCCGCGAGGCCTTGGAGCAGATCCGCATTCAGGACTTGGAGCATGTCTTAGTCAGCGTCGGCGACTCCATTGCGGCCAGCGTCATGATCTCCATGTATCTGAAAGAGCTGGGCGTGTCCAAGGTCTGGGCCAAGGCGATCAACAAGGACCACGAAAAGCTGCTCTACAAGATCGGCGTGGATGAGGTGGTCATTCCTGAATACATGGCTGCCAAGCAGATTGCCAGCCGGATCGCCATGCCCGGTTTTATTGAGTATCTGTCGTTTGACAAAACCATGGCCGTCAAGGAGCTGGAAGTCAAACGCTGGGCAGGCAAGAGCCTCAAGGAGCTGAATTTGACTAACAGTTTTGGCATTCAGGTCATCGCGGTGCGGCGGCAGGGCGAGAAAAAATATCAGTACATCCCCAGAGCGGATGAGCTGTTTCAGGAAGGCGACCATGTTGTCGCCATCGGCAAAATCTCCCAGCTCGGCAAAGTAGCACCCTGACTGCCGCCCGGTGCTGTTTGGGTCCACGGGCGGGGTCTTGGTGCCGCCGGCAAAAGCATTTCTCCCTTGCAGACGGCAGCAGATGCGCATATAAATAAAGGAGGCGGTCTGCCGCTGCTGCGGAGACTTTTCATGCTGTCAGCAGAGCTGAAAAGGAGGAGAAAATGCTGATAAAAAACTACACTGCCACTGGGAAAAAATGCCGAGTCACCTTTCACTGCCCAAATCTGGAGCAGGCTGGCACGGCTGCGCTGGCTGGTGAATTCAATGGCTGGTCAACCACAGCCACGCCGATGCGCCTGCTCAAGAGCGGCTGCTTTTCTGTCACCGTCACCTTGGCTACAGGAAAAGAGTACAGCTTCCGCTACATTCTCAATCGGCAGACATGGATCAACGATCCAGAGGCTGACAAGTACGTGCTGAACGAGTTTGGCGAAAAAAATTCAGTCGTTGTTGTCTGATCCGCATCTTTGCCGCTGAACCGGTCCTCATCCTTTTCCTTGGCGGAACGAGTCTGCCTGCCAGCACCACTCCCTCTTTTTTTTGAATCCATGCAAACCCATGAATCCTTGGGGCGCGATCTGCTGCGCCTTCTTGTCTGGTATCCACTGCGCTGGCTGCTCCTGCTCCTGCCTGCCAATCTCGGCATTGCTGTGCTGCGCAGCATGGGTGATCTGCATTATGCGGCGGCAAGCGGCAAGCGGCGGCTTTTGACAAAGAATCTGGTGCTGATGGGCATTCCCGCCGCGCAGCATCAGGAGATTATCCGCGCCTATCTGCGCAACCATTATGTGGATCAGCTCTTCCCAATCATTTTTCCCAAGTTTCATGCTGGCAACATTGGCAAATATCTGCGTGTTTCCGGCATAGAGCATCTGGACGCAGCCTTGCAGCGCGGCAAGGGCGTGGTGCTCGTGCATGGTCATTTCGGCCCGGCCCATCTGCCGCTGACCGGCCTTGCCCTGATGGGCTATCCCCTGAAGCAGGTCGGCAATCCCTCGGACAAGGGCCTGAGCTGGATTGGCCGCCATGTCGCCTTCCGGCTGCGGATGGGCTATGAAAAAAAAATGCCTGCCGAGATCATCAAGGCAGACACGTTTCTCCGTCCAGTCTTCACCGCCCTGCGGCAGAATCAGGTGATCATGATCACGGGCGATGGCTCCGGCACTGCCGAGCAGTTCGGCAAACAGCATCGCTTCACCTTTTTGGATCGGCCAGTGCTCCTGCCACTTGGCCCGGCCATTCTCGCCCGCAAGACCGGCGCAGCCCTGCTGCCGCTCTTCATCCTGCCAGGCACGGAACCGCCGTTCACCGCCATTATTGGCCAAGAAATCACCTCTCCCCTGCCGGACATGGCAGGCGTACTCGAATGCACCAACCACTTTGCCGCTCTGCTCGAAGAGCATGTCCGGCAGCAGCTTGGCTGGATGCACTTTCTCGACCGCTTCTGTCCGGGCCAGTTTTTGCTCGCGGAAGCAGAAAACAGCAAGGCGGCAGACTCAGCCCTGTGACTGAATCTGCCGCCCGGTTCATTCATGCGCCGTGTTCAGGCGCATGAATTTTTCTTCAGCTTAGAAACGGAAGCGCAGACCTGCGCCAAATCGTCCGTACTCACCCAAGCTGTCAAATTCATCCACGCCGCTGCGGGCCTCGAAAAAGAGCGAGGTGTTGAAGCCGTCCGGCTGTCCGGCAATGCGGGCACCAATGTTGGCGATGATATCCACATCCGTGTCCTGATCCTCCAAGTCATCGTCGCCGTCGGTGCTGATCCAGCCGCCCACGCCCACGCCGACAAAGGCATCTGACCACTGGTTGCCGAGCATGAAGCGGAACCAGTCGTACTGGAGCAGGAAATCCACCAGGAAGGCATCTGTGCCATCCACGCCGGACAGATGCGGCGCGCCGCCGACCATGGCCAGCAGGGACAGTCTGTTGTTGATGGGCGACTCAATGCCTGCCCGGAGCAGGAGAAAGTCAGCCGGATCAGACATGTGCAGATAACCGGCATCAGCAACAAAGCGCAGCGGCATGCAGCCAAGGCCAAAGCCGAAGCAGCCGCCCATTTTGCCGCCGCCTATTTTGCCGCCTCTGTCAATAGGAGTGATTTCCTTGAGGGCCAAGTTGCCGCAGACCAAAGGCACGGCAAAAACATAGCGCATCCCATCTTTATAGACGCAGAACTCATAGGCGGGCAGCCGTCTTGAGCCGCCCCAAGTCATGTCCTGCACGACCCTGACTGCGCTGTATCTCCTGTCTTTGGAGAGCATCCAGACAAAAGTCTGGCCAGGCATGTAATTGACCTGTCTGACATCAGCTTGATTGAACTGGGCCATCAAGGGCTGATACAGTTCAGGATAGCCTGCCTGATAGAGGCCGTCTCTGATGTCTCCCCGCGCATCCTGCATCATGTAGTGCAGATCATTGACTGAATTGAGCGGCGGCTGATAAAAGGGATTGCGCCCCACATTGGTCACTGTGATTGCCTGTGCGGCGCACACAGAGAAGACCAGCAGCACAGCAGCTTGCAGCAGCACTTTAAGCTTCATCGTTTCTGTCCTCCATTCTTCTTTCTTTCCGTTTGCCTGCCGCCGGTCAAAAAAATTTGCTGCGGCAGGAATGATTAAATAATTCCCACTCTGGAATAATATAGTTTCTTCATTGATTTCGCAAGGCAAAATTGCGGTCGAGCCGCATTTTTCAAATTTTTGAACTTGGGCGGTGACATAGGAGGCAAAAAAGCCGTCAGGGCCTGCAGCCGCACCGCCTGTCTTCATAATGATTTGAATGTCAGACGATTATCCCGCCCGCCGACATTTTCGGCACCGCGAAACGGAAAACCGTGCCCTCTGCTTCAGAGCTGGAGAAGCTCACTTTGCCGCCCAGAATTTTTTCGCCGATCAGCTTCATGGAATAGGTGCCAATGCCCCGGCCCGGCTCGCCCTTGGTGCTGAAATAGAGCTGATATATCCTACAGGCCGTCTCCGGGGGAATGACCTGCGCATTCCAAACGCAGAAGACAAGTTGGTCCGCTGTCTGCTCCAGCCAGACCCGCACCTGTTTTTCCGGCCCGGCAATCGAGGCTTCCAAAGCATTGGTGATCATGGTGCAGAGCACCCGCAGGAGCAGGGACGGGTCTGTGCGCAGAACCAGCTCCGGCACTTGCTCAGGAAAGGTGATCTTCTGCTGACAGACCACGATGTGACTGGCGAAAAATGAGCGCAGTTCATCGCAGACGGCTTGCACGCTCACATCTGTCAGCATGGGCTGAATAATTTCGCCCTGCTCCTGCAGCAGGCAGCGATGCACGGCCACCTCTTTGGCCAGGCGCATGGAGGTGCGGTGCAGGGTCTCGCTCAGGCCGGGGTGCTGGCCGCCGTCCTGAGCCAGCAGCTCGGCAGTTCCGGCCAGCAGGCCGAGCATGTTATTGATGTCGTAAAAAAAGCTGCGCTCCAAGGCGGCCCGCTGCTCCTGCTTGGTCACATCCTGAACAAAGAGGAGGAGAAAGCGTTGCCCCTCAATGTGGAAGGGCCGCGCTCTGACCAAGAGGGCCGCATCCATGACCTTGTCACCCGGCATGGCTGAGAGCGCGCAGAGCCGTTCCTTGGGCGCGTCCTCGGCCAGACTGGAGACAATGGCGATGGCCGCGCCGCAGCTGGAGCAGAATTTGGAGGTGCCGCAGCCGCCCGGCTCCTCATGCGCATGAATGCAGTGCAGGGCCTCGCCCGGACGCAGTCCCAGCACTGCGGCAGGATCAGCAACGCCCAGCATTTGCAGGAATTCATCATTGAGGGCGACAATCTGGCGGTGCTCATCCAAAACCGCCAGCAAGCCGCCGACTGAGGAGAGCAGGCCGCTTATGATTGGATTTTTGCTGGCAAAAGCAACGGCTGCGGCCAGCTCTTGCTCGGCAGCCCGCTCAGGAGAGGCGAAGTAGGTTTTCATGATCAGCTCGCAACAACGTGAAGGAAACATCGTTGTCTTCTTTGTACCCGGTTTTCCGCCTGCCCGGCAACGTCTTCCTGCTGCATTCCGCCCTTGACACCGGCAGGTGACATACTTACTGTTGCCCCCACAGATTCAGTTTTTGTTCATTGTACGGAAACCGCTCAGACGAGGGAGAAGATACGTGGCTGAAGAAAAAATTCTTGAGAATGAGAACGAGATGGCAGCAGAGGATGTGCAGGAGCAGCAGGCCGCAGAAGCTGCGGCTGCCCCTGTAGCGCAGTTGGAGCCGGAAGAGGCGGCTGAGGAGCAGAAGTCGGAGATTGAGGCGTTGACGCAGGAAGTGGAGGAGTTGCGCGCCAAGCTGGATCAGACGGTCCGTTTTGCCGCTGAGGCGGAGAACTCCAAGAAGCGCATGGAGCGCGAACAGGAGAAGCTGCGCAAGTATGCGGGCGAGAACATTCTCCGCGAGCTGCTGACCACTGCGGACAATCTTGACCGCGCCTTGGAGCAGGGCAGTGTGGAGGGCGGCGACCCGGAGCAGAAGCTGGCCGCCTTGATGACTGGTGTCGAGCTGACCAAGAAAGGCTTGGAAACCATGTTGGAACGTTTTGAAGTGACTGCCTTGGATTCTGTGGGCCAGCCTTTTGATGCCGAGCAGATGGATGCCCTGACTATGGAGGTCAGCGAAGAGATTCCGGCTAACCATGTGCTGCGCGAGTTTGCCAAGGGCTATCTGTTCAAAGACCGGATGCTCCGTCATGCGCAAGTGGTGGTGTCAAGCGGCCCGGCCAAAAAAGAATAAACTGCGCAGCAAATCCTCTTGACAAGGCCGTTTTTATGCGCATTGTTTATAACGGCGGCGCAGCATTGAATCATTATGCACGACAACCAATTTAAGGAGATATATCATGGGTAAGATCATCGGCATTGACCTTGGCACCACCAATTCGTGCGTGGCCATCATGGAAGGGGGCGACCCCAAGGTTATCGAAAACAGCGAAGGCAACCGCACCACCCCGTCCATTGTCGCTTTTTCCGACAGCGGCGAGCGGCTGGTCGGGCAGGTTGCCAAGCGGCAAGCAGTCACTAATCCAACCAAGACCCTGTTCGCCATCAAGCGGCTGATCGGGCGCAAGTTCACTGACCCGGAAGTCAAGAAATCGATTGAGCTGAGTCCGTTCACGATCACCCAAGCCTCGAACGGCGATGCCGTGGTGGAGGCGGAGGGCAAGAGCTATTCTGCCGCTGAGATTTCCGCCATGATTCTTGGCAAGATGAAGAAGACGGCTGAGGAATATCTTGGCGAGACTGTCACTGATGCGGTCGTGACCGTGCCAGCCTATTTCAACGACGCGCAGCGGCAGGCCACCAAGGACGCAGGCAAGATTGCTGGTCTGAATGTGCAGCGGATCATCAATGAGCCGACCGCCGCCGCTCTTGCTTATGGTCTTGACAAGAAGGGCGAGGAGAAAGTGGCAGTCTTTGACTTGGGCGGCGGCACCTTTGACGTGTCCATTCTGGAGATCGGCGACGGCGTGTTTGAGGTCAAATCCACCAACGGCGACACCTTCCTTGGCGGCGAAGACTTTGACATGCGCATTGTCAACTGGCTGGCGGACGAGTTCAAGCGCGAGAACGGCATTGATCTGCGCAATGACAAGATGGCTCTCCAGCGGCTCAAGGAAGAGGCGGAAAAGGCCAAGAAAGAGCTGTCCTCGTCCAAGGAGACCGACATCAATCTGCCCTTCATCACTGCGGATGCGACTGGGCCAAAGCATCTGAACATCAAGCTCTCCCGCGCCAAACTGGAAGCCTTGGTTGCTGACCTGATCGACCGCTGCGAAGGCCCGTGCCGCACTGCGCTCAAAGATGCCGGACTTGACCCGTCCAAGATCGACGAGGTGATTCTGGTCGGCGGCATGACCCGGATGCCCAAGGTGCAGGAAAAAGTCAAACAAATCTTCGGCAAAGATCCGCACAAAGGCGTGAACCCGGACGAGGTCGTGGCCGTGGGCGCGGCAATTCAGGGCGGCGTGCTCAAGGGCGATGTCAAGGATGTGCTTCTGCTCGATGTCACGCCGCTGTCTCTGGGCATTGAGACCTTGGGCGGGGTCATGACCAAGCTGATTGAGAAGAACACCACAGTGCCGACCAAGAAAAGCCAAATCTTCTCCACAGCTGCGGACAATCAGCCTGCGGTCTCCATCCACGTTCTCCAAGGCGAACGCGAGATGGCCTCAAACAACAAGACCATTGGCCGCTTTGAGCTATCCGAGATTCCGCCTGCGCCGCGTGGCGTGCCGCAGATCGAAGTCACCTTTGACTTGGATGCGAACGGCATTCTTCATGTCTCGGCCAAAGACATGGGCACAGGCAAGGAGCAGTCGATCCGTATCACCGCTTCCTCCGGCCTGAGCGAGGCTGAGATTGAGCAGATGAAAAAGGATGCGGAACTTCATGCCGACGAGGACAAGAAGCGCAAGGAGCTGGTCGAGGCCCGCAACCATGCGGATTCGATGATTCACATGGCTGAGAAGAGCCTCAAGGACTTGGGCGACAAGGTTGATGCTGCGACCAAGAGCACGGTGGAGCAGGAAATTGAGAAGGTGAAAAAGGCCTTGGAGGGTGATGACGCGGAGGCAATTAAGGCCGCGACTGAATCCCTGACCAATGCTTCCCACAAGCTGGCCGAGCTGATGTATGCGCAGGCTTCGCAGGGTGCGCCCGGTGCTGATGCAGGGGCAGGCGCGACAGGCGGAACTTCCAGCGGCGGCAAGAAAGATGATGATGATGTTGTGGATGCTGACTTCGAGGAAGTGAAGTAAGGCTTTCACTCCACAGCAGCAAAGGATGAGCAAGGGGAGGGCAGGCAAGCTGCTCTCCCTTTTTTTGTCTCTGCCCTGTGTTGCGTCAGCCGGGCAGAGGTGGTAGAATTCTGCGCCAAGCAAAATCTATCTCTTTTCAGCAATGCAGGGGAGTTGCCGTATGAGCAGCGAGACTTTTCCGGGTAGCAGATGGTGGAAGATTGATTTCCATACCCATTCGCCAGCATCGAAAGATTATGGCCGAGAAAATCTTTTTCTCAAAAATATTGAACCGGAAGCATGGCTTCAGAAGGCTATGGAAGCTGGCCTTGACTGCGTGGTGCTGAGTGACCACAATTCAGGCGGCTGGATTGATCGTTTGAAAGCAAAGAACAAGGAACTTCAGGAGCAGGAAAACAGGCCGGAATGGTTCCAGAAATTGACAATCTTCCCCGGCGTTGAAATCACCGTTGGCGGGAACAGAAGCCGAGTTCATCTGCTGGCAGTTTTTGATCCGAGTTGCGGCAGCGACACAATCACAAGTGTTTTAGGGTCATGCGAAATCACTTCTGGATTTGGTGACGACGAGCAGACAGCAACACATATTGGCTTCTGTAAAACTGTAAAAAAAATCAAAGAAGCAGGCGGAATCGCCATTGCTGCTCATATTGACGGCGCAAAAGCAAAAGGTTTGTTGGAAAATGCAAGCTCGCTGACTCAAGAACTGGAAAAAAGTTTGCAGTCAATTGTTGCCGCAGAGTTCTGCAATTATGAAAAATTTTTCGCTCAAGCAACACCTGAGCTGCAAAAGGCGGTTGACCGCCTTGCCAAACTGGGTGGCTCCGATGCGCACAAACCTGATGAGATAGGAAAGCACTTCAGCTGGTTGAAGATGAGCAAGCCAAACATAGAAGGTCTGCGGCTGGCTTTGATGGTGGATGATCATCAGCATTATGTGAAAGAAGATAAAATTGAAGACCCGAACTGCCTGCCTGATCTGTTTTTGTCAAAACTGACCATCAAAAATATGAGCCACTGCGGGAGAGTTAAAGATAAACCATTTGTCATGGAATTGCATCCGTATTTCAACGCCATCATTGGCAGCAGAGGAACGGGAAAATCAACGGTTCTTGAATCCATCCGCATTGCTGCGCAGCGAGATCAGAATTTTGACAATAAGTCAGAGATCAAAAAGAAGTTAGAAACGTTCAAGGACCTACAGGCTAAGAAAGGTGTCATGCTGGAAGACACCGAAATTCTTCTTAAACTGCATCGGCGCGGCAAGAATTTCCGCCTGCGTTGGCAATTTAAGGGACAAGGGGCAGTTTTAGAAGAGCAGAACGACGACGGTTGGCAGGAAACTGAGCCGGGCGATCTATCTGAGCGTTTTCCTCTCAGCATTTACAGTCAGAAACAAATTGAGGAGCTGGCAGCAAATTCAGATGGGCTGCTTGATATTATAGACAGAACACCTGACGTAAACCATTCAGTATGGGAATCTGAATGGGAGAGGGTGAAAAGTGATTTTCTTCAGCTTCGAGAACAAAAGAGAGCTTTTGATCGGCAGCTTGCTGAAGAACCGCAGTTGCTTGCAAAACTGAAAGATGTTACAAGCGACCTGCGGCAGTATGAGGAAAAAGGGCATGGCGCAATCTTAAAGCAGTACCAGAAGTGCATTCAGCAGAAAAATGGTTTGCCGGGCGGCCAAGTTTTTGATGATCTTTCCTCCAGTATCAAAAAGATTGCAGAAATCGCGGAGATGTCTGATTTTCCGGCGCACTTGTTTGATGAGCAGGCCGCTGGCGCTGCGGAGTTGCGGGACATTCATGAGCAAGCCGCGCAAGAACTGGGAACAATCGCCGAAACCCTCGGCAAACTGGCGGAACAGGTTGATTCCTTAAAAAAGAGACGGCAGGATGCCATTGCTGCCAGCAAGTGGCAGCAGGCTGTGCAGGAAAGCATGGCTGCATTTGAAGAACTGCGAAAAGAGTATGAAGCAAAGAACAGCAGTCTGTCTGATTACGGCAAATGGGTACAGGAAAAGAACAGTTTACAGCGCAAGCTGGATCAATTAGTTTCCATAAAAAAAGAAAAAGAGCAAGTTGAACGACAGGCCGAGGAAAAATGGAATTCTCTTTTTGCCATGCTGAATGACTTGCTTGAACGGAGAAAAGAATTTATCAAGAAAGTTATTGGAAACAACAAGTATGTTCGCATAAACTTGGTTCAGTTCGGTGACGTTGGCAGCTTGGAAGAAGAATATCGGACGTTGCTTAATATTGTCAACAATCATGACAGTTCTGTGCTCGACGAAAACGGCGGCATTCTGCACAGCCTGCGAAACTGGCAGGAAACTCATCAAGAATCTGAGCTGCCTCAGCTTGTTCAGGAAATCAAAGACAGAACTCGCGCCATTGCTGAAGGTAACGATTCCTCATGTCATGGAAAATTTTGCAACAGACTTAAAGAGCTGTTGCAAAATCAGCCGACTATCTTTGATCAGCTTGACGCATGGTGGCCGAAAGACCTGCTGCGGGTGCAGTACTCCAGAGACAAAAAATTTGATAATTTGGAAAAAGGTTCTGCCGGTCAAAAGGCATCGGCGATATTAGCCTTTCTGCTCAGTCACGGCAATGAACCGCTGATTATTGATCAGCCGGAAGATGATTTAGACAATGCGCTGATTTCTGAACTTATTGTCACGCAGATTCATACAAACAAAGAGCGGCGGCAACTTGTTATTGTCACGCACAATCCAAATATTGTCGTCAACGGCGATGCCGAGTTGGTCCATGTGCTGCAATTCATCAAAGGCCAGGTGCAGATTGACCATCGGGGCGGGATGGATGAGCCGGATATCCGCAAGGCAATTTGCGACATCATGGAAGGGGGAAGGAAAGCCTTTGAAAATCGCTGGAAACGGATGAGGATAGAGAGCAGCCATGTTTGACACCACAGATGAACTGCTGCGGCAGATCAGGCTGGGCGAGGACTCCTCGCTTGAATTGAAAGACCTGCGCTATAAAGGAAAAAAGGTCAGCGAGCCGCATCGCAACAGCATGGCGGATGAGCTGGCTGCAATGGCCAATGCCGCCAGCGGCGTTGTTGTTCTGGGAGTTGACGATTCATTCAAATCCATCGTCGGTATTCCAGAGGACAAGCTCGATAGCGTCGAAACATGGCTCCGAGACATCTGCAATGACCTGATCACGCCGCCGCTCTTCTGTCGGATTCGGAAAATCTCTCTTATTGCTGATGACGGCAGCGAGCGCGTTGTCATACGGATTGATGTTCCGAAAAGTCTTTATGTTCATCAAAGCCCTGGCGGATACTTTCACCGGATTGGCAGCTCGAAGCGTCAGATGACACCAGATATTCTGGCCCGCCTGTTTCAACAGCGCAGTCAAAGCAGAATAATTCGGTTTGATGAGCAGGCGGTCAGCAAAGCGTCGCCAGACTGCCTTGACAAAAGCCTGTGGAAAAAATTCAAAACGCCTTTGTCCCCTGCCAGCGATGAGGAATTTCTGCGGAAACTCAAGCTGCTCACCCAAGATGAAGATGGTGGAACTTGTCCAAGCGTCAGTGGCATTCTGATGGCAAGCAGAGAGCCGCATCAGTTCATCGTCAATGCCTTTATTCAGGCAGTCGCCTATCGGGGCAGCGAAAGAAATGCGGCCTATCAGACAGATGCGCAAGATATTACCGGGCCGTTAGACAGACAAATTGCGCAAGCATGCAGCTTTGTTGAACGGAACATGCAGGTTCATGCGGTCAAGACACCGGCCCGGCAGGATATGCCGCAGTATTCGATACAAGCTGTTTTTGAGGCTGTGGTCAACGCCGTGGCGCACCGGGATTACTCAATTCAAGGCTCGAAAATCCGGCTGCATCTCTTTGCTGACCGCCTTGAAATTTTTTCACCCGGCACGATTCCCAACACCATGACGGTTGAAAGCCTTCCGCTCCGGCAGTCGGCCCGCAACGAACTGCTGACCAGCCTGCTTGCCCGTTGTCCCATGCCGTCTTCGCATTCGCTTGGTACTCGCAGCTTTTTGATGGACAAACGGGGAGAAGGGGTGCCGATCATCCTGTCTGAAAGCGAAAAACTTTCAGGAAAACGGCCTGTGTACAAGCTGATTGACGATGCGGAACTGATGCTGACTATTTTTGCGGCGAATCCAAGTGAATAGTAGTTGGAGCAAGCAGCTGGCAAATTTCCCGCACTCCCTTGAAGGTCTTACGATGGATGGGCGAGGGGCCGTGCTTGGCAAGGGCGGCCCGGTGGGCCTTGGTGGGATAGCCTTTGTGCTGGAGAAAATTGTACTGCGGATATTGAGCGTGATATTCGGCCATGAGCTGATCACGTGTCACCTTGGCGACAATCGAGGCGGCGGCAATGGAGGCACTTTTTGACTCGCCTTTAATCAAGGTGAGCTGAGGCAGGGCCAGCGGGACTTTGAACTTGCCGTCAACAAGGAGAAAATCCGGCGGCACGGCGCAGTCAGCCACAGCCCGCTGCATGGCTAACAGTGATGCTTGAAGGATGTTGATCTGGTCGATTTCTTCAGCAGTGGCAAGGCCGACCCCGATGACCGCATCAGAAGCGCGCAGCTCCGCATGGAGCTGTTCCCGGCGGGCGGCAGTCAGCTTCTTGGAGTCTTGGTAGCGGGAAAAATCACAATTGGCAGGAAGGTTGACGCAGCCTGCGACCACTGGCCCGGCCAGCGGGCCGCGCCCGGCTTCGTCCAGCCCGGCAGGAGAGCATAAGCCCTGCCGCCGCAGCGACTGCTCATAAAAAAAGGTGCCGCCATCAGGCGGGAGGGGAAAATCAGGAAGCACGGTGCTTGGACTGCCGCTTTGCATCTTGTCACCGCACCGTGCTTGCCAGTCCAGCAATCAGGCTGCGGTCTGCATTGCCCGCTGCCGCTCCTTGATGCGGGCTGCTTTGCCCCGCAGATCGCGCAGATAGTAAAGGCGGGAGCGGCGCACCCGGCCTTGCGTGACCACCTCAACCTTGTCAATCCGGGGCGAATGCAGGGCAAAGGTTTTTTCCACACCCACACCGCCGTGAGAAATCTTGCGCACGGTGAAAGAAGCATTCATCATGCCCCGCTTCCGCTTGATGACCACGCCTTGGAAAATCTGCACCCGCTCCTTAGCCCCTTCAACGATGCGGATATGCACCTTGACCGTGTCGCCCGGTCTGAAGTCGGGATGGTCGAACCGCATCTGCTCTTGATCAATTCTGTCAATAATGTTCATTGCTCGTATTTACGGGTTGTTGCCCGAAGGATGCCTCCACTTCCATCCCTGCTTGATTATTCGTCAACACTGTGTTTTTTAAAGCTGATCAGCTGGTTCTCGTCGGCCCAGCAGCCGGTCCAAGATGATTGATGCTGCTGACCGCACCGAGAGATGATTGAACGGCCCCGGCCCTTGGATCGGTGGCAGGACTGCCTCGGCCAGCTCCATGACCTCTGGGGCCAGTCCCCAAGCTGTGCCAAGCAGGAGCAGCACCGGCTGGTGCCGGGCAACAATCTCCTGCCGCAGTTCGGCATAGCTGATGCGTTTCTCCTGTGCTGCCGCGCTGGTGGCAACGATCTTAGGTCGGCAGCCGTCCTGGTCGGTCATTGCATCCAGCACGGCTTCAAGGCTGGGGCTGATCCTGATCAGCGACAACGCCTTGGCCCGATCTGTGTTGACCCTGCCGCCGTAGCCGTCGGTCCAGTGCCGGACAATGCTGTCCGCCAGCTCCTGCTGGAGCGGGTACGGAGTCACGACCCAATAATTCCGCACTCCAAAGGTCTTGCCTGCTCTGGCAATGTCGTGCAGATCAAGGTTGGTGACAGCCGAGCCAATGATCTCGCCGACCCGGTTGACCACCGGATGATGGATCAGGGCCAGATCAAAGCGGAACTCAGCAGTCATGCCCGGCTCTTGCCTGCTGCACCTGTCCATGAAGTCCGGCTTGTTTGAGCTGCTTTTCCTCAGCAGGCGAGAACGATGCCTGCCGCAACAGTTCGGGCCGCCGCGCCAAGGTCAGCCGCACCGATTCCAAAAAGCGATATTCCTCAATCCGGGCATGATCGCCGCTGAGAAGCACTTCCGGCACGGCCATGCCCGCAAAGTCACGCGGTCTGGTATATTGGCCATGCTTGAGCAGGCTGCGGCTGAAGCTGTCCTTGGCCGCAGAGTCAGCACAGCCCAACACCCCTGGCAAGAGTCTGGTCACGGAGTCTATTATCACTAAGGCCGCCAATTCGCCGCCAGTGAGGATGTAATCACCAAGCGACAGCTCCTCATCAACATGCAATTGGCAGAAACGCTCATCTACGCCCTCGTAGCGACCGCAGACCAAGACTAATTTATTCAATCCAGCCAGCCGCTCCGCAGTTTGCTGCTTATAGACTGCGCCTCTGGGCGAAAGCAGAATTACTCGGCCCGGCTCATCAGCCTGCACATCACAGAGACAGGCTGCCAGCGGCTCCGGCTTCATGACCATGCCCTCGCCGCCACCAAAAGGGCGGTCATCGGTCATGGCATGTTTGTCCGCAGCCCAGTCGCGAATATTGTGCAGCCTGACCTCAATCTGACCCGCCTCCGCCGCCCGCCTGATGATGCCCTCTTGCAAAGGCGAGGCAAATAGCTCAGGAAAAATGGTCAGAATCTCAAAACGCACAGCAGCTCAGGCGTTAATCTCCAGCAGGCCAGGCGGCAAGGAGACAATCACTTCCTCAGTTTCCACAGCAACGATGAATTCCGGCACCAAGGGAATCAGGTATTCTTGTCCGTCTGTGCTTTTTACTTGAGCAATGTCTTGGCTGCCGCCTAAAAGCAGTCCGGCAATGGTGCCGATGAGCTGGCCTTCTGCCGTCTTCATCTGCCTGCCAGTCAGATCATACAGATAAAATTCATCCTCCTCCGGCTCTGGCAGCGCATCCCGCTCCACATAAACAGCCGCACGAGCGAACTGCTCGGCCTCAGTGCGGCTGCGGCAGTCTTCCAACTGGACCAAGGCGCAGTCTTTCTGTATCCTGACTTGGATGACTTTATGCGGCACTGGCGCAGCATCGCCGTCCTTGGCCAAGAGCAGACAGGAATATGAACGCAGGTTTTCTGGCTCACCGGAATAAGGACGGATTTTCACCTCGCCCCGGAGGGCATGAGCACCTGTGACCCTGCCAATCAGGACTAAGTCCTTAATCCCGGCCTGGCTCATTCAATAATCTCAAGACGGCAGCGTTTGTCCTGCTTTTCCGCCGCCGCCGCTAAAACGGTGCGGATGGAGCGGGCCGTGCGGCCCTGCTTGCCAATGATCTTGCCAAGGTCGTCCTTGGCCACCCGCAGCTCCACGGTCACTGCCCCGTCCTCGCCTGCCCGTTCTGAAACGGCGACGTGCTCCGGCGCATCCACCAGCCGGGCGGCGATAAAGGATACCAGTTCCTGCATGAGACTGTGCTCAAGCCTCTGGCGCAGCGGCAGCCATCTTCCGCTGCCGGTCGATCAGGGTCTGCACGGTCTGCGAAGGCAGCGCGCCCTTGCCCATCCAGTCAGCCAGCTTGCTTTCATCCAAACGGACAGCGGCAGGCTCCTGCATGGGATCATAGGTGCCGACGATGTCCAAAAATTTGCCGTCGCGGCTGGAATGAGAATCTGCAACCACAATACGGTAGAACGGATGTTTTTTACGGCCTTTTCTGGTCAGGCGGATTCGTACTGCCATTTTTTTCTTGTCTCCTGTGAATAAGATGTTCCGGTAATGATATAGTGGATAGTCCTCCATTAGGGAGGGCTTGTCGCCTGTCAACTATCTGTAATTATTATTCTGTCACGGATTTTCGCATTTGGATGGAGGCTCTAAATCCCACTGTTTGCACCATACAAAATCGCCCACAGATTCAGACACTCCTCCTATTGACTCGCATTCTTGCATAATTTGTATTTTTTTTACTTCATCATAAGTAAGTATTGTGCAAGTGCATTGTGTGGAGTAAATTTCATCTCCATATTTTCTGCATAACTCTTGAAGTTGGTAGCAACATACTACACCCGCTCCACATGTTTTAAAAACTTTGTCTGCGCCATCATCTTGGCCAAAGCTAAATAATTTCTCAACGTTCTCAACTAATGTCTTGATGAAAGACAAAACAGGAGTTTCTTTCAAGATAAAAATAGAGTGTATCCATCCTGTTATATTTTTAGTCATATTAAGTAGATTGACAAGCCCAGACACATTGTCAATTATGCACCTGTCTTCTTGAGATATATCTGGTTTGACTGTAAAGACCCAGCTAATCCATGGAGGAAACATTTTTTTACCTAATAATTGAAGGCCATTCCATACTTTATTCAAACCTTCAAAAATATTTGATACTGTATCATCAGGATTTACAATATCGTTGTATGTATCATCAACCTTAATGTTTTCTTCCGTTGAAGTAACATGTTCTGTCCCATCAGTATCTATATCACCAGTTTTTTTGGTTACTGTTTTTGAAACAGGATTGTAATTATCAATTACAACAAATTTTCCATCCGGAGAAACAAATTTTAATGTTTTTTCGATAGGATCAATATGAAGATGAACAACATCATTAATATTATTGTTTTCAGTATTGAAATATGTGATATCAGTTACTTGTTTTAAATTCCCTGATGAATCTTGCTCACCATTAAGTATTGCTCCAATTTTTTGATCTTTAGTTCGAATAATCACAGCAGATGGCTCTCCTGTAATTTTTACTTCAATAGCTTTTGCAGGACTAAGAATAGGGGTAAATGTTCTTGTAACATTTATCGGCTGCCAATCTCCATCTTCTACGTGGCAATCTGATGAATATATTGTATATGTTTTATATTGCCCTTGAATGTCATGAAGATCATCAGAAAGAGTCATATTGACATCAGCCCATATCTCCCAATTATTTGGGCATACCTCTTTAATTTCAATAGGAAATCTGCTTCTTATTTTTCCAGTAATATTATTATCTTTCAACGTTCCGTAAAATGCTTGGTCGCCTATATTGAACGTCGCATCGCTGCTTAAATTTGTATAAGTTGCAGTTAATTGATCTCCATTTTGAGACATATTCAGTTCATACCCATTATGGGTGTAATACCAATATCCGCTCAACGGCCCCTCTGCCTTTTTCTTTGCCAAAATAGGCGGAATCATGAGCAACATGTTTTCACCATACAACTCGTGGTTCCCATCCAAGCTGATGCAAAGAAATGCTATAGCTATCAATACGTTTGCTTTTTTTGTCAGTTTTATGGATTTCATGTTCTTTCTCCTGTTATAGAGCAGAAAAGGCCACCTTTTGACAGGCTCAGAGTATTTGTCGGTATCAACAGTTCCCTGAGTTGTAGTTTTTCAGCGGCGACGCAGGCCTTTGGGCAGCTTACGCCGTTGGCCATCTTTGACCACTGCCGCTTTGCCACTGATTTTTTTCATCATTTTGAGCATCATGGTGTAGCTTTTCAGCACCCGGTTGACCTCTGCCACGGTGGTGCCGGAGCCGGCAGCAATGCGGATTCTGCGGCTGGCATTGATAACTTTGTAATTGGCCCGCTCCTTCTTCGTCATGGAGAGGATGATGGCCTCAGTCTTGAACAGCTCCTTCTCGCTGGGCTGGGGCGCATCCTTGAGCTGCTTGAGCTTGCTGATGCCCGGCACCATGCTCATGAGTTGCTCCATGCTGCCCATTTTCTTAATATGCTGGAGCTGCTCTAAAAAATCATCGAGCGTGAAGGTATTCTTGCGCAGTTTGCTGGCTAACTGCCTGGCCTTTTTCTCGTCAACAACCTTTTCCGCCTTCTCGATCAGGGAGAGGACATCGCCCATGCCGAGGATGCGGGAGGCGGCCCGGTCTGGATGGAAAATTTCCAGCGCGTCCAAGCCTTCACCGATGCCGACAAACTTGATCGGCCTGCCTGTGACCTGATTGACCGACAGGGCCGCGCCGCCACGGGCATCGCCCTCCATCTTGGTCAGGATCACGCCGGTGATGTCCAAATCGCTGCTGAATTTGGCTGCCACGGCCACTGCGTCCTGGCCGGTCATGGCATCGGCGACAAAGAGCACCTCAGTCAGCGGCACGGTTTTGGCAATCTCTTGCAGCTCGGCCATCAGCTCCTCATCAACATGAAGACGGCCTGCTGTGTCAAGAATCAGCGTGTCATAACCTTCGGCCTTGGCCTGCGCCTCAGCTTGGCGGGCAATGTCCGCAGGCTTCTGCGTAACCGTGGAGGCAAAAACCGGCACCCCAATCTGCTCGCCCAGCACATGGAGCTGGTCAATGGCTGCCGGACGATAGACATCCGCAGGCACGAGAAAGGGCTTGCGGCCTTTCTCCTTGAGCAGGCGGGCCAGCTTGGCCGAAGTGGTGGTCTTGCCTGAACCTTGCAGACCAGCCATCATGATCAGGACTGGCTGCCGTCCGTCCAGCCGCAGCGGCTCGGCGTAAGAACCAAGTAGGGTGACCAGCTCCTCATACACGACCTTGATGACCTGCTGGCCCGGAGCCAGACTGGTCAGCACCTCCTGGCCAATGGCCTTGGCCGTGACTGAGGCGACAAAATCCTTGACCACTTGAAGGTTGACATCCGCTTCCAGCAGGGCTGTGCGCACCTCGCGCATGGCCTCTTCAATATTGGCTTCAGTCAGCCTGCCATGACCGCGCAGCTTTTTGAAAACTCCTTCAAGGCGTTCAGTAAGATTGTCAAACATGATCACAAGATATAGATAAGGCTTCGGAAGCGGACAGCTTCAGACAGCAGCTCTGTGAGCGGCAATGACAGAAAGAGAAAATATTTACCCGATGCGGGCGTTTCTGTCAAGCAGGAAGAAAAAGAGCCGGATTTTCTTGCAGTTCCGAATGGTTTGGCTGCAAGGCCGCAGTCTTATTCACCTTGGATGACAGCTGCGGCCTTTGCCAATGATTCCGGCGTGTCAGCTTGCAGACACACCGCCGAACCGCCAGCAGGGAGCATCTTTTTCATCATTCCTTTGAGCACCGAACCAGGGCCAAGCTCCAAAAAAACTTCTGGGCCGTCCTCAATCATTCGGGAGACAGACTCCTGCCAGCGCACCCGCGAGGCGATCTGCTGGGCCATTATGGACTGGATGGCTGTTGGGTCTGTTTCCGGGGCCGCAGTGACATTGAAGAGCAGGGGAATGTGCGGCGGCTGAAAGGCAATCTGCTCCATAAAGGCGGCAAAATCCGGCACTGCCCCGGCGACCAGCGGACTATGATTCGCGCCTGCAACTTTGAGCGGCTTGACCCGCTTGGCTCCGGCAGCCTTGCAGCTATCAGCAAAGGATTCCAAGCCTTCCTGATCGCCGGAAATAATGATCTGCTGGGGCGTGTTGTGATTGGCAACCACCACGGTGCCTGGCCCCTCGTATTGCGCCAGCAGATTCTCGACTTCCTCGATGGTCAGACCGAGCACGGCCAGCATGCCGCCCGGATGAGCCGCGCTTTCCCGCTCCATCAGCTCGCCGCGCTTGGTGACAAGACGGATCGTGTCCTCTGAGGACAGCACTCCGGCGGCGTGCAGGGCCGAGTATTCGCCCAGCGAGTGCCCGCCGACCCAGGCCGGGGTGAAATCCGGCAGGATTTTGCCGAGCTGCTGCCAGCAGATCAGGTTGACCGCAGTCAAAGCGGGCTGAAGATGGAGCACTCTGGTCAGGTCTTCCATCGGGCCGTCAAAACAGAGGCGGCGCAGGGGCATGTCAGCAATGGACTCGGCCATGTCCAGCAAAGCGGCGGCATCCGGGTCAGCGGCAGCAAAGTCCCTGCCCATGCCAAGATATTGCGAACCTTGCCCAGGAAAGAGGACAGCAGTCTTTTTCATCATCTGTGATCGTTGTTCAGCGTTCAATGAGTCGGTTGCGGGCGGCAATTATACCGGATCCAGCCGCGATTGCACAAGTTCAATGCAGATGCTGCTCAGAGCAGCGCGGCAATGGCCAGCACCATGAGCAGGGAGCAGGCTGCCCCGGCATAGAAAACCCCGTTGATGCCGTAACCAGCAAAGACCGCGCCCATGAGCAGCGGCCCCAGTGTCTGGCCCAAGCGCAGTACCATGCCGTTGACCGACATGAACGCGCCCCGGTATTCGAGCGGGGCCAGTCCAGCCAGCATGGTTTGGAGGCAGGGCACATTGATGCCCATTGCCGCCCCGAACAGGGCAATGGGCAGGAGCAGCAGCCAGAGCTGTGAGACAAAGGGAATCAGGAGCAGGGAGAGCGCATAGAGGACAAAGGCGGCTTGGATCATTGTTTTCTTGGCATATATCTTGGTCAGCCTGCCCATCTGCGCTGCGGTGAGGGCCATAGTGCAGGACATGCCTGACATGATCAGGCCGATCACCACCGAGGAGGCCTTGAAGCTGTGATTGAGCAGCAGCGGCAGATAGGTCAGATAGGAGCCGTAGAGAATGATGAAAATGGCCAGGGTGGCAATGAACAGGCCAGCCACCTGCCGGTTGTGCAGCACCTTCCATATCCCGCGCAGATACCCACTGAGCGGCTGACTGTTTTTTGGCTCAGGATTTTGCAGGACAAAGAGCACCAGCAAGCCGACCGGGATGGCGAGAAGCGGGAGGAGAAACGGATACTGCCAGCCTGCCGCAGCCAAGACTCCGCCCAGCGCGGGATAGCTTGCCGTGCCCAGGCTGAGGACGCTGGCATTCCAGCCCATTGCCGCGCCCAGCTCACTGCCGACATAGAGGTCGCCGATCAGGGTGGCGTTCAAGGAGCCAAGAGCTGCCGCGCCAATGCCCTGAAGGAAGCGCAGGATGAGCAGGGCATGAAAATTCTGGCTGAAGGCGCAGGCTCCGCCAGCAAGGGCGAAGAGGAACAGGGACGGAGCAAGGATTCTCTTGCGGCCAAAGCGGTCGGCAAGCACGCCAAGGACTGGTGTCAGAAACACGCCCGGCACAGTGAAGGCGGTGATGAGCAGGCCGATATTGTGAGGCGGTATCCGCAGCTCTTTGATGATCTTGGGAAAGGCCGGGGTGATGCTGGCCACGCCCATGACCGCCATCAGGGTGATGGCAAAGATGATCTGGAGGTTTCTGTCCTGCCAGATGCGCCCGTCCTCCTGTTTCAGCGATGATGGCATGGAGTATGAATGATCCTGCTGATGGTTGATCTTGTCTTCCTGCATGGCAGAAATGGCATTGGCTGGCACCACGGTTCCAGCCTGTCTCGCACCCGGTGCCAGAGGTTTTGCCACCCGGTGCCAGCTCGTCCCGCACTGGGTGTCAGCCCAGTTCAGCCAGTACTTCAGTTAGCCCGGCAATGACAATGTCGATTTCCTCGCGGCTGACGGTCAGGGGCGGGATGAAGCGCAGCACCTGCATTCCGGCAAAGTTGATCAGCAGGCCGCGCTCAAACATAAGCCGGACAATATCCTGTCCGTGCGTGATGCCTTTTTCGGTCAGCACCAAGCCAAGCAGCATGCCGCGTCCGCGCACCCCGGTGCAGAGCTGCGGAAACTGCCGGGCAATCTCTTCCAGCCGCCCGATGAAATACTTGCTCCGTTCATGCAGATCAGCACAAAAGCCGTCCGCCAGCATGGTCTTGAGCACGGCCACGGCTGCCGCTGCCGCAACCGGATTGCCGCCAAAGGTGGAGGCATGGGTGCCGGGTGTGAAGGCGGCGGCAATCTCAGTCCGGGTCAGCATCGCGCCAATGGGCAGGCCGTTGGCAAGGGCCTTGGCCAGGGTCATGATGTCCGGGACCACGCCGCACTGCTCGTAGGCGAAGAGTGTGCCGGTGCGGCCAATGCCGGTCTGTACCTCGTCAAAGATCAGGAGCAGGCCATGCTGATCGCAGATGCGCCGCAGGGCGAGCAGATAATCCGGCGACAAGGGCCGCACTCCGCTCTCGCCCTGCAAGGGTTCGCAGAGCACAGCGCAGGTCTGCGGGCGGATCAGCCGTTCCAGCTCTTGCGGCTCGCCAAACTCAGCATGAACAAAGCCTGCTGGCAGCGGCTCAAAACCCTTGTGGAACTTGGGCTGACCCGTGGCCGCGACTGTGGCCAGCGTCCGGCCATGAAAGGAGCCGGTCAGCGAGATCACCTCATGCCTGCCTGCGCCGCTCCAGATACGGGCCAGCTTGATTGCGGCCTCGTTGGCCTCTGCCCCGGAGTTGCAGAAGAAGACCCGCTCGGCAAAGCTGTGCGCGGTCAGCAGCTCGGCCAGCTCGATCTGCGGCAGGGTGTGAAAGAGGTTGGAGACATGCACGAGCTGCTTGGCCTGCGCGCAGATGGCCTCGGTCACTGCCGGGTGACAGTGGCCCAAGGAGCAGACCGCGATCCCAGCAAGAAAATCCACGTATTCCCTGCCGTCCGCGTCCCAGAGACGGCAGCCCTCGCCCTTGACAATGGCCGCCGGAAAACGGCTGTAGGTGCCTGCAAACACTGCCTCACCCCGTGCTGTCCAGTCTGAATTGCTCATGATCTGAAAATTGGTTGAAATGCCTTAGCCACGCTGCCGTGCCCTTTTGTCCGGGCAGACTACCCCCCAGACAGGAAAAAAGCAATCACCAATTGCTGCCCGCCAGCTCCGGCGGACGCGGCCTCTGCCCCGCTTAACTCAGCCGGGAGCGGGCGGTCAGGATCATGAAGAGCAGCAGGGCCATGCTGACCGAGAGCAGCGCGTTGACATGCTGCCATGACAGCGCAAGCAGCGAGGCGACAATGCTGAACAGGCAGAACTCCTTGGCCTGCTCCTTCCGCCATGCGTACAGAGCCGTGCTGATTGCCGCTGCCGCAGCCAGGATCATGAGTATGTTGGAGAGTCGGAGATGCCAGTCCAATTGTCTGATATCCGCCGCGCACTGTTCCGCCTCAGTCGGGCAGATAAGCTGCTGGCCGCATCTCTCCAGATTAAAGGAGAAGGGAGCGCGCTCATCGTGGCAGATTGGCTCAATATTCAATATATTCTGCTGAATGTAACAGGAGGGGAAGACTGCCAGCAGCAGGGCGAGCAGCGACAGTCCCAAGGCGGTCAGCCCGATCAGACATTTGCATTTGCTTTTCTTCATGGTGCCACCTCTCTTGGAAAATGATCAAAACCTTGGAAGAGAACGTCCTCTTCTCCTCCATCACTGCGGATCAGCCGCAGCCCCTGTCCGGCCCTGATGCTGCCGACCGGATGAATCCGCCAGCCCTGTTCCGCTGTCAGCACCTGCACTGCCTCTGTGGCATGAGCAGTAGCTGTGAAGAGCAGTGTGTAATCCTCACCACCAGAAAGCATCCACGTCAGCGGGTCTTGTCCCAGCAGATCGGCAGCCGCTGTCAGTTCCGCCGCACCGGGCAGGAGGTCAGCCTCTATGACCGCGCCGACCTTGCTTTGTTCACAGAGATGGGCCAAATCCGTGGCCAAGCCGTCAGACATGTCCATCATCGCGTGAACTAATGTGCTTGCAGCCAGCAGACGGCCCAGCCCGGTCTGCGGCTGCGGGTCAAGATGGGTCAGAATAAGGTCCCGCCATTGCAGGTCAATTGCTGATTTGCCTGCCTGAAGCAGAGCCAGTCCGGCGGCAGAGCAACCCAGCGGCCCGGAAACCCAGATTGTGTCGCCGGGCTGGGCCTTGTGCCGGTACAGGACCTGCTCTTTCCGCATTTCGCCGATCACGGTCAGGGTCAGCATGACCTGTTCCGGGCTGCGCACTGTGTCGCCGCCAATGAGCAGGCAGCCCTGCTCCTGGCAGGCTTGGGTGAGTCCCTGCATGAGCCGCCCGGCCCAATCCGATGAAAAATCAGCAGGCAGACCAAGCCCGATCAGGGCAAAGAGCGGCTGGCCGCCCATTGCCGCGATGTCGCTGCAATTGACGGCCACCGCCTTGCGGCCCAGCAGTTCCGGCGGATGCCAGGCGCAGTTGAAATGCACCGACTCAATCAGGCTGTCCATAGTCAGCAGCCAGACTGTGTCCGCATTTTTTTCAATCACGGCACAGTCATCGCCAATGCCTTGCAGCAGCCCCTTGCCGCCTTGTTCGGTCAAGCCTTGAATCCAGGCTATCAGCTCACGTTCCTTCATAGTCGGCAAACTGGTCAGGGTAATTGTCAGCCAGATACTGCTTGAGCACGGCATGAGTCTCGCTGCTGTCGCCGCAGTGCAGGAGCTGCTTGGTCAGACCGCTCAACCTGCTGAAGGTGGAATGGCGCAGCAGCCGCTTGACATGGGGAATGGCCGAGGGCCGCATGGACAGCTCGTCCAAGCCCAGACCGAGCAGAACTGGGGCCGTGAAGACATCGCCCGCCATCTCGCCGCAGAGCGAGACCTCAATCCCCTGCCGGTGGCCCGCCTCCACGGTCTGGCTGATCAGCCGCAGCACCGCCGGATGGAGCGGGTCGTACATCGCGGCCACATACTCGTTGCTCCGGTCAATGGCCAAGGAATACTGGATCAGGTCGTTGGTGCCGATGCTGAAAAAATCGGCCTCCGCCGCCAGCGTGTCAGCCAGCACCACGGCGCTCGGCACCTCAATCATGATGCCGATTTCAAGGTCAGGATTGAAGGGAATATCTTCCTTGGTCAGCTGGCCCATGACTTCGGCAATCACGGCCCGCACTTGGCGCAGCTCGCTGAGAGAAGAAATCATGGGCAGGAGAATTTTCAGGCGGCCATGACAAGAGGCCCGGAGCAGAGCGCGGAGCTGGGTGATGAAGAGCGACTTCTCATGCAGGGAAAAGCGGATCGAGCGCAGGCCCAAGGCTGGATTGCGCTCGCGGACCACGGGCATGCCGCTGCCGGGCAGATGCGCGGCCAGCTTGTCGCCGCCCACATCCAAAGTGCGGATGGTGACTGGCTCCGGGTTCAAGGCGGTCAGCATGTCGCGATAAACACCAAACAGACGTTCCTCGTCCGGCAGGTCCCGTCCCTGAAAATAGCCGAATTCTGAGCGGAACAGGCCAATGCCTGCGGCTCCGTAATAAATGGCGGTCTCCAGCTCGTCCGGGATTTCAATATTGGCTGAGAGCCGCACCCGCAGGCCATCCACAGTTTCCGAGGCCAGCCGGATGTACCAGCGCATTTCCTCGGAAAACGTCCGGTGCTGGCGGTCGTATTCCAGATGAAGCCGCTGCTGGTCTTGGGTTGGATGCAGGCAGACCCGGCCCTCGTAGCCGTCAAGAATGATGGTGTCGCCAGTGCGGCAGCGGTTGGTCAGACCGCTCACCCCGACCACTGCCGGCAGGCCGAGCGAGCGGGCGACAATGGCGGTGTGCGAGGTGGCTCCGCCTTTTTCGGTGAGAAAGCCGAGCACCTTGTCCGTGTGCATCCTGATCGTGTCAACCGGCGAGAAATCTTCGCCCGCCACAATCACCGGCTCGGCAAAGCCGGCTGGAAAATTCCGCCCTTGGCCGGAGAGCTGCTCACCAATCAGCCGGGCCACATATTCGACATCAGCAAAGCGGCCCCGGATGTAGTCATCGGCAATATGATCAAATTTCCGTTTGATCAGGCCAAGGGTGCGGGCAAGCGCCCATTCGGCATTGAGCTGCTTTTCGCGGATCAGGTTCAGGGTCTGGTCAAAGAGCATCCGGTCCCGGACCATGCGGATATGGGAGTCAACAATGGCCAAAGTGTCAGAGAGATCACTCGCAAACTGCCGCCGCAGCTCCAGCAGGCCCTGCTCGGCCCGTTCCGCCGCCGCCCGGAAGCGCTCCTCCTCCTTGCCCTCAGCCCCCTCTTCCAGCCGGTAGCGGATGAAGCCGTCCGGGCGCGGGCTGAAGACCACCACCTTGCCCACGACAATGCCGGGCGAGCCGCTGATGCCGCGCAGGGTCTCTGGTTCGCCAGTATCTGGCTGCCAATCCAGCTCTGTGTCCATGTCACTGCTCCTCTGGGCAGGTGAGCAGCCGCTCAATGGCCTGCGCTGCCTGCGCCGCCTCCGGCCCTTCTGCGGTGCAGCGGACCACGCTGCCCTGCGTGAGAGCCAAGCTCAGAATTTCCAGCATTGAAGCGCAGTCCGCAGTCTCGCCCTGCGCATTGGCAAGCTGCACTGCCGCGTCGTGAGCAGCGGCAATCTCGCTCAGGCGGGATGCGACCCGGCAATGCACTCCCTTGGGATTGGCAACCCGGCCTTCCCAGGCCTTGCGGCTCATTTGACTAAACGCAGCCCGCTCTTCCGTTTCTTTTCCAGCGGTGCCGGAGCCGCAGGCTGCTGCGGTCGCTCGATCCGCACCGCCTTGATGAACCGGCCCTTGCCGCCCATAGTGAAGCTCTCCTGGCCTGTGAACTGCGGGGTGCGCAGAGTCCAGACCACGGGCTGGGGCGGCACGGACAGGAGCTGCAAGGAGACATGCCACCACTCGTCCTTGCGGGTCTCATCGCGCTCAATGCCGGTCAGCAGGGCGTAAATCAGGGTCGGCTGCTGCTCTTCCTCAGCAAGAACCAGGAGGATGTCGCCGATCTCGGCAGTGTCTTTAAAGGGAACTATTTTTTTCAGTTCAGCTATGGCTTTTTCTAGCATCTCCTTTCCGTTCTATTGAATTTTTTTTGAATCGCTTCCAAAATATCCGTGATTTGAAAAAAGGTCTCCACCAGCTCCGGGTCAAAGTCACAACCTGCTTTCAACCTGATTTCCGTATAAATATCCTTAACATCCCAAGGCTCCTTGTAGCAGCGTTTGGAGGCCAGCGCATCAAAGACATCGGCTAAGGCCGTGATCCGGGCGGGCAGGGGGATTTCCTCGCCAGCCAAGGGGCGGCGCTGCCCAGACGGCTCCAGACGGCCCGGATACCCTTCCCCGTTCCAGCGTTCATGATGATGGAGCATGATGTCATGCGTGACCTGATCCAGCTCAGAAGAAATATTGCTGAACAGCTGGGCGCCATAGACAGTGTGCTGCTTGACCAGGGCAAATTCCTCATCCGTCAAGCGTCCAGGCTTTTTCAGGACTGAATCAGGAATGCCGACTTTGCCTGCGTCGTGAAGCATGGCCGCCTGACTGATCAGGTCCCGGAAGCGGCGGATTTCCCAGGCAGGCAGGTTTCTATTCTCAGCCCAGCGCTGGTAAATCTCAGCCGAGAAGGCACTGACCCGCTCCACATGAGAGCCGGTCTCCTCCGGGTCGTGCAGTTCAGCCATTTTGGCCATGCGCAGGATCAGCTCCCGGTTGAGAATGCCCCGCTCAATAATCGCCGCCGCATTGTTGGTGAAAATGGGGACCAGCGTTTTCACCGCCTCGGAAAAGACCGTGGCCCCGCCTTTCCGGTCCTTGGCGTTGATGAGCTGCATCACTCCGACAATGCTTTGATTTTTGGAAATCAACGGCACAGCCAGAATGGAGGCTGTGTGATAGCCGTTCATCTCATCAAAGGAGCTGTTGAAACGGCAGGGCAAGTTCGGGCTGATCTGATAGGCATTGTCAATGGCCACCATCTGTTTGGTCAGGGCGGCATAACCGACTATGGATTTGCTGCTCACCGGCAGGGTCTCGGTGCTGTACTGGAAAACCCCGGCACCTTTTGGACCGAACAGGGTGTCATTCTGAACATGGCGGAATTCCAGCCTCCCGTTCCGCAGCAGGAAAATGGAGCCAGCATCAGCATTGGCGAGCCGCCGGGCTTCCCGCAGAGTGCTGTCCAGAATCATGTCCACATCTTGGAGCTGATTCAGCTCGCCAATGGTGTTGATGAGCGAGACAACGGTTTCCTTTTTGAGATGCTGTGAAAACATGAAGCTTCCTAAGGCCGCTATGCTCCTCCTCCTTTGCGCTTTCAAGAAAAAATGCAGCATTCTACTCAGGAATCGACTGAATTGCCAGCACTGTTTTTTCTCCGAATTTTTTCGGCCAGCACCGGCCATCTGCGCAGGAAGTCTGTCCATGTCAACTTTCATCTGTTATTGCGACAAAAGATCACCTGACCGGGCCAGCAGGTTTTGGCCATAAGAGTCACGTTTCAGTGAAGGTTCTTCCGCAAGTCAGGCAGTTGCAACGCTGAATGCCTGCACGGATTGCATTGCCTGAGCCTGCCTTGCAGAGACTCTCCCCGACAGCAGCATCGGCTATGGCCGCGACGAGTCCTGCCCGGAAATAAGCGGCATGGCTCTTTCTTTTTCCCGCTCCAAAAGGTATCCTTTTTCCTGCAACTGCGCAATCAACCGGCCCGCTGCTGGCAGCAGGCCGATTCAACACTCCGGGAGGAACCATGTACTGCAATCAGTGTGAACAAACGGCCAAGGGCATTGCCTGCACCAAGGCTGGCATCTGCGGCAAAAGCGACGAGCTGGCCAACATTGAAGACCTGCTCATCCACGCCCTCTGCGGCCTGTCGCTTTATGCGCACGAGGCAAGACAGCAGGACATGGTCGATGCCGAGCTGGACCGCTTTGTCATGAAGGCGGTGTTCTCAACCCTGACCAATGTCAATTTTGACCCTGACCGCTTTATCGCCTTGATCACCAAGACGATTGAACTGCGCGAGGCCTTGAAGGCGCAGCTTGCGGCAAAGGGCGGCAAGACCGACTTTGCTCATCCGGCAGCCTCCTTTGCTTCAGCGGAGACGGTGGAAGGCTTGGCCGAGCAGGGCGCGGCCCTCAAGTTCATCGAGACCTTGGATGCGGACGAGAACATCCGCTCGCTCAAGCAGACCTTGCTCTACGGCCTGAAAGGCATTGCCGCCTACGCGGATCATGCCGCCATTCTTGGGCAGGAGGACCCGGCCATTGCTGGCTTCATGTATGAGGCTCTGTCGGTGCTGCTGGCCGAAGGGCTGACCATTGAGCAGTGCGTGCCTGTGGCCATGAAGGCTGGGCAGATCAATCTGCGGGCAATGGAGCTGCTCGATGCGGGCAACACCGGCAGCTATGGCCACCCGGTGCCGACCTCAGTGCCGCTTGGTCATCGCAAGAACAAGTGCATTCTGATCACTGGCCATGACCTGCGCGACCTTGACCTGCTCCTCCAGCAGACCGCTGGCAAGGGTATTGATATCTATACCCACGGCGAGATGCTGCCCTGCCACGGCTACCCGGAGTTGAAAAAGCACCCGCACTTCTACGGCCACTTTGGCACGGCCTGGCAGAACCAGCACAAGGAGTTCCCGGAATTTCCCGGCCCGGTGCTCTTCACCACCAACTGTATTCAGAAGCCGCGTGAGGACTACAAGGAACGCATCTTCACCACGGGTCTGGTGGGCTGGCCCGGCGTGACCCACATCGAGGGCAAGGACTTCAGCGCGGTGATTGACAAGGCCTTGGCAATGGATGGTTGGCAAGATGATGCGGACAAGGGCAGCGTCATGGTCGGTTTTGCCCACAATGCGGTGCTGGGTGTGGCGGACAAGGTGATTGAGGCGGTCAAGGGCAAGCAAATCCGCCACTTTTTCTTGGTCGGCGGATGTGACGGAGCCAAACCAGGCCGTGACTACTTCACCCGCTTTGTCGAGCAGGTGCCTGCGGACTGCATGGTGCTGACCTTGGCCTGCGGCAAGTTCCGCTTCTTTGACAAAGACCTTGGCACAATTGGCGGCATTCCGCGCCTGCTGGACGTGGGTCAGTGCAACGATGCTTATTCCGCCATTCAGATCGCCCTGGCCTTGGCCAAAGCCTTCAACTGCGGCGTGAACGAGCTGCCGCTCTCGATGATCATCTCCTGGTATGAGCAGAAGGCGGCAGCCATCCTCCTGACCCTGCTCTCGCTCGGCATCAAGGACATTCGTCTGGGGCCGTCCCTGCCCGCCTTCATCAGCCCGGCTATTCTCAACTTCCTTGTCGCCACCTTTGGCATCAGGCCGATTGCGGCCACGCCGGAGGAGGACTTGCAGGCAATCTTGGGCTGAGAAGAATCTGTTCCCACGCTCAAAGGCAAGGGCGTGGGAATTATACTCAACTCGTCACTGAATCCGCACAGAAACCACCAAGGTCGTTCTTCAAAAGCTCTTCCGTCCTTTTCTCCCTCCTCCCGAGAAAAACAGAGTAACATGGCGGCACGAATAATCAACTGCGCAACTCCAACTTCTCTTCTTTCACAATGACTTCCACCAATGAGCTGAACATCAGCAAACCGGTTTCTGCTTGGAACAAAGCAATCAAGGTTGAACCAAGGAAATTCTTTGTCAGTCTTGGCAAAATGGTTGTCGAGGGTGTGTGCCAAGACTGGAGCGACGTTGGCTCGGCTGCCGTGGATGCCCTTGCCGCCCTTGGCGTGAGCAAGAAACCCGAAGAGCTGGCTTGGCAGCTCATTTCCCGCGCACTGTTCGCCGCCTTAGCAGAGTTGGTGAAGAACAACCGTGATTTGTTCCGCAATCGCCCGGAAGAAGCGGAGCTGGAAACGCTTTCCGCCCGCTTTGAAGAAGAAATGGGCAAGGCGGACGTAACAATCAGCCTTGATTTCTTCAACCGGCCCGGCGACCTGCCTCTGCTGAAGGAATTGCAAGTTCCGTTATCTGCTTGGCTGCAAGGCTTGGGTGCCAGTGCTGTTGATGCGGAACAGATAGCCTCTCGTCTGCCGGATTATTTTGTCTTTGCCCTGCATGAAACATGGCGCAAGGCACCGAATGACTATGCCGCCCTGACCCAGTATTTCGACAGTCCGTTCACCAGTGCCACAGAAGAAGTGCGGAGCTGGCAGCTCTACAAGCAATGGCTGCAACGGCAGATCAGCGACCGGATGTTTGCCGAGGCATTCGGTGTCGAAAAGGTCTATGTGCCGCTGCGGGCCTATTACGAGGAAAAGGAGCGGGACGAGGGCAGCAGCCCGGAGATTGCGCCGCAGCGGGATAGGGCCAAACGGATTGTGGTTGATCTGGAAAGCGAGTTCCGCAGCTGGCTGAACAACTTCACCGCTGCTCAAGCAGTGCGCTTTATCAGTGGCGGGCCGGGTTCAGGAAAATCGACCTTTGCCAAGATATTCGCCGCCAAGACAGCCGCAGAAGGCAAGATTCCCTGCCTGTACATTCCCCTGCATCGTTTTGATGCTACGGGCGACCTGATCGATGCAATGGAGAGCTATGTCAGGAAAAAACCATTTCTGCCCAGCAATCCGCTTGATGCCAAGAAGGGTAAAAACCGGCTCCTGCTCATCTTTGACGGTTTGGACGAACTGGCCCAGCAAGGCAAGGCGGCCTCGGAAGTAGCCAATAACTTTATCGACGAGGTGTTGAATAGCATCCGGGAATACAACGGCTATGATAAACAATGGCAGGTCATTATCACCGGGCGGACTATCGCTGTTCAGTCGGTGGAGACGAAGCTGCGGAAGCATAAGCAGATAACTCACGTTCTGCCCTATTTTGTTGCGGAAGAGGAGCGGAAGCAATACGAAGACCCGGCCAAGCTGCTTGAGCGTGATCAGCGGCAGGACTGGTGGCAACGGTACGGCACGGCTGCGGGCAAAGGCTATGCGGGCCTGCCTGATGAACTGGCGCGGCAGCATCTGGCTGAGATCACGGCCCAGCCGCTCCTGAATTACTTGGTCGCGTTAAGCTATGACCGCAAGACCATCGAGTTTACCGATGAGACCACCCTGAATCAAATCTATGCCGACCTTATCCGGGCGGTCTATTGCCGTCAGTACGAAGACGGCGGACGGGTGAGTACTTGCACGGGCGGGCTGGAGGAGAAAGACTTCATCCGGGTATTAGAAGAAATCGCGCTGGCGGTCTGGCATGGTGACGGACGCACGGCCACGGTTGCCGGGATTCGGGCAAAGTGCAAGTCCGGCGGCATTGAACGCTATCTGGAGCGATTCCAAGAAGGGGCCAAAGCGGGCGTGACCCGCCTGCTCACCGCCTTTTATTTCCGGCAGAGCGACAGCCGCCAGGACGGCGACCCGACCTTTGAGTTCACCCATAAGAGCTTCGGCGAATACCTGACAGCCCTGCGCATTGTCCGGGTTTTGCGGCAGATGGAGAAGCAGCGCAGACGGCGGCAGGAAGACCCGGATGACGGCTGGTCAGACAAGGAGGCTTTGCAGCACTGGACCGGCTTTTGTGCCATCACGTATATGGATTATGACCTGCTGCGCTTTATCAGCAACGAGTTCCGGGCGATGCAGAAAGAGGATCTGAAAAATTTGCAGGGCATGGTGCGCGGGCTGCTCAGTTACACCATCAATCAGGGCCTGCCTTTTCCTGATGCCTTCTTGGGCAAAGGCTTTAAGGAGCACCTGCGCTTGGCCCGGAATGCGGAAGAAACGTTTCTGGCCGTGCATTTTCATATCGCGGAGCTGACTAAGCAGGTTTCGAGGCTGGAGCTGGAGTCTGCTCAAGCCTTCGGGGAATGGTTTAGGCGGGTGAGTGGACCGCGTGCTCGTGCAGGCTGGTTGGGATACTTAGATTTATCCGGCTATCATCTTGCAGTGCAGAATTTTGCGGGTGCAAATTTTGCCATGTCTCGTCTTGAAGGCGCAAAGTTGCATTTTTCAATTCTTGCAAAAGCAAACTTGCAAGGCGTGCATCTTGAAAAGGCGGATATTTTTGGAGCCAATTTGCAAGATGCCAACCTTACAGGAGCGAATCTCAAAGGCGCAGTCCTTATTTATGCGAATTTGCGCGACGCAAACCTTGAAGGGGCCAATTTAGAGGGAGCGATCTTAGATGACGCTATTCTCACCGGCACCATCCTGGAAAAGAAGGAGGCGTAGGGGCGGTTCATGAACCGCCCCTCCATGCGCACAATGGGAAAACCGACCACCGTGCATGGAACTTTTTCATCCATGCACATGGTCGTCCGGCATCTATGTGCATGGGGGAATCAGAACTATGTACATAGATGGGTCTCGCATAAGCACATAGATGAACCTCGCCTAAGCACATGGACGAGTCGGGTGTATGTGCATGGAACGCTCCGGTTCATGTGCATGGAACTTTCTGGACTATGGGCATGAACCGGTTGCCCAAACTCGCAATTCCTCTTATAAAAAACTTGACATACTCTGTCATTCATGCGAAGCTGCCCAAAACTGGGAATGCACCTGCATCCAACTCAAGGGAGATTTTATCATGAAAAAAATTGCGCAGTTGCTCTGCATCTGCCTTGCGCTCTGCGGCACTGCGGCCCAAGCCGTGCAGTATGTTGAATCGCCGCCATTGGCCAAGGTCATCACTGCTCCGGCTGGAGAGGTTAAAGCAGGAGCGGCGGTGCAAGTGCCGCTCATCACGTGGGGCGGCGACGAAGCCACCATCCTTGCCAACGGCAATGCGGTCAAGACTGCGCCGGGCAGCATTTTTGCCAAAAAAGGGCTGAATCTGCACCTGGTGCGCGAGGATGACTTTAAAAAGCAGGTCGAAGCCTACCTGCGCGGCGAAACACCCTATCTGCGCGGCACGCTCGGCATGGTCGGCATGGCCGCCGAGGTGCTTGCCCGTGACCCGCGCACCGCGCCAGTGATTATTTATCAGCTCACGTGGTCAAACGGCGGCGACTGTCTGGTGGTCAAGCCGGGCATCAAGACGGCCAAGGACCTGAAAGGCAAGACCGTGGCCCTGCAAGCCTACGGCCCGCATGCTGATTATCTGGCCACAGTGCTCGCCGATGCCGGGCTGACCATGAAGGATGTGACCATCAAATGGGTCAAGGATTTGACCGGCACGGATGAGACTCCGGCAGAGGCCTTCCGCGATCAGGGCATTGACGCGGCCATGATGATCATCCCGGACGGACTGGCCCTGACCTCTGGCGGCACGGTCGGCACAGGCGCGGAAGGCTCGGTCAAAGGGGCGGAGATCATGCTTTCCACCAAAACCGCCAACCGGGTCATTGCTGATGTCTATGCTGTGCGTTCTGATTACTTCAAGGCCCATCGCAGCGAGGTGGAGCAGTTTGTCAACGGCCTGATGCAGGGCGAGGAGCAGCTCACCGCCTTGTTCAAAGACAAGAGCAGCCGGATGAAGGACTACACCGCCATGATCAAGGCTTCAGCCCAGATACTGCTCGACAGTCCGGCAGCGACTGCTGATGCGGAATCGCTCCATGCAGACTGCGAATTTGTCGGCTTTCCCGGCAATGTCAAGTTCTTCACTGACAAGAACTATCCGCGCAACTTCGACAAGCTCCAGAAGCAGATTCAAAGCGCCTTTGTCACGCTCGGCCTGCTCGGCAAGCAGACTCCGTTTGCAGCGGCGAGTTTTGATTACAATACCCTGAAACAAGGTCTGAGCAATATAGCGGGCGTGGCTGTGCCCAAGTTTGACACTGCCAAGGTGGCAGGCGTGATCCAGCGCAAGCAGCAGCAGGGCACCCTGAGCCAAGGCGAGCTGTTCTCCTTTGAGGTCTTTTTCCAGCCCAATCAGAACCAGTTCGCTGCGGACCTGTATGCGGATGCCTTCAGCAAGGTGATTGAGCTGGCCAGCACCTACGGCGGCGCAGTGATCACCATTGAAGGGCATTCTGACCCGCTTGGATATCTCAAGGCAAAGAAGAACAATGCCACCGAGATGGTGCTCAAGCAGATCAAGCAGGCAGCCAAGAATCTCAGTCTGTCGCGGGCCAATGCCGTGCGCGACAGCATCATCGCCTTTGCTGCGGCCAAGGGCATCACCTTGGATGAAAGCCAGTTCGCCGTCGTGGGCCACGGCATTGCCAAGCCCAAGACCGGCATCTGCGGCAGCGAGCCGTGCGCTCCTAAGACGGAGCAGGAGTGGCGCGACAACATGCGGGTTGAGTTCCGCATCCTCCAGCTTGAGGCTGAAACTTCTGTTTTCACGCCGTTGTGAAGGGAGAGAGAAGAATGAAACGCATTGCAGCAACCTTGCTGGCCGTCCTGCTGTTCGGCGGATTGACCGCTTGCAAGGATTCACCGCCACCACCGAAAAAACAGCAGCGCAGTTTGCCTGCAACTACGACTAAGACAGCAAATGCACTGAATTCTGCTGGCAAGGCTTGGCCGCCTGCGCCGCAGGGAGAGGTGCATTTGGCCAAGAACCTGCTGGCCGCCAATTACTATGTGGTCTTGGACGGCAGCGGCTCCATGCAGGACAACCAGTGTTCTGGCAGGCAAAGCAAACTTGAAACAGCCAAGGATGCGCTCAAAGAGTTTGCCGCCAATGTTCCGGCAGATGCCAACCTTGGCCTGCTCCTCTTCACCAACAGCAAGATTTACGAGCTGGTGCCCTTGGGCACGGGCAACCGGCAGCAGTTTGCCGAGACGGTTCAGTCCGCCTCTGCTTCCGGCGGCACCCCGCTTAAAGATGCGATCAGCACCGGTTATGCGCATCTGGAACAGCAGGCTGCGCGCCAGCTTGGCTATGGCCGTTATGTGCTGGTGGTGGTCACGGACGGGCAGGCCGATGGCAACCAGGATCCTGCGGCAAAAGTCAACTGGATGCTGAACAACACGCCAGTGGAGCTGCACACCATCGGCTTCTGCATTGGCACGAACCACAGCCTCAACATGCCGGGCCGCACGGTCTATAAGGCGGCGGACAATCCTGCCGCCCTGCGCCAAGGGCTGGCTGATGTCTTGGCTGAGGCGGAAACCTTTGATCCGGCTGCGTTTGCGCCATGAAGGACAGACTGATCGGCGCCCTGCTCCTGCTCCTGCTCGGCATGGGTGTCACCTACGGGATATGGCTGCTCCTGCCAGTGCTGCTTGACCGCCAGCAGGAGGCGACCAGCGATGCCGCCGGAACTCAAGGCAAGCTCCGCCTTGCTGTGGATAATTGGATCGGCTATTTTCCCATCCGCTCGCCAGAGATGAAAACCGCCCTGCACCGGGCTGGCTGGCTCTTGGCTTATGAGGATGACAAGGCTGACTATCAGAGCCGCATGAAACGCTTGGACGAGGGCGAGTTTGATTTTGCTGTGGCCACTGTGGATTCGTACCTGCTCAATGCGAAGCAGTTCAGCTACCCGGCAGTGATTGTCGCGGTCATTGACGAATCCAAGGGCGGCGATGCCATCCTTGCCCGCAAAGACCGGGTGGCCAATCTTGACGCGCTCAAGGGCAAGCTCGATGCCAAGGTGGCCTTCACTTCAGCCAGCCCCAGCGAGCATCTGGCCAAGGCTGCTGCTGACCACTTCAATGTCCCGGAGCTGCATCCGCCGCCCGGCCCGCTGCGCATTGCCACCAAAGGCTCAGAGCAGGCCAAAAAAGTTCTGCTCTCCGGCGAGGCGGATGTGGCTGTGCTCTGGGAGCCGGATGTGACCCAGGCTCTCCAGAACAAAGGCATTGTCAAGCTGCTCGGCACAGAGGACACGGAGCGGCTGATTGTTGACATCCTCCTTGTCCGCCGTGACTTTGCCGACAAGAATCCCCAGTTAGTCAAGCTCTTCCTCAACACCTATTTCAAGGTCCTGAAGAAATACCGCCAGGATCAAGCCCTGCTGGTCCGCCATCTTACCGAAGAAACCGGCTTGGATGAGGAGCAGGCCCGCATCATGCTCAAGGGCGTGAACTGGCTCTCGCTCGTGGACAACTGCGAGCAGTGGTTCGGCCTGACTGCCACAGGCGGCATGGGCGAGGAAGGCATTATTGCCGCGATTGAATCCACGGCTGACATTCTCGTCAATGCGGGCGACTTTGCTTCAAGCCCGATCCCTGATGGCAATCCCTACCGGCTCACCAACCGCAGCTTTCTGGAGGAGCTGTTTCAGGGCAGCACCGGCTTCACCAAGAGCGGCAAGAGCACGGCAGCCACCTTTGCTCCCTTGGACAGCGCGGGCTGGGCTGCGCTCAAGGAAGTGGGCACCCTGAAGCTTGATCCGATCATCTTCCAGCAGGGCACCTCGACCTTGGACATCCTTGGCAAGCAGACCATTGATGCGGCTATGGAGCGGCTCAGTCATTATCCGCACTTCCGCATTGTCATCAAAGGCCACACCGGCCTGCGCGGCGACCCGAATGAGAATTTGCGTCTGTCGCAGGATCGGGCTGAGGCAGTGAGCCGCTATCTTCAAATCACCCATAATATTGACCCGAACCGGGTGCGTCCGCTGGGATTAGGCGGCAATCAGCCGCTGCCACGGCAGCCCGGCGAGTCGCAGCGGGCCTATGAATACCGACTGCCACGGGTCGAGCTGGTTCTGGTCAGGGAGGATATATGATCGCTTTTGTCTTGGAACGCTGTTGATTTCCCGGTCTCAGATTACGCGGAGCATGGCATGGTTGAACGCTTCAACAGGGCATCACCGCAAGCCAGCATTTACGCAATGGCAACTCTGCCGTCTTGCAGCCGATACCGTTCGCCAGTGTGCGGGCAGACGGTCTCACCCTCACCACTCAGGGGCAGGTCGAGCTGCTCGCCAAAGCGGCTCATCCAGCCGATCTGCCGGGCCGGGCAGCCGACCATCAAGGCAAAGTCCGGCACATCCTCTTTCACCACCGCACCGGCGGCAATAAAGGCGTAGCTGCCAATGGTGATGCCGCAGACCACGGTGCAGTTGGCCCCCAGCGTCGCCCCCCGCTTGACCAAGGTCTGCCGGTATTGGTTCTTGCGCGGAAATTCGCAGCGCGGGTTATAGACATTGGTGAAGACCATGGACGGGCCGCAGAAGACCTGATCCTCCAAGGTCACGCCCTCGTAAATCGAGACATTGTTTTGAATTTTGCAGCCCTTGCCCACCCGCACTTTGGGACCGATGACCGCGTTCTGGCCAATGCTGCATTCCGGGCCAATCTCCGAGCCAGAGAGAATGTGGCTGAAATGCCAGATTCTCGTGCCTTGGCCAATGACCGTGCCCTTGTCAATCACCGCACTGGGATGGGCTTGAAATTTCTTCTCTTCCTTGCCCGGCTCAACCGGCACGGCTGCCCCGCTCTCCAAAGCCTGCTGGCAGCGGTTCAGCACTTTAAGCACATTCAGTCCTTCCCGCCCATCCGTATAAGGCGGCTGGCGGCTGGCAATCGCCGCCAAGAAGGCTTGGCACTCAGCCCGGAGCGGCTCGCTTTCCTCCAAAGCAACGTATTCCACCTCAGCCTTGTGCGCCATTGGCACGTTGCCTGACCACTCCACCGAATGCGGATACAGGGCCAGCTTCTGCGGCCACGGCGCGGTGTCGTCAAAGACAGCCATTTTCCGGTCGCCGACCACCACTAATTTCTGCTCCTTGAACGGATGCAGCCAGGAAACAAAGATATGCGCCCGCACCCCGCTGGCAAAATTGAGCAGACTGACCGTGCTGTCAGCGATTTTGCGGTGCAGGTAGTTGCCGCCTTGGGCTTGGATGAACTCCGGCATCTCGCCGAGCAGGCCGAGAATGACGGAAATGTCGTGCGGGGCAAAAGACCAGAGGACGTTCTCCTCCCGCCGCAGTTTGCCGAGGTTGAGGCGGTTGGAGTAGATGTATTGGATGCGGCCCAGCGCGCCTGCTTCTATCAAAGCCTTGAGCCGCAGCACTGCCGCGTGATACCAAAGCAGATGGCCGACCATCAGAATGCGGCCTTTCTGTTCCGCCAGTTCAATAAGCTCCGCGCCTTCCTCCTCGCTCAGGCAGAGAGGCTTTTCAACATAAACATCCTTGCCTGCCAGCAGGGCTTCTTTTGCCTGCCCGGCATGAGCAATTGCAGGCGTGGCCAAGACCACCCCTTGCACCGCCTCGTCAGCCAGCACCTCGCTGTAGGCATGAAGACCCAAGGTGCCGGGGTATTGCTCGATGAAGCGGCGCACTGTTTCCTCGCTGATGTCGCAGACCGTGCGCAGGGCACCAAGATTATGAAAGTTGCGGACAAGATTCTTGCCCCAGTAGCCGGTGCCGACAACGGCAATGTGTTGCGTTTGCATGGTGGTTCAGTTGCGGTCAGAGATTGCGGATTAACTCACTCTCAAGAATAGCTTTTTGGGTGTGATGAAGCCAGGAAATTTTCGTGACAGCTTCAATCCTGCCTGCCTCAAGGCGTACATCTATCTGGTCACGTTTTGTTTCGGTAAGTTGATTTTCTGCGCTCCTCTTGCTATTTTGCAAAAATCGGGTTATCATCCTGCTGTAATTCGTTCTTTTTAAATCAGCAAACGTTGCTCTTGCAACTTGAATCCGCATTTACACAAGGAGAATTCAGTGAAGAAAAGCAGCTTCCATCAGATATTGTTTTTATTGCTTACGATCACAGCCTTACTGTTTTTTCCAGCAATTTTGCAGGCAAAAATTAAATATACCGGCATCAATTTATCCGGTGCCGACTCTACCCCTTCCAATCTCCCCGGCACCTACGGCACCGATTACATATATCCAAACTCTGCCGAGATTGATTACTATCTCGGCAAAGGCATGAACACCTTTCGGCTGCCCTTTCGCTGGGAACGGCTGCAACAATCTCAGAATGCTGCATTGGATGCAGACGAACTGGCACGGATGGATGCCTTTGTTGACTATGCGACAGAAAAGGGTGCTTATGTGATTCTTGACCCTCATAATTATCAACGATACTATCCTGATTCAAATGATGTCCAAAAGCGACTGGTCGGAACCGATGAAGTGCCAGATTCCGCGTTTGCTGATTTCTGGAGTAAACTTGCCAGTCACTATAAAGAAAATAACCAAGTCATCTTTGGTTTGATGAATGAACCAAATAGCATGCCCACAGCACAATTGGTCACGTCTGAAAATGCTGCCATTGCCGCTATTCGTGATGCGGGAGCAAAAAATCTGATATTAGTGCCCGGCAACGGGTGGACCGGGGCTTGGTCATGGACAGCAACATGGTATGATGGTGCCAATTCTGAGGCCATGCTCAATATTGTTGATTCGGAAAACAATTTTGCCTTTGAAGTTCACCAGTATATGGATTGTGACAGCTCCGGCCAGTCATCTGAAATTTGCAACAATGATCCCTATATTACATGGAAGTTTGAGGAATTCACCAACTGGCTGAAAGAACACAACTTCAAAGGTTTTCTTGCTGAATTTGCCGTGGCTAATTCCACAATTGGCACAGCAGAAGACCAAATTGGTGATGAGGTCATTTACAACATGCTCACCTATATCAAAGAAAATTCTGATGTATGGCTTGGCTGGACGTGGTGGGCTGGCGGCCCGTGGTGGGATGATGATTATCAATTCACCCTTGAGCCGACAAATTTAGGCCAGCCTGATCAAGGGCCGGACCAAGCGGCAATGGCTTTTCTACAGCCGTACTTTGCGCAGCCGTCCTCATTTCACCCGGCCTTGCAAGCCACGCTCCATTTGCTGCTGAATCAGTGAACAGGGCCGTCACACCGCAATCCTGAAACCGATGCTGGCACCCCGGTAATCAGCAGGATAGCGGTCGCGGCTGGCGGAGCGGACAGAGGCGGCATCGCAGACCCAGGAGCCGCCGCGCACGGGCCGCAGGTCACATTGCTCCGGCCCCTGCGGCTTCGCAGCAGCTGCTGCGCCCAAATTCTCCTGCCACCAGTCTTGGCACCACTCCCAGACATTGCCGTGCATTTCGTATAAACCCCAAGCATTGGCAGGCAGACTGCGCACCGGCACGGTCCTGCGCCGGTACAGCTCCTCCCAGCCGTCAAGGGAGGTGTTGAAATTGACCTGCTCCGGCCTGATTTGTTCGCCAAAGGAGAAAGCTGTCCTGCTTCCAGCCCGGCAGGCGCATTCCCATTCCGCCTCAAAGGGCAGGCGGGCTTGCAATTTTGGCAGCATGGCATTTAACCGTTGAAAAAAGAGCTGCGCATCCTCCCAGCTCACCCGCTCTACTGGCTGCTGCGGCCTGCTGAAGCCGCTGGGATTGCTGTGCATGACCGCCTGCCAGAGTTCCTGTGTGACGGTTGTCTCGGCCAGCCAGAAGCCTTTGCTCAGACGCACCTCATGCAGCGTCTCCCGACCCGGCAGATGCAGTCCGGCAGTCTCCTCGTCCGGCGCGCCCATCAGAAAATTGCAGGGCCTGATCCAGCGGAAGAGCTGGCGGATGCCATGCTGGCTGAGGGTCAGCCAGAGGCCCAAGGCATCCTCGCCCCAGCTGGAAGCCCACGGCGGCGGAAATGGGGCAGGCACATCCTGAAACATCATTGCCGCCACCGCAGCAGTCGCTTGAGCAGACTGCCGCCTGTCTTTTTTGGTTTACTGTCTGTTTTTGCCGCAGGAATCGGTTCTTCTCTGCTGCCGGATTCCTGAGCGCAGGCAATGCGGAAGCCGACCCGGTCGCTGCCGAAATCTGCTGGCCCGAACTTGCCCCGGACTGCGGAGCGCACCCCCTTGCCGCCAAGAAACCAAGAGCCTCCCCGCACAACCCGAAATTCGCCCTGTTCCGGCCCGTGCGGATCAAGCGCAGGTTCCGGCCCCAAATCCTCCAGCCACCAGTCCTGACACCACTCCCAAAGATTGCCGTGCATTTCGTATAAACCCCAGCCATTGGCTGGCAGACTCCGCACTGGCACGGTGCGGCGGCGGAACAGCCCTTTTGTCGCGCAACTGCACGGAAACTGGCCGTTATAGTTGACCTGCTCCGGCGTGATCCGGCTGCCAAAGGCAAAGGCGGTGCTGGTCCCGGCCCGGCAGGCATATTCCCATTCCGCCTCAAAGGGCAGGCGGGCATTGAGGCCCGGCAGCAGGGCGTTGAGCCGCTGGAGAAAAATCTGCACCTCCTCCCAGCTCACGCTGTCAACCGGATGATCTTTGCCGCGAAATTTCGAGGGATTGTTCTGCATGACAAACTGCCACAGCTCCTGCGTGACTGGCGTGTCTGCCAGCCAAAAGCCCTTGCTCAGATGCACTTCATGCCGGGTCTCCTTGCCCCAAATTTCCCGTTCCGGCTCATCCTCTGGCGATCCCATGAAAAACTGGCCCGGCTCCAGCCAGCGGAACCGCTGCATCACCTTGCCCTGAAAGCTGATGCAGGCCGTAAGGCCGAAACTGTCCATATCCACTGGTCTGCCATAGCTCTGCCAGCGGCCTTGGCTGTTTGCAGCAGGAATCTGCCAGTGCAGGCGGCAGCTCCGGCCCAGCCACAGCACTTCGGCGAAGAGATCGCGGCTGTTCCTGCCGATCAGGGCGGCCCAAGCCGGTTTGGCGCAGGGCTGAATAACGAGCTGTTCGCTCTGGCTTTGCAGACAGACCGTTTCGGCCCGCTTGAGAATGCAAATCGGTTTTGCCTCCTGCACCGGCGCAGTCTCAGTCTGCCCGCCTTGGTGCAGGAGAAGCAGGTCCGCCTCAAGCTGCAAAGCCCCGATCCGGCTGCCGTGCAGCAAACAGATGCCGTTGTCAGGGCTGTTGAGCAGAAACAGCTCCTCGCCCTTCTGCACCAACAGCCATTCTGACGCAGGCAGCGGCTGCTGAATCATGCTTGCTATGGCCTCGGCCAGATATGGCTGCGGAATGGTCGCTCCAGCCCGCAGCTCGTCCCGATGAGCAATGCCATAGAGAAAGGCCGGGCCGTCCTGCTGGCGGCGCAGGCTGTCTGGCAGCAGCTCCAGCAGTTCGTTGATATAATCGAGAAGTTCCGCGTTCTTGGGCCGGTCAAGCCACGTCCGGGCCAGACGGAGAAAGAACCGCTCCAGCCAGTCGCACTGACTGCGCTCCAGCAACCCGCCTTGGCGGAGCAGCTCCAGCGCACGCACCGGCGGCGGCAGACGCTCCAGCCGCTGATATTTGACGCTTTGCTGAATCGGTTGTGACGGCAAAGGCCGCAGCCGGGCCGCGCTGCGCACTGCTTGGGCAAGTGCTCTCTGTTTGCTTTGCCGCTTCCGCAGAGTCAGCCTAGCTTGTTCCGCCAGCAGGTCAGGAACGGAGAATTGCAGCTCCTGCGCCCGCAAGGGCTGGACATGCCGCAGTTTCGCAGGCAGATTCTGCGCTCCAGCAGCAGGCTTGAGACTGGGACGAATGTGCAGCGGCTCGCGCCGGGCTAAATGCCAGAAAACCGGCTCAACAAGACCTTGCTGTTCTTGGGCTGTGGCAGGAGCAGTTTCATAAGCAGCCTCTTCTTTTGGCAGAAGCGTGGGCAATAGGGGCTGATATCCGACCAGCCGGGCCGCCTCGGTCAGCGGCGCAGCAGGCTGTCTGGCCAACAGGCGGAGCAGATCAGCCTGGCTGACAAGCTGTGTGCGGCTCATTCCAGCGGATGCTTGACCAAGGCATAAGGACTGATCCGCTCCAGCAGGGCAAGCTGCTGGCTGCTGTCCTCTGGGGCGGTCATCTCGCGCAGGGCGCGGAGCAGATCAAGATATTCGGCCTGTCCCGGTCTGACCATGCCAAGCTGCTTGGCCTCCCGGCGGTCCCTGACCAGCAGCTCGGCAGCCCGCTCCCTGACCTTGGCAGTAAAAAAGCCCTCAAAATGCACTTCACCCCGCTCGGCCAGCCAGCCGATCAAGGCGCGGTCCGGCTGAAACTGATCCGCCCTGTACGCATTCGGGTTCTGATATGCCTGCTTGTTCCACCAGTTGCGCAGATGCCGCTCATCATCAAAGCGAAGATTGAGAACCAAGCAGCGGCGGACAAAGGCGGGCGGCAGCTCCCGCTCCTCGTTGGTGGTGATGATCACCAAGGGCTTTTCCCGGCCCGGCGGCACAGTGACCAGATGGTTGAGCAGCGGCACCTGAAAGCTGCCATTGCCCAGCACCTCCAGCAGGGCATTGGGCAGGGAGGCTTCGGCCTTGTCGATTTCATCGAGCAGGAGAACAAAGCCGCGCCGGGCTGCGGCCAAGAGTTCCGCTGCCGCCATGTCTCCGGCTGGACAGCAGCCAAAGGCAGGCTGATAACCGGGGCAGCGGCACTGCTCATGCTGCCGCCGGGCTGAGACGCAGTCCAAAGCCCACCAGAGTATGCCGGGGCTGACATAGCTGCCCGGATCAAGACTGCCGCCGCAGCTTCGCTCCAGCGGACAGTTCCGATTTGACCCAGTCGCCGTGCCGCTGCGGAGCAGTTTGAACAGCTGCTCACGGTCTCCGCGCTGCTGCTTGGCTGATTTTTTTCTGCGGTAGCGGGCTGTCTTTTTTCTGCCCGATCTTGCCGATGAGGCTTGAGACTGGTCCTGCCCTTCCGCCTCCTGCGCTTCTTCATCCGCAGACAAATCCTGCTGAACCGCCTTAACTGCCGCCTCTGCCGCCAAGGTCTGGGCATCATGAAGCCGGGCCACTGGATCGTAGGTCCAGAGCAAGTCCTGTCCCTCAGAAGAGCCGTTGATGATCTGGGCCATGAAATGACGGTTCAGCTCCTGCGCGGCGGCACGAGCCAGCTGGGTCTTGCCGCTGCCCGGCTCGCCCCGCACCAGCAGAGGCCGTCCGGCAGCCAAGGCCATTTCCACGGCTAAAGCAGATTCCTCATCAAAGACATGGAAACTTTCTTCCCATGACTGATACGCTTCGAGCCGGATCCGGCAGCCGACCCGTATTCTGCGGGAAACAGGCGGGGTGTTGTTCATGTCCAAGCCGCACTGAGGCGGCAGCTCCTGATCGTGATTGAAATTTTCCTGCACAGCGGACAGCTGTTTCACCGCTGTTTGAAAGGTTATTGTACCACGGGACGACAGGATTATCAAAGGAAAGGCCGGGGAATTTTTGCTGCGAAAAAACAGACTTCAGTCCCTGAAATTTCTCTCATGAGCCTGTGGCGAACAGGGCTGTTCCCACTGTTCCGGCCAGCCCGTTGAACAAAATGTCGCGGAGATCAAAAACGCGGTCAGGCAGCCAGCCCTGAATCAGCTCGTCACCGGTTCCGGCCAGCCAGACCAAGAGCAGCGGCAGGAGCGGACTGACTTTTTTTTCTTCCAGACTCCAGGCGAGCAGCCAGCCGAGGAGACTGTAGGTGAGAAAATGAAGCCGCTCCTCCGGGGTCTTGGCAAGAACAAACGCTGCTGTCAGGAGCAAGGCAGCCAAGGTCAGCCGCTGGAGCATCTTGGTCCGGCCTGCGGCGGCAGCCCGCCAGCGCAGCACGGCTGGCAGGGCAAGCGTGAACAGAGCCAGCACGGTCAGTCGGAGCAGGTTCCTGGCGCGCAGATATTCCGCCGCAGGCCGGGCAATGCCAAGACTGGCGTAGAGGCAGAACAGATAGGCGGCAGTGATGCTGCTCCGCAGTTGGAAGGACATCCGGGCTATCGTTCAAAGAGCGTGGAAAGGTTGCCGATCACAGAACCCTGGCCAACGCTTTTGCCGCCAGCTTGGGGTGCAGCGGCAAAGATGCGTCCGGCCAGACGCGAGAAGGGCAGGGACTGGAGCCAGACATGGCCTGGCCCGCGCAGGCTGGCAAAGAAGAAGCCTTCGCCGCCAAAGATGGCTGACTTGACCCCGCCGACAAATTCAATGTCATACTGAACGGTCTGGGTCAGGGCGACAAGGCAGCCAGTGTCAACCCGCAGGCTCTGGCCTGCTTCAAGCTGTTTTTCGACAATGGTGCCACCCGCATGAACAAAGCAGAGGCCGTCGCCGTCCAGCCGCTGCATGATGAAGCCTTCGCCGCCGAACAGGGCCGTGCCGATCCGCTTTTGAAAGGCCACGCCCACAGCCACACCTTTGGCCGCGCAGAGAAAAGCATCTTTCTGACAGATGATCCGCCCGTTGTAGCGGCGCAGATCAAGGGGAATGATCTTGCCTGGATAGGGGGCGGCAAAGGCGACCCGGCCCTTGCCGTAGCCGGTGAAGGTGAACATGGTCATGAACAGGCTCTCGCCAGTGATCAGCCGCTTGCCCGCGCCGAGCATCTTGTCAAAAAAACCGCCTGACTGCGAGGAGGCCGAGCCGTCGCCGAAAATGGTCTGCATCTGGATGTTGTCGCTCATGTACATCATAGCACCCGCCTCGGCCACCACGCTTTCCTCCGGGTCCAGCTCGATCTCGACAAACTGCATCTCATGACCGAAAATTTCGTAGTCAATCTCATCCGCACTGGAGCCAGACATGGCAGGTGGCGGCGCAGACTGGGCTGTCGCCGCTGCGTTCGGATTGGTCAGCTCCGGCACTTGGGCCACAGGCAGCCAGTCGCTGAAGCCTTCCCGCCAGACCATAGTTGCTTGATTGTACTGACCAGACTGCAGCCCGGCCACGATTTGCTTTTGCGGAAAAGGACCAAGCGTCTGTCCGTTGACAGCAACATGCCAGTTCATGATTCTTCCTCCTGATGTTGTTTGATTGATGCAGAGCCGTTAAAAACGGCAGGAGACTCTCGCAGAGGTCACCATCTCCCCCTTTTCGGCCCACTGTTCAAACTCAGCCGCATTGAGCGCGTTGTAGCTGCGCTGATTGAACATGCTCTCCGCCATCTGATAATAGCTGATCGCCTCATTCTCCTCTTCCGGCGGCACGTTCTTGAGCGGAGTCATGGTTGCGCTGGCCAGATCAACAGTATAAAAAGACTGTATATGCCGGGGCGCAAGCACGGTCAGCTCGCCGTCCTCCAGATGACCGAGTTTCTGATAGGTGCCGATCAGGGCATGAGCCTCATCAGCAGATTGCATCCGGCGGACATCGTGGCCAAAGAAACGGCTGGGATAGCTCCAGCCGAGCAGGCCGAGCAGAGTCGGAGCATAGTCCATCTGGCTCATCAGGGTGCGGTTCCGGCCCGGGGCAATCTGGCCGCCCGGCGCATAGATCAGCAGGGGAATATGATATTTGGCCACAGGCAGCTCGGTCTTGCCCGCGCTTGAGGCGCAGTGGTCAGCCACGACCACAAAGATGGTGTTCTTGAACCACGGCTTGGCCGAGGCCTTGCGGATGAACTCGCCGATGGCGTAATCTGTATATTTGACCCCGCCTTGGCGGCCTGCTGTTTTGGACGGCAGATCAATCTGACCGTCCGGGAAGGTGAAAGGCCGGTGATTGGAAGTGGTCATGAGGAAGAAGTGAAAGGGCTTGCCAGCCGCCGCCTCTTTGTCCGCCTCCCGCATGGTCCAGCGGTACAAATCCTGATCGCAGGCCCCCCAGATATTGGCAAAGGTGACATCTTCAGACGTGACAGCGGCCCGGTCAACAATCCGGTAGCCGTTATTGCCGAAGAAGTAGTTCATATTGTCAAAATAGCCAAAGCCTCCGTAAAGAAAGGCGGTGTCATAGCCTCTGCTGCGCAGCACAGAACCAAAGGTGAACATGTTCTCATTGTGCGGCCTTTTCAGGACTGAGCGGCCCGGCGTGGGCGGCAGGGACAGGGTCAGCGCCTCCATGCCCCGCACGGTGCGGGTGCCGGTGGCATAGAACTGGGTGAAGATCAGACTCTTTTTGGCCAGCGCGTCCAGATTCGGGGTCAGGTCAGAGGCAGGATTCCACGCGCCGAGAAAGTCCGCGCTCAGGCTTTCCACGGTGATCTGAATGATGTTGGGATGTTGCTCCGGCCCTTCATTGCGGACATAGCGCAGCGAGTCGCTCTTATTCGGTCTGAGCAGGACTGAGCCGTCCTCAACCAGCTCTTTCTGGAGATGCGACAGAGCCTGCTTGTGCGGCAGGCAGGTGTAGAAGGTGGCATAGTCAAGCTGGTTGGCTTGGAAGGCGGCAAACAGGGACCAAACTCCGTTCTGGGCCAGCTCGCGGTTGTAGTTGTTGGCAAAGGATGGCAGCCAATTCAAGCTGACGGTCAGGCCGAGCACGAGGACAGCAGTCAGCCAGACAGCTCCGTTGCGCAGACGGCCCCGGAAGGACTCATGCTCGCCAGCCAGCCAGAGTTTTGGCAGACCAGTCTGCCAGAGCAGGAAGAGGAGCAGGGCTGACAGTGCCAGCAGCCCGGCCAAAATGGCAGGCATGGGATAGGATTCCCAGATATTGCCGATCACCTCGTCCGTATAGACCAAGTAATCCACGGCAATGAAATTGAAGCGGGTGCTGAACTCGTCCCAGAACAGCCATTCTGCCGCTGCGCCGAAAAGCAGGGCAAAGAGG